>PLJL01000004.1 GCA_003140215.1 Vulcanimicrobiota bacterium | reverse complement strand
TCTTGAGGCAATCAGAGGGTGATGGAATTCCCGGTGTAGCGGTGAAATGCGTAGATATCGGGAGGAACACCAGTGGCGAAGGCGATCACCTGGGGTTGTTCTGACGCTGAGGAGCGAAAGCTAGGGGAGCAAACGGGATTAGATACCCCGGTAGTCCTAGCCGTAAACGATGGATACTAGGTGTATGTGGTATCGACTCCATATGTGCCGCAGCTAACGCAATAAGTATCCCGCCTGGGGAGTACGGCCGCAAGGTTAAAACTCAAAGGAATTGACGGGGGCCCGCACAAGCGGTGGAGCATGTGGTTTAATTCGACGCAACGCGAAGAACCTTACCGGGGCTTGACATCGTACGAAATCCTATGAAAGTAGGCTTTCTCGCAAGAGAACGTACAGACAGGTGCTGCATGGCTGTCGTCAGCTCGTGCCGTGAGGTGTTGGGTTAAGTCCCGCAACGAGCGCAACCCTCGTCGTGTGTTGGTCCGCAAGGATCTCTCACGCGAGACCGCCGATGAGAAGTCGGAGGAAGGTGGGGATGACGTCAAGTCAGCATGGCCCTTACGTCCCGGGCTACACACGTGCTACAATGGGTAGGACAACGAGTCGCGAGCTAGTGATAGTAAGCTAATCTCTCAAACCTGCCCTCAGTTCGGATTGAAGGCTGCAACTCGCCTTCATGAAGTCGGAATCGCTAGTAAACGCAGATCAGCTACGCTGCGTTGAATACGTTCCCGGGCCTTGTACACACCGCCCGTCACGTCACCTGAGTTTAGTGTACCCGAAGCCGCCCGTGCAACCGCAAGGAGCAAGGCGTCTAAGGTGTGCTAGGTAAGGGGGACGAAGTCGTAACAAGGTAGCCGTATCGGAAGGTGCGGCTGGATCACCTCCTTTCTAAGGAGTACATGTCGTTGGATCTCGCCTAGCGCGATCGCAACGGCGTATACATCATTAGGTCGACCACAGACGATGCTCGAAGTTCGGGGTTCACCCGGCCGTTTATGGCTAAGGGTTGGATGAGAACGACGAGTCCGACGTTTTTCAGCGTCGGTTGCGCGGCCCTCACATCGAGGGTCTCCTGCAAGACGATGATCACGCATGCGTGGTCTTCGTCAGGACTGCACTGTTCAGCTTTGAGGGCACGGCCCTGGAAGCGCAGCGATTCGCTCATCTCTTGTGATGCGATCGCCGGCGATCCATGAGTCGCACCTCGTTCTTTGAAAACTGCATAGAGAAGAACTTTCATGTGCCAAACATGAGAGCGGGTCCATGCGCAAGCATGGACTGCAATTTCAAATTGTGTTCCAAAACAAAAGCGTCTTAGTAAGTACATAAGAGCACACAGGTGGATACCTTGGCACGACAGGCGATGAAGGACGTAGCAGGCTGCGAAAAGCCCGGGGGAGCTGCCAACAAGCAATGATCCCGGGGTCTCCGAATGGGGCAACCCACGTGTCGTCATGGACACGTACTCCGCGATGAATACAATAGTCGCGGTAGAGCATACCCGGTGAACTGAAACATCTAAGTAGCCGGAGGAAAAGACATCAACCGAGATTCCCGTAGTAGTGGCGAGCGAACCGGGAAGAGCCTAAACCGCACACGTGTAAGCGTAGGAGCGTTGCGTGACGCGGGGTTGCACGGCGATTTTTCGAGCCTCCTACGGCTCGAGCTGAGTAAGAAATCCGATCGATAGAAGAAGCCGGCTGGAAAGCCGCACCAAAGACGGTGATAGTCCCGTAATCGAAATCGCTCGGACTCAGTTGAATCGTTCGTAAGTAAGGCGGGGCACGAGAAACCCTGTCTGAATCTGGGGGGACCATCCTCCAAGGCTAAATATTCTGTCGTGACCGATAGCGCATAGTACCGTGAGGGAAAGGTGAAAAGAACCCCCGAAGGGGAGTGAAATAGAACATGAAACCGTGTGCTTACAAACCGTGAAAGGCCAATGCGCAAGCAAGGCTAATCGCGTGCCTATTGAAGAATGAACCTGCGAGTTACGTGGTACAGGCTTGGTTAAGGTGATGAGCCGGAGCCGCAGCGAAAGCGAGTCTGAATAGGGCGATTCGTCTGTATCAGTAGACCCGAAACCAAGCGATCTATCCATGAGCAGGCTGAAGCATGATTAACCTCATGTGGAGGGCCGAACCTGTTGTTGTTGAAAAAACATTGGATGACTTGTGGATAGGGGTGAAAAGCCAATCGAGCTTGGAGATAGCTGGTTCTCCCCGAAATAGTTTGAGGACTAGCGTTGCGTATTAAACCTTGGGGGTAGAGCACTGACAGGGCTAGGGGCCTTACCGGGTTACCGAACCCCATCAAACTCCGAATACCAGGGCGTATCGCGCAGCAGTCAGACGGTGGGGGATAAGCTCCATCGTCAAAAGGGAAACAGCCCAGATCATCAGCTAAGGTCCCTAATCGATGCTCAGTGGTAAAGGAAGTCGTGTCGCACAGACAACTAGGAGGTTGGCTTAGAAGCAGCCACCCTTGAAAGAGTGCGTAATAGCTCACTAGTCGAGTGACGCGGCGCCGAAAATGTAACGGGGCTCAAGCATCGAACCGAAGCTATGGGATGTAGCAATACATCGGTAGGGGAGCGTTGTCGCGTAGGCCGAAGCCAGACCGTGAGGACTGGTGGACGAACGACAAGTGCGAATGCAGGTATAAGTAGCGATAAATGCGGGTGAGAACCCCGCACGCCGGAAGTCTAAGGTTTCCTGAGCTACGTCAATCGTCTCAGGGTGAGTCGGGTCCTAAGCCGAGGCTGAGAAGCGTAGGCGATGGCCAAGCCGTTCATATTCGGCTACCACCGACGTCAGTTTAGACTCTTCCGAACAGCGGCCGGCCTCGAGCGATCGGGGTCCGTTCGGTGTTCGTGAGCGTCTATGAAGTAAAGGGATGACGCAGGAGGATAGGTCAGCGCACCATCGGATGTGTGCGTCGAAGCAGGTAGGGGGTCAGATAGGCAAATCCGTCTGGCAACTCCGAGATGCGAGTGCGAGACTCTTTACGAGTCGAAGTGATCAACTCCACGCTGCCAAGAAAAGTCTCTAGCAATGACATAGGTGCCCGTACCGTACACCGACACAGGTAGACTGGCAGAGCATGCTAAGGCGACGGGAGAACCCCTGTTAAGGAACTCGGCAAATTAACCCCGTAACTTTGGGAGAAGGGGTGCCCCTTTTGGTCTAGTCTTTACGACGAAAGCTGAGGGGGGTCGCAGTGAATAGGCCCAAGCGACTGTTTAACAAAAACACAGGTCTCTGCGAACGCGAAAGCGGACGTATAGGGGCTGACTCCTGCCCGGTGCTGGAAGGTTAAAAGGAGAGGTCAGCGCAAGCGAAGCTTTGAATTGAAGCCCCAGTAAACGGCGGCGGTAACTATAACCGTCCTAAGGTAGCGAAATTCCTTGTCGGGTAAGTTCCGACCTGCACGAATGGAGTAACGACTTGGGCACTGTCTCGATGGGGGGCCCGGCGAAATTGCAGTACCAGTGAAGATGCTGGTTACCCGCGGCAGGACGGAAAGACCCCATGAAGCTTTACTGTATCCTGATGTTGGGTTTTGAGATTTTCTGTACAGGATAGGTGGGAGCCGATGATCCGTGGGCGCTAGCTTACGGGGAGGCAACCTTGGGATACCACCCTGAAGATCTTGGGATTCTAACCTACAGCCATTATCTGGCTGGGAGACAGCGTCAGGTGGGCAGTTTGACTGGGGCGGTCGCCTNNCGAGCAGGTGCGAAAGCAGGGCTAAGTGATCCGGCGGTACCGAATGGAAGGGCCGTCGCTTATCGGATAAAAGCTACTCTGGGGATAACAGGCTTATCTCCCCCAAGAGTCAAGTAGGGCTCTCCGCGCAAGCGATTGCGCGGCAAACTCATTGCTCATATCGGTGGAACCCGCGAGCGTCGCGGGCAATACCGAGGGAAGAACGATCGCCGTCGCGAGACGGGCTAAACCCTAACGGGCAGGCCTCGCGGTTGTTCCCTGTAACGACTTCACACGAACGTGTGGGATGGACGTGCTGCGCCGGCAATGGCGCAAATCTATCGCGTCCATAATACGCAATGCTCTCGAAAGAGATGAAGGTATAGTCTGCGCTGCAAGTGATTGCAGAACGCCACATCGACGGGGAGGTTTGGCACCTCGATGTCGGATCGTCGCATCCTGGGGCTGTAGTAGGTCCCAAGGGTTGGGCTGTTCGCCCATTAAAGCGGTACGCGATCTGGGTTCAGAACGTCGTGAGACAGTTCGGTCCCTATCCGCCGTGGGCGTAGGAGATTTGAGGAGTGTCGACCCTAGTACGAGAGGACCGGGTTGAACGAACCGCTGGTGAACCGGTTGTCGTGCCAACGGCATAGCCGGGTAGCTACGTTCGGATCAGATAAACGCTGAAAGCATATAAGCGTGAAACTGACTTCAAGATGAGATCTCAATCTCGCAAGAGTGAAGGGTCGTGGGAGACTACCACGTTGATAGGCCGGAGGTGGAAGGCGAGTAATCGCTGCAGCTGACCGGTACTAATCGCCCGGAAACTTAATAAGTACGCTGACAACAACGAACGCAATCGTTTGGTCCATGGAAGTTCTTCTCTGTGCAGCTTTCGCCCGCGACTTGCCTCGAGCTCAGGCTCGGCGTCGCGGTGCGGATCAAGTTTCTGGCGGCCATGGCGGCGGGGTTCCACCCGTTCCCATCCCGAACACGGCAGTTAAGCCCGCCAGCGCCGATGGTAGTCGGACCGCAGGGTCCCTCGAGAGTAGGACGCCGCCAGATAATCTCAAGCGAAGAGCCCGCCGGTCAGCGATGACCGAGCGGGCTCTTCGTTTTGGTCAGAGGCGGCGACGCTTAGTATTCGCGCGCCGGCGCCGATTCGGGCGAGGGCGATTCGGCCGGCATCGTGTGCGCGCCGTCGGGAGCACCCGCCGTATCGACCGGCGGCGCCGCGTCGACCGAGGCGTCGCCGCGCAGACGCTCCGTCAGCCATCGGTAGCCCAGATATGCCCCGAGCGTGAAGCCCAGGACCACCGTCGTGCGCCCGATGCCGCCGGCGACGTTGCCGGATCGGCCGCCGCCTTCGCGCAGCCCCTCGCCGATGAAGACGTCGTTGGGCGGGACGCGGCCGGCGGTACCGTCGCCGAAATCGAGCTCGTCGGCGGCGTTGCCGGCGACGGCGTAGGTGTGCGGGTCGTACCCGTTGAGCTTCACGTTGACGTGCCAGCGCTCGCTGTCGGGGATGCAGAGGGCCTCGACCACGACGTCGGTGAGACGGTTGCGCAGCGCGAACCAGCGCTTCTCGTCGACCCCGGGGGCGCTGATCTCCAGGTGCGTGTCGGCGATCCCACCGTCGGAGACCAGCCGGCCGGCGATCGCGAACTCATCGGGCTGGAAAGGCGTGAAGTGGACGCTGGTCCACTCCGGGTTCCCATCGGGCAAGATGTCGAGCACGGTCGCGGTCAGCTCGTCCGCCAGGTGGCGCTTCGTCTGGGCGTCGAGCGGGAGCGAGGACAGTCGCAGATACGGCATGTCCAGCTCGTACCCGTTCGAGCGGCCGTCGGTCGCGCCGGCGGCGCTCAGGAGCGCCGCAGTGGGAGCGGTGTCACCAGCTGCGGGGTGAGGAACCCGGCGACGATGAGGATCGCGGCGAGCAGCGCGCGCACGGCGAGGGAGACCGCGTCGGTCGTGTCGGACTGAAACACGTAGAGCAAGCTCTCGTACGACAGCGAGCCCGGGACGAGAACCAGCGGTGCCGGGATGAGCACCACGGCTTGCGGGATCCGCGTGAGCGAAGTAGCCGGGAAGCGAGCAAGAGCTCCGTGCAGTCGTCGTGGGGCACGTCCACGAGCGGTTCGTTCGCCGACCGAGGTTCGTCGCTCCGCTCGGTGAAGGATTCGGCGTGGCCTTCTACGTTCGTCAGGGGCGTCTGCCGGAGAAGCGGCACGTGCAGTTTCGCACGCCGGACGGCGGGTTGTACGCCGAAGAGCTCATGTCGACGAAGGGGTTCGAGAGCGTCTACTCGCTGGCGTACCACCTGCGGCCGCCGACCGCGACGCTGGACGTAGCCCCGTGGCAGCGCCCACTGGTGCGCTTCCTCCCCAACGACCCGGTCCGCAACCGGCATTGGTTCACCGGCCGCGCGACGCTGACCGGCGATGCGGTCGACGCGCGCGTCGCGCTGGTCGGCAACGACGACATCGTCCTCTCGACCGCGGTCGTGACCGAGCCGATGGAGTATTTCTTCCGCAACGCCGGCGGTGACGAGATGCTGTTCGTGCAAGCCGGCGACGGAGTGCTCGAGTCGACATTCGGCGTGCTCGGGTATCGCGCGCACGACTACCTGTATGTGCCGATGGGGACGACGTACCGGCTGCAACCGCGTACGCCGACGACGCTCTTGGTTGCCGAGTCGTCGGGGCAGATCACGATCCCGCGCAAGTTCCGCAACGATTTCGGGCAGCTGGCCGAGCACGCGCCGTACTACGAGCGCGACTTCCGCGCGCCGGTCCTCGGGGATCCGGTCGATGCGACGGGCGAATTCGAGGTGCGCGTCAGCGCCAAGGGGCGCAACGCGAAGTACGTCGTCGCGAACCATCCCTTCGACGTCGTCGGGTGGGACGGCTACTGCTATCCGTGGGCGTTCAGCGCCGACGAGTACTCGCCGGTCACCGGGAAACTGCACCAGCCGCCGTCGTCGCACCAGATCTGGGACGCCCCCGGCGCCGCGTTCATCCTGTTCGCGCCGCGCATGTTCGACTATCACCCGCTCGCGGTGCCGGCGCCGTACAACCACTCGTCGGTTGACTGTGACGAGATCATCTACTACGCATCAGGCAACTTCATGTCGCGACGCGGCATCGAGGAGAAGTCGGTGACGCTGCACGCCGCCGGCGCACCGCACGGCCCGCAGCCCGGCGCCGTGGAAGCGTCGCTGGGCAAGACGTTCACCGACGAGCTAGCGGTCGCGATCGACGCTTACGGTCCGCTCCGCGTCGCCGAAACGGTGAGCGGGGTCGAAGACGCGCAGTATTTCCGGAGCTGGGTCGCGCAGCCCGCCGGCACCTAGCGCCCCGGCGCGGAGTCACTGGTGCGTCTGACGCTCAACGGCTGCGCATGTCTGGTCTTTGCGATCGGGTTCTTCGCGCTGGGCGTCGGGTTCGTGATATCGGGCAATCAACTGGCGCCACGCGACGGCGCGGCGGCAAACGCGTTCCGCACCGATCCAAGCTGCACCGCTGCGTTGACGGCCGCTGCGCCGCCCGGTGACTGCACCGTCGTCACCGCGACCGTCCTGGTCGCCGAGATGCGCATGGGCCCGTGGGGCCGCCCGCCCAGCCGCACGCCCTACGCGTACCTGCGCTTCGCCGATGGGAGCATGCACAGCGACGACCTCGACGGCTCCGATGGCCGCGACTTCGTCGAGAGCGTCCGGTCGGGTGCTCCGGCGCGCGCGCAACTGTTTCGCGGCAAGCTCGTGCGTGTCGCTTCGGGGAGCTCCTCGGCCGAGACGGTCTCCGCGCCGGACGTCTCCGCGACGGCCGATTCCGAGATGCCGTGGGTCGGCACCGTTCTCATCGCTATCGCGGCGCTGTTCGCGTTCTTCGGTCTCCGCGGAGCGCGCCGCTAGTCGGCGAGCCTGAAACGCTCCACGACTTGGTACCGAGCGCCGGCGCGTTCGGTGAACGACTCGTAGATCGTCAGCTCGGCGATTCGAAGTGGTGCGATGCGCGGCGGGTCGACGGCTGGAAGCGCGACGGTCGGACCGGCGGCGCGGGCCAACGTCACGTGCGCGTCGGCGTGCGGTTCGAAGGTGAACCCCAGCGCCGCAAGCTCGCTGCGTACGACGCTGCAGAGTGTCCCGAATGTCGGCACCGGTACACCCGGGCCGACCCACACGACGCGCGGACGGCGAGCGTTCGGAAACGCGCCGACCGTGTCGAGCGGAACCTCGAACGCCGTCACCCGTGGCGCGGCGACCCGCACCGCCTCGAGGACTTCGGGCAGTCGGGCGGGATCGACGGATCCGAGAAAGGCGACGGTGAGGTGGTAGTTTTCAGGCGCCACCCAGCGCCCCGGCCAACCACGCTCGCGTAGGCTCCCGGCGACACCCGCGCACGCCTCACGCGATGCGTCGTCGAGATCGGCCGCGACGAAAAGTCTCATGTGGTCCTGCCGTACCCGCGCGGACGCCGTCACCGCGCAAGGCCGGCCCGAGGGGCCGGAATCGGAGCGGCGAAGGGAGCCGTGTGCCGTCGTATTGGTTGATTCCGTGGTCGCTCGTCGCGCTCAGCGTCATTCTGGTCGGCCTGATCTTCTGGGGCGGCTTCATCGAAGAACGCCGCAACGGCCGGCCGCGGGGCTAGACCCCCCGGCGCACGACCACGAGCGCTAGGGCAAAACCGCCCGCTGTGCGGGTGCGAACCAGATAGCCGTTCTCCGTCCGGTCGTACACGTGGAATCCCGCGTGCAGCGCTTCCTTGATCGTGGGGAAGGTCATTATGCCGGCCATCGTCGCTAACGTCCGATCCCGCGCAGCGCGGGGGCTCGAGGGAGTGCCCCTAGGATGCCATCCACCGGTAACCAGCGGGAACCGCCGCGCTGTTACCGTTCGAGCGGTCCTGGACCGAGCGCTAGGCGACGTGGGCGGGGGCGAGGTCGTGCTGTTGGAGCACCAGGCCCGGCGTGATGATGTGCTTGTTCATCCCCAGCGTCGACGGGTCGACGCCCAGCGCCAGTGCGACGAGCTGCGGGAGATGGAAGATCGGGAGATCGGTGCGGCCCCAGCGCGCGACCGAATCGGCCTGATAGCCGTCGAGCGCAAGGTGGCACAGCGGGCACGGCGTGATCACAGCCTCGGCGCCGGCGTCCTTGGCCATACGCATGTTCTGGCCGACCATGTTGGGCGCGATGCCGTCCTTCTCGAGCTGCACGTGGAAGCCGCAGCAGCGCGTGCGTCCGGCGTAGTCGATGGCTTCGCCGCCGAGTGCGACGATGAGGTCTTCGAGCGAGTGCGGGTTGCGCGCCGACTCCCAGCCGTTGACCGACTCGGGCCGGATGATGTGGCAACCATAGAACGCGGCGACCTTGAGCCCGTTGAGCGGGTTGACGACCATCTTCGACAGCTCGTCCAGACCGATGTCGTCGATGAGCAGCCACAACAGATGGCGCACGATCACGTTGCCCTCGTACTTCGCGCCGAACTTTCCGAGGATCGCGTTGGCCTGGCCCATGTGGCTTTCGTTCTCGAGCAGCTCTTTGTTCGCGGCGCGCATGTGGCCGGTGCAGGTCGAGCAGATCGTGATCACGTCGTCGAGGCCCAGCGCCTCGGCCTGCGCGTAGGTCCGCGCGTTGAGCACGCGCGCGACGTCACGGTTGGTGTCGTTGAGCACCGATGCCCCGCA
This sequence comes from Vulcanimicrobiota bacterium, assembly GCA_003140215.1. GTDB lineage: Bacteria > Vulcanimicrobiota > Vulcanimicrobiia > Vulcanimicrobiales > Vulcanimicrobiaceae > Vulcanimicrobium > Vulcanimicrobium beijerinckii. The sequence goes on along the minus strand of PLJL01000004.1, from coordinate 2,361,187 downwards.
GCACGATGCGGCGGTGAGCTCGACGAGCTCGATGCCCAGCCGGTCGGCCAGGAGCATGGTGGAGTTGAACAGCTCCTTGCACGACTCTTTGGCGACGCAGCCCGGGAAGAACCCGTACTTGCGCATCTGCGCCGACTTCGACTTGCCCTTGATGACGGGCTTTTCCAGTGTTGCAGGCATCAGAGTGTTGGAGCCTCCAGGGTCTCGAAGATGGTCCGAATCTCATCGACCTTCGGAACGGGTTTGAGGAACATCGGCGGCAGCTTCCCGGCCAGCGCCAGACGGATCCCCAGCGGTGCGACCTTGATGAGGCCCTTGATGTTGAAGCGCCCGACGGTCCCTTGGATGACCTCGGTCTCGTGGAGCATCCCGGTGGCCTTGATCGTCTTGGCGACGACCAGCGCATGGCGCGGGCCGGCGGCGTCGGTGATCCCCTCTTCGATCGTGGCGCGCTTCACCGCGATGATGTCGTCGTGGGGATCGACGTGTTTGGGGCAGTACGAACAGGCGTAGCAATGCGCGCACAGCCACAGGTAGTCGTCGCTGATCTGCGCGGCGCGCTCCTTGCGCTTGGAATCCCGGACGTCTTCGATGAAGCGGAAGGCGTACGCGATCGCCGCCGGGCCGGCGAATGCCGGATCGACGGAAACGACCGGACACAGCGCATAACAGGTCGCGCACATCACGCAGTTGGCGACCGCGACGAGCTTCTTCATGTCCTCGGGCGAGACACGCCTTTCAGTCGCGTGATCCTCGTCCTTGTCCTTGGGCTGCAGGTACGGTTTGAGACGGGTGTACTTGTCCCAGAACGGATCCATGTGGACGACCAGATCGCGCATGGGCTGGAAGTTGGGCATCGGGTCGATCGCGATCGACCGGTCCGACCGCAGCACGGTGCGCACCGGCGTCTTGCACGCCAGGCCGGTCGTCCCGTTGATGTTCATCGAGCACGAGCCGCAGATCGCCGAGCGACACGAGCGGCGGAAGGTGATCGAGCCGTCGATCTCCGCCTTGGCGTGCTCGAGCGCGTCGAGGACGGTCGCCGTCTCGGGCAGCTCGGTGATCTCGACGCGATCCCGATGCGGAACCTCGTCGGTCCCCTGGTCGAAACGAAAGATGTCTAGGGTGTAGGCCATGGGGCTAATAGCTCCGGACGGTCGGCTGCCACTTGGTGGTCACGACCTTGCGCGAGTAGTCGGGTTCGGGGTCGGTCGTCGGACCCTTGTACCGCATCAGGGTATGGACCATCCACTTCTCGTCGTCGCGCTCGGGGAAGTCGGTGCGCGCCTGCGCGCCGCGCGACTCTTGGCGGTTGATCGCGCCCAGAACGATGGGCTGAGCGATGTCGGCGAGGCACTCCGTTTCGAGCAACCCGATGAGGTCGGTGTTGAACGTCTTGGACTTGTCCTGCACGGTCATGGTTTGGGCCATCTCGCGCGCTTGGCGCAACTCGTCCATCCCGGCCCGCAGGTTGGCGTCGTCGCGGAAAATGAAAGCGTGATCGCTCATCGCGTTGTTGACGGCCTTACGGACCTGGCTGTGCCGTTCGCCGCCGGTGCGCGCCAGAATCCCGTCGATCCGGTCGCGCTCGGCTTGGAGCGTTTTGGTCGAGGGTTTGACCTCGAGGCCTTTGATGTAGTCGGCCGCGTGTCGGGCCGAACGCGCGCCGAAGACGATGGTCTCCAGCAGCGAGTTGCCGCCCAGACGATTCGCGCCGTGGACCGAGACGCACGCACACTCGCCGGCGGCGTAGACGCCCGGGATTCGCGTTGCCCCGAACTTGTCGGTCTCGATCCCACCCATCGCGTAGTGCATGCCGGGCAGGATCGGGATCGGCGTTTCGATCGCGTCCTTGCCGGTGGCGTCGAGCGCGAGCTCGCGGATCTGCGGCAGGCGCTCGAGGATCTTCTCGCGCCCGAGGTGGCGCAGGTCGAGGAAGACGCAGCCGTCGACGCCGCGCCCTTCCTGAATCTCGGTCCACTCCGCCCGGCTGACCACGTCGCGCGACGCCAGCTCGCCCTTGGTCGGGGCGTACTTGAACATGAAGCGCTCGCCCTCGGCATTGAGCAGGTAGGCGCCCTCACCGCGCGCCGCCTCGGAGAGCAGGACGCCGTTCTCTTTGAGCGAGGTCGGATGAAACTGGACGAACTCCATGTCCATGAGCGGGATGCCGGCGCGGTAGGCGATCGCCGTACCGTCGGCTGTCGAGGCGTAGCCGTTGGTGGTCTTGCGGTAGGCCCGGCCCAGGCCGCCGGTCGCGAAGATCGTCGCCTTGGCGGTGACGAGCTCGAGCTCGCCGTTGCGCATGTTGTAGGCGACCAGCCCGCTGCCGATGCCGTCTTCGACGCACAGGGCCGTGGCGAAGTACTCCTCGTAGACCTTGACGCCGAAGCGCTCGAGCTGCTCCCACAGGGTGTGCAGAATGACCAGCCCGGTAACGTCGGCGGAGTAGCAGGTCCGCGCCGAGCCGGCCCCGCCGAACGGGCGCTGCGCGATGCGCCCGTCGGGCATGCGGGAGAAGATGCAGCCGCGGTGCTCGAGCCAGATGATCTGCCGCGGGGCGTCGTCGGCCATCGCTTCGATGGCGTCCTGGTCCCCCAGGTAGTCCGAGCCCTTGACGCAGTCGAAGGCGTGGTTCTCCGGCGAGTCGTCCTCGCGATTGCCTAGCGCTGCATTGATCCCGCCTTGCGCCGCCCCCGAGTGGCTGCGGACCGGATGCATCTTGGAGACGATCGCGACGTCGGCTCCGCGTTCCGCCGCCTCGACGGCGGCTCGCATGCCGGCCAGCCCCCCGCCGACCACGACGATGTCGTGCTTGATCACCTGTGTGTTTGCGCCCCTCTACCTTCGAGGTCGTGTTCAGACCAAGTCTATACGGAAATCTTTTCCGCAGCGCACCACCTTCGTCGCACGCTGCCTCCAGGCTTCCGGGCCCGTCCGGGCAGGCTTGCTCGGTTTGGGTAAGAAGACGGCCAGTATTAGTCGCGAGCGTCCGGTGGGAGCGCATCGATGGGTGACGACGAGAAGGCCAGTGCGCCAGCCAAGCCGGGGGCCGCGGCTCAGCCCGGAGTGGACGGCGGCGCCGCGCCCGAAGCAGGCACGCACATCAAGGACGCGATCACGCTGGCCCGCGACGTCGCGGCTATCATCGGGATCTTTCTGTTCTTCACCGGTATCTTGTACCGCGATTACTTTCTGACCGCGCTTCAGGGGATTGCGGATTCCGGTGACAACTCGGCTCTGCCCCAAATGGCGGTTTACGCCTACGCGGTGCTGAGCGACAATGCGGTATGGGCTGCGGCGTTGCTCGTCTTGATCGCCGCTGCTTCCGTTGCGGCCGCGCGCTGGCCGCACATGTTGAACCGGTTCACAAACGCGCGTTACGCCGTCGTGATCCTCGGCGTCGTGGCGGTGTTCCTCGTCCTCGACCTCGCCGCCCGATCGGCAGCGCAAGATGCAGTGCTCGCGTTGCGCGTCCAAAGCGACGCCATTCGCACGCGAGTTTTTTTTACCAACAAAGCGCGCGAAACGTTCAAACACGTGGTTGACCGTGAGACATTCCTGGACTTCATGTTGCACGAAAATGATGCCAAGGGACTGCGTGTCGTCGCACACAGCGAAAAAGGTTTGGTGGTCCTCACGCAACCGTGTACAGACGGGAGATTCCTCCACGAAGGTCACCTCATCACGATTCAACCCGGCGACTACGTTGCGACTGCCGCAATCCTGATAGGGAAATACATTGGCAAGCCTACGCCCGCGCCCTCGCCGGAATCCGGGGGCTCCGCCGTCCCGTCGGCTACCCCGGCGTGCTGACGCCGCCATGACGCCGTATGTCAGCTGTCGAATCGCCGCTGCCGCGTCGCTTGCGCTTGCGCTCGCGGTCGCGCCTCTGGCTGCGGCGGCGGGCGGGTCCGTATACCGGCTCGCACAAGACGGAATTAACTACACCGGATTCTTGTCGCCCGACGGACGGTGGCTAAAGACTTGTGACGGCGAGAAGGTGGCGGTGCATGAGAAGCCGCGTCCCGCGTCGGCCGCTTGCATCGGTCGCTCGAAGGGTCCGTGGGGCCGCGTTGAGCTCCTCGCATTGGCTCTGCCGGCTGTGGCGGCGATGATTGCGCCCCCTGTCGCGCCACCGAGGCGGACGCCTCACGCAGTTTTCGGCCCCCGTCATCGTGACGTGGTGCAACCGACGTTGGGCACGCTCGCGCGGCCGATTGCGGCCTCTCCCATGATTCCGCCGGCCCCGACGGCGGCAGTTTCGCCGAACGTTACGGCCGCGTCGCGCTTCAGGGTCCAAGCAGCGGGCCGTGCGATCCCTGTTGAGATCGTGTTCGCGGCGGGGCCGCTGACGGTGCACGCTCGCGACACGGCCGGCCATCTCGTGCCTATCGCGCCGTCGACCGTCACGAGCCTTTGGATGCAACTCCGCGATTTCGCCTCGGCTAACGTGGTGGCGAAGACTTTGCAGCTGCCGCGCGGCGACGTGCCGGACATTCCCGTGGCTCTCGTGCGCACGAGAAGCGATGCGGAGTTCGCCGCATTGTGCTCATCTGCAGATCGCTTCGTGTATGCGGTCAGCAATGAGACGCTCTCGTACGGGTTCGCCCCGAGCGGCCCCTATGCGACCATTCACGCGGACGTTTACAGCCGCGACTGTCGCGAGGCTCGGTACCTGCACGTCGCCGGCCTCGATGAGACGACGTCCGGTCCCGGCGGATCCTGGAGCGACGCGGCGATGATCGAGGCCGGCCGAAATCTGCAGGCCGAGCTGCGCTCGGACTACCTGTCGCTGCTGCCGTAGCTGGAGTGGGCGCGGGGCCCGCAAGCGAGCGGCCGGTCCTTCCGGCCGCGGCGTTTGCGGGAGCCGGTGGGTTCTGGTAAGCGTTGGTACGCTCGCAGGGCGCGTTGCGGGTTCACAGGTATCAGAGGACATTCCCGCGCCCGCCCCTCCAGTCGTAGGTTGACTTTTCGTTGAGCTCCTTTGTCCATCTGCACGTCCACAGCGAGTACTCGCTGCTCGACGGTGCATGCCGCGTCGAACACCTTTGCAAGAAGACGGCGAACGAAGGCGCGCCCGGGATCGCGCTGACCGACCATGGCGTGATGTTCGGCGCGGTCGAGTTCTACGACGCCGCGAAGAAGGTCGGTCTGACGCCGATCATCGGCTGCGAGGCCTATATCGCGCCGCGCGGACGCTTCGACCGTACCGTGCGCGACGAGGCCCACGTCACGCTGCTCGCGGCCAGCGACGTCGGCTACAAGAACCTCACGAGGCTGATCTCGAAAGGTTTCCTGGAAGGCTACTACTACAAGCCGCGCATCGACATGGACTTGCTCGCGCAGTACAACGAAGGGCTCATCGTGCTGTCGGGCTGCATGTCGTCGATGGTCTCGGCGCCACTGCTCAAGAACGACTACGCGACGGCCAAGAGCAACGCCAAGATGTTCCACGACATCTTCGGCGACCGGTACTACATCGAGATCATGCGCCACGGGATGCCCGAAGAGGACGTCATCAACGAGGGCCTGATCCGCATCGCGCGCGAGCTGGGCTACCCCTTGGTAGCGACCAACGACTCGCACTACCTCCTGCAGAGCGACGCCCAGGCGCACGACGTGCTGCTCTGCATCGGGACCGGTAAGACCGTGCAAGACACCAGCCGGATGAAGTTCTTCTCCGACCAGTTCTACGTGAAGTCCGCCGAAGAGATGCGCGAGCTGTTCGCCGACATCCCCGAGGCCTGCGACAACACGCTCGAGATCGTCAAGCGGATCGACATCAAGATCCCCGACAAGGTCTTCTACCTGCCGGACTACCCGGTACCCAAGACGGATGCGCTCTTCGGGCCGACGGCCGAGGAGTATCTGCGCGAGCAGTGCGAACACGGCTTGCTGGAGCGCTACGGCACCGAGCGCGTGCAGAACGATCCCGAGATCCGCGAGCGGCTGGAATACGAGCTGGGCGTCATCATCAAGATGGGCTACGCGTCGTACTTTCTCATCGTTTGGGACTTCATCAAGTACGCGCGCGACCGCGACATCCCGGTCGGCCCCGGCCGCGGCTCGGCGGTCGGTTCGATCGTCGCGTACTGCTTGCACATCACCGACCTCGATCCGATCAAGTTCAAGCTGCTGTTCGAGCGGTTTCTCAACCCCGAGCGGATCTCGATGCCCGACATCGATACCGACTTCTGCGTCGAGCGGCGTGACGAAGTCATCAAGTACGTCATCGAGAAGTACGGCAAGGACCGCGTCGCCCAGATCGTCACCTTCGGAACGATGGCGGCGCGCGCCGCGGTGCGCGACGCCGGCCGCGCCTTGGGGGTGCCGCTCCCCGACGTCGACCGCGTCGCCAAGCTGATCCCGTCGGGCCCCGGCGGCCTCTCGATCGAGAAGGCGCTCGAGCAGATCCCCGAGCTCGGCGTCCTCTACAACCACGATCCGCAGATCCGCAAGCTGCTCGACACGGCGAAGTCGATCGAGGGGCTGGCCCGCCACGCCTCGACCCACGCCGCCGGTGTCGTGATCTCGAAAAACCCGCTCACCGATCACGTCCCGCTGGTGCGGATCGGCGACGGCGACGTCAACACGCAGTACGAGATGGGCGACGTCGAGCGCGTCGGCTTGCTCAAGATGGACTTCTTGGGGCTGCGCAACCTCACCGTGATGAAGGCGGCGTCGGACGAGATCCGCCGCACCGTCGCGCCCGACTTCGATCTGGCGAAGATGCCCGACGACGACGCCAAGACCTACGAGATGATCGGGCGCGGCGAGACGCTGGGGATGTTCCAGCTCGAGTCCGACGGGATGAAGCGCGTCTGCACCGAGCTCAAGCCGTCGCGCCTAGACGACATCATCGCGCTGGTCGCGCTGTATCGTCCCGGCCCGATGGAGTTGATCCCGGAGTACATCCACCGCAAGCACGGCCGCAAACCGGTGACCTACCTGCACCCGGCGCTCGAGCCCATACTCGATGAAACATATGGGATTGCTTGTTATCAGGAACAGGTTATGCGAATAGCGCGCGACCTTGCCGGTTTTTCGATGGGGCAGGCCGACGAGTTGCGTCAGGTGATGGGGAAGAAGAAGAAAGAACAGATCCCCATCTATCGCAAGAAGTTCCTCGACGGCTGCGCGGCCAACGGGCTGGCGCCCAAGCTGGCCGAAGACATCTTCGCGTTCATCGAACCGTTCGCGGGCTACGGGTTCAACAAGTGCCACTCCGCGGCGTACGGGTGGATCGCGTACCAGACGGCGTATCTCAAGGCGAACTTTCCGCTGCAGTATTTCGCGGCGCTGATGTCGTCGGTGCGCGACAAGACCGACAAGCTCGTGGAGTACATCGACGAGGCCAAGAAGATGGGGATCGCCGTCCTGCCGCCCGACGTCAACGCGTCGCTGGTCGACTTCACCGTCGTGGCCGGTGAGATTCGCTTCGGTCTGGCGGCGATCAAGGGTGTCGGCGAGAACGGCGTGCGATCGATCCTCGATACGCGCGACGCGGCCGGGCCGTTCGTGGATCTGTTCGACCTCGTGGCGCGGGTCGACCTCAAGGCGGTCAACCGCAAGGTCTTCGAGGCGCTGATCAAATGCGGTGCGCTGGACCGGCTGCCGGGGAACCGCGCCCAGCAGCTCGACGCGCTGGACTCGGCGCTCGAGGTCGCTTCGCGTGAGGCGCGCGACCGCGAGCTGGGGCAATCGTCACTGTTCGGGATGATCGAGGAACCGCACCCGTCGATGAAACCGTCGCTGCGCTTCCAGCCGGCGCCGACGACGATGGAGCAGCTGGCCTGGGAGAAGGAGACGCTGGGGATCTTCGTCTCCGGCCACCCGCTCGCCGACGTCGCCGAAGCGCTCGCACGCACCGGCGCCATCGCCGTACGCGATCTGCGCGACCTCGAGGACGACAGCCCGGTGAAGATCGCCGGGCTCGTCACCGCGGTGCGGCGGACCCTGACCAAGGCCCAGACCCAGATGCTCTTCGCGACCGTCGAAGACACGACCGGTGCGATCGAGTGCATCGTCTTCCCCAAGGGCTACGCCGACCTGCAGTCGCGCTTCGTCGAGGACGGGATCGTCGTCGTGACTGGCCGGCTGCGGCTGCGCGAGCGCCGCGGCTCGACCCCCGGTGAAGAGGTGCCGCTCGAGCTCAACGTTTCGGTCAACGACGTGCAGATCTTCGATCGCAACGCGGCGCTGCGCTCGCTCCCGCCGGCGGGCTGGCACGTGACCGTCACGCGTCGCGAGCAGATCGACGACCTGGCCTTGCTGATGTCGGAGTGGCCGGGAACGACGCCGCTGGTCCTGCACATCAACGGCTCGACGGTGCAGCGCGCCGTCGCGGCGGACCGCCGCGTTCGCGAGCGTCTCGTCGCGATCGTCGGCGCCCCCAACGTGCGCGAGGGTGCGCCGTGAGACTTCCGGCAGGCGTTCGCGACTGGTTGCCGCACGAGCTGGCGCGCAAGCGTGAGATCGAGCAGCAGATGCGCGCGGTGTTCGGGCGCTGGGCCTACGAGGAGGTCCAGACGCCGATCATCGAGCGTTTCGACGTGATGGAGCGCGGCCTCGGCGAGGAGGCGACCGAGCTGCTGTTCCAGTTCAACGACCGGCGTTCGACGGCGCTGGCGATGCGGCCCGAGATGACCACCCCGATCGCGCGGATGGTGTCGACGCGCATGCGCGAGGCGCCGGTACCGCTGCGGCTCGCTTACATCGCGCCGGTTTTTCGCTACTACGAGCAGCCGCAGGAAGGCCGCATGCGCGAGCTCACCCAGGCCGGCGCCGAGCTCATCGGCGCCGCCGGGATCGACGCCGACGCCGAGACGCTGTTCATGGCGATCGAAGCGCTCGACGAGATCGGCTTGCGCGATGCGCGCTTCGACGTCAACGACGCGCGGATCGTCGACGGCATCCTCAGCGGTGCGGGGCTCGAACCGGACCAGGCACGCGAGGCCAAGGAGCTGATGAAGGTCCGCAACCTCGTCGGGTTGCGAAAGTTCGATCGCCCGGCGCTGGTGGAGTTCGCGCAACGCCGCGGGCGCCATGAAGCGATCGACAGCGCGCGCGGCATCTGTCGTACCCCCGAATCACGCGCCGCCCTCGACGCCCTCGACATCCTGCTGCGTCGCGCCGACGCGCTGGGCTACGGCCCGCGGGTCACGGTCGACTTCGCGCTGCTGCGCGACCTCGACTACTACACCGGGTTCCTGTTCGAGGGCTACGTCGAGGAGATCGGGTTCTCGTTGTGCGGCGGGGGCCGCTACGACTCGTTGCTGCCGCGCTTCGGCTACAACGTCCCCGCCGTCGGCTGGACGGCCGGCGTCGAGCGGCTGCTCATCGCGCTCGAGCGCCGCGGGAAGCACGTCCGCCGCCGCCGTCATCGCGTCGACGTGCTCGTCGCCGGTTCCGACGTCGTCGCGGCGCGCGAGCGCGCCGCCGGGAACGTCGTGCGCTTCGCCGGCGCGGACCTCGGTGACGAGGCGCTCGTGGAGGAGGCGCGCGCCCACGACATTCCGCGCGTCGTGATCGCGCTCGACGGGACCGTGCGCGAGCTGCGCGTAGGACCGCGCGTCGACGAGTTGCCGATCCCGCGCACGCCCTCGAACTGGGACGCCCGTTGACCGACAAGGCGCTCACCATCGCGTTGCCCAAAGGAGCGCTGTACCGCGACGCGGCCGCGCGCTTGCGCGCGGCCGGGATCGACGTCCCCGAGCACGTCGGGCGCAAGCTCACCGTGCGGACCGCGGACGGCACGACGCTGCTGTTCTTGCGGCCCAGCGACGTTCCGGCCTACGTCGAGTTCGGCTCGGCCGACTGTGGCATCGTCGGCAAGGACACGCTGTGGGAAACCGACCGGAACGTCGCCGAGCTCGCCGACTTAGGATTCGGGTACTGCCGGCTGGTCCTCGCCGGACGCCGTATCGATCGCTACCACGAGGGGGCGCCGCTGCCGACGTTCCTGCGGGTGGCGACGAAGTTCACGCGCTCGGCCGAAACGTTCTTCGCCGAGCGCGACCTGCCGGTTGAGCTCATCCCGCTGCACGGCTCGGTGGAGCTCAGCCCGCTCGTCGGCCTCGCCGACCTCATCGTCGACCTCGTGGCCACGGGCACGACGCTGCGCGAGCACGATCTGGTCGTGGTCGAAGAGATCGCCGAGAGCACGGCGCGCTTCGTCGTGAACCCGGTGCGCTTTCGCGCCAAGTACGACGCCCTCACAGCGCTGCTCGAGCGGCTCACCGCGGTACCGGCGTGACCGTCGAGTTCGGGGCCGGGGTGCGGCTCGAGCGTGCCGATCCCGTGGCGACGATCGTGATGGACAACGCCGCCAAGCGCAACGCGGTCGACCGTGCGGTCGCGACGGCGCTACGCGCGGCCTTCGTTGCGTTCGAAGCCGACGCCGCGCTGCGCGTGGCCGTGCTGTGGGGCGCGGGCGGGACGTTTTGCGCCGGGGCCGACCTCACCGCGCTGGGCGACGACGGGCGCCGCAACGAGATCGAGCCCGACGGCGTCGGACCCGGGCCGATGGGCCCGACGCGGATGCTCCTGACCAAGCCGGTCGTCGCAGCGGTCTGCGGCTACGCGGTCGCGGGCGGGCTGGAGCTCGCGCTGCTGTGCGATTTGCGCGTCGTCGAAGAAGACGCGACGTTCGGCGTGTTCTGCCGGCGCTGGGGCGTTCCGCTCATCGACGGCGGCACCGTGCGGCTGCCGCGTCTCATCGGCCTGGGCCGCGCACTCGACATGATCCTGACCGGCCGCGCCGTGGGCGCGCAGGAAGCGCTGGCGTTCGGGCTCGCCAACCGCGTCGTGGGCGCCGGCTGCGCGCGCGACGCCGCCGAGGCGCTGGCGCGCGAGATCGCCGCGTCGCCGCAACGCTGCATGTTGACCGACCGGCGCAGCGCCTACGGCGCATGGGATGCCGACGAGCGCGAAGCGCTACGCCGCGAAGGCGCCGCCGGCTACGAGATCGTGTTTGCCGAAGGCGTCGCGGGCGCTGGCCGGTTCGCAGCCGGTGCCGGCCGCCATGGCGCCGGCACCGCCACGTGAAGATCGTCGCGGCGACTAACGGCGCGGCGCTGCGCGGCTTGTACGCAGCCGGCTGGGATCCGCCGCGGGCCGTTGTGGACGACGTTCGCACGATCCTCGAGGACGTGCGCGCGCGCGGCGACGCCGCGCTGCTCGACTACACGCGGCGCTGGGATTGCACCGGCGCGACGCTTGCGGGGCTGCGCGTCGCCGTACCGTCGCGCAAGAACGCGCGGCGCCTCGTGCCCGAGCAGATCGCGACCGGTCTGGAGTTGGCGCGCGAGCGGATCGCCGACTTCCACGTGCGGCAGTTGCCCGCTCCGATCGACTACCACGCGCACGATCTGACCCACTATGCCTTCCTCGCGCGACCGCTCGCCGCGATCGGCGCGTACGTCCCCGGCGGCAGCGCTCCGTTACCGTCGACCGTGCTGATGACCGTCGTGCCGGCCAAGGTCGCCGGCGTCGAGCGGGTCGTCGTCGTCACGCCGCCGCAGCGCGACGGCGGGGTCAATCCCGCCGTGCTGTACGCCTGCGCGCTGACCGAAGTCGACGAGCTGTACGCGGTCGGCGGCGCGCAGGCGATCGCCGCGCTCGCGTTCGGCACGGCGAGCATCACGCAGGTCGACAAGATCGTCGGCCCCGGGAACGTCTACGTCACCGAGGCGAAGCGCCAGGTCTACGGCCGGTGCGGGATCGACGGCCTCGCCGGCCCGTCCGAAGTCTTGGTCGTCGCGGACTCGCGCGCGAAGCCGGAGCTGGTCGCCGGCGAGATGGTGGCGCAGGCCGAACACGACCCGCTCGCGCGCGTCGCCGCGGTCTCGCGCGACCGTGCGCTGCTCGAACGGGTCGCGGCGCTGCTCGACGGAGAGTTCGGCCGCGCGAGCGGTCGCGACGCGATCGTCGCGCAGGTGCTCGACGCGCGGGCCTGGCTCGTCCACGCGGCCGACGACGAGCAGATGCTCGACGTGATCGAACGCTTCGCGCCGGAGCATCTCTCGCTCATGGTGGACGACCCCTACGACTGGGTGCCCAAGATCCGTCACGCCGGCGCGATCTTCGTCGGCGACCAGACGCCGGTCGCTGCCGGCGACTATCTTGCCGGCACGAACCACACGCTGCCGACCTCCGGCGCGAGCCGGTTCTCGTCGGGGCTGCGCACTGCCGACTACCTGCGCACGATGACGTTGGTGGAAAATACGCGCGCCCGTATGGCGGCCGATGCCGAGCTGCTCGCCGCTTTGGCCGACTTCGAGGGCCTCCCCGCGCACGCACGGACCGCGCGCATGCGCGGCGGGTCGGGATGATGCAAGGGTCGAACGGGCGCGACACGATGCTGGCACCGACGCGCATCCGTCTGGTCGCGCTCGACCTCGACGGGACGTTGATCGGCGACGATCTCGTGTTGCGGCCGCGCGTGCGTGAAACCGTCGCCGCCGCGCAAACCGGCGGCATCGCCGTCACCATCGTGACCGGGCGCATGTTCGCCGCCGCGCGGCCGTTCGCCCGAGCATTGGGGATCGATGGGCCGATCGTCTGCTACCAGGGTGCCGCGATCTTCGACGTCGCAAGCGGCGCGACGTTGCGGCAAATCCCGGTGCGCCCGGACGTGGCCCGCGACACGCTGAGCTGGGCCGCCGAGCACGGCGTCCACGCGCAGTGCTATGCCGACGACACGCTCTACGTCGATCAGATTAACCGCTTCTCCAAGCGCTACACCGACTTGGCGCGCGTCGAGCCGGTACTGGTGCCCTCGCTGCAGGCTGCCTTCGCCGAGCGGCCGACGGTCAAGGTCGTGCTGGTCGACGATCCCGATCGATCCGAGCAGCATCTTTTCGCGCTGCACGCCGTGCTGGGCGAGCGCGCCTACATCACGCGCAGCCACGTCGACTTCGTCGAAGTGATCGACCCCTCGGTGAACAAGGGCGAGGCGCTGGCGTTCGTCGCGCGCCGCTACGATGTGCCGCTCGACCAGACGCTGGCGATCGGCGACGCTTGGAACGACGTCCCGATGCTCGATGCGGCCGCCGTCGGCGTCGCGATGGGGTCGGGGCCGCCCGAGCTCCTCGAACATGCCGATCACGTCGTCGCGGACGTCGCGCACGACGGTGTCGCCGAGGCGCTCGAGCGCTACGTGCTGGGCCTGCGCGGCGCCGGCAGCGTGCCGCCGTGAAGACGACGGCGCGCCGCGGCGGCGGAGGTACCAGCCCGCGCACGCTGCGGCGCAAACCGTCGCTTGCGGCGCGGGTCAAGCCGTTCTGGATCTTCGCGATCCCGCTCGCCGGGCTGGCGGCCTGGGGCGCCGTCTGGTTCGTGACGTCGCCCACGTTCCGCGTAGCGCGGATCGGAATCGACGTTCCGATCGCCTCGGCGGTCAGCCGCGATCAGGTGCGGGCTGCCGCGGGCGTCGGGGCCGACGCCAACGTCTGGCTGCTCAACCCGTGGGCGATGCGCGGCCGCATCGAGGCGATCCCGTACGTCGATCGCGCCGCCGTTCACCGCGGCCAATTTCCGCACCCCTTCGTGGAGCTGGCGATCACGGTACGGCGGCCCTCGGCCTGCGTGCGCGCGGGCGAGCTCGACGTGACGATCGATGATGTGTCGCGCGTGCTGCAGACCGGCTGCGTCGCAACGACGCTCCCGCGGATCGTTGCCGGCAGCGCGAAGCTTCCGCCGCCGGGCGGAACGATCGCCGATCCGGAGGTGCGGCAACTGCTGGGGGACGCGCGCGTGCTTGTAAAGGCGAACGTGAGCGTGCGCAGCCTGGACCGCGACCGCTGGGGCGGCCTCGAAGCGGTAGACGTGACCGGCGTCATCGTCAAATTCGGCGACGACGGGGACTTGATGAAGAAAGCCGCTTTGGTCGAGCCGGTGCGAACCGCTATGGGGACAAAGCGGCCGATCCGTGCGATCGACCTGCGGTCGCCGGGGACACCGACGGTCGAGTTTCGCTGATCCATCCCCCGCGCGCTGTGGATGTGATTGTGGACGCCTGTGGATTATCTTGTAGGTATTGGCGTGGTTGCCCCCAATATGTCGTGGTGCAAGTGATGGCGAGGACGGATGGCTAGGGGCGAGACGATCGCTGGCCTGGACATTGGCACGACGAAGACGTGTGCCGTCATCGCCTCATCCGGTCCCGACGGACTCGAGATCATCGGCGTCGGCGAAGCCGTGTCAACGGGGATGCGCAAGGGCGTCGTCACCGATCTCGAAGCGACGGTTCACGCCATCGAGGCTGCGACCGAAAAGGCCGAACGCATGGCTGGCGTTCACGTCTCGCACGTGTACGTCGGCGTCACCGGCGAGCACATGCAGTCGACCAACAACCGGGGCGTCGTTGCGGTCACCGGTGACGACCGCGAGGTCATCGGCGCTGACGTCAAGCGCGTCGTGGATGCGTCGAAGATCATCAACGTGGCGGCCGACCGGCAGATCGTCCACGCGCTGCCGCGCCACTACACCATCGACGGTCAGGACGGCGTCACCGATCCGGTCGGGATGAGCGGGGGACGGCTCGAGGTCGACACCCACATCGTCACCGGCGGATCGTCGTTCATCTCCAACGTGCTCAAATGCGTTCACCGCGCGGGGCTGGAACCCACCGGGATCGTCTTCGAGCCGCTGGCTTCGGCGGCCGCGACGCTCCTACCCGAGGAGAAGCAGGTCGGCGTCATCCTGCTCGACATCGGCGGCGGCACCACCGACATCGCGGTGTTCGCCGAGGGCGGGGTGCTCCACAGCGCGACCATCCCGGTCGGCGGAAACATCCTGAGCAACGACATCGCATTGGGGCTCAAGACCACCTTCGCCGAAGCCGAGAACGTCAAGCGCACGTACGGCTCGGGGCTGGTGCGTGCCGACGAAGCCGAGCAGTCGTTCCAGGTCAAGTCCCTTGACGGGCGCAGCACGCGCGAGGTGACGTCCTCGCAGCTGCGCAGCATCGTCGTCCCGCGCGTGCTGGAGATCTTCCGGTTGGCGCGGGCCAACATCGTGTCCCATATCCCCCGCGATCAGGTGCTCAGCGAAGTCGTCATCACCGGCGGCGGAGCGCACCTGCGCGGAATCGAGACCACCGCGGCGGAGGTCTTCGGGCTTCCGGTGCGGATCGGCGTGCCTGCCACCGTGGCGGGGCTGACCGACGCCGTAAAACAGCCCGAGTATGCCACCGCGATCGGGTTGGTACTCTTCGGTCCGCGCGGCGAACAAGCGCCGCATCTCAACGGCCAGGCCTCGGGCGTCCTGGCACGACTCGGCGACTGGTTCAAGTCGCTCTGGAATTGATCGTTGCTCCCACTCTTCCCGCAAGAGGAAACTGTGAACATGTCTGATCCGAAACGGTTCGTGCCCGAGCACGCGGCAGCGGTCAAAGTGATCGGACTCGGCGGCGGCGGCTGCAATGCGGTCAACCGCATGATCGAGGCGGGGCTGACAGGCTGCGACTTCTATGCCATCAACACCGACGTCCAAGCGCTGCGAAATTCAAAGACGAACAACACCGTGCAGATCGGCAGCGGCCTCACACGCGGCCTGGGTGCGGGCTCGAACCCGAACATCGGGCGCGAGGCGGCCGATGAGTCGCGCGAGGACCTCGCGATGATCCTCGACGGCGCCGATCTGGTCTTCATCACCGCCGGCATGGGCGGCGGGACGGGGACCGGCGCAGCGCCGGTCATCGCGGAGTTGGCGCGCGAGTCCGGTGCGCTCACCGTGGCCGTCGTGACCAAACCGTTCGGCTTCGAGGGACGCAAACGGATGCAGGCGGCCGAACGCGGCATCGCCGACCTCGAATCCAAGGTCGACACCCTCATCACCATCCCCAACGAGCGCATCCTGCAGATCATCGAGAAGCGCACGCCGCTCAACGAAGCGTTCGCATATGCCGACGACGTGCTGCGCCAGGGGATCCAAGGGATCACCGACCTCATCACGCAGCCCGGCCTCATCAACCTCGACTTCGCCGACGTCAAGACGATCATGACCGACGCCGGAACGGCGATGATGGGGATCGGCGAGGGCACGGGCGAGCACCGCGCCGCGGATGCCGCGCAGAAGGCGATCGCGTCACCGCTGCTCGAGACGACGATCGAAGGCGCGCGCGGCGTGATCTTCAACATCACCGGCGGATCCGACATGTCGATGTACGAGGTGAACGAAGCCGCCGAGATGATCGCGCGAGCGGTCGATAGCGAGGCGCAGATCATCTTCGGCGCCTCGATCGACCCGAGCCTCAACGGCAAGGTGCGCGTCACGGTTCTCGCCGCCGGCTTCGGCGGCGCGCGCCAGCACCGCGCCGCGAGCGCCTCGGCGCTGTCCGGCCAGCCCTCGGACTTCGACAAGGTCGCCCCCGTCAACATGGACGACATCGAAGTCCCAGCCTTCCTCCGCTACCGCGGCTGAGCGAGTCGCCTCCGCACGACGGCTCGCCGCCCGGCGGGCCGTCGTGCTTTTCCGGTCGCACGACGTGAAGCGGGAGGGCGCGGGTCACGCCGCGGAGGACGGAGATCGCATGTCAGCCACCTTGCCGGCCCCGACCGTCGAACGCGCCGTCGCGATTCGGCGGGAGATCCATCGCCATCCGGAGCTGGGTTTCGAAGAGCACAACACCCAAGCGATCGTGGAGCGCGAGCTCGATGCGCTCGGAATCGAGCACTACCGCGCCGCGCAGACTGGCGTCGTCGGTGTCATCCGCGGTGCGCTGCCCGGCCACGTGTCGGGGCTGCGCGCCGACATGGACGCGCTGCCGATCACCGAGGACTCGGGCGAAGCCTGCACCTCCGAGGTGCCCGGGAAGATGCACGCTTGCGGCCACGACTCGCACACGGCAATGCTGCTCGGTGCGGCACGCGTGCTGCAAGAATCGCGCGAGACGCTGCACGGTTCGGTGGTGTTGCTGTTCCAGCCCGCCGAAGAGGGGCCCGGCGGCGCCAAGCCGATGATCGAAGAAGGCGCGCTCGAAAACCCGAAGGTCGAAGCCGTCACGATGCTGCACGTCGACTCGCGGCTCGCGACCGGGACGATCGGCATCACGCCGGGCCCGGTAAACGCGGCCGCCGACGAGTTCCACCTCACCATTCGCGGTAAGGGTGGCCACGGCGCTTCTCCGCACAAAGCGGTCGACGTGATCCCGTGCGCCGCCGCGATGGTTCTCGCGTTGCAAAACGTCGCGGCGCGCGAGACCGATCCGCTGGCCCCGATCGTGGTCACCATTGGCACGATCGAGGGCGGCTATCGCAACAACGTCATCGCCGACCGCGTGACGATGACGGGCACGTTGCGCACTCAGGATCCGGCCGTGCGCGAAGCGGCGACGGGGAAGCTGCGGCGCATCGTCGACGGGATCGCGGCGGCGTACGGCGCGCAGGTGCAGCTCGAAATGCTGCTCGGCTATCCCGCGGTCATCAACGATGCGGCGCTGGCCGAGTCGTTCGCGCAGTACGCGCGCGAGCGCGGTTTCACCGTCGAACGGCCGGCGCCGACGATGGGCGGGGAAGACTTCGCGTACTTCGCGCAGTGCGTCCCGGGCGTGCTGGTCCGCCTCGGGATCTATAACGAGGCCGTCGGCAGCGTCCACGCCGGGCACAGCCCGCAGTTCCGGCTCGACGAGGGCGCGATCCCGACCGGGATCGAGACCTTGGTCGCCTTCGCCCGGGGAATCGGCTCGGGGGCCGTAGCCATCCGCTGACGGTTTCCACACGTTCCCCAGGGCCCGTCCACAAGGCCTAGTAGTAATTGTGGACGGCGTGCACAATATATTGTGTCTTAAGGCAGGCCTTAGGTCCAAGCGCCGACGAACCGGGTGCTCATGGCAATGCCGTCCGTGTCTCTCGACCGGCCGTCACCGCGGGCGCTCTTTCGCAGCCAGGACGTCGCCTCGCCCGCGCGTACCGCGTTCGACCTCGTCTGCGAGGTCGAGAAGTGGCCGGTCTGGCTCTCGTTCCTGCGCAGCGCCCGACGCGTCGAACCGTCGGAGCCGCTCGGGCAGGGCAGCGAAGTCGCGATCCGCTCCAACATCCCCGGGGAGGACGAAGAGCTCTTCGAAGTCGACCGTTTCATCCCGGGCCACCAGCTCTCGCTCGTGGGCGCCTACTCGGTGCGGCGCCGCATCGACATCCGGATCGAGCAGAAGTCCGAGCGCTCGAAGCTGGTGGTGCGCGTCGACTACCCGACCTACGGCGGCGCGCTCGGCGCGCTGTTCGACCGCCTTACCCGCCGACGCAAGCTCGACATCGCCCTGAACGACTCGCTGATCCACTTCAAGGGGCTCGTCGAGTACGACCAGGCACCGGATGGGGTCCTCGACGACTTCTAGCACTCGTTGACGGCGTCTGCTAAAGTCGCTAAACTATCGGAAGCAACTTCCCTTCCGGAGATCCCCTTGCCGCTCTACGACTACCAGTGCCGCACGTGTTCGAAGACCAGCGAAGTCCGCCATGGCTTCCGCGAGGTCTTCGAAGGCGCGTGCCCGGCCTGCGGCAGCGACGAAATGTCCCGGGTCTTCAATCCGGCCGGGATCGTGTTCAAAGGTTCGGGCTTCTACATCAACGACTCGCGGCCGAAGTCGACCGAGTCCTCGAAATCCGCTGAGTCGAGCAAGTCCGGCGAGTCGAGTACATCCGGCGAGTCCGGGTCGTCCACCCCGGCGGCGCCCGCCACGCCCGCGGCGCCCGGAACGACAGCCGCTCCGGCGGCGCCCGCGAGCGGCGGCGATTCGAAACCCATGAAGAGCGAGTCGAGCGCGGCCTAGTGTCGCCGGCGGCACTCGTTCTCTGGGCGACGCTCGTCGCCTTGATCGTCGTGCTGGCCCTCGCGGGCCTTCAGGTCGCGTCTGCGCTGCGCGAGATCGGGCGCATCGCAACCCGGGTCGAAGAGTACGCCGACCTGCCGGTCGTCGCGGCGTTGGAACGCGCCGAACGCGACGTAGGGCGCATCGATTCCGCGCTGGCCCAACTCGCGCCGCTGTTGGCGCGCGCGCGTGCGGCTGCGGCGGTCATTTGTCGCGGCCCGATTCCGCCGCAGCTGGCCGCCGCGTTCGGACGGCTGTGGCGCGAGTTCGCGGCCTTCCGCCGCGCCGCGCGGCGCTAGTGTGCTAGTCCGGCTTTTTTAGCGGGTCTTCGGGCGGCTCCCAGGTCCAGCCGAACCCCGTGCCCGGTTCGCCGGCGGTGCCGCCGAACGGCGCTTCGTCTTCGCCTCCCGGCAGCGCGAACGGACCGCCGAAGGGCGAGGCCTGCCGAGCCGGTGGCGCCGCCGGGGACGGCAGCTCCGGGGTCCCCATCCCCGCACCGACGGGTGGCGTCTCGGCCGCGAACCCGAAGCTCGGCGGCGGGGGCGGCGACGCGGGCACCGGTGCGGGGGCCGGACGGCCGGACGCGCCCGCAAGCGTCTTTTCCGCCGGCGCTGCCGGCGGCGGACCCAACGCGACGTTCGGCCGAAATGCGGCGCCGCTTCCCTGCGGCAGCGGCTCGCCCGAGGTGATTCCGACCAGCACGATGCGCGACAGCGGCAGCAACTGCGCGTCGCGCCGCGCCGCCAGCTCGCGCAACTCGTCGAGGTACGCGCTGGGCATCTCCTCGATCACCATCGCGTCGAGGATCAACGCGATCGTCTCGGAGACCGCGTCCTTGGGTGCGATGCGCGTGAAGGTGAACAGGTTCTGCCACACGTCGCCCTTGACCAGCGCCAGCAGCTTGCGCCAATACTCGAGCGGCTGATAGGCCTCGAATTGTCCCGCCTCGCGCTTGGCGCGCGCGTACAGCGCCGCGATGCGCTTGCCCAGCGGGTCGGCCGGCGGCGACGGTTCGACGATCGCGACGCGCTTGCCGACGCGTGCGAGCTCGGCGACGACTTGGGTGTGAAAGCCCGGATCGATCTCGTGCAACACGTGCATCGCGACCGCGACGTCGTAGGCGTTGTCGGTCGCCGGAATCATCGTGGCGCTGCCGCGCATCGCGGTGGCGCCGAGCTTCTCGCTCAGTGCGATCGCCGCGTCGCTCGTGGCGAGTACGGTGACGTCGATGCCGAGCTCGGCGGCGCGGGCGATCCAGGCGCCCTCGTTCGCTACCCCCAAAAACAGGGCGCGCTCGCCGGGTCGTAACGCCAGCGCATCCCAAATCTGCTGGTCGATACGATACGACTCGCGCGCGAAATCAGAGACGCCGCTCATTGGGGAAGGTGGGACTCGAACCCACATGAGCTCTCACTCGGTCGCTTTTGAGGCGACTGCGTATACCGTTTCGCCACTTCCCCTCGTCTATCGACGTTCCGGAGCGGGGTTCGCGGCGATCCATGCGCGCTCCGCTTGCGCGATTCGCCGGGCTGCGTCGGCGGACGATGCGGGCGCGTAGACGTACGTCGCGCGGCGCCAGCCGGGCGCCAGGGTGAGGGCCAACGTCCCCGTACTGCGGTACGCGGTCCAGCTCGCGCGCTCCACGTCGCCCGCGCGCCAACTGACCGCGAAGACCGCCTTGCCCCGGAACGTGGCCAAACCGTTCGACGCCGGCGCAGCCGCGCCGAGGGGCGGTGGGAACGGGTCGAGCCCGACCGGGCCGGGACCGATGAGCGCGAGCGCGGGCAGCGAGGAGCGCACGATCGCGCGCTGAGCGCCGAGCGACGCTCGCGGCGGCGCGGTCAGTCGCTCGTCGACGACGACGCGCCAAGAGTGCGGCGCCAGCGAAACGATTCGCTCGAACGTCAGCCCCGCCGGTGCGGCATCGGGCATCGCGTACGAGAATCGGACGGTGGCCTGCGGCCCGGATTCGAGCACGTCGGCGCGGTAGCTCCGATTGAAGGTGCCGGCGGGATAGTCGTGCGTGTACTTCGCGATGTAGTCGCGCGCCGACGGCGGCACCGGGAGGCTCACGTCGTCGCGGAACGCACCGGTGGCGTCAAAGGCGTTGGGTGCGAAGAACGTTCCCGCGCTGGAGTTGACCACCGGACCGAAGGCTACCAGCCGGAACGCGCGCGCACCAGCCTGGGGGTCGAGTTCCAGCCAGATCCGGTCGTTCGCCAGGACGATCGCGTCGCCGCCGAAGTCGTCGTCGTGCTGTCGCGTCACCACCGAATCGCCGGCCCGGGTGCCCATCGCAAAAGCAAAGTCCTCGCTGCTGCTCGATTCCGAGAAGTCGTCGACCGCGGCGAGGCGGCGCAGGCCCGGCACCGTCAACCGCTCGCGCGGCGCGAGCCGGAGCGTCCGCGGCCGTGCGCCGCCGCGTAGCGTGACGCGGCAGCCGGATTCGGAGGTGAGCACCGTTTGGTACGGTTGTGCGGAAGCCGTCGCCAACGCTTCAAAACCGCAATCGGACGAGATCCGCCGGCCGTCGTCGCGGGCGCCCAGCGCGCTCAGCGCGACGTCGTCGATGCGCACGACGACCTCATGCGCCGGCACGCTCGCCGCGCCGCTCACAAAACGCACCGGCGACGGCTGGTCGGTCCAATTCGCACCGAACTCGATCCGTCCGGCCGGACCGGCCAGCATCGTCGTCCCCGGTCCACGTCGTTGCGGCACCGCCGCAGTGAAGAGGGTATGCGCAGCCGCGAGCCGCGCGTGCAGCGCGCGCACGGCGGCCGGGGCTGCAGCGGCGGTCTCCGGTGGGATCACCAGCGTCGTGTACCGCTCGAGATGCGGCGGTGGCCGGCGCACGTCGACGAGATCGCAAGTCAGCCCGCGTTCGATGCACGCCGTCAGCGCGGCGCGGGCGCGCGCGACGACGACCGCCGCGCCGTCCGGCGGCCGCGAATCTGCGCGCGGGGCGGGTTCGCCGTACGCGATGCCGACCGGCGCGATGCGATGCGCCGCCAGCAGCACCGGCGCGAGGCGGGCGATCAGTCGCCCAAACGCGTGGGTGGGCCAGAAGCGCGAATCGGGTTTCGACCAGAACAGAGACGGCCGCGCGAGGGCGTCGGCGCGGAGTGCCGCGTCCCAGCCATAGCTGGCGTTGGAAAATGGGGCCTCCCAACCCGGCTCGGCGCGCGTATCCTGCATGGGAAAATCCACGATGCCCTGCGCGCCGAGCGCGAGGAGCTCATCCAACGCGACGGTCGTGTTGCGCGGATCCGCCGAGCGGGGCTGCGGGTCTTCGGCCCCGGCCAACCAACCGGCCTGGAACTCGCTCTGTGCCAGCGGTCCGCGCCGGTTGGTCGCCAGCAGCAGCGTCGTGAGGTCGAGTTCGACTCGATCGTGCGTCCCGATCGTATAGGCGTCGCTCTGATACCAGTTCCCCATCGTCCACACCGGCGACGCCGCCGGCACGCGCATCTCGAAGGTGTTGATGAACGTCGGGGTTGCCGGCCCGATCACGTCGCGAACCTGCGCGTCGAGCCAGCGCAGATAGCGTTGCATGTGCGGCGCGGGATACGTTTGATTGTCGATGTAGGCGGCCTGATCGTCGTCGAGCTGCACCGCCAGGACGCGGTCGGCATACGGCTGGAACTCCGCCAGTGCACGGTGCAGCCAGCGTGCCGCGTAGTGCAGGTGCGTCGCGTTGCGCATCCACTCGGCGGCCGCGTCGTCGCTGTGGGCGTTCTGCAGCGTCGCAGTCGCCGGGTAGCGCCCTTCGAGCACGTCGTGCAGCGGCATCTCGTACTCCGGCCGGGTGAGCAGCCACGCGGGGTAGCCGCCGTTACGCCACTCGTTGCGGATCACCGGACCCGGGCGCACCAGGAAGTGAAAGCCCAGGCTTGCACCGAGTCGCAGCACCTCGCGCAGGTTCCGGCGCGGATCGGTGTGCCCGTCGAAGTCGAATCGCCCGTCGGCGAGCTCGTGCCAATTCCACGGCACGTAGAGATCGAGCGTGTTCGCCCCGAGCTCGCGCATCGCCAGCATAGAGCTGCGCCACGCCGCGGCCGGGATGCGCTCGTAGAAGAACGCGCCGCCCCAGAAGAAGAAGGGCTTCCCGTCCACCAGCAGCCGCGGCTCGCCGTCACGTTGCACGACGACTGCATGACCGAAGCTCGGTCCGGCCGGCGGCTGCGGGCCCGCCGCTGCGGGGAGTGCCGCGCAGATCACCGTGAAGATCGACGCGATGGCCGCAGCGGCGAACGGCCAGCCGCGCACGGCACGCGCACGGATGAGGTAGACCGCAGCGCCCACCGCGAGCGTGACGAGGCCAAAAGCAATTGCGAGCGCCCCGGTCGACCAGAACAAGAAGATCCAACCGGCCAGGGCGATCAGCGGCGGCAGCGGATAGAGCGGGACGCGGAACGGCGATTCGGCGCGCCCGCGCCGCGCGAGCGCGAGCGCTACGATCTGGCCCATGCCCTGAATGAGCACGATCCCCGCCGTCAGCGCGTTGATCACGAAGTCGAGTGGCAGCAGCGACGCGGGCAGGGCCAGAATCCCGATGGTGAGGAGCGAAAACGCCGGAAACTTGCCGCTCGGATGAAGTCGCGCGAACGGGGCCAGGAACTCACCGTCGCGCGCGGCGGCATACGGGATGCGCGAACCGCCCAGCAAGAGCCCGTACGTCGACGCAAAGGCGGTGATCATGACCGCGATCGTGACGACAACGGCGAACGGTGCACCGAACGCGCGTTGGGCGACCAGCGATGCGATTGCGGTCGACGCGGCGATCTCCTTCGCCGGGATCGCCGCCGCGACGCCCAGGTTGAGCAGCACGTACGCGACGCCGACGAAGAGGACCGAGAGCACGACGGCACGCGGCATCGTGCGGGCCGGAGCGAGAACCTCATCGCCAAGCGCGCAGACGTCGCCGTACCCGCCGTAGTCGTAAATCGTGTAGACCAGCGCCGCGCCCAGCGCGACGATCGGAACCGCAAAGGTGAAGGTCATCGGGATCGTATGCGCCAGGGGCGCGTAGGGGTGCGACAGGCCGGCGACCGCGACCACGACGAGCGTCGCGAGCGCGATGGCGCCCAGCAGAAGAGCGGTGCGTGCGATCTGCGGGATAGGACGGTACAGCGCGATCAGCGTGACGACCCCAACTGCCGCCGCCAGCAGATGGGTGGGAAGCGGCGCCGCGATCGCCGGAGCGAGATAGGCCGCATACTGTGCGAAGCCGATGTAGCCCGACGCGAGAATGAGCGGAGCCCAGAAGAGAAACTGCCAAATAAAGAGGAACCCGACCAGGCGCCCGGGGCCGCGCGGTCCGAACGCCTCGCGCAGATAGGTATACGTCCCGCCGCTGCGCGGATAGCGCGACGACAACTCCGCCCACACGAGGCCGTCGCAGAGCGCGATCAGCGCTCCCGCGACCCAAGCGACCGCAGACACACCGTGCAGCGCCCCGACGATCAGCGGCAGCGTGATGAAGGGGCCGGCTCCGACCATCGTCGCGACGTTGATCGCGACCGCCGAACGCAGGCCCACGCCTCGGATCATACGAACGCCCTTCGCCGTTACCGTGAACGAACTCTCGCAACTCCTCGAACTGCGCGGAACGCTGCGCGTCGACTTCCTCGACAGCCCGGCGCTGCGCGGCAACGTTCTCGGCGACCCGTCCCGCCGGCCGATCGCGGTCTACACACCGCCGGCGTACGACGCCCAGGGGTCGCGCCGATATCCCGTGCTGTACTGCTTGCACGGCTACACCGGGAACGTCGCCGCATTGGTCGGCGGGCGCGCGTGGGAGACCAACGTCGTCCAGTGGATCGACCGGTTGATCGCCGCCGAGCAGATGCCGCCCGCGATCCTGGCGATCGTCGACGGGTACACGCGGCTCGGCGGTTCGCAGTACGTCGACTCGATCCACAACGGGGACTACGCGACCTACGCCGTCCGCGACGTCGTCGGCCACGTCGACGGAGCCTACCGAACGCTCGCGCGCGAGGGCGGGCGCGCGGTGTTCGGCAAGTCATCGGGCGGGTTCGGCGCGGTGCACCTGTGCCTCGCCCATCCCGGAACGTTTGCGGCCTTCGCGTCGCACAGCGGCGACTCGTATTTCCGGTACTCGAACGTGCGCGGTTTCCCGACCGCGCAGC
This sequence comes from Vulcanimicrobiota bacterium, assembly GCA_003140215.1. Taxonomy (GTDB): domain Bacteria; phylum Vulcanimicrobiota; class Vulcanimicrobiia; order Vulcanimicrobiales; family Vulcanimicrobiaceae; genus Vulcanimicrobium; species Vulcanimicrobium beijerinckii. Next base: position 2,336,224 of record PLJL01000004.1, on the reverse strand, counting down.
GCGTGCTCGAAGAGTTCGGCTCGATCGAGAAGTTCGTGGTGGAGTTCGAGCGGCGGCCGAAACGGCCCAGCCATTTCTACGAGGCGATCGAGATGCTCGGCTACGCCTCCGCGTACTCGCCGCGCGCCGCGGAGCGCTGGTCGATCGATCTGCCCTGGGACGACGCGACCGCCGAGCTGCGCGAAGACGTCTTCGCGCGCTGGCTGGCCTTCGACCCGTGCGAACGCGTGGTCGCGGGCCGCGCCGCGCTCGAGCGGTTACGGCTGCGCTATCTCGATTGCGGGCGCAAGGACGAATACGCGCTCGACGTCGGAGCGCGCGTATTCGCCAAGCGCTGTCGGGAACTGGGGCTCGAAGTGCGCCATGAAGAGTTCGACGACGACCACCGTAATATCGGCTACCGCTACGAAATCTCGCTACCGGCGCTCACCGCAGTCCTCGACAGCGCGTGAGGGAGAGACCTACTGAGGCTTCTGCTGCATCTGCGCTTTGTGTAGCTCGCGCATCTTTTCGCGGCTCACCGAGACTTGCAGCAAGAAACGTCCGGCATCGTTGCCGCCCGCTCCGGGACCACGCGGATGATCGGCGTTGGGGCCATTCGGGCCGCCCGCCATCGGGCCGGAGCCGTTCGGGCCGGCGCCGTCGGGGCGCGGCGGCATGTTGGCGCGCATGGTCGTCATCATCTTGTCGCGCTCGCCGAGCACGGCCTTGGATTCAGCCGGCGTGAGCGCGGCATCGATCTGCTGGGCAGCGCTGCGCAGGTCGGTGAGCTGACCGCCGTTGATCTGATCGACGATGGTCTGAACCTTGGCGCGAGTCGCCGGGCTGAGGTCGTTGAAAGCGGCGGTTTTCGCGGCATCGTGCGCGGCTTGCATCTGGGCGCGGACTTCGGGCGGAGGACCGTTCTGCGGCCCGCCGGCCTGCGCGAGGACGGAGAGCGGTAACCCGGCCGCGAGTACGGCGGCGAGGACCGGTAGCGATAATTTCATAGATCCACCCTATTGCATGGGCCCCAGGGTTTGGCTGGGAAAGCGGTGAGGGCCGGGTGAGAAGTTCGCGCGCTGGGCGTAAGGCGCGGTCAAGCGGTCGGCGCGCCCTGGCTCTGGGTGGCCGGGATCCGCTCCGGGTCCGACACATCGGCGCTTCCGGCGGCCTCGGCCCGCGACGCCGGCGTGGTCCGCGCGTCGGTGGCGTCGAGCGCCTGACGCAGGTCGGCGATCAGGTCGTGCGCGCTCTCGATCCCCACCGACAGTCGCAGCAAGCCCTCGGTGATGCCGCGCCGGTCGCGCTCGGCTTTAGGGATCGAGCCGTGCGTCATGCGGGCGGGATGATTGATGAGCGACTCGACGCCCCCCAAGCTCTCGGCGAGCGAGAACAGCTTGGTGGTGCGCGCGACGTCGAGGGCGCGCGACTCCGGGCCGCGCAGCGTCATCGAGATGATCCCGCCGTTCCCGCGCATCTGCCGGCGCGCCAACTCGTGCTGCGGGTGGGATGCCAGGCCGGGATAGTAGACCCGCTCGACGTCGTCGCGCTCCTCGAGGAAGGTCGCGATCGCGTACGCGTTGCTGGCGTGTTCGCGCATCCGCAGCGCGAGGGTCTTGGCGCCGCGCGAGATGAGGAACGCTTCGAACGGGCTGAGCACCGCTCCCAGCGTTTTCTGCAGGAAGCGCAGCTGCTCGGCGATTTCCGCGTCGTCGGTCATCGCCGCGCCGCCCATCGCGTCGCTGTGGCCGCCGATGTATTTGGTCGTCGAGTGGATCACGATGTCGGCGCCCAGCGCGAGCGGCGACTGGAAGTAGGGCGTGCAAAAGGTGTTGTCGACGACCACGAGCTGACCGGCGGTCTTGAGCGCGACCATCGCGCGGATGTCGACCAAACGCAGCATCGGATTGGTCGGCGTCTCGATCCAGAACATCTTGGTGTTCGGTCGGATCGCCGCGCGCACCGCCGCCAGATCGGTCATGTCGACGAAGGTCGAGCCCAGGCCGAAGCGCTCGAGCACCTTGGTGAAGAGCCGGTACGTTCCGCCGTAGGTGTCGTCGCTGACGACGATGTGGTCGCCGGCGGAGAGCAAGCTGGTGATCGCGGTCTCGGCGCCGAGCCCGGACGCGAACGCAGCGCAGTAGCGCGCCTCCTCGAGCGACGCAAGCTGGGTCTCGAGCGCGACTCGACTGGGGTTGGCCACCCGCGAGTAGTCAAAGCCTTTGTGCTCGCCCACCGCCGACTGCGTAAACGTCGAAGTCGCGTAGATCGGAACGATGGTCGCTCCGGTGGCGGGATCGGGCTCCTGCCCGGCGTGGATGGCGCGCGTCGCGAAGTCCATCTTACGCGCTCTGGGCCGAGAGGAACGAGATGATGTCCTGGCGCGTGACGACGCCGACGTGTTGACCGTCCTCGGTAACCACAATCGCCGAGTTCGCCATGGTGAGCAGTTTGTAGGCGACGGTCACTTCGACGTCGTGCTCGAGCGCCGGAAAGGCGCGGCCCATTACTTCGCCGACCGGCTTGTGGACGATGTCGGCGTGATCGAACACCGCCTGCATCACCGCGACGTCGTTGATCGAGCCGACGACGTCGTTGCCGCGGGTCACCGGCAGCTGCGAGATCGAGTAGGTTCGCAACAGCTCGAGCGCTTCTTTGACCGTTTGCACTTCGGTGACGGTGATGAGCGGCGGTAGCGGTCGCTTCGTGCGCAAGACGTCGCCGACGGTATCCTTGCGGCGGTCGTCCTCGAGGAAGCCGTTGGCGTGCATCCACTCGTCGTTGAAGATCTTCGACATGTAGCCGCGGCCTGAGTCGGGCATCACGACCACCATGATCGCTTCGGGCGGCAACTCTTTGGCAACGCGGACCGCGGCTGCGACGGCCGTGCCCGACGAACCGCCGACGAGCAGTCCTTCCTCGCGCGTGATGCGGCGCGCCATGAGAAAGCTCTCTTTGTCGGTGATGCGCAGGATGCGATCGATCACCCGCATGTCGACGGTCTGCGGGAGGTAGCTCATCCCGATACCCTCGACTTTGTACGACTTGGGCGTGTCGCCGCTATAGATCGAGCCCTCCGGATCGGCGCCGACGACGACGATCGCGGGATTGCGCTCCTTGAGGTAGCGGGCGGTGCCCGAGATCGTCCCGCCGGTACCCATCCCGCTCACGAAGTGGGTGATCTTGCCGGCCGTCTGCTCCCAAATCTCCGGCCCGGTGGTCTTGTAGTGCGCGCCGGGATTCTGCGCGTTGTGCCACTGGTCGGGCTGGAGCGCGCCGGGGATCTCCGCGGTGAGTCGATTGGCGACGCCATAGTACGACTCCGGAGAGTCGTTGGGGACGTTGGTGGGCGTGATGACGACCTCGGCGCCGTACGCCCGGAGCAGGTCGATCTTCTCCTGGGCCATCTTGTCGGGCATCACGAGGATGCAGCGGTAGCCGCGGATCGCGGCGGCCATCGCGAGGCCGGTTCCAGTGTTGCCCGAGGTCGCCTCGATGATCGTCGCGCCGGGCTTGAGGATACCGCGCGCTTCGGCGTCTTCGATCATCGCCACGGCCGGCCGGTCCTTGACCGAGCCGCCCGGGTTCACGTACTCCACTTTGGCCAAGACCAGACAGGTTGCGTTGTCGGTCACGCGATTTAGCTCGACGAGCGGGGTATGACCGACGGCATCGAGGGCGTTGCGGTAGTACGTCATCCCTTGCGTGGGACGGGGGTCGGTGAGGGCCATGACCCAGTCGCGTTCCGCAACTCCGGAAGGGCAGCCTGCGTCGAAGGTAGTGCCACCAGTCGTACACGAGAGGAAGAGAAATGCCCACCGATTTTAGGAACGGTGAGTTCCCGCGCCGGGGCCGTGACGGGCTCGACGGCTTTCTGTGGCTCGCGCGCGTGTTCGACAAGGCGCGGGCCGCCCGCGACGAGACGATCTTCGACTACATCTACCCCTGCCCGATGGACCGCGGCGTCTTCGACCGCTGGGGAATCACCACGCGCATGTTCGACGCGGCCCTCGATACGTGCCAGAGCGACGACGAGATTCTGGCGTGGCTCAAGGCGCGCGTCCCCGACGCCCGCCGCGACGATGCGAACCGCTGGCTCCTCGACGAGAAGGCCGTCAACTTGGATCGCCAGGATGCCGAAGAAGGCGTCGTCCCGGTCTAGGGTCTGCTAGCGGGTTCGCGTTGCGATGAACGCGAACGCGGCTCGCGTGACCCGCGTGCGCCTCGCCCTGTTCGCGCTCCCCCTGCTGCTCGCGGCATGCGGCGGACCGCAGGTACCCCCCGCGCAGAACTATCCGACCATTCACGGCCGGGCCTTCGATGCGAGCACGAACCAACCGGTCGCGGGCGCGCTCATCTCGGTCGACACGATCCTCACGGCGAGTACCTCGAGCGACGGAACCTACCGCATTACCAACATTCCGATCGGGACCTACACGTTCGCCGTGACCCCGCCCAACGGCTATAGCCAACCGCCCCCGTCCAGCGGCAGCCTCACCGCCGGCGAAAACGTCACGATCGACGTCCCGCTCACGCACCTATAACCGGTTGCGCGTCGTCGTCGCGCCCGACAAGTTCAAGGGCAGCCTCGACGCCGCCGGTGTCGCCGCGGCGCTGGCGGCGGGGGTCCGCGACGTGATCGCCGACGCGGTGATCGTGCTGGTCCCGATGGCCGACGGCGGCGACGGCACCGTCGACGCATTCTTGGCCGGCGGCGCCGTGGCGCGATGCGTGACCGTCAGCGGCCCGCTGGGCGATCCGGTCGACGCCCGCTACGCGCGCGACGGCGACGTGGCGATCGTCGAGATGGCGGCCGCGTCGGGCTTGGCGCTGCTGGGCCGGCGGCGCGAACCGCGGCGCGCGACGACGCGCGGTACCGGCGAACTGCTGCGCGACGCGCTCGACGGCGGCACGCGGCGCATCGTGCTCGGCATCGGCGGCAGCGCGACGACCGATGGCGGCGCCGGCGCGTTGGCTGCGCTGGGCGCGCGGTTTCTCGACGCCGCCGGGGCCGAGCTCGAGCCGTTGCCCGAAGCGCTCGCGGCGCTGGCGCGCATCGACCTCGAGGGTCTCGATGCGCGCCTCGCCCCTTCGACAGGCTCAGGGGTGGATCTGGCGATCGCGTGCGACGTCGACAATCCGCTGCTGGGGGCGGCCGGTGCCGCGGCCGTCTACGGTCCGCAAAAGGGCGCCACGCCCGCCGACGTCACGTTCCTGGACGGCGTTCTGGCCCGGCTGGCCGATGCGATGACCGGGGCGACCGGGCGCGATCTGCGCGACCTGCCCGGCGCCGGCGCCGCCGGCGGACTGGGCTGGGCGCTGGCCAGCGCGTGCGGGGCGCGCCTCGAACGGGGCGTCGCGTTGGTCGCCCAGGTGCGCGGACTGCGCCACGCGCTCGACGGCGCTGACTGGTGCTTCACCGGCGAGGGCCGCATCGATGCGCAGACCCTGCGCGGCAAGGTCGTCGACGGGGTCGCCGCCGCGGCGCATGCAGCCGGCGTCCCGGTGGTGGCCTTCGGCGGCAGCGTCGACCCCGCCGTCGAGCCGGCCCTGCGCGCCCGCGGCGTGTGGTGTTTCCCGATCACCCCGGGCCCGCAGTCGCTCGACGAAGCGATGCGCGAGGCGGCCGCGAATTTGCGCGCAGCCGCCGCGCGCGTCGCGGCGTTGATCCAAACGCCGCGAAACGACGACGGAGGCTGACGCCATGCTCGCATTGTTCCTGGGCGCCGCGCTGCTCGCAACGGCCTCGCTCGACGCCGGACACGCGGCGGTGCTCGCCGTGGTCTCGCAGGACCCGATGGCCGGCGCCTGCGCGCCGGGCGAGCTGCGCCAGGCCGTCGTCGACACGCGGATCAGAACGATCGGCCACCTTGGCGCTGACTCCGTCGTGCTGTTCGCGGTGCATGCGCGCTGCATCTGCGGCGAGCACAACTGTCAGCAATACGTGATCCGCTACGGCACCGGAGCGCCGCGTGTGCTGCTCGTCGGGCTGGGGTGGCGCGCCGACCCGCGGCCGGCGAAGCCGCTGCCGCAGATCGTGGTGCGGTCGCACGACAGCGCCGCGGTCAGCGACGTGATTACCTACGCGTACCGCGGGGGAAAATACGTCGAGATACGCAGTCAACGCGTCAGGAACTGAATCACGCGGTCGGGGCGGGCGTCGCGCTCTGACGGAAGCGCACGTACGACGCCCGCTCGGCGACGGCTTCGTCGATGATGCCGACGACGACCGCGGCGAGCCGGTCGCTGTCGTGGCGCACGGTCTGCGTTTCGCTGATCACGTTGGCGCGCACGAGCTTCACGCCCAGACCGCGTAGCTGCTCTTCGTCGACCGCGACCGGGAACTGGCCCTCTTCGGCGTACTCGTCGCGCAGCTTGTGCGGGAGCTCGTCGTTGACGACCGCGATCTCGCACACGTTCGCACCGGCGCCGCGCAGCAGCGCGCGGATGTGGGCCGACGCGGTGTACCCGTCGGTTTCGCCGGGTTGGGTCATCACGTTGCAGACGTAAATCTTCACCCCCGCCGCGGCTTCGATCTCACGGCCGATCCGGTCGACGAGCAGGTTCGGCATGATCGAGGTGTAGAGCGAACCGGGGCCGAGCACGATCGCGTCGGCCTCGCGAATCGCGGTGATGACTTCGTCGAGCGGCGGAGCATGCGGGGGGTCGAGGTACACTTCCTCGATCGTTCCACGCGCGTGGGTGATCTGCGATTCGCCCTCGACGACGGTTCCGTCGCTCATCTTAGCGCACAAGCGCGCCACGGCCAGCGTCGAGGGCAGCACGCGCCCTTTGACGTTGAGCACGCGGCTCGATACCTTGATGGCCTCGTCGAAATTTCCGGTGATGCCGGTCATGGCGGCCAGGAAGAGGTTCCCGAAGGAGTGTCCGCTGAGCCCTTCACCTTCGGAGAACCGATAGCGGAAAAGCTCGGTCACCAGCGCCTCGTCGTCGGCGAGCGCGACGAGGCAGTTGCGGATGTCGCCCGGCGGCAGCACGCCGAGTTCTTTTTGCAGGCGGCCCGACGAGCCGCCGTCATCGCTCACGGTGACGACCGCCGAGAGCTTGGTGGTGAACTTTTTGAGCCCGCGCAGCATCGTCGACAAGCCGGTGCCGCCGCCGACGACCACGATCTTGTAGCCGCGCTCGAGGCGCCGTCCGCGGATCGCGCCGATCACGTCGTCGGTACCGTACGGCGCGACCGCGGTCACGATCGCGTTGAGCCAGCGCCAGATCCCCAGCGCGACGAGCAGTGCACCCAGGACCATGAAGATCCACGAGAGATACCCGGGCGGAAAGAACTCCGAGACGAGCCAGTCGACGAACTCGTTGACGCGCAGCGTTGTGCCTTCGTCGGTGAGGTAGCGCGAAACGCCGTTGACGAAAAGCGTCGCACCCAGCGCCGCCAGCAAGAGCCAGCGCTTTACGCCGAGCCCGGGCTGCAGCCAGCGCGCGATGTTGATCGACCGCGCGAAGCGCCTCATCGGTTCACGTCGCGCGCTTCGAAGGTCGCAGGCGCAGCGCTGGTCTCGGCGAGATGCTGTTGGAGCCGGCGCCCGAGATACACGCTGCGGTGCCGTCCGCCGGTGCAGCCGATCGCAATCGTCACTTGCGACTTCCCCTCGTGCTCGTAGCGCGGGATCAAGAAGTCGAGCAGCGGGAACAAGCGCGCGACGAAGTCCTCGGTATCGGGGATCGCTTCGAGGTAGGCGGCGACAGCGGCGTCGGCGCCGGTGAGCTCGCGCAGTCCTTCGACGTAGTTGGGATTGGGAAGAAAGCGTACGTCGAAGACCAGATCGGCATCGAGCGGGACGCCGTACTTGAAGCCGAAGGCGACGACGGAAACCCGCAACCGGCGGGCGTCGGCGCCCGCAAAGGTCGTGCCGATGCGGTCCTTGAGCTGACCCAGCGTGAGGCGCGTCGTGTCCCACACGAACCCGGCACGGTCGCGCAATGCGGCGAGCGAGGCGCGCTCTGCCGCGATCGCCTCGGCGAGGCCGGTCCCGGTTTGCCCGTACGGATGGCGGCGGCGCGTCTCGCTGTAGCGCCTGATCAGCGTTTCGTCCTCGGCGTCGAGGAACAGGACGTCGGTGCGAAAGCCGGCCGCTTCCAACTCGTCGAGCGCCGCGACGGCCTCGCCGAACGGGCCCAACGTGCGCACGTCGAGCGCCAGCGCGGCGTTCACGTACCCCGCCTCTGCGGCGAGCGTGACGAAGGAACGTGCCAGGACCGGCGGCGCGTTATCGAGACAGGCGAACCCAAAGTCTTCCAGCGATTTCATTGCCTGGCTCTTGCCTGCACCCGAGAGCCCCGTTACGATGACGAGACGGCGCATATGAAGCTCTTTTCGGCCGAGAAAGCCAACGCCCTCATCCCGGTGCTGGAGCCCCTGCTCGAGGAGCTCTGGGAGAAGCGGCGCGACCTGGCCATCCGCTTGCTCGAATCCGACCCGGCCCTGCGCACGGGCCGTTCCGACCCTGCGCGCGAGCGCCGGCGCTCGCGCACCTTCACCGAGCTTAAAGCCGAGATCGTGCGGCTGATCAACCGCATCGAAGCGCACGGCTGCGTTGTAAAGGACCTTGATCTGGGCCTGCTCGACTTCCCGTCGATGCGCGAAGGCAGGCCGGTGTATCTCTGCTGGAAAGCGGGCGAGGTCGAGCTGACGCACTGGCACGGCACCGACGAGTCCTTCGCCGACCGTAAGGCGCTATAATGCAGCGCCGCTCCGAAGGGCGGCAGGGTGGCGCGGGCGAGCTCTATGCCGGGACGGCGGTGGCGTCGACCTTGATGAAGTCCTCGGCCAGACCTTGCAGGCGGACCTCGCCGAACACCACGGTATAGGCGCCGGCCGCGAGGTCGGTGACCTTTCCGAACTCCTGAACGCTGGCGAGCTGCGGGATCTTCGCGCGAATCTCGTCGGGCAGCTTGACCGTGTCGCCGACCTCGAGCGCAGGCTGCTCGAACAGCTTCTCGAGGTCCGCCATGAGCAGGCCCAGCGGGATGCCGTAGCCTTCGCTGACCTGCTCGATCGTCTCGGTCTCGCTGATCGAACAGTGCGAGCAGCCGCCGAGGTGGAACCGCGCGAAGACGCGCTTGGCCCCGGCATGTGTCTTGAACGCCTGCTCGACCGTTTGGTCCTTGGTGAAGTGGGCCACGGTGGACATCATTCTCCGAAACCGGGAAGCGACCCCGCCGGTTGCGGCGCGACGCCGCGCGCCCACGACGCCGCATCGATGGTGCGCCGCAGCGTCTCGATCGGTGATGTATGTGTTTCGGGAGAAGGCGCGGAGGGCGCCTGTACGCCGGATTCTGTCAAAGCCTCCGAAGAGGCCGTGGTCGTCATCTCTCTGGGGCCGGCCTCACGGCCGACCTCGGTGCGACGTTTGCTCGTTCCGCCGGGCCGGCGGCTCCGACCGACTCGGTCATCCCGAGCCGGTCGAAGAAATGAGCAGTCTTGCTCCAGGTGGGGTTTACCCGCGCCCGCGTCACCGCGGAGCGCCGTGCGCTCTTACCGCACGATTTCACCCTTACCGCCGCGCCTTCGACAAGCTCCGGCACGGCGGCGGTATGTTTCTGTGGCACTTTCCTTCGAGTTGCCCCGACAGGACGTTATCCTGCACCCTGCCCGATGGAGCCCGGACGTTCCTCGACGCTCGCGCGCCGCGACGACCCGGCGTCCTCCGCGAGCCCGAGCGTACCTGAAGTATCGTGGTTCCGCAATCCGTCGAGCCCGCGGCAGCGATCGCGCTAGCGCGAGAACAGTCCGAGATACGTCCCTTGAGCGATGATGTGGCCGCGCATGTTGAACGTCAGGAAGGCGCCGGTGGTCGACGGCGGCATCCCCGTCAGCAGCGTGTCGAGCGCGCTGATCGTGAACGCGTAGTGATGCGTGCCGTCACCGACGGGCGGGCACGGACCGCCGTAGCCCAAGCTGCCGTAGTCGCTCAGGCCGGACGTTCCCGCCGGCGGGTTGGTTCCGGCACCTGCGGCGATGCTTGTGACGTTCGGCGGGATGTTGTAGAGGACCCAATGCCAGAATCCGGTCCCGGTCGGCGCGTCCGCGTCGAACTCCGTGATGGCGAAGCTCTTGGTCGCCGCGGGAGCCCCGGTCCACGTCAGGTCCGGCGAGACGTTGGTGCCGCCGCACCCGTTTTGCGCTTCGGGTGTCGGCACGGTGGTGTTGGTCGCGAAAGCGGTGCTGGTCACGACCAGCGCCGGCACCGTCCCGGTGCCCGGTGCGCGCAGCGTCACCGTCGGTGTCGGAGCTACGCCCGGGGTGCCGCCGGGCGGCGTCGGCGAGGAGTTGTTGCAGCCGGCCACAGCGATGGCGAGCGCTGCGATGAGAATGGATGCAGTACGCATGGAGAAATGTACCGCGAGCGCTCGGGCGATCCTGCGCGATATCGCGGCCGCGGTGCAGCACGTGTCGAGCAAGCAAAAAGCCCGCGTTGCGGGCTTTGATTGGTGGAGGATAGGAGACTCGAACTCCTGACCCCTTGCATGCCATGCAAGTGCTCTACCAGCTGAGCTAATCCCCCGCGTCGACCGACGTCAATTCAGGACGACGCGGCGCGGGTCCTGGTCGGGGAGACTTCGCTGAGCTTGCGCATGCGCATCGGCACCTGATCGCCCCAGCGCGGAGCGCGCCGGCGCTGCTTGGGTTTTGGACCGGGATGCCGGTAGATCGACAGCGTGCTCACCGACGCGCCGCAGAAGAAGCCGACCAGGTCGGCAACCGTATTGTTGAGCGCGCTCGTGGTGAACAGAATCGTTCCGTGTAACTCGACGACGTTGTTGCGCGACAGCAGAACGACCGCCTCGTTGTGCGAGATCGGATAGATCTCGGCCGTAGCCGTCGCGCGACGGCATAGCACCGTGGGCGACGTCCGTAGGACGCGCACCTGCGGCAACAGGGCCGGCAACATCTCGGCGATCTCGTAAACGAAATCGTCGAACGTCAGAGCTGTGGCGCGAGCCTCCATGATACGTGCGCCTCCCCAGCACACGCGCACCCGGGACAGGACAATAGCACCGGACCCTACCGGCCGCAAGCCTGTCTACTTCCTTGATCCAGAAACTTGATCGGCTATTTACGAAGCGGGCGGGGGCTAGGTCGAAACCCAATTCCAGACCGCGAGTGCCAGGTCCAGCAGCAGCGCGAGTGCGAGGACGATCGTCGGAAATGCCAGACTCGAAACACCGGTACGTCGCTGCTGGGATCTCCGCATTTGAATGCCCCCATGCCTCACAATGCCGCTGAAGTCACGACCCCAGCACTTTCTCTATCGGCGCCCGCCGGGGGGAGTTCTAGGGCCGGCCGGATTCTGTGAGCCCCGCACGCTCGGGCTGCCGGCGTCGAGGCCTGCCTGCGCCGCCCGGTAGGCCGAAAGCGATCGACCGGCCGACTGCCGGGACAGGAGCTGGCGAGAAAACGTCCGACCTGTAGCGCTTGCAGCTGGTCATCGATTGGGACGGCACCGTAACCGAGCGCGACACGCTCTTGCTCACGCTCGAACGCTTCGTCGACCCGGCGGTGCTAGGCCGGCTCGAGGCCGAACTCGACGCCAAGCTGGCCGCGGGCACCGTCACGCACCGCCAGGTGATGGAGCGCGAGTTCGCGCTGCTGCGAGCGCCGCTCGACGACGTCGTCGCCTTCTTGCGCGAGCACGCCCGGGTCAGGCCGGGCTTCGCTGCGTTGGTCGAACGCTTCGATCCGCTGATCCTGTCCTCGAGCTTTCACGAGACGATCGAACCGGTCTTGGAGCGTGAAGGCGTGAGTGCTCGGGTGCGTGCGAATCGCGTCGAGCCCCGCCCGGAGGGCTGGCGCATCCGCTGGACGTCGGATTCCGACTGCGCGACCTGCGGCCAGCCGTGCAAGCGCGGCGCGCTGCCACGCGGCCCCGTCACCTACGTCGGAGACGGATACTCCGACCGCTGCGCGGCGCTCGCCGCCGACCGTGTCTTCGCACGGGACGGCCTGGCGCGCTATCTCGACGCACAAGGCGTCCGCTACGAGCCGTTCGGCGACTTTCACGCGATCGCCGCGGCGCTTTCCGGTTCGGGAGGATGATGTGAAGCTCCACTCGGTCGCGGGCGGCGGCGGCGCGGCGTTGCACGTTTTTGAGACGGGCAACCCGGCCGGGTTGCCGATCCTGTTCATTCACGGCTGGTCGCGGAGCCATGCCAGCTGGACCCGCCAGCTCAACGCCCCGGCGTTACGCGAACGCTTCCGGCTGCTCGCGCTCGATCTGCGCGGACATGGCGACTCCGAAAAACCGGTCGCGGGCTACGACGACCCCGCGCTGTGGGCCGCGGACATCAACGCGGTGATCGAGACGCTGCAGGCCGACCGGCCCGTGCTCACCGGCTGGTCGTACGGCGGCTATGTGATCTGCGACTATCTGCGGCACTACGGTCAGCAGGCTATTCGGGGCATCAACTTCGCCGCCGCCGCCGTCGATCGCGGCGTCAAGGTCGACTATCAGGGCGGCGGCGACGGGTGGGATGACGTGTGGCCCGACGACGCCTCCGACCAGCCGCACATTTTCAGCGAGGCCGCCGAGGATGCGGCGACTGCGATGCGCCGCTTCGTGCGGAACTGCGTCGCCGCGCCGCTGCCGTTTCGCGACGAGTTGGCCTTTCTCGGGCTCAACCTCATGACGCCGCCGCGCGTTCGCAAGGCGCTGTTCGAACGAAAGATTCGCAACGACGACGTTCTGGCCGGCATCACCGTGCCGGTGCTCGTCAGCCAGGGCGAGCGCGACCGTATCGTCCATTCCGATTCGGCCCGACACATCGCGGCCGGCATTCGCGGGGCACAGCTGTCGCTCTACCCCGAGGCCGGCCACGCGGTGTTCTATGAAGCCGCGGAGCGCTTCAATGCGGAGCTGGCAGAGTTTACGTTGCGGGCGTAGCGACGGGTGCTAACCGCCGCCGGTCACGACCGGCGGGAAGAGGCGATCCAGCTCGGCCTGCCACGCTGCGGACATCTGGCCCGCCGAGAGCGCGTGTGAGTAGTCGGGGTGGAACGTGCGGTCCGTGCGAAGATCTTTGGCGGGGATGAGCGGCTGCGCGACCGCGGCCGCGTTACCGATGACGCGCAGGCGCAGCGTTTCGCCGCGTGCGGTAACCAGTTCGCCGATGACCCGGCCGTCGGCATCGATCACGGTGAAGCGTGCCGGTGCGGTCGTCGTCTCAGCGGCCGTCGCGGCGATCGCCGGCAAAGCGACCAGCGCCGCAAGGGCGACGGTGGTGAGGAGCTTGTTCATGCCCGTGGTACGCCGCCGCGTGCCCGGTCGGATCGGCGCAAGGAGCGCGCCTCACGCGTCGGAAGCTTCGAGGGGATGCGTGTCGCCGTTCTCGGGGGTGGTCTCCAGGGTGCTTGCGTTGCCATGGAGCTTGCATCCGCCGGGATCGCCGTCGACCTCTACGACAAGAACGAAGCATGCCTCACGCAAGCATCGGCGCAGAACGAAGGCAAGATTCACCTCGGCTACGTGTATGCCAACGATCGCACGATGCGCACGGCGCGAACGATGGTCAGCGGCGGGATCGCGTTCGCCCCGTTGATGCGGCGCTGGATCGGAGGAGCGATCGACTCGATCCCGGTGTCCGCGCCGTTCCACTACGTCGTCCATGCCGATAGCCTCCTGAGCGTGGCCGAGGTCGAAGACCATCTGCGAAAGTCGCATGCGATCGGCTTGGACGAATCTCGGGGCCTGGCCCCGGACTATTTCGGCAGCGACTATCGCCTGCCGCCGCGCCGGCTGTCCGCGAGCGAGTCGGAACAGCATTACGACGGGCGCACCGCGGCGGCGGTGTTCCGGACCGCCGAAGTCGGCATCGATCCCGAGGCGTTAGCCGCCGTCGTGCGCGCGCGGTTGGATGGTGATTCGAAGATTCGTTGTCTCCTACGCGCGTATGTCCAGGGGGTCGAGGAAAACGGCACGTCGCTCACGGTGAACGCTGAGGTTTACGGGAGCAGTGCGAGCGAACGCTACGATCACGTCGTCAACACGCTGTGGGACGGCCGGCTCGCCGTCGACAAGACCGCCGGCCTCGATCCCGCCGGCCCGTGGCTGTACCGCGTCAAGCATTACTTGCGCGTGCGCGCTCCCGCGGTCGCGCCGGCGATTCCGTCGACCACGATCGTTCTGGGCCCGTTCGGAGACGTCGCGGTGTATGCCAACGGCGACTTGTATCTCTCGTGGTATCCGGTGGGGATGCGGGGCCGCTCGTCGGCACTCTGCCCCCCGGCTTGGCCGCTCGAGCTCGACGATACCGCTGCGCTGGACGTGCGCCGCGCGATCCTCGCCGGGCTGACTCGCGTCGTGCCGGAGATCGCCTCGCTCACGTCCGCAGCGGTCGAGCGTTGCGACGTTAAGGCCGGGATCATCTTCGCGTGGGGTGCAACGGATATCGACGACCCCGCAAGCGGTCTACACGAACGGCACGCCATCGGGCCGTCGTCGCGCGGCCGCTACCATACGGTCGACACCGGGAAGCTCACCATGGCGCCGCTGTTCGGCAAGATGATCGCCGACCGGATCAAGGAAATGGGCTGAGCGATGCCCGCCACCGACACGGTCACCGTCGGCGTCCCGGTCTATCGCGGCGAGCCCTTCATCGAGGAAACGCTGAACTCGATCCAAGGTCAGACCCACCAAGCGATCGAGGTCGTCATCTCGCTCGACGGCCCGCAGCCTGATGCCGAGGAACTGTGCGCGCCATTCCTGACCGACGCGCGCTTCCGGCTCATCACCCAACCCGAGCGACTGGGCTGGGTGGGAAACCTCAACTGGCTCATGGCGCACGTCACCACGCCTTTCTGGTGCTATCATCAGCAAGACGATCTCACGGACCCGCGCTACCTCGAGGTGCTCGTCGAGCATGCGCGCAGCGCGCCCCAAGGCGCCGTCTTCTTTTGCGACATGGAGGCGTTCGGCGCGCTGCGCACGACCTTCACGCAGCCCTCGGTGACCGGTAGCGCTTGGGCCCGGCAGCTAGCACTCCTCTACGACCATCAGGCCGCGGTCGCGTTTCGCGGCTTGACGCGCGTCGAGGCGCTGCGCCTGGCCGGCGGCATTCCGCCCAATGAGATCGAGAGCTTCGCCTGCGACACGGCCTGGATGGCGGCGGTGGCACGCTGGGGCGAGTTGCAGCGCGTGCCGGGCTATCTGTACCGTAAGCGCTACCACGCCGGAAACGAGCACATGAAGTGGTTCGCTTGGCCGGTCGAAAAACGCAGTCGAGCCTGGGTGGTCCACTGCGCCGCGATGCTCGGACAAGCCATGCTCGTGGAAGCCACCGTCGCGGAACGCCGTACGTTGTGGTTGGCGGCCGTTGCGCGCCTGTGCTCCGCGCGCACCGCGAGCGGCTATTTGCCCGTCGCCGATTGGACCACCGCCCAGCGCGCGGCGATGCTCGAAGCGTTCCTCGACTACGTCACGACGGCTACCGCCGTCAACATCCCGCAGTGGCTCGAGGGCGATTGGGATCAGATACGGCAGTGGACCCGCAGCTACTATCGCCAGTCGTAGACGAGCGCGCTGACGAACGCGCTGCCGTTCAGGCGGCCGGGCGGTTGCGGCGCTCCTGTTGCAGCGTCGTCTTGAGCTGCGCACGCTGCGCCGGCGTCAGGATCGCGTCGATTTGCGCGCGCAGCTTGGTGCGGTCGGCGCGCCGCGTGGCTTTGTCGGCGCCCTTGTTCGCGACACGTGCCTGCGCGAACGCTTGGTCGATCTGCGAGCGCTGTCCGGCGCTGAGGCCGAGGCCGTTCAAGGCTGTGCGGAGCGCGCCGTGGTGACCGTGATGGCGCACCTGCGGAGCAGCCGCGCCCGGCGCGAGCGGGACGGGTGTCGACTGCGCGCCGGCGACGGTGGGGATGGCGATCGCGCCGGCGAGCGCCGCGGCGGCCATGAATCGAATGAACAAGATGTACTCCTGCGCCCAGAGGGGCGCGACGATGATTGCTGCTCGCTGATACGCGCATGGTCGAGCCGTTGTTGTGAGAGCCTCGTTAAATGAAATGCGAAAGCCCGCCGTAGCGGGCTTCGGCAGCCCTCGCCGGCGCGGATCGACCGCGATGAGGCGCCCTGAACGCCTTATTTCGGCGGCTGCGTGGTGGAGCCGCCGGAACTCTTCTTGCCCTTCTTTCCACCCTTCTTGTGACCGCCCCGGGCATGGCTCTGCGGCGCGAGCCGGTGCCCGCCCTTGGTCGCGTGAGCGTGTGAATCGGTGCTTCCGCTTGTCCCTTGAGCTTGCGCGCCCGAGAGCGTACCGCCCAGCAGGGAGAGTCCAAATGCGACAGCCAGCAAGTTCTTCATATCGGCGCCTCCTTCGACGTGAAAACGGGTACCGCGCGAACCAACCTTTCCATCGCTGAGACGCCCCGCCCTCGCTCGGGAGCAGACGCTCTTGGTTGAGGTTTCGCATAGCGGAAATGAAAGAACGCCAATGGCGCGGCGTTCTTTCGATAGTTGGAGACGAGGGGACTCGAACCCCTGACATCCTGCTTGCAAAGCAGGCGCTCTACCAGCTGAGCTACGTCCCCGCAATTCGGTGGTTGCTCGGTTACTGATCGTTCGCCGTCCGCGTGTACGATTTCCCGCCTTTCGAGCGGTGTTGCGCGCGGAGATGGTTGCCCGTCGGCGAACCCAGGCACGATGCCGAAGAACGTTCCTGCGCTCGTCACTATTGCCGTGCTTGCTTGCACGACGGCGGTGCTCGCAGCGCTGCCTCCTGCGCCCGTCGCGAAGCGCGTACCCGTCACCGACACGTACTTCGGGACGACGGTTGTCGATCCGTATCGCTGGATGGAGGACAAGGGGCCCGATCTGCTGGCCTACCTCAAGGCCGGCAACGACCGGACGCGAGCGATCCTCGATTCGATCCCGGGACGCACCGCGTTGGCCGCCCGCCTCGAGGCGCTCTCGGAGACCTCGAACGTTTCGTCGGGCGTGGTCTCGCGCCATGGCTCGTACTTCTACGAGAAGCTGCCGCCCGGGGCGAACTCGGTCAAGCTGTACGTTCGGTCGGGGATCGGCGGCGCCGAGCGCGTGCTGGTCGATCCCGACGCGATGTCGGGTCCGCGGCAAGCGATCTCGTACTTCAACGTCTCCAACGACGGCGGCCGCGTCGCGTACGGGCTGGCGTCGGGCGGTTCAGAAAACGCGGTGGTTCGCGTCCTCGACGTCGCCAGCGGCACGACGCTGTCGGATACCTCCGACCGTGCCGACTTCGGCGTGACCTCGTGGGCCGACGACGGCAAGGCGTTCTTCTATCTCCGCCGGCAGGAGATTGCGGCCGGTGGTTCGCCGCTCGAAAAATACCTCAACGTTCGCACCTACCGGCACGTCGTGGGCCAACCCGGCAGCACCGACGTCGCGGTGTTCGGCTCGGGCGTGAACCCGTCGCTGACGATTCCGGCGACGCAGTTCGCCGCGCTGTCGATGTCCCCGGAGTCGCCGTACATGGGCGGTGTTCTGATCACCGGCGTCGACCGCTTCGTCACCGTGTACGCCGCGCCCAAGAGCGCGTTGTCGAATCCGGCCACGATTCCGTGGCAGCTCGTCATCCGGCCCGAGGACAAGGTCACCAACGCCGCCATTCACGGCACTACGGTATACGCGCTGACCGCCAAGAACGCTCCGCGCTTCAAGATCATCACGTTCTTGGTTACCGGCTCGATCGCGCAGGCGACGGATCTCATTCCGGCCGGGTCGCGCGTCATCGACAACGTGGTGAGCGCGAGCGATGCCTTGTACGTGCTCTCGCGCGAAGACGGCCTGGGACGCATTACGCGCGTCGGATACGATGGCACGCTGCGCGACGTCCCGCTGCCGGTAAACGGGTCGATCTCGGGTCTCGCGGCGGAGTTCGATCGCCCGGGCTTCCTCGCGCAGCTCACGTCCTGGACCGCGCCGCCGCTCTGGTACGCGTACGACGCCAAAACCAATGCCCTCGTCGACACGAAGCTCGACGCGCCGTCGCCGGTCGACTACTCGAACATCGTCGCCGACGAGGTGAAGGTTCCGGCTGCCGACGGAACCCAGATCCCGCTCTCGATCGTGCACCGCCGCGACATGAAGCTGGACGGCTCGAATCCGACGCTGCTCTACGCCTACGGTTCCTACGGTATCTCGAGCAGTCCGGGCTTTGCCGCAACGCGGCTGGCATGGTTCGAAAAAGGCGGAGTCTTTGCCGTGGCGCACGTCCGCGGCGGCGGCGAGTACGGCGAGGAGTGGCATCTCGCCGGCAAGGACGCCAACAAGGTCAAGACGGTCAGCGACTTCGTCGACTGCGCAAAGTGGCTCGAAGCGAAGGGCTATACCTCACCGGCGAAGCTCGGCGCGCGCGGCGGAAGTGCCGGCGGGATTACCATGGGCGGCGCGATCACGACGGCGCCCGACGTGTTCGCCGCGGTGCTCGATGAGATTCCGGTCTCGGATCAGTTGCGCATCGAGTCGACGCCCAACGGCCCACCCAACGTCCCGGAGTTCGGCAGCGTCAAGAGCGAGCAGGGCTTCAAGAACCTCTACGCGACCAGCCCGATGCACCACGTCGTCAAGGGCGGCAAGTATCCGGCGGTGATGCTGACGACGGGGATCAACGACCCGCGCGTCGATCCGTGGCAAGCGGCCAAGATGGCTGCAACCCTGCAGGATGCGACGGCGAGCGGGAAGCCGATCCTGTTGCGGGTGGACTACGAAGGGGGCCACGGCGGGATCGGTGCCGGCCGGGCGCAAGGCGTCGCAATCGGCGCGGACGAGTTCGCGTTCCTGTTGTGGCAGTTCGGCGTTTCGGGTTTTCAGCCCACGCTGTAGGGAAGGTTTTCCGGCGCATCTCTCGCGCATAAGGGCGGGATGTCTGTGGTCCCGCCCGTGCCCTTGCCGTATCCCGACACCCCGCGGGTCGACCAGATCGACGACTACTTCGGGCGACGCGTCGCCGACCCACACCGCTGGCTGGAGGACGTCGATTCGCCGCAGACGCAACGCTGGATCGCCGAACAAAATGCGCTGACCGAGTCGGTGCTCGGCGGGGTGCCGGGCCGCGCGGCGATCCGTTCGCGGCTCACCGAGGTGTGGGACTACGAGCGGCGCTCGGTCCCCGAACGAGCGGGTGATCTCTATGCGTACTTCCGCAACACCGGGCTGCAGAATCAAGCCGTGCTCTACGTCACACGCGATCTCGCCGAGCCCGGCCGCGTGCTGCTCGACCCCAACACCTTGTCGCCCGACGGGACCGTCGCGCTCTCGGGCGCGTCGTTCAGCGACGACGGTGCGCGGTTCGCCTACAGCGTCTCCTCGTCGGGATCGGACTGGCAGGAGTGGCACGTCCGCGACGTCGCTACCGGGGGCGATCTGCCCGATCTGGTGCGCTGGTCGAAGTTCTCGGGCGCGGCGTGGAAGCGCGACGGAACCGGGTTCTACTACAGCCGCTACGACGAGCCCGCGTCACAGACCCAGTTCAAGGACGCCAACTACTTCCACAAAGTATTCTTCCACCGGCTGAAGACGCCGCAATCGACCGACGTTCTCGTCTACGAGCGGCCTGACCACAAGGACTGGAACTTCGGCGCGATCACCACCGAGGACGGCCGCTACCTCGTCATCGACGTCAATCGCGGTAGCGCGCCGGAAAACGCGATCTTCGTGAAGGATCTGGAGTCGAGCGCCGGCGTGATCGAGCTGTTGCCCGACCGGGATGCCCGCTGGAATTACCTGGCCAACGACGCAACCACGTTCTACTTTCTCACGACCAAGGATGCGCCACGGGCGCGCGTGGTCGCGATCGACGTGCTCGACCGGACGCTGCGCGAAATCGTACCGGAAACCGCCGACCTGCTCGACGGCGTGACCTTCTTTGGGAACCGCATCGTGGCATCGTACCTCCACGACGCGCTGGCGCGAGTAGTGGTGTACGACATCGGCGGGCAGCTGCTCTCCGAGGTCGCGTTGCCCGGGCTGGGCAGCGTCATGGGCTTCGGCGGCAAGCGCGTCGACCGCGAAACGTTCTACAGCTATACGAGCTATACCGAGGCTACCGCGATCTACGGCTACGACCTCGAGAGCGGCAGCTCGACCCGCGTCTTTGCGCCGCAGATCCGGTTCGACGCCGGCGGGTTCGCGAGCGAGCAGGTGTTCTACACCTCGAAGGACGGCACGCGCGTCCCGATGATGGTGACGTACAAGAAGGGCACCCCGCGTGACGGGACCGCGCCGGCGATTCTGTACGGTTACGGCGGGTTCGACATCTCGCTGACGCCCTCGTTCTCGTCGGCGGTCTTGGTGTGGTTGGAGATGGGCGGCATCTACGCGGTTGCGAACCTGCGCGGCGGCGGCGAGTACGGCGAGGCGTGGCACCGCGCCGGCGTCAAGGACCGCAAGCAGAACGTGTTCGACGATTTCATCGCTGCCGCGGAGCACCTCATCGCCGAGCGCTGGACGTCGACGCCGAAGCTGGCGATTCACGGCGGATCGAACGGCGGTCTGCTCGTGGGCGCCTGCATGACGCAGCGCCCAGAGCTGTTCGGCGCCGCGCTGCCGGCCGTCGGCGTGCTCGACATGTTGCGCTTTCAGCACTTCACGATCGGCTGGGCGTGGACGTCGGACTACGGCTCGTCGGACGACCCTGCCGATGCGCCGGCGCTCATCGCGTACTCGCCCTACCACAACGTGCGCGACGGCACGCGGTATCCGGCGACGCTAATTACGACCGGCGATCACGACGACCGGGTCTTCCCGGCGCACTCGTTCAAGTTCGCCGCGGCCCTACAGCACGCGCAATCCGGTGACGCGCCGGTGCTGCTGCGCGTCGAGATGAAGACCGGCCACGGCGCCGGAAAACCGACCGCAAAGCTGATCGACGAGGTCGCCGATCGTTACGCCTTCTTGGTCGAGACGCTCGCGATCGGCGGACCGCCGGCGGGTTAGGCGTGCCCCGGCGACGACGCCGGGGCAGGTGAGGGGATCGGCGGCTGCCGGCGCGCGGCGAGCTCTTGCAGGGCGACGTCGGCGGCGCCCCGGATCTCGAGCGCGATGTCGTGATAGCGGGACGCTCGCAGATCGGTGTTGCGCGCGGCAGCGTTCCCGGCCGCTTTGCTGGACTGCTGGTAGGTTTGCGACTGCGGTTGCCATTCGACGACCTTATCGGCGAGAGCTCGCGCGTCGCGCAAGGTTTCGAGTGCGCGGGTGGTGTCGCCCAGCGCCGCCAGCGTGCGGCCTTCGACCACCATGAACTGCGCCGCGCGGGTGCGGTCGTAGTTCACGTAGGGCTCTTCGAACGTGCGCACGACGGCTTCGGACTCGCAGGTCTTGTACGCCTCGGCGGCCGCGCGCGATGCGTCCGAGATCTTCTTGAGGTCCTTCGTCGCCGAGGCGTCCCTGAAGTCGATCAACTTCGGCACGGCACGCGGGCACAGCTGGTCGCTGAAGGTATCTGCCTGCGCGATCGTCGTGCTCGCAGCGCACGAGATCAGCGATGCGACGGCGGCGGAGAAGAACGGTCTGGAAAACGGCATAACGGACACCCTGGGTGGCTGGGCCTGGTTAGTTCGGCTTGGTGGCCCCGGAGGACGACGGCGCGAGCTTGGCGAGCTCTTCATCGGCGGCGGTCCGAATTTGGCGCGCGGCTTCCTTGTAACGCGAGCCGTTGCGGTCGGTGTTCCGCCCCGCGCTGTTGCCGCCCGAGGACCCGGGCCCCGGATCGGCTTCCCCCGCGGACATTCCGCCGGCTGCGCCGCCGGTCGTCTGCGAGGCATGCCAGGTCTGCGCGTCCGGCTGCCAGCTGACCACATCGTCGGCGTAATGGCGCGCGGTTTTCAGCACCGCCCCAGCCTCGGTAGCGTTCCCGCCGGCGGCGAGCGCGCGACCGGCGACGACGAGATACTGCGCGGCGCGGGTCTTGTCGTAGTTGACGCTCGGCTCGACCGCGACGCCTTTGGTGACCTGCGCTTCGGACGCGCACACCGCGTAGGCGTCGGCGGCGCCGCGTGCGGCGGCGGCGATCTTGGCGGTGTCCTTCGATGCGGCGGCGTCGTTGAAGCCGACGATCTTGGGGACCGCGCGCGGGCAGATCTGGTCGGTCGGCGCCGTGTCGGCGGCGGCGGGACGGGTTGCGGCGATCGCGCTCGCCGCGACCGCCACGCAGACGAAAATCCGGAGACGCATGATGGAACCGTGCTGCGCCGCCGCGCCGGCGGCCTGCTAGTTCGGCTTGGCGGGCACCGAGGACGGCGCCAGCCCGAGCTTGGCGAGCTCCTGGTCGGCGGCGCTCAGGATTTGGCGCGCAACGTCCTTGTAGCGCGAGCCGTCGCGGTCGGGGTTGCGGGCCGCCGTGTTGCCGCCCGTGGGGGCCATCCCTTCGCCGGCGACCGGCCCGCCGCTCGTCTGCGAGGCATGCCATGAGATTGACTCCGGCTGCCAGCCGATCACGTCGTCGGCGTACTGGCGTGCGGTCTTTAACGCCGCGCCGGCCTCCGCGGTGTTTCCGCTCGCGGCGAGCGCGCGGCCGACGACCACGAAGTATTGCGCGGCGCGGGTCTTGTCGTAGTTGACGGTCGGCTCGATCGCAACGCCTTTGGCGACCTGGGCTTCGGATGCGCACACCGAGTACGCATCGGCGGCGCCGCGCGCAGCCGTCGCGATTTTGCCCTTGTCCAGCGACGCGGCGGCGTCGTTGAGCGCGACGATCTTGGGGACTGCGCGCGGGCACATCTGATCGGTCGGCAACGGCGCGGCGGCGGCAGGATGGGCTGCGGCAATCGCGCTCGCCGCGATCGCCACGCAGACGAGAGTCCGGAGACGCATGGAGGAACCGTGCTGCGCCGCCGGGCCGGCCGCCTGCCCACGGCGTGCGGTTCGGTGCACTACGGGCGCGGCGGCGGCGACGTGTCGAGCCGTAGGAACGTCTCGGGTGTCGGTCGAGGCGACGGCCGATGGCGGACGGCCGCCGCGTGCGGGTGCGGCGCCGGGCGGCGAGCTTGCCGCGGCGGCGGTGTCGGCGAAGGCACGTAGGCGCGGGGGTCGATGATGATCACCGGCCGCGCCTGCCACGGCGGGCGAGTCGGCGCCCGGCGTACCGTCTGCGCTTGCAGTGCTGCTAGGAGCGCGAGTCCGACCAGGGCAGTGCGAAGCGGCTTCACGCTCCGATGGTACCGCACGGCCTCGCGGAAAAGTGAAAAGCCCCGCCGGAGCGAGGCTTTTCGACTGGTGGGCCATCCTGGTCTCGAACCAGGGACCTCATGCTTATCAAGCATGCGCTCTAACCAACTGAGCTAATGGCCCAAGGGGTCGGCGCTAAGTTTAGAAGAGCGTTGGGGCCTTGTCAAACGCCCTTAGATGAGCTTGATCCACGCGTTCATGGCCTGATCGTCGCGCTTCACCTGTCCCATCGCCATGTCGCGCAGCGCGTTCATCTCGCGCAGCTGCTCGGCTTGGGCGCTGGCAACGGCGTCAAAAGCCCGCTGTTGCGCAAGCGCTTCGAAGTCTGCCGCCGTCGCCGGCGCCGCCGCGTGCGTGGTGCGCGCCGGGCGCTTGCCGCCGGCCGCCGGGGCGGCCGGTCGGGGAGCGGGGCGCTGCGGCAGCGGCGGCCGCACGGCGAGGGCGTCCATCTATCCGATCGTCCGGATGAACTCTTTGACGATCTGGTTGTCCGCTTTTCGTTGCTGCATCGCAACGTCGCGCAAGGTGTTGGTCTCGCGCAACAGCTCCGAGCGCTCGGAGGCCATCTGGTCGAACTGCTGCGACTGGCCCTGGAGCTGCAGCTGGAAGATCATCTGCTGCGCGTTGAGCGCCTCGGTCGCGCCGAGGTAGCCGCCGTTGATCAGGTTCTGCGCGCCGTTGCTGAAGCCACCGACCGTGGTCGCGCCGTTGCCCGCAAAGCCGCCGGCGAGCGCGCCGGCGCCGATCGCGACCGGGTTGGCGCCCATCGCCGCGCCCTGCACCCCGCCGGCGAGCGCGCTCAGGAGGTTGAAGCCCATCGCGGAACCGGTCCTTTCCTAGTCGAGGCCGTCGTCGTCGGCGACGCCGGTCGACGGTGCGAGGTCCCGGTCGCGAGCATCGAGCTGCGGCAGCGGGCGGTACGCCGGCAGATTCAGCGGCGGCGCCAAGCCGCCCATGAGACCGCTGAGGTCGAGCGAGCCGCCGGCGCCTGTCGCCGCCGCCGGCGCGGGCTGCGGCGCCGGCTGCGCGGAGCCGAGTTGCTGGTAGTGCCGCTGAACGGAGTCGGCGTAGCCGATGGGCCGCCCGTCGCCCCAGTCGGTGCGCGTCCCGACCGCGGTCGGCGAGCCGCTGTTGTAGGCGGACAGCGCGGCCCGGACGTCGCCGCCATAGCGCTGCAGGTTCGATTCGATCATCCCTGCGGCGTAGTCGGCATTCGCGCCCGGGTCCATCGCCGCGGCGGTGCGGGCGAAGGGATGCCAGCGATCGTCGATCTGAAAGACGCCGTGGCCGTGGCCGCCGTCGCCGACGATGTTGCGCCCGGAGTCGCTGCCCGGGCCGCCCGTCTCCTGGGCGGCGACGGCCGCAAGCAAGCGCGGCTCGAGATGGTGGCGGGTCGCCGCGGCTACGATCTGCGAGCTGTAGGCGACGGTCAGTTGAGTGTCCATGCGCCCCTCCATCACTGCGAGAGGTCGCGTTGACAAGGGCCCGGGCCTGGTCTACCATGAGTCGGTTGCATGGGGTTCCCCTCGCGGGGAACCTCGTTCTATGGTATGGGTTCAGCACTGGTCATCGACGTCGGATCCGTCCTGCACGCGGGGCGTCCGATCTCGCTCGACGAACGGGTCGAGGTTCCGCCGTACTCCACGTTCACGTTCCCGCATCCGGCGCACGTCCGGCTCGACCTGCGGCGCGTCGACCGGGGCTTGGACGTCGGCGGGACCATCGAGACCGGCGCCGAGGGGCCGTGCGACCGCTGTCTGGAGGACGTCGTCGTCCCGATGACGGTCGACGTGGAGGAACGTTTCGATCCGCCGAGCGGAACGAGCGACCCCTTCGGCGAGAACAACGTACTGAGCGGCAGCGACCTCGACGTGGGCGATCTGGTGAGACAACTCGTGATCAGCGCCCTACCCTACGTCCTGCTGTGCCGCGAGGACTGTCGCGGACTCTGCGTCACGTGCGGAGCGAGCAAGAACGTGGGCGGAACCTGCACCTGTCCTCACTATCCCGGCCCTTAGACAAGCTCAGGATCACAAAGGCCCTTCGACAAAGCTCAGGGTTACAAAGGATAAGTCTAAAAAAGGCGATCATGGCGAACCTCAAATGGAAGACTCCCCGGTCCAAGACGCGTAGCCGCCGGGCTGCGAATTGGAAGCTCAACCCCGTGACGACGGTCGAGTGCCCGCAGTGCCACCAGCCGAAGCGCCCGCATTTCNNCACAATCACGGTTAGCGGTTGAACCAGACCGGAGTCCGCATCGCGGGCGTCGGGCACTACGTGCCCAAGCGTGTTCTCACCAACTCCGATCTCGAGCAGATGTTCGACACGTCGGACGAGTGGATCACCACGCGCACCGGGATGAAGGAGCGGCACATCGCGGCTCCGGATGAGCCGACCAGCGACGTCGCGCTCGGAGCGGCGCGCGCCGCGCTCGCGAACGCCGGGCTCGAACCCAGCGCCATCGGCTGCATCATCGTCGCGACGGTCACGCCCGACTACGCCTTTCCCGCGACGGCCTGTATCGTCGGGGCCAAGCTGGGCATCCAAGGCGTCCCCGGCTTCGACATGGAGATCGCCTGCAGCGGCTTCATCTACGGGCTCACCGTTGCGTCGAGCATGATTCGCACCGGCGTCTTCAAACGGATCCTGCTCATCGGCGCCGAGGAGCTCTCGCGGCTGGTCAACTACGATGACCGCAACACCGCGGTCCTGTTCGGCGACGGCGCCGGCGCCGTCGTGCTCGAGGCCGCCGAGCGCGACTCGTATCTGGGCTCCGAGCTCGGCGCGGACGGTACGAACCCGACCGATCTGTACCTGCCGGTGGGTGGAACGGGCGCGCTGCCGATCACGGCCGAGGACATCGCGGCCAAGCGCAACACGATTACCATGAACGGGCGCGAAGTCTTTCGTTTCGCCGTCACCAAGATGATCGCGGCGACGACCCACGCGCTCGACAGCGCCGGCTTGACGCCCAACGACATCACCTGGGTCATCCCGCACCAAGCCAACAAGCGTATCATCGAAGCAGCCGCGAAGCGCCTCGACATCGGCCCCGAACGCGTCATCATCAACATCGAGCGCTACGGGAACACGAGCGCCGCATCGATTCCGATCGCGCTCTCCGAGACCGCGGCCGCCGGCAAGTTGAAGGACGGCGACGTGCTGCTGTTCGTCGGCTTCGGCGGCGGGTTGAGCTGGGGCGCGGTGGCGTGGCGCTGGTCGGCCAACGGAAAGAACGGCACCCGCGCGTGAGGGTCGGAATAATTTTTCCCGGCCAGGGCTCGCAGGTCGTGGGGATGGGCGTCGATGCGGCGCGCGCGCACCCGGCTGCCGCGCAGTGCTTCGCCGAAGCCAAGACGATCTTGGGCTACGATCTGCTCGCGTTGTGCGCGAGCGGCCCCGAAGAGAAGTTGCGCGAGACGCGGTACGCTCAGCCGGCGATCTTCGTCACCAACGTTGCGCTGGCGCTCGCCGCCGGCGACGCGCTCGAGCCGGTCGTGAGCGCGGGCCATTCGTTCGGCGAGTACTGCTCGCTCACGCTCGCCGGCGCGCTGGCTTTCGAGACCGCGCTGACGCTGGTCAACCAGCGCGGGTTGGCGATGCACCGTGCGGCGTCACGCGCCCGCGGTGCGATGGCCGCGGTGCTGGGGCTGGCCCCCGATGCGTTGCGGGCCGCCGTCGCGGAAACCGTCGAGCAAGGCGCGGGACGCGTTCAGCTGGCGAACTTCAACGCGCCGGGTCAGATCGTGATCAGCGGTGACGCCGACGCGGTGCGCGTGGCGGGGGAACGAGCCATGACCGCGGGCGCCAAGCGGGTCGTCCCGCTCAACGTCGCGGGTGCTTGGCACAGCGCCCTCATGGATCCCGCGCGCGAGGAGTTCGCGGCGCACGTCGCCGCAGCCACGGTTCTGCCGCCGCGCTTCACCGTGATCTCGAACGTCGACGCGACGCCGTATCGCGACGTCGCGCAGATCAAGGCCAATCTGGTGCGTTCGATCACCGACGAGGTGCGTTGGCACGACACCGCGGTGGCGATGGTCGAGCTGGGTCTCGATCTCATCGTGGAGTTCGGCGCGTCGCCCGTGTTGGCGCCGATGTTCAAGCGCATCGACGGTGCGCCCCGGGCGATTACCGTCTCCGATGCGGCCGGGGTCGGACAACTGCGCGATCAGCTGGGATCGGCGTCGGCGGTATGACCGGTAAGATCGCGGTCGTGACCGGCGCGAGCCGCGGCATCGGGCGCGCGATCGCGGTCGACCTGGCCCGCGCCGGGGCCGACGTCGCGCTGTTCGGCCGCGACGAGGCCGCGCTCGCGGAGACGGCCGCGGCCTGCCGTGCGATCCGCGCGGGTGCTCGCGCCGCGACGCACGTCGTCGACGTCAGCGACGAGGCAGCGGTCAACACGGCGATCGCCGAGGTCCTCGCCGGCGTGGGGCGGATCGACATCGCGATCGCCAACGCCGGGCAGTCCAAGGACGGCCTGATCCTGCGCTTCCGGGCCGCCGAGCTCGATCGCCTCATCGACGTCAACCTCAAGTCGGCGTTCTACCTCAGCGCGGCGGTCGCCAAGCCGATGATGAAGCAGCGCGGGGGAGCGATCGTCTTCGTGTCGTCGATCGTGGGTCTGGCGGGTAACGCTGGTCAGAGCGCCTACGCGGCGACCAAAGCGGGCCTGCTTGGTCTGACCAAGTCGCTGGCGAAAGAGCTCGGCTCGCGCAATATCCGCGTGAACGCGGTCGCACCCGGTCTGATCGAGACGGCGATGACGTCCGAGATGCCGGGTCAAGCCCGCGAACACTACTTGAACACGATCGCGCTGGGGCGGGCGGGATCGCCCGAGGACGTCGCCCCGGTCGTCACCTTTCTCGCCTCCGACGCCGCTCGCTACGTCACCGGTCAAACGGTCGTCGTCGACGGCGGATTTTTGATGTAGCCCTGCTTCACACCACTGTAGGAGACTCACGATCACATGGCCGCTGACACTTTCGATCGCGTCAAGAAGATCATCGTCGAGCAACTCGGAGTCGAGGAGAACGAGGTCACGCCCGAGGCGTCGATCACGGACGACCTGGGCGCGGACTCGCTCGATCAAGTCGAGCTCGTCATGGCGTTCGAGACCGAGTTCGGCGTCGACATCCCCGACGAAGAGGCTGAGAAGATCAAGACCGTCGGCGACGCCGTCCAAAAGATCGACGGCGCCAGCGGTGATTCAGCCGCTGCCGCGCCGCAGGCATAGGGTTCGGCAAGCGAACCCGCAGCGCTCCTTGGACCGCTGCAAGAAAGTTAGATGTTAGAAGCTCTGTCTGAACGCCTTGGGGCGATCTTCGACCGGCTCGCAAATCGCGGCCGGCTCTCCGAGTCCGACGTCGCCGAGGTCTTGCGCGAGGTGCGCATCGCGCTGCTCGAAGCCGACGTCGCGCTGCCGGTCGCCAAAGAGTTCGTCAACGCGATCAAGGCGCGAGCGGTCGGTTCCGACGTCTTCACCTCGCTGACCCCGTCGCAGAGCGTCGTCAAGCTCGTCTACGACGAGCTCGTCGAGCTCATGGGCGGAGCGGCGTCACGGCTGACCTACAGCGACGCGCCGCCGACGGTGTACGTGATGGTCGGGCTGCAGGGCTCGGGCAAGACCACGCACGCCGCCAAGCTGGCGCTGCGCCTCAAGGAGCAGGGGCGGCGGACCTTGCTCGTCGCCGCCGACGTATACCGCCCCGCGGCGATCGAACAGCTCAAGACGCTGGGCAAGCAGATCGACTTGCCGGTTTTCGAGGCGGGCCAGGGCGATCCGGTCCAGATCGCGCGCGACGGCGTAGCCGAAGCCAAGCGCCTGGGGATCGCGACGGTAATCATCGACACCGCCGGGCGGTTGCAGATCGACGAGCGCCTCATGGAGGAGCTCGAACGCATCAAGGCCGCGGTGCGTCCGACCGAGATCCTGTTCGTCGCCGACGCGATGACCGGACAAGAAGCGGTCAACGTCGCCCAGACGTTCAACGACCGGCTCGGCATCACCGGGGTCGTGCTCACCAAGATGGACGGCGACGCGCGCGGCGGCGCGGCGCTCTCGATCCACCGCATGACCGGCGCGCCGATCAAGTTCGTCGGAGTCGGCGAGAAGGTCACCGCGCTCGAAGCCTTCCACCCCGACCGGCTGGCGTCACGCATCCTCGGCATGGGCGACGTGCTGACGCTCATCGAGAAGACGCAGAACGTCTACTCGGAACAGCAGGCCGAAGAGCTTGCGACCAAGCTGCGCAAATCGCTCTTCACGCTCGACGACTTCTTGGCGCAATTGCGGCAGGTTCGCAAGATGGGCTCGATGTCCGATCTCATGAAGATGATTCCGGGGCTGTCCAAGGCGCTGCCGAAGGTCGAGATCGACGAGAAGGACATCAACAAGGTCGAGGCCATCATCTGCTCGATGTCGCGCCGCGAACGCGAGCGGCCCGAGATCCTCAACGGGTCGCGGCGCAAGCGGATCGCGGTCGGTTCGGGAACGCAAGTCGCCGACGTCAACCGCCTCGTCAAGCAGTTCGAGGCATCGCGCCAGATGATGAAGCAGCTGGGCGGGATGAAGAAGGGCCGCTTTCCGAAGCTGCCGGCGGGTCTTGGGCGATGATCGCGACACGCCACGTTTTTACCTCAAACGCCCGCATAGAGAAGTGCGGGATTTCCTAGAAAGTCGACATGGTTAAGATCAGACTGCGGCGCATGGGCGCCAAGAAACAACCCACGTACCGGTTCGTCGTGGCGGATGTGAAATCTCCGCGTGATGGGCGGTTCCTCGAGATTTTGGGCCATTACAATCCGCGCACCGAACCCAAGACGCTCGTCGTCGATCAAGAGAAGGCGAAGGCGTGGTTGGCCAAAGGCGCACAGCCTTCGGACCCGGTGCGGCGCTTGTTCGCCGAATTGGGCTTGGTCGAACGTGGACCGATCTCGGAGACGAAGCGGCCGCCCAAGAGCAAGAAGGAGTGACGGCGTGATGGCAGCGAGCGGACGCGGGCGATGAGCGCATTCGACGACGAGTTCGGACTCTTCGGCGACGAAGACAAGCCGCGCGAAGAAGAGCGCACCTCGACGCTGGGTGCGCGGCGGATCGCGTCGGACGAAGCGGCGCACGACGACATCGAGCCCGAGGACGAGCGGCCGCGGCGTGGGCCGCGCAACGACCGCCGCGACCGCAGCGGCACCGCCGACGCCGGCGAGGATCGGCGGCCGCGGCGTGAGTACGGCGGCGACCGCGGGGCGCGCAAGACGGCCGATCCGGTCGTGGCGCAGCAACGCGCGCTCGACCTGCTGGGATTTCTGGCCCGCAAATTGGTGTCGCGCCCGGAGAACGTGCTTGTCGAGCAGGTCGAGAGCGAGAAGGGGCCCGTCGTCGAGCTGGTCGTCGAACACGAAGATCTGGGCAAGGTCATCGGACGCAACGGGCGCGTCGCGCAAGCCCTGCGCACGCTGGTGCGCGCCAGCGCCGAAGGCCGGATCAGCATCGACATCATCTCGTTCGAGGACGAAGAATCGGCGGAGGGTAGCGAACCCGCACCCGCCGAGGAGCCGGCGAACGAAGGCTGACGCGAACGCCGGCCGGGTGGCCGGCGTGTTCGGTTTGCGGGGCGAGTTGAAGATCGCGCCGAGCCGCATCGGCGAGGATGCGCTCGCCGCCGGCCTGGAGTTGCGCGCGACGCTGCGCGACGGGACGTCGCGCGCGGTGCGGATCCGAGCGCTGCGCCGGCACCAGGGCCGCCCGTTGATTTCGTTCGACGGCGTTGACGACGCCGATGCCGCCCAGGCGTTGGTCGGAGCCTCGCTGGGAATCGCTCGCGCCGCCGTCGAGTTGGATGCAGACGAGTACTTCGACGACGATCTGGTCGGGTGCGCGCTCGTCGACGGCGGCGGCGACGTACTGGCCGAGGTCGTCGCGGTCGAGCACTATCCGACCCAGGACGTGCTCGCGGTGGTGCTGCGACGTGGTTCGGGACGCGCCATCGTGCCGTTGGTGCGCGCGTTCGTCAAGAGCGTCGACGTGCGCGCGCGGCGCATCGTGGTCGAGCTTCCGCCGGGGCTGCTCGACGGGGACGCGGAAGAAGCTTAGCGCTTGCGCTTGGGCGGCGGGTTGAGATACGCGCCGATCGCGCCGTCCACCGCGCGTTCGGTCGCGAGCTGCGCGGCCGTCGCCCCGCCGGCATCGTTGCTGTGCGATTCGCGCCAGATGAGCTTGCCCGCGCAGTCGTGGGCGCTGAGGTCGAGCGTCGCGCTGTAGCCGCCGTATTGCAGATCGGGCCGCAGCGCGAGCGTCCCCGAGAGCACCGCCTTGAGCTTGTGGGAGGCGCACGCTTCGGCCGCGGTCGCGGCGCGTTCACCCTTGGAGCGCGTGAGCAGCCGCTGCGTGGCGAGCTCGCGCAGGGCCGCGTCGGCGGTGCCCTCCACGGCGAGGATGGCGTACTCGCCCGTCGGCGCGGCTGCGGCGGGGGGCGGCTGCGAAGTGGGCGCCGGCACGGCGGCCGCGACGGTGCGGGGAGCGCTTGTCGGCGGGGGCGCGGGGACGGTCGAAACGATCGGCTCGCCGCTGGGCTTGGCGGTAGGCTTGGGCGTCGGCGTCGCCTTTTTGCGACGGCCGAAGAGCTTGGTCAGGTTCGCCTCGGGGCCGGTGCTGGGCGCCGGCGTCGGACTCGCTTGCGGCGGCGGCGTGCCGATCCCGACCAGGCCGCGGTTGGCGTGCTGGGAGACCCGATTGGCGAGGTCGTCGCCCTGGCCGGCGGCTTCGTCGTAGGTCGTAAGCTGGGCGCTCTGGCTGGCGATCACGATCCCGCTCACCGTGCTGACCACCTGCTCGACCACCGAGACCCCGGTTCCCAGCGGCGAGATGAAGCCGGTGACGTAGTAGTCGGCGTGGTTCGCCCGCGCTACCGACAAGTAGTCCTTGCGCTCGGTTCCGGGCGGCGGCGCGATCACGGTGACCTTCCCGCTGTTGGCCATCCCCGTCGCGATGATCGTCGCCAGCCGGGAGCTCGCTTCACGGTCGACCGAGCTGGCGTTGGCGCTGAAGGGATACACGATCACGAAGGGCTTGGCGAAGAGCGACGTCTGCGCTCCGGCCACGAGCGGGAGGCAAAAGAACGCGACGACGAGGACGGCGAGCAGACGGCGCACCCCGCGGCGTTCGGCCGCTCCCGAGGCGATCCCTTACGAGGCGAGCGGCAGGGCGCCGTTCTCGGTCTCCTTTGCCCACGCGGCGCAGACGTGCGCGCCGAACAGGAAGACGACGCCGATGAGGTCGAGCCACAGCAACAGGACGAACAGGGCCGACAGGGCGCCGTAGATCTTGAACGCGTAGGCCGCGTAGGTCGTGTACTCCGCGAACGCGATCTGCGCGAGCGAGTAGCCGATCGCGCAGGTCAGGGCGCCGGGGATCACCGTCCACCACTTCACGCGGCGGTTCGGGAGATACGCGTACAAGAACGCCGAGACCAGGAACACCAGCGCGGCAGAGCCGGCATAGGACGCGATCTGCGGCACCCAGCGCAGGTATTCGAGCCTGGCAAACTGCACGATCAGCGTGATGACGACGGGGAGGATGGTCGCCACGATCAGCACGACGCCCGCGAACGGAACGAGCACGAGCGCGATCGCGACGTCCCACACGATGTGCCGATAGCGCGTGATCCCCAGCGACCGGTTCAGGGCGTACGTCAGCGCTTGAAAGAGATTCTTGCCGGCCCATACCAGGCCGAGCAGTCCGATGACGCCGCTCCACCCGCGATAGCGCACCACCGCGTCGAGGTTGTTGGCGAGCAGCTCGCCCAAGGCGGGCACGTACAGGCCGATCGCCGCGTTCGCCCGCGCCATCCCTTCGGCGGTGCCGTAGATGAAGGCCAGCATCGAGACGCCGACGAGCGACAGCGGGACGAGCGCGAACAGCGCGGTGAAGGCGATCGCTTGCGCCATGAAGGCCGAGCCCTCCGCAGAAAAGCGCAGCCCAGCGTCGCGGAAAATACGAATCGCTCGTGACACCGGTCGCCCGCGCGCATCGGCCATGACGCCCGCTCACCCCCTCCCGATCGCGCTTGCAGCGCTGGTCACGGTGATCGTGGACGGCTGGTTCGTTCCCAGCGCGCCGTCCGCATCGCTACGCGCCGGACGCGTCGTCGCACCGGTCGCGCTCGTCGCGCGCATCGCGGACCGCGTGGAGGTCGGGGCGGACGGCCGCGTCTCGGCCCGGCGCGGCGAGCGCACGTGCGTCGCGCGCCCCGACGCCCCGGGCGAACCGGAGCTGCTGGCGATCGGACCGCTGGCGCGCTGTCTGGGGGCGCGCGTCGCGTGGGACGGCCGCACCAAGACGCTGGGCCTATCGTTCGGCGGACCGATCGTGCTGGTCACGCCGCGCCCGTACGATCCCAGCGCGCCGCGCGTGGCGCCGACGACGATCTTCACGCCCGAGCCGGCGCCGCCGACCCCGCGCGTCATCGTGACGGGCTCGCCGCAGCCGCGGCGCACGGCGATCCCGGTCACGCCTTCGTGGCCGCTTATAAGCCCGAGTCCGTGATGAACTTGACCCACGATTGCGTGGTGGGATCGTCCCACCAGTTCGCGATCCGTGCCTCGAGCACCGGGATCGCGCGCAGCACGGACGCATGCTGCTCGACGGCGACCGGATCCGGCCGTGGGGAATTCAGCTCTGCGTGCAGCGCATCGACCGAGCGTGCGGCGGGCGTGTCGTCGCCGGCCGCCGCGCGCAGCTCGTCGTACGGAGGGTGGGGGACCTGCGGCGCTGCGTCCTGGTCGTTCATGGACGCTTCGTTCCCTCCATCATAGCGCGCCCGCCTGCCGCAGCAGCACGTCGAGCGCTTGGGCCCGCGTTGCGAACGCGGCGCGCTCGACGGCGCTGGGGGCGGCGTCGCCGGTTTCAACCGCGCCGAGCAGTTGTGCGAGTTGCCCGTTGGCGCGAGCCAGTTTGCGCGCCAAGTCGGCGTCGCGGGGGCGCACGCGTTCCGCCGCGTCGTAGGCGCGGTCGATGCGCGCGGCGATCGCCCGCGCCAGCTCGTACTGCGCCGACAGCGCGCCGTCGCTGACGCGTATGCGCGGGTCCTCGCGCACCTCGAGCGCGCGCGTCTGCGGTGCGCCGCCCGCGTCGAGGGTGAGCGCGTAGCGTCCCGGGGGCACGCGCGGCCCCTCGGGCTCGAGCGGCGTGCCGTGCGGGATCGCGGCGATCGTCGCGCCGGCGCCGAACGTCCGGGGTGCAGGCAGGTGCAGATCCCACACGAAGCGATGCGCGCCCGCGCTCGTCTCGGGCCGCAGGCGCGGCGCGATCCACCAGGCCGGGACGTCGAGCGCCGCCAGATCGCCGGGTGCGATGTCGTCGTCGCTGCTGAAACGGCGCACGACGCGGCCGCGCGCATCCGCGACCGTGAGGATGACGCGCGTGGCTGCGTGCGGCAGCACGTAGTCGATCACCGCGCCGCCGGGCGGGTTGGCGAAGAAGGGCTCGTCGGGCGGCAACGGCGTGTCGGTGTTGGCATCGCGCGCGACGCGCCAGGCGCGCGCCGGTGCGAACAGCGCCGGAGCGGTCGCATCGAGCACGTTCGCTTGGCGCAGCGGAGCGATGTCGTCGAGGATCCAGAAGCCGCGGCCGTGCGTGCCGATCACCAGATCGTCGTCGTGCACCACGAGATCGCGCACCGACGTCGCCGGCAGATTCAGCCGCAGCGACGACCAGCTGTTGCCGTCGTCGAGTGACACCCACACGCCGCGCTCGGTTCCGGCGTAGAGCATCCCGCGGCGCCACGGATCGGCCCGTACCACGTTGGTCGGCGCGGCTTCGATCCCGCGATCGATCTCGGTCCAGGTCGCGCCGCCGTCGTGGGTGCGCAAGAGCTGCGGCCGCTGCTCGTCGAGGCGGAAGCGGTTCACCGCGACGTACGCGCTCGCGGCGTCGAAGGGCGAAGCCTCGACGATCGAGATCTTCGCCCAGGCGCCGACGCTCGGCGGGGTGACGTTGCGCCAGTGGCGGCCGCCGTCGGCGGTGCGCCAGATCAGGCCGTCGTCGGTCCCCGCCCACAGCACGTTGCGGTCGCGCGGCGACAAACCCAGCGCGTAGACCACGCCGCGATGCGGCCGTTTGGCCGCGTCGGTCTGGGCGAAGACGCCCAGGTTGGCCGGGTTCTCGGGTTGCGCGCGCGAGAGATCCGGGCTGATCGTACGCCAATGCGCGCCGTAGTCGCCCGAAGCGAAGACAACGTTCGCACCCAGATACAACGTCCGCTTGTCGACCGGCGAGAACGCCAGCGGCGCCGTGCGTTTGAAGCGGTAGTCCGGGTTGCCGCGCCAGCCGACGACCGGGCCGACCTCACGCACCTCGCCGGTGCGTTCGTCCCAGCGACTCACCTTGCCGCCGAAGATGATTCCGGGATGCAACGGATCGGGGGCGACGTAGCCGTACTCCTCGACGCCGACCGGGTGCCAGTCGCGAAAGGTGATCGCGCCGTCGTTGCCGCGCGAGAGCACGCCGGCGCTGCCGCTTTCCTGCTGACCGCCGTAGACCCGGTACGGGAAGCGGTCGTCGGTGATGACGTGATAGAACTGTGCGGTGGGCTGGTTGTACCACGAGCTCCAGGTCGCGCCGCCGTTGACGCTGATGACCGCGCCTTGATCGCTGCCCAGCAGGATGGTGCGCGGATCGTCGGGCGCGATCCAGATGCTCTGATAGTCGTCGCCGCCGGGTGCGCCGCGCAGCGGCTCGAACGTCGTGCCGGCATCGGCGGAGCGGTAGGTCGACGTGTTGGTCACGTACACGACGTCGCGGTCGCGCGGATCGACCCCGACCGTCGCGAGATCGTCGCCGCGCTCGGCGACCCGCGCGCTGGCGTTCGCCAGCGTCCAGCTTGCGCCCGCGTCGTCGGACCGATACACGCCGCCTTTGCCGCCCGGCGCGTCGGCGAACGCATAGATGCGCCGCGGGTCGCTGCGCGCGACGGCAACCGCGGCGCGGCCGATCCCCTGCGCCTGGGTCGGCAAGCCGCCCTCGAGCCGCTTCCAGGTCGAGCCTCCGTCGCTCGATTTGTACACGCCGCTGCCGAGATCGGGGCGCTTGAACGAGCCGCCCTCGATGGTTTCCCACGGACTCTGGCGCGCCGCCCACAGCGTCGCGTAGAGCGTCTGCGCATCGGCCGGATCGAGCGCGATGTCGAACGCGCCGGTGTTGTCGTCGGTCGACAGCACGCGCGCGAACGTCGTGCCGCCGTCGGTGGAACGGTAGACGCCGCGCTCGGGGTTGGGGCCGTACGGATGTCCCAGGACCGCGACGAAGAGCCGGTTCGCGTCGTGCGGGTCGACGACGATCTTGGCGATCTGCTGGCCGTCCCGCAGCCCCAGATGGGTCCAATGCGCGCCGCCGTCGGTCGACTTGTAGATACCGTCGCCGACGGCGAGATCCGGACGCTGGCGCCCTTCGCCGCTGCCGGCGTAGACGGTGTCGGGGGCCGACGGCGCGACCGCGAGCGCGCCCACCGACGCGCTGGGCTGATCGTCGAAGATCGGCGTCCAGGTGCGCCCGGTGTCGGTGGTCTTGAACACGCCGCCGTTCACCGCGGCGATGTAGAAGTCGTGCGGACGCCCGGGAACGCCGCTCACCGCGATCGTGCGGCCGCCGCGATGCGGCCCGATCGCGCGCCAGTGCAGGACGTTGCGCAGCGCCGTTCCGACGTCGGCCGGCGCCGCCGATGCGGGGAGCATGACCGAGCACGCCGCGAGAAGCGCGAGCGCCGGCGTGAAGCGAGGACGGACCACCGTTTAGCGCGCCGTCGCCAGGAAGGCGTCGATCAGCGCGAACACGCGGTCGGGCTGGTCGAGCATCGCGAAGTGGCGCGCCGGCGAGACCGAGACGACTTGGACCTTGGGCGCACCGGCCAGCAGCGTGCGACGTTGCATCATCCCGCCTAATCGTCCGCCCGGCCGCGAATTTCCCGTGGACGCGGCCTTCAGTGCACCAGATCGCGCGCCAGCACCAACGTGATGCCGCCGCCGGCGAGCTCCGGGAGCAGCGCGCGGACGGCCAGCAGCGTGGTCGGGCGCGGGTGGCCGATCGCGATCGCGCTGCCGCGGGCCTTGGCCAGCGCGGCGGCACGGCGCAACTGCGACTCGGTCGCGGCGACCTCGGCCACGTCGTCGAGGAAGACGTCGCGCCGGGCCGTCGGTACGCCGGCGGCGCTCGCGTCGCGCTCGGCGACCGTTGCCGCGCTGGTGCGCGAGTCGACGAAGAACACGTGCCGCTCCGCCAGCACCGCAACGACGTCGCGCATCACGCGGTCGTCGGCGGTCGCGCGGCTGCCTTCGTGGTTGTTGACGCCCGCCGCCAGCGGAACATCGATGAGATCGTCGCGCACCGCTTTGGCGATCGCCGCGTCGTCCATTGCCACGGTGACGCGACCCGCGCCGGGGTCAATCCCCGAGCGCGGCTCCATCGGCAGGTGCAGCATCACGCCCTTGCCGGCCGCATCGGCATCGCGCGCGATCTGCGCGCCGTAGCGCACGTACGGCAGCACCGAGAGCGTCAGCGCGACCGGCAACGCGATGAAGCCGTGCTCGGTGTCGGGCCATTGACCGCAGTCGTCGATGATGATCGCCAGCCGCGCTCCGCCGACCGGCCCCGCAGTCTCCACGGCGGCGGGATGCTCGGACGCGGATGGTTGCGCGGGCGCCGCGGCGGGCGGCACTTGCGCGACACGCGGCGGCGTTGCCGACGGTAGAGAGCGAGCGTGGCGCGGCGGCACGCGCGACGGCCGCGGCGTGCGGTCGCCGCGGGCGATTAAAATGCCCGCGGCGACGGCGACCGCAAACGCGATCAGCAAGACGACGATCGCAGCGCGTCGACGGCGCGCAAGGCGAGCTCGGCGGCGCTTCATCGCCGGTACCCTTCGACGTGCTAGCGCGGGACCTTCGCGTCGTTGTCGATCACGTGCGGAGTGATGAAGAAGACGACCTCATCGCGGTTGTGCGTCCGCTGGCGGTTGCGGAAGAACCCGCCCAGCACCGGCAGATCGCCCAGGAGCGGAAACTTTGTCACCGTCTCGGAGTCGACGTCCTGGAACAGGCCGCCCAGCACGATCGTCTCACCGTCGTGAACGCGCAGGGTGGCGTCGACCTTGCGGTTCGCGACGATCGGAAAGTTCGCGTTGAAACCGATGATCTGCGAGTACTCGGGATGCAGCTCGGCGGTAATCGTGCCGTCGGCGCCGATCGTCGGCGTCAGCCGCAGCCGCACGCCGACGTCGATGGTCTGCACGCTGGGGAAGCCGGTTTGCTGGTTCACGGTTACCACCGGATACTGTTCGCCCACGAGGAGCGACGCCTCGCGGTTGTTGAGCGTCGCGATCCGCGGCTGGGCAAGAATCGACGCGTGGCCGTGCTGGATCAGCGCGTCGATTTGCGCGTTGACCACCAGCGAGCTCTTCGTAAGCGTATACGGAAATTGCCCGAGAGCACCCGTTCCATAGCCCGACCCACCGAACGAGACGCCGACATTGGTGGTGTCGTTGACGGGCTGC
The DNA here is from genome assembly GCA_003140215.1 of Vulcanimicrobiota bacterium. Classification (GTDB taxonomy): domain Bacteria; phylum Vulcanimicrobiota; class Vulcanimicrobiia; order Vulcanimicrobiales; family Vulcanimicrobiaceae; genus Vulcanimicrobium; species Vulcanimicrobium beijerinckii. The sequence goes on along the minus strand of PLJL01000004.1, from coordinate 2,297,538 downwards.
ACGTCGGCGACTCGGACCTCGATCATCACCTGGCGTCCCGGCGCGTCCAGATCGCCGAGCAGCGCTCGCACCGTCGCTTGCAGCTCGCTGTTCCCGCTGACCACGACGACGTTCTGGCGGTCGTCGGCGAACAGCGCGTTGTCCGGGACCGCGGCACGCAGCAGCTTGACCGCCTCGCTGGCCCGCAGGTTGTGCAGCGGGATCGCTGCGGTTCCCAAACTGCCGCCCGCGCCGAATCCGGGCGCGTCGAACGCCGTCACGAGTTGACGCATGCGGGCGATTGTCGCCGGAGCCCCGGTGACGATCAGCGTGCCGGTGCGCTTGTCGCCGACGACGACGGTCCCAAGCGGCAGCGCGCTCTGCAGCGGCACGAGCACATCGTCGGGCCGCGCGTGCCGTAGCGTCAGGACCACGGTTTGCGTTCCGCCCGCCGCGGTATCGTCCGGAAAGCGGCGGTTCATCGAGGCGGCGTCGCCGACGATGACGACCCGGCCGTCCCGGTGCGTCTGCAGCCCGTACGCGGTGACGAGCGTCGCCAAGGCTTCGTCGAAGCTGACGCCCTTCAAGCGCAACGTGACCCGCTGCGCCTTGACCGAACCGTCGGCGACGACGTTCTGCCCGGACCGCGCGCCCAACAGGCGCACGACGTCGGCCAGCTCGACATCGTGCGCTTCGAGGGTGAAGCGCTCGGGCTGCGCGCCGACCGGCGTGGCGAGCGCGAGCACAGCTAGCACTGCGGCGGCGAAGGCTTTCATTTCAGCGAGCTCCGGAAGGCCGATCGGCCGATGATCCGGCCGGTGCGACGCGCAACGTCGTCCCGTTCGCGAGGCGGACGCCGTCGATGCCGATTGCGGCGACCGTCTCGGCGCCGATCTGCTCACCCGTGCCGACGATGCGCGTGCTGCCGCCTTCGTCGACGAGCGCGAACGGGTGCGGTCCGGTGACGATCGCGGTGACCGTCGCGCGGGCGGCGAACGGCACGACCATACCGCTCGCGCCGGCGTTCGGCGGAAGTACGCCCAGGGTGGCGGGGATCGGTGGTAGCGCGGCGAGTGTGGCCGACATGCTCGGCGCGCGAGCAGCGCGCGCGGTGGAAGCGTCGACGGCGAACGGATCGCGGTGCGGGGCGATCGCGACGACCGGCGGTTCCGGCCGCGTCGACGGCGCCGGTCCGGCGGGCCGCGCTTCGATCGAGCTGCGCGCTGCCGGCGGCGTCGCCGTGAACGCGCCGGCGCAGGCGGCGAAGGCGATCGCGCTCAGCGCGGCGCGGCTACGTGGACCGAGGGCGAGCATCGTTGCCGGCGTTGGGGGCGAGGCGTTCGAGCACGACGCGCAACGTCGCGACCAGCGTCGCATCGTCGGAATCGGCATTCTTGCGCGCCAGCGACACGACGTCGACCGCCGCGAGGACGCGCGAGTTCGAGAGGGCCCGAATGGTCGTCAAGACGTCCACGTAACGGCCCTCCACGGCGAGCTCGAGCGGGATCGCGTCGAACGGCGTGGCCGTGCCGGCGGCGTTGGCCGCGCCGGATGCTGCGATCGCCGGCACCGTCGTGCGGTGCGCGACGGCGATGCGCGCCGCCGCATGCACGAAGCGCGCGACGAGCAAGCTGCGGTCGCTGTCGAGATCGACCGTCCGTAGCTGCTCCCGCAGGCGACTGCGCTCCGTCTCGAGTGCGGGTCGTGCGGCGAGGATGCGGCCCGCCTCGTCGAGCTGCGCCGCCAGCTCGGCGTTCGCCGCGACTCTTGCCGCGAGCCGCTGCTCGCCGGCGTGAAATAGGGCGAGGTATCCGCCGAGCACGACGACAACCGCTGCGAAGCGGAGGAACCTTCGGTCGATCATCGGCGGGCCTCGAGCGCGATCGAGTACGTCACGCCGGGACGGCGCGAATCCGCGTGGATCGCCACCAGGCGTGCCGCGCCGTAGGCCGGGAGCCGAGCGAGCGCCGAGATGGCCGTGCCGACCGTGCTCAGCCGCGCGCTGCGCCCCTCGAGCATCATGGCAGCGCGATCGGCGTGTAGCGCGGTGAGCCAAGCTTCGGCGGGCAGATGGTCGCCCAGCGCCGCGATCTCGGCCGCGCGATCCGCTCCCGTGCGCCGTATCGCGGTAATTCGCTCGTGCAAATCGCGCAGACGTTGCACGTCGCGCGCGACGAGTTGTGCGCGCGACACGTCGGCGGCGCCGGCGGCCAGTCGCTCGGCCGACGCGGCGCCGGCGAGTTCCGCGACGCGCAGGCGCGACGCTTCGACCGCCCAGAGCGCGCCCATGAGCGCTAGCGACGCGGCGCACGCGACGAGCGCAGGGCGGCGCGGCGCAACGATCGCGGCGGACGGCGCGATGCCGAAGCGACGCTCGCTCCAGCTCACCAGGTAGTTGATCCGTTTCATGCCGCGGTCTCCCACAGTGCCAGGCCGTAGGCGAGACCCCAATCGGGCGACGCCGCCCGCACGACGTCGGCCGGCAAGGCGTCCGACGCGTCGGCGGGGAGCGCGGCGAGCCGCACCGGCAGGCCCAGAGCGCGCTCGAGCGCTTCGGCCAAACCGCTCAGCCGCGCACCGTTGCCGGTCAAAGCGATCCCACGCATGGGGCTGCGACCGCTGGCGCGGTGTTCGATCAACGCGGAAGCGATCTGCTCGACCAGCGCCGCGCGCGCGTACTCGCCGGCGCCGGCGAGTCCGACGCTGCGCTTGCGCGCCTCGGCCAGCGCTTCGTCGATCCCCAGCGAAGCCACGACGGCAGCGGTGAAGGCGCGGCCGCCGATCCCCACCGAGCGCGTCACCGGGAGCGGGTCGTCCGCCACGACCAACGCGGTCGCGGTCGCGCCGATGTCGACGATCGCGTCGGCATCCGCAAAGGCGCGCAACAAGGCAAATGCGACGTCGTCGACGGCGATCGGGCGCAAGCCCGCGCCCTTGGCGGCGTTGAGGCGCGCCTGCAGTGCGGTCTTGCGCGCGACGCCGATCGCGCAGCGGTCGCCGGTCGAGACGACGCGAACGGCCGCTTCGTCGAGCGGGTACGGCACGAAGCGCGCCGCTTCGAAGTGCGCGGCACGCCGCCGTTCCGAGCCACGCATCGCGGGGAAGGCCGCCGCGCGAATCAGCGTGTCGGCGCTGCCGAGCCCGAGGACGCAGCGGCGCTCGCGGGTCCCCAGCTCGGCCCGTGCCGCGCCGATGGCGCCGCTTGCGTCGTCGCCGGTGGCACGCGCGGCGACGGCGACCAAGCGCGGCCGGCCCGCCGCGTCGCGCTCGACCAGGGCGACGCGTGTGCGAGCGCTGCCGATATCGACGCCCAAGGCGAGGCTCGCGCGCCGCGTCATCGCAGCGCTCCGCCAGGAACCAGCGTCACCGCGAGCGTTCCGGCGGCGAGAAAGGGGCCGAACGCGATGGCGTCGCCGCGGTGCGCGCGGTGCGTTGCGAGCAGTGCGATCGCATACGCGGCGCCGAGGACGAATGCAGCGCCCACCGCAACGGCGCCGGCGAGCGGTCCCAAACCGGCGCCGATCGCAATGCCGAGCTTCACGTCGCCCAACCCGAGGCCGCGGCCGCGCGAAACCAGATGCAGCGCCCAGAGCATGCCGCCGACGGCACAGGCACCACTCGCCGCCGCCGGCGCAGCACCGTTTACAGCCGCGAGCGTCAGCGCGGCGAGCGCCGTGCTGCGCGTCACGGAGTCGGGGATGATTCCGGTGCGCCCATCGATGGCCGCTGCGAGCAGTGTTCCGCACAGCGCCGCGACCGCGGGCGACGTCATCGAGCGAGCCTCGCGAGCAGGACGCGCGCCGGCGCGTAGCGCGCATCGATCTCCAGCGCGCGGTGCAGGTGCAGGCGTGCCGCGGCGCGATCGCCGCGCTCGACCGCGATGCGCGCGGCCAGGTGCGCGTAGCGCGGGTCGTGCCCGGCCCGCGCGGCGTTCGCGAAGTCACGTTCGGCCGCGCGGCGCCGGCCGAGGCGGCGCGCGGCGAACGCGCGGTCGGCGAGCAGGGCCGGATCCGTGGGCGCGGCGCGCAGCGCAGCATCGGCGACCGTTTGGGCGCGTGCGGCATCACCGGGCCGGCGGCGTACGAGCAAGAAGAAGGCGAGCCGATCGGCCGCGACCGGCGAGTGTCCGTCGAGCCGCGCGGCGCGATCGTAGTAGCGAACCGCCGCGTCGACGTCGCCGGCGCGTAGCACGTCGTCACCGCGCGTGATCAGTGCCGAGGCAAGGTTCGTGCGGAAGATCAGCGCAGCGCAGGCGACCGCAAATGACGCGACGCCGAAGCGCCGCAACGGGGCTGCCGCGCTCATGCCAACGCTCCGTAATATCCGGCCAGCGCGAGCAGGAGGCCGCCGGAGACGATCGCCGGCGCTTGGGCTGCCTGCGCGGGCCGAAAGAGCCCGGCGACACGCGTCCCGAGCGCGCCTGAGGCAACGACCGGAAAGGCATGACCCAATCCGAACGTCGCAAGCAACGCTGCGGCGCCGAACGTCGGGCCGCCCGACGTCGTGAGGGCCGCGATCGTCGCCAGGACGGGCGTGCAGCACGGCGCGACGACGAACGCGCTCGACACGCCGAGTAAGAAGGGACCGCCCGGCCCTGCGCGACGCACGTGCGCGGCGTGCCGGTGCGTCGTCGGATTGCCGCGCCAGAGCGCGAGCAGCCCGGCCGCGGCGAGTACGATCGCGAGCACGCCGTACAGCCGGCCCGACGCGGCGAGCAAGACGCTCAGCGCGTCGCCGGCGAGGCCGAGCACCACGTTCGCGCCGATGAGGCCGGCGACGAAGGCTGCGATCGTAACGTACGGCCGTGGCGCCGAACTCGAGAGCGCCGCGACGGCTACGTAGCGCGGCGCGGCGCATGGGCCGAAGCCGCTGACCGCGCCCGCGGCGAATACCAGCGGGTAGGCCAGCGGCGAGCGCAGCGCGACGGCGTTCAGCCCGGCTCCAACGACGTCGATCACGGCGCGGCCGCCAGCCCTTGCCCAGCGACGTATTCGACCTTCGTCGCCGTGCAGTTGGTCCCGCAGACCGTGCCGCCCGCGCTGCCGGTCAGCGGGATCTTGGCCAGCGTCGAGCCGACGTGGACGCCCGGGCAGACGATCGTGTACGTCGCCGCGCTGCCGCCGGTGGCTTGCGCCGTCGTCAGCGCATAGGTTGCCGCGCCGTTCTGCGCGGCGGGATCCTTGGGTGTGTTGCTGAGATACGCGACGCCGTTTGCCGTTAGGAGCGCCGGCTGCACGGCCGCGCCCGACGCGGTCGGGTACACCTGGTTGTCGGCATAGTAGAGCTCGAGCGCGGTGGCGATGGAGCGCAGGTTCGACTCACAGGCTGCAGTTTGCGCCTGAGCGCGAGCGTTGACGAAGTTGGGGATCAGAATTCCGGCCAGGATTGCGATGATCGCGACGACGATCATCAGCTCGATGAGCGTGAAGCCGCGTTGGCGTGCGCGCGGTGAGGTGTCGTGCACGGTCGTCCTTCGGGGTGTCATACGACGCTGGCGGTGCCCCGGCGCGGTCGCCGCTATGCTACAATGGCGCTCGATGAGCGCTTTCGATCTTCGCACCACGCAACCGCGCCGCTGGAACGCGCAAGTCGACGGCGTGATCTGGCTGCCGCGGCTCATCGACAAGGCGCGGGCCTGCGACGCCGGTACGCTGGGGCTGTATCTCTACGGTCAGAGCCCGGTCGACGATAGTCTGCTCGCGGCGGCGCGGATCGACTATGCGGGTTTGCTCGAGGCTGTGCGCACCGCAGCCGACGACGAGGGCGTGTTACGGGAGATCGAGCGCCGCTCGCCGGGTGCCACGCAACGTCTGCGCGCGTGGAGCGCGAAGCCGCCGCTTACGTGCCGCGTGACGTTCGCCTGGAACGACGTCGACGAGGGCTACACGCACGGACCGATAGCGCGGATCATCCGGTTCGTCTCCAACGGGATCTATCCGGTGCTGACCTCGGCGCTGCGCAAGCTGCGCCCGCTGCGTACGAAGTAGGCGGCGCTCACGGCGCCGCAGACGGGGGCATTCAATCCACTGGGGAGCGGAATGAGGTCGGAACGCCGAGTTGCAGGTTGGAGACCCGCACCGGGCCGGCCGTGCATGCCGTCAGCGTCGCCGGCGCGCTCAGCGCTACGTTCTTGGGCGCGAGCTGCGGTGTGAAATCGAGCTCGATGCGCGCCGCAGTGACACAGCCCGGCGCCGATTGCGCCGCGAACCCGATGGTGAACGACGCCTCCGCGCCCGGCTCAAGGGTCAGCAACAGCGCCATCTTCGTGCGCGGCGCGAAGTGCAGCGCGAGCGGAGCGCCGGCGGCATCGAACAACCGAATGCCGACGCCGCCGCCGATGCGGCAGGCGGTATCGCCGCGGTTCTGCAGCGCGAACAGCGCGTCGCCGCCGGGTCCGTCGGAACGGACCTGGCGCAAAGCAAGCGCCGAGGACTCGCACGGCGGCGCGGCCGCCAAGGCGGGCGGGCCGGCCTGCGGCTCGGCGGCGCTCGCGGCGACGAGGCCGCCCAGGAGAGCCAGAACCAGCGAGCCCATGCCGAACCCGAACTTTACCGCCAAGCGCATGCCTCGTAAACGTACGACAGGGCGATACCATCGCCGAAGGAGAAGATTAAGAGCCACTGGCGCCGTCGGACGGCGCCCAATCGCGAGGTGTCCCGAGTTGATCCTCAACAGCGTCGAAGTCATGTTCGGAGGGCAAGCCGGCGACGGCAGCTTGACGACGGGGGACTTGATCGCCGGCGTTTTCAAGCGCATGGGGTTGGAAGTCTACACCTACAAGGACTTCCCCTCACGCATCCGCGGCGGTCACACGAACTACGTCATCCGCGCGAGCGAGCATCGCGACTACGGGATGGCCGACTCGGTCGACGGGCTCATCGCGTTCGATCTGGAAGCCGTCGAGGCGCACATCGACGAGATGCGGCCCGGCGGATTCGTCGTGTTCGACAATACCTCCGAGACGATCCCCGACGCGGTGCGGCGCGACGACATCACCTGGTACGAGATCCCGCTCGCCAAGATCGCCAAAGCGGACCTCGGGCTCGAGCTGGTGCGCAACACGATCTGTGTGGGCGTCCTCGGTGCGCTCATCGGGATGGACCCGGAGATCATCCGCAACGACGTGCGTGGCGTGTACCAGCGCAAGGGCGACAAGGTCGTCGACCTCAACATGCGCGCCATCGAAGCCGGCGAGCAGTACGTGCTCGAACACTTCAGCGATCGGCCCAGCGGGTACGGGCTCGTCGCGAGCGCCGACGGCGACCGGCTCATCATGATGGGCAACGACGCCATCGCGTACGGCGCGCTCGTCGCGGGCTGCCGCTTCATGGCGGGCTATCCGATCACGCCGGCTACCGACATCCTCGAGTGGATGTCCAAGCAACTGCCGCGGTTCGGCGGCGTGGTGGTGCAGGCCGAGGACGAGTTGGCGGCGATCACGATGACGCTGGGCGCGTCCTACGCCGGCGTGCGCTCGATGACCGCGACGTCGGGTCCGGGCCAGGCGCTGATGACCGAGGCGATCGGTCTCGCCGGCGTCCTCGAGATCCCGGTGGTGGTGGTCGAGTGCGCACGCGCCGGTCCGTCGACCGGGATGCCGACCAAGACCGAGCAGAGCAATCTCAACCACCTCATCTACTCCGGACACGGCGAGATCCCGCGCGTCATCCTGGCGCCGGGGACGGTCAAGGAGTCGTTCGATTTTGCGGTGACGGCGTTCAACCTCGCCGACCGCTGGCAGCTGCCGGTGTTCATCCTGACGGAACAGGCGCTGTGCCAGAGCAAGGCGACGTTGGCGCCGTTCGATCTCGACACGGTGACCGTCGACCGCGGCAAGCTCATCGAGGACGGCGAGCTCGTGTTCGGCGAGTACAAGCGCTTTGCGTTCACCGACGACGGCGTCTCGCCGCGCGTCATCCCCGGCGTCCCCGGCGGGATGCATCTCGCACCGGGATCCGAGCACAACGACGAAGGTGTCATCACCGAGAACGCAGCCAATCGAGCCCGGATGATGGAAAAGCGCATGGGCAAACTCGAGGCGATGCGCGACGAGCTGCCGCGTCCAGTGCTGCACGGCGTCGCCGACGCTGACATCGCAGTCGTCGGCTACGGCGCGAATACCGGTCCGATCGCGGAGGCGGTCGATCGGCTCGCACGCGCCGGCATTCTCACGCGCTTCCTGCAGCTGCGCACGCTGTGGCCCTTCCCCGACGACGAGATCCGCGACTTCGTCCGCGGCGCACAGCACGTGTTCGTGGTCGAAAACAATTACACGGGACAGCTCGAACGCCTGATCCGCGCCGTCGTCGGGCCGCTCGACGCGCTCCACGGCGTGCGCAAGTACGATGGGCGGCCGTTCCGGCCGATCGAGATCATCGAGCCGGTCCGGCGCATCGCCGCCGTCGGCGAGCCGGTGGAGGTCCTCTGATGACCGCGACCCTGACCCCCAAAGACTTCGCCACCGCGACGCCGTCGTGGTGGTGCCCCGGCTGCGGTGATTTCGGCGTCCTCTCGGCGCTCAAGTCGGCGATGGCCGAGCTGGGCAAACAGCCCAAGGACGTCGCCTTCGTGAGCGGGATCGGCTGCTCGGGCAAGATTTCGGGCTACCTGCACAGCTACGCGTTCCACGGCGTGCACGGGCGCGCGCTTCCGGTCGCGACGGCAATCAAGCTCGCCAACCGCGACCTCACCGTGATCGCGGCCGGCGGTGACGGCGACGGGTACGCGATCGGGGCGGGCCATTTCGTGCACGCGGTGCGCCGCAATCCCGACATCACCTACATCGTGATGGACAACCAGACCTACGGCTTGACCAAGGGCCAGAGCTCGCCGACGAGCGCGACGGGTTACGTGGCGTCGGTCAGCCCCGACGGCAACCCGGATACGCCGCTCAACGGCTTGGCGCTCGCGCTCGCCGCCGGCGCGACGTTCATCGCGCGCGGATTCTCGGCGCAGCCCAAGCAGATGGTGGCGATGATCGTGGAGGCGGTGCGGCACCGCGGTTTCTCGATCGTCGAGGTGATGTCGCCGTGCGTCACCTACAACAAGATCAACACCTACGCGTGGTTCAAGGACAACGTCGAGGACCTCGCCGCGCGCGAGGGTTACGCACCGGGCGACAAGTTGGCGGCGTTCGACGCGCTGACGCGCGACGGGAAGATCCCGCTGGGCGTGATCTACCGGGAGGACCGGCCGACGTTCGAGGATCGCACCGGCCTGCCCGAGGCGCCGATCGCGCGGCTCGACGTCCGCACGCCGCGCGCGGAGTACGCCGCCATCCAGGCCTCGTACCGCTAGGCCCGACGCCGGTGCGGTGACCGCAGGCACGCTCGTCCAGGCGGCGCTGACCGCGTCGGCGGACGAGCTGGTGCGCTGCGACGCGCGGCTGCGGGCCGGTGACGACGCCGAGGCGGTTCACGACGCGCGGGTCGCGGTGCGCCGGTTACGGTCGGATCTGCGTGCGCTCCGGCCCGCGCTGGATCGTGCGTGGGCGAACGAGCTGCGCGAGCGGTTGCGGTGGCTGGGTGACGAATTGGGCGCGGCGCGCGATGCCGGCGTACTGCTCGAGCGGCTGTCGCGGGACGTGGGAACGCTCCGCGCGCCGGAGGCGGCGGGAGTGCGCGAGGCGCTGGAGCCGTGGTGCGCCGCGCGCGACGCGGCGTATGCACGCGTGGCCGCGATGGTGCTTGAGCCGCGTTATGCCGCGCTGCTCGAGCAGATCGTCGCCGCCGGGCGCGCGCCGCATGCCGGCGGTCAGGCCGCGGAGGATGCCTGCGCCTTCGCCGCAGCGGTGATGCGTGCGGCCTGGAAAACGCTACGCAAGACCGTGCGCCGGCGCTCGCGCCCGCCGACCGATCTCGAGCTGCACCGTATTCGCATGAAAGCCAAACGCGCGCGTTACACCGCGGAGGCTGTCATCCCGGTGGTGGGAAAGCGAGCGCGCCGTTTCGCGCGCGAGGTCGAGGCGCTGCAGAACGTGCTGGGCGAACAGCACGATGCGGTCGTCGCGTACGAGCGGCTATGCCGCGACGGCGCAGGCGGCGACCACGCCGGCATCACCGGCGAGCTCGCCACCCTCGAAGGCGAGGCGGCGCAGCGCGCGCGGCGCCGCTGGCGCAAGGCCTGGCGGCGCGTCGCGCGCCGTAAACGCCGCTTCTGGAGCGGGCTCTGAGGGCCGTCTAGCGCGCCGGGTTTCTGGCGACGCGCAATGCCGTGCTCTCGCCGGGACGCAGCAGCGTGACGGCGGTCTGCGGCGAGACGCGCGCGACCGCCGCGCGGAACAGGTCGCCGCACTGCGGACCGACCACGAGCGGGTTGTGCGCGTAGTGGACCGGGATCGCCTGACCGATGCCGAGCAGCTTGCAGGTCAGCGCGGCGTCGTCTGGGCCCATCGTGAACGCGCCGTTGCCGGTGCACACGACGGCCAAGTCGGGGTGGTAGCGCGTGCCGACCAGCGCCATGTCGCCGTAGACGTCGGTGTCGCCCGATGCGTAGACGCGCGCGCCGCCGATGTCGATGATGAAGCCGGCCGCAGGAAACCCGCTGGCGGTGGAGTGGACGGCCGGGACCAGCTCGATCTTGACGCCTTTGTAGCTCGCGGTGCCGCCCATGTTAATCCCGGCGCCGCCGTTGAGCACGAGCTGCGTGTTGTCGAGATTCGCCGCCTTGAACTTGGGGAGGAGGCCGACGCGCATGAGGTCGCTCTGTCCGACCGTCTTCACGTCGACGCCGGCGCCGACGAGCGCCCCGAGCAGCTCGAAGTAATCGCCGATGTGATCGCCGTGGTCGTGGGTGAGCGCAACGATGATGGTGTCCGGGGAACGGCCTTTGATGTGGGCGGCGTAGGCTGCCGCGCTGGAAAGCTCCGCGGGCTTGTCGATGTTGAACGCTTTGAAGCCGGTGTTGTTCCAGATCCACGCGTCGACCAAGACGATCGTCTTGTCGTCGGGCGTCGCGAGCTCGAAGACGCCGCCGCCGTACCAGCGAATCTTGAGCGGGGACGGTGGCCCGGCAGCGGCGACCGCCGTCGCGCCGGGGACGAGCGCGCCAGCCGCTCCGGCGGCGCCGGTGACGGCAAAGAACTCGCCGCGCGAGAGTGGATCGCTCATGGAGTTTCTCCTCGACGGATGTCCCGGTGTAGCCGCACGATACGCGGCCCGTCGGGCAAGCCCTCGTCGAGAAACGGTGTTGGCGTTTGAGGTCGTGACGGCGGCGATGCGCACCGGCGTGCCGTTGGAGACGACCGTCGGCGCGAGGGTCGCGTAGAAGATCTGGACCGGATCGGTCGGGCGGGCGAAGTTGCTCTGCGGGGCCGAGCCAAACGTGAACACGTTGGTCTGCGCGAACGCCGTCGGCTGGGGGAGCGGCACCGGCGACGCGGTGACGAGCCCGACCGGCGCGGCGATGGCGAGCGGCGCTGCCGTCGGCGCAGGCGCTCCACCGCGTGCGGATGCGGCGGCTCGCGCGTGCGGAATCTGTCCGTTGGGCGCGGGCAGCCGCGTGTTCGGCGGCAGGGTCGGCAGCGGTGCAGGCGTGGGGATGGTGTGTAGCGCCGGCCCGGGCAGCACCGGGGCACCCGGCTTGACGATGTGCGGGGTCACCACGATGATCAGCTCGTTGCGTTGACCTTGCACCGAGTCGTTGCGAAAGATGCGCCCGATCAACGGAATGTCGCCCAAGAGTGGCAGCTTGGTCGTCGTGCGGGTCTCGTTCTCTTGAATCAACCCGCCGATGATGAGCGTCTCGTCGTCGTGCAAGTGCACCGTGGTCTGGGTGTCGCGGGTGCTGATTTGCGGCACGCCGTTGTTGGTTCCGATGAGGCTGTTCACCACGGGATGCAGCGTAACGTTGATGCCGCCGTCCGGCGTGACCGACGGGGTGATGTCCAGTTGGACGCCGGTTTGGAAGCTCTGGACCTGGGTCGTCGCGATCGTCCCGGCGTTGCCCGAGGTGGTGGTCAAGATCGAGATCGTGTCACCGGCCCGAATTGACGCGGTCCGCCCGGAGAGCGTCGTGATGCGCGGGTCGGCGAGCACCCGTCCTTTGCCGTTTTGCACGAGCAGGTTGAGTTGCGCGGTGAAGGAGATCGGCGTGCGGGTGAGCGCCTGGAATTGCCCCAGCCGACCTGTAGTCCCGTCGGCATTCGGCGGAGCCGGCATTTCGCTAAAGGTGGTGCTCAGGGCCGCGGTACCCAGCTGCAGGCCCAGGTTCTTGGCCACGCTCTCATCGACTTCGAGCACCTCGGTGTCGAGCACGACGAGCGGCGGGACGACATCGACCTTGTCGATGAACTGCCGCGCGGAGCGCACGCTGGCGGGCGGACCCAGGAGCGCGATCTGCCCGGGGGTCGGCAGTTGCACGACGCGTACGTCCGGCGTGACGATCTGCAGCGCTTGGGTGAACGACGTGACCGCATCGACGCCGCCCTGCGTCGAGCCGGGGATGTACGACTTGAGCGTGACGACGTCGGTCGATCCGTTCCCGGCGGCGGCAACTTGCCCCACCTGCCCGGTTTGCGCATTCGGCGGCGCGTCGAGCTGGGTGACCGCGTCCGCGATGCGCTGCTGCTGCGCAGCGTTGGCCGTCACCGCGATCGCGTTGAGTGACGCGTCGACGGTGACGTCGAGATCGCGAAAGCTGCGCCGCAAGAGATCCGCGACGGAGGATGCGTCGAGCGTGCGGATACGATAGACCTGGGTATAGCGCTCGCCGAAGCTGGGCAGATCGAGTTGCGCGACGAGCGCTTTACCACGCTGCACGGCCTCGGGCGGCCCGGACAAGACCACGGCGCTGCCGGACACGGCGGCGTGCAGTCCCGGGACCTGCGCCGCGAGCGAACGTGCGACGTCGCGCGGCGCGCGACGCGACACCGGCACGGCTTCGGTCGACAGCGCGGCCGGTGGCGGCGTCACGTTCGGTGCGTCCAGCGCGTTGACGGCCGTCTTGATCTGCGCCATCTCGGCCGGGCTCGCGCTCACGAGGAGCTGCTTGTCGCCGGCGACGCCGAAGCGTGCTTTCGGGAAAGCCTTGCGCAGCTGGTCCGCGAGCGTGCTTCCACGCGCCACATGCAACGGCAAGGCTTCGGTAGTGGCGGTGGAGGGGTCACGCACGTCGATGCCCTGCACCACGCTGCGGATCGCCTGCACGTCAGCCGGTGCCGCCGTGACGATGAGCGCGTTGGCGCGCTCGTCCTCGCGTAGCGAGACTTGCGGGAACAGCGGCCGCACCAGCGCCGCGGCACGCTTGGCCGTGACCAGCGCCAGCGGGATGACGACCGGTCCGCCGGCACTGGTGCGCGCCGGACCGTTCGATGCCGCGATGTCGTACACGCCGTCGCGAAGGCGATAGCCGGCGCCCAGCGGCTCGAGAATCGCGCGCAAGGCCTGCGCGAGCGTGACCCCGTGTAGCTCGAGCGTCACGTACCCGCCCACGCCGTCGCTCACGGAGATGTTGGCCCCGGTCTGGTGGGCCAACCGCAGCAGCACCGCGCGCACCGGCTCGTTCTGCGCGCGCAGCGTCACGCTCGTTCGCACCGGCTCGGCCGAGCGCGCCGGAGCGACACCGACCGCCAGAGCCAGCCCGAGGCACAAGATCGCGCACCTGCTTATGAGGTGTGCGGTGCGGAGATTCACGGTTGGCCTACTTGACGGGGCGAGCGATGCGCGCTTAGCATACGGTACCCTGTACTTTTGGTCAAGGTACCGGTATGACTAGACGCATACCGTCCTCGACTATTGGAACAGGCGCTATTTTCGTCTCCGCCTTCCGGGCGGGGGAGCTTTGCTCATGCGTTTGCGCCCTCAGGCCACCGTCGCCGTCGTGCTGTGCCTGTCGCTAGTCGCCCCGCTGCCCGCGGGTATGGCACCCTCCGAGGCCCGCGGAGCAGCGAAGCTGCAGCCCGCCACGGTCGCACTTGCGGCTCCCCCGGTCCGCGTGCACGTCGCGGAGCCCCCGCATGCGCGAGCGTCGATGCCGCCTGTGAGCGCATCAAGAACGAAGCCGGCAACAGCCGTTCGCCCGCCTATGGGGGTGCATGTGGCCGGTCCGCCCATGGTGCGGCCCGCCGACATCGATGCTGTGCTCAAGGCGGCCGCGCGCCGGCGCGCGTTGGTGCCGGCTTCGATCCCCGTGAAGAACTCGGGCAGCGTACGACGTCCTGGCGCGCCGGGTGTCGTCCCGGCGCCGAGCACGCGCCGCGCGCAATCGCTACCGGGGAATCCGAGCGCGTCGGGGACCGGGATCAATCCGTGGTGGCGGTATCAGGAACAAGGCGTTCCCGGTGACGGGCACCTCATGGTCAACGTCGGCACGGGCAACATGGTGCTGCAAGACGACGACATGTCGGTGCCGCACAAGGGCATCGCCATGGCCTTCCGGCGCACGTACAATTCGCAGAGCCAGCACGACGTCAACGGCACCGACGGTGGGCGCCCGGGATTGTACGGCAACGGGTGGACCAACACGTTCGACGCGCACCTCTCCGGGAGTTCGACTGCAACGCTATCGGTTTGGGACGTCGATGGCGCTCGCTATGACTACGCGTGGAACGGGCAGGGCTACGACTCGGTCACGCCCGGCCAACACGCGTCGCTTGTTTCGGACGGCGGCTGCGGCCGGCTGTGGACCAAGAAATCCGGCACCATGTACTACTTCTACCAACCGGACTGGGGCACGGCGTGCGGTTCGTGGGTCGCCGGATATGGCGGGCGGTTGTATCAGATCATCGGCCGCAATCGGAACATCTATCTCACCTTCAACTATACCTGGGACAACGGTGATGCATCGATCACCGGCAAGGTCAACACGATCTCGGTACAGGCCGAGTCCGGAATGTCAACAACACTGACGTTCGCCAATGTCGGTCCCTCGAGTTTTCGACTGCTGCAGCAGGTCATGTTTCCGGACGATAGGCCTGGGCTACCGGGAACCGCAGTCCAATATGGCTATGATGCGAATGGAAATCTTACGAGCGTGTCAAGACCGCCCAATAACACGGCTGGAACGCGGCCCGTGCAAGGGTTCGGCTATCAGACGCTCGGCACGGGCTACGTGATGTCGTACGCAACGACGCCACGTTGGACTGGATCGGACGGAGGCTATGTTGCTCTGGCCTTTGCTGGGGCCGACGTGCCGTCATCGACCTTGAGTGGCCTGGCGCACGTCGGTGTCATGAATCCGGCGGTCCCCGACGGCGTCAGTTCCGGGGGTTTGCAGAGTGGTTATACCACCGGACCGATGGTGTACCTGTACGAGTGGTACCAGACGGGTGTTACGACGCCGACGTATCGCGATTCGGACGGCCACTACACTAACTGGGTGGTCGATGGGCGCGGTCGTCCGACGCAGATCCAAGAGTGCACAGCGACCACGGGAATTTGGACGTGCAACGGGATACTGCTGGCCACGAACGAGACCTGGGACGCCGCCAACAATCTTACGTCGGAAATGGATCCACGCGGCTATCAAGCCGACTACAGCTACGATCCGAATGGGAACACCGTGATCGTTGCAGCGCCTTCAACGGTCGTCGCTACGCAAAGCGGTCTGGCAACATTTCGCCCTACCCAGCTTTTCGACTACGACGCGCACAATAACCTGGTCGCCTATTGCGATCAGCGCGCGAGTCATCCTCGAGGCGACTGGACCTCCGCGGGTCCGCCGACTGGGGGTGGTCCCGACGCACTATGTGCCAACAATGGTTCGACGGCGCATGCGATTTTCACGTTCCCGATCAATCCGGCACCCTCATACGAACCGAATGGGCAACTCACAAACATTCGGACTGCGCTGGGCTACAACCGCGCGATCTCGTACGACGCCGGGAGACAAAGTGGCGTCGACTATGGGCTCCCAACGGCGCTGTCGGGCGACACCATTGGGCAGGCTGACGGTTCTCGAACACCATTCCAGGCATTCGTTTACGATGCTCAAGGGAATCTCGCATGCTCGACGGCAAATGGTGCTGATACAAGCACAACGACTCTTCTGGCATATGACTCGCTCAATCGCATCGTGGCTGTCGGGGATCCGGACGATGCCTCGCTGAGCAGCCCGCTGTGCGCGAAGACGGCGGGCATCGCCGGTTCATCGATCGTAACCAGGAAGTCATATTTCCCTGATGGCAGCGTGGCGACGACGCAGAAGCCGGCCGAGGCCGCAGCAGGTGTCTCGACGCAGTTCCAATACGATCTCGACGGTGACGTAACGTCTGAAGTCCACAACCATACGAGTACTCCCTCAACGACGTACAAGTGGTATGATGGAGCGGATCGCCTGGTCGAGGTGCAGCAGCCGACAGACTCCAATGATTTCTACAACTTCGCGTGGATGACGCGATATCTTTACGACCTTACGCAAAGCGGGACGGTAACCGTCGGCAGCAGTGCACCGTACCGCGCGTACGGAGGGCTATTTAAGACGCAGGAGCTCCTGCCAAACAGCTCTGCGCCAATTTGGACCGAGACAGGCTCGAGCGGAAACACGGGCGCGACCTGGCAGGACACCGCCGGTACGGGCGCCGACGCGCTCGACCGCGCCAGCATTAGTTATCGTAACTCGTCGAATGGCCTCATGCCCGTCACGAACAGTTACGACGGACCGGGCGCCGCGGGACTCCTTTCGCAGACATGCAATGCGAATGCAGAATGCCGCAGCGTTTCCTACAATGAGCGTGGGCTTAGGAGTCAGGTGCAGTTCAACGTAGGAGCCTCGACGACGCAGACTTTCTCCTACGACGAAGACGGCCGACTGGCAACAGCACAAAATACTGTAGGATCAATTACGGACGCGTACGATGCTGATGGCCGAAAGACTACGCGGACGCAAAGCGTTGGGTCGAGTACACCAGCCATGCTGAGCTATGGGTATTATTCCGACGGGATGCGATCGAGCATCTCAATCGGCGGTCTCGCCTATATGCCGAACGTGCTCGGCTACACATATCGGTCGGACGGCCTGATGCGGAACCTCGCGTTCCCCGGCAACTCATTCTTCACGTTCACATATACAGGCGGACGGCGCCTTACCACGCGTTCCGACAGCACGGGACAAGCGCCATATACGGCCACGTACACCGCGTTCGGACTGCCGAGTTCTGAAAATACTCCTGCCTGGCAGGAAAGCGGGATGGCTTACAATGCGGAGGGCGAGCAACTCGGCGGTACTACTATGCAATTGGTGTCGAGCATATGGATCTACGGAGCGCAACTCGCCGGCGCCTACTCGACGCGCGGCGAAGTAATCCGAGATCTGTATGGCAATGACCTGGTGAAGATGGCGAATGGCGCTCGCATTGCGCAACTGCGGTCGACCGGGGCCCCGCCAACGTATCCTGCAACTGCGATGTATGCGTTCGATGCCAAGCAATCGTTTCCGGTCGGCGCCTCAACAGTAAATACCTGTAGCGGAACCTCTCATTGCCAAGACAACGGGCACGGCTTACAAAACAATACGACGACACAATATCAATATGACGTCGTTGGCCGTCAAGTTGGACAACTCAATAGCGACGTTAGTACGTCGACGTCGTGGCCGAATTCCAGCAAGACGTATGACGCCGAAGACCATTTACTGTCTGATGCGCACTCGGATGAAACGCAGGACGAGTTCTCCCTCGGTTATGTGTGGGGCCCGATCAATCACCCGTTCAAGATTGGCTCGACCAGCTACGCCGTCTTTGGACCGCAACCGACGGACTTCCAATACGACGCCCTCTACTGGGATGACGATACGTTACTCCTCACGGTCAACTCCGCTGGCGCGATCGACGACATCAAGATCGGCGACTTTGCCGACTATGTTCCAAACGTATCCAATCCGTTGACCGTTTGGGATCGAAGCGCCGATGGCCAAGTGCAAGCGTGCCATACCGGCGCGGGTGCCGGCCTCGCACACACTAATTCATTCCTTCGCGTAGCTCTCCAATGTACGGCGCCGACGACTTTCACGAGCCCGCAACTCGCCAGCGGGAGTCGCCACGCGCCAATAACCGTAGGGAGAGGCGCGTTGCTCACGATCCCAAGGGGCGATGGCATCAGCGATGGCTACAACGCAATTCAAGGCGTTCGGTCGTTCGATACCCAGGCTGGAGTTTGGAGCACGCCGGATGCGTACCGTGGCGACGTCCACGATCCCATGTCCCAGAAGCCGTACATGTGGAATCGGAACAATCCCTACGTCTACAGTGATCCTAGCGGCTACGAAACGGGCGTAGCGTTCAGGGCCGGCTGGTTCCCGGACGGGCCTACCTACGGATTGGAACATGTTTGGGGGTTCCTGTTCGGCTCCGACATATCGACCCTCACGGATCCGCACGCCGGCGCCTTGGCAAAGGGACTTGCGGCGGCTTCCATCGCTGGCACGCTTCTAACGGGCGGCGACGCCGCCATTGCCAAGGGAGCATTAAAGGCTGCGGCACCAATCGGTTCGGCGCTGTTGAAGGCTGACAAGTACCATCGAGCTGCAGTGTTTATGCGGGAAGCGGCTGCAAAGAATGGCAGTCAGTTCAGTCGCATTGGTGGCGATGGCAAACCCTTTACCCTAACGCAGCTAGCCGGGGAAGTAGACGGCAAGAAGGGAGTCTTTGAGTACGTCGTCGATCAGGCGGGGAACCTAACCCACCAATTCTTCAGGGAGGGAAAAACCGTGGACGGAAAGATTTGAGATGACAAATCAACCTATGTGGCCTCTTTATGAAAACGCGCTCGCCGCTGCCGACCTGCAATCCTTCGCGCCTCTGAACTACGGCGTCCTAGCAAAGGCACTTGATCTCGGATTGATCGATCAGCGTGCCCTTGTGGAGGGATTAGCCGTTCCAGGTTTCGCGGTGGCACCGCCATCGGACCTACTGGAAGTGTTTCTTCGGACTTCCTCAGAGTTCGACCGTCGACGCGACATACAAGAAGAACTCGAGCGCCTCTCGTTAGCTGACGATGAAAAGCGCCCTCCGCTGTGGATGATACTTGCGAGACTAATATTGCTGAGGCACCTGAACGCCGATGAAGCACTTAGGGTACTGCAGGAGCTTTTCCAGGAGCTGGGAGCTCCAGAACAAATGGCGCCGTACACATTGTACGGCGTCGCCTGCAACGAGACGGAGCCGAAATCAGCGGCTTCAATTGTTGCTAGCCTCGCCTCCTATCTTAGTCAAAGCGGTGCTTAAGATGGGGAAGAACGTGGCCTAGGATGAAACGGACTCGAGAGAATGCTGCGCGCTTGAAGTCGCGCCTCGTGTTTGCTCGTGCGACGTCACGGAAGCGCTTCGACGCGCTTGCGGAGAGTGCGGAATGCGCAACATTCGGCGCTCCGACAACGACACGGAATTCGTCGCAAATCCGCTTGACCCAGTGGGTGTTCTTGAGTCGGCTCGCCTTAGCCGCTACGGTAGAACGTTCGATCGACGCGGTGATGTGCGGGGCGGCCGGAGGGCAGTATGATGATGACCGCGGCCGCGAGCAGCGCCGCGATGCAGCTGCCGAGTGCTACCCCGTAACCGGACACGTCGATCAGCCGGCCGACCACGATGGGGCCCAGCGCTGAGACGATTCCGATCGGTACGCCTTGCGCCGCCAGGATCGTGCCGTACGAGCGGCGGCCGAAGCGCTCGGCCATGAGCGCGCCGCGCAACGGAAACGTCGCGCCGTAGGCTGCGCCGAAGGTGCAGACGTAGGCGACGACGCCGGGCAGCGTCGGCGCCGCGATCAGCAGCCCGATCCCGCAGGCTTCGATCGTGAACGCGACCGCGAACAGCACCGAGAACGGGATGCGCTCGCCGGACCACGCCACGAACCAGCGGCCCGGCAGGTACGCGAGCCCGAACAGTCCGACCAGCGTCGCGGCGAACGTCGGTGCGTAGCCGCGCGCGATAAGGTATGCGACGTGCTCGAGCAGCACCGCTGTGCTGGCGAAGTACGCCAGCGCGATCGCGACGGTTGGAAACCAGAATCTGGAGCTGCGCATCGCGCTGGCGAACCTGACCCCGCTCTGCGGCGTGGACGGGCCCGCCGTCGCCGCGCCGTCCGGAAACAGTCCCATGTCCTCGGGGTGCCGCCGCACCAGCAGCGCGTGGAGCGGGAACGCGACGACAAGCTGCACGATCCCCAGGATCATCAGCGCGTCGCGCCAGCCCAGGCGCGCGATGAGCGCCCCGGCGATCGGATAGGTCAGCGTTGATGAGAACGCACCCATGAACGTGAGCACCGCGAACGCGCGCGCGCGGCGGCGGTCGAACCAGTTCGCGACGACCGTCATCGTCACCGGATAGAAGGTCAGGGCTGAGCCGATCCCGATCCCCAGCGTCCACAAGAGGTCGAACTCGAGCAGCCTATGGACGTGCGCCAAGAGCAGCAGCGACGCCCCGGTGATGAGCGATCCGGTCGAGAGCAGCAGCCGCGCGCCGAGCCGGTCGAGCGCGCGTCCCAGCGCGAGTCCGGCGAAGCCCGAGATCAGCGCCACCCCGGAGTAGGCCAGCCCGATCGAGGCCTTGTCCCAACCGAACTCGCGCGACACCGGATCGACCAGCAGGCCGAACAGGTACTGGTTGGTGCCGTAGGAGAGGATCGTCGTAAAGCCGAGCGCGACGCAGATCGCCCAGCCGTAGAAAAAGCCTTTTGAAACGCTCAGGCCGCTGTGTTCAACCTCGGGGCCGGCGCGCGCCTGCGCCCACAGCGCTAGACGACGTCGGCGTCGTAGATGATGCGGATCGTCGCGGTGCGGTGTCCTTTGGCGAACAGCGCAATGGAGAGATCGTTGTAGACGATCCCGGTGTCGCGGGCGTAGGTGTAGATCGCCCAGGGCCGCTCGCCCGTCGCCCGCATGCTGCAGCCCAGCTCGTGGAAGCGCGCGTAGGGCGTGCGCTTCGGGGCTCCATTGGCGGCGTCACCGAGTCCGACGCGCGAGCACAGCAGGCTGATCTCGTCGTCGAAGAACCGCTTGATTCTGTTGTGGTCGAGGTCGACGGCGTGGTTGCCGGTCCAGGCTTGGCGGCACTCGCGGAAATGGGCGAAGCAATAGCCGTTGAGATCGACCGCGAACATCGCCTTGATCGCCGGGTGCTTGGGCACGTATTCGTCGATGAGGTCGTTGAAGCGAGCTTCGATCGCCGCGTCGTAGCGCGTCTCGAACTTGGGCGGGTCGAAACCGCTCTGGGGGACGCGCGAGACGTCGAACAGCCGGCCCAGCCGTGCGACGGCGGGACCGGTGAGCTCCACGTACGAGGTGTCGTAGCAGTCGTCGAGCCGCACGGTTTCCCGTTCGATCGCCGTTTCGTACGCGGCGTCCATCTGGGTCGTGACCTCGATACCCAGCTCGCGGATACGCTCGGCGACGGTCCCGAGCGGGCGCCGAGCCGCGAGCGCGTGCGCGCGCATGCCCAGCATCGCGAGGTCCAGCCGTCGCCCGTCGGAAGCGGCGCCGGCATCGCTTTCCACGCGCTGCACCGCAATGTCGGTCGCGCGCCGGACGTCGGCGAGGGCGGCGAGCTGCTGCTCGACCACGCCGGCCACCTCGGCCGCGCGATCCAGCGTCCCGTCGAGCTGCGTGCGCAACTCGCCGATCGAGAGCTGCATGCGGGTCGTCTCGTCGTGCACGTCGACGGTCTGGGCGACCGCGCGCGCCGTGGTCTCGGTCATCGATCCGCTGGCCTGCGCGACGCCCGTAACGACGCCTGCGATCTGCTGCGTCGCACGTGAGGTCGTCTCGGCCAGAGCACGGATCTCGTCGGCGATCACGCCGAAGCCGCTGCCTGCGAGGCCGGCGTGCGCCGCCTCGATCGCCGCGTTGAGCGACAGCAGCGTCGTCTCGCTGGAGATCGTGTCGATCAGATCGAGGATCGCCGCCGCGCGTTCGCTCGCCGCGGTGGTGGCGGCGACGAAGGATTCGGCATGCCGCACGTCGTCGCGGACCCGCACCACGCGTTCCAAGGCGCGTTGCAGCTCGTCGACCGACGCCGCGAATCCGGCGCGCATCTCGGCGAGCGAGTTGCGCATCCGCTGCGACGCCTGGGCGGCGACGTTCGCACCCGCCGCGGTTTCGTCGATGGCGTTGGTGGTCGAGCCCAGCTCGTCGTGCAGCGAGCTGAGCGCTGCGGCGATCGCGCGCCACTCATAGCTGTTGCGGGCGATCGAGACCGCGATCGCGGTGATGAGGGCCAGGATCTCGCGCTGGTCGCCGTCGAGGCGCGCGCGCAGCGCTTCGGCCGCGGTGCGGACTTCCGGTGACGCCGCGGCGAGGTCGACCGGTACGGCTCCGGTTGCCGGTCGCCGATCGCCCAAGCGATAGGTCGCGATCGCGGTCTGCAAGCGGTCCAGCGCGTCGCCGATGGCGAGCGTCGCCGCCCGTTGCGCCGCCCCGGCGACGTCTTGGGCGTGGCGCGCCATCTGATCGACGCCCCCGGCGATCGACGAAAGGCTGACGGACTGTTCCCCGGCGATCGCGGCGACGTCGGCGATCGCGCGGTCCAGCGAGCGCACTTGTTCGCGCGTCTGGGACGAGCGGTCGCGAGCGGTGTGCAAGTCGCCGGCCAGGCCGCGCACCAGCCCGGCGGATTCGCCGATCGCGGTTTCGACCTGGCGGCTGGCTTCGTGCAGTTCCTTTTCGATCGCGGCGACGCTGGCGGCCGATTCGGCGGTCGAGGCCGCCAGTTGCTTCACCTCGGTCGCCACGATGACGAACCCGCGACCGTTCTCACCCAAATGCGCGGCCTCAATCGCGGCGTTGATCGCCAGCAGTCGCGCTTGGCGCGCGATGCGGCGCAGCTGGTCGAGAAACGCCACGATCTCGCGTGAGCCGGACTCCATCGCGGTGGCGAACGCGGCCGCGGCTTCGACGGTGGTCACGAGGTTGGCCAGGCCGGTAAGTACCGCGTCGATCCCGGTGTCGTAGCGGGTGGTAGAATCGGCCAGGGCACCGGCCAGGGCCCGCAGCCCGTCGGTCGTCTGCGCCACGTGAGCGGCGGCCTGATCGATCTCGGCGATCGCCGAAGCGGTGCGCTCGACGACGGCGCTCTGTTCGGCGGTGTTGGTAACGATGCGCTCGAGCTGCTCGGCGTTGAGCGCGGCGACCTCGGCGGCGCTCTGAACGATCTCGCGAAAGTCGAACATCTCGGCACGCAGCTCGTCGACGTAGCCGCGGGCCAGGGCCGCGTCGGGACAGGCCGCTTCATCGACCCCGGTCAGCGGCGCGGTGAGATCCCGGGTTCGCTCGCGCTCACGCAACCACGTAACGCAACGCTCAACCTGCGCAAGCGCTCCCGGCGCTAGCTCAACCATACTCTCTCTTCATCGGCGGAAGGCGGCACTTCGCCGCATGGTTGTGCTAGTAAGCTATACGATTAGGCATCGCCGGCTGCGTCCTCAGTGGATGATCGGGCCGGCTTGGATCACCTCGAACGCCGAGGCCGGGACCGTCTTGAGCTGGTCGAGCTCGGTGTCGTTCCAACGCGCGTCGGTCGCGCCGCTGACGAACCAGTCCGAGCCGTTGTCCGCGACGAACATGCCGAAGCGCTTGAGCGCCGTCAAGACGGCACGGCTGGAGCCGGTGAACCGCGTGAGATCGTAGCCGGCTTTGAGCCGCACGCGCAGGCCCATCGGCGGGAGGGTCGGGTCGGTCGATGCGCTCGCGTAATGCGTGGCCGGGTGGATGAACGCGCGTTGCGTGCGCCGCACCGTGAAGCGTAGCGCGTGGTCGATCTCGCCCGTTTGCGCCGCTTCGTCGTAGCGGACGAGCCCGGCGAGAATCGGCAGGCCCGCGGCGTCGGCCGACGTCCAGGAGTCCGGCCGCAGCGCGTTCGAGCCGAGGTTGAAGACCGCGCCTGAACCGGCGTGCCAACCCGGCCCCACGTAGGTCGCGGCGTACATCTCGTAGAGCGTGCAGGCGTTCGCATCGACCACCAGCACGTGCCGGTCGCCGGTCGCGCCGGGGCCGCCTTCGATTGGGGCGTTGGGCGGGATCGGGTACGGCCCGGGATCGCTTTCGCTCGCGAAATCGAAGCTGACCGGGACCAGCGGTTGCCCGGCGCCGACCGACGTGTAGGGAATCCCGTAGGTCGGATTACTTCCGAAGTCCGGGTGCAGGAACGTCGTCGCGGCGTTCATGCCGGCTAGGTACGCGCCGGAGTTGGCGTCGGCGGGGAGCGACGAGATGTCGGCGTTCCACGGGTTGTCCGCCGGGAAGACGCGACACCCCGCGACCGCCGGCGTTCCCGCCACCGGAGCGGGCGTCACCGAGGGCGCGTTGGTCGGCGCGGTCGCCGCGAAGGGTGCGGCCGAGGTACCGCCGCCGCCGCATGCAGCGGCGAGCACCAGGACGGCCGACGCGACGGTCACGCGAGCAACGAGGCATCCCATACTCTCGGCTTGCCCGCGCCGGCGTCGCCGCCTGCGTGAGCCGGGCCACTTGCCGTAGCGTGGCGGGACGCTCGGCTCGTGTCAAGCAACACCACGAGCGATGCAAACGCAGACACAGAATCGGCAATTCAAGCTCGCAGCGCGCCCGGTGGGGATGCCCAAACGCAGCGATTGGGACCTCGTTACCGAGCCCGTTCGCGAGGTCGGGGAGGGCGAGGTTTCGGTCCGGACGCTGTACCTTTCGCTCGATCCGGCGATGCGCGGTTGGATGAACGACGTGCGTTCGTACGTCCCGCCGGTCGGGATCGGCGAGGTCATGCGGGCGTTCGGCGCGGGCCGCGTGACGGCCAGTCGGCATCCCGGATTCACCGTGGGGGACTACGTGACCGGGACGCTGGGCGTGCAAGAGTACGCGGTGATGGACGGCGCGCAGCTCACCCGCGCCGACGTCGCGGCGGTGCCGCTGACCGCGCACGTCTCGGCGCTGGGGATGACCGGGATGACGGCCTACTTCGGCCTGCTCGACGTCGGCCGGCCCGAAGCCGGCCAGACGGTGGTCGTCTCCGGCGCGGCCGGCGCGGTCGGCACCGTCGTCGGACAGATCGCGAAAATCAAAGGCTGCCGCGTGGTCGGGATCGCCGGTGGTGCCGAGAAGTGCCGCTACGTCGTCGACGAACTGGGCTTCGACGCGGCGGTGGACTACAAGTCCGAGAACGTCGTCAAGGCGTTGCGCGAACACTGTCCGCGCGGGATCGACGTGTATTTCGACAACGTCGGCGGCGAGATTCTCGACGCCTGTCTGGCCAATCTGGCGCGGCGCGCGCGTATCGTGATCTGCGGCGCGATCTCGCAGTACAACTCGACGACGGGCGTGCGCGGTCCGAGCAACTACATGACGCTGCTGGTCACGCGGTCCCGCATGGAGGGATTCCTGGTCTTCGACTACGCCGACCGCTATCCCGAAGCGGCGCGCGAGATGGCGCGCTGGATGCAAGAGGGCCGTCTCAAATCGCAGGAAGAGATCGTGGACGGCTTCGAGACGTTCCCGGAAACCTTGCTGATGCTGTTCCGCGGTGAGAACGTCGGCAAGCTGATGCTGCGGGTCGGCGCCGATGACTGAAGGACGCCTAGCCGGCAAGACGATCTTGATCACCGGCGGCGCGAGCGGGATCGGCTTGGCGACCGCGCAACGTGCGCTGGCCTGTGGCGCGCACGTCGCCATCGGTGACATCGACGTGGCCGCCGGGGAACGGGCGGCGCGCGAGAACCCCGGGCTGCACTTCGTGCGCCTCGACGTCACCAGCGACGCCAGCTGGATCGCGGCGGTCGAAGACGTGCGGACGCGCTTCCGCGCTCTCGACGGCGTCGTCAACAGCGCCGGGATCTTTCTCGTGGGCGACATCGAAGCCATCTCCGACGAGGACTGGCACCGCACGATGGCGATCAACGTCGACGGCGTCTTCTACGGCTGCCGCCACGCGGTGCGGGCACTCAAGGAGCACGGCGGCTCGATCGTCAACATGTCGTCGGTCAGCGGCATCGTCGGCGGTAACAACGTGGTCGCGTACAATGCGTCCAAAGGCGCGGTGCGCCTGTTGACCAAATCCGTCGCGCTCCATTGTGCCAAGAAGGGTTACGGGATCCGCTGTAACTCCGTCCACCCCACCTTCGTCGACACCCCGATGTTCACGTCGTCGGTGGGCCTAGCGCGCGAGCCCGAGCGGATCAAGGCGGCGCTGATCGCGCAGGTCCCGCTCGGACGGGTCGCCCAGCCGCGCGAGATCGCGGACCTCATCGTTTACCTGCTCAGCGACGAGTCGGCGTTCGTCACCGGCGCCGAGCTGGTGATCGACGGCGGCCTGACCGCCCAGTAGGCGGTTAGCGTTCCGCCGGGACGCGGTGCAGCAGCTCGTACGAATCCTCGCGCAGGCCGCGGTACGCGTCCCACGTCTCGGCGACGAGGAAGCCGGCTCCGGTCGCGATCGCGATCGTCCCGATCGTCGCGACCAGGAGTCCGACGAGGGTGATGATCGGCGCGATCTCGCCGCGTACGATCGCGGCGATCCCGCCGCCGAGCAGCTCGGAGAACGTCCCGATCGCAAACGACGCGATCGCGATGTAGAAGGCCGTGAGCGCGCGATTGAGCGCCAGCGCGCGGCGCGTGACGCGCACCAGCGCCCCCTCGCGGTGCGGCACGTCCGCGTGGTCCTCGATGTAGCGCGCTCGGTCGACCGCGCGGGCGAAACGGTTCGAGGTCGACAGCACGAGCACGGTCGAGGCGTTCGTCAGCAGCGCCGGCGCCGCGATGAAGGTGAGCAGCTGAAAGGCATTTTGCGTGTCGAGCGCCATCGAGTGGTTCGGCCCGGCCTAGCTTCCCTTGAGGTTGTAGACCTCGGGGAAGAAGTAGTCTTTCCAGCTGGACGGCTTGTTCTTGATCGTCCCGGCGCGGAACATCAGCTCGGCGAACTTCATCGATTGCTGCGGCGCCGTCGAGTAGACGAAGTTCGGATCGCTCATGATCTTCACCAGCTCGTCGACGGTGAGCTTTTCCTTGGTGTCCTTGAGGTAAAGTTCCGCGGCGTGCCGCCGGTCGTTCTTGATGATGTCCTCCGCTTGCGCCATGGCGGCGAGGAACACGCCGATCAGCTTCGGGTTCGCGTCGTGGAACTTGGTCGTGGCGAACGAGACGCCGTTCGACGCCGGGCCACCGGTAATGTCGATGGAGTTGAGGACCATGTGTACGCCCGGGATCTTCAGCTCTTGGTACTGGTACGGCGGGAGCGAGAAGTGGCCGTTGACGTCTTTGCCCGTTTCCAGCGCGAGCAGCGCGTCGGGGTGGCCCATCGCGACGGTGAGCGGGTCGAGCCTGTGCGCTTCGGCGTCACCCCACAGCTTCGAGGCCGCCATTTGCATGACGATCGCCTGCGTCGACACTCGAACGGTCGGTACCGCGATCTTGTCGGCGGCGCTGAAGTCCTTGAGGGTCTTGACGTTCGGGTCGCGCGAGAGTAGGAACATCGGCAGGGCGCCGTTACCCGCAACGCCGCGAACCTCGAGCGGCGTGCCCTTGGTCGCGGACCAGGCCGTCAGCAGGTTTGTCGCTCCGCTGGTGACGATGTCGGCGTTGCCGGAGATCAACGCGTCGACAGCGGCGCCCCCGCTGTTGAAAACGAGAAAGGTGACCTTGAGATCGCCCAGACCGCGCTTCTTGGCTTCCTTCTCGAGCAAGTGCTCCTGCTCGAGGATCATGATCGGCAGATAGACGAGACCGGGCTGTCGCGCGACGCGTATCTCGGTGACCTCGGCGTACGCCGGCGCCGTGACGACGACGGCGAGGATGAGCGCGACGATGATGCGGATGAGCGAGCGCAAAGCGTACCTCCTTGACATGCGTGATTGGTGCGGGGCGGTCTCTACGACGTCGCCATACCCCAGCGGCGAATCGTGCGGGTCTCGATGCTGCGAAAGATGACGTTTTCGACCAGCAGTCCGATGATGATCACGGTGAGCAATCCGGCGAAGACGTTCGGGATGTCGAGAATGTTCTTGTTGTTGACGATGAACCAGCCGAGTCCGCCGCTGCCGGACTGCGCGCCGAAAATCAGCTCCGCGGCGATGAGCGTGCGCCAAGCGAACGCCCAGCCGATCTTCAACCCGGTCAAGATGCTGGGGAATGCGGCCGGAATCAGGATCTGCGCGACGTAGCGAAGACCGCGCAGCCCGTAGTTCTTGCCGACCATGCGCAGCGTCAGGGACACGGAGACGAAGCCGGAATGCGTATTGAGCGCGACGGGCCACAGGACCGAGTGGATCAGCACAAACGAGAGGCTGAGCGGCGTGAGGCCGAACCAGATGAGAGCCAGCGGGAGCAGCGCGATCGCCGGCAGCGGAATGAACATCGCCGTCAGCGTCTCGAGCAGATCCGAGCCGATGCGCGTCGTCGTGGCGAAGGTCGTAAGCGCAGCGGCGATCGCGATGCCGGAAGCATAGCCCACGAGCAAGACTTTGACCGAAACCCAGACCTTGGGCAGCAGTTCGCCGCTGATCACCGCGGTGACGAACGCCTGGACCGTCGCGCTGAACGTCGGCACGAGCAGCTGATTGTTCAGGTGGCGCGCATAGATCTCCCAGATGAGCGCGAGGACCACCAGGATCGCGACCTTGCGCAAAACCGTATTGTTGGCGACGGTTTCCCACGTCGACAGCGGCTTCGTCGCGATCGCGAAGTCACTGGCATCGACCGTCGCCGCCAGCCGCTCGGGGCGGTCCGCCAGCGTCGCGGGACGCTCAGGCGCGCGCAACGATCGCCTCCACCGGTTCGGCGAACAGCATTTCGTGGATCCGCTCCTCGAGGACGCGTGCTTCGTCGGGACTCGCACCGCTGCGCGGCACGCTATTGAGCTCGGCCTTCACTTGGCCCGGGTGCGACGAGAGCAGCAAGATGCGGCTGCCGACCTTGATGGCTTCGGCGATCGAGTGCGTCACGAAGATCATCGTGAAACCGATCTCGTCCCACAGCTCGAGCAGCTCGTCTTGCATCTTGCGGCGCGTGAGCGCGTCGAGCGCGGCGAAGGGCTCGTCCATGAGCAAGATGTCGGGCTCCATCGCCATCGCGCGCGCGATCGCGACGCGCTGCTTCATCCCGCCCGACAGCGTGTGCGGGTACTGGTCGGCACAGCGCGTCAGGTTGACCTTGTCGATGTAGGTACGCGCGCGCTCGGCGGCCTCGGCCGCCGGGATGCCGCCGTTCACCCGCATCGGAAACATCACGTTCTCCCGCACGGTCTTCCAAGGTAAGAGCTGATCGAACTCCTGGAATACCATCATGCGGTCGGGACCGGGCTGGCGGATCACCTCGCCCTTGAGCCGGATCTCGCCCTCCGTCGGCGCCATGTAGCCGCCGACGGCCTTGAGGAGCGTGGACTTGCCGCAGCCCGACGGGCCGAGCACCACGTACCGCTCGGCCGCAAAGACCTGGAAGCCTACGCGATACGTGGCCGTCACCAGATGATCGCGCGTCTTGTATTGGAGCGTGACATCCGAGACGTCCAGCAACGGACGCTCCATCATGGCCCGAGGGATTACCCCAGCCCGGCCATTCACCTCCGGGCGGCAGATTCGTGCGCTTGCGCGCGGATCTCGCGCAGCGTCGTGCGCGGCGTGATGAGGTCGGGATCGGTGCGCAGCTCGATCAGCGCGGGCCGCCCGGCGGCGAGCGCGGCGTCGAAGGCGGCGCCGAAGTCCTCGGTCCGTTCGACCAGGGCGCCGTGCGCGCCGAAGGCGCGGGCGTAGGCGACGAAGTCCGGGTTGAGCAGGTCGGTCCCGACGACGCGGCCGGGGTATGCACGCTCTTGATGCATGCGGATCGTACCGTACATCCCGTTGTTCACGACCAGCGTGACGACGTTCGCACCGTATTGCACCGCCGTCGCGAGCTCCGCGCCGTTCATCAGAAAGCACCCGTCACCGGCGAAGGCGACGACGATGCGTTCGGGCCGTCGCAGCTTGATGCCGATCGCGGCCGGGAAACCGTAGCCCATCGCGCCGGCGGTCGGGCCGAACTGCGTACCATACCGCTTGTAGCGGAAGAAGCGGTGCAGCCAGGTGTTGTAGTTGCCGGCGCCGTTGCAGACGATCGCGTCTTCGGGGAGGCGTTCGTCGAGCCAGCGCACGACGTGCGCGAGGTCGAGCGCCGCGCGCGGTACCCCCGGATCGAGCGCCGCCTCATAGTCGCGCCGGGCCTCGCGCGTCGCCGCGCTCCACGCCGGTGCGGCGATCGGTTCGAGGGCATCGAGCGCGCGAGCGAACTCGGCCGGGCCGGCGTTGATCGCGAGGTCGGCCTGGAACACGCGACCGAGCTCGTCGGGATCGGCGTGGACGTGGACCAAGCGCTGCTTGGGTCGCGGCGCCTCGATGAGCGTGTAGCCGCTGGTCGGGATCTCACCCAAACGGTCCCCGACGGCCAGGATCAAATCGGCGTCGCGGACGCGCGCCGCGAGCGCCGGATTCGGGCCGACCCCGAGATCGCCGGCGTACCGCGGGTCGCGGTTGTCGAAGAGCTCCTGGCGCCTGAACGTGCACGCGGTCGGAAGCTCGTTGCGCTCGGCGAAGCGTCGGATCGCGGCGCAGGCGGCTTCGTCCCAGCCGCTGCCGCCCAGGATCATGAGCGGACGGTGCGCCGCGGCGAGCAGCGCGCGCATTCGAGCGAGCTCGCCCGAACCGGGATGCGCCGCGGTTCGGACGGCCGGCGCCAAGTCGGCGACGTCGACCTCGTCGCGCAGCATGTCCTCGGGAAGCGCGAGGACGACCGGGCCCGGGCGCCCGGACATCGCGACGTGAAACGCTCGCGCGACCAGCTCGGGGATGCGTCGCGCGTCGTCGATCTCGGCGGCCCACTTCGCAAGGCCGCCGAAGACCTGCGCGTAGTCGAGCTCTTGGAACGCTTCGCGCCCGCGCATCCCGCGCGCGACCTGCCCGACGAACAAGACCATCGGGGTCGAATCCTGGCGAGCGATGTGAACGCCGATGCTCGCGTGCGTCGCGCCGGGTCCGCGGGTCACGAAGGCGACCCCCGGTCTGCCGTCGAGCTTTCCGGACGCTTCGGCCATGTGCGCCGCGGCCGCCTCGTGGCGGCACGCGATCACGCGTATCGCCGGCGTGTCGTATAAGGCGTCGAGTACGGCGACGTAGCTTTCGCCGGGGACGCAGAAGACGGTGTCGACGCCGTTTGCCGCGAGCGCGTCGACGACCACCCGGCCGCCGGATCGTTGAGACATGAGCCTGCCTGGTCCGGCGCCACGCGCACGACGTCCTCCCGGAGAGCGCTGGGAAAGCAAGAGGGCGCCGCGAGCCGCGCTCCTAAGGTGGCCTCATGAAGACTGAGGTTGCGACGCAGCACTGGTTGCGTTACGAGCACGCCGGTTCGACCGCGTTCGGCACGCTCGAGGGAAGCACGATCACCCGTTACGCCGGTGAGATGTTCGCCGCGCCGCAGCCGACCGCCGAGCGCGTGCCGCTCGACGCCGTAACGCTGTTGCCGCCGACCGAGCCCAGCAAGATGATCGGGCTGTGGAACAACTTCGCGGCGCTGGGGGTGAAGCTCGGCCTCGGCGTGCCCGAGGATCCGCTGTACTTCATCAAGGGCAACAACGCGTTCGCGGCGAGCGGGCAGACCATTCGTAAGCCGCCGTTCTACGACGGGCGGGTGGTCTTCGAAGCCGAGCTGGGCATCGTGATCGGCAAGCGTTGCGCGGGCGCGGACGAGGACGAGGCGAACGCGGCGATCTTCGGCTACACCTGCGTCAACGACGTCACCGCATTCGACGTGCTCAACAAAGACGCGTCCTTCGCGCAGTGGACGCGCGCCAAGAGCTACGATACGTTCGGCGTGTTCGGCCCCGTTGTCGCAACCGGCCTCGATCCCGATACGCTCGTGATCCGCGCGCTGCTCGACGGCGAGGAGCGGCAGAACTACCCGGCCGCCGACATGCTGATCAAGCCGGCGCGGCTGGTCAGCTTGATCTCGCGCGACATGACGCTCGTCCCCGGCGACATCATCGCGTGCGGAACGTCGATCGGGGCCGGGAAGATGAAGCCCGGCAGCACCATCGAGGTCGCGATCGACGGGATCGGCACGCTGCGCAACCGGTTCGAATAGAGGATTTTGCGTGCGTATTTGCATCATCGGTGCCGGCGCGATCGGCGGCATGCTCGGAGCACGGCTGGCGCTGGCGGGCGAGTCGGTCACCTTCGTCGAGAAAAACGCCGAGCACGCCCACGCGATCAGAACGCACGGTTTGCGGCTCGAGGCCGACGGCGACGCCGTGGTGGCAACCAACATCGACGTCACCGACGACTTGGGCGCGCCGGGCCCGCAAGATCTCGTCATCATCGCGGTCAAGGCGCATCAGATCCCGCTGCTCTTGCCGGACATCCGCAAGCTCTTCGGTCCGCAAACCATGGTCATGACGGTGCAGAACGGGGTGCCGTGGTGGTACTTCTACAAGCAGGGCGGACCGTTCGACGGGCGGCGCATCGAGGCGGTCGATCCCAACGGCGTCATCGACGCGGCCATCGAGCACGAGCGCATCATCGGGTGCGTCGTCTATCCCGCCGGCGAGGTGAC
This sequence comes from Vulcanimicrobiota bacterium, assembly GCA_003140215.1. GTDB lineage: Bacteria > Vulcanimicrobiota > Vulcanimicrobiia > Vulcanimicrobiales > Vulcanimicrobiaceae > Vulcanimicrobium > Vulcanimicrobium beijerinckii. The sequence goes on along the minus strand of PLJL01000004.1, from coordinate 2,265,093 downwards.
GGCACCAGGCGTCATCCACGTGGTCGAGGGGAACCGCTTCTCGGTCGGCGAGCTTGACGGCGCGCACAGCGAGCGCGTCGAAGCGCTCGCGGCGATGCTCGTGCGGGCCGGCTTCAAGTCGTTCGTCCTCGACGACATTCGCTCCGAGATCTGGCTCAAGCTGTGGGGCAACCTGTCGTTCAACCCGATCAGCGCGCTAACGCGCGCGACCTTGGCGGCGATCTGCCGCGATCCGGGGACGCGCGCGCTCGCGGCCGACATGATGCGCGAAGCGCAGCAGATCGCCGAGAAGCTTGGCATCACGTTCCGGCACACCATCGAGAAGCGGATCGCCGGCGCCGAAGCGGTCGGCGAGCACAAGACCTCGATGCTGCAGGACGTCGAGGCCGGGCGAACGCTCGAGATCGAGGCGCTCGTCGGCGCCGTCGTCGAGCTGGGCCGGCTCACCGAGACGCCGACGCCGCACATCGAATCGGTGTACGCCTGCGTCAAAGCGCTCGAGGTGTCGCGCTCGCGCCGTCCGGTCCCCGCCTGAACGAGGTTTGCGCGTTGCGCGAATGGTGACGGGCCAGTCGGGCATCTTCGCGCTCGGCGACGCTGCGCACGGGTTCTTCGAGTTTCGCGCTCGCCCCGGCGTCGATGCCGCCGCGCTGGTCCGCGCGGTCGCCGATCTGCGGCCGCCGCACACGACGGTCGGGGGTGTGAACCTGGTGGTCGGTTTTCGCCCCGAGCTGTGGCGCGCGGCGGCGCCCGCCGAGGCACCGGCGGAGGTGACGGGTTTCAATGCCGAGGTGCGCGGGGCGGACGGGTACGCGATGCCCGCGTCCCAGGCCGACGTCTGGGTGTGGTTTGCCGCCGCCGCGTACGACATCGTCTTCGACCTGGGCCACGCGACGGTCGAGGAACTTGCCGGTGTCGCGACGCTGGTGCGCGAGCAGACGGGCTGGTCGTATCGCCACAGCCGCGATCTGACCGGGTTCGAAGACGGTACCGAGAACCCAACCCTCTACGAAGCGCCCGAGATCGCGCTGATCGCCGACGGTGCTCCGGGCGCGGGCGGCAGCGTTCTGCTCTTCCAGCAATGGCGCCACGACGCCGTAGCCTGGAACGCGCTGCCGCAGCCGGCTCAAGAGAAGATCATCGGCCGCACCAAACCCGAAAGCACCGAGTTCGCCGGCGACGCCATGCCGCGCGACTCGCACGTGGCGCGCACGAAGGTTCATCGCGGCGGCGAAGAGCTCAAGATCTTCCGGCGCAACGTTCCCTACGGCACGGTCAGCGAGCACGGCACGCTTTTCATCGGTTTCAGCGCCGAACAGGGGCGCATGCAGCGCATGCTCGAGCAGATGGCAGGGGCCGACGGCGGACCGCGCGACGCCCTTACGCGCTTCAGCACGCCGCTCACCGGCGCGTATTACTTCGTGCCCTCGATCCAGGCGCTGCGGTGCTTCACGACCGCCGAGGAAGGTTGAGGGGCGCTCAGCCCGCGGGGCGCGCCACGTACCGGTAGGTCCCCGAAACCCATTCGCACCGGCTGCCGTCGCGCATCACGAAGGACTCGCACCCGTCGACCTCTGCGTTGAAGTCGCCGTTGTGCGCCTTGGTGCGCGGCCAATCGACGTCGGCGTGACCGCGCGCCGCCGCCCGCGCTTTGGAGTTCGAGAACTGCGACGACCCCGCCAGCGCGTTGAGCTCGCGGGCTAGTCCCTGCGCTTGCGTCATCCGCGGGCCGCGCGCTTGCGGCCGTGCGCGCGCTTGATGGCGGCCAGGATCGCGGTCACGCCCATCCCGTATTCCTCGGTCAGCTCCGGCGGACTGCCCGACTGTCCGAAGCGGTCGTGGACGCCGATGAACTCCATCGGCACGGGGTCGTGCGCGGCCACGATCTCGGCGACGCGCGACCCCATCCCGCCGTGGACCTGGTGCTCCTCGACGCTCACGATCGTGCCGCAGTCGCGGGCCGCGGCGAGAATCGCCGCCTCGTCCATCGGCTTGATCGTGTGGTTGTTGACGACGCGGCACTCGATGCCGTCTTTGCGCGCCAGCTCGGCGGCGACGAGCGCGTTGTACACGAGGATGCCGCAGGCCACGACCGCGACGTCGTCGCCGTCACGAAACGTCTGCGCCGTCCCGATCTCGAACGGCGTCTGGTCGGTGGTGACGACGGCCGACTCGGCGCGCGCGAAACGCAGGTACGTCGGCCCGAAGCGGCCGGCGACGGCCAGCGTGGCCTGCTTGGTCTGCGCCGAATCACACGGCACCACCACCGTCATCTTCGGGATCACGCGCATGATCGCGATGTCCTCGATCGCCTGGTGGGTCGCGCCGTCGGGTCCGACCGAGACCCCGGCGTGCGCACCGGCGATCTTGACGTCAGACTCGTTGAGCGCCATCGTCGTGCGGACTTGCTCCCAGGACCGTCCCGGGTTGAACATCGCATAGCTGGCGATGAACGGGATCTTGCCCGCCGCGGCTAGCCCCGCCGCCATCGCGACGAGCATCTGCTCGGCCACGCCGATCTCGATGTAGCGCTGCGGAAACGTCTTCTTGAACGCTTCCATGCGGGTCGACTCCGAAAGGTCGGCGCAGATCGCGATGATGCGCTCGTCGCGCCGCCCGGCCTCGACGAGGCCTTCGCCGAAACCGTTGCGCGTCGGGACCTGCTTGATCGCCGCGGGGTCGGTGTAGTCGACCAGGTGCATCGCGGCCCCGGCCGCGCTCGTCACCCCGGCGCTAGCCACGCTGCGCTCCGATCAGCTCGCGCGCGGCGCCGAGCTCGCGCAACGCCTGGTCGGCTTCGTCTTGCTTGGGCGGCTTGCCGTGCCAGAGATAGTCGCCCTCCATGAACGACACGCCCTTGCCCATCACGGTGTGGGCGATGATCACTTGGGGCTTGCCTTTGACCTGTTTGGCCTTTTCGACGGTGGCGACGAATGCACCGATGTCGTGGCCGTCGCATTCGAAGACCTCCCAGTTGAAGGCGCGGTATTTGTCGGTGAGCGGCTCGAGCGGCATCACGTCTTCGGTGCTGCCGTCGATCTGGATCACGTTGCGATCGACGATGCAGGTCAGGTTGTCGAGCTGGAACTTGGCGGCCGTCATCATGGCTTCCCAGTGGAGCCCGCACTGATGCTCGCCGTCGGAGGTTACGACGTAGACGCGCCAGCCGGCGCCGTCCAGCTTGCCTGCCAGCGCCATCCCGGCGCCCTGGGCGAGCCCTTCGCCCAGCGGGCCGGACGTCGTCTCGAGCCCCGGCAAGCTCACGCGTTCCGGATGGCCCTGCAGCCGCGTGCGAAAGTGGCGCAGCGTCAGCAGCTCCTCGACCGGGAAGTAGCCCGCGTACGCCATCGCGCTGTAGCGGACCGGCGCGATGTGCCCGCACGACAACAGCAGGCGGTCGCGCTCGGGCCAGTCGGGCCGCTGCGGATCGTGCCGCAGCACGTGAAAGTAGAGCGCGGCGAAGATGTCGGCCATGTCGAGCGACCCGCCGGAGTGCCCCGAACCGGCCGCCAGGAGCGAACGGATGATGCCCTGCCGGACGTCGTTGGCGTGCTCTTCGAGCGCGGTGAGGCGCTCCGGAGCGAGAAGTCCCATACGGGCGCTTATCCCCATCCCGCCGCCCGAGTCCCGCCGGGCCGTCCTGCCGGGCCGCACGCCGGCACCGCGGATTCGACAGATGGATAGCCGCGGGGCCGATCGTGCTCCTTATGCCCGAGGAGTCGGCGCCCCGAAGGCATAGACCTCAGAGCGATGCCTACTGAATTGCGCGACTTTCTCATGCTCCCGTACGGCGAGCTCGAAGACCTCAACCTCGAAGCCAAACAACAGCGCAGAGATCGGGTCGCGCCCCACAAGATTCAGGAAAGCCGGCTCAAGTATCTGACCGACGAGCGCCGCATCAAGGCGGTCACGGTGCTGTTCAGCGACCTCGAGGGCCGGCTGCACATGCTCGACTACGACAAGAAGTTTCTGCTGAAGTCAGCCGACAATCTCACGTTCGACGGGTCCTCGATCCGCGGCTTCACCCCGCAGCGCGAGAGCGATCTCCGGCTCGCGTTGGACTGGGGAGCATTCTACTGGGGGCCGGCGGACATCTTCGGCGCGGGCAAGGCGCTCGTGTTCGGCGAGGTGCTCGACCGCGACGGGTCGCCGTTCTCCGCCGACGTTCGCGGCGTGCTCAAGCGCCTCTCCGCCGAGCAGTACGAGAAGCACGGCTACACGCTCAACGCCGCCAACGAGATCGAAGGGTTCGTGTTCCAAGGCCTCGACGCAGAGCAGCGGTATCACGAGACCGGAGCGTTCGAGTACGTCAACACCGGCGGCTACTATCACTCGCTGCCCGGCGACCCGCTGCGCCAGTTCATCGACACGGTCGCCGAAGTGCAGCGCGCGATGGGGTTCGAGAACGAGAAGGACCACCCCGAGGTAGCGCCTTCGCAGTTCGAGATCAACTACAGCTACGGCGAGGTGACGGCCGCCGCCGACACGATCCAACTCTACAAGCTGATCTGCCGCCAAGTCGCGACGAAGCTCGGAATGACGGCGAGCTTCCTGCCCAAGCCCGTCGTCGGCGTCAACGGCAACGGGATGCACACCAACGTCTCGGTCAGCGACAAGAACGGCAAGAACCTGTTCTGGGAGAAGGGTGCCGCGGAGAACCTCAGCCGGTTTGCGATGGACTTTTCGGACCGTATCCTCACGCACGGCAACGACATCTGCCTGCTGCTGAACTCGAGCGTCAACGCCTACCGCCGGCTCGATCCGCATTTCGAAGCGCCGAATCAGATCAAGGCCTCGGCGGTCGACCGCGGCTCGATGGTGCGCTTCCCGATCGGCAACGAGCGCAGCTCACGCGTCGAGGTGCGCTCCGTCGCGCCCGACGCGAACCCCTACATGGTGATGCTCGCGGTGTTCAAGACCGGACTCGAAGGCAGCATCAGCACGATCGACAACCTGCGTCAAGCCGACCGCTATCTGCCCGACAACATCTACGACGCGCTGGCGAACTTCCGCGGCTCAGAGTGGACGACCAAACTCCTGACGGCCGACGTGAAAGAGCGCTACGCCGACCTCAAGCAGGCCAGCGCCGATCGCTGCCCGCGCCAACTGGGGACGTTCGTGAAAGCGCAAGAAGTCCAGTACCACCACGAAGTGTACAACCAGTACCTCTGGAACCTGTTCTAAGCCGCGGAGGACGGCGCGCGCCCGTCAAAGAACGCGGGGCTGGTGGCGCATGACGTTTTCATCTGCCATTCGGCGCAGGACCGAATCGTAGCGAACGCCGCGTGCGCGCAGCTCGAAGCGCACGGTATTCGGTGCTGGATCGCGCCGCGCGATCCGATTCCCGGGATCCCCTACGGTCGGCAACTTGTTGACGCAATCGCGCACGGACGTGTCGTCGTCCTGATCTTTTCGGCACACGCAAACGCCTCCGAGGCGGTCCTGAGCGAGCTCGAGCTCGCATACAAGCGTGGCAAGAACATCATTCCGTTCCGCATCGAGCTCGTGCTGCCCGAAGGTGATCTCGAATATTACATTCAGCGCGTGCACTGGCTCGACGCGATGAGTCCCCCGATGGAGAAGCGGCTCGACGAGCTCGTCGACCTGGTGCGCCGCGTTCTCGATGCGGCTCCGGGCCATGCGCCCGCAGCCGCCGCTCCGGAGGTCGCCGCATCCGAGCGCGCGGTCATCGAAGCCGCACCCGAGCCGGCCCCCGCCGTGACGCGACCGGCGCACGAGCCGCCGGCCGATCCCAACCGCGGTTTGACCGTCAGCGCGATCGCAGCCATGCCGGTTACCGCGAACGCGACGATGGCGTTTAGTTACAGCGTGCCGCGGGGCGGTTCCGCGATGGAACAGGTCGACTTCGTCGATTTACGCGGGAACGCGCGCCCGGCGGTCGTTCGGAATCGGCAACGTGCCGGCGATGAAGTCTCGGGCGAGGTCACCGTGCCGGGCGACGCCCAAGCGGGGCAGGCGATGCGGTTGCGCGTGGCCACCTGGGATGCGGCGGGGAACTTGGTCGCAGGACTGGGGCCGTCATTCGTGGTCGAACGCGCGGCCGCACCCTCACTGCTGGTACCGGGGCGCCCAGCATTCGTCGCGGTGTGCGTCCTCGCCGCCCTGGTGGTCGCCGGCGGTGCGTTCGCGCTGCTCCATCGCCCGCAGCCGCCGGTCGTCGCGACGCGACGGCTCCCGGTCGGCCCGCCGGCAACGCCACGGTTCGCCGCGGCCGGGGAGGTGCCCGCGCGCATGGGCAACGCTCCGCCGGAGTGGAATTCGCAGTTCAACGCGGCCGGGTTGTATACGAAGGGCGGTAACTGCACGTCGGGGGCGCAATTCATACGAGTCTACAACGACTATTCGGTGCCGGCATACTTCAATCTCGCCATCCAAGAGCACAGCGCAGGCGAACGGGCGAACTACCCGGCGGCGGTGCACCTCGGACGCGAGCGCGTCGGGTCCGGCGCGACGGTTACGTATTCCGCACGGGTCCGAACGTGTAAGGGCTACTTTTTCTCGTGGGTCCAAAACGTGCGTTTCAGCCCGGGCGACACCGGTCCCGTGGCGATTCCCTAGCGTTTCGGCCCGGCGACGATGCAGTCGAGGTCGGGCAGACGTCCGTGCATAAGGTCGACGACGATGCGTGCCGCGAGCAGGTTCGCTGCCGCCATCGCTTCGTGCGTGTACGCCGCGACGTGCGGCGTGAGCACGACGTTAGGCAGGCCGATAAGCGCCGAGCCGGCGGGCGGCTCACGCTCGAAGACGTCGATCCCGGCGCCGCCGAGCTGTCCGCTGCGCAGCGCCTCGGCCAAGGCGGCTTCGTCAACGATCCCGCCGCGAGCGGTGTTGATCAAGATCGCGCCGGCCTTGAGGCGGCGCAACGCCCGGCGGTCGATCAGGCCGCGCGTGGTCTCGTTGAGCGAGGCGTTGATGGAGACGACGTCGGCCGTCGCCAGCAGCTCGTCGAGCGGCAGATACGTGACGTCGTGCGCTCGCGAGAATGCATCGTCGACAACCGGATCGGCTGCGACGACGCGCATCGAGAAGCCCAGCGCGCGCCGGGCGACGCCTTTTCCCACTCGGCCCAAGCCGATGATGCCCAGCGTCTTTCCCCGCAGCTCCGGTCCGATGAACGACTCCCAGCGCCCCTCGGTCACGCTACGATGGGCCTCGAGCGTGCGCCGCGCGACCGCCAGCAACAGCCCGAAGACGTGATCGGCGACGGCGTGCTGGTTGGCCCCGGTCGTGATCGTGACCACCACGTCGTGCTCGCGCGCTGCCTGCAGGTCGATGCGCTCGTAACCGACACCGCGGCGTGAGATGAGCTTGAGCGCGGGCGCGCGCTCGATCACGTCTCGGGTGAGGTGGGCCGAACCCGCGATGTGCGCGTCGATGCCGTCGAGCAGCGCGACGAGCGCGTCGCCGCCGAGCTCGTAGTCGAAACGGCTCCCGCTATAGGGCGTCGCGACGACCTCGCATCCGGCGCGCTTCAGCAGTGCGGCTGCCTCGGGCGTGGCTTCGAAGCCGCGCGCGGTCGTCAGCACCCGCCAGGTCACGGGCGGTCGCTTACCGGAGGACCGCTTGGGCCTGCGCCAGCAGCTCGCGCATCGGCGGCAAGTCGCCGGGATGCACGCCGCGGTGCACCCAGCGTACGATCCCACCGGCGTCGAGCACTGCGGCGCCCGGATTCTGCGCCGCGTCCCAGATAAGCGTCGCACCCCAGTCCTGGCGGAAGCCCGCGGCCTGGTTTTCGTTGCGCCGCTCGAGCAGCGCGGGCGTCGACATCAGCTTGGTGAGATCGAAATCGCTCAAGCCCATCGCTTTATAGGTGTGTTTGTCGGCGTCACCGATGCAGATTGCGGCGGCGTTGTGGCGCGCGCAGAAATCGTCGGCTTTGGCTTGCGAGCCGATCGTGACGAACCGAACGCTGATGCCCGCGCGCGCGAAGTCCTCGTCGAGCTCGCGCAACTGCGCGAGCGGCTCACCGAAGAAGCGTCAACCGACGTGGCGCAGCCACACCACGAGCGCCGGCAGGGGGATCCGCAGCTCCAAGACGGCGCGCGGCGCCGGGTCGCCGGGGTGCAGGGAAGGGGTCGTCATCGAAGCTGCTCTTCCGGCGGCGGCGGCCGGTCCCTGGTCGCCGGCGTTACCCGCGCGTTACCGCGGGCCGCTAGCCTCAATCGGTGCAGCCGCTGCCCTCGGCCCATCGTACCCTTGGCGCGTCGTCGTCTTCGCCGACGCCGGCGCCGGCCGACGTCGCCTTCGAGCGTGCACCGTTCGGGATCTCGCTGGTGAGCGCGCGCCCCGAGTCGCACGGGCGATACGTGCTCGCCAACCCGGCGTTTTGCGAGATCACCGGCTATTCCACCGACCAGCTCGGCTCCGTCATGTTCGGGGACCTGTGCCATCCCGACGATCTCGAGACGGCGGCCGAGATGTTCGGCCGGCTGAAATCGGGCGCGGTCGAGGAGACCGACGCCGAGCTGCGCGTCCGGCGGCGCGACGGTTCGTCGATTTGGGTGCGCCAACACCGCACGGTGATCGAGGACGAGGCCGGTGAGCCGCTGTTCTACCTGTGTCATACCGAGGACGTCTCTGAGCGCCGGGCCGTCGAGGCCGCCATCAACGTCGCTCGTGGCATCGCCGACGATGCGCTGCGCGAGAGCGAAGAGCGCTACCGCCTGCTCGCTGACTACGCCGCCGACATGATCGTTTGCGCGCGGGCGGACCGCACCCGTTCGTACGTCTCGCCGTCGTGCCTACGGATGCTCGGGTACACGCCGGCGGAGATGATGGAGCTCGATTTCTCGACGTTCCTGCACCCGGACGACAAGCAACGCGTCACGGCCGACTACGGCCAACTCGTCCAGCGCGGCGGTGCCGTGACGCATACCTATCGGCTGCGGCACAAGGACGGCGGCTACGTTTGGGTCGAGGCGCACTGGGTGGCAACCCTGGTCGCGCCGTTCGCCGACGGCACGGGCCTGGCCAACACCGTCATCGTCTCGGTCGTCCGCGACATCTCGGAACGGAAGGCGGCCGAAAGCAAGATCGCATCGATGGCTTGCCATGACGCGCTGACCGGCCTGCCGAACAGGGTACTGCTGCGCGAGCGGCTCGAGGAAGCGCGCCTGTTCGTCGAGGCCGGCGGGTCCGCCGCGGTTCTGTCGGTCGACCTCGACAACTTCAAGGCCGTCAACGACACGCTCGGACATGCGATCGGGGACGCACTGCTTCAAGGCGTGGCGGAGCGGCTGCTGCGCTGCGTGCGCCAAGACGATACCGTCGCGCGGCTCGGCGGCGACGAGTTCGTCGTCGTGCTGCTCGGATTGGAGAATCCCGAGGAAGCGGCGCAGCGCGGGCAGACCATCGTCGACGTCGTCAGCGAGCCGTACGAGCTCATGGGTCATCAGCTCCTCGTCGGTGCCAGCGTGGGTATCACCACGTCGCCGCGGGACGGTATTTTGCCGGACCAGTTGCTCAAGAATGCCGACTTCGCGCTCTACCGCGCGAAAGCCGAGGGGCGGCGAGCGTACCGGCTGTTCGAGCCGAGCATGGCCGTGGACCGCCAGACGCGGCTGGAGACCGAAGGTCAATTGCGCGCCGCGCTTGCCGACGAGTCGTTCAGGATTTTCTATCAGCCGATCGTCAACGTGACGTCGGGCGCGATCGTGGGCCTCGAGGCGCTGGTTCGCTGGCAGCACCCGCAGCGCGGCCTGGTCTATCCCGACGAGTTCATTTCAATCGCCGAAGACACGGGGATGATCGTACGGCTCGGGGAGTGGGTATTGCGCGGGGCCTGCCGCCACGCGGCGCAGTGGCCGGCGACGATCCGGCTCTCAGTGAACGTCTCGCCGATTCAATTTCGGGCGCCCCGGTTCGTCCAAACGGTCTGCGACGCGCTCGACGCGTCGGGTCTCTCAGCCGACCGGCTCGATCTGGAGATCACGGAGTCGGTGCTCTTGCAAGAGTCTGCCGGAACGCTCGCGGTGCTCAACGAGCTGCGCGAGCTGGGTGTCGGCATCTCGTTGGACGATTTCGGCACCGGCTATTCGTCGCTGGGGTACCTGCGCAGCTTCCGCTTCGACCGCATCAAGATCGACCGGTCGTTCGTCGGCGATCTGCTCCAACGTGCGGAATCCGAGGCGATCGTACGAGCCGTGGTCGGGATCGGCAACGCGTTGGGGATCGCGACGGTGGCGGAGGGCGTGGAGACGCGCGGGCAGTTGCGCCGGCTGCGGGCGCACGGATGTTCCGAAGCGCAGGGATACCTCTTTAGCAAAGCCAGACCGGCCGGCGAGATCACGGCGCTGCTGGCCGCATCGCCCGGCCGCAATTGGGGCGCGAGCACCCGGATCTCCGCGTAGCGGCCGGCGGCTGCGACCGGACAAGCCGCCGCAAGCGCGAACTCCGGCCCGATGCCGAGTCGAAGCAAGGCGCTCCTGCCGTGACCGCCCCTCCGGTCACCGCGGGGCTAGAGTTGACCCCGGATCAACGTGCGCTGCGCGCCGCGGTGCGCGCGCTGTGCGCGTCGTTCGACGACGCGTATTGGCGTGCACTCGACGCCGAGCGTGCGTATCCGGACGCCTTCATCGCCGCCCTGACCGATGCCGGCTACCTCGCAGCGCTCATCCCCGAGCAATACGACGGCGCCGGGCTAGGGCTGAGCGAGGCCTGCATCATCCTCGAAGAGGTGAACCGCAGCGGCGGCAACGCCGCCGCCTGCCACGCGCAGATGTACATCATGGGCACCGTGCTGCGCCACGGCAGCGAGGAGCAGAAGCGCCGCTTCTTGCCGCCGATCGCGCGCGGCGAGCTGCGGCTCCAAGCCTTCGGCGTTACCGAACCCAATGCCGGGAGCGACACCACGAAGATCGCGACCACGGCGGTGCGTCGCGGCGACCGCTACGTGGTAAACGGGCAAAAAGTGTGGACTTCGCGCGTGCAGCACAGCGATCTGATGCTGCTGCTCGTACGCACCGCACCGCCGTCCGACGACCCGAAGGCGAAGACGTTGGGGCTCTCGACGCTGCTGGTCGATCTGCGCGCGGCAGCGCCCGGGATGCTCGAAGTACGTCCGATCCGCACCATGATGAACCACGAGACCAATGAGGTGTTCATCCACGATCTCGAGGTACCGGTCGAGAACCTGGTGGGAGAAGAAGGGCAGGGCTTCCGCTACATCCTCGACGGCATGAACGCCGAGCGCATCCTGATCGCGGCCGAATGCGTCGGGGACGGCACGTTCTTCATCGAGCGAGCCGTGAAGTACGTGGGCGAACGCGTCGTCTTCGGCCGGCCGATCGGCCGGAATCAAGGCGTCCAGTTTCCGATCGCGCGGGCGCACGCCGCGATCGTCGCGGCGGACTTGGTGCGAAAGCAGGCCGCCGTGCTCTTCGACGCAGGCCGTTCGTGCGGCGCAGAGGCCAACACCGCCAAGCTGCTTGCGTCCGAAGCGTCGTGGCAGGCCGCAAATGCCGCGATGGACGCGCACGGCGGCTTCGGCTTCGCCGAGGAATACGACATCGAACGCAAGTTCCGCGAGACGCGTCTGTACATCACGGCGCCGGTCGCCAACAACTTGATCCTCTCGTACATCGGTCAGCACGTGCTGGGAATGCCCCGGTCGTTCTGACGAAGCACCACCGCCGAAACGAGGTAGTACGCAGTGTGTAGGAACATCAAGACGCTTTTCAACTTCGATCCGCCCGTCACCGCGAGCGAGATCGAGGCAGCGTCGCTGCAGTTCGTGCGAAAGATCAGCGGCTTCACCAAGCCGTCAAAGGCTAACGAGGAGGCGTTCTTGGCTGCCGTCGATGAGGTAGCCGGCGTCGCGACGCGGCTGCTGCGTTCGCTCGAGACGAACGCCTCGCCGAAGAATCGAGCCGAAGAGGCCGCGAAGGCGAACGCGCGCGCCGCGGCGCGCTTCGGTACGCCGGCGTAGATTTTCGGGCCCGGGGTAAACTCGGGCCGGGCGGGGCCGATAACCTGGAGGCCGGGCTTTCCAACAAGAGAGAGGTTTTGAGCTTGAACAGCTCCTTTTCGCTCGGCTCCATCCGCGCTCGGGCTACGAAGATCTTCGTGTGGGTCGTCTGGGCGCACGTGCTCCTGGCCGGCGGGGTGGCGCTGCTGGCCCGCAACTCGTGGCGCGAGCCGATGGCTATGGCCGCGATTGTGGCGCTCGTCGCCACGCTAGCGGCGTGGAAGCTCCGCGACGGCCTCACCTTGCGCTCGATCGTCGCGGTCTGCCTTACGTTCGGTCCGATCGTGTTCGTCTACGCCGGGCGCGGGCATTTCAGCGGCATCGCCGGCAACGGCGATTGGCAGATCGACTACCACATGTACTTCTTCGGCGTGTTCGCGATGCTCAGCGCGTACGTCGATTGGCGTCCCATCGCGGTTTCGGCGGCGCTTACCGCCGCCCACCACTTGATCCTGGACCTCGTCGTACCCGCGAACGTCTTCCCTGAGGAAGGCATCGACCGTGTCGCGCTGCACGCCATTGCCGTGGTGATCGAGTGCGGCGTTCTGTTCTGGCTGACGGCCTCAATCGCTGCGCTGTTCGCGCGGCTCGAAGACTTGGTCGACTTCACGTCCCGCGCGACGGCCGAGGCGCTCACCCGCGATCAGGAGACGATCTCAGCCCTGGAAGCCCAGCTCAACCAGCACCTCGCGGGCGCCAAGTCGTAGCCGTGGCCGGCGTCGTCCTGGTGTTCCCGTCGAATTCGGGCACGATGATCGCGACCAAGGCGCTGCGCGATTCCGGTGTGGCTGCAACGATCATCCCGACGCCGGCGAGCACGCAGTCCACGTCCAACCTGAGCCTGCGGATCGACCCGGCGGCGGAACCCCAGGCCGTCGCCGCCCTCGAGGCCGCAAAGGTCAGCCTGAGCGGCGTCTACCGCTAGCGCCAGGCGGGATCGGTCGCGGGGCCCATGCAAAGGGCGGGCATGAGACGCGCCGCGCCGCTGCTCTGCCTGCTCGCCGTCGCCGCGGCACCGGCCTACGGGCAAGAGAGTACGACGAGGATTCGCGGCACGATCGTGAGCCTCGAAGGCAACCTGCTCACGGTGGCGACGGCCGCTGAGAATCGCCGGGTGACACTGTCGGACGGCTTTCGCGTCGTCACCGTGGTAAAGTCCGACCTGTCCAAGATCGGTCCGGGCACCTATGTCGGCAGCGCCGCGATCCTGCAGCCCGACGGCACGCTGCGTGCGCGAGAGGTCCACATCTTTCCCGAGGCGATGCGCGGCACCGGCGAGGGCCATCGCCCCTACGATCTGGGCCCGCAAAGCACGATGACCAACGGAACCGTCGATGCCAGCGGCCCGGTCGAAAGCGTCGGCGGGCAGGTCCTCACGCTCAAGTACAAGGACGGCGAGAAGAAGATCGTTGTCTCCAAGGACACGCCGGTCGTGCTCTACGAGCTGGGCGACGCCAAGGCGCTCGTCCCCGGGGCGCACGTCTACATCATCGCGCAGCGGGCTGCCGATGGCGGCCTCTCGACCGCCCGCGTCACCGTCGGAAAGAACGGCCTGGCGCTCCCGATGTAGCACGCCGGGCGGCGGCCCCAGCTCGGGGCCGGTGGCGCCGACACCGATTTGTTACCGCGGAGCGGGATGATCGTCCCAGAGCGTCCCTGGTGGCGCTGCATCCAATCACCGCACCTCTGAGGCGGTGAGGAAACGGTCAAATGCTCTCCGTTGGGACACCGCCGAGCCGCTCGCGTCAAGGTTTCAGGCAGCTATCGCTGCGGCATGGCTTGCTCGCGTTCATGGTCGTGGTCTGTCTGCTGGCGATTTTGGCGACCGCAAAAGAGATTTGGAGCAACCGGGCTACGGACGTCCACGCCTCAACGTTGCAGACGACCAACCTGGTCCAGTCCCTCTCGCAGCAGGCTACCGATAGCTTTCAGACGATCGACGGCGTGCTGATCGACCTCGTCGATCGAGCCCAGACCGACGGGACCGGGCCGAAGCAGCGGCGGCGCCTGCAAGACCTGATGGTCGAGCACATTGCACAGCTACGCGTGCTTCACAATCTCTTCATCGTCGACGCCGCCGGCAACGGCGTGGTCAACGCCATTCCGGGGCTGAAGAATGCGAACTACCGAGACCGGCCGTACTTCATCTACCATCGAACCCACGCCGACCGCACCACCCACATCGGACACACCGTGCGCAGCCGGACAGACGGGAGTTGGATCATCACCGTTACGCGGCGCGTGAATCACCGCGACGGCAGCTTCGCCGGAGTTGCGATGGCAACCATCTCGGGGAACTACTTCCTCCATCTCTACGAACAGGTCGACATCGGACGGCTCGGCAGCATCACGCTCGCACTCGCCGACGGCACCGTTCTGATGCGCAAGCCGTTCGAGAAAGCGAACATCGGAAAGAGCCTTGCGAAGGCGTCGTTCTTTCGACTGATGCTGCCGCGGTCGCCGGTGGGAAGCTACCAAAACCGCTCCGTCATCGACGGCGTCTCGCGGCTGTTTGCTTATCAACGGGTGAGTCAGTATCCGCTGCTAGTCGTGGTCGGCGTGGCGGAAGACGAGGCCCTGGCTGCATGGCGCATCCAAACCTTGATCAACCTGGCCGAACTCGTCGGCATGATCGCCATCGTCGGGATCCTCGGCAGATACCTGGCGAGACAGATCGACAAGCGCGAGGCCGCTGAGGCGCAACTGGAGCGACTCGTCTTGATCGACGGTCTCACCGGGCTTGGGAATCGCTATCAATTTGACGCCGTGTTCGACCGGGAGTGGCGGCGCGCCGTGCGGGCCGGCACGTCTCTGGCCTTTCTCATGATCGACGCCGACGCGTTCAAGGGCTACAACGATCACTACGGGCATCAAGCCGGCGACGGCGTTCTCAAGAGCATCGCCGGATGCATCGCGGCTGCTCTCGGTCGCCCCGGAGATCTCGCGGCACGCTACGGCGGCGAAGAGTTTGCGGTCTTTCTCCCCGACACCGACGCAGCGGGCGCGTTCGCAGTCGGCGAAGCGATTCGGCGCGCCGTCCTCGCGCTCAACATCGCCCACGCCGGCAACGTGCGCGGCACCGTCACGGTGAGCATCGGCATCGGGCGTATGTCACCGACTGGGGCGACCTCTCCGTTCTCCCTGGTGAAGGCAGCCGACGCCGCCCTCTACGAGGCCAAGCGCAAAGGCCGCAATCGAACCGAGCTGGCCACGCGTTTCGTACCGACGCTCGCAGAGCTGATCGCGGAGCCTATCGCCACGGCTGTCTAAGGAGCCGGAGAACCCGGTAGGGACGCGAAGGGAGGACCGCATGAGGCGCAGCGCCGATGCGGTCAACTACGCGAACATCGGCTTGATGGTGGGTTCCTGTCTGGCGGCCTACCGGTTTCCATTCGAGCTCTTCTTGTTCTCATACGCGGTGCTGGGGCCGCTGCACTACCTTACGGAAATCTCCTGGCTTCACGATCGAGGGTATTTCGTGAAAGCCGAACCGGCGCGGCGAGTGTTGCAGGCTCGACAGTACTGGCTCGCGCTCGTCGTCGTGACGCTGGTCGTCATGCTGTACGGCCTGGCGGCCGAGAAGGTTTTCAACCAGTCGCTATCGCCGGCATTCGAGATCGGCCTCGTTTATGCAGTCTTCATCGCCGCGTCGCTGCTCGTCTTCGTCAAGAACAGAACCGTTTCTGTCGCGCTCATCGCGCTGACCGCGTTCACCCTTGTGATCTTTAGCAATTCCCGATATTTCGGCCTGGTCGCATTATTGTTGGTTACGATCGTTCACGTCTTCGTGTTCACGGCGGCATTCGTGCTCCTCGGGGCGCTCAAGAGCAGGAGCCGCTCGGGCGTGCTGTCGCTGCTGGTGTTCCTGCTGTGCGCGGTCAGCTTCTTCGTGTACGTGCCGGGAGCGTTCGCTTCGACCGTCGGTGACTACGTGCGGCACAGTTACGGCTCGTTCCAGACGCTCAACGCCGAGTTGATCAAGCTCTTTCATCTCGGCACTGGAACGTCGCTGGCTGAGATCTATGACTCGACGGCGGGGTTGACCGTCATGCGCCTCATCGCGTTTGGCTACACGTACCACTATCTCAATTGGTTCTCGAAGACGTCGATCATCAAGTGGCACGAGGTATCGAGGAGCCGGGCCGCAGTCATCGTGGGTGGGTGGTTGGGCTCCTTGGCCATCTACGGCTACAGCTACGACATGGGCTTCGTCGCACTCTATTTTCTGAGCGTCCTGCACGTCATGCTGGAGTTTCCGCTAAACCACCAGACCTTTGCCGGCATCGCAAAGGAGTTGTACCGGTTTGCGAGCCCCGCGGGTCGAGGGAACCAGCGTGCCGGCGCGAAGGCGCTCGGCGCACAGCCGTGAAGGGGCCGTCAGCGTAGGAGGCGCGATAGCGCGCGATCGGCGAGGACCTTGCCGCCGGTCTGGCAGCGAGGGCAATAGTTCGTCTCGTTGTCCGCGTACCGGATGCGTCGCACGGTTTCGCCGCACACTGGACATGGTTCTCCGTAGCGACCGTGGACCGCCATGCCCTTGTGAAAGGCGGTCACGTTTTTCGGGAACCCGTCCTTCGCCTCAGCTTGTAGCCGATCAATCCAAAGCTGAAGCGTTCCTCGCGTCGCGGTGAAGAGCCGGACCCACTCGGAGGGCGTGAGTCTCTTCGTCAGGAGCGTTGGAGACAGTTGGGCCGAGTGCAGAATCTCGTCAGAGTATGCATTGCCGATGCCGTCGACCGTACGTGGATCGGTTAGGGCACGCTTCAGCGTGCGGTTTTCGGCGATCAGGGCGGCCCGAAACGAGTCGAGATCGCAGGAGAGAACGTCGATGCCGCCGGGATCGATGGAACGCAGGGCATCGGCGCCGCTCAGAACGTGCAACGAAGCGCGGCGCTTCGTGCCGGCTTCGATGAGCACGAGAGCGCCATTCGGAAAATCGAAGGCCGCCAACGTCGTGCGGCCGGTCAGCGCCGCGCCAGGGGCTTTCCAATGCAGCCGGCCGGCGATCATGAGGTGAAGGACCAGCCAGAGATCGCCGTCCAGCCCGATCGCAATGCGCTTGCCGATGCGCCGCAGCTCGAGCACGGTGCGGCCTTCGACATCCGCGATCGGCGGCTGCGCGGTTCGCAGTAAAAAGGGGCTTGCCAGCCTGACGCGCTCGAGCCGCCGGCCGACGATCCGGTCGTCTAACGCGCTAAGGTAGGCAGTGATATCAGGAAGCTCGGGCATACTTCCAGTCTACGATTGTTTGGGGTGGTTCCGGCAAATGGGGCGGTGACGCAGCCAAGCGTGGGCGGGATTTGACCGCAGGAACGCTCGAATGGCCCGGACGATGCGTATCATCGGCGTCTCCGTGTGCGCGTTGGCGTGCGTACTAGGGCCGGACCCGGCAAGCCTGGCTCGTGCCGATAGCGCGGCCTCGATCCCGCCGTGGTCGACCTACCAGCAACCAGGAACGTCCGTGGTGCTGGACTCCGCTCAACGCTATGCCGGCAAGCCGACACTCCGGATCGCCATCTCGGCGGACGTGGGGCCACCCCACTCCACGCAACGCCGCCAGTCAAACGCGGTATGGCTGCTGGACGCGACTCCCTATCGGGCCAAGCGCGTGCGACTGCAGCTCGATGACCTCACCACGTTCGATCGCGACGTCGCCACTGCACGGGTGATCGGGCTCGGCCAGGCGAGCGCCGGAACCGCCGAGTTCTTGCGCATGAAGCATCGCTTGTTTCGCGATCTCGTCGAGCGGCACGGTGTTACCGTGCTCGCGTTCGATACCGGTGTGGTCGAGGCGCGCGAGATCGACCGGTATGTCGCGACCGGCCGCGGTGACCCGATTCGTGCACTGCGGTCGTTGCCGACGTGGGAGTGGCAAACCGCCGAGGTGCGCGACCTGGTGAAGTGGATGCGGGCGTTCAACGCCGCGCCTGGGCTTCACCCAACGCTGCACTTCGCCGGCGTCGATCCGAAGTTGGTCGATCGTGCCCTATCAAATGTCGAATCGTTCGCCGCGAAACGTGGCGCGCACGTCCAGGCGGCGGTCAGGAAGCAATATGCGTGTATGCCGCGCTCGATGGAATCGTGGCAGCGTCTGAGCGCGACTTGGGACGGCAAACCGCGTTGCATTCGGAGCGTCGCCGAAGTGTCGCGGCTCATCGCGACGCTGCATCCGGATGTCGACCTTGCGCACGACGCCCATGTGGTCGAACAGGGCGTTCGGATCTGGCTGGATCCGCATGGAAATGGCTGGGGAGATGTTGCCGTCGCACAGGCCGAGAATATTGCGTGGCTTGCCGCGACGCGGTACCCCGGTGCAAAGGTCGCCGTTTGGTCCGACAACAGGGCAATTGGTTCCCAAAGAGACGCCGATCGGCCCGCGGATTGGCCCACGCTAGGTTCGCGCTTGAACGAGCGCTTTGGAAAGGGTTATGTGCGCATCGGGTTCGCATTCGACCGCGGTGCGGTCAGCGCCACGAACGATCGCCTCGGCCCGACTAGCGTCGCACCAGCGCCGCGCGGCACCATGGAAGAACTGCTGAACAGCGTCGGCACTCGGTTTTACGTGCCGCTCCGGTCGCTTCGAGCAAGTGATCCGGCAGCCCGATGGTTCGAGGGTGATACCCTCGGTCGCGAGGTACCGTCTTGGTTTGTGGACAGCTCCGCGGCACTGGTCTTCGCCCGGTGGAAGCAGCGCAGTCGATTCGATGCCCTCATCTTCGTATCGGAAAGCCATGCTTCCGCAGTGTTTCCATCGCTGCTCGGTCCTTTGCACTACCCCGCTCGATACACGAAGGAGCGATCAAAAGCTGTATCGGCTGGGCGGATAGGCCTCCAGGAAATTCCAGAGAGCATGTAGCCATGTGATCTCGCCGTGCCGGTGCTCGAGTTCGACGCCGAACTCCGGCAATGCGACCGATTCCAGCACGATCTTCCCGGTCATCCAATCCCAGCCCGCTCCCGCTGCCCCATCGACCGGGTCGCGTGTCGGATTGTCGGAGAGGTCGATCATTGCGACAGTCCTCAAGGACGGGGAGGCGGCGAGGATTTCCACCTGGGCTTCCGTGATGCCGCCGTGCGAGAGATCCAGCCAGCGCAGCGCACGGAGGGCGGAGGAGCTCGCCAGGGCGCGAATCGCATCGTCCGACCATATCTGCTTACTGCCGTCCAGTGAGGCGATTTGGCGGAGTTGCGGCACCTCGAACACGCCGGGCAGGTCGCTGACGGCCACGAGATTCAGGTGCCGGACCGGCAGCGTGGCGACGATTTCCCCGGCGTGCCGCGCGAAGTCCGCGGCCTTGATATTCAGCTCGATGGGCCATCCGAGGACGAATTCGATCTCGCCCGGCCACGCGTCGGAACGGCCGGAAAGATCCGCCCGCCAGTCGGCAATCAATCCGTCGAGCCGCGGCTTCAAGGCCTGCGCGCGGTCGATATAGCTCCCTGATCGAAGCCGCTTGTATTCGGCCGCCAGAGAAAAGAGGTCCGCACGCCAATCGCCGGCCTGGGTCAGCGCTTGGACGTATTGGGTCTTGAGATCGGCATCGGCTGGCGCGGCCAGAATCATTTGCCACAGGTCGGCTGCATTCATTCGGACCAGTATCTCCCTGCACTACGCGGCAACCCGGAAACAGCCCGTTCGGCCGGCCTTCAGCATCGACGGAGGTGGATCGGCCAAGGGCGTCCGAATCGGTCCGGATGGACATCCGCGCAACGGGCTCGCGGTCCGCGTTTCTCGCAGCGGCTGCCGCACTCTTCCTCTCACAGACAGCGATCGCCGGCGCCGAAACGGTTCGCGTGATGATCTCGGGCGGATTCTCCGCGGCGCTGCGCGATCTCGCGCCCGCGTATCAGCAGCAAACCGGAGACACGCTTGAGATCATATCCGGCCCGTCGATGGGCACGACGGCGCAGGCGATTCCGAATCGTCTGGGGCGCGGCGAGCAGGCCGACGTCGTCATCATGGTCGGTTACGCGCTCGACGGGCTGATCAAGGCCGGAACGGTCGCCGCGGACAGCCGCGTCGACCTCGCACGTTCGCCGATCGCGATGGCCGTGCGCGCCGGAGCCCCGAAGCCCGACATCAGTACGGTCGACCGCTTCAAGCAAGCTCTGCTGAACGCGCGATCAATCGCGTATTCGGACAGCGCCAGCGGCGTCTACATCCAGAACGAGATGTTCGCGAAGCTCGGCATCGCCGACGCCGTACGGGCCAAGAGCGCGATGATCCCCGCGACGCCGGTCGGCGAGGTGGTCGCGCGCGGCGACGCGGAGATAGGCTTTCAGCAGCTGAGCGAGCTGCGACCCGTACACGGCATCGACATCGTCGGCGTCATCCCGGCCGAAGTGCAGAAGATCACCGTGTTCGCGGGCGGCGTTGTCGCGAACGCGCAGCACGGCGCATCAGCACGCGCGCTGCTCGCGTTTCTCGCGTCACCGGCCGCCGCGCCGGGCATCGCGAAAACCGGGCTCGAGCCCATTCCGCACCGCTAGATGTTGCGATTCGCGGCCGGCGTGCAAAACTCGTCGCCGCTACGTCGTCGATGAAGACGCTGGCCGCCGACCGGGCGCAAATCATGGCGGCGATTGCAAGATTTGCCCCGGCGGTCGCACGCAAGATCCGCGCCGTGCGGGCCGTCCTACGAGAACGCTTCCCGACCGCTTTCGAACTCGCCTACGACAACTACAATTTCTTCGTGATCGGTTATTGTTCGACAGAACGTCCGTCGGATTGCATCGTACCGATCGCCGCCGACGCCAACGGCGTCGGCCTGTCGTTCTACCGCGGTGCCGATATCAGCGATCCGCGCCGCCTCCTCGCCGGGAGTGGAAAACAGAACCGCTTCCTGCGCCTCCCCGATGGGGCGGAGACGCTCGAACTCCCCGGTGTCGCCGAACTCCTCAGCGTCGCCGAAGCACCGCGCCGACTCCCATGCGGGACCGTGGTGCGCTGGTGAGCATCATGCGCTCGGTCTCATCGAAACAGCGCTCGCGGCGGTGAAAGCGATCGCGTTGACTTGCCCTACGGAGGAGGGAATCGCGCGGGGCCGAACGGCCGCGCGACTATCACCCGACGACGAGGAGTTCGCGTGATCCATCGAACCGCGCTCGGCGCTGCCCTAGCAGCGGCCGCCTTTGTCCTAGTCCCGATCCCGCAGTCAGCTGCCGGTCTCGGCTTCGTCGCGACCGTGAAATCGACACATCCGATCGCCTACTATCGCCTCTCGGCGACGACCGGGACGAGCGAGGTCGGGACTTCGAAGTACACGGCCGTTGGCGGTGTCAGCATCGTCCCGAGGGCGTCGCTGTGCGCTCCGATCAGCGTCCCGAACAATCAGTGCACGCTCTTCGACGGTACGACGGGGTACTTCGACACCTCGCAAGTGGGCGGGATCCGCGGCATGGGCAGCATTATGGCGTGGGTCCATCTGACCTCCCGGCCGGCGCTGAAGAGCCGCTTCGACTACGTTGCGGGGATCTCGCAGAACGGTAACGATTTCGATCTCCAGTTCGAGCCCGACAATGCGTTGCGGTTCTATACCGCCGTAGGGTCGAACGTCGCCTACATGCCGCCGCTTGCAACGCTCGAAGGGGAGTGGCATCTCGTCGTCGCGACGTTCAATGCGAGCACCGGAGCGCGCGCCATCTACTGGGACGGCAAGCTTGGGAAGGAAGACACCGGTGGCGGTCGCATCGGGAAAACGAACGAGTTCACGATCGGCGAGAGCAAGGTGTTCACCGGGCGCTTCTTCGACGGGGACATCAGCGACGTGGCGCTGTGGAACACCGCCCTGAGCGCGGACACGGTCGCGAGGATCTACGCTTCGCGCTTGAACGCTCCGTAGTTCGTCCGTTTCCGTAGTACTACGGAGGCCGGCAACGCGAGGAGCGGGCCGCAAAGGGGTCGCTCCTCGCATCAGCCAGTGGACGGTTTACCGGTAACCGGCACATATTCCAACTGGTACATATTCCCCGAACGGTAAACGCCGCAGCCACGAGACCGGCGGCGGGCCACCGCGTAGGAGAGCGCCGGCGGCGCGGAGGTTCCGCAGGCAGAGTAGTGCGCATTAGCGCAAGAATACGGCACGACGGAGCGGTACCGATGACCTCAATATCCAGCCAGATGCTCGCCGCACAGCTTCTCGCCTATGACGGGAAGCCGGAGAGCCTGACTGTGGCCGAGATAGCTGTGCCTCATCCAGGACCTGGTGAAGTGCTTGTACGGATGCACGCCTCGCCAATCAATCCATCGGACCTGCTCTTCGTTCGGGGCCTCTATGGCTTCAAGAAACGGCTTCCCGCAATCCCGGGATTTGAAGGAAGCGGCACGGTCGTCGCAGTCGGAAGCGGAATTCTACCGAAGTTGCTCAAGGGGCGACGCGTGGCGTGCACCGCCGCCGACGCGAACGTGGCGAGCGGCACGTGGGCCGAATATATGGTTACCTCAGCGCGCCTCTGCGTTCCATTGCAGAAACAGGTTGACATGGAACAGGGTGCGACGATGCTCGTGAACCCGCTCATGGCATGGGCACTCGTGGATGAGGCGCGGCGTGGGCGCCATCGATCTGTAGTTCAGACCGCGGCGGCTAGCGCGCTCGGGAAGATGGTGATACGGCTTGCGCGCAGGTGCTCGATCCCGGTGATCAATGTCGTTCGCCGCGCTGACCAGGTCCGTCTGCTGCAAGAGACGGGTGCGGAGCATGTACTGGACAGTAGTGCTCCGGAGTTCGACACCCGGCTGCGCGAAGAGTGCCATCGACTCGGTGCGAGCATCGGCTTCGACGCAGTCGCCGGCGATATGTCCGACCGAATACTGCGTGCACAACCCAAGGGGAGCCGTTTGATCGTCTATGGACTGCTATCGCACGCGCCGGTTCAGATTGGGGCCGCACCGCTCATCTTCGAACGCAAGTCAGTTGAGGGCTTGTACCTGAGCGATTGGATGCGCGATCGAAATCTGCTCCGCCAGCTCCGCGTAGCTAGCCAGGTTCAGAAACTGCTCGCCAGTGATCTCAAGACGGAGATTCAGGCGCACTATCCGTTGGAACACGTTTCCCGAGCCCTTCAGAACTATGCAGCGCACATGACCGCCGGCAAAGTGCTGCTGACGGCGAGCCCCGCGTAGTAAACTGCGCGCCCGCCGTAGGAGTTTGTGTCGTAGTGCGGGGACTTTGGTGGGCCCGGGGATCTGCAGGAAGTGGACGCCGCTGACGTGAGACACAGAGAGTCCTCGAGAGAAAGGGGCTGACGATGATAGTGTCGACCGCGCGGCGGGTTCTTGTCTGGCGCCCGGCGCGCGCCGCAGCCCTGCTCGCCCTGCTGGCCGTAGCGCTCCTCCCCCTCCCGGCTTCGGCCGCGCCGCCGTACGCGTTCGACGACCCCGCGCATCCGAGCGCCGTCACCGTCACCGGTGCCCTGCCCTTTCTCGCGACGATCTACGGCGGCGAGGTTGAGGTCATGTGCATCACGATCGTGAACAAGGGTCCGCGGATGGCGACCAGGATAGGTCTGAGCCTCGCTGCAGTCGATGCCGCCGGGACGGTCGCCGGCGTCGACGTCAGCTCGCTCGGCGGCACGTTTCCCGTCGGCGTCCCCGTTGCATCGACGCGCAGCACAAGCGACATCCCGAACGGAAACTGCGACGTGATCCATTCGGCTGCCGGCTTCTCCCAGGCACATTGGAGTTACCCACAGTTCCACGGGCCGTTCGTGCCAATCGTTGCGTTCGCCGTCTCCGCGCGCGAGATTCACTACGACGACGGAACGGTGTGGAAGGCGGAGAACCTTCCGCAAACCGGCGATCACATCACCATGCCCGCGAACGCGCCGCAGAATGGGCCCGTTCACATCGCAGCGATGGCGGCACCTGGCTCGCCGGTCGACCTCACCGATGCGTACCAACGAGCGCACGCGAGTCGGCAGTCTCAGATTCCCGGCGCACTCGAGCGACAGGTCTGCATCGCGTTCGCGAATCACGATGCGCGGATCGCGAAGGCCGTCCGAACTGACTTTGCGTTCGTCAACGCCGACGGGAAGGTTCTCGGCGTGCAGACGTTCGATATTCGCGGCAAGTTTTCGTCGGACGGTCCGGTCGAGGACTCGCGCGGCGGCAACTGCGCGACGATGGACGGGAAGTGGCAGCCTGACGGAACCTTCGATTATACCGATCCGCAGACCGGGGCCTCGGGCCGGGTCGCGCGCATCGTCGCGTCGCCGCTCGAGGTCGATTTCGCCGACGGCACATCTTGGCAATCTTCGAACCCACCGAAGGCCGGCGATGTGCTCGGTGCCCGTTAGGATGCGGTTTCTCGGGCGGATCGTAGAGAAGAAGAAAAGGCCGCCGGCATTGCCGGCTGCCTCTCTTTCGTCCGAGACTTGAGTAAGATCAGGTGTCGGGGAAATGTAACATCTGATAAAAATCCCGGGGTTTACTGGTAAGGCCGGACCATTCCAACTGCCCACTATTCTTGCGGCGACTGTAAGGGCGGCTCCGGGCGGATGATCCGTCACGGGCTCTAGGATGATCCTACTAGCGAGTGTGACGCCATTCGGCAGAATAGAGCCGTTAAACATTTTCTTCCGAGCATGCGATCATCTCGAAGCCGCAGGCAAAATCGGAGAGGCGGAGCTCGTCGCGGAGATACTCGGCTGGGCATCTGTTAGAACTCGGCAGTTGTCGGGCGGGCGGCGCTCTCGACTTTCGAGCACTCGCGTCACAGATGGCGCGCTATGCGGGACCGCTTGCCCTCTAACGACGTAGATCCACGGATCTCCCGCCTGATCCTCATTGGGCGTCGTTCCGTTTAGGGACTGAGCCTAGGGATCGTCGGTCGTCCCCTTGCGCGGAGCGGCGTATCTAAGCTCGTATTATTGCATCTGCTAGAATAATGCGTGGCCTACTGGTAAGGTACAGATATTCCAATCGCGATGTATTCCACACTCCGGTCGATCGAGGGCCCCGCCTGGATCGACGGCCCTCGGGACAGCGCACGCGGTCGCGGGCGAGCGGTCGACACTTTTGGCTGTCGCGTCCGGCTGCTCTCGTGGCTCGTAGCGAACGGCAGAACTGACGCTGGATACCAATTGGGCAATGTCACAGCGCACCGCCTGAGAGCCTCGGCAGCGCTACAACCTGTGATATTCGAGGGTGCGCCGGCCAAAGAAGCGATTGATTCGCTTCTTTATTTTGGATGCGGGCTGCCCAAGAGGCTTTGTCCCGTAGAACATGCTCCACACCATCATTATAGTGTCGAAGTAGACCTCGTTGTCACGAAAGCAGTAGATCCCCGTAAAGCGCGATTGCAGCGTTTTACGTAACGCCCGATATCCGCAGCGCGAATAACAACAAGAAAGACACAGTACCCGTTTAGCTTTGCCACTCAGTGGTGGCACGAGTTTAGTCAGTACTGCTCCAACGTCTTCCCAAGTCAGAGCATCGCGCATTGTGTCGATCCCTGCCTCATCACCGTGGGCCGCCACGTGAACGATTTCGGCGTTGCCATATAAATGGGCGGCAACATCGTAAAATGATTGCCGGGAGACAACGTTGATGTGAAGTGTTTCATATGCAAGGTCACGGCGATGAAGCATTGCGGCGATTGCCGCACACTGCGTAGCGATCAATTGCGCAATCTCGTCATCGTCTGGTGATTGAATCAAGACGAAGGCAATGTCCGACGGTGCCATTTGTTTCCTCGCCAAATTGCCGATTTGCGCAACACCACGGGATTTCATGTGATAACAGCGTCCTCGATCTCTGTACCGGCTCCGATCGTGACGGCGGTTGCTTGCTCACCGCGGTCCTCTAAGTGCGGCTTGCTTTGTTGAGCCTAGCGGGCGAACGACCGACTCCGTCGAATCCTCGGCTTTGATCTCCCCGGTGTCACGTAGTCGTTGTTCCCCGCGATGTATGGATTTGAGGGGGCCGATCCGTGTGAGAATGGAGAACGACGCTGCCAGAGCCAATTACGAGTCCCGAGCCTTCAGGAGTTTTCGTCGAGGATTGGGCTGTCCGATACGGGTCGCCATATCTAGTCGATGACGAGGACACGGTCGACGAGGATGCCGATCCCATCGAGGACGGCGACATTCTCCGGTGCCGGGATACCATCGACACGGCGCCTGACCGTGCCATGGCATTCATCGACGGCGTCCGGCACGGGGAGGCTTCGCTCTACGCTGTCTGTGCAGATGGTTCCCTGGCACGCGGTGTCGCAGGTGTATTGGGTGCGGGTGCCGTCATCTGCAGTCCCGCTACAACCCCAGTAATTGCAGCGACGCACATTGAGCGCGTCGTGATTTGGAGCGATGGCGCCAAATTCGAATTACCAGACGTTTCCGGAGGGTGGGGCTGGGTTGTGCATTCGGTCGCCAAATCTGATCCGAAGGGCCCTCTAGACGAATTACAGCTGCGAATGCGGCGGGCTGAAGAATCCATCGCAGTGGACTTGATCAAGCTCGGCCATCTTGTCATCGTTGATGGGCCACTTTATTTTCCGCTGCGACGCGATCTCGACGCAGTCGGATACATCAAGACTCACCATCGTCCCTTGCTGAAACCAGAACATCGGTCAATCATCCGGCAGCTGGGTGTGGCGCAAAGAACGTCACTCTTTCAGATCGGAACCGATCGCTATTCGTCCTACATTAGAATCGCGCAGCCTTCCCGTGACGCTGGCCCGTGGGCTGGCATTGTGAGAATCGATTTGCCGGCATCAAACGGCATTGAGCAGGCCGTGAAGCGTGCCGATATGCTGGCGTCACGGCTACCGCGATACGCAGGCGTGCCGCATCGTGATGCGCGCGCGCCACAGAATCTGCAGCCGATTGGTGGTCTAGAGCATCACTTGCGGCACCTACTCGGGCACCCAGGATTGGGCGAACGAGCGGTGCGCGAGGCCGTTCGAACCGTACGTGAAATGGAGGAGAAAAAGCGTGGATGATGATGTCAGGGTCGGTCTGGTGGACGGATCGGTACCAGCTACGACGCGGCGCTTCAGCGTAGTACTAGAGGACGACGCCGTAGTTCAACTCGATGATCTTCTGCTATGCTCGCAGCCCCTTCGCGACGGCCGCACTGTCACCCACTACGGCATTGTGGTCGAAGGCACTGGTGATATTGAAGGCGCTGAACTGCGATCTGACACAGAGCGCATAGCTGGCTCCCAAACCATGCCCGGACGGGTCTCACGTGCTGTTACTGTCCAGATGCTACGCACATTCGAAGAGGTCTGGATCCCTCCTCAGCCCGGGGCTGCCATTTACCGCGCATCGGGACCTCAACGAGATATGGCTCTTTTTGCGGATCAGATGAGCCACCCAATTCCCATCGGCCTTGACATCAACGAACAGCCCATTTTGTTGGACTTCTCGTTTCTAAGTGGAGAAAAAGGCGGACACGCCTCTATTTCTGGGATTTCCGGTGTAGCCACGAAGACCTCGTTTGCGCTCTTCATGCTTTACATGCTCCTTGAAACGACGCACGGTGACGCGGTCCTGCGACCCCACAAGCCCAATACAAGGGCACTCGTCTTCAACGTAAAGGGCGAGGATTTGCTCCATCTTGATAGGCCGAACGGAGCGTTCGACGCCGCTAAACACGCGGCACGCTGGACCGCACTCGGCGTTACGAGCCCCGGGCCATTTGGCGACGTCGAATTTTTTGTCCCTCGCGCGGCGCGTGCGCACTCGGGCGCGCGGGTAGCCGATGTAGAATCGAGGCAACAAGAAGACGTGACCGTTTATGGATGGACGCCCGACGCGTTCATCCGCGGGGGCCTGCTACGCTTTTGCTTCTCAGATGCGGCGGACACGCGCAATCAGCTATCGTTTCTAGAGCAAAAGGTTCGCACGCAACTGTTGCGCTGGATGCATCCGGCGCGTCTAGCCGACGGGTCCATTGTCATGCGGGAGCCCGAGCCCGACTTTCCACAAACATTTGAACGCGCCTTATTGCGGAAGCGATTGCCGGTTGACCCAGGGTCGGGAACGCTGATCAGCGATTTTGGTGACCTGGTCGAATTCATCGCTGATAAGATCGGCGGACAATATTCGGACCCGCATTGGGTCGGCATAGCGGCGCCGGGCACCGTCCTTGCCTTCTTGCGTCGCCTCTACGCCATGGTTCCTCGTTTGGGACCGCTCGTTTGCACGAATGTAGCGTCGATTGAACAGCGATCGCGTATTAGCGTAGTAGATATTCATGCATTGCACGACGATGCCCAACGATTCGTCGTCGGTGCTCTCCTCTCGCAAATATTTGAGGCGAAGCAAGGCTCGGGTCGAGAGCCGCTTCAATTCGTCGTTCTGGACGAGTTGAACAAGTATGCACCCCGTGACGGTTCCAGTCCGATTAAGGAAGTATTGGTTGACATCGCGGCACGAGGCAGAAGTTTAGGTATCATCTTGATCGGAGCTCAGCAATCGGCTTCGGACGTCGACCGCGCAGTTACGACAAATTCTGCCATCAAGGTCGTCGGCCGTCTCGACGCCTCGACGGCTGACGAATATCGGTTCCTAAGCGCCGAACTGCGGGAGCGGGCGGCCAGATTTCTTCCCGGTACCATGGTCCTCGACCAGCCGATCGTACCTGCCCCGATCCCGTTGCGATTTCCATTCCCCTGTTACGCGACAAACGTTGCTGAGGGGCGACAGCCGGATCCGGAGGCTCGCGTCGCTGCGGCGTTCGCAAGCTTATCATGAAGCTCATACATATTTCAGATTGGCATCTCGGAAAGGTGTTGCAGGGCGAGCCACGACGTATCGACTCAATAAGAACCTTCGAGGAGATTCGGGAAGTCGCAAGGGACTACATGCCCGACCTTATTCTGCATACAGGAGATGTGTTCGAGACATACCGGCCAAGCTATGAAGACATTCAGCTCGGCATCGACATGCTTCGCGAATTGTCGGATTTGGCGCCGGTTGTCGTCCTCTGTGGAAACCACGACTCCCCGGCGCTCTTTCGCCTATTTCAGAAGTTGCTGGGCGGGGACCGCCGCTTGATCTTTGTTGATCAAGCGCGACGACCAGAAGACGGCGGGATCCTCGACTTTCCCGCAAAGGACGGTGACCGGATTCGTTTGGCACCGCTGCCCTTTGTCAGCAACAGAGGCGTCGACCGGTTTCTAGACCCATCACTGTGGATGAGCCGCTATTCCGACAAGATTGACGTATACGAACGGGAACTCGAACGCGGACTTTTGAGCGGCTTCGATGAGCGGCGCGATGTCTTGATCTTCGGCGCGCATCTGTATGTTAGTGGAGCAATAACGTCTAGAAGTGAGCGCCCGCTGCACATCAGCGACGCGTATATGGCGAAGCTTGAGTCAACCCCGCCCGTAACGTATGCGGCCTTTGGGCATATCCATCGCCCCCAAAAGCTGCCGACCCGACGGACGCTGGCGCGGTACGCAGGATCTCCAATACCAATCGATTTCGGTGAAGAGGGCGAAACCAAGAGCATCGTGCTCGTCGAGGCACGACCGGGTGGCGCTCCCTCGGTTTCGACGGTGGATCTCTCAGGTGGTCGTGCATTGCGCACATTGCGTGGCTCTGCAGCTGAGCTTGTGATGCTCGCAGACCAAGTCGATGACGCTCTTTGTAATGTTACTTTGGTCTCGGACGGTCCGGAGCCGAACGCGTCATCCATCGTCGCGGCTATGTTTACGCGCGCTGCCATCTTGCGGGTGGCAAACGAGTATCCCGGCGCCCGACTGCGTCCCATCGAGGATGACGGTGATCGTGAAGCCGAGGAAGATCTGACTTCGATGTTTCGTGCGTTCCTGACTGAAAGCGCCACGACGGGAGCAGACGCCGAGTCGGTGCTTGAAGTGTTCACAAGAGTACTAACGGCGCTGGAGTCGGCGGAGTCGGTCGAGATTGCTGAACTGAAGGACGATATCGAGGTGCTTCGGGTATGAGGCCGCTAAGACTGGAGCTGCAGGGGTTTCGAAGCTTCAAGGAGCGCCGCGACCTTGACTTCACGGGGCTAGGCCTCGTCGCAATCGTTGGTGACACTGGCGCCGGCAAGAGTTCAATCCTAGAAGCGATGTCCTATGCGCTTTATGGGAAGCCCACCTTCACCGCGCCGTCCGGCGATCTTATCTGCTCTTCGGCAAGTGCGATGACCGTGCGTTTTGAGTTTGAAGTTGACGGACGCATTTACAGGATCACGCGAAGCCGTACACGGACAAGCTATCCCCCGGCAAAGCACATACTAGAGTGCGATGGCGACCCGAGCGTTCGGCGTGAGACCGATGATGGAGTCACGCGTAAGGTCGAAGAGCTGATAGGACTGGATCACGCCGGATTTACTAAGACGGTATTATTGCCCCAAGGGGACTTCATGGCGTTGCTTCACGCGCGACGCGGCGACCGAAACAAAATATTGAAGGACATCCTCGGACTCCAGCGCTTAGACGAAATGCGCAATGAGCTCGAAGAGCCGCGCGATCGATCGCGTGATCTAGTGTCGAGCGCACGTGTGCAACTTGCCGGCCTTCCCGAAGATCCCGAGGCTGACCTCGCGGTGAAGCAGGAGTTTCTCGTTCGTGCAGGACGGCGAGAGTCGGAACTCGTCGATCTAAGGGAGTCAATCGCAACAGCGCAGGCCTCAATCGACACGCTCCATGTGCGAGCGGACAAGGCGACCGCCGACGCGCGTGCGTTGGACGGAACCGACGACTTGGTCGCTGAGCTGGTAAGAATCAGTGCTCGCGATTCGTTCCTAACTGCACAGCTTCAGGAGGCTTCCAGTCGGCGCGCTACAGCGCAAGAGGTTCTCAATCTCCGCGCCAAGGCTCTGGACGGCCTAAAGATGTTGTCCCTTGACCGGGCCGGAATCGCGGAGCAGCGCGAGCGAGTCAATTCTGCTGAGGTCCTCCTTGAGGGGACCCGGCATGCGCAAGACGATCTCGTCCGCGCTACGACGAAGCTTGCGGAGAATCGGCTGGCAGTAATCGAACGGCTAGCGGCGAGCGAGGCGACTACTGTTAACATAAGTACCGCCGAGGCGCGGCTACAAGAGACCGAGAGTCGCCTGACCGCGAATCATGAACGGCTGAAGCTCCTTGAGGGTGCCAATGCGGAGTTGACTGCAGCTTCTGAGGCGCTGAAGGTCGCAATCGATGCGAAGACGGCAATCGCCCTCTCTGCGGATACGGCTGCCGCGAAGCATAGCAGTACGCGCGATGAGCACCTTTCTCTTGAGAAAGAGCTCCGAGTTGCACAGGAGGACTTATCGAGAGCGCGTGGTCTTGACGGCATAAGCGGCGTGGTAGCGCACCTCGGCCCGGGGGTCGAATGCCCGGTGTGCCGGCGAATCCTGACGCCTGATTACGTGCCGCCAATTCTGCCAGATGTGGAACCGCTGTTAATGCGCACGAAACGGCTCAGCGACGAATCGCGGGCAAAGGCAGACCTCCTGAGCGCGGCTGACGCTGAAGAGCGGACTCAGAGGGCTCAGCTTCGCAACGCGATTGACTCACTGGCTGCTGCGGAACTTCGGGTTGGACACGCGAAGCAACTGTTACGGACACAGTTCGGTGGGCCCGACGTCCGCCGCATCATCGCCGATCTGGCCCTCCAAGAAAATGAGCTGAGAACCGATCGCGATGCAGCATTAGCTCTAGTGGCTACCGAGCGCGCGGGTCTTGCCGCCCTTGAAGAGGCTGTTCAGAAAATCAAGGCGGAAAGTGCTGGCCTTGAAGACGCCATTCGGCGAGCTGAGAGTCGGAGTCGCTCTTCCGAAGAGCGCCTCGTTCAGCTGGCGGAGGGCCTGCCCAACGCGTGTCATGACTATGCAATTGATGGTCCCCGAGCAATTGAGCAAATTCGCGAGGTGCTATCTGTGCTCATGGATGACGCGGTCGAGGCGGAGAGCGAGGTTGCGGACGCGCGCGAGGTCCTGGATGGGTTAATTCGGGACCACGAGGAGTTGCGGGAGCGTCGCGATCGCGAAGTTCTTGCCGTGCGCGGCGACGTGATCAGGGAGCTAGATGCACGCGCACGCCTGTTGCTCTCGCTGGATGAAGATGTTATCGGAGCTTGTTCGAGCACGCAGCTTGGAAACGATGCGAGCGGCGAAGTGATTGAGTGTTGGGCGAATAGTCTCCGTAAGGAGACAAAACGTGTACGCGCTGCTCTTCGGAAGGCTGCGTCAGACTGGCGAGAGAGCGCGGCCAAGAGCTACGAGCTTGTTGCCAGGACCTTTCGAGAGCTTGACGTGAACGGCGTCGGTGAAATCGAAACGATGGTTGACGCGCTCCGCGTCGAGGTTGTATTGGCCGAAGTAGCAGCCCAACGCTTGGCGCTTCAGGGATCTCATCATCACTTGCTATTGGAGCGGTTAAAGGTCCTTGAGCCGCTCGCAGCAGCCCTTGAGGCACTCCACCGTGCTCTCGGAGATTCGCGCTTCGCGGACTTCGTGATTCGCAGAAAGGAGCGGCAGTTACTCGTTGTTGCGTCGACCATTCTTCAAGGCATGACGGCCGAGCGCTATGCCTTCGCAGAAGACCTTAAAATACTCGACGTGCCCGCCGGCCTTGAGCGCTCAGCAAAAACGCTGTCCGGTGGCGAAACATTCCTCGCTAGTTTGGCACTTGCACTTGCGCTCAGTGAGATATCGGCGCGGTCCGGCGGCCATCTCGGCTCATTATTCCTGGACGAAGGTTTCGGTAGCCTCGACCAGACTTCGCTCGACCTCGCTATGCAAGAGCTTGAGCGCCGTTCGGCTTCCGGGCGATTGATCGGCGTGATATCTCACGTGAAAAGCGTGGCGGACTACGTGAACGTTGTGTTGCAAGTGACGTCGTCGCCAACTGGCAGTGTTATTAGCCGGCTCGAGGACGACGCTCTTGCAGGTCTCGCTATGAGAATGATTGAGACGGTCGCATAGAATCGAGCACGAGTCGCGGAGGCTGTAAACTGAAATTGCGGGTGACGCTTGGCACATAGTGGCGCTCTCGAGGACGCATTGACCATCGCGTATGAATCCGGTAACCTTGCACCGCTCGATCGTGCCCTTGGCGCCGTCGTGGCCTGTTTCGCCTCTTATCTCCCGTCATATTTGGACGTAAACGATCTAAGGAACGTCCTATTGCTAGCGATAGTGCGAAGAATGCCGAACTCGATCGCGCCTCGCCTTGCACGCGAGGTCAACACGATTGCTAAACGCTGCGCAATTGATCTGTATAGACGATCGTCGCGGTCGGTGGGTGCGGGAACCTTGGAAGTTACGGGGGACCCGGCAGCGCAAATGGGCGCGGATGAAGCTGGCTATGGTGCGGTCCACGTGAGCGATCTGTTGGAACGCGTAAAGGCAGAAGATTTGCGGTCATATATCGCGCTCGTGGCGTACGTAAAGGGTGCTGACGTCGGGCCCGCGCTGCGCGACTCCGGTTTTGACCTTTCTGATGCCACCGCTAGACAAGTGCTTCATCGAGCTAAGAAGCGCGTTCGATCGATATTCCAAGGAGAGGGCTGATGGACGACGATACATTGCTCAAAATTGCAGCCGCTTACCATTTCGTACCTGAGGCATCCCTGGAAGCTGTCGCTGAGGCGGGGCGCTTGCCTGATGCTCCGCTGCGGGCAATAATTGAATGCTTTCTGGCTGCGCAGCCCTTTGCGGATATCGTACCCCAGCTCGCGGCGGTCGCAAGACTCAATCAGGGGACCGTAGCGGACCTAAAAACGGACGAGTTCGGCGAATACATTCGGGCTCGGGCGGGCTTGTCGACGCGCCAACTCGCGAAATGTCGCGTAGCGCTAGGGGCGTTTGTGAAGCTGCAACGCATTGGTTCGGAGTCTGGCAGCGAATTAGCACACGCCGCGCGAGGGGCGTCGAATCCCACGCTGGCATTACTCGGTGACGTACAGCGCGAGCTGCGGAAGCGGGTGCGTTGACGTGCCGCAAGAGCTTAGCGAGATTGATAAAGCTGTATTGTGTGTTCTCGAGGCGTCTCACAAGCCGCATATGTCGAATGGAATCGCCATCGATATTGAAGCGATACTGCGTGACTGGTATGAGCTAGATGTTGCGTATATTCCCGGTTTGGAGTTGGGTGGTACGCGGCTGCTGGCCGCCATTTTGCCCGGCCTGAGTCTTGTGCTCGTGGAGGCGGACGCGATCGACGTCCGCCGGCGATTCTCGCTCGCGCATGAGCTAGGACATGGGAAGCTTCAATTCAACATCAGGCCGGGAGATCGACAGAATGTCGATTCGGACGATCAGAGATTCATCGGATGTGCCGAAACGGACATAGGAGATAGCTCTGAGCGGTCATATTCGCAGCACGAGGCCGCCGCTAACAAGTTCGCTGCGGGCATATTAATGCCGAAAGAGTCTGTCGAACACCTTTGGCGCTCAATACGTGATCCGCGGGCTTGTGCGAATGCGCTGGGCGTCTCTCGCGCGGCGTTTCAATTGCGCTTGCGTGAGCTGTATCTGGTGTAGCGGTTCACCAATCTAAGTACTCGGCGTAGAGTGACACGTCAGCGACTACTGAAGGCAGTTGCCATCAGTCAGCCGGCGTTTCGATACCTGTATTCAAGGAACAAGGCGCCGCATCGCCACTGGTGTCATTTTTGAGGAAGGTCACTGGAGCCTCGCCGCCGAGCAACGTGCCGATTGTACGTGCGGCCGGCGAGGCGGCACCACACCACGGCGGTGCTCGTGTGGAGGTCGAGCATCTGTGCTAGAACGACGGGCTCAAGTTCAGCCGCGAGATATAGCAAGGCGCTGGTACGCTCAGCGCGCGCGTGTACGCCGATCTCAATCAGTCGCCGGCTCAGCGCGTGGGGACGCGTATGCTGCCCATAGAAGGCACTCGGGAAGAGCCAGTGATCGCCGTCAGGGCGGATCGCCTTAGGGTTCTCAAGCGCGACGTCGCGCTGAGCGGCAAGAGCGGCGGCCACGCCCGGCGGCATCTCGATCGACTCGCGTCCGAGAACAATGCGCATAGAGCCGTCGGCGCCCTCCCTCAACAGCGAGCACCGGAGGCTGCAGATGCGGCTGAGCTGCTGTCCGAACACCAAGAGCAACAAACCGGCCACACGTGTCGCCGCGTCAATGCCGTCGTCGTGTAGCAACGTCGCGACCTCAGACCACCGGTCGTCGTCGCGCGACGGTCGCGTTCGAACCATGACCCTTCGTTCAGGCACGTTCAGATCGCGCGAGAAGTGTCGACGCGACGTCCACTTCAAGAAGTCTTTCACGTAATACGCCGTCGATTTGCGCGGAGCTTGAAGCCAGACCTCAACCTCCGCCTGCGAACAGTCGCGCAGCGATGTTCCCCGCTGATCAAGCCAGGAAAGGAATGCGGACGGCGCGCGGAGGCGTGCCTGCGCATACTTAACACCACCCTCGGTGAGCGTATCGGCGTCGACCTTTAACCGGAGTCTTCGCAGCAGGTACCATTGCGCGAACATGTGCAGGATTGGCCGGTGTGCCGGGACGCATCTCGCGATGAATCGGTCGATCCAGCGCCCCAGGCGATCGGCGGAGGCCGTGACGGGCGCGAGCACGCCGGCGCGCACAAGCAACGCCCGCACGTACATGATTGCGCCGGCGTCGGCGGCGTTCTCGTCGTGCAGTCCGTCGAGCGCCGCGTGTGACACGTCGAGTTCACCGCTGGCAAGCTGGGCGAATATCATCGCCCCTTTACGGTTCGCAAGCCATCGCAGCGCGCTGCGCGGGTCGGGCGTTGCGGAAATGAGGTCAATGACCGGCTGCAGTAGTACGGCGCGCCCCGGATCGGCCTCCGATGCGATGGCGGCGCATCTGGCCGTCAAGACGCACTTCGCGCAAACCCCGTCCTGCCATAGCACGATGCCGTGATCGCAGGCACTACATTTTGCTCGCGGCGTGTCGCCGCGGCATTCCCGACAACGGTCACCGTCCTCGCCAGGTACGAGCAGCGCGACAGTGGCGCAGGTCGAGCAGCGTTGCGTCTTGCGCGTATATCGATTGTAGCAGGTTGAGCAGACGGGGCCGGTCGACCAGACCGCCTGCGCTTTGCGCGAGCGACCGCACCCGGTGCAGACCTGGAACGGTGATCCTACGCACGGCATGCAACGCGGTTGCTGCGTTGTATAGTCGACGCAGTTCCTAAAGTGACCGCACGACGAGCAGACTCGCTTGCGCGCATGCCGTAGCCGAACGAGCTTCACCGCACGTTTCCTAGCGCGACCGCGGCCTTGCTGATAGCAATCCTTGCAGACGTTGGCGCCGGTTCGACGAGAATGAACTGGTCGGAGCTCGCCGCAGCCAGAACACGTATGAGCGGGCCGAGGATAGCACAATTGGCACAGCGGCCCCCGATCGGCACGCATAGCGACGCGCGCGAGGCCGCCACAGTCCGTGCAGATCTCAAACCTTCGGGGATCCGCCGCATAACAGGTATGGCAGATCGGTCTCCCGTCTTCCCTAATCGCGACCGGCCTCAGTTTTACGCAGCGAGTGCATAGCTCCGCGTTCGCGCGCTCGAAACAACGAGTGCACAGACGCTCCGACCCGCGCCTATACCGCAGCGATTTCGTACCGTTGCACCCAACGCATTTCGCTCGAAACATATCCGGCGTCCCCGCATCTGCCAGTGCCGCGGTTACGCGCAAGAGCGCAGACGTGATCCCGACGCCATCGTGCAACACTCTCGGATTAGCGGTCAGCGCAACGACAGCGGAGCGAAACGAGTGCGAACTCGGAACCGCCTCCATTACGAGGTCCCGTAGCGCATCACGCGCGATCGTCGGAACCGCCTCAGCGACGCGACAAATGATCTCTTCAAGCTGCTGGTTGCTTGCGGGCGACATACGCTACTCTACCGGCGCGGCCGCCGAATCGTCGTGCGTAGGGGCGTCGGCGCGGCGCCATGCGGGCCACTGGCGGCCTTCCGAAGTTGCTCCTTTACCACCTTGACTGTGATGAGATCGTTCGGCGTGCACGACAGCACGTCGCAGAGCGCCGCGAGAACGTCCACCGAGATCCGCTGCGGTTCTTGCGCGACGAGGCGATAGACCTGCATTCGGGACAGATGTATGCCACGCTCGGCCAGCCGTGGGACGAGCTCTGCCGTCGAGTGGATACATTGCTGCTCGAGTCGCTCCCGAAGATTCCAGGAGATCCCCATCTTCTTAGTCACGATCGCTTCCCGGTCTCGCTGTAGAGGTGCGACAGCGCGCGCTTTATCTGCTGGTTCTTGAAGTCGTTGCTGACGTGCGTGTAGATGGCCGTCGATGCCGCATAGGTGTGGCCAAGCTGCTCTTGAATGAACAGCGGATCGTAGCCAAACTCTGCCAAATGCGTCGAGTACGTATGTCGGAGGCAGTGCAGCTCGAGCTCTTTGTCAAGCCCGGCTTCGCATACGACTTCGCCGAATCGCGTTCCGATGTAAACGGGCGCGACGAAGCCGAGCCGTTCCGTCACGAATAGGCCAGGATGGTTCGCCGCACCGAAACGCGGCCGCACCTCCTCGAGATATTGTACGATCGTGTCGACCACCCAGTCGAACTCGGGGACCGTCAGAACGATTCGGCGGCGCGGCGGGCCGCCGCGAGCGCCCTTGCCGTGACGTACATGTATCGCACCGATGGTCCCGTATTGGCGGACCGCAGGATTATGCCGGAGATCCGGTAGCTCAAGACGCGCGACTTCCCGTCGGCGCAGACCGTACGCGTACGCCACCTTGAAGATCACGGCGTCGCGGAAAGCGGCGAGAGCGCCTTTCTTCCCGTGCTGGCGAATCGCGCGGACGCGATCGTCTAGATAGTCAAAGAGGCTCTGAACCTCGTCGAAGGTCAGCGGCCGGCGTCCCGGTCGGGCTTCGAACTCCGCGCTATGCCGCGTTGTGTTCCACTCATCAGCGAGTTGCTCGGGGGCGCGACCGAAGCGCTTTGTACATGCGGCGATCCAGCCGTAGCGACTATCGGTGATGTACTCGAGGAACAAGCGGATCGAGATTTGGTAGCCGCGCAACGTGCTATACGCTACTCGAACCGTTGAGCCGAGATATGCCGAGAAGTCGACGTAGTCGGCGGCCGTCCACTGCCACGGATACGAATTGGTGTGCACGTGCATGCGCGTTACAATGCTAGCTCGACTTCGAATCGTCTCGGCTCGAAGTGCGCGTGCCTGTTGTTGTCGTACCCAGCCGGCCAGCATCGCCTCGAAGACGCGCTCTTCCGGATCGAGCAGCGCAACATTCTCGGCGAGAAGTGCCGACGCGCTGGCTGCCAGGTCCGATACCCCTCTCACGGGGCGTAACGTTTACTGTTACGACGGTATCTCCTTGCGTTACGAAGCCAAGCCGCGCCTCATGACGCGAACACGGCGGGCCGATGAATCGACCCGCCGGTTCCCGCCGTTTTCAGCATCACTCGACGCAAACGAATGTAACGTCTGATCGAATAATATGCAATTTTACGAACAGCCGCTCGTTGTGCCGCAGCTGTCGCACTTCAGGCACGTGCCGTTGCGCACGAGCGTGAACTGGCCGCACTGGGTGCAGGCGTCGCCGCTGTAGCCTTTGGCCATCGCCTCGCGGGCCTTGGCCGCAACGATCTGACCCTTCGCCGGTCCGCCCGAAGCGCTCGGTGCCGATGCCAGCACGCCGACGAGTTCGGGCGTCCGGTTCACGGTCGCGCTTGAGGCTGGGGTCGAGGCCTTGGGCGCGATCGGGATCGGAGCGACGTAGTGGACCTCGCCCGATTCCTCGGCGACGTACTCCGGCTCTGGGCCCATTGCGTCGACGAGCTGTGAGGGCTGGACTTGCGCGAGGTCGTAGCGGCCGAGATAGCTCACCGCGAGCTCGCGGAAGATGTAGTCGAGAATCGACGTCGCCATCTTGATGTTGGCGTGGCCGACGACGGGCCCGTTGGGTTCGAAGCGCGTGAAGGTGAACGCGTCGACGTACTCCTCGAGCGGGACGCCGTGCTGCAGTCCGAGCGAGACGGCGATCGCGAAGTTGTTCATCAGGCTGCGGAAGGCGGCGCCTTCCTTGTGCATGTCGATGAAGATCTCGCCGATCGTCTTGTCGTCGTACTCGCCGGTCCGCAGGTAGACTTTGTGCCCGCCGATGACCGCCTTCTGGGTGTAGCCGCCGCGGCGATCCGGCATCCGCCGGCGCTTGGCGATGTAGCGGTACACGACGCGCTCGGCGATTTGGATGGGCCCCTCATACGCGGTCTGCGGTTGGTCGAGCTCATCGTCACCGCCGACATCGTAGCTGGCCGCGAGCGGCTGGGACAGCTTCGAGCCGTCACGATAGAGCGCGACCGCCTTGATCATCTTTTCCCAGGAATAGCGGTACGCATCCTTGACGTCGGCGATCGTGGCCGTTTGCGGCATATTGATCGTGTTGTGGTTGACGATTCCATTGCCGACAAACGCGTGAGTCACCGGCACCGAAATGTCATAGACCGCGCGCTCCCCCGCATCCGAAACGGCTTCGACCGGACTGAAATGCAAGTTCCGGTTGACGATTTCATTGAGCCACTCCGGTAGCTCGATCTCTTCGGAAAGGCGTCGGACGCTTTCCCAAGAGACGTTCTTGGAACGCGAATCCAGCAGGTACGTGAATCGGGGCCGGACGCTCGTCCCGGCACCGGCTCGTCCCGAACGACCAAGCGGCAGCATCTCGTAGAGTTCCCGGCCGGAAACACCGGGAACGATATCCGCGGTACTCTGCGCGAACGAGCTTCCGAACTTTGATGCGCGCGCGGCTTTCGCTACTTCCGGGAAGGCCACGAGGTCGATCATCTTTCGCGCTGCTCGCCCCCCTGCGTAGACTTCGCCGTACGTCTTGTCGTACTGGGTGTTGTACTTTTCAATCCGGCTATGAACAATCCCAAGGTTCGTCAGTACCGATTGAAGATCGTCGAGCATCCCAGGCGAGTCGAGACAGATTGCCCATTTACTTGCCCCCCCGCTCGATGTCACGTACGCATCGAGCGAAAGGCCTTCCAGGAATGCGATGACGTGTTCGCGCTTCGATGTCAGAATCGCGTCAGGGATACGCTTTGCCGATGCACGCGCTCCGCAGCCAAGGTACGCCAAGAATTCCACGAGCGTCTTCGAACTGAACATGATCGCCGGGCACTTTTCGGGCTGTTGCGCCAAGCGACCGGACAGACCGAACGCCGATTGGGCGGCGACGCGAATGCGTTCCAGGACGTCCAAATCCGCGTTCGTCAGCGTGACTGTGTAATTGACACGAGTCGTGTGCCCTTCGGATGCGTAGGCACCCAGGAAAAACGCCAACTCTGACGTCATCGAGTCCGGAATCCGAATGGTCTTCTGAGATCCGTGCGCGGCAGGAGGAACGAAACTATCGAAGCGGCTCGATTCGTGAGACCACATATCGTCGCCGTATTGAGTCGCGACGTATTCACCAGGCTTCAGATTGGAGAGATAACGCCACTCGAGCCCACGATCACCGCAAACGAGAACCCGGTGGTTCGGCGTGCCGACCACTCGGTGGCCGGAACGCAAGCGGACCTCGCGGACGGCGCGCTTGCCGCCGTAGTAGAAGGCGTCGGTGGCCTGAGAGCCATTCAGAGAGGCGACCGTCATCGTATGGGAGCGGAAGCGATCATCGTCCTCTCCCTGATGTAACGACGCGATCCGAATGAGCCCGTTTTCGGTCGTCAACAACGTCTCACCGACAACGCACTTGGAGATAGCGCCCGAGACGAAGGGTT
Source organism: Vulcanimicrobiota bacterium (assembly GCA_003140215.1). Lineage (GTDB taxonomy): Bacteria > Vulcanimicrobiota > Vulcanimicrobiia > Vulcanimicrobiales > Vulcanimicrobiaceae > Vulcanimicrobium > Vulcanimicrobium beijerinckii. The sequence continues at coordinate 2,224,412 of PLJL01000004.1, read as the reverse complement.
GCGCCGCTGCCATCATATCGACGTGCGCGAGCGGGCGGATGTACCGCGCGCCGTGCTTGCCGCATGGCGTGGCGCAGTCGAACACGGGCAGGTGCTCGTCCTTGAGGAACGGAGCGCCTTCGAGCGTCATGCGTCCGCAGATCACATCGGAGGCTTCCTCGATCTGTGACTGTGTGAAGCCCAGCGTGTCACGCAGGATGGAATGGTTCCAGTCTGCGAGTTGCGCATCCGTCATGCCCAGCTTCTCGCGGCAGAACTCCTCGCCTAGCACGTGCTGGTTGAAGACGAAGCCGATCTCGAACGCGCCCAGCAGTTGAGACTCGATCTTGGCGACCGCCTCATCGTCGAAGCCCTTCGCTTTGAGCGTGGCCTTGTTGACGTGCGGCGTGCCCTCAAGCGTGTTGGTGCCTTTGGCGAAGATCTCGATCGCCGCGATCTGCTCGTTGTTATAGCCGAGACGCCGCAACGCCGGCTCGACCGACTGATTGACGATCTTGAAGTACCCGCCACCAGCAAGCTTCTTGAACTTCACCAGCGCAAAGTCGGGCTCGATACCGGTGGTATCGCAGTCCATTACAAGCCCGATTGTACCAGTAGGTGCGATGCACGTGACTTGCGCATTGCGATAGCCTGCGACCTCGCCGATCGCTAGCGCGTTGTCCCACGTCGAACGCGCCAGGGCCCACGTCTCTTGGGTGAAGAGCGTCGGCTGATGCGTGACGGGCGTTACGGTAAGCTCTTCGTACTCGGCCTTTTGAACAGCATAAGCTGCGCGTCGATGGTTGCGCAGGACGCGGCCCATGTGCTCGGCGTTACGGTCGTATCCCGCGAACGGCCCCAGCTCGCGCGCCATCTCGGCCGACGTCTTGTACGCCGCGCCGGTCATCAGCGCCGAGATCGCCGCGCACCAACCGAAGCCTTCCTCTGAGTCGTACGGCAGTCCGAGGCGCATCAGCAACGTGCCCATGTTGGCATAGCCAAGTCCGAGCGTTCGATACTTGTATGAGCGGCGAGCAATTTCGGCACTCGGAAACTGCGCCATGAGAACGCTGATCTCGAGCGTGAACGTCCAGATGCGGCACGCGTCAGCGAATCGCTTGGGTTCGAAATGCCCGCTCTCATCAAGGAACGTAGCGAGGTTCAGCGATGCGAGATTGCATGCCGTGTCATCCAGAAACGTATACTCGCTACAGGGATTACTTGCGTTGATTCGCCCATCAGCCGCGCACGTATGCCATTCGTTGAGCGTCGTGTCGTACTGTACGCCCGGATCGGCGCATTGCCACGCGGCGAGTCCGATCTTTTCCCAGAGGTCTGCGGCCGGGATCGTCTTGTGGATGCGACCGTCGGTGCGGCGGATCAAGTCCCACGTCTGCCCCGCATCGAGGCGCGCGAAAAACTCGTTGGGGATGCGCACCGAATTGTTGGAGTTCTGGCCGGAGACCGTTCCGTAGGCCTTGGAATCCCAATTCGTGTCGTACGTCTCGATCGCCAGCTCTTTGTAGCCTTGCTTCGCGTAGTCGAGCGCATACTGAATGTTCGCGGGCGGAATGCCGGCGCCCAGCGCGGCCCGCATCGCAGCCTTCAACCCGATGTTCAGCGCGGGGTCGAGACGGGCGGATTCCGGAATCTTCGCATCGTTGGCAGCCGCCATGATAGCGTTGAGGTGCTTCTCGCAGACGATCGAACCGGCGACGAGGTCGGAGACTTTCTGCTCCTCCGTCACTTTCCAAGTGATGAACTCTTCAATGTCGGGGTGGTCGAGCTTGAGAACCACCATCTTTGCCGCGCGGCGCGTCGTACCGCCGGACTTGATTGCCCCGGCAGCGCGATCCCCGACTTTCAGGAACGACATCAGACCCGACGATGTGCCGCCGCCGGACAGCCGCTCGCCTTCGCCGCGAAGATTCGAGAAATCGCTTCCTGTGCCGCTCCCGAATTTAAAAATGCGCGCTTCGCGGACCCAGAGATCCATGATGCCGCCTTCGTTAACCAAATCGTCGTTGACGGATTGGATAAAGCACGCGTGCGGGGCCGGATGCTCGTAAGCGGACGTGGATTCCGCGAGCTCGCCGGTCTTGGGATCGACGTAGTAGTGACCCTGAGCCGGGCCCGAGATTCCGTACGCCCAATGCAATCCCGTATTGAACCACTGCGGTGAGTTAGGCGCAGCGATCTGCAGCGCCAGCATCGCGCACAGCTCGTCGTAGTAGGCGCGGGCTTCGAACTCGCTGTCGAAGTAGCCGTGCTTGAAGCCCCAGTACGTCCAGCAGCCGGCCAGCCGATTGAAGACCTGGCGGGCGTCGGTCTCCATGCCGAACCGCGCATCCGACGCCGGCTCCGAGCGCCACAACCACTCCGGCACCCCGTCTTCGGGGACGCGCACCGTCGCGTCCGGCACCCCGGCCTTGCGGAAGTACTTCTGGGCCAGGATGTCCGTCGCGACCTGGGACCAGCCGGTCGGGATGGCGATCTCCTTGGCCTCGAAAACCACCTTGCCGTCAGGATTGACGATCCGCGACGTGCGCGGCTCGAAACCGATGTTTGCGTAGGGGTCGCCGGGGGCGGAATAGGTGCGCGCGAACTTCATGCCGGCTGCGTCCTCTCGGTCACGATGAGAGCTTGGCGGGGACCACAAAGTATCGAACGTTTGTTCGATTTCGTCAACCCCGAGGGGTGCCTAAGACGGCTCGGGCACAACAACTTGTGCCTTTTGCCGTCGGGCTGTACTAGATATTGTACTGCGGTCCGGTCACCTTGTGAATGGGCGAGGACGACTTTTTCTTTTCCGTGGACAGGAGCAAGCAGGCGCGGTGGACCGGCGGCGAGCGGGGTGAGCGGGCTGTGGACGGAACCGGGGATAGCGTGGAGAGGTTCCGCCCCGACGAGCACGCCGACAGCCTGCCCGAGGTCTCGCTCGACCGGCTGGCGGCGGCCGGCGTGCGCGGGATCGTCGTCGACCTCGACAATACGGTCTGCGAGTACCGCCGCCCCGAGCTGGCCCCCGGCGTCGCCGACTGGGTGCGCGCCGCGCGCGACCGCGGCTTCGCGCTGGTGCTCGTCTCCAACAACTTCACCGAACGCGTCGCATCGGTGGGCGCGCAGCTCGAGATCCCGGTCGTCCCCAACGCCCTCAAGCCGTTGCCGTTCGCGTTCCTGCGCGCGCTCAAGCTCTTGGGCACGCCGCGCCGCGCCACGGTCGTGATCGGCGACCAGCTCTTCACCGACGTCCTGGGCGCGAAGCTGCTCGGACTGCGCTCGGTCCTGACCAAACCGCTGGTGGCCAAAGACTTTCCGCTCACCCGCGTGCTGCGCTTCCTCGAACGCACGATCGCCGGGCGCAGCTGACCGTGCGCGTCGCGGCGGCCGTTTTCGACCTCTACGGAACGCTGTTGGCGATCGACTCGATGTCGGCGCACGTCGCGCGAGCGAACGTCGCCGACGCGGATGCGTTCGTGCGCGACTGGCGCCGCAAGCAGCTCGAGTACGCCTTTCTCAGCTCGCTGGCGAACGCGTACCGCGACTTCGACGAGCTCACCGCGCTGGCGCTCGAGCAGACCTGCGCGGCCCGCGGCGTGAGCCTGGCTACCGCGGTCCAGGCGGCCTTGGTCGACGCGTGGCGCACCATGCCGGCGTACGATGACGTCGCGCCGGCGCTGGGCGCGCTTGCGGCACGCGGCGTGCCGTTAGCGGTGCTCACGAACGGCACGCCGGCGTCGGCGCAGGCGGCCCTTGCGAGCGCCGGAGTCCGCGGGCTGCTCACCGCAGTGCTCTCCGTCGAGAGCGTGCGTGCGTACAAGCCCGACCCGCGCGTCTATGCGCTCGCCACGGCGCGCTTCAACTGCGCGCCGCGCGAGATCGTCTTCGTCTCGTCGAACCCGTGGGACGCCTGGGGTGCCGCGCGCTTCGGCTTTCGCGTCGCATGGTGCAACCGCGCCCGCGGCGTCGCCGAGACCCTGCTGCCCGCGCCGGAGACGACCATCTCGGGCTTGGAGGAGCTGGGCGCATTCGTCGGCGCGGCGGAGACGGGCGACGCGCAGCCGACGTCATACGGTCCGGCCGGCGGCACCACGGACGCCGTCGAATAACCGACGTCCGCGTGGTGCACTCGTCGAATGAACCGCTGCTGATCGCTGGTGGCGGGATCGGCGGCCTGGCGACCGCGCTCGCGGTGGCGCGCACCGGACGGGCCGTGCACGTGCTGGAAAAGGCCTCGCGTTTCGGCGAGATCGGGGCCGGGCTGCAACTCGCGCCCAACGCGTCGCACGCGCTGGCTCGACTGGGCGTCCTCGACGCGATCGAACCGCATGCCGTCTATCCGCGGCGCATCACGTGGCGCGACGCACGCAGCGGAAAACGCGTCACCACGCTGGATTTGGGCGAGCGCTTCCGCGCGCGGTTCGCGCACCGGTACGTCGTCATGCACCGCGGCGACCTGCTCGACGTCCTGTTGGCCGGATGTCGTGCCGACGAGCGCATCGTGCTCGAACCGTCCCAGGAGGTCGTCGACGTCGAAGACCGCGGTGCGGGCGTACGCGTCGTCTGTGCGGGCGGCGCTACGTACGACGGTACCGCGGCCGTCGCCGCCGACGGCTTGTGGTCGCGGTTGCGGTCGCTCGTGCACCCCGACGGCGATCCCGTCGCGGCGCGCTACGTAGCATATCGCGGCACGGTCCCGGTCGGTGAGTTGTGGGAAGGCGTCGGGCTCGAGGACGTCACGCTCTGGACGGCGCCGGGCTTGCACTTCGTGCAGTATCCGATTCGCGGCGGCGAGCTGTTCAACCAGGTCGCCGTCTTTCGCAGCGACCGCTATCGCGCCGGCGGCGACGACTGGGGAACGCCCGACGAGCTCGACGCCGCGTTCGCCGTCGGTTGCGACGCGGTGCAGGCCGGGATCGCGCGGATCCGCCGCGACCGGCACTGGCCGATGTACGACCGCGAACCGATCGCGCAATGGAGCCGCGGCCGGCTGGCCCTGCTCGGCGATGCGGCCCATCCCATGCTGCAATATCTCGCGCAAGGCGCCTGTCAGGCGCTCGAGGACGCGGTCGTGCTGGCCGACGCGCTCGCCGCGCACGACGATCCCGCCGCCGCGTTCACGGCGTACCGAGACCAGCGCTATTTGCGCACCGCGCGCGTGCAGTACAGCGCGCGGCTCTTCGGCGAGATCTGGCACGTCGGCGACGTCGGCGCCACACTACGCGACGCCATGCTCGCGACGCGGGCCGACGACGACTTCGCCCACATCGAATGGCTCTACGGCTGGCGGCCATGACAAATATGGCCCGGTCGCGTACTAGTCGCCGGTGACCCTGCCCGACCGCCCCGAGCTCTCCAAGACCTACGATCCCGCCGAAGTCGAGCCGCGGCTGTACGCGCGCTCGCTGCAGGCCGGCGTCTTCCACGAAGTGCCCGACCCGGCGCGCCCGCCCTTCATCATCTCGATGCCGCCGCCCAACATCACCGGGCGCTTGCACCTCGGCCAGGCCTCGACGTACACGCCGATGGACGTTCTGACTCGCTACCACCGGATGCTCGGTGAGAACGCCGACTGGATCCCCGGCCAGGATCACGCCGCGATCGCGACCGAGGCCGTGCTCGTGCGCGAGCTCGCGAAGGAAGGTCTCACCCGGGACGGCCTTGGTCGCGAGAAGTATCTCGAGCGCGCGTGGGAGTGGCGCAGGCTGTACGGCGGCGCGATCAACGAAGCGTTTCGCGGGCTGGGCTTCGGACCCGATTGGGACCGCGAGCGGTTCACCTTGGACCCCGTCCTCTCGGCTGCCGTTGTCAAGGTCTTCGTCGATCTTTACCGCGACGGTCTGATCTATCGGGGCACGCGGCTGGTGAACTGGGACCCCGCGACACGGTCGACGCTCTCCGACGCCGAGGTCGACGATGTCGAAACCGACACGTTTCTGTGGCACATTCGCTATCGCGCCGAAGACGCCGGCGAGGGTCTCGTCATCGCGACGACGCGCCCGGAGACGTACCTGGCCGATGTTGCCGTGGCCGTTCACCCCAACGACGAGCGCTACCGGCACTTGGTCGGAAAGAACGTCGTGCTGCCGATCATCGATCGCGCGATCCCAGTCATCGCCGATGACGCAGTCGAGCCCGAGTTCGGTACCGGCGCGGTGAAGGTGACGCCCGGGCACGACCAGACTGACTACGAGATCGGGCAGCGCCACGCGCTACCGATGCCAACCGTGATCGACTTCGACGCCCGCATTGCGGCGCCGCTTTGGCGGTACGACGAAACGCCGGAGCGGCGCGCGCCGATCGACGCTCAGGCGCCGAAGATGGAGAAGTACGCCGGCCTCGAGCGCTTCGAGGGCCGCAAGCGGATCGTCGAGGACCTGCGCGCGCTCGGCGCCCTGGTCGAAGAACGCCCGTACCGCTCGATCCTGCCGACCAGCTCGCGGCCGCCGTATGCGGTGCTCGAGCCGCTGCTCTCGCTGCAGTGGTTCGTGCGGATGCAGCCGCTCGCGCAGCCGGCGCTCGAAGCGTATCGCAACGGCGCGATCCGCTTCGTACCGGAACGCTTCGGGCGCACGTACGCGGCGGGTTTGGAGAACATCCGCGACTGGAATATCTCGCGCCAGATCTGGTGGGGCCACCAGCTGCCGGTCTGGTACACGCCCAACGACGACGTGGTCGTGGCCGCCGACGAAGAAGAAGCGAAACGGGTCGCCCGGCAGCGCCACGGCAGCGCCGACCTCAGGCGCGACCCCGACACGCTCGACACCTGGTTCAGCTCGGGGCTGTGGCCGTTCTCGATCCTGGGCTGGCCCGAAACGACGCCCGAGATGGAGCACTGGTATCCCAACCAAGTGATGGTCACCAGCCGCGACATCATCTTCTTGTGGGTGTCGCGCATGGTGATGCTGGGGGAGCGCTTCGTCGGCAAGCTGCCCTTCGAGACGGTCTTCGTGACGCCGTTGGTGTTCGACTCACAGGGCCGCAAGATGTCGAAATCGCTCGGCAACGCGATCGATCCGATGACCGACTTGTTGCCGAAGTATGGCGCCGACGGCACGCGCTTCGGGATCCTGCGCCAAATGCGCCTCGAATCGCAAGAGCTTCGCTTCGACGAGCGCTACTGCGACGAAGCCCGGCGCTTCGCGAACAAGCTCTGGAACGCGCTGCGCTACGCTCACGCCCTGCCCGAAGGGCTCCCCGGCGCAGGGACGCTGCCGGCGCGCGAGCGGCTCACCCTCGCCGACAAGTGGATCCTCACCGAGTTGCACACGTGCGTGGAAACGGTGACGCGGTCGTACGAGCGCTTCGAATTCGGGGTCGCGGCGGACACGCTGTTGCAGTTCGGATGGTACACGTTCTGTGACTGGTACGTCGAGGCGACCAAGGCGCCGGGCCAGCAGGCGACGCGCGCCGCCGTGCTGTCGTTCGTGCTCAACGCGTTCGTCCGCGCGATGCACCCAATCGCGCCGTTCGTCACCGAAGAGATCTGGCTGACCCTACCGCACGACGGTGCGACGATCGTCACCGCGTCGTGGCCCGACCTCGCCGAGCTCCCCTCGTTCCCGGCCGACGCTGCGACCTTCGGCGCGATCGTCGAGAAAGTCGAGCAGCTGCGCCACGCGCGCTCGGAGTGGGGGATCGCGCCCAAGGAGTTCATGCGCGTCGAGATCCCCGTGACGCTCGCGTCCGAACGCGATGTGGTCGAGGCGATCGCGACGCTGGCACGCGCCGAGATCAGCACCTACGACGGCGGCGGCGGAAGCGTGCGCGACCGGATCGTCGCGGTGCGCGCCCTCGCCGACGCGGCCAAGCTGCGCGAGCGCTACACCCGCGAGATCGTGCGGCTCGAAGCCGAGGTCGCGCGCTCGGAGAAGAAGCTCGCCAACGAGGCGTTCGTCGCCAAGGCGTCGCCGGACGTCGTAGCGGGGGAGCGCGCGAAGCTCGCGGACTATCGCGCGGAGCTGGCGCGGCTGCGCGCGGCGGTCGACGGGCTCTCCGGCTAGAACGCGCGGGATCGAGCGTGCCGCCCCGCTAAGTTCCTTGCATGATGCAAGTGACTCGCGAACTGGTCGTCCGTTGGGAGGACCCCCTGCCCGGTGCCCAGACGCTGCGGACGTTGTCGGGGATCGAGGCGATACGCGCCGTCCGCGACGGGCGCGTCCCCGCGCCGCCGATCGCGATGTTGATGGGCTTCACCATCGCGGAGGTCGATGAAGGTCGCGTCGTCTTCGAAGGAACGCCCGGCGAGCAGCACTACAACCCGAACGGCGCCGTGCACGGCGGCTTTGCGCTGACGTTGTTCGACTCGGCGCTGGGGTGCGCCATCCACACCGCGCTGCCGGTCGGAGTCGGGTTCACCACCACCGACGTGCAGGTTCGCTTCATTCGTGGGATGACCAAGGGCACCGGGCCGGTGCGCTGCGAGGCCACCGTCGTCCACCTCGGGCGCTCGACGGCGGTCGCTGAGGGCAAACTCCGCGACGGTACCGGCCGGGTGCTGGCGACCGGCACCACCGCCTGCGCGATACTGCGCCCGTAGGCGGCCAAAGGCGAAAGCGGTCCGCGGCGACGAACGTCCGGGCGATGCAGACCGCGGTCGCCCGGCGGCGCGTGCTGATGTCGTCCGACGAGATCGATCGGGCGATCGCGCGCATAGCCCACCAGATCGTTGAGCCCGAGGACGTCCAGGACGGACTGCTCCTCATCGGCATCCGGCGGGGCGGAGAAGCCTTGGCGCGGCGCTTGGCGTCCAAGATCGCGGAGATTCGCGGCTCGCTGCCTCATCTGGGTTTCCTCAACATCAACCTCTACCGCGACGACGACGTCGCGCGCGACTTGCCCGAATCGGAGATTCGCAGCGGGATCGCCGGGATGACCGTGGTGCTCGTGGACGACGTGCTCTACACCGGGCGCACCGTGCGCGCGGCGCTCGACGCGGTCACCGATCTCGGACGGCCGCGGGCGATTCGGCTGGCCGTCCTGATCGACCGCGGCCTGCGCGAGATCCCGATCCAAGGCGACTACGTCGGTAAAGCGATCCCGACCAGCCGCCGCGAGCATATCGACGTCGCCCTCGCCGCGCAGCGTTCCGACGCCGACGCGGTGACCGTCTCCGATGAGGACCGTGCCGCCCCGTAGCCTGCTCGACGTCGATGATTTGCGACCCGGCGAGCTCGTCGGCGTCCTCGACCGAGCCGTTGCTTTCCGCGACGCCCTGCCGGCGCGCGATCTGCTCGCCGGAATCCCCGTCCTCAACCTCTTCTTCGAAGCCTCGACCCGCACCGCGACCTCGTTCACGCTGGCCGAACAGCGCGTCGGTGCCGACGTCATCACCTTCGCGCCCGGCGCGTCGAGCCTGGGCAAGGGTGAGACGATCGCCGACACCGCGCTCACGCTGCACGGGATCGGCGTGCGCGTGATCGTGGTGCGCCATTACGAATCGGGCTTCGCGCGGCGCCTCGCCGACGCGTTCGAGGGCCACGTCGTCAACGCCGGGGACGGAACCCACGCGCACCCGACGCAGGCACTGCTCGACTTGATGACGTTGCGCCAAGAGTTCGGGCGCTTCGACGGGCTGCACGTCGCAATCGTCGGAGACATCTTGCACTCCCGGGTCGCGCGCTCCAACATCGTCGGGATGCGCGCGCTGGGGATCGAGGTGACGCTCGTCGGCCCGCCGACGCTGCTGCCGCCCGACTTTGGCGCCGGGGAGCTGCGCATCGAGCGCGATCTCGACGCGGTGCTGCCGCACGTCGACGCGGTGATGATGCTGCGCATCCAGGGCGAACGCATCGCGTCGGGGCTGCTGCCTGCGCTCGACGACTACACGCAGCGCTACCAGCTCAACCGGTCGCGTTTGCGGGCCCTGCGCGACGCCGCGGTGATCCTGCATCCCGGTCCATACAACCGCGGCGTCGAACTCACCGACGACGTGCTCGACGACCCGCGCTCGCGCTACGTCGCGCAGGTCCACAACGGCGTCTTCGTGCGCATGGCGGTGCTCGATCTCCTCGTCAACGGGGCACCCGTGGTAGCAGTATGACGAAGAGCGGGTCCTCGGGGAATGTTGGCACTGTCGCTATGCTCGCGCCCGCTCGCGGCGTGGGGGCCCCGCGCCGAAGGCGTGGGGGGCGCGGAGCCAAGGGCGGAGCGCCGTCAAAATGAAGACATTAGTAAAAGGCGGGCGGCTCGTCGATCCGGTGGCTGGGATCGATGCGAACCTCGACGTGCTCGTCGAGAACGGCTTCGTCGGCCGGATCGGCGAGCACATCGAGCCGGACGGTGCCCGCGTCGTCGACGCGCGCGGCTGCATCGTCGCGCCTGGTTTCATCGACATGCACGTGCACCTGCGCGAGCCGGGACAGACGCACAAGGAGACGATCGCGACCGGAACCGCCGCGGCGGTCGCGGGCGGCTTCACCGCGGTGGCCTGCATGCCCAACACCGAGCCGGCCTTGGACTCAGCCGCGATCGTGAGCGAAGTCATGCGCCGTGCCGACGCCGCCGGACTGGCGCGCGTGTACCCGGTCGGCGCGATCACCCGCGGCCGCGCGGGAACCGAGCTGGCGCCGTACCATCTGCTGGCCCAGGCCGGTTGCGTCGCTTTCAGCGACGACGGCTCGACCCCGCGCGACGCCCGTGTCCTGCGCAACGCGGCGCGCTACGCGTCCGATCTGGGCTGCGCGTTCATCTCGCACTGCGAAGACCCTGACCTCAAGGGCGACGCGGTGATGAACGAGGGTGCGGCGTCGATGCGGCTGGGCTTGGCCGGATCGCCGGGGCTGGCCGAAGACGTCGTGGTCGCTCGGGATCTGCTCATCGCGGCGGACTGCGAAAAGGTCTGGCACATCGCGCACGTCACGACCGCGACCTCGCTCGATCTGATCCGCTGGGCTCGTACCCGCGGCGTGCGCGTCAGCTGTGAGGTCACCCCGCACCACTTGGTCTTCCTCGACGACCGCTTCGACGACTATCGCGCGGAATCCAAGGTCAACCCGCCGCTGCGCGGTGCGCACGATCGCGACGCGCTGCGGGCCGCCGTGCTCGACGGCACGGTCGACGCGCTGGCTACTGATCATGCACCGCACGGGCTCGACGAGAAGGCGCAGCTGCTCTCGGCGGCGCCGGTCGGCTTTGGCGGGCTCGAGATCGCCATCGGTGCGTACGCGTTCGCGCTGCCGCAGCTCGCGCCGGCGCGGTTCGTCGAGCTGCTCTCGGTGAACCCGGCGCGGATCCTCGGCGTCCCCGGCGGAACGCTCGGCGTGGGCAGCCCCGGCGACGTCTCGGTGTTCGCAGACCGTCCCTGGACCGTCGACGCGCGGTTGTTTCATTCAAAAGGGAAGAACACGCCGTTCGACGGCCTGACGCTGCCGCGCCGCGCGGTCGCGACGGTGGTCGACGGTGCGGTCGTGTTCGAGCACGGCCGCGTGCTGCCGCGCCAAGAAGCGGTCGCGTGAGGGGCTCGTGAACCGCGCGACGTTACTGCTTGCCGACGGCACGCGGTTCGACGGCGAAGGCCTGGGCGCGACGGGCGTCGCGCTGGGTGAGGCCGTGTTCTATACCGGCATGACCGGCTATGAAGAGGCGCTCACCGATCCCTCGTACGCGGGGCAGATTCTAACCTTCACCTATCCGCTCATCGGCAACTACGGTGTCAGCGGGACCGTCGCGCAGCATCCGCACGCGTGCGTCGCGGGAGCCGTCGTCAAGACGCTCTCGCGCCACCCCTCGCACTACGCCTCCGTGCAAGACCTCGGGTCGTGGCTCGACGAGCAGGGCGTGCGCACGATCCTCGGGGTCGACACGCGCGCGCTCACGATCGCGCTGCGCGAGCACGGCACGATCGCGGCGGGGTTGGCGGTGGGCGAGGCCGCGATCGCGCAGCTGGACGCGACCCTCGCGCGTTACGTCGGCGAAGCAACCACCCAAGGGCTGGTGGCTTCGGTCGCGGATGCCTACCCGTGGGGCGAGACGATCGGCACCGGGCGCGTGCACGTCGTCCTGCTCGACTGCGGGGTGAAGAAGAACATCATCCGCGACCTCACGGCGCTCGACGCGCGGGTGACGGTGTTGCCCTACGGCTCGACGAGCGAAACGATCTTGGCGCACGACCCCGACGCGATCGTCGTTTCGCCCGGCCCGGGCGATCCGCGCGATCTCGCCGGCACGGTCGAGACGCTGCGCGAGCTCATCGGACGCAAGCCGGTGTTCGGCGTGTGTCTGGGCCACCAGCTGCTCGCGCTGGCGTGCGGCGCGCAGACCTACAAGCTCCCGTACGGACACCGCGGGGGCAACCAGCCGGTCAAAGACATCCTGCGCGACGAAGTGCTGGTCACCGCGCACAATCACGGCTACGCGGTCGACGGCGACACGCTCCCCGCCGACCTCGAGGCGACGATGATCAACCTCAACGACGGGACCAACGAAGGGTTCCGGCACCGTTCGTTGCCGGTCGAGGCGGTGCAGTTCCATCCCGAGGCGTCGCCGGGCCCATTCGACGCGCGCAACCTCTTCGCGCGATGGCTCGAACGCGTCGACGTCTAGCGCTCGCGATGGCGGTTGCGGCGAGTCTCACGCTTGCGGCGCCGGCGGACGCGCTGCGCCGGCTGCACGTCGACGCGCTCTCGATGCGGGCCGACCGCAATCACGTCGCGATCGGCGAGGTGTTCCATCTCGCGATTCGGGCGCGGCTGCGCGAAGACGTCGCCGCGCTCGACGAGCTGGTCGTCCCCGACGTCGGGACGCTGCAGCTCGAAGGCGACGAACGGCACGTCACCCGGTCGCCCGCAGGGACCGACGTGGTCGAGACCCTGACCCTCGAAGCGACCGCGCGCGGACGCTATACGATTCGCGGCGCGTACGTGGACGCCATCGACGCGCGGACCGGCAAGCCCACGCGGTTCTCCGCGGATACCGTCACGATCGTCGTCGACAACCCGGGCCTCGCGTCCGCGGTCACCGCGGGACAGATCGTGCGCGCGCTGCTGATCGCCGGTGCGCTGATCCTCGCGGTGCTCGGCGCGATCGTCGGGCTGCCGGCCTTGGCGCGAGCGCGCCGCCGGCGTGAAGCTGCGACGGTGGGACCGACCCCGGTCGTTCCCGTCGCACCGGCGCGCACGGCGCGCGACGAGGTGGCCGAGGCGCTGCGCGCGTTCCGGCGCACGCCCGAGACGGCGGCGTTGTTGCGGTTGCGCGCGGCGCTGTTCGCAGCAGCCGGCGCGAAACCCGGAGCTACGCTGCGCGACGCCGTACGCAGCGGTGCCGACGAGCGGCTGCGCCCGGCGCTGATCGCCGCGGAGCGGGCCGCGTTCGGGCCGGCGTCCGGGCGCGATGCCGCCGCCGCAGCGCTGGCCCGCGCCGCCGAGGCCTGGTTGTCGTGAACCGGCCACGCGACGTCCTCGACGCGCTGCGCGCGACGATCGTCGGCCAAGACGATGTCGTCGACGGCCTCGTGCTCGCGTTGATCGCCGGCGGACATCTGTTGCTCGAGGGCGCACCGGGCGTCGCCAAGACGCTCGCCTGCCGAGCGCTCGCGGCCGCGGTCGGCGGCGTCTTCCGGCGCGTGCAGTTCACGCCCGATCTGCTGCCGTCCGACATCGTGGGCACGCGCATCTTCGATCAGAAGAGCGCCGAGTTCACCACCGTGCTCGGCCCGCTGTTCGCCAACGTCGTGCTTGCCGATGAGATCAATCGCGCCCCGGCCAAAGTACAATCGGCGCTGCTCGAAGGGATGCAGGAGCGCCGCGCGACGATCGGCTTGCAGACCCTCGATCTGCCGGCGCCGTTCGTCGTGCTGGCCACGATGAACCCCTACGACTCCGACGGAACCTATCCGCTCCCGCTGGCCCAGCTCGACCGGTTCCTGGCCAAAGTCGTGGTGACATATCCGTCGCGCGACGAGGAACGCAGCATCGTCGACCGCTTCGGCGCCGGCGAGCCGCCGTTGCGGCGCGACGCGGCCACGCTCGACGACGTGCTGCGCTGGCAGCGCGAAGCCCACAGCGTGTTCTTCGACGCCAAGCTGCGCGACTACGCGATCGATATCGCGCGTGCCACGCGCGGTGCCGACATGGTGGCGCACGGCGCCAGCCCCCGCGCCGCCCTGGCGCTCGTCGCGCTCGGCCGCGCGCGGGCGTACCTGGAGGACCGCGACTTCGCGACACCCGACGACGTGCGCGACATCGCGCCGGCCGTGCTCCGGCACCGCGTCTCCTACGACGACCGACTCGCGATTACGGGCGGCGACCCGGAGGACGTCGTGCGGCGCATCGTGGCTTCGGTTCCGGCGCCGTGAACGCGCTGCGCGCCGCGATCTTGCGAGGTGCGCGTGCGACGCCGCGCGCGGGCAGCGCGACGCGCGGAAGCCGGCCCGGCGACGGCTTCGTCTTCTCGCAGCTGCGCGGCTACGTCGAAGGCGATGACCCGCGCCGCATCGACCACGCCGCGACCGCCCGCGCCGGGACGCTGCAGACGCGGATCTACGTCGAAGAGACGACGCTGGTTCTGGCGGCGATCGTCGACGAATCGGGATCGATGCGAGTCGGCCGGCGACGCTCGCTCGCCGCTGCGGCGGACGAAGCCCTGCGCGCGTGGTTCGGCGCGCTCGAGGGCGACGACCGGGCGGCGCGTGTGGTCGACGAGCAGATCGTCCGCGATCGCCGCGCGGCGTCTGCGGTGCGTGCGCAGGGTGTCTTCCGCTTCGGTCCCGCGCTCGCGATCGCGCGGCGCGCCCTGCCGCGCGGTACGTCGCTGCTCGTTCTCACGGACGGCTTCGACCTGCCCCCGGATGAGGAGCTGATTCGCGCGGCGCTGCGTTTCGACGCGACGGTGCTGCTCGCGCGCGATCCCTGGCGTGACGATCTTCCGTTGCGGGGCGTGGCGCGATTGCGTGATGCCGAGAGCGGGCGCGTGCGGCGCGTATTCGTCGGCGCGCGAGCGCGCCGGCGCTACGGCGAGCAGGCGCGCGAGCGTGAGGCGGCGTTGCACGCGCGCTTTCGCGAGGCGGGCTGGCGCACCGCGAGCCTGGACGAGGGCGACGGCCGCGCCTCGCTGGCGCGCGCGTTCGGCATCGCGCCGTGAGCCTCGCCCATCCGGTTTGGATCGCCGTGGGGATCGTCGTCGCCGCGCTGTTCCTCTGGGCGGCGCGCGGCGCCGCGCGCCGTGCCGCCGCCGCCGCCCTCGCCTACAGCGACCTGGCGTTCTTCGAGGCGGCGACGCGGCAGCGTCTCGATCCGGCGTTGGCGATCGCCGCCGCCGCCGCGCTGGGCATCGTCGCGCTCGGCGCGGCGCTGGCGGGGCCTCGCTTCACGGCGCTGGTTCCGGTGCGCGGTGGGGCGATCGTCCTGTGCGTCGACACGTCGGGGTCGATGCGGGCGACCGACGTCGACCCCACGCGCGCCGACGCCGCGGCCGCGGCGGTGCGGGCCTTCATCGACAGCGTCCCCGACGGCACCCGGCTTGCCATCGTCGCCTTCGCCGGCGGGGCCGGCGTCGTCGCGCCGTTGACGGGCGACAAGGACGCGCTGCGCGACGCGATCTCCCGCATCCCGCCGCCCAACGGCGGCACCGCGATCGGAGACGCGCTGGCGGCGGCGGGCCGCGAGCTCCCGAAGTCCGGACGCCGCGCGATCGTGCTCATCACCGACGGCGTCAACAACCTGGGGGTCGATCCGCTCACGACCGCCCAACAGCTCGGCGCGAGCGGGATCGAGATCGACACGGTCGGGATCGGAACCAACGACAGCGGACAACTCGTCCCAGGCACCGATCAGGCCGCGACGATCGACGAAGACGCGCTGCGCCAGATCGCGTCCTCCGCCCGCGGCGTGTACGCGCGCGCGAACGACGCCGGCAGCTTGCGCAGCCGGCTTGCCGCCCTAGCGAACAGCACGACGACCGAGAAGAAGCGCATCGACGCGTCGCTGCCGCTGGCGCTCGGGGGCGGAGCGGTCGTCATCCTCGCAGTCGCCGGCGGATTGCTCGCCGGCCGCTTTCCGTGATCGCAGGTAACCGTGGACGACGAGATTCGTAACCGGCGGACCAGCTACCAGCGCGCCGAGCTGGACGTTGCCCTCGTTGCGCGCGATCCGTTCGAAGAGTTTCGCAGTTGGCTCGACGCGGCGCTCAACGCGGCGACGATCCCGGAGCCCAACGCGATGACGCTCGCGACGGTAGGCGCCGACGGCCGGCCGGCGGCGCGGATCGTGCTGCTGCGCCAGTGGGATGCGCGCGGCTTCGTGTTCTTTACCAACTACGAGAGCCGCAAGGGCGCCGACCTGGCGGCGCATCCGGCCGCGGCGCTGGTGTTCTGGTGGGGCGAGCTCGAACGCCAGATCCGCGTCGAAGGCAACGTCGAGCGCGTCCTCGACGTGGAGAGCGACGCGTATTTTGCGAGCCGTCCGCGGGGGCACCGTCTGGCGGCGTGGGCCTCGAGCCAAAGCGCGGTCGTACCGAATCGCGAGTCGCTGGAACGCGCGGTCTCCGAGGCGGAGGCGCGCTTCCCCGACGACGTCCCACGCCCGCCGTTCTGGGGCGGGTATCGCGTCGTCCCGGGCCGCTTCGAGTTTTGGCAAGGCCGCCTCAACCGCGTCCACGACCGCATCGCCTACGAGCGGAGCCCCGAAGGGTGGATGCTGACGCGGTTAGCGCCCTAGACCGGCGCAAACCGCCGTCCGTGTCCGCCCGGCGGGTGTCCAGGGTACTTAACAGATAGCTAAGTACACTGGACATGACTGACTTGACGCAAAAGACCCTGGAATGGCACCCAAGCAAGCCTAGCAGCCTATCGGCTAGGAGGGCGGGAACGCTCCACGGTTCACGCTTGCTTCTGTGTTAAGTTTCTTGGAAATAGCAAGCGTGTGTAGGACTGTTACGGTTCCGGGTTCGAATCGAACCATTATACGGTCGTACAACCGTACGAATAACCAAAGAGCCCGCCCCGCAGTAACGGAAACGGGCTCTCGGTTGAGGACCCCCTTGCGAGGGATCAGACCCTCATAAGCACCACCCCCTCCCTTCACACGGAATGCGGGCGCGCCACCCCGGTTACGACACCCGTCGCGGCCGGGGTGTTTTGCTTCTACGCGCTCGCTCGCGAAACCCCGCGCGGACGTGGTATTCTTAGCGCATGGCGAAGCTGGAACCTCAGAGGCCGCTGACCCCATTTCAGAAGATCGTCGCTGCGATCGCCAGGGTCCCAAAGGGCGACGTAGACGCCCTGGCCTCGGCCGAGAAGGCGCAGTCCAACGGCGTGAAGCGCGGCCCGAAACCGAAGGTCCGACCCGCGTAGACTAGCGTACGCCCCGAGCCGTCGCTCTGCGGCCGACTCTAAGGGTTTGGCCCCCAGAGCGCGAGACATTCGGCCTTGATACGGGGCGGCGTTTCAGGCGAATCGAGAAGCCCCCGCCGAACGCGCCTTAAGAAGGGTGCCGAACATGGCGCATCCTGGCGTAGGCCCGGGATGGGACTACCTGGCGCAAGCGCAACGTCGAGCTGCGCCAGGTCGGCCAACGTCGCTTCCGCGTAGAATATGGCCGATTCATGCGTTAAGTACGGGTGGTCGACCCGTTGGCACAGCGTTGTCGTATCGGAAACGGTGCGTCTCGATGTGACGTTAACGCAGACTGCTTTATTGTTCGCGTCAGGATCGGTCAGGACGATAAACAGATGCTCGGTAGAAACTCCCGGCAAACGGCTGATAAAAGTGTCGCCTGCGCCCAGCACCTCTGCGGCCGGTTATGCTCCCGAGAACAGCGCTTTGACGAGCCGCGTCGCTTGAAGGTCGCGCTCGATCGCCACCGCCTCCTCTGGCGTTTTCTCGGCTGCGAGGATTTCTGCTATGTCTATCGTGATGCGCCCGGCCCCGGGGTCCTGGTACTCGGGCAACCTATGCGTGAAGTTTCGCATCCTTACCCCGTGCCAGTCTTTGTACTTTTCCCACAGAGCATCAATGATTGCTAACTCGGACTCCGAGAGCGTGTCCTCGCCCGGATGCCGCGCCAGGACAACAGTCCTGTTGTTCGGGCTTTCGATGTAGTCCGGCCAAAAGGTTCCGAATCCGTGACGAACGAGGTTGTAGACGTTGCTTGGAACGGGGCCGTGTGGCATTGAATAATAGATGTCGTTCGTGACCGGCGTGCCTCGCGACAGCAAGGCCCTGCGATCCATTAGGTACATTAGCTTCACGAACTTGAGGCGGTCCATCGTGCCGCCGCTGAGCGCCAAGAAGCGCGCGGCGGCTTGGGCCGCTTTTCTCTCGTCAAACGCTGGCGTCGGAAGGCGCGGCATGGGAGGAGTATTCCCCCCTGTCGCGACGGACTCCCTCACTCCCAAAGGGCGCCCCAAACCAGCCCCGTCATTCGCGGTCGTTCTTATCCGTAAGAGCCTTCCAGGTGAGCCGGCGACCGTCGGCCCCTTTGAGCCCTTGGGTGAACCGCGTTCCGTCGTTCTCGCGACGGGCGTTGAAGCGGAAGATCTGCTCGTCTAGGTAGGCGTCAAGGTGCCAGGGGCGCGCGCAGATATACGTTCCGGCCAGCGTGCGTTTGAGCACACTCCAGAAGTTTTCAATCGAGTTTGTGTGAACCTGGCCTTCGACGTACGCGACGGCGTGGTTAATCACACGATGCGCGTAGCTCGCGCTCACGTCGTTATACGAGTGCAACGCGTCTGTGTAGACGGTCGACCCGGGCGCGATGTGCTCGACGATCCTCGGCATGACGGTGGTGCGGCGGACGTTGGGGATGACAAAGGCGCGCACGCGGCCACCGCGTTCGATCATGCCCATAACGACAGTCCTGCCAGCCTGCGGGCCCTGCGCCTTCTTGCCGGTCTTGGAGTGCCCGATATTCCCGCGCTTGTTCTTGACGCTCCCCCCGATATACGTTTCATCGGCTTCGACCTCGCCGCGGAGCGTGTCGAACGTCTCAGTCTTGAGCGACAGGCGCAGACGGTGAAGCATGAACCACGCCGTTTTCTGCGTGACCTTCAGCGCCCGGTGAATCTCGTACGACGAGACGCCGTTGCGGCAGGCCGTGAGCATCCACAACGCGGGCAACCACTTGTCGAAGCCGATGGGGCTATCTTCGAAGATCGTCCCGACCTTGGCCGTAAACTGCCGGTCGCAGTCGCGGCAGCGCCACGCGTTACGGTTCGCTATCTTCGCCACGTCAGCCGACCCGCAGTCCATCCGAGGACACGCGACGGCGTACGGCCAGCGCAGCGCCACGAAGTAGTCGTGGGCTACTTGCTTGTCAGCAAAGAGCGCGACGGCTTCAAGGAGCGAGGTCGGGTCGGCGGGGAGCGCTTCCATGCACCCATTCTAGACTAACCGTTCGTTTGTGTCAAGTATATTATGACCAGTACACTTGACAGGGAGACAAGTGTCCTTTACTATTGGGTGCATGATGAACGCGGCTACGAAGGCGCACCAGATGCGCTTCTTGCTCTGGATGGGCGTCTATTGCGTCGTCGTCGTGGCCGTGGGCAGCTTCATGCCCGAGCCTCGTCGGCCCGACGCGCTGCACGTGATCCTCGCGTTGCTACCGCTCGTCCCGCTGGTGTTCGCCGGAATCGAAAACGTCCGCGGCATTCGTGCCGGCGACGAGCTGTTCCGCAAGATCCACGCGGAAGGGATGTTGTTCGCGGTGTTCGGCACCTTTGCGGTCACCCTCACGGTCGGCTTCTTGCAATGGCTCGCGGGCGTTCCGACGTTCAGCGTGGGCTGGGTCTTCCCGTTCACGATGGCGCTCTACGGCCTGGGCGTCTACATCGGTCGCCGGCGCTACACGTGAAGAACACGCTGCGCGTCTTACGCGCGGAGCGCGAGTGGTCGCAGGGTGACCTCGCGGAGCGGCTCGGCGTCAGCCGCCAGACCGTCAACGCGCTCGAGGTCGGCAAGTACGATCCCTCGCTCCCCCTGGCGTTCAAAATCGCCCGCGTCTTCGAGCGCACCATTCACGACATCTTTCTCGACGAGGAGTCCATCCATGCGTAATCTCATCGCGGCCGTGTGCGCCGCGCTGCTCGCACTGTCGGTCTCGCTCCCCGCGCATGCCGCAGCGCTTGCACCTGCGCCGCGCCCGATCGAAAGCTTCGACGTCGGGATGCTGCACGTCGAGCGTTTCGGCAGCGGCGATTCGGTCGTGCTCGTCCCCGGACTGGCGAGTGGGGCGTGGACCTGGAACGCCGTGATCCCGCACCTCGCCGCCACGCATTCGGTGTACGCGGTCACGTTCGCGGGCTTTTCGGGACGGCCGGCGGCGAGCGGTGACGTGACGTTCGCGCGATTCGACGCCGATTTGAGCGCGCTGCTGACCTCGCGTGCGATCGTCAAGCCCGCGCTCGTCGGCCACAGCCTGGGCGGCACGCTCGTCATCGCGTATGCCGAAGCGCACCCCGATCGCGTGCGCACGGTCGTGGCGGTCGACGGGTTGCCGATATTCCCGATGCTCGCTCAGATGACGGCCGATCAGCGCTCCGCCGCCGCCAAACAGCTGGCCGACAGCGTGCGGTCGCAGACGGACGAGCAGTTCGCGACCTACGAAAGCGGCTACATGGCGAGCGTCGGCGTCACCGACGCCGGCTTGGCCAAAGAGATCGCCGCGTTGAGCGCACGCAGCGACCGCGCGACGGTAGCGGCCTGGCTCCAGGCCGACCTCGTAACCGACTTGCGGCCGCAACTCGGTATGCTGGCCGTGCCGCCCACCGAGATCACCGGCTACAGTCCCGCCGAGCCGTACACCCAGGAGCAGAAGGCCGCGTTCTATCGCACGCTCTTGACCGGCGCATCCAAAGCGGACGTCGTCGTCATCCCCGGCGCGAAGCACTTCGTGATGCTCGACCAGCCCGAACAGTTCGCCGCGGCACTCGACCACGCGCTTCGCGCCGTGCCGTAAGCTCCTAGAGCGCGAGGATCTCCGCGTCGGTCATGGTGTCGAGTTTCGCGCGCAGCTCGGTCAGTCGCGCGCGTGCGGGGGTCGACAGCGTAGTGTCGCGGAGCTTCCCGTCGAGTGCCGTGCCGTAGGCTGCGATCAGCGCGCGCTCGCGCGGGGTCTCGATGTCGGGTTTGACGCCGACGCCTTCCCAGTTCGTCTTGGTGATCGGGTTGCGCGCCCGAGCGTCCGGGACGAAGATCGAGAAGTGGTCGTCGATACGCCGCGTGTCGCCGGGGTTCGCGCCGCCGCCGGTGGTCGCACCGATGAGGGTTCCGCGCTTGAGCGCCTGCACGTCGTACGCGCACTCCTCGCCACCCGAAAACGTCTCGCCCGACGTCAAGACGTACAACGGTGCGGTGATGCGCGGCCCCGGAACGTCCTCGGTGAAGGTCGAGTCTTGGATCTTCGCGTCGTCGTCGCCGCGGCCGACGAAGTCGTTCAGATGGGTCTTGGGCGCGAGAAAGTGACTCAGCAGCCGCGCGATCGCAAGCGGATCGCCGCCGTGGTTGCGGCGCAGGTCCAGCACGATCGCATCGGAGTACGCGACCGCGTTCGCGAGCCCGTCGATCACCGTTGCGCTCTCTTGGGGCGCTTGCCAAAAGCCCCGCAGATCGATGTAGCCGACGTTCCCCGGCAGGTGCGCGACGCGGCCCAGCCCGTAGCCGGCCTGGCGCATGAAGCGCGCGAACGCCGCGGTTTCCTCGGCGCTCGGGCCGCTGCCCGACGCTTTTGCCGGCGGGTTGACGTCGACGGAATAGGACAGGCGCACGTGCTTGTCGTGCAGGACGGGTGCGAGATCGTCGGTGACGCGCTTTGCCAGCGCATTTTCCCGCAGGCCGTCGTACGCGCCGCCCGATGCGTTGCTCCGCAGCAGCTCCGCGGCTTGGCGTGCCCGCGAGGGATAGACGTAATAGGCTTCGAGCCGCGCCGCGGCGCCCGCGACGATGCCGCGCGCCGGATCGTCGGCGGCGAGGACGGGGTTGCCGGTCGCCAGCACAGCGAGAGCGAAGGCAAGAGCGGTCGGGCGGCTTCTCATAGGCGAAGTATAGCGCCGTTTGCGCCGCTCTTCACACGGAAATTAAAAGGATAAGACCCGATTTGCCGCGTTTCTCTCCGGAATGGACGCCTTGGACCGCGCTATTCTCCGGCAGCTGCGCGACGATGCCCGGGTCAGCTTTCGCGACCTGGGCGAGGCTGTCGGCCTGAGCGCGAACGCCGTCGCGGAGCGGGTACGGCGGCTGGTGAGCTCGGGGACGATTCGGCGCTTCCGGGCCGACATCGACCCGGCCGCGAGCGGCGCACGCCTGGCGGCGTTCGTCGACCTGCGTCTGGCGAGCGGGACCGCAGCCGACGCATTCGAGGCTGCGCTACGTGCCATGCCGGGCGTCGTATCGGCATCGTTGACAACGGGCAACTTCGACTACACCCTACGCGTCGCGGTCGCCGACGAGCCGGCCCTGGTCGCGCTGATCGAAACGCTGCGCGCCCGCGGCGCCTCGGAGACGCACAGCCGCATCATCTTGCGCGAAACGGTACTCGGCTGAGCGCGTTTCCGAAGGCAACGCGAGTTTCAATCTCTCCGAGGTGCTGCGATCGTAGCGGAAAGCCGCAAGCGCCAGAGCCAGGCGGTGCCGAGGACGAACTCGATGATGACGCAGACGAGCGCGATGCGCGGTCCGAGCCCATAGTTGCGTGCGTCGATGAACTTCACCAACGGCCCGGTGATCGCCGGTGCGGCGACCTGCGGGAGGGCCGCGGCCAGGTTCCACACGCCCATCGCTGCGGCCATCGCCGCGCGCGGCAGGACCGCGTAGGCGATCGCCCAGTCGGCGGTCAGGAATGCGCCCCAGGCCGCGCCGGCGCCGACGGCGCAGGCGAGCGCGACGCTTACCGTCGGCGCCGCGGCGAAGGCGCCGACCGCAACGGCGATCGCGGCACAGGCCAGGCTGACGACGATGCGCTTGTCGATGCGATCCGCCGCGCGACCGGAGAGGGCCGCGCCGAGCACGCCCGAGACGGTGAATGCCAGGATGAGGATCCCGGTCGTAACGCGCGCGTCGGGGACACCTAGCGACTCGTGGACGAAGAAGAACAGGTATCCGAAAAGGGTGTAGAAGCCGACGTTGATCAGCGCGCGCGAGATCAGCACCGTCCAGATGTTGGCGTTGAGGCGCAATGGTACGACGGCATCGCGGCACGCGGGCAGTCGCGCGACGTAGGAGTCCATCGCCAACCAGCTCGCGACCAGGCACGCCGCAAGCGCGGCCCCCAGCGCCACGCCGTGCAGTTGGGTTGTCAGCAGTATTCCGACCACGCTGCCGCTGAACTGCAGCACGCTCATCCACGACGAGGCGCGACCGATGCGCTCGGGCTCGACGTAGTCGGCGACGATCCCCTGATACGGCCCGCCGCCCACGTTCATCCCGATCTGCAGCAGCAGCGCCGCCGCCCAGTATGCCGCTAGCGACGGCACCGCCGGCAACACGACGACCGCCGGAACCGCAAGCGCAACACCCACGGCGTAGAAGAGCCGACGATGGCCGACGCGCGCCCGGCGGCGGTCGGAGGCGATGCCGACCGCAACCTGCACGGCGGCGCCCAGCAGCGCGCCGACGGCAGCGAGCACGGTGTAGGTGGTCACCGCGTCGGGAGCGAGCGCCGAGGCGCGCTCCTGAAACACGACGCCGAGCATCGCCGTCCACACGACCTGGATTCCGAACCAGAACGTCCCTAGCCGGAAAGCGTGCATGCGTACCGATAGTCCTCGAGCGTGTCGACGTCGTAGCACAGTCCGGGATCGCAACCACGCAACGCGCCGACCGCGACCCCCAGCCGGCGCCGCCCGTACGCCTCGAGCTGGGCGATCGTCAACTGCTTGGTGGCGAACCTCCAGCACAGCGCCGGCCCCAGCAGCAGCGCCAGCCGCACCAAGCTCTTGCGCGCCTCGAACAGCTTCGTCGCCAGCGAGCGCGCGGGTTCAACCGCCGACGGGTCGAGCACGAACGCATTTCCGTTGGCGACCCGCTCGCCGCCCAGCGCGACGCTGTGATCGGGTGCGCCCGGGAAGCGCGCGGCGTACACGTCGACGTCCGCCAAGGCCATCGTCAGTGCGAACCCGTCGCTGCGTGCGAGCAGATCGCGCAGCCCGCCGGCATTCGCGAACGGCAGGTCGGAGCTAAGGTACACGAAGCGCTCGTTGGGCCACGCGTCGAGCGCGCGCAGCACGTTGGTGGCGCCGTCGAGCGCGGCGTCGACGATGCGTACGTCGCGGCCTGCCAGGTGCGCGCGAGCCTCGACGCCGCCGATGACGACGACGCCGTCGATCCCGGCGCCGGCGCAAGCGTCGAGCACGACGTCGAGCAGCGTCGTCGAGCCGAACGGAGCAAGCGCCTTGACGCGCGTCCCGATCGTCGCCGCGAAGGTCCCTTCGACCAGGCCACCCGCAGTGATCACCGCGCGCATCGGCGCTGGTGTACGCCGACGTGTGCGCACGGTCCCGTGGCGCCGTGAAGGACCTGCCCGGGTCCGGCCGTATCCTTGGGCGGGATGCAGCGGCGTACCGTCATGGTGATCGGGTCTGGCCCGATCGTCATCGGCCAGGCCGCCGAGTTCGACTACGCCGGCGTCCAGGCGTGCCGTGCGTTGCACGAGGAAGGCCACCGGGTCGTCCTGGTCAACTCGAATCCGGCGACGATCATGACCGATCCGGAGATCGCCGACGCGGTCTATCTCGAACCGCTGACCGTCGCGTCGGTCGAGAGCATCATCGAGCGCGAGCGCCCCGACGCGCTGCTGCCGACGCTGGGCGGCCAAACCGGGCTCAACCTCGCGGTCGAACTCGCCGAGGCCGGTGTGATCGAGCGCTACGGGGTCGAGCTTCTCGGTACGCCGCTCGACACCATCAAGCTCGCCGAAGACCGCGAGCGCTTCAAGGCCAAGATGATCGAGATCGGCGAACCGGTGCCGCAATCGCAGATCGTCACCGACGTCGAGGCCGGCGTCGCGTTCGCGGCCGAAGTCGGTTACCCGCTGGTCGTGCGGCCGGCGTACACGCTCGGCGGCACCGGCGGCGGCGTCGTGCGCGACGAGGCGGAACTGCGCGCTACGCTGCAGACCGGCCTCGACGCCTCGCGGATCCACCAGGCGCTGGTCGAAACCTCGCTGCTCGGCTGGAAAGAGATCGAGTACGAAGTCCTGCGCGACCGCGCCGGCAACTGCATCATCGTCTGCAATATGGAGAACATCGATCCGGTCGGCGTGCACACCGGCGACTCGATCGTCGTCGCACCCTCGCAGACGCTCTCCGATCTCGACTACCAGATGCTGCGCACGTCGAGCATCAACGTGATTCGCGCGCTCAACGTCCAGGGCGGCTGCAACATCCAGTTCGCGCTGCACCCCGACCGGTCGGAGTACCAGATCATCGAAGTGAATCCGCGTGTTTCGCGCAGTTCGGCGCTGGCGTCGAAAGCGACCGGCTATCCCATCGCCAAGATCTCGACCAAGATCGCGCTCGGCCAGACGCTCGACCAGATTCCGAATCCGGTCACCGGCGGCCGCACGAAGGCCGCCTACGAGCCGACGCTCGACTACTGCGTGGTGAAGTTCCCACGCTGGCCGTTCGACAAGTTCCCGCTCGCCGACTTCCGCCTCGGCACCCAGATGAAGTCGACCGGCGAGGCAATGGGAATCGGGCGCACCTTCGCCGCCGCGCTGATGAAAGCGGTGCGCGGGCTCGATCTCAAGTACGAGACACTCACCGGCGGAACGTACGCCGAGTGGAGCGATGACGAGCTGGAACACGCCACGACCGAGCCGACGCACGACCGGCTGTTCGCGGTGTGCGAGATGCTGCGGCGCGGACGGAGCGTCGACGAGATCCGCGCGCTCTCGATGATCGACCGGTTCTGGCTCTGGGAGTTCAAAGCTCTCGTCGACCTGGAAGTACGGCTCCGCGGCGTGTACACCGACGACGCCGGTTTCCGGTGTGCGCCCTTCGGTGACTTGCAGGCGGCCGTCGAGGCCGGCTATTCGCAGCGCGGCATCGAGTCGCTGGCCGGCGCGGTCGGTCCGACCATGGGTCGCGGCCAGTTCCGCATGGTCGATACGGCGGCGGCCGAGTTTCCAGCAACCTCGCCCTACTACTATCTCTCGCGCGGCGAGGCCGACGAGATGCGCCCGCCGGCGCGCGAGGCGGTCGTCGTCGTCGGCAGCGGCCCGATCCGCATCGGTCAGGGGATCGAGTTCGATTATAGCTGCGTGCACGCGGCGTGGGCGCTGCACGCTGCCGGCTGCGCCGCGGTCGTGATCAACAACAATCCCGAGACGGTGTCGACCGACTTCGACGTCAGCGACGTGCTCGTATTCGAGCCGCCCGGGGCCGATGAGGTCGAGGCGACCGCGCGCGCGACCAACGCACGGGGCGTGATGCTGGCGTTCGGCGGACAGACGGCGATCAATCTCGCCGACGAACTGGCCAAGCGCGGCATCACGATCGTGGGCAGCGACCGCCGCTCGCTCGACATGGCGGAAGACCGTGAGAAGTTCGACGCCGCGCTCGAGAAGCTGGGCGTCGCGCGGCCGCGCGGTCGGGCCGCGAACACGTTCCGCGAAGCGCGCGCGATCGCGCGCGAGATCGGCTTCCCGGTGCTGGTGCGGCCGTCGTACGTGCTGGGCGGGCGCGGGATGGAGGTCGTCTACAACGAAGGCCAGCTCGCCTCGTACGTCGAGAGCGCGCCGCCGATCACGCCCGGGGCGCCGCTGCTCATCGACAAGTACATGCGCGGCCGCGAGGTCGAGGTCGACGCGGTGTTCGACGGAGACGACATCCTCATCCCCGGGATCTTCGAGCACGTCGAGCGCGCCGGCATCCATTCGGGCGACTCGATCAGCGTCTATCCGACCCAGACGATCTCCGACGACATGGAGCGCCGGATCGTCGAGGTCACCGACGCGATCGCGCGCGAGCTCGGAATACGCGGCTTGATCAACATCCAATTCGTCATCCCCGAAGGTACCGACGACCTGCTCATCATCGAAGCAAATCCGCGTGCCAGCCGCACCGTGCCGATCATCTCCAAGGCGACCGGCATCAATCTCGTGGCGGCCGCGACGCGGATCGCGTTGGGCGAGAAGTTGCGCGACCTCCCCTGGGGTACGGGTCAGCGGCCCAAACCCGACTACGTGGTCGTCAAAGTCCCGGTGTTCTCATTCGCCAAGATGCGCGGCGTCGAGACGATCCTAGGCCCCGAGATGAAATCGACCGGTGAAGTGCTCGGGATCGACGCCACCTATGCCGGTGCGCTGCGCAAGGGATTTCTCGGGGCCGGCATTCGGCTGCCCAGCGGCGGCGGGCGCGTGCTGGTCTCCGTGAGCGACGAGGAGAAGAACGACGCGGTGGAACTCATGCGCCGGCTGGTCGCACTCGGTCACACGCTCGTCGCCACGCCGGGAACGCACGACGTGCTCGTCGCGCACGGGATCGCCGCTGAGCGGGTCAATAAGATCGGCGCGGGTGGCCCCGACGTGCTCGACCTGATCACGCAACGCTCGGTCGACCTCGTCATCAACGACTTCAAGAGCAGTAAAGGTCAGACCGACAACTACCGCATCCGGCGTGCTGCGGTCGAAGCCTCGATCGCATCACTCACCTCGCTCGACACCGCGCACGCCCTGGTCACCGCGCTGGAGTCCGAGGCCGGGCCGCCGCGCTCGCTCCAAGAGTACCAAGCCTCGCATGCGCCGGCGGTGGCGCACTGACGATGCGCCGGACCGCGCGCCGTGCAATCGCCGCTGGTGGGTCGCCGGGCCCAGTCCTGGGAACGAACGATCCGGGCGCCCGTCTGCCGGGCACTTTCACTGCCAAGGATGCGCCACTCGCCGCAATGAGCAACCCGAACCCGGACGATTTCAGGCGTCTCGCCGACGATCTGCCGATCTTGGTTTGGATGCAAGCGTCCGACGGAACGATCGACTGGGCGAACCGGGCTTGGCACGAGCACGCCTCAGGCCCGGACGCTTCGTTGCGAGAGGGCTGGTTGCGGAGCGTGCATCCGGCCGATCTGCCTAGTGCGGCCGAAGCGTTCGCGCGCTGCGTCGAGGCGCGCGAGCCGTTCGAGATGGAAGTGCGGATCCGCTGCGCGGCCCAGGACGATCCCACGGGACGCTGGTTTCTGGTGCGCGTCGTGCCCCGCTCCGATGCTGCGGGCGCGCTCACCGGATGGACCGGGACGGGCGTTGACGTTCAGGCGGTGCGAACGCTGGCCCAAAGCGACGCCGACCACGGACCACGGGTGCGCGAACGCTTTTTCGCGCGCCTCGGCGCCGAGCTTTCGGGCGCCTTGTCGCTCGAGCAGACCTTGCGGGTGGTCAGCCGCAGCATCGTCCCTGAGTTTGCGGATTGGGCCCTGGTGAATCTGCTCGACGATCAGGGTGACGTGCGCCTCGCGGCGGCATACCACCGCGATGCGGTGATGCGCGGCCGGCTCGATGCACTGCGCGGTCGCGTGTATGCGAATCGCGCGGCGCATTCCGGGACGGGCGCCGTCTTGCGAACGGGGAAGCCGACCGTCTACACGGCGACGTCGCTCGCCGAGGGCGAGAGCTCGATCGACGCACCGTTTCGGGAGACGTTCGCCGCCATCGGTTCGGATTCGGCGCTCATCGTGCCGCTGTTCTCGGCCGGAAGGGTCGTGGGGACCCTCAACGCGGTGATGCGCGGCAGCGGCCGCTCCTTTTCATCCGACGACATCCCGTTCTTCGAGGAGCTGGGGCGGCGCATTACGCCCGCGATCGGCAACGCCACGGCGTACGAACGCGAGCGCAGGGTCGCGACGACATTCCAGCAGGCCGCGCTCGTTCCGGTCCTGCCCGACGTTCCCGGCCTGACGTTCAATGCGATGTATCAGGCGGCGATGCTCGAGGCGACCGTCGGCGGCGACTGGTACGACGCCTTCCGCTTGCCCGACGGACGAATCGTGCTATCGATCGGCGACGTCGCCGGCAAAGGACTCGAGGCGGCCGTCGCCATGGCCAGCGTGCGCCAGAGCATTCGCACCGCGGCGCTGATCAATCCCGAACCGGTGTCGGTGCTCAATGCCGTCGACCGCATCGTTCGGGCGATGGGTCAAGCCCCGTTCGTAACCGCGTTTGTCGGCGTGCTCGATCCGGTGTGCTTCGAGTTCACCTTCGCTTCGGCCGGTCACCCGCCGCCGATGCTGCGCGCACCGGACGGGACGGTGAGCAGTTTGAACGAAGGCGACCTGCCGCTGGGCTTGCGGGGCCGCGCCGAAGACGGCGGATACGCGATCGACATTGCGCCGGGTTCGGTGCTGTTGTGCTACACCGACGGCTTGACCGAGTTCGACCGCGACGCGGTGAGCGGCGAAGCGCGCGTGCGCGCTGCGTTCGGAGCTGCGACGGGGGACGTTGCGCATCAGATCTACGACACCGTCGCACACGGGCGGCCGGCACCCGACGACGTCGCGATCCTCGCCGTGTCGTTTCACCACCCGCTGCGCTCGCTCGAAGGTCCGCGTGGCGCAACGGCCTGGATGTTCGACGCCGCGGATCCGCGCGCGGCTTCGCGGGCTCGGGCCGACCTCGTAGCCCGGCTGCGCGCCGTGGGACTCAACGCCGAGGAAGCCCTCAACGCCGAGCTAGTCTTCGGCGAATTGGTGGGCAACGTCGTCCGGTATGCCCCGGGGCCGATCGAGGTGATGCTCGACGTGTCGGGTCAATCGCCGGTGCTACACGTTCTCGATGAAGGCAGCGGCTTCGAGTTCCGGCCGCGCCTGCCGATCGACGTCATGTCCGAGCGCGGTCGGGGCTTGTTCCTGGTCACCGCCTTCGCCGAGGAGCTCTCGGTCGAACGCCGGCGCGGCGGCGGCAGCCACGCCCGGGCCGTGCTGAGCGGGCGCACCCGCTACCGCACGGCGTCGAGCCTCAGCCGCGACGTGGTTCTCTAGCGACCGACCGCTGGGATGGCACCCGTGATTCGGGCGGCCTCGTTGGGAATGACGTGATACAATCCGCCCTGGCCGTTCCGCAGGAGTACGCCCGCAAGCCCGGCGACCAAACCCCCGATAAGAAGAAGAGCATGATGGTTTCCCCAGGCTCGGAGATCAGCGAGCCGAAGCCGCACCGGCACCTCGTCCAGTTTTACGACGGCGACCTGCGGTCGCTCGCGCGCAGCGTGAGCGGCTATCTCGCCGAGGGGCTGGCACGCGGTCACGCCGGCGTCGTCATCGCGGTGCCCGAGCACGCGGGCGCAATCGTCGAGCAGCTCGAGTGGGCGGGCGTCGATTCTGCCACCGTGCTCGCCGATGGGCGGCTCACGCTCCTCGACGCGCACGAAACGCTGGCGCAATTCATGGTCGACGGCTTGCCTGACGCGGCGCGGTTCGACCAAATCGTCGCGGCCAAGGTGCGAGAGATGCAAGCTGCTCGCCCCGGGCTGCGCGCGTACGGTGAGATGGTCGGCGTGTTGTGGGAGGCGGGTCAGTTCAGCGCGGCGATTCGGCTCGAGGGGCTGTGGAACGCGCTCCTGAGCGAGCGTGATTTCGAGCTGTTCTGCGCTTATCCGATCGACGTCTTGAGCGAAGATTTCCACGCTGCCGAGCTCGACGCCGTGATGTGCACGCACACCAACGTCGTCGCGTCGCGCGCCTCGCTTGAAGGCGCGCTCGATCGCGCGATCGGTGACGTGCTGGGCACCAATGCCGCCGTGCTGCATGGCCTCATGACGTCACACTACTGGCCGGCGTGGGCGACGCTGCCGCGCGCCGAGGCGATCATCTTGTGGTTGCGCAGCAACGCCCCCGACCACGCCGACGCCATCCTGGCACGCGCGCGGGAGTACTCGCTAGCGGCGTGACGCGCCAAGCGCTGCTACTAGGGTTGGCAGCCGTGCCGTTGGCGGGATGCGACGTCGTGCGCGATCGCGTTCGCGTGCTGGCGAAGGGGTGTACCGACGTGCCATACTCCCCGCCGACCGGGATCGTCACGATCGCGGGAACGCTGCGCTCGCGTTACGTGCGCCAACCCGTCGCGTACGTGGTCGCGGTCGCCGATGACGTCGACCGGCGCACGATCGATCGTGCGATCTACGTGCTGCCGGGCCGCGCTGCAACGGCGCGCTCGGTCTTTGCGGCGCTCAACTTCGGCGCCCCGTTGTCGGCTGCGATTCGCAGCAGCCCGGTCCTCAGGCGCTCGGTTATGGTCACCATCGACGCCGGCGACTCATACTTCCACCCGCGCGCGTCGGGCGAAAACCGCTTAGCCCTCGTGACCGACGAATTGCCGGACGTCGTGGCCCGGATGACCGGTTCGCGTCCGCGGCGCGAAGCGCTGATGGGAATGTCGATGGGCGGATACGGGGCGCTGCTCGCCGCGGAGCGCGAACCCGATCGCTATCGCGCGGTCGCCGTCGCGGGACCGGCGATCTTTCCGTCCTATCGTGACGAGCGTGGAAGCGTGGGTGACGCCTTCGACGGACCGGAAGACTTCGCGCGCTACGATGTCATCACGCATGCTGCAGTGCTGCGCGGGCGCGCGGTGCGGATTCGCTGCGGCACGAACGATCCGTTCGCCGCGGGCGTACGCTCGTTCGCGCGGGCGTGCCCATCGGCCGACGTGCTGGTCGAGCCTGGCTGCCACGACGACGGCTTCTGGCGCGCGAGCGCTCTCGCGATGTTGCAGTTCGTCGCGACGCACCTCTAACAGGCCTACGCGGGCGGCGTCGTAACCGGTTGCTTTCCGCGCCGTTGTTCGGCGGGCTTGGAGTCGGCGGCGAGATTGTAGGCCGTGTTCACCAGGCCGACGTGCGAGAAGGCTTGAGGAAAGTTGCCGACGAGGCGGCGGCCTACGACGTCGTACTCCTCGGAGAGCAGGCCGACGTCGTTTGCGGTTCCGATCAGCCGCTCGAACAGCGCGCGGGCGTCCTTACGGCGTTTCTGCAACACGTAGTTGTCCGCGAGCCAGAAGCCGCAGGCGTAGAACGCGCCTTCACCCGGCGGCAGGCCGTCGGTGTCGGACGACGGCTGGGTGTAGCGCTGCACGAAACCGTCGACGAGCAACTCGCGCTCGACCGCCTTAACCGTGCCGGCGACGCGCGGGTCCGACGGGGGCAAGAAGCCGACCAGCGGGATCAACAGCGCCGCGGCGTCGATCTCCGCCGAACCGTATGACTGGGTGAACGTCTCGCGCTTGGGATCGTAGCCTTTCGCGCAGACTTCGGCGTGGATTTGGTCGCGCAACGCGCGCCAACGGTCGATCGGGCCGTCCAGCCCGAACTTCTCGATCGCGCAGATGGCACGATCGAGCGCAACCCACGCCAACACCTTGGAGTGCACGAACGGGCGGGCCGGTCCGCGGACCTCCCACAGGCCGCGATCCGGCTCGGACCACTGTTTCTCGACCGCCTCGACCACCGCTTTGGTGAGCGACCACTCGTCGGTGTCGGGCGGCAGCCCCGCGCGATGCGCCTGGTACATCACGTCGGCGACCTCGCCGTACACGTCGAGCTGCAGCTGTTCGGCCGCGGCGTTGCCGATGCGCACCGGTCGTGAGTCGGCGTACCCGCGCAGCCAGGGCGCCTCGAACTCCGGCAGCCGCCGCTCGCCGCGCAACCCGTAGAGGATCTGGATCTGGTTGGGGTTCCCGGCGACCGCACGCAACAGCCAGGCCCGCCACGCGAACGCCTCCTCCTCATAACCGGCATTGAGCAGCGCGACCAGGACGAACGTGGCGTCGCGCAGCCAGCAGTAGCGGTAGTCCCAATTGCGCACGCCGCCGAGCTGTTCGGGCAGCGAGGTCGTCGGGGCGGCCAGGACCGCGCCGGTGCGCGCGTCGGTGAGCGCCTTGAGCGTGAGCAGCGAACGCATCACGATCTCCCGCCAGGGCCCGTCGTAGCGGCACGTGCGCGCCCACTCGCGCCAGAAGACATCGGTGCGGCGCAGCGCCGTGACGACGTCCGAGGGTCCGGGTTGCTCCTCGTACGAGGGGAAGTAGGCCATCTCGAAGCCGACCCGGTCACCCGGCCCGACCCAGAACTCGGCCACCGTCGAGAGGTCTTGGCCGCGCAGCGGGACGTCGGCGTACAGGGCGACGGCGTCGGGGCCGGCGACGGCCATCACGGTTCCCGAAGCGCGGTGAATCCACGGCACGACGCGACCGTAGTCGAAGCGAATGCGGATCGACGACCGCATCGCCACCCGCCCGGCGAGACCCGTCACCAGCCGCAGGACGCGCGGGACTTCGCTGCCGACGAGCATCGCGTCCACCACCTGGACGCGGCCACCGCCTTCGAGGTCATACGTGGTTTCGAGGACCATGCTGTCCTCGCGGTACACGCGTTTGATCGCGACCGCGTGCCCTTGCGGGGCCAGGCTCCAGGTGCCGTTTTCGTCGTCGCCGACCAACGCCGCGAAGCACGCGCCCGAATCGAAGTGCGGCAGGCAGAGCCAGTCGATCGAGCCCGTGCGGCACACCAAGGCGGCGGTGCGCGTATCGCCGATGAGCGCATAGTCTTCGATCGGTCGCGACATCGTCAAGTCTCTTCCCCGGAAGCCGGGTTTCGCCCGGTCGACCGGAGGAACGCCGACCGCGATGGGTAACGTCCGGCCCATTCTCGACACCCGCCCCCAAGGTAGGTCCGATGCGTTTTTCACGTTCTCTGCCGGCTGTGCTCGCTCTCGCGCTTCTCGCCTCGTCGTTCCCCGCGCCGCCGGCGCGAGGCGCCGACAGCGGCCCGATCAAGATCGCGGTCATCACCGACATGTCCGGCGTCTATGCCGCACTGGCGGGTCCGGGTGCGATCGAGGCGACCAAGATGGCCGTCGAGGACTTCGGCGGCAAGGTACTGGGCAGGCCGATCGAGGTGCTCACGATCGATCACCGCAACAACGGCCCCGACGCCGCGATCAAAGCGCGTGAGGCCTATGACGGCGGCGCCGATCTGGCGCTCGACATGACCAACTCGGCGGTCGCGCTGGCCGTCGCCGCGGTCGCCAAGGAGAAGAAGAAGCTCGCCATCGTCACCGGCGGCGCCTCGTCCGCGCTGACCGGCGCGAACTGCAACCGCTACACCTACCACTATGCGTACGACACGTACGCGCTCGCCGCGTCGACCGGCGCCAACGTCGCCGCGCAGTCCAACGGCAAGACCTGGTACGCGATCGTCCCGAACTACGCGTTCGGAACGGCGATGCTTGCCGACTTCACCGCCGCGATCGAGCGCAAGGGCGGCAAGATGCAGAAGGCCGACCTCTACCCGTTCGGCTCGACAACCGACTTCTCGTCGTATCTGCTCTCGGCGAAGAACTCAGGCGCGCAGGTGCTCGGGCTGTTCAACGCCGGCCTCGACACGACGAACTCGATGAAGCAAGCGAAGCAGTTCGGCGTCGACAAGGTGATGAAGATCGCGGTCGGGCTGCTGTTCCTAACCGACGTCGACGCGCTCCCCGACGTTTATGCGGGCTCGCGCATCACCACGTCGTGGTACTGGAACTACAATTCCGAGTCGCGCAAGTGGGCGGACAAGTACGCGAAGCGGATGCACGGCCTGCGGCCGAGCGACATTCAGGCCGCCGACTACTCGGCCGCCACGCAGTGGCTCGACGCGGTGAAGGCGGTCGGGACCACCGATGCCGACAAGATCCAGCAGTACCTCGACAACCGGCAGTTCAACGACTTCTATGCCAAGGGCGGCGAGTGGCGCGGACGCGACCACCGCGTGATCCACGAGATGTACGTCGTCGACGTGCTGCCCAAAGAACAGGTGAAGGAGCCGCACGCATGGTTCAAGGTCGTGCAGGTGATCCCGCCGGGCCGCGCCTTCCGTCCGGAGTCGGCATCGACATGCAAGAAGGACTGGTAGTCTGAGCCCAGACTACCTCCTCACCCAGACCTTCAACGGCCTCGTCAACGGGGCGTACTTCGCCCTGTTGGCGCTGGGCCTGAGCGTCATCTTCGGGATGCTGCGCATCGTGAACTTCGCGCACGGCGCGATGTTCATGCTGGGCGCCTTCGTCGCATATTACGGCTTCCAGCTGGTTCACATGCCATTCTATGCGGCGATCATCGTAGCGCCGCTGATCGTCGCGGCGTTCGGGTTGGCGATCGAGGTCCTCTTTTTGCGGCGGCTCTACCGGCTCGATCCGCTCTATGGCCTGCTGTTCACCTTCGCGCTGGTGCTGATCATCGAGGACTCGATGCGGCTCGTCGCGGGGTCGGTAGGTTCGCCCTACGAAACGCCGGCGGGGCTCGATTTCGCGGTGAACATCGGCTTCGCGCTCTTTCCGGCTTACCGCTTGTTCGCGATCGGGTTCGCGATGGTCGTGTGTTTGGTCGTGTGGTTGATCCTCGAACGCACGCCGCTCGGTGCGCGCATCCGCGCGGCGACCGAGGCGCCGGTGCTGGTGCGCGCCCTCGGGATCGACACGCAGCTGCTCGTCTCCCTTACCTTCGCGGCGGGCGTCGCACTCGCTGCGCTCGGCGGTGTGCTGGCTGCGCCGATTCAGAACGTCGAGCCGACGATGGGCGACAAGATCATCATCAACACCTTCGCGATTGTGGTGATCGGAGGGCTCGGCTCGATCGGCGGCTCCGTGATCACCGGCTTCGCCCTGGGCCTGCTGCAGACGCTGGGAGCGGTCATCTTCCCGGCGTTCAACGACACGCTGATCTTCATGCTGATGATCATCGTGCTGCTGATCCGGCCGAGCGGCTTGTTCGGCGCGCCGGCTTCGGCGAAATGACCGCCGCGCTATTCGGGACGCGCCGCGGCGCGATCGTCGCCGCCGTGCTCCTGCTGATCGCTCTGGCGCTGCCGAAGCTGGTCTACCCGGTGCTGGCGATCGACATCATTGCCTACGGGCTATTCGCGGTGGCCTTCGATCTGTTGCTTGGGTTTACCGGGTTGCTGTCGTTCGGCCATGCGATGTTCTGGGGCGGCGCGGGGTACGTCGCGACGATCCTCATTGCGAAGGCGAATGTCCCCTTTCCGCTGGCGGTCATCCTGGCGATCGCCTACGCCGCGGTGCTCGCGCTGATCGTCGGTGCGATCGCGATCCGCCGCCAGGGGATCTACTTCGCGATGATCACGCTCGCGCTGGCTCAGCTGCAGTACTTCTTCGCCTACCAACTCGGCGGTTGGACCGGCGGCGAGAACGGGGTGCAGCTCAGCAGTCGGGGGACGCTGTTCGGGATCGCGCTGGAGAACGATATCGCCTTCTACTACGCGGTGCTCGCCGTCGCGGCGTTGGGGACGTACCTCGTCGTGCGGGTCGTGCGCTCACCCTTCGGCGCGGTGCTCGGCGCGATGCGCGAGAACGAGCAGCGCGCGATCGCGCTGGGCTTTCGGGTCGATCGCTACAAGCTCATCGCCTTTGTGATGTCGGGAACGTTGGCGGGCGTCGCGGGCGTGCTATTCGCGGTCGGCAACCGGCTCTCGGGGCTCGACGGGGTCGATTGGCACACCAGCGGTAAGGTCGTGATGATGTCGATCCTGGGCGGGATCGGGACGGTCTTCGGTCCGATCGCCGGCGCCGGCATCTTCGAGTCGCTGGACTTCTTCGTCTCCAAGACCGCGATCGGCGACAAGACCAACATCGTGATGGGCACGATCTTCGCGTTGTGCGTGCTGCTGTTCCGGCGCGGCATCATCGGCGAGCTGCTCGCCGACCGCACGAAGCGGGCCAAGACCTAACCCCGCGGCGGTGTTTATCGAGGCGTTTCGCCGGCGGCGCGGCGCTGAGATCGACGACGCATTTCCGTGGACGGTTCCGGCGCTGCGCGCGCTGCGCGAGATGCGTTTCACCGCGCCGGTGACGTTCCTGATGGGCGAGAACGGCTGCGGGAAGTCGACCCTGCTCGAAGCGCTGGCGGTCGCCGTCGAAGCGAGCGCCGCGGGCGCGGAGGAGGTCGACGTCGACGCGACACTATCGGGGCCGCGCCGGCTGGCCGACGCGTTCGAGACGGTCGAGCGCGGCCGTCCGCGCGCGGTGGTGTTCTTCCGGGCCGAGGACTCGTTCGGGTTCACCAAGCGCATCGAGCGCGAGATGAAGGAGATCAACGCCGAAGCCGATGCGATGCTCGCCGACCCCAAAGCGAGCGAGTCGAGGCGCCAACTGGGTGCGGGCTATGTGCGGAGCACGGCAGGGATGCTGGCGTACAAATACGGCGCCGACCCGCATGCGCGCTCCCACGGCGAGACCTTTCTGGGCATCGTCCGGGCCGACGTACAGCCGCGGGGACTCTACCTGCTCGACGAGCCCGAAACGCCGTTGTCGCCGACACGCGTGCTGGCGTTGCTGGCGCTCTTGCAAGACAGCGTCGCCGCCGGCTCGCAATTCGTCATCGCCACCCACTCCCCGATCCTCGTCGCCTTTCCCGGCGCATCGATCCGCGTCTTCGACACTGACACGATCGTCGAGACGCCCTACGAGGAGCTCGAACACGTGCGCGTGACCCGCGATTTCCTCAACGCGCCCGAGCGCTATCTCCGTCACCTGACCGGACCCGCGAGCGAGCAGGACTAGTCAGCGCGTGCCGTCGATGGGCCAGAAGCCGAAGATCGCGCGACCAGGTTCGAGGTCCCAAAACCGGGTCGCGTTGTCGCCGACGCCGTACACCACGGCATACGGGACGTCGCGTGCGATGACGGCGCGCACCAGGCGCGCGAAGTCGCGCTGCGACATCCAGATCGCGGCGTAGCGTGCGAACTTCTGCTCCTCGGTCAGCGGGAGCCACTCGGAGCTCTGCGCCACGCTCGGGTGGGTCGGCGAATCCGCGCGCGTGATCGCGCCGATCCGCACGCAGGTGACTTGCATCCCGTGCTTGTCGCTGTAGTAGCGTCCCAGCGTCTCGCCGAACGCCTTCCACACCCCGTAGAGCGAGTCGGGCCGGAACGGCTCGTCGGTGCGCACGACCAGGCCGAAGCCTGGCTCGTAGATGCCGGGCAGGTTCTCGACCTCGTGCATCCCGACGGCGTGGTTCGAGCTGGCGAAGATCGTACGCTTGACGCCGGCGCGATGGGCGGCCTCGAACGCCGCGTACGTCCCGGCGATGTTCGGTCCGGCGACGTCTTCCCACGACGCCTCGACCGAGACGACGCCGGCCAGGTGGACCACGGTCTCGCAGCCGGCGAAGGCGCGGGCGAGCGCGTCGACGTCGCGCACGTCCGCAACGACGTCGGCCTCGTGGAGGTCGATTCGCACCACCTCGTGATCGCGTGCGAGATCGGCGCACAGGGGCTTTCCGATGGTGCCGGCCGCACCGGTGACTGCAATCTTCATGGCGCTCAGACGCCCAGCAGGTCGAGGAGCTCTTTTTCGCGCGCGATCACTTCGGCGTTCGCCAGGGTCTGCGCCACCTGTCCGTGCACGATGACGAAATGACGGTCGGCGACGCCGGTGGCGAAGCGGACGTTCTGCTCGACTAGGAGCACCGTGATGCCGTCGGCCTTCATCGCCCGGATCAGCTCGCCGATGCGCTCGACGATCACCGGCGCGAGTCCTTCGGTGGGCTCGTCGAGCAACACCGTGCGCGCACCGGAGCGTAGCACCCGCGCGATCGCGAGCATCTGCTGCTCGCCGCCTGACAGCGTCGTACCGGCAGCCTTGGCACGCTCTTTGAGGATCGGAAACTCGTCGAAGATGCGCTCCACGCTCCAACCGCTGGGCCCGATGACCGGCGGGAGGGTAAGGTTCTCGTAGACGCTGAGCGTCGAGAGGATGCCGCGTTCTTCGGGGACGTAGCCCAACCCGCGTTTGGCGATGCGGTCCGACGGGAGTCCCACCAGCGAGACGCCGTCGAGCTCGACCTCGCCGCGTTGCGCGCGCACGATGCCCATGATCGTGCGGAGCGTGGTCGTCTTGCCGACCCCATTGCGACCGACCAGCGTGGCGACCTCGCCGCTCTCGACTTGCAGCGTCATCCCGTGCAGGATGTGCGACTCGCCGTAGTAGGCGTGGACCTCGCGCAGGGTCAGCATCAGTGCGTCCCTCCGCCGAGATACGCGCTGACGACGCGCGCGTCGCCACGCACGTCGTCGTAGGTGCCTTCGACGAGTACCTTGCCGCGCGTCATCACCGTTACGCGGTCGCACAGGTCGGCGACGACGCGCAAATTGTGTTCCACCAGGACGATCGTACGGCCGGCGGCGATGCGCTTCACCAACTCGACGGTACGGTCGATGTCCTCAACGCCCATCCCCGCCGTCGGCTCGTCGAGCAGCAGCACGCGCGGATCTTGCGACAGCGCGATAGCCAGCTCGAGCGAACGCTTCTTACCGTAGGGCAGGTTCGCCGCGACCGTTGCCCGCTCGTCGTCCAGCCCGACCGCGTCCAATGCGGCGCGCGCCGGGTCGTCCAGCACGGCCGTGACCGAGGGCGATGCGAGGATTCGCCGCGACAGCGGCGTGCGCGCCTGCAGCGCGATCTTCACGTTGTCGAGCACGCTCAAGTGCGGGAAGATGCTGTTGATCTGGAAGCTGCGCACCATCCCCATCCGCGCGATCCCGGCCGGATCGAGGTGGACGATTTCGACCCCACCGAAACGGACGCTGCCGTGGGTCGCGGGCGCGAAGCCCGACAGGACGTTGAAGAAGGTGGTCTTGCCGGCGCCGTTGGGTCCGATGATCGCGTGGACGGTGCCCTCGGCGACATCGAGCGAGACGCCGTCGAGTGCGGTGAATCCCGCGTAGACTTTGACGACGTCACGCGTCGAGAGGATAGGCTCGGCCACGAGCGGGACTTCCACCAGCGATGCAGCCGACCCCGCACGAGCACGAAACGGTCCTCGAAGTCGAGGCACCCCGGGTCAAGTTCGGCCGCGGCGCGATCGACGAAGTGGGCGCGGAGGCCGCGGCGTTGGGCCTGCGCCGCGTCGCGCTCTTCACCGACCGGCGCCTGGCCGCGGGCGCCTTCGTCGAGCGCGCGCGCCGCTCGCTCCGGGCCGCGGGCGTCGACGTCGCCGAGTTCGCGGCGGTGCGGATCGAGCCGACCGACACGTCGTTTCGCGAAGGGGCGGCCTTCGCCGCCGCAGCGCACGTCGACGGCTACGTCTCGGTCGGCGGTGGTTCGGTGATCGACACCGCCAAAGCCGCCAATCTCTACGCCACCTATCCGGCGCGCTTCGAACGCTACGTCAACCCGCCGCTGGGCGAGGGCGCGCCGGTTCCGGGGGTGCTGGCGCCGCACATCGCGTGCCCGACCACCTCGGGGACCGGGAGTGAGTGCACGGGGATCACGATCTTCGACTTCGCGGCGCACGCGGTCAAGACCGGGATCGCGTCGCGCCGCTTGCGGCCGACGTTGGGTATCGTCGACCCCGACGCGACGCGCACGCTGCCCGCGATGGTCGTCGCGTCGAGCGGCTTCGACGTGCTCGCGCACGCGCTAGAGTCGTTCACCGCGCGGCCCTATACCCAGCGGCTGCGTCCCGTTACGCCGTCAGCGCGCCCGCTGTCGCAAGGCTCGAACCCGTACAGCGACTTGGCCTGCGTCGAAGCACTGCGGCTGCTGGGGCAGTATCTCGAGCGCGCGGTGGCCGACGCACAGGATGACGAGGCGCGCGAAGGCGTGATGTACGCCGCGACGCTGGCCGGGATCGGGTTCGGCAACGCGGGCGTGCACGTCCCGCACGGGATGGCGTACGCCGTGGCCGGGCTGGTGCGCGGTTTCATGCCGCCCGGGTACGATGCCGATCACGCGATGGTCCCGCACGGGATGTCGGTGATCGTGAGCGCGCCGGCGGTCGCAAGGTTTACCGCGAGCGCCGCCCCGGCGAAGCACCGGCGCGTCGCCATGGTGCTGGGAGCCGACGCGAGCGCGGCCGACGACGAGGTCGGCGACGCGCTTGCCGCCGCGCTGGCGCGACTCATGCGCGCGACGGGCATGCCCAACGGTTTGCGCGCGCTGGGGTATGCCGACGCCGACGTCCCGGCGCTCGTCGCCGGCGCGTACGCGCAGCAGCGATTGCTGGCCAACGCGCCGCGTCCGGTGGGCGAAGCGGAGCTCGCTGCCTTGTTCGCGTCGGCGATGACCGTCTGGTAGATGCGCGCCGTCGTTCAGCGGGTCAGCCGAGCTTCAGTTCACGTCGGGGCGGAACTCGTCGCCGCGATCGAGGGCGGCCTGCTCGTCCTCGTCGGCGTGAGCGTCGACGACGAGGAGCACGACGCGGACCTGCTCGCCCGGAAGATCGCGGGCCTGCGCGTGTTCGCGGACGCGGACGATGCCATGAACCTCGGGCTGGCGGACGTCGGCGGCGCGGTCCTGGTTGTGTCGCAGTTCACGCTGCTCGGCGATGTGAGCAAAGGCCGCCGGCCGTCCTTCGTGACCGCCGCGCGCGGAGAGCGCGCGGAACGGCTCTACGAGCGCGTCGCTTCGCAACTGCGCGAAGCCGGCGTCCCGGTCGGCACGGGGCGCTTCGGCGCGGCCATGGCGGTCGAGCTCGTCAACGACGGCCCTGTAACGATCCTCATCGACACGCGGCGCACGTAAGGCCGGCCCGATCTTTCGAACGGCCCAATCCGCTGACCGGCTGCCACCGTTGGACCAGTGAGGGCTCGATCACGAGGCTTCGGGAAGGGGCACATGGCAGCACTGATCCGCATCGCCGGCATCGCGATCGTCCTCGCAGCCGCGGCCCTCGCCCCGGCCGGGGCACATCCGCTCGGCAACTTCACCCTCAATCACCTCTCCCGAATCACCGTTGCCCCGGACGGCGTGCGCTTGCGGTACGTGCTCGACATGGCGGAGATTCCGGCCTTCGCCTTGGACCGCAGCCTCGATTCGCGCGGTGAGCCCAGCGATTCCGCGCTGCGGCGCTGGGCGCGCAGCCACGCGAGCGAGATTGCACCGCAGCTTGCCCTGACCGTCGACGGGCGCGCCGTCAGTTGGAACCCGCTCGATTCGACGGTGCGGCGCCGTCCCGGCGCGGGCGGCCTGCCCACCCTGTATTTCACCGCGCTCTACGCCGCGCGCGTCGCGCCGGGTGCGCACCGAATCGTTTTCCACGACGCGACCGCGCCGGGACGACTCGGTTGGAAGGACGTCGTGGTCGGTGACGGCGCCGAACCCACACACAGCTTGCGCGCGTATCCCAACGCATTGACCGGATCGCCCCGCGACCGTACCTCCGTCGTTGCCGACATCGATGCGGCCGGGCGGATCGTCGCGGTCGCGCAGACGGACTCGGCCATTGGCGGACCGTCGCCGAGCGTCGCGCTCGGGCGCTCGAATGCGCTCTCCGACGTGCTCGCGAAGGGCGCGAGCGACCCGCTGGTCGTGTTCGCCGCGCTGCTGCTGGCGATCGCGCTGGGCGCCCTGCACGCGCTCGAGCCTGGACACGGCAAAACGCTTTTGGCCGTGTCGCTCGTCGGCGCGCGCGCCACCCCGCGCCAAGCGCTCATCTTGGCCTCGGCGCTGACGATCGCTCACACCGCGGGCGTGCTCGCACTGGGTGTGGTCGTGCTGCTCGCCGCGCAATGGGTCGTGCCCGAGCAGATCTATCCCTGGATCACGCTGGGTTCGGGCGCGTTCGTCGCGGTTCTCGGCGGTCGCGCCGTGGCGCGCGAGGTGCGCGGTCGCCTGCCGTTTCGCCATGCGCACGCCCACGAGCATGCCGACGCGCATCCGCACGCCCACGATCACGTTCACGCGCCCGGCGACCCGCACCATCGGCATGACGATCTCGACGCGGCGGCCCACGCTCGGGCGCACGGGATCGCCGGTACCGCTCCGCTGACCTTCCGGAGCGCCGTGCTCGCCGCCGCGAGCGGCAACATCGCGCCCTGCCCGGCGGCGCTGGTCGTGCTGCTCGCCGCGATCGGCATCCACCAAATCGGCTACGGGCTGGCGCTGATCGTCGCGTTCAGCCTGGGCTTGGCCGCCGTCCTGACGGTGCTGGGCGTCGCGGTCGTGCGCAGTGCGGCCTGGCTCGTCGCCCGGCCGCGGTTCGATCGCCTCGCCCGCTTCGCGCCGCTGGTGACGTCGCTGGTCATCGCGACGGTCGGCGCCGTGATGGTCGGACAGGGTTTTGCGGCTCAGGGGATCGGCGTTCCGGTACCGCTGGTAGCCGCGCTCGTGCTCGCCGCGGTCGTGGGGTACGCGTTCGCGTGGCACCGCCATCCCGCCGCTGCGGAGGTGCGCGCGTGATCGGCCCCGGCGCGTTCACCGTGTTCGTCCTCGGAATGCGCCACGGCGCCGATCCCGACCACCTCGCCGCGATCGACAACGTCACGCGCAACGCCTACGTCAAGACGCCGCGGCTGAGCCGCTTCGTCGGGACGTTGTTCGCCGGCGGCCACACCATCATGGTGCTCGCGATCTCCGCTTTGGTCGGCCTGCTCGGCGCGCGGCTGGGCGCGCACGGTGCGACGATCGAGCGGATCGGGACGTGGATCTCGATCCTGATCCTGTTCGCGGTCGCGGGGATGAATCTGCGCGCGCTGCGCAGCGGTTCGATGCGCGTCGCCGGCGCAAAGACGCGCCTGCTGCCGCGCCGGCTGCGTGAAGGCTCGAGCGCGCTGCTCGCGATTCCGATCGGCTTGCTGTTCGGCTTCGGCTTCGAAACCTCGAGCCAGGTCGCGGCGTACGCCGTCGCGTTCGCCGCCGACGCCGGGCTCGCCGGCGCCCTGGTCGTCGGCGCGACGTTCTCAGCCGGCATGATCTTCACCGACACGCTGGACTCATTGCTCGTCCACCGGCTGATCTCGTACCGTGCCGATCGCCTTCCGGCGCTGATGCGCGTCTGGATCGCGTCGGTCACCGTTCTCGCGCTCGCGGTCGCCGTCTACCAACTCGCCCAAGTGCTCGGGTGGCGTTCGCCGCTGGGCGATCTCACCGTGAGCGCGGTGCTCGTCGTTTCGCTCGTCGCCGTCTTCGCGTACATCTTCGTGCGCACGCGCAACTCAGCCCTCGTCCTCCCTGCCGCCACGGCGGTCACC
This sequence comes from Vulcanimicrobiota bacterium, assembly GCA_003140215.1. Classification (GTDB taxonomy): domain Bacteria; phylum Vulcanimicrobiota; class Vulcanimicrobiia; order Vulcanimicrobiales; family Vulcanimicrobiaceae; genus Vulcanimicrobium; species Vulcanimicrobium beijerinckii. The sequence goes on along the minus strand of PLJL01000004.1, from coordinate 2,180,555 downwards.
CCAGGAGAACCCACCCCATGACGATACGCCCCGGCGCGCTCGGAGGCGGCCTGGCCGTCCTCGCGCTCGTCCTGACCGGAGTCCTCTACAACGCGCTGCCCGTGCGGGGTTCAGATCATCAGGACTCACCCACCACCGTCGCGCGGCCCGCCGCCGATATCACCGACGTGTTCATCTATCCGGCCGGCGACAACCCGAGCAACGTCGTGCTCCAGATGAACGTCGATCCGCTGCTCACGCCAGCGACGGCATCGCAGGCGGCGCTCGATCCGGCGGTCCTCTATCAGTTCAAGATCGCGCACGGCGCGAACGCGGGCCCCGAGGACATGGCGATCCAAGTCCAAGCCTCCGGTGCCGGCACGACGCAGACGGTCAACGTCTACGGTCCGTTCGCGCCGATTGCCGGTACCGTATCGGTCCTAGGCCCGACTGCGGGGAGTGTCGCGTTCAATGCAACCGGCGCGCCGGCGCTCGCCAACGGGATGCGCGTCTTCGTAGGACCGCGCGCCGATCCGTTCTTTTTCGACTTATTCCAGTTCTTCTCGTTCTTGCCGGATCGGAACTTTCAGACCGCGGGCTCGGCGCCCAAAGCACCGTTCTCGTTCAAATTCCCGGCCCCGGCGGGCGCATTCGCGGCCTGCGTGCAGGGTACGCCCGTCGATGCGCTGTCGGCCAACTCGTTCAACGTCCTGTCGATCGTGATCGAGGCGCCCAAGGCCCTCATCGCGCCGGCGGCGGGATCGCAAATCATCCACGTCTGGGCCACCACCAGCACCACCAGCGGAGCTTAACGATCATGCGACAGACATTCCTCAGCTTTGCCGCGGTGTACGCGGTCGTGCTCGGCACCGCGAGCTGCAACGGCGGCGCGACGTCGGCTCCGGCGATCAATACGGGGACCACCCAGTACACGCAGATCGAACGGCTCGCCCGTCCGGCCGTCAAAGAGCTGTTTCAACAGTTTGCCAACCACGACGGCACGAATCGGTCGGCGCCTTGGCAACAGCCGCTCGCGTCACAGACGTTGTATCAAGAGATCGGCACGTTTACGACGTCGGTGGCAGGCCGTGACGCGGCCCATGCCGCGACGCTGCAGGCGATCCTCATCCCGGACGAGGTTGCGGCCGATCTCTCGCAGCCCGGCAACGCCGCGTACCTGGGGGTGGAGACCGGCGGCGCCACCGGCGGAAAGTACGGCGGCCGCGGGCTACCCGACGACGTTATCGACATCTCCCTCGGGGCGGTATTCGGAAACACGCTCACGGCGCTGGGTCTCGTCCCCGATGACGGAAAGCAGTCGCCGTGCCTGACGACCGACAACGTCCCGCAGCAAAATGCCAAGGACAACGTCACCCCGGCGACCTTCCCGTATGCCGGAGCGCCGCATTAAGCCCCGGCTCCCGACCGCGGCGGTCATCGCCGCGAGCGCGCTCGTCGCGCTCGCGGCATGGCCGGCGTATTTAGGCGCGCGCGGCGCCGTGCCGCCGGAATCCGGTGCCGCCGCCACGCCGGCGCCGGTAAAGCCCGACTGGCAAGTGCGCGACGCCAACATCGCATTTCTCGAATCTCGCGCCGGACGCGTGCGCGGCGACATGCTGACGCCGCGCCTGCTCTCGGCGGAATATCTGCAGCGCTACCGCGAGCGCGGCGACCTGGGCGACGTCCTGCGCGCCGAAGCAGCCGCACGGCGTTCGCTTCGGGCCCAGAGCCGTGGCAACGTGGCCGGCGATGCCGCCCTCGCCGGCGCCCTCGTGACGCTGCATCGCTTCCGCGCCGCGCGTGCGCCGATCGTCGATGCGCGCCGCTGGCGTCCCGACCAACCCGGGCTCGCGGCTGAAGAAGCAGGGCTCGACCTCGAGTTGGGGGACCTCGACGGCGCTCGTCGCTTGGCCGGCGCATTTTCCGGTGACCCCACATTCGACGTGGTCGCCGCGCGGCTCGCCGAGGAGACGGGACAGCCGGCCCAAGCACGCCGGCTCGTCGACCGTGCGATGCGGCGCGCCGATGCGATCTACGACACCCCGGCCGAACGCCGTGCCTGGCTGCACGCGCGGGCCGCCGAACTCGCTTTCGTTTCCGGCGATCACGACGCTGCGCGGCGCGGCGCGCAGGACGCCCTCGCGATCTTTCCGGAGCATCTGCGCGCCCTCACGATCCTGGCGCGAGTCGACCTTGCCGACGGCCGCAGTGCCGACGCGAAGTCTGCCGCGCTGCGCGCGGTTGCCGTGCAGCCGAATCCCGAGGTCCTGGGGATGTTGGCCGACGCGCAGGCGGCGCTGGGCGAGCCCGACTCGGCTGCGGCAACGCGCGACGAGATCTTCGCCGTCGCGCGGATCGGAAACGCGCTGCACGTCAACGACCGGCTGCTGGCCCTCTGGGAGGCCGATCACGGCGTGCGCGTCGACGACGCGTACCGGATCGCGACCCGCGACCTGGCGGTCCGCGACGACATCTACGCCGAGGACGCGCTGGCCTGGACCGCGGCACGGTCGGGGCACTGGGACGTAGCGCGTGTCGCGATCGCGCGCGCCCTGCGATCGGGCAGCGCGGACCCGCTCATCCGCCGGCACGCCGACGTCATCGCGGCCCGGGTGCAGCGCTAGCCCGCTACGAGCCGGTCCAGCGCGGTCGCCGCTTGTCGAGGAACGCGGTCAAGCCTTCGCGGAAGTCGGCGCTGCCGTAGCAGGCGCGGATGAGGTCCTCGTAGTCCGGCAACGGCGTCGCGTCGCGGAGCCGGCGGCACATCTCCTTGGTGACGCGCAACGTGAGCGGTGCCAACGCGGCGATCTCCTCAGCCAGCGCTTGCGCCCGCGCGGCGAGCGCTTCGGGCTCGACTACCTCGTTCAACAAGCCGGCGCGCAGCGCTTCGCCGGCGTCGAGCAGCCGTCCGGTGAGCAGCAACGCCTTGACCGCGTCGAGCCCGACGATCGCGGCGATGCGGGCGATGTTGCGCAGTGAGACGCAATTGCCCAGCGTGCGGGCGATCGGCACGCCGATGCGCGCATCGGTCGAGCCGATGCGCAGATCGCAGGCCGCGGCGATGCTCACGCCGCCGCCGGTGCACGCTCCGGCGATCGCGGCGATCGTCGGCACGTGAATCGCCTCGAGCGCGCCGATGACGCCTTCGATGCGGGCTTCGTACGCGACGCCGTCGTCAGCGCCGCGCATCGCCCGGAACTCGGCGATGTCGGTGCCGGCGACGAACGCCTGCGAGCCTGCTCCCGTGAAGACCACGACGCGCACGTCCGCGTCGGCATCGAGCTCGCCGGCGACTTCGCGCAGCCGATCCCACATCGCGAAGGTCAATGCGTTGCGGGCTTGGGGGCGGTCGAAGACGACCCAGGCGATCCCCGCCTCGCGGCGCTCGACCCGAATCATGCGAGGACCGTGACGCCCTGGCTGCTCAGGCGCGCCAGCTCGTCGTCGCCCACGCCCAGGCCGCGCAGTACGTCGGCGGAGTCCGCGCCCAGCAACGGCCCGGCGCGCTCGATGCGGGCCGGCGTCCGGGAAAAGCGCATCGGCGAGCCGATCTGACGGACCGGGCCTAGCGACGCGTGCGGTGCGTCGACGAAGAAGCCGCGTGCGGCCAGATGCCGATCGTTGAAGACCTCGTCGAAGCGGTGGATCGGCCCGCACGGGAGCCCGGCTGCGGTGAGGCGCTCGGTCCAATGCGCCGACGGAGCGGTTGTCGTCACGGCCTCGATTGCGCCGATGAGCTCGGCGCGGTGGGCCAAGCGCAGCTCGTTGGTCGCGAAACGTGCGTCGTGCGCGAGTTCTTCGAGCCCGAGGACGGCGCACGCCCGCAGCCAGTGCGCCTGCGTGTTGGCACCGAAGGTGAACCAGCCGTCGGCGGAACGCACCGCCTGATACGGCGCGATCGCCTGGTGCGCCGAGCCCGAGGGTGTCGGCACGTCGCCCGTCGCGAAATACCGTCCGGCCTCCCAGACCGCGAACGATACCGCCGACTCCAGCAGCGAGACGTCGATGAATTGCCCGCTCCCGTCGCGGTCGCGCACGCGCAAGGCGGCCAAGACCGCGATCGTCGCGTACAACGCGCAGCCCAGATCCGCGATCGGGACGCCGACCTTCACCGGCGCCGCATCGGGCTCGCCGGTCACGCTCATGAGCCCCGACATCGCCTGCGCGATGATGTCGAGCCCGGCCAGTTGCGCGTACGGGCCGTCGGCGCCGAAGCCCGTGGCGGCGAGGTAGATCAGCCGCGGTGAGCGGGCCGCCAGCGCGGAGTACCCCACTCCCAACGCGTCCATCGCTCCGGGCCGCAGGTTCTCGATGACTACGTCGGCGCCGTCCGCAAGGCGCTCGAAGAGGGCCTTGCCGTCGGCGCTCTTGAGGTCGAGCGCGAGGCTGCGCTTGTTGCGGTTGAGCCGCACGAAGTTCGAGCTCTCGCCGCCGATGAATGGGCCGGTCGCCCGGGTCAAGTCACCACCGCGTGGATTCTCGACCTTGATCACGTCGGCGCCGAGATCGGCCAGTTGCATTCCGCAGAACGGGACCGCCATGAAGTTGCCGACCTCGATGACGCGCAGACCGGCGAGCGGCGGGGTGGGAGCCATTCTCCGGGATTGCCGATGCCCCGTCGCTTAGTCCTCGTCCGTGACCGCCCGGCAGGATTGGGCCGCCGGAGCGGGCTAGTTCGCGAACCCGGCATCCAGGTTAGGAGAGGCTCATGAGCGGTACTACGCGCGGCGCGTTCCTCACGTCTTCGGCTGCGGCATTTGCGACCGTCGCGATCGTCCGTTCACCCGCGGCGGCCGCTGACTTCACCGGCAAGGCCGGGACGAACCAGCCCGTCGACCACCCCCTGAGCGTGGCGATGAAAGACCTCTGGGACGCGGTTCGCAAGGACACCAACGGCCGGCTCGACGTCACGGTGTTCCCCAACAACCAGCTCGGCGGCGACACCCAGATGCTGGCGCAGCTCAGGTCCGGGGCGTTACAGGTCATGACGCTCGACGGCGGCATCCTCGAATCGGTCGTGCCCGTCGCCGCGATTCAAAGCGTCGGGTTCGCATTCAACGACTCAGCGCAAGCGTTCCGCGCGTTCGACGGCAAGCTCGGCGCGTACGTTCGCGGCGAGATCGCCACCAAGGGTCTGCACGCGTTCGACAAGATCTGGGAGAACGGGATGCGCGAGATCACGACGAGCACGAAGCCGGTGCACAACGCCGGCGACATCGCCGGGATGAAGATCCGCACGCCGAACAGCCGCATGGCGCTGGACCTGTTCAAGTCCCTCGGTGCGGCGCCGACGCCGCTGAACTTCAGCGAGCTGTACACCGCCCTGCAGACGAAGGTCGTCGACGGTCAGGAGAATCCGCTGGCGAATATCGAGTTCGCGCGCTTCTACGAGGTGCAGAAGAATCTGAGCCTGAGCAGCCATATGTGGGGCGGCTACTGGCTCCTCGCCGAGAGCGACTGGTTCAACAAGCTTCCGTCCGACGTTCAGGGGATCGTGACGCGCAACGCCTCGCGGATCACCGACCGCCAGCGCGCCGACGTGATGAAACTCAACGACAGCCTGATCGGCAAGCTCAAGTCGCAAGGGATGACGGTCAACGACCTCAGCGCCGCGGATCGGGCCACGATGCGCGCCAAGCTGGGCGACTACTACAAGCACTGGAAGGCGGAGTTCGGAAATGCCGCCTGGGATCTCTTGGAGTCGTACTCCGGGAAGTTGGCCTAAGAGCGCGGTGGGTTCCGCGGCCGGTGCGACCGGCGCGGAGCCCCAGCCGAACACGCGGACGAAGGGCGGGCCTCGATCTCGCCCATACACGGTCTTGCGTCATCCGTACGATGTGCTACTCTCTATGTAATTAGTGTTACATAGAAATCGATACATTCTCGCCTCGCGCACGGCGCGCTCGCTGGCTTACGGGGCCCTGGCCGTCGTGCTCGCCGAGGCCCTTGCGGCGCGGGGCTTTTCACCGATCGGGATCGGCGCGGCGATCACGACGGCGCTGCTCGCCGGTGCCCTGACGTCGGCGCTCACCGGCCGCCTCGTCGGGGCGTTTGGTACGCGGGCTACCCTTGGGATGGGCGGCGGCGCGATGATCGTCGCCGCGGTGCTGCTGGCCGGCGGGGAGCCGGCGATCGTCTGCGCATGCCTGCTCGGCGTGGTGAGTCCGGGCGGCCAGGACGTCGGACCGTTCGCCGCGATCGAGCAGGCGGCGCTGGCCGGCGAATCCGCCGGGATGACGCGCCGGCTGTCGGTGTACAACGTCGCCAGCGCCGCGGCGATCGCTTTCGGCGCGCTGGCGGCGGCCGTTCTGACGTATCCGGGCGTCTTGGTGCTCTACGCCGCGGCCGGCGCGGTTGTGGTGCTCGTCGCGTTCGTGATGAACGACGAGCAGGTGACGGTCGCCGAGCCGGTTCGTCAAACGCGTGCGCCGTTCGGGATCGTCGAACGCCTTGCTGCGCTGTTCGCGCTGGACGCCTTCGCCGGCGGCTTCATCGTCCAGGCGTTCATCGCGTACTGGTTCTCGGTGCGGTTCGGGGTCGGCGCTGAAACGATCGGCCCGCTGTTGTTCGGCGCGAACCTGCTCGCGGCGGCATCGTATGTGCTCGCGGCCCAGGTTGCGGCGCGCATCGGCCTCCTCAACACGATGGTGTTCACGCACCTGCCGTCCAACGTGTTGCTGTGCCTCTTGCCGTTCATGCCGTCGTTTGCACTCGCGGCGACGGTGTTGCTGGTGCGATCCGCCCTGTCGCAGATGGACGTCCCGACGCGGCAGGCCTACACGCTGTCGCTCGTGCCGCCGCACGATCGTCCCCGCGCCGCCGGCGTGACCGCGGCGGTGAGGCCGGCCGCTGCCTCGATCGCACCGGTGCTGACCGGCATCGCGTTTCAACTCGCCGCAGCCGGCCTCCCATTCGTTCTGGCCGGCGCGCTAAAGATCGTCTACGACCTCTCGCTGCTCGCGACGTTTCGCAACGTACCGGTCGACGAGCACGCGCCCACCGTCACGGAGCCGCAATGACGCGGCCGTCGCTATTCGACCTCGTGCGGTACTTTCTGATGCTCGGCGCCACCGGGTTCGGCGGACCCGTCGCGCTCGCCAACTACATGCGCCGCGATCTGGTCGAAAAGCGCGGCTGGCTCGACGAAGCGTCGTACGACCGCGGCCTCGCGATCGCGACCGCGTGCCCCGGGCCGATGGCGTACCAACTCGGCGTCTACTGCGGCTACGTGACGCACGGAGTGCTGGGCGCGTTCGCCATCGCGATCGTTTTCGCGCTGCCGCCGTTCGCGATCGTCGTGACCATCGCAGCACTCTACGAGCGCTTCGCAGGCGCCGGGCTCGTCCGCGGCCTTTTCTACGGCATTGGCCCGGTCGTCGTAGCGCTCATCCTGCGCGCGAGCTGGAACCTCGGCCGCAAGACGCTCAAGCACGACTATCCCGCCTGGGCCGTCGCGATCGTGGCCGGCGTCGTAACGATCGCGCTGCAACGCGAATTGGCGTGGCTGTTTCTGGCGGCCGGTGTCTTGGGGATCGTCGCATTCGCGCCCCGGCCGAAGGTCCCACCCGTCCCGATCCCCGCATCCCCGCCGTCGACGTTGCGCGCGGTCGGCGCGCCGGTGTTGCTCGGGTTGGCCGTACCGTCGTCCGGACTCGCGCCGGCGTTGTTCTGGTTTTTTCTCAAGACCGGTTTTCTCGTATTCGGCAGCGGGCTGGTCGTCGTGTCGTTCGTGAAGACCTACATCGTCGATCAGTATCACTGGATCGACAACCAGACGTTCGTCGACGCGGTCGCTGTCGGAATGATCTCCCCGGGGCCGGTCGTCATCACCGCGACGTTCGTGGGCTACGTCGTCGATGGATTTGCCGGGGCTACGGCGGCGACGCTGGGGATCTTCTTGCCGTCGATCGTCTTGACCGTCCTCGCGACGCCGCTGCTCTTGCGCTACGGCGCGCATCCCCGCGTAGCCGGCTTCGTTCGCGGCGTGACGGTCGCAGTCGTCGGCGTGCTTGCCGGCACGACGTATCTCATCGGGCGCCCCGTCATTCTCGACGGGTTCAGCGTTTTGTTGCTGGTCGTCGTGCTCGCCGGGCCGCGGCTCGCTAAGCGCGTACCGGACCAGGCCTATGTCCTTTTCGGCGCGATCGCCGGCGTCGTTCTGCGTCACTAGCAGCGAATCGGATTGCTGACGGCGGGAGCGCAGGCGCGCCGCGCCGTACGCAGCGCGGTGAGCATTCCCATCGCCGACCCTCCGGCCAAGAGCGAAGCCCGCGCCTACGTCCTGGGCGGGAACGCCAGCACGCTGGCGTTCACGTCGTCGCTGGTGCCGGAGAACCGCCAGGTGACGGCGTGGCTCGTCCCGCTCGCGTGGACGCCGATCGGCGTGGTGCTGGGGGAGAACTGGCAGCGCGTCGGCGTTGCCTCCGACAACCTCGGAGCGTGGGCGGATCAGACCTTCGACCCGAGCGACGAGCGTTCGTTCGTCTCCTCGCTGCGCGAGCTGGAACTGCTGGCCCGCGTCGGGTGGTCGGCAGCGGTCCCCGAAGCGCTCAGCGACGACGCGATCGTGAACGTCGACGACCTTCCCGAGGACATCCTCGACGCGTTGAGCCGCCCGCCCGAAGCGCTCGTCCAATGCTCCATCTGCCGGCGCACCTGCGTTCGCGACCACTTCATGTGGAACGAACGCCGGTTGTGCGCATGGGACTATCACGCAACCGTGTTCGGTAAGCGCGGCCCGTGGCGCAATGCCCCCTACGAGGACCGTTTGTGGGAGACGATTCCGCACGCCGCGTACGTCGCCGGACCGCTGCTCGACGACGTCGCCGTCGACGCGATCCTGGCGATCGACGGCCTCGACGACGAAATCGCGCGACGCCTGCTCAACGAGGCGATCGGCGGCGACGGCGCGCACGCGCACCTCGCGGTGACGACCAACGGCGGGTACACGCTGCTGCGCGAACGCACCGCCCAAGTGACCGACGTCGTCGATGAGCCCGGCGCGGAGTAACCGCGCGGTGCGGACCGTCACGTGACCGATCGCGCGATCGCGCGGCTCGGCGCGATCTTCGTCGCGCTGTTCGCGATCGTCGCGGTGCGCCAGCTCTGGCTGCAAGTCGTGGAAGGCCCGCGGCTGACCGTCAGCCAGTACAATCCGCGCCACACCGCGATCGCCGTCGGGCGCGGCTCGATCCTGGCCTCGGACGGGACTCCGCTGGGCGTCACGCGCGGCGCGAAGCGCGTGTATCCCCAGGGCGCGCTGGTCGCGCAACCCGTCGGGTACGCCTCGGGGCGCTACGGGACGTCGGGTCTCGAGGACGCGTTCGACCGCGCGCTGACCGCGCACACCGATGCGGTCGACCCGATCTCGCAGCTGCGGCAGATCGTCGGCGGAAGCCATGGCGCGCCGCGCGGAGCCGACATCGTCACGACGCTCGACCTCACCATCCAGAGCACGCTCGTCGGCAGCCTATCGCGCTATCCGCGCGCCGCCGGCGTAGTAATGGATCCGCGAACCGGCGCAGTGCTCGCGCTGGCATCGCTGCCCGCGTACGATCCCAACAAGCTCGATGCGCTGTGGCCGTCGCTCTTGAAGGATCCGTCGTCGCCGCTGCTCGACCGCTCGACGGGTGGCCTGTATCCACCGGGATCGACGTTCAAGGTGGTCACGGCGGCCGATGCGCTCGATGCCGGCATCGTCACGCCGCAGTCGACGTTTAGCGACTACGGCGGGCTCACGATCGGCAACTTTCGCGTTCACAACGACGAAGAGGAGGTCACCGGGACGCAGGACCTCACCGGTGCGTTCGCGTTGAGCTCAAACGTCGACTTCGCGCAGATCGCGCTCAAGATCGGCGTGAACACCTGGTTCGAATACGCGGGAAAGTGGGGACTCGGCCAGCCGGTTGATTTCGATCTCGCGGTTTCGCCGGATCGTCTGCCGGCCAAAAAGGACGTCTATGCCGGGATTCTGGCGCAGCTGGGGTTCGGACAGGCCTCGCTGCTCGTCACGCCGATGCGCATGGCACTCATCGCCGCGACGATCGCGCACGACGGCACCACCCCGCGGCCATTCTTGGTGCGCCGCATCGCCGGAAGTGAAACCGGGATCGCCACGCGCCCCGAGACGCTCGCCCAGCCCATCTCGACGGAGACCGCGCACGAGGTCCGCGACCTGATGATCGCGGTCGTGCAGCGCGGCACCGGTACGGCTGCCCAGCTTCCCGGCGTCACCGTCGCCGGCAAGACCGGCACCGCCACCAACCCCCACGGCCGGTCGCACGCGTGGTTCGTCGCCTTCGCCCCGGCCGAGGCGCCGCGCGTCGCCGTGGCGATCGTCGTGGAGAACGTCGGGTATGGAGGCACCTACGCCGCACCCATCGCCCGCGAGGTCCTAAGGGTAGCGCTCGCCCGCCATCGAACGTAGCTGCGCAATGGTGATGGAGCGAGCGCAGGACCATCGTTCGGCCGCAACGGTGATGGAGCGAGCGCAGGACCATCGAGCCCCGCTCGGGTGCTCGTTGCGAGCTCGGTCCGGGGGCCCCACGCACCGCGTGGGGGGCGCGGAGCCGGGGGCGTAGCGCCATTCAGACCGAGAAGATTTTCAATAACCGCTACCGCGTCGACGGCATCCTCGGAAATGGGGGGATGGCGAACGTGTACGTCGGTACCGATACGCTGTTGCGGCGGCGCGTGGCGATCAAAGTTCTGCGCGAGCAGTACGCGACCGACGACGACTTCGTCAAGCGCTTCTCGTATGAAGCGCAGTCCGCAGCCAAGCTGTCGCATCCCAACATCGTCAACGTCTACGATTTCGGGCGCGAGGACGACGCGTACTACATCGTCATGGAGCTCGTCGACGGGACGACGCTGGCCGAGCTGATGCGCGCGGAGCGCGTGCTGCCCGAGCCGGTCGCCGTCGACTACGCGATCCAGATCGCCAGCGGGCTGGCGTACGCCCATCGTCAGGGGCTCCTGCACCGCGACGTCAAGCCGGCCAACATCCTGGTCACCAGCGACGACGTCGTGAAGCTCAGCGACTTCGGGATCGCGCGCGCGGTCTCCGAGCACACGTTGGGCGTGACGCAGCCCGGGATGGTGATGGGAAGCGTCGCCTATATCTCACCCGAGCAGGCGCAAGGCCACGACATCGATGAGCGCGCGGACCTCTATTCGGTCGGCGTCGTGCTCTACCAGATGCTGACCGGGGCGCTGCCCTTTACCGGCGATAACCCCGTCGCGGTTGCCCTCAAGCACGTCTCGGAGGAGCCGCCGCCGATCGATCCTGCCACCACCGGGGTGAGCCCCGCCGTCGCTGCGATCGTGGCGCGGCTGCTGCGCAAAAACCCGGCCGGGCGCTTCGCGTCGGCGACCGAGCTCGCGAGCGCGTTGCGCGAAGCCCGCGAGCGCCCCAACGTCCCGCACGCCGACGCGCTCGGCGACGCCGCCACGACGCGGATCCCGACGGTCAAACCGCCGCCGCGCCCGTCGGTCTCGCCCGACCGGCCCGAATTGCGCGGCGCGCGCGTCGTCGAAACGGACCAGAGCGAGCCGACACGCGAGCGCGACCTGCGCTGGGTCATTTTCCCGGTGCTGCTGGCTGCCGCGATCCTTATCGGCTACTTCGCGCTGCGCGGCGGAGCGTTCCCGGCTTCAGCGACGATCCCGGTCCCGGATTTGGTTCGCAAGAGCGCCACCGCCGCGCAGCAGGAACTGTTGCAGCGCGGCTTGCGGTCGAAGCTCACCACCGAAGACGACGCTTCGGTCCCGCCCGATCACGTCATCCGCCAGGATCCCGCACCAGGGTCGATGCTGGCCAAGAACGACGTCGTCGCGCTAGTCGTTTCGGGTGGTCTGCCGCGGGTGGACGTTCCCGACATCAAAGGGTACAGCCGCGCCGACGCGGTGAGCGAGCTGCGCAAGGCCAAGCTGCGCTACCGGATCGTCGAAGCGTTCAACGCCGGCGTGCCGGCCGATCAAGTGATCGACGTCGTCCCCGCCAGCGGCGCGTCGGTGCGCCAGAACGATCTCGTCACGGTCCGCATCTCGAAGGGCGCGCAACCGATCGTCGTGCCGAACCTCGTGAGCCTGACCGTAGACGAGGCGCGCCAGAAGCTGGCCCGGCTCAACCTCACGCTCACCATCGCGGAGAAGACCGAGAACGACACGATCCCCGCCGACGTCATCGCCTCGCAGGACCCCGAGCCGTCGGCGACCGTCGCGCCCAACGCGACCGTCTCGGTGATCGTGAGCACGGGTGCCTCCAGCACGACCGTCCCCAACGTCGTCGGACTCGACGCCGCGGCCGCCCAAGCGGCGCTCACGGGTGCCGGTTTCGAGGTCGCCGTTTCCTACACCGTCGATGCCGCGAACCCCACCGGTAAGATCTCGCTGCAGAAACCCGAGGCCGATGCGAAGGCGAAGAAGCACTCGAAGGTGACGATTTTCTGGAGCGTCCCGGGGAGTATCCCCGACGTTGCGGGCAGGCCGCTGGATGAGGCGAAGCAGATGCTCATCGCCTCGGGCTATCAGATCGGCAACATCGCGGAGACCGCCGACAGCTCGCTCGAACCGGGCCACGTCGTGCGCACCGAACCCGAAGCGGGCAGCGCGCTCAAACCGGGAGAATCCGTCAACATCACCGTCGTGAAGCCGGGACCATGAACGGGCGCCGCATCCTCGGCGTCGATCCCGGGCTGCGCACGACGGGCTACGGCGTCATCGAGCTGCGCGATGGCGGGCTGCGTCTGGTCGAGGGCGGCGTCTTGCAGCCGAATCCCAACGCGCCGCTCGAGCGCCGTTTGGTGCAGCTGCACGACGGTATGGTCGAGGTCGTACGCGCGACGCGCCCGGACTGCATGGTGGTCGAAGAGCTGTGGACGGCGTATGAACACCCGCAGACCGCGGTGCTGATGGGCCACGCGCGCGGCGTGCTCGCGCTCGTCGCGGGAGCGAACGCGCTCGTAGTCCACGACCTGGCTCACGCGATGGTGAAACGCGCGCTCGTCGGAAGCGGCTCGGCGAGCAAGGCACAAGTAAAGGGGATGGTCGTCCAACTGCTCGGATTGGCCTCGCCGCCCCAGCCCGACGACGTCTCCGACGCGCTCGCGCTCGCCATCGCCTTCGCAAATGTGGAAGCACAACGGAATCACTTCGCCGAACTCGGCGTCGTGATGCCCCAGCGCCGCTCCCGCGCTACCACCCTGTTGCTACGCGCGCCCTCGGGGAATCGCGCGAAGTCGCAATCGTGAGCGCGCGACCGCTGCGGGGGCCCCACGCCAAGGGCGTGGGGGGCGCGGAGCCAAGGGCGGAGCGCCGTTAGAGTGTTTTCGAGAATATCCGGCACCGTGCTCGAACGCGCGGGAGAGTCCGTGCGCGTCGAGACCGGCGGGCTCGTGTACGACGTCGTGCTGCCGCCCAGTATCGCGGACAAAGTTCCGGGCGGGGGCGAGACGACGCTGGAGATCTACGCGCACTTCGCGCTCGACGGCAACGCGGGGCGGTTCACGTTCTTCGGGTTCACCAACGGGATCGAGCGCGAGTTCTTCGAGGCGTTGCTGTCGGTGGCGTCGATCGGACCGAAGTCGGCGGCGCGCGCGTTCTCGGCGCCGATGGGGCGGATCGCGCGGGCCATCGACGAAGGCGACCACGCGTTCTTGAAAACCTTGCCCGGGATCGGTCAACAGAAGGCGCGCGACATCGTCGCCAAGTTGCAAGGGAAGGTCGCGCGCTTCTTGCTCATCCAGGACGCACCGCAGCGTCCTGTCCCGGATCAGCCGCCGATGCCGGAGTTTGCCGGCGAAGCGCTCGCGGTGCTGCTCCAGCTCGCGTACAAGCGCGGCGAGGCCGAGACCATGATCGCGGAGACGCTCGAGCGTGCGCCATCGATCAGCGACGCCGAAGCCCTGCTGGCCGAGATCTACCGCCACCGCAATACCGCCGGAGCGCGCGCGTGAGCGACTCGGTCCGCAAGAAGACCATCGGCCCCGACGCCGCGCCCGCAGAAGAGGAGCAGCCGCGCGTCGTCGGCACCGACGCGACGCTCGAAGACGAGGTGTACGGTGCGACGTTGCGCCCGCGCACGTTCGAGGACTACGTCGGCCAGGAACAGATCGTCGACAACCTTCGGATCGCCATCGACGCCGCCGCGCGCCGGGGCGAGCCGCTCGAGCACGTGTTGTTCTCCGGTCCGCCTGGCCTCGGGAAGACGACCCTGGCGAACTTGATCGCGCGCGCGACCGGTGGAACGCTGCGCCCGACCTCCGGCCCGACGCTCGAGAAGCCCAAGGACCTCGTCGGGATCCTGACGGCGCTCGAGAACGGCGACGTGCTGTTCATCGACGAGATCCACCGCCTCGGCACGGTGGTCGAAGAGTATCTCTATCCGGCGATGGAGGACTTCCAGATCGACTTCGTCGTCGATCGCGGCGCGTATGCCAAGACGCTCAAGCTCCCGCTCAAACGCTTCACGCTCGTCGGCGCGACCACACGCGCCGGGATGCTCTCGGCGCCGCTGCGCGACCGCTTCGGGATCGTCCATCACCTCGCGTACTACGAGCCGGCCGAGCTGCGGCGCATCGTCGAGCGCAGCGCACGGGTGCTCGAGATCGCGATGGAGCCCGAGGGCGCGCAAACCATCGCCGAGCGCAGCCGCGGCACGCCGCGCGTGGCGAACCGGCTGCTGCGCCGCGTGCGCGACTTCGCCGAGGTCCGCGCCGGCGGGGTGATCACGGCGGACGTGGCCGACGAAGCGCTGCGGCGCGAAGGCGTCGACGCGCGCGGGCTCGACCGGCTCGACCGCGCGTATCTCGACACCATCGCGGCGCAGTACGGCGGCGGCCCGGTGGGAATCAATGCGATCGCCGCGACGTTGACCGAAGACGTGGAAACGCTCGAAGACGTCGTGGAGCCGTACCTGCTCAAGATCGGCTTCGTGCAGCGCACCGCGCAGGGCCGAAAAACGACGCCCGCCGCGCTCGCGCACCTTGGCGTGCGCCCGCGCGAGGAACGTCAGCAGCGTCTGCTGTGAGCCCCGCATGATCGCACGCTCGGAGTTCCTCAAGCTCGCCGTAGCGTCCACGATCGGAACGGGCGGGCTGGACGTGTGGGATCCGACGTCGCCGCAGATTCGGGTGCTCGTCGCGGCCGACGTGCGTGGCGAGACGCCCCGCGTGTACGCCGACGGGACGTTCGGCTTCGCCGGAAAGCGCTGGCGCGGTGCGCCCTCGACCGTCGGGATGCCCGACGGTAGGATGGCGTTGGTCACCACGATCGACGTCGACGCGTACTTGCAGGGTGTGGTTCCGCTCGAGTCGCCGCCGTCGTGGCCGACCGCGGCTCTGCAAGCTCAGGCGATCGTCGCGCGCACGTTTGCGCTCGCGCGCCGCTCGCTCTCGCGACCGTGGGACGTGCAAGCCGGCGACAGCGATCAACAATGGGGCGGCGTCGATGCCGAGCATCCGGCCGCGACAGCGGCGATCCAAACCTGCCGCGGGCGCACGCTCACCTATGGCGGTGGTCTGGCGTCGGTGTTCTACTCGTCGTGCTGCGGCGGCCACACGGCCGACGTCGCGGCGGTGTGGAACGGGGCGCCGCTGCCCTATCTGCGCGGCGTCGCCGACCCGTACTGCGCCGCCGCTCCGGAGTACCGCTGGTCGCGCGCGGTGCCGCTCGAACGCGCCGTCGCAGCGTTCGGCGCGCGCACCGGCGGAACGTTGACGGGGACCTTCCTCACGCAACCCGATGCCACCGGACGGCCGCGCGGCGTGGCGTTGCTGGGGGCGACTTCGACCACGGTCCCGGTCGCGGACTTCCGGCGCGCGCTCGGCTACGACGTCGTGCGCAGCCTGTGGCTGCGCTCGGTGCGCATCGATGCGGCGCAACCTGCGCCGCGCCTGCTCATCGAAGGCGCGGGGCGCGGCCACGGCGTCGGGTTGTGTCAGTGGGGAACGAAGTTCTTCGCCGCCGGCGGCGCCGGGGCGGCCGAGATCCTGGCCTTTTACTTTCCGGGAACGACGCTGACCAATGGCTGACGGCGGGCCCGAACGGGCGAGTATGCGGTTGCGAAAGTCGATCGGCGTCGTTATCGAGGACAAGCATGCCTTCGCGCGGTTTCACGGCACCGTCGCCGACATCAGCGCGACCGGGATGCGCTTGCTCTCGGATGCGTATCTGCCGCCGCTGATGCAATACGCCTTCGCGTTCAAGTGTACGCCGCCGCTGGTGGTGCGCGGCGAGGTGCGCTGGGTGCGGGCCGTCGCCGGCGACACCTTTGCCTGCGGTGTCCTGTTCGTCGAGATGAGCGAGGAGAAGCGTCGCACGCTCCATACCTTGCTCGAGCTGGAGGGCCGGCGCGTTCCGGCCCGCTGACGGATTGCGCGACTCCGCAGGCGGTCCCCGTGACACGGCGGCGTACGAATACGCGCTGCCCGACGAGCTCGTCGCGCGCGAGCCGGCCGCGCAACGGGATGGCTCGCGCCTGCTCGCCGTCGGCGCCGGCGATGCGACGCGTGATCTGACCTTTGCGGACTTTCCCGAGCTGCTGCGTGCCGGCGACGTGCTGGTGGTCAACGAGACGCTGGTGGTGCGCGCCCGGCTGCGCGCGGTTCGCGACGGTGGCGGCGCCGCCGAGCTGCTGCTGCTGCGCCCCAGCGCGCAGGCCGCTTTCGATCCGGCCGCGCGCGACTGGCTGGCGTTGGTGCGCCCCGGCCGCAAGCTGCGTGACGGAACGCGGCTTCGCATCGGCACTGCGGGCGTATCGGTCGTGGGCGTCCTGCCGGATGGTCCGCGCATCGTGCGCTTCGACGCGGATGTCGACGTCGGCCGATTGCTCGAGTCACACGGCGAGGTTCCGCTCCCGCCGTACGTCCTTCGGCCACCCCGCGCCGACGGGCAGGCGGCACGGGACGCGATGAGCGACGCGGCGCGCGCCGCGCGCTATCAAACCGTGTTCGCGCGCGTGCCCGGCAGCGTCGCCGCGCCGACGGCGTCGTTACACTTCACGCACGCTGTTCTCGACACGATCCGCGCGCGCGGTGTAATCGTCGCGCCGCTCGTCCTCGACGTGGGTATGGGCACGTTTCGGCCGCTGGCCGGAGCGACGGTCGACGACCACGTGATGCACGCCGAACGGTATGCGATCCCAGCGCAGACCGCCGCGGCGATCGCTGCGGCCAAAGGTGAAGGACGCCGCGTCATCGCGGCCGGGACCACCGTTCTGCGGGCGCTGGAGGGAGCCGCGCTGGGCAACGGACGGGTGCCCGCCGGGGAAGGGGAGACGACGCTCTTTGTCACGCCCGGCTTTACGTTTCAGGTCGTCGACGCGCTCTTGACCAACTTCCACCTGCCGCGCTCGACGTTGCTGGTGCTCGTTACGGCGTTCGCAGGTTACGATCGCATGAGAAATGCCTATCGCGTGGCGATCGAAAAGCGTTACCGTTTCTTTTCTTTTGGCGATGCGATGTTTGTCGAACGCGCCTGATGTTACCGATTCTTTTCGTTCGATAGTGCGGTTTCGACGGGCGCCCGATCCCCGGCCGAGAAGGCGGAACGGGCGTGAACAGTCCGGCTCTCGATCTCGCGACTCTGCCGGCCTCGCCGCAACAGCGTCGCGCGGCTCTCGTTGCGATCGCGTCGCTCGGTGCGGTCGCGTTGGCCGCTGCCCCCGTCGCGCGGGTTGTCGTGGGGACGTTTCCGGGCTTCGTCACGCTCTACGGCGGCGCGGTTCTCATGGGACTGGCGATCACCGTCACGATCCTGTTCGGACAATTCGCCGTTTCGCGCAAGCCGTCGCTGCTGGTGCTGGCGTGCGGCGTGCTGTTCAGCGCGATCGTCTTCGTTCCGTACATCCTGACGTTCCCCGGCGTGGGAGGCTTCACCGTCGGACGGACGGGGAGTACATCCACATACCTGTGGATCCTGTGGCACACGGTGCTGCCCGCGGCATTTGCCGCCTACGTCGTGCTCGTTCCGCGCGACGGCCGGCTGCGCGTGCGTACCGGGCGCACCACCGCAGCCGTCATCGCGACGGTCGTCGCGGCCTTCGCCGCGATCCAGCTGACGCTCACCTTCGGCGAGTCGCTGCCACCGCTCTCGCAGGGCGGCCAGTACCTCATCGGCATCTACCTTGCGCTCGGAGCCGTCGCCGTATTGTCGGCGAGCACGCTGGTGATGCTGCAGCGCCGCGCCGAGCGTACCGTGGTCGACGCCTGGCTGATGGTTCCGACGGCCGCGCTGCTCATCGAGGCGTTGCTCAACGCGTTAGGCGGCGCGCGCTATAGCGTGGGCTGGTATCTCTCGCGTCTCGACGTCCTGGTCGCCACGACGTTTCTGGTTGTCGCGCTGCTGGCCGAGACGAACCGTCTGTCGAGCGTGTTTGCGGCCAACGAACGGCGCTTGCGCGGAATCGTCAACGGCGTCGCGGATGCGCTGATCGCGCTCGACGAGCGCGCGGCCATCGCGTCGGTGAACCCGGCGGCCGCCGCCCTCTTCGGCTTCGTGAGCGAGGACCTCATCGGAACGCCGATCGTGCGCATTCTGCCCGACTACGCGTCGATCGCGGATGTACCCGAGCCTTTCAACACCGAGACGGTCGGGTGCGACTCGCGCGGCAACCTCTTTCCGGTCGAGATTGCGCGCGGACGCAACCTCACGCACGCCTTCGGCGAGACGATCATCATCCTGCGCGACATCACCCAGCGCAAGACCGCGGACGAAGCGATCCGAGCCGCGCACGATCGGGCCGTCGACGCGGCCGAAGTGAAGTCGCAGTTCCTGGCGACGATGAGCCACGAGATCCGTACGCCGATCAACGCGGTGGTCGGGATGTCGGAGCTGCTGCTCCAAACCCCGCTGTCCGAGGAGGGGCGTGAGTACGCCGCAACGGTACGTGATTCGGCGGCGTCGCTGCTGGCGATCGTCAACGACATCCTCGATTTTTCGAAGATCGAAGCCGGCCGCATGGAGCTCGAACGCGTCGTGTTCGCCCCGGCCGTCGCCGTCGAGAACGCAACCGAGATCCTCGCGGCCGCGGCGCGCAAGAAGCGCCTGTCGCTTTCGACGTACGTCGCGCCCGACGTCCCGCGGCGCGTCCTGGGTGACGCCGACCGCCTGCGCCAAGTGCTCTTGAACCTGCTCGGGAACGCCGTCAAGTTCACGGCGCAAGGCAGCGTCACCGTGCGCGCGGTCGTCGACCGCGTCGAGGCGGAGCAGACGGCCGTGCTCCGCTTCTCGGTGACCGACACGGGTCCCGGGATCGCGCCCGAGGTGGCGGAGCGCCTCTTCGAGCCGTTCCGACAGGCCGATCAGTCGACGCGCCGGCGCTTCGGCGGCACGGGCCTGGGCCTGTCGATCTCGCGCCGTATCGTCGAGCTCATGGGGGGCCGGATCGGCTTCGAGAGCGATATCGGCCGCGGCTCGACGTTTTGGTTCGCGGTTCCGCTGAGCAGCGTCGCCGGCGACGAGGAGGGCGAACCGCAGGCCGACACGCTGCGCGGCGCGCGCATCCTCGTCGTCGACGGCGAGACGGTGGCGCGCAACGTCGTCGAGCAATATCTCTTGGCCTGGGGTGCCGTCGCCACGAGCACCGGCAACGCGGAGCAGGCGCTGGAGCTCGCCGCTGCCACCGCGGCGCGCGAGCGGGCCTTCGACGTGGTCGTCGTCGACCGCGGCGCCGGCGGCGACGGTATTGCTCTTGCCGCCCGACTGCGGTCGCTGCCCGGCTTCGAGCACGTCCCGATGGTGATGGTGAGCGGCGCCGAAGACGGCAATCCGGCTGGGGCCGAGGTCGGGCTCGCCGCGGTGATCCGTAAGCCGATTCGGCGCGGGGTGCTGCAGGACGTGCTCGCCCGCGTGCTCGCGGGCGGCACGATGCCGGCCGTCGGACCGATCGCGCTCGACGCGGTCGAGGAGCCGCGCGGCGAAGGCGTGCTGGTCCTCGTCGCCGAGGACAACCCGGTGAACCGGACCCTGGCTCTGCAGCAGCTCAAGAAGCTGGGCTACCGCGCGCACGCGGTGACCGACGGTCGCGAGGCGATCGATGCGCTCGCGCACCGCTCGTACGACCTCGTCCTGATGGATTGTCAGATGCCCGAACTCGACGGTTTCGAGGCGACCCGCGAGATCAGGCGTAGCGAGGCGTCGCGGGGCGGTCACGTTCCGATCATCGCGATGACCGCGAACGCGCTCGACGGCGACCGCGAAGCGTGCTTGGCGGCCGGGATGGATGACTATCTCGCCAAGCCCGTCCAACTCGCCGCGCTGCGCGACGCCGTCGAACGGTTCGGGAACGGCGTCGGCGTCGGTGGATAGGGGCGTACTCGACCTAACGCGGCTCGAAGAAGCGTTCGAGGACGACGTCGAGGGCATCGCCAGGTTGCTGGAGATGGCGCTCGAGACCAGCAAGAAGCATCGCACGACGCTCGCGGACGGCCTCGCGGCGGGCGACGCGGCGCTGGTCGCCCGTGCCGCGCACGGCATCAAAGGGAGCGCCGGCAACATCGGCGCCAACGCGGTGTACCTGCTGGCGTCGGACCTCGACGCGCGGGCGCGGCTCGGCAACTTGACCGGGGCACGCGAACGCGCCGCCGCGATCGACGCGGAGTACGAGCGCGTCGCTAAAGAGGTCCGCGCCTACCGCGCGGCGCTGCAGCCCTAGGCGCCCGGCCTCCCGACCCGCGTGCGCGCGTTGACGTACCAGACGTTTCCGACACCGGCATCCTGTTGTTTGCGGACGTACTTGCGTTTGGTGTAGTCGACGTCGACTCGCGGCGCATCTTTGGCCTTGCTGTGCGCGGCGGCAAGATCGGCGGCGGCATCGAGGTCCGCGTCGTCGGGGGCCACGCCGGCCGGCGCTTGCAGGATGACGTGCGAGCCGGGGATGCCGCGCGCGTGGAACCACAGATCGTCGGGCCGCCCGATCCGGAAGGTGACCTCGACGTTCTCGCGCGGCGACCGCCCGACGTAAATACGCGCCCCCGACGGGCGGTCGACGCGCAGCGGCGCCCGGCGGCGCGCACCCGACGCCGCCCGACGTTGCGGCTGTCGGCCTTCGAGCTCGTCGAGGTCGGCAACGAGCTCCGGCAAGGTGGGCGCGTCGGCGCGCTCGGCTTCGAAGGCGAGCACGTCGAGCGCAGCGCGCCGCGCCCTCATCGCGGTGCTGCGCTCTTCGAGATGCCGCAGCGCGCCGGCCGCTTTGCGGTAGAGCGCGTAGTACCGCTGGGCATTGTCTTTGGGACCCAATTCGGGGTCGAGCGCGATCGTCAGCGCGGGGTTGGTCGGCGGGACGTAAGTCGTCGCGCCGCGCGGAACTTCCAGCGCATGCGTATAGAGCGCGTCGGCGCTCTCGCGCAGGCGCGCGCGCTCCGCGGCGTCGCCCAGGCGCTTGGTGAGCGAGTCGATCTCCGCGTCGGTCTTGCGGAGGCGTCCGGTGATGCGTGTCAACAGCGTCGCGCGCCGCCGCTCGGTCGCATCGCCGTGTTGCGCCCGCAGCGTCGCCGAACGCGCCTCGGCGAAGACGTCCAACAACGACGCGCCGGTCGCGTGAGCGAGCTCGGCATACTGCGCGAGCGGCAGCACGTGGGCCGCAACGATGCCGCCGCCGGCGTCGCGGTAGACGTGAACCTCGCCGTCGCCCTTGGTGACCGCGTCGCTCGAGGCCAAGAGCGCTTGCGCGCGCTGTGCCAACCAGTCCGCCAGGCTCGCCGCCGAAGGCCAGGCCGTGCGAACGCTCTCGGCGGCCAGGGAGGTCGCGGGGAGCCGCGGCAGCTCCGGCAGGTAGCCGCCCAGCGCGCGCGCCCGGGAAGCGGCGTCCGCGCCGGATTCGAGCGCGCGGGTGAAGCCTGCGAAGTCGAGGGTCGGCTGCGGCAACGGCGGGGGATTGTAGGGCAGGCCGATCTGGACCGAGCGTGCTTCGTTCTGGGCCGGCGAGAACTGCTTGGCCGCGGCGACAACGAGGGTGTCGTTGAGCAGCACGACGTTTCCGTAACGCGGCACCAGCTCCAGAACGAGCCGCGACGCACTCTCGACGCCGAAGCGCGACGCCTTTCCGAATTCGAATACCAGCACCCGGTCGCCGCGCCGCCCGTGCACCGAGAGCAACCGCATCCCGCGTAGCGACGTGCCGACCGAGCGGAGCCAGCCCGGATCTGCGGCGACCGCCAGCTCGGCGTCGTCGAGCGTGACCAGCGGCGGTGAGCCGAAGGCGTCGACGGCCAGCGTGGCGCTGCCACGCCGGCGCAGCCCGCCCAGCCGCAGGGCGACGCGGCCGTCGTCGAGGAGCCCCGCATCGGTCACGCGCCCGCCGCGCAGTTCACGCTCGAGCTCCGCAGCCGCGCGCCCAATCAGCATCCAATCCGTGGTCATCGGGGGTCACAAGGCATAGGCGAGCAGGTGCTTTCCCGCCATTTTCGTATTTATCCGTGTTTGACCCATACGTGAGGAGGGAGGCGTCCTGACCGGGCCCGGTCTACTGTTCGTCGTGTCGGGCCCGTCGGGAGCGGGAAAAGACACGTTGGTGGAGGGTCTCAAGGCCCGCCACGAGCGTCTCTTATACTCGGTTTCGGCCACCACTCGAGCGCCCCGTGAGGGCGAACGCGACGACGTCGACTATTTCTTCCTGACGCGCGCTCAATTCGAGCGCCGCATCGAGGAAGATGCGTTCTTGGAGTGGCGCGAGTACAACGGCAGCCTCTACGGGATGCCGCGGTCGTTCATCGAGGACAAGCTGCGCGACGGCTACGATATCGTCGCCAAGCCTGAAGTCAACGGGGCGCTCGCCATCAAATCGCAGTTCCCCGACGCCGTCCTCATCTTCATCGTCCCCGACAAGTTCTCACACCTTCGCTCGCGCCTCGAGACGCGGCGTACCGAGACGAACGAACAGATCGCCGCGCGGCTCGAGATCGCGCACGACGAGTTCACCTTCGTTCGACGGTTCGATTATCTCGTCATCAACGAGGAAGCCCACCCCGAACAAGCGGTGGACGACCTCGAGGCGATCGTGCGGGCCGAACGGTACCGTATCCATCGCGTGCCCGACATTCGTCTCAAAGAATTGGAAGACACCTAACCCATGAGTGACAGCGTATTCGGCGACCTCGACGGACTGCTCAAGCACGTCGACTCGAAATTCTCCCTGGTCAACGTCGTGACCAAGCGCGCCAAGCAGCTCAACAACGGCGCCCCGCCGCTGACCGAGCGCGTGAACCCCAACAAGCCGGTGTCGACCGCCTTCAACGAAGTCCGCCTCGGCAAGATCCCCTACAAGCGCACCAAAGAAGGCATCAAATAGTCGCGTTCACCAGAGTGGTGATGGACCGAGCGCAGTAGAATAGTGAAGCGATGATAGTGTCGTTGCGAGGTCGGTCCGGGGGCCCCGCGCCGCAGGCGTGGGGGGCGCGGAGCCTGGGGCGGAGCGCCGTCAAACCGGAGCGCCGTTAGAATGTGCGGCATCGTCGGCTACATCGGGAAGCGGGACAGCGTCCCCATCATCATGGACTCGCTGCGCCGGCTCGAGTACCGGGGCTACGACTCGGCCGGGATCGCGGTGATCGATTCCGCCGGGCAACTCGTCGGCTCCAAGGCCGAAGGCAAGCTCGCCAACCTCGCCGCCCGGCTGCAAAACGGCGAGGCGCTGCACGGCACGACCGGGCTCGGGCACACCCGCTGGGCGACGCACGGACGACCGTCCGACGCCAACGCGCACCCGCACATGGACTGCACCGGACGCTTCGCGGTCGTGCACAACGGCATCATCGAGAACTACGCCGGACTCCGCTCCGCGCTGCTGGCCCAAGGCCACGTCTTCACCAGCGAGACCGACACCGAGGTCCTGGCCCACCTCATCGAGCGCCACTACGACGGCGATCTGGTCGCGGCGGTGCGCACGACGCTGGCCGAGGTGCGCGGCGCCTTCGCGCTGGGGGTCATCTCCTCCGACACGCCGGGCCGGCTGATCTTTGCCCGCAACGGTGCGACGCCGCTGATCGTGGGACTGGGCGATGCCGAGATGTTCGTCGCCTCGGACATCCCGGCGATGTTGCAGTACACCCGGCGCATCATCATCCTCCAAGAGGGTGAAGTCGTCGACGTCGGCAGCGACGGCTACACGCTCACGGCGTTCGACGGCCGCCCCGTCGAACGCGAGGTCCAGCAGATCTCGTGGGATGCGACCTCGGCCGAGAAGTCCGGCTTCAAGCATTTCATGCTCAAGGAGATCTTCGAGCAGCCTAACGTCGTCAAGGAGACGCTGGCCGGGCGCATCGACGAGAACCATGACGTCCAACTGGGGGGCGAGCTGGGGATCGACGAGATCGTGCTGCGCGCGATGACGAAGATCTCGATCACCGGCTGCGGCACGGCGTACAACGCCGGGATGGTCGGGATGTACCTGATGCGCGCGCTGTGCAAGCTGCCCGTCGAGATGGAGCTGGCGAGCGAGTTTCGCTACGGCGACCGCTTCATGGACGCCCGCACCCTGACCGTGGCGATGTCGCAGTCGGGCGAGACCGCCGACACGATCGAGGCGGTGAAGATCGCCAAAGAAGAAGGCGCGCCGATCATCGGCATCTGCAACGTCGTCGGCTCGCACCTCAGCCGGATGGCCGACGCGACGTTGTACACGCGCGGCGGCCCCGAGATCTCGGTCGCGGCGACGAAGACCTACGTCTCGCAGTCGATCGCCGCGGTCTTGCTCGCGCTCTACCTCGCGCGCGTGCGCAAGTCGGCGCCCGCCGAGCGCCTGCGCGAGATCGCCGAAGGGACGAAGCTGCTCCCGGCTGCGATCGACGTCGTGCTCAACACGTCGGACGACGTCAAGAAGGTCGCGCGAAAGATCCGGCGGGCGCGGTCTGCGTTGTTCCTGGGGCGCTACGTGAACTTCCCCACGGCGCTGGAAGGCGCGCTCAAGCTCAAGGAGATCAGCTACATCCACGCCGAGGGCTACGCCGCGGGCGAGATGAAGCACGGCCCGATCGCGCTGCTCGACCCCAAGACGCCGGTCGTCGGGATCGTGACCGAGGGACGCGTGCGCGAGAAGATTCTCTCGAACATCGCGGAGTCAAAGGCGCGCGAAGCGCCGATCATCCTGGTCGCCAATCACGGCGACGACGAAGCCGCCGCGCTTGCCGATCACGTGCTGTGGGTTCCGCGCGTCGAAGAGCTGCTCTCGCCGATCGTCAACGTGATCCCGCTGCAGCTGCTGGCCTACCACATCGCCGACATCGAGGGCAAAGACGTCGACCAACCCCGCAATTTAGCCAAGACGGTCACCGTCGAGTAGGAACGGCCTTCGTGGATCGGAACATGGCGCCGGTGCAGCGTAGCGACGGCCGTGCTCCGGATCAGCTTCGCCCCGTCACGTTCGAGCCGGGGTATTTGACGTTCGCCGACGGCAGCGTGCTGATCTCGGTCGGGAACACGCGGGTGATTTGCGCGGCGACGATCGAGGAGCGCGTGCCGCCCTGGATGCGCGGCCGCGGCACCGGCTGGGTCACCGCCGAATACGCGATGTTGCCGCAAGCGACTCCCGAGCGCAATCAGCGCGAGGCAACGAAGGGGCGTCTGGGCGGGCGTACGCACGAGATCCAGCGGCTGGTCGGCCGCGCGTTGCGCGCGGTGGTCGATATGCAAAAGCTCGGCGAGCGCAGCGTGATCGTCGACTGCGACGTGATCGGCGCCGACGGCGGCACCCGCACCGCGGCGATCACCGGGGCCTGGGTGGCGTTGGCCCTGGCGCTGCGCAAGCACTTCGATCCGGAGCAGAAGCAGAAGTGGCCGCTGATCGGCCAGATCGCGGCGGTTTCGGTCGGCATCGTCGAGGGGACGCCCGTGCTCGATCTTCCCTATGACGAGGACAGCCGGGCCGAGGTGGACATGAACGTGGCCATGACCGATGCCGGCGGCTTCGTCGAGGTGCAAGGCACCGCGGAGCGCGAGCCGTTCACCCGCACCCAGCTCGACGGGCTGCTCGAGCTCGCCGAGGCCGGGATCCGGCAGCTGTTCGAGGCCCAGGCTCGTGCCCTCGGCCCCTGAGCCCAAGCGCCTCGCGGCGCTGGCGGCAGCCGTCGGAGCCTTTCACCTGACCGACCGCCCCATGCGGGGCGCGCAGGATCGCGTCGAGCGCGCCTTGGCGGCCGGCGCGGTGGATGCCGCCGTGGCCGAGGCCTATCTCGAGGCCGTCCGGCGCTATTTCGAACCCTACGAGCGCGAGGCGCAGGGCCAGCTGCGCCACGTGGACCGCGAACTCGAGCGCGTCTACCAGCTCGAGTACAACCTCACCGCCGAGCGCGGTGTGGTGGCCAAGCGGATCGAGGCGGTGCGAGGCGTCCTCGGCGCCCTCGCTGAACTTCGCGCCGGATGAAGGTGCTCGAGGACGCCGGGCGCGGGACGACCAACGCCTTCGCCTACGCCGGAGGCGTCGCGGAGCTTTTTGCCGACGCGCTGCGCTTCATCGTGGGGCTGCGGATTCGGGTGGGCGCGACGGTCGATCAGGCTTATTTGCTGGGCGTGCAATCTGTCTCGATCGTCATCCTGACCTCGCTCTTCACCGGGATGGTGTTCTCGCTCGAGAGCGCCGTCCAAGCGGTGCAATACGGCGTCGGCAACCTCGTCGGGGGGTTGGTCGCCTTCACCGCCGCCCGCGAGCTCGGTCCGATGCTCTCCGCGGTTGTGGTGGCCGGCCGAACGGGCGCCGCGATCGCCGCCGAACTCGGGTCGATGGTTGTCACCGAGCAGATCGAGGCGCTGCAGTCGCTGGGCCTCTCGCCGACCCGCATGCTGGTCGTACCGCGCCTATTAGCGCTGCTGATCATGCTGCCTTTGCTGACCGTGCTTGCCGACATCATCTCGATCATCGGCGGGATGTGGGTCGCCGGTATCTACGCGCACATCTCACAGGAATCGTTCATCACCTCGGCGCGGTCGGCGGTGCCGTTCGAGGACGTCCTCAAGGGGCTCTTCAAGTCCGCGGTGTTCGGGGTGATCATCGCGATCATCGGGTCGTATCAGGGTCTGCGGACGCGCGGCGGCGCGGCCGGCGTCGGCAAGGCGACGACCGGTGCGGTCGTCACCTCGATCATCCTGATCTTCATTTTCAACTTCGCACTCTCGTACGTCTTGTTCGCGCACTAGCATGGCACTCTGGGCCCGCCTCGACGACGTCTCGGTCCGCTACGGTCCCAAGATCATCGTGCAAAATCTCTCGCTCGACATCGTCGAGGGCGCGATCACCTGCATCATCGGGCTCTCCGGCGCCGGCAAGTCGACGATCCTGCGCCTCCTCAACGGCCTCAAGAAGCCCGATAGCGGACGGGTCTTCGTTCAGGAGAACGACATCACCGAGATGCGCGAACGCGATCTGATCGAGCTGCGCCGCACGATCGGCTTCGCGTTCCAGTTCTCGGCCCTGTTCGACTCGCTCACGGTCGGGGAGAACGTCGCCCTGCCGCTGCGCGAGCACTCGAAGATGAAGGACCAGGAGATTCGCAAGCTCGTCTCCGAGACGCTGGACTCGGTCGGCCTGGCGCACGTCGAGGAACGCTTCCCCGCGGAACTCTCGGGCGGGATGGTCAAGCGGGCGGGCTTCGCGCGCGCCGTCATCACCAACCCCAAAGCGGTACTCTATGACGAGCCGACGACGGGGCTCGACCCCATTATCACCCACGTCTTGACCGACACGATCGTCAAGCTGCGCGAACGCCTCAACGGAACCGCGGTCGTGATCTCGCACGACCTGGAGAGCATCTATATGATGGCAGACTATATCGCGATGCTGTTCGAAGGGGCCATTGTGGCCTACGGAACCGTCGACGAAATTCGGCGGTCACCGAATCCGATCGTGCAGCAATTCTTGCAAGGGAGCGAAGTCGGGCCGATCCCGATCTAGATCATGAATAGACAAGCGATCGTCGGTCTCTTCACCATCGCCGCGCTGCTGGGGCTGTTCGGCTTCTTCCTGGTGCTCGCGAACGTGGGCCCCCAAGGCCGCTACAAGATCGGCGTGCAGTTCCGGTCCGCGGCCGGGCTGCACAAAGGCGCGCTCGTCTACGAGAGCGGCGTGGTCGTCGGTGTCGTCGATGACACCAAGCTCAACCCCGACGACTTCTCGGTCGAGGTCGACCTCGCAATCGACAACAAGATCGACGTCCCGCGCAACGCGCGCTTCCTCATTCAAGCGCCGCTGACCGGCGACTCGACCCTCGAGATCGTGCCGGTTCTCTCGCCACCGCAGCCGTCGGGCCGCTCGGCGCCGACCAATGCGCCCGCGGCCGTGGCCATTCTGCCGCACCAGATCCTGCCGCGCGACCAGCAGCCGCACGGAACGAATCCGGCGACGATTCAAGACCTGCTCGACCAAGGACAGGGCGAGGTGCGCCGCCTCGACACGATGCTCGCCGAGCTCGAGCGGCGCGAGCCCGCGCTGCTCAACACCTTCCAGTCGGCGCTCAACAACGCCAACGAGATCAGCACGACTGCCAACGCGTCGTTCCAGCACCTTTCGCGGCGCATGGACTCGCTGACCAGCACGCTGCAGCTGGCGATCCAGCAGGGCAGCGCCAATATCAACGACATCACCACCCAGCTCGACAGCGCCGTACACCGCAACACCGGCCACGTCGATACGATCGTGGCTGCCCTCGATGCTTCGGCACGCGATCTCAACCGGACCGCCGACCACGTGGCGGCGCTCGCCGGCGACCCGCAACTGCGCTCGAACATCCTGCAAACCACGCAAGGGATCGCGCAAACCGCGACAACGTTCTCGTCGATCGCCGCCGACTTGCGCAACGTGACCGGCAACAGCCAGACGCAGGCGCAACTACGCGACACGGTCGCCAACGTCGACGCTGCGGCGCAGAAGGCAAATTCGCTGCTGGCTCAGTTCGGCGGGCGGTCCAGCGTGTACGGAGTCGATCGCGGCGCAACGCCCGCGCCGGCGGGGACGCCGTTACCCAACGGCACGTACCCGCAGCGTACCGGAGCGCCCGGCCCCGGAGCAACGCCGCCGCCGGGTTCGATCCAGGGCAATGTCAAGAACAAAGTCGGCGCTCTGGTGAAGGACCTCGTGGCCCTGGAGATACGCGTCTCGGCGCTCGATGCGCAGCATGCCGGCACGAACAGTTCACCGCTGCTGACGCGCGACCGTGGACCGCAGACCGACGTCAACGTCATCGCGCTGCCGAAGGGAGCGACGAGTTTGTTCGCGGGCGCGAACGATATCGGCGGCCCGCGCACGTCGTGGAACTTCGCCGGTATGGCGACGGTGTTTCCGCACCTGCAAGTCGGCGGCGGCGTGTTGTACTCGCGGCTCGGAGCGCGCGCGGTGTACTCACCGGCACTCAGCCGCGGACTCGGTGTGGAGGGCCGTATCTACGACCCGCGCCGGCCGACGACCGATCTCTACGCCAACTACGGGCTGGGTAACGGGCTCACCATTTTCGGCGGCGAGCGGGACGCGCTGCGCGACGCGCGCCGCACAACCTTCGGGCTGCAGTACCAATTCTAAGGTGATCCCGATCGGGGATGACGAAGGCCGGCCGCCGGTCGTCCCCTTCGTCGTCTACGCTCTCATCGCGCTCAACGTGTGGGTGTTCTTTCAAGAGCTGAGTGCACCCGACCCCGACCGCTTCATCAACGCCTTCGCCACGATCCCGTTCGACGTCACGCACGGCGTCGCGCTCGACCCGCCGTCGCCGCCGTTCCCACCGCTCACGATCGTCACGTCGATGTTCTTGCACGGCGGCTGGCTGCACATCGGGTTCAACATGTTGTACCTGTTCGTGTTCGGTCCGGCTATCGAGTACGTCTGCGGCCACGTGCGCTTCCTGGCCTACTACCTGCTGTGCGGGATCGTGGGCGGGATCGCGGAGATCGCGGTCGCCCCGTGGAGCCACGTGCCGGCGCTGGGCGCGTCGGGTGCGATCGCCGGCATCCTGGGCGGCTACATCGTGTGCTTTCCGTTCGCACGGATTCGCACCATCGTCCCGCTGGGCTGGTTCCCGCTGTTCGTGCGGCTCCCGGCGCTCTTGGTCATCGGACTTTGGGCGTTGAGCCAGTTCGTCACCGGGTTCGGAACGATCAGCGACCGCGCGGCGGAGTCGGTCGGCGGGACCGCGTACTTCGCCCACATCGGCGGCTTTTGCGCCGGAGTCTTCCTCATCGCCCAAATGACCCGGAGACGCCAAAGAGCAGCATGGTAACAGCACCCCGGTGACAGCAGCATGGTGATGGACCGAGCACAGCAGAATCGTCCGCGTACCGTCACGCCGTTGCGAGGTCGGACCCGGGGGCCCCACGCAAAGCGTGGGGGGCGCGCAGCGTGAGCGGAGCGCCGTCAGAATGAAATTAGGCATCGTCGGCGCGGGTGCGCTCGGGACGTTGTTCGGGCAGCGGCTGGCCGCTGCCAACGAGGTCGTGCTCCTCGAGCGCAGGCAGGATGTCGTCGACGCCATTCGCGAGTCGGGCGTGCGGGTCGACGGTCAGGCCCGCAACGCACAGATTACCAGCGAGCCGCGCGATCTCTTCGGGGTCGGCGTGCTCTTCGTGTTCGTGCGCGCGACCGACACGCTGCGTGCGCTGCGCCCGTTCGCCTCGGAGCTGAGCCCGGCCACGGCGATCGTCTCGTTGCAGAACGGGCTGGGCAACGAAGAGGCGATCAAGACCTCGCTAGGCGGGACGATCCCGCTCTTGATCGGCGCCACCACCGAGTCCGCGCTCGCGGTCGGTCCGGGTGATGTGCGGCGCGTCGGCGACGGCACGACGGTCTTGGGCAGCGCGGGCGCGTCGCCCGAGTTGGTCAACCGGGTCGTGCGGCTGCTCGTCGACGCCGGGCTGCGGGCCAGCGGAGCGTACGATATCCGCCCGCACCTGTGGGGCAAGCTCATCGCCAACGCCGCGATCAATCCCGTGGCGGCGCTGCTCGATCGCCCCAACGGGGTCGTCCTCAGCGATGAGCACGCCGGCGACATCGCACGCTCGCTCGCCCAAGAAGCCGCGACGGTCGCCAACGCGATGCGCATCCCGCTGCCCTTCACCGACCCGTGGACGTACGTGCGCACGATCGTCGAGCAAACCGCCGAGCTGGACAACTCGATGCTGCAAGACTTGCGTTCGGGCGCGCCCACCGAGGTCGACTTCATCAACGGCGCAGTCGTCTCGGCCGGCCGCCGCGCCGCCGTGCCGACGCCGTACAACGAGACGCTCACGGCGCTGGTAAAGGCGCGCGAGGGGACGCGACGCTAAACGGCGATGCGGCGTTCGCTGGGCGGGCCGAGCGCTGCGATCGCGTGGAGCAACTCGTCGGTGCCGGCGCTGCGCCGGCGATGATCGCGGCGTAGCGCCGGGAGCTCGGCCCGAAACGCGGCGAGCTTGCGCGCCACGAGCTCCGTTAGCGGCTCAGCGCCGGAGTGCCCGGCACGCGCCTCGCGCTCGGCCTCGCGTCGCAGTGCGGCCAGGCGCTCGCGCAGCACGTCGCTCCAGTGCGGGAACGCACGGCCGGCCGGGAGGGGGCGGAGGTTCGTGTACGCGAGCGGCATAGGACCGGCTTTCCCCGCGCGGTACAGCGATGTGCGCGATGGCGATCACACTCGGGCGCCCGCTCGCCCGCCGTGGAGTGAGAAGAAGGAGCGGATTGAAGTGGCGCGTTGAGGGGCAAGCCTGGGTCAGAAAGGACGGTGCGCATGGCTGGACTCATCTGGGGGATCATCGTGATCCTGTTCGTTCTGTGGCTACTCGGCTTCGCGTTGCATTTCGGAGGCTCGATCATCCACTTACTGCTGGTGATCGCCCTGGTGATGCTGGTGTTCAACATCATCACCGGCCGCGGAGCTCGGATCTAGCCCGAGCGCTTGCTGCGCGGATGGGTCGCGTCGAACTGCTCGAGCATGCGGCTCTTCGCGACCTTCGTGTAGACCTGCGTCGTGGCCAGACTCTCGTGGCCGAGGATCTCCTTGATGACGAGCAGGTCGGCGCCGTGCTCGTACAGATGCGTCGCCATCGAGTGGCGCATGGTGTGCGGCGAGGCGTGACCCTCGAGGCCGGCGATCCCGATGTAGGTGCGCACGATCTTGTAGAGCGCCGACTCGCTCAGGCGCGCCCCAGCGCGCCCGATGAAAAAGGCATCGCTCACCGTTCGCGGCCGCACGCCCAGATAAGCGCGCAGCGCATCGGCCGCGACCTGGGTGAGCGGAACGAGGCGGTCCTTGTTGCCTTTGCCGCCGACCACCCGCATCGTGCGGCTGTCCAGGTCGACGTCGCCGATGGCGAGCCCCAGCAGCTCCGACCGCCGTACGCCGCTCGAGTACAGGCACTCCAGGATGGCACGGTCGCGGCGCCGCCGGGTCTCGCTCAACCCCGCGATCTCGATGGCCAGCAGCGCGGACATGTCGCGCTCGGTGAGCGCCTTGGGGAGCGGCTTACCGATCCGCGGGCTGGGGACGTCCGAGGCCGGGTTGTCCGTGCGCCGCCCGTCGAACTTGAGGTGCTTGTAGAACGTCCGCAGGGCCGAGATCTTGCGCCGGATCGAGCGCCCTGCGTAGGCCCGCGAGCCGTTGAGGCGGGTGAGATAGGCCAGCACGTCCGAGGCGACCGCGTCCTCGAGCGCGTCGTAGGGCGGCGCGTGGTGGACGTCGAGGTCGAGCTTCCCGGCGCGCGCCTTGAGGAACGAGCCGAAGCTTTCGAGATCGCGTTGATACGCCACCGACGTCCGCGGGCTCATCCGGCGCAAGTCCAGGTATTGCGCGAAGCGCGCGATCGCCGGGTCGGTCGAGGCGAACTGGGCACGTTCGTAGCGGCGGGCTTTGGCCACGGATCGTCCTTTCCGCGCCTTCTTCCACGGCGCATGGAGTGACGATAATCGGTATTTCCGTTACTGAGAAGATGATGGAATCCCTCCATCACCCCGCATAAGCGCCTTCGAGCAGCTCGCGGACGGTCGCTTCGTCCGGCATGGCGGGGTTGTTGCGCAGCAGCGGCTGCTCCATCACCCGCGGCAGCGCGCGTTCGACGAGATCCGGCGGTGCGCCCAGTTCGGCGAACGTGCGGGGCAGCGCATACGCGGCGGCGATCGATTCCGTCTCGGCCGCGAGATCGGCGAAGCCGAACGCCACCGCCACCGCGGCGACTGCGTCGGGAGCGATGCGCGCGTTGGCGCGGACCGCGTGCGGCAACACGATCGCGT
Source organism: Vulcanimicrobiota bacterium (assembly GCA_003140215.1). Taxonomy (GTDB): domain Bacteria; phylum Vulcanimicrobiota; class Vulcanimicrobiia; order Vulcanimicrobiales; family Vulcanimicrobiaceae; genus Vulcanimicrobium; species Vulcanimicrobium beijerinckii. The sequence continues at coordinate 2,147,404 of PLJL01000004.1, read as the reverse complement.
TGTTGATCCCATGGGGGATGCCGGTCAGGCCGCCGATGACGTGACACACCGCGTGGTGCAGGCCCATCGAGCGCGTGTCCAGCGCGAAGCCGGCCAAGTGGGCGGCCTCGAAGAGCGCCGCGTGGAGCGCCTCGTCGCGCCGGGACGCGGCGGCGATCAAGAGCGGCGGCAACCGGCGTCCAGCCTCGAGCGCGGCCGCGCCGCCGAGGGCATGGGGCGTGCGCGCGTAGCGCGCTTCGATCGTGTGGGCCCAGGCGTTGAGCCCGATCGAGCCCAGCTCGCGCGGCGGTAGCGACGCCAGCAGCGCCGCGTCGTAGACAACCAGCGGGGCCGGCGCAGCGAGCCGGCCGCCGGCCTTGCGGTCACCCTCGAGCACCCCGTAGCCGCGTGACATCTCGGCTCCGCCCAGCGCGGTCGGCACGAGGCAAAGGATCACGGCGCGCCCGTCCGAGACGGCCTTCCCGAGGTCGATCGCGCTCGAACTGCCGATGGCCACGACGCTGGCGCAGCCATGGGCGTCGATGAGGGCGCCGGCTTCCTCGACCGCGGCCCGCGGGTTGTGCGGTCGCACCCCGGCGTAGCGGAACACCGCCGCTCCGCCCAGGTCGGCGTCAGCGACCGTATCGAGCGAGCGCGGCGAGCCCAGCAACGCGACGGGTCCGGGCAGGTGCAGCCCGGTCAAGGCCCCGGCCAGCGGCCCGAAAATGATTCGCCGCTGCGCGGTGATCTGGCCGCCCGCCTCGGTCGTCACGTCGATCTGCCCTGCCCTCTCCCGGCGGGCCGGCCGGGATACTGTGATCCCGATTGCCCGGTCCAGCCTCGAAGTCGCCCTCGTTTTTGCCGAAACCTTTATCACGATGCTCCTCCTCGACCAGCTCTTCGGCAAGACGGAGCCGCTGTGGTTCGAAAAGGCCGGCGGGCGCAACGGTGCGTTCGACGCCGTCGCGCTCTGCGAAGGCCGGAGCATCCGCGTCCTGGGGACGACCGTCGCGCGCGAGGGCCTGGCCTTCGTCTCGCAGGTGCCGGTGCACGGCCGCGACGTGCCGCTGACCTTCACGCTGCGCCGGCGCAGCATTTTCAGCCGCGTACGCATCGACAAAGACGAAACCATCCGCGCCGCCAAGCAGCTCGTTCACCGCTACTTCTGCTCCTTCACCTCGATCGCCGCCGACGACTTGGAAGCGGTCACGCGTTACGTCCAGAACGCGCCGGCGCCCCCGGCGACGGACGAGCCCGGCATCGACGAAGACTATCGCACGCTGTCGACGCGCGTGCAGAGCGCGATCGTTAGCCATCTCGTGCGGCTCAAGCGCTTGGCGCCGCCCGCGTCCGGGATCGCACCGTTGATCCGGCACCGCGCCGAACCGCTGCGCGAGCTCGAGGACGGGCGCATTGCGCGCGACGTGCGGATCCACAGCCGCCTGGTCGCCGGCGACGCGATGCGCTCCTACGACACGCGCTTTCGCGTCTTCGCCGACGAAACGGTCGAGCTGATCGCCTAACCGGCGGCGCTAGACGTCGTCGACGGTCGGGTTCTCGCTGGGCTCCGGGCCGGTATCCTCGACCGAGGCGAACTCTTCGTCATCGGCTCCGAGCTGCTCGACCGATTCGCGTTCCATGGCCGCAGCGTACCCATGCGACCAGGCTCCGACCCCAAGGCGGCGAACGCGTGCGCATGACCTGTCCAAGCTGTCAAACTGCGATCCCCGACGGCGCGCGCTTTTGCGCGGCGTGCGGAGCTCCGGCGCCGCAGGCGGTCGGCGTCGGCGCCTACACCGAACCGGTTTCGGAGCGCGACAATCCCAAGGAGCCGATCACCATCGGCGACACCACGGTGCGCGTCGAGGGCGAGCTTTGCCCGGTCGTCGACATCGAGCTCGGACCCCAGACGGGCGTCTACTTCGAGCACCACATCTTGCTGTGGAAACAGCCGCAAGTGCGGCTCGGGTTCATGGGCCTCAAGAACGCGGGGAAACGCTTCTTCGCCGGCTTGCAGATCTTCATCTCGACCGCGCAAGGCCCCGGCAACATCGCGGTGTCGCGCGAAGCACCGGGGCAAATCGTCGCCCTCAAACTGAGCCCCGGTCAAGTCGTCGACGTCCGCGAGCATCAGTTCTTGATGGCCACGAACAGCGTCGGGTACGACTTCTACTGGCAGCAGGGTCTGGCCAACGTCCTGTTCGCGCGCACCGGCCTGTTCATCGACCGCTTCGCCGCGACCAACGATCAGGGTCTGGTGCTGCTGCACGGCTACGGAAACGTTTTCGAAAAGCAGCTCGGGCCGGGCGAGCAGCTCGACGTCGAGCCCGGCGCCTGGCTCTGGAAGGACGCCTCCGTGCAGATGGACACGGTTACGGTGTTGCAGTCCGGCGGCGGCGGCGGGTTCATGGGCGCGCTCGGCGCGCTCGTCGGCGGGGCGTCGCTGATGATGAACCGCTTCACCGGACCGGGCCGGCTGGGTTTGCAGTCGATGACCTATCACGAGCCCGCGCCCGAAGGCGCGCAGCAGGCCGGCGGTACGAGCAACGTCGGCGGCGTGCTGGGAAGCCTCTTCAACCCGCGCCAGTAGGCGCGCTGGGGCCTCAGCTTACGTAGGAGACGTTGACGCTGAAGCCGCCGGCTTCGGCCTGGTGCAGGACGCCCAGAACCGACTCGATCTCTTTGTCGACCGCGATCATGTCGCCGGCGCTGATCCCGACGGGGCCGGCGTTGGTCCACAGCAGCCGGCGGGCCGTCTGAAAGGCGGCCCGCAGGCGCTGCGGGCTGGCTTCGAGGACGGGCCAGTCTTCGTACGACATCGCCGGAACGATGCGCCACCCGTCGCCCGAGCACTCTTCTTCATCGGCATACGCGTGCGGGACGTTGGCCAGCATGTCGAGCTGGGCGCGGTCGACCGGACTGGTGCGCAACGGCGCTTCGGCCAGGCGCAGAACGTAGCGGTAGAACGCCGGGTTAGCAACCGTGCACATACCCGCGGGCGATCCGACGCTGACGTTGACCATCTGCGGCCACGTTCGCGTGGCCGGAGGCGGCCCCTCTAGCTCGCTCGCTCCGTGCGTTCAGACACCGTAACGCCGGTCGCGGCGAGCGCCGGCGTGAGGACGGTGCAGCCGATGCCGTGGCGCTCGAAGATCGAAGCGATGAGGCGCCCGACCGGTTCGGCAGCCGAACGGCACAGCGCCAGCACCGACGGGCCCGCGCCTGAGAGGACCACCGTGAGGATCGCCTCGTGGTCGAGCTCGAGGATCTCGGCCAGGCCCGGGATCGCCGCCGCCCGATACGGCTGATGCAATTGGTCGCGCGCGGCGGCCCGCAGCAGGTCCAGCCGCCCGGAGGCGAGTGCTGCGCCCAGCAGCGCGGCGCGCTGCACGTTGTGCACGGCGGCGGCGCGAGCGTAGGTTTGCGGTATCAACGCACGCGCCTGCGCGGTGCTGAGCGCGATGTCCGGAACCACGATCACGGCGTGCGCCGCCGGCGGCGCGAAACGAGCCGACGTCAAACCGTCGTCGCCCAGGGCAGCGATCACGACCCCGCCGTACCAGGCGGCCAGCGCGTTGTCGGGATGGCCTTCGAGCTCAGCGACGCAGCGTGCGAGCAGTTCGTCGGGGGGCGCGGCGGCGGCCAAACGCGCCCCGATCGCGACGCCGAGCGCGCCTGCCGCGGCGCTGCTGCCCAGCCCGGCGCCCAGCGGAATCGCGTTGTCGAGCGCGACCGCCGACAGCCGGGCGTCCGGCGCGATGCGGGCGATCGCGCGCTCGATGCAGCGGCGCAGCCCGTCGTGGGTCGGCGCGCGCGCCCCGGAGTACGTCCACGCCGGTGCAGCGGCGCCGCCACCGACGCGCACGCGCGCCGTCATGCGCAGCTCCAGCGCGAGCGCGACGGCATCGAACCCCGCGCCGAGGTTGGCGCTCGAAGCCGGCGCCGAGACGACCAACTCCCGCATACGTGGACCGCTCACGCGTGGGTGAGCAGGAGGGCTTCCAGATACTCGCCCAGCTCGACGCCGCGCACGATAGCGTTGGCGTGCGACGCGGCGGAGGCGTGATAGCGCGCGGCGTATGCCGTGTCCTTGAGGACGTGCCCGGTCAGCACGCAAACGACGTCGGCGTCGCGCGCGACGCTGCCGTCGGCGACGAGCCGCCGCAATCCGGCCAGCGACGCCGCGGAGGCCGGTTCGCACCCGACGCCGTCGCGACCGATCACCGCCCGCGCTTCGGCGATCTCCGCATCGCTCACGTCGAGCACCGTTCCGCCCGAGGCCCGGACCTCGGCGCGCGCTTTCTTCCACGAAGCCGGGGCGCCGATGCGGATCGCGGTCGCGTCGGTTTCGGCGCGAACGGGAACGAGCTCCGCGTCGTTGCGCCAGGCCCGCGCGAACGGTGCCGCCCCGGCCGCTTGCACGACCGCGAGGCGCGGCGTCCGCAGCGTCAAGCCGATCGCGCGCGCTTCGCGAAAGCCTTTGCCCAAGGCGCTGGCGTTGCCGAGATTCCCGCCGGGGAGAACGACCCAGTCGGGTGCGATCCACCCGCGCAGTTCGAGCAACACCAGCGCCGCGGTCTTCTGCCCTTCGATGCGGTACGGGTTCACGCTGTTGACGACGGCGATCGTAGCCGGATCGAGCGCCCGCACCGCGCGCAACGCATCGTCGAAGTCGCCCGCTACGCCCACGACATGCGCGCCGTAGTCGAGCGTCTGGGCGACCTTGGCAGCGCTGATCGCTTCGACCGGCGCGATCACGACCGCCGCCATCCCGGCCCGGGCGGCGTAGGCCGCCATCGATGCGGCGGTATTTCCGGTACTCGCGCAGACCGCGACGCGCGCCCCGCGCTCCCGCGCGTGCGAGATCGCGACCGTCATCCCGGCGTCCTTGAACGAGGCGGTCGGGTTCACGCCCAGATGGAGGTATGCGAGGCCGTCGACTCCGGCGTAGGCGGCTCCACGCGGCGCATCGATGAGCGGCACGTCGCCTTCGCGCAGGGTCGTTATCGCTTCGGGAGCCACCGGCGGGAGCAACTCGCGAAAGCGCCACACGCCGCTGCGGTCGCGGGGCTCGAGCGAGGCGCGGCGCACCCGCGCGTTGGCCTCGACCTCGTGGGCGTCGAAGCGATCGGTTTGCAGCACGAACGCGAGCAGCTCGCCGCACTGCGCGCACGCCAGCGCGTCGCCCGTCGCGGGGACGGCATCGCACGAGCTGCAGCGCAGCGTCGTCATCGGCGAACGCTCGATGCGGCGGTCACGATAGCTCGGAGACCCGCGTCACCGCCCCTTCGGACGCCGATGAGACCAAGGCGGCGTACTTCGCGAACACGCCGCCGGTGTAGCGCGGTGCGGGCGGGCGCCACGCGCGTAAGCGCTCGGCGATCTCCGCGTCGCCCAGCGCGACCGTGAGCCGGCTGTTCTCCACGTCGATGGTGATCGAGTCGCCGTCGCGCACGACGGCGATCGGGCCTCCGACGAAGGCTTCGGGTGCGACGTGCCCGATCATCAGCCCGCGCGTCGCCCCGCTGAAGCGTCCGTCGGTCACGAGCGAGACCGTATCGCCGAGGCCTTGACCGACGATCGCCGCGGTGACGCCGAGCATCTCGCGCATCCCCGGTCCACCCTTGGGGCCCTCGTAGCGGATTACGACGATGTCGCCGGCGACGATCTCGCGGGCGTCGATGGCGTGCATCGCGTCCTCTTCGCGCTCGAAGACGCGCGCGCGGCCGGTCAGCTGCGCCGGCTCGTGCCCGGCCGCTTTCACCACCGCGCCGTCCGGTGCGAGGTTGCCGCGCAGGATGCGCAGGCCGCCCTTTTTCTTGAACGGATGACCCGCCGGTGCGATGACCTGCTGTCCCGGCGTCTCGACGGCGCCCGCGACCTCGTCGCGCAGCGCGCGGCCGCTCGGCGTGAGGGTGCTGCCGTCGACCAATCCACCTTCGACCATGCGGCGTGCGATGAGCTGGATGCCGCCGGCCCGATCGACGTCGAGGGCGACGTATTTCCCGCCCGGACGAAGGTCGGCGACGATCGGCGTGCGCTCGGAGATGCGTTCGAAGTCTTCGAGCGTCAAGGGTACGCCGGCTTCGCGCGCCATCGCCATGAGGTGCAGGACACTGTTGGTCGATCCGCCGGTGCCGGTTGCCGCCGCGATCGCGTTTTCGAAGGCGGCACGCGTCGCGATCTTGCGCGGCGTGAGGCCGCTGCGCAGCATCTCCATCACGGTAACCCCGGCGCGATACCCCTCCTTCTCCTTGCGCGGATCGGTCGCGCCGGGACTCGCGCTGCCGACCATCGAGAGGCCGAGAAACTCGAACACGGTGGCCATCGTGTTGGCGGTGAACTGTCCGCCGCACGCTCCGGCTCCGGGGCACGCCGCGTACTCGATCGCGCGCAGCTCCGCGTCGTCGATCTTCCCGGCGGCGTGTTCACCGATCGCTTCGAAGACGTCGCCGATGGTGAGATCGCGATCCTTGTAGCGGCCCGGGGCGATCGAGCCGCCGTAGAGGGCGAGTCCAGGGATGTCGAGCCGCAGTAGCGCCATGCCGGCGGCCGGAATCGTCTTGTCGCACGCGACGAGCGCGATCATCGCGTCGAATCCGTAGCCGCGAGCGACGAGCTCGATCGAGTCGGCGATCACCTCGCGCGAGACCAGCGAGGCCTTCATCCCTTCGGTCCCCATCGTGATGCCGTCGGAGATCGCGATCGTGTTGAACTCCATCGGCGTCCCGCCGGCGGCGCGCACGCCGGCTTTCACGTGATCGGCGAGCGCGCGCAAACCGAAGTTGCAGGGCATCGCATCGGTCCACGTGTTGGCGATGAGAACGAGCGGCTTGGAGAGATCCTCGTCGTTGAAGCCGACGGCGTGGTAGAACGACCGGGCGGCGGCGCGATCGCGACCGTCGACGACGACGGAGCTGCGCGCGCGCGTCGGATCGGGTGTGGGCATGGGCTCAGCTTCGCGCTCGCGAACCCCGGGTCATCGTGATCGAGCAGGCTTCTCCACGCACGTTCTCCGCGCCCGACGTGCCGCCGCCGGACGTCTTCGACCGCTGCGTGCGCTGCGGGCTGTGCCTGCCGACGTGTCCGACCTATGTCGAGACGCTGGTGGAGACCTCGGGCCCGCGTGGCCGGATCGCCCTCATCAAGGCGGTCGCCGAGCAGCGCCTCGACCTGCTCAGCCCCGGATTCGTCCACCAGATGTCGGAGTGTCTGGATTGCCGCGCGTGTGAGGCCGTGTGCCCGTCCGGCGTCGAGTACGGCAAGATCCTCGAACCCGCCCGCACCCAGATCGTGCGAGCGCAGACTCCCCACCGCTCCTGGTGGGCGCGCCTACGCCGCGCCGTGCTCATCGGCAAGCTCTTCGGCAGCATGCGCTTGATGCGGGGGGCCGCGCGCTGTCTCAAGCTGTATCAGCGCAGCGGGTTGCGCGAGCTGATGCGCCGCGCCGGCATCCTGCGGGCGCTGGGCGTGGCCGACATGGACGCGGTGGCGCCGCGGATCTCCGACCGCTTCTTCATCCCGCGCGATCAGCGCTTCGCCTCCCGCACCGCTCCGAAGGCAACGGCGTTCTTGCACGCGGGCTGCATCATGCACGTTGCGTTTGCAACGTGGAACGAGGCGACGGTCCGGGTGCTCAATGCCGCGGGCGTCGATGTCGTCGTACCGCGCGATCAAGGGTGCTGCGGCGCGATCACGATTCACGCCGGCGAGATGGCCCAGGGTCGCGAGCTGGCCAAGCGTAACATCGCCGCCTTCGAGCGTAGCGGCGCCGACGTGTACGTGATCAACGCTGCGGGCTGCGGCTCGGCGCTCAAGGAATACGGCCAGCTCTTTCACGAGGACGCGCAATGGGAGGACCGCGCGCGCGCGTTCTCCACGAGGGTGCGCGACGTGCTCGAATACCTCGACGAGCTCGAGTTACCCGACCGGATGTTCGGAACGCTGCACGGTGTGGTGACGTATCAGGACGCGTGCCATTTGGCGCACGCGCAGCGCATTACCGCCGCGCCGCGGCGCCTGTTGGGGAAGATTCCCGGGCTCGAAGTGCGCGAGATGGGTGAGTCGTCGCTGTGCTGCGGCTCGGCCGGGATCTACAACGTGACCGAGCCGGAGATGGCGCAGCGTCTGCAGCGCCGCAAGACCGAGCGGATTCTCGAGGTCGAGCCGGAGATCGTCGCCACGGCAAACCCGGGGTGTGCGCTACAGATGCGCGGCGGCCTCGATCGGGCCGGCGCAAAGCAGATCGCGGTCAAGCACGTCGTCGAATTGCTCGACGAGAGCCTGCGCGCCGCGGCCGGCGCGGGCGCCTACAAATCGCCTACGCGCACGCCGTCCGCGACCGCGTCGTCGAGCGTCGGGTAGACCGCGAAGACTTTGAGCAGGCCGGTGATGCGCAGTAAGCGCAAGATCTGACCTTCCTTCGCCACCAGGCGCAGTTCGCCGTCGAACTCCTTGGCCCGGCGCTGCCCGCCGATGAGCGCACCCAGCCCGGTCGAGTCGAGAAAGTCCACGCGCGTCAGGTCGACGATGAGGCGATGGCTGCCCCGCTCGGATGCGCTCGAAAGCGCCGCGCGCACGGTCGGGGAGGTTGCGATGTCGAGCGATCCGGTCAGCTCGAACACTTGCATCTCGTCCACGACGTGGACGTGGATCGACAGATCTTCGTGGTTCTGGCTCGCCGCGCCGTTGACGTTCATGCCTCGTACTCCCGCCATTCCAAGATCTCTCCGCGCTCGTCCAGCTGAACGACCGCGCACCCGGCGCGTTCGCGCCACGGCCCCCCCGCGCCTCCGGGCGTCGAGAACCGATAGACCACGCACGCGCGATCGCCGCCGCCGATTACGTCTTCGGCGTCGAAACGCCAAGCCGGCGCCGCGGCGGCGAAACGTGCGAAGTGCGCCGCGATCGCCGCTCGCCCGACTATGGGTTCCCGACGCGCCTCACGGTACGTCGCGCCGGCGGCAAAGCACGCCGCAGCGGCGTCGAGATCCCGGCGCGCGAACGCGTCGAGCACGGTCGCCAGGCCGTCGGCGCTCACGTCACGGCGACGGCGGCCGACCGAGGCCGATCGCCTTAACCATCGCGGTAACGTGCTCTACCTCGCTGCTGTTGCCGTCCTTGCGGTATCCCTTGAGCGCCAAATCCAGGTCGGCGAGCGCACCAGGCTTGTCGCCGATACCGTAGCGCGCGACCGCGCGCTCTCGGTAGCCGTCGGGATCGGGCTTCGCCGACTCCTTCTCCTGCCGCTCGACGTAGACCGTGAGATCATCGAGCGCATTGCGGAAGCTGCTGATACGGTTGTAGGCCAAACCGCGGAAGTAGTACGCCGTGTCCGACGCCTTGGGGTTCTGCGCAATGTACGCGTTGAGGTCGGCGATCCCGTCGGTGTAACGAGTCTCGACGATTCCGAGCCGGCCGCGTGCCCAGAGCCCGCGCCGGCTCTTCGGGTCGATCGAGAGCGCCTTCTCGCAATCCGCGCGGGCCCGGTCGCGCTTGCCGACGAGTCGTTCGGCATCGCAGCGCGCCGCAAAAACGTAGGCGCTGCTGCGTCCGAGCTCGATCGCCTTGTCGTAGTCGTCGAGCGCCAGCGCATACGCTTCCCTGTCGAAGTGGACGTCTCCGCGGTCCTCGCGGGCGAGCGCGTCGCTCGCATCGAGGCGCACGGCCTCGTTGCAGTCTGCCAACGCGCCCGTGACGTCGTCGAGCTGCAGCCGCGTCTCGCAGCGCGTCACGTACGCGTACTGGTATTCGGGCGCGATCCCGATCGCCGTGTTGTAGTCTTTGAGTGCCGCCTCGTTCTCGTTGAGGTCCGCCTTCGCGTCGCCGCGCAGGACGAGCGCCCGCGCGTCACGCGGGTGCGCGGCGATGTATGGGTCGAGCGCCACGATCGCCTCGCGAAACTTGCGCTCGTGGAACAGTGCCTGCCCCCGCGTGTAGCCGTCGGTAGCGTCGTCCGCCGCGAGCGCGGCGCGAGGCACGCCGAGCACAAACGGGCTCGCGCAGAGGCCCGAAAGCAACGCGACCGAGACCAGGCGGCGAAGCGCGCGCGTCGACATGCGCTCGACTTGCGCAAGGCCGAGACCGTTCCTGCGCCGCCCCGCGGGTGAGGCTGACCCGCGTGTACGCGGGTCATGCCGGTCTCGACGAGCGTCAGCGAGACGAGACTTCATGCCGGTCTCGACGAGCGTCAGCGAGACGACCAGCGTGCCCATCGGCACCATCGAGTAAGGCTGACCCGCGTGTACGCGGGTCATGCCGGTCTCGACGAGCGTCAGCGAGACGAGACTACTGGGGCGGCTGGATTCGAACCAACGAATGGCGGATTCAAAGCCCGCTGCCTTACCACTTGGCGACGCCCCAACGGTGCGCCGCGAGAATTCGCGCCGTGGCCCGGGTTCCCTCGCCGCGCCCGCCGTCAGCGCTCGAGCCGGAAGAGCCGGTCGGCGATCGGGCTGACGCAGGGGATCGCGAACAGCTCGCCTTTGAGCGCGCGCTCGCGGTACGACAGCGAGAGGCCGAGCACGACCAACGCGCCGACCAGATCCGCCAACAGCCCCAGCGCGTAGATCCACACGACCGCGGCGGTGGAGCCGCCGAGCGGTGGGATCGCCACGATCAACAGCAGCGGGATCGCGAGCAGCACGAGATACCCGAGCGTCGCAGCTATCCCGTACACGAATGCCTGGCGCGCGTGCAGCCGCGACCACGCCGTCGCGCCCGCCGTCTCACGAAACAGTTCGAGCACCGCGAGCGGCCACACGATGTACGCATTGGCCGCTCGCTGCTCGAGATCCGAGGTCTCGCCGCTGTTCACCGCGACGAGGGTTCGACGTTACTGGACGAAGCGCTTGGCGCCGACGTAGCGCGGGGCCCAGTACGAATCGTGAAGGCTGGAGACCCGCACGCCGCGGCTCGACGCGTGGACGAACTTGTCGTCGCCCAGCGAGATGCCGACGTGCGAGACGCCGGGGGCGTAGGTGTGGAAGAACACCAGGTCGCCGGCCCTAGGCTGGCCCGAGAAACTCTTGCCGGCGTAGTATTGTGAGTCGGCCATGCGCGGCAGCTGGACCCCGGCGAGGGCGAAGACGTGCTGGACGTAGCCCGAGCAGTCGAAGCCGTAGACCGACGTGCCGCCGAAGACGTACCGGACCCCCAGGAACTTCATCGCATTGCGGGTGAGGGTGGAGGCCATCGCCACGCCGCGGGCCGCGATTCCGCTGGCCAGCTTCTGGACGTGGACGAGGCGCAATAGGCGGTGCTTCGCCGTGGTCGCGCCGGGGGCCGGCGCTTCGTCAGCGGCCGGGGGGGCGACATTCCACATGACGAGATCGGCGCCGTCGGTAGGCGCCGCGGCCTCGGTGCTCGTCACGGACGTCGTCGCGACGGCCGGAGCACCCTGTTCGCCGGGCTCCGTCGCGCTTGCGATCGCCGGCACACCAGCCGACAGGATGCAAACGAAAAACCCGGTGAGGATGGAACGATGCAAGACTGCTCCTTCTTCCACACGTACGGGGTTAGTTGACGGGTTCGGACGGAAGAATCGCCCGCGCGCCGACCGGCGCGTTCACCCCTGCCTGGGTAGTCCCCCGCTCCGGTGCCTGCTTGCACCGGACTCCGTGATCAGTTAGCAGGATGATGTGAGGATCCGGCAGAGCGCTACAGCGCTTCACCGCGACGACCCGAATCCCAGGGCCGTCGTCGTTGGGATAGGCGCTCCGGCCGGGCATCTCCTCCCCGGCCCGATCACCTAAGGTAAAGATCGGCAGGCCGGGCCCCAGCCTACACCCCCGCGACGGTCCGGATCGTCGCCGCGACGGCTTCGGCCACGGCCCGGGTCCGCGCGTCGTCGCCCGCCTCGACCATCACCCGCACGAGCGATTCGGTGCCCGACGGGCGCACGAGTATGCGTCCGTCCGCCGCGAGCTCGCGCTGGGCGGCGGCGATCGCGACGAGCACCGCGGGGTGCTCCGCGATCGCCTTGTCGGTCACCCGCACGTTGAGCAGCACCTGCGGAAATACCGTGAGATCCGACGCCAGATCGCGCAGCGTGCGCCGCGTGCGCGCGGCGATCGCGAACAGCGTCACCGCCGTCATCGGCCCGTCGCCCGTCGTGCCTTGCGCGAGGTCGATCACGTGGCCCGACTGCTCGCCGCCGAAACGATATCCGCCGCGCCGCATCGCTTCGAGCACGTACCGGTCGCCGACCGCCGCGCGCTCGAGGCGAATGGACGCGCGCCCGAGCGCTTTCTCGAAGCCCATGTTCGACATCACGGTGCCGACCACGGTGTCGCCGGCCAGCTCGCCGCGGCGTTTGAGGTCCTGCGCGACGATGAGCATCACGTGGTCGCCGCTCAGGACGTCGCCGCTCTCGTCGATGAACAACGCGCGATCGGCGTCACCGTCGAAGGCCACGCCCACTACCGGTCCGGTCGAGCGCAGGATCTCCTCGCGCACCCGGTCGCGCAACACCGCGAGGTTCGTTGCTCCGCACTCGACGTTGATGCGGCTGCCGTCGTCTTCGCAGTGCAGCGCGACGACGCGCGCGCCGAGCCGTTCGAAGATTTTCGGGCCGACCAGATACGCCGCGCCGAAGGCCCCGTCCACCACGACCGTCCAGCCGGAAAGGTCGGCCCCCGCCGCGACGAGCTTGGCGAAGTAGTTGTCGATCAGGCCGCGCGTGTGCGTGACGATCCCGATGTCGAGCCCGGTCGGTCGCGGCAACTGCGCGTGCGCGTCGATGAGGGCCTCGATCTCGGCCTCGACGGCATCGGAGAGCTTGAACCCGTCGGCGCCGAAGAACTTGATCCCGTTGTCCTCGATCGGATTGTGCGACGCCGAGATCATCACGCCGGCAGCGGCTTCGATGCTCGCGGTGATGGCGGCGACCGCCGGGGTCGGCACGATCCCGAGCTGCACGACGTTGCGCCCCGTCGACGTGATGCCCGCGACGATCGCACCCTCGAGCATCGGGCCCGAAAGCCGCGTGTCGCGGCCCAAGACGATCGGCTTCTCGAGCGGCTGCGCGTGCGCGATGACCGCGGCGCCGGCGCGGCCCAGCGCGTATGCCAACTCGGGCGTGAGGTCCGCGTTGGCGACTCCGCGCACGCCGTCGGTCCCGAAGTATTTGCCCACGCTCAGCGCGTCGCCCGGGGCTGCGCGCCTTTGGACCCGATGAAGCGGGCTCGGACGCGCACGAGGTTCGGCGATACCTGCACGTCGCTGATCTCTGCGCCTTGCGCGTCGCTGGGTGCGGGGCGGATCATCTTGTCGAGCTCCTGCGGTTTGTCGGGCATCGGGATCTCGACCCGTACGGCGGTGACCCGCGACAGATCGGCCGCGACACCGCGGATGGTCGTCATCGTCGGGTCGACCTGCGCCGATTCCACGACGATCCCGCGCCGGTCGCCGACGTAGTCGATGCTCACCGGAACGCGGTGTTCCTCGACACGGTCCAGCGACAGCGTCACCGACGCGGGCGACAGCGACTTGATCGCGACGTCGGGCGAGACGATCTTGACCTGAACGTTGTGAAAGCCCGGGTCGACCAGATCGCCGATGTCGAGCACCGCTTGCACCTGGTCGGGCTTCACCACCGTTCCATTGCGCGGAACCTCGATAACCACGGTCGCGACCTTGTCGGCGTAGCGCGCTTGGTATCCGGTCCGCAATCCGGTAACCACGATCGGAACCGCCAGCGTTTGGTCGAACCGCGCCGTCGTACCGGGCGCGGCGGCAAGGTGGAAATAGCCCCAGGCCGTCAGCGCGAGGCCGACTGCGAGGAGCTTAAGTCCGAAGTTGTTCTTGAGGAGGTTGAGCAGCACGCGGGAACCTGGTCATCAGGTTGGCCAGGAGACCGCCGTCGGCCTGGAAGCGCCGGCGCGTCGGGCGGATGCAGGCGGCGAGCACGCGCCGCAGGCGTTCCTCGTCGTCGATCGGAACGGACAGCCGGCCCGCGCGGGCGACCGAGACGAGCCCGTTCTCCTCGCTCACGACGATGACGACCGCGTCGGTCTGCTCGGTCAAGCCGACCGCGGCACGGTGGCGCGTCCCGACGTGACGATCGAGCGCGATGGTGTTGTCGCTCAACGGCAAGAAGCAGGCAGCGCCCTCGATCACCAGGTCGCGCACGATCACGGCGCCGTCGTGCAGCGGTGAGGTCTTGTTGAAGATCGCCAGGAGCAGATCGAGCGACAGCCGCGCGTCGAGCGCCGCTCCGCTCTCGACGTATTCGCGCAAACCGGTCTGCTGCTCGATCACCACGAGCGCCCCGACGCGTTGCGCGGCCAGCACGAAGCTCGCCTGCGCGACGATGCGAATCTGTTCCGCGGCGATCTCGTCTTCGGCCCGGCGGTCGCGCACGAACAAACGCCCCCGGCCTAGCTGCTCGAGGCCGCGCCGGAGCTCGGGCTGGAACACGATCGGCAGCCCGACTGCGGTACCCAGCAGGAGGTACTGCATCACCGTGGCGAGGACGAGCAGGTGCAGCAAGTTGGAGACGGCGAGAATCACCACCAGCACGAACAGGCCGAGCATGATCTGGACCGCGCGAGTCCCCCGGATGAGGAGTAACAGATAGTACGTCAGGACCGACGTCGCGAGGATGTCGAACGCGTCGGTGACCGTGAAGTGGATCGCCAGCGGCGGCCAGGTCACGGTGAAGACTCGCGCAGGTATGCTTCGATCACGCGCGTCGGATCGAGCTCCGGGTCGCCCAGTCCCGCCGCGGCGATCGCGGCCGCCTCGTCGAGCGCGAGCTCGCGTTCGGTTCGCGCCGCCACGAACACCGACTCGATCGCGACGAGATCGTCGATGAGCTCCGGGACCGTAACGGCGTCATCGAAGCGCACGGTGAGCGTCGGGCCGCTCTCGGCGACGTCGAGCACGCCGACCGGACCACCGGGCCCGCGCAACGCCTCGGCGACGTTCGCGCGTGCGAGCGGGTCGGCCAGGGTAACGCTGCGAGTCACGATCACGATCCCCAAGACGTTCGCGTGAGCGAGGACGGACTCCGCCGGGCGCGGGTGATCGCGGTCGGCCGCAACGCGGCATGGGTCGTCGCCGAGGACGAGACGGAGCCCCGGCTGGCGTCGCTGCGCAAGGACGCCCGCCGTGAGATGGTCGCCCCGGGCGATCTGGTCGACGTGCGGGTGATCGCCGACGACCGCGTGCTGGTGGACGCGGTGATGCCGCGCAGCTTCGCCCTAATACGCCGCACCGGCGGAGGGCGGACCAAGACGATGGCCGCCAACGTCGACACGGTCGCCATCGTCGCCGCGCTCGTCGACCCGCCCCTGCACCTCACGATGATCGATCAGCTCGTCGCCTTCGCGATGCAGCACGAGGTTGCGCCGCTGTTGTTGCTCACCAAAGCGGATCTCGCCGGCGAGGCCGCCGCCGAACGGATCGCAACGCTGTATCGCAGCCTCGACGTACCGACCCTGGTGCTCCAGCCCAAGACGGGGCGCGGGATCGACGAGCTGCGCGCCCAAATCGCGGCCCGGCACTCACTGCTGGTGGGCAACTCCGGGGTCGGCAAGTCGAGCATCTTCCGGGCCTTGGGCGGGATCGGCGTTGTCGGCGATCTGTCGCGCTTCGGCCGGGGCCGTCAGACGACGACCTCGGCGCGCCTGGTACGGCTCGGCGGCGGCTTCCTCATCGACAGCCCCGGAATCGGCGAGTTCACCCTCGACCCGATGCCCGCCACCGAGACCGGCTGGCTGTTCGTCGAGATGCGCGAGCCCGCCACGCGCTGCCGCTTCGCGGACTGCCGCCACCTAACCGAGCCGGACTGCGCCGTGCGTGAAGCCGTGCAGGCCGGTCGCATCGCCGCGAGCCGCTACGCGTCCTATCGCGAGATCGTCGCAACCGCGCCGTAGCAAGCGGCCGAGCCTTGTCGGCAGGGGCGAAAAGTGGTAGTCTACGCTTCGTGCCCAACATCAAAGCCGCCGTCAAATGGGTGCGCCAAAGCGAAAAGCGCACGCTGCGGAACCTCGACACCAAGACCCGCCTCAAGACGCTCTTCAAGAAGGCGAAGGCGGCCAACGATCCGGCCGTTGCGGCGCGCGTCGAAGGACAATTCGACAAGGCCGCGAGCAAGGGGATCATCCACCCCAACAAGGCCGCGCGCAAGAAATCGCGCCTCGCCAAGGCGCTCGCGAAACAACCCAAGGCCTGAGGCGCGGCCCGAACGGCCGCCGGCTCGATGCACGAAAGAGGCCGCCCATCGGGCGGCCTCTTCGCGTTTGGAGATCGGGCCGAGCTAGCAGGTGCTCACGGTCCCGGTCTGCGTGCCGCGCTTGCTTTGGGTGGAGCGTTTGGTCGACAAGAGGCACGGCGCGGGAGTCGGAGTCGGTGACGGCGTCGCGGTCGGCGCCGGGGTTGCCGTTGGAACCGCCGTCGGGCTCGGCGACGGGGTGGCCGTCGGTGCCGGAGTCGGCGAGGGGGTAGCCGTGGGTGTCGGCGACGGGGTCGCGGTTGGGACCGGAGTCGGGGTGGCCGTTGGGGAGGCGGTGGGCGTGGCCGTCGGCGTCGCCCCGGGCGGCGGGACGCGGCCCGGCGTCGGGGTCGCCGTCGGAGCCGGCGTCGGCGTCGCGGTCGGGGTCGGCGTCGCAACGCCGGGGCAGCTGACCACGGCGACCGTCACGGATCCGGTATGGCCTCGCGCGTCGCGCAACGTGACCGTGGTCGTGCCCAGACCGACGGTCGCTACGTCGAACCAAAATGCCGGGCTGCCGTCAGGCATCCGTGGGTTGGTGCGGTTCCGTTCGGTGTCGGTGACGACCGTTACGACCTTCGTGTTCGCCGACTCCGCGTCGACGATGCGCTCGCCGTCGCTGTAGCCGTTGATGACGGCGTTGTAGCCCAGGCAGAGCTTATAGGTTGCGTCGGGCTCACCGCCGCGGCTGCCGCCGCCGCCCGAACTCGGCTGTCCGCCGACGTGGCACTGAATTTGGCGCACGGTGCCGGACGGGTCGACCGTCTGGTTCGCTGGGAGCAGTGTGCCCGCTCCGCGGCCGCCGCCCGAACAGGCGCTGAGAGCGGCCGCCAATGCGACCGCGAGCCATCCATAGCTTCGCACCGAGTATGATCCTCCGGATCGTGCCTGTGTCGCCCATCACCAAACTACCCCAAAGGTCCTAGGACTACACGAGCCACCGGGGGCTCTCGACGCGAGCTTTACAAACCGTCAGGCATCGACCGCGATGGTGAGCCGAACCGTGTCGACGGCGCGGGCCAGGGGGACGACCCGCTCGCGTATCGCGGTGCGCAGCGCGTCGAGAACCTTCGTGCGGGCCGCGATACGATAGCGCCACTCGTCGTTGACGCGCGCGACCGGGTACGGCGCCGGGCCGAGGATCTCGAAGCGCGGATCGCCGCGCAGCGCGTCGGCCCAGGTCGCGATGGCATCTTCGACCGCGCGGCGCGAGCGTCCGATCGCGCCCAGCAAGACGACGCGCGTGAACGGCGGCCAGCCCAGGGCACGCCGGTCCTCGAGCTCGCCCCGGGCGAAGCCGTCGTAGTCGTGCTTGGCCGCGAACCCGATCGCGGGGTGCTCGGGTGAGTAGGTCTGCACGATCGCCTCGCCGGGACGCGCGCGTCCGCTACGCCCGCAGACTTGGGTCAACAGCGCGAAGGTCCGTTCGGCGGCGCGAAAATCCGCAACGTGCAGGTCCAGATCCGCGGCGACGGCGCCGACCAGCGTCACGGTCGGAAAGTCGAGCCCTTTGGCGACCATCTGCGTCCCGACGAGCACGTCGCCGTCCTGCGCAAACCGCTCGAGCAACCGCGCGTGATCGCCGACGCGCGTCGTCGTGTCGGAGTCCATGCGCACGACCACGGCTTCGGGGAACAGGCGCGCGAGCTCGTCGGCGACGCGCTGGGTCCCGGCGCCGAACTCGCGCACCGGGCCCGCGCCGCAGGACGCGCAAACCTCGGGCAGCGGCGTTTGGTAGTCGCACCAGTGGCAGCGCAGCAGGGCTTCGCTGCGGTGGACGGTGAGCGAGGTCGAACAGCGCGGACACTCCGGGACGTGACCGCAGGCCCGGCACAGCACGAAACGCGCGCTGCCGCGCCGGTTGATGAACAGCACCGTCTTCTCACGGCGGGCGATGCGTTCGGCTAGCGCCTCGGTAAGCGCGCTCGAGAAGACGCGCCGGTTTCCCGAGGCGAACTCCGCGCCCATGTCGACGATCCGCACGGCCGGCAACGGCTGCGCGGTCGCGCGCTCGAGCATGCGCACCACCGGGAAGCGGCCGGCTTTGGCGCGGGCATAGTCTTCGAGCGCGGGGGTCGCGCTGCCCAACACCACCACGCCGTTCGCCAGGCGCATCCGCTCGCGCGCGACGGCGACGGCGTCGTAGCGCGGCGCGGTCTCTTGACGGTATGACGTCTCGTGCGCTTCGTCGACGACGATGAGCCGCACGTCCTCGAGCGGCGCGAAGACCGCGCTGCGCGCCCCGACGACGACGTCGATCTCGCCGCGGCCGGCGGCTTGCCAAGCGTCGAAGCGCTCGCGCTCGGAGAGCGCCGAGTGCAGCACCGCGACGCGGTCCCCGAAGGCGGCCTCGAAGCGCGCCGCGGTCTGCGGGGTCAGCGCAATCTCCGGCACCAGCACGATCGCCCGCCCGCCGCGCGCCAGCACCCGGGCGATCGCGTGCAGGTACACCAGGGTCTTGCCGCTCCCGGTGACGCCGTGCAGGAGCAACTGGCCGAATGCGTGCGCGTCGAGCATTGCGCCGAGCCGCGCGATCGCCTCGCGCTGCTCGTCGGTGGGCGCATGCGGCGGCAGCGCGACGCGCGCCGTGCGCTCGCGGCGCAGCTCGCGCGTCGCTTCGATCAACGCGCCGGCTTGCACCGCGCGCCGGATCACCGCGTCGGAGAAACCGGCGAGCAGCGCGTCGCTGCGCCGTACCTCGCCCAGCCCGGCGACGTGCGCCACCAGCGCCTGCGCCTTTTTCCCGTTGATCGGTGCCGCGCCCGGCCGCAGCATGCGGACCGTCGCCGCGCCGATCGAGGCTTTCGCGAACACGCGCCGTCGTTCGAGCGCGCCGGCGCGGACGAGCGCGTCGACCGCGTGCACGAGCGTCGCGCGATCGCCGGCGCGGCGCGCCTCGGGATGCCGCAACAGCGCATCGGGTGCCACACCGTCACGGAAATCGGTCCACAGCAGCCGGATCAACCGCTCGGGAACGACCTTGAAACGCGCCGGGTCCGGCGCGGCGGCTTGGGGGATCAGTCGTTCGACCGCGCGGGGCAGCGCCGCCGCGAGTACGACCGCGCCGAGCGCCTCGCGCAGCGAGCACAGATACCGGTCGGCGATCCAGCGCGCCAGCGCGAGTCCGGTCGCATCGAACGCGCGCGGCCCGTCGACACGCGCGGCGACGTCGCGCAGGCGAGCATCATGGTCGCCGGCATGCGGCGCTGCCAGCACGAACGCGAACACCTCGCGCGATCCCAGCGGAACGCGCACGACGTCGCCCGCGTCGAGCGTGACCCCGTCCGGCACCCGATAGGATAGCGGCCGGTCGAAGCGCGCGGTCTTGAGGTGCGGCAGGACGTCGACGCGTAGAACGTTCAGAACGAGCGGCTTTCGCTGCGCGGCGCCCCCAGCACTTCGCCGCCGCTGCGCAGCTGCGGACGGACCCGGCTACTACCGGATGCTGGGCAGCTCGTTGACCAAGCTGGTGCCGGGGCGGTCCGGCGACGGCGGCTGAACGAGCCGCACGAAGCCGTCGTCGCCGGCGCAATACGAAACGCCGTCGCGCCCGGTCTGCTTGGCGTGGTACATCGCGGAGTCGGCCCGCTCGAGCAGCTCGTTCGCACCCGCGGCATCGGCCGGGAACGCAGCTACGCCGATCGAGGCGCTGATCCGCGCGTCGATCGCAGCGATTCGACGCCGCACGATATCGGCGCGTTCGATAGCGGTCGACTTGTCGGTTTCGGCGAACACCAGGCAGAATTCGTCGCCGCCATTGCGGGCGACCAAATCGTGCTCCGATGGGGCGGCGGTTCGCAGCACGTCCGCCAGCACGTGCAGAAGCGCGTCGCCCGCCGCGTGGCCGTGCGCGTCGTTCCACTGTTTGAAATGGTCGGTGTCCACGAAGAGCAGCGCCAAGCGGGACGACGGCGTAAAGCGGCAGCGATCGACCAGCGCGTTGAGCCGCCGGCGAAACGCCCGTGGCGTGAGCAGGCCGGTCAGGCCATCGTACTCCGCCGTACGGCGGTCGTGCTCGCGTTCGAGCGCGATGAGGTACGCCGGCGCCGCGAGCTCCGCGAGCGTTACGAGCCGCTCGATCGAGTCGGCCGCGAGCGGCTGGCGCGATGCCGCGACCAGCGCGCATGAGCGCCCGGGGTCGGAGACGAGCGGCACGGCGACCGCGGCCGCGTCGTGGGGATGCAGGCGCGCGACCCCGGGCTCGGCGAGGGTGATGCGGTGGCGAGCCGACAGGGCGCGAGCTGCGAGCGCGGCGCCGTCGTCGCGAGCGACGCAGGTTCCGGCGAAGTGCTCGAACCGCTCGCCTGAGGCGATCGCGCAGCGCAACGCGCCGGCGTGCTCCTCGTAGAGCAGCACGCCGTCGATCTCGCCGGAACCGGCGCGTGCGGCGCGCACGATCTCATCGCGGACCGCGTCGGCCGAGGCGCGGGCTGCGCTCGCCAACCGGGCGGCGACGTCGACGAACGCTGCTTCATGGGCCTGGGCGATCCGCAGCGATCCCCGGCACGCCTGCAGGGCCGCGCGCGCCCGCGCGGCGACGATCGTCGCGAGACTCGCCGACACGAGCGATCCGGTCACGACCGCGAGCTCCGCGGCGCCCGCCGGCGGCAACGTCACGCCCAAGGCGGTGCCCCGGCCGCGCTACGCTGATTACGGGATGAGCGAACGCAACTTGTCGGGTTCGGTGACCACGACGTGCGCGGTGCGCATGTCGACGAGCCGGTCGTCCCAGAAGCGGTTCAGCGTCCGGTTCACGGTCTCACGCGTCGTCCCGATCATGTTGGCCATCTCTTGATTGGTCAGGCGCAACGTGATGCGAGTGCCGTTCTCGACGGCCTCCCCGAATTGCTCGGCCAGGTTGAGCAGCAGCGCCGCGAGGCGGGCGCGGATGTCTTGCGACGTCGTCGCGGCGATGAGCGCGTTGGCGGCGCGCAGCCGCTCGGAGAGCTCGATCACGAGCAGCTTCCCGATCCCGGGATTGTGCTCGATCAGGCCCAGGAAGTCGGCTTGGCGGATCGCGCCGACTTCCACGTCGGTGAGCGTCTTGATCGACGCCGAGCGCAGGGACGAGTCGAACATCGACATCTCGCCGAAAAAGTCGCCTTCTTTGAGGATCGACAGGATGGTCTCGCGGCCGTCGGGGCCGACCCGGCAGACCGCGACCGAGCCGGCGGCGATGATGAAGAACGTGTCGCCCGGCTCGCCCTCGCGCACGACGAACTGGTGCTTCGCGAAACGCCGCTCGGCGACGGTTGCGAGGACCTGCGACAGCTGCTCGTCGGTAAAATCGCGGAACAATGGGATCCGGCGAAGCGTCGTGAGATCGATCATTGGTGTTGCGCCTCTTCGGAGGGTACCCGGAAGTCGCCCTTGTCGGCCCGGTCCGGCGAGCGTCCGGGAATCCTACGGGTGATCGGCGGGCACCGACGGCGACATGACCTGCAACGAGCCGGCCCTGCACGCGCTATCGGTCGTGCCGCGCAGCGTTCGGCCGGGGGACGTGGTTCGGGTGGAATTCCGCACGCCGAACCTGGGCTCGAAGGCGAGCCCGGCGGGGACGGTCGCGTTCCTCGTAGGCGCGGGGCTCGAAGCGTTGGGCGACGTCGAGGTCGGCGTCGATTCGGTTGCACCCGGCGAGGACGTGACGGCGTTCCTGAGCGCCCGGGTCGCCACACCGCCGGAGCCACGGGTGTGCTGTTCCGTCGAAGCCGTTCTGCGCATCCCGGGAGCCGAATTGGCCACCAACCGATGCAGTGTCGAGGTACGCAGCCGCGCGATCGTCGACGGGGTTGCGAGCGGCGTGTTCCTCGAGGCGCTCGACGGGCATTCGGTGCTGGTCTGCGCCGTCGTCACCAACGAAGGCGACGGCCCGGCGCCGGCGCTGCGCGTCGTGGTACCGGCCCCATTCGGATGCGTCCCCTGCGGTGGCGACGAGGCGACCGTGATGGACGTCACGCGGCTCGCGCTCGGCGAAACCGCGACGCTGCGGTACGAAGCGCAACTGGTCTCACCGCGTGCGACGCTGCGCGCCGATGACGGCGAGGTACGTTTCGCCGACGGACGGCGCCGTGCGCTTGCGGCGCGTAACAGCGTCGCGCTCGCGCCCGCGCTGCTCGCGCCCAGCGTCGCCGTGACGGCCGCGCGCCGGCACGCGCAGGTCGTCGTCGAGCTGCGCAACGACGGCTGGGTAGATGCGCGCGACGTACGCGTGCGCATCGCGCTGCCGGCA
The DNA here is from genome assembly GCA_003140215.1 of Vulcanimicrobiota bacterium. Classification (GTDB taxonomy): domain Bacteria; phylum Vulcanimicrobiota; class Vulcanimicrobiia; order Vulcanimicrobiales; family Vulcanimicrobiaceae; genus Vulcanimicrobium; species Vulcanimicrobium beijerinckii. The sequence goes on along the minus strand of PLJL01000004.1, from coordinate 2,124,980 downwards.
CTGCTGCGTCTCATCGACGGCAGCGTAACGGTCGACGCCGTCCCGGCCGTTCGCGGCGCTCGTCGCGGCGGCGCCGAGCCGCTCTTCGCGCGCGTCGAATCCCAATCCGGAGGTCACGCGATCACGCTCGCGGCCGTCCCCGCGCGGGACGTCGCGGCAGTGGCCTTCACCGTCGCGTTCCCGATGGGCTACGCGGGCGGAACGATCGGCGTGGCTTGCGGCGAGCACGACGCCGCGATCGCCGTGCAGCCGCAGCCGGTGCGCGATCTGCGTCTGCGCGTGACCGACGTGCCCGCCGGCGCCGCACCGGGTGAGACGGTGCAGGTCGTCGCGCAGGTCGTCAACGCGGGCGACGTGTCCGAGACGGTCGTGCTAGCGGTCGCCGGCGCCTCGATCGAGCCGTGGCGTTCGTCGCCGCGCACGCTGGGACCCGGGGCGACCGCGTTCGTGGAGTCCGCCGTCAGCGTCTCGTCGCAGGCCCGCGACGGCGAAGCCGCCGCCATAACCGTCACGCTCGAAGATGACGCCGGCGAGCGAGCGCGCGCGCAGACCAGCATCGTGGTGCGCGACCGCACCCGGCTCGGCGCGGATGAGGATCCCGAGGCCGATGCGGCGCCCGCGATTGCGCATGCGGTTTTGCGTTCGTCCGACGAGGTCATCGCCGGCGGCGTCCTGTGGGTCGAGCTCGACGTCGACGTCGAGGACGACGTCGATTCGCTGGTGATTCGTGCGGCGCCGGTGGCGCGCGCAGAATACGTCGCCGGCTCGTCGTCGGTCGGCGGCAGCCTGCTGCTCGACCGGGCGGCGGGCTCGCCGTTCGCCGGTGACGGGCTGCGGCTGCGAGCGATCCCGGCCGGGACGCGCATCGCGTGCGCGTGGTCGTTGCTCGCGGCTCCGGCGGCGGACGACGAACCGCTGCTCGTCGCCGCCGCGCTCGACGTAGACGGCGACGCGCGCGCGGTGGCTCCCATCAGCATCGGGCTGCGCGGGCGTGACGCGTTCGCGGCTCGCCCTGCCGGTCGGCGATATCACGTCGAAGGGTTCACGGTGTCCGGCACCCGGCGTCCCGATACCGGCGGCTGCGATGTCGAGCCGGCGCCGTCGCACGATGAGGTCGAAGACCCGCCGATGCGCTACCGGCGGGTGTTTCGGTTGCGCGACGACGCCGAGCGTCGCGCCGAGCTGGCGCGGCTCATCGACGGGGCTCCGGCGTGCGGCCTGGTCGCGCACGTCCTCGCGCTGCGCGCGCTGTTCCCCGACGAGTGCGTGCCGTGGGACGGGGCAACGGCCGACGCGCTCGCGACGCTGCGGACCACGCTGCGCGACGTCTACGACCGTCTGTTCGTGAAGCTGCGCATACCGGGCTTCGTCGCCGGCGCCGACGATCTGGAAGATCCGCCGCTGCGGCGCGCGCTGGGCGCGCTCTGCGAGCGGCTGGGCCGATACGATCTCGTCGCGGCGCTGAGCGATGCAGCGTACGGTTCGCCCGCTGCGTTGCGCGCATTGGTCGCGCTGCTGCCGACCGAGTGCGACGACGCGACGCTGTCCGGTGCGCTGGAGCACTTCGGCGCGGTGCTCGACGAGGTGCTCGCAGGCTACCTCGGCGTTGCGCCGGCGATCTTCGACGATGCGCTCGCGAATGCCGCCGACCGCGCGCTCGACGTCGCGCGCGACGCGCTGCGCGCGGCGCTGCAAGGGTCGCGCACGGTCTTGGAGCTGACGTGCTGACGCTCCAGCTGCCGACGCTGCTGGCGCTGTTGGGCGCGGCGCTCATGACCGTCGTGATCTTCGCCCCGCGAGCGTCGAGCGCGCCGGTCGCCGCATCGTGTGCGCCGCCCAGCGCCCCGCCGCCGTTGGAGCGTTGGGCGCCCCGGTGTGTCCCCGACGTCGTGCCGCCGCCGCCGGCGCCCGATCTCGCGCCGGCTGCGGCGTGGCCGGCGCTGCTCGACCCGGGTGCGGCCGGGTGCGATGCCGCCGCACGCCTGGCGCTCGTCGACGCACTCGGCGCGGTCCGGACGGCGTGGGCCGCGGCGATTCTCGAGCGTGCGCTACGCGAGGACGTCGACGCAGCGGTGCGGCACCGGGCCGCGGCAATGCTGGGCGGCTGAGGCTATCCCGCGCCGCTGGCGTACAACGCGGTTATCTCGCCCGACGCCAGAACGTGGCCCCGGATCAAGAAGCGAAACTTCGCGTAGGTCGTCGTCTCGTCGACGCCGAGCACGGCCTGGTCCAGCGCGTAGACCGTCAGAATGTACCGGTGCGCCGGTCCGGGCGGCGGACACGGGCCGCCGTAGCTGCTGAACCCAAAGTCGGTAAAGCCTTGCGTCGCACCGGCGATACCGCGTCGGCTCGCGCCGGCCGGCAGCGACGTCGCGCCGGCGGGGATGTCGAACACGATCCAGTGCACGAACCCGACCGTCGTCGGAGCGTCGGGGTCCCAGATCGTGACCGCGAACGACTTGGTGCCATCCGGCGCGCCGGACCAGGTCAGGTCCGGGCTTTGGTTTCCTCCCGTGCACCCGAACGAATCGAACACCGCGCCCTCGGGGATGGTCTCGCCGTCGCGGTACGTGGAGCTCCGGACGGTCAGCGTAGCCTGCGTCATGGCCGCATGATACCCCGAAACCAACTGCCCTCGGAAGGGTAGTGAACCGCATGGCCACCGTTCGCATCGAAGACGACACGCTGTGCATCGAGCTCAAGGGCGCCGAGGTCCTGTGGGCGTGTCACGGCTCGTTTCGCATCCCGCTGGCGCACGTCAAGGGCGCCGGCATCGTGAAACCGCCGAGCTTCTGGGAATCGCTCAAAATCATCGGAACGGGCGCCGGCAGGCTCAAGATGGCGGGCACGTTCCTGTACCACGGCGAGGTCGTGTTCTTCGACTACGCCGGCGACGAGAACGTGCTCGTCATCGACTTGATCGAGAACAACTACAGGCACGTGTTCGTGCACGTCGATGCACCTGACACCCCCGAAGCCGCAGCCGCCATCATCCAGGCGCAGCTCGCACCGGCTGCCGCGCCGAGCACGTCGTAACGGCGGACCCTCGGCCTCGAGTCTAGGCGCTCTGGTCTTTGGGGCGGTCGGCGAAGATGAGCGTGGGCTGCTCCTTCTTCTCGACGACTTCCTTATTGACGACGCACTTCTTCACGCCTTGCATCGACGGCAGGTCGTACATCACGTCGAGCATGATCTCTTCCAGGATCGAGCGCAGGCCGCGGGCGCCGGTCTTGCGCGACTGGGCCTTGATGGCGATCGAGATCAGCGCCTCTTTGGTGAAGGTCAGCTCGACGCCGTCCATTCCCAGGATCTTCTGGAACTGACGGACCAGCGCATTACGCGGCTCGACCAGGATGCGGCGCAGCGCGAGCTCGTCGAGCGCGTCGAGCGTCACGACGATCGGCAAGCGGCCGATGAACTCCGGGATCAGGCCGAACTTGAGCAAGTCCTCGGGCATGAGCTGCTGCAGCATCTTGGTGTGCAGCCGCTCCTTTTTCGTCTCGGGGTTCGCGCGGAAGCCCAGCGAGTTGGACGCCACGCGGCCTTCGATGATCTTCTCGAGCCCGTCGAACGCGCCGCCGCAGATGAACAGCACGTTGGTGGTGTCGATCTGGATGAACTCTTGATGCGGGTGCTTGCGGCCGCCCTGCGGGGGCACGTTGGCGGTCGTGCCTTCGAGGATCTTGAGCAACGCCTGCTGCACGCCTTCGCCGCTGACGTCGCGCGTGATCGACGGGTTCTCGCTCTTGCGCGCGATCTTGTCGATCTCGTCGATGTAGACGATGCCCTTCTCGGCGCGCTTGACGTCGTAGTCGGCGGCCTGGATGAGCTTGAGCAGGATGTTCTCAACATCCTCACCGACGTAGCCGGCTTCGGTGAGCGAGGTGGCGTCGGCCATCGCCAGCGGTACGTCGAGGATCTTCGCCAGCGTTTGCGCCAGGTACGTCTTGCCGCTGCCGGTCGGGCCGACGAGCAAGATGTTGGACTTCTGCAGCTCGACTTCTTCGGCGCCGGTTCCGGTCGCGCCGCCGGCGTTCACGCGCTTGTAGTGGTTGTAGACGGCGACCGCGAGCGACTTCTTGGCCCGCTCCTGACCGATCACATACTGGTTGAGGATGTGATTGATCTCTTTGGGCTTGGGGATGTTGCGCAGCCGCAGGTTCTCGTCGACGTTCTTGTAGAGCTCTTCTTCGATGATCTCGTTGCAGAGCTCGATACACTCATCGCAGATGTAGACGCCGGGGCCCGCGATCAACTTGCGCACTTGCTCCTGCGACTTGCCGCAGAAGCTGCACTTGAGCTGACCCTTCTCGTCCCCGAAACGAAACATGCGGTGCCCTACACGCCCGTCGTGTTGGGTGCCACGGTGCGGTTGTCTTTACTGAAGACTGAATCCACGATGCCGTACTCTTGCGCTTCCTGCGCGGTCATGTAGTAGTCGCGCTCGATGTCTTTGAGAACCTGCTCGACCGCTTTCCCGGTGGTCTGTTCGTAGATTCCGGCCAGCGACCGGCGTGTCGCGATCAGATCGCGAGCATGGATTTCGATATCGGTGGCCTGGCCCCCCACCTGCTGGACCCAGGGCTGGTGGATGAGGATCTTCGAGTAGGGCAGGGCGAAGCGCTTGCCCTTGGCGCCGCCGGTCAGCAGCACCGAGGCCATCGACGCGGCCATCCCCGCACAGATCGTCGCCACGTCGGGCTTGATGATCTGCATGGTGTCGTAGATCGCAAGCCCCGCGGTCACCGAGCCGCCCGGGCTGTTGATGTACATGTCGATATCTTTGTCGGCATCTTCGCGCTCCAAGAAAAGGAGCTGCGCGAGGACCAGGGAGGCCATCCCGTCGTCGATCGGTCCGTGGACGAAGATGATGCGTTCTTTGAGGAGGCGCGAGTAGATGTCGTACGCGCGTTCACCGCGTGCGCTCTGCTCGACGACCATCGGTACGAGATGTCCCATGTGTGCGCCCTCCGTGACCTACTCGGCTGCGACTTCAGTTGCAGGTTGCGCCGCGTTAGGTGCGGCCGAGCTCGGCGCACGCTTGGCCTGCTCGATCAGCCGGTCGATGGTTTTCGTGCGAACGATCCCGTCGATGAGTGCCCCGACGTTGGACTGGAGCGCCTCGATGATCCGCTCGCGGGGCTGCTGATACTGCGCCGCCAGGGCGGAGAGCTCCGCCTCGACATCATCTTGGGTCGCCACGATACCTTCCTTTTTCGCGATCGCCTCGACCAGTAGCGTCGTCTTCACCCGGCGCTGGGCCTCGCTGCGGAACCCGTCGCGCAGCTCGGCGTCGGTCTTCCCGCTTTGCGCGAGATAGTCGTCCCACGTGAGGCCTGCCCGGGCAACATACTGCCGCGACTCGCCGGCCAGGGTGTCGAGCTCGCGCTCGACCAGCACCTCGGGGAGCGGAAACGCGTTGCCGGCGAGGAGCTTGTCGATCAGTTCGCCCGACATCTGACGCCGGGCGTTGCGCTTGACGGTCTCATCGAGCCTACGCCGGACCTCGGCCCGCAAGTCGGCCAGCGACTCGGTCCGCGAGACGCGCTTGGCGAGCTCGTCGTCGAGCTCGGGCAACTCGGGCTCTTTGACCTCGTGGACGGTGATCGTAAAGACTGCGTCTTTGCCGGCCAGCTCGGACTTGGTGTAGGGGTCCGGGAAGGTCGCCGCGACGTCCTTGGTCTCGCCGGCCGTCATCCCGGCGATCCCCGTGGCGAAGCCGGGGATGAAGCGGTCCTCGAGCAACTCGGTCTCCTGACCTTGCGCGGTGCCGCCCTCGAACGCGACCCCATCGACCTTTCCTTCATAGTCGATGGTGACCGTGTCACCCAGCCGGGCCGGCCGATCGACCGGGACCAGTGACGCAGCGTCGCGCCGGATCGTCTCGAGCGCCCGGTCGACGTCGGCCTCGTCGGCGGCCTCGGGAACGTCGACGATCTCGACCCCGGTGTAGTCCTTGGGCTCGAACTCGGGCCGGACGGCGACGACCGCGCGCAAGAGCGGCGGGGCACCCTCCTCCGCCGGGATGACTTCTACCGACGGCCGGTTGAGCGGGTCGATCCCGTGCTCTTCGAGTGCGGCCGGATATTTGGTGTTGAGGAGATCGTCGAGCGCGCGCTCGAGGATCGTCGCGGTGCCGTACGCGTTCTCGAAAATCTTGCGCGGTACTTTGCCGGGCCGAAATCCGGGCAGCTTCGCGGTGCGGACCAGCTTGCGAAACGCGGCGTCTTGCGCCGCGGAGTATTCTTCGGGCGTGATGCTGATCTCGAGCTCGACCTGGGTGGGGTCGAGCGACTTCAACGTCGAGGGCACGAGTGCAGCAGGACCTCCGCAAGCAAGGACGGCGGGCAATCGGCCCGCCGTCGAATCGAACTGGAGCGGAAGACGAGATTTGAACTCGCGACCCTCGCCTTGGCAAGGCGATGCTCTACCGCTGAGCTACTTCCGCGACCGCCGGACCGCATTCGGGCCGCCCCGCGCCAACCCTCGGAGTCTACCGACGAGCGCGACCGCCGTCAATAACCAGTCACAGGGAGGAACGCGCCGACCCCGGACCCCTCGCATCAACGAAACCGCATTGAGGGCGCGCAGCGCCCGGACCACGACCCAGGCGCCCGGACCGGAGGGAGGACGCCGGATTCGACGACAGTCGAATCCTTGAGGACGCCGGATTCGCGCGCACGCGAATCCTTGGGCACGCCGAGACTCGAACTCGGACGGGTCTCCCCACTGGAACCTAAATCCAGCGCGTCTGCCGATTCCGCCACGTGCCCTTACCGCGCCCTTCGCTCCGGGCGGGCGCGCCACCGCCCGCCGGAGTAGGGTCGGGTTACGCCAGGGTGAAGTGCAGCTCGCCGAGCTTGGAGATAACGGTGCGGATGCGGTCGCCCGGCTTGAGCCACACCTGCTTGTCCTTGGGCATGCCGAAGATCACGCCGCTCGGCGTGCCGGTGAAGATCACGTCGCCCGGGCTGAGCGTGATGAACGACGACGTGTAGCTGATGATGTGCGCGCAGTTGAAGATCATCTGCGCGGTGTTCATGTCCTGGCGCGGCGTCGTCTCGTCGTTGACGAAGGTTTGCACCTGGAGCGTCTGCGGGTCGGGGATCTGATCTGCGGTGACCAGCCACGGGCCGATGGGCGCGAACTGGTCGGGCGTCTTTCCGGTCATCCACTGGGAGACACGGTTCTGCGCATCGCGCGCGGTGAAATCGTTTCCGGTCGTGTACCCGAACACGTAGTTCAGCGCTTGCGCTTCGGGAACGTTGCGGGCCGTCTTACCGATGATAACGACGAGTTCGGACTCGTAGTCGAACTGGGTCGCCGGCAGCGAAGAAACCGCGACGGTCCCGTTGTGGCGGTTGAGCGTCGTGTTGTACTTGTTGAACAGGTTCGGGAACGGCGGCGGCTTCTCGCCGGTCTCCACGATGTGGGCCTGATAATTCAAGCCGACGCAGATGATCTTCGGCGGCGAACCGACCACCGGGCCGTATTGCACCGACGCCTCGCGGCGGATCGCGCTCGCCGGGGCATCTTTGACCAGGTGCGGGAGGGCCGCGACGTTGCCGCGCCCTGCGACGACGTCGTCGACGGTGAGCGGCGGCGACGCCACGCCCAACGCCTTTGCGGCGCGGGAGACGTCGACGATCCCGCGCGCGGTGCGAATGCCGACGTGGTCGATTCCGCCGTCGCGCAGGGTGGTGAAGGTCATGCCGCGCGTCGCCGCCGCGACGTCGGCTGCGCTGGCGGCGGCGATGAGGGTCGGCGCGGCGACCGCGGCTGCGGTTGTGCCGGCCAGAAATGCGCCACGAGACGGGGTCATGGGCGTGCCTCCTTCGGTGGGGGAGGAGGGCTTCTCGACCTCGGCCGTCACACCTGGGCTACGTGGCGAGAGCGACGCGCAAGCAACAGCATCAGGCTCCTACTCCGGAGATCTACCTCTCGGTCGACATCGAGGCCGACGGACCGGCGCCCGGGCGGTACTCGATGCTCTCCTTCGGGATCGCCGCGTTCACGCTCGACAAGGTGCTGCTCTCGACGTTCACGCGGAACCTCGAATTGCTGCCCGGTGCCGTGCAGCACCCGCGCGTCATGGCCTGGTGGCAGTCCACGGCGCTTCACCGCGCGGCGTACCAGCGAACACGCGAGAACATCGCGCCGGTCCGCGAGTCGATGCTCGCCTGCGAGGCCTGGTCCAAGTCACTGCGCGGGTACGGCAAACCGTGCGTGGTCGGCGCACCGGCCGCTTATGACTTCGGCGCGTGGCTGTACTGGTATCTGGTCTACGTGCTCGACGAGATCCCCGACCTCGGCTACGCGGCGCTCGACCTCAAATCGTTCGCGATGGGACGGCTGCCGGAGACGCGTTACCGCAGCCTCGGCAAGAGCACCTACGATCCGGAGTGGTTCGATCCGGATACGCCGCACACGCACGTCGCGCTCGAAGACGCGATCGAGCAGGGCGCGATCCTGGTGAACGCGATCCGCCAGCGCGACGGCCTCCCGCGCATCGAGGGGTACTCGACGCCCTAGAAGTGTGGCGAACCAGCCCCTTTGCGCGCATGATACGATGGGGGCTGCGGGATGTAGCTCAGCTTGGTAGAGCGCTGCGTTTGGGACGCAGAAGTCGCAGGTTCAAATCCTGTCATCCCGATGTGTTCGCCCAACGGGGCGAACACGTGCCGCGTCCTGCGGCACCATCCCGATCCCTGGCAGTGGACGATATGGGCGCCCGTGGTCTAACGGATAAGGCATCCGCCTTCTAAGCGGGACGATGGGGGTTCGACTCCCTCCGGGCGCGCATGAATCCACCGGCGGCCCTCGGTCGGCAAAACCGAGCGTCCGTGCGACGCTGCGTTGCGAGTAATACGTTCGCACGTGCCAAGATGCTGGCACAGTCTCCGCGTACGATAGTCCCATGAAGCAATGTTCTCGCTGCCGCGAATGGCATTCGGTCGGCGCCTTCGCTCGTCGCGAGCGTAGCAAGGTGGTCTGCAGCATTATTGTCGCGCGTGTCAACACGAATTCTACACAGGGTATTACGCGAGCAATGGATCTGCGCTTCGAGAGATGCTCCGGCGTCGGGGCCTTCAGCAGCGCACAATCAATCGACGCTTTGTCGCAAACTACTTGCGGAATCACCCGTGTGTCGACTGTGGCCTGTCTGATCCGATCGTCCTCGAGTTCGATCACATTCGAGGAATGAAGGTCGCCAGCATAGGTGCAATGGTGTGCGCGCCTGTCGCTCTTAAGACGCTGGAACAAGAGATCGCAAAGTGCGCCGTTCGGTGCGCCAATTGCCATCGAAAACGGACATCACGCAATTGGCGCTACGCGTCCCGGACACGGATCGGGGAGGAGATTGCAGGGTCTCCATCCGATAGTCCGCAGCTACTCTATGGTGATTGTAGCTCAGCTGGTTAGAGCGCCGGATTGTGGTTCCGGAGGTCGCGGGTTCGACCCCCGTCAGTCACCCCAAAACGACGGCGGCCCTGCGTGATGCGCGGGGCCGTTCGCATCCTCGGGCGGCGCGGAAAGGGCCCGCCCGGCGTCGAACCGCCACCTTCGCTGCGCGCCTGTAACTCAGTTGGTAGAGTACCGGACTTTTAATCCGTGAGTCGTGGGTTCGAGTCCCACCGGGCGCATTTTTCGAACCGCGGCGGAGGGCGTGGGGAGCCCGCGCGCTGGGTACGATAGGACGCAAGCGCCTGCTTCGTATACGGGCAGGGCACGGAGAGAACGTTCACGGATGCGATGCGTGATGACCGGCTGCGCCCGCGGGGGCTGCTAGCGTGGCAGTAACCTCAGCGCTGCCGCGGCTGGACTTCACCGATCGCCGGATGCTCGGCATCGCCGGCGCGTCGGTGGTCGTCGCCGTTGCCGCCGCGCTGATCATCACGATCGGTACGGGAAGTTACCTCATCGCGTCCGCCGTCGCTGCCGTCGCGCTGGCGCCGGCGGTGGTGATCGCGGGAATCCGCTGGCCCTACGCGTTTCCGTACGGCCTCTACGTCATCTTGATTCCGTTCGACGACCTGCTCAAGATACCAGGTGCGGGCACGATCACGCGCCTGCTCGGATTGGCGGCCGCCGTCGTGGTGGCGATCCACGCGGCTCGCACGCACCGCCTCTCGGCGCCGCCGCTCGCGCTCTACCTGTGGCTGGGCTTCGTGCTGTGGTTGCTGGCCGGCTTTCTCCATACGCCCGATTTCGAACAGGCCCAGGTCAGCGCGCAGCAGCTCATCTCGTTGATCGCGCTGTTCGCGGTCCTGGCGGTCGCCCCGGTGACCGAGCGGAACCTGCGCTCGATCTGTGTTGCGATCGTGCTGGGCGGCGTCGTCGCCAGCCTCTACGGACTCTACCTCATGTACAGCAACCCGCAGTTCGCGACGGCGCTCGAGGGTCGGGTCACGATCAACGCGCTGGGACGCACCGTCGACCCGAACGGCTTTGCCGATGCTTTGCTGGCCCCGTTCGCGATCGCGCTGGTGACGCTGCTCAACGCGCGCAAACCGGGCCGGCTGATCCTGTCGCTGGGTGCCACGCTGCTGATCCTCAGCGCGATCGTCGGCTCGTTGTCGCGCGAAGCGATCGTCGCCGTCATCGCGATCGTCGCAGTCGTCATTTGGTTCTCGCGCCGGCGCGTGCTGGGGATCGTCCTGGCCGTGCCGGCCTTGGCGGTGGTGCCGCTCCTGGTCCCGGCCGTGGCCCAGCGCATGGCCGACGCGCTGGTCACCGGGGGCGCCGGACGCCAGTCGATCTGGCGCGTCGAGTGGCTCGCCTTTTGGCAACATCCGGTCATCGGCTGGGGGACCGGCGGCGCGATCGAAGCCTACAACCGCAATTATCTGCTCGTCTTCCAGCCGTACATCGCGGGCTGGAGCCGGCCCCCGCACAACACCCCGCTCTCGATCGCGATCGAGCTTGGCATCGTCGGACTGCTGCTGTTCTACGGCGCCTGGCTAGCGGCGTTTCGGCCGCTGGTCGGGATCGGCCGCAGCAGCGGAATCTACGACCTGCGCGTCGCGTTGACGGCCGCGCTCGTCGCGCTCTTCGTCGTCGCCTTCTTCGTCGACGTGGCGCCGTACAAACCGTTCTGGCTCGTCCTGGCGACGGCGGCGCAGTTTGCCACCGTGGCGCGCTCGCTGCCCCGGCGCTCGCCCGAGCCGGGCGCGGCTCGGCGCAGCTGGATCCGCCGGCGACCCAACCCGAACCCGACCTAGGCACCCGACCGCGCTTGACGACGGGTCGCCCAGCGGGGTACCCTTTGTCACGTTGCACCGCTAGCTCAATGGTAGAGCAGTTGACTCTTAATCAATTGGTTGAAGGTTCGAGTCCTTCGCGGTGCACCACCTCAGCCGGCGGCCCGGTCAGCAATGACCGGGCCGCCGGTCGTCATGGCCCGCCCGCGCCCGCCCGCGCGACGGCGACGGCGAGCGCGGCGGCCGCGACGGCACGATGGCTGACGCGGTTCTTGTCGGCGCTGGGCATCTCGGCGAACGTCAGCCCGGCCGGCGGGTAGAAGAACACCGGATCGAACGAGAAGCCCAGCGCACCGCGCTGCGCGGGCGCGATCTCGCCCTCGACGGTTGCCAGCGCGGCGAACTCGCGCCCGGCGAGATCGATGAAGTGCAGCGCGCAGACGAAACGCGCGTGGCGATCGGCGGCGCCGGCGTCGTCGAGTTCGCGCAGCAGCTTGGCGCGCCGCTGGTCCCAGGGGAGCTCGGCCCCGCCGTAATACGCGGTGAGCACGCCCGGTCTTCCGCCCAGGGCGCGGACCTCCAAGCCGGAGTCGTCGGCCAGGACGTTCGCCGGTTCTCCGGCCCGCGCCAGCTGGGCGTGCAGCGCGCGCGCCTTGAGCGCGGCGTTGTCGGCATACGAGACGTCGCCCTCGGCGGGATCCTCGTAGCGGGCGTAGCTCGCGAGCGCGAGCGGGGTGTCGGCGAAGAGCGCCTCCAGCTCGCGCAGCTTCCCGGAGTTCTTGGTCGCGACGTAGACGCGCACGGCGCCGCGGCTACGCCTCGTCCAGCCGCAACACCGCCATGAAGGCTTCTTGCGGCAGGTCGACGCGCCCGACGCGCTTCATGCGCTCTTTGCCGACCTTCTGCTTCTCGAGCAGCTTGCGCTTGCGGGTGATGTCGCCGCCGTAGCATTTCGCCAGGACGTTTTTGCGCATCGCGGCGACCGTCTCACGGGCCACGATCTTGCCCCCGATCGCAGCTTGGATCGGCACGTCGAACATCTGCCGCGGGATGAGCTCCTTGAGCTTCTCGGTCAGCGCGCGCCCGCGCACGGCCGCCTTCTCGCGCGCGACGATGAACGAGAGCGCGTCCACCGGCTCGCCGTTGAGGAGGATCTCGAGCTTGACCAGATCGCCTTCGCGGTAGCCGACCACTTCGTAGTCGAGCGAGGCGTAGCCCTTGGTGCGGCTCTTGAGCTGGTCGAAGTAATCGATGATGACTTCGATGAGCGGCATCTCGTAGCTCAGGATCACGCGCCCGTCGACGAGGTACTCCATGTTGGCCAGGCTGCCGCGGCGGTTCTGCGTGAGCTCCATGATCGTTCCCACGTACTCGGGCGGCGTGATGACCGTCGCTTTGACGTAAGGTTCTTCCATGAGCGCGATCTTGTCGCGCGCCGGCAACTTGGCGGGGTTGTCGATGTTCTCGACGCTTCCGTCGGTGAGCGTCACGCGGAACACCACCGATGGTGACGTTGCGATCAGGTCGAGGTCGTAGTTGCGCTCCAGGCGCTCTTGCACGATCTCCATGTGCAAGAGCCCCAAGAACCCGCAGCGGAAGCCGAAGCCCAGGGCGATCGAGGACTCCGGTTCGAAGTGCAGCGCCGAGTCGTTGAGTGCGAGCTTCTCGAGCGCGTCGCGCAGCTCCGAGACCTCGACGCCCTCATTGGGATAGAGCCCGCAATAGACCATCGGGACGATCGGCTTGTAGCCCGGCAGGGCCACCTCGGCGGGGTCGTCCGCCAGGGTGATGGTGTCGCCGACGTCCATGTCGCCGAGCGATTTGATGTTGGCGATCACGTACCCGACGTTGCCGACGTTCAGGCTCCCGGTCTTGCGCATCTCGGGCTTGAAGACGCCGACTTCGGTCGCCTCGTACACTCGGCGGTGGGCCATCGACATGAAGCGCGAGCCGGCCCGCAGCTCGCCGTCGACGATCCGCACGTAGGCCACGACGCCGCGATAGGTGTCGAATTGCGCGTCGAAAACGAGGCCGCGCAACCGGTCGGACTGGCCCACCGGCGGCGGCACCCGCCGCACGATCGCCTCGAGGATCTCCTCGATGCCGATCCCCTCCTTGGCCGAAGCCAGGATCGCGTCGCTGCCTTCGATGATGAGCAGCTCTTCGATCTCATGCTTCACCCGCTCGACGTCGGCGGCCGGGAGGTCGATCTTGTTGATCACCGGGATGATGGTGAGGTTTTGGGCCAACGCGAGGTGATAGTTGGCCAGCGTCTGCGCTTCGATGCCCTGCGCGGCGTCGATCACGAGCAACGCGCCCTCGCAGGCCGCCAGCGAGCGCGACACCTCGGAGCTGAAGTCGACGTGCCCCGGCGTGTCGATGAAGTTGAGCTCGTAGGTTTGGCCGTCGTAGGCCGTGTAGGTCAGCGTGACGGGATGCATCTTGATGGTGATCCCGCGCTCGCGCTCGAGGTCCATCGCGTCGAGCAGCTGTTCTTCCATCTCGCGGTTCTCGACGGTCTTGGTGAACTCGAGCAGCCGGTCCGACAGCGTGGTCTTGCCGTGGTCGATGTGCGCGATGATGCAAAAGTTGCGCACGTGCGCCGGGCCGCGCGTCGCCACGGCCGACTCCCGTTGGATCACGGGCGCGCTATTGGAAGTAGCACGCGGCGACCCGCTGTGCTTGCACGATGTTCGAGTCGACGAGCTGGATGATGATGATCACGACGAGGAACGAGAGGTCGAGTCCGCCCAGCGGCGGGATCACCGAGCGCACCGGCGCCAGCACCGGTTCGACGAGCATCGCGAGATAGTCGGACCAGCGCCCCCGCAAGCTCGGAACCCACGACACGACGGCGTAGAGGATCATGATCAACAGATAGGCTTTGAAGATGATGTCGACGAGCCCCCAGATGCTGCACACGGTGGCGCGCTTAACCGTTCGACGGGTCGGCGAGTGTCGCCATGACCTTCTCCGGAACGCCGTTGAGGAAGGGCTGCGGATCGATCGCCGCCCCGGCGTACATGACCTGATAGTGCAGGTGGGGTCCGGTCGACTCACCGGTCGAGCCGACGTAGGCGATCGGCGCGCCCTTGGTCACGCGTTGTCCCGGGGTGACCGCCATGCGGGAAAGGTGGCAGTACCAGGTGTGGTAGCCGTTGCCGTGATCGATGTCGACCTTGTTGCCGTACCCGCCGTCCCAACCCGCGCTGGCGACCGTGCCGGCCGCGGCGGCGCGGACCATGTCGCCGTAGTTGGCCTCGAGGTCGAGCCCCTTGTGGAACTCCGGCCAGGGGTTGGTACGCCATCCGAATCCGGCTGCGATCGCGCCCCCGACGGGATTGATCGACGGGATCGAGGCGATCATGCGCTCGCGCGCGATCGAGGCCAAACGCTGCAGGTTGAGCACGCGCACCGCCAGCTGCTGCATGCGCTGCGCGTCGACCCGCGTCGCATTCGACGCCCGGGCCAAGCTGCGCAGCCGCGCCTGCACCGAGGCGAAGTCGGCGTGCGGCACCGCGTCGGGCGCGGCGACGAAGGCGTGCTGCTTCTTGCCGCCGCGATCGGCGCCGATGAGGGTTTTGATCTCGGCGTTTTCCTTTTGCACGGCCTTGAGCTGGTTGGCGAGCGCGTCGGCCTGTTTGTCGATGCTCTGCAGCTTCGTCTGCTGCTCGGCCATCAGCGCTTGCAGGGCGCGGACGTTCGTTTCGGCCTGATGCAACTGGTAACTGTGCAGGCCGGCCGCAGCGAGCAGGCCGATCAGCATGAAGCTGCCCAGCATGGCGAGGTGACGGCGCGTGAGCGCCAGCCGGTACACGCTGTAGCCGCTGGGCGGGATGATCTTGATCAAAAAAGTCTTATGCACGTTCGTTCACGTCGCCGCCGCGCGCGCTTTGGCGATCGCGGCGAGCTCCTCTGCGGAGGGGTCTTGCGCGGGTTTGAAACCGGCCACGGCTTTGCCGTAGGTGCGGGTGTCCTCGCGCGAATAGATGCTGCTCAGCACGACGCCGTCGCCGTCGCGGGTCAGCAGCGCCAGCGCGTACGACAGGTCCGAGCCGACGTCGCTGAACGCGTTGTAGCGCACGAACCCGACCCTGGGGAGCTCGCTGCGCGCGATTTTCTCGAGCGCGTCGATGCGCGCAACCGCGACCTCGCGCGCCGCGGCGGCCGCGGCGGCGTCGCGTTGGAGCGCGGCGAGCCGATCGACCGCGCCGCTTGCGCCGCCGCCGAGGAGCCCGTCGTGAGTGTCGAGGATCGCCCGGAGCCTGCGCGAGCGCGGCGCCGCGACGATCAGGTGGTACCCGAGCGTCACGACGAGCGCGCTTGCCAGGCCGGCGAGCACGGCCGTCATCAAAATCTGCATCAAAAAAGAAAACGCCAGGACGAGGACCAGGTGGTTCGCGGCACACGGGATGGTCCGCTTACCGTTGCTCCCTTCCGGGCCTGGCGGGGTTCACGGGTTACCGTTGCGCGAGGCCCAACCCTCGTCAAGGCTCCGCCCATGATACCGGTCCGGGCCCTCTTCGACAAGGTCCGGGCCGTTAGGGCGTGAGTTTGGTGAACCCCGGCGGGGGCGCGAACAGCGCGGCGTCGGCTGAGCCCAGGGTCTTGAGGTTGCCGCGCTCGGTGAGAAACCCGAGCCCCCCGGCGCTCCCGCTCGGCTGCGGCGCGGGCGTCGCGCCCGCCCCGGCCCCAAAGGTCAGCAGCGAGTACAGCGCCAGCCGGCTCGCCGGCGGGGTCGGGCCGCTGCGGGTGGCCGTGAAGCTCGGCCGGCAACCGCCGCTGGGCGGGGTGACGGCCTCCCCGGCGGTTGTCGGGAGCGGCGGCCGGCGCACCGGGCACGAGTTGACCGTCGGCCGGGGCAGGGCGGAGAGGTACTGCACGGTTTCGATCGTCGCGCCGCCGTTGCGGCAGCTTCCGGTCGACCCGCTGGTGGCCACGGTGGTGGCCGTGTCGTAGCCGGTCGTCTTGATGCTCTCGAGCAGCTGCGCACCCAGCGCCCGCGTCGTTTCGGTCAGGCTCACCACCGCGGTCCCGGGCTGCGCCGGATCGGCGGCCGGCTGCGCACGGCCGCGTTGAGCCCGCGGCGGCGGCGGAGCCGGAGTCGGTTCCGCGCTGGGATCGTAAACGGTGTAGGTCTTCGCCGCGAGGTCGAGATGGATGACCTGGCCCGCGTCGCACTTGCGGATCGTCGCGGTTTGCGCGCTGGGGTCGTCGACCCGCTCCCAACCGTTCCAATACGCGTAGCGCATCAGGTGCGGCGTCAGAAAGGACCGTGCGCTCGCGGCGAAGGCCCCGAACTGCGAGCCCAGCGATGCCGAGAGCGAGTTCTCGACCGCGTTCGAGATGAGGTTGCCGGCGACGGCGCCGGCCACGTCGCCCCCGCCGGCCAGCGCGCCCGCGATGTTGCCCAAGCTGATGCCGCGCTTCTTGGGCGCCGGGGTCGGCGACGCGGCGACCGCCTGCGGCGCGCTCAACGCAGCCAGATCGGCTTGAAAGTTTCCGGGCGGCGGCGGCGTCGCGTTGACGACGACGCGCAGGATCTCGTCGTAGGCGATCCCGGCAGGCGGGGCCGCGGCCGGCACCGCCGGCGACAGGAGCAGCGCGAACGCGCCCGCGGCGCCGGCACGGAGGAGCGACCGAAGCATAAGCGGCCTCTGCGGCGGGCCCCCGTCACGACCCTGCCGGAACGCGCGGCCGGTCCGCGAACGTAGCACCGATCATGAACTCCGTATTCTCGCGTAGCTCGGCCGCCATGCTGAGCGCCACGCTGCTGGTCACGCTCCCGCTGACCTCGCCGGCGAAGCCGGGCGCGGCGGTGCTCCCGATCGACTGGACGCTGACGCCGCAGCGCATCGCCGCGTCCTGCACGAGCTCGATCGCGACGCTCAAGGGGCGCGTCGACGCGCTGGTCCGCAGCCGCGCGCCGCGGACGTTCGCCAGCATTGTGTTGCCGCTCGAAAACGGATCGTCGGACTTCAACGACGACCTCGCCGCCCAAGGGTTCCTCTACAACGTCTCGACCGACCCGGCCGTGCGCAAGGCGTCGCTGAAGTGCTCGACCGATGCCGGCAACGTGCTCAGCGAGATCGGCGCGCGCCCCGATCTGTACCGCGCGCTCGCCGCGGCCCAGGCCGGCGGAACCGCGCGGGGCGCGGCGCAGCAGAAGCTCACCCAGCTCTGGCTCACCTCGCTCAAGCGCAGCGGCGCGGGACTGCCCGACGCGCAGCGCCGCGAGTTCGTCGCCCTTCAGCAGAAGCTCACCGACTATCAGAACAAGTTCCAGGCGAATCTGGGCAACGACGCGTCGACGATCGCGATCACCGCGGCGCAGGCGCAGTCGTTGCCGGCCGATTTCGTCGCCGCCTCGCTCAAGAAGACCGCCGACGGCGGCTACACCGTTCCCGTCAACGAGTCGACGGTCGGACCGTTTCTGCAAAACGAGACCGACGGCGCGGCGCGCAAGGCGTACTACATCGCATACAACAACCGCGGCGGCGACGCCAACGTGGCGCTGCTGCAGGACGCGCTCCTGGCCCGCGACCGCCTCGCGCACCTGCTGGGATATCCCAACTGGGCGGCGTTCGTGCTGGCCGACCGGATGGCCGGAACCCCGCAGCGCGTCGCGGGCTTCCTGGCGCAGATCGACACCGCGATCCTGACCAAGGCGCGCGCGGAGCGCGCCGAGGACGCAGCGCTGGCGAAGGCCGAGGGGAAAACGACCTTCGACCAGTGGGACCAGACCTACTACGAGAACCAGCTGCGCAAGACGAAGTACGCGGTCGACCAGAACGAGATCAAGCAGTATTTCCCGGTGCAGACCGTCGTCGACAACGTCCTGAGCATTTACCAAGAGTTGCTCGGCGTGAAGTTCGCCCGCGCCAACGTCGCGGTCTGGCAGTCGCAGGTGCAGGCCTACGACGTCGCCGACGCGGCCTCGGGCAAACCGTTGGGACGCTTCTACCTCGACCTCTTCCCGCGCCCCGGCAAGTACGACCACTTCGCGAACTTCCCGATCATCCCGCGCCGCGTGCTGCCCGACGGCACGGTGCGGCTCGCCGAGAGCGCGATCGTGGGCAACTGGCCGCAGCCGGCCCCCGGCAAAGCTGCGTTGCTGCAGCACGGCGACGTCGAGACGTTCTTCCACGAGTTCGGCCACAACATGGCCGCCATGCTCGCCGACGAACCGTACGAGACGCTGACCAACGGCTTCCGCCAAGACTTCATCGAAGCGCCCTCGCAGATGCTCGAGAACTGGGCCTGGGACCCGGGGATCCTCAAGCGCGTCAGCTCGAACGTCACCACCGGCCAGCCGCTGCCCGACGACCTCATCCAAAAGATGATCGCCGCGCGCTACGTGCACTACGCGCTGCAGACGACCCAGCAGATCCTCTACGCGACGGTCGACATCGCGTACCACACCCGCAAGCCGCCCGTCGACACCACGGCGGTCTGGGCCGGTACGGTGAGCGCGACGACGCCCAACGACTACGTGCGCGGGACGCACCCGCAATCGGAGTTCGGCCACCTCATGGGCGGGTACGACGCGGGCTATTACGGTTATCTGTGGTCGAAGGTGTACGCGCAAGACATGTTCTCGCGCTTCAGCGCGCGCGGGCTCACCGATCCGAGCGTGGGCAAAGCCTATCGCGACGACATCCTGGCGCCCGCGCGTTTGCGCGAGCCCGACGCCGAGATTCGCGCGTTCCTCGGACGGCCGATGAATCCCAACGCGTTTTACCACGAACTCGGGATCGCACCGCCGCAACACTGATCCGCAACGCTGATTCGGTTAGCCGCGCGCTGCGGCGTCGCAGGATGTTGCGGCGCGCGGCGGTAAACTGCGCATTCGAACGGGTGTAGGCGTAACCGCTCGGCTAGCCGGAGGCCGAGTTGTCACCCAAACACTTTCCGCATGGGAGCGCGCGCGATGCCGCGCGCTGAACCGAACCGCTCCGCGTACTGCTCGTCGCGCCACCTCTTGCGCAACCTCGACGACGCTGTGGAGTTACGGCGCAATCCGCTAACGCAATCCTATTTCGCATCACGCCCAACGACGCGGCGCGATCGCGCCGACGAACAGCACGCCCTCGACCGAATCCGCGCTCAGGTGCACTGCGCGTTGGCGCGGTTTCGCCCGCCTCCGGGCGTAGGGCGCGCGCGCGGTGACCTGGGCCGGATGCACGCGGCGTTGCTGCGCTGCGAGATCGACCGTCAGCCGCTCGCCGTCGTGGCCGCCGAGCTGAACCTCTCGGAGCGCCAACTGCGGCGCGAGCGCCGCGCCGCGCACGACGCGTTCGCCGATGCGTTTGCGCTGCCGGCGCCGGCGAGCCGGCCGGCGACGGCCTCACCCGACCTCGCGATGCTGCGGCTGACGGAGGCGGCCGAGCTGCACGAGCTGGGACAGTCGCGGCTCGCGCAATCCGCCTGTGCGCGCATCGCGACGTCCGCGCCGAGCCCGACTCAGCGCATCGAGGCGCTGTGCCTGGCCGCCGAGATCCAGCTCGACGCGCTTCGCTACGACGAAGCCGCGGCGCAGCTCACCCAAGCACGCGGCGTCCTGGAGCTGCGGGCGCACGAGCTCGACGCGGCCGCTGTGACCGCGGCTGAGGAACGCATCGAGTTCGGCGAGTGGCTGCTGCGCTGGCAGAGCGGCGTCTCGGTCGGGCTCGCCGCGCCGCCGCCCGAGATCACGACGCCGCGGGCAGCTGCCCGGGAGCGGGATGAACCCGGTCGAGCGCTGCTCGCGCGGGCGCTGGCCGCCTACGCCGAGCAGCGTTGGGAGGTCGGCGACGTGACGCATGGCCGTGAGGCGCTCGTGCGCGGGTACGCGGCTGCGGCGACGCTAGGCCCGCTGCGCGCCAAGGAACGGCTCGCGCTGCTGTATGCCGATGCGCGGCTGTTCGGGTTGCGCGAAGCGCCCGGCGCCGATGAAGAGCGCTTTGCCAAGCTCGAAGCGCTGGCGCGCAGTAAAGGCTACCTGCGCACGATGCTGGGCGCGCGCGCCGAGCGCATCGGCAGCGCGGTGACCACGCCGCGCGGCGAGCGCATCTTCGACGCGGTGCTCGAACCGTTCGGCGCGGCGGAGCGCGGAACGATGTCCGCCGCGGTGGCCGCGGCGGCGCTGATCGTCGTGCAGTGCGAGCGCGACCCGTGCAACGTCTATGCGGCGGCTGCGCTGGCCGAACGGTTGGCCTCGCCGCGCAGCGCGACGGCGCTCCTGGCGCGCTGCATGCGCGCGAGCCACGCCCTGGAACAACGGCGCTACGCCGACGCCTGGACGCTGGCATTCGCGGTGCGCGCCGACGCCGAGCTGGCCGGAAACGCGCGCGTGCGCGGCTCGGCGGCGCGCTATCTCGCGATGGTCGCCGTGGCCCAACGTCGGCCCGGCACGGCGCGGCGCTACATCACCGAAGCGCTTACGCTGCTGGTGAACTACGGCACGCAGCAGGCGCTCGCCCAGGCGCGCGAGATCGCGCGCCGGGTCAACGCGGGATGAAGCCGCAACACGCTGCGTACCTTTCGGCCAACATCGCCCGCGTCGAGCCGTAGCAACAAGTCGGACTCGCCGCGGTCGCGTACCTCGCGCAGCATGGGTGCACGCCACGTGCACCAGGTCGTCTGGAAGGACGCGAATGCCTGATCTCGTTCGTTGTATGCAACGGTTTTTCGTCATGCTCGCCGTGCCGGCGCTCGCGTGTGCGTGCGGCGGCGGCGGCGCGCAAACCCCGGCGTTCGTCGCGCCGGCACCGACGCCGTCGCCGTCGCCAAGTTCGCCGCCGGCCGGGGCCTTGACGCCCTCGCAGAGCAGCGCTGCCCTCACGCTCGCGGGACAGCAGGTGAACGTCACCGTGGCCGAACCGTCGTATGCCGATCTGGTCGCCGCCGACGCGACCGGCTGCAACGGCGTCGCGGCGGTCACGCCGTCGGCGGCCCCGGCACCGGCGACCTTTACGATCACCGCGCAAGGTTCGGGCGCCTGCACGATCGCGTTCACCGACCGCTTCGGCCAGCGCGCGACGGTCGCCGTAGGGGTGACCGTGACGCAAGGGAGCATCAAGTGACGGCGCGCGGCAGCGCAGCGGCACTCGCGGTGAGCCTCGCAGTCGCCGGTTGCACCGGCGGCGCCCGACATGCCGTTCCGGCTCCGCAGCGCGCGGGCGATTCGACCGCGCGCGTGGCCGTGCAATTCACCATGCATTGGCCCATCCGCACCGCGAGCTCGCGGCGCAGCCCGCGATTCGTTTCGCCGTCGACCGCCGGCGTGATCGTCGAAGTCAACCCCGACGGCGCGACACCCGGTCCGGTCACCTTTGCCAACGCGCCGGGGGTCGGCGGGGGCACGTCCAACGTCAACGTCGACGCGCCGGTCGGCGCCGACGTGTTCGTCATCTCGCTCTACGATGCGGCGCAGGTCCCCGGCGAGACGACCCCGGTCGGGAACGAGCTCGGACGCGTGCGGGTCGCGCAGACGATCGTCGCCGACGTCACCAACACGCTGGGCGCGACGGTGATCGGGACGGTGGCGAGCGTACGCATCGGGCCGCTGCCCAACCAGGGGAACGTCGTGCCGGTCGCGGCGGCCAGCCCGGCCGCGTACGAGCTGTACGGACGCGCTCCGGCGACCTTCGCCGTCGCGCCGCTCGACGCCGGCGGCAACGTCATCGTCCAGCCCGACGCCCCGCCGGCGCTGTCGCTCGCGGTCGACCCGCGCGCGGCCGGTGTCCTGACCCTGGCGCCGGTCAACGGAACCTCCGATCAGTTCACGGTACAGGCGACGGCGCCGAACACGACCACCTATCCGACCTCGGTCGTCGCGACGGCCCGGGACGCCAACGGAGGGCTCGCGACGTCGACGACGATCGTCGACGTCACCAGCGACCTCTACGTCGCGTACGCGAACGGCGGCGCGGCGGCGGTGGCGCGCTACGACGCGCACGGCAATGCGCGCGCATTGCCCTCCGGCGCGTTCGCCGGGCTGACGAACCCCGTCGCGCTCGCCTACGACGCCGTCGACCGCACGATCTTCGTCGCCGATTCCGGATCGGGGCAGGTGCTCGCGTTTGACGAAAACGGCACACCGGTCGCCGGCTTCGCCCCGCGCGCCGTCGCGGGAGCCAACGGCGTTACCTACGATCCGCACAACGGCAACGTCTACGTTTCGGGCAGCGCCGGCGTGAGCGTCTTTGCGCCCAACGGCGGGCCGCCGCTGGGTGGCGCGCCCAGCAGCTTCGCGGCGACCTCGCCGGCGGGTATCGCGTACGTCGCGGCGTCGTTCAACGGTCCGCTCAACCGCATCGTCGTCGGCAACGCCTCCGCCACGCCGAAGCTGGCGAGCTTCTCCGAAGGCGGGGCTGCGCTAGGCGCGGCTGCGCTAGCATCGGCTCCGCTCGCGGTCGCGTACGGCGACCCCGTCGGCGTCAACGGCTCGCCCTCGACGCAGGCGCAGCTCTACGTCACCAGCGCGAGCAGCGTTACCGCGCTCGATGTCTTCGGAACGCTGCAAGCGACGATCACGGATAGCGGGAGTCCGTTCGGGATCGCTCTCGATCCGAACTCGCGGTTGGCTGCGGTCACCGAGCGCGGCGGCAACGCGCTCACCAGCTATCTCGACGACCTCAGCGCGACGGTCGCCTCGCGCTCGTTCGCGACTCCGGCCGCGCTCGGCCTCAGCCAACCGCAAGGAGTGTGTCATGTCTTCTAAGCTTTGCTGGGCGACGGCGCTCGCGCTGTCCGCCGCGCTGTGCGCGAGCATAGGTGACGCGCGCCCCTATCGTCGACCCCTCTCCGTTCCGCTCACGCCGCCGTCGCATCGCGTCGCGTTCACCGGCGCGCTGCACGACGGGCGCATCGCTACGGTCTACTCCGACGGGCGCGTCACCCTGGCGGAGCCGCGCGGACTGATGCCCGCCTCGAAGCGGCGCAAGCTCCAGCAACTGGCGCCAAGCGGGAAGAAGCTCGCGCTCGCGATGCTCTCCCCGGCACGCTACGGGCCGCTCGACGGCGACATCCCGCCGGCAGTGCGCGCGCAGGTTCTGTTCGACCTCGAGCACCCGCCGCAGCGCTATGCACCGGGCCGCGTGCTGGTCGTCTTCAAACCCGGCGTGACGATCCCGCAAGACCGGGTCGAGCTGTCGCCGTCGGCGTTGCTCGCGCAGCGGCGCGCGATCCTGTCCAAACGGCTCGACGTCAGCCCGCAGCGCTTCACCACCGATGCGCGCCTCAACCTCACGCTGATGCAACTCGGCGTCGACCGCAGCGAACGCCTCTTCTCGCAGCTTGACCGCGGAACGCTGAGCTCGATGCGGGCCAAGGCCGAGGTACGTGCTCGCCGCAGCTTGGTCGCGTTCGACAATGCCTTTGCGCTGCACGTCGGCGCGGGCTCGGTCGAGAACGCCGTGCGGCGTCTGCGCGCGGACGCGAGCGTGGCCTACGCGGCACCGGACTTCGCGGTGCAATCGATGATCGCCGGACGGCGGGCCGTCCCCGCCGAGGCGCTCAAGGAGATCTCCGGCTACCGGCGCTCGACCAAAACCTTCGGGCGCTCGATGAAGAGCACGACTCGGTCCACGTCGATCCCGGGCAACACCGCGGTAGCCTTCAACCTGCAGGCGATGCTCAACGCGCCCGGCGTCGACGCGGTCGCCGCGTTCGACGAGATCGGACAGCGTTTTGGCCAGCTTCCCGGCGCGGGTGAGATCATCACCAACGTCGGCCTGGGTGACGCCGACGACGCATCGGCGGCCGCGAACCCGGCTGATCCGTGCAATAGCACGGTGAGCAACGGCGGGCCGACGACGCACCTCATCGGGGGCCAACGTTACCTCGATCTGCCGTCGCTGCCGCTGATCCCGGTCTGGGTGTCGGACGCAAACGCAAACCTTTTACCGACCGGCGAAGTCTGCAACGTCGACCCGTCATTGGCCGAGGTCGGGCTGGACTTCTCGGTCATGGCGCCGCTACCCGACGACGTGCAACGTCCCGGCGAGCAGCCCGCCTTTAGCGCCGACCTGCTGGGGATCGCGCCCGGTGCGTCGTATCGCTGGGTCGCACCCGGCACAACCAACGGCGCGGTCCTCACGTCCGATACGCTGGCCGCCATGATCGGCGCCGCCCGGCAGCGCCCTGCGCCCGACGTCATGACCGTCAGCATCGGTTTCGGTTCCGATGCATTCGGTTTCCCGGGGCGCTATCTCGAAGACGACCCGCTGGCACAAAGCGTGGTTGCTGGGATCGTCAGCATGAACGTCGTGGTCTGCATCGCCGCAAACGACGGGACGCGTATGTTCACGACGGCGGCGATCGGGCCGTCCGGCGGCAGTGCCGCAACGAACGCCGGCAGCATTGGTACGACGAACCTTTCCGACCTCTTCTTCACCACCGCGCCGTCGGTGATCCCCGACAGCGGTGCGATCGACGTCGGCTCGTCGACGCTCGACGACATCTTCTCGGCGAACCCGCAGGATCCGGCGTTCGGCGCGCTCGCCAACGTCAAAGCGTTTACCGAAACGCGCTACAACGGAACGCTCGGATTCTCCAGCGGGTTCGGAACCCGGGTGAACGTCTTGGCACCGGGCGACAACATCGATGCGTTGTTCCGCGCCGGTAACGCCTACGACGCCGTCGCGCTCGAGAACACCGGCGGCACGTCGGCCTCCGCGCCGGAGGTCGCGGCTACGGCGGCCGTCGCGCTGCAAGTCGCGCGGCTGACAGGACACCCATTTACCAACGCGACCCAGGTGCGCGACTTCCTCGTCGCAACGGGGACGCCCGTCGCGAACCCGCCCCAATCGGATGTGACCGCGAACGTTGGGCCGCAGGTCAACGTGCGCCGCATCGTCGAGCAGCTGCTCGCTAGTGCCGGAAAGCCTGTCGCGCCGGGGATCGCACGTGTCGCCGTCAACGGGCGCCGCACCGGCTCCTTCATCGCGCAGACGAATACGCGTTTCCTCAACGACGGGGTGTTCGTCACCGCGCTGGACCCGTCGTATATCAAGCTCGACGGCCCGTTCACCAGCTCGATCCAAGCGCATCGTATCTCGTACCCCGGAAGCGACACAGCGGCGGACCTGAACTCGTACATTACTATTGCGCCCGACTGGGAAGGGATCCCGGCGAACGCAAACTATCGCCTCAGCGTCGCGGGCCAGCCGGCGCGCGTGATCGCTACGACGCCGTATGCGCGCCTACTGCCGGCGCAGCTCTTCGCACGGGCGGGCGTTCCGATGACTCCGGGGATCACGCGAACGATTTCCTTCACCTACCAGGCGTCGGTCGGTCTGCACGCCGTCGCCGAGTCAACGTTTGCGGTGACCTTCGGTCCGCCCGCCGCGACCTCGCGCCTCGTGCTGGCTCCGAAGGTTCCTGCCGTCGTGAGCGGCGGCAGCATTCCCGTCGCATACGACCTGCGCGGGTACCCGAGCAGCCTGCTGCGCGCGCCGACGTTGAACGTCTCGATGCCGGGGATCGGCAGCCTGTTCTTTCAGGGCTTCGGACTGTACCCGTACTACACGTTCCCTCTCGCATCGACGAGCGGATCGGTCGACGTCCCGGTATCGGCGCTCGCCGGTGCCGGGACGTACACGCTCTGGGTCGATCTCAGTCCCGGGACGACCGCATTCCAGTCCGACATCAGTGACCTGGCCTTCACGCGCGTCGATTCGGGCACCGCGCGGCCCCCAGCACCACTGCTCTCGCTGGGTTCGAGTGGCCCGGATGCGCACACGCTCGACGTCCCGTACGAGTCGTCGTTCAGCATAGCATACGATGTGTCGAACGTTCCGGGCGCGACCGGTGCGATCGTCGAGCTCGCCGCGCCGCCCCCGGGTCCATTCTTCTACAATCAAGGCTTGAACGGCGGGTTCAATACGTTCCGCAATCCCAATGGGAACACGCTCGACGACGACGGCCTTATTACCGGCTCGCTCTATCACGCGTCGGCAAGTGGCGTCAAAGGCTCGATCACGATCGACCCGACTACGGCGAAGATCCCTGCTACAGCCACGGTGAACGTGCGCGTGATACCAACGGCCGGCTCTGCGCCGATCGCCGAGGCGAGCGACGCCGGCACCGTCCAATACCACGGCATCACAAGCATCTTTGGGCTTCCGCTCGCCGGCGCGCACATGAACCCCAACGGCACCGACGGCTACCTCGATGAATCCGCGGGACTCGGACCAGCCCAAGTGGCCGCCGGCTTCTTTACGGCCGAGCCGTTCGACGCCAACGCTTCATCCGTGAACAGCCTGCCTCTGGCGCTGACCGCGACCGGAGTCGGAGGCTTTGAAGCCTACCCGTTTGTGCAGAACGACGTCGTCCTGGCCATGAGCTCGCCGGATTCCGCGACGTTCAACTATCTGCGGGCGGTCCCGATAGCAGCCGGCTTCGCGCAGTTCGCATATCCGCCCGGGACGTTTTCGAATACCGCCTGGGTCCTCGCCGCCGCGCAGAACTCCACGCCCACCCGCTCGGCTTACCTCGCATTCGACTTTGCAACGCTCGCATACGTCGCCACTCGAGGCGACGTCACGACCGGGACGGGCTTCGCGCCCGCAATCGACCTCACCGCGGTGCTCGGTCCAAACCCGGATTTCGGCGGGACGTTCACGTTCTCGTATGATCCGGGCACCGACCGCGGCTACCTCGTGCTGCAGGACGCAACCCTCCCGTGTGACCAGCAATCGCCGCAGCTGGTGACGATCGATTTCGCCGCCGGTTCGGCGAGTGCTCGGGGTTTGGCGATCGGCGGCGGCCTCAGCGGCGGCGGCGGGTACCAGATGGCCGTCGATTCGGGCACGCATACTGCGGCGATCGCAACGAGTTGCCAATACCTTCAGCCGGGCCAAACAGATGATACCTTTCGAGCTGAGCTGGCGCTCGTCGACCTCAACACGAACGCCGAGCGTCGCGTGTTCACGCACACCTTAACCGTCGAACAGCTCTTCCGGGGATTTGCGGCCATGGTCGGCGGTGATTCGAGCACGATCGGAGTCGACCAGGTGAACCATCTGATCCTGCAACGCTCGATGTTCTGCCCGAACGTCTTGGCCAACGTCGACCTCAACGCCAGACCCTGTCTGAACGAATACGACGAGACCGGCCGGCTCGTGAAGACCGTGCCCGGAGTGTTCCCGGACGGCGACTACAGTCCCATTTTCGGCGGCGTCAACGGATCGATGCGCAGCGGCGTGGGGCTGGGGCAACAGTCGAGCAGTTTCCGCTTCATAACCAGCCTTGAGGTTCAGCCGTACACGTACTGATTCGTGTCAGGGGGCGGATCGCTTGGACGGGCGCTCGCTATGTGAGGCTCGCCCAAGCGATTGTCCGCCGGCTACGTGGCCCAGTTCAGGACGTAGGTTTGGCTGGTGAACTGCCCGTTGCTGCTGCGCACGTCACCGGGGACACTGCAATGGCTTGTAGCGTCGACCGAAAAGTGAAGCAGGTACGGCGACGGGTTCGAGTCTTTCGAGACTTTGATCGTAAAGTTACAGGCGTTGCTGACGCCGTCGCCGGCGTTCACGTATTTCATCGTGGCCAGCGCAGGGAGGCTCGTGAGCAGACCCGAGAACACCGCGTTCCCGCTGGCGGGGTCGTACCCGCCGGGCGAGATCGCGGCGGCGGGGTCGATCAGGCCGGCGATGCCGCTTGGAAGTGGCGACGTGACGCGGATCATGCTCGCCGAAGCGTCGATGTTGTGGAAGGCGAAGTTGACCTGGAAATTCGCGGCTGATGCCTGGGCAGCCGTGGCGCCGAGCGCGCCGGCGACGACGCCGGCGGCGAGGGCGAGGGTTTTGGTGAGGCGGTTCATGAAAGATTCTCCAGTCTGCCGGCCCGAACGAGCCGGCTGGGCAAAGGTCGAGCGGACGGCGTCGCCCGATGAAACGATCGCCGTCCGCTCGTCGCTCGAGCGGCGCCGACTACTTCATGGTGAACGTCACGGTGAAGTCGCCCTTGGCTTTGTCGGGGCCGGTGGTGGTGACCGTGCACGCGACCTGACCTGTCCAGCTTGCGCGCGCCACGCCGGCGAGCACGTAGCGTGCGCCGGTGTAGACGAGCGTGTAGCGGAACGTGCACTCGCGCGTCGGGTCGCCGGCGGCGCGGTAGATCAGCTCGCCCGCCAGCGCCTGGGCACTGGCGGAAGCGATCGTGAACGCGTCGGCGCTCTGGCGCGCGATCGTCGCGAGCGGAGCGTTGTCCGAGGTGACGTAGCCCCCCAGCGTCGAGGCGCTGGCGGCGTACGACAGGTCGAACGCGGTCGAGGCGTTGCTGACGCGAATCGCCGCGACGGGGTTGGCCGCCGCGGGGATGGCGGTCCCCGTGACGAGCGCAACCACGATGGTGCAGCGCGCACGCCGCAGCACCGATGAACGTCGGAACATCCACACCCCCATCTCCGACTTCGGCGGGCCCGCATGGCGGGACGTCGTCGAGCGAGTTCATGATGCATCGGCACTCCGCGGCGCGCAAGACGTCGCCGCGTCGAACTTGGCACCGCTGTGCCAACACGCGTGCCAACACGCCGCGTGAGCGGCGCTACGGCGGCAGCATGAACCGTTGCGCGCAGGCCAGCGCCGCGTCGCGCGCCGACCCGCGCCGATCGAGCCAACCGATCGCCCCCGCGACGCAGGTGACTACGAAAGCGGCGAACACCGCCGGCGCGCCGAGCTTCGCGGCAAACGCGAGCGCCGTGGCGAAGCGCTCGATCTCGGCGAGGTGCTCGCGCAAATCGTCGTCGCGCAGCTCGTCGGCGAACGTCGCCGGGGCGCGCAACGCCTCGTCGCCGCGAAAGCGCGCCGAGCCGACCCACTCGTCAACCGTCGCGAAGACCGCGGGGAGCCGTTCGCGCGGGGCCGCGCTCGCGCTCAGGACGCGCTGCTCGAAGTGCGCGCGCCAGACCGTGTGATTGCGGCGCCGGCACGCTTGGGCCAGCTCCTCGCTCGAGGCGTACAGGTTGTAGACCGTGCGCCGTGGGATCCCGGTCTCGCGCGACACCGTCCCGACGGTGACCGTCCGTGTGTCGGCGTGCACGATTTGCGTGGACGCCGCCTCGAGGATCCGCTCGCGCAGGCACGGCGCATCGTCGAGCAGGCCGGCGACGCCGCCCGGCTCCCGCGCGCGCCGGCGCAGATCGGCGGCGAATTGGCGCCCCATCGCGGTCAGGCGGCCGACGCGATGGTCGCCGTCGGCGCTCAGCGCGGTCAGCGCGCGAACCGCCAGGTAGTCGGGCGTACCCCAGTCGGCGAGCGCCGCCGCCAGCCGAGCGCGCTCTTCGGCGCGCAGCACATCGATGTCACCCGTCATCAGCCACCATCCCTACACCCCGCAAGGAACGTCTGTGCGTTCCGGCTCTTCGCTGGTCGCAACGGCGCGTCCCTTGCGACGCTGCAGCCGGCGGAGGTCGCGCCGAAACGATCGGGGAACCGACAACGACAGGACGGAGGTATCGCCGGGTGAGACCGCCATCGACATCGCGCTATGCGCGCCTTTTCGCACTCCTCGCGACGCTCGCGTTCGGCGCGGGGACGCTGCCGACGCAGGCGCAGCCGCAACCGTCGCGCAGCGCGAGCATCCCGGCCGTGTTGCCGATCGCGATTATCGGGCCGGGGCGGGCCGCCGCGGTGTTGCGCACCGTCTATCCGCGCGCGCGCATCAGCGTCGACCTGCCCGCGCGTGCGCTCATCGTCGTCGCACCGGCCGACGACGTGGCCGGGATGCGCGCGATCTTGCAAGGCATCGACGTGCACGATCCGAACCGGCCGACCACCGAAGCCGTGCAACTGCGCAGCGCTGTCCCCGGCGTGGTCGCGGCCCAGCTGCGTCGCCTGTTTCCGGCGCTGCGCATCACGACGGCGCCGAACAGGACGTTGCTCGTCGCGGCGACGCCGGCCGATCTGGCGCAGATCAAGGCGCTGCTGGCGACCATCGACGCGCCGCCGGTAACGCCGGCCCCTAGCGCCGCGCCGGTCGACGCGGTGCGCGTCGCCCGCGCCGCGCCGCGCGACGTCGCGCGCGCGATCGCGCACCAGTTTCGCGGCGTGCGGGCCAGCGTCGCCGGCGGCTCGGTCGTGTTGAGCGGACCGCCCGACGACGTCGCCAAGGCCAAGGCGCTCGTCGCGCTGATCGACCAGCCCGTTGCCGGCGTGCGCTACACCCAGATCTACCGCTTACGATTTGTCGACGCGCGCTCCGTGGGCGAGCTGCTCGCGCGCTCGTTTCGGGATGCCCAAGTGAGCCCGGACGGGCCGCTCAACGCGCTGTCGGTGCTGGCCACGCCGTCGCAGCACCAGCGCATCGCCGACGCGATCGCGCAGCTCGACACGACGGCGGCGGCCGGCGCGAGCGGCCCGCCGGTGCTGCAGCCCGGCGGCGTCGAATCCGGCGGCGGCGTCGGGAACGGCGGCGTCGAGGTGATTGCGCTCAAAGCCGCGGCCCCCGGCCTCAACGGGGCGCCGTCGTCGTCCGCGACCGACATCGCGACGACGGTGACGCAAGCGCTGCAGGCGCAGGCGCCCGACCTGCACATCACCGTCCCGCCCAACGGAACGCAGCTCGTGCTCACCGGCAGCCCGTACGCGATTCGCGCCGCGAAGAACCTCATCGATCAGCTCGACGTCGAGCAAAAGCTGGTGATCCTGGACACCCAGATCCTCGAAGTCGACGAGACCGCCGCGAAGAACTTGGGGCTGAGCTTCAGCTCGCCGGTCGTCAGCACGTCGCTGGGCGAGACGACGCCGGCGTCGCCCGACGGGGGCACGCCGCCACCGTTTCTGAACTTGCAGCCGCTGACCCGCACGCCGCTGTCGTTCGGGCTGAGCTTGAACTTGCTCATCCAGAGCGGCAAGGGTCGCGTACTGGCCGATCCGCGCATCACCACGATCTCGGGGCGCACCGCGACGATCCGCGCCGGCGACAACATCGCCATCCTCACCACCACCGGCGGCGGCACCGGGACCGTCGCGACGACCCAGCTGCAGACGTTTCAAACCGGCGTGACGCTCGACATCACGCCCGTCGTCAACGCGGGGAACTTCATCACCGTCGCGCTCCATCCGACGGTGAACTCCCTGGCCGGGATCGCCAACGGCATCCCGCAGATCGCGACGCGCGACACCCAGACGACGGTCGCGATGCGCGAGGACGAAACGCTCGTCATCGGCGGGCTCATCCAAGATACGACGACGCGCAACCAAACTAAGATCCCGCTCCTCGGGGATCTGCCGCTGCTGGGCCGCGTGTTTCGCAACGAGGAACTCAACCACCAGCGCAACGAGCTCATCATCGCCGTCACGCCGCACATCGTCTCGCCGGGCGCGACGAGCCTCTCACGCCTGCCGGCGCTGCCCGCGCTCCCGCCCGCTGCCGCCCTGCCGACGCTGCCGCCGGGCACGTCACTGCCGGCCGCGAAACCGCATGCCGTACCGAGCGTGGCGGCGAGCCTCGTCCCCACCGCGGCCGGCGCGTCGCCGCGGCCGCCGCCCTCACCGCCGGCTGCGCCGAGTACCGTCTTCACCTACGGCGACGCGGCCGCCGTCAACGTCGCCGCGGCGACCGATCCGGTGCGCATCCTGTACCTGAGCTTCGCGCCGACCGTCGTGCGCAACGGCACGCCGGTGCGCGTCGTCGCGATCACGACGACGAACGCGGCGCGGCTGGCCGTCGGCGCGCCCGGATTTCAAACGCAGCTCGCGCAGACAGCCCCCGGTCACTGGGAGTCGATGTACAATTTCACCGCAGCCGGCCTCGGCGCGGGCAGCAACGTGCAGCTCAGCGTGACCGCATCGCGCCTCGACGGCGCCTCCACGACGCTCGCCGTCCCCGTCACGGTCGCGCCGTAGCAGCGCGCTCCGCGAGCCTGCGCTCGCTAACGAGGGAACGCGGCGTGCCCGGCTAACCTCGCAGGTGAGTGAGCACGACGACGCCGCGACGATCGACGGCGCTGGAGACGCTGGAATTCGATCACCTCGAGCTCTGGGTCGGCAACGCCAAGCAAGCCGCGCACTACTACTGCACCGCGTTCGGCTTCGAACCGGTCGCATATGCGGGTCCTGAAACCGGGATCCGGGGACGCTCGTCCTACGTGGTGCGCCAGAACGACCTCACGCTGGTGTTGACGTCGACGCTGCTGGCCGACGGGCCGATCGCCGATCACGTCAAGCGCCACGGTGACGGCGTGCGTGACGTCGCGCTGCGCACGTCCGATGCGCGCGACGCGTTTCGCGCGGCGGTCGCGGGCGGCGCGCGCCCGCTCGCCGAGCCGGCCGAAACCGATGACGACGACGGGCGCACCGTCGTCGCGCGCATCGCGACCTTCGGCGACACCGTGCACACCTTGATCGAACGCACGCGCTATCGCGGCGCTTGGCTGCCGGGGTACCGGCCGTTGACGGCGACCATGCCGCCGGCACGCCCGGTCGGGCTGTCCCGCATCGATCACTGCGTCGGCAACGTCGGCTGGGGCGAGATGGACCGCTGGTGCGACTACTATGCCCAGGCGCTGGGGTTCACGCAGCTCATCGGATTCGACGACAAGGACATCTCAACGGAGTACACGGCGCTGCGCTCCAAAGTGATGCAGAGCCCGTCGGGCAAGGTGAAACTGCCGATCAACGAGCCGGCCGAGGGCCTGCGGCGCTCGCAGATCGAGGAGTACCTCGACTTCTACGGCGGCCCCGGGATCCAGCACGTGGCGATCGCCACGACCGACATCGTCGACACGGTCCTGGCCCTGCGCGCCAACGGGGTCGAGCTCCTCGAGACCCCGGACTCCTACTATGAGACCCTAGGCGAGCGGGTGGGGGCGATCGAGGAGGACGTCGCGGTCCTACGCGAGCTGAGCATTCTTGTCGATAAGGATGACAAGGGATATATGCTCCAGATCTTCACCAAGCCGCTCCAGGACCGCCCCACCCTCTTCTTCGAGATCATCCAGCGCCGCGGCTCGCTGTCGTTCGGGAAGGGCAACTTCAAAGCGCTGTTCGTGTCGATCGAACAGGAACAGGCGAAGCGCGGCAATCTCTAGCGACGCTGCGTTCTTCCTGGGGTTTTTCGTCGCCATCGGCGCGTTCAACGCGCTGCTGTATGTCGTGCTGCGCGACGCACCCTTCGGGTGGTACGCCACCTCGATGTTCTCGCTGGTCGGCCTGACCCTGGTCGAGGCGCGGGGCCTGGCGATGGGCCTGCCGCGCGTTACGATGCTGGGCGAAGCCGTGTGTCTGGCCTTGTACTACATCGCGCTGACGGGCTTCTGCCGCTCGTTCCTGAGCCTGGGCCGCTGGCGCAAGCTGCTCGACAACCTCACCGTCCCGGTGCTGGCCGCAAACGTCGCCCTGATCTTCGCCGAAAAGCTGACCCGCTGGCGCGGCCCCGGGTACGTGCTCGACGAGGTGTTCCAAGCGGCGCTGTTGGTGCTGCTTTTCGTGCGCGGCGTCGCGGCGCGGCGCGAGGGCTTCGCCCCGTCGCGTTTCTACCTGATCGCCTTCGCGTTCGCCGCCGCCGGCATCGTCATCAACGATCTGAACCTGCACGGCATCTTGTTTCCGCACTCCAACCTCACCCGGGCCTTCGACGCCGGGATCGCACTCGAAGCGTTGCTCTTCGCGCTGGCTCTGGCCGATCGTAACCGCGCGCTCTCCGCGCTGGTCGCGCTCGATGGTCTGACCGGGATCGCGAACCGCCGGTCGTTCGACGGGGCGCTGGCGCGCGCGTGGGACCGGGCGCGCCGCTCGCACGCCGCGCTGGGCGTGTTGATGATCGACGTCGACCACTTCAAACGCTACAACGACGCGCACGGCCATCAGGCCGGCGACGAGATCCTGCGCAAGGTGGCCGGCGCGGTCCACGCCGCGGTGCTGCGACCCGACGATGTTGCGGCGCGCTACGGCGGCGAGGAGTTCGCGATCGTCCTGCCGCTCGCCGAGGGCGAAGCGTCGCGGGTGGTCGGCGAGCGCGTGCGCTACGGCGTGCGCGCGTTGGCGATCCCGTACCCCGAGTCCCCGACCGAGATCATCACCGTCAGCGTCGGCGTCGCTTCGACGCGCCCCGCGGAGTCCGGGATCGGCCCCGGCGAGTTGTTGACCCTCGCCGACCAGGCGCTCTATTCGGCCAAGCGCGACGGCCGCGACAAGGTCGTGCTCGCCCCGCTCGAGCGCGTCGCCGCCGCAGCCGTCCGTTCGGCCTAGCGCGCTAGCACACTAGACCTTCACCGAGCGCGCGGCCTTCTCGACGAACGAGTTGTCGTAGAGCTTGTTGGGATCGGCGCTCAGGCGCTTGCCCAAGAAGAACTCGTTGGCCTCGATCACGCTGCGGATCGCGTCGACGTTGATGCGCCCCAGCGTCGTGAACGCGGGCCGCGAATGTCCGAACGCCAACGCCCAATCCGACGGCGATGCACCGCCGCGGAACTCGTCGGGCAGCGCCGCCGCGATCTTTTGGCCCGAGCTCTGCGCCATGAACTTCTGCGCGCGCACCAGCGCGTTGACGACCCGCTGCGTGCGCTCGGGGTACTTGGCGATGACGTCGGCGCGCGTCAGCCCGCCGGTGAAACACCAGGAGCCGAAGCCGAGCCACTCGCGCGTCGCCTTGGCGGTGAAGAGCTCGGCGACGGGGATCGCCCGGCCCTGCCTGATCATCAGCGTTGCGTACGGGTCGGTCGCCAGCGCGATGTCGACCTGGCCGCCCGCGATCGCGGCCATCACCGTCGAGCCGCCGCCGACGCCGACCGTCTTGATGTCGCCGCGCGCCACGCCGTTGCGATGGGCGGCCCAGTGCGCGATTACGTCGGTCGCCGAACCCGTCGAGGTGATCCCGATGGTCTTGCCTTTGAGCGCGGCGCCGTTGGGGTACTTGCCCTTGTTCTCGGGCTTGGTGATGAACGTGATCCCGGGTTGATCCATGAAATCCGAGATCATCACCAGGCTCTTGCCCTGATCGGCGGCGGCGATGGCATGGTCGATCGCGTTGCCGCTGTAGTCGACGTTGCCCGACATGAGCGCCAAACCGGCTTCGGTGCCGCCCTTGGTGTAGAAAATCGTGACGTCGAGCCCCTCGGCGTCGAAATACCCGAGCGCCTTGGCGATGTCCCACGGCAAGTACACCAGCGAGTGCTCCGCACCAACCGCGACGGTGAGCTTGTCTTTGGGCGCTGCGGCGACGACGATCGTGGGCGCGCCGAAAACGGCGGCTGCGCCCAGCGCGGCGGAGCTGGCGATGAAGGTGCGGCGGCTGGCGGTCATGCGGGACTCCTTTGTCAGAGCGAGGCCGGCTTCCAGACGATCAGGCGTCGCTGGAGCCAGCGGATGAACGTGTCGACGAGGACCACGAGAACCATGAGGATCACCAGCCCGGCGAAGACCCCGGCGGTGTTGTAGCTCGCTTCGGAGTTGACGATGCGATACCCGACCCCGACGTTGGCGCCGAAGTATTCGGCCACGACCGCGCCGATGAGCGCGAAGCCGACGGCGGAGCGCAGCGACGAGAAGATCCACGAAAGGGCGGACGGCACCAGGACGTGCCGCACGATGTCGAGCCGCGTCGCCCCCATCACGCGGACGTTCGCGACCAGCGTCGGATCGACGTCCTTGATCCCGGCGTAGGTCGCGAAGAACACCACGAACAGCACCAGCGCCATGGCGCTCACGAGCTTGGACGAAAACGAGAACCCGAACCACAGGATGAACAGCGGCACGAGGGTGATCCGCGGGATCGAGTTGAGCAGCACCAGCAGCGGCTCGAACACGGCGCCCAAGAAGCGGTTGGACGCGAGCAGCACGCCCAAGACGATCCCCACGAACGACCCGGCGATGAGTCCGGCGATCGTCTCGGACATCGTGGCCACGACATCTTCGACGATGTACCCGTGCCGCCACCAGTCGCCGATCTGCAAGCCGATATCGGTGGGCTTGGAGAAGAACACCCGGTCGACCCAGCCCGCGCGGCCGCCCCATTCCCACAGCGCGAGCGCCAGGACGGTCAGCGCGAGCTGCGTGCCCAGCACGACCCACGCGTTAAGGGGCCGTAGTTGCTCGCGCATAGCTCTTCAAGACCTCGTCGCGCAGGTCGTTCCACATGCGGGAATACAGCTCGGTAAAGCGCGGATCGAAGCGCACCTGCTCGATGTCGCGCGGACGGGGGAGCGTCACCTCGTAGCGCGCCTTGACGCGGGCCGGTCCGGCCGTCATCACGATCACCTCATCCGCGAGCGCGATCGCTTCCTCGAGGTCGTGGGTCACGAAGATCACCGTCTTGCCCGAGCCCTGCCACAGCTCGAGCAGCTCCGCCTCCATCAGGTTGCGCGTCTGCACGTCGAGCGCCGAGAACGGTTCGTCCATGAGCAGGATCTCGGGGTCGTACACCAGCGTCTGTGCCAGCGCGACGCGCTTGCGCATCCCGCCCGAGAGCTGGTACGGGAACGACGCCTCGAAACCGCGCAACCCGACGCGCCCCACCCACTCGTCGACCCGCCGGCGCGCCTCGTCGCCCTTCACGCCGCGCAGCTGCAAGGGCAGCGCCACGTTGTCCGCGACGGTTTTCCACGGCAACAAGGCATCGCGTTGGAACAGGAAGCCCAAACCCGGCGTGATTCCGTCGACCGGCGTGCCGCGCACGCTGACGCTGCCGCTGGAGCTGCGGTCGAGCCCCGAGACCAGCGCGAGCGTCGTGGACTTTCCGCAGCCCGACGGGCCTACCAGCGCCACGAAGCGTTGCGGCTCGACCTCGAACTCGACGTCGCGCAGCGCGGTGTACCCCGACTCGAACGTCTTGGCGACGGCGCGAAACGCAATGATCGCCGCTATGACGCTCCTCCGATGCGCAGCTCGTCGAGGACGTCGGCGGTGTCGGCGCCGACCGCGCGCGCGGCATGATGCGATACCGTCGGGTGAACCCGGAAGCGCGGCACCGGCGCGGTCGTCGCGATCCGGTTGCCGGCGTCGTCTTCGAGGTGGCGGACGACGCCGCGTGCGCGCACCTGTTCGTCGGCGACGATGTCGGCGATCGAGTTCACCGGGCCGGCCGGGACGCCCGCCGCAGCCAGGATCGCGTCGGCTTCGGCCGCGTCGTGCAGGCGCGTCCACTGCGCGACGATCGCGTCGATCTCGGCCCCGTGCTCGGTGCGCTCGCGGTTCCCGCGGTAGCGCGGGTCGTCGGCCAGCTCCGGGCGGCCGATCGCGTCCGCAAAACGGCGGAACAGCGAGTTGGCGTTCGCGCCGATCGCGATCCACCGTCCGTCACGGGTCGGGTAGATGTTCGAGGGGGCGACGGCGACGTGGGAATTGCCGCTGCGCTCGCGGACCACCCCCAGCGCATCGTACTCGGGCAGCATCCCCTGGGTAACCGCGACCGACGCTTCGAGCAACGAGACGTCGACGTAGTCGCCGACCCCGTCGCGCTCGCGCGCCAGCAGGGCGGCCTGGATTCCGACGACGCAGTACAGTGCCGCCAGCTCGTCGGCGAGCGAGATCCCGACCCGCACCGGCGGCGCATCGGCGAATCCCGTCACGTAGCGCAGCCCGCTCATCGACTCGGCGATGTTGCCGAAGCCCGCGCGGTCGCGGTACGGCCCGTCTTGGCCGTAGCCGCTGATCGAGGCGTACACCAGCCGCGGGTTGTCAATTCGCAGCGCGTCGTAGCCCAAGCCCCACGCCTCGAGCCGCCCGGGACGAAAGTTCTCAAGCACCACGTCGCAGCGCAGGGCCAGCTCGCGCACCGTCGCGCGGTCGGGCTCGGCGTGGAGGTCGAAGCGCACGAAGCGTTTGTTGCGGTTGTGCGACTTGAACCACCACGACGTCCCGTCGGGCGCCGGCGGCCCCCAGGTGCGCAGCCCGTCGCCCTCGTCGTTCTCGACCTTGATCACCTCCGCGCCGAGGTCGGCCAGGAGCCGTCCGGCGGCGGGGCCCGCGACGGACGAGCCGAGCTCCAGTACGCGGATGCCGTCGAGCGGCGGGCGGTACGAGGTCACGCAGCGCGACTTTCTCGAACGTACGGAGGCATGCCCCTTCTCCTGTCATCGGCGTCGCCGACGGTCGACGCGGTGATGCTCGAAGCCCGCGCGGCGGGCTTCGCCAAACGCTCGATCAAGAACGAGGCCAAGCTCGCGGCGATCGACTTGGCGATTCGCTGCATCGACCTGACCACGCTCGAAGGCCGGGACTCGCCGGGCCGCGTTCGTTCGCTGTGCGCCAAGGCCGCCTATCCCGCACCCGGCGCGCCGCGGGTGGCAGCGGTGTGCGTCTATCCCAACCTCGTCGCCGTCGCCAAGCAGGCCCTGCTCGGGACCGGCGTGCTGGTGGCCTCGGTCGCAACGGCGTTCCCCAGCGGCCTCTCGTCGCTGGACGTGAAGCTGCGCGACACCGAGGCAGCGCTGGCGTCGGGCGCCGACGAGATCGACATGGTGATCGACCGCGGCGCGTTTCTCGCCGGCGACGAAAACCACGTCTTCGCCGAGATCGCGGCGGTCAAGACGTTGTGCGGCCCGATCCACCTCAAAGTCATTCTGGAAACCGGCGAGCTGGGCTCGTACGACGCGACGCGCCGCGCCAGCGACCTCGCGCTCGAAGCCGGCGCCGACGTGATCAAGACCTCGACCGGCAAGATCGGGACGTCCGCGACGCTCGCGACCGCGCTGGTGATGGCCGAAGCGCTGCGCGACTTCGCGCGCCGCACCGGCGAGCAGCGCGGCCTCAAGGTCGCCGGAGGCGTGCGCAACACCAAAGCCGCGATCGCCTACCTGGTGCTGCTCGATGAGACCCTTGGCGATCCGTGGTTGTCGCCCGGCCTGTTCCGCATCGGCGCCTCGGCGCTGCTCGACGACTTGCTCATGCAGCGCGAGAAGCTCGCGACCGGCCGTTACAGCTCGCTCGACTACTTCGCCAAGGACTAGCGCCGCCGCACGGAAGGCCGCGGGTCCGCCTTTCGCGTAACAGTTAGGCATGCCTACGTCGGCCGTGAGGTTGGCCTACAAGCTCGGCCTCGCCCTCGCCGTGGGTTGGGCCGTCCTGGCGCCGCTCCCGGGACAGGCCTCGGCCGACGACATGCCGGGGATGGCCGTCAACCCGGCCCAAGTCGGGATGCAGCCGTTGCGCCCGCCGTTCCCGCAGGCAACCCCGTTCCCGGGGGAGTCCCGGATCGTCCGCCGCCCCGACGGGGCCTACGACGCGGTGCCCGAGGTTCACGGTCGCACGAAAATCTTCCACATCGTCGGGCGCCCCGCGCCATGGACGCTCAAAGCCGGGCTGACGCTGATGGCGCGCACCTACAACGGGGTGGTCCCGGGGCCGGTCATCGCCGTGCGCGAGGGCGACCGGGTCGTGATCGACTATCGCAATGAGCTCGACACCCCCGACACGATCCACCTCCACGGGATCCACGGCACGCCGC
Source organism: Vulcanimicrobiota bacterium (assembly GCA_003140215.1). GTDB lineage: Bacteria > Vulcanimicrobiota > Vulcanimicrobiia > Vulcanimicrobiales > Vulcanimicrobiaceae > Vulcanimicrobium > Vulcanimicrobium beijerinckii. The sequence continues at coordinate 2,085,408 of PLJL01000004.1, read as the reverse complement.
CCGCCGCCGACGGCGTCGCCGGCTGGGAACAGGACCCCGTTCCGCCGCACGGCCGCTATCGCTACGCCTTCACCGCGACCCAGCCCGGAACGTTCATCTACCACACCCACGACCGCAAGGCCGCGCTCGATGCCGGGCTGTACGGCGCGATCATCGTGCATCCGGCGCAGCCGCGACCCGAAGAACGCGCCGACCGCGACTACCTGCTGTTCGTGTCGTCGTGGCCGGTGCAGTCCACCAACGAGACCGACAACACGATCAACGGGAAGGAGTATCCGGACACCACGCAGCTCGAGGTGCGCCGCGGCGAGCGGGTGCGCATCCGCTACGTCTCGATGTCAGCCGAGGAAGTGCACACAATGCACATCCACGGCCACGAACAGATCGTGATCGCGCGCGATGCGTGGCCGCTCGATCGCCCGCAGCGCGAGGACAGCATCGCACTCTTGCCGTCGCAGCGCGTCGACGTGATCGTACCGGCCAACGCGATACCCGGAACGTGGATGCTCCAGTGCCACGTGCTGGCGCACATCGAGGACGCCGCAGGGATGCCGTCGGGATTGATCACGGCACTGCACTACGCTGGAACCCCGCAGAAGTTCGGCGCGATGCTTGCCGCGATGCGCGACATGGCGATGCCGCCGGCGAACCCGCAGGGGCCCGGGAAGCTGTCGTTTCTCGCGACGGTTCTGTTGGGCGCATTCGCCGGCCTGACGATCTTCTTGGGGCTGCCCGTGGCGCGTGCGCGCAACTTGTCGCCGCACACGATCGGCCTGCTCAACGCGCTGGCGATCGGGATCCTGGCGTACCTGGTCGTCGAGATCGCGCAAGGCGCGTTGCGTCCGATCACCTCGGGGGCGATCGCTTGGAAGGGCGGCGCGCCGGCGCCCGTCGCGTCGGCGGTCGTGTTTGTACTGGGCTTGATGCTCGGGCTGGGCGGTCTCGGGGTCGCGTCGTCGCGGGTCGCGCGGCACGGTGCGAAGGTGGCCGACAACCCGCTCGCGCTGGCGATGATGATCGCGGTCGGGATCGGCGCGCACAACTTCGCCGAAGGGCTCGCGATCGGCGCGTCGGCCGCGGCCGGCGCTACCGTCGTCGCGGTGGGGCTGATCGTCGGCTTCGCGCTCCACAACGCGACCGAGGGCTTCGGGATCGCCGCGCCGCTGGCCGGGCGCGGCACGGTCCCGACCTGGAAACAGCTCGGGCTGGCCGGACTCGTCGCCGGCGGGCCGACGTTCATCGGCACCATCGTCGGCTATGCGTTGTCCTCACCGCTGCTCTCGACGCTGTTTCTCGCGACCGCGGTCGGGGCGTTGATCTACGTGATCGGCGAGTTGTGGGCCGTGCTCAAGAAGACCGGGATCGGCTTCCGTTCGGCGTCGATGGTCGGTGCCGGCTTCGTGCTCGCCCTGGCGACCGAGATCGTGGTCGACCTCAACGGCTAGGCCGCCCAGCGCGCCCGCCGAAGTCTCGTCCATGGCACTCGCCTATGCCCCAGCGCTGGAATCCACGCCGGTCCGCATCGCGGCCCGGTACGACCATTTCATCGGCGGCCGGTGGGTGCCGTCGTCGAGCGGCCAAACCTTCGCGACGGTGAACCCCGCGACGGAAGAAGAGCTGGCCCAGGTCGCCGTGGGCACGCCCGAGGACGTCGAGCGCGCCGTCGCCGCGGCCCGCGAAGCCTACGAGCGCTACTGGCGCCCGATGCGCCCGGCCGATCGCGCGAAGTTCGTGTACCGCATCGCGCGCGCGATCACCGAGCGCTCGCGCGAGCTCGCGGTGCTCGAAACCATGGATGGCGGGAAGCCCATCAAGGAGTCGCGCGATTTCGACGTGGTGCAAGCCGCCGCGCACTTCTTCTACTACGCCGGCTGGGCCGACAAGCTGCGCTACGCCATCCATGGCAGCGAGCACCCCGAACCGGTCGGCGTCGTCGGCTCGATCATCCCGTGGAACTTCCCGCTGCTCATGGCGGCCTGGAAGATCGCGCCGGCGATCGCCTGCGGAAACACGATCGTGCTCAAGCCGGCCGAGACGACGCCGCTCACCGCGCTGCTGCTGGCGGAGATCTGCGAAGAGGCGGAGCTGCCGCCGGGCGTCGTCAACATCCTCACCGGCGACGGCCGCACCGGCGCCGCGCTCGTCGCGCATCCGGGGATCGACAAGATCGCGTTCACCGGCTCGACCGAGGTCGGCAAGATCATCCAGAAGACCGTCGCCGGAACGCGCAAGCGCATGACGCTCGAGCTGGGCGGAAAAGCGGCCAACATCGTGTTCGCCGATGCACCGCTCGACCAAGCGATCGAGGGCGTCGTTACCGGGATCTACTTCAATCAGGGTCACGTCTGCTGCGCCGGCTCGCGTCTGCTGGTGCAGGAATCGGTGCACGACGAGGTCGTCGACAAGCTCAAGGCGCGCATCGAGACGTTGCGGTTGGGCGATCCGCTCGACAAGAACACCGACATCGGCGCGATAAACTCCGCGGCGCAACACGCCAAGATCAGCGAGCTCGTCCAGAGCGGGGTCGCCGAAGGCGCGGTGCTCTACCAGCAGTCGTGCGCGCTGCCGGCGCGCGGCTTCTTCCACCGGGCATCGTTCTTCACCGGCGTCTCGCAGTCGCACCGCATCGCGCGCGAGGAGATCTTCGGCCCGGTGCTTTCGATCATGACCTTCCGCACCGCCGACGAAGCGATCGAGAAGGCCAACAACACGCCCTACGGCCTCTCGGCGGGCGTGTGGACCGACAAGGGCTCAAAGTCGATGTACGTCGCGCAGCGGCTGCAGGCCGGCGTCGTGTGGTGCTCCACCTTCAACCAGTTCGATCCCAGCTCACCCTTCGGCGGCTACCGCGAGTCGGGCTTCGGGCGCGAAGGCGGCGTCGCCGGCCTGCACCCCTACCTGAGCGTCTAGCATGGACACGCTCACTCCCGCCGGAGCCCTCGACCGGGAGGCGTTCGCAGCGCGTTATCGCGCCAACCGCCGCCGCACCGCGGACCTGTTCGGGCTGCTTGCGCCCGAGGCATACCTGGAGCGGCCGCTCCCGCTGCGAAACCCGTTCATCTTCTACGACGGCCACATCCCGGCGTTCTCGTTCTATACGCTGGTTCGCGACGCGCTGGGCCGCCCTTCGATCGACGCGCGGTTGGAGCGGGTCTTCGACCGCGGCATCGACCCGCGTGACGCGAGCGCGGCAGCGCAGCTGCAGCGCAACGGCTGGCCGGATCGCTCCGGCGTGCAGGCCTTCGGCGCCGCTTGCGACGCGGCGGTTCTCGACGCGTTTGCCCAAGCGCAGCTCGACGATCCGTCGAACCCGCGCCTGGTGCACGCGCAAGCCGCCCACAACATCCTCGAGCACGAGGAGATGCACCACGAGACGCTGACCTACATCATTCACCGGCTGGCGCGCGCGAAGCAACGCGGCCCGCGCGGCGTGCACCGCGACGTCACCCCGCCGCGCCGCGACCCGGTCGCGATCCCGGGCGGAGCCGCGACGCTCGGCGCGCGCCGCGACGCGCTCGCGTTCGGCTGGGACAACGAGTTCGACGAGCACGTCGTCGACGTCGCCGCGTTCGGGGTCGATGCATACGACGTCACCAACGCCGAGTACCTCGAGTTCGTGCGAGCCGGCGGGCCGGTCCCCGCGTTCTGGTTCGAGCGCGACGGCGAGTTCATGCTGCTGGGATGCTTCGAGGATCTGCCGCTCCCCGCGTCGTGGCCGGTGTACTGCACGCAGGAGCAGGCCGCGGCGTTCGCGCGGTGGAGCGGCGCGCGCTTGTTGACCGAGCCGGAGTACCACCGCGCGGCGTACGGCACGCCGGGCGGCGACGAGCGCGCGCAGCCGTGGGGCGACGCCGCGCCCGACCCCGAGCGCCACGGCAACTTCGGCTGGCGCCGCTTCGACCCCGAGCCCGCCGGCTCGTCGCCGCAGGGCGCCAGCGCGTTCGGGGTGCACGACCTTGTCGGCAACGGTTGGGAGTGGACGGCGACGCCGTTCGCGCCGTTCGACGGCTTCGCGCCGATGGCGTCCTACCCGCGCTACTCCGCCGACTTCTTCGATGGGATGCACTACGTGATGAAGGGGGCTTCGCCGGTCACCGCGCCGACGATGATCCGTCGCTCGTTCCGCAACTGGTTCTATTTCGACTACCCCTATGTCTACACGACCTTCCGCCGGGCTTACGACCGCTAAGGAAACGTAACGATCCGCGCGAGATCCGTACGGTCGGCGGCGTAGAATTCGAGTGGCGCGCAACGGTCGTAGTCGATCCCCGTCGCGCGGGGCGCCGGCGGATCGGGAGCTGGGAAATGGCGCACCATCACCCATGCGTGTCCAAGCGCCGGGCGCTGCGCCTCGTCGAGCGTGATCTGAATCGGGTCGACGGCTTTGTACACCGACGAGTTCCGCGAGGGGCCCGCATCCACGTCCGCCCGCAGGAACGCGTGACCGGCTGCGCGCGTGATCTTGGCGATCCGGAACCGCGCGTGGGGCTTGATTTCGAACCTCGCGACGACGCCTGCGGGCAGCGGGCAGTACAACGTCAGGGGAGCGCGCGGCGCGACCTCCGCCCCGATAAGATCGGCCGGCACCGCGGAGTCGGCATCGGGCTGCGGCACGTACACGCGCACGAAACGGCGGCCGTGCGCCTCGTCGTCCGCCGAGAGCGTCTGCGTCGCCCCGTCGCGGGTCACGGCGCCGGGATCCAATCGCAGGACGAGTCGCTGCAGCCCAGGCCGGAGAATCGCGCGCGGAACGATGACCGCCTGCTGCGCGCGCGTCGTGTAATCCGACGACCAGTATACGATCCGCCCGACGCGCCCGACGTCGCGACCCTCGATCCGGCCGTCGGCGCCGGCGCGGTCGACGTGGACCTTTGCCGTGTCGACGCGGAACGGTTCGACTTCGCCGGAAAAGCCGATGGAATATGCTTCGACCGACGCCTCTTCGCCCGGCCAACCGCCGACGAATCCGATCCCGGCATGCACGTCGCGCGACCAGCGGGTGGGTCGTTCGATCGGCGGTGGCGAGATCGGGATCGGCGCGGCCGTGGGTTCAAGCGCGCTCGGCGGGGCCGGCGCGCCGCTGCCGAGGCTCGCCCGAACGGCAAGGATGAACGCAAATGCGACCGCGACCGGCAACGTCCGCATGCCGCCCGAATGCGGCGTGCCTCATGAAAGCGCCTACCGGCAACGAGAAAGGCGCGTCACCGTGAGGTGAGCGCGCCGTTCGCGGTTGCCGCGTTCGAACCGATCAGGGTTTGGGCGGCGGGACGTAAGCGCCCTTAGGCGCCGGCAGGTAGCGATGGCTGTGCAAGATCGCTTGGCCCTGCGCGTTGGTCATCAGCGTCACCATGTCGCCGGCTTCCTTGGGATTCTTCGCCGACTTGGGGACGAAGATGTAGTACACGGAGTCGATGTTGTACTTATCGGGGATCGGGATCGATTGGAACTTCGACGGGTCGATCGAGGAGACGAACCCGATCATCACGTCGGCCTGGCCCTTTTCGAGGCCCGTCAGCACGTCGTCTTCCGACTGCAGCGTCGTGAAATAGTCGGGTGAGTTCTGGCGAACCTTCAGCGGAAAATCCGCGCCGTAGTCGGCGGCGGCGTTCTTGAGCAATTGCCGCGCCAGGGTACCCACCGCAGAACCGCTGCCGTTTGCCATCCCCACTTTGATGCCCGGATTCGCCAGGTCTTTGAGGCTCTTGATCTTGGTCTCGCCGCGCCGAACGATGAGCGCCTCGCGGTTGGTCAGCACCGCGACCGGCGTGTTCATGTGCGAGGTCAGCTTGTCGACCTGGTTCTTACCGACGACGACGATGTCGATCGGACCGTCGGCCTCGACGTCGGCTTGGATGACGCCGCCGCCGAGATACTTGGCCGCGATCGTCGTGCCTTTGTGCTTGCTTTCGTAAATCTTGGCGAACTGTTCGAACGGTGGCCTCACGCTCGAGGCGACTTCAGCATTGAGAACCTTGTCGGCGGCCGGTGCCGGCATCGTCGTCAGCCCCAGGGCGCACGCCGATGCGAGAACCGCAGCGCGTAAGAGCAACTTCATATACAATACCTCTTCTTTACGAAATGGCGGGGGCTGGGGTCATGTCGGGTCCGCCGGTGAGATTGCCCTCATCTCTCGACTTTCGGGCGCGCATCGGCTTGATGACGAACATTGCTAGAAGCGCCGCGCATACGTTCAACGCAGCAACCGCGTAAAAGATCGGCACCCAGGTGTGGTAGTGCTCCTGCAAGATATTGCCGAACGGAACCAGGAGCACGGCCGTTCCCTTTGCCGTGTAGAGAAAGCCGTAGTTCGTCGTCGCGAACTTGCGCCCGTACGTATCGGCGTTGAGCGAGGGGAAGAGGCTGAAGATTTCGCCGTACGTGAAGTAGACGAGCGCGGAAAACATGACGAATAAATACGGGTTGGCCGCGACCTTGATGAACGCCAGGACGATGAGCGCCTGTCCGCCGAACGCGATGAACATCGTGTTTTCGCGCCCGATTTGATCCGAGATCCAACCGAACACCGGCCGCGCCAAGCCGTTCAGAATGCGGTCGAGTACGAGCGCCCATTGGAGGGCCGGAAGCATGAGAAACAAGATCACGACCGGATAGTCGTCGACGGCATAGTCCCGCGATATGGGGCCGAGCTGCGCGGTCGCCATGTTACCGCCGATCGCGACGCACAGCATCGCGATGTACATGACGTAGAACAGCGGTGTCCGGAGCATCTCCCGTGGCGAGAAGTCACGCGCGGTCTGCTTGAGCGCCGTCGAGGCGACCACCGCCGGCACTTCGCCGGGGCGCGGTGCGCGGAGCAGGAATCCGAGCAGGAAGATGATGACGCCTTGCACGATCCCGAACACCAGAAAGGTGTGCTGGTAGCCGCTCGCCTTGATCATCTGCGCGATCGGAACGATCGTCAGCGCCGAACCGGCGCCGAAGCCGGCCGCCGTGAGCCCTGCAGCGAGTCCGCGGCGATCGGGAAACCACTTCAGGGCCTGCCCGACGGTGCAGCCGTAGACGATGCCGGCGCCGATCCCGCCGATCACCGCTCCGATGTAGAACGTCCACACCCACGTTGCCATCGAATACATGACCCAGGAGATGCCGACGAGCACGCCTCCGACGACCGTGATCCGGCTGGGGCCGAAGCGATCGATGAGATAGCCTTCGAGCGGCACCAACCACGTCTCGACGAAGATGAATGTCGTGAAGGCGACTTGGACCGCCGCTCGCGACCAGCCGGTGTGATCGGTGATCGGGATGACGAAGAGCGTCCAGCCGTATTGCAGGTTCGCAGTGCAGACCATGGCCAGGATGCCGATGATCAGCTGAACCCAACGGTTCCGGAGCCCACTCCCGGGCGTTAGGGCCATCGAAGCGGTCATAGAATCCCCTTATGGACAGGCGGGGTGCTACGGTGTCTTATGGCGACGGTGCGGAGGAATCTTCTTTCATGGGGAGAGGGCAGCCGGAGGCCCTAGAGCAGTCCGGCTCCGCGAGCCCAGCGGTACTTCGCGCCCATCGCCGCGACCATGGTCTCGGTGTTGTACGGATACGCCGGGATTTTGTGGTCGAAGAGGTACTCGCTGGCCTCTTCGACTTCGACGTCGCCGGCCAGCGACGCGACGACGGGCTTGTCGATGCCCCTGGCGCGGAACTCCTCGACGACTTCGACGACGAGCCGCGCGAAGCCCATCGGCGGGGTCACGATCGTGTGCCAGTAGCCCAGGATGAGCGCGTGGATGCGGTCGTCCTCGAGCCCCAGACGGATCGTGTTCTGGTAGGTCTTGGGCGGTTCGCCGCCCGTGATGTCGACCGGGTTTCCCGACGCGCCGAACGGCGGGATGAACTTCTTGAACGCCTCGTCGAGGTCGGGCTCGAACTTCATCAGCGTCAGCCCCGCGTCGACCACCGAATCGGAGAGCAGGACGCCCGAGCCTCCCGCTCCGGTGATGATCACGACGTTCTCGCCCTTGGGGGTCGGGAGGATCGGCACCGCGCGGGCGAACTGCAGCAGCTCGTTGAGCCCGCGCGCACGAATCACGCCGCTCTGCCGCAGCACGTCGTCGTACACTTTGTCGTTGCCGGCCAGCGCCCCGGTGTGCGAGCTGGCAGCCCGCGCGCCGAGCGCGGTACGGCCGGCCTTGAGCACCAAGATCGGCTTCTTCTTCGAGACGCGCTTGGCGACGTCGGCGAACGAGCGGCCGTCCTTGAGGTCTTCCATGTGCATCGCGATCGCCTGCGTCGCGTCGTCTTGCTCGAAGAACGTCAGCAGGTCGTCCTCGTCGATGTCGGCTTTGTTTCCTAAGCCGACGATCGCCGAGACGCCCATCTTCGCCGAGCGGCTGAAGCCGATGATCGCCATCCCGACGCCGCCGCTCTGCGACGACAGTGCGACGCTGCCTTTCACGTCGTAGGGCGTGCAGAAGGTCGCGCACAGATCTTTGGGCGTGTAGTAGAAGCCGTAGATGTTCGGCCCCATCATGCGCACGTTGTACTTGCGCCCGATCACCTGGATCTCGCGCTGCCCTTCTTCGTTGCCCGTTTCGGCGAAGCCCGACGGAATCAACACCGCTCCGGGGACCTTCTTCTCACCGCATTCGATCAAGGCGGCGGCGACGAATTTTGCCGGGATCGCGAACACTGCCACGTCGACGTCGCCCGGAACGTCCTTGACCGACGCGTACGCCTTGTAGCCCAGGATCTCGTTGGCTTTCGGATTGATCGGATAGATCTGGCCCTTGTAGCCGCCGTTGATGAGGTTCTTCATCACCGAGTTGCCGATTTTTCCGTCTTCACTCGACGCACCGATCACGGCGACCGAATCGGGCCGCATGATCCGGTTCATCGCTCGCACGATCTCGTCTTGCGACGGACGATAGCGTTGCGGCGGCGGGTTGAAGTCGACTAGGATGCGCACGTCGACCGCGGTCGCGCCGCGCGGGGTCGCGAACACCGGGTTGAGGTCGACCTCGCTGATCTCGGGGAAATCGCTCACCAGCTGCGAGACGCGCTCGATGATGGTCGCGAGGGCCTCACGGTCGACCGGTTGGGAGCCGCGTACGCCCTTGAGCATCTCGGCGGCCTGAATGCCGTCGAGCATCGAGAGCGCGTCCTCGCGCGACGCCGGCGCGAGGCGGAAGGTGATGTCCTTGAGGACTTCGACCAGCACGCCGCCCAGACCGAACGCGACCAGCTTGCCGAAGCTCGGGTCGGTGACCGCGCCGACGATGACTTCCTGCGCACCGGTCGGCAGCATCTGCTGGACTTGGACGCCGCTGATCTTGGCGTCGCTTTGATACGTACGCGCGTTGGCGACGATCGTATCGTAGCCGCTGCGGACGGCTTGCGCGTTCTCGACCCCGACCAAAACGCCGCCGGCCTCGGTCTTGTGGAGGATGTCGGGCGAGACGATCTTGAGCACGACCGGGAAGCCGATCTTCTCGGCCAGCCGAGCCGCGTCGTCGGCCGACGTCGCCAGACCCTCTTGCGGAACGGGCAGGCCGTACGCGTCGGCGACCTCTTTGGCCTCGGGCGCGCTCAGCGCGCTGCGGTTGTCGGCTTTGACGCGTTCGAGGACCGCGCGCACCGCGGCCTGGTCGATGGTCTGGCGCTCGAGCAGCATGTCTGGCTTCCTTTTCCTACAGCACGCCGGCGGCGTGGAGCGCCTTCGCGTCCTTACCGTTCCAGCCGATCTCTTTGAGAATTTCTTCGTTGTGCTCGCCCAGCAGCGGCGAGGTCTTTATCTCGACGGGCGTATCCGAAAGTACGAGTGGGCAGCCGACGTTCTTGAACGTGCCGCGTTCGGGATGGTGGACGTCTGCGATCATCCCGCGCGCGCGGAGCGACTCGTCTTCGATCAGGTCCTTGGTGCTCAGGATCGGTCCGCACGGCACGTCGATCTCGTTGAGCGCGTCGAGCACCTCGAATTTCGTGCGCCCCTTCGTCCACGCTTCGACGGCGCCAAACACGTCGTCCAAGCGCTTGAGGCGCGCCGCCGGCGTCGCGAAGGCGGGATCGTCCACTAGGTCCGGCCGGCCGATCAGCTGCGCCAGCGGCGCCCAGACCTGCGGCTGGATGATCACGTAGACGTAGTCGTTCTCCCCGCCGGGCGCGCAGCGCAGCGCACTGCCGGGCTGTCCACCGCCCGACGCGTTCCCCGAGCGCGGGACGTAGTCGGTGAACGTCTTGTTGGGATACTCGCGCAGCGGTCCGTGCGCCAAGCGCTGCTGATCGCGAATCTTCACGCGAATCAGGTTCAGCACCGAGTCTTGCATCGCGACCGAGACGCGTTGGCCGCGTCCGGTGTGCGTGCGCTGGAAGAGCGCCGCGAGGATCGCGGCGACCATGTGAATCCCACTGCCGGAATCGCCGATCTGCGGGCCGCTACTCGTCGGCGGACCGTCGGGCCACCCGGTCGTGCTCATCCCGCCGCCCATCGCCTGCGCCACCGTCTCGTACGCCTTGAAGTCCTCGTACTTGCCGGGGCCGAAGCCCTTGATCGAGGCATAGGAGATGCGCGGGTTGAGCTCGCGGATGCGATCCCAGGTGAAGCCCTGTCGATCGAGCACGCCCGGGCCGAAGTTCTCGACCAGGACGTCGCAGTGCTGAATCAGGCGCTCGAAGATCGCTTTCCCGTCGGGCGTTTTCGTGTTGAGCGTGATGCTGCGCTTGTTGCAGTTCAGCATCGTGAAGTAGAGGCTGTCCACGTCGGGGATGTCTTGCAACTGACCGCGCGTGATGTCGCCGCGGCCCGGCAGCTCGACCTTGATGACGTCGGCGCCGAGCCAGGCGAGGATCTGCGTGCACGACGGACCCGCCTGGACATGCGTCATGTCCAGGACCTTGACCCCGTCGAGGGCCTTGCGAACCGGGCCGCCGGCCGAACCGTCGCAGGAAGCTCCGTTGCCGCTCATGTTCCGCTACTTGTACATCGTCTGGTTCATCGTGCCCGGAGCGAACTCGTTCGGGTCGATCCAGACGTTGATGAGGGCGCACTTTCCGGACTCGCGCGCGCGCTCGAGCGCGGGGCGGATCTGCTTCGGGTCCCGCACCGCTTCGCCGTAGCCGCCGAGCATCTGCGCGAACTTCTCGAAGTCGACGTCGCCGAGGTAGTTGCCGATGTCGCCCTTCTCTTTGCCGTACTTCATGATCTGCCCGGCGCGGATCTGGTTCATGTATGAGTTGTTGCCGACGATCCCGATGAACGGCAGCCCGAAACGCATCGCGGTCTGCATGTCCCAGCCCGTCATGCCGAACGTGCCGTCGCCGAACAGGCAGACGACCTCCTTGTCGGGCTCCGCGAACTTCGAGGCCATTGCGAACGAGACGCCGACGCCCAACGTGCCCAGCGGCCCGGGGTCCATCCAGAGTCCGGGTCCCTTGGGCCACACGATGCCGCCGGCCGCCGTGACGACGTCGCCGCCGTCACCGATGAAGCGCGTGTTCGCGGTGAGGAACTCGTTGATCTCGTAGCCGAGGCGCAACGGGTGGATCGGCGTCGCATCATTTTTGATTTTGGGCAACCGTGCGTCGTAGAGCTTCTTCTCTTCGGCCCGCAGCTCGTCGATCCACGGCTGGCGTCCGCGCGCGCCGTCCTGCAGCCGCCCCGAGGCAGCCTGTGTTACCGCGCGCAGGATCGCGCCGACGTCGCCGACGAGCCCCAGCGAGATGTCGCGGTTCTTGCCGACGGTTCCGTAGCCCATGTCGATCTGAACGACGGTCGGCGCCTTGAGGCGTTTGCCGTAGCTCATGCGGAAGTCGAACGGCGTCCCGACGATCACGATGACGTCAGCCTTGCCGAACGCGTAGCCGCGCGTGAGCTGGAAGCCATGCGGGTCGTCGGGCTGGAAAGTGCCGCGCCCGGCGCCGTTCATGAACGCCGGAATGTTGAACCGGCGCGCGAACTCGTGCGCGGCGTCGGTCGCGCGACACGTCCACGTCTGCTGTCCGAACAGCACTGCCGGACGCTCGGCCTTGGCCAAGATGTCGGCCAGCTTTTCGATGTCGTTGGGGTCGCCGATCGACTTCGTCGAGGCGCGGTAATGGCCCGGAGCCGGGATGACCGCTTTGTCGAGCGGGACCTTGGCGTCGAGGATGTCGCGCCCGATCTCCAGGTACGACGGGCCGAACGTGCCGTTGTGGCTCTCGCGGAACGCCATTGCGACCATATCGGCGACGCGCTCGGTCGTCACCACGCTCGAAGCGAACTTGGTGATCGGCCGCATGATCTCGACGTGCGGAAGGTCTTGCAGTGAGCCCATCTTGTGCTGGTTGAGCGCGCCTTGGCCGCCGATGAGCAGAAACGGGCTCTCGGCGCGAAACGCGTTGGCGACGCCGGTGGTCGCGTTGGTCGTGCCCGGACCAGCGGTGACGACGGCGCAGCCCGGCCGCCCGGTGACCCGCGCGTAGCCGTCGGCGGCATGCGCCGCGACTTGCTCGTGGCGCACGTCGATGATCTTGATCCCCTCGTCCATGCAGCCATCGTAGATGTCGATGATGTGGCCACCGCACAGCGTGAAGATCACCTCGATGCCTTCGTTCTTCAACGCTTTGGCGACGAGGTGCCCACCGGACACGGTCTGCACCGGCTGGTCGGCGTCGAGTTTCGGTAGATCGGTCGTGGCCGATGCTGCTTGTGCCATAGCCTGTCCCCTCGCGCGGTCGCCGGTGATACTAGAGGTCGTTGTCGTTCGCGTTGACATGCGCGGCGAGCGCCAGCGCGTGGTCGCGAACCAGCCGCTCCGCCAGGTCGGCGTCGCGCGCTTCGAGTGACTCGATGATCTGCAGGTGGTCGACGATCGACCGTTCGAAGCGCTGGTTCTCCGCGATCGTGCGGTGGCGGATCGAGCGCACGTGAATGAAGATGCTGCCGGCGGTGCGGCGCAACTGCTCGCAGCCGGACAGCTCGATGATCCGCTGGTGGAAGCGGATGTTGGCGTCGGAGTACTCATCGAGCTTGGCGGCGATTCGCTCGCCATCGAATGTGGCGAAGATGGTGCGCAACGAGGCGATCGCCTCATCGGAAGCCTGCAGCGCGGTCAGGCGCGCCGCCATGCTCTCGAGCGCGGCCCAGACGACGATGATCTCGAGCAGCTCGGTTTTGCTCTTACGTGCGATATAGTAGCCGCGCCGGGGAATACTGGTCACCAGACCCTCGTGCTCGAGCCGCACCAGAGCCTCGCGGATCGGGGTTCGGCTCACGCCCAAGCGCGCGGCGAGCTCGCGCTCGTCGAGACGTAGGTTGGCCTCGTCGATCTCGTACAGGTTCGTCGCCGTGATCGCCGCTCGGATCCCCTCGTAGACCTGAACCGAAAGGCTGACGTCGGAGCGGAGGGCGGCGAGCGCTAGAGCGGCCATCGGCCTCGGCCCGGGTTCGTATTTTGCATACAATATACCAGAGCGCGGGATTGCGGCGCCCCAGCGGGATTTCCTTCCCAGGTGACACCACCACCTGGGGACTTAGCCGGGCGGCGCGGCGTGGGCGAACAGGTGCCGGAAATGCTGTTCGAAGGCCTCGGGGTCCAAGTTGGTCTGCGTGGCGAGACGCGAGAGCCTGGGCTCGGTCAGGTCGGTCTCCTCGAGCCGGATCATGTACTTGCGAGCGACCTCGTACGACTCGGTCGTGACGTCGACCAGGCGGACGCGAATGCGTCCGGTCGCAGGGTCGAGCATCTCCTCGAGGGTCACCGGCACGATGCGCCCGCCGGCGAGCGCGATAAGCGCGCCGCTGCCGCCGCCCAGCAGATACCGCACCGCCCCGTAGCCCAGCGTGCGCGTGTACTCGGCGTCGAAGGGGATCGGCTTGGCGCTGCGCAGCTCGTAGCCGATGTCCTTGGGAACGACGGTCTCGTCGATGCCCAGCTGCTTGAGCCGGGCGCGGATCGCGTCGCGCAGCACCATCCCCAGCGGGACGTCGGCCAAGCGCACGTGCCCATAGGCGTCGCGCGTCGCCGTCGATACTGCGGCCAACTCTTCGGGGGCGATCCGCTCGGCCAGCCCTTCGGCGATCACGGCGACGCCGTGGTCCTGACCCGACGCGAGCCGCTTGACGATCGAGCCGACGATCGTGTCGACGACGTCGTCGAGGGCGATCTGGTCGCCGGGGAACTCTTCGGGGATCACGGCCAAGGTCGCGCCCGCGGCCTTGCAGATGCCCAGGGCGAGCGCGCCCGACTTGCGCCCCATGGTGATCGCCAAGTACCAGCGCGACGCGGTGCGCGCGTCCTCCATGAGGTTCTCGACGATCGCCGAGCCGACCGAGCGCGCCGTTTCGAAGCCGAAGGTGGGAGCGTTGTCGGGCAGCGGGAGATCGTTGTCGATCGTCTTGGGCACCGTCGCCACGCCGATGCGCCCTTTTGTCGCGGCGGCGATGCGCGTCGCGCCGAAGGTCGTGTCGTCCCCGCCGATCGTGATGAGGTAGCGCACTCCCAACATCGTGAGCGAACGAATACAGCGGCGCAGCGACTCCGGATCGCTGGCGGGGTTGGTGCGCGACGTGCGCAGCATCGAGCCGCCGGTGAAGTGCATCCGCGAGACGTCGTCGATCTGCAGCTCGGCGACGTGCGACGTATCGCCTAGCACGAGGTGCCGATAGCCTTCGTAGATGCCCAGCACCCGCAGGCCGTGGTTGCGGGCTTCGATCGTCGCCGACGCGATCACGCCGTTGATCCCGGGGGCCGGGCCGCCCCCGACGAGGATCGCGAGCGTTTCCTCTGTGTTGAGCATCTGCGGTCAGACCGCCGCGGGCGTGGGTGCGGCTCCCATCCGCGTGCGCAGTTCTGCGTCGAGCGCGTCGAGGAACCCCGTGGTGGTCAGCCAGGGCTGGTCGGGGCCGATCAAGATCGCCAAATCCTTGGTCATCTTCCCCGCCTCGACCACGTCGACGCACACCGTTTCAAGGGTCTGCGCGAACTGCGTGACCTCGGGCGTGCGATCGACCTTGCCGCGGTGCGCGAGCCCGCGCGTCCAGGCGAAGATCGAGGCGATCGGGTTGGTCGAGGTCGCGCGGCCCTTCTGGTGCTCGCGGTAGTGCCGCGTGACCGTTCCGTGGGCCGCTTCGGCTTCGATGGTTTTCCCGTCGGGCGTCATCAACACCGACGTCATGAGGCCGAGCGAACCGAACCCCTGCGCAACGGTGTCGGACTGCACGTCGCCGTCGTAGTTCTTACACGCCCAGACGAACGCGCCGGACCACTTGAGCGCGGCCGCGACCATGTCGTCGATGAGGCGGTGCTCGTAGGTCAGGCCGCGGTCTTCGAAGTCGGCGCGAAACTCCGCATCGTAGACTTCTTGGAAGATGTCCTTGAAGCGGCCGTCATAGGCCTTGAGGATCGTATTCTTGGTCGAGAGATAGACCGGATAGTGGCGCTGCAGCCCGTAGTTCAGGCTCGCGCGCGCGAAGCCCCGGATCGACTCGTCGAGGTTGTACATCGCGAGCGCCACGCCGGGGCCCTCGAACTGGTAGACCTCGCGCGTGATCGGCTCGCCGCCGTTGCGCGGGGCAAACGTCAGCGTCAACGCACCAGGCCCCGGCACGACGAAGTCCGTCGCGCGATACTGGTCGCCGAACGCGTGGCGGCCGATCACGATCGGCTGCGTCCAGCCGGGGACCAGACGCGGCACGTTGCGGCAGATGATCGGCTCGCGAAATACCGTGCCGTCGAGCTCGTTGCGGATCGTCCCGTTGGGCGAGCGCCACATCTTCTTGAGCTTGAACTCTTCGACGCGCGCTTCGTCGGGCGTGATCGTCGCGCACTTCACCCCGACGCCGTACTGCTTGATCGCCCGCGCCGCGTCGAGCGTCACCCCGTCGTCGGTCGCGTCGCGGTTCTCGACGCTCAAATCGTAGTACTTCAGCTCGACGTCGAGATAGGGCAGGATGAGCTTGTCTTTGATGAAGTGCCAGATGATGCGCGTCATCTCGTCGCCGTCGAGCTCGACGATCGGGTTGCGGACGGTGATCTTGTTCAGGGAGGATACTCCTGCGGGCAGAGGCGCAAGGCGCAAGGTTCAGCGCGCCGGGGCCTCGTCCCCGGCGGCTCGGCGGCGGTGCGGGCTCGCTCCCCTCGTCAGGGCGAGGAGGTTCGAGCCCGGATCACGGATGTCGTACCGGCCAGCCACATCGGGGCCGGCACTTTTTTGGCGTCACTCGTACCAACAGGAGGGGCCAATGGCTCGTCAATTCGCCCGCTGGTTCGGGATCATCTACATCCTGGTCGGGATCGTCGGCTTCATCCCCGGCATCAACGTCATGAGCATGCCGGAGATGGGCGTCACCGCCGGCACGTCGTACGGCCACTTGCTGGGGCTGTTCCCGGTCAACGCCGTTCACAACGTCGTGCATCTGGCGATCGGCATCTGGGGCGTCACGTCGGCGGGCTCGTTCGCGACCGCCCGTACCTACGCGCGCTCGATCGCCGTGCTCTACGGCCTCCTCGCGGTCGCCGGGTTCTTCCCCGGGCTCAACACCCTGTTCGGGCTCGCGCCGCTGTTCGGCTACGACATCTGGCTGCACGCGCTGTCGGCGATCGTCGCCGCCTACGTCGGCTGGGGGACACCCGCGGAGACGGCCGCCGCCTAATCCGCACCGTCGCGGCGGGCGGGAGATCACGGTAGCCGAAGCCGCGCAGCATGCGCGTCGTGAGCCTCTTGCCCTCCGCGACGGAGATCCTGTTCGGCATCGGCGCCGGCGACCAGGTC
Organism: Vulcanimicrobiota bacterium; assembly: GCA_003140215.1. Classification (GTDB taxonomy): domain Bacteria; phylum Vulcanimicrobiota; class Vulcanimicrobiia; order Vulcanimicrobiales; family Vulcanimicrobiaceae; genus Vulcanimicrobium; species Vulcanimicrobium beijerinckii. Next base: position 2,068,704 of record PLJL01000004.1, on the reverse strand, counting down.
GTCGGCGTCACCCACGAGTGCGACTACCCGGCCGAGGCGCGGACGCGTCCGGCACTCACCTCGTCGCTGCTGCCGCACGAGCTCGATGCCGCCGGAATCGATCGGCACGTTCGCGCGAGCGTGCATGCGGGCTCCTCGCTCTACGGGCTCGACGACGTGAAGCTCGCCGCGCTCGAACCCGATCTTATCGTCACCCAAGAACTGTGCGCGGTGTGCGCGGTCTCCTACGAGATCGTCGACCGCGCCGCCAAGCGATTGCGTGGTGACCCCCGAGTGGTTTCGCTCGAACCGTCATCGCTCGAAGACGTCTTCTCCACCATCGCGTTTCTCGGCAGCCTGACCAACGCGCAAGCCGGCGCGGCGCGGCTGCTCGAAGCGTTGCGCGCGCGTGTCGACGAACTGCGCGAGCACGTCGCCCCGCGCCCACGCGAGCGCGTGCTGGTGCTGGAATGGACCGACCCGCCGATGAGCGCGGGCCACTGGACACCGGGTTTGGTCGAGCTCGCCGGCGCCGAGGCTGTGCTCGGGAATCCGGGCGCCAACAGTCGCGCGATCGGCTGGGACGAGATCGCCGCGGCTGATCCCGACGTCGTCATCGTCGCGCCCTGCGGCTTCGACTTGGCGCGTACGCAGCACGAGATCGGCGCGCTCCCCGCCGATGCGGCGCGCGCGTTCGCGTCCCTGCGCGCCGTCCGCGGCGGGCGCGCCTACGCCATGGACGGCAACGCCTACGTCAACCGCCCCGGCCCGCGCCTGGTCGACACGGCGGAACTCTTCGCTGCCGCGATCCCCGGCGACGTTTCGAACGACGGTGCCGCGCTAGCTCAGGCGGGCGTCGCGCCCTACGGGATCGGCGCGTGAGCGCGCGGCTGGAGATCGTCGCCAGGCCCGGCTCACGCACACCGGGTCTCTCGCGGCGCGGCGGCGACGTGGTCGTCGCGGTGCGCGAACGCGCGCTCGGCGGCAAAGCGAACGACGCGATCGTGCGCGCCGTCGCGGCCTGGCTCGAGGTTGCGGCGAGCCGCGTCCAGCTCGTCCATGGCGGCAGCGGCCGGCGCAAGCTGCTGGCAATCGACGGCGTCGACGACGCCGCGTTGCGCGAACGCGTCGCGCTGATCGACGCGCCGGGCGGCTAGGTCGCCGTGCGCGCGGTTTGATTCAAGCGCGCCAACGTCCACACGCCGTTGGCCCGCCGAAAGCGCGTGATCGACGCGGTCAGAAAACGCACCTTAAGCGCCGCGCGCTCGGACTCACCGAGCAGCACCTCGAGCAACGCGTGCAGCGGTCCGGCGTGCGTCGCGATCAGGGCCACGCCGTCGTCGGGCACCGCGGCGACGCTCCGCTCGACCGCGCGCGCGATGCGGGTGCACAGCTCGGCGAACGTCTCGCCGCCGCGTGGTGCGTAGGCCTTGACCGAGGCGTGCGCCGCGGGGTCGAGCTGAGGATTGGCGGCGCGAATTTGATCCCACGTCAGCCCCTCCCACTCGCCGAACCGCATCTCGCGCCAATCGGGGTCGAGCTGCAACTCGACCTTCCGCGGGCCCAAAACGATCCGGGCCGTCTCGACAGCGCGTGCTAGATCGCTCGACGCCGCGGCGTCGATCCGCTCGCCGGCCAGCAGCGCGGCGAGCGCGCGGGCTTGCGCTAGGCCTTCGTCGTCGAGCGCCACGTCGGTGTGCCCTTGAAACCGCTTTTCCGCGTTCCAAGCGGTCCGCCCATGCCGGACGCAGAGAAGCTCCATCCCGCCGCGTTCGCCCCGGCGCGCGCTCCTTCCGCGAGGCTCCGGCGCCGAGGAGCCGCAGCGCCGCACCGGAACACTCCCGGGATGGAAGGCAACGGGCGCGTCGCGATCCGTAAGATGTACAAGCTCTTCATCAACGGCGCGTTCGCGCGCAGCGAATCGGGCCGTAGCGACCAGATCGGCGGCGAGAACGTCGCCCACGCGTCGCGCAAGGACGTGCGAGATGCCGTTGTCGCGGCGCGCGCCGCCCACGAGAAGTGGGCTGCGCATCCGCCGGCGCTGCGCGGCCTGGTGCTGTATCGCCTGGCCGAGATGATGGAGGCGCGCCGGGCCGAGCTGGCCGCGCAGCTGGTGGTCGGTGGCACGGTCGACGTAGCCGAGGCCGAGCGCGAAGTAACCGCCGCGATCGACCGCACCGTTTGGTATGCCGGCTGGTGCGACAAGTACCTCGCGCTCGCGTCGACGCGCAATCCGGTCGCCGGCCCGCATTTCAACTTCTCCACGCCCGAGCCGACCGGGATCGTCGCCGTGCTCGCCCCCGATGAGCCCGCGCTGCTGGGCCTCGTCACCGCCGTCGTGCCGGTACTCGTGAGCGGAAACGCGGTCGTTGTCGTCGCCGGCGAACGCGATCCGCGCAGCGCCGTCGTGTTCGCGGAGTGTCTGGCGACGAGCGATCTGCCCGCAGGCGCGTGCAACGTGCTCACCGGGACGCGCGCCGAGCTCGCGCCGGTGCTCGCCGGCCACATGAACGTCAACGCGCTTGGCGCGTTCGGGCTCGACGGCGCCGCTGAAAAGCGCCTTGGAGAGCTCGCGGCCGAGAACGTCAAGCGCGCGCACTTCGAGGACGCGCCGCCGCGCGAGGAGTGGTTCGCCGGCGGCTTCGACGACTTGGAGCGCGTGCTCGCGTTCACCGAACTCAAGACGATCTGGCACCCCGCCGGCATCTGATCGCTGCGAGGCGTTCGTCCGGCGCGGCGTGAAGAGATTAGGGCCGTCCGGGGCGACTGAGGGACTCGGGATCGCTTGGAGAGGTGGTCGAGCGGCTTATGGCACCGTCTTGGAAAGGCGGCGAACTCGCAAGGGTTCCGTGGGTTCAAATCCCACCCTCTCCGATTTCCGTCCCGGGTCGTGCCGCCGTGATGCGTTACGGCGCGCTGGGGAGCTCCCAGATCCGGATGACCGCGCCGGCTTTGAGCAGGGCGCCGTGCTTGGTTCCCGGCCGGGTCTTGCCGGTGATGGTGCACGGATAGGCGGCTTGGTTGAGGCCTTCACGCCCCTTGCCGGTGATCGTGCCGTCCGCCGCAATCGTGTACTCGAACACGGTGGTTTCGTCGGTATTGCCGGGCACCGACACACGCGCCAGCGAGCTCGGCGAGTCGGCGAAGATGCAGTGCTGCGGGCCCTTAGGCTCCGGGGGCTTTTCGATGTCGGTCGCGTCGGAGACGAGCCAGCACGCGCCGTCACGTAACGTTATCGTGTCGGACAACTTCAGCCGCGTCTGAGCAGGCGCCGGCAGCGCACCGGCGACCAAAAGCGCAAGCGCCCCGATGAGCCCGCGGCGAACAGAATGGATCATGGCAATCTCCCTCGTCAGAGTCGGCCGGTTCGCGATTTCCCGGCAAACCAGCCACCCGATAGCGTAGAACGATGGGCTTACGGCGCGCTTACCGGCCCCGACCGCTCTGCGCTAGCCGCGAGCGAGTAGTGCGTCGAGCTTGTCCAGGCTCTGGCTCCAGCCTTGCTCCATCCCGCCGAGCGCATCGGCCGATTCCGGCGTCGAGCGCACAACGAAGGCATGGAGCGTCAGCTCCGTCTTGCCGTCGCGTTCGGCGAACGTCGTGACCTGACGGATCTCGAACGAAACGTTGCCGTCGTGCTCGACGTCGGTGGTCCACACCAATCGTTCCGGTTCGACGACCTCGTCGTAGACCGCCACCATCGGATACAGCGTGCCGTCGGGACCCTGCATGGTGATGCGCAACGTGCCGCCGGGGCGCACGTCGGCCTCGCAGACCGGATTCGTGAAGTCCCGCGGGCCGAACCACCGCGCAAGGTGCTGCGGTGGGGTCCAGGCCTTCCAGACCAGCTGCCGCGGGGCGTCGAACACGCGCACGATCGTCATGTCGGGGCGCGCGCTGCGCGCGGTATCGCGTTCAGCCATGGTTCTTCTCCTTCGTCTGCAATTCGCTGAGATAGTCGTCGAGGCGCCCGAGGCGCTCGTCCCAGAAGCGGCGATAGCCGTCGACCCACTCCGCGACCTCGCGCAGCGGGCCGGCGTCGAGCCGGCACGGCCGCCATTGCGCCGCACGGCCGCGCGCGATCAAGCCGGCGCGTTCGAGCACTTTGAGGTGCTTGGACACGGCCGGAAGGCTCATGCGGAACGGCTTGGCCAGTTCGGTCACCGAGGTTTCGCCCTGGACGAGGCGAGCCAGGATCGCGCGCCGCGTCGGGTCGGCGAGCGCCGCGAGGGTCGTGCTGAGAGGTTCTGGTGCCATGTGTGAAACCATCTCGTTAAATAACCTAGCGGTATAATACGCGCCGAGTCGGCTCGCGTCAAGCCCAGGGCCGCGCGTCGCTCGAACGGAACGGGCCGGTGAGCAGGACGAGCGTAGCCACGTGGCTCGTCCGAGGAGGCTCAGTTTGAGTACCGAGGCCGACGCCACCGGCGCCGGCCGGGGTGACCAGCCCGAGGATTCCGTGCGTTCGGCGCGCGTGCGCGAAGTTGGCACGCAGACGGGCGCCGCCATCGGACGCCTGCGATCCGCCTCGGGCCGCCTCACTGCGAATGGGATCGCCCAAACGACGGCCATCGTGGAGATCGCGCGCGCGGCCCTGGCGTCGGCGGAGCGCGTTCGCGGCGCGGGACGCACGGTCGCCAACGCGCGTGTTCGCACCACCGAAGCCGACGAGCAGTTGCGTTCGGCCGGGCGCCGCATCGAGGAGTTGACCACGGCCTCGGGTGAGCTCGCCGGGGTGACGAAGAGCGCGCTCGGATCGATCGGCGAACTGCTCGCGCTCACCCAGAAGATCGACGGCATCGTCGACTTCGTGCGCGAAGTCTCGGAACGGACGAACCTCCTTGCGCTCAACGCCTCGATCGAGGCCGCTCGTGCGGGCGAGCACGGCCGCGGATTCGCCGTCGTCGCCGGCGAGGTCCGCAAACTCGCCGAGTCCACGCGCGAGGCCACCCGCGACATGGATGAGTTGCTGCGGCAGATCGCCGAGCGCGGTGCATCGACGAGCGCGTTCGGAGATTCGCTCGACGCCGCCGTGGCAGGCAGCGAAAGCTCGGCCGGCGGCGCGCGCACCGCTCTCGACGCGATCTCGAGCGCCGTCGCCGAAGTGGTGGCGACGTTCGCCGAGGTCGAGCGCCTCATCGACAGCGAGATCGCCGCCGGCGATCAATACGGCTCGGCGGCCGGATCGCTGCTGCGCAGCGTGCGCGAGCATTTCGCCGACACGGCCGAGACGCAACAATGGATCGGCAACCTGGAGTTCCAGAGCCACGAGCAGCTCGCGCTGGAGCGCGCCGCGACGCCGGCGGTTCACGTTCCCACCCGCGCGCTGCGCGTGGGCGTCGCCGCGGCGCCGCAATCGCTGCCGGCGCGCATGCTCGGCGAGTTCAAGCGCGAGTTGGAGGCGTTGTCGGACGGGGCGCTGCGCGTCGAGCTCGTCATCCCGTACGAGAAGCGCCAGACGCAACTGCTGATCGACCTGCGCACCGGCGACCTCGCGCTGGCGCCGGTGAACTCGTCGCTGATCGGCAGCCTGCTTCCGGCGCTGCAGCTGCTCGAGCTGCCGTACCTGTTCCGCTCCCGGAAACACGCCTTTGCGACCTTCGACGGCGCCTACGGCCGCGCGCTGCTGGCGCGCGGCGCCAGCGTGGAGCTGGCGTTTCTGGGCTACAGCGAGAACGGCGTGCGCCACTACACCAACGACGTGCGCGACCTGCGCGTCGCCGAAGACATCCGCGACCTGCGGATGCGCACCCTCGAGGGGCCGATCCATCTTTACGTCGCCGGCGCGCTCCAGGTGACGCCCGTTCCGATGCCGCTGGTCAAGCTCGGGGACGCGTTGCGCGAAAAGCGCGTTGACGGACAGGACAGCCCGCTGCCCTCGATCGTTGCCTCCAAGTTCTACGAGCACCAGCGCTACCTGACCATCACCGCGCACACGTACACGCCGCAGATCTTCATCGCCAATCCCGAGTTGCTGGCCGCGCTCGGCCCGCGGCGCCGACTCGTCGAGGAAGCGGCGCGACGCGCGATCGCCTGGCAGCGCGAGTATGCCGCGAAGTTCGATGCCGAGGCGCTGGCCGAGCTGCGCCGCCGCATGCAGGTCACCGAACAAGACGACGCGCAGCGACAGAGCTTCGTGACCGCGACGGCGCCGGTCTACGACCGCGCCGCCGACTTGGCCGGCGAAAAGGAACTGGGCGCGCTGCGCGCCGCGACCGCGGCCGCCGCGGCCGGGGTGCCGGCCCGCGCGTCGAACTGGACCTGATCCGCGCCGTTCAGCGCGCCAGCAGCGGGCGCACGCGGTCGTAGGGGAGGTTGTAGTAGGTCACGCCGTTGCGGCCGCTCACCGTATGCGCGCTGAAGAGGGCGTCGTCGATCGCCGCCTCGGTGGCGTCCACGGTGGCCGCGAAGAGCGCGTCGACGCGGTCATCGTCCGACTCGACGCCCGGGCCGCTGATCCCGCCGGCGCGCGGGTAGCGGTGCGTCGTCGAGAACGCGATGAACAGGTCGCCGCTCGAGACGTGCGAGGTTGCGCCGGCGCGGGCCAGACCCATCCCGGCCCGCTTCGCGATGTCGTGCAAACGGTTATGATCGAGCGGCGCGTCGGTCGCTACGACGATAATGATGCTCCCGTCGGCCGCGCGACCGCGGGTCGGTGCGGTATATCCCGCCGAGCGCGGATACACCGGCAGCAGCTCGTGCGCGAACGCGCGGCCGACCGGGACGCCGTCGATGCGCAGCTCGCCGCGGGAGCCGGTATTCGCGTTGACCAGCACGCCCACGGTGTAGCCGCCGAGGTTCTTGGGCAGCAGGCGCGACGCCGACCCGATCCCGGCCGCGAAGCCGAAGGCGCGCATCCCGGTTCCGGCGCCGACGTTGCCGCGTGGGAAGTCGCCCGGCTTGGCAGCGTCGAGCATCGCGACGATGTCTTCGGGGTGCACGTGACGGCCCGCGATGTCGTTGATGCCTTGATCGTCGCATTCGGCAACGACCGGCAGCGGAACGTCTTCGCGCACGCCGATCTGCGGGTGCTTGGAGATCAGCCACGACACGACCCCGTCGGCAGCGCGCCCCACGTCGAGCGTGTCGGTGAGGACGATCGGCACCTCGAGAAAGCCCGACTGATCGACCCAGTGCGCGCCGCTGAGCTCGCCGTTGCCGTTGAGGTCGAAGGTCGCGGCGGCGACGCGCTGGTTCCAGATGTCGTCGTTCGGCACGATCGCGGTCGCACCGGTGCGTACGCTGGTACCTTCGACCTTGGTGACGTGCGCGACGCGGATCCCGGCGACGTCGGTGATCCCGTCCAGCGGCCCGGCGGCGAAGCTGCCGATCGGCACGGGCGTGCGGGCGGCGGCGGGGACAGCGCTGCACGCCAGCACCAGCGCGAGCGCGAACGGTCGGCGTAGCTTCACGGAACCTCCAGGGCGAGCGGCTCGACGACTCGGATCTCTCCGGCGCGGGCGCAGCGGTAGCCGCCCAACGCCTCGACCTCGCTCCGGAACGCGGCGCCACGCAGGATTGCGACCAGCGCGGCGATGCGCGGCTCGTCGAGCGTTCGCGCCGGGAGCGCCAGCTCGTACGGTTCCCACGCGACCGGGATGAAGTCTAGACCGAACGCCCGCGCCGCCGCGCCGATCGCCAGACCGGCATCGGCGTTGCCGGCGGCGACGAGCTGCGCGACGGCGAGATGCGAGAACTCGATCCGTTCGTAGCCGGTGACGGATTCCGCCGCAATGCCTGCGGATGCGAGCAGCGCGTCGAGCAGAATCCGCGTCCCAGCGTCTTTCTGGCGGTTGACGTAGCGCGCGCGCGTCCGCACGACGTCCGCCAGTGACGCGATCGCCAACGGATTTCCGGGCGCCACCAGGATGCCTTGTTCGCGATCCGCGAGCCGGATCAGTGCGACCGGCTCGTTGGGTCCGTACCGCCGCACGGCATCCTCGTTGTACGTACCGGTGCGCGGCTCGAGCACATGGGTACCGGCCAGGTGGGCCGAGCGTTCGCGTAGCGCTACGAGCCCCGCGATGCTCCCGACGTGCGCTGACACCAGCTCGGTGCCGCCGCTCGCCAGCCTTCCCGCAAGCAAATCCAGTGCGACGTCGTGGCTCCCGACCGCCAGCAACGTGCGCTCGATCTGCGCGAGCGGCCGCAGTGCGCGCGCGAGCAGGCGCGTCCCGGGGTGCGCACCCTCGCTGAAGCGCGGGATGGTGAGGATCACGTTGGCGCGCGAGAGCGAGGTAATCGCACCGGCCCCGCGGCGCAGCGGCGTCGCGACGAGACGTCCGTCGACGCGCGCGGCAACGGCGCGCACGTAGTCGTCCTCGCCCAACGGCGAGAACAGCTTGCGAGTCAGCTCGACCTCGATGTCGCGCGCGTCGGGCCCGTCGCGCCGGCCCAGCCGCTCGAGGAGCGGTCGCAAGAACAACTCGGCGCAGATCGCCGCGCTGACCGGATAGCCCGGGATTCCCAGCAGCGGAACAGCCCGCCCCGAGCCGCTCGCGACCGCGAGAACGAGCGGGTGGCCGGGGCGGATCGCGACACCGTGAACGACGACCTCGCCGAAGCGGGCAAACGTGCGCGCCGTGTAGTCGTCGCGACCGGCCGACGAACCCGCGTTGACGACGACCACATCGGCGGCGGCGATCGCGTGCTCCACCGCCGCGAGCAGCTCCGCCTCGTCGTCGCGGACGCGGCGTGCGAAGACGACCTCGGCGCCGTACGTGCGCGCGCAGGCGCGCAACAAAACCCCGTTCGAGTCCAAGATCGCACCCGGCGCCGGCGCTTCGGTGCCGACGTCGACGAGCTCGTCGCCGGTGGTGATGACGGCAACACGCGGCCGCGCAACGACCTCGACGCGCAGCACGCCGGCGGCAGCGCACGCCGCCAGATCGGCGCTCACCAGGCGCCGCAGCGCCGGGACGACCACCTCACTGGCGACGATGTCTTCGCCGATCGCGCGAACATGCTCGAACGGCGCGACCGCGGCGCGAATCGCGACGCGTCCGTTCGCTCGCGGCTCGACCTCTTCAATCGGAATCACCGCGTCGCAGCCGTCGGGGAGCGGATCGCCCGTGTCGACGACGATTGCTTCGCCGGCGTCAAGCTCGAGCGGTGCGGTCTCGCGCGCCGCAACCGTTCGGGCCGAGGCTACGGCGATGCCGTCCATGGCGCACGCATGGTAGTGCGGCGAGGACACCCGGGCGATCACCGGCCGCGCCGTCACCCGGTCGAGCGCGTCGTCGAGCTCGAGCGTCTGCGTCGCACCGATCGTCACGCCGGCCGCTTCGAGCGCCGCATCGAAGCGCGCCCGCGCCGCTTCGAGGGGGACGTCGTGCAAGAACATCTGCCTCATCGCACCCTCTTCACGGCACGATCACCCGGACACGCTCGCCCGCGTCGAGCCCGCTGCGGTCGAGCGGTACGGCGATGAGGCCGTCCGCACGGACCAGCGTGAAGATGAGGTTGGACGCGCCGAACAGCGGCGTCGCGTGCAGTGCGCCGTCGGCGTCGCGCGCCAACGCGCAGGGCACGTAGTCCTCACGGCCCGGCCGCGACGGCAGCGGAACGTCGAGGATCGCGCTGCGCTCGCGCTCGTCGTCCAACCCGTCCGCGTCGACCCGCTCGCCGCCGAGCAGGCGCACCAGCGGGCGCACGATGCGCCAGGCCACGACCAGCGCGCTGGCGGGGTTTCCCGGGAGGCCGACGACGGGTTTGCCGTCGCAGACCGCCAGCACCGTCGGCTTTCCCGGCTTGATCGCGATCCCGTGCACCAGCACGCCGGGCGCGCCCAGCTGCGCCACCACGCCGGCCGTGAGGTCGCGCACCGAGACCGACGACCCGGCCGAGAGGACGACCGCGTCGGCCCCGGCGAGCGCCGCGCGCAGGGCGCGCTCGAGCTGGACGCTGTCGTCGGGTGCGATGCCGCACGCTACGGGGATCCCTCCGGCCTGCGTTACCACGGCCGCCACGGTGGTCGCGTTGACGTCGCGGACCTGCGCCGGCGCGGGCTGCGCACCGGTCGCCACGACCTCGTCGCCGGTCGAGAGGATCGCGATCCGCGGGCGCACGCGCACCGGAACCCGCACGATCCCCAATGCGGCCAGTCCGCCGGCGTCGGCGGGGCGCAAGCGCCGGCCGGCCGGGACCGCGATCGCGCCGGTGCGCACATCTTCCCCGATCGCGAGCACGTTTTCGCCGCCGGCGGCGGCCGCGAGCACCTCGACCTCCGCTGGGCGCGCGGCGGTCGCGGCGTGCAGGTTCGTCTGCTCGACCATGATCACCGCGTCGGCCCCTTGGGGCAGCATCGCACCGGTATGGATCCGCACCGCCTCGCCCGCCCCGACGCGGACCTCGGGAACGACGCCGGTGTGCACGTCGCCGGTCACGCGCAGGTAGGCCGGAGATTGCTCGGAGGCGCCCGCCGAGTCGGCCGCGCGCAACGCGTAGCCGTCCATCGTGGCGCGCGGGAAGCCCGGCAGCGTCTCCGCCGCCCGCACATCGGAAGCCAGAACCCGGCCCAGCGCCGCATCCAAGGGAACGGTTTCCACCCCCGGCATCGGGGAACAAGCGCGCGCAAGAGTCGCAAATGCCTCGGCCGGCGGCAAGACCGTGAAGAGTTCTTGCACTATGGTCCTTCGGACCGTTCGCCCGCCGCGGGCGGTCTGACGAGGCGACCGCTCAGCCGCAACGAATTTTCATTCCTTTTCCCCCGGCCGGTCACCGAGGAGCACGCTCATTATCACCCTGCCCAGCCCTTCGCAGTCGTTCGACGATCATCTGGCTTCGCTGGGGCTGGACGGCGCCGGCACGGTGTACCGCAACCAAAGCATCGCCCAACTCTATGAACACGCTTTGGCCCGCGGGGAGGCAGTCCTCGGCGCCCATGGGCAGCTGCTGGTCGAGACCGGCAAGCACACCGGCCGGTCGCCCAACGACAAGTTCTTCGTGCGCGAGCCCGGGAGCGAGAGCCACATCGACTGGTCGGTGAACAAGGCGACCGACGCCAAGACCTTCGACGCGCTACTCGGCCGCGTCGGGCGGTACCTCGACGGCAAGGATCTCTTCGCGCTGGACTGCTACGTCGGCGCCGATCCGCGTTACCGCCTACCGGTGCGCATCATCACCGAGTACGCCTGGCACAGCGCCTTCGCCCGGGACCTCTTCATCGATACGGCCGATCGGGCACCGGCCGGCGGCGGCGCCGCGACACGCGACGCCTTCGAGCCGGAGTTCACCGTCGTGAACGTGCCGCAGTTCGAGGCTGATCCGGCCCGCGACAACACCGCCTCGCCGACCTTCATCTTGGTGAACCTCGCGCGGCGCATGATCCTCATCGGCGGGACGCGCTACGCGGGCGAAACCAAAAAGTCCGTCTTCACGGTGATGAACTATTTGATGCCGCTGCGCAACGTGCTCTCGATGCACTGCGCGGCCAATGTCGGCCAGGAGGGCGACGTCGCGATCTTCTTCGGCCTCTCGGGCACGGGCAAGACCACGCTCTCCTCCGATCCGCACCGGCCGCTCATCGGCGACGACGAGCACGGCTGGTCGACCGACGGCGTCTTCAATTTCGAAGGCGGCTGCTACGCGAAGATGATCAAATTGCGCCAGGAAGCCGAGCCGGAGATCTGGGCCGCCTCGCACCGTTTCGGCGCCGTGCTCGAGAACGTCGTCTTCGATCCGCAGACGCGCGAGCTCGACGTGGACGACGCGTCCAAGACAGAGAACTCGCGGTCGGCGTACCCGCTGGACTTCTTGCCGAATTTCGTGCCCAGCGGCATGGCGGGACATCCGACCAACATCGTGATGCTCACCGCGGACGCGTTCGGCGTGCTGCCGCCGATCGCCAAGTTGTCGGCCGAGCAGGCGATGTACCACTTTCTCTCGGGCTACACGGCGAAGGTCGCCGGCACCGAGCGCGGCGTCCAAGGGACCGTGGCGACCTTCTCGACCTGCTTCGGCGCGCCGTTCATGGTCCATCATCCGACCGTTTACGCCAAGTTGTTGGGAGAGCGCGTCGCCAAGCACGAAGTCAACTGTTGGCTGGTGAACACCGGCTGGACCGGCGGCGGGTACGGCGTCGGTTCGCGCATGAAGATCGCATACACGCGCGCGATGCTCAACGCGGCGATCGAAGGCCGCCTGGCGAACACGACCTTCGAGCGCGAACCGTTCTTCGGGCTCGCGGTCCCGGCTGCCGTGCCCGACGTCCCCGGCGACGTCCTCAACCCGCGCAATGCGTGGGCCGACAAATCCGCCTACGATGCGCAAGCCAAACACCTCGCGACCTTGTTCGCCGACAACTTCAGGCGGTTCGAGGCGCACGCGTCTCCCGGCGTGCTGGCCGTCGCGATCAAGCCCTAGCGGCTCGGCCGCACCTCACGCGCCGGCGCCCTGGTGTCCGTCGAACCCGTCGGTGCATCCGACCGAGACGGCGGGGCCTTCTGATATGCAGGTATGGCTCTCCCCGTCGGCATCCTCGATCAGTCGCCCGTCCTCGCCGGGACGTCGCCGCGTGAGGCCGTGCTCGCGACGATCGCGCTGGCGCGCGAAGCCGAGCGGCTCGGGTATGCTCGCTACTGGCTCGCCGAGCACCACGCGATGCGCGGGCTCGCCGATCCGGCTCCGGAGATCCTGCTCGCGCGCATCGCCGCCGAGACGACGTCGATGCGCGTGGGTACCGGCGGCGTGCTGCTGCCGCACTACGCGGCGCTCAAGGTGGCCGAACAGTTCCGGATGCTCGAAGCGCTCGCGCCCGGACGCATCGACCTGGGGATCGGCCGCGCGCCGGGCGGCTCACAGCGCGTTTCGATGGCGCTCGAATCGGCGGAGATCCGCGACTTTCCGCGCCAGGTGCTCGACCTGCTCGGCTTCCTCGACGGCGCGCTTCCCGAGCAGCATCCGTTCGCCAAGCTCATCGCGATGCCCAGCGGCGACTCCTCGCCGGAGGTCTGGCTGCTGGGTTCTTCGGACTACAGCGCGTCGCTCGCCGCCCAGCTCGGGCTGCCGTTCGCCTTCGCGCATTTCATCAGCGGCGACGCGACCGAGGTCACGCGAACCTACCGGCGGCACTTCCAGCCTTCGGCTCGGGCCGGCGAACCACGCGTCATCCTGTGCGTCGCCGCGCTCGCCGCCGAGACGGTCGAAGAAGCGGAGCGGTTCGCAGCGACGATCGACCTGTGGCGGCTGCGCATCCGGCGCGGCATCGATCTGCCGGTGCCGTCGTTGCGCGATGCGCAGGAGTACCGGTACGACGAACACGAGCGCGAGGAGATCGCCTACAACCGGCGCCGGCTCGCTTTAGGCACGGGACGCGGTGTACGCGAACGAGTCGAAACGCTTGCCGGCGCGCACGAGGCCGACGAGGCGATGCTGCTCACCATCACGCCCGACTATGCGTCGCGCGCGCACTCCTACGAGCTGCTCGCGACCGCATTCGCTCTTGCGCCGGTGCTTTCGGAGGTCTGACCGTGTCGCACCGTCTCCCCGCCGTCTTCTTCGGGCACGGCAACCCGATGAATGCTCTGGAGCGCAACGCGTACACGGAGCGCTGGTCCGCGCTGGGCACGGAGCTGCCGCGACCGCGCGCAGTGCTCGCCATCTCCGCGCATTGGTACGTCCCCGCAACGCTCGTCACCGCGGCGGCGCATCCGCGCACGATCCACGACTTCGGCGGTTTCCCGCGCGAGCTCTACGAGGTCGAGTATCCCGCGCCCGGCGATGCGGCGCTGGCCGAGCGCGTGCAGGAGCTGCTGGCACCGCTCGCCGTCGCCGGCGACACCGGATGGGGCCTCGATCACGGCACCTGGTCGGTGCTCACCCACGTGTACCCGGCCGCGGACGTCCCGGTGGTGCAGCTGTCGATCGACGAGACGCAGCCGCCGGCGTTCCACTACGCGCTGGGCCAACGGCTCGCGCCCTTGCGCGACGAAGGCATCCTCATCGCCGGGAGCGGCAACATCGTGCACAACCTGCACGCCTACGCCTGGGGACGCCATCCCGCGCAGCAGTTCGACTGGGCGACGCGCTTCGAGCAACAGGCGCGCGCGCTCATGGATGCCGGCGAGCACGCTCCGCTGGTCGACTACGAAGCCCTCGGGGACGACGCGCTCTTGTCGGTGCCCACGCCCGAGCACTACCTGCCGCTGCTCTACGTTCTCGGCGCGCAGCAGCAGGGCGAACGCACCAGCTACCCCGTCGAGGGCGGCGACGGCGGTTCGATCTCGATGCTGAGCGTGCGCGTCGGGTAATGGTGATGTCACCCTGACCTGATTGTCACGCTTCGCGTGAGCTTGTCGAAGGGGCCCGCACTCCGAACGCTTTGAAGAGCACGCGCTTGGGGCGCATCCCGTCGAACTCGCCGTAGTGCACGCGTTCCCACGGCCCGAGGTCGAGGCGTCCCCCGGTGACCGGGACGATCACCTGATGGCCGAGCAGCATGCGTTTGAGGTGCGCGTCTCCGTTGTCCTCGCCGGTTTGATGGTGCGCGTAGTCCAAGCCCGCGGGCGCGAGCTTCTCGACCCACTCCAGGATGTCGCTCCACAAACCGGGCTCGTGGTCGTTGACGAACACGCTCGACGTGATGTGCATCGTGCTGACCAGGATCGTGCCATCGTACAGGCCCGACTCCGTGCGCACGCGCTCGACGCGGTCGGTGATGTCGCGAATCTCATAGCGCGACGCGGTGGTAATCGTAAGGTAGTCGGTATACGTCGTCAGCTCGGCCATCGCGGCGTCGTTCGACGGCGCCCCCACGAGGTCTGCGCGCGGGTGGCATCGCGGCTCGGTTGCCGTTTGATGAGAAACGAACCATACGGCACAAGGTTGACAAGGCTATCCGGGGTCGCAGCGAAGGCGACGCCCAAATGCCGTACACCGAAGGGCGCTCGTGACGCTGCTGCGCTTCTTCCCGTATCTCGTCGGCCTAGCGCTTGCCGTTTCGGCTTGCGGTGGAGGCGGCGGAGGCGCGGCACCGGGTGGAGGCGGCCCAACGCCGTGCCCAGCGGGATTTACGGGCGTCGCGCCGGCGTGCAATCCGATCACCGCCAGTGGCACCATCGCCCTTGGCACCACGGCCTCGACCGCCGCGTTGCCCAGCGCCGGCGGCTATACGGCCAGCGTCCAGCTCCCGAGTGCGTCGCCAAGCACGACGGCAAGTGTCACCACGTCGACACAGACGCCGGCGGGGATCACGGCGCTGAGCAGCACCCTGCGCCGTCCGCTCGCCGTCAACTCGCCGCTGCTTTATTTCACGTTCGTCCCCGCCGCGACGGTCACGCTCAATGGGATCCCCGGATTCACCATCACCCTTCCGGCGAGCGTCAGCCCGAGCCAGTCGTTCTATCTCGCGTTCTATCAAAACGGTTCGTGGCAGACGTTCGCCGGGCCGGGCTCGGTCGCAGGCCAGACGGTGACTTTTGCGCCGGCCACCAGCTCGATCGTGCTCACCGCGAACCAGCCCGTGTACTTCGCCCTCTACGCGGGCGCGGTTCTGCCGACCCCGTCACCGACACCGACACCGTCGCCTTCCCCCACGCCGTCGCCCACGCCTACGGCGTCGCCCACTCCGACTCCGACGGCGACGCCGACGCCGTGCACGCAAAGCACCATCACCGTGGCGCCCTGCAGCTTGTCCTTCCTGGGCACGGGTGCCTCGCACGCGCAACAGCTGACGGTTTCCGAGACCGGATACTCCGGCGTCTTCACCGCGCAGATCAATGACTGCGCGGCGGTCGTCAGCGTCTCGCCGGCGATGGGAACGTCCTTCACGGTAACCCCGAACGGAACCGGTAGCTGCACGCTCAAGATCGTCGACAGCAGCAACCACACCGCCTCGGTCGCGACGTCTGTGACGGTAACGCAGGTCGGAGGACAATGAGCATGCGCTTGAGAGCACTTTTCTGTTGCCTCGTACTGTCCGCATGCTCCGGCGGCGGCTCGTCGGCACCCGCCCCGCGCGCGCCGCTCCCCGTCGAGACCGTCAAGGCGACCGTTACCGTCATCGTACCCAGCGGCACGCAGTCGACCGGACGCAATCCGCGGTACGTTTCCCCGTCGACGCAGTCGATGATCGTCAGCGTTTCGTCGCAAGGTAGCGGCGGCAGCGCGAGTTCGACGGCCAATTGCGCGCTGAACAGTCAATCGGGAACCAACACGTGCACGACGACGGTCGACGCACCGGTCGGCGCGGACACCTTCACCGTCAACCTCTACGATGCTCCGAATGGGACCGGAAACATTCTCTCGAGCGGCTCGACAACGTTCACGATCGTTCAGGGTCAGCTGAATCTGGTGGCGCTCACGTTCGTCGGGGTCCCCGCCGCGATCAAGATGAGCGCCTCACCCACCTTTTTCCAGCGGGGTCTGAAGGACACGATCCAACTGACGGTCACCGAGGTCGACGCCGACAACAACGTCATCGTCGGTCCGCCGGCCGCGTACCCGAGCCCGATCACGCTGATGAATTCGGACACGACGGGTTCCGTAACGCTCTCGACGACGCAGGTCACGGCGGCTTCGCAGCCTCCCGTAACGGTAAGCTACACTGGGTCGACATCCGCGCCGAGCGCCGTGACGATCACCGCAACAGCTACGGGGATCCCGGCGGCGAAGATCGACAGCGCCTCGATTCCGATCCTGACGGGAACGTTCGTGTACGTTACGGACAGCAGTCTACAGGGCCTCTACCCGAAACTCCAACAATTCTTCGCCCAAAACGGCGTCGTGCAAGCGCCGCAGCGAGTCGTCGGCAGCGGTGGGCACGACCTCTACTCAGCCGCTGTCGCGCCGGACGGCACGTTCTACACCGGCGAACACGTGAACGCATTCGCGCGCGACTTGACCTTCCTGCGCTCGTTCGATCCCAACACGAATCCGACGTCCCTCGCGACGGACGGCGGAGGAAACGTTTACGTCTCGACCGCGGCGAACATCTCGGTGTACCCGCCCGGCGCGACGGACCCCACGCCGCCGCTGCGCGTGATGAACGTTGCGGGGACGAACCAGACCGTCATCTTCGTCGATGCGCTGGGTGAGGTGATCTCGCTCAACTCGTCGACGATCTCCGTCTATCCGCCCAAATCATCCGGGGCGGTCACGCCGACGCGGACGATCACGCCTGCCTCCGGCATCACGTTCAGCGGCGGCGTCTCGGCCGACTCGGCCAACAACATTTACGTGACCGGGACGCTGTTCACGCAAAACGCGATCTTGGTTTACCCGCCGACCGCTCAAGGAGCGGCGTCGCCGAGCCGAATCATCAGCGGCCCGACTGCGAACGTCGGCACTCCGCTCATCGCGGTCGATGCCACGGGCTTTATCTACGTCTGCTGCTCGGCAGGATTACAGAGCTTCGCCCCGACTGCGACCGGCGACGCACGGCAGGTGGGGGCCGTCCCCGTCGACTCCGGCAACCACAGCATTTTCACCGGGGTGGCCGTCGATCCGAGCGCCGTAACGAGCGCCGGCCCACCGTAAACGCGCGCAAGACGCAGTGACAGCAGTGTTTTGCAGCACGCTGCGGGTCGTGCGTCGGCAACCGCGGCCGTAACGGGAGCCCTTAAGAAAGCTTAAGCTAGCTCCCGAAATATTGCCTCTTTTTCGGCGTCGGATTTGGCGATCCGTCACGCATGGCGACCTTTGCTCCCAATCCCGAAGCGATCGCGCGCGTGCCGCGCGCCATCGCGTTCCGCTACGACGTCTTGCCGCTGAGCATCGCCGACGGTGTCCTGGCGGTGGCGCTGAGCGATCCTAGCGACGCGACGGTGATCGACACCGTCTGCGCCGCGACACACATGCGGGTCCGTCCGCTCCCCATGGGGCGCGAGGCGATCCGGCAGAACCTCCGCGTCGCGTACGGCGGAGCACCGGCAGCGCGCGATGCCGCGGATCGGAACGGCGACCAGCCCGCGGTTCGCGCGGTCGACCTAACCTTTGCCCGCGCCGTCGCTGCGCATGCAAGCGACATCCACATCGAGCCAAGTCCGCGCGGAGGCGGGCGGGTGCGGCTGCGCGTCGATGGCATCTTGCGCGACCTCGAGCCCATCCCGGCCGAGCTCTTCGCAGCCTTCGCTTCGCGCGTGAAGCTGCTCGCTGGGATGGACATCGCCGATCGCCGTCAACCCCAGGACGGGCGTTGCGGCATTCCGTTCGAAGGGCGCGAGATCGACGCGCGCGTCGCGTCGGTGCCGACGCTCGACGGCGAGAAGCTCGTGATCCGCCTGCTCGACCGGTACGGCGCAACGCCGAGTCTGAACACGCTGGGGATGCCGGCGCCGGTCCTGGAACGCTATCGTGCCGCCGTCCACGCGCCGTGGGGCTTCACGTTGGTTTCGGGCCCGACGGGAAGCGGCAAGACCACGACCCTCTACGCCTCGGTCGCCGAGCTCGACGCGCGCTCGCGCAACGTGTGCTCGGTCGAGGATCCGGTCGAGATGCGATTGAGCGGCGTCTCGCAGGTACAGGTGAACCCGCGCGCCGGTTTGACCTTCCCGCTGGTGTTGCGCGCATTCATGCGCCAGGACCCCAACGTCGTTATGGTCGGCGAACTGCGCGATGGAGAGACCGCGGCGGTTGCCGTGTCCGCAGCGCTGGCCGGACAAACCGTGTTCGCGACGCTGCACGCCAACGACGCGCCCCGCACCATCGACCGGCTCGTCGAGCTCGGCGTCGCGCGCCACTCCCTCGCGGCCGCGCTCACCGCGGTCGTTTCGCAGCGGCTCGTGCGAGCTTTGTGCGAGCAGTGCCGCGTTCGCACGCACATCCCCGGGCGGCTGCGCGAGGCCCTGCGGACCGCGCAGGACGAGTGGTTCGCGGCCGTCGGCTGTGGCGCGTGCGCGGGGACCGGATACCTCGGCCGCACCGGGGTCTATGAAATCATGGAAATCGACGATGCGGCGCGCGACATGATCGCGACCGGTGCGTCGAGCGTGAACGTCGCGCAGCACGCGACACGTGGCGTCTACCGTCCGATGCGCTACGACGCCGTCGACAAGGTCCTCGCTGGGGTGACGTCGTTCGACGAGTTGACCCGAACGGTCGCCTGGACGCCCGAGCGATGAACCTCGACGCCGTTCGGATCGACGACCTCGTCCGGTGCGCTCGCGGGCGCGGCGCGACGGACCTCCATTTCGGCGGCGCGGATCGCCCGGCACTGCGGATCGACGGCCGCCTTGCAGCGCTCGACGTACCTCCGCCCGACCCTTTGGCCGTACGCGCGTTTCTCGCGCGCGTCCTGGGCGCCGAGCAGACCGCACGGCTCGACGCGCGCGGGGCTGCCGATGGTACCGCCGAGCGCAACGCCGAGGGCGCGCCCTATCGCGTGCACGCGTATCGCCACGGCGGCGGCATTCGCGTCGCGATCAGGTTGCTCGCCGAGCGCGTCCCCACCCTTGACGAGTTGGCTTTGCCAAGCAGTCTCGAGGTGTTCGCTCAGCGCCCGGCCGGCCTGGTCCTCTTCACGGGTCCGACCGGGAGCGGGAAGACGACCGCGCTGGCGGCGCTCGTCGACCGGATCAACCGCTGCAGCGAACGCAACGTGGTCACCGTCGAGGATCCCGTCGAGTACGTGCACGCCCCGGCCCGTTCGCTGGTAACGCATTGCGAGATCGGTCGCGACGTGGCGGACTATGCGGAGGCGCTACGCGGCTTCTTGCGCGCGGACCCCGACGTCATCCTCGTCGGCGAGATGCGCGACCGAGCCACGATGGGCGCGGCGCTGACGGCCGCCGAGACCGGGCATCTCGTGCTCGCGACGCTCCACACCAACGACGCGGCCCAGACGGTGGACCGCATCGTCGACGCCTTTCCGGCCGACGCGCACGCTCAGGTGCGCTCGCAGCTCGCCTCGGTGCTCGTCGCGATCGTCGCGCTCCGGCTACTGCCGCGCCGCGGCGAACCCGGGCGCCGCGCGGCCGCCGAGATCATGGTCGGTACGGATGCCGTGCGCGCACTGATCCGCGAGGGCAAGACGCACCAGCTGCGCAATACGATCGTCACCGGCCGCGCGGCGGGCATGCAAACGCTTGAGGGTCATCTCAGCGAGCTGGTGACGCGCGGCGAGGTCTCGCTCGTCGATGCCCAAGCGGTGACGACGCGGCCGAGCGAGGTGCGAACCTTCGAGCGAGTGCCGGTATGAGCGCCGGCGTCTACCGCTACACGGCACGCTCCGTCGACGGGGAACGCGTGCAGGGGTCGATGGAGGCAGCTTCGGTGGAAGCGGTCCTGTCGCGCCTGCGCACGCGGGCCCTGTACGCCACCGCGGTCGATTGCGAGACCGCGCTGGCACGGACGCTGGGCCGCCCGCTGGGCCTGGGGGCGCCGACGCGCCGATCGCTGCTGGCCTTCTTTCGGTCGTTCTCGACGCTCATTCGGGCGGGCGTGCCGATGCGCCGGGCGCTCGAGGTGACCATCGAACGTGCCGCGGACGCCGTGCTGCGCGAATCCCTACGCTCGGTCCTGGCCGAGATCGAGCAGGGCAGCGCGCTCAGCGATGCGCTGGCACGTCGCCCGCGCACGTTCGCCCCGCTGTACGTCGCAATGGTGCGCGCCGGCGAGGCCGGCGGTATCCTCGATGACGTGCTCGAGCGGCTCGCCGCCTTCCTCGAACGCGACGCCGATCTGCGCAAGAAGGTCCGCTCCGCCCTGGCATATCCCGCGATCGTCGTGAGCGCGGCCCTCGTGCTGGTCCTGTTCCTCATCGCACGGATCGTTCCGATGTTCGCGCAGATGTTCGATGCGTTTCACATCGATTTGCCGGCGTCGACGCAGCTGCTGCTCGCCGCGGGCGCGGCGCTTCAGGCGCCCGGCACCTGGATCGCGGGCGCAACCGCCGTGGCCGCACTCGTCATCGGGCTGATCGTAGCGGCGCGGACGGCGCGCGGTGCCGTCGTGGTGGACGGCGTGCGCTTGCGGCTGCCGATCGTCGGGCCGCTGCTTCGCAAGGCGATCACGGCGCGCATCGCCCGCATGCTCGCGACGCTGCTGCGTTCGGGAATCGAGCTGGTCAGCGCGATCGAGGTCGTGCGCCCGGTGGCAGGAAGCGCGCGTTACGCGGAAGCGCTGGGCAGTGTGGCCGCGTCGCTGCGCGCCGGCGATCCGCTCGCGGTGACGCTGGACGCGACGAACTTCTTCGACCCGTTGCTCGTCGCGCTGGTGCGCGTCGGCGAAGAGACCGGGCTGGTTGACGAGATGCTGCTCAAGATCGCGGCGTACTTCGAGACCGACGTCGAAGCGGCGATCGCGACGCTGGGCGCGGTCCTCGAGCCGGCGCTCATCGGCATGCTCGGCGTCGTCGTCGGCTTCATCGTGTTCTCGGTGTTCATCCCCCTCTATTCATTGATTGGAAGCGTTTCGAAATGACTCCACGCGAAGCCGTCGTGGCGCGCTACTGTACCGAACGGACGATCGAACGGCGTAACGCCGTCGTCGATGCTCACCGCCATCTGTGCGTGCGCGGCGCGCGAAAGTTCAAACGGGCACACAACGACCGCGCCGACCTCGAGCAGGTCGCGGCGTTGGGACTGATCAAGGCGGCGATGAACTACCGGCCCGAGATGCAAACGCCGTTCCAAGCCTACGCCTGGATCATGATCGTCGGCGAGCTCATGCACTACGTTCGGGATCACGAGCGCATGGTGCGAGCACCGCGCGTGCTGCTCGTGCTCGAAAAGCGGTATGCCCGGGCCTGGGAAGCGTTCACCGTCACGCACCAGCGCGAACCGAGCACCGCCGAGCTCGCGGCCGCCCTCGGCGTGACCCTCGAGACGGTCGCCGAGCTGCGCGGGCTGCGCCGGATCGAGCACGTGCCGCTACCCGAGCCCGACTCGCCCGACGGTCCCGAACGGATCGACCTGCTCGCCGACCCGGTGACCGGCATCGCGCTCGAGGAACGCATCGCGCTGACGCTCGCCGTCGACGAGCTCGCCGAGCGCGAGCGCATGATCGTGATCGGCACCTACGGCGCCGGACTCACCCAGTCCGAACTGGGCGAACGCCTCGGCTTGTCGCAAAGCCACGTCTCCAAGCTTCTGGCTCGCGCGTTAGGCAAGCTCAGCCGCCGGGTGGCATAAATTCCATTGTCACGCTGACGTGATTGTCACGCTGCGGCGTGAGCCCCGTCGAAGCGCGCAGGAAACGCTGGACCGAGTCGCTATTCCAGGTCCCGGTGCAGTACGTGTACACGATGTTTCGCGTCGGCAAGACGGTGCCGCCGAAGCGTCAGATCCTCAAAGACATCTCGCTGAGCTTTCTGCCCGGTGCCAAGATCGGCATTCTGGGGCTCAACGGCGCGGGGAAGTCGACGGTGCTGCGCATCATGGCCGGGCTCGACACCGAGATCGACGGCGAAGCGCTCGCGATGCCGAACATTACGATCGGCTACCTGGAGCAAGAGCCCGAGCTCGACCCCGGCAAGTCCGTCCGCGAAACGGTCGAAGAGGCGCTGGGCGAAGTGTTCTCGGTGCGCAAGCAGCTGGACGCGGTGTACGCCGGCTACGGCGAACCGGACGCCGATTTCGACGCGCTCGCCGCGGAACAGGCGCGGCTCGAAGCGGTGTTGTTCGCGCAGGGCGGCGACGACGTCGAGCAGCAACTCGAGATCGCCGCCGATGCGCTGCGCCTGCCGCCCTGGGACGCCCGGATCGCGCCGCTCTCAGGCGGTGAAAAGCGGCGCGTCGCGCTGTGCCGGCTGCTGCTTTCCAAGCCCGACATGCTGTTGCTCGACGAGCCCACCAACCACCTCGACGCCGAGAGCGTCGAATGGCTCGAACAGTTCCTGGGACGCTTTCCCGGAACCGTGGTGGCGGTGACGCACGACCGCTACTTCCTCGACAACGCCGCGGAGTGGATCCTCGAGCTCGATCGCGGACGTGGGATTCCGTGGAAGGGCAACTACAGCTCCTGGCTCGACCAGAAGCAGGAACGCTTGGCCCAGGAGGAAGCGACGGAGTCGGCGCGCCGCAAGGCGCTCAAGCGCGAGCTGGAGTGGGTGCGCTCGGGTGCCAAGGCGCGTCAATCCAAGAACAAGAGCCGCATGGCGCGCTTCGAGGAGCTCTCGAGCTACGAGTACCAGCGCCGTAACGAGACCCAGGAAATCTTCATCCCCGTTGCCGAGCGGCTGGGCGATCAGGTCATCGAGTTCTCCGGCGTGCGCAAGGCGTACGGTGACCGGCTGCTCATGGACGCGGTCGACCTCCGCATCCCGGCCGGAGCGATCGTCGGGATCATCGGCCCTAACGGCGCGGGAAAATCGACGCTGTTCCGCATGATCGCCGGAAAAGAGCAGCCTGACGCGGGAACGATCGTGCTCGGGCCGACGGTAAAGCTGGCGGTGGTCGAGCAGACGCGCGAGTCCCTCGACGACACCAAGACCGTGTTCGACGACATCACCGGCGGTCGCGACATCCTGGCGGTGGGCAAGTTCGAGATGCCCTCACGCGCCTATCTGGGCCGCTTCAACTTCAAGGGCGGCGACCAGCAGAAGCCCGTCGGTTCCCTCTCCGGCGGCGAGCGCGGCCGCCTGCACCTGGCCAAGACGTTGCTCGCGGGCGGCAACGTGCTGCTGCTCGACGAGCCGTCCAACGATCTCGACGTCGAGACCTTGCGCGCGCTCGAAGACGCGCTCTCCGAGTTCGCCGGCACGGTGATGGTCATCAGCCACGACCGCTGGTTCTTGGATCGCATCGCAACCCACATCATCGCCTTCGAAGGCGATTCCCGGGTCTTCTTCTTCGAAGGCAACTACCAGGAGTACGAGGCCAACAAGCGCGCGCGGCTGGGCGAGGAGGCCGCCAAACCGCACCGGCTGCGCTACCGCCCGCTCACCCTGCCGTAGCCCCGCGCGCTAGAGGCGCTGTTCGAGCGCTTGAATCGCCGGCGGCGGCCCGGCCACGACGAGCTCGTCGCCGGCGACGAGGGGCGTGTCCGACGCCGGTCGGAAGCGCATCTCGCCACCGCGTTTGAGCGCCAGCACGAAGGCCTCGTCGCCGTCGGGGAACAGTTCGACGAGCGCGCGCCCGATCCAGGACGATTCGGGCTTGATGCGCAGGTCTTCGAGCAGCAGCTGGCCGTTGTCGGCCGAGAGGACGGTGTCGACGAACTCGACCGCGGTCGGGCGCATCGCGAGGCTGGCCATGCGCCGTCCGCCGATGGTGTAGGGTGAGATCACCCGGTTCGCGCCGGCCAGCGCCAACTTGCGCTCGGCGTCCGCGGCATTGGCGCGGGCTACGATGAACAAGTCGGGTTTGAGGACGCGCGCGGACAGGGTGACGTAGATGTTGTCGGCGTCGTTGTCGATCGCGGTAACCAGACCACGCGCGCGCTCGATCCCCGCGGCCTGCAGGGTGCCCACGTCGGCGGCGTTGCCGCTCATCACCGGGAAGCCTTGCGCGGCCGCGCGCTCCAGCGATTCCGGCTTGATGTCGATTACCACGAACGGGATCTTCTCGGTGGTGAAGTCGCGCGCGATCTCGCCGCCCACCCGTCCGAAGCCGCACAAGATGAAATGGTCACGCATGCGCGCCACGCGCCCCCGCATGCGGCGCTCGAGGAACTGTGCGCCCAGATGCCCCTCGATCACGTACGCGACGAGCGCCAGCACGGTGTAGGTCAGCACGCCGAAGCCGAACGCCACCACGCCGATCGTCCACCACTTGCCGGCCGTATCCATCGAGCTCGGCTCGCCCCCGCCGACCGTCGTGATGGTCGTGACGGTCATGTAGAACGAATCGAAGACGCCCCAACCCTCGAGAACGGCATAGCCCGCCGTGCCGACGGCGACCACCGCGACAAGGAGCGTCGCCGCCACGATCAATCTGCGCGGGAGAGTTGTGCGTTCGTTCATACACGGCCGCCCCGTGCTTCGCGCCTAGTGCAGGCCGTTCCGCCGCATGGCGATCCGCCCGTTGTCATAATCGAACCACCAGTCGAAAAACCGCATCTGGTCGGTGCCGATGATCCCGTCGATGGGAATGTCGATCGCGTTGGCCCGGCTATTGCTCTCCTCGACGCCGACCGTGAGGTCGACGAACCGTTGCGGTCCGAGCACCAGGCTGGAGACCCGTCGCGCGGAGACCACGATCGACCCTTCCAGATAGAACTCCGCCGACGTTCGGCGGCCGCGCGCGAAGGTCGACGGCGTCCACTCAGCGTCGATCGTCGTCCGGTGGCGCCGAACGAACGGCGCGAGCACGAAGAGGTGCGGCGAGCCGCTGTCGAGGGCGAACCGGTCGCCCGCAGCGCCGCCGAAGGACGCGTGGACGAGCGGCATCCCTTCGTCGACGTCGGCGGCGATCACGGCGATCCGGGGATTGTGGAAGACCGGCGCGGCGGCGGCCGGCGTCATGACGTCGACCCGTTCGTGCTCGTAGTCGATGTGCACGACATGGCCGACGAAGAAGTCGTAGCCGAGAATGCCGCCGAGGCTTCCGTACCCGAGGTCGAGCGGAATCGCGAGCGTCGAGACGTCGTTGAGCGCGAGCCCGCCGACGGTCATCTTGGGCACCGTCGCGTGCTCGAGCACCGTTCTCCAGCCGTACTGCTCCGCGACCGCGCGATCGAGCGTGATGCTCGCCGTGCCGGTATCGAGGATGAACCCCAGCCGGTGGCCGTCGACGCCGACGTCGATGCCGATCGTGCGGCCGAGGAAGTGCGCCGGCAGCGCGACGACGCCGTCGGACGGCGGGCTCGCAGCCGCAAAGAAGCGCGGTGCCTGCGGTATAGCGACGTCCAGCGCGTCCACCGGTTCGGGGACGACGGCATCGACACGCACGTCGAGGTCGTGCGACGCGTCGCCGTCGGCGACGTGCCAGCGACGTGGCCGCTGCGATCCCGCCGCGGTGTCGAACGCGTCGAACGACGTCACGATGGTGCGGGCGCCCTCGCGCGTCATCTCGTGCGCGATCAGGCCGGTCGCTTTGTCGACGTAGAACCAATGGGGCTTGTCGCGCGGCGCGCGGTCGAGCAGAACCCAGGCCGGCCCGAAGCGGTTCGACTCGCCGGCGAGCTCGCAGTCGGTGCTCGCGAACGGAAAGATGCTTTGTGGAAGCCGATCGATCGCATCGCCTTGATCGTCGGAGAGCGTCGCGTGCGTGATGCCGTTGGCGTTGGCGCGCCAGCGCACGCCGTCGGACCGGCCGCCGGCGTATTCCGCCTTGCCCAGCATGACCGAAGCACGGAAATCGGCGCCTTTCACCGCGACGCGAACCAGCAGGCGGCGCTCGCCGTTGACGTACGTCCAGCTCTCGTGCCGTTGCGCGAAGCGCGGCAGCGCTGCGCCGGCCGCTTTCGCGTTAGCCGCCAGCACGTCGGCGAGCAGCGCCTTGGTCGCGCGCAGTTCGGGCGGCCGCCACTCCGCCGACGCCGGGGCGCACAGCCCGGCAGCCGCCAGCGCGGCGACCAGGACGAGCCGGCTCTTCACGGCGCGAACGCGCCTTCGACCGCGCCACGGAGCGGGTCCGCCGGGTCGTTCCATGCGTCGACGAACGAGCGCAAGATGTGGCCGGTGAGGCCCCATACCCGGCGCGTCTCGAAGTCGAGCAGGTACGTCTCGACGCTCAGCTCGCCGACCGTGACCGTCCCGGCCTGCAGGCGCTCGACGATCACGTGCAGCGGGATCGTGAACACCGCGGCGGTCTCGTTGCCGTCGATCGTCAGCGGGCCCGGCACGACCGTCGCCACGAACGGCGTCACGTCGAAGTTGTTCGCTCGGGTTTGGCGCACCATCGGCAGTTGGGCGACGATGCGGACGCGCTCGGAGGCGACGCCGACCTCCTCCCACAGCTCGCGCAGTGCGGTGCGCTGCAGATCGCCCCCGTCCTCGGCATCGACCGAACCGCCCGGCAATGCAATCTGGCCGGGATGGTCGCGCAGGTGCGACGCGCGCTCGATGAAGATGACGCCGTGCGGCGGCGCAGCGAGGATCGCAATGGCGACCGCCGCGGTCCGCCGTACCGACTGCATCCCGGCCCGTTCGCCGCGCGGGTCCCAGCCCTTTGCCAGAATGGGCCGGGCGCGGCGCGACGGGCGCTGCGGGCGCGAAGGTCGAAGTGAGGCCACTCGTGATCGACTTCTTCCTGCACCGGCCGGTGTTCGCGTCGGTCTGCGCGCTCTTTATCATTTTGGCCGGGCTCGTGTCGATCCCCACGCTACCGGTCGCGCAGTTTCCGCAAGTCGCCCCGCCCGTCGTGACCGTAACCGCCACGTTCATCGGCGCCAACGCACAAGCGGCTGAATCGTCGGTGACGACGCCGCTCGAAGAGGCGATCAACGGCGTCGACGGGCTGCGCTACATCCAATCGTCGACGACCAGCGACGGTACGAGCTCGATCGTCAGCACCTTCAACCTCGACCGCAACATCGACCTGGCCGCGAACGATGTTCAAAACCAGGTCAATAACACGATCGGCCGGCTGCCGGCGGAGGTCCGCGCCACCGGCGTGACCGTGACCAAGAACAGTGGAACGTTCGTGCTGGCGATGGGGCTGGCGTCGCACGACGCGCGCTCCGACCGCGTGTTCCTGAGCAACTACGCCGCCAACAACATCGTCGACGTGCTCAAGCGCATCAAAGGCGTCAACGACGTGCGCATCTTCGGCGAGCGCCGCTATGCGATGCGGCTCTGGCTCGATCCGACGCGGCTCAACCAGAGCCACCTCACCGCCGGCGACGTCGTCAACGCCCTCACGCAGCAGAACGTCCAAGTCGCCGCGGGCTCGATCGGCTCGGCGCCGATCCGCAGCGACCAGCCGTATCAGATCTCCATTCGCACGATGGGGCGCCTGCACGATCAAGCCGAGTTCGGAAACCTGATCCTGCGAGCGAACCCCGATGCGGGCTTCGTGCGCTTGAAGGACGTCGGCCGGGTCGAGCTGGGCGCCGAGAGCTATGCCCAGGATCTGCGCCTGTCCGGGAAGGACGCGATCGGCATCGCGGTCCTGACGCTGCCCAGCGCCAACGCGCTGCAAGTCGCGGCCGACGTGCGCACCGCGATGAACAAGCTCGAGGAGCGCTTCCCGGCCGGCGTCTACTACAGCCTCGGCTTCGACGCCACGCCGTTCGTCGCCGAATCGATCCGCGAAGTCCTCAAGACGCTGGCGATCTCGATCGTGCTCGTGATCGCGGTGGTCTTCTTGTTCCTGCAGTCGTGGCGCACCACGCTCATCCCCGCGATCACCATCCCGGTCTCGTTGATCGGCACCTTCGCGCTGATGAAGGCTCTCGGGTTCTCGATCAACACCCTGACGCTGTTCGGGCTCACCCTGGCGACCGGGTTGGTCGTCGACGATGCGATCGTGGTCATCGAGAACATCGCCCGCTTCGTCAACGAGAAACGCATGGACCCCTACGCCGGCGCGTCGGCCGCAATGAAGGAGATCACCAGCGCGGTCGTCGCCAGTTCGCTAGTGCTGCTGGCCGTGTTCATCCCCGTGGCTTTCTTCTCCGGGACGACCGGCGTACTCTACAAGCAGTTCGCGCTGACGATCGCGTGCGCGATCTCGATCTCGCTCTTCAACGCCTTGACGCTGACGCCGACGCTTTCGGCGCTGCTGTTGGGCGAGCACACCGTCCATCGGACCGGCTTCTACGGCGCGGTGAACCGCGCGATCGACGCGACGCGCACCGGCTATCACGCGCTGTTGCCGGCCCTGCTGCGCTACCGCGCCGTAGTGCTCGGGCTCTTCGCCGTCGGGCTAGTGGCGACGTACTTCGCGTACCAGACGATCCCGACCGGCTTCCTCCCCGACGAAGACGTCGGCTACTTCTACATCACGGTGCAGCTGCCCGAAGGCTCGTCGCTGGCCCAAACCGAGGCCGTCACGCGCCGCATCGAGGGGATCCTCGCGGACTTTCCCGAGATCAAGATCATCTTCGAGCCCAACGGCACGCAGTTCGGCGTCAACGCCCCCAATCGCGCGCTCATGTTCGCCACCCTCGCGCCGTGGGACGATCGCAAGACCGCGAGTTCCTCGGCCACGGGGGTCATTCAGCGCCTGCGGCCACGAATCGCGCAGATCAAGGACGCCGCGGTGCTGGCCTTCAACCCGCCGGCGATCCGCGGCATCGGCAATCTAGCCGGCTTCCAGTTCGAGCTCCAGGATCTCGGCGACGCCGGCATCCCCGCGCTCACCAACGACGCGAAGAACTTGCGCGACGTTGCGCGCAACGACCGGACGCTGCAAAACGTCTCCACGACGTTCCGCGACGATGCGCCACAGCTCGTCGTCGAGGTCGACCGGCAAAAGATCGCTTCCCTCGGAATCCCGATTCAAGACGTCTTCGCGGCGATGCAGGTGTACCTCGGGTCGCAGTACGTCAACGACTTCGACTACCTCAACCGCTCCTACCGGGTCTACGTGCAAGCCGATACGCCGTTCCGCGACCGCGTCGCCGCGCTCGACGGCATCTACGTGCGGGCGGCCGGACCCGATGCCGCCGCGGCGACGATCCCGCTCTCCTCGCTCGTGCGCACGCACATCGACCGGGTCGCTCCGATCATCCAACACTACAACCTCATGCGCTCGATCGAGATCAACGGCGGCCCGGCGCCCGGCTACGGATCGGGGCAAGCACTCGCCGCCATGACGACCGCGGCGCGGACCCTGCCGGCGGGGACCGCGTACGAGTGGACGGGGATCTCGCTCGAACAGATCGAGTTCGGTAGCCAAGCGCTGGTGATCTTCGGGTTGGGCCTGCTGTGCGTATTCCTCGTGCTGGCCGCCAACTACGAGAACTACAGCGACCCCATCATCATCCTGGTCTCGGTGCCGCTGGCAATCCTGGGCGCGATCCTGGCGCTCGACTTGCGCTCGCTGCCCAGCGACCTCTACGCGCAGGTCGGCTACCTCATGCTGATCGCGCTGGCCAGCAAGAACGCGATCCTCATCGTCGAGTTCGCCAACCAGCGCCGGCGCCAAGGCCTCGACGCGGCCGCCGCCGTGCGCGACGCCGCGCAGACGCGGCTTCGACCGATCCTCATGACGTCGCTAGCGTTCATCCTCGCCACCGTGCCGCTGGTGCTGGCGACGGGCGCCGGCGCCGCGAGCCGCCGCTCGCTGGGGACCGCGGTGTTCGGCGGGATGATCTTGTCGACGGTGCTCAACCTGTTCGTCGTGCCGGTCGTCTACGTCGCGCTGGCCGGGCTGCGCGACCGCCTGGCGCGCCGCAAGCGTACGGCTCCCGACGCCAACGGTCACGCACCGCCGGGCTCGGTGCCCGTCTCGGTGCTGCGGATGGCCGACGGCGAGATCGTGCTGCACTTCGCCGACGGCAGCGACCCGGTACGCCTCAGCATCCCTGAATGACCCGCGCCTCGCGCGTTGTCGCAGTCGCCTTCGTTCTCTTCACATTTCTCGGCGCGCTGGCGTTGACCTACATCTGGAAACACTTTTGGTGGCTCACTGTACCGTCGATAGCGATGGAGCCAACGATAGCCGCGGGCCAGTGGGTCATCGTCGACCGCTCCGCTTACGACGTGCACCCGCCCCAACGCGGCGACGTCATCGTCTTCACCGCGCCGATCCCGTCGATCACCGGCTCGTTTATCAAACGCATTGTTGCGGCTCCGGGCGATAGGCTGGCGTTTCATGGCGGATCAGCGGTGGGCAACGGGAAACTCCTCGCGGAGCCGTACGTTCGCGAGAGGATCAACTACGAACTAGCGATCCGCGACCACGGCGTCTGGGTCGACGGCGTCAGGCTCGACCCCGAGATCGCGACGATCCCACCGGCGAGTGAATGGCATGCTTCCGACGCCGTCCCACCCGGCTGTTATCTCGTCTTTGGCGACAATCGCAATAACTCGTTGGACTCCCATGTGTTCGGGTTCCTGTGCCCCGGCAGACCCGCGCCCTTCGATCGCACACTTCGACCGGCGATCTCGGGACGATTGATCCTACCCGTGCGGTGAGGGCGCGCGGGCTTGGCGGATTCGGCGGGTGAACCAGCGTGAGGCGCGCGTCGGGAACAGCCGCGTGAGCGCGTCGATTCGGTTTGCGTCCTTGCCGGCGACGACGCGGTCGCGGTTCTTGCGGATCGCGTTGACGATCGCGGCTGCAAGATCCTCGGGCGGCGTCGTCAGCAAGCGCGCCTCGAACAGGGCCGTCGAGCGCTGCGCCTCCACCGCGTCGGCGGCGCGGGCGATGCGCGTGTTCCGTGCGATCGCGGTCTTCACGCCGCCGGGATGGACGGTTACGACGTGCACGTTCGTCCCGGCCAGCTCGCCGCGCAGCGACTCGGTGAATCCGCGCACGGCGAACTTGCTCGCGGCATAGGCGGCTTGTCCCGGCGGGGCCCACAGACCGAAGACGCTCGAGACGTTGACGATGCACGCCTCGGGCTGCTCGAGTAGCGCGGGCAGAAACGCTTTGGTCCCGTAGACGACGCCCCAAAAGTTGATCTTCATGAGCCAGTCGATCTCGTCGTTCGCCACCTCCGCGATCGTGCCGTACAGCGAAACCCCGGCGTTGTTCACGACCAGGCTCACTCGTCCGTACTGCACGAGGACGTCGTGGGCGAAGGCGTTGACCGCGACTTCGTCTGCGACGTCGACCGGGTGCGCCGTCGCGGTGCCGCCGGCGGCGGTCACCCGTTGCACGGTCTCGGCCAGGCCGGCTTCGTCGCGGTCCGCCAGCGCCAGCGTCATCCCTTCACGCGCCAGCGCAAGCGCGAGCGCCCGCCCGATCCCCGAAGCGGCTCCGGTGATCGCGGCGACCCCGCCACGCATTCCGGTCACGCGGCGACCGGGTCGGGTGCGTTGCGCATGACGCGTTTTTCCATGCGCACCAGCAGCGGTAGGCGCCGGCGCGCGCGCTGAATCTGACGAATCGCGGCGTGGGGATCGACGAGGTGCGTGGTCGGCAACTTGGCCCCCAGCTTCTTGAGCACCGCGCCGACAGGGTAGTGCATCGTCTGCTGCGCGAGGATCACCTCAGCCAAGAGGTCGGCGCCGGGCGTGACGATCGGACCGAACCCGTAGCGCGCCTGGGCCCATCCGTACACGTACATGTTGCGAAAGCGGTCACTCATCATCGAGCCGTAGAGTTTGACGATCGGGCCCTCGATCGGCACGAGGTCCGCCGCGAGAAACGGGATCGTCTGGTGGAAGCCCGTCGCCGCGACGATCAAGTCGATCTCGGCCCGCGTACCGTCGACGAACTCGACCGCGGTGCCGTCGTAGCGCGCGACGTCGGGGTGCGGCGTGATGCGGCCGTGCTTGACATAGTGCAGCAGCTCGCTGTTGATCGTCGGATGGTGTTCGAAGATCGCATGGTCCGGGCGCTGCAGGCCGTAACGCGCGTAGTCGCCGACCGCGACTGCGAGCGTAGCCCGCAGAAACACGCGTTGCAGCCACAAGGGCATCCACGGCCGCACGAGCTCGACCAGCGGTACGCCGAACAGTGTCTTGGGCAGAAACCAGTAGCCGCGCCGGGTGCTCAGGTGCGAGGAGAGCGCCACGCGGGCCGCCTCCGCGGCGATGTCGCACGCCGAGTTGCCGCCGCCGATCGTGAGCACGTGCTTCCCGCGCAGCTGCTCGGGCGATTTGTAGTCCTTCGAGTGGATCAGCTCGCCGGCGAAGGTGCCCGGATACGACGGCCAGCGGCGGTCCCAGTGGTGCCCGACGCACGCGATGATCCCTTTGTAGCGGCGACGCTCCCCGTTCGCCAGCGTCAGGTCCCAACGTTCGGTGCCGCCCTCCACGACCGGTCGCGCTTCGCTGACCGTGACACCGAACTCGATAGCCGGCTCGAGCTCGTAGTGCCGTGCGTAGTCCTGCAGATAGGCCAGCATTTGCGCGGCGCTGGGGAAGTCGGGATAGTCCGCCGGCATCGGGTAGTCGGTGAACTCGGTCGTTTTGCGCGACGAGATGATGTGTGCGGTCTGATAGACGCCGTCGCGCCAGTTGCCGCCGACGGCGTCGGCCGCCTCGAGCTGTGCGTACGGAACCCCGTGCTGCTTGAGCGCGCGCGCGACCGCGAGCCCCAGCGGGCCCGCGCCGACAAGCGCATAGGTGTCCTCGGTGCGCGCCTCGATCATGCCGAGCGATCATTGGGCGCCGCTCCCCGCACGGCCTCGTTTAGACTCGCGGCACGCGTCCCATTCGCGGCACCTGACGTGCCGATACGGTCGAAACCATCACGCGAATCACCGACTTGCCGGCGACGTCGGGGAGCGCGGCGTAGAGCCGGTGCGTTGTCCCATCGACGCCGATGCTCCGTGTATCCTCAGCGAGCACGCCCTCCGCCGCTTTTCGGAGCCGACCCTGCATCAGCAGAAACATCGAGACCGCGCCGCGCTCGCAGGCGACGTACAGGACCGATCCCCGAGCATCCCAGCCCAGGGACACGGGATCCGGCCCGGTCGCCTGCACTTCCCGCTGGCGGTGGGAGCGCAAATCGAAGGTTACCAGCCGCGCATTTCCGCTGCAGGCGACATACGCCAACCGGTTGACGTCATCGACGATCAAGCCGACGTTGTCGCTGCATCCCACGAGGGGATATCGTGCCACCACGACATCGAGCACGGGATCGATTGCAACGAGCTCGGGCTTGGTCTTCACGTTCACATAGACGAGATTCTCGCCGCGCGCGAATTGCGAGTCCCCGACCTCACCGTCGAGCGGGATCATCGCGACGCGCCGATTATGCTTCGTATCGATGACGGTTTCGGCTTGGCCGATGACATCGGAGACATACAGCTTCTGACGAACCGGATCCCACGCCATCGCGTCGGGAGAACGCCCTCCAGGGACACGCGCGACAACCTCAGACGTGGTCTCGTCGACGACGGCGATCTCCGAAGACCCCGGTTCTGAGACATAGAGTCGGTGGAGTTGCGGAACCGCGAGGACGCCATGCGCCGACGGTAGGTCCCGAATGAACTTCACGACGCGGTTCCGCTTCGTGTCGAAGACGACCACGCGGCCGGCGGCGGAATCCGCGATGTAGAGCAGGCCCGACGACGCGTCAAGGCTCTGCGCTTCGAACCTGCGGGTGGTTCCGTCGAGCGGGACGTCCACGAGGGTGCGCAGCGGCAACGACGGGGCAGCGCCGGCGCCCGACGCGAACGACGCCAG
The DNA here is from genome assembly GCA_003140215.1 of Vulcanimicrobiota bacterium. Taxonomy (GTDB): domain Bacteria; phylum Vulcanimicrobiota; class Vulcanimicrobiia; order Vulcanimicrobiales; family Vulcanimicrobiaceae; genus Vulcanimicrobium; species Vulcanimicrobium beijerinckii. The sequence goes on along the minus strand of PLJL01000004.1, from coordinate 2,034,659 downwards.
CGCGAGCATCGTCAGGCAAACGCGAAGCGTGCGCGTCCGCCCGTCAGCGAGCCGGCGAGACATCGGTCGCAAACGCGGCGTAGAACGCGTCGAGCACGTCGCGCATTTTCGCGAGCAGCTCGCGATCGTCGCCGCCACGATCGCGCGTTCCGGCCAAGACGGCTTCGAAACCGGCCGCTTCGGGGACGCTCTGACCGCCGACATCGAGCGCGTGGACCATCGCGCCGATCCGGCCCAGCGCCGCGTCGTCACCCAGGCCGAAAGAGGCGACGAGCACTTCGAACGTCGTCAGATCGCCGACGTGGGTGAACGCCGCGCCGTCGTAGTCGAAGCCGACCGCGTCGGGCGGAGCGTCGAGCCCCTCCAACCATTGGAACGTCGCTTCCGGATCGATGAACCGGGCGATGAGCCAGGCACTCGCGACGCGATCGACCCACATGTGCTGCCGCGTCACCCAAAGCCGGCCCCGGTACGCATCGAGCCGGAGCTTCGGGATCGCGGCGCTGACGGCGACCGGTTCGTCGGGCGAAAACCGCTTTGCGACGGCGTCGCTCAGCGATGCTACGAGCGTTTGCGCACGCTCGCGACCGTCACTCCCGAAAAAATCGACCGCCTCGATCCGGCTCAGCTCGCGCGACTGTTGGCGCAAGCGACGCCGAGCCTCGGATTCCGAGCACTCGGCCAGCGTTGAGTGCGCGCGTTCCGCGCCGGCGACGAACGCCGCGTAGTCCTCCGCCCGATCGAACAGGGACCGCAGCTCCGCATCGGATGTGTCGCCGGCATTGGGCACGCGCAGGACGTGCGCCGCGCCGCCCGACGCCAGAATGTTGACTCGCAAGCCCGCGAAGGCGTCGGCGAACTCGGGCCGGTCGGGCAAAATGGCGACGCCGTCGCGCAGGTTGCCCGCGCCCAGGCCCTGCAGGCTGCGCCACACGCTGATCCGCAAAGCTCCGTTTTGGCCGGGCAGGGAGTGCACGAAAAGGAGCCAGTCCACTCGGCGACCTCCTTTCGTGAGCGTACTCTGTGTTACTTATACTGTAACAGCTATTACACCATCATGCAAGCACGAGCGCTCCGCGGGCGGCGGAGGCGCGGTTGCAAGCCGACCCGAACCGTGGCCCGAGGCAAGCCGCGAAAGCTGGGGGTAGTCATGTCGAACCGTACGGCGTCCGCAAGTCGGATTCTCGCGTGCGCCCTGATGATGGCGCTGTCTGCTGCGGTCCCCGTCTACGCCGCGACCCCGGCGCAAAAGGCCGCGGTGGCGGCGATGGTCGCGCACTTCCGTTCGGTCGGGGAAACCGATATCGAGCAGCCGACGTGTTTCCTCGTACAAACGTGGGCGCAATGCTCCTTTGGGACGGGGGGCGGCAACGCCGAGGCGACCGCGTGGCTCCATCTGAAGAACGGCGCGTGGCGCTTCTTGGGAACAGATGGCGGCGTCACGTACGCGTCGATGATGGTGAAGCGCTACGGTATCCCGCTCGCCGTCGCCAAGCAGTTCCAAGCCAAGCTCTGCCCGAGCCCCTGTCCCGGCGGGTAGGCACGCCAACACAGGCAGATCGAGCCGCGGCATCGACCCCTTCAGTCGCGCGGGATCGTCACCACAAATCGGGCTCCGCCCAACGGGGACTGCATGAGTTCGACGCGGCCGCCGGCGCGCTCGAGCATCAGCCGCAAAACGGCCAGGCCGATCCCGGTGCCTGCCGCTGTCGTGTGGGCGCGCTCGCCGAACGTGAAAACGCGGTCGCGGTCGGTCGCAGCGATACCCGGCCCGTCGTCATCCACGGAGACGCGCACGAACCGCCGATCGGCCGCATCGACGCTTACGAACACGCCGCCGCCGGCACGTCCGTGTTTGACGGCATTGTCGATCAGGTTGACGAGGATGAGCGCCAGCCGATCTGCATCGATACCGACGCCCAACGCCGGTGGCTCCTCGATCTCGATCGCCACCCCACGCGCCCCAAGCAGCGGCGCGCGAGCCCGCGTCGACTCGTGGAGCCCCCGATAGTCCGTGACAGACTCGAAACAGCCGATCGCTTCATCGACGAGACGTGAAAGCCTCGACTCACTGGAAATCGGGTAGGTCGCTAACCCAAACCCGGGTTCAGGCGCGCGAAGAACATCAGCTCGGTGCCGTTCGCGTAGGTCCGGCCGAGCGGTGCCGCTGCCGGGCCCGGCCGGTGGCGGACTTTCCGGTGCGTGCGTACGTTCCGAGCGTGCTCGAGTCGACAAGCGGCTGCGGCGCCGCTCTGGCGCCGGCGGCGAGTGCGAACAACAGGCCCCGGTGCGGTGGGTGCGACGGCGCTCGGCGCATGCACTCCTACCTCGACTCGGACGTTCGCTCGTGAGTTTGCGGCGGGATCAGGGGACCTCTTGTGTTACTGCCTCGCTTTGGCTCCCCAGGAGTGCGCAATTACTCAACCGATCGCGGTCGGGAGTCTACTTGTGCGCAAATATAGTCAACATGAAGTTTGTCAAGGCCCAAAACACGAGCGGAGGAATGACGGCGATCGACGTCCCTAACAGCCACCGCGCCCACCCCGCCAGCCCGAAGGCGACAAGAAACTGTGAGAAAAGTACCACCTGCCAAATGAGAAACACGTCGAACGGCGCAAGCAGGGCGGCTGAAACTGAGCCTTGCGGCTCGAACCAGCCTAACGACGGCAAGATTGAAGCCATGTTGAGGGGTACGGAACCAGATACTGCCTCCGCGATGCGCACAGCTGCCGCTTGCGCCAAGGCTGGAATTCCCGAGGCGACAATGCTGCCGTTCACGCCGAAGGACCAAGCGACGGGCAGGTTTCGTTGCTGTCTCGTAACCTTGCCAATGAGCAAGAAGCAGAGAAAAATCCAGACTGCCGCCCCGATTCCCTGCATGGCCGCGCTCACAAGCGCCATGAGGATCGTCTCGTGGTTTCCCGCTGAATTCCTCGGTTGTATCAATGCCAAGTTCGCCGCCAGCGGGAGCACGAAGCACAGGACAAGGGGCGCGAGATATCGCGGATCCCTAGCAATCCTGTGCGCGGCGGCAGCAGGAGCCACCAGAATGTCCAACATGGTTGTAAGGCTCGCTGTTTTCAAATTTATCGAACTATCTGCCACGATCGCTCCAAACACGAACACGGGAAGGTCTGGGTGAAACCTTCCCGCGTCGGTTCTTAATCAGCCGCCGCCTTGGCAACTGGCCAGGGACTCTTGCGCTAGGGCAAGACCAACTCCCGCGGATCCCAAGGTTGCAGTATCTCTCGCGATCTGCTGCGCACTCGCGCCGTGTGACAAGTCGTACGAAACAGCTCGGGACGCGGCGTCAAAGAAGCCTTGTGCCCACCCAACCGCAGCCAGTTGGGCCGCGCAAGGCTGGAGCACAAGTGCGCTCGCCGGCGTCATGTAAAGGAGCGCGGCAAGAACTGCGGAGGTGACGTGTAGCCTGAAAAAGGCTCCGGAAATAGGTGGAGAATTCTGAGGCCACCGGCCTCGAAGGAGACCACCCGTGAAAAAGTCCCGGTTCACCGAGACGCAGATCGTCGCCATCCTCAAGGAACACGAGGCCGGCGTCCCGACCAAGGATCTCTGCCGCAGGCACGGGGTCAGCCCAGCCACGTTTTACGTCTGGAAGTCGAAGTTCGGCGGCATGGAAGTCAGCGACGTCGCCAAGATGAGGGCACTCGAGGACGAAAACCGACGCCTCAAGCGTATCGTAGCCGATCAGGTGCTCAACATTGACGTCCTGAAAATGGCGGCCTCGGGAAAATTCTGACGCCTGCTCAGAAACGTCGAGTCGTGCAGGCGGCCCGGGATCAATTCGACATCAGCGAGCGCCAAGCGTGCCGGTACCTGCGAGTGAATCGCCGTATGGTCCGTTACGTTCGCCTGGTCAAGGACGATGCGCCGCTGCGTGCGCGACTCGAAGAACTGCAGCGGAGCGTCGCCGCTTCGGTTTCCGCAGGCTGGCCGTTCTGCTTCGCCGTGACGGCTTGATCGTCAACATCAAGCGCGTGCTGCGCGTCTATCGGGAGGCGAATCTGCAAGTTCGAAAGCGGGTCCGCCGGCGCGTCGCACTGGGCCGGGGGAACCCAGCTACCGCTATTACTGCGATGAACGAACGATGGTCCTTGGACTTCGTTCACGACAGCCTCGAATCGGGACGGAGAATTCGGACCCTCAACATCGTCGACGACTTCACCCGCGAATGCCTGGCGATCGAGGCCGACACATCGCTCTCAGGCGTACGAGTAGCGCGCGTGCTCGACGCGATCGGCGCCGTCCGCGGCTACCCACAAACCCTCGTGATGGACAACGGGACCGAACTAACCGGCATTGCTATGGCTTGTTGGGCGCGCGATCGCAGAGTTCGGCTTCACTTCATCGCCCCAGGGAAGCCCACCCAGAACGCCTACATCGAGTCGTTCAATGGCCGGTTCCGAGACGAGTGCCTCAACGAAACCGAATTTCGATCCCTCGCCCACGCACGATTGATCATCGAAGACTGGCGGCGCGACTACAACGAAGTCCGTCCACACAAGTCGCTCGGCAATCGTACTCCCGAGGAGTTCGTTCGCGAACTCCAAACCACCCCAACGCTCCACCTATCCGCGGCATAACTCAGGGCTACACGTCAGAGGCTACACCGGCTCCCCGGTAGAGTCGATTTCGGATCAAAGGATCTCCCTCGTAGATAGAAAGTGAGTGGGAACGCGACCTAATAGACGATCTACCGGACGCGCAACTTTGGAAGCGTTCGCGCGCCGGCGCGTCGTCCGCGCATGCTGAGCGAGGTTGTCCATCGCGACGTCTCGGTCGAGGTGCTCGGCGCGACGATGCGGTTGCTTCCCCGCTTCTGACCTGACGCGGGATTGTGGATCAGCGGGATTCGCAAGAAATCACAGGTTTAGTAACCTGAGTGAGACTGAATTGGAATCGCTGCAACGCGTGATCGAGATGCACTAAGGTAGGTGCATCTCGCCGCGATCAGAGTGTATGCGTCTAGCAAAGGCTTGTCAATGCATTTGAGTATTCTGCTCGACACATGAAACCACTTCGCCGCAAACGCATCGTCGCGGTATGCGTTCGCTTGCACTCGCCGGATATTATTTGAAGCTGGCCCGCCTTCGTGGCGAGGTTTTGATTTGACACTAAGCCGCGGATCATGCGCTGCTCGAAGGCGTGGGGTGAAAGTCGAAGATCGCAAGCGCCGCCTCGTGCTGTGTCTTGAAGAGGTTTCGCTCGAGCAGTTCACATTCCGGCGTTGCGAAGAAGCTCTCGCACATTGCGTTGTCCAAACAGTTGTCGACAGAGCCCATCGACGGGCGCACGCCGGTCTCGCGACACCGCATCCCGAACGCGATCGACGTTTACCGGGTTCCTTGGTCCGAATGGTGAATGACGTCGGCCGGCCGGCGCCGGAAGATCGCCATCTCGAGCGCTTTGAGCACGAGTTCGGTTCGCAGATAGATTCTTGATCGCCCAGCCGACGACGCGCCGGCTGAACGCATCGACGACCACCGCGAGGAAGAGAAAGCAGGCGAGCGCCGGGATGTACGAGATGTCGGCGACCCAGAACCGATCTGGTACGTCGGCGGTGAAGTTTCGCTCGACCAGGTCGGGCGCCGGGCGCGCGTTGCGATCGCGCACCGTCGTGCGCACGCCTTTGCGCCGGCTCGCGCCCTGTAAGCCTTTTTCACGCATCAGGCGACCGACGCGCTTCGCGCCGATCGCAATGCCATCAGCACGAAGTTCCGCGTGGACACGTGATCGGCCGTACGCTGAGCGCGATCGGCGGTGAATCGCTTCGCTTCGATTCGATCGGCGGTGAATCGCTTCGCTTCGATTCGATCGCCGAGCAGAACGTCGTCTTGTCGATGCTTCGACGGAGTCTGGGCCAGCCACGCATAGAAGCCGCTCGGAGAGACCTCGAGCACACGGCATTGCGTGGTGGCAGCCTCGCGGATTGCCTCCCGGAGCTAGACTCGAACCAACGACCCGCGGACTAACAATCAGCGGGTCATCGCGCTGATCAGCCAGATGATCATCGCTGCTGGGTTCGGTCGCTTACGCTAACGGCGACTGCGGCTCGCCGCCCGTGGGGATCATACGGTTGCGGTTGGGGAGGGCTTAGGGAAACTTGACTCGAGTCGGATATAACTGATATATATGATAGATGGATGACCCGAACGACCCTACGCCCGAAGAGCTCTCATTTCGGGACGCCGCACCAGGGCTATGGCAATGGCTGGCACTCCGCCGGATCGCTGAAAGCCCGTGCCATGGCTACGAGCTCATTCGCTATTTCGACAGCTTGGGTTGGGCGGGAGGGCCGGCGGCGAGCGCCGTCTATCCCTACCTCGGGAAGTTCTTGGCGGAGGGTTTTCTTTCTCGCAAGCAACGCGGCCGGCGCAAAATCTACGAGATAACGAGCAGGGGTGAGGAGCACCTGCGGGCGACCGCCCACCCGTATTTTGAGCGACTTTTCCACGTACCAGAACCTCCGAACGTCCAGGCCTCCGATTTCTCGGAGGCGGCGGCTCAAGTGGCCGCAGTCGTCGACGTTTTGAAGGAGCGAGGAACCGCGAAGGAGCTTAAGAGCGCGGCCGGCGTCCTGTTCAGGGCTGCAGATGCGCTCCGACGAGTTACGGAGGGGTCAGCGCAGGTGGCCGGCGCACCCTGATGAGACCGACCGGTATTAAATACGGGGCGACTTGACTTCGGCGAACGGCATACTACGCTCAGGTGCCGCGGACGCCGCAGATGCCCGTCGACGACACTCGTCGCTATCCCGGAAACCGCGGCAGCCGACGACATGGTGCCGAACGGCGCGAACCACTGACCGGCATCTCGCCGAGCGAGCACGGCCATACCGGAGGCCGACTCGCCGTCTCCGCGGTGTTCGTAGTCCCTTGCCTCGCAAAGCAGCCGGTCCAGTAGTGTCACGGCGCTTTCGTCGATCTCAGCTTCTAGCGTTTCGCGTAGCGCCTCGACTGTGCTCTACGGAACGTCGTCCCAACAGTACGAGCTCCTAGAAGGCGGCGGATCTCGCGCATTTGCTCTGCAGTCACAGTACCTTGGTCAATTTGGAAGACCGGCACATCGTGCAGATCCTGAAAGCAGGTTGGCGCGCACTGTTGATATCACGGGGCGCGTCACGAAGCTTTGGGAACGCGGATCGTAAAGCGTGCGCCGCCGAGCGGCGAGTCTTCGAGCTCCACGCGCCCACCCGCGCGTTCGAGTATCAACCTGACGAAAGCAAGTCCGATGCCGCTCCCCTTCGCCGATGCCCCGGCGCGCTCGCCCAGCGCGAAGACACGCTCACGGTCCCCACTGGCTATCCCCGGACCGTCGTCGTCGACCGTGATGCGGACATCGTGCTGGTCGGAAACGTCGACGCCGACGAAGACGACGCCGCCGGGGCGCCCGTGTTTGACCGCATTCTCGATCAGATTCACGAGCACCAGGGTGAGCTGGTCGGCGTCAATCGCAACATCGACCGCGGGACTGCCGGCCACCTCGATCCCAACTCCGCGTAGCGCGGCATTGGCGGCGCTGGCATCGTGCGCCGCTTCGAGTGCTCGAACGAGCGATCCGGTCGCCGGTGACGAGCCGTCGGCGAGGTCCAAAAGGCAAACCGATTCGCAAAGCACCGAACCAGTGCGCGATCTATTCGGTGCGACATGTCAGGCTCCGCCATGCGCCGTAGTTATGGACACCCTCCGCCTCGATCCGCCGACGGCCGTAAAATCATCATCATCCTCGGTGAGGAAGTCTTGCGGTCCGAGATACTTTGTGATACAAAGTCAGCGTGCTTCCCGTTGTGTGGTGGATTTTAGAGCACCTCTTCGTGCTCCAAGTATGCTTTCAGGTCGGCGCCGGAGCGATCGCGCTCGCGGTGGTCGCGCAGAGTACTAGGCGCGGCACTCGTGTCTGGTTTATCTCCGTGTGCGCTCTTGCCGCCGTGCTACTCTCGCTCAATGGGCTGATGACGCTGACGGGACTGCAAACGTCGTCGCCGCTGCTGAACCTTCTCTTCCCGGCCGCCGCGTTCGTTGGGTACTGTATCCTCGCAACAGCTGCGTGGTCGATCCGTCCGCGTATCGTGGGGATCGCGGCCGGTACGGTCGCATGGGCACCGCTCATCGTTCTCATCGGATGATTTCCGATAGCCTTTTTCGTCGTTGGCGCAGTGATGCTCGATGATGTTCAGGCGCCGGTCTACACAGCGCAAATCCGGCCTGGGGTTTCGTGCGAAGGTCGCGAATGGGGTTTCTTCGCGCAAGATGGCCACGGTGTTGCACTGTACCGCTACGTGCCCGGATTTCCGTTCGTTCGCTTCGAGGTCGCACGACGTTCAGAGCAAGAGCCCGGCACGGACTATTGGCCGCCCAATACCGGGTGCGCGAAGCTCGCGGCGCAGGTTCACCTGTGAAGCGGATCATGAAGGCTAACCACGAAGCGCGGTCCGCCGAGCGGCGACTCATCGAGACCGACGCGCCCTCCGGCAGGAGCCACGCTCCACAAGCTAAGCTATCATCACGGTGTTACGCGCGCGGCACCGCTAAGATGAAACGCGCTCCGCCGAGCGGGGATGTCTCCAGGTCGACGCGGCCGCCGGCGCGCTCGATCATGAGCCGCACGAGCGCGAGGCCGATGCCGTTGCCGGTCGCATCGGTCACGCCGCGGTCGCCGAAGACGAAGACGCGCTCGCGGTCGCCGGGCGCGATCCCCGGCCCGTCGTCGTCGACGGTGACGCGGACGAGCCGGTCGTCATCGAGGTGGATGCCCACGAAGACGCCCCCGCCCGGGCGCCCATGTTTGATCGCGTTCTCGATCAGGTTGACGAGCACGAGCGTGAGACGGTCGGCATCGATCGCCACCCGTAACGCCGGAACCTCGTCGAATGCGACCGAGACGCCGCGCGCGGCCGCACTGCCGCTGCAGGCGTCGCGCGCGGCGTCGACCGCGTGCACGAAGGAACCGTTCGCCGGCGCGGGTAGCGCCGCGCGCATGTCCAAAAGGGAGATCTCGAACATCCCTTCGACCAGCCGGGACAGGCGTAACGCTTCGTTGTACGCGATGCGCACGAAACGTCCGCGCGTCGTGGCGTCGACGTCCTCGTCCAGCAGCGTTTCGAGGTAGCCGCGAATCGAGGAGAGCGGCGTGCGCAGCTCGTGGCCCAGCGACGAGAAGAACGCGTAGCGCTCGCGTTCCTGCGCGCCGCGTACCAGGGCGCGGTCGACGAGCGCCTCCATTGCGCCGGCATCTGCACCGTCGAAGGTCGTCCAGCCGGTTCGCACTTCGAGCCGTGTCGAAGCTTCGAGCGCCGCCGCGATGCGGGCCAGCGCGGACCGCACGTCGACGGCCGCGGCAACCGCGCCGCCGTCGCGCGTCGGGACGGCGAGGGCGGCCAGAAAGACGTCGCTCCCGCCGTCGTGCGCCACGAGGTCGTCGGTCCGCAAGACGCGCGACACCGCGGTAGAGAACGCCGCTGCCGCCCGGCGCTCCAGCGCCCGGGCCGCACGCAGCCCGCGCCGCCAGGCGATTCGCTCCAGCTCCGGCAGACGCACGACGAGGACCGGCGGACCTTGGGGAGCCAGCTCGCACAGCCGGCGCGCAAAGGTGCCGACGCGCGGCAACAGCCCCGGCAGCTCAGGCTCGTGCAAATTTGTAGCCGAAGCCGTGGACCGTTTGCAGCAGCGACGCCAGGCGCGCCCGCTCGTCGAGCCTGAGGCGCACGCGCCGCACGTGCACGTCGACGGTGCGTTCATCACCGTCGAAATCGAAGCCCCACACGCGTTCGAGCAGGGTGGCTCGCGATAGCGCCACGCCCGGATTCACCGCCAGCTCGAGCAGCAGTGCGAACTCGCGCGGCTTGAGGCCCAGCTCGACGCCGTCGATGCGCGCCTCGCGCGCGGCCTGGTCGATCTCGAGCCGGTCGTAGGTCAGCACGACCGGCGCGCTCTGCGACCTCAGCCCGGCGCGGCGTCCGATCGCCTTGATGCGCGCGACGACCTCGCGCGGCGAGAACGGCTTGACGACGTAGTCGTCGGCGCCGATCTCCAGGCCGACCACGCGGTCGATCTCCTCGGACCGGGCCGTCAGCACCAGGATCGGCAGCTCGCACCCCTCGCGCCGCAGCGCGCGTACGATGTCGAATCCGTCGACGACCGGCAGGCCGACGTCGAGCACCAGCACGTCGGCGCCGGTGCGGGCGAGCCGGAGTGCGGCCGGTCCATCCGCCGCCTGCTCGCACCGGAACCCTTCGCGTTCCAGATGATGCACGAGAAGCTCGCGGATCGACGCGTCGTCCTCCGCGACCACGATGCGCGTGACCGCCATACCAGGGGCGGTGCCCCACCCGGGCGTCCCGAATCACCCGACTCGATGTGTGCGCGGTTCTCGCTCGCCGACCCGACCCGGATCCCCGAGCGGTATCCGCAGTTCAAGCTGCGCCGAATGTGGCCGCGGCGCTACAACATCGCGCCGACCGACGACGTGCTCGCGGTGCGTGGCGACGGCGACGGGGAGATCGTCCCGCTGCGCTGGGGGCTGGTGCCGCCCTGGGCCAAGGACCTGTCGGCCGGGCAGAAGCTGATCAACGCGCGGGCCGAAACGCTCGCGGAGAAGCCGGTATTTCGCGCCGCGCTCCAGAGCCGGCGCTGCGCGATTTTCGCCGACGGCTTCTTCGAGTGGACCGGGCCCAAAACGCAGCGGACCCCGTACCGGTTCACGGTGGAGGACGGACGGGTGTTCGCATTCGCCGGCTTGTGGGAACGCTGGGGACCGCGTGACGCGCGGGTCGAGTCGTGCACGATCGTCACCTGTGCGCCCAACGCGTTGCTGACGGCCTTCCACGATCGGATGCCGGTGATCTTGACCGACGACGCCCTCGACCCGTGGCTCCACGGCGAGGTCGCCGACGCACTCGCCGTCACGGTTCCCTACGACGCCGCGCGCATGCGCTCGGCCGAAGTCACGCCGGCGATGAACCGGACGTCGTTCGACGATCCGCGCGCGATCGAACCGGTCACCGGGCCGGTCAGCGTTCGTCTTTTTGAATGAGCCCGTCGCCCTCGACGACGGCCTTACCGTGCTGGTTCACGATCGTCGTCCGGATGCGCAGACGCCGCTGGGCCGCGAACAGTTCGGTCACGACGGCGGTCGCGGTCAACGTGTCCCCGATGAACACCGGCCGCCGAAAACGGAGCGACTGTTCGACGTAGATCCCGCCCGGCGTCTGCAGCATCAGGCCGACGACCGTCGACAGCAGGCTCGCGGTCAGCATCCCGTGCGCTGCGCGCCGGCCGAAGCGCGTCGTCTTGGCATATTCGGCGTCGACATGCAGCGGGTAGTTGTCGCCGCTCACCGCCGCGAAGAGCAGGATGTCGGCTTCGGTGATCGTCTTCGAGAACGTGGTCGTGTCACCGACCCGGAACTCCTCGAACGATTTCGCCTCGTAGCTCATCGCGCGGCGGCTTCCGCCTCGACGATCAAGAACCATGGCTGCGTGCGCAGCCGCGCCGCCAGCTCGGCATCGCGAACGTCGGCATCGGCCTGCAACCGGGGCTCGTGCAACGCGCTGATCGCAAACCCGCCGGCGCGCAGGTCGGCCACGATCCGTTCGAGCGAGCGATGGTAGTACCGCACCGGGATGGGTTCCTCGGCGTAGTTCGAGAACGCGTCGTCGACGCGTTGCACGGCGTGGTAGTCGCCGACCATCCCGAGCGTGACGAATGGATGGTGAACCGAGACCACGAGCCGTCCGCCCAACCGCAGCACGCGACGAAACTCGCGCAGCGGCGGATGCCAATCCTCGAGATAGTGCAACGTGAGCGAGCACAGGACCACGTCGAAGGCGGCGTCCGGCAAGGCCAACGGCTGCGCCAGGTCGGCTTCGAGCACGCGCGCTGCGGCGCCGAGCCGCTCGCTCGCGAGCCCCACCATGGCCGCGCTCGCATCGAGCGCGACGACGCACGCCCCGGCCGCCACGAGCCAAGCGCTGTGCTCGCCGGCTGCGCAACCCGCGTCGAGCACGTCGAGGCCATGCACGTCGCCCAGCACTTCGTGCATCGCGGGCCGCTCGTAGGCGGCGTTGTACACGTTTGCGGCGCTGACTCGGGCGTACGCCCGGGCCAGTGCCGGATCGTCGTAGAGCGGACTGCGCTCGCTCACCGGACGCCTGCCGCAGGGCGCACGCGCGCCACCTCGACCGGGTCGCGGATCCCGCGCAGCGTCACCGTCCCACGTTCGTCCGGGGGCAGGAGGTCGGTGACGCGCGCATCGTCGGCGATCGCGGCGGTGAGCAGGATCTCGCCCGGCCCCGCGGCGTGCCCGACGCGGGACGCCAGGTTCACCGTCGCGCCGAAGTAGTCGAGGTGATCGTTCGCGCGCATCGCGATGCACGGTCCGCGATGCATCCCGATCCGCAGCTGCAGCGGGGCGGCGGCGGCGGCGAATAGAAGCGCCGCCTCGACGGCATCGCGCGGGTCGACGAAAACCGCCATGACCGCGTCGCCGATCGTCTTGACGATCGCGCCGCGACGGATCGCGATGATCTCCCGCAACGCTTCGAAATGCTCGCGCACGAGTCGAAACGCACGCGCGTCGCCGGCGTCGGAGTACATCTTGGTCGAACCGACCACATCCGTGAAGACGATGGTGAGCGACCTGATCGCGAGCTCGACGCCTTCGGCCAGCAGCTCGCTGGAAAACAAGTCGCGGAACGTTTGCAGCGCCGTGACGTCGGCGGCCGTCGCGATTTGGTCGGACAGCTCGGCCTCGGTGACGCGGACCAGCGCTTCGCGGGCGGACGCGTTGACGATGTCGAGGTGAACCCGGCCGGCACGCACCGTCGCGGTCTCCGCGCTCACGCGCGAGTCTTCGACGCGCAACGCGAGCATGGAGGCTCCGGCATCCGGCTCGACCGTTACGCGCGTGGCGCGATCGGGGAGCGCCTGCACGACGTACGCCCCGGCTTCGAGCACCACGTCGAGCGACGCGGTACCGCTGGGGGCGACCGCGGACTGCGCGACGGTTTGAAGCGCGGTTTGCGGGCCCGCCAAGCAGAATACCGGCGCCGCCATCCCGCGACCGGAAGGCCGCGCGTCGAACGTCACCTCGACGTTGCGGTCGAACTCGGGCCCGTAGTCGATGCCGCACTGCTCGCAATGCACCGCCCCACCCAACCGCGCCAACGAGCCGACGCCGTTTTTCTGCCCGCGGCAGCTCGGGCACACGATGCTCCACGAGAGGTCGAGCAGGCCACGCCGCGTCGCGGCGAGCATCGCGGCCAGCACGCGATCGCGCGGCAGCTGCCAGGCATCGGCGAAGACGTACGGTCGCATGCGCGCGACGAGCGCGTCGTCGCCGTGCTCGACGAGTGCCGCGAGGCGCGCCGCGATCTCCGGCTCGTACTCCGTGTACGGCCGCAGCATCTCGAGCGCATCGGCGAAGCGCGTCACCCCTTGGATGGTGGCGGCCGGGACGGCCGGCAGCACCGGTCGCGTCGGGCGCGCCGGCGGATTTTCCCGAGCGCGGCGCGCAGCCAGCCCGTAGGCGCGGGCCGCCCCGGCGCGACCCCGCGCCAACACCGCCGGCGCGAGCAGCGCGCCCAGCGCCGCGCGCGCGTCGAGCTCGACCGCGTGTTCGATGCGGGCTCCCCCACCGTCTGCGACCACCCGCACGTCGCTGCTGAAGCGAGCGAACGGGCTGCCGCGAAAGCGCCGCTCGACCGCTACGCGATACGGCGCCTCCCAGGTGAACGGCGGCTCCTCCCAGGCGATTGCGAGCGGGCCGAGCTGCGCGTGCGCGATCGTCGTCTGACCGTTGCCGTCGGGCCGAGGCTCGTAGGTGTAGTGCACGGGCGGGAGCCCGGCGTCGCGGTTGATCGCGTCGGTGTCGGAGACGGCGCGCCAGAGCGCCTCGGGAGCAATGTCGAACGCGAAGGTGTAGCGATCGGCGAAGCGCTTCACGCGAGCGCGGCGAGGCCCGCCCGAGCGACCGTGGTGTCCTCGTCGACCGTGCCGCTGCTCACCCCGACCGCGCCTACGACGTGGCCGTCGATCACGAGCGGCAGGCCGCCGCCGATCCCGGTGAGGCGCTCGGCCGCCAGCGCGAGCCGAATCGTCATGATCGGGTCGCCGCCGCCTTCCTCCGCGGTCGGCCGCTTGCGCGTCGCCGCCGAGACCGCCTTGGTCAATGCGATCGAGATCGAGCCGATCCGCGCGCCGTCGCTGCGCGCAAAGGCCAACAAGTGGCCCCCCGAGTCGACCACGGCGACGCACTGGGGGACGCCGAGCCGGGCGGCCTCGGCCAGCGCGGCGTCGACCACGGCACGCGCGCCCGCGGCGGTGAGGAACGGAGCGGTACCGGAGTACGTTGTTCGCGAAGAGTCCGACACGATGACCCCGCTTTTGATCGTTCTTCCCGCCCTCCTGTTCGAGCTCACGTGATCGCGGCCGACGTCCAGTTCCGGCTGAGCGCCAACACGGCCGCGGCGGCGTTTGCGCAGTCACCGCCCTACCTCGCCTACAAGACGGACGTCGTGGTCGACGTGCCGTCGATGCGCCGCCACCAGGTCATCTCGCGGGCGGTCGAAACGCGGACCCGGGACGACTTTGCAGCGTTGCAGGACCTCCCCCGGGGGCAGCACCAGTACGCGCACAGTTTTCCGCTCATACCAACCTTCGACGCGCTCTCGTATTTTCGGGTCACGTTCAACGGGGTGCGGCGCGACCTGTTGAGCTACGTCGAGCCCGGCCCCCCGATCACGTTCACGACCCCGAGCTCGCAGGCCGACGTGGTGGTGGTCTCGCTGCGCAACTACCGGGCCTCCTATGCGCCCGACTCCAACGACGCCATCGCGCACATCCTCATGGACCCGTTGCCGGCGCTGACGAACAACAACTCCTCGGACTTCTACATTCATGACGTCTACGTGGACACGACGAGCAACCTGCCGACGCGCGTGAACTACGTCGGTCCGACGACCTCGTTGAGCTGCGACTACGAAGTCGTCGAGGGTCATTGGCTGGTCAAGCACGCGGTCTACGCGCACACCTTCTACGCCCCGCTGCGGATCGGGCGCGTCACCGCGACCGCCGAGGCCACGAACAGCGGCTTCAGCTTTCCGGCGACGCCCAGCGACCCCAAGCTGGCCGGGTGACCTAGTAGCCCTGCCGCGCGGCGCTCGCGCGCCACATCGTCGCGCCGCAACCCTCGATCACGCGTTCCAAGCCGCGCCAAAAGTGGATTCCGTCGAGCACCGGGTTCAGGTAGTTCGTCATCGTGCAAAACCTCGACGCGTACGGCCGCTTGTGGTGCTCGCCGTGGTGCGCCGGCGACTGGAGAATGCCGTAGCGCTGCAACCACGCGATGACGCGCGGCGGGTTGGCGCTGTGCGCCCACAGATGCACGTGATTCGACTGCGACGCCAGCGCCACGATCGCGAACGCCTGCCATGCATGCACCCCGAGAAGTACCAGCGCGCACCCGACCACCAACGCGAGCGCGATGCACACGCGATTGGTGGCCCAATAGTGACCGGCCCGAATCGTGCCCGGCTTGCGATGATGCTCGATGTTGTCGAGCACGACCCACTGGTCGAGCAGCTTCGATGCCCCGGGGGCCGTCCACGTGTCCTCGGCCCAGTGGATGAACCCGCTTAAGAGGTCCACCGCCAGCAGGCACGCCGGAACGGATGCGATATCGACTACGATCGAGGAAAGTTGGTCCATCGAGCGATCTCCACAGTGAGTGTGAACCTACTGTAGAGCGGCGCGCGGCGCAGATCGTCCGTAAAACTACGGAGCCGAGACGCCCTCAGCGGATGCGAGGATGTGCGGGCAGACGGGAGTTCGGCGCAAGAGGGGCACTCACGAACAAGCTTTTGGCCGTTCGCGGGGCGGGTTCACCGGTGAGGAAAAGGTATAGCTTCAGGTCTTTTTACTCTTGTGTACTTTCGCTCGAGTACCCGCAGGCGCTTTCTTCTTCAATTTGATCTGATTGTAATCAACAGCGGCACGGACGAGCGTTTTTAGAGCACGCGCATTAATCGTAGCACCTTCGAAAAAATCGATCGCTCGCCACGTGCTGCCTTCGAGGCCCGCGTTGAAGAGCTTGTCAGGATCTGGGAGCCTCGCCCCGTGGGCAAAGGTAAGCTTCACCTTCCCTTTGTGGGCGTTGGCGACCGCGATTATTCCGTCGTGAGACCACACCGGGCTTCCCATCCACTTCCATTCCTCGATTATCTCCTGGTCGGCCTCAAGGATGGTCTTGCGGATGCCGGCGAACGTTTTGCCACGCCAGTCTGTGAGTTCTGCGATCAGCTGGTCAATACGTTCCGATGGATTCATTGGATCTTTATGCCTCGAATTCTGGTCCCGTTTCTAGCTTTTGAATTCTGCCGGCATCAATCTATCCGCGCCAATACCTGCTCCAGGGCCGCAAAGAACTGCTGCCACCCGCCCTTGGCGCCCTGGTAGGCCTGCTGCTGATCCGGCCGGAAGCCCGACTGCTCCATGCGCACGTTCGTCCCCGTACTCGTAGGGGTGAGAGTCCACGTGACGACACTCTCGAGACCATAGGCCGCCCACGTGTAAGACAGCGTTTTGTTCGGCTCGACTGCCAGGACCTGACAGTCGACAGCGCCCCAGTCTGCGCGAAGATTGAAACGGTGGTTCACAACGGGCTTGAAGTCGTTCTTCATCAGCCACTCCTCGATTAACGGTGGTTGCGTGAGAGCGCGCCAGATCTTTTCCGGCGGATGAGGTACCTCACGTTCGACAACGACGGAGAGCGTTTCGGGCGACTTTCCGTTCATTGGTCCATCCTTTTCAACAGGTCTTCGAGGTGGTCGAACCGGCTCTGCCAGAACCCGGCCATCTGGCTTGTCCAGTCGATCAGGGGGGCAAGTGCGCCGAGCTGCGCGCTATAGTGGGTTTGGCGTCCTGCACGGCGGTCGCGTACCAGCCCGGCCTGCTTCAGAACGCGGAGATGCTTTGACACGGCGGGCTGCGAGACGCCGGCACGCTCGGTCAGGGCGTGAACAGGCAGCTCCTCGAGGGCGAGGCGCTCGAAGATTGCCCGCCGTGTGGGGTCGGCGAGTGCCCGGAAGAGGTCATCCGCGGTAGCTTGCACCTAGAAACGATAACCCATTGGTTATGAGTGAGTCAAGATATTTCGCGCCCGCCTCACTCGGACCCGTCGCCACGCATCCGCACGATGCACCTCGCGTGCGAGGACGGCGAGAAGAACGGCCGGTCGTTGCGCTTACGCTAAGACGCGATGCTTCGAACGTGTGCTTCCGATTCGCTGCGCGGATGTCGAGAGCGCGGAAAAGCACGAGCGCGGCGATCGTGCGATCGTCGCGCTCGTGACTGGCGGAGAGGGAGAGATTCGAACTCTCGGAACGCTATCAACGTTCGCCCGCTTTCGAGGCGGGTGCCTTCAACCACTCGACCACCTCTCCGGGCGCCGCTTCTGCGCGAAGAACTCGCGCAGTTGTGCGGCCGTTTCGTCCGCAAGCACCCCGTCGATCACGTCGACGCGATGGTTCACGGCGGCCGATCCGAGTATATCGATAGCCGACCCCGCCGCCCCTCCCTTAGGGTCGCGACAGCCGTACACGAGGCGCTCGACGCGCGCCGCTGCAAGCGCGCCCGCGCACATCGCGCAAGGCTCCTTGGTGACGTACAGGACCCCCCCGACGCGCCAACGCCCCAGCGCCGCGGCGGCCGCGCGAATCACGAGCAGCTCGGCATGCGCGGTGGGGTCCGGGCGCTGCTCCTTCTGATTGAACGCTTCGAAGACGCGACCGTCGACCACCAGCACGGCCCCGATCGGGACGTCGCCCGCAGCGGCCGCCTGGCCGGCAAGCTCGATCGCCCGCCGCATCCGTAGCTGGGCCTCGGGCTCGGGCGCAGGCTCCTCGGCGGCAGGGAAAATGTGCTCCCGGCCCGGCTCGAACGGGCAACCTTCGCCTTCGGAGGGCGACACTCTATCCAATTGAGCTACGGGAGCAGCCTCCATCTCGCTTCGCTCGTTGCAGGCATCGGCATGACGTCCGCTTGCGCTCTGTCAGCCCTTCCTGGTGGCGAATGGCGAGACAGTCTCCGGCCTTGGCGGGGTTAGCGGCCGGGGTTTTCGGTGGGGGTGGGGCCTGTGGGGCCCGTGGTCGGCATGTGCTTGAAGAGGTCGAGCTTGTGCTCGACGAGCCCGCGATAGAACTTGCGGACGCAATCCGGGTGGCCGAAGAAATACGTCCGCGCGTACGCCAAATCGTCCCCCGAGCTGTCCGGCACGTAGTGGCTGATCTCGATTTCTTCCATCTGCGCCCGGTCGACCGGATGCGGACAAAAATCGCAGGGGATCGTCGACATTGTCATTACCTCGAGAAAACTCTGACTCGGGTAGGATTTGAACCTACGACCTAGGGCTTATGAGTCCCCCGCTCTACCGCTGAGCTACCGAGCCGCTGCTGCATCCTACGACGATTCTATCGGCTCGGTGCTGAGGCCGACCTGAGTCGTCGAGGGAAACCGCACGTCGATTATCCAGAACCCGTCAAGACCCTCCACGGCTGCAATCGGGCGGCAGGCCACCCTACTGCGGCCGAGAAGCCGCCACGATGCACCGGGTGTTTCTTGCCGGGGCGGTCGCGGCGTTCGCATTCGTCCTCGGCTCCGATACCGCGCGATCCGCGTCGAGTGACGACGCGGCGGCGCTGCTCGCGAAGCATGCCGCCTACGTGAAGTGGCACGCCGGCGACGGCGTGGTCAAGACGTTGCGCGAGACGGGCGAAGCGACCCGTGACGGAAAGTCCCGCGGGACGCTGACATCACTCCGCTACGGTCTGGCCCATCGGGACACGTTTGTGAGCGCCGAGGGGTTGCATTTCGACGACGGATTCACCGGGAGCGTCTCGTGGACGTCGAATGAGAATGGGTTCACGGTACGTCCCATCGGGGAGGTCGTGCGCGCGCTCTTCGACACCGACGCCCTGTTCGCCGAGACGACGGCGACCGACGCCTTCGCGGGCTCGTATCGAGGGGCGCAGAAGATCGACGGCATCGACTGCGCCATCGTGCGCCTCACGTCGAAGGTCGGGTTCCCGTTCGACGTGTACATCGACCCGGCGACGGGCGCATACCGTCGCGCAGTCGTGGACCCCGACGGAAAATACGAGCGCTCGTTCGACGGTCTGGGCTACACCGCGGTCGACGGCAAGCAGTTCTTGTCGTCGTGGCACCATGGCAATGCAAAGACCCGCTACGCGTACACTGCGATTGTCCCAAACGCGCCGGTCGAGCCGGACCAACTTCGCCCGCCCAAACAAACGGCGATCTGGACCTTCGGCGACGAACCCGCGCGCATCGAGTATGTCGACCAGCCGGCGCCACGCATCTACCTCAACGTCGTCGTAAACGGGGTCAAAGGCAAGTTCATCTTTGACACGGGCGCTGACGGTACCGCGATGCTCGACTCGTTTGCTCGCAGCACAGGGGCGAAGCGGTTCGGCGATGTCCCGATCGGCGGCATCGGTCCCGCGACCGTTCGCGCGAACCTGTTCCGCGTCGACACGCTTGCGGTCGGCGGGTCGACGCTGCACGACGTCATCGTCTCGAGCGGGCTGGACGAGCAGGGCTGGTCGCGCGAGGGCGTCGTCGGGATCATCGGATTCGACCTGTTGGCGGCGACGGTCGCCGACCTGAGCCTCGATGCGAACACCCTGCGCCTCATGGACCCGGCAAAGGTCGCGCCCGACGAGCAGGCCGGCATGGTCGTTCACATCGACCTGTCGGACCACCACATTCGGACGCCGATGCGCGTCGACGACAAGGTCGACGTCATCGCGACGCTCGACAGCGGCAACCCCGCCGACGTGCTTGTTTCAACCGATTTCGTGCGGCGGAACCACATTGCTTTCATGACGAAGTACTATGCGATCAGCGGCGGAATCGGCGGCGTGGAAATCGAAAACTGTGGGAAGTTGCAATCACTCGCGCTCGGCCCGATCCGCTATCCGCTGCCCGCCGCGTGCGATTCGCCCTCGTTCGCGAACAACGAGATTCTCGTCGGCCTTGACTTCATGCGGGCATTCAATTTCGTCTTCGCCTACCCCGACGGCATCATGGTGATGATCCCGCGCAAACACTACTGAGAGAGAAAGAGCCTGCACGTCGTGCGGGCTCTTTCTCGTAAACGCGGTCGGAGGGACTCGAACCCCCAACCTACAAGTTCGTAGCCTGTTGCTCTATCCAATTGAGCTACGACCGCGCGCGTCGCACGCGAGCTGCGGCGACGGGGTGGGATACGGCGCTTGGGATTCGATCCCTGCCGCACGTCGGCAACATCGGAGAGGGAGGGATTCGAACCCTCGATACGATGTAACTCGTATAACGGTTTAGCAAACCGCCGCCTTCAGCCGCTCGGCCACCTCTCCCGGCTGCGATCCGGGTCCTTCGACGAAGCTCAGGAGTTCGTATACCGCTATGCGCGGACCTGCGCCGGCGGCGCGGCGCACGCGGCCGTCAGGCCGGGACCGGGCTCGAAACCAGCGCCGCGATCCGCGCCGCGATCCGTTCGGCGGCGTCGGGGTGTGCAAGCAAAGCCGCACCCGCACGCACGCCGGCCGCGACGTCGCGACCGTTGAGCACCGCGTCGACCAACCGGACGAGCTCGCCGGCACCGCGCGCGCGCAGCGCCGCACCGCGCGACACGAGATAGCGTGAGTTGCGCTCCTCCTGTCCAGGCAGCGGGCGCAGGAGCACCAGCGGAACCCCGGCGGCGAGCGCTTCGGAGGTCGTCAGCCCGCCCGGTTTGGTGACGAGCACGTCGCTTGCGTGCATCCAATCGAAGACGTTCTCGACGAACCCCAGGACGCGCACTTCCTCCCCGTCGCGGCGTGCCTCTTCGACCACGCGGCGCTGCAGCCGCACGTTCTTGCCGACGATCACCACCGGCGTCACGGGCGTCATGCTGCGTGCCAGCGAACGCACTGTCGCGGCAACGGGACCGAGTCCCAGTCCGCCGCCCATGACCAGCACGACGGCCGCATCGCGCGGAAGACCCAAGCGCTCGCGCAACGCGCCGCGGTCATTCGGGGGCTCGCCGAACCGCGGGTCGACCGGAATGCCGTCCACACCGATACGCAGCGGATCGATCCCACGGGCAACGAGGGCCGCGCGGATCTCGGGGGTGGCGACGGCGTAGGCGTCGACGTTCTTGTAGATCCAGAACGGGTGCACGACGAAGTCGGTCACGATGCCCATCACCGGTAGGGCCGGCTCGTAGTTCCGCTTGTAGGCGGCCATCACACCGCACGGAAACGCATGCGTGCACACCACCGCGCTCGGCTTCATTCGCTCCATCAGACCACGGATGTTGCGCGCGGTGAACTCGCTCGCCCATACCCGGAAGCCGCCTGCGGCGGTTGCGCGCTCGGCGCGATCGTAGATGAAGCCGTACAGTTGCGGAATCGTCCGCACCATTCCGATGTAACCGTCGCTGACCACCTTCGAGAACAGCGATGCGGCGTAGCGATAGCTATCGACGACCTCGCCGCGCATTCCGCGCGCAGCGAGCCGGACGCACACCGCATCGGCGGCCGAGCGGTGGCCTTCGCCGACGCGCGCGGAGAGGAAGAGGACGGGACCCTTCGACAAGCTCACCGCAGGTGACACCACGTCAGGGCAGGCTCTACGGAGCTTGCTCCTCGGGCGGCGCCGACTCTTCCGCCAACACGAAGAAGTCGTCGAGGATCTCCTGCGCGAGATCTTCATCTTCGAGCAAATCGCCGAACGAGTCGGTGACGACGAATTCGTCCGACTGCTCGTTGTAGCACACCGCGTAGGCGTTGCCTTCATCGTCCTCGACCAGGCCCACGACCTCGAAGTGCAGCTCGGTTCCGTCTTGCATGTGCAACTTGAGGATGTTCTTGAGGTCTAACGGCTGCTTCTCGCCGCCGCTGCCGTTGGTGCTCGGGCCCGCCGTGCCGTTGGTGTCGATGACAGTCTCCTTCACTTACTTGAGATAGCGCGCGACGTTCGCGTTGTGCTCCGCCAGCGTCTTGGCGAAGGCGTGGTGGCCGTCGCCTTTCGCGACATAGAACAGGTAGTCGCTGCGCGCCGGTCCGAATGCCGCATCGAGCGACGGCTTGCCGGGGCTGGCGATCGGGGTCGGGGGTAAACCGGTGTGCCGGTAGGTATTGTACGGGGAGTCGCTCTCCAGATCGCGTTTCGTGATCACGTCGTGATGTTCCGGGAACGTGTACTCGATCGACGCGTCGATCTCGAGCGGCATCCCCAGGCGCAGCCGGTTGTAGATGACCGACGCAATGAGCGGTCGCTCGTCATCGGCCTTGCCTTCCCGCTCGACGAGCGAGGCGATGGTCACGACCTCCGGAATCGTGCGCCGCAGCCGCTTGGCACACGCCGCGGCATCGCGCGGCAGCTCGCGCTGGAATTCGTCGGTCAGGATCCGCGCGACCCGGTCTGGCGTGTCGTCGATCGGCATGAGGTAGGTGCTCGGAAACAGGTACCCCTCGAGGTTACGGGTCCGCCTGCCGCCCACAGTGATCCCGCCCTCGTGGAGGAAGATGCGCTCGTACGTGCTTGCATCCCCGAGCGCGCGGGCGGCCAGAGCCTGCGCGATCTCCCGCGCCGTGTAGCCCTCCGGCAGCGTCACCCAGACCGCGAACTGCTCCCCGCGCACCAGCCGCCGCAGGACCTCGTCGCTCGTCTGGTGCGCGGGGAAGCGATACTCTCCGGCTTTGACGTCGCTGTCGACGTGCCGCAGGCGCGCCAACAGCCGAAACGCCAGCGGGCTCGTGAGCACACGCTTGTCGTTGAGGGCGGCGACGACTTGCGAGAACGTCGAGCCGCGCTCGATCACGACATCCGTCTGATGTTCGGGTAGCGCCCGGTCGATGTAGACTGCGTCCCGAAACCACAGCGAAGCCGCGCCGACGATGACGCCGACACCCAAGACGATTGCAACCGCGACGCCGACGAGCGCGCGGCCCGCGCGGTTCACCGCGGCCTGCGGGCTAGCCACGTCTCGAGGATCCCGACCGCTGCGAGCTGGTCTACGACTTGTTTGCGCTTCGCTCGCGATACGTCGGCTGCGATGAGCGCCTTCTGCGCGGCGGCCGTCGTCAGCCGTTCGTCGACGCGTTCGATCCCGCCGTCGAACACGCGGCTCAGGTGGGCGACGAAGGCATCGATCTGCTCGCTCGCTAGGGCCCGCTCGCCGGCCAGCGTCAGCGGATCGCCGACCACGATCGTGCGCGCGTTGCGCTCGCGTGCGATCGCGACGATCGCCGCCACGTCGTCGCGCACATTCGTGCGCGCCAGCGTCGTGTGCGGAAACGCGAAGGTTCCTTCGCCGACGGCGACGCCGATGCGCCGCGTGCCGACGTCGAGGGCGATGATGGTCTCGCTCACGGGCGCGTGCTGCCCGCGGTCATAGCGACAGCTCGTACACCAGCGCGCGGGCCTTGGGCCGGCGGCCGAGCTGCCAGGTGATGATGTCGTCGGCGGCTCGCGCCACGCGCTGCGTCGCCAGCAGCGCCGCCCCCGAACCGCGCTCTGCGCCGAGGGCTCGAAAGTTGGCAACATCGGCGGCGCCGAGCGCGTGAGCGTCGCCGCGCGCGCCGCAGCAACGTCCGCAACCCAGGCCGCCGGCCTCGAGATCGAGCCACGCGCCGTGGTCGCCGAAGGCGTCGCCGCAGTGCACGCAAGCGTCCCCGGCGGGCGCGAGCCCCAACGCGTTGAGCAACCGCAACTGGAAGCGCGGCACCAGGCCGGCCGGCGATTCACTCGACGCCACCGCACCGACGGCGCCCGCGAGCAGCGCATAGATCTCTGGCAGCGCCAGGTCGGGCTCGCAGAACATGTCGACGGTCTCGGCGAACAGCGACGCCGTAGCGAGCGCATCGGGCCGGACCAGCCCGTTCCAGTAGGATTTGATCGTTCGCGCTTCGGTGATCACGTCGAGCGAGCGCCCCTTGTGCAACGCGACGCGCACCTCGGCGAGCGGCTCGAGCCGCCCGGCCATCGAGCTGCGCGGACGGCGCGCCCCCTTGGCGACGGCGTCGACCTTCCCGCGCTCGCGGGTGAGCAGCGTGTAGACGCGATCCGCCTCGCCCAGCGGTCGGGCGCGCAGCACGATAGCGTCGGTGGTGGAGCTCCTAGCGGTCAACGGCGGCGGCTTCGGCCTCTGGCACGGCGGCGGCCTTGCGATCGATCAGAACGCGCACGGCCAAGATGCGGCGGCCGCGCGTACGATCGACGCGCAGGTGCACCCCGCCGCCCGCGTCGATCTCCTCGCCCTCACGCGGGAGCCGGCCGAAGAGACCCACGGTATAGCCGCCGATAGTCTCGAACTCTTCATGCGGCAAGCTGATGTTGAGCGCGTTGTTGACGTCTTCGATGTTGGTTCCGGCCTCGACGACGGTTTCCGTGTCGCTCAACCGGCGAATCGGTTCTTCTTCCCCCTCGTCGTGTTCGTCGCGAATCTCGCCGACGATCTCTTCGAGCAGGTCTTCCATCGTCACGAGGCCGGCGGTGCCGTTGTACTCGTCGAGCACGATCGCCAGCGAGTATTTCGCACGCTGCATCTCGCGTAACAGCTCGGAGATCCGCTTGTTCTGCGGCACGAGCGTTACCGGGCGCATCAGCGAGCGTAACGTGGTCGAGGCGATCGTCCCGTTCGCCAGCGCGATGAGCAGCTCGCGGTCGTGCACGACGCCGATGACGTTGTCGACCGTTTCCTCGTAGACCGGGAGTTTGGAGTAGCCTTCCGCGATCACGCGGTCCAGGGCCAGCCGTGGCGACGAGCTGACCTCGACGGTCACCATGTCGGTACGCGGCGTCATCACCTCGCGCACGATCGTGTCGCCGAACTCGATGATCGAGTGGATCAGCTCGCGTTCTTGCTCCTCGAGCACGTTCTGTTCCACGCCGACGTTGACGAGCGTCTTGATGTCGTCTTCGGTGACGTACGGCCCGATGTGCGGCTTGCCGCCCAGCAGGCGGACCAGTCCGTCACTGAGCCACAGAAAGGCGCTGGTCAACGGCGTCAGCGCGCGGGTCACGACGTTCAAGAAAGGCGCCAGCCGCAGCGCCGTGCGGTCCACCGAACCGACGGCGATCGTCTTGGGCAAGATCTCGCCGAAGAGCAGAATCACGACCGTCATCACGATCGTGGACCAGATCGCCGCGTTGGGGACGTTCCAGCGGATGAACAGCTCGGTGGCGAGCGAGTCCGCGGCCAGCAGCACGAACGTCGAGCCGATCAGCACGGAGGTGAGCGTCCGGTTGCGGCTCTCCAGCAACTTCTCGAGCAGGCTACCGCCGCGGACGCTCTTTTCCGCCAGCGCACGGGCTCGAATGCGGTTCATCGAAACGATCGCCGCCTCGGAAGCCGCGAAGAAGGCGGCCGCCCCGACGAGGACCACGAGGGCGACGATCCCGGGCCAGTGCGCCTCCGTTGTCATAGCGGGGCCGGGCGGCTCGTGCCCAAGGGTAGCGGGTCGGTACTCAAGCGGGGGTCATTATAACACACGGTTCGGACCCGCTTCATCGGCGCGCGAGCAGCCCGACGCCCAGCGCAAGGCCGATCGCCAGCGCGGTGAGGACCGCTACGAGCACCCCGGCGGCCGCGACGTCTTTGGCGCGCTTTGCGAGCGGGTGGTCGGCGGCCGACGCGAGGTCGACGGTGGCCTCGATCGCGGTGTTCATCAACTCGGCGGTGACGACGAGGCCGATCGCCAGCACCACGAGCGCCCACCAGACCGGCGGGATGCGCAACGCCGCACCTGCGATCACGACCACCCCGCCGAGGACTGCGTGGATGCGCACGTTTGGTTGGCTGCGCCAGGCCGCGGCGAGCCCCGCGAACGCGTAACCGAACGCCGCGATCAGGCCGTGACGGCGCGGCGGCGGATCAACCGAGATCGGCGAGCGTGAGATCGCGCGTCCCCTTCCAGTGCGCCTTGTAGGCGGCGCGCGGCGCGGTATCGTCCTTGCCCTGTGCTTTGAGCGCTTCGGCCAGCCCGAACTCCAAGTGCGGGTCGTTGGGGAAGCGCTTGAGCTCCGCCCCGAACACCGTCTCGGAGTCGGCGGCTTTGCTCGCCGCGAGCAGCGCCGCGGCGTAGCCCTCGCCGATCGGCGTCGGCCAGTAGTCTTTCGGATCGCCCGGAAAGTCGGACTTCGTCAGCCCGTACGCGCGCGCGTACGCCGCAGCGCGCGCGGCCGGGTCGTGCTCGCCCAGCGCGATCGCCGCGTCGATGAGCGCGACGCGCACGCCGGATGCACCGTCGCCTGCAAGCTTCGCACGCGTGGCCCGCGCCGCCGGCGCATCGCCGCGACGTCCGGCGGCGACCGCCCCGGCGAAGCCGTTGAAGCCGCTGCTCGAGTTTCGCGCGAGCTCCACGACGCGCGCGTCGTCGTGCAGCCGCAACGCGGTCTTGAGCTGCGAAAGCGTGTCCTCGCCCTTCACCGCGGCCCGCGCTTCGTCGTTGCGGCCCAGCGTCGTCAGACCGTACGAGACGAAGTCGACGTCGTGGGCGTGGTAGAGCTTCATGTACTGCTGGCCCGGTCCGTCGCCTAGAGCAAACCAGGCGCGGTCGTTGTCGACGGCGTGCTGGTTGTCGGCGACGAGCCGCTCGTACTCGCCGGTCCGCGACCAGATGTGGCCCGCCATGTGCGGCAAATGCGACTCCCCGGGCGGATACGTATAGGACGAAAGCGCGTCGGCGTCGGGCACCGCTTGGTTCGAACGGTGCGCGTTCTCGAGCAGATGAATGCGCAGGTGATGCGCGCCCAGGTTAGTGGGTTCGAGCTCCAGCGCGCGGTCGGCATCCTCTTGGATCTCGCGCGCCTTCGGCGTGAGCGCGTCCTTACCGTCGAGCAGCGCGTCCTCCGCGGTATAGATCGCGAAGCCGGTGACGACGAGCGCGTTCGGCTCGTCGCGGTGCGCTTTGGCAAACACGCTCATCGCGTCGGCATAGCGCGAGAACTTCTGCTTTTCCGTCCCCTTCGCGTAGCGCTTGGCGATCGCGTCGACCAGGAGGCGCTCCTCGGCACTCGCGTGCGCGAGCCGGCTGCGGGCTTGCGCGACCGCCTCGACGCCGCGCCGCTCGCCCTCCGGCGTGGAGGGCCGGTTGATGTCGATCGTGTCGGCCTCGGCCATCCCCCAATACGCCATCGCCAGACCGGGATCGCGCTGCGCCGCCTGCTCGAACGCAACCCGCGCTTCGCCGATGTCGAACGCATACATCATCGCGAGGCCGCGGTCGAACAGATCCTGGGCACGCGGATCGGCGGTCGTCACGCCCCAGTGTGCGCGCGCCTCCTCGGCGCCGCGCACGGGCAGTGTGAGCCCGGCAACGATCCCGGCGGCCAGCGCGAGCGCCCGGCCGGCGCGTGCCGGCAGCGTCATCCGGCGCTCGATTCGAGATACGGCCACGGCATTCCGATCGAGTCCGCCAAGCGCCGCTCCTCCGCCTCCATGCGCGCGCGCTCAGCCGGTTCGAGATGATCGTGCCCGGCCAAATGGAGCACGCCGTGGATGAGCAGCCGCTCCACCTCGCGCTCGAGCGAAGCGTGGTATGCTGCCGCCTGCCGCAAGGCGGTATCGACGCTTACCACCAGATCGCCTAACAAGCGCTCGGGATCGTCGGGCCGGCCACGGGCGCGCGGCCGCGTACGCCCGCCGTGGTCGAATGCCTCACGCGGATACATCGGGAAGCTCAGCACGTCGGTCGGCGCGTCCTTGCCGCGGTGCACGCGGTTGAGCTCTCGCATCGCGGGGTCGCGCACGAACGACAGCGAGACGCACGAATCTCCCTCGTCGATCTCGCCCAGCAGACGCTCCAGCACGCGCGCCATCGCCCGCGCGTCGAGACCCGTGCCGCGGGTTCTGTTCGCGAGGTAGATCAGCGCTGCGCCCCACGTTCTCGCGAGAGACGCCCGTACGCTGCGACGATGCGACCGACCAGCGGATGGCGCACGACGTCGGTTTCGTCGAGCCGCACGATCCCAACGTCGTCCATGTCGCTGAAGAGCCGTTCGACGTCGCCGATGCCGCTGCGCATCCCGCGCGGGAGATCGATCTGCGTGTCGTCGCCGTTGACGACCATCTTCGAGTTGGCGCCCAAACGCGTCAGGAACATCTTGAGCTGCTCGTGCGTGGCGTTCTGGGCCTCGTCGAGGATCACGAACGCGTCGCCCAGGGTGCGCCCGCGCATGTACGCCAGCGGCGCGACCTCGATGGTCCCGCGCTCGAGGTACTTCTGCGTCGTCCCGTCTTCGAGCAGCTCTTGCAGCGCGTCGTAGAGCGGCCGCAGGTACGGGTCGACCTTCTCCTTGAGGTCGCCCGGAAGAAAGCCCAGTTTTTCGCCCGCCTCGACGGCCGGGCGCGAGAGCACGATGCGAGCAACCTCGCGCCGCTTCAGGGCGCGAACCGCCATCACGATCGCCAGGAACGTCTTTCCGGTACCGGCCGGGCCGATCGCGAACGACAACGTGTTTGCGTCGATCGCCGCGACGAGCGCGCGCTGGCCGTCGGTCTTGGGACGAATCTCGCGCCCGCGCGCGGTCGTGGCCAGCGTCGGCGGGATGCCTTGAGCGCCTGCGGCTCGCGCTGCGAGGGCGACATCGTCGGGCGTCACCTGCGCGCCCGAGCGGGCGGCGCTGAGCATCGCGCCGAGGACGTTCTCGGCGCGGCGGACGGCGCCGCTGTCGCCGCTGAGGTGGACGCGGTCGCCGTCGAGCCGCAGCACGACGGGGATGAGCGCCTCGAGCGCGTTGAGATTTTGATCGCGATATCCGCAGAAGCGGATCGGATCGGAGAGCCCGCTCAGGTCGAACGTCGCCTCGCTGGTAATCGACGGCACACTAGCTCCAACGCGAGCGGAGGTTGCGAAGTGTCACCGCAGCGCGCGGGGAGGCCCCAGGATCTCGGCCATGATGACCGCCGACCGAGCGTTGGCGGGGTTGCGGAATGCGTCGGCGAGCACCCAGCGCCCGGCCGGGGCGACGGCGGCGACGGCCGCGACGGGGACGTCGACCGAGCGGGCCGCCGGCACGGCGCGCCTCACCGCGGCGGGCCGCTGCTGGGGCGGAGCCTGATACGGCGGCGGCGCCGCTGAGACGGCGGCGGTGTAGGCGGGAGCCGACTCATAGGCCGCGACCGCCGCCTTGATGACCGCGGCGACGTCCGAGCGTCCGGCCGTCGTCGCGGCGGCGGGCGACAGGCCACGCGCCGGCGCCGCGGCGCGCGGCGCATCGGCGGCGCGCGCCTCCGCGGTCCGCTGCTGCTCGACGAGGGCGTTGTAGCCGCGGCCCAGGCCGCGCAGCTGTTTGCCGATCGCCGCGATCACGATGATCGCGACGAACAGGAACGGGAAGATGTCGTGCAGGGTCACTGCGGCGGCAAGGTCCCCCCGGCCGGCGGCGGGCTCGGGTTTTCGATGCCGACGCTCTGGCCGATCGCGCCGCGCATCCCGGTGTCGGCTTGGATGTTGTTGATCTTGTAGTAGTCCATCACGCCCAGATGGCCGGCACGGAACGCTTCGGCGATCGCCTCGGGGATCTGCGCTTCGGCTTCGACGACCTTGGCGCGCATGCGCTGGGTCTCGGCCTTCATCTCTTGCTCCGCGGCCATTGCAGCGTACTGACGCTCGGCGGCTTTTGCTTGCGCGATGCGCCGGTCGGCCTCGGCCTGCGAGGTCTGCAAGTCGGCGCCGATGTTCTTGCCGACGTCGACGTCGGCGATGTCGATCGAGACGATCTCGAACGCGGTGCCCGCATCGAGGCCTTTCGCGAGGACCGCCTTGGAGATGCGGTCGGGATACTCGAGGACTTCCTTGTGGTCGACGGCCGCGCCGACCGCGCTGACGACACCTTCGCCGACGCGCGCGACGATCGTCGGTTCGCCGGCTCCGCCGACGTAGCGGTCGAGGTTCGAGCGCACCGTGATGCGCGCTTTCACGTTGAGCTGGATCCCGTTCTGCGCCACGCCTTGGAACAGCGGCGTCTCGATCACCTTGGGGTTCACCGACGTCTGCAGCGCTTCGAGCACGTCGCGGCCGGCCAGGTCGATCGCGGCGGCGCGCTGCCACTCCAGCGGGATCTGCGCGCGCTGGGCGGCGATCATGGCCAGCACGCACTTGTCGATGTTACCGCCGGCCAGAATGTGCGATTGCAACTGGTCGACGGTCAGCGGCAGCCCGGCTTTGCGGGCCCGCACCAGGTTCGAAACCAGCAGCCCGGCCGGGACACCGATGATGCGCATGCGAATGAGCGAGCCGATCGACAACGGTACGCCCGCAGCGATCGTTCGAATCCACAGCCCCAGCGGGAAATAGTATAAGAACATCACGACCGCGACGAAGATCAGCGCGATGATGACGACGAGCAGGACAGTTGGCATGCCGGCGGAGCTCCTAGCTATGGTTCCGGGCGCACGAAGATGCGCGCGCCTTCTACGCGGGTGACGCGAATGGGTGTTCCAGCGGGGACGAAGTCCCCCTCCGTGAGGACGTCGGCGCGAACGTCGCCGAAGGTCGCCACACCAGCCGGGCGCAGAAACGACAGAGCGGTACCTTTGGCTCCCAGCAAGTGCCGGTGATCCAAGCTCGCGACATAGTCGGGACCCTGCATCCCGGCGAAGGTCAAGCGCTTCACGAATGCGTTCTCGGGCAAGACCCGCAGCAGCAGCGCGAAGATGACCGTGCTGAGCACGATCGCGATTGCCAGCGCTTGCAATGCACCCACGAAGAACGAGATCCCGAAGGCCAGCAGAACCGAGGCGACGAGGATCAGCGCTCCGAGCGTTCCGGCGATTCCATGGCCGGGCAGCACGTGCAGCTCGAACAGGATCAGCAGGACGCCCACCAGCGCCAGCGCGACGATGAGCCCGTTGGAGAATCCCGCGTACACGTGCGTGCCGAAGAACAGCGCCAGCGAGGCGACGCCGATCGCACCGGCGATCCCGTGCAGCGTCTGCAGCTCGATGAGCAGCCCCAGAAAGCCGAGCGTCAGCAGGAACCCGCTGACCGTCGGGTCGGTCGCGAACCGCGCGATCTGTTCGGCCACCGTATATGCAGCGTCGGTGCGCGGCGCGCCGGTGAGGCCGAAGTGCGCCAAGGCGGCGTCGAAATTCTGAACGGTCGCCTCCGAGAAGCCGGCCTCGCGCGCCTTGTCCGCCGTCAGCGTCAGGATCATGTCGTGATCCTTGTACTTCGTCTCGACGGTCGCGTCGACCATCGCGGCGGCAAGGCGCGAGTCGCGGTGAAAACGCTTCGCCGTCACCTCGAACTCACCGCGCAGCGCCGAAACGGTCTTGGCGGTCTTGGGGATGGGCTGCGCGTCGCCGATCGTTCCGGCCGCGGAGATCACGATCCGCGAGGCCGCTAAGGTCACCAGCGCGCCCGCCGACCACGCCCGCGCAACGTAGGCATCGACGGGGACCTCGCTGCCCAGCAGCGCGTCGCGAATCTCGGTCCCCGACGACACGAGGCCGCCGAAGGTGTTCACGTCGAGCACGATGGCGCGCGCGTGCTGGGCCGTGGCCTCGGCGACGGCCCGCGTCACCAGGTGAGCCATCCCGGCATCGATGGTGCCGTGGATCTCGACCACGACGATCCCTCGGGCGCTCGGTGCCGCGGAGACAAGCTGCGCCCAGGCCGAGAGGGCCCCGGCAACCAGGCAGGACAGCGCGACGAGGCGGCGGACGATCACGCTAGGGACTACCTTCCCGGCGCGACGATGGTTACGCGTGGGCGAGCTCCTCGGTCACGATCTGACGAATCGCGTTGCCGTCGGCGAGGCCTTTGAGCTGCGGCATCACCGCCTTCATCACGGCACCCTGGTTGCGACCCTCCGCCGGCAGCCCCTCGAGCGCGGCTCGGACGACCGCGCGGATCTCGTCAGGCGAACGCTGTGCCGGGAGGTACTGCTGGAGGATCTCGCGCTCACGGGTCTCCTTTGCCGCCAGCTCGGTGCGCCCGGCCTTGGTGAACTGCTCGATCGAGTCGCCGCGCTGCTTGACGAGCTTCTGCACCACCGCCTGCTGGTCGGCATCCGAAAGCTCCGCGCCCGCCTCGATCCGCCGATAGTTGAACGCCGACACCACGCTACGCAAGGTATCGAGGCGCACCTGATCCCGCGCCCGCATAGCGTCTTTGAGGTCGGAGCTTATCTGCTCGTGAATGCTCATTCTAACGGCGCTCCGCCCCTGGCTCCGCGCCCCCCACCGCTTCGCGGCGGGGCCCCCAAAAAGCGCGCGCCCTCGCCATACCGGCCGGGTAACGTTCCCCGAGGGGGCGCGAAACACACATTGCTTGTTCTCTCACGACACCAACAACAAAGGGCCTCTTTCGAGGCCCTTTGCGATTTTCGCTAGCTCCGGCGTTTGCGTGCTGCGGCGCTCTTTTTTTTGCGCCTTACGCTGGGTTTCTCGTAGTGTTCGTGTTTACGCGCCTCCGCGAGGACGCCGGCCTTCTGCGTCGCCTTTTTAAAGCGGCGCAGGGCACTTTCAATCGTCTCGCCTGGTGCGACTCGAATCTCCATTGCTACGAAACACCTCCCTCCGGCGCGGCCGAAACCGCTTCGTGACCCGCACGGGCCCGACCAGAGACGATAGCACAACCGGGCCGCGGGGTCAAAGGATCAACCAGGCGGCCAGTTCATCCGCCGGCCCGCCAGCACGTGAGCGTGGAGGTGGTGGACGGTCTGCCCGCCGTCGTTACCCTCATTGATCACGACCCGGTATCCGTCGGGGCCGAAGCGGCGGCCCAACTCCGAGGCCGCGGCGAGCAGCCGGGCCGCCCGGTCGTCGCCGGCGCTGCGCGTGAAATCGCTCAAGTGCGCCGCGTGCTCGGTCGGCACGACCAAAACATGCGTCGGCGCCTGCGGATTGCGGTCGTGAAACGCAACCACGTGGTCATCGCGCAACACCTCGTCGGCCGGGATCTCTCGGCTGACGATCTTGCAAAAGAGGCAGTTGGGGTCCAGCGCCATGTTACGGCCCCTTCGGTGCACGGATCAAATTGAAGTGGTACGACGTGTTCGGGCTGGGGACGAAGCCGTTCAGCGCGGCTTTCATCACGATCGGTACCGTCGTATGGACCAGCGAGACGGCGGGAACCTGATCGTGCACCATCGCGTTGGCTTGCTGGTACACGCCTTTGCGCCGCGCGTCGTCGATCGTCGCCTGCCCGGCGAGCATCAGCCGGTGAAACGCCGGATCGCGCCAAAATGAGTAATTCTGCGCCGAGCCGTCCTTGTGCGCTGCGTCCTGGTCCAGCAACGGATAGAAGAAATTGTCCGGATCGCCGTTGTCGCCGGTCCAGCCAATGAGGCACATCTCGTGCTGTCCGTGCCGGATCTTGTCCAGGAAGACGCCCCACTCGTAGGGCTGCAGGGTCACGGTGATGCCGGCCTCGGCCAGGTTTGCCTGAATGGTCTCGGCGACGCGTTGCGGCTCGGGAAGGTACGGCCGCGGCGCGGTGGAGTACATGAGCGAGCTCGTGAAGCCGTGCGGGAAGCCGGCCCCAGCGAGGAGCGCCCGCGCTTTCGCGGCGTCGTGCGGATAGACGTGCAACGAGGCGTTCTCGCCGAGCATCCCGGGCGGGGTCCAGTTGCCGGCGACCGTCGCGCCGCCGGAGTACAGGCTCTGCGCCATCGTCGCAACGTCGATCGCGTACGCCACGGCGCGGCGGACCCGCACGTCGCCGAAGGGCTTCTTCTCCACCTCCATTGCGAGGTAGCTGACGTTGTTCGAGGGTTGCCGCAACACCGTGATCCCGGTCTGCTTGGCCAGATTCGCGGCGTCGTCCGGGCGCGGGTCGGTCAACATGTCGATGTCGCCCTTCTGGATCGACAGCACGCTCGTCGCTTGGTCGGGGATGTCCCGGATGATCACCGTCTGATACCCGGGCTTGGGGCCGGACCAGCGCGGGTTCGCGACAAGCGTGATGTGGTCGTCGCGCTGCCACTCGGCGACCAGATATGGCCCGCTGCCGACCGGCTTGAGCTCGAAGCCTTTGGGATCGGCCGCGATCGCGCGCGGCGATCCCAAGGCGAACGCCTGCTCGGCGATGTCGCGCAGAAACGGCCCCAGCGGTTTACTCAGGCGGATCACGACCCGCGTCGGACTGGGCGTCGCGACGTCGGCGATCGCGCCGGGGAGACCACCGAAGGTCACGACATAGTAGGAATACGCGAAGTTGCCGTGCGCGGGATCCGACGGCAAGCGCCAGCGATCGAAATTGAACTTCACCGCCTTGGCGTCGAGCGGCGTCCCGTCGGAGAACACCAGGCCCGGCTTGAGGTCGAAGGTCCAGGTCTTGCCGTCCGCGCTCACCGACCACCTCTTGGCAACGTCGCCGACGACGTCGAACGAGCCGGGCTTGAAGGCGACGAGGTTTTGCATCACCTCGTTGGTCGTATTGAGCGAGAGGCCGTCGGTCGCGTGCGACGGATCGAGCACCACCGCGTCCTTGACGCGCGCCATCACCAGCGGCGCGGCGCCCGCGCCGGCGTCGCTCGAGGCCCCGCCGCCGCAGGCGCTCACGCCGACGGCGAGCGCGAGCGCCGCGAGCGGGTTGCGGGCCCGTGCTGCCACGATCGTCTTCACCCTTGCGCCGGCCTTTAGTGGGTACGCACGTTGAACGTCCACGAGCGCGACTGCACGTTGCCCGCGTTGTCGGCGATCGTGATCTTGACCGTCACCGGGCCGTCGGGGAGCGCTGCGCCGGGACTATAGGTCACGAACTGGTCGGTGCGCGTCGAAGCCGCGGTGACGTCGAGGCCGTTGACCTCGATGCGCACCTTCGAGACGTCGATGCCGACGTCGGTCGGCGTGCGGTAGGTGGCGTAGATCGACGGCTTGTTGTTGTTGACGGTCTGGCCGTTGGGCGGCGCGATGTCGACGATCTGCGGCGCCGCCGTCGTGACCGCCACGAGCTGCGGGGCCTCGGCACGCGGGGCCTCGCTGGCCCCCACCGCCAGATGTCCGTACACCGAGGTGCGGCTGAAGTTCACCCCCGCCGGCACGGTGTACTTCGTGGTGTACGTCCCGGCTTGCGTCTCCGGCAGCGGGATCCCGGTCAGGTAGGTGCCGATGTCGAACGTCGCTTTGCCGCCCGGCGTCCCGTGCAGCGTCACGGTGAACGCATCGCCGGCGCGCAACGCCCCCTTGGCGATCACCCCGACGTCGGTTATCTGCGCCGAGCCGGCAGGCGTCGGGGTCGAGGGCATCGCGCGCGCGACGAGGATCTGGCGCTTTTCGCCGGTGTCGGGATTGAGCCGCACCGTGACGACGTCGCCCACCTTGAGGTCGGTCAACGCGGCAGGCTGACCGTTGAGCGTGATCTCGGTGCTCTTGTCGGGCGTCACGATGTACCCATTGAGGAAGACGAACTGGCTCGGCGACACCGCCGCGATCGTGCCGGCGCGCGACGCGTACCGGGCGATGACTTGATCGACGCGGCCGTCGTGGCGCAAGATGATGCTGACCGCGTCACCGACGTGCACGTCGCGCAGCGTGCCCGGCGTGGTGGTGCGGGTCACGACGTCCTGCACGACGATCCGTGCGTCCGACGTGATCGCGATCGAGCGAACCGACGGCCCGCGCGTCACCGTGACCGACTCCGGGGCGGAGTCGAGGTCGACCGCGCTGACGGTCCCGACGATCTGCGTCGAGCCGCCGGGGGTGTGCTGCTCGAGCCCCGGAGCACGGCCGACGATCGACGAGACGACCTCGATGCGCTGAGCTTTCTTGTCGTAAGAAACCTGCGCGCCCAGCGAGTCGGCGACGAACCGCAGCGGGACGTAGGTCGCGCCCTCGATCTCGACGGCCGGTGAGTCCAGCGTGACCCGGCGCGTGTCGACGGTCGCCCGGCTCGAGCCGACCGTGATGGTGATGCGCTTGGACGGCGCGGACGCGACGAGCGTGTTGCCGTCGCGCGCCACAGAGATCCCCAGCGCGCTGTAGATGCGCACGACCGGAACCAGGATCCGGTCGCCGACCGAACGCGGGGCGGGGTCGCGCGAGAGCTCCTCGCCGTTGACGACGATGGCGATCGCCCGGACCGGCGCCTCGTCCTTCTTGGGCGCCGCGGCGCACGCCGGACCGGACCACGCCGCCACGCCCAGGGCGAGCAGTGCCGCGGTCGTTCTCAGCGTGGCGCGTCGGGAAGGGCGGATCAAGGGCAGACCACCTCGCGATAGACGGCGGCAGTCGAAGCCGCGAACCGATCCCAGGTATACGCCCGCAGCACGACCACGCCCTCGGCCGCGCGCCGGCGCGCCGGCCCGGGGTCACGCGCGAGCGTTGCCAGCAGCGAGGCGAGCGCACCCGTGTCGCCGGGTGCGAACGTCTGCGCGAACGGTGCGACGATCGAGGGGACCGCCGTCGTCGTCGCGAGCACCGGAACCCCAGCCACCGCGGCCTCCAGCGCCGGAATGCCGAAGCCCTCTGCGAGCGACGGTTGCACGTACGCCAGGGCACCGCGATACCGTCGTGCCAGCGTCGCGTCGTCGAGATCACCCAAAAACGAGATCGCGCCGCCGTTTCGCACGAACTTCGAACGCACGGCGGGTTCGTCTCGTCCCGTCAGCACCAGATCGAGCGTCAGATCGCCGGGGAGCGCCGCCCATGCCGCATAGAGCGTGGCGAGATCCTTGTGCGCGGCATGGTTGCCGGCATACAGAACGTACGGCCGCTGCGCCTCCCACGGCGCGGCGCCGGCGACCGCGTCGCCGTACCCAAGCGGGACGACCCGCACCCGCTCGCGCGCAACGCCCAACAGCGCGACGCAGTCGTCGGCGACGCGCGGCTCGCTCACCAGCACCCGCGCCGCGCCGCGATACAGCGGGCCGGCGACGAAACGCCAGTAGGCTGCCGTCGCGCGCGAGAAGAGCGCCGGGTACTGCAGTTGGATCGCGTCGTGCAGCATGGCGACGTAAGGGCGCGGCACCAGCGGTGCCGCCTCGAGGTAGGGCAGGTGGACGAGTTGCGCCCGAGCGGCTCGCAGCGCGAGCGGATGGAGTGCGAGCGGCGACTCGATTGGGACCAGCTCGATGTCGGGCGCGACGCGTGGGATGCGCTCGAGCAGCGCGCGCGCGTAGGCGCGCATCCCCGCCGAAGCGCGCGCCGTCGGCCGCGCGGCCAACGCGACGCGGATCACGCGCGGCGGGCTCGCGGCTCGGCTAGCAGCCGGCGGTAGAGGCCGGCCGTGTCGCGCACGGTGCGCTCCCAGGTCAGATACGCCGTCGCCGCGCGTGCCGGCTCGACCCCCGCCCGGAAGGCGTCGGGCTGCTCCGCCGCGCGCAGCAGCAGAGCGCGTAACGCGACGGCGTCGTGTGCCGCATAGCGGTGCACGTACGGCGCGAGCACCGACGGCGTCGCCGTATCGGCCGCGATCACCGGCGTCCCCGCGCGCACCGCCTCGAGCAGCGGCAGCCCGAAGCCCTCGCGCAGCGCCGGATGGACGTACGCCACGGCGCCGCAATGCCAGCGCCACACCTCTTCGAGGCTGCAGTCGCCGGCAAAAACGAGCTCCCCGCGGGCGTGCCGCGCCAGCCGCAACGCCGGTTCCTCGGCGCCGGTCAGCACCAGATCGATCGCGTCACGGTCCGGCAGCGAAGCCCAGGCGGTGACCAGCGTCGCGAGGTCTTTGTGCGGCCGGTGGTTGCCCGCATAGAAGAAATACGGCCGCGCGCGCACCATCGGCTCGGGCAACGGCTCGGGAGCGTCGACGCCCAGCGGGATGACCGCGACTCGCGACGGCGCCACGCCGAGGTAGCGTTCCAGCAGCGGCACGGTGGCGTCGTCGTCGGTGATCACCGCGCGCGCCGAACGCAGCACCGGCCCGACCACGCGCCGCCAGTACGGCCCGACCTTGCGTTTGGCGTACTGCGCAAACTCCAGATCGATCACGTCGTGCACGGTCACCACGTGCGGCACCGGTAGGATGCGCGGGACGAACGGCGTCGGCACGTGCACGAGCCGCGGCCGCAGGCGCGCCAAGCGCAGCGGCATCGCCAGCTGCTCGGCAACGTCGAAGTTGTCGCCGCTGCCGAACTCCGCCACCCGCAGGTCCGGCGCGACGACGGGCAACAGCCGGCGCAGGGCGCCGACGTACGCGCGCATCCCGGCCGACATGTGCGACGTCTCGCGAACATCGAGCGCGATGTCGGGTGTCACGCCCGGCGGAGCGCTTTGGCGCGCACGACGACGCGATAGCGCGCGCTCTCCCAGGCGACGAACAAGCCGCGCCAGCCGTCGCGCCAACCGCCGTAGCGCACGATCGACCAGAGGAACCGCAGCGGCATCGTCGCCAGGGCCCCCAGATAGTCGCGGCGCGAGCGCGGCAGGGCGGCCGCCTCGACGCTGGTGTAGCGGTCGAACTTCGCGCGGTACGAGGCGAGCGACGGGTACGAGTCGTGCACGATCGCCCCGGGCAAATCGGCGATCGGCCCGTCGACGATCCAGCGCTCGTGCAGATCGGCACCGACCGCATTGGCCGCGACGCGCGCCCGTTCGGTGCGAAACAGCCGGAGCAGCCGCTCGTTGGACCATCCGGCGGCATGCACCGGACGCCCGCACAGCATCGTGACGCGGCGGAAACGGTATCCGGCCACGTCCCCGCGTGCCGCCACGATCGCCGCAAGCAACGTCTGGTCGAGCAGCTCATCCGCATCGAGCATCAGGGCCCACGGCGTCGCTACCCGGCCCAGCGCATAGCGCCGCGCGTTGACGAAGCCCGTCCAGGGGCGCGTCTCGACCTGCGCACCGTGCGCTCGCGCCACCGCCGCGGTGTCGTCTTGCGAGTCCGCATCGAGCACGAAGACACGCACGCCCGGCGGCAGGCGCTCGAGAACCGAGCCCAGCCGGCCCGCCTCGTCGCGCGCCAGCACGACGACGGTGATCTCGGCGGTGTTCAGCGCCGCACGAGCGCGGCGTCGCCGGCGCCGGCCCGCTCGCGGGACCGCTCCAGCGCCGCACCGATCCAATCGCGGTACAGCGGCGAGGGCCGGTTGGGGCGGCTCTTGTACTCGGGATGCGCCTGCGTTCCGACGAACCATGGGTGCACGCTTTGCGGCAGCTCGATCACTTCGACCAGCGACGTGCGGCCCAGCGGATGGTGTCCGCTGAACACCATGCGGTGCTCCTCGAACAGCGCAGCGTACTTGTTGTTGAACTCGTAGCGGTGCCGATGGCGCTCGCTGATCTCCGTGGCTCCGTAGGCCCGCGCTGCGATCGTGCCCGGTTCCAACGTGCAGTCGTATGCGCCTAGCCGCATCGTGCCGCCCTTGAGATCGAGGTTGCGCTGCTCCGGGAGAAAGTCGATCACGGGGTCGGGCGTCGTCTCGTCGACCTCGGTCGTCATCGCCTCGGCGAGGCCGCAGACGTTGCGCGCGAACTCCACGCACGCGAGCTGCATCCCGAAGCAGATCCCCAAGAACGGGATCCGGCTCTCGCGCAGGTGCTGGATGGCGAGCAGCTTTCCTTTCACGCCGCGCGCGCCGAAGCCCGGCGCGACGAGCACGCCGTCGACGTCGTCGAGCGCGCCAAGCCCTTCGGTTTCGATCCGCTCGGAATCGACCCGCACCACGTCGACGGCGACGTCGTGATAGA
Source organism: Vulcanimicrobiota bacterium (assembly GCA_003140215.1). Taxonomy (GTDB): domain Bacteria; phylum Vulcanimicrobiota; class Vulcanimicrobiia; order Vulcanimicrobiales; family Vulcanimicrobiaceae; genus Vulcanimicrobium; species Vulcanimicrobium beijerinckii. The sequence goes on along the minus strand of PLJL01000004.1, from coordinate 1,995,017 downwards.
TCCCGGCATGCCCGATCGCCTCGCTGATCGAGATGTAGGCGTCCTTGAGCTCGACGTACTTTCCGACCAGCGCGACCTTCACGCGGCCGCGCGGGTGCTGGATGCGCTCCGCGATCGCCACCCAGTCCTCGAGTTGGGGCGGCGTAGTCTCGAGCCGCAACTTGCGCACCGCGATCTCGGCCAGCCCTTCGGCTTCGAGGTTGAGCGGCACTTGATAGATCGATTGCGCGTCGCTGTTCTGCACCACGCTACCCGCGTCGACGTCGCAGAACAGCGCGATCTTCTCTTTGAGCTCCATGGGGATCGGGCGCGACGAGCCGGTGCGCAACACGATCGCATCGGGCGTGATCCCGATCGCGCGCAGCTCGCGCACGCTGTGCTGCGTCGGCTTGGTCTTGAGCTCGTCGGCGGCACCGAGATGCGGCAGCAGCGTGAGGTGCACGAACATGACGTTCTCGTCGCCGACCATGTGCCGCACCTGACGAATCGCCTCGAGAAACGGCAACGACTCGATGTCGCCGACCGTGCCGCCGACCTCGACGATACAGACGTCGGCGCCGCTGCGCTCGGCGACGCGCGTGACGTGCGCTTTGATCTCGTTGGTGATGTGGGGAATCACCTGAACGGTCGCGCCGAGATAGTCGCCGCGGCGCTCCTTCTCGATCACCGATTTGTAGATCTGACCCGTCGTGACGTTGTTGTCCCGGGTCAGGGCTTCGTCGATGAAACGCTCGTAGTGACCGAGATCGAGATCGGTCTCGGCGCCGTCCTCGGTGACGAAGACCTCACCGTGCTGGTACGGGTTCATCGTCCCGGCGTCGACGTTGATGTACGGGTCGAGCTTTTGGATCGACACCGACACGCCCCGGCTCTTCAGCAGCCTCCCCAGCGAGGCAGCCGTGATCCCCTTCCCGAGCGAACTCACGACCCCGCCGGTGAAGAAGATGAACTTGGCCATGGGGAATGCTTCGCTTCACCGCCCGGTCCTGGGCTGCCTTCCGGAAGCGGCAATGCAGGCAGGCCAACCGCGCCCGCGAATTGGCCGTGAGATGCGCTGCGCCGCCGTGCTGGTCGTCACGTTCGGGTTCGCGTCGCTGCTCGCGGCTTGTGGGAGCGCTACCGTCGCGCCCCGCGTTGCACCGACTGCCGCGGGCGGAGCGTGGATGTACGGCGTCGACGCGAACGGCAGCAGGGCGCTCGTCCACTTCGACGCGAACCTCGTGCCGCTGGCGCAGATCGCCGGCTCGAACACGCAGCTCGACGTGGTCGGCGAGCTTGCCACCGATTCGGACGGAAACGTCTACACGTTCTGGGACGGAACGGTCAACGTGTACCCGGCTAGCGCCTCGGGCAACGTCGCCCCGGTGTCGAGCATCGTCTTGAACCCTCCGCCGGGCGGATCGTTCAAAGGTGCCAGCGGGTTCGCGCTCGACGGAGCGGGAGGCGCGTTCGTCCGGTTCTTCCGCGGCACGGATGGTATCCAGTGCGCGATCGCGCACGTGACGCTCACGGGCCCGACAACGAACGCCACAACGGCGGCCGATTGCAGCGAGTTCGGGACCAATCGCCCGCACGCGGTACACACGTTCGGCATTGACGGGCGCGGCTATCTCTACGCCGGATTCCGTTCAGGCGATCTGGGTACTTCGAACATCATCCGCTACACGATCGGAACGGGCGGGACCCTGAAGCGCGACGCCGCCCTCGTGGTGATTTCGAATATCTACGGCGATCCTGCGCTGTTCCGGGTCGACACGCACGGCAACGTCTACAGCGCAACGACCTTCAATGGACACGACGCCACGATCAGCGTACCGGATGGCAAGATCATCACGGCCTATCCAGCATCCTCGTTCGTAAGCGGAAAGACCACCTACGGGCCGGACGTCGCGAGTGAGACCTTTCCGGGAGACGTTCCGCTGGCGATCGACGCGTCAGGGAATCTCTTCGCGCACGTCTCCTCCGGCTCCGGCGCGATCGTCGTTCCGAACGGAAGCCACACGGTTTCAGCGACCTCTGATTTCTCGCCGTTCCGGATCACCGCAACGGCGCGGCGATGAGCGCGATGACGAAGCGGTCGAGCTCCGCGTAGTCGCGGATCATCTCAACGCCCGCCTGCGGCAGGGCCTCCCGAACGAGGGTTTCCAACGCCGGGGCATTCGCCGGCGATGCCTCCAGGATCGCGATTCCACGTGGTGCGACAAGGCGCGCGAGCCCGGGGACGAAGCGCCGGTACAGCGCTAGGCCGTCGCCCCCGCCGTCGCGCGCGAGCAACGGCTCGAACGAGACGGGATCGGGCGCCGCGGCGCACTCCGCGCTAGGGACGTAGGGCAGGTTCGCGACGAGGCAGTCGAAGGGTGCGTACGGCAAGAGCGGCGCGGCAAGATCGCCGTGCAGAAACGTGACGTGCTGGAAGACCTCGTTGCGCGCTGCGTTCCTGCGGGCCAGCGCCAGCGCATCCTGCGAGATGTCGCTTGCGTACACGCTGAGCTCGGGGAGTTCCGCGGCCAACGTCACCGCGATCGCGCCGCTGCCTGTTCCGACGTCGGCCGCCGACCCGTTTTCACGCCCGATCGCGCGCAGGTGCCGCACCGCCCACTCCACGAGCAGCTCGGTCTCCGGACGCGGCACGAGCACCCGCGGGTCCACCTCGAACATGCGCGCGCAAAAGCCGGCCTCGCCCGTGACATAGGCCAGCGGCTCACCGCGCTCGCGCCGTGCTACGAGCGTCTCGAATCGTGCGCCGACGTCGGCGTCCAGCTCGCGCTCGCGGTGCGCGATCATCTCGGCGCGCGAAACACCCCCGGCGTGCGCGAGCAGGAACACCGCGTCGAGCCGTCCGCTGCCACCGACCGGCTCGAGCCGCACGGAACCGTCGCGCAACGCTTCGCCGATCGTCACGCGGCGCTGGTTTCGCCGGCTAGCAGGCGGGATTTCTCCCACTTCTGCAGCTCGACGATCAGCTTCTCCATGTCGCCGTCGAGGATCGCCTTGATGTTCTGAAAGTTCTGGTTGATGCGATGGTCGGTGATGCGGTCCTGCGGGTAGTTGTAGGTGCGGATCTTCTCGCTGCGGTCGCCGGTGCCGACTTGGCTGCGCCGCAGCGACGCTTCGGACTCCTCGCGTTCGCGGCGCTGGTTGGCGGCCAGTTGCGCGCGCAGCATGTCCATCGCCCGCGCACGGTTCTGCAGCTGCGAGCGCTCCTCGCTGCACGACACGACGATCCCGCTGGGCTTGTGCGTGATGCGGATCGCCGACTCGGTCTTGTTGACGTGCTGCCCGCCCGCGCCGGAAGCCTTGAACGTATCGATCTCGAGATCGGTCGACCGGATCTCGATCGCGCCGTCGTCTTCGACCTCGGGGAGCACCGCCACGGTCGCGGTCGAGGTGTGGATGCGCCCGGCCGCCTCGGTCGCCGGGACGCGCTGCACGCGGTGCACCCCGGACTCGTATTTGAACCAGCGATACGGCTCGCCGCCTTTGATCGCGACCACGACCTCCTTGTAGCCGCCGGCCTCGTTCTCGCTCTCGGTCAGCAGCTCGACGCGCATCTTGCGCCCCTCGGCGAAGCGCGTGTACATGCGCAACAGGTCGCCGGCGAAGATCCCGGCCTCGTCGCCCCCGGCGCCGGCGCGCACTTCGAGAAAGACGTCTTTGTCGTCGTTGGGATCGCGCGGCAGCATCAATTCCTGCAGTCGCGCTTCAAGCCCGTCGAGGCGTTCGCGCAACGCGGGCGCTTCTTCTTCGGCCAGAGCCGCAAGCTCGGGATCGCTCCTGTCGGCGCGCACGGCATCGTTCTCCGCGATCTCGCGCAGCAGCCCACGGTGCTGCCGGTACGCGGCGACCGTTTCCTCGTTCGCCGCGCGCTCTTTCATCAGCGCGGTAAAGCGCGTTTGATCGAAGCCGCCGCTCGTGTCGGCGAGCGCAGCCTCGATCTCGTCGAAGCGTTTCGAGAGCGTCTCGAGGCGATCGGTGTATTGCATCATGCAAGCAAGAAGCGCGCCGAGAAACGGCGCGCTTCGGTGATCGGTTGGAGCGGCGCTAAGCCGAGGCCGGAGCGGCCTCCTCGGCCTCTTTGCGAGTCTTGCGCGCGGCGGCTTCGGCCTTCTTCTTGTCGGCCATCGCGACGCGCTGGTTGAACTTGTCGACGCGTCCGGCCGTATCGAGGAACTTCTGCTGCCCGGTCCACAGGGGATGGCAGTTGGAACAGACCTCGACTTGGATGGTCGGTGACGTCGATCCGGTGGTAAATTGGGCACCGCAGGCGCACGCGACGTGCGCTTCCGGATACCATTTGGGGTGACCCTTGGTTTTCACAGCCTTTCTATTTTAGCACCGGCCGCAAGAGGCTTCCCCAGCGGCCGAACGGCCGTAGCCTCGCTGGCCAGGGGATGCGAGCCGGCCGGGTGCGGCACCGCCGCGGGCCGTATTTCGTTTTCCGGGCGAGGCCGCTGCCGGGATGAACGGCGACGGCGTTTGCGAACACAGAGCCGTTCCCATCCAGCCAAGAAGAGGTCCCGTGAACCTTCGTCAGCTCGCGCTCGCAGCGCTCGCCGCCCTGGCGCTCAGCGGTACCGCCGTCGCCGCGTCCGGACAATCCGGTCCTTCCGATCAGGCCGGCACGCCGGCGCCGTCTGCGGTGCCCGCCCCCAGCGCCAGCCCTGCCCCGGCCGGCCGCCGCGGCCGCCGCGGCAGCTCCCCCGAGCCCGCGCCGAGCGCGTCGGAGTCGCCCGAACCGCTGCAGTTCTCCACCATGGACGGCATCTGGGAAGTGCAGCTCCAGCCCCTCACCGGCAGCGGCAGAACGGTCTACTCGCACCTCGTCGTCACCCAGAAGGGCGACGCGTTGAATGGGACCTGGTTGCGCGGCAACGAGAAGCTCAGCTTCACCGGAACCTTCGACGGACGGCTGTTCAAGCTCACCGCGAAGGATGCCAAGGACAATGCTTGGACCTTCGCCGGCTACGCCGAGAACTTCTCGGACATGGTCGGCCTGCTGCTCACGGCCGACCCCAAGGACAAAGGGACGCCGTTCACGGCTTCGCACCGCAAGCGGGCAGGGCTCTCCGTCTGACGTGAGCTGATGCCCGACGCGGCGGCGCTCGATGCGCGGATCCTCACCGCCATCGAGACGTATGCGCTTGACGCGGATGCGTTTCGGGCGCTGGCGCTCGACCTGTTCGTGTACCAAGTCGCGCACAACGCACCCTACGCCGCGTTCGTGCGCGCCCGGGGCGCGGACGCACCCGCGCGGGTCGAGGACATCCCGGCGGTCCCCGCCGCTGCGTTCAAGGTAGCCCGGCTGGCGACGTTTCCGCCCCACGAAACGGTCGCCTGGTTCGAGACGAGCGGCACCACGCGCGACCGCAGCGGGCGTCACGAGCTGCCGACCACACGGCTGTACGAAGCCGCGCTGCTGGCCTCGTTCGACCGCATGATGCTCGCCGACGGCGCGCGGCTGCGCTACCTCAACCTCGTTGCCGACCCACGCGACCACCCGCACAGCTCGCTGGGGTTCATGATGGCGACGGTCGCGCGCGAGCGTGGCGACGAGCACTGCGGCTGGTACCTCCAGGGCGACGAGCTCGACGTCGAGCGCTTCGTGCGGGACGTCGCGCGTGCAAGCGACGACGGTGCCGCGGTCTGCATCGCGACCACGGCGTTCGCGCTCGTGGCGCTCCTGGACGCGTTGCGCGAGCGCGCTCGCGACCTCGCGCTTGCGCCCGGCTCGCGCGTCATGGAGACCGGCGGCTTCAAGGGCCGCACGCGCACCGTCGAACGTTCCGCGCTCTACGGGGAGGCGGCGGCGCGGCTGGGCATCCCGGCCTCGGCGATCGTCGCCGAGTACGGGATGACCGAGCTGTCGTCGCAGTACTACGACGACTCCGCGTCGCGCGGCCGCATCGAACCGCGGGTGAAGGTCGCACCGCCGTGGCTGCGCGCCGTCGTCGTCGACGGCGAGGGGCGGCCGCTCCCCGACGGCGTCGTCGGCGCGATTCGCCACATCGATCTCGCAAACCGGGGTTCGGTGATCGCGATCGACACCGAAGACGTCGGCGCGCTCGTCGGCCCTTCGACGGGCTCGGAGCACGCCGGACTGGTGCTGCTGGGTCGCGAGCAGGGCGCGGAGCTGCGCGGGTGCTCGCTCGATGCCGAGACGTTGCTGGCTCGCCGTGGCTGAAGCGGCTGCGCACCCGGGAGCGCTCCGGCCGCTGCCGGCGGCGCGCATCGCGGGCTTCATCGCGGACGCGGCGCAACGCTGGTGCAACGCCGACTTCGCGCCGCGCGTGCGCGTAACCGCCGCGATCGAGGCTCGTCTGGGATACACCACACCGGTCGTCGACTACGCGCTCGACCGCCTGTTCGCCGGACTGAGCCGCGACGCGCTCGCAGCCGCGATCGCATCCGAACTGGGTAGCGTCGGCGCGCTCGACGGCATCGTCACGCGGCCCGGTGCGCCGGCGGCGTGGGCGCGCGGCGTCGATCGCGCGGTCATCATCTCGAGCGACACGACGATCGGGGTGGCGTTGGTTCCCGCGGTCTTCGCGCTGTGCGCGAAGTGCGACGTCGTGGTGAAGGATCGCGGCGACGCGTTGATCGCAGCGTTTTTCGCGACGCTCGCCGACGAGCATCCGGCCTTCGCGAGCGCCGCCGCGGCACGCACCTGGAGCGGCGGCCACGATCCCGCCGAAGACATATTGCTCGCCCGTGCCGACGTGGTGGTAGCGTTCGGCCGCGACGAGACGCTGCGCGCCATCCGCGCGCGCTGCGCTCCGGACGCCCGTTTCGTCGCCTTCGGCCACCGCGCCAGCGTCGGCCGGCTCACGCAGGCCGAGGCCGCCGGCCTCGACGACGCCCAGGCCGAGCGCATCGTGCGCGACGCGCTGCTGTACGACGGGGAGGGTTGCCTCTCGCTGCACGCACTGTTCGTCCAAGCGCAGGGGGACGCGCTAGCGCGGGTCGCCGCGCTGCTCACCGCGGCCTGCGAGCGGGTCGCGGTCGAGTTTCCCGGCGGCCCCCGCTCGCCCAGCCGCGCCGCCGCGGTCTCGGCGTATCGCAACCTCGCGACGTTTCGCGCGGCAAGCGGCGGCGGCGCCGTCTTGCGGGCCGCCGACGCGACCGTCGTCGTCGATCCGCCCCAGGACGAGACGCCGCCGTTCTTGCCGCGCACGATCCCGTTGATCCCGGTCGACGGTGATGACGCGATCGCGCGCTACGCACGCCGGCATCGGCTGCCGGTCCAGGCGCTGGGCGTCGTTGCCGCCGATGCCGCCGCGTTCGCGCTGGCCGAGCGGCTGGGTGCGGTGCGCGTTGCGTCGTTCGGAGCGCTGCAGGCACCGCCGGTGGGCGGCCATCACGGCGGCGCACCGCGAATCGCCGACTTCATTCGCTGGATCGACGGCGCGTGAGCGAGACGCTCGAGTCGATCGTCACCGCGGTTCCCGGGCCGTTCTCGCGCGCGCTCGCCGCGGAGCTCGCGAGCTACGAGGCGCCCGGCGTTACCTACCTCGGCGAAGACTACCCGGTATTCTGGGCCGGCGCATCGGGTGCGACCGTGACGGACGTCGACGGCAATCGGTATCTCGACCTGACCTCGGCGTTCGGCGTCGCTGCGACCGGCCACACGAACCCGCGTGTCGCGGACGCAATCGCCGCGCAGGCACAGCGGCTGATCCACGGGATGGGCGACGTCCATCCCACGCAAGCGCGCACGCGGCTGCTGATGAGGCTCGCCGAGCTGGCGCCGGGCGATTTGATGAAAACCTACCTCTCGACCTCGGGCGCGGACGCGATCGAGTTCGCGCTCAAGACCGCGCTGCTCGTAACCGGCAAGCCCCGCACGATCGCGTATCACGGAGCATATCACGGGCTTTCGCTGGGGGCGCTCGAGGTCGCCGGCATCGAGAAGTTCCGTCTGCCGTTTGCGCCGCTGGTCGCGGATCGCGCCACCTTTCTGCCGTATCCTGGTGCGGACGTTGCGGTCGACTCCGCAATCGCTGACGTGCGCGACGCGCTGGACCGCGATCCGGACGCCGGCGCGGTTCTGCTCGAACCGATCCAGGGAAGGGGCGGCGTGATCGTTCCGCCCGACGGCTTCCTGCACGCGCTGCGCGAGCTCTGCTACGCGCGCGGCGTGCTGATGATTCTGGACGAGATCTACACCGGCTTCGGACGCACGGGCACGATGTTCGCCTGCGAGCGCGAAGCTGTCGTTCCCGACCTGCTGTGTCTCGGGAAGGCGCTCGGCGGCGGCGTCCCGCTGTCGGCGACGATGGGTTCCGCGCGCGTCATGGACGCGTGGCCTGCGAGCACCGGCGAGGCCCTGCACACCTCGACGTTCCTCGGCAACCCGCTCGCGTGTGCGGCGGCGCTCGCCAACCTCGACGAGATCGCGCGGCTCGACGTTCCTGGCCTCGTACGCGCACGCGAGCCCGCGCTGGGCGAGCGGCTCCGCCGCATGCGCAGCCTCTCGATCGTGCGGGACGTGCGCGGCCGCGGTTTCCTGTGGGCGGTGGAGTTCGCCGGGGCGGCGCTCGCGAACCGCATCGTCGTGCGAGGGCTCGCCAAGGGCGTCATCCTCCTGCAGTCGGGGCCGACCGGAACGTCGATCACGATCGCGCCGCCGCCCACGATCGGCGACGAGCAACTAGCCCGGGCGCTCGAGCTGTTCGAAGACGCGGCACGCGAGACGGAGGAGGCAACGTGAACAGGTTACGAGTCGGGATCGTCGGGACCGGGTTCGGCGGCGCGGCGCACGCGCCGGCGTTCGCGCTGCACCCGCGCTTCGAGGTGGTGGCGATCGCCTCGCCCTCGAGCGCGGCGCACGTGGCGCGCGAGCGCAAGATCCCACACGCGTTCGACTCGGTCGAGGCGATGCTCGCCGGCGCCGAGCTCGACGTCGTCGCGGTCGCCTCGCCGCCCTTCGACCATCACCGTTCGGTGCTGGCGGCGCTGCGCGCCGGCAAGCACGTGCTGTGCGAAAAGCCCTTCGCGCTGACGCTGGCTCAAGCCGAGGAGATGGTCGCCGCCGGCGAGCGCGCCGGGACCGCCTGCGCGCTGGCGTTCGAGTTTCGCTACGTTCCGGCGATCATCGCCATCAAAGAGCTCATCGACAACGGCCACCTGGGCGCGCTGCGCGAGCTCGAGGTGGCCCGCCTCAGCCGCGAGTTGCTCGAACGCAACACGTTGCGTGAGCGTGGCTGGTGGTTCTCGCGCGCGGCCGGGGGCGGCGTAGCCAGTTCGGTCATGCCGCACCTCTTGGACTTGGCCACGCACTTGGCCGGCCGCCCGCCGCGCACCACGCAGGGCTTGCTGCGCACCGCCAACCCGCGCCGCTCCGATGCCGCAGGGCCATTTGAAACCGACGTCGCGGACGGCGCCTTCGCGCTACTGGACTACGGCAGCGGACTCGTCGCGCGGGTCGGCAACGACTCGACGACGGTGGTGGAGTCGACGACCGTGGCGGTCCACGGCGAGACGCGCAGCGCGGTCGCCAACGGCGGCTTCTTCGGCGACCTGCGCGTGTACACGATCGCCGACGACGAACAGGACGAGCTCGAGATCGCCGCCTCGCCGCACCACAAGCACGCCGCGGTTCACGGTAACGTCCCGTTCCTGCTGCCGTTGCTCGACGCGTTCGCGCAGCGCATCGACCTCGGAACGCCGGGCGTTCCGACCTTCGCCGACGGGCTGGTCGTGCAGCGCTCGCTCGATGCGATCGGCTACTAGGGCAGGCTGAAACCGGCTCCGACGGTGGTCATCGTGATCGTTCCCATGACGCACTTCTGCGCGGAGTTGCACGACGCTGCCGAGCTCCCGAACTGGTCGCCGGCATCGATGACGCCGTTGCCGTTGGCGTCGTACCACACGCCGACGCGGTAGGTGCCGGTAGCCGCGGGAACGTCGCCCATGCGGAAAGCGCCGCTGGAGTCGAGCGGAATGCCGTTGGGATAGTTGACGTTGAGGATGATTGGCTTGTTCGAGCCCGAGTTCGTGTAGGCGAAGGCGACCGTCTGCGTCGGGCTGGTCGCCTGCTTGCTGGGGCCGGTGTAGGCGCCCGTATCGCCCAAGAGCGCCGCGATCGCCTTATAGATGTTGAGCCGACCGTGACCTTGATGCGGGTCGCCGATGTTGTCGGCGGTGTCGTCGAGGAGTTGCGCGACGCGAGCGGGTGTCAGCGACCCGTGTCCGCCCGCGGCCGAGATCAACAACGCTGCCGCGGCGCTCACCTGCGGCGTCGCCTGCGACGTGCCGGCGAAGAACGCCGTGCAGTTCGTGGGCACGTGCGGCAGCGTGCCGTGGCTGTACGTGCACTGATCGGCCGGAAGGTTGGCGGTCGACGTGGAGTAGTTCCAGATCCAGTGCAGCGGGCTCACGTCGTTCGCGCCGGGGTCGCCGCCGGGTGCGACGACCCCGAGGGTCGGGCCGAACTGCGAATACGAGGCGACGTATTCGGTCGAGCCGGCGAACGTTCCGGAGTTGTTGTCCTTGAGCGCGCTCGCGCCGACGGAGATCACGCCGTCGTAGGCGGCGGGGTAATCGAGGACGGTGTGCGGCGTGCCCGACTCGCCGCCGTCGGCGTCGTTGCCGGCCGCGGCGACGACGACGACGCCGGACGCGATGGCCGCGGCGACCGCGTCGTGCTCGGCTTGATCGAAGCCGTTGGCGCTGCCGACTTCTTGGGAGGAGCCCAAGCTCAGGCTGATGACGTCCGCGTTGCGTCCGACGGCATCCTGGATCGCGCGAACCTCATCGGCGGTATCGGCGGTCTGCTTGTCGCTCGACGCCGTGGCGTCGGGGAAGATGTTGTAGACGAGCAGCCGGGCGTTGAAGCCGGCACCGGCGAATCCGGTGGCGTTGTTCGTCATCGCCGCCGCGATGCCGGCGACGTTGGTTCCGTGTCCGTTGGTGTCTTGCGCGGTGAGCGCTGCACTTCGGTAACCGGTCGAAAAGTCGATCTTCGAGGACAGGTCGGCGTTGTTCAAGTCGACGCCGGTATCGATGATCGCGATCTTGGCGGCTGCACCCAGATTGTAGGACCACGCATGGTCGAATCCGTCGGCGAACAGATACCACTGGTCGACGTTGTTGGCGTGCGGGTCGCTGACCGGGAACGACCCCCGCAGCAACGCGAAGCGCTTGTGGACGGGGAAGACGTCGACGACATCGGACTGCGAACGCAACTGGGCGGCGAAGCTCGCGGCGTCGGATCCGGCCGGCACGACGACGATGCGCTGGTAGCTGCCGCCCGGCGCGGCGGGAACGTCGAAGCCGCCGGTCGCGCCCTGGGCCGCCTCGATCTCCTGGGCGCGGGCGCGAGCCTGGGCTCCGCTGCCGCCGCGATAGCGGACCAGCACCTTGTTCGAGACGACGCCGGCGCCGGTGAAGCGCTGGATCCCGCGCGTCACGACATCGCGCGTCGCGGGCAGCGAGGCGGCGCGGCGCTGGACCGATTGCAGCGAGGCCACGTTGATCGAGCCGCTCGAGTCGCCGGCCTGGTTGTAGAACAGCGTGTGCCCGCCGTCGAGCGTCTGCGCCACGAAGACGTTGTACGGGCTTGCCGACGTCGGCGCGAACACGTACTCCCACTGGTGGGGCGCCGTCTGCGGGACGTCGGTCGTTTGCGTAACGCCGGTGAAGTAGACGCATTGGGTGCTCGAGGCGTCTTCGCGCATCACGGCGATCCCGCTCGGGTTGGACTGCAGCGTGTAGAGGCTGGGGACCGGATTGGCCGCCTGAGCCGCCAGCGCGGCGCACCCGGGGGCCAGCGTGACCTTCGGCGCCGGCACCGTCTTGTGGCTCTTCGAGCACGCGCCGAGGGCGGTCAGCGCGAGCAGCGCCAGGAGGCGTACAGCGGGACGAGAGGTCATGCGGATCGCTTCCTTGTCTTAGGGGACGGCTGCTGGAGCCTGAGCCTGACGTTCGAGGCGGCGCCATAAAAGACCCAGCGCCGCGACGGTCGCGCGTTCTCGTATGTCGGCACGCGAACCTGGAAATGTGAGCCGCCGCGTCTCCATCTCACCGTCCCCCAATGCCAGCGCGAACCACACCAGACCGACCGGCTTCTCGGGCGTGCCGCCGCCCGGTCCGGCGATCCCCGTGGTGGCCAGCGCTACGTCGACGCCCAACCGCCGGCGGGCGCCGCGCGCCATCGCGACGGCGGTCTCTTCGCTCACCGCGCCGGCGCTTGCCAGGATCGTTTCAGGAACGTCGAGCAGCGCCGTCTTGACTGCGTCGGCATAGGCGACGATCGCGCCGCGAAACGCCGCCGAGGCGCCGGCCGTGCCGACGATCTCATCGGCGATCGCGCCGCCGGTGCACGATTCGGCCAACCCCAGCGTGAGGCCGCGGCGCACCAGCGCTTGCACGATCGCGCCGGGCAGCGTCGTCTCGTCGTCGCCGTAGTAGCCGCTGCCGATCCGGGTGCGCAACTCGGCTGCGACCGGTTCGATCATCGCCGCCGCGTGCTCGGGACTGTCAGCCTTGGCCATCACCTTGACGTCGACGCGCCCGCCGTGCGCGAGCATCGCGATCTTCGGGTTCTCGAGGGTGCGAAACAAATCTTCGACGCGCCGGTCGAGGTCGGACTCGCCGATCCCCACGGTGTGGAGCGTGCGCGTGTAGATCGCCTCGCGCAGCCCGAAGCGCTCGACCAGCCAGGGGATGAGATGCTCCGCCAGCATCGGCCGCATCTCGCGCGGCACGCCGGGCATGCACGCGATGAACTTTCCGTCGTCGCGCAGCGCGATGAACCCGGGCGCGGTGCCGTGCGGGTTCTCCATCACGATACAGCCTTCGGGCAGGTACGCCTGGCGCCGATTGTTCTCGGCCATCGGCCGCCCGAACGAGCGAAAGCGCTCTTCGATCGCGCGCAACGACGGTTCGTGCAGGCGCAGCTCGCGCCCGACCGCGCGGGCCACGGCGTCCTTGGTCAGGTCGTCGACGGTCGGGCCCAGGCCGCCGGTCGCGATCGCGCCGTCGGCGCGCTCGAGCACGCCTTCGAGCATCAGCGCCAGCCGGTCGGCGTTGTCGCCGACGGAGTGCTTGGCGTACACGTCGACGCCGTGATCGGCGAGGGCCCGCGCGATGTGCCCGCCGTTGGTGTCGAGCAGGTGGCCCAGCAGAATCTCGGTCCCGATCGTGACGATCTCGACGGACGCCATCAGCGGGCGCTCATCCGCGCGGCTCCGCGATCTGGGGCGCTCCGGCGCGCAGCTGATCCTCGTACCAGGCCGGATACGTCGCGCGTGCGTCGAGGGCAAAACCGTCGGTCGCCGCAACGATCGCGTTGCGGCGGTCGCGGCGGTCGGGCAAGGCGGCGCGGTTGCGCAGCTTCTGCGTCCCCAGACACTCCACGAAACGCGCGAACTTGGCGTCGAGCACGCCCTGCAGCGCAGCCTTGAGGATCTTGCCGACGCGGGGTGCGACGCCGCCGGTCGAGATCGCGATGCGCACCGGCCCCGAGCGCACGATCGCCTGCATCGCGACGAAGCCGTAGCGCGGTTGATCGATCGTGCACAGCAAGAAGCGGTGCACGTCGGCGAGCGCGCGCAAGCGCGCCGAGAGCGCGTCGTCCTGCGGCGTCGAGATCACGAAGAACGCGTCGCGCACGTCGTCGTCGCGCAAAGCCGTGGGATCGGTGATCCAGCGCACCTCGGCGCCCGCCTCGCGCAACGCGGTGGCCTTCGCGGCGGCTTCGCGATCGCCAGCCGCGCCGATGACGACGCACGCCCGTCCGGCCAGGTTGAGGCCGACCGGATAGAATCCGCCCGCCGGCAGCGGATCCGCGACGGGCCCCGGCGGAATCGCGCGCACGTTCAAAAGTCCACCGGGCGCAGGTAGAATTCGTTGATCGCGGTCCCTGAGACCAGCGCCGTCGTCGGCAGGTGGCGCTTCCAGTGGGTGGAGTCGACGCGCCGCCGCACCAGCGTCACGTCGCGCGGGTCGAGGCCGCGCGCCGCGATGGCGTCGTCATGATAGCCCAACAGGATCAGGTTGAGGATGCGGTCGGCCGTCGCGTAGGTGATCCCCAGATCGCCCTCGTCGGTTTGCCCGGCCTCGAGGTCCGCGCTGGGCGCTTTGTCGACGACCTCTTTGGGCACGCCGAGGTGCCGCGCGAGCGCCCATACCTGCGTCTTGAACAGGTCGCCGATCGGGTTGACCGGCGGAGTGTCGTCGGCGTGCCACGTGAAGTATCCCATGAGCCGCTCCGTTTTGTTCCCGGTGCCGACCGGCAGCGCGTTGCGACGTGCGGACTGGTCGAAGAGCACCAGCATCCGCATCCGCGCCATCACGTTTCCTTTGCGCCGCGGATCGGCATCGGCGGCATGGCGCAAGTAGCCGTCGACCGCATCGGTGATCTCGATCGTTTCGCTCTGAATCCCCAGCGCGTCGATGACGCGCTGGGCGTCCGAGAGCGAATCCGGACTCGACGACCGATACGGCATGCGGATCGCGTAGACGTTGGCCGGACCCAGCGCGCGCGCACACAGGTACGCGACCAGCGCGCTGTCGATCCCGCCCGACAGCCCCAGGATGGCGCGCCCGATCCCCCGGCGTTCGACCATCTCGTCGCGCAGAAACGCCTCGAGCCAGCGCGCCGCGAGCCCCGGATCGATCTGCAGCGACGGCTCGTCGACCCGCGCTTCGATCACCGGCAGCATCACGAGCGCTCCTCGGTCCGCAGCGCCGCCGCCTGCGGAAAAATCTCATCGTCGAGCCACAAGTCGGGCAACACGGCGGAGAGGTCGCCCAAGAGCGGCAGCGTCGCGCGCGCGAGGTCGACCTCCGCGAGATCAAGCGGTATTTTGATGATGCAGGCATCGAGCGGCCCGGCGGACTCGAGCAGATCGCCGCGCGGTGAGAACGCGCAGGTGCCACCCGACATCCCCTTGCCGCCTTCGAAGCCGGTGAGCCCGGCGTAGAGCACGTACACGCCGTGCTCGGACGCCGCCGACGACAGGATCGCTTTCCAGCGCGTGGTGCTTTCGAGCTCGCCGGCGGCGCCGAGGCCGCGCCCGGGCGACGCGCTGGGCACGATCAGCAGCCGCGCACCTTTGAGTGCCGCGACGGTGGGCATGATCGCGTGCCAGGCGTCCTCGCAGATCAGGATCGCCGCTTTGCCGAACTGCGTCTCGAAGGCCGCCAGGCGCCGGCCGCGCGTGAGGAAGCGCTCCTCGTCGAACACGCCGTAGGTGGGCAGGAACATCTTGCGGTGCACGTGCACGATGCGCGGCCCGCCGGGTTCGCCGCAGCGCAGGTACATCGCGCTGTTGTGGAAGGCGCCGGAGTAGTTCTCGAAAAATCCGGCGACGACGTCGCCGGGGCCCGACGCGCCCGAAGCGCGCCATTGCTCGTCGACGTTGCGGGCCATCGTCGCGGCGTCGAAGGCCAACTCGTACACCGCGCCTTCGAGAAAGTAGCCGGTCAGCGCCGCTTCGGGGAAGACGACGAGCGCGGGCCGCTCGTCCCACGCGGCGCACTGGGCGAAGACGTCACGCATCGCGGCCAAGTTGGCCGCGACGTCGCCCTTACGCGGCTTGAACTGCACCAGCGCCGCGAGCGGGGTCACTGGGCGACGGCGAGCGACGGCGTGGTGCGCAGGCGTTCCGCGATCTCCTCCGCCGGATAGGTCAAGATCTCGACCAGCGTCGGGTGCAAATGCGGGATGCGCGCGTAGTCCTGCACCGTTGCGCGGTACGCCATTGCGACGATGAGCGGCTCGATCAAATCGGACGCGTCGGGGCCGAGGATTGCCGCGCCGAGGATGCGGCCGTCGCCGGGCGCCGCCATCATCTTCACGAACCCCTTGGTCTTCCCGAGCGCGACGGCCTTGCCATGATCGCCGAACGGGTAGCTCGCCGTGACGTAGGGGACCTTTGCGGCTTCGAGCTCGCGCTCGCTCTCGCCGACGACGGCGACCTGCGGATCGGTGAAGATCGTGTGGGTCTTGGTGAGCCGGTAGTCGGCGCGCTCGCGCGCGCCGGTGGCGGCGTTGCGCCCGGCGATCTCGCCTTGCTGGATCGCGACGTGTACGAGCGGGTAGCGCCCGGTCACGTCGCCGACGGCGTAGATGTCGGGGTTCGACGTGCGCAAGGTGTCGTCGACGGGGATCCCGGTGATGTCGTGATGCTCGACGCCGGCGCGGTCGAGCTCGAGCCCGAGGACGTTGGGGACGCGTCCGAGCGCGTAAAAGATCTCGGCCGCGGCGAGCTCGCGCTCCTGGTCGTCCTGACGATAGTGCACGACCTTGCGACCGTCGGCGCCGACGCTCACACGATGCACCTGCGCGCAGGTCTCGATCCGCATCCCCTCTTCGCGCAGGTACGCCGTCAAACCGTGCCCGATGTCGTGATCTTCGCCGGAGAGCAAGTGCCCGGAGCGCACGATCATCGCCGTCTGCACGCCGGCGCGATGAAAGAACTGGCCCAGCTCGCTGCCGACGTAGCCGCCGCCCAGCACGATCAGTGACGCGGGCGGCGCCTCGAGATCGAGGGCGGCGTCGCTGTCGATGAAACCGGCTTCGGCCAGTCCCGGGACCGCGGCCGGTGCGACGCTGCTCCCGGTGGCGATGATGTAGCGCGGCGCGTAGAGCACGTCGTCACCGACCCGCAGCGTCGTGGGCGACTCGAACTGTGCGGCGCCGGCAAACACCGGGAAGGTCTCGATTCCGGCGATCCGATAGTCGGCCCACCCCTGCACGAGCGTTCGCTTGCGCTCGGCCAGCGCGCGGTAGTCGAGCCGAGCCGTTCCGGCGTCGATCGCCAACTCCCCCGCGGCCCGGATGTCGTGCAGGCGGTCGCCGGTCGCCAAGAGGGTCTTGGACGGCATGCAACCGCGCAGAATGCACAGGCCGCCCAGCGGCCCGTGATCGACCAGCGCTACGGTGGCGCCCAGATCTCGGGCGGTCCGAGCCGCGGCGTAGCCGCCGCTGCCCGCACCGACGACGATCACATCGAATCGATTCGGAATGGTCTCTGCTCCTCGGGGTCTGCACCGGCGGTCCCGGCCGCCGGGCGTAAGTCCCGAGTCTGTGGACACGCTCAACGCGGCGGACGGTTCCGGCAGGCGACCGAGGCCGTGCGCGCGGAACGAGGCCGACCGTGAATCTCGCCACCGCCGGGCCCGCCGCCCGTTCGAAACCCGCGGAGCTGGCCGGCGCCGTCGGGTATCCTGCGGTCGTCGCGGTCGGCGTCGCGGGGCTCACCGCCGGGTTCTTCCTGTGGTACGCGTTGGCGCTGCGCGCCCCCCACGGCGCGGCCTTCCTCGACTTCACTTTCGGGCTCGCCCTCGTCGCCGGGGTGGTCGGCGTCTACGGCGGCTGGGCTGCCTACGCGCGCTACTTCTCGCGCCGCGCCCGCGTCGACGAGATCACCGCGCTGCAGTACGACGCGATCTCGTGGTCCGGCCTGGTGCTCCTGTGGGGGACGCTGCTCGCCCCGACCGGCGCGCACGGAACCGGCCGCGCCGCGGCGTTCGCGTTGGGCGCCTTCGTGCTGGCGAAGCTGGTCGTCGCCGCGCGCTTCAACCGCACGGTGCGCGACGTCTCGCTCACCTTCCTCATGACCCGCCTGCCGCTCATCGCCATCGCCGAGTTGGCCTCGATGGTGATCGGGCAGCGCCCCGGGATCCACTACTCGGCATCGGACAACCCGCTGCTCGCGGTCTGGGGCCGCTGGGACGCCGAGCACTACTTGCGCATCGCCATGCACGGCTACTCCGGGACCGAGGCTGCGTTCTTCCCGCTGTACCCGTTGCTGATCCGCATCGTCGCCGGCTTCACCGGCTCGAACTTGATCGCTGGACTGGTGATCTCCAATGCCGCCAGCTTTCTCGCGCTGCTGTACCTCTACAAGCTCGTCGAGCACCAGTACAACCGCCATGTCGCCCAGCGCGCCACGTTCTTCGTCTCGATCTTTCCGGCCGCGATCTTTTTCTCGGCGGTCTACAGCGAGGCGCTGTTCCTGTTCCTGACCGTAGCGTCGTTCTACTATGCTCGCGAGCGGCGCTGGCTCACCGCCGGCGCCTTCGGTTTCCTGGCCGCCCTGACGCGCGCGGAGGGCGTACTGCTGGCGGCACCGTTGTTCATCGAATGGGTCGTCGCCGCCAAGGAAGGCGGCCGCGAGTTTCTGCGCTACTGGTTCGACGACGTGGTCAAGCCGCTGGCCGGCATGGCGCTGGTGCCGCTGGGGCTGGCGACCTACATGGGCTATCTGTGGGTTCTCAACGGCGACCCGCTCAAATTCTCGCACGTGCAAGAGCACTGGGGCCGCATCTTCGCGCCGCCCTGGGTTTCGGTGACCGCCACGATCCACAAGATCGCCACGGCGCACTCGACGCAGACGGTGGCGACGGAGACGATCGAGCTCGCGTTCACGGTGCTCATGCTGGCGGTACTGATCGCCGGAGCGCGGCGCTTGCGCCTCTCCTACGTCGTCTACATGGCGCTCTCGGTTCTCATCCCGATGTGCACGTCGAGTCTCATGAGCATGCCGCGCTTCGCGTTGGTGCTGTTCCCGATGTTCGCGCTGTTCGGTCTGTGGGGAGCGCGCCCGACGTTCCAGAACGCCTACGTCGCGTTCTCCCTGCCGCTCTTGGGGCTGTTCACCGTGCTCTTCGCGGACTGGTATTGGGTGGCGTGAGCGCACCGAGCACGAACTTCTTCTCCCGCGTGCGCCAACGGCGCGGCGTGCGCCAATTCATCAAGTTCGGCATCGTCGGCGCTTCGGGCTTTCTCGTCAACCTGGCGATCTTCACGCTGCTGCAGCGCGTCGTGCCCAATCACGGTTCGGCGGGCCCGTACTACGCGATCTACTCCGTCGCCTTCCTGGCCGGCGGGGTCTCGAACTACTTCCTCAACCGGATTTGGACGTTCCGCAGCACCGGCCATGCGGGGCGGGAGGCGCTGCAGTTTCTGAGCGTCTCGGTCCTCGCGCTCATCGTCGGGCTGGTGGTCTCGGCCCTCGTTGCGCCGGCGCTGGGCCACGGCCACCGGACATGGTTCGTCGCGACGCTCTCGGGGATCTTCGTCAACTTCTTCGTCAACAAGTATTGGACGTTTCGGGCGGTCGCGTGACGGCGGCACGGCTGTTCTGGCCGGCCACGCTCGCCTTCGCGATCGTCGGAACGGTCCTGCGGCTCAAGGGCATCCACGATCCGATCTTCGATCATCCCGGCTGGCGCCAGGGCGATACCGCGGCGATCGCGCGCAACTTCGCGCAGCTGCAGTACAACATCATGTTCCCCCAGACCGACTACGACGGGCCGCCGCCCAACTACGTCGAGCTGGAGCTCCAGATCGTCCCCTTTCTGGCCGCGACGCTGTACAAGCTCTTCGGCGTGCACGAGATTTTCGGCCGCTTGATCTCGCTGGCGTTCGGCGTTGCGACGATCCCGCTCGTCGGCGTCTTCGGGCGCTGGTTGTGGCGCGGCGCGTTGCCCGGCATCGCCGCAGCGGCGGCGTTCGCGGTCCTGCCGGGGGCGTGGTACTACAGCCACACCTTCATGCCCGACACGGCGATGGTGTTCTTCACCACCGCGGCGTTGTACGCCGGTGCGCGCTGGATCGTCGACGACGAGGCGCGCTCGTGGCGGCGCTGGTGGCCCGTTGCGCTGTTGCTGCCGCTGGCGTTTCTGGCCAAACCGGTTGCGGTGGTCGCCGCGATCCCGCTGGCGACCTGCGCCGTCGCGCGGTTAGGGTGGCGCGGCGCGGCGACGCGGCCGCAGCTGTGGGCTCTCGCGGTGATCGCTCTCGTGCCGTTGGTGCTCTACGACCGGTTCGTCTCGGCGCACGCGGAGTGGCATTGGGCCAGCGGGATCACGACGTTGCACGTGATCCCGTCGCTGCAGGCGGCGCTCACGTCGCCCGCCGCTTTTGCGGCCAAAGCGATCGGCTTCGGCCACGCGCTCAAGCTGCTCGCGACGACGATGGCCGGTCCGGTCGGGTTCGGGCTCGCCATCCTCGGCGCGTTCGCCCGCGTGCGCTCGCGCAGCGACGCGCTGGTCTGGGGCTGGCTCGGCGGCGGCCTGCTCTACGCCTACGTCGTGGTCACCGTCGAGCGGGTGGACTACTACTTGTACCTTCTGCTGCCGCTGGCCGCGCTGTTGATCGGGCGGTTGTGCGGGTTCGTGCTCGACCGCTGGGGCTCCGAGGACTCGACCGGCGGCGACCGATCCCCGGTGCGCGAGCGGCAACTGACGCTCGCCGCGATCGCGGCCGCCGTTTGGATCGGCGCGACGTTCACCGGATACCGGCAGATCGCGCCGTACTACGTTTGGAACCACGCCAACTACCTGCGCGCGAAGCAGCTCGACGCGACGCTGGCGCCGGGCGTCCTCATCGTGATGGGCCACTACGACCCGTCGATTCTCTACACCATCGGCCGCAAAGGCTGGGAAGAGGATCCGCAGCTGTGGACGCCCTTCAACGAGCAGAGCGCGATCCGTAAGGGCGCGCGCTACTACGTCTCGGTCGAGCACGCGCGGCTCGAGCAGACGAACCTGGAGCTCTACTGCTGGCTGTCGCGCTTTCCCGTGCTCGACCCGGCGGTGAAGTGGCCGGTGTATCACACCGATCCCGCGTTGGTGCTGCCCGGTGCCGAAGAACGCTGGCGCGCGTTCAGGCGCCGCGAGATGGCGGGTGCGTTCGCGCATTGGCGACGCGACTGGAAGACCGCAGCCGATCCGTGCCGTTGAACGCCAGGCGCGCGTTCAGGCTCGTGGCGCCGCGGGGGTGACTGAACTTTGCGGAGCTGCGGACGGCGGCGGCGGCTCCGGGATCGCCGGAAGCTCCGGAGGCCGGCCGGGCTGCCGGCGCGTGAGAACCTTTTGGATCTCGTAGCTCGCAGCGGCTCGAATATCCAGCGCCGCCGGGCGATACATCGACGGCCGCAGATCGCGGTTGCGGCCCGACAGCGTGACCGAGCTGGGTTGCCAGGTCGCGACGATCTCGGCCAGCTTGTCGCTTTCGCGCAACACCCGCAGCGCGTTTGGTACGTCGCCCAGCGCGCCGTAGCAGCGGCCCTCGACGATCAGATATTGCGCTTGACGCGCGACGAGGTAGTTGATGCCCGGCTCCTCGTACTGCGGCGCTTCGCGCGCGTCCACCTCGCAGTAGTGATAGGCGTTGACGACACCCTGAGCGGCGGCGGCGATCTTGCGCAGGTCGAACGTCGCCGCGGCGGCGTTGAAGTCGGCGATACGCGACGGCGCCCGCCCACACACCTTGTCGAACGGCGTCGGAGTTTGCAGCGCTTCCGGCGTTGCGGTATCCAGCACGAAAGCGAGTGCGAGTGGCCCGAACACTACGCAGCGGCCCTTGGATGCCGTACGTACGGACGCCTCCGCGCGAGGAGCTTTGATGCGGCGCAAGCAAGGCCGGTGCGTGATCCGGCTCGACCTCCCGACGGGTCCGGCGCGAGCCGAGCTCGACCGTGACGTTGCAGCGCTGCGCGCGTGTGCAGACGCGTGGGCGCGGCTTGGCTTAGCCGGGAAGATACGCCATCTCCGCGCGATGCGCGCGGGCACCGTCGAGGTTGCGCGCGATTGGGTCGCCTGCGCGGCGGAGGCCAAAGGGATCGCGGGGACCGCGCTCGCCGGCGAGGAGTGGCTTTCGGGGCCCTGGCCGCTGCTCACCGCGCTCGACCGCCTCGCGTCGACGCTGGGCGGCATCGCCCGCGACGGGACACCGCCGATCCCCGAACGCGCGATCCGGACGCGCTCTCCTTCGACGGGCTCACCCGCAGGTGACACCACGTCAGGACAGGCTGGCCAAGTCGTCGTCGAGGTGTTCCCCGTCGACACTGCGGACCGCATCCTGCTCAACGGTCTGCGCGCCGAGGTTTGGATGCAGCCCGAGGTGACGCGCGCCACGCTGCGCGACCACATCGCGAGCTTCTACAAACGCACCCAACCCGCGGGACGCGTCACGCTGGTGCTCGGAGCCGGTAACATCGCGAGCATTCCACCGCTCGACGTCCTCTCGGTACTCTACGCGCACGGCAGCGTCGCACTGCTCAAGCTCAACCCGGTCAACGCATACCTGCTGCCGATCTTTGCGCGCATCTTCGCAACCCTCATCGACGAGGGGTTCGTGCGTCTGGCAGGCGGGGGCGCCGACACCGGGGCGTATCTGACTGCGCATCCCGGGATCGACGCGATCCACCTTACCGGCGGCGAGCAGACCCACGACGCGATCGTTTTCGGCAGCGGACCCGACGCCGCGGCGCGCAAGCACACCGGGCAGCCCGTCGTCGCCAAACCGGTGACGAGCGAGCTGGGCAACGTCACCCCGGTGATCGTGGTCCCCGGCCCGTGGTCGGAGCCCGACCTGGTATTTCAAGCGGCGCACGTCGCGACCCAGAAGCTCCACAACGCCGGTGCGAACTGCATCGCGGCGCAGATCCTCGTGACCGCGAGCTCGTGGGAGCTGGCGCCGCGGTTCCTCGAAAAGGTTCGCGCGGCGATGGCCGACTCGCCGGCGCGGCCGTCGTACTATCCGGGCTCGGCGGGCCGGGTGCGCGCCGTGACGAGCGACCATCCCGCCGCCGAGCCGGTCGGCGTCCCGATGGACGGCATCCATCGCACCTTCGTCGGCGGCCTGGACGCCGGCGACGCGAGCGAACCGCTGTTTTCCCGCGAAGCATTCGGGCCGGTGCTCGGGCAAACCGCGCTGCCGGGCGACGACGCGCGAACGTTCTTGCGCAACGCGGTCGCCTTCTGCAACGAACGCCTGCACGGCACGCTGGGGGTGGCCATCCTGATCCATCCGCGCACCATCAAGGAGCTCGGCGCGGACTTCGACGACGCGCTTGCCGCGTTGCGCTACGGCTGCATAACGATCAACACCTGGCCCGGCGTCGGCTTCACGCTGGCGACCGCGAGTTGGGGCGCCTATCCGGGCAACACGCTCGCCGACGTCGGCAGCGGGATCGGCACCGTCCACAACGCCTACCTCTTCGACCAGCCGCAGAAAACGGTCGTGTACGCCCCGTTCGCGCCGTTCCCGCGCTCGTTCGGCGACGGCGAACGCACGCTGCTCCCCACCCCGCCGTGGTTCGTCACCCATCGCCGCGCCGACGCGGTCGGGCGCGCCTTGTTCGCCTACACCGCCAAGCCGTCGCCGCTCCGCCTAGCCGCGACCGTGCTCGCGGCGCTGCGCGCGTGATTCGCTAGTGCGCGAACTTCTGGTTTCGCACACTATGGCAGCGGCAGCAGGCTGGCCGGCGGGGCGAGGTTCTCGGCCCCGTGCTCGGGGACACCCGACTCGACGAGCTGACGGTATTGCTGCAGCCGGTTGGTCAAGCGCGCGATCTCCTCGTTGAGCGCGTAACTCTGCCGGATCGCCGCGCTGAGGTCGGCCGTATCGTAGGTGTAGTCGAAGCGTTTGAGCGCCGCCAAGATCTCCGCATTCTGGGTCTTGAGCTGCGCGTACGAGCGTTGGATCGATACGCCGGTGACCTTGTAGGACGGGTAGTTCGAGACCACGATGTCGCGCTTGATCTGGGCTTGTTCGATCTCGTTGCGCAGGCTTTGCACGCGGTCGTCGGCCGGGCTGATGCGCCCCGCGACCGCCAACGCGTCGATCGCTTCGTCGAAACGCGCCGCGGCGAAGAACGTCTTGGCCAACCGGATCTGCACGTTGGTGAGCCCGGTGATGGCGTGCTCGTTGGTGGGGTCGATCTTGAGGGCGAGCTGATAGGCGACCGAGGCGTCGGGATAATTTCCGTGCTGCAACGCGGCGTCACCCTGGTTGTTGCGCTCCTTGACGATCCACTGCGCCACGCCGGTGGCGCACCCCGTCGTTCCGAGCGGCAGCGCGGCGCAGCCGAGCAGCAAGGCGAGAAGTCGAAGCGTGCGTTTCATCAGCGTTTAAAGAGGTGGGTTCCGAGGGCGATGTATTCTGCGGCGGGGAACAGGATCAGTTGGGCGAGCAGCGTCCCCACGAACGCCGAGGCGATCAGCGCGACGATCATCGCGCGCACGTGATCGATCGGCCGCTCGTCGCGCGCGGTCTGGTCGACGATGTAGGACGACGTCGGATCGACGAACAGCGAGAAGGCGACCGTCCCGATACCGTTGACCAAGCCGGAAAGGCCGATCGCGGTCCCGCGCGCGTCGAGGTTGAGCACGCTGGCGTAGTATGCAGCGACGACGCCGATCGAGTACACCATCATGATGACCGTGTTGCCGACGATCAGCTTGCCCGGGATGGCCGCGTACGGCAGCGCGCGCAGCTCGCTCACCGACGGCACGCGGGCGGCCCGGACCAGGGCGCCCAGCACGCGCGGGTCGGTCAGGCGCGCCAATGCGCTCGGGATCGAGCCCAGGCGCTCGAACGCGCGCACGCCGCGCACGAACAGCACGATGAACACCGGCATGAGCAACCCGCCGACGAGGATCCCGACCGATCCGGCACCGACGATGATCCGCATCTGCGTGTCGAAGATGTGCAGCTGCGCCGGCATGACGGCCGTGTGCGCCGCCTGCGCGGCGTTCGCGGGCGTGTCGGCGAGCGCACCCATCGCCGGCGTCGCGACGAGGTTCGCGAGCCGGCTGGCCGTGACGAAGAGCGAAAACAGCGAGATCGCCGTCGCGATCCGTCCGGTGATCACGCCGGCGAGGCGCGCGCCGTAGGCGCCGATCTGGATCGCCTGGGTCACCAGCGTAAGCCCGGATGCGACGACGAGTTGCGTGACCAGGACCCCGGTCACGCCGCCTCCGCGCCGCGCAGCGTGACCCCGCTGACCTCCGCGGGCCCCAGCACGCACAGCCCGCGCTGCGCCGGCCCTAGCAGCTCGCGCGCGAGCGCATCGACGTCCGCGGTCGTGACCGCGTCGAAGGCGGCCTCGACCTCTTCGGTCGGAATCTGGCGCCCGTGCACGATGTGGTTGCGCGCCAAGCGCGACATGCGGTTGTAGGTGCTCTCGAGCGCCAGCGTCAGGTTCCCCTTGAGGTGCTCGATCGTCCGCGCGACCTCGTCCTCGCGCACGCCGTCGTTGAGCAGGCGATCGATCTCGTCGACAACGACGTCGACGCATTCCTGGACCCGTTCGGGCGTGCAGCCCGCGCTCACGCCGAATAGTCCGGCATCGCGATAGCCTTGCTGAAAGGTCGAGATCTCGTAGGCCAGCGCGCGCTCCTCACGCACGCTTTGGAAGAGCCGGCTCGACATGCCGCCGCCCAGCAGCGCATCGAGCACCGAGAACGCGTAGCGGCGCTCGTCGCGCAGCCCCATCCCGGGCATGCCGAGCAGCACGTAGGCTTGCTCGGTGTCGTCGACCGTCACGTCGAGTGCCGCGGTGAAGCGCGGGCGCTCCGGGGCCGGCGGCGGCGCGTATCCGCCGAAGGACCCCAGCGCGGCGGTCGCCAGCCGCACCACTTCAGCGTGATCGATGTTGCCCGCCGCGGTGAGGAACACCGTCGAGGGTGCATAGCGGGCGGCACGCCAGGCCAGCAGGTCGTCACGCGTGATGGCGCCGACGGTGTGGGCGAAGCCGATCGTCGGATCGCCCAGGTTCGCGCCGCGCCACAACGTGCGCGTGAAGCGATCGTGCACCACCTCGCCCGGCGAGTCGTCGTACATCTTGATCTCTTCGAGGACGACCTGCTGCTCGCGGGCCAGATCGTCGGCCGCGAAGCGCGCGTGCTGCAGCATGTCAGCCAGGATGTCGACCGCGAGCGGGAGCCGGCGGTCGACGACGTGGGCGTAAAAACAGGTCGTTTCCTTGTCGGTCATCGCGTTGAGCTCGCCGCCCACCGCGTCCATCTCTTCGGCGATCTGCCGCGCCGAGCGGCGCGGCGTCCCCTTGAACACCATGTGCTCGAGGAGGTGCGAGATGCCGCGCAGCGGCGCCGGCTCGACCGCCGAACCGACGTCGCACCACAACCCGATCGTCGCCGACCGGACGTGGTTCATGGTCTCGGTCAAGACCAGGAGGCCGTTAGGGAGGGTCGAGCTGCGGATCATCCGCGACTGCCCTTCGACAGCGATCCCCGGAAGGCCGGGTCCCAGAAAATCCCCGACCCTCCCGTCAGGCGGCTGCGCACGCTCCGGCGAGCACTGCGCGGGACGGTGATCGAGAAGACGGTCGCCGAGGTCGGCTGGGCCAAGTCGCCGCTCACGATCGCACCCTTGCCGGCATCGAGCGGCACGACCGCCCAGCAATCGACCTCGTCGACGTCCGGTGCGGCGGCGTACGCCCCGTCGATCAGGCTCGCGATCTCCTCGTTCCACGCGCGCAGGTCGAGCGGGCGGTGGAACTTCGACCCGGACACGACCAACCCGCAGTCGACGTGTGCGCCGACCCGCTCGCATCGCACGCGCAACAGCTGGGCGGCCAGCGGCCGGCCCAGCAGCGCAGCGGCGATCCGGCGCGCCGTCGCCACGTCGGTTCCGGAGCTGCGGCCGACGACCCGAGCGTCGTCACTCGACGGCGCCGCGCCCACCGGCAACCAGCACGCTAACGCGAGCAGCGCGGCGGCGAAGAGCGGACTAGTAGCTCTGCGCGAAATAGGCTTGCCACCGCGCGGGTTCGCCGCACGGCACGCAGCGCTCCGCGCGCGCGGGCCGGCGCAGGTTACGGGTCGTGGCGCCCGTCGCATCCTTGACGGCGGCCTCGCATTCGGGGAGCCCGCACCACGGGACGTCGACCATTCCGGCGCGCCCCTTGAGCAGGCGCAGAAACTCTGCGCGGTCGAGCGTCGCGAGCGTGTGGTCCTGCAAGAACGTCTTGGCTTGGGCGAATAAGCTGTGCTGGATCTGCTCGAGCACGGCGGGGATGAACTCGACGACCTCCGCCAGCGGCACTTGCTGTTTCTGCCCGTCTTCTTTGACCGCCTTATCGCGGCGCACCAGCGTGGCGACGCCCGCTTCGAGATCGCGGTTGCCGATCTCCAGCCGAATCGGCACGCCCCGCAGGTCCCACTCGTTGAACTTGTAGCCCGGCGACTGGCCGGCGCGGTCGTCGAGCTTCACCCGCAGCCCCGCGGCCTTGCAGCGTGCGTACAGCTCGCGCACTGCGGCGTCGAGCGCGCTGGTGTCGCCGCGCGGGATCGGAACGATGACCACCTCGGTCGGCGCCATCTTGGGCGGGATGCGCAGTCCGCGGTCGTCGCCGTGGGTCATGATGAGGGCCCCGAGCATCCGCCACGACATCCCCCACGACGTCGTCCAGCAGTGCTGCAGCGTCTGGTCCTCGGCGGCGTACGTGATGTCGTAGGTGCGCGCGAAGTTCTGGCCCAGCTCGTGCGACGTGGCCGACTGCAGCGCGCGGCCGTCGGGCATCAGCCCCTCGATCGAATACGTGTGCTCGGCGCCGGCAAACCGCTCGGACTGCGACTTCTCTCCGGTGTAGACGGGGACGCCGCAGATGTCCTCGGCGACTTCGCGGTAGACCTCGAGCATGCGCGCGACCTCTTCGGCGGCCTCGGCCTCGGTCGCGTGCGCGGTATGGCCTTCTTGCCACAAGAACTCAGCGGTCCGCAAGAACGGGCGCGTGCGCTTCTCCCAACGCATGACGTTGACCCATTGATTGATCAGCACCGGCAAATCGCGGTACGACTGAATCCACTCCGCGTACATGACGCCGACGATGACTTCCGAGGTGGGCCGGATCGCCAGGCGCTCGGCCAGCTTTTCGGTTCCGCCCTCGGTGACCCAGGCTACCTCCGGCGCGAAACCCTCGACGTGCTCGGCTTCCTTCGCGAACAGCGATTCAGGGATCAGCAGCGGAAAGTAGGCGTTCTCGTGTCCGGTCTCTTTGAAACGCCGGTCCAGTTCGGACTGGAGGCGCTCCCACAGGCCCATCCCGTAGGGCCGCAGGACCAAGCAACCGCGCACGGGCGCCTGCGACACCAGCTCCGCCTGATAGCAGACGGCCTGATACCACTCCGAAAGATCGGCGCTCTTGGACGGGATGCGTTCCATGACCAACCGGCCGGGGTTCGCGCAGGTCCGCTGCCGTCCTGTCTCGGGCGGCCGGGAGGCCGACCTCACGCAAGCAGGAAAATGCAATCGCTCGTCTTGTCGCGTCGCTACGGGAGGGCTGACGTTGGGGCAACACACGCACGGGTCCGCCGCCGGATCCGGAGGTTGGCGTCGCATCTCCAATGCACTTGGCGCGCTATCGAAAGCGCCGAGTTTGCGCTCTGGCTCCAAAATCGCGGAAAACCTGGGGAAGATCGTTGCCCTCGTAACCGCCGTTTTGACCGCCCTTACGTACGTCCTGTCCGCACCCGAACGAACCCGCCAGGTCGACTATGCCGCCTGGCAACTGATCAATGCGTCCCATGGTCAGCGCGGCTCGGCTGGACGCGTCGAGGCGTTGGAGGCGCTCGCGCAAAACGGCGTCCCGCTCGACGGAGTCGACGTCAGCGGAGCATTCCTCGATCACCTCCGTCTGGTGGGCGCTTCTCTGCGCCAAGCGAAGTTCACATCCGCGAACCTTCGGCGAGCCGTATTTGACGCAGCGGACTTGAGCGGTGCCGATTTCCGCCACGCCGTGACGATTGATGAGCGCGATGAACCGACGATCGACATCGACAACCTTCCGGCACCCACCGTCACATCTTTTCTCAATGCTGCGTTGAGCGAGGCGGACTTCTCCGGGAAAAGCAACCTCCCGTTCAGCGACTTTCGGGTTACCCGGAAGCGCGACGATCCGACCCTCGGTTCGTTCAGTCCCTTCCGCGAGGATGGTCGTACGGTATTTGACGACGCTGCCGTCGACTATTCACGTTTCGACGGAAGGAAGTTTATCCAGGCCAGTTTTCGGCGCGCATCTGCTAATACGTCGACGTTCATTGGCTTCACCGCGCTACAGAGCGATTTCCGCGATAGCAATTTTTCGAATGGTAAGTTTAGAAATGCAAGGCTAGACTCCAGTGACTTCCGCAATGCCGATCTCGCGGGGGACGATTTCACGAACGCAACGCTAGAGTCCAGTTACTTCCGCAATGCCGATCTCTCGGGGAGCGATTTTACGAACGCAAAGTTGAACTCCGTAGACTTTTCTGGAGCATGCCTGCGCGGCGCCGTCTTCAGCGGTACCCTAGTCGAAAAAGCGAACTTTGCCGGAGCAATCATGGACACAGCGACTGATTTCCGCGGCGCTCGCTACTTGGACACTTCGCGAGACACACTGGTAAAATCGATACTCCGCGCGATCGACTATCGCCGCGCGAAGTTCGATGGCGGCCTAGCCGAGGCGCTTACGCGCGCAGCGTCCAGACCTGATTCCGCGCCGACGGTCGCTTCAGGAGGCGGGCCTGGCCACGCAAGCGGCGTCCCGGTGCCTTCAATGCCAGGGCGTAAAAGGGTCGCCATCGACGAAGTAGCCCCTGCGCGACAGAGTCAGGCGAACCAGGTGACTCTGCCGAAGGCCTCGGCATGCCGAAGCTGACGCGCATCTATACCCGCACCGGCGATGACGGCACGACCGGGCTCGTGGGAGGTCAGCGCATCAAAAAGAACGCGCTGCGAATCGAAGCATACGGGACCGTCGACGAGCTGTCGTCGGTGATCGGGCTGGCCCGCACCGCGCTCACCGACGTGCTGCGCACGCGCCCCGTCCAGGACATCGGCCGCGCGCACGACACCGCGCGCGAGCTCGACGAGTGGCTGGCGTGGACGCAAGACGCGCTCTTCAACCTGGGCAGCGACCTCGCGACGCTGCCCAAGGACCGCTGGGAGGGGATGCCGCTGGTGAGCGCCGGCGACGCGACCGCGTTGGAGCGCGCGATCGACCGTGCGCAGCAGGACCTCGAGCCGTTGGCCAACTTCATCCTTCCGGGCGGCTCGTATCCCGGCGCGTTCCTGCACCAAGCGCGCACCGTCTGCCGCCGTGCCGAGCGGCTGCTGATCGCGCTCGCCGAGAGCGAACCGATCACGCCCGACGCCGTGCGCTACGTCAACCGCCTCTCCGACGCGCTGTTCGTCTGGTCGCGCTGGATCAACCACGCGCTCGAGCAGCCCGAACACCTCTGGAACGCACGGACGCAGCCGCCCGCCCCGTCGACCTGACCACCCACCGTTACCACCCGTAGCGAAAGGCCTCTCATGCCACGCCAGACGGCCAGCGATTTTCATCCCGAAATTCTCAAGCTCTTTGACAAATACGTGCACGGCGCGATCCCGCGACCGGAATTTCTCAAGGCGGCGGCTCGCTATGCCGTTGCGGGCCTGACCGCCGAGGCGCTCCTCGAAGCGCTCTCGCCGAAGTTTGCAGAGGCGCAGCAAGTTCCGGCCACCGACGCGCGCATCAAGACGCGGTTCGTCGAGTTTCCCTCACCGCAGGGCTACGGAAGAGTGCGCGCATATCTCGCGACGCCGGCCAAGGCCGCGGGCAAGCTGCCGACGGTCCTGGTGGTGCACGAGAACCGCGGCCTCAACCCCCACATCGAAGATATCGCGCGGCGGCTTGCGGTGGACAACTTCATCGCCCTCGCGCCCGACGCGCTGTTCCCGCTGGGCGGGTATCCCGGCGACGAGGACAAAGCCCGCGACCTCTTCGGCAAGCTCGACCAAGCGAAGACGCGCAACGATTTCCTGGCCGCCGCGGACTATCTCAAGAGGCTTCCCGAGGGGAACGGCAAGGTCGGTGTGGTGGGCTTTTGCTACGGCGGCGGGGTCGCCAATTTTTTGGCGACACGCATCCCCGATTTGGCGGCGGCGGTGCCCTTCTACGGCGCCCAACCGGCCGCCGCAGAGGCGGCCAAGATCAAGGCGCCCCTGCAGATCCACTACGCGGGCAACGACGAACGCATCAACGCCGGCTGGCCGGCGTACGAAGCCGCGCTCAAGGCCGCCGGCGTGAAGTATCAGGAGTACACCTACCCGGGCGTCGAGCATGGTTTCAACAACGACACGACCCCGCGTTACGACGCCGCGGCGGCAAAGCTCGCCTGGCAACGCACCATCGACTTCTTCAACAAGACCCTGCGCTGAGGGCGTGCCGCGCGCGCAGGAGGGCGAGCGCGGTGACGGCGTCGTCGATGCGGCCGTCGACGCAGGCGTCGAGCGCGTCGTCAAAGCCCATGCGCACCACCTCGATGCGTTCGACCTCCTCCGGCGCGAGCGGCGCGGGCGTGAGTCCGACGCCGAGATAGAGCTCGACCGGCTCCTGCACGATCGAGGGAATCTCGTACGCGACACCCAGCGGGAACCAGCGCGCGGCGACGACGCCGGCTTCCTCGCGCGACTCGCGCTGCGCGCACGCCAAGCCGTCCTCTCCGGCGTGGCGGCCGCCCTTGATCGTCTCGAGCACCGCGCGGTCGACGGCGAAGCGCGGCTGACGGGCCAGCAGCACCACGTCGCCGTCCACGAGCACGACGGCGCTCGCCCGCGGCGTCACCACGACCCCGTGGACGCCGGGCGTGCCGGTGGGATGCACGATGTCGTGCGCCTCGAAGCGCAGCCAGGCGTTTTCGTAGACGATCCGCTTGGCGAGGCGCGCATATCCGCCCGGGATGAATCGCTTCACCGTCCGTCGCAACCCCCTCGCAATGAGCCAGGGTTTCGTCGCGCGCCTGTTCCGGAAGACCTCCGTCGAGGCAATGCGAGGGCGCGAAGAGCACCACGCGCTCAAGCGCGTGCTGCGCGGGCGCGACCTCATCGCAATCGGCCTCGGGACGATGATCGGCGGCGGGATCTTCGCCACGATCGGCACGGGCGTGCACAAAGCAGGCCCCGCCGTCCTGGTCGCGTTCGTCCTGGCGGGACTCGCCTCGCTGTTGGCGGCACTGTGCTACGCCGAGCTGGGCGCGGTCATCCCCAATGCGGGAAGCGCATACACCTTTGCGTACGCCACGCTGGGCCAAGTCGTCGGCTGGATCATCGGCTGGAACCTGATCCTGGAATACGCGATCTCGGCCGCTCCGGTCGCCCAACAGTTCTCGCAGTCGTTGCAGGAAGCGCTGCGCGCGTTGGGGGGCTGGCACCTTCCGCCGGTATTGGGAAAGGCCGTGCTTGCCCATCCGGCGGGACTGTGGTGGCAAGTCGACTGGGGCCATTCGTCGATCGATCTGATCGGCAGCGTGTTCGTGCTCGTGCTGACGATGCTCATCATCATCGGCATCAAGGAGACGGCGCGCGCGAACAATGTGCTCGTGGTGATCAAAGTCGCGGCGCTGCTGGTGTTCATCGTCGCCGGCGCGGCGCTCTTTCACCCTGAGAACCTCGCGCACTTCAATCCGGTCGGCTGGATCGGGCCGTGGGACAAGGATGGGATCCCGACGGGAATCTTCGGCGCCGCCGCGCTCGTATTTTTCGTCTACATCGGTTTCGACGCCGCGACGACGACTGCTGAGGAGTGCACGAACCCGCCGCGCGACATCCCCGTCGGCGTGATCGGCTCGCTGCTCATCGGCACGGTCCTGTACTGCGCGGTCGCGATCGTCCTCGTCGGGGCCGTTCCGTGGCAACAGGTGAACATCGACACGCCGCTGCAGTCGGCCCTCGCCCCGCTCCACCAGCCCTGGGCCGAGTGGGTGATCCGCATCGGCGTCCTGGCCGGAACGTCGTCGGTCGCGTTGATCTCCCTGCTCGGGCAGTCGCGGATCTTCTTCGCCATGGCGCGCGACCGCATGCTGCCGCCGGCCGTCGCGTCGATCCACCCGCGGTTCCGCACGCCCGCCAAGATGTCGGCGATCACCGGCGTCATCGTGGCCGCGTTCACCCTGATCGTCCCGCTCGACATTCTGCTGTCGCTGGTGAACATCGGTACGATGAGCGCGTTCATCGCCGTGTCGCTAGGCGTGATGGTACTGCGCGTCGCGCGGCCGGACTTACCACGCGCGTTTCGTACCCCGTTCGTCTGGGTCACCGCACCGCTCGGCATCGTCATCACGGCGTTGCTTGCCGGCCTCGGCCTGGGGTTAATCACGTTCGCGTGGTTCGGCGGCTGGCTGCTGGTCGGGCTGATCTTTTACTTCGCGTACGGCTTCCGGCAGCCCATGAGCGAAGCCGACGTGCCGAACGTCCCGACGTTGAGCTAGAGCGGCGCATGCGGATCGTCATCGCAACCCCCGTTCTGGCGCCGCAGTTCGAGGCGCTGGCCCGCGGCTACGGCGTCGAGACGGCGACGTTCACCCAGGCGTCCGGAGTCGACGCCGAGCTGGGCGACGCCGATGCGCTGTGGATCTGGCCTTCGTTCTACGACGCGGAGGTCGCGGCCGGGCTGCGGCGCCACGCGGCACGGCTGCGCTGGCTGCAGTTGCCCACGATGGGCTACGATACCGTCGAGGAGCACGGCGCTCCATGCGAGGTAGTGGTGACCAACGCCGGCGACGCGTACGCGCCGACCGTCGCCGAGCACGCCCTGGCGCTGCTGCTCGCGCTCGTCCGCCGGCTCCCCGGCGCGATCGCGCGGGCCGCGCACGGGGCCTGGGACCAGTCCGACGGCCGCAACATCGGGACGCTGCACGGCGCGACGGTCGCGGTGGTCGGCTTCGGCAACATCGGGCGCGAAGTCGCGGTGCGCTTGCGTGGGTTCGGCGCGCGGATCATCGCGGTGAGCCGCAGCGGACGCCCCGATCCGCTCGCCGACGAGAGCGTGCCGAGCGATCGGCTTCTCGAGGTGCTCGCGCGCAGCGATGCGGTCGTGCTCGCCGTCCCGCTCAACGCGGCGACGCGCCACCTCATCGATGCCCGCGCGCTCGCCGCAATGCCCGCGCACGCGATCCTGGTCAACGTCGCGCGCGGTCCGGTCGTCGACCATGCCGCCTTGCGCGACGCGCTCGCTGCGGCCCGAATCGGCGGCGCGGGGATCGACGTCACCGAGCCCGAGCCGCTGCCGCCCGGCGACTCGTTGTGGACGCTCCCCAACGCGCTGGTCACGCCGCACGTCGCCGGGTACGGCGGCGACGTCGCGCCGCGCCGCATCCTCGCCGTGGTCGAGCGCAACCTCAAACGATTCCTGGCGGGAGAGCCGCTCGAAGCGCGCGTCGAGATCGACCTGCAGAATCGTTGACCCGAACTCCATCGCAAGCGATTGCTCAGTGGTAAAGGTCTGGGAGTCGACCTGGCGAACGCCCCCGTCCCGAACGGTTTCGAGCATCGTCTTGAAAGGACGGAATCGTGGCTTATCGATTCTTGAGGACCCTACGTCGGTGGGCTCGCATCCCAAGAGCCCTCTCGATCCTCGGCCTCGCAATCGGCTTCATCGTCGCGGGGTCTGTCGTCGTCATCGCGTGCTGTGATGCGATCGTCGTCCCGCCCAGCGACGGCATGATGGGCGCCGACCACAAGCCGATCCACCTGGCGACGACAGTTCCCGGTACCCATGGGAAACAGTACAAGTACGTCGTCGATCCGAGCACCAAGCCCAACTACCTCATAAAGCGCAACGGCGCTCCCTGGATCACGGTCTCGGTCACCTCGGGTGTGGTCTCGATCAGCGATCCTAATGGTGTTCCCGGCGTGGTCGTGATCAAGACCGTCGCGAAAGGACACTGAATAGCTCGCCGCGCGACCGGATGCCGAGCTTCCGGTACGCGGCGGCCAGGTGGGCCTCCACGGTTCGCTCGCTGAGCGAGAGCTCGTCGGCGATCGCGCTGTTCGACAGACTGGCCAGCGCGAGCTCGACGACCTCTCGTTCGCGAGCGGTCAACTGCGTCGCCGGCGCGCGCCGCGGCGATTGCGGCCCCAAGCGGCGGGCCAGCCGCAGCGCGCCGATCGTTTCGCGCAGGGCGACCGATCGCGCCGGCTGCTCCGCCAACTCGTAGGCTTCCGCTTCGAGCAGCGGCATGCCGAGCCCGTGCAACAGCGACGCAGCCGCCTTTGCACGGCGCAGCTTGGCATCGCGGTTGCGGAACCGCGCCGCGGCATACGCCTCGAACAGCTCTCGGCACGCCTGCACGAACGGATTGGTCGTCCGGACTGCGTCCAAGCGCGCACGCGCCCGTTCGACCTCGGCCTGCGAGCAGCACACGGCGACCGGCAACAGCACCTCGCAGTCGTCCCATCCGTCGGGCAGCGCTGCCAGCATTCGTCCCAGCAGCGCCACCGCCGCGCTCTCGTCGCCGCCGGCGAGGTGGTGCTCGGCCACGGCCGCAGCGAGCGGGGCATATTGGATCGCTTCATTGGTCGAAAAAGCGGCTTCCAGCGTTTCGGGTGAATAGCAGCGCCCGAACAGCGTCTCGTCGCGCAGCGCGATCGAAAGAGCAACGCCGAACTGAGCGACCAGGATCCGCAGCGTCATCGACTCGTGGGGCTCGGCGAGCACGTCGAGCATCTCGCTGCGCGATCCGGTCAGATCACCGGCCAGGTACAGAACGTTGATGTGCCCGAGTCGCGCGAACGTCGTCAGGTAGAGCGGACCGTCCGACCGGCCGGCTTCGGCGGCTTCGCTAAAGGACGTCGCCGCAATGCCGAGCTGCCCGAACTTGCGCGCGCCGATGCCGAAGTTCGTCAGCGCGAAGGCGATCAGCGCCGGATCGCCGTGCGACCGCGCGGTCGAGGCGGCCAGCTCGAAATCGTCGCGCCACCGGATGAGGTCGTGGCGCGCCAGGCGCAGCGTCGCGCGGGCAACGTAGAACCGCACCCGGTCCAGCGCGTCGCCCCAGGCCAGGCGCGGTTCGGCGTCACCGACGTAGGCCTCGACCTGGGCCCATTCTTCGGCCAGCGCGTGCAGCTGGGCAAGCTGGACCGCGCTCTTGAGCACGAGCCGCTCGTTGCCGGCGGCTTTGCTCAGCTCCGCGGCTTGGCGCAACGCCGCGAACGCGCGCTCCGTCTGCGCCGTGCGCCGGTACGCCAGAGCCAGATCGAGGTCGACCTCGACCAGCTTTTCGGTATTGCCCCCAGCTCTGTAGTGGGCGACCGCGACATCGAGGTGCTCCAGCACCTTGACCGGGCTGCCCAACGACTTGTACGCCAAGGCCGCTTTTTCGTGGAGCGCGACCAAACCGGATTCGTCGGCGACACCACACGCCAGCGCGCGTTCGTAGAGTTCGGCCGCCTCGGCATACGCGTGACGGGCCTTTGCCAGATCGCCGGCCCGCTCGGCGTAGCCCGCGCATTCGCCGAACGCCGCCGCGTGCCAGTAGTGCTCCGCCAACTCCGGGATGCGCGCGTCGGTGATGGGTTCCCGCTCGATCGCTTGCGCAATGCTGACGTGCAGTGCGCGCGCATGCAATGCGAGGACGCGGGACAGGATCGTGTCACGCGTCAGGGCGTGCCGGAACCTGAACCAGCCCGGCTCCTCCACGTCCTCGATGAGGAAGTGTTCGTCGAGCGCGAGGCGCAAAAACGCGTCGAGCGAGCTCACCTCGCGGCCCGCGATGCGGGCCAGGAACGCCGCCGAGAAGCGGCGGCCGATCAATGCGGCGATCTCCAACAGCCGGAGATCGTCGGCCGCGATCCGCCCCAGCCGGTCGAGCAGCAGCCCGCGCAGTGATGCCGGCAACGTGGTGTGTGTCGCGCCGACGCGCATGCCGTCGGCCATCGTCTTGAGGAACTCTTCGGCGAAGAGCGGATTGCCCTCGCTTCGCTCGCGCACCTCACGCACCGCTTCGGGCGGCAGGAACAGCCCTTTGGGCAACGTCGCGTCGATCAGCTCGTGGATGTGCGCGGGGCTGAGCGGCTCGAGCTCGATATGCGCGACGTGGCGCGACCGCGTAGCGCGGGCGATCAGCGCGAGCAGCGGATGCGTCTCGGCGAGCTCGCCGGTGCGGTAGGCGACGACGATGAGGACGCGTGCGCCGTGCAGCGTTGCGATCAAGAACTGCAGCATCTCGAGCGTCGCGCTATCGGCCCACTGGGCATCGTCGACGATCATCGCGAACGGCTGCGCCGAGCCGGCGCTCCGCAGCGCTGCGGCGACATGCTCGAAGAGCCGGCGCTTGTCGACCGGATCGTCGCCCGTCGGCGGTGCGATCCGGACCTCGCCGGCCGGCGTAGCGCGCGCCGCGTCGAGCGCCGCGACGATGTCGAGCACCGAACCCATCGGCGACGGCGCATACTCCATGCACATCCCGTGCACGCCGCGCATCCCGCGCGGCAGATGCCGGCGCAGCTCCTCGATCAAGCGCGTCTTCCCGGTCCCGGCGTCGCCCGCCAGAAACGCGAACGACGTCTCACCCTGGGCAGCCCGGCGCGCCAGCGCCGTCAACGCGCCCAGTTCGCGGTCGCGGCCGATGAAGCGGCGGCAGTACAGCGGGGTCGTGACCACCAAGCGTTCTGGACCACGCGAAAGAGGAGGACTCCTGCTCGGGTCGCCTTCGTCTAGGTACACAAGTCGGGTAGCGGCACGAATATCCCCGCCGCGCCGTGGCCTCTACGCTCGCCTCATCCAACCACACGCCGCTTTCGCGGCGATCCGGAGGCGACCGTGAACACAGTCCAAGTCGAGGTCCTGACGGGTCGAGCGCTGGTGAACGGCGCCGAGATCGCGCTGTGTCCCGCGCAGCGGCTCCTGGTATGCGCCCTGGCGCGCTGCCGGCATCCCGTGCCGCGCGAGCGCCTCGAAGCGCTGCTCTGGCCCGACGACGCTCCCGCCCGAGCGCGCAACTTGCTCAACATCGCGCTGCACCGGCTGCGCAAGCGCCTCGGAGAAGACACGGTCGTCGCGTCGGCGGACGGGTATCGCCTCGGCGGCCCGATCGTCCTCGACCTCTGGGAGATCGAAGCGCTCGCGGCGCGATTGCGTACCGAGCGCGCGCCCGACCTGACGGCCGCGGCGCGCTGGCTCCCCGTCGCGCGGCGCGTATGCTGCGACTGCGTCAACGGCGCTGCGGATCCGGAATTCGTCGGCGCCCTCGCGCGCCGCATACACACCGCTGCGCGTGACGTCACGAACCGCCTCGCAAAGCATGCCCTCGCGCAGCGCCAGCCCGATCTCGCCCTGGCCCTCGTCCGGGTGACGATCGATCTCGATGCGTGCGACGAGGGCGCACGCGAGCTCGCGATCCGCGCCCACGTCGCGCTGGGCGACCGCGCCTCAGCGATTCGCGAGTATCGGGACTACACGCGCGCGCTGACCGAAGACCTCGGGCTCGCGCCGTCGTTCCCGCTGGGCTCGTACGTCGCCTGACGGCGTGAAAGCGGCGTGAAAGCGACGCCGCTACGATCGGACAACGGCGATCGCTCGCCACAATCACACACCTTCAACGAAAGTGACCCAACTCATGAACTTCATCAATTCGTCTCGCGCCGTCTTCGCTGCTCTCGCGGCGCTGTCGATCCTCGCGTTGGCTCCGGCTCCCACCGTCGCCCAAATCGAACCCAGAAGCGTCGCCGGCCAGGCGATCGCGCTGCCTGGTCCCGCGGTGCCGTGCCCGCAGCCGATCAGCCTCAAGCTCACGCACGGCGGACAGGGAGTGCATACTGCGGGCCAGCCGGATCCCGCCGACTTCGGTTCGTTGCCGGGCGGCACGTACAATCAAACGTCGATCAATCAGTGGTTCCGCGACTCGTTCCACTTCAAGACCTCGAACTCCAAGTGCTGCCAGTTCAAGGACGGTAAGCTGACCGTCGTGTACCGGGCGCTGCAAGCCGGCCCCCCGAACTCGTCCACTTCGGCGAACGACGACGGCGGCGTGTGGTCCGGGAGCGGACTCCTGACCGGCGCTTCGGGCGGTCGGATCTTCCCCGGCGCCGTGATATTGGGACAAATGGCGACCTTCAACTACGTCGTTCCAGCGAGCCTCATCGCCAGCGGCAAAGTGAGCTTCGCCGCGGAAGACGACACCGCGGTCGTTTCGGCGACGCTCGAAATCTCGGGCTGCTGCCTCGATCCGACGCCGATTCGCTAAGGCGTTTCGCGACCGTTCGAACAGGGACTCGGCGCCACGCCGGGTCCCTTTCCTTTTGCCGTGCAGCCACCGATGCAACGCTCGCGCCGCGGCCGTGTTCTTCCGGCAACCACCTCCACATCGCCAGGAGAATACCGTGACCACCTCGCTTCGCATCGCAGGTATCGCCGGAACGCTCGCGCTCACACTCTCGACCGCGGCCGGCGCCGCCACCGTTCGCCTCGTGCCGCTGGCGCATTCGTCGGCCGCCACCTCCATAAACTGCGCCGCCGCCCCGGCCGCCATCAGCTCCGCTGCGCTGGCCGACCTCCCGGAGATCGCCGCCGGTCAAAACGTCACCGGCATCACCTCGGTACGCATCGCGTTGAACGCTTCGGGCGCGCTGACCGAAACGGCGGTCCTCGAATCCAGCGGGAACCGTTGGATCGACCAGGCCGCCCTGCGCGCCGCCCGGCTCTCGCGTTACAGCGCCGAGTCGCGCGACTGCACGCACGTCGCCGGCAAATACGCTTTCGTGGTCGACTTCACCAAGTAGTCGTCGGGGGACGCCACGCCCTGGGCGACAAGGCGCAACGGCCGCGTGCGGAGTAACGCCGCACGTGAGCCGTTGCGTCGAAGTCTTGCTCGGGCCGCCGTGGTCCGCCGACGTGATGCGCGGCGCGCACGTCGCCGTGGTCGACGTACTGCGCGCATCGACGACGATCGCCACGGCGCTGGCCAACGGCGCAGCCGGCGTCATCCCGGTGGCCGACCCGGCCGACGCGATCGCCGTCGGCCACCGCCTCGGGCGCGAGCGCGTGCTCTTCTGCGGTGAGCGCGACGCGCAGCGCATCGAGGGCTTCGACCTCGACAACTCGCCGGCGTCGTTCGGTCCGTCCGTCGTGGCCGGCAAAACGTTGGTGATGACGACCAGCAACGGGACGCGGGCGCTGCACGCCGTGGCCGGCGCCGCTTCGGTCTGCACCGTCGCGCTGGTCAACCGCACCGCCGCGGCCGACGTATTGGCGCACGCCGACGGCGACATCGTGATCGTCTGCGCCGGAGAGGCGAACGCCTTCGCGCTCGAGGACGCGATCGGCGCCGGAGCGCTCGTCGACGCGCTGCTTACGCTGGTCAATCGCGTCGAGCTGCGCGACGGTGCGCGCGCCGCGGCGTTGCTCTACCGCTCCGTCGCGGGCCGGCTCGCCGACGCGATCGCCAGCGCCGACCACGCGCAGT
This sequence comes from Vulcanimicrobiota bacterium, assembly GCA_003140215.1. GTDB lineage: Bacteria > Vulcanimicrobiota > Vulcanimicrobiia > Vulcanimicrobiales > Vulcanimicrobiaceae > Vulcanimicrobium > Vulcanimicrobium beijerinckii. Next base: position 1,955,054 of record PLJL01000004.1, on the reverse strand, counting down.
CCCTCGCGCAGAAAGGCTTCGCTCCCGACGTCACCCGTTGCGCCGCGCTCGACACGCTCGACGTCGTGCCGATGCTGCGCGACGGTGTCTTGGTGCTCAGCCCAGCAGCTTCTCCGGGGTGATCGGCAGCTCACGAACGCGCGTCCCAGTCGCGTGATATACGGCGTTGGCGATCGCAGCCGCCGCGCCGACGATCCCGATCTCCCCGATCCCCTTGACCCCGATCTCGTTGACGTGCGGATCGTCCTCGGGGACGATGATCGATTCGACCGCCGGAACGTCGGCATTCACCGGCACCAGATACTCGGCCAGGTTGGCGTTCATGATGCGGCCGGTCCGCTCGTCGTAGCGCGTGTCCTCGAGCAGCGCCATCCCGATCCCCCAGACGGCTCCGCCCAGGAACTGGCTCTTGGCCGTCTTCTCGTTGAGGATGCGGCCGGCGCCGAAGGCATTCACGAACCGAGCCACGCGAACCGTCCCGAGATCCGGATCGACGCGCACCTCCGCGAACTGCGCGCCGAAGGAATGCATCGCGTACTTCTGCTGCTCGTCGCCCGGCTTGGCGTCGCTGTGCCCTTCGAGCGTGGCGAGCCCGGCGCGCCGCAGCAGTGCGGCGATCGCGTCGGCACCGCCGGCAAGCGCGGCCGGATCGTTTCCGGCCAGCGCCAGCAGCTTCGCGCGCGCGTCGAGCGCGGCGAGCTTGATCGCCGAGCCGGCGCTGGCCGTGAGCGTCGACCCGCCGGCGTTGGGCGCGTTCGGAAAGGCGCTGTCGCCGAGCTCCATGCGCACGCGCGCAACCGGTAGTCCGAGCGCCTCCGCCGCGACCTGAGTGAACACCGTATAGGCGCCCGTCCCGATGTCGACGCCGGCGCTCCGCACGGTCGCGCTGCCGTCGGCGCGAACCTGCACCAGGGCGCTGGCCGGGCTGCGGTGGGTCGGGTAGGTTGCCGCAGCGACGCCCATCCCCACCAGCATGCGGCCGTCGCGCATCGAGCGCGGGCGCGGATCGCGACGGCTCCAGCCGAAGCGCTCGGCGCCCTGCTCCAAGCACTGTCGCAGCGCGCGGCTCGAGAACGGCAGCCCTTGGGCGTCGACGTCGGTGTCGTTGCGCAACCGCAACTCGATCGGATCGACGCCCACGGCGTAGGCGAGCTCGTCCATCGCCGATTCCAGGGCGAACGAGCCGCACGACTCACCCGGCGCGCGCATAAAGGTCGGCGTGGCGGAATTCACCCGGCGCAGGCGGTGCGTGATCGTCAAATTGGGTGTGCCGTAAAGCACCGCCGACAGCGCGCCCGTCCCCGCCATGAACTCGTCGAAGACCGACGTCTGCGCGCTCGTCTCGTGCACGAGGCTGGTGAGGCGGCCGTCGGCGGCCGCTCCCAGCGCGACGCGCTGAACCGTGCGCGGCCGGAAACCGACCGAGCCGAACATCTGCGGCCGCGTCAGCGCGATCTTCACCGGGCGGCCGACCAACTTCGCCGACATCGCCGCCAGGACGGCATGCGACCACAGCGTGCCCTTACCGCCGAATCCGCCGCCGATGAACTTCGCCACGACGCGCACGCCCGTCGGCGGCAGGCCGAAGACTTGCGCGAGCTTGCGCCGCGCGCTCACGACGCCCTGCGTCGCCTCGTACACCGTGAGCCGGTCGCCATCCCACTGCGCGACCGTCGCGTGCGGTTCCATCGGGTTGTGGTGTTCAACCGGAACCACATAGGTGTGGTCCACTTTTACGGCGGCCTGCGCGAGCGCGGCGGACGCATCGCCTTTGCGGAGGTCGGGGTCGCGGCCGCCGGCTCCCGGTTTGTACTCCGCGGCATCGTCGAAGCGCGTGATCGCGGCTGCCTTCGCGTAGCGGGCGCGCACCAGCGACGCGGCGTCGGTCGCGTGCTCGAAGGTGTCGGCGATGACCACCGCGATAGGCTGACGATCGTAGTACACGACGTCGTCCTGCAACACCATGAGGGTGCGGTCGCCGGCGCCTTTGCTCTTGGCATCGACTCGCGGCGCGTTGCGCGACGTCATCACGTCGATGACGCCGGGCGCGCGGCGGGCCGCGGCGACGTCGATGGCAGCGACGCTTCCGCTCGCCGTTGAGCTCAGCACCATGACGCCGTAGGCCAGATTGGGCAACGCGACCTCGGCGGAGTAGGTGGCGGCGCCGGTGACCTTGAGGCGGCCGTCAACGCGGTCGACCGGCGCCCCGACGAGCGGGTTCACGCCGCACCGCCGGCGTGGGCCAGGGCGCGTGCGACGGCGCGCTGGGTCAGCGCGATCTTGAAACCGTTCTGCCCGTAGCTGCGCATCCCGCGGGTCGCGGCGGCCGCCGCCGCGGCGAAGGTCTGCGCGTTCGCAGGCTTGCCGACCAGTGCGGCTTCGGCGGCGTGGGCGCGCCAGGGGATCGGCGCGACGCCGCCCAGCGCGACGCGGGCGGCGCGAATGCGCCCGCCGGCGGAGACGTCGAGTGCCGCTGCGACCGAGACGAGCGCGAACTCGTACGAGGCGCGGTCGCGCACCTTGAGGTAATACGAGTTCCGCGCCGCGGCGGCGGCGGGCAGCTCGACGGCGGTGATCAGCTCGCCGCGCTCGAGCACCGTCTCGCGCTGCGGCGTCGTCCCCGGAAGCACGTGGAAGTGCTCGATCGGGATCGAGCGCTCTCCGGCGCGGCCGCGCACATGTACGACCGCGTCGACGGCGAGCAGCGCGACGGCCAAGTCCGAGGCGTGGGTGCAGATGCACTGCTCGCTACCGCCGATCACCGCGTGGCGCCGGTTGACTCCCCCGAGCGCGCCGCAGCCGCTGCCGGCCGCGCGTTTGTTGCAGGGCTGCGAGGCGTCGCGGAAATACGCGCAGCGCGTGCGCTGCATCAGATTCCCGCCGATCGTCGCCATGTTGCGCAGCTGCGGCGATGCGCTGAGCAGCAGCGCCTGCGCGACGGCCGGGAAATCGCGCGCGACCGCCGGGTGGTCGGCGACGTCGCTCATCACCGCGAGCGCCCCCACCCGCACGCCGTGCGCGGTCGGCTCGATGCCGCGCAGCGGCAAGCCCGTTATGTCGACGAGCAGCGCGGGCCGCTCGACGTTTTCCTTCATCAGGTCGATCACGTTGGTGCCGCCGGCGATGTAGGTCGCGCCCGGATCGCCGGCAACCGACGCCAACGCGGACGCGACGTCATGGGCCTGCGCGTAGCGAAACGCGTTCATGCCGACCGCCCAGCGGTCGCCCGGATCGCAGCGACGATGTTGGGATAGGCGCCGCAGCGGCAGATGTTGCCGCTCATCCACTCGCGCACCGAGGTTTCATCGGTGGGCCGCTTTTCGGACAGCAGCGCGACGCCGGACATGATCTGCCCGGGCGTGCAGTAGCCGCACTGGAAACCGTCGTGCTCAATGAAGGCCGCCTGCAGCGGATGCAACTGGTCGCCCGAAGCGAGACCCTCGATGGTCGTGATCGACTTGCCTTGCGCCATCACCGCCAGCGTGAGACACGCGTTCACGCGCCGTCCGTCCGCCAACACGGTGCACGCGCCGCAGGTCCCCTGGTCGCAGCCCTTCTTCGTCCCCGTCAGCCCGAGCCGCTCGCGCAGCGCATCGAGCAAGGTCACGCGCGGTTCGAGTTGGAGCGCGTGCGGTTTCCCGTTGACGTTGAGCGTCACCGGGATCGGTTCGGGACCCTGCGCTCGCACCACCGAGATCGACGCGACGGCTTGCGCCGCGACGCTGAGCCGCGGATCCAGCCCCACCACCGCGATCGTGGGAAGCGCCGACCGCCACAAGAAGCGGCGCCGCGTGACCTTGCCAAACTCCATCGTCGTGCCCTCCGACGTTACGGGGCTCGTACCCCGACATGCCCAGCCCACACCGGGCGAGCTAGCGGAAGCGCGCCCGCCAGGTCTGGATCAGCGTGCGGTTGGGATCTTCGGGCTTTGCAGGTCGGGTGCGCGCGACAAACACGACGATCGCGACCACAGCGATGACGACGGTGACGAGGCTGCCGGTGGCCTCCGGCAGCGAGTTCCAACCATTGGGAACCCGCGCCGCGACGACGAACGCGAACGTCAGGTACGAACCGAGGATCGTCAAGGCCACCCGAAACCAGCGCCGCCGTTCCGCCGTGTCCCCGCGCCCCTGCACCACGATCAGCAGCACTGCTACGGACAGCAGCGGCGAGCCCAGCGACGGCGCCGGCAGGCGTACTCCCCAGAGCAAGAACGGCGACTCCAACGCGAACACCGCCGCGATGAGCACGCACGCCAACACCAACGGAACGTGCCGGCTCACGAAGCGCGGCCCTTAGGGCTGGTCGTCGGCCGCTCCCGCGACCACGACGCCCGGCGTACGGACGATGACGCGGCCGTGCTTCGCATCGTACCGGACCGTCGAGCCGAACGCGGCGGCGAGCGTCGCGCCGGCGACCATGATCCGGCCGTGCACCGTGAACGGCGCGTGGGCAAGCGTGATGCGGTGGCCGTTGGAGCGCGCCGCGGTCGTCCCGGGCCGCAAGGCCAGGACGTCGGTCCCGCGGCGCACGACGATCTCGCCGGTGGCGTGGTCGTATGCGGTCTGTGCGCCGGCGGCCTCGGCCATCGCGCGCAGCGGCAGGTAGGTGCCGCCGTCGGCGGTCGTCACCGGCGCCACGTCGGCGGCGACTCGCTGGCCGTCTACGATGATCGTCGCGGGGGTCGACAGCACGAACGCCAGCGACGCGACCAGGGCGGTCGCGGTGGTGGCGGCGATCAGTCGTCCGCTCGGGACGAACTCAGACAGCTGTCGGCTCACGATTGATCTCATGTCGATAGTCCGGGTACTGCTCCTCGATGACCTTCTCGATCTCGAGCCGCAGGCGGTTGAGCAGGTCGGCTTCCGGAAAGGTCCCGACCAACTCGCCCTTGCGATAGATCGCGCCCTTTCCTTTACCCCCTGCTATACCTACATCGGCCATCTTAGACTCGCCTGGCCCATTGACGACACAGCCCATAACAGCGACTTTGACCGGCGCCGTGTACTCTTTGGCTATCGCCTCGACCTGGCGAGCGAGTGCTACCACTTCGATCTCGGCCCGGCCGCACGATGGGCAGGCCGTGATGTCGAACCCCTTCTCGCGCAGCCCGAGCGCCTTGAGAATCCCCCAGGCGACCGGGACCTCCTCGACCGGGTCGGCCGCGAGCGAGACCCGCAGCGTGTCGCCGATCCCCTCGAACAGCAGCACGCCCAGACCGATCGAGGACTTGATCGTCCCGTCCAGGGGCAGGCCCGCCTCGGTGACGCCGAGGTGGAGCGGGTAGGGGGTACCGCGCTCGTCGAGCTGCTTGGCGAGCAAGCGATAGGAGTAGATCGTGGTCACGGCGTCGTGCGCTTTGACCGAGATCACGATGTCGGTGTGGCCCAGATCTTCGAGGATCTCGACGTGGCGAAGCGCCGAAGCGGCCAAGGCCTCGGGCGTGTGGCCGAGCTTCTCCTCGAGGTCGCGCGCCAGCGAACCCATGTTGACCCCGATGCGGATCGGCGTGCCGCGCTCGACCGCGAGCTTGACGACTTCGCGCGTCTTGACCGGATCGGTGATGTTGCCCGGGTTGAGCCGCAGCTTGGCGACCCCGGCATCGATCGCCGCCAGTGCCATGCGGTGGTCGAAATGGACGTCCGCGACGATCGGGACCGGGGAGCGCGCCACGATCGCCGGCAAACCGGCGGCGTCGCGCGCGTCTTGGCAGGTTACGCGCACGACCTCGCAGCCGGCCATCGCCAGCCCGTAGACTTGCTCGAGCGTCTTGTCGACGTCGGCCGTGTCGGTGGTGGTCATCGACTGGACGACGATGGGATGATCGCCGCCGATCCACGCCTTCTTGGCATCCTTGGACCAGCTCGACTTATTCTCGAGCAACACGGCTTTCGTACGCCGGCGGAGGCGAAGCATGTTCAGAATGCCGAGCGACCGGCCATCGCGGCCGAGGCGTCGTGGAACGAGATCGCCAGAATCATCGCGATCAGCACCGCGAACCCGCCGACGTGCACGAGCGCTTCTTTCTCGGGGTCGATGGGGCGCCCGCGCAACATCTCGACCAGGATGAACACGGCGCGGCCGCCGTCGAGCGCCGGGATCGGCAGCAGGTTGAAGATGCCCAGCGAGATCGAGATGATCGCGACGAACGAGATGAAGATGTAGGGCCCGAACGACTGCGCTTGCGCCGAAGCGCGGGCCATCCCGATCGGCCCTTGCAGCTGGCCGGCGACGACCGCGGGATGCGTGATGAGCCCGCCCAGCGCGCCCATCGTCCCCATCACGACGGTGCTGAAATAACCCCAGCTCGAGCTCCAGGCGTCGGCCAAACCGACGCGCTGGCTCAGCGGCAGCGGCGTGAACCCCAAGTGACCGATCTTCTTCCCGTCGGGGCCGGGGCGCGGGGTCACCTTGACCGCATGGCGCTCCCCGTTGCGCTCGTAGACGACGACGAGCGGGCGGCCCAGCGAGCCGTTGATCATCGCGACCATCGCGTCACCGTTCTGCATCGGCTGGCCGTCGATCGAAACGATACGGTCGCCCGAGCGCATCCCGGCTCGCATCGCCGGGTAGTCCTGGACCAGCCCCAAGATCGTGGTCGTCGAGCCGCGGCCGGGGATCCCGAACGTGAGCGCGCCGACGAAGAGCAGCACCAGCGCGACGATGAAGTTGGCGATCGGTCCGGCGGCCACGATCGCCAGGCGCGTCAACGGCGTCTTGGCCTGAAAGTTGTCATGGTCGTAGGTCTCGGCGCTGCGAAACTGCCGTTGTTGCTGGGACTCGGTGGACTGCCCGTCCTCGCCCTTCATCTGACAGTAGCCGCCCAGCGGCAGGGCGTTGACCCGATAGTTGGTCCCGCTGCGGGGCGACGTCCACTTCAGCAGTGTCGGGCCGAAGCCGACGGCAAAGTCGGTCACCCGCACGCCTGCTCGCCGGGCGACCAAGAAGTGGCCGTACTCGTGGAGCACCACCAGGATCGAGAGCGTGGCGAGGAAGATGAGGATTTGTAGCGCGCTCATGTGCTCCGTGCAGGGCCGGCTGTTGCTCGTTCAACGACAAAAGCTCGAGCCGCGTCTCGGGCCGAGCGGTCGGCCTGACGCACCGCGTCGAGGCTCAAAGTACCACTACTGACCCCGTCCAGCGCGGTTTCGATGCAAACGGGGATGTCCCCGAAACGGATGCGGCCGTCGACGAAGGCGGCCACCGCGATCTCGTTGGCGGCCGAGAGGACGGCCGGCGCCGTGCCGCCGCGGGCCAGGGCCGCGTAGGCGAGCCGCAGGCACGGGAAGCGCTCGGGGTCCGGGCGTTCGAAGGTCAGCGACGTCGAGGCGGCCCCGCGCTCGCCGCCGAGGGCCTCGATCGGGTCGTCGGCGGGGCGCCGGTCGTCAAGGCGGTCCGGGTACGCGAGGGCGTAGCCGATCGGCAGGCGCATGTCGGGCGCGGCCAGCTGACCCAGCACGTTGCCGTCGGTGAAGACGACGAAGCCGTGGGCGACCGACGTGCGATGGACCACCACGTGGACCTGGTCGCCGGCCAGGCCGAACCACTTGCACGCCTCGATCACCTCGAGGCCCTTGTTCATGAGGGTCGCCGAGTCGATGGTGTTCTTCACGCCCATTTGCCAAGTCGGGTGCGCCAGCGCGTCCTCGAGCGTCGCGTCGGCGATCTCCGCCGCGGTGCGGTCGCGAAACGGCCCGCCCGACGCGGTGAGCACGATCGACGCGATTCGCTTTCGCGGCGCACCCTGCAGGCACTGAAAGATCGCCGAATGCTCGCTGTCGACCGGCAGCAGCTGCGAGCCGCTGCGCCGGGCCTGCGCGACGAGCAGCTCGCCGGCGGCGACGATGAGCTCCTTGTTGGCGACGGCGACGTCGATGCCGCGTTCGACGGCGGCGAAGACCGCATCGAACGCGACGGCGCCGTCGGTCGCGGCCAACACCACATCGGCGCCGCTCTCGCAGGCGACGGCTTCGAGCCCCTTGGGTCCGTGCGCGACCAGCTCGACGTCGCGCGCCTTGCCGAAGATCGTTCCGTGGACGCGCACGCCGAGCGCATCGAGCCGGACGGTCAGCTCGGTGGCAGCCTCGGCGGAACCGGCCGAGACGATCGCCGGCGCAAAGCGCGCGACTTGCTCGGCGAGGAGCTCGACGTTGCGTCCGGCGGCGAGGCCGACGACCTCGAACCGCTCGGGATGACGCGCGATCACGTCGAGCGCTTGGCGGCCGATGCTCCCGGTCGAACCCAGGATGGCGACGTTGCGCCTCCCCGCGGGGACGTGCGAAGCCGCCTTCACGACGTCAGCTTGTTCTCGGAGATCACGCCGATCAGGTACAGCGCGAAGTAGAACGCGACGCCGGCGAAGATGTACGAGTCGAACCGGTCCAACACGCCGCCGTGACCCGAGATCAGCGAGCCCGCATCCTTCACCTTGGCGTCGCGCTTGAGCGCGCTCTCGACGAGATCGCCGGCCTGCGCCGCGATCGAGGTGATCGCCGCGACGACGAGACCCTGCCACCAAGCGACGTGGGCCCACGGAACGAGCGCGATCGCGGCGCCCGCGCACAGCGCGGCGGCGAAACCGCCCAGCGCACCCTCGACGGTCTTGCGGGGCGAAAGCCGCGTCAGCTGGTGCTTTCCGACCGCGCTGCCGACCAGCATCGCAAAGATGTCGGTGAAGGCGACGATGAACAGGATCCAGACGGTCCAGGTCAAGCCGTCGTGCAGCGAGCGAATCGCGATGAAGTACGTCAGCAGCTTGCCGATGTAGAGCACGCCCAACAGCGTGTATCCGCTGCGCGCGAAGTAGCCCGAGTCGGCGGTGAACGTCGCCGTCGCCAGCGCCACGACCACCGTCGCCGCCAGCAGAATCGACTCGTAGCGATGGATCAAGCCGAAGTGCGTCAGGATGACGTAGGCCCAAACCGCTGCCATCGCGACGCCGACTTCGAGCGCCGGTCCCTTGCGCGCCGAGAGCCCGGCGAACTCGTACAGGCAGCCCGTCGCGACGAGCAAGACGAGGATCGAGAACGCGGGCGGCCAGATGACCGCCGAAAAGCCGACCGCGGCGATGACGAGTCCGATGACGATGCGGCGGGTGCTCACGCCGGCGCCAGGCCGCGGCGCTTTCGCCGTAGCGGCGGGGCTTGCCGTCGCCGCGCCGGTGGTCACGGTAGTGACTCCGTCATGCGTCCACGAACCGCGCCGGCCGTGCTTGGTACTCGGCGATCGCATCGGCGAACGCATCGCGCGAGAAGTCCGGCCAGAACGTCTCGCGCAGCACCAGCTCCGCATAGGCGACCTGGTAGAGCAGGAAGTTGGAGAGGCGCGACTCGCCGCCCGGACGGATCAGCACGTCCGGATCGGGCATCCCGGCGGTGCTGAGATACGCCGCCAGCGTCTCCTCCTCGATCGCTTCGGGCGCGAGCGTCCCGGCACGTACGTCGCGCATCATCCGCGCGACCGCGTCGCGCAGCTCGCTGCGCGCGCTGTAGTTTACGGCCAGGTTGAGAACCAGGCCGCAATTGTGCGCCGTCTTGGCGACGAGGCGGTCGAGCGCGTCCTTCGAAGCGGCTGGGAGCTGCTCGAAGCGGCCGATCACATTGACCCGCACGTTGTTGCGATCGAGCTCGGCCAGCTCGTTCTGGGCGAAGTACACGCACAGGTCGAGCAGCAACGAGATCTCGGTCTTGTCGCGCTTCCAGTTCTCGGTGGAGAATCCGTAGACGGTCAGCATCGGGATCCCCCAATCGCTGCACGCGCGCGTGATCTCGCGCAGCGCGACGATCCCGCGCCGGTGCCCCTCGATCGCCGGCAGCCGACGGGCCCGCGCCCAACGACGGTTGCCGTCCATGATGATCGCGACGTGGCCCGGAAGCCGCGTCGCGTCGAGCGTCACGCCTCGGGGTGGGCGCAGCAAGGTCGCCATCAACCGATCACCGGATCCGTTCGTACCCGTCGTAGCCGGCGAGCAGCTCCCATGCGCCGTCGTGTTCGCCGGTCAGGGCCGTGACGCGCAGTGCCCGCAACGTGCCCATGCCCAGTGCGGCGTAGGGTGGCAGCAGCACGCGAAAGCGCAGCGGCCGGTCGCTGAGCGCACGCCGCGCCGCCACCCACGGAAGCAGGGCCAAGTCTTCCGAGATCACCCCGCGTTCACCGCTCCCAACATCGGACGTACGTTCAGCATAGCGCGACCATCCTCCGCGTCCCGCGCCCGCCGGGCGCCGCTCATGCCGGCGTACCGCAACCCACCCGGCGCGTGGGATTCGCCCGAAGGGCGAGGTTTAAGGGCTCCGCTTGAGCCCTTAAACCTCCATGATTTCTTTTTCTTTGTTGTGCACCAGGTCATCGATCTGCTTGACGTACTTGTCGGTGATCTTCTGAACCTGATCGGAGCCACGCTTGATCTGGTCGTCGGTGATCGTATGGTCCTTGCCGAGGTGCTTGATCTCGTCGATCGCCTTGTGGCGGAGGTTGCGGACCGCGACCTTGTGCTCTTCGGACTTCTTCTTGATGAGCTTGACGAGGTCTTTACGGCGCTCTTCGGTCAGCGGGGGGATCGACAGCCGGATCGAGGCGCCGTCGACGTTGGGGTTGAGCCCGAGGTCGCTGGTCTCGATGGCCTTGCGAATCGCCGGCACCACGCTCTTGTCGAACGCGGTGACCAGCAGCGAGCGGCCGTCGGGGGAGTTGACGCTGGCGACCTGCTTGAGCGGGACCTGCGAACCGTAGGCTTCGACGTGCAGGCGGTCGAGGAGCTGCGGCGAGGCACGCCCGGTCCGGATCGACGCGAAGTCGCTGCGGGTCGCCTCGAGGGCCTTGCCCATCTTCGATTCGGTGTCGCGGTAGACGTCATCAAGCATGGCCGACCTCTTCGCCGCGGACTCCCGCGGCACTCCGTGAAACGGTCGTCCCGATCGCCTCGCCCATCACGACCCGGCGGATGTTGCCGGGGACGTTCATGTCGAACACGATGATCGGCAGGTCGTTGTCCATGCACAGGGTGAGCGCGGTCGAGTCCATCACCTCGAGGCCCAGCTCGAGCACCCGCAGGTAGTCGAGCTGCTTGAAGCGCGTCGCCGAGGGGTCCTTGAACGGGTCGGCGCTGTAGACGCCGTCGACCTTGGTAGCCTTGAGGATCGCCTGCGCTCCGACCTCGATGGCCCGCAGCGCGGCGGTGGTGTCGGTGGTGAAGTACGGGTTACCGGTGCCGGCCGCGAAAATCACCACGCGCCCCTTCTCGAGATGCCGAATCGCGCGGCGCCGGATGTAGGGCTCGGCGATCGCGTTCATCGAGATCGCCGTCTGCACGCGCGACGGCATCCCGATGCGTTCGAGCGAGTCCTGCAGCGCCAGCGCGTTGATGACCGTCGCGAGCATCCCCATGTAGTCGGCGGTAGCGCGATCCATCCCGGCCGCCTCGTGGATCTTGCCGCGCCAGATGTTGCCGCCGCCGACCACCACGGCGGTCGAGACGCCGTCGGCCTGAACTTGCGCGATCTCGCGCGCCATCGCGGTGGTGGTGTCGACGTCGACGTTCCCACCCCGCCCGGCAAACGCCTCACCCGACAGTTTCAACAAGACTCGTTGGAAAGCGGGCATGCTGGCGGTTCCGGCCTAGTCTTCGCCTAGGGCGAACTTGGCGTAACGGCGGACGGCGATCTTCTCGCCCAGCACGCCGGAGACGCTTTTCACCAGCTCGCCGACCGTTTGCGCGTCGTCTTTGACGAACGGCTGCTCGGTGAGCGTGTGCTCTTCGTACCACTTGTTGAGCTTGCCGGAGAGGATCTTCTCGACGACGTCGGGCGGCTTGCCGGGCGGCACCGTTTTCTCGAGCTCGCTCTTCACGCCGGCGAGGACGTCGGCGGGGACGGACTCGCGATCGAGGTATTGCGGCGACATCGCCGCCACGTGCATCGCGATGTCGCGCACGAGCTCGCGAAAGCGGTTGTTGCGCGCGACGAAATCGGTTTCGCAGTTGATCTCGACGAGCACGCCGATCTTCCCGCCCGCGTGAATGTACGAGCCGACCAGGCCTTCGTTGGCGGTCCGTTCGGCGGATTTCTTGTCGGCCTTGGACTGTCCGAGCTCGGCCAGACGCGCCTTGGCTTTTTCTTTGTCGCCCTGCGCCCACAGCAGCGCGTTGCGCACGTCCGAGATCCCCGCGCCGCTCTCGTCGCGCAGGGCTTTGATCTCTTCGGCGCTCGGTTTGTAGGCCACGTCCACGTGTCGCTCCGCTTCAGACGCCGGCCGGCGCGGGATCTGGCGCGACCTCGGCGTACTGCTGTTCGTAGTCGGCCGCGTCGTACGCGGACTCCGTCTCGGTCTTGCCCTCGACGATCGCGTTGGCGATGGTGCTGACCATCAGGCGCACGCTGCGAATCGCGTCGTCGTTGCCCGGGATCGCGTAGTCGATCTCGTCGGGATCGCAGTTGGTGTCGATCACCGCGATGATCGGGATCTTGAGCTTCTGTGCCTCGGCGACCGCGATGCGTTCCTTCTTCGGATCGACGATGAACATCGCGTCGGGCAAGCGGTGCATGTCCTTGATGCCGCCGAGAAACTTCTCGAGCTTCTCCAGCTCGTCGGTGAGCCGCGCGACCTCTTTCTTGGGGAGCAGATCGAAGGTGCCTTGCTGGCGCATCCCTTCAAGCTCGCGCAGCCGCGAGATGCGCTTCTGAATCGTCGCGAAGTTGGTCAGCGTTCCGCCCAGCCAGCGCTGGTTGACGAAAAACGTGCCGGCGCGCTCGGCCTCTTCGCGGACCACGTCCTGCGCCTGCTTCTTGGTGCCGACGAACAAAATCACGCGACCCTGACGCGACATCTCTTTGACGGCGTCGAACACGTCGTTGAGCATCGCCAGCGTCTTGGACAGGTCGATGATGTAGATGCCGTTGCGCTCTTGGAAGATGTACGGCTTCATCTTGGGATTCCAGCGACGGGTCTGGTGCCCGAAATGGACCCCCGCCTCGAGAAGAGCGCGCATCGTAACCGCTGATGCCATGGTGAATCGAGCCTCTCTGGGTCCGCGCCGCCGTCCGTGGCGCCGCTCTCGGACGCATGCACCCCGGCCCTCCGGGCCGGTGAAGTGAGCGGGCACGGGTGCCCGGACGCCCTCGGGTCTCCCCGGGGCAACCGCCCTACTATAGCAGGCCGCCCGCCGGGCTACAACTTGCGGGCTGCTACGTGGAAGACCGTGGTGCCGCGCAGGCACAGCGGCAGCGTCCCCGCGGCGGCCATCGCCTTGATGGTCGCGGCGGTCCGCTCGAGGGCCGCCTGGTCGCGGACGTCGAGCAGCCGGGAAGGCTCGTGGCTCAGGGGGACCGTCAGCTCCGCGGCGAGCAGCTCGCAGCCCAGGCTCTCCAGGGCCGCGCCGACCCGCGGCAGGCTGATCGGGAAAAACGTGCCCAACCCGCCGGGCGGCCGGTCCATCGCCATGAGCCAGCGCTCGCAGACCCCGCGCGGCGCCATCGGCGGCCAGGGCAGCTCGTAGTGGGCTTCGTAGCCGCCACGATAGTCGGGCGCGGTGAAGACGATGAAGCCGCCCGGCCGCAGGACCCGCACGCTCTCGAACAGGGCCGCCTCGAGGTCCGGGATGTGCTCGATGACCGCCCAGCTGGTGATCAGGTCGAAGCTGTCGGAATCGAACTCCAGGGCGGTCGCGTCGCCGCGCCGCGCGGTTCCGCGGAAGCTCTCGGGCAGCCCGAAGGCGTCGATCTTGAGTTCGGCGATGCTGATGCGCTCGTAGTCGACGTCGATCCCGACGGCGTCGTGGCCGCGCCGCAGCGCGCTGTAGAGAAACGGCGCGCTACCGCAGCCGATCTCCAGCAGCCGGCGCGGCTGGGCGAGCAAGCCCCCGGTGAGCCGGTCGATGAGCTCGAAGCGAAAGTCCTGGTCGTCGAGGGAGAGGATCGAAGCGGCCCGGATCGGTGCGGTCGCCGGGGACATCCCGTAGTCGCCGACGGCCCGGGTGATCAGCCGGGCCACGATCGCCTCCATGCGCGCGCGCGCGCCGGCTGCGTCCAGCCGTCCGGTTTCGCCGGTTTCGATCGTAGACGTCATAGCAAAAGCATCGGCCGGAAGGTGCCGATAACGGAGACATGGGCTCGACCCTCGGGCCGCCCGGTCTGACGGCCGTCGTACTCCAACCCTCCTACCTTCCGTGGCGGGGCTACTTCGATTTGGTCGACCGGGCCGACGTCTTCGTCTTCTACGACGACGTCCAGTACGACAAGCACGGCTGGCGCAACCGCAACCGGATCAAGGGCGCCGGGGGGCTGAGCTGGATCACCGTCCCGGTGCATGCCGCAGGGGCGGTCGCCGACGGTACGCCGATCAACGCTATCGCGATCGACCACCGCCGCGACTGGGTGCGCGCGCACTGCGAGACGCTGCGCCACGCCTACCACAAGCAACCGTTCTACGCGCGCTATGCGCCGCTCGTGGCCGCGATCTTGGCCAAGCGCCATGCGTTGCTGGCCGATCTCACGATCGAGCTGACCGTCGCGATCGCGCGCGAGCTGGGATCGACCACGCGCTTCGTGCGCGCATCAGAGCTCCCGCTGCACGGCTCCAAGAATGACCGCCTGCTCGACGTCCTGGACCGGATCGGGGCGACGCGTTACATCAGCGGCCCGGCCGCGCACGCGTACATCGAGCCCGAGCGCTTCGCCCGCGCGGGGATCGCGCTGGAGTATGCGTGCTACGCCTATCCGGCGTACGCCCAAACCCGCCCGCCGTACGAAGCGGCGGTCTCGATCGTCGACACGCTCTTCGCCCTGGGTCCGGCCACCATCGACAACATCCGGGCGCTGCGCACCGCGGAGGCGCTCATCGCGTGATCGCGTTCAACAAGCCGCACGAGACCGGTGACGAGCTGCGCTACATCACCGAGGCGATCGCGGCGGCGCACTTGTCCGGCGACGGCCGCTTCACCAGGCTGGCGCAGGAATGGCTCGAGCGTGAGACGCACGCGGCGCGCGCCCTGCTCACCCACTCGTGCACCGCGGCGCTCGAGATGGCGGCACTGCTGGGCGAGGTCGGACCCGGTGACGAAGTCATCATGCCGTCCTACACCTTCGTGTCGACCGCCAACGCGTTCGTGCTGCGCGGGGCCGTTCCGGTGTTCGTCGACATCCGGCCCGACACGCTCAACCTCGACGAGAAGCAGGTTGCCGACGCGGTCACGCGCCGCACCCGCGCGATCGCCGCGGTGCACTACGCCGGCGTCGCCTGCGAGATGGACGTGTTGGGCTCGATCGCGCGCCGGCACGACCTGTTGCTGGTCGAAGACGCCGCCCAGGCGCTGGGTGCGACCTACCGCGGCAAACCGCTGGGCACGATCGGCGACCTCGGCGCGCTGAGCTTTCACGAAACCAAGAACGTCATCTCCGGCGAAGGCGGCGCACTGCTGGTGCGCGCCGACGGTCCGTACGCCGAACGGGCCGAGATCCTGCGCGAAAAGGGCACCAATCGCACGAACTTCCTGCGCGGGCGCGTCGACAAGTACCGCTGGGTCGACGTCGGCTCGTCGTTTCTGCCCAGCGAGATCGTCGCAGCGTTCCTGTGGGGCCAGCTCCAGCACGCGCACGAGCTGCTGCTGCGGCGCCTGCTGATCTGGGAAGGCTACCACGAGCGCTTCGAAGCCCTCGAGCGCGCCGGGGTCGTGCAACGCCCGACGATCCCCGACCACGTGACGCACAACGGCCACCTGTACTATCTGCTCGTCCCCAGCGCGCGCGAACGCCAGGCCGTCCTCGAACGGCTGCGCGCGCTGGGCGTGCACGCCCTGTTCCACTACGTGCCGCTGCATTCGGCACCGGCGGGGCTGCGCTACGGGCGCACGCATCGCGGCGAGTTGCCGGTGACCGACGACCTCAGCGCCCGGCTGATCCGGTTGCCGATGCACTACGACCTCGGCGCGGCCGAGCTCGACGCCGTCGCGGCCGCGGTCGGCGAGGTTTTGGGAAAGCGCGTTGCGGTTTAGTGTTTGAAACGGGACAGCCGGTGGACGTCGACCTCGCGGCCGTCGCGGCGCGCTTCGCGCTGCAGCGTCGCTTCGAGCGCAAAGCCGGCGCGTTCGAAGGCGCGTCGCGAGGCTTCGTTGCCGGCATGAACGTAGGCGTAGAGCTCGCGCAGGCCCAGGCGCCCGAACGCATCCGCCGCGACGACGTCGAGGGCGTCGGTGCCGTAGCCGCGGCCGCGCGCCGCCGGGGCTCCGATGACGATGCGCACCTCGGCTCGGCCCCCGAGGCGATCGACGTCCCACAGCCAGACGATGCCGACGAGCTGCGGTTGCTCCAACGGCTCGATCCCGTAGAACACGGCGAGGCTCGCCGCGACGGCTTCGTCGACGTAGCGCCGGTGCTCGGCAGCGCTCGCGACGACCGCGCGATCCATCCCTTCCATCACGTCGGGCCGGTTGATCCAGCCGCGCCAGATCTCGCGCTCGACGTCCGACTCGACCGCACGCAAACCGATCCGGCGACCGCGAAGCACCATCGCCGCGCGCTTCCCGTCCGGCACGCTCCCTTCCCGCCCCGCTATCACCGGAGGATCACATGTCCGCAGCCACCGTGACGCGCGACGATGTCATTCGCGCCAACATCGAAGTGCACACGCGCATGGCTTCGACCTACCAGTCGAACGAGCCGCACTTTCGTCCGGAGAACCGCGCCACCGTGCGCGGCGTGCTCGCGGCGCTCGCGGCACGAGCCGGTGGCGGGCGGCTGCTCGACGTCGGCTGCGGCACGGGTTTCGTGATCGACCTCGCCCGCGATCTTTTCGAACGCATCGACGGCGTCGACGTGACGCCGGCGATGCTCGAGCGCGTCGACCTGACCGGCGGACACGTTCGCGTGCACGAAGCACGAGCCGAGGCGCTGCCGTTCGACGACGCGACGTTCGACATGGCGTCGTCGTACGCGTTCATGCATCACGTGACCGATCACGTCGAGATCCTGCGCGAAGTCCGGCGGGTGCTGCGTCCGGGCGGCCTGTTCTACGTCGACCTCGAGCCCAACAAGCTGTTTTGGGCGGCGATGAACGGGCTCGAGCTGCGCGGCGGCGCCTACAGCGACATCGTCGAACGCGAGATCCAGAGCGTGCTGCATACCGACGACGCCGTCGAGGGCGAGTTCGGGATCAGCGCGCAGACGTTCCGCGACGCCGAGCCGATCAAGTCCGTCTTGGGCGGATTCGACCCCGACGAGTTCGCGGCCGACGCCCGCGGGGTCGGGTTCGCGGCCGTCGAGGTCACCCCGCAGTGGTATTTGGGCCAAGGCGCCATCCTGCACGGCCAGTCCGAGGCCGACGCCGCGACGATCGAGTCGTATCTGCGGCGCGCGCTCCCGGCGACCGCGCACCTGTTCAAGTACTTGCGCTTCGTCTGCGTCGCATGATCGCCGCGGCCACCGGCACCGACCAGGCGCTGCGCGAGATCGCCCAGCGCGGTTTCGCGATCGTGCCGTGCCTCACCGACGCGGCGGAGATCGCGGAGCTGCGGGCCGAGTTGGAGCGCGCCGTTGCCGAAGATCTCGCCCGCTGGCAAGGGAACCCGCACTATCACGACGCGCACATGGTGATGAATCTCATGACCCGCGGCGAGGCGTTCCTGCGGCTGCTCGAGCACCCCGCGATCCACGCCTACGCCTCGGCGCTGCTGGGTCCGACCTGCATCCTGTTCGCCTACACGTCGTCGTCGATGCCGCCCGGCGGGACGAATTATGCCCGCCGGGTTCACGTCGACGCGCCGCGTTGGATCCCCGGGTATCCGACCAACGTCGGGTTCACCCTGGCACTCGACGACTTCAGCGTCCACAACGGCGCCATGAGCGTGCTACCCGGGTCACATCTCGCGCCCGATGCCCCCGACGACGCGACCTTCGACGCGCACGCCGAGGTGGTGCTGCCGCGCGCGGGCGAGATGATCGTCTTCAACGCGCGCACCTTCCACCGCGGCGGCGTCAACCGCACGAGCCGGGCGCGGCATGCCGTCACCATGAACGTCTGCCGTGCGTTCATGCGCCAGCAGTTCGACTACCCGCGCCTGGTCGCGCCCGAGCTCGTCGCGCGCTTGGGCCGGGTGGGGCGGCGCTTTCTCGGGTTCGACGTGCGCGTGCCGGCCTCGCTGGCGGAGTACTACGTCGCCGAGGACGAGCGGCTCTACAAGGCCGGCCAGGGGTGAGCGCGCTCGCGCGCCGCTACGTGAGCCGCGACGACGTCATCGTCGCGACCCCCGCGGCGCTACCCGCTGCGATCGCGCAACTGCTGGAGCGGCGCCGCCACGGCTTGCGTGCCGACCTCGCGCTCGACGTCGAGGAGCCGCGCGTCGCGCTGCTGCGCACCGTCGCCGAA
This sequence comes from Vulcanimicrobiota bacterium, assembly GCA_003140215.1. Classification (GTDB taxonomy): domain Bacteria; phylum Vulcanimicrobiota; class Vulcanimicrobiia; order Vulcanimicrobiales; family Vulcanimicrobiaceae; genus Vulcanimicrobium; species Vulcanimicrobium beijerinckii. Next base: position 1,936,703 of record PLJL01000004.1, on the reverse strand, counting down.
CAGTTTCTCGACGCACCCAGCCCGGACGAGCGCGCGGCGCGCTTCGACATGCTCGCGGCGGGACAGCTGGCGGTCAACGGCCAGCCCCAGAACACGGTCGAGGACGGCTGGTACGGCCCGGCCGCAACGATCGCCTATCAGCATGCCTGCGCGATCGCCGACCGGGTGGTACTGCGCTCGGTCATCGAACGCGAGCGCTGTCGCCGGCTCTTCGGCGAGCGTCCCGCGCGTGAGGCGATCGGCGTCCCCGACGACGACCGCGTACCGGCTCCCCCGTTGCACGGCGTCCCGCACGGCGAGCACATCGCGTTGTGGACGGCCGACGTCGCGCCGCCGCTCGTCGCGGTGGCGCGCGCGTTGCTGTGGGATGTGCGCGCGCCCGTGCGGCCCGTCGACGACACGACGCCCGACGCGGCGGCGCTGTTGGCCTCGGCGCGGGTGATCGTCGCGCTCGATCCCGACGATCCCGCGGCGGCGCTCGCGCTGGCGCGCTACGGCGTCCCGCTGTGCGCTCCGTGGACGTCGGGTGCCGCCGAGTACGCCGACGAGCTGGCCGGCTACGAGCCCTGGGCGCGTCTCTCGTTCGTCGAGGCCGTCCTGCGCGCGTTCGGCGCCGCGCCGCCGCTGGTTCGCCGCACGAGCGCCGCGCCGCGCACCCCCGCGCCCGCGGTCGTGCGCGAGCGCGCGCCCTTGGTTTCGGTCGTGATGCCGACGTGGAACCGCCCGCACGATCTGCGCGCGAACCTGGGCCGCCTGCACGCGCAGACCTATCCCAACACCGAGATCGTCGTGGTCAACAACGCCGGCGCGCCGGTCGAGGACGTCGTCGCAGAGTTCCCGGGGACGCTGCTGATCAACCGCGCGACCAACACGGGCAACTCGACGCTGCCGCGCAACGACGGGTACGCGCGCTCGCGCGGTGAGTACGTCACGTTCCTCGACGACGACGACCTCTTCTTCCCGGACCACCTCGCGACGCACGTCGAGGCGCTCGAACGCACCGGCGCGGCGTGCGCGTACTCCAACTTCCTGGTGCGCTTGGTGCGGCGCGAAGCCGACGGCAGCGAGACCGAGCTGGGCTGGGACCTCGAGCGCAATCCGGGGATCACGTCGTTCGAGCTGCTCGTCGCCAACAAGATCGGCTATCTCACCGTCTTCTGCCGGCGCAGCGCCATCGAGGCGGTCGGCCCGTTCGATCCCGAGGGCTTGGGCGGCGAAGAGGTCGAGATGTGGTTGCGCTTAGCGCAGCGCTTCGACTACGTGCACCTCGACCGCCCGACGACCGCCTACACGATCCGCGTCAACTGGAACGGCCAGGCCACCGCGCTCAACCACCACCTCTTCGCGGGCGGCTACGAATACGTCTATCGCCGTTACGGCGCCACCGGGCTGCCGCACATCCTCGCCGCGCGCGAGCGCTACCTGGCCCACCTGCGTTCGTCGGACACCCCCGCACCACGCCTGCCGCGCTACCCCACCGCCGCAACCGCGCTCGCGACCGCGTCAGCCTGATCTTACGGGACCGGGTCGGGTGGGACGAAGAGGGCGTGGGCGAGCGACGGGTTCGCTTCGAGCTGTTCGGCTAGCGCGTTGAAGCGGGCCGCCGTTTCGTAACGGCCGCGCAGTAGCGTCGGCCAGCGGGCGTAGACCGCGCCGTGCTTCTGCGCCACGTGCTGGTGGGCGCCGGCAAAGGCGCGCTGCTTGCGAAACGTCATGTTCTCGGTCGAGGGGTCGCGGCGCCACGAGTACTCCACGGTAACGCGGTCGACGTGCACGAAGTCGATCTCGCGTGACATGCGCAGCCACATCTCCCAGTCATCGGCGGCGCCCATCGCCTCGTCGAACAGGCCGAAGCGAGCGAAGAGGTCGCGGCGGTGGACGTAGCTGTGGACCGTGGCGAGGTTGTCGTAGAGGTAGGCGTCCTTCTCGAAGTCGCGGTCGGTGAAGATCGCGTACTCGCGCGGGACCAGGGCCCCGTCGACCACGTCGGCGTATTCCGCGACGCAGTTCGCGTACGCGACGCCGGCGCCGGTGCGTTCGAGCGCGTCGACCAGCCGTGCGGCATGATCGGGGTACCACAGGTCGTCGTCGTCGAGATAGCCGACGTACGTTCCCTGGGCGGCCCGCACGCCGTCGTTTACCGCGGCGACCAGCCCGCCGTTGCGCTCGCGGTGCACGTAGCGGATCGCCAGGCGGCCTGCATAGCGCGCGAGCAGCTCGGAAACGTCCGGGCCCGCGTCGTTGACCACCACGGCCTCGAGGTCGCGGTAGCGCTGCGCGGCCAAGCTGTCCAGGGCCCGGACCAGGAGTTGCGGGCGGTCGTAGGTGCGCACGACGGCGGACAGGAGCGGTCCGTTCGTCCGCAGCATCCGCTCGCGCGCGAGGTAGCCTTCGAGCCGCGGCGCGAACGCGAACGCGGGACGCTGCTCGGTGAGCGCGGCGTCGATCGCGCGGAACAGCGTCTTCGCGCGTAGCGGATCGTACCCGACCGCCAGCCCGAGCGCCGGAGCGCCGGACGCGAACGGGGCGGCCACCCGCAACCCCCGCGCGTGCAGCTCGAGCGCGTCGTCGAGGGTGGTCCACTGTGGTGCGATCGCCACCGCGACGTCAGCGGGAAACGCTTCGTGCGCGTTCTCGCGGGCGATGACCGACCACGGAAAGTCGCGGTTGGCGAACAGGACGTCGAACTGCGCCAAGGTCTCACGCGGCGCCGACGGCGCGTACACGACCACGCGGCGGCCGTGCGGGAACCGGGTCGCCCGCGGCTCCGCGGCGACGATCGGCACCGCACGGTTGGGCGGGCGACCGGCAGCACGTTCGAGCCGCAGCGCGTGCTCGGGCGAATCGACCAGCACCGCATCGGCGAGTCGCAACGCGGCGTAGAGCGCGCGGGTGAGCGGTGCCGCGAGCGCCGTGTACTCCGCCAGCGCCTTGCCGTCGACGGCGATGGTATTCTGCGCGAAGCCGTTGACGATCGCGGCGCGCTGCTCGAGATCGGGGTTCGCGGCGGCCTGCGCGTACACCAGCGCGACGAGCGCTTCGCGCGGGTCGGGCAGCGCGACGTACAGCGCGGCGAGTTCGCCGTTGCGGCGCGCGGCGATCAGGCGCGCGAGCGCAAAGGGCAGCCCGCCCAGGTCGGTCGCGACGACGACGTCGCCGCCGAGCGCGGGCGCCAGTGCGGACAGGCGCGCGTGGGTCGCGCCGCGAGCGCCGTCCCAGTACGCCTCGACGACGCTCAAGCTACCCGCTCCGGGGCGTTGTACGCTGCGGTCAGACACGCGCGCAGCACGTCCACGCGGCAGCGTGCGCGAGTGTGTTCGGCTAGCGGCGCGGCGACGTCCGCGGCGGCGTTCCAGGCGTCGCACAGCGCCTGGGCGATCGCGACCTCGTCGGCCGGGTCGACCGCCCACACCCCGCGCGTCCCGAACACGTCGCGCACGTCGCTGCGGATCGAGCCGACGACGGGGACGCCGTGCAGCGCGTGCGAGGCCAGCGCACCCAGATCCGCCCCGCTCCACGAAACGTCGGCGACGACGCGGACGCCGCGACCGGGGTCGTTCGGCGCAAACGAGGAGCGTTCGTCCAGATAGGAGCGCGCTCGAGCGGCGTACGCGCCGTCGTGCACGGCGCCGGTGAAGCGCAGCGGCAAACCGGCGCGCGCCGCGGCGCGGGCCAGCGTCGCGGAGGCATGCAGCGGCCCGACCGGAGCGACGGCCAGCACGTAGGGCGCCGCGGCGGCGTCGCGCAGCGGGATCGGTTGCGGCAGCGGAACGTAGGCGGCGAACGCGCGGTCGGCTCCGCACGCCGACCGGATGCGCAGCGCCTCCGCGGCGCAGCCGACCAACACGCCGTCGGCGAACGCGAGCGCGGTGCGCTGCGCGTCGCGGAATCCGGCCGACGGTTCCCACGGCGCGTCCGGGCGCAGATCGTCCTCGAGCACCAGCTTGCGCGCGACGAGCGGGGCCAGAACGTTTCCGAGCAACTCTTCATCGTCGCCGATGCGCAGGGCGCGCGCGTGCGCCCGCGCGCCCCAGTATCCGCCGTTGCACGGATCGTCGAAAAGCGGGGTCAGCAGCGTGCGCAGGCCGCGCGCGTGCGCGGCGCCGATCAGCTCGACCGCCGCTTGGGGATCGTCGAGGCCGACGACGTGTACGAACGAATACGGATCCAGCGGGCGCCCGTCGTATCCGCCGACGTCGACGCGCACCTCGTCGCCGCCCAGCGCCGCCCCGATCGCCAGCGCCGCGCGATACGCACCGCCGCCCGACGCCAGCGCCCAATCGGAGAGCGCGACGTAACACGCCAACGGTGCGGCGGCTGAACCGATGCGCAGCGCCGGCGCGCTCGTCGCATCCGGCGGCACCTCGGCGAAACAGGTCTCGATGTAGGCGTCGTCGCCGACCGAACGTCCGCGCGCGCGCGCCACGCGCGCATACCGAACCGCGCCGAGCGCGCGCACGGCGCGCCGCGCCGCCAGCGTCGGTTCGGCCACCGCGTGAACCCGGTACAGGTTCTCACCCGGCTCGACCGCCGCGGCGAAGATCGCGGCCAGCTCCGGTTCGAGGGCGTCGCAGGCGCGCTCGAGCGGATCGAGCACCGCCAGCGCCTCGCGCGGCGCCACGAAGGGCGACGCGTCGCGATGCGCGAGGGCGTGCCGATCGATGCGAATCGCTCCGACGACCGCGACGCGTTCGCCCTCGACGAAGGTGAGATCGAGATAGTGCTGAGGCCCGTCGACGCTGCGGACCGGCTCGATGCGGTACGCGGCCAGGCGCGCGCCGGGGCCCAGGGCTTCGAGACCTTCGCAGGCCGCGCCGGGGAAACGGGCGTGAAAGCGCGGCCTCATGCGATCGCCGGAAGCGGGATGTAGTGCGCCTCGCGCTCGAAACCGCCGCGCGCGAGCGCGCGCGGATCGTAGGGCGCGTACAAGGGCAGCTCGCCCAGCCCCCACTTGGCGCAGAAGACGCGCCAATTCTGCTCCATGCGCTCGCGATAGTCGACCGCGTTGGCCTTGAAGCTGACGCTGCCGAAGTGATGGATGAAGACGTCGTCGCAGACGAACATCCCCCAGCCGGCGGCGCGGATGCGCACCGACAGATCGTCGTCCTCGAAGTTGCCCATTCCATAGCGCGGGTCGAACCCGCCGATCCCCTCGATCACCTTGCGGTCCAGGCACATGCAGAAGCCGACGACGCGGTCGGCCAGATGTCCGCGCCCGCGCAGCACCCGCCGCCGTTCCGCGGCCCAGCGGTGCATCGCGTCGGTCTCGACGTAGTTCGTTTCGACTTGCGCGGCGCTGGCGACGCGATTGCTGCGCGGCGCCGTGCAACCCACGCCGCGCCGGCGCTCGAGCGCGCCGATGAGGTCTTCGAGCCAGCCTTCGGTCACGATCACGTCGTTGTTGAGGATCACCAGCACGTCGCCGCGCGCGTGCGCCATCCCGACGTTCATCCCGGCGCCGAAGCCGAGGTTGCGCCCGTTGTAGACGACCCGCACGCCGTGTTGCGTCTCCAGCGTCGCCAGCACCGCGCACGTCGCAGCGTCGGAGCCGTTGTCGACGACGATGATCTCGTGCGGATAGCGCGTCACCGCCCGGATCGACTCGACGGCCATGCGCGTGTACTCCGGCGCGTTCCAGGACAGCATGATGATGCTCGCGATCCCGCCGAAGCGCAGGCCGGTCGCGGGCGGCGAGGCGTGGGCATCGGCGGGCGCGCAGCCGTAGCGCGCGCGAAACGCGGCGTCCTCGACGCGCGGCGGCAGCGCCGCGAGCGCATCGGCGACCCGCACGATGCCGCGTCCGCGTTCGCGCATGACCCGCAGGGCCAGGTCGGCCAGTGCGCCATGCACCGTTCCGAAGCGCTCGAGGCGCTCGCATTCGGGGATCCGCGCGGCGGCGACGACCGTGACGCGTGCGTCGAGCCCCGCCGGCGCGAAGGTCGCGAATGCGGCCAGCGGGTCGCGTTCGAGGGCGGCGACGAGCGCGTCGAGCCAGCCCGGTTGGACCACGGTGCGCGCGTCGACGAAGGCGACGTAGCGGTCCCCGCGGTTGCGCAACGCGCGGTCCGCGCAAGCGTGCGCGCCGGCGCCGGCGGCGTAGCTCACCGCCTCCAGCCGCAGGCCATTGGCGTGCAGGGCCGTCTCGAAGGCGGCTGGGTCCTGCGGCGTGCCGACCACGACCGCGCACGCGCGCGGCGCGGGATCGGCGACGTTCAGATCGGCTCCGTAGAACGTGCGCAGCGTGCGCGTCGCGTGTCGCGCCGCCGCTTCGGCGGCGAAGCCCGACCACCACGGTGACGCCAGCGCCGCGAGCCGGCTCTCGGAGCTCGCGTGCCGCGGATCGTCGCCGCAATCCGGCGCGCCGGCATCCGGCTCCGGCCGAACGGAAACCGCGACGACTTCGAGCCGGGTCCCCGCGCCCCGGGCCGCCGCCGTAGCGGCGAGCCAAGCTAGGGCGTCCGGGTGGGCGGGCGCGATGCGGCGCAAGGTCTCGGTGCACCCGGCCAGGCAGCGGCCGTCAAAGGCTAGCGCGCCCGCCGCGTCACCCGCCGCCAACCGCAACGCACGGGCGCGACCGCGGGCCGGGTCGGCGACGAGCAAGCTGCCCGCGCCGCTGCCGCGGCCGTGTCCGTCGAGCACGACGGGCGCGACGAGGGTGTCGGGCCGTGCAGCGGCCTCGGCCAGGCAGGCGGCGGCGCTGGGCTCGAGCGCCAGCGCGGCGTCGACGACCAGCGTGACCGCGGCGTCGACCGCACGCAGCGCCGCCGCAAGCGAGGCGTCGGCGACGACGCCGTAGGGAGCGGCGCCCGGCAGACCCACGTAGCGAAACTCGGCGGCGGCGAAGCGGGCGCGCAGCCCGGCGGCGGCGCGCGGCCCACCACCGGTGCAGACGATCGCATACGCGGACGCTCCGGCCATCCTTCCTATGATCGGTTTCGGCGCCCACGAACCTGAGGAAAGGCCGCTCGCGACCGGCGCGCCGAAGTGAGGTCCGGGATGACCCCGTACTACCGGCATTTCGGGTTGGAACGCGATCCGTTTCTCGACACCGCGGACCCGCACTTCTACCGGACGACGCCGGCGCTGTCGCGCGTGCGCGACCGGCTCGCCGGCGGCGTGCTCGAGTCGCGCGGCCTGCAGGTCGTCGTCGGGGATCCGGGGACCGGCAAGACCAGCCTCATGGCGCAGATCGAGCGCGAGCTGCTCGGCCGCGACGAGGTGCGCCTGGGGAAGATCCTCGATCCGTCGTTCGCGACCGAGACCGAGTTCTTGTTGGGCGTTGCGCGTTCGTTCGGTCTCGCGCTGCCGCCGCGTTCGCCGGCGGCGCTCAAGAACGCAATCAAGAACTACCTCTACGACGCGGCCGTGCTCGACGGCCTGACGCTCGCGCTGCTCGTCGACGAAGCTCAAAACGCCAGCGACGAGATCTTCGAAGTGTTGCGGCTCATGCTCAACTATGACGTGCCGCAGCGCAAGCTGCTCAACGTGGTCCTGTTCGGCCAGAGCGAGCTGCGCGCGCGGATCGATGCGCGCGGCAACCTCGCCGACCGCGTCGACGACTGGTTCGCGCTGAGCCCGTTCGACGTCAACGAAGCGCGTGCGTTGATCGCCTTTCGCGTGGCGCGGGCGGGTGGGACCGATGCGGCCGCGCTGTTCGACACCGACGCACTCGACACGATCGTCGCGGCCGCCGGCGGCACGCCCCGCCGCCTGTTGATGCTCGCCCATGCAACGCTGCGCGAGGCCGCCGCGTACGGTCGCCCGCGCGGCACGCGCACCGACGCCGAAGCCGCCGCGCGTTCGCGCCACCTCACGCTCCCCGGCGCCGCGGCGCCGGCACGCAACGGTGCGGCGCCGGCGCGCCGCCCGTGGTTTCCCTGGCTGGCCGCGTTTCGCGCGCGATGAGCGGTCGGGAGATCGATCTCGACGCCCTCTTCGAACGTGATGCCGACTTGCAGCTGCTCGAACGGCGGCGCCGCGAGGAGCTCGGACTGGGGACGCACGCCGCGGCGGCGTCGACGACGCCGGTCCGGTTCGGGCCCGAGTCGATGGTCAACGACGCTGCGCTGCTTCCGGTACGCGGCGCCGTCTTGCGCGTCGCGCTCGAGGCGCGTCCCGATCGCGAGTTGATCCCCGGCGCAGTCGTTACCGTCGTTGCGAGCGTCCTCGACGAAGGCGACGCCGACGCGGTGGACGCAGTCTTGCGCATCTCCGTGCCGCCGGATGCGGAGCCGATCGCGACCTCGTTTGCGCGTGACGACGTTGCGCTCGACGGTGAGGCGCTGCTGGGCGAGGGCTTGCGGCTCGGTACGATCCCTGCCGGCGGCCAGGTACGCGTCCGCTTCGCGGTTCGCGTTTTGCCGGGGACCGGCCACCTCGACGTCATCGCGCACGCCGGCGCGCCGGGCGTACCGGCGATCGCCGCCCCGGCGCTGCGGTTGACGCGCCGCGCCGGGCACGCGGCGTACGCGCCCGCGCGCCCGTTCTACGAGCTCGAGGCCGGGGAAACGGACGATGCTGCCCCGGCCGCCACCCCGGTGGAACTTCCGCGGGTACCGCGCACGGTCGACGCCGTCGTCGACGAGCGCGCCGTTCCGCCGCCGCCCGCCGCACCGCCGCCGGCTGCCGCGATGCCGCCGCAGCCGCCGCCGCAACCCGAACCGCTGCCGGAGCCCGAACCTGTCGCGCCGCCCGTTCGCGCTGCCGCCGCGCCGCAGTACGTGCTCGCGCGCGAGCTCGAACCCGACGAGGTGCGCGCGCTCGAACGCGTCTTCGCCGGTGCCGTGCCGCACGGTCTGGCGGCGCTGGCGCTGCTGTCGTCGATCGCGGCGATCGACACGCCGCTGGGTGCGCTGTTGGGCGTGCGCGAGTTCGCGCGATCGATCTCGGCCGCGCTCCCGCGCGCGCTCGTCGCGGCCCGCATGGGGCGTCCCACCCCGCCGGTCGTGACGCGCGAAGCGCTGGCCACGGTACGCGCCTTCGCACCGCTGCCCGACGACAGCTTCGCCCACGACGGTCCGCTCTTGATCTCGCGGCTCGACGAGCGCGAGCTCGAGGCGCTGCGCACCGTCCTGGGCCGCGATCTCCCCGACACCTTCCTGCGCGGCGTCCAGGTGCTGCTCGCGGTGTTGCCGCGTGCGCTCGAAGGCGTCCCGGACGATCGGACGGCGGCGGCGCGCGATGCGCTAGCCGCCTATCGCACCGCCGCCGGCGGATGGCTCATGCGCGTGACCGTACGCCGCGCCGTCGATCGCGGTTACGACCCGTTCACCGCCGACGACGCAATGCTCCACGACGCCGGCCGCAGCTTGGTAGCCGCGCTACGCGAAGCGATTTCGGCCTAAACGCGCCTTCCGGAGCAGCCCTTCCACAACGATGAGCCCCACGGCCTCGAGAACCGCCGGACGGAGAAGGATGAGCCAGTCGAACACCTCGGACACGCTTGGTATCCCTTGGCCGATGCTCAAAATCATTGCGCTTAATAGCAGCAGAACCGCAGCAGCCACGACGACGTCAAGGATCAAACGGTGTTTTGACTTCTTGCCTCGTCGGCATAGTACGTACAAAGCAGGGCCCAGCAGTAGGCCAACGGCGAGCCGAAATAGAGCAGGGCATGATCCGCCGTGAATGCCAACTGCATCTGATACAGAATCATGAATTGGGCCGCGGAGAGCGCGGCAGCGAGACCTACGTCTGCAAGAAGCGCAAGGCTTAGACGCATGTCGCCTAGGTCGCCCTAACGACTATAGTTGCCTGCCCAAGCTAGAGGCCGACGCTTGATTCACGCACGGGCAGGTTATCGCACTGCGTCGCGCGATTCGTAGTGCCATGCACTTGCCCGCAGGATCTTTCGGCGCGCTGTTCGGCTGCATCGCCCTAATCGTCAGCAGTGGGGACGCGTCCTTTGCGCTGCCGAGCTCTTCACTCGTTGGGCATTGGGAAGGCGCCTTGTTGCAGAAAGGGCAGCCGCTTCCGATTCGCTTCGATTTCAGCGGCAGCGGCTCGGCGCTGAAAGGCCGTTTCAGCGTCGATCGGTGGCGGGCCATGGACTATCCGCTCGACGCGGTCAAGGTCGCGGGCGAGCGGGTCACGTTCAACGTCGGCGACAATGCGTTCGACGGCACCGTGCGCGGGGCGCATGCGACCGGTACGTTCAAAGGCGGCGACGGCAGCGGTACCTTCGACGTGCAACGGGTCGTGCCGGCGCCGCTCCCCTACGCCGAGATCCCGGTAACGTTCCACAACGGCTCGGTCGTGTTGGCCGGAACGCTGGCGATGCCGCGAACTCCCGGGCGGCACCCCGGCGTCGTGATCATCCACGGTTCAGGGCCGCAGAGCCGCTGGGGTACGAACCGCTACATCGCCGACCGCTTCGCGCGCGCCGGGATCGCCGCGCTCGCCTACGACAAACGTGGAAGCGGCGACTCGACCGGCGACTGGCGCACCGCCGGATACGACGACCTGGCTCGCGACGCGCTCGCCGGGATCGCTCTGATGGCCGCACGCGCCGACGTCGATCCCGCGCGCATCGGAATCAACGGCCACAGCGAGGGCGGGCTCGTGGCGCCGTTAGCCGCATCGCTCGCGCCGCGGCGTGTCGCCTTCGTCGTCGCGGAGGACACGGCCGCGAGCCGCGTGCGCGATCAAGACCTGTACCGCGTCACCAACGACGTCAACGCCAAAGACTGGCCTCCGGAAGACAAGCAGAAAGCCCTAGCGATCTACGCGCTCTTCCTCGACGTCATCTCGGGCGACAAGCCCTACGCCGATTTCGAGACGGCGAGCGCTCCGGTCAAGAACGAGAGCTGGTTTCAATATCTCGGATTGCCGCCCAAGGGCCACTGGCTGTGGACGTGGTACCCGAAGCGCGCGAACTACGACATGCGCACGCCCTGGCGCGGCCTGACCCGGCCGGTGCTGCTCGTCTACGGCGAGCGCGACAAGCTCGTCCCGGTGGACGAGAGCATTCGGCGCATCGAGGATCTGCTCGACGCCTCGCACGCCCCGTACACTGCGCTGATCGCGCCGCGCGCCGAGCACAACCTCACCATCAACCCGCAGCCGGGCGAAGCGTTCTTCTGGTGGCGGGCGGCCCCCGGCCTCATCGACACCGTCGTCGCCTGGGTGGCAGCGTGCACCCGGACCGGCGGCGTCTGCGCCGTACGCGCGAAGGCCGCCAGCGGAATTTGATTGGCCGATAGTAGCTCCGTGCGCGCAGTGCTAGCGAGTTGCTACGGTGATGCCGGCTTTAAGTTCAAGACGCTCATACGCGCCGCTGTAGCCCTGAACGGGTCATCGGCCCGATAGTCGAATCCGGCCTAAGCGGAGAAAAACCGGGAGGGCAGGCCATCCGCCCTGCTTATAATACTGGACGATGGGACGTGGGTGCTCCGTCTGAAGTCATTCCGGTCAAGTGCTGAGGTTTATTGACGCGTGGCGATCGGCAAGCCGCCAGCAAAACATTCACGCACTGTGCACCAACAGGCTGGAAGAGCGATTCGGTCAACACAAGGAGAACCGACATGAAAAGAAACTACCACGCATTTTTAATCCTTGCCGTGCTGGGAACCACGCTCATGACGGTGTCATCTGGCGCCCAAGCTCAGGTCCCCAAATACAAGGAAGGCGACCGCGTCGAATTTTCAGAAAATGCCGCGTGCCTCGGCACACAATACGCAATACCATCGAAGGGAACGATTATTCAGGTAAATGCGGGCACCGCGATGAACTACGTCATGCAGGTCGACCCGCTCCCCGGCAAGGCCCCGCGAATTGTTACCAGACCGATATCTTCTCAGGAATGTGGTTTTCGCCCGCTGGGTGGAGCGGCCCCGAAGATCGCGACTGAGAAACTCCGCGTCGATGGGAACGGGACTGTGCTGGCTGATCGCGCACTGCTGGATTGCGACAACCTGAAGCACTCCGGCAGAAACGGCCCGCCGCCTCCGGTCGATTTGGCAAAGAAACTCATCCGCTGTCTCTACGAGAAACCTTCGCCGGTGGGACAGGACGGGGCCACGACGATGGACATCGCGGCATTTACTATGGGTGCGCCGCATCGTTGGAGACTTTACATAGACCAGGGCCAGGGCGCCGCCAATACGCTCGTCTATCCGGTCCACGTCCGATGGAACATGGAGACGTTCTACCGATCGCGCAATGTGAAGGTAACCGACAAGGAAATGACGTTCACCTGCTTTGCCGACACAATGAACTTGTGGCAATGCGGATTCGCCACCGGTCCGAATAAGGAAGGAAAAACCCAGGAGATTGTCGTGAAGCCGTAGCGAATTCGAAAGAACAATCGGCTGGACGCAGCACATTAAAGAAGGCAAGAAGTAGCCGGGTACCCAGCTTTTCCTCCAACCTCACGAAAATCCAGGGTGGCCCATTCCTTCGCGGGCCTTTGCGAAGGGTGGGGTTCGAACCGCTCAGAGGAGATTCAGCGTCGATCTGCCGATCCCGTCGCGCGACGAGGCGCTCGCGTACCCGTACACCGAGTACGACCGCGACGAGATCCGCTACAACCGGCAGCGGCTCGCGCTGGGCGCACCGCGCCCGGTCCGCGAGCGCATCGAAACGCTCGCGCACGCGCACAAAGCCGACGAAGCGATGCTGCTGACGATCACGCCGGACTATGCCGCTAGGTATCTCGCGGTCTCGGATTGCTCGGTCGGTTTGGCTCGTACGAGAACGAGCGATGCCAGCACAGGAGGAACGGCATGCACCTTTCCCGCGACGAAACCGGCCATCGTGCGCGCTCACGCTGAGACAAGCACACCCATTGTCGCAAAGACGACGCCCATCAGGAGAAACGTCAATCCTTGTGCGACATCATGAGTCCCCCATTGCGTTGCTTTAGGCCGTTGGCGTTACGGCACCTCGGAGCTAGGAGTCTCTTTTCTTGGCGAGCGCCGCTAGTACTGCGCGTCGAGGAGTTGCGCGCTTGCGGCGCGTCTGCCGAGGCTGCGTGACAAGGCCCGCACTTTGCCGATCGAGTTGAGCCGCAACGCGACGTCGGAGTGATACGCCCGCAGCCGGCGCAACTGCTCGTCCCGGTAGGCCAGGATCCCACGGATGCGCTGCTCGACCTTGACGTTGGCGGCAGGTGCGGTCTCGGGCGCCGCGTCGAACAGCGCGCGCAACTGAACTTCGAGCGCCGCTTGCGCCCGCAACGCGGCGCCGAGCTCCGGCCAACGGTGCTCGACGAGCGCGGCGTCGGCGTCCATGCACGAACGCTCCAGCGCGATGATGGTCCGGGCGACGGCGTCGCGGGCCGTTTCAGCAGGCAAGGGCGCCGCGCTCCAAACCGGGGCTCGCACCTTCGCTGCGATAGCGCCTGATCGCTTCGACCCACGTCTCGCGCATCCCGACGACGAGCGGGAGCAGCTCGCGCACCTTGCTCGCGTCGCCTTGCATGTTCGCGGCGACGAGCTGGTGGTGCCAGAACTCGTAGATGCGGAACAAATTTCCCGGGATGTCGCTGTCGAGATCGAGCCGCAGCGATCCCATTAGTAGCGCACAGGCGCGCTGGGCGCGCCGCAGCAGATCGTGGCGCGCCTGGACGTCGGCCGGGCGCGACTCCATGACCTCGACCGCTTGGCGCGCGAAGAGCAGCAAGGCATCGTAGACCTTGATGATCAGCTCTTCGGGGCTGGCCGAGTTGATCGAGGCTTCGATATAGCGCAGATTGGCGTTCGAAAAGGTCACGCGATCCCCGTGCTGGAGGTGGTGGCGGAGCCGGTCAGCTGGCCGAGCGATGCCTGCATCGACTGCAGTTGGGCGATCGCCGCCTCGCTGTTGACGAACTCTTTGCGCAGACGGTCCGCTTGCAGGTTCGCTTGGTCGGTGACCAGCTGGATCTGCTGCTGCAGCGACGAGATCTGATCGGTGGTCTGCGATGACAGGCTGGTGAAGAGCGGGTTGACCGGGATCTTCCCGGCGAGGGTGCCGGTGAGCTGGGTCGGTAGCCCGGAAAGGCTCGTGAGATACGAGCCGAGCTGGCCGATCAGACTGCTCGAACCCGTGAACAGCTTGGTGACCGCGCTGGAATTTGCCGCCAGCGCGGCACTGAGCTTGGTGACGTCGAGAGCGTTGAGGCGGCCGCTCGTCCCGGCAAACGTCTGCTGCGAGACGTTGCTCTGGGAGCTCGTGTTCTGGGTGCTGCTCGCGGACGCCGCGGATACCGTGAACGACGAGTCGAGCGTCAAGCCGACCGACGCGAGCGAGTTGTACGACTGCGAGCCGGTGTTCCCGAACGAGGTCACGATGTTGATCATGCGGTCGCGCAGCGAGAGCACGTCCTGATTGTTGAACAGCACGCCCCCGGTAGTGAGCTGCTGCGCCTGCTGCTGGCCGCTCGCCGCGGTCGACGACCCGATCACGGGGGCCTGCGTCGCCGTGTTGATCTCGTCGAGGACCGCATTGTACGCGGTGATGAACGTCGTGATCGAGCTTTGCAGCGTACTGCTGTCCTGCGCCACGCTGACCGTTACCGGCGCGACGACCGTCCCGTCGACGGCCTGCTGCAGTTTGAGGTCGACACCGGGGATCATTGTGGTGACGTCGTTGGAGTTGCTGAAGACGTCGTGCGCCGTACCGGCGGCGTCGGTATAGTGCACGTGCGCGGACTTGCCGACGACGACGCCTGCACCGCCGCTGAGAACGTTGGGCTGCGCTGCGTTCGCCAGGAACCCAGCCGCCTGTAAGAAGTTCGAGGTGTCGCCGCTCGACCCCAGGGTGATCCCTTGCGGTCCGCTCGCCTTCGCGGTGAGGATGATCCGGTCGTTGGCCGCATCGAAGCTCGCGACGACGCCGGCCGAAGAGGCGTTGATCTGCGTGAGGACGTCGTTGAGATTGTTCGCGGTGGGGTCGACGTTGAAGTGCACGCCGTTGATCGAGAAGTTGCCGGCGGTGACCGCGGTCGCGAAGCCGGCGTTGTTGGCCGTGTTCATCGTCGCGCCGACGTTGATCCCGCCGATTTTCGTCGTGCTCGTAGCGGTGTAGGTGCCGCCCGCAAAGGTGATCTGCGCGGTATCGAGCTTGAGCACCGAAAGGAGGTTCCCGCGGTCCGACGCGCTCCCCAGCGTCAGCGGCTGCGTCGAGCTCACCGTCACCTGCTGCGTCGCGGCGTTGTAGCTCAGCGAAACGCCGACCGCGGCCAGCGCCGAGACGTTGGCGGGGTTGTTGATGAAGCCCTGGAGCGTCGTCGAGTTGACGTCGTAGCTCAGCGGGACGCCGTTGATCGTGATCTGGCCCGGCTGGGCCGTGCCCGGCGGCCCGTTGTTGGGCGTGACCGACGCGCCGGCATTGGCCAGCACCGTCGTATCGCTGAAGCTGCCGTTGGCAGCGGGATCGTTGCTGATCTGCGTGGCAGTCGCGAGCGATGCCGTGTTGATGACGTACGTTCCCGGCGTCGCGACCGAGCCGGCGATGCTCGACGCGGAGATCGCGGAGCTGTTCGACGACGTCGGAGTCGTGGCGCTGAAGTTCGCGGGATCGCTGATCGCGGCGAACGTGTCTTGGAACTTTGCAACGAGGTCTTGGATCTTGAGCAGCTCGGCCTGCTGGTTGTTGAGGTCCGTGACCTTGGTCTTGAGCGGCGTCTCTTGCGCTAGCGTCAGGTCGGTGTAATGTTGAATGATCGAGTTGTAGTCGATCCCCGACGCGATCCCCGGGAACGAAATCGGCGGGACGTTCGTGCCGGCCGTCGTCGTGCCCGCGGCAGTGCTGCCGCCGGTCGAACCAATTCCGCTCACTTCAGGCCGTCCGGTCCAGCACGGCGCCGGCGAGTTTGTTGAAGAACTGTGCGATGAGCACCATCGATTGCGCCGGGAACTCGCTGATCACTTCACCGGTGTCGACGTTCTTGAAGACCGTCACGATCTCGTTGGGACCGTGCGAGACGCGAAACTGCACGGTGACGTTGGAGCCGCCGCCGACCAAGTGCGACAGGGCTCGATGCAGCGTCTCGTCGGAGGCGGGCGGCTTGTGCGCCGGCAGGGTGCCGGGCGCAGCGGCGTGCGCCGCGGCCTCGGGGGCGGGCGTGCCGGCGTGCGCCGCCGGGAACGTCCCGTTGGCGGGCGGCGAAGATACGGCGGCCGCGATCTGGCCCGGATCGATCGCTTGAACGTCCATGTTCACTCGGAGTCCTCCTCGCTTAGATATCGGACGTGTTAAGAGCGGGGTTTAGCTCGTCACCGGTGCTGCAGCGTCCCCGATGGTCGCGTAGCCTCGTACGATCGCGCGCACGACGCCGGTCGGGGCGAACGCGGCCGCAGCCTCGGCGGGCACGCCGCCGGGGCTGCGCAGCGCCTCGTCCCAGGCTTCGCCCAGTGCGCGGGTCAAAGCGGCTGCGTCGGCCGGATCGAAACGCCGCACGCCCGCGCCCGGAGCCTCGAAACGGCGGCGCTCGGCGACGACCAACCGCGCACCCGCGAGCAGCGCAGCCGCCAGGCGCGAGCCGCCGTCGCCGACCCAGGCGGCGTCGACCACGATCGACGCCGCGTTGCGCAGCGCCGCCGCGACCCCCGGCTCCGGCTCCCCCGCCAGCAGCATGAGGCTCGTGCCGCCGAACTCGCGTATGCGTTCGAGATACGAAGCGTCCACCACCGGACCGGCGAGCGCGAGCGGGATCCCGGCCAGGGCGGCGCAGCGGGCGACGAGGAGCGCATTGGAGACGGGCCCGATCGGCGCGTGGCACAACGCGAAACCATCAGGCCCGACCAGCGCACCGGCCGGCAGCGGCGGGGCGAGATGCGCCAGCGGCGGCACGACGGCGATCGCGCCGCGGCGTCCGGTGCGCGTGCGGATCGCCTCGGCTTCGGACGCGGTCGCCGCGTAGACGACGCCGGCCTCGCGCAGCGCGAACGCCGCGTCGTCGACGCCCGCCTCGTCGGGGGCGAACGCGCCGTCGGCACGCGCGGTACCGACCGAGACGGCACGCTTCGCGAGCATCTCGAGGTACCGGGTCAAGTCGCGCTCGTCGCCGCCGTACTCGAAACAGTGCCGCGCCACCGCGGCGCCCCACCAGCCGCCGTGCGCGGCGTCTTCATCGTGCGCGTGCAACGCGACCGGCACCCCGGCGCGTCGCGCCGTCTCGACGACCGCGCGCGCACGACGGCCGTCGCGCGTGCCGATGAGATGGATCAGGTCGGCGCCTTCGAGATCCTCCAGCCCCGTGACGAGCTGCGCATCGAAACCTTCGGCGCCGAGCGCGACGACGAGCGCTCGGGCTTCGTCGGTGTCCGCCGACGGCCGGGTGAGCGCATCGGCGCGGCTCGGTACGACCCGAATGCATCCCGCCGAGCCGCCGCTCGCGACGTACGCGAGCTGCGGCCGGCCGCGGCCCCCGGTTTCGAACGCGCGCTCCACGACAAACCAACGCCGCACCGGTCCCTCGGCGGGATCGAACGAGATCCCGACGTCGAGCGGCAGCGGGTCGACCACCTCGACACGGTGTGCGCCGTCGGCATCGAGGCGTAGGACGCACGCGGCGCCGTGCGGCTCGCCGGCGGCGTCGAGGATCGCAACGTCGGCGCGATCGCCGGCGAGCGGTGCATCACCGTACCAGGCGCGAGCCGCCGGCTCGCGGCGCCCCGCCGCGACGGCGACCGCGGCGATGCCGCGTAGCAACGCCCAGCCGCCGACGGCATCCGGTGCGTCGATGCGCACGCTGCGGCCGCGGGCGAAGCGCTGCGCGAAACGATACGGGGCCAGCCGAGTCAACGCGTCGCGCAGCGGAGCGGCACCGTAACAGCCCGCCCGGCGCGCGGCCTCGAAGCGCGGCGCCGCCGCGAGCTCGAGCACGTGTTCGGACAGCGGTTCGCCGGAGAGCACGAGCGATTCGAGGTGCGGTAGCACGCGTTCGGCCAAGGCCGACGCAAACGCTTCGCCGCCGGGCGTCCCCCACGGGAAGATCAGCGGATCGCGGTAGCGCTCGATCACGCCGGCCGGATCGGTCAGGACCGCCGGCACGATCGTGTCACCGGCGTCGCCGGCAAGATAGAAGTCGAGCGCCAGCGCGGGCAGACGCTGCCGGAACACCGGTTCGATGCGAACCGCGGCGAGCCGGGCAGGATCGAGCACCGGAACGCCGGTGCTCCACGGCGCGAGAACGTCGTGGGTGCGATGAAGCCGCATTACGCCACCGCCTCGAGCAGCTCGCAAAGCACGGCGGCCTTCACGCACGCCAAACCGGCGAGCGCGGCGCGCTCGTGGCCGGCGGCGAGCACGGCGCGCAGGCCGGCGTCTTGCGTGCTGCGGCGCCAAACGGCCAAATCGGCGCTGCGCTCGACGCGCACCGTGAGCGTCGCCTCCATCGGTTTACCGGTCGCGGCGAGGATCGTGCGCAACCGCGCGGCCACCTCGGCCGGTGCGACCGCACCGTCGAGCAAAACGTCGACACGCACCGGCGAGTTGACGTCGAACGCGCGCGCCGCAGCCGCCAGGAAGGACGCGGCGCGCTCCAGCTCTGCAGCGTCGGCTACCGGGACCGCAACGACGTGCGACGGCGGCGCCGCAGCGGCGGCCGGTGTACCACGCGCGAACGCGACTCGCCGGGCCGGGTCGAAGCCACCTGAAATGGCCGCCGCATCGGCGACGGGAGCGGGCTGCTGCGCGCTCGCGGCGGCAGCCGGATTGTGCGACACCGCCGGATCGAAGCGGTGCGCCAGCGCGTCGTCGCACCGCACCACGCCGTAGCCGGCCGCACGGAGCCGCGCAACGAGATCGGCGATCCCCAAGCCGGTCGGCCCGAGCGCCGGATCGATCCCTCCGACCGCGTCCAGCGCCGCGCGCGACATGACGAACGCCGGCGCTGCGGCGATGTCGATCGGCTCGCATTCCCGCGCTCGCTCGCGCTCCCGGCGCGCGGCCACGTCGCGCAACTCGGCGATGTCGGCGTAGTTCAGGTCGAAGGCTCCCTCGCCGGTGGCTGCGCCCGCGACCGCGGGGAACGCCGCGCCCAGCGTCGGGATGCGCGCGAACGCCGCGCGCAGCCGGTCGAGCGCCGCACCGGGGAGGAGCACGTCGTCGGCGACCAACGCGACGAGCTCGTGCCGGGCGGCGCTCAGCGCGCGGTTGGCGGCATCGCCCAACAACGGGTCGGCGGGATCGAGCTCGACGCGCAGTTGCGGATACATCGCCAGCGCGCGCCGCGCCGTATCGGCGTTGGCCGCGCACACCGCGACGAGCTCGTCGCTCGCATGCGCCGCCGCGATCGTCGCGTCGAGGGTGAGCCGGGTGATCTCGGGTAGCGAGGCGGCCAGAAAAACGATCGTCGCCGGCGGCGCGGCGCGGGGCACCGGTGCGGTGCGCACGTAACCCGCGGCGCTCACCGCGCGGCGCAGCGTATCGGCCGCAGCCGTCAGGCTGCCCAGTGCCGCAGCGAGGCTCGCGCCGCCGGCTTGAACGTGCTGCGGAAAGCGCCCCGGCGCGAGCAGCACGCAACTGCCGTCGAGCGCGCGGCGATCCGGCGCTACCAAGGCGACGAACGGTTCGGACTCCAACGCTTCGACGAGCGTCTGCAGCCCGGCGGCGTCGGGGAGGTGCGACGCGTCGGCCACCAGCACGTAGCGGTCCCCGCGCACGCGCAGCTCGGCGCGCAGCGCGTCGGCCGGGACCTGCGTCGCGTACGCCCTAGCGACCGGCGCTGCCAACGTGCGGGCGCGGGCCGCGGCGGCGGCTGCTCCCGCGCCGTGAACGAGGATCGTGATGTTCGGCACCGGGATTCGCGTCCGGCTGCGGTATCCGCCCACGGCGCGTTGGCGGCGTTCGATGGCGGTGTACCGCAGGCCCGACGGCAAGCGGTGCAGACCGCGCAGCTGCGGCCGCGCTTCCGCGACCGCGCGCAGCGCCGCGCAACGGCCCCGGTCGTCCGCATCGGGCAGCGGCGCCTCGCAGGCGAACGACGGCCGGCAGTTCACCTCGAGCCCGGCGTCGCGCGCTCGCGCGCACAATTCGACCAAGGCCGCGACGGGCTCCGCGGGCAGCGCCTGCAACAGCAACGCGCGCGCGACGACGAGCATCCCGGGCGCGACGACATCGACGGCGCCGCGAACCGACGCATCGATCCCCGCCGTGCCGGCGGGCGCCGCGATCGGAACCAGCTCGAACGGCAGTGGACCGCCGCACGGCGGTGCGAGCATCCACCCGAAGTGGCGCGTCGCGCCTGCGAGCGTCGCGCCGCCCAGGACCCCGGTCCGCGGTCCCAGCGCGGCCGTCAGCCCGCCGAACGCATTGGGCGCCGGTCGTGCCCCCGCGCCGAGCAGCACGATAAAATCATCGCAGCTCGCCTGTGCGGCCGCAACGACGTCGTGCGAACCGTCGACGTCGACGACCGTCCAACCTCGAGCGTGAGCCGCACCGGGATCGCTCCCGGGCCGGGTCAGAATCGTGAACGTCACGCGGTCAGTTCAAGACGAACGCGGCGAGCTTTCCCGCATCACCGACGCGGCCGGCTTCCAGCAGGGCGGCGGCGAGTCCGACCGTCGCGTGCTGCAGCAGCGACTCGTCGGGAGCGGCCAGCGTGCGCACGCGCTCGAGCGTCGCGACGGCCGCATCGAGATCTCCGGAGCGCCGCTGGATCTCGGCTCGCAGCGCGAGCGCGGCGGTCGCGTGCTCGTCATCGCAACCGACCGCGTCGAGGTGTGCGAGGGCGTCGGCGTCGCGGTTCAACCGGGCCGCGGCCAGCGCCGCGTTGTACGAAAGGAGTGCGTCGAGCGGCGCCAGTTCGAGCCCGGCGTGCGCGGCGGCAAGGGCCTCGTCGAGGCGCTGCTCCTCGAGCAGACGGTGCGAGCGGCGCGCGAAATCCGCCGAAACGGCGAGCGGCGCGGCGAACTCGCCGCGGCGCAGCGCATCGCGCTTCTCGGTCGCGCCGCGCGCGGTGTAGAGCGCGTCGAGGAATCCGAGCACCAGGCCGTTGCCCGGCGTGAGCGCCAGCGCCCGCGCCGCGTACGGCTCCGGATCGCCCAGGCGCTCGTCGTGCGCCGCGATGGCCGCTGAGAACAGCAGTGCGGAATAGGCAGCGTCGTCGACCGCATCGCGCCGCCGTTCGACCGCGTCGAAGGCCTCGAAGAAACGGCGCCGGCGCATCAGGAAGTTGACGTAGTCGATGAAGCCCGCGTCGCCGCACCGCTCGGCACCTTCGCGGAACAGCCGCTCGGCGTCGTACGCGCGCCCGGCGCGCTCGTAGGCGCGCGCGGCGATCGTGCGCAACAGGGCCGAGTCGGGCTTGTTGGCATAGGCGCGCTCGTACCAGGGCAGCGCTTCGGCGTGCCGGTCTTCTTGCAGGTACGTGGTCGCGAGGTTCAGCGGCGCCTTCCAGGCGGCGATCTCGTCGTCGACCATGTAGTGCCGGTTGGCGTCGATCGGCGCCGAGATCGCGCGTTCGTACCAGTCGCGCGATTCGTCGAACCGCTTCATCAGCGAGAGCACGTAGCCGCGGGTGAAGATCAAGTTGGGGTGGCCGGGAGCCTGCGCCAGCCCGAGGTCGAGCAGCGCGATCGCTTTCTCGTGCTCGCCCTTGGCTTCCGCGTAGGCCGACGCCAGCACGACGTAGCCCAGCGAGAAGAACGCGCGCTGCGGTCCCTCCATCGCGAACATCCGCTCGAGCGCATCGATCCCCGCGTCCGCGTCGCCGCCGGCGACGGCGGCAACGCCGAAGTTGAACCACGAGAACGCGTCGTCGCCGTGCTCGCGGATCGCCCGCTCGAGCAAGGGCGCATTGCGCGCGTTCTTGGAGCGCCCGTCCAGGACGGCTTTGGTGTACCCCTTGTGGCGCACCAGGATCGGCGAGACGGCGGCCGGGGTCGCCTGCGTTTCGTCGAGCGCGATCGTCTCGTGGATCACGTTGCGATAGCGAATGCGCGGGCTGGTCGGGAAGATGCGCGGCAAGATGTGCGTCATCGTCGAGCCGGCGCCGGTCTCGTCGTCGACGGCGTTTTGAATCTGCACGTACACTGCGGTCAGATCGGCAGGCGTCTCGCGCAGCGCGCGCAGGAGGGTGACCGATTCCGCGGCCAGCTCCTCGTCGGCGTCGAGCACCAGGGTCCAGCGGCGCGTCGCCAGCGCCAGCGACTCGTTGCGCGCCCAACCGAAATCGTTGCGCCATTCGCGCTCGACGACGTTGGCGCCGAAACCGCGGGCGATCTCGATGGTGCGATCGGTCGAACCGGTGTCGACGACGTTGATCTCGTCGACGGCGTCGCGGACGCTGGCCAGGCAGTCGGCCAAGAAGCGCTCTTCGTTCTTGACGATCATGCACAGGCTGATGCCGGCGGGGAGCTGCTCCCGCTCTGTGGACGGGGCCGGAAGGTTGAACAGCAGTCCGGTCTGGGCCAGCGCGAAAGCGCTCTCGCCGTAGTCGTCGACGATCTCTAAGGGCACGGTTTAACTATCGGACGCCGGGGCCCCAAAAAAGAGAAAGGACCCGCCGGAGCGGGCCCTCTCAGATCCCAGAGGCTGCCGTCGACTTAGCGAAAGAGGCTAATGACCGACTGGGCGTTCTGGTTCGCCTGCGCGAGGACCGACGTACCGACCTGCACCAGGATCTGGAGCTTCGTGTACTGGGTCGTCTCTGCGCCGACGTTGAGGTCGCGGATCGCGGACTCCGACGCGGTCAGGTTGACCGAGGCAACGTTGTCGTTGTTCTGGTCTTCCTGCAGGCGGACGATCGTCGCACCGAGCTGGGCACGCTGTGCCAGCACCGTTTGGAGCGCGTTGTCGACCTGACCGATCGCGTCTTCCGAAGCCAGCGAGCCGTAGGGGCCGTTGCCGACGAGGTCGACGTTGGCGATGCGCAGCGAGTTGGTCGACGTGTTGATGAAGCCGACCTGGATCGTTGCGCCTTCGGCGGCGCCGGACTGGAAGTTGAACGCGGGAGCGTTCGGGTTCGAGGCGGCCGCGACGTATTCGCTGACCTTGACGTAGGACGTGGTTCCGACGTCGAGGGTTCCGGCGACGCCGAATGCCAGCGTAACGCCGTCGATGGCGATGGCGGCCGCGGAGGCACCCGAGACGAGCGAGATCGTCGTGACGTTCTGCCCGGTCGCCGCAGCGCTCGAGAAGAACGAGATGATGAGGCCCTGGGTCGTCGAGGTCAGCTGAGCGACCTGGACTTCGATCGTGCCGTCGACCAGCGATGCGGCCGGCGCGTTGCTGGCAAAGCTCAGCTGTGACGCGTCGACGAGCGTCCCGCCGGCGCCGAGGTCGGCGTTCGACGTGATCACGGCGTTGACGTTGATCTGCTGCTGGAAGCCCGCGTGCGAGCCGTCGAGCAGATTCTGGCCGTTGAAGTTCGTGTTCTGGGAGATGCGGTTGACTTCCAGCAACAGCTGCTGGACTTCAGCCTGCAAGTTCTTGCGGTCGTCCGCCGACGTGATGTCCGACGCGCCTTCGACCGCGAGGGTGCGAATGCGCTGCAGAATGTCCGTCGTCGTCTGAAGCGCGCCCTCGGCGACCTGCGCCGCGTTCGTCGCATCTTGGACGTTACGCGAGGCTTGGTCGAAGCCGTTGACTTGCGCTTGCAGCGATTCGGCGATCGCGAGGCCCGACGGATCGTCCGCCGCGGTGTTGATACGCAGACCGCTCGACAGCCGCGTTACTGCGGTGTGGAGCGCGCTCTGGTTTTGGTTGAGATTGAGGCTTGCGCTGTTCGCTAACAGGTTGTTAGCGATGGAAAGCCCACCAATGCCCGGCATGTGTTTCCTCCATGATCACACGTGTGTGGGAGACGGCGCTTCCTAAACCGTCCTGTACAGTGTGTTCGGCGCACGCCGTCGGGACTTTAGTCTTTGGCGACCGCGCGGCGGCCTTTGCCCAGGTCGGCGACCTTCGCGCCCTCCGCGGCCGCGGGCTTCGCAGTCGGCGGCTCGCCGGCTGCGGCACGGTTCGTCCGCTGAATCTCCTCGTACACCTCAGAGCGGTGTACCGGGATCGTGCGCGGCGCCTCGATACCCAGCTTGACCGTGTCGCGATCAACCGCGACGACGACGATACGCACGTCGTCACCGATCATGATTGCTTGGTTGAGCTTGCGGCTGAGGACTAGCAGAGAGGACGCCCTCCATGGCTATGAAGGAGGAGGCCCTTCCCGGTGGCGGCCCTACGCTCCCGCCGTCGCGGCCGGAGCTTTGCGTGGAATCGGCGTTTGAACCGAGTATCCGCCCGCTTCCAAGGTGACCTGGCGACCGGTGCGGGTCCGCAGATTGATGATGATGGGAGCTAACAGGTTCATCGTCATGGTGACGGCACCCGGGCTCACGACCACAACGCAGAGCGTCGCGAACTCCTCGGGGCGCTGCAGGTCCAGCGAGCTGGTGGCATAGGGCGGCAGCTGCGGCGCGTAGTCGTCGAAGATCTGCCAGGGGTCGGCGGTCGGGAGCGCGATCGAGGTGTCGTCGAGGCTCTGCAGCCAGACGAAGCGTTCCCGGCCCTCGAGATAGAGCGCGATGAAGCGGTGCAACGATGCGAACCCGGGCAAGCCCCAGGGGAACGTCAGCACCTCGGACTCGCGGTACGTGCACTCCCCGAAACGGGGAAGGTCGACGGCGATCGCTCGGTCCGGGCTCTCCACGATAGTCTCGGTATCGATCAATGCGGCCTCAGCCCTAGATATAGTCGAAGAGGGTCTTCGACTCGAGTTTTGTGGTGGTCGAGTAGGCGGCTTGGAGGGCCGTCTGCGTCTGCGAGAACTTCGACACCGCCGCGGCGACGTCGAGGTCCTCGATCGAGGACTCCGTGCTAGTATTATCGGTCACGGCCGTCTGGAGTTGATTCTGGATCGTCCCCAGGGCCTGGATTCGCGCGCCGACGACGGACCGGGCGCTGAGCACCCCGTTCAGGACGTGGTCGATGTCGCCCAGCTGGGTCGAAACGTTCTGCACGAAATCCGCCTGGGGCGCGAGGTCGAGCACCTTGGTCAGGTTGCCGCTGTTCGCGGCCCCCGGCGAGGGGGCGTCGTTGACGAAGAACGACCCCGTCCCAGTGAGCACGACCCGCTGGGTCTTCGCGTTGAACGAGGCCGTGACGCCGGTCGTCGCGGTGGCCGCGTTGATCTTCGCGACGACGCTGGTGCCGCCGGGCGGCCCTACCCCGTCGTCGATCGCGGCACCCGGCGGCACGGTGATCGTCGCGACTCCCTGCACGCCGTTGACCGTCCCGTTGATGGTGATCGAGAAGTTGCCGCTGCTGTCCGCGACCGGCGCTACGGCGAAGGCGTTCGGGGTTGCGAGCGTCGTCGGTGCCGGCGAGGCCGGGACGCCTTGCGGCCCGTACACGACCGCGCCGGGCCGATTGATCGCCGCCGCGCTCTGATCGACCGCGGTTTGGTTCACCAGCGTGTTGCGCAGGGCGATCAGCGTCTGGAAGACGTCGGGTGAACCGTCGGCCGACTGATAGTTGAAGGCGGCGCCGAACGTGGTCGACAGCGCGAACTGCTGGCCGTTGTAGACGAGCTGGCCCTGCGACTGCCCGTTGCCCGAAAAGCTCACCGAGGATGTCGGATTGCCCTGCTGCTGCACCGGCGGGCCGGCGGGATTGGTGGTGCCCGCGAAGACATAGTGGCCCGCGTACGAGGTGTTGCCGACCGCAATCGCCTGCTGCAGCAACTGATCGATCTGGGCCCCCAGCGCGGTGCGCTGGTCGCTGGTCAGCGAATCGGTGGAGCCCTGCACCGCGAGCTGTCGCGCGCTCTGCAGCACCGAGGTCAAGCTGCTCAGCGCGCTGTCCGTGGTGGTCAGCTCGGAGACCGCACTCTGCACGTTGGTCGCCTGCTGGTTCGTCTCGTCGATCGCGGTATGGAGCGCCAAGTCCTGCGCGATGCGCGCCGGATCGTCGCTCGGTGCGCCGAGCTTCTTCCCGCTGGAGATCTGCTGACCGATCTGCGCGTAGAGCGCCTGCTGGTCGTCGATGGCAGCCGTTTGCTGCGCATAGAGGGTCGAGGTTGCGATGCGCATGCGCTATCCTCCCGGGATCAGCCCGAGCGCGGTCGTGAGGAGCTGCTCCAGAACGCTCATCGTCTTGGCGGCCGCCGCGTAAGAGTTCTGGAACTTGATGAGGTTCTGCGTCTCTTCGTCCAGGTTGATCCCGTCGATCCCCTGGCGCACCTTGTCGATGTTCGCCGCGAGCGTCGTCTGCGCGGTGTTGCCCGTGGTCGCGGTTTGCGTGTCCTGGCCTAGCCGCCCGATTAGGCTGCCGTAAAACGCGCCCAGCGTCGTCGCCGGCGTCGTCGTGATGGCGAAGTTCGCCGCGTGTGTTTGCGCTGCGGTGAAGGTGATGGCGCCCGTGATGCGATTGACGCCGGTCACCACCACGTTCTCCTGGGTCGGCGTTCCGGCGCCGATCGTGAGCAGCTGGCCGACGTCGACCTGCGCGAACGCGGCGGGATTCCCGACCGGCGGCGCGATCGTCGACACGCCTGGAGCCACGATCGCGGTCGGCGAGGTCGTCTGCAGTGCCGGCGTGCCGGCGTTGCGCGAGAAGACCTTGAGCAGTGCGTTGGCGGCGCCGTTGTCGCCGGCGCCGAAGGCGTTGGCCGCGCCCTGCGTGACGCCGCCGATCGCCGCTGCGCCCAGGATCTCGAGCAGCGAGGTGCTCGGCGTGCCCTGCGACCCGCCTGCGGGCGCGTTGGAGTCGCCGATCGTGAAGTCGGGAGTTGTCGGGTTGGCGCCTTGCAGCGCGCGGTGCGTCGCTCCGGTGTTGCCGGGATCGCGGGCGAAGACCATCTTCTGGGCGACGGCGTCGAAGCTCGCGCTGACGCCCAGCTGCGCGGCGTTGAAGTTCGCGACGAAGGCGTCGACGGTGGCGGCGTTTCCGGCCGGTCCGAAATCGTAGTTGAACGTCTGGGCGACGCCGTCGACCGACACGGTCAGCGTTCCGGTCGTCGGGCCGCCGGCCGCGCCGGGGTGCGCGAACGTCGCGTTCGTCTGCACGCCGGCGGCGGTGTTGATGACGGTGTTCGCGGCGTTGATCCCGACGGTTAGCGAGCCCGCAGCGGTCGACGCGAGCGCGGCGGAAAGTTGGGCCGGATCGGTGATTCCGACCGTGATGTTGGTCGCGCCGATCGCCTGCCCCGCCACGACCGGGGCGAACAGTGCGGCACCGGGGTTGCCGTTCTGATCGTAGCCGGCAGCTGTGACCCGATCGACCTCGTTTGCGACCGCGCCGGCGAACGCGTCGAGCTTGCGGCCGTAGGGCGTCAACTTGGCGTTATAGATGTCGAGGTAGCCGCCGAGCTGTCCGCTCCCGACCTGCACCGGCACCGGGTTGGCCGGGTTGGGGTCGCCCACAAAGCCGATCACCAGCGTCGCGTTTCCGGACGCGTCGGTCCCGACGACCGGCGGCGCCAAGTGATACGCCTGCGTGTCGTTGACCAGCGCGCGTCCGCCGACGGTCACCAGCGTCGACCCGTTGGCCTGCATGGCCGTCTGGGTGGAGAGCAAGGTCGAGAGCTGGTCGACGTACCCGTCGCGCTGGTCCTGATAGGTGTTCGGGTTGTCGCCGACGGCCTTCGAGGCGCGGATCTGCCCGTTGAGCGCTGCGATCTTGTCGATGAGCGTGTTGGCCTGATCGACGACCGAGCTCGCCTGCGAGATGACCGACGATTGGGCCGTCTGCACGGCGGTACCGACGCGGTTGAGCGCGGTGACGAACGCTTGCGAGGCGGCGATGACGCCCTGACGCTCGGGAGTCCCCGTCGGGTTCGAGGCCAGCTGCGAGATCGCGGTCTGCAGGTCGGTGTAGGCTTTGTTGATCCCGTTGGTGGGCTCGCCGAACGACGACTGGATCGCCGACAGCTGCTGCTGCTCGATATCGAAATAGTTCTGCGCCGACGACGCGCCGCGGAACAGCGCGTCGTAGGAGTCCTGATGGATGCGCGTGATCGAGCTGACCAGCACGCCGTCGCCCTGCGTGCCGGGGCCGCTCCACGTGGAGTAGCCGGGCGATCCGACGATCGGCGGCGCTTCGCTCAGGTTTGCGACCTGGCGCGAGGCACCGGGCGTGTTGACGTTCGCGATGTTGTCGGACGTCGTGTTCGCGGCTTGCTGGAAGGCGTCGACCGCGCTCCCGATCAGGTTCAATCCGAAGAAGCTCATGCTCGACGACTCACGATGACGCTCCCGTCGGGAGGCGGTACGACGCCGCGGCGCCGGTAGGTCCCGGTCTGTTCGGTTCCCGCGCGCTGCAGCACCGCGACCGTGCGCGCGAGGCGCTCCATCCCTGCGGCGATGAGCGACTTGTTGTTGGACACGGTCATCTTGAGCGCGATGGTGCCGACCGAGATCGCGTGGGCGATCGCGAAGAGCTGCCGGCGCAGGGTGGGCGGCGCGTAGGCGCACACCTGCGGCAGCGTCAACGTGCCGAAGCCCTTGTGCTGCAATGCGATCCGCTGCGCGAACGCGGTCCCGTGAAGCAGACGCCGCGACTCGACGCGCCGTTCGGCCGCCTCGATCGCCTCGGCGTCGTTGACGACGAGCGCATCGGTGAGCGCCAGCGCCGCCGACCCGAGCTCACCCAGCTCGCGGCTCTCCTCGGCTAGCATCTCGGCAAAGCGCTGCCACTGGCTCATTTTAAAGGCGCTCCGCCCGAGGCTCCGCGCCCCCCACGCACTTCGTGCGCGGGGTCCCCCGACGTACGCGCGCTCGCGATTGCGACTGGGCGCTGTTCCCCGAGGGCGCGCGTAACACCATTACCGGGTCTGCCGAGAACCGGGGGGCGCGCTAGAACGCCGCGGCGACGATGAGGCGGCCGAGGAGCTTCTCGACGATCTGCTCGGCGGGGACGAAGTACTGCCCCTCCGAGATCCGCCGTCCCAGCTCCGCGACGACGCCGTGCCGGTAGAACGGCTCGGCCGTCGCGGCCGCCCAAAAGGCTCCCAGCGACGTCGCTGCGTCGGACCGCTCGTACGAGTCCGCCGCGGCCGGCGCGGCCGCTCCGTTGGCCGCTTTCCGTTTGACCGTCCGATACGCAGCAACCGCGGAATTGATCTCGGCCCGCGAGATGATCATGTGTGTCGACGCCTCTTTCGCACGCTTCCTTGCTACAAGGCGTATCGTCGGCAAGTCCCAGGGACTTTAGCCCTACGTTGCGGAGCCCGGTCACTGCGGGCGCCCTTCCGGCTGTCGCGCGGTCGGGCCCAAGGCCGGCTCGGCCAGCACCGACGCGCGCAGTTGCTGCTCCAGGATGGCGCCGATCCCGAGCGAGCCGCTCTTGGACAGCTCCTCGGCCCGCTTCTCGTCGAGCATGTCGCTGAACGTGGCTTCGGCGTTGGACGTCTTGCCGGTCAGCGAGGCGTGCGGCGCGCTCTTGCGCATCTCTTTGAAGAGCAGGTCGACAAACAGCGACTCCATCTGCTGCGCCGCCGCGTGAAGTTTTTGCATGGCCTGCTGCTGCTCGTTGGTCAACGGCGCGGCCGGCGTGCCCAGCTTCTCGAGCTCCACTAGATGATCTCCACGTCGGCCTGAAGCGAGCCGGACTCGCGCAGCGCCTGAATGATCGCGATGAGGTCGCGCGGCGAGACGCCGATCGTGTTGAGCGCGCGCACGACCTGCGCGAGCGTGGCGGCGCCGGAGATGTAGACCAGGTGGCGGCCGGTCTCGGTCGCGGTGATCCGGGTGTTGGTCTGCGTCTGGGCCGGAGCGTTGGTGAACGGCCCGGGCGGCACGACGATGTTCTGCGTCGCGATCGTGATCGACAGGTTGCCGTGCGCGATCGCGCACGCGGCCAGCGTGATGTCGCCGCCCATGACGACGGTTCCGGTGCGCTCGTTGACCACCACCCGCGCCAGCGCATCGGCGTTGATGCTCAGGTCGCCCGCATCGGCGAGAAAGTTCACCGGATCGCCGGCGTAGCGCGCGGGCAGGGTGACGCGGATCGTCTCGGCGTCGTTGGCGCGTGCCGTCCCGGCGCCGAAGCGGCCGTTGAGGCTCTGCGCGACGCGCGCCGCGGTCTTGAAGTCCGGCGCGGTCAGGACGTAGGAGAACCCGGCCGGATCTTGCTGGATGTTGGTGAGCATGTCCCGCGCGAGCACGGCGCCTTGCGGGATCCGTCCGGCGGTGACGTGGTTCTTCTGGATCGAATTCTGCCCGGTCTGGTCGGTCGCGTAGAAGCCGCCGACCGAGACCGCGCCCTGGGCCGTCGCGTAGACGAGGTTGTTCGCCGCGCGCAGCTCGGACAGGATGAGCGTTCCGCCCTGCAGACTCGTCGCATCGCCGAGCGAGGAGACGGTCACGTCGACGGTGTCCCCGGAGTGCGCGAACGCGGGCAGCGAGGCGGTGACCACGACCGCGGCGACGTTACGCGTGCGCACGTCCTGCGAGTTGGTGGACAGCCCGAACGACTGCAGCACGTTCTGAATCGTCTTCGACGTGAACAGGACCGAGGTGGAGTCGCCCGTCTGCGCCAGCCCGGTAACGATCCCGTAGCCGACGAGCTGGTTCGCGACCACGCCCTGCACCCGCGTGACGTCCTTCAGCCGCACGGGCTGGGCCGACGCGGGTGCGGCGCAGACGCCGCCCGCGAGCAGCGCCGCCACCAGGATCGCGGCCAGGTTCGTCTTCATCGTTGCGTCGCTCATCGTCTTTCGCATCAGAACAGCCAGTGGACGATCTTGGAGAGGATGCCGGGGTGGCGAGCTTCCGTGTACTTGCCGTCAAAATTCGCGTGCACGTCGGCGACGCGCGTCGAGAGCACGGTGTCCGTGTTGTCGATGTCCTCGGGGCGGATCAGCCCCGTCACATGCAGCGTCTGCTTCTGCCCGTCGACGATCAGCGCTTGATCGCCGGCGATGCGCAGCGCGCCGGACGCCAGGACGTCGGTCACCTGCGCCTGCATCGACGTCGCGAACGAGTTCGAGCCGATGTCGGAGCGGTTCTGCGACGATTGCCGCGCCGCATTGAGGTTGGAGCTCAGGCGGACCAGCGGGAGGTTGAAGATTCCCGTGCCGGAGCCGCCGCCGGCCTGATACGAGTTGTTGACGTTCGACGCGTTCTGGCTCGCGCTCGTGACCGAGAAATTGAAGATGACCTGGACCAAATCGCCGACTTGCTGCGCGCGATGGTCAGGACCGAGCCGCAGCGGATGCCCGGCCCCGGCCGACGGCGGCGGCGCCTGGTAGAGCGTGTCGGCCGCCGCCGGCGCAACGAGCGCCGCCACGAACGCGAAGGCAAGAAGTGCGCGCATTATTGATCTCCGGAAGGGAGCGTCAGCTCGACGCGGTTGGGTCCGGTGACGACCGCCGCGATCGCCTTTTGCGTTTGGGGGTTGAACACCGTGACGGTATCTCCGATCGCGCCGCCGGTGCGGGCGACGACGTCGACGGTGAGCACGACGATACCGTCGCGGACCAACAAGATCGCGGCCTGTCCGGGTTTCACGACCGTGTCGGCGACGGTCTGCTCGACGTACAGCGGCGCGCCCTTGACGGTCGCGCTGTTCAGCTTGCGGCCCACGAGGACGTCGAGCCCTACCGCGGGCCGGCCGTTCGAGGCGATGCGCGCGAGCGCAAGATCCGACTCGGCGAGCACGCGCCCCGGCGCGAGGTCGCGCGCGGCGGTCGCGGTGTGAACGTAGATCGTGACGCGGTACCCGGCGACGACCGTGCGCGCTAGCTTGCCGTCGACGCGCAGCGCGATCGGGACGCTCAGATACGTCGGCGTGACGAACGGCGTGCCGGCGGCCGTGATCTGGACGCCGCCGGCCGGCAGGCTCTGATCGGACACCGCATAGGCCGGCGCGATCGTGCGATCGAGCCCGACCACGAGCCCGCGAGCGATCTTGTCCGCGACCGCGGCGACCCGTGCGCCGGCGACGATCTGCGTTTCCGCGAACGCGGAAACATCCGCCGGCACGCAGAGCGCGCCGATCAGAATCGTCGTGACGAGCGCGAGCGCGCGGCGGGCGAGCATTAGCGCTTCATCTGGACGGCGGTCTGCAGCATCTCGTCGGCGGTGGTGATCGCCTTGGAGTTCGACTCATACGCGCGCTGCGCGGTGATGAGGTTGACCATTTCCTCGACGACCGCGACGTTGCTCTGCTCGAGGTAGCCGCCTTGGAGCGTACCGGTCCCGTTGAGGCCCGGCTGCGACAGCGTCGGCGCGCCCGAGGCGCCGGTCTGCACGAACAGATTGCGTCCCTGCGGCGCGAGGCCGGCGGCGTTGGTGAAGCGCACCAGCTGGATCTGCCCGAGCTGCTGCAGCTGCTGCTGGCCGGGGATGAGCGCGGTGACGGTCCCGTCCTGGCCTACCTGCACTTGGGTCGCATTCTGCGGCACGGTGATCTGCGGAGACAAGAAGTTGCCGTCGGCGGTGACGATCGAGCCGTTGGCATCGCGCTTGAACGAGCCGTCGCGGGTGTAGGCGGCGGTACCGTCCGGCAGCGTTACTTGAAAGAACCCCTCGCCCTCGATCGCGAGATCGAGCGGGTTGCTGGTCTGCTGCAGTACGCCTTGGGTGAACGACTTCTCCGACGCGCCGATCTTGACGCCCAGACCGACGTCCTGCCCGACGGGGATCACCGACGAGCCGACGGGCGTCCCGGGGGCGCGGAGGTTCTGATAGATCAGGTCCTGGAAGTGCGCGGTGTTCTTGCGGAACCCCGTGGTGTTGACGTTGGCCAAGTTGTTGCTGATCGTGTCGATGTTGTACTGCTGCGCGATCATTCCGGTTGCAGCGGTATACAGGGCTCTCATCATGATCGTGGTCGCTCCTATGCGGTGCTGCGGCCGACGGTCTGAACCGCCTGTGCGACCGCGTCGTCTTGGGTTTGAATCGACTTCTGATTCGCGTCGAACCAGCGCTCGTTGGAGATCAGATCGACCATCGAACGCACGACGTCGGCGTTGCTCTTCTCGAGCGAGCCCTGCAGGGTGGAGGTGTTGACGGCGGCGCGGACGCCCGCGCCGGCGTCCACGAAGCGGTTCGAGCCTTCGGGCCGCAGGTTCGTGGTGTTTGCGAACTCGACGATCCCCAGCTTGTCGTACGCCCGCCCGTCGACGCTCACGGTGCCGTCGCGGCCGATCTCGACCTTGCCGCCCTGCGGGATCGCGATGGCGGTACCGGCCGCGTTCACGACGCGGTCGCCGTTCTGCGCGGTGAGCACGCCGTTCTGGTCGCGCAAGAAGGCGCCGTCGCGGGTGTACCGGACGGTGCCGTTGGCGTCACGCAGCGTGAAGAATCCCGGGCCCGAGAGCGCGACGTCGAGGTCGTTGCCCGTCGTGGCCAGCAGGCCTTGCCCGTAGTCCGCCGGCGTGTCGTAGATTTGCGCACCGGAGCCGAGCGCGCCGATAAGCTGCTGCACCGGCGCCGATTCGACGCTTCCCCCCGGGCGCTGCACGGGGTCGGTCTGAAAACGGTAGAGCGCGCGTTCCGGCTGCGACTGCACTTGCAGCAGCGTGCGTTTGAAGCCCGCGGTATTCACGTTCGCCAGGTTGTTGGCGATCGTATCGACCGCTGATTGCGCGACGAGCGCCCCAGACGCCGCCGTGTACATGCCACGGACCAAAGTAAAAAGCCCTCCGCACGGGACGAATCGTTGTGCGCGAATCCGTCTATCGGTCGGGATTCGCAGCGGCCCCAACCGTGCGAGGGTCGTCCGGCCGCTTCACTGGAGATGATCGGCGAGCGAGGACGGCTACTTTAGCGCAGCGGCTCCGGTGTGTCGCCGGCGGTGCGCGTGGCGCGCAAGCGCGCGCCGATGTTGCCCAAGCGCTCGGCGATCATCACTGCATCCCAGGGCCGCTCGACCGGATCGCGCGCCAGCAGGGCGTGGATGAGCTCGGTGAGATCGGGGTCGGCGGCGGGGAGGAGGACGCGCAACTCGGCGGGGTCTTCTTCGAAGCGCCGCATTGCGACGTCGAGCGCGTTCTCACCCGAGAACGGCGGCTCACCGGTGAGCGCGTGATACAGCACGGCACCCAACGAGTACAGATCCGCCGCCGGGCTGGCCGTGCCGTAGCGGGCTTGTTCGGGCGCGACGTAGTTGGCGGTGCCCAGGAGCACGCCCGGCGCGGTCATCCCCGGGTCCTCATCGAAGATCGCGCGCGCCAGACCGAAGTCCATCAGATGCGGGATCCCCTGCGGGTCGACGATCACGTTGGCCGGCTTGACGTCGCGGTGCACGATCCCCAGCGCGTGCGCCGCGGCGAGCGCTCGCGCGATCCCGGTCCCCAGGATCGCCACCCGTTCGGAGCTGAGCGGGCCGTCCGCGGCGATGACCTCTTGCAGCGAGCGCCCTTCGACGTAGTCCATCACGATGTACGGCCGCCCGTCCTCGTGCTCGCCCACGTCGTGTACCGAGACGACGTTGGGATGGACGATCTTCGCCTCGGCGCGCGCCTCGCGCTCGAAACGGTCCCGCACGACGCCGTCGGCGTCGCGGGTGCGCTGCAGCAGCTTGATGGCGACCTTGCGGTCCAGGACGGTGTCGTAGGCGGCGAAAACGGTCGCCATAGCGCCGTGCCCGGCCACGTTTTCCAAGCGGTACCTGCCGCCGAGCAACTCCTCCGCCATCAGGACGAGTAGACCCCGGGCCGGCACCCAGGTTTGCGTTTGCGGGCGGATTGGACTGCAGGTCCAAACGCGAGGGTTCGCGCGTCAGCGCGAATCCACTAGACCTGCATCCGCGCGATTTCTTGGTACGCCTCGAGCAGCTTGGAGCGCATCGCCATGGTGAAGTTGAGCGCGAGGTTCGCCTCTTCGACCGAGGTCACGACCTTTTGCAGATCGTTGGTCTTGCCGTCGGCGAGGTCGCGCGTCGCCTGGTCCGAGGCGTTGACCTTGTCGTTCACGCCGGACAGCAGTGACTGGACGGTATCCTTGAACGAAGGGCCTTCCGGCTCGACACCGGGGATCGGGCTGGTGTGCGGACGCCCGTCGGCGCCGATGGCGCTGCCCATGTCGGGGACGAAGGTGCCCGGAACGACCTTGGAGATCGCGCTGCCGTAGTCCATCAGGCTTTGAGCAGCCCCAGCGTTGCGGTACCCATCGCCCGAGCCTCTTGGATCGCGGTCACGTTGGCCTCGTAGGCCCGCGACGCGGCCATCATGTCGACCATCTCCTTGACGATGTCGATATTGGGCATGTGCACGTAGCCGTTGCCATCGGCATCAGGGTGCGTGGGATCGTAGATGAGCCGGTCGGGACCCTGATCCTTGACGATCCCGACGACTTCGACGCCGGCCCGCGAACGGGCGGGATCGGCCGCGTCGAGCGCGCCCGCGGTTTGCGGCGCGGGCTCGTTCTTCTGCGCGTACACCACCAGCTGGCGTTTGAACGGGCCGCCTTCGGCGGTCCGGGTCGTGTTGACGTTGGCGATGTTGTTCGCGATGGTGTCCATCGCGAGGCGCTCGGCCGACAGACCCGTCGCGCTGACCTCGATCGAGGTGTAAAAGCCCATGAACTATCCCTGAATCGCCTGGCGCAGGCGGGAGTATTGGTTCTGCAAGAGCTGACCCATCGTTTGCGCGTAGGACGAGTTGAGCGACAGCTTCGCCATCTCTTGGTCGACGTCGACGTTGGAGCCGTCGGCGCGCATCTGCTGGTCGGTCGCCACCGTCGTGGTGACCTCGAACGAGTCGGCACCCTGCGGGTCGCCGAGCGCGATGTGCCGGTCGGAGGCCGTGGTCAGCGCGAGCTCCTCGGGATCGGCCGGAGCCGCCTCGGTCGCCGCCAGCGCGTCCTTGAAGGACACGTCGGCGCGCCGGAAGTTGGGCGTGTTGACGTTCGCGATGTTGTTCGCAATGACGCCGTGCGCCGTGCCGGCGCCGTCCATCGCGTTTTTCAGCATGCCGACGGTCTGGCCGAACGAGATGTCGCCCATCACCTCACCCATCGGCATCGCGGCCGCGCAACGTTAGGCCGAAGGGGGAAGTTCGAGCCGTCGGCGCCGAACGCTCGCGTTGCCGGGTCGCTCGACCGCTTCTCACGAGGAGGCTCCATTGCGCTCACGCTCCTTCGCGCTGGCCGCCGTCGCGCTGGCCGCGACCGTCGCCGCCGCTTCAGCCGCCACCGAGACCAAAGACCAGAAGATCGCCCGCGCGCTCTCCGCCGGGCCGGTATCGGTCACCGCCAAGGCGACCGTCGCCGACATGGACGCCAAGGGCAACATGACGGTGCTCCGCAAGGGCACCAACGGTTGGACCTGCATCCCCGGTCATCCCGGCGTCGTCGGCGACGTTGCGATGTGCGCCGACGCGGCGACGATGCAGTGGGGCGCCGACTGGGCCGCGCACAAGCCCAAGCCGACCAACGCGAAGCCCGGCATCGCCTACATGCTCGCCGGCGGCACCGACTGGAGCGCCAGCGACCCCTTCGCCACCAAAGGAACGCCGATCAAGGAGCCGCCGCACTGGATGATCATGTGGCCGGTCGACACGACCAGCGGTCTGCCGACAACCCCACGCGACACCGGCACGTGGATCATGTACGCCGGCACGCCTTACGCACATCTTATGATCAACGGCAAACCGTAGCACGCGTTAGCGGGCGAACTGGGCGGCGTGGAGGTTGGCGTAGGCGCCGCCGGCGGCGATGAGGCTCTCGTGAGTGCCGGTTTCGCGCACGCGACCGGCTTCGATGTAGAGGATCTTGGTCGCGCGGCGGATCGTCGAGAGACGATGCGCGATGATGAGCGTCGTGCGCCCCGGCAACAGCCGGTCGAGCGCGTCCTCGATCAGCGCCTCGGAGTGCGAGTCCAGCGCGCTGGTCGCTTCGTCGAGGATCAGGATACGCGGGTCGCGCAGGATCGCGCGCGCGATCGCGATGCGCTGGCGCTGTCCGCCCGATAGTCGGATGCCGCGCTCGCCGACGATGGTCGCGTAGCCGTCGGGCAGGCGCCGCACGAACTCGTCGGCGTTCGCCTCGACGGCGGCCGCGACGATCTCGTCGTCCCGCGCTTCGAGGCGCCCGTACCGGATGTTCTCGGCGATGGAGCCGTTGAATAGCTGGGTCTCCTGCGGCACGATCGCGATCGCGTTGCGGAGGTCCGACAGCCGCAGCTTCGCGACGTCGACGCCGTCGAGCGTGATGCGCCCGCTCTGGGGATCGTAAAAGCGCGGTACCAGGTTGACGATCGTGCTTTTTCCGGCGCCCGACGGGCCGACTAAGGCTACGACCTCTCCGTGCAGCATCTCGGCCGAAAAGTGCTCGAGCACGAACCGGTCCGCATCGTAGGCGAACGTCACGTCCTCGAACCGTACGTCGCCGGCGACGTGCGGCAGCGCGATCGCATCGGGCGGATCGTCACGCTCGACCGGCAGATCGAGAATCTCGAACACGCGGCCGGCACCGACGAACGCGCGCCCAAAATCCGCGAAGAAGATCGAGAAACGGTTCATCGGATTGATGAGCAGGCTGGTGGCAGTCCAAAACTCGAACGCTTGGGCCGGCGTCAACCGGCCCACCGAGACCTCACGCGCGGTGAAGGCTACGACGGCACAGATCGCCAGCATCACCACGAACGCGAGCACCGGCGCCTGCGTTTGATTGAACTGCGTGACCTTCATGTACGCCGAGGAATAGCGCTCGTTCGCCGCCGCGAACCGGTCACGCTCGAATGCTTCGCGCCGGAACGCCTTCACGATCCGCTCGTTGTTGAGCACTTCGGTCAGGTTGCTCGAGAGATCGGCGATGCGCTCCTGCGAGCGCCGCGTCCCCGCCACGATGAGAGCGTTGAACTTCCCGACGATCCACGTCACGATCGGTGCGGCGACGAACAAGACGACCGCCAGGAACCAGTCCAGCAAGACCATGTAGACCAGCGCGCCGATGAACGTTACGGTCACCTGCACGAATTGCGGCAACGAGATCGAGACGGCATCGGTCATCAGGCCAAGGTCGGCGCTCATTCGCGACTGCAGCTCGCCGGGGCGCCAGCGATCGAATTCGCGCAGCGGCATCCGCACGATTCGATCGAACATCCGGGAGCGGAAGTTCTGGACCATCCGCTGGCCGGCAAATGCCGTGAGATAGCCTTGACCGTAGGAGGCGGCGTTCCCGATGATCTGCGATGCGATGATCAGCACGATGATCAGCGCGAGGATGTTCCAGTTCGGCGACGTGACCAGGACGTCTGCGCGAAGGTAGCCCGCGACCTTGGCCAGCGTCAGCGGTGCGACGCCGGCGACGACCCCGAACAGCGTCCCGGCGATCAGCTGCGGGTAGTACGGGCGCGCCTCGCGGAGGAGCCGGCGGAAGGTCGGGTTCACCACGAAACCTTCGCCGTACCCCCACAGTACCTTGGGTGCGAGTTCACCAGCCGCGAGGTGGTCACTTCACCCTATGGATTGCTTCTTTCACAACGCCGTCCCGTCCGTCGCGCCGTGCCGAGGCTGCAAAAAGCCCGTGTGCGCCAGCTGCCGCAACGAGAACGGCGATTGCCCAGGCTGCGTTCTGGCCGCGCGTATCGACGCTGCCCGCCAGACCAACGTGATCAACGGCGGCGTCGGGCCGTCGTCGGGGACCTACGCGGGCGCGTCGGCTCCCGGACCCACGTACTCCGCACCCGAGCCGCCCCCGCCCACGCCCCCGCGCGTCCCACGCACGACCGCCCTGGCCGAGGTTCGCCCCGAGACGCGGGCCCTCGTGGCACTGGGCTACCCGTTCGTACCGCTGGCGGTCATCGCGCTGCTCGACAGCAAAGCATCGCTGGCCGTCAAGCGGCAAGCCTGGCAGGCGGTCGGCTTCAACGTCGGGATGTGCGGATTTAGCGCGGTGTTGGGCTTCACGGCGCTGCTGCCGATCCTGCAGTTCAGCGCGTGGCCGCTGTTGCCGTTCATCGTCCCGCTCTGGATGGTGGCGAGCGTCGTCTACGGCTACAAGGTCTGGCAAGGCGAGGACGTCGACGTGCCGCTCGTCAGCGACTGGGTCGATGCCCGCTTGTCCCCAACGCCGCACGGCGGGGGCGAGCGGACCGCCTAAGCCGGGATCCGCGCGCTCCTAACCCACGCTTCGACCTCCTCGACGCCGCGCGGAATCGCGGCCGAGAGGACGTCGACGCCGGTCTCGGTGATGAGCACGTCGTCTTCGACGCGCACGCCGATCCCGCGGTAGCGCGCCGGAACCGTGAGATCGTCGAGCTGGAAATAGAGCCCGGGCTCGACGGTCAGAACCATCCCCGGGCGCAGCTCCCCGAGCTTATACGCCTCGGCGCGCGCGGCCGCACAGTCGTGCACGTCCAGTCCGAGCATGTGGCTGACGTTGTGCAACGAGTAGCGCTTGTAGAACTGGTTCTCGTCCCGCAGCGCATCCTGGGCCGAGCTGATGATCCCCAGCCGTTCCAGACCGTGCGCGAGGACTTCCATCGCAGCGCGGTTGGGGTCGAGGAAATCCTTGCCCGGCGCGCACTGCGCGAAGGCGGCATCCTGCGCCGCGAGCACGAGCTCGTAGACCGCGCGCTGCTCGGGCGTGAAGCTCCCGGAGACCGGTAGCGTGCGCGTGATGTCCGCAGTGTAGAGCGTCTCCGCCTCGACGCCGGCGTCGAGGAGCAGCAGCTCGTTCTCGCCGATCGAACGGTCGTTGCGCGTCCAGTGCAGCGTGCAGGCGTTCGGGCCGCTCGCGGCGATCGTGCTGTAGCCGGTGTCGTTCCCGTCGACGCGCGCGCGCAGGTTGAATACGCCCTCGACGGTCCGCTCGGTCTCGGCCTGCGGCAGGGCGCGCACGACGTCGTCGAACGCGCGATGCGTCGCTTCGATCGCGTTGCGCAGCTCGCACACTTCGAACTCGTCCTTGATCAGCCGCATCTCCGAGAGCACCGTAGCGAGCTCGGCGTCGCGGGCGGGCTGCGGCGGCAATGCCGCGTCCAGTTCCGGATCGACGCCGCGCAACACGCGATAGCGGCCGCCCGCGACCGCGCCTGCGACGTCGCCGGCAAGCGCGTCGAGCGGCTTGGTCGCGATCCCGTAGCGCTGCGCGGTCTGCGTCAGCCCAAGGCGGGGTCCGACCCAGAGCTCGCCCTTCATGCGATCGGTAAAGAACGTGGCGTCGGTCTTGCCCGGATGCGGCCGGCAGTACAGCGTCGCGGAGTGCGCGTCGGCGGCGGGGACGAGCACGAGCACGTTGTCGGGTTCCAGGTTCCCGGTGAGGTAATAGAAGTCGGTGCCCGGCCGGAACCGGTAGATCGTGTCGTTGGCGCGAATCTTTTCGTGGCCGGTCGGGACGATCAGCGTCTCCCCGGGCAGCGCCCGCGAGAGCGCGTCGCGCCGCGCCGCGAACCGCTCCGCTCCCTCGACCGAACTCGCCGGCGTGCCGGGCGGCGTCGCCCAACCGGACATCATGAACCGCACCAGGTTCTCGGGAGCTCCCGTGTCGTGAGAGGCGCGCGGCTGATCGCTCATACGAACGTTTTCGGCAGCGAAATCCTTCAGCCTGGCTTGGGGGGACGCAACTCGTAGCGGTGATCGAACCCGCGTACGCCGTCGATGACGTCGGCGGAGCGCTCCGTGCCGTCGCGGGCGAAGCCGAGCCGCTCGAGCAGCGCGATCGAGGGGACGTTGCGCACGTCGACGACCGCGCGCACGACTGCGACGCCGGCACCGAAGAGGTGCTGCACCATCGCGGCGACCGCTTCGCCGGCGAAGCCGCGCCGCTGGTGGGCAACCAGGACCAGATAGCCGATTTCGGCCTGCGCGCCTGCGTGGGCCAGCGTCGCCTGAACGTAACCGGCGGCCTGGCCGGTGTCGCGGCGCACGAGGATCCAGTTGAGCCAGTGCTGGTCGCCCGCCGGTGAATCCCCGGTCGCGAGTTGCGCGTAGCGCTCGCGCAGCGAAGCCATGTCGTCCGGCGGCTCGTCGGTTTGGTACGCGTAGAGCGAGGGCTCGTGGAGCCCATCGAACATCGCGCCGGCGTGATCGGCGCGGATCGGCTCCAACCGCAGGCGCGGCGTTTCGAGCGGGCGGAACAACGCTGCACCGGCTCGACGGTTATGCCGGGGCACGGACCTCGCGCGCGTAGCGTTCGAGGAACGCGCGGGCAACGCTCTCGTGCTCGACGACCGGCGCGGGATAGGACGTGCGTCCGAAGAGCGGTAGACGCAGTTGGCGCTCTTGGCGCGCCGCTTCGGACTCGAGCAGCGCGGCGTCGGGGAGGTCGGCGAGCTCGGGGATCCAGCGCCGTACGTAGTGCCCCGACGGATCGAACCGGCGCGCCTGTTTGAGCGGATTGTAGATGCGCGGATACGCCGCGAGGTCGGCGCCGACGCCTGCAACCCACTGCCAGTTGCCCGCCGCCAGCGCGGGGTCGTCTTCGGTCAGATAGTGGTCCCACTCGTCGCGTCCGACGCGCCAATCGACACCCAGGTCGAAGCACAGGAACGATGCCGCGATGGCGCGCACCCGCGGATGCATCCACCCCGTCGCGCGCAATTCGCGCACGCCCGCGTCGATCAGCGGGTATCCTGTGCGGCCGCTACGCCACGCATCGAGATGCGGGTGCGTTCGCGCAAAGGTGAAGCCGCGCATCTTGGCTTGGAGCGGCTCTTCGGCGAGCGACTCGTTGTACCAGGCGAGCTGCAAGAAGAAATCCCGTAGCGCGAGCGCGCGCAGGTAGAGCTTGAGCGAGGTCCGCTCCTCGACGAGCAGGAACGGATCGCCGGCGCGCACGCAACTTGCGCGCACGACCTCGCGTGCGGCGATCGTTCCGAACGAGAGCGCCGCCGACAAGTGTGACGTCTCGCCCGCCGCCGGGACGTTGCGCGCGGCCCCGTATTGCAGCACCGGTGCGGCCAAGAATGCAGCCAGCTTCGCGCGCGCCGGCGCCGCGCCGACCGCCTCGTCGGTCCCGGCCTGCGAGCCGAACTCTTCGGGGATCGGCAGCGGCTCGCTGGCCAGCTCGAGCGCGGCGAACGAGGCGCTGCCCACGTCGTCGACCGGGATGAGCGTGCGCCAGCGCGCGTAGTACGGGACGAAGGCGCGGTAGCCGTCGCCGCGGCTGTGGCTCGCGGCGGCATCCTCGGGCGGCACCGCGGACGCGTCGTGAACGGGCAGCGCGCGCAGTCCAGCCTCTTCGAGCGTCGACTGCATGTCGCGGTCGCGCCGGATGCTCTTCGCATCGTAGCCGCAGCTCCAGCCGACGACGCCGGCGCCGACCGCCCGCGCCAGGGCGCGCAACGCCTGCCCCGGATTGCCGCGGCGCACGATCAGCGAGCTGCCGCGCTCGCGCAGCTCGGCGTCGAGCGCGCGCACCGCAGCGCAGTAGTATGCGGCACGTCGCGGCGAGCGCCGCAGGCGTGCCGCGGAGACCGGATCGATGACGTGGACCGGGACCACCTCGCCGTGCCGGCTCGCGGCGGCGAGGCCCGCGTGGTCGCTCAAGCGCAGATCCCGAGAAAAAGCGAAGACCGCCCGGCTCACGCGCTACCGGCGCTCCGTCCCTTGCGTCCCGTGCTGACGCCCGTTATAGCGTCTGCACGAAGGCGGCTACGTCGTCGACGTCTTTCTCGCTAAGCGGCTGCGGGAACAGCTTGGGCATCGGCGGCTGAGGATTCTTGATCCAGGCGATCGTCTTGTCGTAGTCCTTGCGGCTCTTTTCGTTCTTGAGCGACGGCCCGACCCCGCCGCTTTCGCCGTTCGCCCCGTGGCACTGCGCGCAGTTTGCTCCGAAGATCGTCTTCCCATGCGCGGGATCCCCTTTGGTAACCGTCATGGTCCCCGTCGTCGCCGCGGGGCCGGCCGTCGCGGTAGTCGTCGTGGTCGTCGACGATGACGAGCTCTGATCCGAACCCTTCGTGCATCCGGCGGCGATCAGCGCCGCGATTGCGGTGGCGGCGACGAATGCGAACGGCCTGGACGGCATGGGGCTCCTTTCGTGGGCCGGCTCGGCGCCCACCTTACCATTCCTTCACTCTCCGACGGGAGATCGATCTCCTGTCTCCGTACACGATGCACGTGAGCCGGGTCTTCATTCGTTACGCGTTGCCGCGCGACGCCGACCGGCTGGTGGCGGACGGCGTCGTGGGCGGTCCCACGCCGACCGGCGAGCAGTGGCCGCAGCGCGTACAAAAATGGCTAGCCGAACAGCAAGCGGGCCGCCGATTCATCCTCGTCGCCGAGGACGCGTCCGGCTTGCTCGGCACCGTCCAGATCGTGTTCAAGTTCCCGGCCGGCTACACCGATCGCGAAGCGGCCAACGGCGTCGACGTCGCGATGGTCGAAGCGCTGCGAACGCGCGCCGACGCACCGCACGGCGTCGCGACCCAGCTCATCACCGACGTGCAGAACATCGCCCGCAAGCGCGGGATCAAGACGCTGACATTCCTGTTGGCAATGGGCGACAACCGCGGTATCGCACAAGCCAAGTCCTGGGGCTTCGAAGAATTCCGCATCATGCCCGAACAAGGCAGAATGTTGGCGTTCTTCCGGAAATCAATCGGCTGAGGCTTGGCGTTTTCGGTTAGCCGCCGATTTCGCTGAAGGCTCGCATGGCGGATGCGGTCTGGCCGAGTTCGAGGAAGTGGCGTTCGGGCTTCACGTGCATCGAGGCGCGGAAGAGCTCGGTGATCGCGGCTTCTCCGCCGCCGGCGCGCAGTGGTGTGCGCAGGTCGATGAGGTGGTCGCCGAACAGGCACAGCTTCAGGCGGCCGTCGGCGGAGAGGCGGACGCGGTTGCAAGTTTCGCAGTAGTCGTGTGCGAGCGGCGAGATGACGCCGACGGTGCCGGGGACGCCGTCGTAGGCGAAGGTGCGCGCGGGGCCGTTGCCGTGCGGGTTGGGGACCGAGTGGAGGTCGCCGAGTGCGCCGAGTCGCGCCAGCACTTCGTCGGAGGAGACCCACGCGTCGCGCTGCAGGTCGACGTTGTCGGTCACCGGCATCACTTCGATGAAGCGGATGTGGACGGGGCGCTCGCGCGTCATCTGGGCAAACGCCTCGAGCTCGTCGTCGTTGGCTCCGCGCATCACGACGCAGTTGATCTTGACCGGGCCCAGGCCGTTTTCGATGGCGGCATCGATGCCGGCGAGGACGCGGGCCAGACCGGAGCGGCGCGCGATCGCCGTGAAGCGGTCGTCGTGCAGCGTGTCGAGCGAGACGTTGACGCGGCGCAGCCCGGCTGCCGCGAGCCGCGGCGCCAGGTCGGCGAGGAGCAGACCGTTGGTCGAGAGCGCGATGTCGTCGATCCCCGGTATCGCCGCAATGAGCGCTACGAGCCGTTCGAGGTCGCGGCGGATCAGCGGCTCCCCGCCGGTGAGCCGGATGCTGCGCACGCCGATCCCGGCGGCGGCGCGGACGATGGTCGCGATCTCCTCGTAGCTGAGGATCTCGGGCTTGGGGATCCAGGGCAGGCCCGCCTCGGGCATGCAGTAGACGCAGCGCAAGTTACAGCGGTCGGTGACCGAGACGCGCAGGTAGGTGATCGGGCGCCGGAAGGCGTCGACGAGCGGCTCCGCCACTGCCTCGATGAGATCGATCACCGAGCCCACCTTCGCCTCCGGC
Source organism: Vulcanimicrobiota bacterium (assembly GCA_003140215.1). Taxonomy (GTDB): domain Bacteria; phylum Vulcanimicrobiota; class Vulcanimicrobiia; order Vulcanimicrobiales; family Vulcanimicrobiaceae; genus Vulcanimicrobium; species Vulcanimicrobium beijerinckii. The sequence continues at coordinate 1,892,288 of PLJL01000004.1, read as the reverse complement.
CCGGGTCCCACCCCGCTCGCCGGGCGGGGTTTAGGCGTCCTCGAAGACCTTGTCGCTGACCGGGACGTTGATCTTGTAGTTCGCGAACGTCGAGCTGATGTCGGCGTTGTAGTGCGGGATGTCGACTTTGCCGGTCTGTTGTTTGACCACGAAGTTCCCGCTGATCTGGTCGTAGGTGTTCGAGAACTTGATCGTACCGCCGTCGTCCTTGTAGAAGTACGTCATCTCGCTCACGGTCGCGGTCTTGTCGTCGACCTTCACGTCGACGTGATCGATGCGCCCGTTCTTCTTGCGCACCAATTTGAACATCGCGGCCGAGCCGTCGTCGCTGGTCTTCGTCACTTCGTAGAGCTTGGGCCAGTCCGACGGCGGCTCCATCTGACCGACGACTTTCTTGAGCTGGCCGGCCAGCGCCGGGACGGACTGGAACGTGACCGCCGTCTTGTCGGGGCGCTTGTAGTACGCCTTGCCCTCGAGCGTCGGGCTCAGATACGGAAACGTGTTCATCTTGATCGCGACCGTGACGTCGGCCTGATACGAGCTCAGCCCCGAGTTGACGCGCTGCATGCGGGCGTAGAGGTCTTCCTGGGCGGAAGCTGGGAGCCACGGCCCCGCGACCCCGGCCAGCGCGACGGCGGCGAAAAATGCAAACCAGCGGCGAGTCATCATATCCGTTGGTTCAACGCCGTCATGGTGCAATGGGTTCCAGCGCGGCGCTCACTTCCTCGCGCACCCAAGCATCGGCATCGCCGAGCGCCGCCCGTAGCGCTCGAAGCGCCTGCGGTGAACCGATCCGGCCGAGCGCCCAGGCGGCGTGGCCGCGCACCAGCGGGCTCCGGTCGTCGCTCAGCGCCGCCGCGAGCGCCGGCACGTCGGCGCGGTCCAACGAGTTGCCCAGCGCGACGGCCGCGTTGCGACGCAGCACCGGCGCCCCGCGCCAGCCCATCGCGGTGCGCCGCACGCGACGAAACGCCGCGCCGCGCACGCGCAGCAACGCCTGCAGGTCCGGCGCAGCCAGTTCGTCCTCGAGCGGCCGGCAGGCACCGTCGCCGGCCCGGCCCGCTTGTTGGCTCGGCGGGCACGCATCGTTGCACAAGTCGCAGCCCCAGACCCACGTCCCGATCAGCGGCCGCAGTGCGCGCGGAATCGCGTCGCGACGCTGCGTCAGGTCACTGATGCAACGCTCGGCGTTCATCGTCCGGTCGCCGCGCAGCGCTCCCGTGGGGCAGACGTCGACGCAGGCGCGGCACGCGCCGCACGACGTGCGCAGCGCGCGGTCGGGCTCGAGATCCAGCGTCGTCACCACTTCGCCTAAGAAGACTGCCGACCCCAACCCCTTCACGATGAGGCTGGTGTGCTTGCCGATCCAGCCCAAGCCCGCGCGGGCGGCGAACGCGCGCTCGGCGAGCGGCGCGGTGTCGCAAGCGACGCGCGTTACCGGCGCTCCTGCAAGCGCGTCGATTCGCGCGGCGATCTCGCGCAGCAGCGTCTGCATCCGTCGATGGTAGTCGGGCGACCATGCATACGCCGACACCCGGCCGCGGTCGCGCCGTTCGGAGGGTACTGGGGTCGCGTACGGAACCGCGATGCAGACGACGCTGCGCGCGCCGGCCAAGATCGTCGACGGATCGCTCGCGGCACCGGCGTACGCGTCGTCGTACGACCACGTCGCGAGATCGCCGCGCGCCAGCGCCGCGCGCATCCGCGCCCGCGTCGCCGCGTCAGGGTCGGCCGCGGTGATGCGCACCGCTCCTGCGCCGCACGCGCGGGCGATCGCCCTCACGGCGTCCGCGGTCACGGCCTCAGATACTCGGAATGCCCCCACGGCGCTTTCTCACCGGGAACGCGCGGTCGATCGCTTCGATGTCGGCGTCGTCGAGGCGCAAGTCGCCCGCGCCGGCGTTTTCCTCGACGTGAGCGACCTTTGATGCTTTCGGGATGACGAACGTGATCGGGTCGCGGGTGAGAAACGCGAGGACGACCTGACGCGGCGTCGCGCCGTGCTTCGTCGCGACCTCGCCGATCGTACGCGCGCCGGGCCGGTCCGTCCAGTCGCCGCGGCCGAACGGCGTGTAGCCGACGATCGCGATTCCGACGGTGCGGCAAAACTCCAGCTCGTGATCCTCGATCGTCCGTTCGCCGAGATGGTAGAGCACTTGGTTGCACGAGATCGGCACGCGCCCCAGCGCGGCGCGTGCTTCCTTGAGATCGTCGACGTCGAAGTTGCTCACGCCGAGCGCGCGGATCTTCCCGTCGGCGACGAGCTGCTCGAAAGCCCGCATCGTCTCGCCGAGCGGCACGTTCCCGCGCCAGTGGAGCAGGTAGCAGTCCAGATAGTCGAGCTGCATCCGCTCCAGCGAAGCCTCGCAGGCGCGAATCGTCCCCTCGTAGCTCGCGTTCGACGGCAGCACTTTGGAGACGATGAAGAGCTGCTCGCGCGGCAACCCGCGGATCGCCTCGCCGAGCAGTCGCTCGGCACCGCCGTCGCCGTACATCTCGGCCGTGTCGAGATGCACCATGTCGAGCTCGATACCACGGCGCAACGCGCGCTTCGCCTCGTCGGCCGCGGCGCCGCGCAGCGGGACGTTCCAGGTTCCCTGGCCGATGATCGGGACGTCCGGGCCGTAGGGGCGCGGCGAGCCGAACGGGCGCACGATCACGCGGCGCGTGACCCCGTCACGCGGCGCGTGACTCTGTCATGGCAGGAAATCCTCGGGTATGGCGGCGTCCTTCGCCGACAGCCGCGGTTCGCCGGTCAGCGGCCAGACGATCCCGATGCGCGGGTTGCGCCAGGACACCGCGCCCTCGGCGGCGGCATCGTAGGGGACGCTGTTCTTGTAGTGCACGATCGTGTCGTCTTCGAGCGCCAGAAAGGCGTGCCCGAACCCCGCCGGGACGAACAGCTGCTTGTGGTTGCGATCGGTCAGCTCGAAGCCTTCCCACTGCAAGTAGGTGGACGAGTCGCGTCGCAGGTCGACGATGGCGTCGAAGATTCGGCCGTTGAGGCACTGCACCAGCTTCGCCATCCGAAAATCGTAGTGGATTCCGCGCAGAACGTCGCGCGCCGAGCGCGAGCTCGAGTCCTGCGCGAACCGCACGTCCAAGCCTAGCGCCGCGTACTTCGGATCGGACCACGTCTCTTTGAAGAACCCGCGCTCGTCTGCGAACACATCGGGGACGAAAACGCGCGCCTCGGCGAACTTCGTCGGAAAGGTTTGGATCAGTGGAAGCCGCCTTTCGCAAGCGCCGCGACGCTAGAACAGATCGAACGCGGCATCGCGGGCGGCGAGAGCGAGCAGGCCATCGCGCAAGTGATAGACCCTGCCGAAGCCCGCTTCCTTGAGGCGTTCGGCCGCCCAACGCGATTTCGCCCCGACGCGACAGGCGACGACATAGGTTTTCGCACTGTCGAGCTCGTGCATGCGACCTTCCAGCGCGGTCGCGGGGATTGCAACCGCGCCGGGAACCTCGCCCAAGACGCGCTCGTGCGGCTCGCGAACGTCGAGCAGCGTCGCACCTGCCGCAAGCGCTTCGTCGAGCTCGTCGAGGTCGATGTCGGGCACCGTGTGCGGCGCTGGGGCGCGTTCCGGGACGCTGCCGACCTCGGTGATCGCCGGCGCATCACCGCACAGCGGGCACGCCGCGTCGCGCGCTATGCGAACTTCCCGCACCCGTGCGTCGAGGGCGTCGATGAGCAGCAAGCGTCCAACCAGCGGCGTGCCGATGCCCAGGATCAGCTTGATCGCTTCGTTGGCTTGGAACGACCCGACCATCCCGGCGAGCACACCCAGCACACCGCCCTCGCTGCACGACGGAACGAGATGCTCGGGCGGTGATTCGGGATACAGGCAGCGATAGCACGGGCCGCCGGGCGCGCCGAAGATCGAGACCTGTCCGTCGAAGCGGAAGATCGATCCGTGTACGTCGGGTTTGCTTTCGAGCACGCACGCGTCGTTGACCAGATAGCGCGTCGAGAACGTGTCGCTCCCATCGACCACCACGTCGGCCAGCCGAACCAGGTCGCGCGCGTTCGCGGCGGTGAAGCGAATGGCGAGCGCGTCGATCGTGATCTGCGGGTTCAGCGCGCGCAAGCGGTCCGCCGCACGGTGCGCCTTGGGCGCGCCGACGTCGGCCGTGTCGTAGAGGATCTGGCGTTGCAGGTTCGTGACGTCGACCGTATCGTCGTCGATGACGATGATGCGGCCGACCCCCGCCGCGGCGAGATAGGCGAGGACCGGAGAGCCGAGCCCGCCCGCGCCGATCACCAGGACCCGCGCGCGCGCGAGCTTTTCCTGTCCCTCCAGCCCGACCTCGGGGATGAGGAGGTGCCGGCTGTAGCGGCGCAGCGCGCCGCGCCCCGCCATGACGTTCACAATGGTGCGTCGATCAGTGGCGTCGTGACGGCTTCGGCGGCGGCTCCGCGCGGGTGCAGCGCGTTGAGCCACTGCAGCACCGCGGTGCGGCTGTTGTCGCCCGCGAACGTGTGGTCGCTGGCGACGGTCACGAAGGCTTTGGGCTCGCCGGCGCGCGCGTAGAGCTGCTCGACCGACGCGCGCGAAACCATGCCGTCACGCTCGGCCGCAATGAAGAGCACCGGGCGGCCGGCGAGCCGCGGCAACGCCGCATCGACGAGCGGGTCCCATTCGTGCGCGAGCTCGAGGAGTGTGGCGCCGTCGACGTACGACGAGCGCAGGTCGACGACGCCCCGCGCAGCCAGCGTGTCCAGGACGCTGGGCCGCCCGTAGCCGGTGGCGATCGACACGGCGCCGGCGATCGCCTCGTCGCGTCCGGCGACGCACAGCGCCGTCATCGCGCCCATGCTGTGGCCCAGCGTGTAGACGGTGCGGGCGCCGCGCTCGCGCGCGAAGCGTACGACCGCGTCCATCGCATCGAGGAGATCACCGGCGCCGCGCAGACGCCCGTGACTAGCCCCCAGCTTGTGGCCCGGGAAGTCCAACGAGTACACCGCGAAACCGTGGCTGGCCAAGAATGCGCACAGTCCGTCGAGGTTCTGCTTCGAGCTGGAGTAGCCGTGCCCGACGACGAGCGCGACGTCACGCGCGCGCCGCGCTTCGTACTCCAACACCGTGACCGAGTTGAACCCGGCGTCTATGCTATGCAGGCTGACGTTCATTTTAACGGCGCTCCGCCCCAGGCTCCGCGCCCCCCACGCCTGCGGCGCGGGTCCCCCCCATAGCGGGAGCGCTCACGCTCGTCGTACCGTCGGGATGCCCCGAGGGCGCTCCCTGCGAAGTTACTTCGTTCGCGACCCAGGCGGCGCCGCCGTCGCGGTAGATCTCGCGCTTCCACACCGGGACGCGCGCTTTGAGCGCGTCGATGGCGTAGCGGCAGGCCTCGAAGGCGGGGCCGCGGTGCGGCGCGGCGACGACGACCACGACCGAGGGTTCGCCCAGCGCGACGGTTCCGGTGCGATGGGCCATCGCAATCTCCAGCGGTCCGAAGCGCTCGCACGCCTCGCGCGCGATCGCCTCCATCTCCGGCTGGGCCATCGCGTCGTACGCTTCGTACTCGAGCGCCGCGACCGGGCGTGGATCGTCAGGCGACGTCTCGCGCGTCGTCCCCAGAAACGTGACGACCGCGCCGTGAGCAGGTGACTGCACGGCTCGGACGAGCGCGGCGGCGTCCAACGGCGCCGCGGACAGGCCGATCACGCGCTCAACCGCCGCCGACCGGCGGCAGCAGCGCGATCTCGTCGCCGTTCGCGACCGGCGCGCCGGCGCCGGCGAGCGCACCGTTACGAGCGAAACGCGTCGACGCCCGCAGCTCCTGCAGCGCCGGCACGTCGCGGGTCACCTGCGCCCACACGTCGTCGAGCGTCGACGCGGCCGGCACCTCGACGAGGCGTTCGCCGAATCCGAGCAACTCGCGCAAGCGCGCGAACGCGAGCACCCGCACGGTCACGACCGCGGTTGCCGCGGGCATCACACGCCGCCCAGATCGGCGCTGTAGCCGTGCGCCGTGAGCCACGCCCGCGAGTCATCGTGAAAGCCGAGCAGATCGATCCGGCTGCAGGTCAGCTTGTGGAGCAGCACCTCCCAGAAGTGCTGCTGCTGCTCGTAGACGTCGTCGGGGATTTGATTGTGCTTGCGGGTGAACTCACGCAACGCGACCCAATCCCGCTGGGCCAGGACCGTACGCAGCTCGTTTTCGTACTCGGGACTCGGCGCCGCGGGTTGCATCGTCACGCCGACTTCTGCTCCGGTTTGGGACAGAAGCGCTCGATCGCGTGGGCGACGCCGTCCTGATCGTTGCGCGCCGTCACGTGGCGCACCGACTGGCGGACCTCCGGCAGCGCGTTGCCCATCGCCACGCCGATCCCGGCCCAGCGCAGCATCGGCACGTCGTTGCGTGAATCGCCGATCGCCAGCACCCGTTCGGCGGGCACGCCGAAATCGGCGCACAGCTTTGCCAGAGCGTTCTTCTTGCTGGCCTCGCGGTTGAGCACCGCGCATTCCACGAAGTCGTACCAGGTCTCGTGGCGGAACGCCAGCGGCAGATCGCCGAACTCGCGCAGCATCCGCTGCACCGACTCCTCGCCCAGAAATCGGATGAAGGTCGGCGCTTCGGTGAGGATCTGCGCCAGCGAGGGCGCCTCGAACCAGCCCGGTCCGCGCATGTCGTCCATGAGGATCTGCGAACCTTCGAGACGGTAAAACGCTTCGTCGACGTACACCGCGATGGCCAGACCCTGCGCTTCGGCGAATTCCAGCATCGGCTTGGCGTACACCAGCGGCACCGGGATCTTCTCGAGCGTCTTGTTCGCGCCGAAGTCCTTGGTCAGCGCCCCGTGACAACAGATCACGGGCAAATTGAGCCCCAAGTCTTTGGAGACGCGGATCGGCGCGTCGACGCCGCGGCCGGTGACGAGCACGACACGGATCCCCGCGCCTAGGGCATCCTTGATGGCGCTGCGATTCCGAGCGCTGATCGACTCGTCGGGCGCGAGCAGCGTCCCGTCGAGATCGAGGGCGATGAGGTCGATGGTGGGTGAGGTCGGCATCCTGTATTCCGTCGTGGTTTCGCGCCGCAGGCCCGTCCGCCATGCGGCCGACGGGCCTCAGGCGCTTGGAGGCCCGTTCGACCACGGTACCCTGGAACGCTCCAAGGATGCGCAACGGTGGCGTTCGCGAATACGTTGCACGGATATGCGCTCCTTCGTGGCGATCCTCGCGCTTTTCGTCGCGAGCATCGCGCCTGCGACCGCACAACCGGCGTCGCGGTGCTCGCGGGACGTGTTTCCGGTGGCCGGCCAGTCGCTCGCGGTGACGGTGTGCGCCGGCGCGCCCGACGGGGGCAAGACCGTCGCGGTGAGCGAGACGTTCAAGACCGCCAAGGGCTCGTTCGACCAGTCGACGTCGATCGAAGTCCTGCCGGGCGCAGCCGCCTCGCGTGCCGTCCACGACGTCTCGCTGGCGCCGCTCGGGTTGCAGTATACGCTCCACCTGACGCTCGCATTCCGTGAAACGGCCGTATCGATCGAGCACGCCCTGCTCCTGCCGGGCGCCGTTCCGCTCAAGTAAACCAGCCGCCGCACGCAACCGTGCCGCGGCGCGGCGGTTCTAGGGCACAGAAATGCGGTGTCGACGGACCTGATGCCCTGTACCAGCGTGGCGCCCGAGCTGGACGCCGCCGGGCGTGCCCGGTACGTCACGGACCACCTCCCGCCTGGGCTGTTCCGGCTCGCCGAAGACGCGGACACCAACGTCCCGTGGCGCGTCTCGCCACAACCCTTCCCGCTCAAGCCGTCGACCGTCGCCGCCGTCGAGAGCCTGGGCGACGACCTTCTCGCCTTCTATCGAGCGCTCAACGCGCTTTACCTGCGCAGCGCGCGGGGCACGGCTCCAGCGTTCATCGCCGAGGAGCTCGACCGCGGAAAGCCCGAGCAGATCGTCAAGCTCGCGCGGCAGAACCGCTTCAAGCAAGATATCCCGCGCGTCATTCGCCCCGACTTGATCCTCACCGACGACGGCTACGTCGCGAGCGAGCTGGACAGCGTTCCCGGCGGGATGGGGTTCACCAGCGCGCTGGCACACACGTACTGTGAGATCGGTGAAGACAGCATCGGCGGTACCGATGGGATCGCGCACCGCTTCGCCGAGATGCTCGCCTCGCTGTCGTCGGTCGAGCGGCCCACGGTCGCGATCGTCGTCAGCCAGGAGTCTACCGACTACCGCAGCGAGCTCAACTGGCTCGCGGGCCGCGTTGACGCGCTCGGCTTGGCCGACGTCATCGTCTGCGCACCGCAGGACATCGTGTTCACCGAGGAGGCGCTGTTCGTGCGCCGCGAGGACGGACGCGAGACGAAAATCGACGTCCTCTACCGCAACTTCGAGTTGTTCGACCTGCTCAACATCCCCAAGCAAGAGCTGATGCTCTACGCGGCGCGCCACAACCGCGTGAAGATGACGCCGCCGCCGAAAGCGCACTTCGAAGAGAAGTCGAGCTTCGCGCTGTTTCACCATCCCGGGCTGCGCGCGTACTGGCGCTCGGAGCTCGGAGATGCGGTCGACGAGCGGTTGCTGGGGATCTTCCCGCGGACGTGGATCATCGACCCGCGCCCGCTGCCGTGGCAGGCTGCGATCGTCGACCTCACGGCAAACGGGCTCCCGGTACACGACTGGTCGCAGCTCGAGGACCTCGGCAAGAGCGAGCGCGACTACGTCATCAAGCCGTCGGGCTTTTCGGAGCTGGCCTGGGGGTCGCGCGGCGTCAAAGTCGCCAACGACCTGTCCAAGGACGAATGGCGCGCCGGACTCCACGACGCGCTCGCGTCGTTCGACCATGTGCCGTACATCCTGCAGCGCTTTCATAAGGGCAAGCGCGTGCGCGTCCCGTTCCTGTCGACGTCGACCGGTGAGATCAAGGAGATGGACGGCCGCGTGCGGCTGTGTCCGTACTACTTCGTGATCGGCGACCGCACGCGGCTGGGAGGGATTCTCGCGACTGTTGCTCCGGCCGACAAACGGCTGATCCACGGGATGAGTGACGCCGTGATGGCGTCGTGCCGAGTCGCGGACGATGGCTTCTGAGCTCGACTGACGTAGCGCGGTCGGCTGCTTGGCTGACGCGCCACCGCGTCATCGCGTTCGCCACGTCGGCGCTGGTCGCGGCGATCGTCTATGTGGTCGTACCGATGTGGCTGCACGGCGCGACGCGTTTCGTCGCCGCCTACGATGCCGGTACCCTCACGCTGCTGGGTTTCTTTTGGTTCCACGGCATCCATGACGACCCCAAGCTCACCCGCGCCCGCGCCGCGCTCGAGGATCCCGGACGCAACGTGATCACCTTGGTCGTGCTGCTCGCGGTCGCGGTCGGCCTGGTCGCCGCCATCGCCATCGTCGGCCACGGTCCGAAAGTGCAGAACGCGGTCGAACAGTGGGAAGCCTACATCCTCGGGGTGACGGCGATCTGCATCGGCTGGGTGCTCGTGCACACCGTCTACACGTTCCGCTACGCGCACCTGTACTATTTCGACGAAGACGGCACCGGCTGCGGCGGGATCCACTTCCCCGGCACCGACGAGCCGTCGGACATCGACTTCGCCTACTTCTCCTTCTGCCTGGGCACCTCGTTCGCCGTCTCCGATCCGCAGGTGACCGAGACGCGCGTTCGCCGCGAGGTGATCGTGCACTCGATCATCTCGTTCGCCTACAACTCGGTGATCGTCGGCATGGTGATCAACCTCTTCGCCGGCATATTTTCCGCCTCGAGCGGCGGCGGCGGGAAGTAACGGCCGTTAGGGTAGGGCGTCGAGGATCGCGTCGATCTCGTCGAACGTGTTGTAGCCGTGCGGCGCGATGCGGATACCGTTGGTCCGATAGGTCGCGCAGATCTGAGCCTCGCCCAGGCGACGGCCCAGCGCGATCGCGTCGACGCCCTCGCGGTGGAACCTCACGATCCCAGACTTCACATCGTCCCGCGAACGGTCGCCGGCGACGCTCCAGCCGCGGCGTTGGAGCCCCTCGGCGAGCCGGTCGGTGAGCGCGAGCACGTGCGCCGCGATGCGCTCGGTGCCGGCCGCCGCGAGCACGTCGATCGAGGTCGCCAGCGACAGCGCGCCGAGGATGTTGACCGTGCCGCCCTCGAAACGCGACGCGTCGGGCGCCGGCGGCTGCGCGTAGTCGAGAAAATCCCACATGTTCGCCGGCGAGCGCCAACCCGGAAAGCGCAGCACGATCCGGTCGAGCAGCGCTGCGCGCAGCCACAGGAAACTGACGCCCTGCAGCGCCATGAGCCACTTCGCGCCGCCGGCGTAGATCGCGTCGACCCCGGTTGCAGCGACGTCGAGCGGGAATGCGCCCAGGCCCTGCATCACGTCGACGGCGAGCAGCGCACCGTGCGCGTGGGCGACCTCGGCCAGCGCGGCGAGATCGTGACGGTATCCGTCGTCGAAGGTGACCCAGGAGACGGCTACGACCTTCGTGCGTGACGAGATATAGCGGCGCAGCACGTCGGGGGTCATGCGCTCGCGCGGCGCCCCGATGAGCGTGACCGTGACGCCGCACTCGCGCAGCACCAGCCAGGGATAGGCATTCGAGCCGAACTCGTTGGCGCCGGTGATCACCTCGTCGCCGGTGCCGAGATCGAGACCCTGCGCAACGACCGTCGCGCCGTCCCCGGTGTTGCGCAAGAACGCCACTTCCTCGGCCCGGCCGCCGACGAACTCCGCGACGCGCTTCCGATACGCGGGCAGGGCGAGCTCGCGCGACGCCGTACCGAGCACACCGCGCGCCGCGTGATCGTCAACCATCGCGTGCACCGCGTCGCGCGTTACGATCGGCAGCACGCCGACGGCAGCGTGGTTCACGTAGACCAGCCCCGGCGCGAGCGCGAACATCTCGCGCGCCAGCGGGGTCGCGGCCCCGATCACGTCAGAGGCTGGCGTTGACGTAGATGTCGGCCTGCGTTTGCGCCGCGTTCACGCGCAGCTTGGCCTTCGCGATCTGCGTCACGAACGTATCGAGCGGGACGTAGAAGTCACCGTTAACCTTGAACGTCTGGCCGCGCATGGTGATTGCGCCCTGGCCGATGAGCACGGTGCGGCTGCCGTCGGTGAAACGGCCGGTCACCCCATGGATGCTCACCACGACCGCGTTGCCCTGAAAGGTCAACAGTCCGTCGAACGACTTCACCAACGGGACGACGTCGGCATAGACCACGCCGTTGTGCAGCACGGCCACGCCGCCGGCCCGATCGACGGGACGCCCGTCGAGCGTGAGCTTGACGTTGCGGTCGGCGGCGAGGCCCGGCGCTACGGCGAGCAGGGTCGCGACGAGGGCGAGGGCGGCGGTGAGTCGCTTCATGAGTAGATGTCCTTGGTGTGCCACGCGATGTTCTGCGCCCGGTCGCCGACGCGCTCGATGATCGAGACCACGAAGAGCAACAGGGTGCCTGCCGGTACCGTACCCGGATCGCGCTGCATCTCGGCCTGGAGCGCCTCGAGGCCGCTGCGGTAAAGGGTGTCGACTTCGTCGTCCCGCTCGATAACGTCGTCGGCCAGCGCCGCGTCTCCCTCGCGGTAGGCGCGCATCACGTCCTGCAGCATCTCGTAGGCCAAGTTGGCGATCCGGCCGACCTCGACGCTGGCCGGCCGCACCGCGACGTCGGCCAGCTTGATGGCATTCTTGGAGATGTCGACGGCGTAGTCGCCGATGCGTTCGAGGTCGGTCACGATCTGCAGCATCCCGGCGATGGCGCGCAGCTCCCCCGCGACCGGTTGCTGCTTCCAGATCAGCTCGATGCAGGTTCGCTCGACGCGCCGGCGCGTGTCGTCGATCTCGTCGTCGCCGGCGACGACCCGCCCGGCCAGCACGACGTCACGGCGTTCGAGCGCTTGGGTCGCCGAGCGAATGGCGTCGGAGACGAGCGCGCCCAACCGGACGACGTCGAGGCGCGTGTTCTCTAGCGCCTGGTGGTAGGCGGTACGCATGGTGCCCCCATCATAGCAGAGCGCAGGGCCCCCGGAAGACCCCGCCGTACGGCCGAGCGATGCCCGAGACCATCACGATCGAGCGCGACGGACCGCTTGCGACCGTCACGTTGAACCGCCCCCAGGTCCTCAACGCGCTCAACGGGCGCATGCTCGACGAGCTCGACGCGGCGCTTCGCGAGCTCGACGGCGACGGTTTGGTGCGGGCCGTGATCCTGACCGGGGCGGGCTCCAAGGCGTTCGCCGCCGGCGCCGACATCGGCGAGCTCAACGTGCTTCCGACCGCACGGGCCGGCGAGGCTCAGGCCCGCAAAGGGCAGGCCTTGACCCGCGCGATCGAGCGGCTGCGCGTCCCGGTCATCGCGGCGGTCAACGGCGTCGCACTCGGCGGCGGCTGCGAGCTCGCCATGGCCTGCGACCTCCGCATCGCAGCCGAGAACGCGCGGTTCGGCCAGCCCGAGGTCAACTTGGGAATCCTGCCGGGTTACGGCGGGACGCAACGCGGACCGCGCCTGATGGGTGCGGGGATGGCGATGTACCTCTGCCTGACGGGCGAGATGATCGACGCCGCCGAGGCGCTGCGCTGCGGTCTGGTTCAGAAGGTCACGCCGCTCGACGGTCTCATGGCGGAAGCGCGCCGAATCGCCGGCGTCATCGCCACCAAGGCGCCGCTCGCGATCACCGCTACGAAACGCGCGATCACCGACGGTGCGCGGCTCGCGCTCGACGACGCGCTCGCACTCGAGGCGCTGCTCTTCGGCCAAGCCGTCACGACCGCCGACTTCGCCGAGGGCTCGCGGGCGTTCTTGGACAAACGCCCCGCCGCATTTACCGGCCGCTAGCGCCGGACGCTCCCATCGCGGTCGAACGCCGGCCGCCGTACTTCGCGACCGCCTCGCTCATCTGGCGCTCGATGTCGGGGTTGAAACCCGGCCAGTAGCCGCGCACACGGCCCGTGCCGTCGATCGCGAACATGGTCGGATAGCCGCTCACCCCGAACGCGCGCCGGACCGTCTCGTCGGGGTCGAGCACGACGTCCTTCATCTTGTAGCGGTCTGCGAACGGGCGCACGATCGCGGCCGGTTCGCCGACGTCGACCGACACGACGTCGACCTGCGGATGGGTGCGCTTGAAATGCTGGATCAACGGGATGGAGGCGCGGCACGGATCGCACCACGACGCCCAGAAATCGAGAAAGACCAGCCGCCCGCGCAGGCGGTCGAGCTCGAATCGTCCGCCGTCGAGCGTCGCGAGCGAGACCGGGGGTGCCTGGACGATGTCGCGATGCAGACGCGGCAGCACGAAGAATCGGGCGACGGCGACGACGACGACGAGCACGGCGATCACGTCGAGCGCGCGTGCGGCCCAACGGCGCAGCGGAGGCACCTCGGGCGGTTCCGTCGGAGGGAAAGCGCCCCCTGCGCCGCATCCCACCGTCGATGCCAACCAGCCGCGCGGCGTCGGCCACCATCGACGCACGCACCCTGCCCGCTCAGAATCGGAGCGCGCGGATCTTCGACGCGTTCGACAAGCTGGCGGTCGGCGGAATCCTTGAGCTCAACGAGGAGAGCGACCCGCGCTCGCTGCGCAACGAATTTGCGCAGCAACGCGCCGGGCGGTTTTCGTGGCATGCACGCAACCTCGGCAGCGGGCGCTGGACGATCCGCCTCGAGCGCATCGACGAGCGGGCGGATTCGACGACCTTCCTTTCACACACCGCGCCGTTCTCGAACGCCAAGCAGTCGACGATCACCGAGCTGGCCGCCGTCGCGACGGAGCGGTCGTATCGCACCGCCGAGACGATCTTCGACGAAGGCGAGATGTGGCCGTATCTCGGCTTCGTTCGCAGCGGCAAGGTGGTCTACACCCTGCTCTCACCCGACGGCAAGACGCACGCGCTGGGCGAACGGCTCACGCACGACCCGCTCAACGAGTCCGGCACCTTCGACGGCGGCGGCGCGACCACGCGCGCCGAGGCGCTGACCGACTGCACGATCGTACTCGTCCCCTCGGAGGCCGTGCTGCACGCGGTGCGCCACGACAGCGAGCTCGCGCTGGGCTTTCTGGCCGCCTCGTCACAAGCCCGCCGGCGCTCGATCGATACGATCGCGGACTTGGCCTTCGCGCACGTCCTGCAGCGCGTCGCGAAGTTCCTGATGTCCTACGCGCCGGCGACGATTGGGATGGCGCCCGGACTGCCGGGCGTGGAGAACCTCTCGCAAGCGCAGATAGCGGCCGCAGCCGGCACCGTGCGCGACATGGCCGCTCGAGCGCTGATCCGGCTCAAGAACGCGGCGGCCGTCGAGCTCGACCGCGGCCGCGTGCGTTCGATCGACCGCGCGCGCCTCGAAGCCTTTGCCCACGGGGTCCAAGCCCCGCCGGTGTAGGCGGCCGAGGCGCTCGTTCAGCCCGCGGCCACGAAGGTGAAGCGCGGCTCGCGGATCCCGGAAAAGAACGCCACCATATCATCGACCATGCGCTCGCAACCGGGGCGGGTCAGCGCGTAGCCGTCCTCTTCACGCAGATACACGAGCGTCGAGGGTTCCCCGGAGATCGCATCGATCGCCGGAGGCGCGATGAACCGCGCCAGAACGCGAGGGCCTCGGCCAAGCTCGACGATTGCGGTGTGGCCGTCGCACGACCAGCGCGCGACCGGGCCGTCCCTCGAAAACCGCAGGCGCTCGCCAAAGGTGCTCCCGAGCGGGGCAAAGGCCTCGACGAGCCAGTGCATGGGCGACGGATGGGCCATGGACGCAGCGTAGCCGCCAGCCGCGCCGCCGCCATCGGCCAGCCGGTTAACGTGCCCGGGGTCGGGTTATGCGGTTCGCGAGCCGAGCCGCTCGACGATCGTGCCCGCCGCGACCTCCGGCCGCGTCTCCTCGACGCTCAGCGACAGGCTGTCGCCGGCGTCGAACGAGAGCTTGGCCGTCGTCTCGTCGTCCTGCAACGCGGCCACCACGGTGCCCCCGGTGCCGACCCACATCGCGGAGTCCCAGGACAGCTCTTCGGTGCGAACCCCGCGCCCGAGCCGGCCGCGGACCTGCGAGTCGACCGCCTCGATCCATTGATCAAATGTCATATGTACCTCCGTCGGCCCTATCCAATGGGCCTACTCTTCGCCCGAGCATACCGCGGCGGGGGCCCCATTGCAACAGCGGCGCTGGCCGTCGGGCCCGGCCGAACCGCCTCCGGCTTAGCCCGATGGAGTGCCGCGCCAAACTCTGCTTGCACGCATGTCGAGTGCGCCGCGCTTCCTGCGCGGGCTACGGTGGGAAGCCTAAACGCTCGATACGACGCGGAGGTTTTTCGTGCTTTCATTCTTGGCCGACGTCAATCCGTACGTGCCGGCGCCGAGTTTTCTGAACTCCGGCGACACCGCCTGGCAGCTCACCGCCGCGACGTTCGTGGGCCTGCAAAGCATCCCAGGTCTGGCGATCCTGTACGCCGGCCTAGTCAAGAAAAAGTGGGCGCTCAACTCCGCGGTCATGTGCTTCTATGCGTTTTCGATCGTGTTGATCTGCTGGGTGCTGTGGGGCTACAACATGGGCTTCGGCAGCCCGGCAACGCTGGGTCCGGGGATACTCTCGACGATCGTCGGGATCCCGGGACCGGCGATTGGCGCTGCGTCCGAGCTCGGTCAAGCCAACATCCCACTGGCGGGGACCGGCTTCCCGCCGCTGCGCTTCTCGGGCTCGGCGATGATCTATTTCCAATTCGTGTTCGCCGCGATCACGCCGATCCTCATCGCGGGCGCGGTACTCGGACGGATGAACTTCAAGGCCTGGATGCTGTTCGTGCCGCTGTGGAGCACGCTGGTCTACACGGTCGGCGCGTTCATGCTGTGGGGCGGCGGTTGGCTCTCGAGTCTGGGCGCCGTCGACTACTCGGGCGGGTACGTCATCCATCTCGCGGCCGGCGTGTCGGGTTTCGTCGCCGCCGCGATGGTCGGGCCGCGGCTGCTGCAAGACCGCACCAGCTTCGATCCCAACAACTTGATCGTCGCGCTGGCCGGCGCCGGACTCCTGTGGCTGGGTTGGAACGGCTTCAACGGCGGCGACCCGTACTTCGCCAACGCCGACGCCGCCGCAGCGGTTTTGAACACGAACATCGCCACCGCGGTAGCGTTGCTCGTCTGGCTCATCCTCGACATGTTCGCGCTGGGGCATCCCTCGGCGGTCTCGATGATCAACGGGATGATCGTCGGCCTCGTCGCCATCACGCCCGCGGCCGGCTACGTCGACGGCTACGGTGCGATCGCAACCGGCGGCGTCGCCGCGCTCGTGGTCTGGTTCACCCTGAACAAGCTCGGTCAGCTCTCGATCCTCAAGCGCGTTGACGACACGTTCAGCGTGCTGCACACGCACGGTGTCGCCGGCCTGATGGGCGGGCTGTGCGTCGGGCTGTTCGCGAATCCGAACATGCTCGAGTATCTCAGCAGCGATAAGAAGACGCCCGCGGTCTCGGTGGCAGGGCTGTTCTACGGAAATCCCAAGCAGCTGTGGATCCAATTCATGGCAGCGCTCGTAATCATCGCGTGGAACGCGATCGCGACGATGATCGTGCTCAAGATCGTGTCCTTCATCTTCCCGCTGCGCGCCAGCGAGAGCGATATCGAGGGCGGCGACCTCGCGATCCACGGCGTCGATCCGGTGCCGACGTATGCGCCTCCGCCGACGCCGGCGGCGGTGTAGCGCCGCTGGGTCATACGCTAACGTTTGTCGTCGCCGGGGTCGGGTGCTTCCGGCGCGTAGAGGAGCATCGCGACGAACAGTGCGACTCCGGCGGCGACGGCGAAGCTGACGACGAGCATCCGTATCGGTAGCGTAGACGGCTGGGTGCGCCCGGCGCATTGGCCAAATGGCTCTTCGCCGGCAGGCGTCTCCGGTTTCATGCGGAGAAGAGGCCGCGATGCGACGTTTCCTCTTCATCGGCGCAGCAGTCTTCCTGGTCGCCTCGCCCGTCCTCGCCGCGGGGGCCAAGCTCGCGTATCCCGTCGCACCGCGCGGCGCCGTGACCGACAACTACTTCGGCACGGTCGTCACCGATCCGTATCGCTGGATGGAGGACGTCGATGCGCCGCAGACTACCGCGTGGGTCACGGCCGAAGGTGACTTGACCCGGTCGTACCTCGACGCGATCCCGCAGCGCAACCCGATCCGCGACGCCTACCGCAAGCTCCTCGACTACGAGAAGCTGGGCGCGCCGTATCGGCAGGGAAAGCGCTGGTTCTTCACCCGCAACAGCGGGCTGCAGAACCAGAGCATCTTGTACGTGCGTGAAACGCAGACGGCGCCGGCGCGCGTGCTCATCGACCCCAACAAGCTCGCCGCCGACGGCACCGTCGCCCTGGCGGGCACGTCGTTCACTCGCGACGGCAAGTACCTTGCCTACGCAACGGAGTCGTCGGGATCGGACTGGCAGACTTGGCACGTCAAGGACGTCGCGACCGGCGCCGATCTCCCCGACACGATCCAGTGGAGCAAGTTCTCCGGCGCCGATTGGGTCGGCGACCGCGGCTTCTACTACGCGGCATACGATCGGCCCAAAGACGCCAACACGACCTTGTCCGCTCTGGGTCTGCAGAAACTGTACTTCCACACCCTGCGGACCCCGCAGTCGGCGGACAAGCTCGTCTATGCGGAACCGCAACATCCCGACCAATTCGTCGGGACCTCGTCCACCGAAGACCAGCGCTACTACTTCTTCTACACCAGCAAGGCCGACGGCAACAGCTTGGCCTGGAAGCGCCGCGACGAACCCGACTCGGCGTTTCGCACCATCTTCACGCTCGACACGAAGATCCGTTACAACGTCGTCGGTGACGACGGCAATCGGCTCTACATCCAGACCAACAAGGACGCGCCGCGCAGCCGGCTGACTTGGCTCGACCTCAACGACCCGGCCCACCAACTGCACGATCTCGTGCAGCAGTCGGCGGATACGCTCGAAGGCGTCTCGCTGATCGGCAACACGTTTTACGTCGAATACCTGCACGACGCGCACTCGGTCACCCGTATCTTCGATCTCCACGGCCGTCCGGCCGGCGCGATCGACCTGCCCGGAATCGGCAGCGGCGGCCTGCCGGAGGCATGGCGCGAGGATCGCATCGCGTACTACACCTTCGCGTCGTACACGTACCCGACCACGGTTTACCGCTACGACACCAAGACCGCCAAGAGCAGCGTCGCGATTCGGCCCAAGATCGCCTTCGATCCCACACCGTACGTGACCGAGCAGCTCTTCACCACGTCGAAGGACGGAACGCGCATCCCGGTGTTCGTCACCCACCGCAAAGACCTCCGGCTCGACGGCAGCACGCCGGCGATCTTGTACGGCTACGGCGGGTTCAACATCTCGCTCACCCCGTCGTTCTCATCGAGCGTCGCGATGTGGCTGCAGATGGGCGGAGCGTATGCGGTGGCGACGCTGCGCGGCGGCAGCGAGTACGGCGACGCGTGGCACGACGGTGGACGCCTGGCGAACAAGCAGCACGTTTTCGACGACTACCTCGCCGCGGCGCAGATGCTGATCGACCGCAAGATCACCTCGACGCCCAAGCTTGCGGCGAACGGCGGCTCGAACGGCGGCTTGCTGGTCGGCGCGGCGATCACCCAGCGTCCCGACTTGTTCGGCGCGGCGATTCCCGAGGTCGGCGTGCTCGACATGCTGCGCTTCCAGAAGTTCACCGTCGGCAAAGCCTGGATCGGCGACTACGGTTCCTCCGAAGCGGCGCCTGATCAGTTCAAATACCTGTACGCCTACTCGCCCTATCAAAACGTCAAGGACGGAACCGTCTATCCGCCGACGATGGTGATGACCTCGGACCACGACGACCGCGTCTTCCCGGCGCACTCGTTCAAGTTCGCGGCGGCGCTCCAGCACGCACAAGCGGGTGATGCGCCGGTCCTGTTGCGCGTGCAGTCCAAAGCCGGCCACGGCGGGGGCCGCCCGACCGACAAGGTTATCGACGACGTCGCCGACCGCTACGCGTTCCTGGTCAAGAACCTCAACTTCACCCCAACGCTGTAGCGCGGTCGAAACCGGCGCTCGCCGTCACGGGTAGGGACGAGCGATGGACTCGTTCGTCCAAGGGTGGCGGGCGTTGGTGTGGGGGCGCGTCTGGTGGACGGTCCTCGCGCTGACCTTGGCGTGGTCGATCGGCGTAGGGTTGGCCCTGCGCGCGGTAACGCCGCGCACCCACGTCGGCGACTGCGGGGCGACGGCGCCGCAAGCGCTGGTGACGGTGCCGGTCGATTGGCTATGGCTGCCGCTGCACGCGTTGACGGCGGCGCCGTTCGGACTCTATGTTTCGGGGCTGCAGTTCGGCCTCGCGACGTTCATCCTCGTCGCGATCCCCGCGGCGCTGCTGCAGCAGGGTACCGCGCGCCGAATATTCGCTTTGCCGCTGGTGATCGCGCTCGCGGTCGCGGTCATGCAGATCGCCTGGTACCACGAGTTGGGCGTCGTGCGAGCGTGGGGGCTCCCAGCGATAGCCTGCTGGGGGAGCGGGTTTTAGCTAGACCGGGACGCTCTCGCGCACGGCGACGCGTACTTCGACGGGGACGCCGTTGAGGACCGCGTTGCCGGTGAGCTCGTCGAGGCGAGCGGGATCGCTGAGGTCGTTGAAGCTCGCGCCGGGTTTCGCGGCCGCCAGCGCCTGACCCACGCCCGCGCGCGCGTGTCCGAAGCCGTGCGGCAGGCTCACGACGCCGGGCATCAACGCGTCCGTCACCTCGGCCGGAACGGTGACCGCGCCGATCGCGGAGCGTACCTCGACGGGATCGCCGGTCGCGATGCCGCGCGCCTGCGCGTCGGTCGCGTTGAGCATGAGCGTACAGCGGTCCGGTCCGCGCATGAGCCGCGGCGCATTGTGCATCCACGAGTTGTTGCCGCGCAGTTGGCGCCGCCCGATGAGCACGAGCTCGGGCGCCGGCGCCGCGAGGCTCGCTGCGAGCCGTTCGAGATCGGCGATGAACGCGGGCGGCGCAAGCCGGACGCGGCCGTCGGCGGTGAGCAGGCGTTGTGGTAGGCAGGGCTGCAGCGGGCCGTAATCGACGCCGTGCGGCTGCGCGCGCAGCTCGTCGAGCGTAGTGGCGTACGGACCCTCGCGCAAGCCGAGATCGAGCCGTTCGGCCGGCGTCTTGCCGGTCTTGCCGGTGAGCCGCGCACGCAGCGCTTCGAAGATCTGCCAGTCGAAGCGCTGCTCGGGTGCAATCGGGAAAAGCGCCTGGCTGTAGCGCGCGGTGTTGCGCACCGCGAAATGATGGAAGATCACGTCGTAGTGCTCGACCTCGAGTCCGGTCGCGGGCGGCAGGATGACGTCGGCGTGACGCGTGGTCTCGTTGACGTAGGGGTCGATGCTGACCATGAACTCGAGCTGCGACAACGCGGCGTCGAGCTGCGCGCCGTTGGGCGTCGACAGGACAGGGTTCCCCGCCACCGTGATCAGCGCGCGAATCTGTCCAGGCCCCGGGGTCAGCATCTCGTCGGCCATCGTCGCGACCGGGAACTCGCCGTCGAACTCCGCTAGCCCACGCACCCGCGAGCGCCAACGGCCGGCATACGCCGCGCCGGCTTCGGCCTGCGCCAGCAAATCGAAGGCAGGTCGCGGCCACATCATCCCGCCGGGCTCGTCCAGGTTTGCGGTGATCGCGTTGAGTGCGTTGACGAGCCACTGGCACAACCCGCCGAACGATTGGGTCGACAGGCCGACGCGGCCGTACGCGACGGCGCGCTCGGCCGTGGCGAACGCGCGGGCGATGCCGCGGATCGTCTCCGGCCTGATGCCGGTTCGCTCCGCGACCAGCTCGGGCGGAAACGCGCGCGCAGCGGAACGCAGCTCGTCGAGGCCATCGCTGAACTCGGCGAGCCGGCCCAGGTTCGCATCGCCGGCCTCGAAGATCGTGTCGAGCACGGCCAGCAGAAACAGCGCGTCGGTCCCGGGCCGGATGAAGTGGTGCTCGTCGGCAACAGCCGCGGTCTCGGTGCGTCGCGGATCGACCACCACCACGCGGCCGCCGCGCGCTTGTACCGCTTTCATTCGCGAGCGCATCCCGGGCGCGGTCATGATGCTGCCGTTGGAGACGAGCGGGTTGGCGCCGAGCACCAAAAAATACTCGGTGCGGTCGACGTCGGGGATCGGCAGCAGCAGCGGGTGGCCGAACATTTCGACCGCTGCGCGATGATGCGGAAGCTGGTCGACGCTAGTCGCGCTGAAACGGTTGCGGGTACGGAACGCGCGCAGGAAACCGCCCGAGCTGAGCATCGTGCCGCTGTTGTGCACGTTGGGATTGCCGAGGTAGATCCCGACCGCGTCGTCGCCGTGGCGCGCGACGGCGTCCTGCAACCGTTCAGCCACCAGGTCGTATGCGGCGTCCCACGCGATCGGCGCCCAACCCTCGCCGGCGCGCCGCAACGGGCCCTTCAAACGGTCGGGATCGGCGTGCAAGTCGATCAACGCGTTGCCCTTGGGGCAGATGTGGCCTTGCGAGAGCGGGTCGAGCGGGTCGCCGCGCAGATCGGTGATCGCCCCGCCGGCGACCGTGATCTCCAAGCCGCAGATCGCCTCGCACAAGTTGCAAGCGCGAAAGTGCTTGCCGTCCCGGATCGCCGCCATCCATGAGGCTTCGCCTAGCGCGCACGCGCGCCTTGGAATGCGCGAGGTCCGGCTCCGCGGCGCACCGAAACGTTCTGCTGTCCTCGGTAGGGAAAGCAGGCGGGAAAATGGTGGGTGTGCGACGCGTTCTTGCGACGCTGGCGGCGCTGGGCGCGATCGCGGTACCGATCGCGAGCGCTCGCGCGCAAACCGGAACGTCTCCGTCCGCAATCGTGCTGTGTCCGAGCCCGTTGCCGCTGGGCGTCACACCGTCGCCGGTGGCCACGGCGGCGCCGAACCCGGCACCGTCATCCGCCCCGACGCCGACGGCCGTGCCGACTGCGACGCCGGTGCCGCTCGGTGCGCTGCGCATCGTTCCGGTCAAGCCGCAGCTCAACGTCGGGATGTGCGCGCGGCTGACCGTCTCGGGCGGCGTGCCGCCCTACGCGCCCGCCTCGGCAGCCGGAAACGTCGCGGCCGTTGCGCAGCCGGACGGAACCGTCCTCGTCATCGCGCTGCGCAACGGCACCGACACCGTCATCGTCATCGACGCGAACGGCCGGTCGGCGAGCGTTCCGGTGCTCGTCGCGCCGGACGCGGGCGTGCTCCCCGCCACGATCGCGCTACGGCTATCCGGGGGCGTGACCGCCGACTTCGAGGCGACCGCGCTGACCTCCGAGCTGGCGCGGCGGTCGCATCTGCAGCCCGGGGCGCGCGCCGTGCCGATCGCGGCCGGCGCGCTGTCGTCAAACCTCTCGGTCGGTGCGCCATGGACGGGAACCGTCGCGGTAGCGTTGAGTGGGCGCGACCGCTGGCGCGACGTCAACGGCACGGTGCCGGTGACGATCGAGCTGGTTGCGATGCCGCAGCTCGATCCGGCACAGCTCTTCTATAGCGACGACCCCGAAAAAGTGCTGGGCGCCCAAGCGGGGGTCTTGTTTCGCACGACACTCTCGGCCGATGTGCCGACGGCGCGGGTGTTCGCCTACCACGAGTTCGAGCAAACTGCGCGCCGGCTCTACGTGCTGCTGCGGTCGGGCCCGACGAGTCACGTGCAAATCCTCGGCGGCGGCGCCGGCCCGAGCTTCACGACCTTCACCGGCCACACGCTGACCGTTCGCTACCTGCTCGCCCGCAGCGTGCAGCAGAGCGTCATCGCGACCCTCGACGCTGACCCGGTCGTGCTCGAGGTGGGCAACGCCGGCGAAGCGCAGCAGCTCCTCACCGGACTCTACGACCTTCGTTTGATCGACGGCGGTCCGGTCGACGTCGCGGTCGTCGCCGGGTTCGACTCGGGCGACCCCGGCGTGGTCACCCTCGTCGACGCACCGCCGACCACGCCGCCCGACAAAGACCTGCACGATCGTGCCGGCGTCTATCCGCTCGACGCGGTCGCGCCGATCGCGCTCTCGGCCAGCATCCTCGACCCGAAATACCGCCTCTCGACGGCCATCGGCATGTCGGTCCGCGTCGGCGGCTGGGCGGTCCCGCCGATCGCCGGCAAGCGTTATCTCGGCGGTGACTACGGCGTCGTTCGGCAGTTCCGGATCACGCTGACGAACGCGACGGACCAGCCAGGCGCGATCTACCTGTACGTGGCACCGTCCAAAGCCGGCTCGACGACGACGATGCTGTTCGACGGAAATCCGCCGCAAGTCGTCCTGTCCACGGCGTTGTGTCTGCAGGGAGCGCAAAACGCACCCGCGTTCGACACCAAGTACCTGCTCAAGACCTTCACCGTCCCGCCGACGCGCGGCGGCGCCCCGGTCGTGGTAACCGGCCAGTTCATGACCGACGGCGGCTCGTCGTATCCCGCCGAGCTCGGGCTCGCGCTCGACCCGCCGCTGCCGTTGCCGCCGAAAACGATGTGCGTATCGCCCTCGCCGACTCCGGCGCCGCTTCCATCTCCATCGCCGGCTCCTGGGCCGCCCGCATCGCCGTGATCAGCGGCGCTTGTTGACGACGGCCAGACACTCGACGTCGGGAGCCGGCCGCACGTGCGCCCACATGTGCACCAAGCCGCCCAGCGCTACGGTTCCTCCCGATTTGGGCGCGGCCGCAGGTTGGGGGGCGGGCGACTTCGATGCAGCAGGTGGGGCCGGAGGCGGTGAGATCACGGACGTCGGCAAGAAGACGAGTACCGGTTCGAACGGTTCGACGACGGTGATGCACGAGCCGGCGGGCACGGCTCCGAGGATCCTTCCGAGACTGCCTTTGTGGAACGAGCCGTCGGGGTTGATGTATTGCACCGGAGGACGGTTGCGCAGCAGCCGGTGCCGCAGCATGATCAGGTTGCGCGGATAAGCATCCCGGTCGATGAGATCCTTCGCGACGAAACCGGGCTGCGGCGCCGGGGACGCGCGTGGATCGGCGATCGCGTACTGCGCGGCGATCGCGCCGATGTTGGTCGCGTTATGGCGCAGCGTCACGTCGGTGACTTCCTCGAGAAAGTCCGCGGCAACCCTGCGCGTGAGCACCGGCTGCCCCGAACCGTGCGGCGAGCCCGGTGCCCCGCGCGGCGCGGCGCCGTGTGGAAACGTGTAGGCGTACGTCGCCAGATGAACCCAACCGTCGTAGTTCGGCGGCGTGAGCTGCCATAGGATCTGGAACTTCGGGTCGGTCGTGATCGGCGCGTCGCCGTTGAGCGTCGGCCAGTACGGGCGCATCTTGGGGTTGCCGGTGACGTCGTTGTAGTAGTCGCTCGAATAGCCGGCCGTAACGAGGTCCTTGAAGGACTGGGCGTTGATCGTTTCCCAGAGCCGTTCGTTGAGATGGCGCTCGCCGGGGTTCCACGACTCCTTGCCGCTGCGAACTTGCTCGATGAGCACCGTGAGCAGCCGCGCCGCCGGACCGCCGGTGCTGGTTTCCGCCGTATCCGCATTGAGCAGCCGCGCGCCGATCAGCAGGACCGTGCGGCGCTGCGTCTCGGACTCCGCGACCGATTGCAGCGAGAGCAGCGTCGCCGTCGCTTGCTGCTCGAGGACTCCTTGGTCGAACGACTCCTTCTCGAGGTCGTGCTCCGCAGTCTTGGCCTTCTTGTCGACGAAGCGGCCGCCAAACGCGCTGCTGATCGATTTCGCGGTGACCAGCTCCTCGAACTTGGTGTTGTACTCGCGCTGCTTCTCGTGCGCCGCACCGACCGCCGTATAGATGGAGACCGCCGCCGCGATGACGGTCGCGATCGCGGTCGGCGCGACGTACTGCGCCAAGAAGCCGAGCCACGCCGGCGGGGACGGAGGAGGCGGAGCGGCATCACCCATGCCAGGAGTCTAGCTTGTCTTGCTTCTCGTTACAAGGACTAAAGAGCAGGCGGTCAGTTCCGCCGCACCCGATCGGCCTAGACCGATTCGAGCTCGGCCGTCTCGGTTTGCTGCGCGTCGAAGGCCGCGCGCTTGGACTTCGCGGCCGCGTCGGCGAGCGAGGCCCCTACCGGCACAGCCGCCGAGGTTTTCGCAGCCGTCAACGCTTCGATCCCCTTCTTCACCGAGCCCAGCGCGCCGCTCAGGCGCACGTCGAGGTCGGTAAGGATCTGCGCCGCATACGCATCGGCTCCGGCGCGAACGCGCAGCGCTTTGTCCTCGGCGTCGCGCAGCACGACCTCGGCGGTCGAACGGGCGCGGCGCGCGATCTCGTGATCGTCGATGAGCGCGCTGGACTGCGAAGACGCCTCGACCACGATCGCCTGCGCTTTCTCCTGCGCCTCGCGCACGAGCTTGTCGCCGTTCTTCGCGATCGTACGGGCGCGGCCGACCTCTTCGGGCAGCGAGGCGCGCAACTTCTCGATCAGCTCGAGGATCCGCTCTTCGCTCACGACGCGGTATCCGAACGGCAGCACGGTGCCTTGCTTCACCGAAGCTTCGAGCTTGTCGATCACGCGATAGACGGACATTGACGGGCCTCCTAGCTTCTGGGTGGGGGGCGCTTGGATTGCATGACCTTGAGGACGGCGGGCGGGACGTACTCGGTCACGTCGCCGCCGAGGTTGTAGACTTCTTTGACCAGGGTCGAGCTGACGAACGACCAGCGCGCGTCGCTCGGCAAGAACACCGTGTCGACGTTGGACAGCGAACGGTTCATCAGCGCGGTCGACATCTCACTCTCGAAGTCCGAGACCACCCGCAGTCCTTTGACGATGACGGTCGCTTCGCGGTGCCGCACGAAGTCGGCCAGCAACCCGCGAAAGTGGTCGACCTTCACGTTCGCCAGGCCCCCGACGGCTTCGCGGATCATGGCCTCGCGCTCGTCGAGCGTGAAGAGCGGTTGCGCCTTTTGCGGGTTCACCACGACCGCGACGAGCACGTGGTCGAAGATCGCGGCAGCGCGCTGGATCACGTCGAGATGCCCGCGGGTGAGCGGGTCGAAGGAGCCGGGATAGATCGCCGAGTGGCCGGCCAGCGTCGAGGCTTCGTTCATGCCGCGGGCTCGAGCGGGTGCAGGAACGTCAGCGCGACCTCGCCATAGCGCTCGGTACGCTCGACCTGCATCGCGGGGTCGGCGGGGCCGGGCTCGTGCGCCGAGTGTTCGTAGACGACGGTGGTCGAGGCGTCGATCGCCCGCCGCGCGGACAACGTTCGAAACGCGGCGGCCGGATAGGGCGTCGCGTAGGGCGGGTCCGCGAATACGAGGTCGTAGCGGCCGTCGAGGACGCGCGCCGCCCGTTCGGCGGGCGCCGCGATCACGTCGACGTGCGCGTCCACGCCCAGCTCGCGCGCCGCGGCGCGCAGGGCGGCCGCGGTGGGGCGGTGCTTTTCGACAAACGTGACGTGCGTCGCACCGCGCGAGAGCGATTCGAAGCCCAGCGCACCGCTGCCCGCGAAGAGGTCCAGGACCCGCGCTTCGGCGACGCGCGACCCGAGGATCGAAAAGAGCGCTTCTTTCACGCGAGCGGGTGTCGGTCGAACCGCAAAGCCGGGCGGTGTCGGAACACGCCGGCTGCGCAGCGTGCCGCCGGTGATCGTCAGCGTCCCCATAAGAGTTATGGGTCGAGTGTGTTCTCGACCAGCGTCTCGAGCTCCCGCAGCGCGGTGATGCGAATCGTCGGCGGCGGGAGGTCCTGTGGATAACTTTGCCCCTCCCAGTCGAACCACACGCCGCGCAGGCCCGCTGCCAGCGCCCCGGCGACGTCGCCGCGTGCGTTGTCGCCGACGTACCAAAGGCGTTCGCGCGGGACGCGCAAAGCGTCGACGAGCGCGTCGAACGCCGCGCGCTCGGGTTTGACGGCGCCGAGCGCATCGCTCACCAGGATCAGCGCCGGCGCGGCGCCGTCGAGCGCGCGCGCGATCTTGCGCTGCTGCAGCGGGGTCCAGCCGTTGGTGAGGATCGCCGTTGCAATCCCGCGGTCGCGCAACGCCGCGAGCGTCTCGCGCGCGGCGTCGACCGGACGCACCAGCTCGTCGACGAGCGCGTAACAATGCTCGCGCCAGCGCGCGGGGTCGGCGTTGCGCGCGCCCAGCCCGGTCGCGAACTGCTCGATCATCGCGTCCATCGTCATCTCGCCGGTACGGAAGCGGCCCAGCAGATCGTCGATCCGTTCGCGCCCGACGGCGTCGGCGGGATCGAGCGGCCGTCCCAGCTCGGCCGCAAACGCGCACAACGCTTTGCGCTCGAGCCCGTTGTCGACGCCTAGCGTATGATCGAAGTCGAACCCGATGGCCGTCATGCCGTCACCAAGAACGCGCGCGCCGAGACGTTGGCGTCGACCATCGCGCTCAGCGCGGCGTGCTCGGGGGCCTCCAACGCCGGATCGCGCGAGACGATCGCATCGGCGGCCTCCTTGGCGCGCATGTAGAGCGCGAAGTCGTCGACGATGTCGCCGATCGTTCCCATCTCGCCCGCCTGCGCGGTGCCGGCGAGCTCGCCCGCGTTGCGCAGCCGCAGATCGGCTTCGGCGATCGCAAAGCCGTCGGTCGTTTGCTCGAGCACGTGCAGGCGCTCGACCTCGCCGGCATCGTCGGCCGGGACCAGCAGGCAGAACGACCGCGCGACGCCGCGACCGACGCGGCCCCGCAACTGATGCAGCTGGGCTAGGCCGTAGCGCTGCGCGTCGAGCACCACCATCACCGAGGCGTTGGGGATGTCGACCCCGACCTCGACGACGGTCGTGGAAACGAGCACGTCGGTTTCGTGGCGCTTGAAGCGTCCCATCGCCGCGTCTTTCTCGCGCCCCGGCATCTTGCCGTGCAACACGTCGACGCGCAGGTCCGCAAAGGTCTTCTCGCGCAAGCGCTCGGCTTCTGCCAGCGCGCTGGTGAGGCTGTCGTCATCCGCCTCGATCGCCGGTGCGACAACGTAGGCCTGCTGCCCGGCTTCGACGTTCTTGCGCACGAACGCGTACACGCGGTCCTTGCGGCTGGCACGGATGACGAACGTTTCGATCGGGGTGCGCCCCGGCGGCAGCTCGTCGATGACCGATATGTCCATGTCGGCGAACTTCGTCTGGGCCAGCGTCCGCGGGATCGGCGTCGCCGTCATCGCGAGGGTGTGCGGCGCGCCGCTCTTGGCGCGCAGCGCGGCGCGCTGGCGCACGCCGAAGCGGTGCTGCTCGTCGATCACGACGAGCCCCAAGCCGGCGAACGCGACGCTCTCGGTGAGCAGCGCATGCGTGCCGACCGCCAGCGCCGCTTCGCCCGACGCGATGCGCTCCTCGGCGCGGCGGCGCTCGCGTGCGCCCATCGAGCCGAACACCGCTTCGACCGCGATCCCGAAGGGGAGCAACAGCGGCGCCAGCTTCGCGGCATGCTGCGCCGCAAGGATCTCGGTCGGCGCCATGATGGCGGATTGCAGTCCGCCGCGATGCGCCAGCACGATCGAGGCCGCGGCCACGAGCGTCTTGCCGCTCCCGACGTCGCCCTGCAACAGCCGATTCATCGGCGCGGTGCGACCCATGTCGCGCCAGATCTGCTCGATGACCCGCTGCTGTGCAGCAGTGGCCTCAAACGGCAGCTGCGCGGCGAAGGCGTCCCAAAAGCCGCCCGGAACGTCGATCGCGTGGGCTCCGCCTTCGGCTTCACGGCGCGCGCGTTTGAGCGCCGCAGCGAGCGCGATCGCGAAGAACTCGTCGAAGACGATCCGTTCGCGCGCCCGCGTGGCGGCTTGCGGATCGCGCGGGGTGTGTACGTCGCGCCACGCCTGCGCGAGCGGCGGAAAGCCGAACCGCCGCACGAGGGCCGGCGGGAGCGCGTCGACCTGGGCCGCGATCAAGCGGGCCAGATTCTTGGCGATCACCGCCCGGATCGTTCGGCTCGGCAGATCTTTCGTCGCCGCGTAGATCGGGACGATCTCGCCCTCGTAGCCTTCGTCCTCGCGCAGCAGCTTGTGGCTGGTGACGTTGATCTCGGGCAGCAGCCCGGCACGCATGACGCGCCCGGCGACGAATAGACGGTCGCCGGGCGAGAGCTTTCCGAGCAGGTACCCGCGGCCGAAGAGCTTGGCCTCGACCCGGCCGGTCGCATCGGCGAGAACGACGGTCACCAACGGAAGCCGGCCCTTGCGTTCCTTGACGTGAACGATGCGCCCGACGACGATGGCCTCGCCTTCGGCGAGCATCGCGATCGGAACGGGTTCGCGCCAGTCGCGATAGACGCGTGGAATGTACCGCAGCAAGTCATCGGGCGTGGCGACGCCGACCTCGGCAAACTTGGCGACGGTTCCCGGGCCGATGCCCGCGAGCGCGCTCAGACCGTGGGCTTGGCGCGCCGCGATAGCTCCGCTCCCACGTCGTCGAGCGAGACGCCGCGCTCGGCCAGCAGGACCAGCGCGTGGTACAGCAGGTCGGCGGTCTCCCAGACGAGCTCGCCGCGGTCGGCGTTCTTGGCGGCGATCACGACCTCGGTCGCCTCCTCGCCGATCTTCTTCCCGATCCGGTCCACGCCGCCGGCGAACAGCTTGGCCGTGTACGATCCCTCGACGGGGTTCGCTTTGCGCGCCGCAATCGTGCGGGCCAGCGCGGAGACCGCACTGACGAACGTCGCGCCCTCCGGTGCTTGCTCGGCGTCTTCGAGCGGTACGGTCGTGACGAAGCACGACGCCGCACCGGTGTGACAGGCCGGACCGGCCGGGATCACGCGGTACAAGAGCGCATCGCAATCGCAGTCGACCGAGACCGATACGACGCGCTGCGTGTTGCCGGAGGTCGCGCCCTTGTGCCACAGCTCGTTGCGCGAGCGGCTCCACAGCCAGGTCGAGCGCGTCGCCAACGTTTTCTCGAGCGCTTCGCGATTCGCATACGCGAGCGTGAGCACCGCGCCGGTCGTCGCGTCGGCGACGACCACCGGCACGAGCCCGTCGGCGGGCCAGCGGATCTGAGGCAGCTGCGTCATACGGGTATCGGCTCGCGGCGCACGACGACCCCGGCCGCGGCCAGCTCGTTCTTGAGATCGCCGATCGACAACTCCGCATAGTGGAAGAGCGACGCCGCCAAGGCCGCGTCGGCGTCGGCCTCTTGGAACACGGCCACGAAGTCGCCCACGCTGCCGGCGCCGCCCGAGGCGATCACCGGCAGATCGCAGGCGTCGCGAATCGACCGCGTCAGTGCCAGGTCGTAGCCGTCGCGGGTCCCGTCGCGATCGATCGAGGTCACCAGCAGCTCGCCGGCTCCGAGCTCTTCGCAGCGCCGCGCCCACGCGACGGCGTCGCGCCCGGCCGGCGTGCGCCCGCCGTCGACGACGATCTCGAAGCCCGAGGGCATGCTCGGGGCGCGGCGGACATCCATGGCCACGACCACGCACTGCGCGCCGAAGCGGCGCGACGCCGCGCGGATCAGCTCCGGGTCGCGGACGGCGGCCGAGTTGAGGCTGACCTTGTCGCAACCGGCGCGCAGCAAGTCCGTGACGTCCTCGACTCCCCGAACCCCGCCGCCGACGCTGAAGGGGATGGTCAGCTCCCGTGCGACCGCGCGCACCACCTCCAACGTCGCGCGCCGCCCTTCGATGGTGGCGGTGATATCGAGGAAGACCAGCTCGTCGGCGCCTTCGGCTTCGTAGCGCCGCGCCAGCGCGACCGGATCGCCCGCGTCGCTGAGCTCGACGAAACGCACGCCCTTGACGACGCGGCCGTCTTTGATGTCCAAGCAGGGGATGATGCGGCGGGCCAACACGACCGGGCAGCCTTCGCCGCCGGGAGCTTCGGGTCTTACGGCGCGGCGCGCGCGCCGACGTTGCGAAACGCCGTCCCGAGGTTCTCGTCGTTGTGGACGACCCGCAGCGCGATGATCGCGAGGTCGTCCTGCACGCCGCCGCTGTAGGCATCGGCCGAGGCGACGAGCAGGTCGCACAGCGCTTGCGGATCGGCCGGCGCATCCCGCAATAGCGCCGCCACGCGTTCTTCGCCCAGCATCTCGCCCGCCGCGCTGCGCGCCTCGGTCAGCCCGTCGGTCGCAAGCAGCACGATGTCGCCCACCGCGAGCGGCACGGACTCGGTGGCATACACCTCGTCGCGTGCGATGCCGACGATCGACCCGGTGGGCGGCAGTTGCTCGATGAGCGTCCCGCGCCGGACGTAGGCGGTTCCGTGCCCGGCGCTGGCGTACCGCAAGGTCCGGCTACGCGCATCGAACGCCCCCAAGAAAATGACCACGAACACCGCCGGGTCTTCGAACGTGTCGAGGAACAGCCGGTTGAAGCGGCCCACCACGTCGGCCGGATCGACGGCCTCGGCGGCGAGCGCGCGGATCGCATACTGCGCGAACGCCGCGTGGCGCGCCGCCTCGATCCCCTTGCCGCTGGCGTCGGCGATGAGGAACCAGCCGAACTCCGGCCCGGCGCGCCAGGTGTCGAGCACGTCGCCGCCGACGAGGGCCTCGCGGGTCGCCGAAGCGTAGGCCGTCCCCATCTCGGTGCCGGGAAGGCGCTGGCCGCCCACCCGCAGGGTCCGTTGCAGCGCGTCGACGAGCCGTTGCTCTTGCGCCAAACGCGCGACGGCGCTGGCCCGTCCGATCGCGTACCACAGCGCGACGATCGCGAACAAGGTGACGAAGCCCGCACTGATCGCCACCGTCGCGTTGATGCGCTTGCGCAGCGAGCCTTCGACGCGCGCGCTCGCCGCGCTCAGCGTCGCGCGCACTTGGCGCGCGTCCTCGCTCATGAGGTCCGTGATCTGCTTGCCGCGGGCTTGGCGCGAGTAGGCGTCGCGCGCGCCCGGATTTTGGATCAGCGGGATGCCGACCGTTTGCTCCCAGGACTGATGGCGCATCCGCATGTCGCCGACCGTCGCTACGCCGCTGGGAATCCCGGCGTCGCGCAGACGCGTCTCCAGCGCGAGCGCCTGGCGATCGAAGGCGGGATCGGGGGGCTTGTCCTCTTCGAGGAACAGCGGGTCGTGCGTGGACATGTAGCCGCGCAACGAGGTCTCCTCGGCCAGCTGGATCCGCAGCAACGCGTCGAGATCCGAGCGAGCGTTCGCCAAGCGTACTTGGGCGCCCGACGCGGCGTCGAGCTGGCGGACGCCGATGAGCGGCCCCGCGATCGCCGTCGCGAGGAACGCGGCGACGAGCAGAACGATTGGAGGCGACGCCCAGAATCGAACTGGGGGTGGAGCTTTTGCAGAGCTCTGCCTTACCACTTGGCTACGTCGCCGACATCGTTGGAGCGGGTGGCGAGAATCGAACTCGCGCGTCAACCTTGGGAAGGTCGCAGGCTACCATTACATCACACCCGCGCCGGGACGGGTCGCGCTGTTCCGCACCTTGACCTGCTAACCCTGGCGTCGTTCCGAACGTTTCTCTGGGTACGAATGGTCCGCGGCGTACGCCGCCGCGACCCCGGAGGACCCCATGAAACGCCTGCTCGCCGTCGGCCTTACGCTCTTCCTCGCCACCGCCGCCGCGGGCGCCGTGCCGGCGGCTGCTCAGAGCAGCGACGATCAAGTCGAGACGCAAATCGGCCAGCAAGAATACCAGGCGCTCCAAAAAAAGGGCGAGCTCATCAGCAACTCGCCGTACTACGCGGTCCTCAATCCCATCGCCCAGCAGATCAAGCGGGTCGCCGATCCGCAATACTTCCATCCGTTCCAATTCATCCTCGTCCACGAGACCCAGCCCAACGCGTTCGCCGTCCCCGGCGGCAACGTCTACGTCACCGACTCGCTGATGAAGTTCGTGCAGAACCGCGAAGAGCTCGCCGGCGTCCTGTGCCACGAGACGTCGCACGACATCCATCACGACGTCCTGCACCTCTACCAGAAGCAGCAGAAAACTGCCACCGCCTATACCATCGGCGACCTGCTGGTGAACCTGGCGACCGGCGGACGCGCTCAGCGGGCGGTCGACACGGCTGCCAACATCGGCTTCTCCTTGCAGACGATGACCTTCTCGCGCGACGTGGAGAGCGCGGCTGACCGCAAGGGCGCCGAAACCTGCGCTGAGGCCGGGTCCAACCCGTGGGGCATGGTCTGGCTCTTCCAACAGTTCGAAAAGGCCGACACCGGGGGCAGCATGGAGATGCTCTCCGACCACCCGACCGACCAGCACCGCATCGACGACCTACGTCGCGAGTTCGCAGCCAACCCGACGCTGTTCGGCCGGTACTCCTCGAGCGTCGCGAACGCCACGCCGCTGGGCCAGTCGCCGCGCGCGGTCGCCGCATCGGCCGCCCGAAGTACGGCCTACAAGCCGGTCCGCAAGCCCAAGGGGATGTTCCCGCCGGGGTCAGGCTACAAGTTCTGACCGCCCGCGCCGGCTGACGCCTCCTGGGTTCGGGAGGCCGAACCCCCGGCGACGTGAAAGCCCGGGACGTTTCGCCGGGTGTTCCTATTTCTTTCGGAGACCGCTCCTGTGCACCCCATCCGCTTTGCCGTCCGCATGGCCGGCGCAGCGGCGCTCACCGCGCTGATCGCGATCACGTTGCCCCCGTGGGCCGCCGGCGCGCGCGCGCAGGGCGCGCCGGCAGGCTTCGCCGCGCCCGCGCTCGACCCGGCCGATGTCGACCCAACCTGCAAAGCCTGCGACGACTTCTACGCCTTCGCCACGGGCGGCTGGCGCAAGACACACGCGATCCCGGCGGGCCATCCGAGCTGGGGTGGTTTTGACGAGCTGGCGCAGCGCAATCGCGACGCGCTTCACGCGATCCTCGAGGACGCCGCCAAGATCGGCGACGCGCCGGCCGGCAGCGACGCCCAGCAACTCGGCACGTTCTACCGCAGCTGCATGGATACCGCGGCGATCGAACGGGCCGGAACCGCGCCGATCGACCCGCTGCTGCGCGACGTCGCGGCCGCTCGGAGCGTCTCCGCGATCGCCCTTGAGGTCGCGAAACTGCAGACGCAAGGCGTCAACTCGGGGATGGAGTTCGAGTCGACCCCCGACACCGTCGACTCCTCGACGACCATCGCCGGGATCGGCATGGGCGGCGTGGGGCTGCCCGATCGCGACTACTACCTCAAGGATGACGAGCGTACCCTAAAGATCCGCGCCGCCTACCGCGACTACGTCGCCACGCAGTTGCGCAACCTGGGCGACGACGCACCGGCTGCTGCGCGTGAGTCCGCGGCCATCCTCGAGCTCGAAACCGCGCTGGCAAAAGCGACGCCGACCCGCGTGGAGCTGCGCGATCCCAAGGCGACGTACCATCCGACCAAGCTCGCGGATCTGCCCGCGCTCGGCTCGCACGTTCCGTGGCGTGCGTTCTTCGACCAAGTCGGCGCGCCGCGGTTCGAGATCGTCGACGTCGGCATCCCCGCCTACGTGAGCGCGTACGACGCGCAGCTCGCGCAGCTGCCGCCCGCGACGTGGCAAGCCTTTCTGCGCTTTCACATCATCGACTCCTACGGCAGTTCGCTCCCGCAACGGTTCGCCGACGCGAGCTTCCACTTCCGCAGCGGGGTCCTCTTCGGCGTGACCGAGCAGCTCCCGCGCTGGCAGCGCTGCGCCTCTACCGCCGACAGCTCGCTGCGCACGCCGCTGGGAAAGGCGTACGTCGCGCGCAACTTCCCGCCCGCGGCGAAGCGCCGCGCGAGCGACCTCGTCGCCAACCTGCAGGCGGTCCTACGCGACGACATCGCTCAGCTGACCTGGATGGGGCCCCAAACCAAAGCGCACGCGCAAGCAAAGCTCGCCGCCATGGCCAAGAAGATCGGGTACCCGGATGCGTGGGTCGACTATGCGTCGTTGCCGATCTCCGCAGACGCGCCGTACGCCGCGCTCGTGCAGCGCGTTCGCGCCTGGAACCACGCCCGCGACATGGCGCGAATCGGAAAGGCTACCGACCGCACGCTGTGGGGCATGAGCACGGCAACCGTGAACGCGTACTACGATCCGGCCAACAACGAGATCGTGTTTCCCGCCGGTATCCTCGAGCCGCCGTTCTTCAACGCCGCCGCGGACGACGCGGTGAACTACGGCGCGATCGGCGCCGTGATCGGCCACGAGATGACGCATGCGTTCGACGACAAAGGCCGGCTCTTCGACGCGCACGGCAATCTGGCCGAGTGGTGGACCCCGCAGGACGGCACGGCGTTCGACGCTCGCGCGCAATGCATCGTCACCGAGTACGAGGCGCTCGAATCGCTCCCGGGCTTGCACATGAACGGGAAACTCGTGGCGGGCGAGGCGATCGCCGATCTCGGGGGTACGACGATCGCCTTCAAAGCGTTCCAGCGCACGCGCGAGTACCAGGCCCACCAACGGATCGGCGGCTACACGCCCGAGCAGCGGTTCTTCTTGGCCTACGCGCAGGTTTGGCGCTCGATCCAGACCGAGGACTACACCCGCCGGCTCGCAGTCCAAGACTCGCACGCGAACGACCGTTTGCGGGTGATCGGAACGCTTTCCAACATGCCCGAGTTTGCGGCGGCGTTCCAGTGCGCGGCGAGCACCCCCATGGTACGTAAGGATCGGTGTCAAATCTGGTGATCAACCCCGCTCGTCTCGCGGTGCGCGCGCTCGGCGCCGCCGCCTTCGTGGCCCTGCTCGCGACGTCGTTGCCGAACCTCGCCGCAACGGCACGCGCCGCCGCGTCGGCCGGTGCCGCCGGACCGGCGATCGATCCCGCGAATTTCGACCCGACCTGCAAGGCCTGCGACGACTTTTACCAGTTTGCGACCGGCGGCTGGATCAAGACGCACGCGCTTCCGACGGGCCGTCCGCGCTGGGGCGGCTTCGACGAGCTGGCGCAGCGCAATCGCGACGAGCTGCACACGATCCTCGAGGCGGACGCGCAGGCCACCGGCGCGCCCGCCGGCAGCGACGTCCAAAAGCTCGGCTCGTTCTACCGCGCGTGCATGGATACCGACGCGATCGAGAAGGCCGGCACCACCCCGATCGCGCCGCTGCTGGGCACGATCGCCGCCGCCCACGACGTAGCGTCGCTGGCCGGAGCGATCGCAGCGCTGCAGCGTGACGGGGCGTACGGCGGCATCCCGCTCTCCTCGCGCGCCGACACGAAGAACTCCAGCCGCCAAATCGCCAGCCTGTCGTTCGGCGGCCTCGGCCTGCCCGACCGCGACTACTACTTCAACGAAGGTGAGCGCGCCGCCGGAATCCGCAGCGCGTACCGCGAGTATGTCGCGGCGCAGTTGCAAAACCTCGGCGACGCTGCGGGGTCGGCGCAACGCGAAGCGGACGGGGTGATCGCCCTGGAGACCGCGCTCGCGAAAGCGACGCCCAAGCGCGCCGACTTGCGCGATCCGTACAAGACCTACAATCCGACGCCGGTCGCCGGCTTGGCGAAGCTCGCGCCGCACATCCCGTGGCAGACGGTCTTCGCCAGCTACGCGGCGCCGCCGTTCGAGACCGTCAACGTTTCGGTACCGTCGTACCTGAGCGCCTACGACGAAGCGCTCGCGACGACGCCGCTCGAGGTGTGGAAATCGTACTTGCGCTTCCACGTCGCGGACTCGTTCTCGGGAACGCTGCCCCAGCGCTTCGAAACCGCTTCCCACGCCTTCCGCAGCGGCGTGCTGCTCGGGGTGAAGGAGCAGCTACCGCGCTGGCAACGCTGCACCGCCGCAACCGATGCGGCGCTGCGCGACCCGCTCGGAAAAGCCTACGTCGCCGCGGCGTTTCCGCCCGCGGCCAAGAAGCGCGCGCTCGAGCTCGTCGATAATCTCATCGCAACGCTGCACGACGACATCGGCACGCTCGCGTGGATGAGCCCGCAGACGAAGACGCGTGCGGTCGAGAAGCTCGCCGCGTTCACCAAGAAGATCGGGTATCCCGACCGGTGGGACGACTACTCGGCGCTGCGGCTGGAGAATGCGCCCTATGCATCCGACGTGCTGGCGGTGCGGCGCTGGGGCGCTGCTCGGACGATCGCACGGATCGGGACGGCGACCGATCGCGGCCGCTGGAACATGTCGCCGCCGACGGTGAACGCCTACTACAATCCGTCCAACAACGAGATCGTCTTTCCGGCCGGAATCCTCGGGCCGCCGTTCTTCAACGCGGCGGCCGACGATGCGGTCAACTACGGCGCGATCGGCGCCGTGATCGGTCACGAGATGACCCACGGTTTCGACGATCAAGGACGCCAATTCGACGGACGAGGCAACCTGACCGACTGGTGGACGCCGGCCGACGCGGCGGCGTTCAAGACGCGCGCGCAGTGCATCGTCGACGAGTTCGACGCGTTCGAACCGGCGCCGGGCGCACATGAGAACGGCCGCCTCGTGCAAGGCGAAGCGATCGCCGATCTGGGCGGCCTGACGATCGCCTACCGCGCGTTCGAGCGGACACCCCAGGCCAAGGCCCATGCATCGCTCGACGGCTACACGCCCGAACAGCGCTTCTTCCTCGCCTACGCGCAGGTCTGGCGCTCGATCGCAACCGAGGGCTTCGTGCGCCAAATCGCGGCGACCAACGAGCACCCCGTCGAGAAGTTCCGCGTCATTGGGACGCTCTCGAACATGCCCGAGTTCCAGGCGGCGTTCGGTTGTGCCGCGAGCGACAAGATGGTGCGCAAGGACCGCTGCCAGATCTGGTAAACCGCGCCGGCGCCCGCGACACGATGGAAAACTCCCTGACAGCGTAGTTGACCGCGGCCGCGCAAGACGCTAACGTGGGTTGGGTGGGCCGCCTTCACAGGCGGCCCCTCCATGTCCCTGCTTACTTCCACGGCCCGAACGCGTGCGCCGAAAAGGACCTCCGAATGCAGACTGTCCGTACCTTACAAACTCTCCGCACGCTGCTTGCGCTCTGCGCGGCCGGCGCGATCAGCGCTTGCGCCGGCGGCAGCGGCAGCGGGCAGGCGGTTCCTACCGGCGCCACCGGCCTCAATCCGGCCTCGCTTTCGACCCGCGCCGTCGCGTCGGACACTAACAGCGCTAACAACGCCGACACCGGCGACGGCGACGACGGCGTCGGCACCGTTGTGTACGGCAGCATCCCCAAGCCCCTCAAAGCGGTCGCCAGCGTGGGCTTCGAGGCCACGACCTTGACGGAGTTCGGCGACGGGGTCAACCTGACGCACACCGGCAAGTTGCAGCGGGTCCGGTACGTCCTGAGCTCGTGGGGCTGTCAGAGCGGTCACTGGTTCTCGAGCGACTGCGTCACGATCGGAAACCCGACGTTCCCGGTCCCCTTCACCGTCAACGTGTACGCGTACAGCAGCACGAACGCCACGCACGTCGGTGCGCTGCTCGCCACGCAGACGAAGACGTTCAACATCCCCTATCGCCCGTCGTCGGATCACGTGAAATGTCCGGACGGCCAGACGTTCTTCAGCAAGGTCGATGCCGCGTGCGTTCACGGGCTGGCCAACATCATCGTCTTCAACTTCAGCGCGCCACGGGCGACCCTCCCGGCCCAGACCATCGTCAGCTTGGTCTATAATACGAGCCACTACGGCCCTAGCCCGATCGGTCAATCGGCCCCATGCTACACGTCGTCCGGCGGCTGCGGCTACGACTCGCTCAACATCAGCGCCGACGGCACCGGCGGCCCGGTCGGCAGCCCGATCGACCCCAACGGCGTTTTCGACAACTTCGCTCAGCCGTCCCAATACTGCGTCCCAACGGCGACGAGCAGTTTCCGGCTCGACACGGCTCCCGGATGCTGGACCGTGAACCACCCGCAGTTCGAGGTCCGCATCGCGACCGGCGACGGGGACGACCGCCGCGACCGCGACTCCAACTAACGACGCGAACGTCGTCGAACGCGCGCGCAGCTTGCTGGCGCGCGTTCGCGACGTGGACGCGCAGTTGCGCTGCTACGTCGCGCTCGACGAAGACACCGTACTGCGCGAGGCCGCGCGCCTCGACGCGCTCGCGCCGGGCGCGCGCGGACCGTTGCACGGCCAAACCCTCGCCGTCAAGGACATCATCGACGTCGCCGGCCTGCCGACGCGCGCCGGGTCGTCGTTCTACCGCCGCGACCCGCAGCGCGACGCGCGCGTCGTCGCCGCGCTGCGCGCCGCCGGCGCGCTGGTGATCGGGAAGACGAACACGCACGAGTTCGCCTGGGGCGTCACCACCGAGAACCCGCACTTCGGGCGCACCGCCAACCCCTGGGACACCGCCCGCATCGTGGGCGGCTCGAGCGGCGGGTCCGGGGCCGCCGTCGCAGCGGACCTGGCCGACATCGCGCTGGGCACCGACACGCTGGGCTCGATTCGTATCCCAGCCGCGCTCAACGGGATCAGCGGATTGCGTCCGGCAACCGGAGCGCTGCCGCTCGACGGCATCTTTCCGCTCGCGCTCGGCCTCGACACGGTCGGGCCGTTCGCGCGCGACCTCGCGAGCGTGCGCCGCGTCTACGAGGTCCTCGCCGGTTCCACCGTGCCCGCCACGCTCGTGCGGCGCGTGTGCCGCTTGCGTGGCGGAGCGTGGGAACGCGTCGATCCCGCCGTCGGCGCCGCACTCGACGCCGCGATCGCCGCCTTGTGCGAGGCGGGGATCCGCGTCGACGACGTCACCTGGTGGGACGATGCGCTCGTGCCCGCGGTCGCCGTCGTGCAACAACGCGCAGCGGCCCGGGTGCACGCACCGCTGTTCGCGCAGCACAGCGCCGACTACGGCGAGGACGTTCGGGCGCGCGTCGCGCACGCGCTGGCCCTGGGTGCGGCCGACGAACTCGACGCGCGTGCGACCGCGGCGCGCGCGCGCGAATCGTGGAACGCGGCGACCGCCGGATACGACGCCGCCCTGGCGCCCGCGACGGGAACCGAAGCGCCCGTCGCTCCCGCCCCCAAGAACTTCCGCGACGACACGATCCCGCTGGTCACGCCCGCGAGCATCTTCGGGCTGCCCGTCGCGGCGGTGCCGATCGGCTTCGGCCCGCACGGGATGCCGCTGGGGATGCAGATCATCGGCTGCGCCGGCGCGTTGCCGGCCGTCTTCGAGCTGGGCCGGACCTACCAGCGCGTGACGGCATGGCATGATCGCCGTCCCCCGGCGCGAACGATGGCGCGATGACCGGCATGGTGACGAAGCTCGCGGTGCTTGCAAGCCTCTCGCTCGCGCTCGCCGCGGCAGCCCGCGGCGGCGCGCCGGTCGACGTCGCGATCGCCACCTCGGCGGGGACGATCGTGGTTCGTCTCGACACCGCACACGCGCCGCTCACGGCGCAGAACTTTCTGCACTACGTCGATCTGGCCACCTACAACGGGACCAGCTTCTATCGCACGGTCCGCCGCGCGAGCGAACCGCAGTCCAAGATCGAGGTCATCCAGGGCGGGCTCAACCCGCAAACCGCCAACCCGATGATCCACCCGATCCCGCTCGAACCGACCGGCAAGACCGGGTTGCACAACGTTGACGGCGCGATCTCGATGGCGCGCACCGCCGACCCGAACTCCGCCTCCACGGAGTTTTTCATCTGCATCGGGGACAACCGCTTCCTCGACGGCGGCGGTCCGACCGGTGCGGGCTACGCGGCGTTCGGCCGGGTCGTGCGCGGCGCCGACGTGGTGCGGCGCATCCAGCGCTCGCCGGCCAAAGGCCAGTCGCTCGAGCCGCCGATCCGCATCCTGAGCATGAAGCGGCTGCGCTGACGCGCTACACGAGCTTGCCGGTCGTCTTTTCGAGGAGCTCCCACGCTTTGGCGTCATACTGATCGCGCAACTGGCCGTACAGCCCCGACGCGCGGATCACTTGGCTGAACGGCTCCAGCACCGGCCGATTGAACACCATCCCGTCCGCGACGAGCTCCGCTTCGACGCTGCCTTCCTGCGCCACCATCGACTTCGACGCGGCGGCCCCTGCGGCGCCGAGCTCTCGGTCGAGGACCTCTTGCAGGTTCTTGGGTAGGCGCTGCCACGCATCGGCGTTCGCGAACAGCAGGTACGAGAGGCCGCTGTGATGGGTCAGCGAGCAGTACTTCACTTGTTCGTAGAACTTGAAGTTGCGCACCGTCGGCAGCGGCACCTCGATGCCGTCGATCACGTGGGTTTGCAGCGACGTGTAGACTTCCGCCAGCGTAATCACCGTCGGTGACGCATCGAAGGCCTTGAACGTGCCGACGTCGATGGGCCCGGGCGGGACACGGATCTTGAGGCCCTTGAAGTCGGCCGGTACGTTGATGGGCCGGACGCGGTTCTGGACCTCGAAGAAGCCGCCGTAGAACGACGCGTCGAACTTGCGCAGGCCGATCTTCGCAGCGGCGCTGCCGATGTAGGCGCCCAGCGGACCGTTGGCGGCGGTTTGATACTGTTGGGCGCTCTTGAACGCGAACGGCACGCTCAGCAGCGCGGCGGCGGGGATCACCGATCCCATGATGTTGTTGCCCATTTGGACGAGGTCGAGCGCGCCGGACCGCAGCTGCGCGAGCATCTGCGGATCCGAGCCGAGGACGCTGCTGGGGAACACCTTGACCTCGAGCTGGCCGCCCGAGGCCTCCGCGATGCGTTTGATCGCCTCGGCGGTGTGGACGTTCATCGGGTGCGTCGGCGTCTGATCGTTGGCGAGCTTGTAGGAATACTGCGCGGCGTCACCGGGCCACCGCAGCACGCTCACCGACGCGAAGGCCCCCGCGCC
The DNA here is from genome assembly GCA_003140215.1 of Vulcanimicrobiota bacterium. Lineage (GTDB taxonomy): Bacteria > Vulcanimicrobiota > Vulcanimicrobiia > Vulcanimicrobiales > Vulcanimicrobiaceae > Vulcanimicrobium > Vulcanimicrobium beijerinckii. Next base: position 1,850,844 of record PLJL01000004.1, on the reverse strand, counting down.
GGCGCCGATCGCCAGCAACCGCTTCCGAGAAAGAGTCATCGGACGTCCCCTTCCGCTCGTTTGTCAGTACCTGGAGCTTGGGGCGCTTCGAGCAGCACGTCCCTCCTACCCCGCGCTCGGATGCACGGCCACCGGCAGGCCTGCGGCCAGCAGCGCGACGATCGAGGGCGGGGTGAGCACGTCGGCGTCGCCGTTGCGCGGTCGTCGGCGCCGCCGCGCATAGCCGGCGTCGCCCCACGCGTGCAGCTCGCCGCGGCACACGAGCCACGCCGTGCCCTCGAGCGCAACATACGCGCCGTCGGGCAGCCCGGCGAACCGCGCCGCGTGGGTGCGTTTTTGCCGGCCCTCGAGACGCTCGGCGTGCAACACGCGGTCCATCGCGTCGGCGCTCGCCGGTGCGCCGTAACGCGCCTCCCACAGTCCCCGAAAGCGCCGGTAGTCGGCATGGCGGCATTCCGCGCAGGGCCGATGTCCCGCCGCGAACGCCGTCGCTTCGTCGAGAAAGAACAGCTCGGTATACCGGCGCGGCTGCATGACCGCGCGGTAGCGGCCGCGGAAATCGGTGAGGCAGGCGATCCAGCGCCGGACCTGCCACGGGCGGACGATTCGGCGCTCGCCGTCATGCAGAACGCCCCGGTTTCCCATCAGCAGACCGCGTCCGCGCACGGCGACGAGCTCGCCGAACGGCGTCACCCGATTTTGCAGGGGCCTCGACCGCGTCGACCTGCTCATGCTCCCGGCTCGACGCGGCCGGCGTAGATCTCCCGCAGCAGGTGCTTGGCGATCTTTCCGTTGTCGTCACGCGGCAGCGCCTCCGAGAGCGTGTACGTTCGCGGCACCTTGAACCCCGCGAGCTCGCGCCGCAGCTCCGCGGCGAGCCGGTCGAAATCGAGCACCGCACCCGGTTCGGGCTGCACCACCGCGTGAAGCCGCTCGCCGTACTCCGGGTCCGGCAGCCCGATCACCGCGCAGTCGAGCACGCCGGGCAACCGCAGCAGCACGTGTTCGATCTCGGCCGGATAAATGTTGACCCCGCCCGAGAGCACCATGTCGGCGGCCCGATCGCAGACGAACAGATAGCCGTCCGGATCGAGGTAGCCGACGTCGCCCATCGTGACCAGCCCCGCGCGCTCGATCGCCGGGCGCGCCGCGGGAAGGTTGTGGTACACGAAGTCGGGATACGCCGGCTGACGGCAGTAGATCGTGCCGACCTCGCCCGCCGCGCACGGCTCGCCGGACGCGTCGAAGATGCGCACCTGCGCGTCGCCGATCGGCCGGCCGGCGGTGCCGGGCCGGGCCAGCGCGTCGGCCGGCGTGGCCAGCGTGATCAGTCCGGCCTCGGTCGCCGCGTACGTCTCGTGCACCACGGGCCCGAGCCGCGCGATGATGGCGCGCTTCACCTCCGGCGCGCACGGTGCACCCGTCGACGCGACGAAGCGCAACGAGGAGACGTCGTAGCGCGCCCACACCGCCGGCGGCAACCGCAGCATCCGCACGTACATCGTCGGCGTCAAGTATGCGACGTCGGCACGATGCCGCTCGATCAGCGCCAGGGTCTGTTCCGCGTCGAAGCGAGACGCCAGCACGAGACGTTCGCCGTAGAGCAGCGTATGCTGGGCGATCGACGCGGGTGCGCTGTGATAGAGCGGTGCCGAAAGCAGCATGCGGCAGCCGTCCTCGATCCCGTATGCGACACGCGCGACCTCGCGCGCCGCCGCCTGCTGCAGCGGCAGCTCCGCGAGCGGCACGGGGACGCGGCGCACGCCCTTGGGCCGGCCGGTCGTGCCCGAGGTGTAGCACATGTGGCCGCGCGGGGAGGCCGCCGGCCCGTCGTACTCCGTCTGCGCGCGCAGCCAGGGCTCGTAGTCGATGAACCCCGCCGGCGCGCCGGCCGCGAGCACCGCGGCAGCGCGCGGCAACGCATCCGCCGCCGCCGCGAGGAGGTCGCCGTGGCCGACGACGGCGCGCGCGCCGCTGTCCTCGAGGATGAAGCCGAGCTCGCTGGGCGTGAAATGCCAATTCAGCGGACAGTAGTAGATGCCGGCGATGCGACAGGCTCCGATCACGTCGGCATACACGGGATCGTTGCGCAACAGCACGGCGATCACGTCGCCTTCGCGCAGGCCCAATTCCCGGAGGCCTCCGGCGAGCCGGAGTGCGCGCTCGCGCAGCGCGTCCGCGTCGCGAACGACCTCGCCGAAGTGGAGCGTCACCCCGTCCAGATGAGCTCGCGTGCCTCGAACCGTGCCGGGATGTCCTTGAAGTGCGCGGCTGCGTCGATCACCGGCTGGATCAGCCCCGCCTCCACACCGGTCGCAGCCTCGGTACGCGCCATTCGCTTCACGATCGCCGGATCGATCCCGGTGAACTTGGCGATCTCGTCGACGGTCTCGGCGTGGTGCGCGTTGACGTAGGCCGCCGCGTCGCGCACGACCCGCGCGAAGCTCTCTACGGCGGCGCGGTTCTGCTCCGCGTACGCGCGGTTGGCTACCCAGGCGGTGAACATGAAGCGCGCAGCGATCGCATCGAAGGTGCGGGCCAAGATGCGCACTTTGCCGCCCGCGACCGCCGCGCCCAGGATCGGCTCGTTCGCCGATCCGGCGGCGACGCGTTCCTTGTCGATCGCCTCGCCGATCGCGCTGATCGGAATCTCGACGAGCTTGAGCGAGCTCGGGTCCCCGCCGTTCTTCTGCATCCACGCTCGCATCGCCAAGGTGAAGATGTCGCTGAGCGCGCCAACGGCGATCGTTTTACCGTTGAGGTCCGCGGCGGTCTTGATCGGCGAGTCGACGCGCACCATCAGCCCCGCGATCGGGTTGGCCGCGGTGGAGAGCCCGCCCGGTGCGACGATGACGAACGGGATCCCGCGCCCGTGCGCGTCGATGAGCGGCGTGAGGCTCATCTTGCCGATCTGATATGCACCGCCGGCGATCCCGCTGGCGACGGCCGGCCCGCTGCGCTGGGCCTGCAGCGCTACGTCGAGTCCGGCGCGCTTGAACGCACCGCTCGCGATCGCGTAGAGCACCGGCGTCGCCGAGTCTTCGGGCAGCCCGGCAGCCGTGATCGTGGTGACCCGCTGCTGCGCGAAGGCCACGCGGGGAACCAGGAGCGATCCGGCGACGGCGGCGAGCGCGGTACGCCGCGAAACGGGGTGGCCCATGACGAACTCCTTGCAAACGTTAGGTGACCGGGTTGACGAGCTCTCCCAATCCATCGATTGCGACCCGGACGCGGTCGCCGGGGCGCAGATACTTCGGCGGGCTAAATCCAATACCCACCCCGGCGGGCGTGCCGGTCGCGATGATGTCGCCGCATTCCAAGCGCGTCGTCGCCGAGAGCGTCGCGACGAGCGTCGGGATGTCGAAGATGAGATCGGCGACGGTGGCGTCTTGGCGCAGCTCGTCGTTGACGAACGTGCGCAAGCGCAGCGCTCGCACATCGGGAACCTCGTCGGCGGTCACCAGGTAGGGCCCCATCGGGCAGAACGTGGCGACGCTCTTCCCGACGAACCACTGCTTGTGCTTGCTCTGGAGCGCCCGCGACGTGACGTCGTTGAGGATCGTGTAGCCGTACACGTGCCGCATCGCATCGGCGGACCCGACGCGCCAGGCCGGTTCCCCGACGATCAGCGCCAGCTCGCCTTCGTAGTCGACCGTCGCGGTGGGATCGTTGGAGGAGACGATCGGCGCTCCGGTGGCTATCACCGCCGACGGGTGCTTGACGAAGATGATCGGCACGTCGGGAATCGCGCTCGCGCCGGCCGTCGCATCGAACCCGCTGCCGTGGAATTCTGCGGCGTGGTCGCGGTAGTTCTTGCCCACGCACATGATCGTACGGGCCGGTCGCGGAAAGGGCGCCGCCGGCGTCACGTCGTCGAGCGCGAGCGACGTTCCCGTTCCGGCGGCTCGGAGCTCGTGCGCCCGCGCGATCCCGGCCCGCCCCAGGGCGACGAACGCTTCGAGATCGAGCGCGCCGCCGGTGCCGGTCAGATCGAGCACGGAACGGCCGTCGTCCGCGACCGCGCCGAACCCCGCGTTGCCGGCGACGGTAAACGAGGCTAGACGCATGCGCTCCTCAACTCCACGGTGCGATGCTCACCTGGATCGCCCCGTCGCCGCGCTCGCCGCCGACCAGCCGCAAGGCGCGATCGACGTCATCGAGGGCGAATTCGTGGGTCGCCATCGCATTGAGGTCGACGTCGTGTTGCGCCATCAGATTCAGCGCCATCTCGACGGCGCGAAAGCTGTGGCCGCGCACGCCGCGCAGCGTGATCTGCCCACGGATGACGGCGTCGATCGCGAACCCGTCGAGCGCGGCGTGCTTGTACGCGGCGACGAGCAGCGTTCCCCGTTTGCGCAGCAGCTCGAGCCCGCCGTTGACGACCGCGGTCGCGCCGCCCGACGACACGTCGATCACCAGGTCGGCCAGCGTGCCGCCGGTAACCTCGGCGACGAGATCGGGCAGCGAGTCACGGTCTACGGCGACGCAGTGGTCGGCACCCAGCCGCTTGGCAACGGCGAGCCGCGTTTCGTCACGCGCGAGCCCGGTGACGATGACGGTCTTTGCGCCGGCCGCCTTCGCCGCCACGACGCAGGCCAAACCTTGCTGACCCGGACCTTGCACGACGACGGTCTGGCCGGGACCCGCGCCGCCGTCGAGGTAGGCCCATTGAAAGCCATTGCCCAGCGGCAAGGCCATCGCCGCGAGCCGCGCCGAGACCCCGGCGGGGACGCGATGCAGCACCGCACGCGGGTGCAGGTACTGATATTGGCTGTAACCGCCCCACAGCGCGGGTGGGACGTCGATCCCGGTCGTGCCGTAGCGCAGTGCGCCGGCGCGCGTGTTGTCGGTCTGCAAGCACGAGCGGTACTCGCCGGCGCGGCAATCGGCGCAGTGACCGCACGGCAGATACTCCTCGAGCGCCACGAGGTCGCCTTCGCGCACGCCCCAGCGCTCGCGAGCGAGCGCGCCGAGCTGCTCTACGAGGCCCACGTTCTCGTGACCCAGAATCCGCGGCCCGACGCTGCCGTCCGCATAGTACGCGATGTCGCTCCCGCAGACGCCGGCGGCGACTACGCGCAGCAGGCCGGCGTCGGACGCGAGCAGCGGCAGCGGCAGCTCGCGAATCTCGGTGCGCTTGGCCGCAACGTGCACGGCGGCGCGCGAGGTCACGGGACGGCCTCGGCGGCGGGCAGCGGTCGGCCGATCAGATGGTGGATTTCGTTGCGCAGGCTCAGAAAGCGCGGGTCGCTGCGCGTCGCCTCCTGATCGCGCGCGCCGCCCAGCGGGATCGCGAACTCGCGCACGACCACCGACGGCGGCGGCGACAGGACGAACACGCGATCGCTCAGGTACACGGCCTCGTCGATGTCGTGCGTAACCAGCAGCATCGTGATCCCGAACTCGTCGCGCAAGCGCAAGGTCAGGTCCTCGAGTTCCGCGCGCGTGAGCGCATCGACCGAAGCGAACGGTTCGTCGAGCAGCAGGATCTCGGGCCGGAACGCGACCGCACGAGCAATCGCGACGCGCTGCTGCATCCCGCCCGAGAGCTGCCAGGGATACTGTTTGGCGAACCGGTCGAGTCCGACGGCGGCGAGCGCTGCGCCCACGGCGCGGGTGCTCTCGGCGCCGGCCAGGTTCTTCTTCTTGAGCGGGAACCGCACGTTCCCCGCGACGGTGAGCCACGGAAACAGCGAGCGCGCATAGTCCTGGAACACCAGGACCATCTCGGGCGGCGGCGTCGTCACGAGCTTGCCGTCGAGGGTCACGCTTCCAGCCGTCGGGCGCAGCAGCCCGCAGATCGTCTTGAGCAACGTGGTCTTGCCGCAGCCCGACGGACCGACGATCGACACGAACTCGCGCTCTTTGACGTCGAGCGTTATGCTCTCGATCGCGACCACGCCGCTCGAGTCGTAGCGCTTTTGCAGCCCGGAGACGTCGAGCAGCACCCTGGTTCCTGCGTTCATTCCAATGGCCTCGTCGCGCCTAAACCGTGCGCGCCGACTGGCCGTGGTGCCAAGCCAGAATGCGGTGCTCGACGGCCACGAAGCCGGCGTTGAGGCAGTAGCCCAGGATGGCGAGCAGGACGATGCCCCCGTACATCTCCGGGATGGCGAACGTTCGTTGCGCTTGGAGGATGTAGTAGCCCAGCCCGTTGGTACTGCCGATCATCTCCGAGACCACGATCATGATGAACGCGATCGAGAGCCCGGTGCGCAGCCCGGCGAACACGCCCGGCAGCGCCGAGGGAAAGATGACGGTGAGCAGCGTGCTTGACCGGCTCAGGCCGAAGATCCGCGCGGTGTCCAAGCGCTCTTGCGGCACACTGCGCGCGCCGTCGACCGAGTTCACCAAAATCGGCCAGAACGCTCCGAACGCGATCACCAGGATCTTCATCGTATCACCGATCCCGATGAGCAGGATCCCGACGGGGATGATCGCCGTGGGCGGGATCGCCCGCAAGAACTGCAGCACGGGGTCGACGAGGCGGTAGAGCGGGCGATACGCGCCGATCACCACCCCGACGGCGACACCGCAGGTCGACGCGATCGCGTAGCCGGCGAACATTCGCAACAAGCTCGGGAGCGCTTGATCCCGGAACTGCGCCGAGAACCATTCGTGCACGAACGTCGCGGCGATGGCCGTCACCGGCGGAACGTAGACCGTCTTGTTGAGGCGCGCCGACAACTCCCACGCCGCGAGCAGCACGACGACCGTCGCGATCCCCAGCGCGGTGCGCCGCACCTTCACCGCACCGCCTCGCGGCTGGCGGGCGCCCAGAAGACGACCTTGCGCTCCAGCGTGAAGAACAGCGCGTTGACGAGATAGCCCAAAATCCCGGTCAGCAGGATGCCGGCGTACATCGGCGGGAGGCGGTTTGCCTGTTCCATCTGCGAGACGTAGAAGCCGATCCCGCTGTTGCCCGCGATCAGCTCGGTGGTAACCGTGACGACCAGCGCGATCGACGCGCTCACTCGCAGCCCCGTCGAAATGTTCGCCAGCGCCGACGGCAGCGTGACGCGGTACAGCATGGCGAACTCCGAGACCCCGAAGTTGCGCGCCGTGTCGAGCGACACCGGATCGACCGCGCGCACGCCGTAGAACGTGCTGATGAGCAGCGGCCAGAACGCGGCGTAGGTGATCACCGCCACGCGCATCGGACCGCCCAGACCGAGAAACAGGATCGCCAGCGGGATCATCGCCACCGACGGTACCGGGCGCAGAAACTCGACCACGACGCGCAGCGCGTCGTAGACGACCGGGACTGCCCCCATGAGCACGCCGATCACGATCGCCAAGACGGTCGCCAGGGCCAACCCTTCGGCGAACGCCAGCAGCGTGACGCCGACCTGCGAGGTGATCTCGCCGTTGCGCAACCCGGCGAACAGCGCGACGGCGACCGTGCTCGGCGGCGCGACGTAGCTGGAGAGCAGGCCCTGCCGGGCCAGGACCTCGACCGCGACCGCGACCCCCAACGCGAACAGCAAGCCGGGCACGTACGCCGCCACGCCCGCGCCGGCCCGCGCGTCCTGCCCCACGGAAATCGCCACCGCCCTAGGTTTGTCTCGGGGCGGGCCCGTTCTTGCTCCTTGGATAACACCTCCGGCCGAAGCAGCCCCGAGAGGAGAGCGACGTGCCGTTCATTCGCGCCCGCGGGATCACGGTGCACTACGACGTGACCGGCCCCGCCGACGCGCCGGTCGTGATCCTGGCCAACTCGCTCGGAACCGGAAAGCAGATGTGGGACGACCAAGTCGGCCCGCTCGCCGCGACGTTCCGGGTACTGCGCTACGACATGCGCGGGCACGGCCTGACCGAGTGCAGCCCGCCGGGGGAGCCCGGCGCCGCGCGCATCGAGACGCTCGCCGACGACGTCGCCGCGCTGCTCGACGAACTGGCCATCGAGCGCGTCCGCTTCGTCGGGCTGTCGATCGGCGGGATGGTCGGGCAGCGCTTCGCCGCGGCCTACCCGCAGCGCGTCGAAGCGCTGGTCCTGTGTGCGACCGGCAGCCGCGTCGGGAGCGCAGCAGTGTGGCAGGAACGCCTCGCGACCGTCGAGCGCGAGGGCCTCGGCGGAATCGTCGATGCGGTCATGGGGCGCTGGTTCACCCGCGCGACGCACGAGCAGCGGCTCGATGTCATCGCCGGCTTCTCCACGATGCTGCTGCGCACGCCGGCGGAGGGTTACATCGCCTGCGGCTCGGCGGTCCGCGATGCCGATTTGCGTGAAGACGACGCCCGCATCGCCTGCCGCACCTTGATTGTCGCGGGCGCCGCCGACCCGTCTACGCCGCCCGCATTGAGCGCGGAGCTGCATGCGGCGATTGACGGCTCCGAGCTACTGGTCCTCGACGACGCCGCGCACATCCTCAACGTCGAGCAGCCCACCGCGCTCAACCGGGCGCTGCTGCGCTTTCTCGCAGCTGCGGTTACTTGACGCTGACCTTGGCGCCGGCTTCTTGCAGCTTCTTGGCGATGGCCTCGGCTTCGTCTTTGGGGATGCCTTCCTTGACCGCCTTGGGGGCGCTCTCGACGAAGGCCTTCGCTTCGGTCAGCCCGAGCGAGGTGACTTCGCGAACCGCCTTGATGACCTTGATCTTCTCGGCGCCCGCCTCTTCGAGGACGACGTCGAATTCGGTCTTCTCCGCGGCCGGGGCTGCCGCAGCAGCAGCGGGTGCGGCGGCCGCGACCGGCGCGGCGGCGCTCACGCCGTACTTCTCTTCGAGCTGCTTGACGAGGTCGTTGAGCTCGAGGACGGTGAGTTTGTCGATCTGATCGATGAGTTCGGCGACTGCCATGATGACTTAGGACTCCTGTGCGGTAGCGGGCCGATCCGCGCTTTTTTGCTCGCGGATCGCGTTGAGGACGCGGACGAGGCCGCTCTGGTTGCCGCTGAGGACCATGACGAGGCCGTACAACGGGCTCTTGAGCGACCCGACGAGTCTCGCGAGCAGCTCTTGTTTGGGTGGAAGCGCGGCGAGCGCTTGAACTTGTGCCGCATCGACGAGCTTGCCGTCGATGTAGGCGGCCTTGACGTCGACCTTCTTGGTCGCGTCCGAGAACGTCTTGAGGGCCTTGGCCGGCGCGACGGGATCGTCGCCGGCGAAGACGACGCCGGTCGGCCCTGCGAGGACCGCGTCGAGTTGCGCGGCAAGCTCTTTGCTCGCCGCGCGCCTGAAGAGCGTGTTCTTCACCACCCCGTAGGTGCTGCTGCCGTCCTTGCGGAGCTCGTTGCGAAGCTTCGAGATCTCCCCGACCGTCAGACCTTGGTAGTTGGTGAAGAACAGATTCTTCGCGCTCGCGATCTTCTCGCGGAGTTCGTCGATCGTCGCTTCTTTTTTCGCGGTCGGCATCGTGTGCTCCGGGAGGGAAACAAAAACGCCTCCGCCGACAGGGGCGAGGCGTCTCCTTCTCTCTCGACGAGCCGGCGACGTTGCCGTCATTCCAGCCTGTCCTGAGCTTGTCGAAGGACGTCCTCGGCAGGCGTGTGTTCGTGGGAGCACACATTATCGACCCGGAGGTCGACCTGCGGTCATTGGAGCCAAAGCACCTTATATCACGCGGCATGGCAGGCCGTCAACGATGAGCGCCGGTACGGCCGAGGCGGCTTTCTGGGCCGCCTTCCTACGGAACCGCAACGTCGAGGCGGCCACCGCGGGCGACGGAGCGGTCGCTGTCGCCGGCGGCTACGCGCTCTTCGTCGCCGGAACGTTGATCGACTATGCGGTCGGCGCCGGCTCGGCGCGGCCGCTCCGCGACGACGACCTCACCGTCGCCGAGAGCTTCTACGCGGCGCGCGGCGCACCGGCCCGGTTCGAGGTCGAAGCAAGCGTCCTAGAACGCGATGCGGCCCTCTTGAGCGCGCGTGGATACGCCGAGTTCGGCCCCACCTTGGCCGGGCTGGAAGCCACGATCGGTCCGCCGGCCGCGCCGGGCGGAATCCCCGTCCGCACGACGACCGACCGCGCGCGCTGGGCCGACCTCGTCGCGCGCGCCGCCGCCGATACCCTCGCCGATTCCGGGCTGCTGCTCCGCACGGCCGCGGTGAACGCCGCCGCAGCGCATGCGCTGGTGATCGCGACCGTCGATGGGAACGACGCCGGGGCGGCCGCGCTGGGGATCACCAGCGACACCGCGCTGCTCTACTCGGCCGCGGTGTTGCCGGGCTTTCGGGGCCGCGGAGTCCACCGCGCGCTGCTGGCAGCGCGACTTGGAATCGCACACCAGCGCGGCACCGGGCGCGCCGTGTTCAAGACCGCACCGGATTCGCCGGCCGAACGTTCGGCGGCCCAGTTCGCGTTCGTCCGAACCGGTCTGCTCAAGCGCGTCTACCGCGACACCTGACGGTCGGCAACGAGCCGTTCGAGCGACTCCACCGTCGCGCGGGTGATCGGCGCGCGTACCGCGAGCTCGTCGAGCAGGTTCGCAGCATCGCGCATCTCGTGGGCGCGCCGTTTCGCATGCTTGTGCGTACCGTCGATGATGCGGTCGAGCAAGGTCGCGTCGGCGGCGCTGAACGTCGCTGCGATGTCGCCGCGCAGCCATTCCTCGACGCCCGCCGCGCGGGCCGCTTCGAGCGCCTCACACACCGCCGCCGACATCCCTTTGAAAAACACCGAGCGGGTGAGCTTGCGCGCCGCAGCCTCACCGGGCTGCGCCCCCACGATCTCGATCGGCGTCCCGAACGGGCGCAGCACCTCCGCGAGCGCGTTCGATCCGGCGCCGGAAAGGAACATCGGCACGCGAATCCCCAGCGGCGGGACGGGCGTCATCATCGCAACGTCGACGAACGCTGCGCCGCTGGGCGCGACGATCGCCGCGAGCTGGAGCTTGAGGCTGGGCCCGGCGGTGTTGAGGTCGGCGTACACGCAGCCGCGCCGCAGCAGCGGCAGCGCCTCGCGCGCGACGTCGAGCGCGACGCTGGCCCAGTTGACCGACAGCACGACGTCGGCTCCCTCGACCGCCGCGGCAAAGTTGGGGGCGAACGGAATACCGCTCAGATCGCCGTGCGGCTCGGGGTCCCAGCCGCGCACGGCCGCGCCGCCGCGCGCGAGATCGCGCGCGATGAGCGAACCGGCCTCACCCAGGCCGAGCACCGCGATCACGGTCACGGCGCGCGCTCGAGGCTGCGCTCCAGGCGGTCGAGGGTCCGCATCGCCGGCAGGCATTGGGCGAGGCTCGCGTTGGGCTCGCGGCCTTCCGCGATCGCGGCGAGAAACTCGCGGTCCTGCAGCTCGATGCCGTTCATCGAGACCGCAACGTGCGAGAGGTCGATCTGGTCGTTCTTGCCGTCGAACAGGTCGTCGTACCGCGCGATGTACGTGCCGTTGTCGCAGATGTAGCGGAAGAACGTTCCTAGCGGCCCGTCGTTGTTGAACGATAGCGACAGCGTGCAAATCGCCCCGGACGGGACCTTCAACTGCACGCTCATATCCATCGCGATGCCGAGGTCGGGGTGGAGCGGGCCCTGCAGCGCGTTGGCACGTGACGCCGTCTCTCCCGTTTGGTAGCCGAACAGGTCGACGGTGTGGCAGGCGTGGTGCCAGAGCAGATGATCGGTCCAGCTGCGCGGCTGGCCCAGCGCGTTGATGTTGGTACGCCGGAAGAAGTACGTCTGCACGTCCATCTGCTGGATCGTCAGCTCGCCCGCCGCGATGCGCCCGTGAATCCACTGGTGGCTCGGGTTGAAACGGCGCGTGTGCCCGCCCATCGCCACGACCCCGGTTTCACGCTGCACCTGCAGCAAGCGTTCGGAGTCCGCCAGCGTGTCGGCGATCGGAATCTCGACCATGACGTGTTTGCCCGCGCGCATCACCTGTTCGGCTTGGGCGGCGTGCAACTGCGTCGGTGTCGCCAGGATGACGGCCTCGACGCCGGGCTGCGCCAGGGTTTCGGCCAGGTCGGTCGTCCAGTGCGGGATACGCCACCGGCGCGCGACCGCTTCGGTCGTGTCGGGGCTGCCGCCGGCGAGCGAGACCACCTCGACCCCGTCGATGTTCGCCAGCGCCTCGAGATGCTTGACGCCGAACGCGCCCTGACCCGCCAGCGCGACCTTCATGCGGCTCCCGGCGCGACGTTCTCGAGGATCATGTGACCGACGGCGGTATTCGAAGCGGGGACATGATAGAAGCGGTACACTTCTTTGACGGTGTCGTCGAGCGCGCCGCGCATGATCAGCCACATGACCATCTCGATCCCTTCCGAGCCCGCTTCGCGGACGTATTCGACGTGGGGTATCCGGGCCAGCGCCTGCGGATCGGCGACGAGGCGGTCGAGGAAGCGTTTGTCGAACTCGGGATTGATCAGCCCCGCGCGCGGCCCTTGGAGCTGGTGCGACATGCCGCCGGTCCCGAAGATCACAACGCGCAGCGGCTGATCGAACGACTCGACGGCCTTGCGGATCGCTTTGCCCAGGTTGTAGCACCGGTTACCGGTGGGCGGCGGATACTGCACGACGTTGACCGCCAGCGGGATCACCCGGCACGGCCACTGGGCCGGCTGTCCGAACATGAGCGACAGCGGAACGGTCAAGCCATGATCGACGTCCATCTTGTTGACGATCGTGAGGTCGAACTCGTCGAGGATGACGGACTGGGCGATGTGCCAGGCCAGCTCGGGATGTCCCTCGACCACCGGCACCGGTCGCGCACCCCAGCCCTCGTCGGCCGGCGCGAACTCCGCCGCGCAGCCCAACGCGAACGTCGGGATCATCTCCAGCGAGAACGCGGAACCGTGGTCGTTGTACACCAGGATCACGACATCGGGCTTGAGCTGCGCGATCCACGCCTTCGACGGTTCGAAGCCGCGGAACAGCGGCCGCCAATACGGCTCACCGGCCTTGCCGTTGTCGAGTGCCGCGCCGATCGCCGGCACGTGCGAGCAGACTACGCCGGCTAGGATCTCAGCCACGGTCCCATTCCGACTTGCTGCGGTTCCCTTCGATCGGCCGCCCGCCGTGAAGCATCATCTCGGCGTACCCGGCCTGCGTCATACCGGTCATCAGCGCGGCGATCTGCTGAAACGACAGCCCGTCGCACGCGGCGAGCTTGGCGGTGTAGTAGATGTTCCCGCCCAGCTCGAGCATGCGGTTCCAATCCCGGTCGAGGATCGACTGCGCTTGTTCGGGCGTCATCGGAAAGCGCACCAGATACGCGCGCCCATCGGCGCGGAACGCCTCACGGTTCTCCGGCTTCATCAGCGACATGCAAAACATGTTGAGGTGATAGCCTTGGCGCGAGCGTTCGCCGTCGAACACCAGCGTCCCGGGGATGTCGTCGAACTCACTCGGTTTGCTCATCGTTGCGCGGACCAGTACAGACGGTTGGGATTGTCGACGAGGAGCGCCTGCTGCAGCGCCGGCGTCGGCGCGATCCGTGGGATCACGTCGACGAGCTCGCCGTCGTCGGGGACGAGCCACGTCATGTTGGGGTGCGGCCAATCCGTACCCCACAGCACGCGGTCGGGAAACCGTTCGACCAGCGTTCGCGCGAACGGCACGACATCGTCGTAGGGCGGCCCGGCCACGGTGAGCCGCTCCGGGCAGCTCACCTTGCTCCAGATGTTGTCGTGGTCAGCGAGGAGCTGCACGAAGCGGCCGAAGTCCGGGTGCTCGACGCCCTTGGCGATGTCGGGCCGGCCCATGTGATCGACCACGATCGTCCCCGGCAGCGAGGTGATGAAGGGCGTCAACGACTCCAAATCGGGCGCCTCGAAATACACGACGATGTGCCAGCCCAGCGGGGCGATCTTGTCGGCGATCCGCAGGTAGTTCTCGCGCGGCGTCGCGTCGACCAGCCGTTTGACGAAGTTGAAGCGCACGGCGCGGACGCCGGCCGCATCGAGTGCCGCGAGCTCGTCGTCGCCGATGTCGGGCCGCACGACGGCGACACCTTTGGCTCTCCCGTTCGCTGCGCCGAGCGCGTCGACGAGCGCGGCGTTGTCGCGGCCGTGGCAGCTCGCTTGCACGATCACGTTGCGCTCGAAGCCCAAGAAATCGCGCAGCTCGAACAACGCCTCCTTGGGTGCGTCGCACGGCGTGTATTTGCGTTCGGGGGCGTACGCAAACGTGGCGGCCGGCCCGAACACGTGGCAGTGCGCGTCGACGGCGCCCGGCGGCGGGACGTACCGCGGCTTCGACGGGTTGGGGTGAAACGGGCGGTAGTCGGCGTCCAACGGTTACCTTCCGGCGAGTTTGGCCGCGAGGCGCGGATACACGCGCACGGCGTTGGCCTCGAAGATCTGCTGTCGAACCTCGGCGCCCAGCGGCAGCGCGTCGAGGTAACGTTTGGTGTCGTCGTAGGAGTGTCCGGTCTGCGGATCGATCCCGCGCACCGCGCCGACCATCTCCGAGCCGAACAGGATGTTCCGGGCCGGGATCACCTTGAGCAACAGCTCGATCCCCGGCAGATGGTACACGCAGGTGTCGAAGAAGACGTTGTTGAGAAGCAGCTCGTCGAGTGGCGGCTTTCGCATGTCCTGCGCGAGGCCGCGATAACGCCCCCAGTGGTACGGCACGGCGCCGCCGCCGTGCGGGATGACGAAGCGCAGCGCCGGGAAATCACGGAACAGGTCGGAGGTGAGAAACTGCATGAACGCGGTCGTGTCGGCGTTGATGTAGTGCGCGCCAGTCGCGTGGAAGTTCGGGTTGCACGACGAGCTGACGTGCACCATCGCCGGCACGTCGAGCTCGACCATCTTCTCGTAGAGTGGGTACCAGTGGCGGTCGGTGAGCGGCGGGCCGTCCCAGTGTCCGCCCGACGGGTCGGGATTGAGATTGCAGCCGATGAAGCCCAACTCGTTGACGCACCGCTCCAGCTCGAGGACGCTGTTGGCGGGCGGGACGCCCGGCGATTGCGGCAGTTGACAGACCCCGGCGAACTTCTCGGGGTAGAGCGTGCAGACGCGCGCGATGAGGTCGTTGCATGCCCGCGACCAGGCCAAGCTGGTCTGCTCGGTACCCACGTGGTGCGCCATCGCCGAAGCCCGCGGCGAGAAGATCGTGAGGTCGGTGCCGCGTTCGCGCTGCAGCTTGAGCTGGGCGTTCTCCAGGCTCTCGCGGATCTGGTCGTCGCTGATCCGGATGTCGTCCGGCGACGGCGCGGCCGCCGACCCGTCGAGCGCGGCGATCTGGCGATCGCGGAACGCTTGGAGCGGGCTCGGCGCCGTCGTGTAGTGCCCGTGACAGTCGATGATCACCGTTGCCCGTCCCAGACCGTGCCCGGGACGAAGACCTCGCCGGCCATGAGCACGCGGGCCGTGCGCAGCAGCGCGGCGCGCTCGACGCGCGGCTTGCCGTTGTCGTTCACCAGGCGCAGCTCGACGGTGAAGAACCCCGTCGGGTGCTCGATCTCCAGGCTGCGCTCGCCCAGCAGCGCGCCGCCGGCGGCGACGTCGGCGGCAACGGTCCCGGGGTACGCGCACGCCGTCGCCACGCTGACGGCGCCGAAGACGCCGATCGCCTTGTGCACGGTGTGCGGGATGAAGTTGCGCGTCGATACCGCGCCGCCGTTGGACGGTGGCGATACCAGACACATCTTCGGCACGGTCTTCTTGGTGACGTCACCCAAGTTCATGAGCCGCCCGGCGGCCAGACGCACCTTCTCAACCTGGGCCTTGAGCGCGGCGTCGGCTTCGAGCTCGGCCGGCGATTCGCGCCCGGTCTTGCCAAAATCCGAGGCGCGCATCACAACGACCGGCATGCCGTTGTCGATCAACGTGGCGTCGATCCCCTCGACCACATCGCGTGGGTTGCCGGTGGGCAGCAGCGCGCCGCCGGTGCTCGAGCCCGCGATGTCGAGGAAATCGATCACGATCGGTGCGGCGGTACCGGGAACCCCGTCGATGCGCGCCTCGCCGTCGTAACGGACCCGGCCACCCGGCGTCTGCACGTGCGCGACCGCGATGCTCGCCGTGTTGACCATGTGGATCCGCACCTGCGTCACGTCTGCAGTCGCGGCGACGAGCCCGTTCTCGATCGCGAAGGGCCCGATCCCGGCGAGCATGTTGCCGCAGTTCTGCGATGTATCGACGCGCGGCTCGTTGACGACGACCTGCAAGAAGAGGTAGTCGACGTCGGCATCGGGGCGGCTGGGCGGGCCGACGACCGCGACCTTACTGGTGAGCGAGTCCGCGCCGCCCAGGCCGTCGATCTGGCGCGCGTCCGGCGAGCCCATGAGCGCCAGCAGCACGCGGTCGCGTTGCGCGGCGTCCGCCGGCAAGTCGGAGGCCAGAAAGAACGGACCTTTGGACGTTCCGCCGCGCATGAGCGTGCACGCAATCGCGGTCTGCATCACCGGCGAACACCGTCGAGCGCGGCTGCATCGTCGTAGTAGGCGAGGCCCTTGCCCGCCAACTTCTCGCGCATGCCGTAGACGTCCAAACCGACTTCACCGGCGGCGAAGCGGCGCCGGTTCGTCGCTTCTTTGTCGATGCGGGCGCGCGAGGCGTCAAGCGCCTCGACGATGCGGGCGCGCGGGACCACCAAAACGCCGTCGTCGTCGGCGACGATCGCATCGCCGGGCTCGACCCTGCGCCCGGCGCACACCAGCGGCAGGTTGATGTCGCCGAGCGTTTCCTTGACCGTGCCCTGCGCGAACACGGCCTTGGACCACACCGGAAACACCATCTCCTTGAGCGTGCGAATGTCGCGGCAACCGGCTTCGATGACGACACCGAGCACGCCGCGCGCCTTGAGCGCACCGCCGAAGAGGTCGCCGAAGTATCCGTCCTCGCAGGGCGAGGTGGGGACGACGACCACGACGTCGCCGGCCTGGCACAGCTCGACCACGACGTGGATCATCGTGTTGTCGCCCGGCGCGACGGTGACGGTCACGGCGTTGCCGGCGATCGATGCGCCCGGGTAGATGGGTCGCATGTACGCGGCCATCAAGCCGGTGCGGCCCAGCGCCTCGTGAACGGTCGCGACGCCGCGCTCGGCCAACGGCGCGAGCTGCGCTGCCGGCGAGCGCTCAATCTTCCGAACCACGATCCCGCCCATAGGGGGCCCGAGCTTCCCCAATCGCGCCCCCGAGCCCCGTCACCCTCGACGGAGCTCGGGATGGACCGATTACATCGACATGCTGCGCTCGATGCGGAGCATCCGCGTCCCGTTGCGCAGCTCCGGATGATTGATCGCGGCGATGTCGCGCACGGCGGCGGCCAAGTCGTCGCTGATGCGCGTCTGGCGCGCCGCTTCGCTCACGTTGCCCGCCAACGCGGCACGCTGGGCCGCACCGTTCGCGTCGACCGCGCCCTGCGCGAGCTGCCGCGCTTCGGCACCCGTCTCGACCTTCAAGATCTCAGCCAGCCGCGTCGCGTCGTAGCCGCCCCGGCGCATCCCCATGAGCGCTCCGTCGCCGCCGAACGAGAAGAACGGCATCCCCTCGATGCGTGGCATCGCGCTCCGGACGTGCACCATGGCGCCCGGAGCGCCGCCGTCGTGCGACCCACCCGGCATCGGCCGTGGCGAGGGTGGGGCCGGGACGTCCTTGGGCCCGCTGCGATCGGGCGCCGGCCGCTCGTCGAGCGCGACGCGCGCGAGGTCGGACGCGGCGCGGGCCTCGGCCGCCGCACCGGCGTCGTCGTTGCGCCCGTACCGGTCGATCCCGGCGCGGTAGTGCGACCGCGCGGCGTCGATGTAATGACCCGTCGCGCCGGCCTGTTCGGCCCGCCCGATGTCGCGATACGCGGTGCCCAACGGATAGGCGGCGTCCATGGCCGGCGGCCGGACCGCCGGCGGTGCATTCCCGGGCGGCGCCGCGTTCTGCGCCAGAGCCGGCGAGGCGCTCAACGCGGCCAGAGCTGCGACGAGCAAGAATGACTTCACACGCATACGATCCACTCCAATCAGACGCTTGCGCGGTGTGACCTAAGGAATTCGGACTTCCACCGCCCCGTGGGCCCACCCTTCCTGGGCCGGCCGCCGTCGCCGGCTCAGCCCCCGCTCACCTCCCGACCGCGATCCCCCAGAAGTTGAAGGTTCCGGCGGGCATCTGCAGGGTGACCGTCGGCAGACCACCTCCGGTTGGGATCGGCAGCGAGTACACCGTCACCGACCCATTGCCGGTGTTCATGACGTAGAGATTGCCGGCCGCATCGAGCGCGACCGAGTTCGGCCCGTTGATGCCTCCGGAACCGCTTTCGATCGCGGCGTTCGGCGTGCTCGCCGCCGTGAGCGGCAAGCCGTACACGTCGACCCTTCCCGGCAGGTGCAAGGCCGGTGCGATCACCTGATTCGCGCTGACAGCGATGCTCTCGTAGGGCGTGACGACGTCGACTCCCGGCGTGATGACCGGTGTTCCCGAGTACGGCGGGGCGAAAACCAACAGGCTCATCTTGCCCGTGTCGGCCGCGACGTACAGGTTTTGTGCCGCGTCGAACGCGAGCGCGAACGACGACCTGATCGACGGCGCGGTAATGAACGCCGACGGGGTGCTCGCACTCGTGAAGGGGTGCGCGAACACGTTCACCCCGTTCGCGGCCGTGACGAACAAGTCGCCCGCACCGTTGAATGCCGCAATACCGGCGAAGCCGGTGCCGGTGTTGAACGACACCGCCGGCGTGCTCGTCGCGGACAGCGGCGGCGGGAAGAACTTTACGTGCCCCGTCGAGTCGGCGGCCGCCAGGTCTCCGCTCGCGTCGAACGCCAGGGACCTGACATTGTCGAACGGCAGCGTGAAGTTCGGCATCGAGCTCGCGGTCAACGGGAGCGCGTACTGCATGATGCCGCTGGGCGGCGAGGTTTTCGCGACGTAGAGATACTGCGGTCCCGCAAACGGGGTCGAGGTCGGAACCGGGGTAGGAGTGGGCGTCGCGAACGACGTTTGCGACGACGTCGCGCCGCCGCCGCCGCACGCGGATACCAGGGTGGCCAGAGCAACGACGACCAGCGAACGATGAAACATGCACTACCCCCGTGGGAGCAATTCGGCCCCCACCCTCTCGATCCATCGGAGACGCGGGCGCCGAAAAGAACGGTCGATACTCATGACGGCTGACGGCGCCCGCCGCAACTGCCGGAGAGCCGCGAATTCGCGCCGCGGTAGCGCTCGCGCCGGCCGGAGCCTCGCAATCCAAACCGGGGATTCTGCCGGTGCGCCTCACCTTCGGTTGGACGCGCGACGTACCCGTGTTGTACCTGGTGGCCGAGGACGACGTCTCGCTGCCCCTGGCCGGAATGTACGCGCTCTTCGAACGCCCGCCGGCGACCAAACGCATGGTCATCTTGCGCCGCGCCGACCACTTGCATTTCATCGACGATGAACGTAAGCCGAATCCCCAGCGGAGTCTCAGCGTGACTCCGTAGCGTTGCACCAAAACAGCGCCGCGCGAAGACGAGGCCCGACATGCTAGTTGAGCTACCCTCCAAACCGGACACTCTCGACGAGCGTCTCGCTTCGCTCGAGGATCCGTTCCTCGCCGAACTGCTGATACGCGACAATCCTGCGCTTTTCGCGCCGGAGCCGCCACGAACGCAACGCGAGATTCTGGCCTGGACGACGCGCCGTTTCGGCACCGCACTGCTCGCCGTGACGGCTGCGGTATCGATCGCCGCCGGTTACTTCGTCTACGATAACTCGCGCGGACACGCTGCAGCACCGAGCGCCGCGCATTCCGCGGCCGGCGCGGCGCTTCCGATCCGGCACGCACCGCCCGTGGCGCGCCACCGCACGCCGCACGCGCTACCGAGCCACGCAAGCGCGCCGGTTGCGCACGCCGTAAACGTGCCGGTTGCGCACGCCGCGAGCGCGCCGGTGGTCGTCTACCATGCGGCGCCGCTCCCCGCAACGCACGCGGCACCGGCGCACCAAGCTGCGCCCTTACGTGCGCAGGTCCACGCCCACGCAGCTCAGCCGGCGCCGCTGCGAGCGCCGGCGGCCGCACCGCAGACCGCAGCCGAACAGCTCACGGCCTGGGAGGCGACCCACCCCATATCGCATGCGCGATCGAATACCGCGACGGCCGCCGAACCGGCTCCGCGCACGCGCCCGCGTAGCGAGCCCGCGACGGCAACCGAAACCGCGACGGCTTCGAGCACCGAACCGGCGACGACCACGGCGACGGCCGGCGGCGCGCCCGATCCCGGGTCGGGCGGCGGCGTGAAGACTCCGCCCACCAACCCCGGCGGAATTTGGAATGAACGGATCCCGGGAGGCGGAACGCTCGGCGGCGCCGTCGGGCCGATCATCGGGGTCCCGCGCGATTCGTGCACGCCGCGCGGCGGCCGCGTCGGGATCGTGATGCAGGCGATCTCAGTACTGGCCTCGTCGCGGCACTAGCACACTAGCCGCGCCGTACGCAACGAAAGCCCAAGTGGCTCATTCCGGTGTCGATCATCTGCGGCATCCGCGCCGCCGGTCGAAAGCGCAGGCAGTAGTTCGGCGCGCACAAGTGTGACCCGCCCTTGAGCACTTTTCGCGGGATGCGAATCTCCGGCGAGCTCGCATCGTAGCTTTCGTCGGGCGGCGAACAACACGGGCTCACCGGCGGAGCATCGGTGTCCGCGCGATACCAGTCACACGTCCATTCCCACGCGTTGCCCGCCATATCGTAGAGCCCGTACCCGTTGGGCGGAAACGCGCCGGCGGGCGATGTGCGCTCGAACCCGTCGCGCTTCGTGTTCTGCCACGGAAACTCGCCCTGCCACGTATTCGCCATGATCGTTCCGTTCGGCTCGAGCTCGTCACCCCAGGTAAAATGCTTCTCCTCGAGGCCGCCGCGCGCCGCAAACTCCCACTCCGCTTCGGTCGGCAGCGCCTTCCCCGCCCAGTCTGCATACGTTTGGGCATCTTCGTACGCGACGTGTACCACGGGGTGCTCGCCCAGCCCGTCCAGCGAGCTGTCGGGCCCCTGCGGATGCCGCCACTGCGCGCCCGGAACGTACACCCACCAGGTACGCGAGTCGCCGAGGTCTACCGGACCAGCGGTCGGGCGGAACACGAGCGAGCCGGCCGGATACGCCTCCACCGGCGCGCCCGGCACAGCGCCGAGTTGGAGCGGGCGCTCCGCGACCGTCACATAGCCGGTCGCCGCGACGAACCGCGCGAACTCGTCGTTCGTCACGTGGTGCCGGTCGATGCGAAACCCATCGACGCGCCGCCGCCGTACCGGTCGCTCCTCAGGATAGAACGATACCGATCCCATGAGAAACGCGCCACCGGCGATCTCCACCATACCGTCGTTCATCGCTCACCTCGGCCGCAGAAGACACCCGGCTTCACTCACCGTCGCACACCCGCCTAGGAAAACGCCCAGCGCCGGCCCGGGTGCGGGCCGGCGTCTACGTACTAGGCCGTGCTGGCGGTGGCGCGCACGCGGGTCGGATCGACCTTGACGCCGACGCCCATCGTCGACGTGAGGGTGATCGAGCGCAGGTACGTGCCCTTCGCCGCCGACGGCTTGGCGCGCACGATCGCGTCGAGCAGCACGCCGAGGTTCTCGGTGATCTGCTTCTCCTCGAACGACGCTTTGCCGACGATCGTGTGGATGATCCCAGTCTTGTCGAGGCGGTACTCGACCTTACCGGCTTTGATGTCGCGCACCGCGTTGCCGATGTTCGGCGACACCGTGCCGGCCTTGGGGTTGGGCATCTTCTGCGCCAGGATGCGTCCTAGCTCTTTGCCGATCGCCGGCATCATGTCGGGGGTCGCGACCGCGACGTCGAAGTCGGCGAACCCGCCTTTGACGCGCTCGATGAGGTCGGCGTCGCCGACGACGTCGGCGCCGGCTTCCTGCGCGGCCTTGGCCGCGTCGCCGCGCGCGAACGCGATCACGCGCACCGTGCGTCCCGTGCCGTGCGGCAGGTTCACCGTGCCGCGCACGTTCTGATCGGACTTCTTGGGATCGACGCCCAGCTTGATGTGAATCTCGATCGTCTCGTTGAACTTCGCGTTCGCGTTGCGCTTGACGATCTGCGTCGCCTCGAGCGGATCGTAGAGCCGATCGCGGTCGAACGACGTTGCCAAGGTCTTGAAACGCTTGCCGTGCTCGCGCATCAGCCGTTCCCCACTTCGACGCCCATCGAGCGTGCGGTGCCGGCGACGATCTTCATCGCGGCATCGATGTCGTTGGCATTGAGATCGGGCATCTTGGCCTGAGCGATCTCGCGCACCTGATCTTGCGTCAGCTTCCCAACCTTGTTGCGGTTGGGCTCTTTCGATCCCGACTCGAGCCCGAGCGCGCGTTTGATCAAGAACGACGCCGGCGGAGTCTTGGTGATGAACGTGAAGGTGCGGTCTTCGAAGACCGTGATCTCGACCGGGATGATGAAGCCTTCTTGGGCTTTGGTCCGGTCGTTGTACTGCTTGCAGAAGTCCATGATGTTGAGCGAATAGGGGCCCAACGCCGGACCGACGGGAGGCGCAGGGGTCGCCTTCCCGGCGGGAAGAGCGAGACCGATCTTCCCGACGACTCTTTTTGCCATGGTGTCCTTTCGATGCTGCAGTGCTAGGGCCGCAAAGCGGACCAGCACCGGATTCGGACCGCAAAGCGGGCCGAATCCATCTCCCCCGCGAGTAAACGCGCCGGCCGCCGGGGTGAGCAGCCGAGCGCGGCCCGGAGCCCCGGGCGCAACGCCCTACTTTAGCATGACCCGACCGCATTGTCACCTCGCCCGGCCTCGGCGCTTCGGTCCCAGCTTGCTCTCAGAATCGGGGTGTAAGCAGCGTTCGAGAGCTTGGCTTGCTACGCATTCGAACGGAGGATTGAGGATGTCCACGCTGCGCGTCGCCGCGATCTTCACGGCGCTGTCCGTCTCGGCTCTGCTCGTCGCCGCCGCGACGCGAATCGGATCGGTGCCCGCCCGCGCCGCCGGGGCAAGCTTCAAGCACGTCATCGTCATCGTTCAGGAGAACCGCACGCCGGACAACCTTTTCCAAGGCTTGTGCGCGCCGCCGTTCGGCGCTCCAAGCCGCTGCAGCACCACGCCGGGCCCGGCGCAGTACGACATCCAGACCAGCGCGTGGCTCGACAAGTTCGCACCCGGCGGCACGATTGCGCCGACACCGGTGACGCTCGCTCACACGGTGGACTTGAATCACGCGCACAGCGGCTTTCTCGCGCAGTGCGACCTGACGCCGGGGACGACGACCTGCAAGATGGACGGCCGATCGGGCTGCAATCAGTGCCCGGCGGACGCGCAGTGGCGCTACGTCACCTACTCCAACGGTACCCTCAAGCCGTATCTGGAACTCGCGACGCGATACGGTTGGGCGAACGCGATGTTCCAAACCAATCAGGGACCGAGCTATCCCGCCCACCAATTCCTGTTCGGGGCAACGTCGGCGCCGAGCGCGAGCGATGACGCTGCCGGGATCTTCGACTCCGAGAACCTGGTCGGGACCGGCGGTGTGGGCGGATTCAACAAGACCGCGGGGTGCGCCGCGCCGGCGAACACGCAGTCATTCGTGATCCACCCGGGCGGCCGGATCAACCCGATCTTTCCCTGCTTCGAGCACCAGACGTTGGTCGATCTGTTCGACCCATCGGTGACGTGGCGGTACTACACGCCCAATCCGGGCAGCATTTGGACGGCGCCCAATTCCATCAAGCATCTCTGCATGGCGACGGCTCCGGGCGGTACGTGCTCCGGGCCCGCCTGGACCGATCATCTCGACTTCCACCCTCCCGACGTCCTGAGCGACATCGCGTCGTGCAACCTGCGTTCGGTCAGCTGGGTGATCCCGGCCGCTCGGTACTCCGATCATGCCGGTCTGAAAAGCGGCAACGGCGGCCCGGCCTGGGTCGCCTCGATCGTCAACGCCATCGGCAAGAGCACCACGTGCGACAACGGCCAAGGCTATTGGGACGACACGGCCATTTTCATCACGTGGGACGACTGGGGAGGCTGGTACGATCACGTCGCGCCGACGTTCCTGCCCAAACCGCAAGGCGACTACCAGTACGGCTTCCGGGTGCCGCTCATCGTCGTTTCAGCGTACACTCCGCGCAACTACATCAACAACGCGCACCACGACTTCGGCAGCATCGTGCGCTTTATCGAGCACAACTACGGCATCGCGGAAGGTGCGCTGAACTTCGCGGACAGCCGGTCGACGAGCGACTTGACGGGATTCTTCGATCTGAGCAAACCGCCGCGCAGCTTCACCGCGATCGCGGTCGACCCATCGGTACTGACCGCGGCCGTCATGAACGACACCTCACCCCCCGACGACGACTGACTCGGCAAGTCCGGGCGCCTGGTCTGTCGTATTCCCGGACGATGCTGCGCAAGGTCAACACCAACGACGTCCCTGAGATCACCTGGACCTCGCCGCGCGGAAAATTCGCGGGGGCGGGCAAGCAGATCTCCGAGGCGCTCGGACGCAAGCCGAAATCGACCGATCTCCTCGAGCGCCACCCGTTCGACGTCGAGATCCTGCGGATACCGCCCAGCAAGACGCCCTACCCGTACCACTCCCACGGCGCGCAGTGGGAGTTCTATCACGTGATCTCCGGGACCGGCATCGTCCGGCACGCCGACGGTATGGCACCCCTCGCAACCGGCGATGCGTTCATCTTCTTGCCCGGCGAGCCGCACGCGCTCATCAACGACAGCGCCGCGGACTTGGTCGTCTACGTCGTCGCCGACAATCCGATCGACGAGGCCGACTATTTTCCGGACAGCAAGAAGTGGACGGTGCAAGTCCCCGCGCGGCGTATCATTCGTTCCGAAAACGTCGACTACTACGACGGCGAAGAGTGAGGGCCTAGCGCACCGTCAGGATGATCCGCACGGCGGCCGGCTCTAGGACCAGCGCGTCGGTCGGCTGGAGCCCTTTCGGCCCCGCGCCGATCATGACGCCCTGGCCCAACTGCGTAAACCGCCCGCTGACCGCGCTAGTCAAGTTCGTGCCGGCCACGGTGACGTCGATGTTGCCCCACGTGCGCCCGAACGCGGCGTCGAGCGTCGCGAAGCGGCCCTGCCGGAGCTCGTTGTTCGCGCTCTTTCCCGCGACCGCGAGCGCGCCGTGCGTTCCCCGCCGCGCATAGCGGACGTCGAGCGCGTACTGCTGCAGGGGGATCCCAACAAACTGCTGCCCCGGCGCGAGGAACGAGCCCGACGTCGGGTTCGCCGCCGAGACGAAATCCGGCAGGCTCGTCGGGTACGCCGCGTTCACCGCGTACTCGGCGCTCGCGGTCCAGTAGCCCGGCCCGAACCGATGCGCCACGCGCAACGCGCCGCCGCGATAGACGACGTTGCCCACGTTCACCGGAAACGACTGTGCTTCGACCTCGGTCAGCCCGGGCGTGTTGCAGGTCTTGCCGAACGGATAGAAGTTCTCGATCGGATCGCGCAGGTTGGTGCGGTACAGCGTGAGATCGGCGGTGGTCGAACCGAAGCGGTGCCCATACCCGACCTCGTACTCCGTGGCGTGCTCGGCCCGTTCGTCGGCGTTGCCGTTGGGCGCGACGCAGTTCCCATCGGGCACCAGCGCAGCAAACGGAAAGACGAACTTTTCGGCCAGCAACGGCGCGCGCAAGCCGGTGCCGACCGCGAAGCGCAGCGTCCCGCCGGCTACGTCGTCGACCGCGACGCCGACCCGTCCGTCAAGGCTGGCCGGGAACGTCGACCAGACCGAGTCGACGACGCTCGCGCCGACGAGGAGGTGCGGCGCGAGCCGGCCACTCGCGCGCACCCACGCTTGCGAGGCGTACTCGCGCAGCGCCGGGACGTTGAATTGATCGGGCGACGCCAGCGATTCGGCCCGCGTCTGCGCACCGATCGCCACCGACGACGATGCCGTCGCATGCGCCCACTCGAACGTCGTCGATCCCAGCTTGTCGATCAGCGACGGGTCGTAGGGCGTGCCGGGGTCGCCGGTAACGAGGCTCCGCGCGACGGCCCGTGTCGAGCTGGAGAACGCGGCGCTCGCGACCAGCGTCCCCGCTCCGAGCGGAAGGCTCAGGCTCGCCAGCGTCGCGCGCAGGCTGTGCGACGCCGTCTCCGGGCCGCTGCCGACAAATTGCCCGCCAAGACGGTCGTTCGCGGCATCGATCGGCGCCGTCTGCGACGCACTCTCGTCGCGGACGTCATTGACCGTCAGCGCGCGTACGCGCAGCGTCGAGCGCGGCGAGAAATCGTAGGTGACGTTGGCCAGCGCGCTGCGCGCCGCGAACGACGAGCCCAACCGGGTCGGCACGCCGAGTGCGTTCATCGTATCTATCGTCACGGGATAGTCGTGCACGAAGCCCTGACGCTGCTGGTCGGCCAGCGCGAGCGCGTAGCCGAGCCGGCCGATGCGCCCCGTCGCGTTCGCTTCCACCGTCGACGATCCGTTCGAACCCAAGCTGAACCGCAGCGCACGCGCCGGTCGCGCCGTCGGGCGCAATGAGATCAGGTTGATCTCGCCGCCGATGGTGTCTGCGCCGCGCGAGTCCTGCGGACCGAGTCCCTCGCTCACATCGATCGCCGATAGCAGGCTCGTCGGCAGGGTCGCCAGATCGAAGTCGCCGGTGTTGGTGTCGTTGAGCGGCTGACCGTCGAGCGCGATCCGCGTCTCGGACGGATCGGGACCGCGCAACGAGACGACGGTCGTCGCTCCGGTCGCGCCGCCGTCCGGCCGCGTCAGCGTCAGCGACGGTACGAGAGCCAGCGCCTGCACGACGCGATCGAACCCCATCGCGTCGAGATCGCCGCGCGTGATCGTCCGCGACGGCACCGTGCTGTGCGACACCGCGAGCCGGCCGTCGACGGTCACGCGCCCGATCTCCCGCAGCCGCCCGCCCCCAATGGGCTCGAGGGTCACGTCGACGCGATTCGCCCCCGTGGCCACGACGTCGACGTCCGCCGACGCGTACCCCGGCGCAGCAATACTCACCCGCGCGGCACCGCACGGTAGCTCGAGGGTGAACCGTCCCTGCGGGTCGGTGTCGGCCGCCCGCGTCGCGCCGCCGGTCGCAACGACATGTGCTCGAACCGGCGTCCCGTCCGCTCCGCGCACCCCGCCCGACAGCGCGCACGAAGCAGCGGCCGCGACAATCACCCCCGGGAGAGCCATGGCGCCAGCTTCGCGGCTCGAGGGAACGACTCCGCGAACGGCCGCCGACCCCCTTGATCAGTTCCAACCCCGCGCCGGGTTACCAGCGAAAACCGGGGTCTGGCGCAGCTTTTTTGCATTCGGCCGCGCCTGTCCACAGTCTTGTCGGCAGGCGCACGAATGAGGGCGGCTACGCTGGAGCCCCCGCGTTGTTGGTATCGCTCGATGAACTCATTGCCGGAGAGCCAGATTCTCACGCGCGACGTGTTGATGCTTGCAAAGCACTAACGAGCCGCGACTGCCGCTTCGTGCGCACGAGACCAGGGAAAACCAACGTTCGCCCCTCCACTGGGAGGGTGTCGGGGTCGGTGTTCATCGGATACTCAGAACCCCTTCTGTATTCAATTTAAATGAAACATGTCGGCAAATGACGCCGTAGGTACGGCATGGTCCAGATGCAATCCAGGCCGGAGCTTCCGCTTTATCGGCTCTACGTGCTCAGGGCTTCGTATCTCCTGATTGGTTTGGCATAGGGCTCGCGAACGTGGCCGGCGATCCTGCATCACACGCGGCCGTGGGATTTCTGGCATGGTGTCGGGATGAGCTTCTTTGGCGCGCTTACGCTGCTCTGTCTCCTCGGCATGCGGTATCCGGTCAGGATGATGCCGCTGCTGATCTTCGAATTCACGTGGAAGCTCATCTGGGTGCTCGCAGCGTGGCTTCCCCCGTACCTGGGCCACACGCTGGATCCCGACATCGCCGATTCGTTCTCAGGCATCTTCCTGGGCGTCGTGATCGTGCCGCTCGTGCTTCCGTGGGGATACCTCTGGAAGACGTACGTGACCACGCCGGGCGACCGCTGGCGGTAGCTATTTATCCGGAGGTATTTTCTCCAGTTTTCAGACTGGCGAATACGGGCTAAGACCTGGATTCCGGCGTTTCCGGATTTCCGAACCTCCGGAAGCACTGTTCTCGCGCGTATGTCCACGCTGAAAATGGCACCGGTCGAAGGTATGGGTCGTCGGTCACGATGAACGGATCGGGCCCGAACGCCACATAGTGCTCGTACAGCGCGTCACTTGAAGGCTGGACCCCTTTGCAGCTCTCTTCTAGAAAATCGTCCACAATGTGCCTGCAGGCCTCGATCGCTGCTTCAAGGCTCGGGAACGTGCCGAACGTGTACCGTTCCGACTCGTCGGTGTAATGGAAGTTGTCGTCAACGAGAACCGTATAAGTATAACGAGTCTCCGCAACCTTCTTCCGGATGGCAAACGAAGGCAGGATGATCCGCGAGAACCGTCCAGCGAGTTTCTTAAGCCAGGATACCCCTTCAATCCCCGTTTTGCCCTACCGATGGCAGCGCCGCGCGGCTAGGACGTACCGCTCGCGGGATCCGCACTTTTGTATGCCCCGCGATGTCGCTTGACTCTGGGGCCTCGCCGCTCTTACGGATGATTTGGACCATGCGGCTGGCCTCGGGACGCTCCGCCGTGTCCTGCTGCGACGGGGACACGGGCGGCTTTTGCTTGAGGTGACCCGGTTTGGACATTTGCGGGCTCCAATGCCAGGGCGAATTGAGTGATGAGCACGACTATCGTCACGATGCCGGTCATGATCGCGGCAATATCAACGCGCACGGCTTTCCGGTCATTGATCCTCTCATTTGCTGCGTCGGCGATGAGCATCGCGTCGACGCTTTCCTTTAGCGTGGATACAGGGTACGCTGGAAAATACTTCGTGAGCGACTCTGCCGTTGGTGCTCGTTTGCCGCGCTTCGTCAACAGCGCGTCGAAAAGGACTGCGAGCGGTATGAAATACAGTAGCGCGGCGCCCGCTCTCCAGACCGATGCATTCACACGAAACGAGAAACCGATAAACGCAACGACGCCACCCAACAGCGTCGTTACTTTAGAGTCAAGCGTTTTTCCGCGGTCTTCTTCGCGCTCGGTTCGCTCGAGGACCAAGCCGTAGAGATACCGCCAGTCGATATCCGCGTCGACGCTGAGCGGCTCATCCGCAAGCGTGTATTTCCCCGGGTCCGGGGCTCGGCCTAACGCCGAATCCCGCGGAGCGGGTCGCTCTCCCGAAGGTCCTTGATCATGTCCGCCGCGGTCGGGGGAGGAGGCGGCGGGGGCGCCGGCGCTGGCGGCCGGGGCTGACTCTGACTGTCGCTCATCTGCACCTCCAGTATACACCCGATCACCGTAAGTGAGGCGTGTGCCATCTGTCTGGCATGCCGCCGTGACCGGGTGCGTGCTTCGGCAGGAACCAACCCCTCCCTAGCTACCCTTTGCCATCAGCCACGATTTCCATGAGGGACGGTTTCGGGTGAACCACGCATCTTCTCGCGCCACTGCACCGCAGCAGCGCGCGATTCTCACCCATTACGAGCGCGTCGCGCCGCTCATGGCGCAGAACTTCCCGCACGCTCCGCTCGTCTTCTCCTACTACGTGCAGGGCCTTGGCAGCGCGCCGTCCTTCTCGAGCAATCACGACGTCCTGCCGCAGACCGTCCCGCCCGTTCACGTCACCACCACTAGCGGCAAGCACGACTATCCCGGCTGCGCGGCCAACACGATTCTCTACTACGTGCACAGCGGCGCCGTCGGCGTGCACTCCTGGACGCCAAGCCCGAACGATCCCGGCGCGGTCGGCTTCGCTCGAATCCTCTTCAAGCCGGTCGCCGGCGCGCAGCAGAGCGCGCTCAACGACGCGCTGCTCGTTTTGCGAGTGCGGCTGGCGTTGCGACCGGCGTCGGGACCACGACCAGCGCCGATGCTAAGGCGCGGTCGACGGTGTTGACCTTATGGCTCTGACCGTTGCTGCGCGCCAGCAAGCCCGACTGCGCCGGCCAGCCGACGCTAATGGCGGAAACGAAGCAAGGCGATCGTCTCGGCGCTGCAATCGGTCCTGGACGAGCCGGGTCAACGCGCTACGAAACGACCTCCGGCGTTTCCGCGATCCGGGCGACCGCTGCGCCGAAAAGGGGGATCCGAAACGCGTTGACGCTGCCCGTGAGCTCGCGCAGCCGCCGGTAGTCGGCCTCGTCGCAGGCCGCGGCGAACAGGCTGTCGAGCGCAAACGCCGGATGCCAGCCCATCGATCCGCGCAGCGCGACCTCGGCCAGGAGCACGCCGTTCGGACGGCTGTCGTCGATTCCGTGAGTCGCGATGTCTTCGGCGAAGATCTCGCGCAAGAACTCCGGCGCGTAGTCGCGGTAGCGTTTGAAGATCTCGAACGCCTCGAAGGTATCGCGCAGCCGCGTCTCGTCACGCGGCGCGCTCGCGTTCTGACGGTTCGCCCGCACCCGAAAGGCCGTGAGCGGCTCGGCCATCACGTGGATCTCGTGCCGCTCCAACAACCGGATCCAGCGCTCGAGGTCGTGCAGCAACGTCAGGCGTCGGTTGTCCGGACCCAGCTCGATAAGAATCGTCCGTCGGATCATCGCGGACGGCGCACACAGACAATTTCCGTGCAAGAAGAAATGGCGCAGCCACTGCGCGCGCGTCGGGCTGGCGTGCGCGAACGGAATCGCGAACAGCGTTCCGTGCCCGGCGACCGTTTCTCCCAAGTCACCGACCTGCAGCGGGACGCTGAAGACCGCGGCGACGTTCGGGTGGTCGCCCAGGAACCGGACTTGCTTTTCCAACCGCAACGGCAGGGCAAAATCGTCCGAATTGAGGATTGCGACGAACTCGCCGCGGGCGCGCCGCACCACCGCGTTCATCGCCGCGACCACTCCGCGATTGCGCCCGAAGCGCTCGTAGCGAATACGGCGGTCGGCGAAGCCTTCGATGATCTTTGGGGTTGCGTCGGTAGACCCGTCGTCGACCACCACGATCTCGAAGTGTTGCATCGACTGCCGGAGCACGCTACGGATCGCTTGCCCGACGAAGGCTTCGTGATTGTACGCCTTGATGACGACCGAGACGATGGGCAGCGGCAACGACACGCTCAGGCGCGTCCGACCGCGGGCTCGACGATCCGAGCCGGGTTGCCGAGCACCGTCGCGCCGGCCGGCACGTCGGCGACGACGACCGAACCGGCGCCGACCACGGCGTGCGCGCCGACGTGAACCTTGGGAAGCAGCACTGCGCCGGCCCCGATCAGCACACCCGTCGCGATCGTGACGTGTCCGCCGACCACGACGCCCGGCCCGACCGAGGCGAACGCCGCGATCTCGACATGGTGCCCGATCGCGGCGCCGCGATTGATCACGACGTGCTCCGCCACGATCGTCTTTGCGCCCACGACGCCGCCGGCATTGACAAAGGTGCCCGTGCCGAAGGTCGACGAGCTCGCCACGATCGCCGTCGGATCGAGCAACGCGCCGGCGAAGCCAAAACCCGCCGCGAGCGCTTCTTCGTGCGCGGTGAAGCGATGCCGCGGCGTGAACATCGGGCACAGGCAGGGCGCGCTCAGGACCGCCGGCGGAATCGCCCCGACGTCGACGAGCCGCTCGAGGTCGCCGAAATACCCCGGCCCCGGCCGGTTCTTCACCGCCGCGACGGGGTAGCCCAATCGTCGGCAGCTTTCCTCGTACTCGACGACGATCGACGAGCCCACGCCGAACAGGACGATGCTCGTCACGTCAGACTGACCGCCTGCGAGCCTGCGCACAGCCGGTCCATCGTGCGGCGCACCGCCGCGATCGTGCGGCCGATCTCGTCGGCGGTGTGGAACGGATCGAGCGGGAGGCTCAGCAGCGAGTCCGCACGCAGCTCGCTGACCGGAAAGTCACCGCGATGCCACGGCTGGCCGGCGAAGCACGGTTGCAGATGGACCGGCAGCCGATAGTGCACGTTGGTCTCGATGCCGTCTTCGAGCAGCGCCCGCGCCAGGTCGTCGCGCAGCCCGTGCTGCACGCGCGCCGGGAACGCATACCATACGGGCTCCGCCCACGGCCGGACGGCCGGCACGATCAACCCGGGGATTCCGGCGAGCTCGGCCCGATAGGTCGCCGCAAGCTCGCGGCGGCGGTCGTTCCACGCGTCGAGATGGGCGAGCTTCCAGCGCAGCAGCGCCGCTTGCAACGGATCGAGCCGGCTGGTGTAGCCCAGCCGCTCGTGCCGGTAACCGGTGGTCAGTCCGCACGCGCGCAGCAGGCGCAACTCGTCGGCCAGCGCGGCATCGTCGGTGGTCACGCAACCGGCGTCGCCGAACGCGCCCAAATTCTTGGTCGGATAGAAGCTGAACGCCGCGGCGTCGGCCAAACCGCCGCACCGGCGGCCGCGATATCGCGCTCCGTGCGCGTGAGCGGCATCTTCAAGCACCCGCACTCGCGCGCGGGTCGCCACGGCACGCAGCGGCTCCATGTCGACCGGATGTCCGTAGAGATGCACCGGCACGATCGCGCGCGTCGCCGGCGTGAGCGCGGCCTCGACGGCCGCCAGATCGAGGAGACCCGTATCGGGCTCGACGTCGGCGAGCACCACCCGCGCGCCGGTATGCACGACGGCAAGCGCCGTCTGCACCGCCGTATTGGCCGGGACGATCACCTCATCGCCGGGGCCCACGCGCCAGGCGCGCAGCGTCAGCTCGAGCGCTTCGAGTCCGTTGGCGACCCCGACGGCAAACCGCGTTCCGCAATACTGCGCAAAGGCGTGCTCGAACTCGCCGACCTCCGGGCCACCGCTGTAGGTGCCGGATTCGAGAAAACGCGCGAACACTGCATGGAGCTCGTCGCCGTAACGTGCGCTGAAGCGTTGGAAGTTGACGTAGCGGACCGGGATCACCGCGCGGCAGCCTCCCAGCGCGAGAACGCTCTGCGGTCGCGGATGTAATCGTTCTCGTCGAACGGATGCGCCGCGAGCACCGCCAGCACGGCGTCGGACGAGAAGTTGAACAGGTCGCGCCAGTAGCCCGGCGGGACGTAGAGCGTGCGTCCCGGGCGGGTCAGTGCGACGAGCGCGACGTCACCGCGCGCTTCGAGGCGCACCTCGACGCTGCCCTGAACGCAGACGATATATTCCGCCTGGTCTTTGTGCGCGTGGCCGCCCCGCGATGCGCCTTCCGGCACCCCCGCGATGAAGCATACGCGATCGAATCCGCCCGTCCCCCGCTGCGCCAGCTCGCCCACGTAGAGCGTGCCGGCGTAGTCGACGATCCGTTCGAGATCGAAAACCTCGTACAGACCGACGGGGTGGAGCGCGGGTGCTCTCACTTGGCCCGGGTCCTGCCCGTACCGGCTGCTCGTGTCGCGGTCGCACTCACCCCCGAACGATACGACGCCCGGCCCATTTTACCCCGATTTGCGCGTGCCGGGGACTGGCGGCCGAACCGGCCCCTATCTCGCTACGGTTGCCGGCCTATTGATGGATGATCGACGGCAGCCACAGCGAGAGCCGCGGGAGCAGCGTCACCAGGATGAGATCGATGACCAGCATCGCGATGAAGGGCAGTATCGCGCGCGCCGCGGCTTCCAAAGGCACTTCGGCGATGCTCGCGCCGATGTAGAGGCAGAAGCCGACCGGCGGGAAGTTGATGCCGATCGCCGAGTTGACCAGCAAGATGATGCCGAAATACACCAGGTCGATCCCGGCCACGCCGAACAGCGGCAACAGCACCGGTACGATCACGATGATGCTGGCGATCGTCTCGAGCACGGTATGCGCTGCCAACAGGATCAGGTTTACGAGCAACAGCAGCAAGAGCGGGTTGTGCGCTACGCCGGCGAGGTGCACGGCGAGCAGCTGCGGGACTTGTTCGCGAATGAGATACTGGCCCAAGATCAGCGCCGATCCCAAGAGAAACATCACTCGCGCCGTATTCTGAATCGTTTTGATCAGGATCCCCGGCATGGCCCGCAGCGTCAGGCCCCGGTAGACGACGAAGCCGACCAGCGTGACGTAGGCGCCGGCCACGACGCCCGCCTCGGTCGGCGTGACGATCCCCGAGAAGATGCCGCCCAGAATCAACAGCGGCGCGAGCAGCGCCCAAAAGGAATGGCGCAGCGCCAGCCCGAGCCGCGCGAACGAGAACGGGTCGCCGCGCGGGTAGTTGAACCGCAGGGCCGAGAGATAGTTCACGACCATGAACGAGAACGCGACCATCAATCCGGGGATCAGCGACGCCGCGAAGAGCTTGGCCGGCGAGATCTGCGCGACGTAGGCGTAGACGATCTGACTGATCGACGGCGGGAAAAGCAAGCCCAGCGAACCGGATGCCGATTGCAGCGCGGCCGAGTACGGGCCGCTGTAACCGGCTCTTCGCAGGCCCGGCATCATCACCGATCCGATCGCCGCCGTGTCGGCGGTCGCGGAACCGGAGATGTCGGCGAAGAACATGCTGGCGACGACGTCGACCATCCCCAAACCGCCGCGGAACGAGCCGACGAGGGCCTTGGCGAGATCGATCAGACGGTCGGCGAGCCCGCTGCGCTCCATGACGGCGCCGGTGTACATGTAGAACGGGATCGCCAGCAACACTGTCGAGTTGAGCCCGTTGAAGAGCTGCTGCGGGACCAGCACCAGCGAGGTATGCGATTGCCACAGCGCGAGCGCCGCGCCGACGCCCAGCGCCACCGACACCGGCACGCCGAGCAAGAGCAACACGATCGCGACGATGATCGGTAGCCAGATCAGCCAGCTCACCGGCGCGTCACCGCCTTGCCGAGCGCGAAGACGATGATGAGCGCGCCTCCCAGCGGGATCGCCGCATACGGAATTTGCAGCGAGATCGCCGGCACGGATGACCAGCTCTCGGGCGCCTCGAGGATGACCGCCTTGATCCCGTAGACCAGCAACACGCCGCCCCAGATCGCGATCGCCAAGTTCGCTACGGCGCCGGCGAATCGCCGCGCCCCCGGCGGCAGACGGTCGACGACAAAGTGGACGGCGGGATGGCCGTTATTGCGAATCTCCGAGGCCGCGCCTAGAAACACCAGCCAGATGAACAGGTAGGCCGCGGTCTCGTCGGACCACGGTAGCGAGTGTTGGATGACGTAGCGGAAGACCACGCCCAACGCCGCCACGACGAAGATGAGGACCAGGAACACGCTGGCCACCGCGAGCGCGAGCCGATTCACCGCCGTGATCGCGCCGTCGAGCCTCACGACATCAACGTGCCGCCGTCGACCGCCGGCAACGGCGCCGCCGAATCGCGCAGCCACGACTCTCCTTCGGCGACGTGCATCGCCGAGGCCGCGCGCGCCAGCTCTGGATCGCGCGCCAGGATCGCGCGGTAGATTTGGGTGTGTTCCGCGAGCGCTGCTTGGCGATGGCGCTCGTCGGTGGCCTTGCGCCAAGCCCGGACCTGCAGCGTTTGCAGCGACAGCGTCTCGAGCACCGACTCCAGCATCGAGTTGCCTGCGCAGTGGTAGATGAACCGGTGAAACTCGACGTCCGCCGACATGACGTCGTCGGCCGTCGTTGCAATCCGAAAGCGTTCGATGCGGTCGGCCAGCTCGAGGTGGTCCGCGGCGGTCATGCGCGCCGCCGCCAGCGCCGTCGCCGCCGGTTCCAGCAGCCGCCGGACTTCCCACACCTCGAGCATCTGATGATCGCGCAAGAGGTGCGTTACGAATGCGACGGCATCAAAGAGCAGACGCGGTTCGAGGCTGGTGACGTAGGTGCCGTCGCCCTGACGCACCTCGAGGACCTTGATCAGCGTCAACGCGCGGACGGCTTCGCGCAGCGAGTTTCTCGACAGCCCCAACTCGCGCGCCAAGTCTTGTTCGCGCGGCAGCCGTTGACCCGGAACGAGCTTGCCGCTGGTGATCATCTCTTTGACCCGCGCGATGGCAACGTCGGTGAGCCGCTCCGGAACGGGGCTCTTCCGGGCAGGCAGCTCACCGAGGCGTTTCGCCGCATTCATCGGATGTCTCGCCTTGGAGGGGAACGCCATTGACTCCTCCGTTGCCATGGACTATAGTTTCGCCACGACCCTCTCCGGCCATTAGGGCGCGGAGACATCCGATGTTTTCAGGATTGGGGGACTCCAGGCATGGTCATGACACGCCGGGACATGGTCCGACTGACGGGAGCGGCCGCGGCGGCCGCGACCCTCCTGCCGACGGCGGCGCGTGCCGACAGCACCAAGGTGCGCATCGGCCACACCCTGGCACCCACCAGCGAGTATCAAAAGTGGTGCGAGCGCTTCTCGGAGGCGGTCGCCAAGAACACCAACGGCCGCTACGAGCTGCAGATCTACAACCAGTCGCAGCTCGGCGGCGAGATCCAAATGATTCAGGCGGTGCGGGCCGGCACGCAAGACATGCTGATCACCTCGCAGCCCGCGCTCGAAGCGACGGTGAAGTCGCTCGAGGTCTTCTCCTCGCCGTTCCTGTTCGATAGCATCGAACAAGGCAATCGTGTGATGGCCGGCAAGGTCGGACAGACGTTCGCCGACATCATCGCAAGAGAAGGGGGTCTGATCCCGCTGGGCTGGGGTTCCGTTCAAGAACGCAACATCTTCACCACCTCGAAACCCGTACGCAGCCTCGCCGACCTGCAAGGGATGAAGCTGCGCATCATTCAGTCGCCCGGATACGTCGAAGCGTACCGCGCGCTCGGCGCGAATCCGACACCGATGCCGTACGGGCAGCTGTACCTGGCGCTCAAAGAGAAGGTCGTCGACGGCGCCGACACGTCGCCCGACCAGTTCTTCATGGACAAATTCGCCGAGCTCTGTAAGTACTACCACCTCACGCACGTCCACTATCTACCGGCCGGGATGTACGCCGGCAAGACATTCTGGGACGGTCTCGACGCCGCGGCCAAAGACGCGTTCACCGCCGCGGGCAAGCTCGCGACGCCCTACAATCACCAGGTGTACGCGGCCGACTACAAAGCCGGCATCGCGAACATGTCCAAGGCCGGGATCGAGGTGATCAAGCCCGACCTGCGTGATTGGAAACGCGCGACCAAGGACGTCTACAAGAAGTTCGAGGACGTG
Source organism: Vulcanimicrobiota bacterium (assembly GCA_003140215.1). Classification (GTDB taxonomy): domain Bacteria; phylum Vulcanimicrobiota; class Vulcanimicrobiia; order Vulcanimicrobiales; family Vulcanimicrobiaceae; genus Vulcanimicrobium; species Vulcanimicrobium beijerinckii. The sequence goes on along the minus strand of PLJL01000004.1, from coordinate 1,813,975 downwards.
CTGCCCAACGGGAAGCAGCTCTACGACATGATCGTCGCCGCCCGGGGATAGCCGAGGGCGGCGCGCGGCGCCGCTGGCCCCGATCTGGACGGGCCACAGCGAGTATGCTATTGTACTAGTGTACTAGCTCAATACGGAGGCTGGCGGTGCCGGCGGTCTTTACGGTGGATCCCCGCAGCGGGGTCCCGCTCTACCTGCAGATCATCGACCAGATCAAGCGCTCCGTAGCCCTCGGGGTGCTCGCCGCCGGCGAGCAGCTGCCCACCGTGAAGCAGCTCGCCCTGGACCTGACGATCAATCCGAACACGGTGGCGCGAGCGTACCGCGAGCTCGAGCGCGACGAGGTGATCGAGACCGCGGTCGGGCGGGGTTCGTTCGTGCGCGACGACGGCACGACGGCCTTCCCCCGCGCCGCCGCGAGCGACGTCGCGGCCAAGGCGTTATTGCTCGCGGTGCGCGAGGCCAAATCGGTCGGCTTGACCTCGCCGCAGGTCAGAACCCTGTTCGAAGCAGCGCTGGCACGGTGGTTTCCGGAGGAAACATGAGCATCTCGATCGAGCACTTGACCAAGCGCTACGGGACCTTCACCGCGATCGAGGACGTCTCGATCGACATTCCGAGCGGATCGGTCTTCGGCTTGCTCGGCCCCAACGGCGCCGGCAAGACGACGACGTTCAAATGCATGCTCGGCCTCGCGAGGCCGACGTCGGGGAGGACGCGCTTCGACGGCGCCGTGCTCGCGCCGGCGGCGTTCCAAAACATCGCCTACGTGGCCGAGCGCTCGGTCCTCTACGAGTGGCTGCGCGCCGGCGATCACGTGGAGATGCAGCGCCGCGCCTTTTCGCGCTTCGACGCCGGCCGCGCCAAGCAACTCATGGACCTCTTCGCGTTGGACCCGCGCAAGCGCGTGGGCAGCCTGTCCAAAGGGTTGCGCACCGCGCTGTCGGTCGTCCTCGCGTTCTCGATCGACCCGGAGATCATGATCCTGGACGAGCCGACAAGCGGACTCGATCCGCTCAACGCGCGGGCGGTGCTCAAGCTCATCATCGAAGCGGCGGCGCGCGGGAAGACGATTCTGTTCTCCTCACATCAGATCGGACAGGTCGAGCGCGCCGCCGACCACATCGCGATCCTCCAGCACGGCAAGGTCGTGCTCACCGGGCCGGTCGACGACCTCAAAGCGGGGTCGAAGATCGTCGAGGCCATCTTTGAGTCCGAAGCGGTCGCGCTGGGCGGCCTGGGCGTGGACCACCGGGTATCACGCGTCGAGCAGACCGGACGCATCGTGCGCCTCACGGTCAGCGCCGACAGCGACTCCATCGCGCAACAGCTCTCGGCGGCGGGTGCCCAAAGCGTGCGCGTCGTGGATCTGAACCTCGAAGACATCTTCGTCAACGCCGTCGACCCGGCCGGGGTGACGGCCGACGTCGTGGAGCGCGTCTGATGTTCTACTACATCGAGCTCTTGCGCGCGCTGCGCGCGCTGCGCGTCGTCGGCATCCTGCTGGCGCTGGGACTGCTCGCCGGCATCCTGTTCCGCCTTTCGTTCCCGCACGGACCGTTCGAGCAAGACTGGGCAGCGGCGATCGAGCGCTCACCAACGGCCCATATCAAGCGAACGCGCCTGCCCGACGGTGGTCTGCAGACCGTCGTGGACGACACCAAGAGCGGCGTACACGCGGTGATCGTCCGGCATGGGGACTCGACGACCATGCGCGTGACGGTACCCAGTGGGTCCGCGACGACGACGACTACGTCGACTTTCGGCACGCATTCCCGAGGCGAGGACCATGCGGTAAACCCGAGTTCCCCGCAGCATCGAGAGTCGACGACGATGACGGTCGTCAACCCCGGCAACGAACTTTGGCTGGGGATGCTGTTTTCGATCACGGTACCGATCGGGCTGCTGGTCGCGACGCTGCTCGGAGGGCCGCTCTCCAAGGAGAACAACGGGCATCTCGAGCTCGCGTGGACGAAGCCGGTGTCGCGTGAGGTCTACGCGTCGGCCGCGGTGCTCGTCGACGTCGTGACGATGCTGGTGTCGCAAGGGGCGGCGCTGCTCGCGCTCGTGCTGGGCTCGGCGCTGTGGGCGCTGCCCCACGTTAGGGTGGAGTCGGACGCGGCGCTGCAAATCGGCCTCGCCCTCGTTGGGCCGATCGCGTGGTACGCGTGCGTGACGGCGCTGAGCACGTCGCTCAAACGCGGACCGGGTGCGACGATCGGGATCGCGTTGGTCGTCGCGATCGTCACGCCGGTGCTGGCCGGGAACACCCAAAGATCATCCTGGCCGGTCGCGCAGGTCGTCCACGCGATCTCGGGCGCGCTGAGCTACATCGATCCCATCACCTACGTGTGGTTCCAGAGCCCCGACGCGGTGGTGAGCCTGGCGCGCTCGGCATCGGGCGCACTCTCCGCGCTCGCCGGCCTCGCGATCGTGTACGTGGTGTTGGCGCTCGTACAATGGCGCCGCGTGGAGGCATAACGGGCGCTGGGGGAACCCCTCGCCGCGATCGACGAGCTCATCAATGCGCTGACGTTCTTGCGCCAGATCGACTGACACCGGCTAGCGCAATCCAGTGGTCTGAGCTCGTCCGTTAGGTCGCGTCCGAATGTTTGGGTAGGGAAAGACGATGCGTAGGAGGAGAGCGCCGCAATTCGCTTCGCGGCGTGGCCGGGCGGCGCCGCCGGGCCCTTCGCCGCAACAGAGTTTCGGCGCCGGCATCGTAGCGGGAGCCTCCGACAACGACCCGACGACCGTCGCGACGCTGGCCGTCATCGGTTCGACCACGACCTACGAGTTGGGCTGGCTTACGCTGCTGGTGATCCCGATGTTGGTGGTGATTCAGGCCATCGCAGCGCAGGTCGGGACGGTCACCAAGAAAGGGCTCGAGGATTGCGTCCGCAGCGCGTACGGTCGCTTCTGGGCATTCGCCGCGCTCGCCGCGCTGCTCGTCGTGAACGTCCTCACGCTCGCCGCCGATTTGGAAGGCGGCTCCGCCGCGGTCGAGATGCTCACCGGGATCGCGTATCGATGGTGGGTCGCGCCGCTCGGCGTGCTCACGATCGTCGTCCTCGTCTTCGGCAACTATCGCACCATCGAGCGCGTGTTGCGCTACCTCGCGCTCTTGTTTTTGACGTACGTCGGTGCGGCGTTCTTGGCGCGGCCCGACTGGGGGGCCGTGCTGCATGGTTCCTTCGTACCGCACTTCGATTTGAAGCCCGCAACGGTTGCCGGCGCGCTCGCGCTGCTCGGCACGACCCTCACCGCGTACGCGTACGTTTGGGAGACGATCGAGCTGAGCGAAGAGAAGCCGCGCCTGCGCCAACTCGGGCTGGTCCAAGTCGACGCCGCGTTGGGGATCGTCGTCGCCGGTCTCACCTTTTGGTTCATCTTGATCGCGACGGGCGCGACGCTGGGCGTGCATCACACCACGGTCGAAACCGCCCAGCAGGCCGCGCAAGCCCTGGCGCCGATCGCCGGCAAGTACGCCTCGCTGGTCTTTGCGGTCGGGCTCCTCGGTTCCGCGCTGGTGGCGATCCCGGTCATCGCCGGAACCTCGGCCTACGTCGCCGCCGAGATGTTCGGCTGGCGCCGCAGCCTCGACGCCTCGTTCGACCGGGCGCGCGCGTTCTATCTCACGTTGGGCGGTTGCGTCGTGGCCGCCGTGTTGATCGGCGTCGCCGGCGTAGCGCCGATCAAACTGCTCTTCATGAGCGGGATCGCGGGCGGGATCGCGACCCCGTTGACGATGGCGTTGATGTTGCTCGTCGCCCGCAACCATCGCATCATGCACCAAGCCCGCATCGCCCCCTGGCTGGCCGCGTCGGGCTGGTGCGTCACGCTGCTCGTCGGCCTCGCAACCGTCGTCTATCTCGTGCAGACGCTCAGAGGGAGCGGAGGCGGCTGACGACCGCCTGCACAAATCTACACCGGCGGCGGAGCAGCCATGTAGCGCAGGGGTCGACCAGCCTAGCGCGTGAGGTGCCCAACGGTAAAGAGGATCGCCAACGCGACGAGCACACAGCCTGCGCCGCGCTCGGCACGTTTCTTGAAGCGCTTGCCGAGGATCTCACCGAAGCGCAGCCCGGCGAACGTGAAGATGATCGTCGTGATCGCGACCGTCCCGATCAGCCCGACCAGCGGCACGCGCAACGCCGGCAGCGAGAACCCGACGCCGAGCGAATCCAGGCTGATCGACGCCGACGCCGCGACGAGCCCCAACCCCGAGGTCGCCTTCTCGGAGAGCCCTTCGTCGTCGCCGAAGCTTTCCCGAAGGATCCAGGCACCGATCAGCGCCAGCACCGCGAAGCCGGCATACGCCGCGATCTCGCCGGCGATGCGCCCGACACCGGTACCAATCGCCGCGCCCAGCACCTGCATGACGATCTCGGCGGCGGCAAACGCCATGCCGACCCGAATGCGGACCTTCCACGGCACGCCGAGCACGCCGATCCCCGTCGACAATGCCAACACATCGAGGCCCACGGCGAGCGCGATCCCGCCGGTGCGCAACACGGTCGAGTCGAGCACCACCGACGCTTCGGTCTGGGCGGACGATCGCCCCGGCTGGAACGAAAGAGTCTCGGAACGGCCGCTGAATTGCAGCACCATGCGCCGCGCGCCGGGCGCGATCGCCCTTCTGGTTGCTTGTTTCGGACTCGTCGCGTGCGGCGGCGGCGGGTCGTCGAGCGCCGTCTCGCCGCCGATGCAGCAGGCCACGGGACCGCCGGGCGCCTCACCGTTCGACGCGATCATCGCCCAGAACTACCCCGGCGCATGGGGCGTCGAGCTGGCCGTTTACCGCAACGGTGCGCTGCTGTACGCGCAGGGATACGGGCTGCGCGACCGCGGGCTTCCCGATACGTACGGGCACGGAAGCTTCTGGGGCGTCCCGCCACCCGAAACCGTGTTGGGGTTACCACGCGGCCAGTTCGCGCCCGACGCAAACACGATCTACGAGCTGGCCTCGGTCAGCAAGGAATTCACCGCTGGCGCGATCTTGCTCTTGCAACAAGACGGCAAGCTCTCCGTGGACGATCCTGTATCGAAGTACTTCCCGAGCTTCCCCAACGGCAACGCGATCGCGCTGCGGAACCTGCTGCAGCACAGCAGCGGGCTCGTCGACTACAACAATTTTGGCGACTATCCCGACTTCACCGACGCCTACCACGCGTTCGTGGCGAACGGGCAGACCGACTATACGCCGATCGTCGATCGCTTGGCGACCTTTCCGCTCGACTTCCTACCGGGCACCGCGTTCGAGTACAGCAACACCAACTATCTGCTGCTGGCGATGATCGCCGCCAAGGTCAGCGGTCAGCCGCTGGGGACGTTCCTCGGGCAGCGCATCTTCGGCCCGCTCGGCATGACGCATACGCAGCAAGGATTTCCGGCCGGAAAAGTGACCGACTTCGCGCTCGGCTACGAGACTTGGAACGGCGCGATCGACCGCGCGGTGCAATGGAATCTTCCCTGGCTCGCGGGCTGCGGCGGCTTGTCCTCAACGGTCGGCGACCTCGAGCTGTGGGACCGCGCCGTTCGACAACCGGGGATCTTCACGTCGGCCTCGCTCACCCAAATGTTCGCGCCGGGCCCGTTCCCGCAGTCCTTCGGCACCTACGCCTTCGGTTGGATCATCAACACCCTCAACGGCCACCGCTACATCTATCACGACGGCGCGTTCGGCGGCTTCCAAACGATCAACGCGACGTTCCCCGACGACAACATCGAGATCATCCTCCTCACCAACGAAGGCACCGGCACCCTCCCCTACGCCGTCATCCCCGCCCTCTTCAACACCGCCCTAACCGCAAGCGCCCCGCAATCGCACTCCACGCGCTAACGCCACAAGACCTCCGCGTAGGGGCAACTCCACCATCCCGCAACCCCCCACAAGCCCGTGCAAGCGATGCCCGCAGGGCGAGCGGCTCCGCACCGGTACGGCGGGTCGTGTGAGCGAGCGTGCGCAGGATGCGCGGAAGCGATGCGAAGACAGAGCGGCCCCGCGCAGGAAGCGCGGGGCCGCGTGCCCGTCGTACCGGTGCGGAGCCGCTCGCCCCGCCACAATCCCCGAGCGCCTAGACTTTCTCGATCTGATAGAACTCCAACTCAACGGGGGTCTCGCGCCCGAAGATCGAGATGAGCGCGCGGACCTTTTCTTTTTCGGGCTGAATGTCGTCGACGATCCCGGTGAAGTCGAAGAACGGTCCCGACGTGACTTTGATCCGATCGCCCTTGGCGAAGTCGATCTTGAGTTTGGGCGTCTCGATCCCCATCTGTTTGAGGATCGTTTTGACTTCTTTGTCCTGCAGCGGGACCGGCTTCTCGCCCGATCCGGGTGAACCGACGAAGCCCGTAACGCCCGACGTGTTGCGCACGACGTACCACGAGCCGTCGTCCATGTCCATCTCGACGAGCACGTAACCCGGGAAGACTTTCTTGGGCGTGATCTTGCGCTTGCCGTCCTTGAACTCGACTTCGTCTTCCATCGGGACGAGCACGCGGAAAATCTTGTCCTGCATGTTCATCGAGTGGATGCGCCGCTCGAGGTTGGCTTTGACCTTGTTCTCATAACCCGAGTACGTGTGGATCACGTACCACTTCTTACGATCGTCCTGCTTTTTCGCCGCAGGCGCGGGTGCAGCGGCTGCCGGCTGATCTTCGGGCGCAGCGGCCGCCGGCTGCTCTTCGGGCGCGGCGGCCTGAGGTTCTTCAGCCGCGACCACTTGCGGCTCGGCGGACTCGCTGACCGCCGTGGAGACGTCCTGGTCCATCAGCGCGCCCCTCCGGTGAGCCAGGTGAACAAGTAGGCGAAGATCCAGTCGCACGCCGAGGTGAACAAACCGACCGCAACGACCAGCGCGATGGTGAGCAAGGTCGCCGCGATCCACTCCTCGCGCGTGGGCCAGGTGACGCGGCGCATCTCGGTCGCGACACCACGCACGAATTCCCGTGTCCGCTGAGCGTTCGCGGCGCGTTGCGCGGGGGTCGCAGGACGATTCGCCACCGGGCGGCTCCCTTGGGGACGGCTTGGGTTGGACTTCATTGTACCTTGTACCGCGGAGAGTTGGCAGGGCGGACAGGACTCGAACCTGCAACCCGCGGTTTTGGAGACCGCTGCGCTACCAATTGCGCCACCGCCCTCTGGGGCCCGGCAAGCGGGCTCGCTATTTGGTTTCCCGGTGAGGCTTGTGGCACCGGCAGAAGCGGCAGTACTTGCTCAGCTCGAGCCGCTCGCTGGTCTTCTGCTTGTTCTTGAAGGTGTTGTAGTTACGCCGCTTGCACTCGGTGCACGCCATCGTAACCATCACCCGGGTTTCTTTTTTCGCCATCGTGGTGTTCTCGCCGAGGTGCCGGAAAACATGAAGAAAACGGACGCGCGGTCCGTTCCGAGTCGAAAGTGTAGCACAGGCCCGGGGGTCTGTAAACCGAAGGACGCGGCGTGATCCTGCAGGACCCTCCTCCCGGCTGATGCCGCTCGAAACGGATGCCTCCTACGCCTGTCCGAGCTGCGGCGAGGAGAACGCCCTGGGCGTGGATCCGACGGCCGGGCGCCGCCAGACCCTCGTCGAGGACTGCCCGCTGTGCTGCCGGCCGCTCGTCTTCTCGGTTCGCATCGACGGCTCGGGCGACGCCCTCGTGGAGCGGGTCGAGCGCGAATAGCCGGCCGCAGCCACGCAGCTCCGGTTACACGGTTTCGACGGGGGATTCGACGACCCGGTTCCGGCCCGCGTTCTTGGCCCGGTACAGCGCCCGGTCGGCCCGTTCGACCACGTCCGCCGTGGTGTCGGCGGCGGCGGCGTAGGCGACCCCGACCGAGACGGTGACGGGCTTGCCGTCGGCGTACGCGAGCCCGCCCGCCTCGATGGCCGCGCGCAAACGCTCGGCGACCTGCAGCGCGCGCTCGCGCGCTGCATCGCGCAGCAGCACCAGGAATTCCTCGCCGCCGAAACGTCCGGCGAGATCCAGGCCCCGGATGTTGTCGGAGATGAGTCGCCCGATCTGCGCCAACGCGCGATCGCCGGTCTGGTGCCCGAGCAAGTCGTTGATCGACTTGAAATGATCGACGTCGAGCAGCAAGACCGCGTAGCCACCGCCGCCGCGCACGTGCGCCATCGCTTCCTCGAAGGCGCGCTGCAGCCCGCGGCGGTTCGCCAAGCCGGTGAGCGTATCGATCGTCGCCGCCGTGCGCGTCGCAGCGATCGCGCCGTAGTCACCCAACAGCGGCCCCAGCTCGGACGCGGCGCGCTCGAAGTCGCGCGCCGCCACGAACGGCAGCGCTCCGGGCGCACGGAATACCAGGAGCGCGCCGCGCAGCCGTTCTCCCGCATCGCGCGCCCGGTACGCCCACACGCTGCCGTCCTCGCGCTGCTCGATCGCCGCGTCCTCGCCGGTGACTTGCAGCTCCAAGAGCGCCCGCCCGCCCAACCGTTCCAACTCCGGGGTGACCGCCGGACCGAAACGCACCACGCGCGACCAGCGCTCGGTCCCGCCGCGTCCGAAGGCGGCGATCTCGACGGCCTCGCGCACGATGTGCGGGTCGATGCTCTCGAGCAGCGAGCGCATCTGCGGCATGGGATCGTTCGCGCGCAGCATCGCGTCGACGGCCTCGCGCGAGATCGCCAGACGATGCAGCCGCGCGTTCACTCGCGCGAAGCGCCCCAGGACGACGGCCAGGCCGACGAGCGGCAGCAGCGTCGCAACGCCCAACGCCGAGCCGTCGTGGGTGGCGACGCGCACGATGACGTACGCCCAGGTGCATTCGGCCAGCACGATGAGCAGCGTCCCGCGGTCCGCGGCGTGACGCCGCCACAGCATCAGCAGCGACCGGCTCTGGCGCGCCGCCGCGAGCGAATCGATCCACACCAGATCGACGAGCAGGACGAAGGCGGCAGCCAGGCCGACGAACGTTGCGAGCGACGCCGCCGACGGCGTTGCCTGCGCGGCACGCCGCAGCGGCTCGAGCAGCAGCGCCGCCGCCCACCAGGCCGGGAAGCGCAGCGCCGCGTTGAGGATCCGGTCTTGCAACGGGCGACGGCGTTGGCCGCGCCGGCGCACGAGGTAGGCCGCGACGTTGCATACCGCCGCCCACAGCCAACCTTCGGTCACCAGCACCGCGAGCAGGACCGGCACGATGAGGCCGACCCGATCGCTTTCGGGCGTCGGGCGCAGGCTGCGTTCGAAATGCGCGGCGGGCGCGCGCAGGATGCCGAGCGCGATCGCGGCCGCCAGGGCGCCGGCGAGAAACACGGCGTCCTGGGGCTTGAGGGCGTGGAGCGCCGCCGGGGCATACGCGCTTACCGCAGCCAGCGCCGCGAACAGCGAGGCCGCGCGGACGATCCCGTATGCGCGTCGTGCGATCACTGGTACTCCGGCCGAAGGCTACGCAGGCTTCGTTGGTTCGCGCCGGTCCTGCCCGGAACCCGGTTCAGCGCGGGGCGACCACCGCCCACATCACGGCGCCGACGAGCGCGAGGATGAAGATGATGTAGATCGTCGTCTCGCGGTCGTACTCCGACGGCGGTTTGGGGCGTTTACGGCGGCTGACCCGCATCGCGTCGCGCTATCCGCCGGCCGCGGCGAGGTACGCCTGCGGCCGCAGTGCGGCGTCGCAATCGTCGCACAGGATGAGCGCGGTACGCAGCGCGCGCACGCCTTGGCGCAGCTTCCAGCTGTGAACGACGCCGTGACACTCGCCGAAGGCGGTCGCACAGTGGGCGCAATACTCGGCGGGGGCATCGACGAGGATCGACGGTGCGGTACGCAGATCGCGGGGAAAGTAGCGCCGCACGATGAGCGCGCCGTCGACGACGGCGGGCGCGGAACGCTGGTCTCGGAGACGCGCGAGCCAGGCCGGCATGGCACGCTCGCGCTGCGCCGGCACCTGCAGTGCGCGCAGCTCCCCGTCGCTCGCGGCGACCTCGGCCCGTCCTCGTTCGTCCATGCGCCGGCTCCGTAGCCTCCCGTCCCCCTCATCGGCGACCGGGCGGGCCGCCTTTAGCCAGGGGGGATACCGTCGCGGGATATGTTGAGGCCGAGTGCCGCCACGGACTTCGTCTCGCCGGCTCGAAGTCGGGCTCGATCCGGGGCTGATTGGGAAGGGAACGACATGCCCGAACATCGCGTAGTCGTCAGCGCGCCGCCGCGCGAGCTCGGCAATGCCGACGCCGTGTACGAGGTGTTTGCCGACGGCGAGAAGTTCGGCGAGCTGCGCATCAGCCGCGGCGGCATCGATTGGTGGCCCGGTTACGCGAAGCGCGGCGCGTTGCTCACCTGGGAACAGTTCGGCGCGCGCATGGAGCGCAGTTGAGAATTCGCGCCCGGGCGGACTTGAACCGCCAACCTCGGCCTTAGGAGTGCCTCGCTCTATCCAGTTGAGCTACGGGCGCAGGACCGGCGTATCTTTCCCGCCGGAACCAGGCGCCTCATTCCTTGGGCTGGGGCGGTCAGCCGGATTGCGGGTAAGCGGCTCGGGTAGCACTCGGATTCGGAGGATACCTCGGCATGACCGAACGCAGTTCCAGCTCGAGCAGCAGCAATACCGCCATCATCGCGATCGTCGTCGTCGTCATCGTCGCCGCGATCGCGCTGTTCATGTGGCAGCCGTGGCGCAACTCGACCACCACGACACCGACCGGCTCGACGACCACGACGCAAGGAACGACCACGGGAAGCGGCACGACCAGCGGCGGTTCGACCACCACCGGCGGCACGAAGCCGTAGGGTATCGGGCGCGGCGCGCGTCAGGGGGCGATGGTACCCACCACCTCCCCCAAACCGACGCGGGCCGCTCCCCGGATCGCGCGGCCCCGCATGATCACGGTGTCGCCGTCTTCGAGAAAACCGCGCGTTTCTCCATCGGGCAACGCGATCGGGTTCGCGCCGCGCCAGGTCAGCTCGAGCAGCGAACCCTGCGTCCCCTGCTCGGCACCCGAGACCGTTCCCGTGCCGAACAGATCGCCGGGGCGCAAGCGCGCTCCGTTCGACGTCACGTGCGCGAGCTGTTGCGCGACGGTCCAGTACATGCCGCGAAAGTTCGTGCGTGAAAGGCTGATCGGGGCGAGCGCGCGTTCGCGCATCCGCGGCGTCTGCAGCAGCATCTCGAGCTCGATGTCGTAGGACCAGGGTTCGCGCGCGCGCAGGTACGGCAGCGGCTCGGGGTCGCGCGCCGGCTCAGCGACGCGAAACGGCTCGAGCGCGTCGAGCGAGACGACCCACGGCGAGATCGACGTCGCGAACGACTTGCTCAGGAACGGGCCCAGCGGCTGATACTCCCAGGCTTGAATGTCGCGAGCGCTCCAGTCGTCGAGCAGCACGTAGCCGAAGACGTGCTCGCGCACCGCGTCGGCGCCGATCGGCTCGCCGTGGTTGCTGCCCGCGCCGGCGATCCAGCCGAGCTCCAGCTCGACGTCGAGCATCACCGACGGGCCGAACGTCGGCGCGTCCGCGTCGGGCGCCTTGCGCTGGCCGTGCGGGCGGCGGATCGGCGTTCCGCTGACGACGACGGTCCCGGAGCGGCCGTGATAGCCGATCGGGATGTGACGGTAGTTCGGTTGGAGCGGCGCAGAGTTCGGGCGCAAGATGCGGCCGACGTTGGTCGCATGCTCGAGCGAGGAGTAGAAGTCGACGTAGTCGCCGACCGCGATCGGCAGGTGCATCGTAACGGCGTCGCGCGGCAACGTCGCCGTTGTCACGACGGCGCGCTCCTCGGCTGGGGCGTCCGATGCAAGCATCGAGCGCACGCGCGCGCGCACCGCACGCCAGGTTGCGAGCCCCGCGCCGAAAAAGTCGTTCAAGGTCGTCGCACCGCGCAGCGACTCGGCATCCAGGAACCCGGCGCCGACGAGTCGGTCGAGGTCGATCACACCGTCGCCGAAGGCGACGCCCGCGCGCTTGCGGCCGGAGCCGGCGTCGGAGAAGATTCCAAACGGCAGGTTGTCGAGTCCGTAGTCGCCCGGATCGGTCACGAGAGCATGCCGAGCTCGCGCAAGTCGTTGACCGGTTCGTCGAAGCTGCAACTGCCGAACGCGACGCAGCGCGCGCGCGCCGCGGCGACCTGCTCGGCTTCGAGCCGTACCTCACGCCAGGCGACGTGGGCGGGATCGACCACGAACGCGCGCGGGTTCGTTTCGGCGAGGATCTCGGCGACGCGCGATGCTTCGACGGCGCCGGCGTGCAACGCGGCGGCCGCGACGACGACGTTGAGGAAGCCGTGCGCTACCGCACTGCCGTCGGCACCCTGCGTCCCGCGCACGGGATGGTGGAGTCCCGCCGTCGCTTTCCACGGTACGTCGTGCGCATGCGCCGCGGTGATGAACGCCGCCAGGTCCTCAACTGACGGGGTCGCTCCCGCAGCGGCTCCGCCGCAGCGCACCTTCGCGCCCAGCATCACGTTCGCCGGAGCGGCTTTGCGCGCGCTCGCGAGCACGGCGAGCCACTGCTCGGGCGGCGTCGCCCAGCCGGCAGCGTATGACGACTCGTACCAGAACGCGACGTCGGTGCTGGGGTAGCGCTCGACGAGATCGGCGACGATTCGCTTCGTGGCCGCGTCGTCGAGCGCCAGCCGCGGGAGCCGCGCTTCGAACGAGGACACCGTAACGCCGTCGAGTTGGCGGATCCGCTCGACGCGCTCCAGGTCGGCTCGCACGGTGTCGCCCTTGGCGCCGCTGGAGCCCGAGTCGAGCACGACGCTCAGGTCGACCGGAGCACGTTCCAAGGCGCGCGCGGTCGCGAACTCGTCCAGCCGCGAGGCCGGGACCACGAAGCGCCCGCCGATCCACGAGTAGGCGCTCTCGCGGTGGCGGGCGTGCGCTCGCAGGGCGAGCCGCATCGGCAACTGCGCCGGCGGGAAGAGCCCCGCGTCGTCGACGAGGCGTTCGAGGAGGGCGCGCTTCGCGCTGTCGGTCGATACGGCTGTAGCCATGACGCCCACGACTACTCAGGAAAGCGACGAGACCCTCCGCGGTGGGAGGGTCTCGATCATTTTCTGGAGCTGGCGGTGGGGCTTGAACCCACGCTCTCCTCGTTACCAACGAGGTGCTTTACCACTAAGCTACGCCAGCTCGAACTCACGAGCCCAGCGAATCCGGCGGCGTTGATTGTTTGCCGGTTCCGAGAGCCGAAGATGTGCGCGGGTGGCTACAAATTCCTTCTCGGGCAGGAGGTAGACCTTCCCGTTCTGCGGGCAAAACACCGCGATGATGTCGACCTGGCCGAAGTAGGGCCGCGCGGAACCACCGCGATGCCAATGCGTGCTCTGGCAGCTATAGCTGATCACCTCGCCGTGCAACCGCCCAGTCTTGACTTGTACGCGCAAGATGCGCGAGCCATCGTCGATGAGCAGATCGTACCGGTGGTTTTCGCCGAACGGAATGGAGACGGCATACCCGGTTCGGACCAGAGCGCTCAACACCGCAGCTTCGGAGCGGTCCCCGATCGCCTTCGTGTTGCGCTTCGGGCGCTCGGCACAAACCGGTGTCGTGTCGTCGATGGATTCAAACAGCGCATCCTGTACCAACAACGAGATACCGCGAAAACGTACGAGGTCGCCCATGCCGCAAGCGTACGCGATCGCAGTGCCACCAGTGCGGCACTATGACCGTGTGATGGCTGGGGACTGCTCGAGCCGGCGATCGAGGGTCGCGACGAGCGCCCGGATCCGTTCGATCGCGGTCGTCCGCGTCGCACCGTAGCGGTCCATCACCGAGACGACGTATGCGCCGGGACGACCGTAGCCGACGATCGCGACGTCGTTTCTGATCCCCGGCAGCTCGCCGGTCTTATTCGCGATGGCACTCCTGCGCGGCAAGGCCGCCGGGATCGTCTCGCGATCGGTTTGGGCGAGCAGCGCGCTCATTGTCGCCCGCGCTACGTCACCATCGCGGCCGCGAACCTGCGCTCGCCGTGCGAGCTCCACCAAGAGGAGCGCGCTCTCGCGCGGCGTCGTAGTGTTCTCCAAGCCGCGCCTTCGCGCTTCCCAATCATAGAAGCTGCGGCGAATGCGGGTCGCCGTAAAACCCGAAGCCGCCGCCCGGCGGTTGCATCGTTCTGCACCGAGGTAGTGGAGCAAAACGTTCGACGCGGTGTTGTCGCTCAGCGAGAGCATCGCGTCGAGGAGCTCAGCAACGCGATAGCGCCCCGCAGGCGTCGCAGCGTACCGTTCGGACCCTCCGACGCGGTCGCGCAGGTTCAGCGGCACGCGCGTGTCCAGTGAGAGTTGGCCTGACGAGACGGCGTCGACCAGCGTCCGCGCGATCAGCAGTTTGATGACCGAAGCGGCGGGCAGCACACGGTCGGCACCGTTGGAGAACGTGCGCGCACCATCCAGGTCGCCTGCGTACCAGACCAGCTCGTCGCGCGACGCCGCTTCGACGACGATCGGCCGTGCGACACAACCTGCACCGAGCAAGGCGACAAACCGACCGCGCCTCACTTCGTTTGACTCAACGCTTCCACCATTCTACGCGAAGCGAAGTGCCACCGCACTCCCGGCGCCGACGTCATCTCGCGAACGCCGGTCGGCGCGCTCAGAAGCAATGCTCGACGTAGCGGACTTCCGGTAGACGTCCGCCATACACGGCTAAGACGCGCTTGCCGTCGGTTATGAAGGTGAGTCGATAGCGTTCGAACGGCGGGCCGGGCGCGAACTCGTAGTCCGTTCCGCCGTGAATATAGATGTCGCGTGTCGCTCGCAGTGTGCGGTACACCTTGATCAATGTTGCCACCGAATCGCCGACGCGAATGCCACGATCAGTCGGGATCTCTCGCGTCGTGACGTCGAAACGCGTCGCCCGGCCGTTGGTGAACATGACGCCGACGCCCGGCAGAGACGACGTTGGACTGAATTCGCAGCCTCTGCCGCTGAGCAGCGGGACGCGGACTGCGATCCTCCCGCCGCCCGCCACCTCGAGGCCCGCATCGCGCAGTTGGCGCACCGACATCCAGACGTGGGCGGGGTCGATGCCCGTCGCGCGCAGCACCGAGAAATCGTTTGGCGCCGCGACGGCACCGGCCGCGGGGGATAGCGGTCGCGGCTTGAACCAGGCGACCTCGCCGGCCCGCACGTCGAGCAGGACGGTGCTCACGAAACGCCCGGCGGCGTCGAAGTCATAGCCCACTTGCGCGGCGCCGAGCAGCTTGCAGGCGTGGCAACCGTCGACGATCGGCCGTACGGAAACGAAGCGCTGACCTCCGCCGGGCCGCCGGAGCTCGCTGACCGGCGATGATTGTTCCCACAGCGTCGCTTGGGGATGCGCGGCGCGCAGCGCACGAAAGACTGGGCTTCGCGCGAGATGCAGGCGAGCGTCATACCGGTCGTCTTCCGTACTGGTCAACTCGAGATTTGGGCCGGCGTAATATCCGGACGCGTACGTCGAGATGCCCGAACCCAATGTCGCAACCCGCGCGATCGGCCCGTAGCGGCCCGCATCGACGTGCTGAGCGTACCCGAAGAAGCCACGCTGTGCTGACAACATCCGGGCAAACGCGACCGCTTGAGGCGACGCCCCGTTCGCCCGCATCACCAGGATCCGGCAGGCCGTGTACCCTGGCGGATTTTTGGCCGCATCGCATGACGCATCGTCGGTGCTTGCCGACGCCGGAGGATGCCACTCGATCCTCGAGTCGATGGTCAGCGCGGCCGCAGCACTCGCTCGCGACTCCGTTCCGAAGACCAGGGCCGCAAAAAGCAAAGCCGCGCTCAGAATACCTGCGCATGCGCGCCGTACGATCGTCACGGTTCCCTCGTGAAATTGGAGCGGGCGGCGGGAATCGAACCCGCGACTCTTGCTTGGAAGGCAAGGGCATTACCATTATGCAACGCCCGCGCTCGACTGTCGTTACGAAGCGGCGGCGCGTGTACCTTGCGCGCACACGCGCCGCTTGCTCGAACTGGTGGGCAGGGCAGGATTCGAACCTGCGTATCGCTTTCGCGAGCCGGGTTTACAGCCCGGTGCCATTAACCACTCGACCACCTACCCACGGTGGGACCCGCTCTGATACGGGGCCCCCACGCAGCGTTCCTACCCACCGGGGTTTCCTGCGCGCGTGCGCTGAAATGAAACGACGCGCCGACGTAGCTCAGTGGTTCAGAGCTTCCGATTTGTAATCGGAGGGCCGTGGGTTCGAATCCCACCGTCGGCTCCACAAGCGCCGTGCTGCTTTGCCCGCTTTTGGATTGGGGCTGACCGGATTGTCGCGGCCTTGCCCGAATTGCGCGCCTCCGTCGCTACAGCCTGATGTTCTGGAATGCCTGGAATTTCGCACCAAGACGCCTACCATGTCATGAAGAACTACGAAGGGATGCGGGCCCGCGCGAAGCTCACCGCCGCGCAGGATGAAGGGTTGGTGTTGCGGCGCGCTGAGCCCGCGCAGGGTGAGGCGTTCGAGGAGTCTGGCCGACCCGTGACCGGGCTTCGTCTGGCGCCATCGTGTGACATAACTGCCTCGGGGCGATTCGGCTCCGCCGGTCGCCCGCGGGCGCGCGCCCGCGACAACCGTCGATTGTTCGATCGATCGAATGCGCGCGTTTGTGCGCCGTCCCGGGGCCGATTTCAGGCGAGACGTCAAGGAATGGTCCGCTGGTCAGGGTCGGCCGATCACGGTCTAGCGACCCAGGTCGCGGGTCCCCCCGTCGACGCCGACGACGGCCCTGCGGGCGTCGCGTCGCCCCCCCGTCGGCCGCGCCGCCTTGCAGGCCCTCCGCGGCCTTCAGGAATCGGTTAACCGCGACAATCGGCTCGATCGTGGCCACTGTTGCGTTGCCCCAGCGCTCCCAGTCGTCCATTCCCCATCACCTCCTTTCGGTCTGAGCATAGGGGCCGAGGCCGTCCGTGGCGGCCCCGACAGCGACATCGTAGGCGGTGAACGATTGACGTGCGAAAATGGCTCCATGAGCTTGCGCGATATTCGGGCGCTGTCTAATGCGGAGCTACAGCGTGACTTTCAGCGCGCGCGGGACCAAATCGAACGCCTTGACGAGCAGATCGCTGAAGCCCGCGATCGCGCGGACGCCCACGGGGGCTCCTGGAATATCGATCGAATCGAACAGAATCGATCGCGGCTTGAGCGCGCGGTCTCGGAGCTCAGCCACGAAGTAGAGCGACGGCGCTCAGAACAGTAGTTTAGCGACGGTGAACTCCCTGCTGAAACCTCACAAACGCGCCGGCGACAGGGAGTAGCCGTCCCCAAACTTAGATCGCCTGCGACCAAGCCTTCCCGAAGGGAGTTCCGTCATGGACCCGACAGCCCCGATAATCGGGATCGCCGCGATTATTGTTGCTGTCCTCTTGTACGGGCTACAGCGTCGTGACGTGTTTTCAGCTTATCAGCGAGGCCGTGACGATACACTAGCTGATCAACGGCGCGCAGCTCGACGGAGCCTTGGCGAACACCTCACGCGGTGGCACGACGAACTCATCGGCGCCATTTCCGCTGACGCGGAGAACCTCCATAAACGCACGCTGGTTCCGCAAGAAATTCGGAGCCAGCGCGATCGACTTCAGACGTTCATTCGAAAGCAGGATTTCGAGGGCAACCTAATTCTAATCCAGCGCGACCTTGAACACTTCGTAGGATGCGATGCAGTGATCTACGCCGCGAACGCATTTCAAGACGCGGCCCTCGACGCAAAGGGCGACGTGCTGATGGCTATGCGGCAAACACTGCAGAACCTTTCTCAAAAACCGATCCTTACGCAGGACGACGCCGACGATTTAAAGCGGCAGAAAGTTGCCGCGCTTGAGCGCATTTCAAGAGCGTTTGACGCAGCCATGGCGGCGATCGCGCAGGCGTAGGATTTCGCGGCGACAGTCGAGCACGAGTGGGTACGCCTTATCCATCAAGTCCTCGACGTTTTTCTGCTTGGTGCGTGGCGCTGGGATGGTGGTTCGCACCCATTGCCCTGGTCGTTGTTGACGATCAGGGCTTTCCAAATTCGTGGGGCGCGACTTCGAGAGATTCACCAACTCGGCGATGGACGCGGCAGCCTAGCCACGGAACTCGCGCGTTCCTAGACGCCCGGTTTGCTCAGAGAATGAGGCTCATTATTCGCGTGGACGAAGCAGAATATAAGCAGGTTACACCCCGACATTATGCAGCCCGATTCGAATGGCGCGTCTGACGCCCGGCACGGGAATTTGCCCGAGTTCGTCGAGCGAACCACGCGCTGCGAGGGCGTAAGCCTCGACGGGTAAAACGCAGGCAAGAAGGGGGACTTGCGGCTACAACGGACCATATCGGAAACATGGTGGGTGCGGCTCTGCGTTCAGGATAACGTCGCACCGCGGGTTCTCGTAACGTGATCTGCGAGCACAATGGCCGCTTGCACAATGGCGGCTAGCGCCGCGATACCAATCAAGGCCTGCCACAGCGTCGTGAGAGTCCAGTTTGCCGTATCGATCGGTTTATCATCCGCGAACATCGGCGCGAGCGGTAAGTCCAGTATCATAGAGTCATGCGCTGCATTGGGCTGCTCGAATGTCGGTCGCGAGCGAACCAATATGGTTCCGGGCGCCGTAGCTTGGATCGCCCACTGCAGTTCGCATCCGGAATGCGAACCTATGAAACAATGGTTATCCTCTTGCAACGGCTTCAATGTCGCGTTGCTTTCCATCGGAACTTTTACCGTAAGAGGCCGCGCATAAACGCTCGTGACGGTCGCAGTTAATATATCCCATTTTCCAACGGTGAGGTGCCGGGGTTGGACGATCTCCATTGTCAAAAGGGGAATGCGCGGTGCATCGTTGATCTCAAAGCTAAAGCTCTGCTTATAAGTGGTGGGGGCAGTGAAATGCTGGATGACTAGGATCGAGCCGCCCAGTGCGAGCGTGACCGAGAGAATCCAAGCTGCTGCTCGCGAAATCTTCCGCAATCGGGGTTGAGGGCGCTCAAACGACGGCGGAACTATGATCCCGGGTTGTTTGCGGCGTCTTGTCACTGCGGAACCTCGATCCTACACTCACGGCCCCCGTCGAGCCCGCAGACCTGTTGGCACACGAGAGCGCTCTTTCATCCTGTACCGCCGCTGGCTAAGCCGCTGCGGGCCTCCGTCCCTACGGCCTCGTGTTCTGGAAGTGGTGGACTTCGCACGAAGACGCCTCCAAGTGATGATAAACTATGAACGGGACGCGGATCGGCTCGGCCAACCTGACTCCCATGATCGCCGGCGGCCGCCGGGCTACGTGGAGCTCGTGCCGCTGAGCAGGGCGACCGCATCCAGATTCGAAACCAGCGCTGTGTACAGCGTCGACGGTGGCGCTAACTCATACAGCTGGAACGCTTTCGCGGGTCGGGCTTCGCGATACCTCGGGCGTGGGCGATCCAGTTTGAAGCCAATTTGAAGGGGCGTTGAAATGGGTGCTGCCACTCCAGTGGGATTCAATCTCGGAGAGACGATCAGAGATGAATCGCAACGCTTACAGGCGGCAGAAGGCGCGACGGTTGCCGAGGATGCCCAATCCTACCTCGAACTCGTAGCAAGGCAGAACGGCGCTGGCGAGGATATCTCGAACGAGCGGGTTACGGAAGCTGACGCTCGACGTGCCATAGCGGCCGTTTTTCGTGCAGCACGCAAGAAAGGCCACGCTTTCATTTCCAAAGCGGACGTTGAGCACTTCGTGCTCTTTTTCTGCGATCGCAAGACGCATTTGTGGTGGTGCTAACGGCGGCGGCTCGAAATGAGCTCATTGACGGCACCTCGCGCAAAGCCCATTCCAAGCGCGCCGGCGAGAGAAGCGCTTACCGATGCCGGAGCTCTCGCTGCGATCACACTGAGCCTTGCAACAGGCGCTCTCGTTTTCAGCGTCGGGCTCCTCACCGCCGCTTCATCGCATCTCTGGCTATTGCCTCGAATCTGTCTCATCGCTAGCTGGGTCTTGCTCGCAGTCTCCATCGTAAGCGGCGTGATGGTTCGGTCGCGGATCCCGATCAAGCTCCGCGATCAGGACTACGACCTCGACGAGCCGGGATTTAGCAACGAAGGTGCGATCCACGCAGGCACGTTCGTTACCGGCGCTCTGGCATTGGGCGCTGCCCTCTTTTTTACCCTGATCGCAATACCCATCCAACGCGTTCCGGCCGTAAGCAGCGCGCGAGAGGCGACCGACCGAGCCAAGACGGAGTTGACGAAAGATGAGCGGAGCCGGCTCAATCGATTCGACCTCGTCGAACTCGTCAAGGGCGGCGACGACCAGATGTTGCCCGAGGGGACCTGGCACGTGCGCTTTGGACTGCGCGCAAGCGCCGGTGCGGGCCGAAAGAGCGTTCCTGGCGCGGTTACAATCGACGTGGTCGTGCCGGTTCGAGGCGATGGGCCGCTGCGCCGGTTGCCGTAGCCGTCGGCGATGCGCATCGCGGCGACTGTTAGTGGTGTTCAAGGGCTAGCTCCAGGATCGCCGGTTCTTGCCCGGATTTTCGAATCGCTCCCGGAAACGGGCACGGAGATGCTCAACTCGGGGAAAGTTCCCTCAGTGCCTCACTGCCTCAGTGCCTCAGCGTCGCCGTGCTGCATTGTCCGGTTGCTGACTGGCACCAATTTGTCACGGTCGTGACCGCTTTGCACGAAATCGTGCTGCAACGGCACGTCGATCGTCGCTTTTGCGAGACGAGCGCGAGCGGGACGAATCTGCTCGGCGCACGCGGCTCCGCCGGTTTTCGCCTCGTCAGACCGTGTCGCGAGTGCGGGCGACGTTCGCGACGACGTCCCGGATTGCAGTCAGCGTCTCGACCGGCGCTGGCGTTGTATATCCCATGGCCGGTCCGCCGGAGAGGTCGGCCGCGTACGCGCGGCACATGGCCGTCTTCGTGCCCTCGGGCACGTCGTGGATCGACTCCCAGATATTGTATCCCTCAACCTCGGCGAAGGGAGCCGGACGGGACACCTTCGCGAGAACGCGTTCGCCCTGCAAGAGGATCAAGCCACTAGCCGGCTCTGAAGCGAGGGGAGCGAGCCCGCGCACTTGATCGGCGTGAGCGCGCACCACGTCGCGGCGGCTGCCGTTGGCGTCGGTCGTCTCGACCGCAACCTCGTCCCTTCCGTTCCGCCGACCCATCGGGGCCACAGGACGGTCATGCCACCGTCGCCATACGGGACTCGACGTCGATCCAGCGAAAGTCTCCACGTATGCGGAGCGGTTCCCGAGCGCGGTCCTACGCTACATCGGGCGCACGCAGCGCCACGAGATCGCGTCACTCGCCGTCTGCATGACCGACATGCTGGCGATGCCGTTCTCGCATACGTTCTTCCGCGGCTACGAACAGGAGCAGATGATCGGGCTGGGCTTCTGGGTGCTCGGTCGATTGGGACTGCGCGACGACATAATTCGGCTCGAAGTCGCGGAAAGCGAACGACGCCGAGCCGCCTCGCCGCACGCGCTCACGCTGGCCTGACCCTCGTATGGCGGGCGCAGCGCGCGCGCTTTGCACGAACCGCGAAGTGCGAAAGACCCCTCGGAAGGCGCTACTGAGGAGCAGATCTTCCAGGCGCAGGTTCCGGTCGTCTAGGTGCCGGCTCAGCGGCGCGTAGACAACGAGATCGGAATGGCGTCGGACCGGACGGCGTGCCCCAAAAGGTTGCGATCGCGGCCTAACACTTCGCGTCCTTGCTGACGGCGACGATCGCTGCGCGGACCTGCGAAGGAGCGGATCCGCGAGGTTGACCGCGATTGAGCCGTTGGGAATAGGGTCGCCCGAACGGGCGCCGCAGTTTCTACAATGCGTCGGGGGCGATCCTCTGACGCGGCGCTCCCCCACCGACGGACAACTAGCACCTCACGCACGATAGCCTTGTTCTCCGTTGCGACCACGAAGATGGCGGGCATTGGCGGGCATTGGACAAAGAGGCGACCGGGATTCAGAGAGCGGCCCCCACGCCTATCAGGTTGCGTATTCCGACCACCGGCAAGCGCGAGTGGGCGGCGACCGATACTTGCTCTGCTGGCCAACCTGCCACGTGCAGTCAGCGCAGGGGAATCGAACATGCGTTCGGAATCGCTGGTGTTCAAACTCAATCGCAATAAGGGAGCGGGCACTTATGGCGCGGCGCGTATTCTTTAGCTTCCACTACCAAAACGATATTTGGCGAGCTTCCAACATCCGCAATTCGGGCGAGTTCAAAAGCGTGGACGAGGCCGGGTTCATCGAGCACTCATTGTGGGAGAGAACCAAAACCGCAGGTGAGGCGGCCTTGCAGAAGTTGATCGAGGGGCAACTCGACGGAAGCACGGTCACGGCTATTCTTGCCGGTGCCGAAACATATTCGCGCAGATGGGTCCGCTACGAGATCGCTCGCAGTCTCGAACGCGGCAATGGCCTCATTTCGCTCGACATCCATTCGGTTCGAGACCAAAGTCAGAAGCCATCTGTCCAGGGACCCGACCCTTTGGATTGCATGATGCTTACATTGTCGGGCGACGGCAAGACTGCAACGACGCACGTCTACGATTTCGGTTCAAAAGCCTGGAAGGCCCACATGAACATCAGCGCGGCGAAGTTTCCGAGCGCCCTCGTAACCGCGAAGTCGGGAAAGCTGTCGGCATTCTATAAGCGCTATGACTGGGTTGCTTCGGACGGCCACAGGAACTTCTCCTCGTGGGTTGAGGACGCGGCGAAATACGCGGGGCGCTAGTCGGTGGCGTTCCTATTGGAGAGCGAAGTGCGTGCGAAGGCGACCTCGTTCACGAAGTCGGCCGGTCAGATCTTGCGCGAAAGCATCGGTACGCGTACGTCGTGGGACGTATTCCTTAGCCATTCTATAACTGATCAGGTGATTGTAGCCGGCGTGGTGGCTTTTCTCAGCGAGGCTGGGCATTCCGTATACGTTGACTGGATCGACGACCCGCAGATGGACAGAGGCGCCGTTAATGCCGCCACCGCGGAAAAGCTCCGCGGCCGTATGAGCGCATGCAGATCACTAATCTATCTGCATTCCGCTAGTTCAAGCGCGTCGCGATGGATGCCGTGGGAACTCGGATACTTTGATGGGATGCGCGAGCATGTCGCGGTGCTTCCGGTTGTGAAAGTGGAGGGCGCCTATCGAGGCAGCGAATACCTTGCACTTTACCCGACGGTTGAAGTGCAAAAGCCGCCGGGCAAGCCTGTTCGCTTCGTTGTGAAGCCGAACGATACGTTGCTATCGGTGTGGCTTGCAATGCGGTCGGCCGGGAACGTTCTTCGGGGAATCTGAGCGTTTATGAGCAGTGAGCAATCCGCCAGCGAGGCAAATACCTTGCGGATGCCGGGCTTCTCACGCGCGCAGTTCATCCTCGAATATACGCGTGCCATGGACGAGGGGCGCGCAGCGCTGTTTCTTGGCGCAGGCGCTTCCATCCCGGCGGGGTTTGTGAGTTGGACCGACCTCATGCGCGACATCGCCGCCGAACTCGACCTCGACGTCGATCGCTCCGACCTGTTGACGCTCGCCCAATATCATGTCAACCACCGTGGCGGCCGGCACGCCATCAACGAACTGATCGTCGAGGAGTTTGACCGGCGCGCAGAGCACACTCCGCTACACGATCACATGGTGCGGCTACCGATCGACGAGCTTTGGACGACGAATTACGATAGGATCATCGAGGACGCGTACGAAGCTGTTGGACGCCGACCGGACGTCAAGACAACCGTCGCGACACTGGCGTCGCATAAGAGACAGCGTGACGTCACGGTGTACAAAATGCACGGCGATGCCCGCGCGCCGGACGAAGCGGTTCTAACGCGCGACGACTACGAGCGGTACCACGTAGAGCCGCGGGGCCAAGCGTTCATGACAGCGTTGCAGGCTTCCCTTCTCAATCGTACGTTTCTTTTTATCGGCTTTAGTTTCAGCGATCCGAACATAGGACATGTTCTCGCTCGGATGCGCCTGCTCATCGGGCAACACCAGGGGGAGCATTTTGCGATCTTTCGACGTCCCGTGGGACATGAAGGTATTGACGATCCGGTAAGAGCCGCGGACGCGAAGTTCGCGTGGCGTAGCACCCAGCTTCAGATCGACGATCTGAAGCGATTCGGGATCCACGTCGTGCTGGTAGATGAGTACGCAGACATCGCACCCCTTGTGTCATCACTGGTAAAGTCGAGCGGACGTAATTACGTGTTTGTATCAGGCGCGGCTCACGACTTCGCGCCGTTCGGTGAAGAGCGCCTGGCGATGTTCTCGCAAGCACTGGGCGCGAAGCTCGCCGAAACGAACAAGTGTTTGATTTCGGGTCTCGGGCTTGGTATCGGACAAGACGTCGTTCAAGGGTTCTTTCAAGCAGGCTTTGATGGACGCGCGCGCGACGTCGGTGATCGCGCGATCCTACGTCCCTTTCCTCAACGCCCGCCGGGCGGCGGCGTTGGACTTCGTGAATTCTGGACCGCCTACCGGACCGATATGCTACAGCGTGCGGGATTCGTCATTTACGTGGCGGGCAACAAGCGTGACCGCGCCACAGGCGAGACAGTCCCCTCCAACGGCATGTTCGAGGAATTCGACCTCGCGCACGAGGTCGGCGCGGTCCCAATTCCGGTCGGGGCTACCGGGCATGTCGCCGCCGAGTTGTGGCGTCGAGTGACTGAGAACGCGCGCGAGTTCTACCCGGAGCCTGAACGCATCACGGCGGAACTTACCGCATTAAATGCCCCCGAAACAAGCGATACCGGCCATCTCGACGCGATCCTGCGAATCATGACGGTCGTGTCTCGTAGCTACAATATGTGACCGCCGGCGGCGGATGGGGGCGGATCTGACCGCTAGAGCTACGCGATTAACATCGATCGGTACGTGCAGAGCGGACATCCGACCGCCGGCGATGGAAGCTCCGGTCGCGCTACAAGTTCTACCGCGACGATGTGTTTGCGGCGCCGATTGTAGAGAGGTCGCGTGGCAGACGGGAACCCGCACTTGGCCGAGTCCGCGTACGAGGCGATCGGGCGACGGTGGCTCGGGATTGGTAATCTCAGCTCGCAGCATTGGTTCTGCGGGCTCGAACCGGGCGGAACGGAGCGTTCCGATTGTGGCGCTATGGGCGGACCGCTTCGACGGAGCCGAAGTAATCGACGGACGCATGGAGGCGGGCGATCCGGACCACGCGCGCTAATTCAGCCCCGCGTCGAAAGGGCAGACGACCTGGATCCCGCTGATCCGCACGGTGTCGCGTTCAAGAGTGAGCCTACGGACGACGCGTCGTGCCTTGCGTATCAGCGCGACCGCTTCGCCGCCGGCGCCGGAGACGAGGAGGTGCTCGAACTGTCGGCATATGCCGCAGCGAACCTGGGGGTTGACTCGCCGCGCGAACGATACATGCCGAAGCGCATCGAGCGCATGCGGGACCTTCTCGCGGATCATCAGCCGGCGTTTCTGGTGTGTTACGGGACAACGCGCCGACGCGACTTCGAGACGATCGTCGGCGGGCCGTTCGATTCCGACAGCTTCCGCCTTTCGGGCCAGACTGTTTGCGCGATCGCCACATATCCGACGCCGCGGTTCCGCCCTCCGCCTCCGCCGTCGTTCTGAACAGGGCCGCCGTCAAGCACTCCGAGGGGGACCCGAGAAGATTGGCGCTTGCGAACGACCGGCGACGTCGATGGGCTCGTCGGGCGCAAACGCGATCCGTGGCGTTTACGGCGATAACTCCGAGCCCGCCGCCTCAGCGGTGTGGGGGTCGGACGACGGCCGTCGCGCGATGCCCTAATGTCTCTCGCCGTCGATTGGCGAGGGAGGGAGAATCGCGACAAGTAGCCATAGATCACCGCGTTGTGACGGTACTTGAGGAGTTGAGCGACATTCGGACTCGTCTGTCAAAGGCGGACACGAGAGTCCCCGGGGGACTGGTCCGCGAAGTGGACTTGCTTCTGCGATCGGCGCTGCCGGTCGAGTGGTCCGAAATGATGCGGCGGTTCAATGATCAAGTCGACCCGTTGACGCATAGCGTAGCAGCGCAGAAGGGTCGCTCAATACCGGATTGGCCGACCGGAAAGGCGGCCGCCCTATGCATTCTTGATGAGATTAGGACCAGCATCGAACGCCGTGCTCGGCTTCGTGAAGAGCCGGGTCATCTCAAGGTCGAAACGCTCAGGCGCATTGCTGGGATGATCACGGGCACGGACAAAACGAAGTATCCGGTCTATCGAACAGGCCCCGATCTCACGACGTCCTTCACTGATCCCGGGTTCCCGCACTTGATACACGACAAAACGAGTCGTGACGATTGGGCGCTCGATGCGCTGTTGAGCCTGTCACGGCATGACCAGAGTCGCGTCATCGAGCGACTGGCATCGCGTATAGCGTACGACGATGATGCGACGCATAAGCAAGCCGTCACGGTGCTGAATGAGGCTCTCGCGCCTGAAGGTCTCACCGTAACCGTATCCACGGACCCAACTGCAGTCCCACTTATCGGCCATGCCGCGCCATCCACTCCGACGCCGACGAATGCCGCACCCGAAACGGTTACAACGACGCCTCCTGTCCCGACGTTGAAGGACGTTGAAGAACGTCTCGTTCGCATCTTTCGTGCGACTCCTCGCGGCATTCGGGAGATTGCTCCAGAGCACCGGTACGACGGACGCAAGACGCTCGAAGTGAACGACGAGTTCGACTTGCAAGACTTGCTTCGTGCATTTCTTCGCATGGAGTTCCCCGATCTGATCCACGAGGATCCGCTACCGAAGGTCGCGTCGTCGTCCGGACGCATTGACTTCGCGGTGAGGGGCAAGAAAATCTATATCGAACTGAAGGTATTTAAGTCCGAATCGCATTGGAATAGCACGATGTCAAAGGACATCGCCTCGAAAATCGAGCGTTATGGCCGGTCCCATGAATGCGATCTTTTGATTTTTTTTATCTACGATCCAAAGCAAGCGATGCGCGAGGCGGCAAGTATCGAGAAGGACCTTACGAACGAGCGAACGATCGACGACAAGGCGTTTCGCACGAGGGTCGTCGTCGCGCCGCAGCACTAGCTTGCGCCGGAAGGCGTCCGGTTTGGTGACTAGTTTTCGGCTCCGGCGCCCGCGATTCGCTCTACCTGCGTGATCAGGTAGCTCGCGAACGCTAATAGCTGAAACGCGACCCGTACGTCGCGACTTCGCGATGGGAACCGGCCTTCTTGAAGCGGCCCCCGCCTTCGAGCCGGAGCAGGTCCGGTTCGCCGGTGAGGTCGTCGACTTCGAGGCGACCGCCATAGATCAGCGGCGTGCGCGCCCTCATGCAGTCTAATGTCATGCGCGCGCGCTCGGCGATCGGCACGTCGCGCACATTGGCGGCCGCGATGGCGCCATCGTTCACCATAGCGTTCTCATGGATCCGACCGCGCCGCCATAAACCATCGACGCCGAAGATGGGGCCGAGTTCGCGAAGGAGGCCACGGACGCAGCGTATTGGTTCCAGCGCGAACCGAATTCTACCCACTATCGCGGGAGCCTAGAGCGGCCGTAATCGCCTCGCTCCAACGGAGCACTGGGAACCGCGGCCCGAGCCGGGATCTTCGCACAGCCGGCTTGCAGATGGAAGTCGTCGTCTATCGCCGTCGTTTTGCCTTCACAGGCGTTTTGGCCGACGCGCTCCGTGCTCTACGTCGCCTGCGTACGCGCGTGCCAGACACCGTGACGTCATCACCGTTGACGTAGTTCAGGACATTCCCCTCGTAACCCAGCAGCCGGAAAATGACCCGATTCACGAGCGTCCGCAGCAAACTCTTCTCACGAATGAGTCGATTCCACGCGCCGTCGCGCCCGTGCGGGAAGGGAATGTAGCCGAGGTGACTCATGGTATCGCGATGCTCCAGGGCCTTCAACTCCTGAGCGCTCGGCTCCATGCCGAGCGACTCCCAGAACAACTTGCGGCGATCGTTCACGCTCGCGCTATTGGCTAGTTGTAGGACTTGTCCGATACGCTTTTTGACCTCGCCTTCCATCTCGCCCAGGATGCTGTCCGCAAAGGCTTCCAAATCGGCCTTGATCTTCTGAAAGCGGCGACGCGCAACGAGGGGACCTCTGCCACAACATATGCTGCATCATTCATGCCGCGAAAGTCCTTGGACTTGACCTCTCGGTAATGCTCCGTGCTGACCCTTTGGAGGTGTTCAGAGGCTGAATCGTCGCCGGCGCCGCTGCCCGGATTGTCTGCTCCGTGTCCGAAAACGGGTGCGGAGCGGCTCAAATTCGGGCAAAGCCGCGCCGTGCCAATATGCTGGCATCGTTGTCGCCTATGGTTCGAGCATGGATCCTGTCGCGACAATACAACGGAGCTGCGCGAATGCGTGCGGACGCGCGATCAAGACAAATTCTCTGCGCTACTGTTCGCAGAGTTGTCGTCACAGCCACTATCGCGCGCGCATTATCGCACTTTGGCAGAAGAACGCACTGCCAGCGCGTCCGACGATGCTGGACGTCTTGCGAAAGCACCTCATTGCGCTTGCCGACGGCCGTTGCAAACGGTGTGGCTGGGGTGAGCGGAACCCCTACACGGGCAGCCTGCCGCTCGAGATCGAGCACATCGACGGCGATTGGACCAATGACGCGCCGGAGAATCTCATCGTCCTTTGCCCGAACTGCCACTCGCTGACGCGGACCTACAAGGGCGCAAACCGGGGACGCGGGCGAGTTGCCCGCGGAAAGGTTACGGACTCTCGTTCGTACAGCTCACGTCTGCCCCTAGATGAGCTCGAAAACCGCTCGCGCCACAACCAACGGGTCGAGTTTTCGCCCTTACCTGACTTCGGAGATCAGCGGAAGAGCGAGCTTGCATACCTTTTTGGAACCTTGAGGACTCCGCCGGCGATCATAGGCCGACGTGAGCGAAGCGATGGAGGTCAGGCCGCAGTGGCGCCGCGACGGCGGGCTCGCACTCGTGTGCGAGAAGTGCCTCAACGTCCGCTTCCCCGAAGATTTTCCGCAACATGCCGGCGACGAGCGCCTCAAACTGCGCGAGTGGCTCAAGGACCGCCTCAAAGCCGACGGGCATTGGGGTGCGGTGCGCGCTACCGGAACGACCTGCCTCGACGTCTGCGCGATCGGCCGCGTCACGATCCTCATCGATCCGATCGGCCGCGGCGGCGAGCAGAAATGTCTGGTGTTCGACCCACTCGAGGATCGCGAGCTGATCTATGAGACGATCGTGCGTGAGCTCGCTCCGACGGCCGCACCCGCCCGCACCTGATCCGCCGGCCGCGCGGCGAACGCGCACACCACGATCAACAGGACCCCCAGGACGAGCGGCACCTTCTGGAACTCGACCCGCGGATCGAGCTCGCTCAGGATCTCCGTGCGATATTGAAAGATCCGGCTGGCCTGGTCGTCTGGACCGATCGCGGGCGGCGCGGCCGCGGCGATGCTCGCCTGCGAGCGCGGCACCGGTAACCGGCTCAACGCCGTAAACGCCGCCGCCAACACGAGAGCGCCCAGCACCGCTGCGGCGCGTCGTCGGGCTGGGACGGTCGTGATGCGGCCTGACGCCAGCCACAACGCGGCGAGCGCGCTGACCGACGTCGCGACGAGAAGTCCGCGCCACGTCGCTTCGCCGGCCCACAACACGCAGTAGAGCAGCAACGGAATCACCGCGAGCGCGCGTGGAACCGATCGAAGCGAAGCGACCAGCAACGCCGCGCCGACGCCCGAGAGGATCTGCACGCTGTGCGCGTATGCGCCGCCGACCGATGCCACGGCGGCCGGTACCAGCACGAGACAAGCCGGCTCGCCGCTGATGCGCGCGAGCCGAGCGCTGGCCCACACGCCGGCGCCGAGCAGCACGAGGTAGGAAAGCTGGCCGATCAGGATCGCTGCGGAAACCGGGGTTCCGGCGAGCGCGAGCAGGTGCGTCAAGCTGTATTGATACATGAAGAACACCTCGGCGCGGGTCTGCGCAGGCAGCGTGCGCACGAAATACTCGACGTTGGTCGCGACGCCCAAGGTCACGAACGAGACCACGCCCAGTGCGGCCGACGTAAGCAACAGGGCCGGGCGCGATCGCGGAGCGTACACCAGGAGCGCGAGGAATGCGGGCAGCGCGAACTGCGGCATGATC
Organism: Vulcanimicrobiota bacterium; assembly: GCA_003140215.1. GTDB lineage: Bacteria > Vulcanimicrobiota > Vulcanimicrobiia > Vulcanimicrobiales > Vulcanimicrobiaceae > Vulcanimicrobium > Vulcanimicrobium beijerinckii. Next base: position 1,783,974 of record PLJL01000004.1, on the reverse strand, counting down.
ATCGCCAGCGCGACGAGGATTCCGGCCGCGCGCCAGGCTCCGCGCGACGCGCACAGCGCCGCCGTCGCCAACAGCGCCGCGACGATCGGGGTGGGCTCCGCCAAGCCGAGGTCCCAAAAGCCGATCAGCACCGCGACGATCGCCAGGACCGCCGGCAGCGGGAAAGCGGTCAGGCGCGCCAGCGCCAACGCCGTCACCCCCACGCCGAAGAGCAGCAACCCCAGCCACGCCACGTGCGCCGCCTGGAACGGCGGCACCGACATGGCTGCGTACAAGGCCATCACATAGCCTGGAAACGGGGCCGGTACGACCTCCCACGCGGTGTCGCGCGGCCCGCTGAACTCGCCGAGCCGCTGCTCGCACGCCCGCAGCGGCTCAACCCGGTACGGATCGCCCCGCTCGCGCACCACGGTTCCGGCGCAGTAGAACGTCGTGAAGTCGTTTGCCGCGGTCAGCAGCGGCTTCGGAAAGATCCGGTCGTGCAGCACGATCGCCCCGAGCAGGATCGCGACGAGCAGCGTGACGGCAGCGAGCGCGCGCGGCAACGACATCCGCGCCGTCTTCAATCCGTACACGAGAAGACCCGCACACGAAGTGGCCCCCGCGCAATACGAAGTAGGCCCCGCGTAATACAAAGTAGGCCCCGCGCCAGCGGGGCCTCATCGTTTTCCGTCGGTCTCCTCGAAGACGTCGGCTGACGGATCAGCTACGCGTCCCTATGTCCTTTCAAGGGAGCTCGATCTCGGCCAGGTTCTTCTCGATCTTGCGCTTCACGCGCTGGAGCGCGTTGTCGATCGATTTCACGTGCCGGTTGAGGTCGCGCGCCATCTCTTGATACGACTTGCCTTCCAGGTACGACAGCAGCACCTGTGACTCGAGGTCCGACAGGTTCTCCTGGATGCGCGCCTTGATGTCTTCGGAGACCTCTTGATTGATCACGAGCTCTTCGGGATCGGAGGTCTTCTGGGACGGCATCACGTCGAGGAGCGTGCGCTCGCTGTCTTCGTCGTAGATCGGCTTGTTCAGCGAGATGTACTGGTTGAGCGGGATGTGCTTCTGGCGGGTCGCCGTCTTGATCGCGGTGATGATTTGGCGGGTGATGCACAACTCGGCGAAGGCCCGAAAGCTCGAAAGCTTGTCGGCCTTGAAGTCCCGGACGGCCTTGTAGAGTCCGATCATCCCTTCTTGGATGATGTCCTCACGGTCGGCGCCGATGAGGAAATAGCTTTTCGCCTTGATCCGTACGAAGTTCTTGTACTTGTTGAGCAGGAACTCCATCGCGAGGTTGTCGCCGGATTTCGCCGCTGAGACGAGGTCCTCGTCCGGCCGCTCGTGATAGTCGAGGGCCTCGGCGACGGGCTGGGTGAGGGCCACGTAAACCTACCTTAGGGGCAACCGTCGAGCACGAAAACGCGGGCCGGAGCCCGTCAGGGCCGTGCCCGAACCGTCTAAGTATAGGAGGGTCCTTCTTCCGGGTCAAGGACAACCGACGCACTCGCCGCCGGGGGTTCGCCTGCTTCGCCGCGCTGGCGAACCGCCTCGAACAGCAAAATCCCGGCCGCGACCGAGGCATTGAGCGACTCGATTCGTCCGGCCAGCGGGATGGCGACGAGTACGTCGCACTCGCGCTGGACCAGCGGCCCGATGCCGGGGCCCTCGGCGCCGATCACCAGCGCCACGTCGCCCCGCAGGTCGACCGCGGTGTAGGCCTGGGCCCGGGGGCCCGGCGCCGCCCCGAAGACCCACATCCCGGCCTTCTTGAGGGTCCGGACCGCCTGCGCGACGTTGGCTACGCGGGCCACCGGAACGTACGCCGTCGCGCCGGCCGACGACTTGCGGACGGTCGGGTTGACCCCGGCGCTGCGCCGGTCGGGGATGACGACCGCCGTGGCTCCCGCGCACTCCGCGCTGCGAATGATCGCGCCCATGTTGTGCGGATCGGTGACGTGGTCGAGCACGACGAAGAGCGCGCGGCGGTCGCGGGGCCGCAGCGCGATCGCCTCGTCGAGGCTGAGGTAGGCGAACGGCTCGCCGAACGCGACGACGCCCTGGTGCGCCTTGTAGGGGAACGATGCGAAGAAGGCGCGACTCTCGAAGCGCACGGGGACGTTCGCGCTGCGCGCCCGCTCGAGCACGTTGCGCAGCGCCGGGTCGCGCTTGCGATCGTCTCCGACGTGGATCCGGCGCAACGGCTCGCCGGCGACGAGCATCTCGTCGACCGCGTGTACGCCGTAGACGACGTCGTCCAGATCGATCCGCGGCGCGCGCCGCTCGCCCGGCGGCAGTCCGGCGCCTACGTGCCGGTGACGATCCACGTGGTCCCGTCCTTGGAATCCTTGAGCGCGATCCCTTCGGCGGCCAGCGCGTCGCGCAAGCGGTCGCCCAGCGCGAAGTCCTTGTTCTTGCGCGCCTCTGCCCGGGCATCAATCGCCTTCTGAATGAAACCGCCAAGGGGTTGCCCGCTGGCCTCGATAACGTCGCCGATCTTCTCGTGCAGAGAATGAAGTATCTCGGATTGTCGTTCCGGCGGCCAAAAACGGTCTACATAGCGATTAACGGTTACCACCAAGTCGCCGTCAAATGAGAGCGCTGATGCCATCTCTACGGTTTGCGGGCGGAGCAGCGCTGGCGCTATCCCAAAGATCGAGTATGCGTCTTCGAGAAAGTTGGCGGCCTCGTCTCCGACACCGCTCTCGACAAGCCCGCGAGTGCCGCCGATGACATGCTCGAAAATTGCGCCGAGCGCGCCGGCGGTATTCATATCATCGTCGAGCGCATCGAAGAACCGGCGTTTGCCCTCCGTGAGTGCCATCTTGGGATAACGACCACCAATCGTGGCAGGCTCCATCCCTCGTAGCTGGCGATACGCTGCCACCGACTTGTCGAGCGCCATTTTTGCCGCGCCGATCGAATCTTCGGTGAAGTTCATCGGCTTGCGGTAACCGGTCTGGAGAAACAGCAGCCGGATCGCCAGCGGGTCGTGGCGTTTGAGCAACTCTGAGAGCGGCTCGAAGTTGCCCAGCGACTTCGACATCTTGCGCCCGTCGAAGTTGAGCAGCCCGCCGTGAACCCACACCTCCGCCATCGGCGGGGCGTCCATGAGCACCTCGCTCTGGGCGATCTCGTTCTCGTGGTGCGGGAAGATCAAATCGTACCCGCCGCCGTGAATGTCGAACGGGACGCCGAGCAGGGCACGCGACATCGCGCTGCACTCGATGTGCCAGCCCGGGCGTCCCGCGCCCCACGGCGAGTCCCAGTACGGCTCGCCGGGCTTGGCGAACTTCCACAGCGCGAAGTCGAGCGGGTCGCGCTTGTGCTCGTTCTCGGCGACGCGCGCCCCGACGAGCAGCTCGTCGACGTTCTTACCGCTCAGCTGGCCGTACCGGGGAAACTTCGCAACGTCGTAGTAGACGCCGTCCTCGCTGGCATATGCGTAGCCGCGCTCGATCAGCTCGGCGATCATTTCGACGATCTGCGGGATGAAGTGCGTGGCGTAGGGTTCGTCATCGGGCTCGCGCACGTTCAAGACGCGCATCGATTCCCGAAATGAGTCGTAGTAGCGCTTCACCACCTGATCGAACGTCGTCCCTTCGCGCTGCGCCGTGGCGATCGCTCGGTCGTCGATGTCGGTCACGTTCTTGACGTAGGTCACGCGCAAGCCGTTGCGCGCATGTTCGAGGTATCGTCGCAGCACGTCGAAGAACAAGAACGAACGCGCGTGGCCCAGGTGCCCCTCGGCCGACGGCGTCAGGCCGCACACGTAGACGCGAGCGTGTCCGGCTTGCAGCGGCGTGAACGTTTCGGCGCGCCGGGTACGCGTGTTATAGAGCCGAAGAGGCATCCCGTCGCTCGATCTCCGCCAGGCGTGCTTCCAACGTGGCGATGCGCCCCGACAGCTCCGCGATGAGCGGCGCATTGGGATCCGGCATGTTGACGCGCGGCCGGGCCTCGGTTCCGATGACCGGCTTCCCGTCCTGCAAGACGACGCGGCCCGGAATCCCGACCACGGTGGCGTTGGGCGGAACGTCTTTCACGACGACCGAGTTGGCGCCGATGCGCGCGCCGTCCCCGATCGTGATGGCACCGAGGACCGCGGCTCCGGAACCGACCGTGACGTTGCGGCCCAGGGTGGGATGGCGCTTGGTGCGCGCGAGCGACGTTCCGCCCAGCGTGACGCCCTGGTAGATCGTGCACCCGTCTCCGATCTCGGCGGTCTCCCCGATCACGACGCCCATCCCGTGATCGATGAACACGCCGCGTCCGATTCGCGCGCCGGGATCGATCTCGATCCCGGTAAAAAACCGGGCGAACGTCGACAGGACGCGCGGCAGCACCGGAATGTGCGCGCGGGACAACGCGTGCACGAGCCGGTGCGCGACGAGCGCGTGGAAACCGGGATAGGCCAGGACGACCTCGAGCCACCCGTTCGCGGCCGGATCGTTCTCGAGCGGCGCGCGCAGGTCCGCCAGCATGTCCTCGACCACCTTGACGGCCACGATGCTTCTACGAACCCGCGTCATCCGCGCCGGTTGCCGCGCGTCCGGGCGGCGTCGGCTGGATCGTTTCGAACGGGACGCCGCCGGGGCCGTACTTGATCGGCTCGAGGCCGCGGCCGTGGAGGATGTGCGAGTTGACCGCGCCGATGCGGATCATGATCCGGTCGTGGCCGAGCAGCGGAAAGAGCTGCGCCAGCGGCGGACCGTCGTGGCTGCCCGTCAGCGCCATGCGCAGCGCTCCGAACGCGTCCTCCTTCGCAATCCCGAACTCGCCCGCGATGACGGGTAGGTCGGCTGCGAGCGGCAGGTCGCGCAGCTCCGGCTGAGCATCGACGTACTGCGCGACCGCGTCGAGGAAGAACAGCACCTGGCGGTTGCGCAGCCGTTCGAGTTCCAGCGCGGGGATCGTGACCGCTTCCTGGCGTAACGCTTCGACCGCTTCGATCGCTTCGCCCAGCGTGTGCACCTCGGCGCCGAACGCGTCGAGGAAACTCTCGATCCAGCGGTGCGCCGCTTCCGGGACGGGATCTTCGAGCAACCGGTGCCGCTGCATCCACTCGGCGAGCAACGCGTGGTAGCGTTCGCGCGTGAGCGCGCGCAGCGCGCGCGCATTGAACGCGCGCAGGCGCACCTCGTCGAAGACGGACGGCGAGCTGCCCACGCGCTCGAATGAGAACAACCCCGCTAGCTCGTCGAGCGTGAAGGTCTCGCGTCCGTCGGGCGGCGACCAGCCGAGCAGCGCCAGATGTTCGATCACGGCCTCGGGCAGATAGCCCGCGCGGCGCAGCCGGTCGACGGTCATCGCTTCGTCGTCCTTCGCCGGCTTGTGTTGGGCGTCTACGATGAGACCGGTATGCGCGTATCGTGGCGGCTCGTAGCCGAGCGCGCGCGCGATCGCTTTTTCGCGTGCCGTGTCGTCGAGGTGCTCGTCGCCGCGTAGAACGAGGTCGATGTGCATCGTCGCATGGTCGACCGTCGCCATGAAGTAGGTACTGTACTCGCCGGCCGCCGTCCGCAGCTGGACGTTGCCGTCGATCGAGAGGTGCACGGTGCCCTTTATCGCGTCCTCGACGGTGACTCTGCCGGGTCCAGCCAGCCACACCGCACCGTCCTGCACGAATACGGCACGGCCACATTCGCGCACCGACCCGTCCGCCCACAGCCGGTCGAGGTGCTCGTCGTATAGGCTTCGGCGCTCGGAGCGCCGGTACGGTCCGTGCGGACCGCCGACGTCCGGGCCTTCGGCCCAGTCCAGGCCGAGCCAGCGCAGATCGCGCAGCACAGACTCTCCGTCGCCGTCAGCACGTCCGGGCGTGTCATCGAGGAGCAGAACGAGCCGGCCGCCGGTCTTTCGCGCGAGCAGCCAGTTGAAGAGCGCGGTGCGCGCGCTCCCGACGTGCAGCGTCGCGGCGGACGGCGCGAAGCGCACCCGCAGCGCGCGCCCGGGCTCGAGCAAGTCCATCGGCCTCGCGATCATGCCCCGCGGCGGAGCGCGCCTCCGCCGAAGGTCATCTACTCGGCTTCGTCTTCCTCGTCTTCGGTCGCGGTGTCACCGCCGCCGGGTGGCGGTTCGCCGACCGGTCGGCCGGGCGGCATTCCGCTGGCCAGAATCTCGCCTAAGAGTTCGTCGAGATCGGTGCCTAGGTTGCGTTCGAGCAGTAACATGGTCCCGGCCGGTTCGGGGGCTGCGGGCGGAAACCATGCGACCGACCTGCACCTGTCGAACGGTGCGACCGGATGATATCCTCGGCCCTGGTTTGCCGCGAGATGATCGCTCGCTCGTCTGAGCTCGACGTGCTTCTGGCCTGCCTCCGGCCGGATGCAGCGCGCAGCTCGTCGGTCGTCGTCGTGTGCGGTGAGGCGGGGATCGGCAAGAGCCGGCTGGTCCGCGAGTTCGCCGCCGCCGCGCAGCGTGCCGGCGCCCGCGTCGTCACCGCGACGGCGCGCGAATACGCGAACGCACCGTACGGTACACTTGTCGAGGCGCTCGAAGCGTTGGGTGCGCACGCGCACGTCCTGGCCGAGCAGCGCCCGCGCGGCGACGGCGCCGACGAACGGGGGCGGCGGTACTCCGAAACCGCCGCACAGCTCGAGGAGTTCGCACGCAACTCGCCCGGCGGGTTGGCGATCGTCTTCGAGGACGTGCACTGGGCCGACGGTGGGACGCTCGAGGTGCTGCGGTTTCTCGCGCCGCGCTTCGCTCAGCACCATGTGACCTTCGTGGCGACCTACCGCAGCGACGTGCTCGATGCCGACCCGGTGCGGGCCGGGGCGATCGCCGCGCTCGAGCGCGACGCGGCTCACGTCATCGCGCTGGAACCGCTCGCCGGCGAACAGATCGAACGGCTGCTGCGCAGCATCTTGCGCGACGCCGCGCGCACGCTTTCGCCGACCGCCCTGGCCGAGCTGCGGGAGCTCGCCGACGGCCGCCCGCTTTTCGCCGAGGAGCTGCTGCGCGGCGTGCTCGAACGGATCGACCGTGACGGCGACGCGCGCGCGCTCGTCCCGACCAGCATCCGCGCGACGGTGCGCGAGCGCTTCGGCTCGCTCGCGCCCGAGGAGCGGGACGTCCTCGTTCACGCAGCCGTGGTCGGCCGGCGCTTCAGCGCGCGCTTCCTCATGAGCCTGGCGGGCCTCGAGGCGACGCTGGTCTTTCGAGCGCTGCGGCGCGCGCGCGACCTGCAGCTCGTCGTCGAACAGCGCAGCGACGACGGGGACGCGTTCGCGTTTCGCCACGCGCTTACGCGCGAGGTCGTCTACGGCGAGATGCTGCGTGCCGAGACGCGCGAGCTGCATGCCCGCGTCGCGGCGGCGCTGGCGCGCGAGCCGGTGCTCGACGTCGCGGCGATCGCCGAGCACGCCTACCGCGCACGCGACGCGGAGCACGCTCTGGCGTGGGGTGAGCGCGCGGGCGATGAAGCGCTCGCATTGTACGCCTATGCCGACGCGGGCCGGCACTTCGAGCGCTGCATCGAGTTCGCGACCCTGGCCGCCGACCTGGAACGTCTGGCGAGGAAAGCCGCCGAGGCCTTCTACGCCGGCGGCGATCTCGAACGCACGACGCGCTGGCTTACCGCGGCGATCGGCGACGGCGGCGTTGCCGCCCGGCCTGAGATCGCGCCGCTGGCAATCCGGCGCGCGCGCGTTCTCTGGGAGCTCGGACGATACGACGAAAGCATCGTCGACCTGCGCCGCCTCGCCGCCGAGATGACCGAGCCCGGGCCACGCGTCGAAGCGCTCGTGATGCTGGCCGGACTGCTCATCCCGCGCGGCCGCTTCGAAGAAGCGCTCGAGCAGCTGCGCCTGGCGGCGCCGGCGATCGGCGACGCCGAGCCGCGCCTCGTGACGCTGTACCACAGCACCTTGGGATACGTGCACGGCCTCATGGGGGACGCCGCGCAGGCGCGCGCGCACTTCGCGCTCGCGATCGCCGGCGCTCGCGAGCAAGGCGACGACAACGTCTTGCTGCGCATGCTCAACAACAACGGCAACGTCGAGCTCGCCGCGGGGACCGTCGCGGCGGCGCGGCAGCTGTACGCCGACGCCTTGACCATCGCTGAGCGAACCAAGAACTTTCCGGTCGCCGTCGCGTGGCTGGCGCAGAATGCCGCGCTCGCCGCGCTCGTCGGCGGCGATCTCGCCGAGGCCCGCAGCCGCTTGAAGCTGAGCCGCTCGATCGCGCATGACGTCGCCATTTCGCGGCGCTGGGTGACGGCCCTGACGTTACGCATCGCGACGCTGGCCGGGGAAGAGCGCGCGGCTGAGCGAGCCGACGCCGAACGCGAGCTCGAGTCCGCACTCGCCGACGCCGACGAGCAGGGCTCTGCGGGCTTGGGCGGCGCGCTGGCCTTCGACGCGATCGCCGAGCACCGTCCGGCGGACGCGGCGGCGTTCGTGCGGCGCGCGCTCGCGGTGGTCGCTCGACCCGACGCGCCGTATTGGGTGTTGAACGCTGCCACGCGCATCGGCGAGCCCGCCGACCGCGATCGCGCCCGCGCGGCGCTCACGTTGCTCGCGGCGCGCGAGGGTGCACTCGGTGCTCGCGGGCTGCTCGCGCTCGCCGACGCGCGGCGGCATCTGGGCAGCCGCAGGCGCGAGGATGCCGCGGCGTGCGCGCGCGCAGCGGCGGAGGCGTTCCGCGGCGCCGGCTGGCTCATCGAAGAGGCTGAAGCCCTCGAACTCGCCGGTCGGGTCGCCGAGGCGCTGGCCTTGCTGCGCCGCGCCGGCGCGCTTGGCGAGGTCCGGCGCCTGACGGAGACGGCGCCCGCGCCGAGCCGCCGCCGCGGCGACGCCGGCTTGACGGCGCGCGAGCGCGAGATCGTCGGATTGCTCGTCGCCGGCCGGACCGCGCGCGGGATCGCGGACGAGCTGGTGATCTCCGAGCGCACCGTCGAGACCCATGTGGCCGCCGCGTATCGCAAGCTCGGCGTCTCGAATCGCCAGGAGCTCGCGGCGATCCTGGCCGCCGGGCGGGCACACTAGCTCGGTACCGGAGCCGCCCAACCTCAGTACCCGTCCCGGATGGCGGGCGCCCGCCGGCCGGTTAGCCTAGACTCATGAATGCCATGGAGGACGCTCGCAGCGTCCTGGGCGCGCTGCGGTTCGTCGCCGACCTCTCCGCAGCCGCAGCCGAATGCGACCTTGCGCGAACCCGCGACGACGAGTTGACCGCGCGCCGCCGGCTGCGCGAGATCGTCGCCTCCGACGATCTGCCGCGCGACGAGATCGGGGTCGTGGCGCTATGATCTGGTTCGCACCGTTTCATGCCCTGGCCGACGAAGAGCCCGATCCGCGGACTGCGCGCCAGCGCACCGAGCCGGCACATGCGCCCGGCGACGACGACGACGATGACGGCGCCGGTCCCGACCGCGCCCACGACCGGCCCGATCCCAACGAGCCGCGCGCCTCGCGGCGCTAGCGCGCGGCGAGCGACTCCACGAGGACGACCGCGTGGGCGGCGATCCCCGTACCGTCGCCGGTGTATCCCATCCCCTCGGAGGTCTTGGCCTTCACGCTGATCAGCGCGACGTCGAGCCCCAGCACGTCGGCGAGGGCGTCCCGCATCAGCGGCACGTGCGGCGACAACCGCGGCAGCTGCACGATGACCGTGGCGTCGACGTTGGCGATCGTCCAGCCGTGACGCACCGCCAGCTCGTGGCACGCGGCCAACAGACGCAGCGACTCAGCGTCCTTCCACTGCGGGTCGGTATCGGGGAAGTGCGCGCCCAGATCGCCCAGCGCGCACGCGCCGAGCAGCGCGTCGGCGATCGCATGGGTCAGCACGTCGCCATCGCTGTGTCCCAACGGCCCGGCGTCGTGCTCGATGCGCACGCCGCACAGCACGAAGGGACGTCCGGCCTCCAGGCGGTGCGCGTCGAAACCATGACCGACCCGAAACGGCGGCGACGCCACGTTACACCGCGCTGCGCGGCGCCAAGTGCGAAAGGTGCGCGGTGTAGAGCGCATCCTCGCCGGCGAGCGCGTGCAGCCGCGTCCCGAAGCCGCGCAGCGCCGCGTTGGTCGCGTAGGCGCGGATGACCGTGGCGCCGGGAAGATCGCGCTCGATCTCGTCGACCCGCGCCGCGCGCGCCTCGAGCTCGAGCAGCACCGAGTCGACCGCACGCCGATCGACGTAACACTCGACGACCAGGATCTCTTCCTCGGAGACTCCGCCGGGCGCGCGCTCGCGCAGCAGCGCTTCGGCGCGCACCAGATCGTTGGGCAGCGTGACCTTGAAGTTGGCGAAGGCGCTCTCGACGATCATGACGTCGAGCCCGGCCCGTTCGAGCAGCGCCGCGTCGTCGGTCGCCGGCGGTTGACCGTGGCGCAGCGCTTCGGCGTGCGCGCGGCGCAGGTCCCGCGCGGTGGCGAATTGCGGCGTCTGTGCGGCCCACAGCGTCGAACGGTCGAGCGTCCGCGTCACCTTACCGTCCGGGCCGGCGACCTTCACGGTATCGACGATCGGGTTCGCCAGCAGCGCTGCGGTGCCTGGGCGCACCGGACGCATCCCGTTGCGAACGTCGGACGTCTGAACCAGCGGGCGCGCACCGTCGTGCACGAGGACCGCGGCGACGTCGTTGGAGAGCGCGTCGAGGCCTTGTCGAACGCTGCTCTGGCGGTCGGGTCCGCCGCGCACCACGCTCGTCGTAGCGTGCTGCACCGCGGCGTGCGCGATCGACTCCATCGCTTCGATGAACTCCGGCTCGGTCACGATGACCAGCTCGGAGATCTCCGCCATCGACGCGAAGGCCTCGACCGACCACGCGACCATCGGCTTTCCGGCCAGCTCGACGAGCTGCTTGGGCCGCCCGAAGCGCTCCCCGTGCCCCGCCGCAACAACAATCGCGCCCCAGATCATGGTTGCACGGCGCTCCGCTCTCGCTGCGCGCCCCCCACGCTGCGCGCGGGGCCCCCGGGTCCGACCTCGCAACGACCACCGGTACGCGGACGATGCTGCTGTGCTCGGTCCATCACCATGCTGCCTTATGCCCGTGCCTTCGGGCGGGCGAAGATCATGCGGCCGGCGTTGGTTTGCAGCGCGCTGGTCACCGCGACGTCGACCGTTTCGCCGATGAGCCGGCGTCCGTTCTCGATCACGATCATCGTGCCGTCGTCGAGATAGCCGACGCCTTGATGCGCTTCGCGGCCTTCGCGGATGACGCTCACGCGCAACTCCTCGCCCGGGAGAAGCACCGGCTTGACCGCGTTGGCGAGCTCGTTGATGTTCAGAACGGTAACGCCCTCCACTTGTGCGACCTTGTTGAGGTTGAAGTCGTTGGTGACCAGCTTCGCCCCGCGTTCCTGTGCGAGCCGGACCAGCTTGGCATCGACTTGGGCGATATCCTCGGGATCGCGCTCCACGATCTCGATCGCGGTCGTCTCTTGCAGCGCCGAAAGGAGCTCGAGCCCGCGCCGTCCGCGCGTGCGCCGCAACGGGTCGGCGCTGTCGGCGATGAGCTGCAGTTCGCGCAGCACGAAGCGCGGAAGCAGCAGCGGTCCCTCGAGAAAGCCGCTGCGCACGATGCCGAGCACACGGCCGTCGATGATGACCGACGTGTCGAGGATCTTCGGCTCGCCGCCGCCGCCCGTCATCGCAGCCGGCGTGGCGATGCGGCCGAGCGCCACCCGCTGCTTCGCTCCGACGCGCGCGCCGAGGAAGGCGGCGAAGATCGACAGCACCAGATAGAGCGCGATCGCGATGTAGCCGCCGGTCGGTCCGGCGAACGCGACGAACTCGAACAGGATGCTCTTGACGAGGAACGCGATCACCAGCCCCGTCACCAACCCGATGGCGCCGCCGACCAGCTCGCCCGGCGCGAGCCGGTCGATCGCCCGTTCCACTTGGTGCAGCTCGGTCTCGAAGAGCATCTGCGCGACCGGCACCGCCATCACGCCCACGATCGCGCCGACCACCGGCGCGGCTACCAACAGGGTGAGCTGCCAGAACTGGCTGTCGACGTGCAGCGAAAAGAGGTGCAGATAGGCCTGTTGACCGAGCAGAAATCCGGTCACCCCGAAGATCAGGGCGAAAACGAGGCGCAGGACGACCGTGCCGCCGCGGCCGGGTTCAGGCGAGGAACGCACCACAGACATCGTTTGCTACGAACCGGCCGCGTTCGGTGAGGCGAAGCCATGCCGGCCCGGCGTCGAGCATGCCGCCCGCCACGAGTTCGCCGACCACCTTGCTGTATCGTTCCAAAACATCGATGTCGTAGCGTTCGCGGAACGCTCGCACGTCGACTCCTTCGGCGGTCCGCAGCGCCAGCATGATCGCCTCGCCGGTCCGGGCGGCTCCTTCCAGCCGCTCGCTCTCGCCCGGGATCACGCTCCTGCCTAGTGCCGCATCGCAGTACACCTCGAGGTTGCGGGTGTGGGTCGAGCGCACGCCGTCGAGGTATGACGCGGCCCCGACCCCCAGCCCCAGGTACGGCTCGTTGGCCCAGTAGACCGCGTTGTGGCGGCAGCGGAACCCGGGCTTGGCCCAGTTGGAGATCTCGTACTGTTCGAAACCGGCGACGCGCAGCCGATCGATGGCGATCGCGTAGAGCCGCGCCTCGTGTGTGTCGTCGGCGAAGACGCCGGGGTCACGCGCGAACCAAGCGGCATACGGCGTGCCCTCTTCGATGGTGAGCCCGTAACACGACACGTGCTCGACGTCGAGCGCGACGGCGGCATCGAGCGTCGCGGCCCAGCCGTCTTCGGTCTGGCCGGGCACGCCGAAGATCAGGTCGACCGAGACGTTGGCGAAGCCCGCGCCACGCGCCGCCCGCACCGCCGTCGTGACGTCGGCCGGCGAGTGCCGCCGCCCCAAGACGCGCAGCTCGTGCGGCTCGAACGACTGAACGCCGATCGAGAGCCGGTTGACGCCGGCCGCCCGCAATCCATCGAGTCGCCCGGCCAGCGACGGATCGGGGTTGGCCTCGACCGACACCTCGGCGTCATCGGGCAACCCGAAACGCGCGCGAAGATCGTCGATCAGCGCCGCGATGATCTCGGGCGAATACATCGACGGCGTCCCGCCGCCGAAAAACAGCGTCCGCGCCGCGACGCTTGGCGCCGCCGCGATCTCAGCCCGCAGCGCGTCGAAATAGCGCGCCGCCCGCGCATCGTCCCACGCCCACTTCGCGAAGTCGCAATACGGACAGATATACGGACAAAACGGCAGATGAACGTAGACGCCCGCCCGCTCAGTGATCGTTGCGCACCTCGACGCTGCGGCGTTCGACGTAGGGCGCGATGAGCAGCGCCCCAGCCGAGTCCGAAGGGAAGCCGACTGTATACCGACCATCGACGCGATAGGTGTCGAACGTGCGGATGAACCACTTCACCGGACCAACCGCATCGATGCTCGACCATGGGATGAGGATCGGCGGATGACCGATTCGTAGAATTCCGCGTTGGCCCAAGTGCAATCCAAGGCCATCAACGGCGATCGTCACCGAGTGAGGGTATTCGCTGGCAGCCCACTTCCCGCCGAACCTGGCGATCTGCCCACGCAGCCCGGCGGCAAGGGCAAATGCCGATCGTTCGCGGTAACGCGTAGACAGGCTGCGCCAGCCGCTGAAGAATGCGTTGCCGTAGCCATAAGCAAGAAGCATCGGAATCCCGACGCCGACGACAAAGATAGCGGTGTCGAGCTCCGGGCTCATCCCGGGATGACAAAGATCCCGACCGCTCCTTGGCCGGCGTGCGTGCCGATCACCGGGCCGGCCTCGAGCACCTGCATCGAGAACACCGTGGCCGTGATCTTCTCGCGCAGCTTGGCCACGACGCGAGCCGCTTCTTCCGTCGCGTGGGAATGGATCACCGAGATGCGCGCCCCGTCGGCCTTGTTGGCTTCGAGCGCGACCGCGTCGATCATCGAGTCGATCGCCCGCGCAAACGTCCGCACGCGGGCATGCTCCTCGATCTTGCCGTTCTCTACGCGCAGCACCGGAACGATCTTGACCAGCGAGCCGACGAAGGCTTGGGCGCGCGAGACCCGACCGGTGCGCACGGCATGCGAAAGATCCGGGATCGACGCCCAACCGCGCAGCACCGCACGATCGCGCTCCACGGCGGCCAGGACCGCGCCGACATCGGCGCCGGACTGCGCGAGCTCGGCGGCGTGCTGCGCGAGCAGCGCGAGGCCGCCCGCGGCGCTACCGCTGTCGATCACGTGAATCTCGGCGCCTTCGAACGACTGCGCCGCGGTATTGGCCGCGTTGATCGTCCCCGACACGCTGGCCATGATCGTCAGGCAGACGATCGGACGACCGGCTTGGACGTGCGGGCGAAAGGCGTCCTCGAACATCGCCGGAGTCGGCTGCGAGGTGGTCGGCAGCACTTTGAGGCTCGCGAGCTTGCGATAGAACTCGTCGCGCGACAGGTCGACTTGGTCCCGAAAGCGCGTATCGCCGAAGTTGACGAACAGCGGCACGACGTCGATCCCGCGCGCCCGCGCGTCGGCTGCCTCAAGGTCCGAGGTCGAGTCGGTCACGACCGCGACAGCGCTCATGCCGCGATGGCCGCGCCGATCGACCCGACCAGGTCCGCGCCGGCGACGGCGGCGGCCTGGCGGATCGCGTTACGGATCGCCGTCCGGTCGGAACGGCCGTGCGCGACGATGCAGTTCCCGCGCACGCCCAAAAGCGGCGCGCCGCCGTAGGTCGAGTAGTCGAGCCGCACCCGGATGTCGGCGAACACCGACCGGCTGAACAGCGCGCCCAACTTTCCGATCGGACCGGCGCCCTCGTACGCTTCGCGCATCACGTCGCGAAAATAGGTCGCGCTGCCTTCGGCGGTCTTCAAGATCACGTTGCCGACGAAACCGTCGGCAACCACGACGTCGGCGACGTCTTGGAGGATGTCTTTGCCCTCGACGTTGCCGATGAAGCGCACCGGCGCGCGCTCGAGCAGCGCCGCGGCTTCCATCGACTGCGTGTTGCCTTTCGTGCGCTCTTCACCGACCGACACGATCCCTACCCGCGGATCGGCGACGCCGAGCCCGGCGCGGGCATAGGCGGCGCCCATTACGCCGAACTGCATGAGCCACTCGGGCCGGCAATCGACGTTGGCACCTGCGTCGCACAGCACGACGGGGCCGTGCTTTCCGGGCAGCACCGCGCCGATCGCCGGCCGCGCGACCCCCGGGATGGTGCGCAAGCGGATCAGCGCGATCGCGAGAAATGCGCCGCTGTTGCCCGCCGACACGACCGCGGCGGCACGGCCCTCGCGCACCAGATCGACGGCATCGCCCAGCGACGTTCCGCCGGACTTGCGCACCGCTTGGGACGCGCTCGCATCCATCGGCACCTGGCCCGCCGAGTGTACGATCTCGATCCCGGCCTGGCCGTGCAGCAGCGGTTCCAGCCGCGCTCGGTCGCCGACGAGCACGATGCGCCCGAGCCGGTCACGATGCGCGAGGACCGCGCCCGCGACGATCTCGTCGGGCGCACTGTCGCCCCCCATCGCGTCGACCGCGATGACCGGCAGCGCCGCATCCGTCGCGCTAGCGCTCAACGCTCATCCAATACTCGACGCCGGCCTGACCGCCGTAATAATACTCGACCGCCACATCGGCGAAGCGTTCGCCGAGCACCGCCGCGTACTTTTGCGCGTCGCGTTCTTTCTGCGCGCCCCCGTAGTACAGCGTGATCAACCCGCCCTCCGCGGCCCCCAGCTCCGCGGCCGCGGCGGCGATGATCCCTTCGAGCGACGCGCCGGTGAGGAGCCGCTTTCCGATCGCCGCGGCCGGCGCACCCTTCTTCATCGCGACACCGCCCGCGCTCGAATCCTTGCCGGCGAAGAAGACGGACGCGCTGCGCACGGCGTCGAGCGTCGGTTGCAGCTGGTCGGGGCCGAGCGGCTCGTCGACGCCGCCCAGCCGCAGCAGCACGGCCAGCCCGGCGACGGGATCGGCGGTGGGGACGACGATCACGCGTTTGGCCGACAGCGCGCCGGCTTCGCGCGCGGCCAACGCGACGTTGACGTCGTTGGGCAACAGGTACACCGTGTTGGCCAAACAGGCGTTGACGCCGACGAGCAGGTCGCGCACCGATGGATTCGCGCCCGCGGGCACGCGGATGGTGACGTCGGCGCCCAGTTCGCGCGCGATGCGGTCGAAGCCGGCACCGGCGGCGACGGCGGCGATCCCGACCGCTTTGGCCGGCGCGTCGATCACGAGCAGATTGTGCTGCTCGGCCATGTCTTCACGCTTCCAGCGCGTGACGCTGCCGTGCCGCGCGGCGACCGCGCGCACCCCGTCGGGGTCGGCCGTATGGATGTGCACCTTGAGCGTCGGCACGCCGCCGATCACCAGCAGCGAATCGCCATGCCGCTCGAGCTCGTCGCGTAACGGCAGCGCCTCGACGCGCGCATCTTCGAGTACGAACTCGGTGCAGAAATGGTTGTCGCCGACGACTTGCCGGCGGGTGAAGACGCCCGAGCGCAGCGGCCGGCGCGGGAACGCCGTGGTGCGGATCGTCTGCTCGGGGAGAAAGCGCAACACGCCTTCGAGGAAGTAGCAAAACCCGGCGCCGCCGGAATCGACGACCCCCGCTTCCTTGAGCGCGGGCAACTGGTCGGGGGTGCGGTCGAGCGCGGCGTTCGCCGCGCGCAGCACGGCGTTGGCGAGGCGGTAGAAGTCGGGCTCGCGGACCGCTAGCCGGTACGCCTCGTCGGCGGCTGCGCTCGCGACCGAGAGGATCGTGCCCTCGACCGGCTTGGTGAGCGCCGCGCGTGCGGCGCCGACCGCCTCGCGCATCCCCAGAGAAAGTTGGAAGGTGTCGATGCTGGTCCGGTGGCGCACGCTGTGCGCGAAGCCGCGCAGCATCTGGGACAAGATCACGCCGCTGTTGCCGCGCGCGCCGAGCAGCGAGCCCTTTGCCGCAGCCGCGGCGACGATCGCGAGCGTGCCCGTGCGGACCTTGGAGGCCTCGGTCAAGGCGGCTTTGGCAGTCAGGAACATGTTCGACCCCGTATCCCCATCGGGGACCGGGAACACGTTGAGGTCGTCGAGCACGCCCCGGTACTTCCGCAAAAAATACGTGCCGGCGGCGACGAACTTTTCGAACGCCCGCCCGTCGAGCTGGGTGACTGCCATGGAGCGTTCGTCGCGTTCCGGGAGGGGCGGCTCGCGCCCTGCGGCCCCGAGACGCAGCGCGGCGACCTTGTTCGGAGCACCGCGGTCTGATACAATCCGCCTGTTATGGCCAAGCGATGTGATGTGTGCGGCAAGGGTCCCATGGCCGGGAACAACGTCAGCCACGCGATGAACAAAACCAAGCGGCGCTGGCTGCCGAACCTCCAGGCCGTCAAGGTCGACGATCGCGGCACCCACAAGACGGCGCGGGTCTGCACGAACTGCCTGCGGAGCAAGCGCGTCAAGCGCGTCGGCGCAGCCTAGGCCCCGCTAGCCGGCGGGAGTCTTACGGGGCGCGACCGGAGTCGCGCTCTTTTTGCGTCGCCCCGCGCAGGTGATCCCAGCCGGCGCTCGGGACCGGCGTCCCGTCGGCGCGCCGCACGCCCGGCCCGGCCGTCATCCGGCCGATCGGGACCAGCTCGCCCCCGAAGCGGGCCCGGAAGCGCCGAGCGAGGTGGCCGAAACCGCGCTTGGCCACGCTGATCAGCAGCTCGAAGTCCTCGCCGCCGTCCAGGGCCCAAGCCGCCGGGTCGTCTCCGCTGCGGGCGGCGACGCGGCGTGCGCCCTCGGCGACCGGGACGTCCTCGAGGCAAGCGCCGGTTCCGGAGGCCGCACACAGCCGAGCCAGGTCGGTGGAAAGGCCGTCCGAGGTGTCCATCATCGCCCGCACGTGTCGCGAGGCCCCCAACCACGCGCCCTCGCGCAGCCGCGGCCGCGGCGTGCGGTACGCGGCCAAGACCCCGGCCAAGTCGGGGTCGGCGGCGAGGTCGGGCCGGTCGACGGCCAAGAGCAGCCCCGCCCGGCTCGCCCCCAGCGGCCCGGTGAGTGCCAGGACGTCGCCGGGACGCGCTCCGTTTCGGCGCTTGAGGTTCGATGCGCGCACCTCGCCGACGACGGTGATGGCGAAGGTGATCGCCGGGGCCCGGGTCAGGTCACCGCCCGCGATCGCGCAGCCCGCCTGGGTCGCCAGCGCGGCGATGCCGTCGTAACAGTCCAGCAGCCATCCCGGATCCGTACCGGCCGGGAAGCCTAACGCGATCGTCGCCAGCACCGGGCGTGCCCCCATCGCCGCGACGTCCGACAGGTTCGAGGCGAGGGCGCGCCATCCGGCGTCGTACGCGCTCATCGCGTCACGGGTGAAGTGCACGCCCTCGACGAGGGCATCGGTCGTGATCACGCTGCGGTTGCTGCGCGAGGGCTGCCACACCGCAGCATCGTCACCGATCCCGACCAGCAGCCGCCCGGCGGGCACGGATGCGACGCGCGCGCGGATCGCGGCGACGAGCTCGTCCTCGGTCATGCCCTACGGCGCGGGCGGCGTCGCATCGATCCGGCGGCGCATCTCGCGCAACGTCTCGGCGGGATCGTCGCTGCCGAAAACCGAGTTGCCGGCGACGAGCACGTCGGCGCCCGCCTTCACCGCGCGCTCGATGTTCTCGAAACCGATCCCGCCGTCGATCTCGATCTCGCAGGCCGGATTGCGCTTCTTGAGCAGCGCGCGCACTTCGGTCACCTTCGCGATGGCGCGCTCGATGAACGACTGCCCACCGAAGCCCGGGTTGACGCTCATGACCACGACGCGATCGATCTCTTCGGCCAGTTCGGCGAGCATCGCCGCGGGCGTGCCGGGATTGATGGCGATCCCGGCCTTCGCCCCGATCGAGCGCAGGTGGCGCAGCAGCCGATGCGCGTGCGGCGTCGCTTCGTAGTGAAACGAGATGACGTCGGCGCCGGCCTCGCGGAAGGCGTCGACGTAACGCTCCGGCTCGACGATCATGAGGTGGCAGTCGAACGGCAAGGGCGTCAGCTTGCGCAGGTCTTTGACGATCTTCATCCCCCAGGTGAGGTTGGGGACGAAGACGCCGTCCATGGAATCGAGGTGCAGCTCGTCCGCGCCGCCGCTCTCGACCATGCGAATCTGATCCGCGATGTCGGCGAAGTCGGCCGACAACAGCGACGGCGCGAGCTTCACGCGGCGCCGCTTGACCGGTGCGCGCAACGTCATGTGGGCTTTTTTACGGGCTGATCGATGTGCGGCGCCGCGCTAGGGATCCAGCGCGGCGGTTCGCTGCCGAGCTGCGTTTGATTGAGCAGCTCGTTGTTGATGTAGGTGTCGAGCTCGGCGCTGCCGACGGCGGTGACGTTGAAGTCGAGCTTCTGACCGCCCTGTGCGAAGCCGTCGTAGACGTTCCACGTCCCGGTCTCGTCGCGCACCTCGATGCGCACGTGCGCCGCATCGTCGCGCGGCGGCACCGTCGCCGACGCGTGCACCTGGCGGATGAGGTACCCGTATTCACCCGGACCCGCGCTCACTTGCAACGATACCTCTTCGAACGGCTCGATCGTCGAGCCCGGGCCCGGGTTCTGCCGCACCACGGTGCCGCGCGACGGTCCGCCCGTCCCGAACGGCGTCCACACGATCTGTCCCAGGTGTACCCGTTGGCGCTGCGCCGCGGTGCGCGCGGCATCGATCGACATACCGGTGAAGTTGACGACCTTCACACCGCCCGGGGGCCCGTTGCTCAACTGGAGCGAGACCTTCGAGCCCTGCCGCACGCTCGAGAGGGGTAGCGGATCCTGCGCGACGACGTGGTCGCGTGGAACGTTGTCGTCGGGGACGTACGTCGTCTTGTCGAGCTGCAACTTGAAGTGGCTCAAGTCGAGGCTAGCGTTACGCAAGGACTCGAAACGCAAGTCGGGCATCGGAAAGATCGTCACGCCGCTGCTGACGATCAACGAGATCTGCCGCCCTTCGCGCACCCGCGCACCGGAGTCCGGCTGCTGGTTCATCACGACGTCCTTGGGATACCGGTCGCTGGGGCGGCTGGCGATCACCACGCAGCGCAGCCGCAAGCGGCCGCATTCGACCTGCGCGTCGGCATTGGTCTGGCCGGCAAACGCGGGGACGAATACCGTCGCGGCGCTGGGCGCGAAGAATTCCTTGATCGAGCGGCCGAACCAGACCAGCACGCCGACCGCGAGCGCGAGCGAGAGGGCGAGCAGCCAGTCGCGGTCGAGCCAGGCCGCGAAGGCGCGCCGGGGCGCGGGCGGACCCGCGCTCTCTGGCTGCATCAGGCCAGCGCCTCCAGCTGTGCGTCGTCGAAGTCCGCGTTGCTGTACACGTGCTGCACGTCTTCGTGCTCGTCGAGCGCGTCGAGGAAGCTCAGGATTTTTTCGGCATCGGCAGCGCTGGGCCGCACGGTCTGCGTCGGTTCCATCGCCAGCTGCGCCGAGCGCACGCGCACGCCCTGCGCCTCGAGCGCTTCCTTCACCGCCATGAGCGACTGCATCTCCGTGACGACCTCGGCGACCTCACCGAAGCGCACGTCGATCACGCCGTCGACGAGAGCTTTTTCGGTGAGCTCGTCCTCGGACAGCCGCCCGGGCTCGACCTCGACGATGCCGCGCGGCGCGAACATCCACCCGACGCTCCCGGTCTCACCCAGCGTTGCGTCATTGCGGCTGAACAGAAAGCGCAGCTCCGACGCCGTGCGATTGCGGTTGTCGGTCGCCGCGTCGACGATCACGGCCACGCCGGCCGGCCCGTATCCTTCGTAGCGAATCTCCTCGATCTCGCGCTCTCCCGCGCCGCCGGTCGCGCGCCCGATCGCCCGCTTGATGTTGTCCGCAGGCATGTTGTTCTCGCGCGCCTTTTCGACTGCCATCTTGAGCCGGTAGTTGGCCTCAGGATCGGGCGAACCGTTCTTGGCGGCGAGGATGATCTCTTTGCTGAGCTTGGTGAAGAGCGCGCCGCGCTGCGCGTCGACCTTGCCCTTGCGGAGCTTGATGTTGTGCCATTTCGAATGCCCTGACATGTGCGCCGGCTCTCGTCTATTGGTTGCGGTGCGGGATGATCCAACTCACCCCCGGGATGCCCAGTACGTCGGGCCACATGCGCTGGTACCACTGATTGTAGGTCGTCTTCGTCCCGGCCAGGACCGGATAGAAGAACGCGAACAGCGCGATCACCAGCGCACCGTACAGCCCCAGCGACCAGCGTGCGGTGCCCAGCGATTGCTGCTTGAGGCGCGCCCAGACGTGTTCGATCAGCACGACGTCGCACAGCACGATGACCGCAAGGTTCGGAAAGAAGTGGTACTCCCACATGATCCGCGGCGAGCCGGAATATGGGAGCCACTGCAAAACGTACGCGATCGCGAGCAGCGCGTAGCCCTTGTGCCGCTTCTGCCACGCCAGCCAGGCGGTGAACGGAACCGAGATCAGCCCCAGCAAGAAGACCGCCGGGTTGGGCAGCGCCAGGATCTCCGCGACGCAGCACGCCGCTCCGTTTCCGGCGTCGACGGCGGTGCGGAAGTCTTTGTAGTAGTAGGAGATCGGGATCTGCTCGATCGGCCACTGCCACCACAGCGAGGAGTACGGATGCGTCGCCTTCGCGACGGTCGCGGAGTGGTACCACCACATCTGCTGCGTCAGCGCGATGAGGTCCGAGAAGCTGTGCCCGAGCAGAAAGAACGGGATGTAGGTGATCAGATAGATCGTCGCAGCGAC
The DNA here is from genome assembly GCA_003140215.1 of Vulcanimicrobiota bacterium. Classification (GTDB taxonomy): domain Bacteria; phylum Vulcanimicrobiota; class Vulcanimicrobiia; order Vulcanimicrobiales; family Vulcanimicrobiaceae; genus Vulcanimicrobium; species Vulcanimicrobium beijerinckii. Next base: position 1,762,347 of record PLJL01000004.1, on the reverse strand, counting down.
GAACGCGGTGAGGCCGAGCGCGATGTCGATCGGAAACCCGCGCGGGTTGCCGTACAACGCGCGGCCGGGCAAGAACCGCTGCGCGCTTATCGCGATGACGACTCCCCAGGTCACGACGAGGTCGAGCATCCCGCTCCACTTGCTCGATAGTAGCAGGCCCAGCGCGACGGCCAGCACCACCAGCCAGAGGCGTGCCTCGCCGGCGTTGACCGTCAACCCGTCGGCGGCGGTGAGCACGCCGGCGGGCGTGAAGGTCGCACTGCCGGCCGGCGTCTGATACGTCTCGACACCGGCCCGGTCGACGCGCACCCGCAAGTCGGGTGGGTCGCTGCCCTGGGGTGCCGTCACGGCGACGACTCCGTTATCGTCGGTGCGCACGACCGTGCCGTCGGGAAACGACGCGACGGCGCCCGCGCGCGCCCGGCGCGAGTCGATCCAGCGCGCGAGCAGGTACACGCCCAGCTCGAAGTAGACGAACGCCACGACCCACGGATACCAGTAGTCGGTAAGGCTCGGATTGACGGGGTTGACGCCGGCGACGATCTCGATGTTGCGATGCGCCGGCAGCAGGTTCACCAGCCAAGAGAACCCGGCAGCGGCGACGGTGCCGGCGGCGGCGACGCTCCAAAATACCGGGCCGAACCGACCGGGGATGACCGGTTTCACGCGAATCTGCGCGGCCAGGACGTAGCGGTACAGCGCGTAGAGAACCAGCAACGCGAGGGTCGCGATCGTGATCTCACCCGTGGAGATACGCGACTCGACGAAATGGAAGCCGTCGAACGCGAGCAGCAGTCCGCCGAGCGCCGCGAGCCACGTGGTTGCGGTCAAGCGCTTCGCGAAGGCGTACAGCAGGGTGCACTCCAACGCGCCGATCACGATGTTGAGAAACCGCCAGCCGTACGACGTATTGCCCAGGCCGTGCAGCCCGCCGAAGAGCCACATCGACGCCGCGATGACGAGTTTGGTGAACGGCGGGTGGGTCCACTCGTACTGGGTGATGTTGCGCAGGTACTCCTCGCCGTCGCGCGCGTAGTACACCTCGTCGAAGATCTTTTCGTGCGGCCACGAATACCCGATCAGCCCGATCGCGAGCGCCAAGAGGCCGATCCCGCCGGCGAGGAGCCAATCGGCGCGCGTCATGCGCACGAGCCCTTCGTGCGGATCGAACCAGCCGCGCGCCTTGGCCGCGACCCCCGCGTAGGCTCGGCTCCACGGCGAGATCGCCGCGCCCGGTGCACCCTCGGCGACGGCGCTGCGCTCGACCCCGCCGAGATAGAGATAGCCGGACCAGAAGAACAGCAACACGTTCGCGAACGCGGCCGGGTGCGAGACCAGCGGCCACAGGTTCCGGGCGTCGACCTGAAGGTGGAGCTCCATCGCCGTCTGATAGGCCAGCGAGTAACCCAAGTTGAGGTACATCGTAACGGTCAGGACGATCGCCGGCCACACCAGCCCGCGGCCGAACGCGAGCAGCGGCATCGCGAGCAAAAACGCGCCGTAGACGTAGCGCTCATGCATGCGCGTCGCCAACACGAAGAACGCCAACGCGCACAGCATCGCGCCCTCGAGCAGCGCGCGATCGTCGCGGCGCTGCAAGTAGCGCCCCACGACGAGCGCCGTCGACGCGGCGACGAGCACGATGCCCCAGACCGCGAGCGTGCCGGCCGCGAAACCGAACACCTGGAGCACGGTATTGTCCGCCTCCCAGAACGGCTGGCGCAACGCGTAGAGGTTGAACGCGTTGACCGTATTGTACGGATACACGTTGCTGCCGAACGCGTAGCGGCCGAAGAGCCAGCCGTACACGTCGGGCGCGGGATGGAAGGCCAACCCGATCGCGCCGGCCAGACCGAACGCGGCAGCGACCCCGATGCCGGTGCCCACGAGGCGCCGCCGGCGCACCGCGACATCGGACGTCGCGAACGGATAGGCCAAGAACAAGAACGCGATCGTCGACGCCTGCGGCTTCATGAGGACCGAGAAGGCCAGCGCCAGCCACGCCAGCGTGAGCCGCGGGACCGTCTTGCCGGGCTCGTCGCCGGAGCGCAGGACCATCCACAAGGCGATCAGGACGAAGCCCCACGACACCGAGTCGACCTGACCCCAATAGCTCGACACGTAGATCGCCGCCGGGTTGAGCGCCAGCAGCGCAGCGCCCGCGAGCGCGACGCTTTGCGCCGCGTAGCGCCGTACGATCAAATACACCACGCCGGCGTTGACGAGGTCCATCGCGATCGCCGGAAGCTTGACCAGCGCGCGCAAGAACGGCTCGCCGGCGCTGGGGAACAGCGCGGCGACCTTCGCGAGCAGCCACAAGACGACGAAATAGCCCGGCGGATAGTCCGAGAACCCGGCCTTGGCGTAGAATTGCCAGGTGGGGTAGTCGCGCAGCGTTGTCGTCCACGACTCGAACGAGCTGACGTCGTTGTGAAATCCGGTGCTGCTCAAAAACAGCAGCCGCAACAGCAAGCCGACCCCGAGGATCGCGCCCAGCGGGCCCAGCGCGCTGCGCGCGGAGGTCGCCGGGCCAAAGCCCGTCCGAGCCGATGCGCTCATGCTACCCGTCGTGCCGCGCGCTGGAAGAACCCGCGCACCCGCCCGCTGCGGTCGATCCCGCGCGCGTCGGTAAGTGCATCGGCTTGCCGCAGCTCGTCGCGCGACGCGCGCAGCGCCGCAGCGCGCGCACCCAACAGCTCGAGTGCCGCCATCGTCGCGGTCACGTCGGATTCGGTCAGTGCCGTGCCGCGCGCGTACGCGGCAGCGATCCCGGCCCGCGCCGCCGAGGGCGGCCCGGCGAGCGCCCAGACGACCGGGAAGGTCCACTTCCGTTTGGCCAGGTCGGCGCCGCACGGCTTGCCGGTGGTCGCCGAGTCGCCCCAGGTCCCGAGCACGTCGTCTTCGATCTGGAACGCGACGCCGTACGCGACGCCAAGCTGGGCGTAAGCGCCGGCACGTTCCGGCGACGCGCCGGCCGAGAGCGCGCCCAGCTCGCACGCCGCGCCGAACAGGGCCGCAGTCTTGCCGCCGATCATGGCCCGGTAGTCCTCCATCGTCACCCGCGGTTCGGTCTCGAAGGCAATGTCCCGTCCTTGCCCGCTGCACATCGCCAGGTGCGCGGCCAGCAGGACGCGATTCATGGCCAGCTTGCGCCCCGGCGCGGCGCTGCTCCCCTCGAGCAAGGTCAGGTAAGCGACCGAGCACAGCGCGTCGCCGGCGTTGATCCCGTGCGCGAGCCCGTAGCGCGACCACAGTGTCTCGCGCCCGCGCCGCAGCCGATCGCCGTCCTCGATGTCGTCGTGGATGAGCGAGAACTCGTGGATGATCTCGACTGCGCAGCCCGCCTCGAGTGCCTCCTGCGGCGCGCCGCCTTCCTCTTCTGCAACCTCGAGCAGCAAACGCGAACGCAACCGCTTCCCGCGCCGCGCGTCCTCGCCGAAGCCGAAGTGGTACCGGATCTGGGCGCTCGTGGTCGAGCCGTCGTCGAATCGCGCGACGGCGCGCTCCAGGGCCGCTTCGAGGCTATCGAGAGTTGCCGGCGAGTTCATCCATCCGGTCCGAGACCTGGTCGACCAGCCAGCCGGGCGTCGAGGCGCCCGACATCAGCCCCGCGGTACCGATACCTGCGAACCACTCGGCGCGCAACTCGTCGGGCCCCTCGATGTGGTAGGCTCGGGCGCCGTTGATCGCGGCCAGCTCGGCGAGGTGCTTGGTGTTGGCCGAGGTCTTGCCCCCTACGACCACCATCACGTCGACCTCGCGCGAGAGCGTCTCGACCTCGCTCTGGCGGTTCTTGGTATCGGTGCAGATCGTGTTGATCGCGCGGACTTCGTAGTACTTCTCGCTGAGCTTGCGCACGATGTCGGTGAAGCCGGGCCCGTTCCAGGTCGACTGCACGACCACGCCGACGCGGCTGGCACGCGGCAGCGCGTCGATGTCCTCGACGGTGGTGATGCACCAGGCGCCGGGGACGTGCGAGAGCGTGCCTTTCACCTCGGGGTGATGCGGGTCGCCGACGACGACGATCTTGTAGCCTTCCGCGCGCAGCTTCTCGGCCTGCACGTGAATCTTGGTCACCATCGGGCAGGTCGCGTCGATGATCGTCAGCCCGCGCGCTTCGGCGCGCTCGAGCACCTCGACCGGCAGGCCGTGCGCGCGCACGAACATCGCCTCGGTGTCGATCTCGTCGACCGAGGCGGCGTTCTTGAGCCCCTTGGCTTCGAGGGACGCCACCATCTGCGGGTTGTGCACGACGTGCCCCAACGTCGTCACGCCGGCACCGAGGCGCTCGACCGCTTCCTCAGCCTTCTTGACCGTGATGGCGACGCCGAAGCAGAAGCCCTGGGTCTTCGCCCGCTTGATAATCACCGGTTGCTCTCCTCGAGCGCGCGAATCCGCTGCATGATCTCCGTCGCTCCCTTCTCCAGATCGGCTCCGTCCGACTGCCGGTTCCGTTCCACGTGCAGCGGCTCGCCGAAAATCACCGTCACCCGTCCGAAGGGCCGAAGCCGCCGGGTCCCCACGATCGCCGCCGGCACGACCGGCGCCCCGGACGCCGCGGCGAGGAACGCGGCGCCGGCCTTCTCCTCGTTGGTCCCGGTCAGGTTGCGGCCGCCCTCGGGGAAGATCCCGACACAGCGCCCTTCCTTCAACATCCGCAGCGAGGCACGGATCGCCGCCGTTCCGCCGGCCGCCCGGTCGACCGGAAAGGCGTTGAGGCGCGGCAGCATCCACCGTAGGACCGGAATCGGGAAGAGCTCTTTCTTGGCCATGTACGAGACCGGCCGCGGCATCGCGACGCCCAGGATCGGCGGGTCAAAGTTCGAGATGTGGTTCGCGGCGACGATCAGCCCGCCGGTGCGAGGGACCTTCTCGGCCCCCACGACGCGAAACCGGAAACCAATCCGCAAAATACCCCCGACGACGAGCTTCGCGAAGGCGTAGAAGGTCACGCCGGCGCGCGTTCCATCGCGGCTCGCATCCGCGCGACGACCTCGTCGGGACGCAGGTCGGTCGAGTCGATGGTGATCGCGTCGGCGGCGGCCCGCAACGGAGAGATCGCACGCGTCGAGTCGAGCCGGTCGCGCTCGACGATCTGCGCCTGTACGTCGTCGAGGGCGACGTCCAAACCGCGCTCGCGGAACTCGGCCTGACGGCGCCGCGCGCGTTCGTCGACCGAGGCCGTGAGGAAGAACTTGTAGCGGGCGTCAGACAGGACGACCGTACCGATGTCCCGCCCAGCCATCACCACCGGACCCTGCGCCGCGATCGCACGCTGGCGCCCAACGAGCTCGCGCCGGATCGCCGGACGCGCCGCGACCGTCGACACCGCCGCGGCAACGTCGGGGTCGAAGAGCCGCTCGCCGGTGCCGCGGCCGTCGATGAGCACCCGGTACCCGGCAGTCGCCGCGTCGTCGGGAACGATCGAGATCGTGTGCTGCGCGAGCATCGAAACCAGCCCGGTCTCATTGTCGAGATCGACGCCGTTGCGCAGCGCGAGATACGCAACGGACCGGTACATCGCTCCCGTGTCGAGGTAGAGATAGCCCAGCTCGGAAGCCAAGAGCAGTGCCGCGGTTGTCTTACCCGCGGCCGAAAATCCGTCAATGGCGACGTTGCTGTTCTCCATGCCGGGTCGGCACGTTCTCCGCGAACTCACTAGGGTCCGCGTGCGCGTCTGGCAATGGCGGCCCGCGCGCGCCTTTAACGCGTGGGCCAGGCAGTTGGCACACCGGTGCGCGAAGATCGTCTCGTGGCCAAGGCCAAATCGGCGTTCTATTGCACCGGGTGTGGGTTCGAGTCGGCGCGCTGGCTCGGGCGGTGTCCGTCGTGCGAGGCGTGGAACACGTTCGAGGACGCACCGGTGGTCAAGCCCGCGAAGGGCGCGCAAGGCCGCGCGGTCGCGCCCCTGCGCAGCACCGGGCCGGTGCCTTTGGCAACGATCGACGATACGCGAGTCGCGCGCCGCCGCACCGGGATGGCCGAGTTCGACGCGTTGCTCGGCGGCGGGATCGTGCCTGGGAGCCTGGTGCTGCTGGGAGGTCCGCCCGGCGCGGGCAAGTCGACGCTGCTGCTGCAACTCGCGACGAAGTTGGCCCGCGACGGTTCGCGCGCGGTCTACGTGTGCGGTGAGGAGTCGGCGGCCCAGACCAAGCTGCGCGCCCAGCGCGTCGGCGCGTCGGAGTCGCTGCTCGTCTTTGCGGAGACGAATTTGCGCGCGATCATCGAGGCGCTCGAACGCGAGCTGCCCGACGTGCTCGTCGTCGACTCGATCCAAACGATGTGGTTGCCCGAGGTGGAGTCGTTCGCCGGCAGCGTCGCGCAGGTGCGCGACTGCACGCAGGTGCTCATGGAGTTCGCCAAGCGCACCGGCTGCGCGACGTTTCTGGTCGGCCACGTCACCAAGGACGGTGCGATCGCCGGGCCGCGACTGCTCGAGCACCTCGTCGACACCGTGCTGTACTTCGAGGGCGACCAGTCCGGCGAGTACCGCATCGTGCGCGCGTACAAGAATCGCTTCGGCGGAATCGACGAGATCTGCGTCTTCTCGATGGACGACCGCGGCCTGCACGAGGTCGCCGATCCCTCAGCGCTGTTTCTGCACGGCCGCGGCCCGCGGCCCAGCGGAACCTGCGTCGTCGCGACCTTGGTCGGCATGCGGCCCGTGCTCGTCGAGATTCAGGCCCTCGTCGGCGAGGCCGCGTACGGGACGCCACGCCGTCTTGCCGCCAACGTCGACGCCGCGCGCATGGCGATGATCATCGCGATCCTTGAACGCCGGGCCGGGCTGCAGCTCGGCGGCCACGACGTCTACTGCTCGGTAGCGGGCGGCTTGCGGATCTCCGAAACCGGCGCCGACCTCGGCATCGCGCTGGCGATCGCGTCGGCGCATCGCGACGTCGCGCTCGCAGCCGGTACCGTCGCCTTCGGCGAGCTCGGCCTGTCGGGCGAAGTTCGCAACGTCTCGCAGCCGGCGCGCCGAGCGGCGGAAGCGACGAAGCTCGGCTTCGGCCGGCTGGTGACGCCCGAAGGTGCGCGCGACCTCGCCGCGGCGATCCGCCTGGCGTTCGACTAAGCGCGTTTGGGCGCAGCGCGAGGAGCCGGCCGCCGCCGCGCGGCATGATCGGCAGGGTGTCTTCGGTCGAGCTCATCCCACGCGACGTGCTGTTCAGTTATCCCGAAAAAGCTGGGCCGTCGCTCTCGCCCGACGGGACGCGCATCACGTACCTCGCGCCGTCGGGCGGAACGCTCGCGGTGTGGGTGCGTACCATCGGCGCCGCCGACGACCGCGTCGTCGCGGTCGATCCCAAGCGCCCTATTCGCGAGGCCTTCTGGTCGCCTGACGGTGCTCGCGTGTTGTTTCTGCAAGACTCGGCCGGCGACGAGAACTTCCATTTGTTCGCGGCCGATCCGCAAGGCGGGGCCGAGCCCACCGACCTGACGCCGTACCCGGGGGCGCGCGTCGACGTGCAAGCGCTCGACCCGTGGCGCCCCGACCAAATGCTGATCACGGCGAACCACCGCGACGCCACGCTGTTCGACGTCTATCGCCTCGACCCGCGTACCGGCGAGACGGCGCTCGACACGGAGAACCCCGGGACCATCGGCGCCTTCGTCGAGGATGCGCGCATGGTCGTGCGCGGCGGCGTCGTGCAGCACCCCGACGCGAGCTCTGAACTCCTCGTGCGCGACGACGCGGGCGCTCCCTGGCGTTCGCTGGCAACGTTTCACCCCGACGACGGGCCGCCCCAACCCGTCGGTTTTAGCGCCGAGGGCGACGCGCTGCTGGTGATAACCAGCGCCGGCGCGAATGCCGCGCGGCTGGTCGGCTACGACGTGGCGACCGGAACGCGGCGTGACGTCGCGGGCGATCCCCAGTTCGACGTGTCCAACGTCGTCTTCTCGCCGCGCACGAAACAGCCGTTCGCCCTGTCCGTGGTGCGGGATCGCGTCGAATGGATCGTGCTCGACCCTGCCTATGCGCCGGACTTTACGTCGCTGGCGGAGCAAATCCCCGGCGACCTCAGCGTCACGTCGATCGACCGCGACGAACGCACCTGGCTCATCGGTTCGGTCATCGACGTGGGGTCCGTGTCGTTCTGGAGCTACGACCGCACCACGCGACGGGCCACCAAACTGTTCGCGACGCGGCCTGCGCTCGACGCCTACCGGCTCGGCACGATGGAGCCGATACGGTACGCGGCGCGCGACGGATTGACGATTCACGGCTATCTCACCACGCCGTTCGGGGTCGAACCGCGGGGACTGCCCGCGATCGTGCTCGTCCACGGCGGACCGTGGAACCGGGACGTGTGGGGATACAACGGCAACGTGCAGTGGCTCGCCAATCGCGGGTACGCGGTGCTGCAGCCGAACTTCCGCGGTTCGACCGGCTACGGCAAAGCGCACCTCAACGCCGGCGACCGCGAATGGGCCGGCGCGATGCACACCGATCTCCTCGACGCGAAGGCGTGGCTGGTGGAACGCGGGATCGCCGACCCGGCGCGCGTCGGGATCATGGGCGGTTCGTACGGCGGCTACGCGACCTTGGCGGCGCTGGCCTTCGCGCCGGACGCATTCGCCTGTGGAGTCGACATCGTCGGCCCGTCCAACCTCAACACCCTGCTCGGCTCGATCCCGCCGTACTGGGAGACCGGACGCGCAACGTTCACGCGCCGTATGGGCGACAGCGCGGCGTTTCTCGCAGCGCAATCGCCGCTTCACCGGGCCGACGCGATCCGGGCACCGCTGCTGATCGGGCAAGGCGCCAACGATCCGCGCGTCAAGATCGCCGAGTCGGATCAGATCGTCGCGGCGATGCGCGGCAACGGCCAAGCCGTGACGTACGTCGTTTTCGAGGACGAGGGCCACGGCTTCGTCCGTCCCGAGAACAACAAGCGCTTCAACGCCGCCGTGGAAGCGTTCTTGCGCGACAATCTGGGTGGCCGCGCCGAACCCCCGCATCCCGACGAGCCGATCGATGCCTATCTGCGGTGAGGGATTGCGGGTATCGCGACGCGCCGCGCTGGTCGCAATCGCGCTGAGCGTCACCGCTTGCACCCAAACGACGGGGGAGATTAAACGCCTCCCGGACGATCCCGATGCCTTCGACCGAGAGATCGTTCGGGAACTGGTCGCCGCGGGCTCGGACGTCAACAAGCCCGCGCGCGTGCTCTACAGCCTCTACATCCCGTCACGCAGCGACGCCGAAACGGCGGCGCGCCAATTGCGATCGGCCGGCTATGGCGCGTCGGTGCAACTGCCGCTGGGCAAGCTGCCCGACGGGCGAAAGGAAACGCGCTATTGGCTCGTCGCGACCGACCGAGCCGCACCCTCGCTGGAGCATGCGCGGCGCGCCCGCCGATATTTCGATGCCGTCGCTCGGCACTATCACGGCGAGTACAGCGGCTGGGGTGCCGACATCGTCAAGTGACACACGCGTTCGAGATCGTCCCCAACCTCAGCGAGGGACGTGACCCGACGGTGATCGAGGCGTGCGCCGACGCTATGCAGGCCGCGGGCGCGCGGGTCGTCCACCGCACCAGCGATCCCGTCCACCACCGCAGCGTGATCACCGCGGTCGGCAGTGCCGCGCAGGTGGTCGCCGCGGCGGTCGCACTGGCGCGCGCGGCGCACGATCGGATCGACCTGCGTCGCCATCGCGGCGCGCACCCGCGCATCGGCGCGCTCGACGTGCTACCGTTCGTTCCGCTCGGCGACGCCACGCTCGACGAAGCGGTCACGCTCGCGCACCGCGCCGCGGGCCGGATCTGGCGCGAGCTGGGCATCCCCTCGTACCTGTACGGGGCCGCGGCCGCGGCGCCGCACCGCGAGCATCTCGCCGACGTTCGCCGCGGTGAGTTCGAGGGGCTCGCCGAGCGGCTCGCCGCGGGCGGGCGCTGGCGCTTCGACTACGGCGACGCCGTCCACGCCAGCGCCGGCGCGATCGCGATCGGCGCGCGCAGGTTGCTCATTGCCTACAACGTCGAGCTCGCGAGCGGCGATCTCGCGCTGGCCAAGCGAATCGCGGCCGGCCTGCGCGCTACCGGCGGCGGCCTGCGAACGCTCAAGTGCTTGGGCCTGCGGCTGGATAGCGACCGCGTCCAAGTCTCGTGCAACCTCACCGACGTCGATGCGGTGCCGTTGTATCGAGTGACTGAGCTGGTGCGCCGCGCCGCCGCGCGCGCGGGAGTCGCCATCCGGCGCAGCGAGCTCATCGGCCTGGCACCATGCCGCACGATTCTGCGGACCGCCGCGGCCTACGCGGCGGCGGGCTTCACGCCGTCCGGCGGCTAAGCGGCACGAGGGGGACCTACCTCGTCGAGGTTCGCGCCGGTCCCAAGCAACCCTGACGACGGGCCGCCACCGCACCCATGGAACCGTGAGCCTGTCCGCTAAGTAGACGGGGATATGCCGATCCGCCGCCTTGCCGCCGCGCTGGCCGTTGCGCTGCTCCTGTGTTCGCCGCTCGCTCCCGCCGCCCAAGCCGCGGCCACGCCGCCGGCGCCGCAGACGCATACGCTCGCGAACGGCTTGAAGGTGGTGGTGATCGAAGATCACGCCGCGCCGGTCGCCCAGGTCCACCTATGGTACCGCTTCGGTGCGCTCGACGAGACGCCCGGAAAAACCGGACTCGCACACGCCCTCGAACACATGATGTTCCGCGGCACGCACGACCTCAGCAGCGCCGGCCTCGACGACATGACCGCTCGCCTGGGCGCCGAGGTCAATGCCGAGACCGAGAACGAGCTGACGCAATTTTACTTCGTCGTGCCGGCGGATCGGGTCGAAACGATCCTCCATCTCGAGGCCGACCGGATGCGCGGGCTCAAGCTCGATCCCGCCGACTGGAACCTCGAGCGCGGCGCGGTCCTCGAGGAGTACGCGCAAAAGCACAGCAATCCGGTGAGCGCCTTCATCTTTGCGGTGAACCAGCGCGTCTATCCGGGTTCGCGTCTGGGCGCGACGGCGCTGGGCGTGAAGGCGGACATCGAACGGGCGACCGTCGCCGATCTGCGGCGCTACTACGACGCCTGGTACCGTCCCAACAACGCAACGCTCGTGGTCACCGGCGACGTGCGTTCGGCCGACGTGTTCGCGCAGTGCGAGCGCTGGTTCGGGGCCATCGCCGCCGCGCCGCTCCCGGCGCGCCGCACGTACCCCCTCAAGCCCGCCGCGGGAGCTACCTACACCGATCGCGCGAGCTTTCCGTACACGATGGTCGATGAGGCGTATGCCGCCCCGGGCAACGCGAAACCGTACGAGCACGATCAGGTGCGCAACGACATCGCGCTCGGCGCGCTGTTCAACCCGCGCGGACCGTTTCGGGCCCTGGTCGAGCGCGGGTTGGTTCTCGCCTACAACCCCAACCCGCTCGAGGATCGCCGGGCTTCGGTCATTCACGTCATGCTCGTGGTCGCGCCCGGGCACACGCCCTCGGAGGTGCGCGCAGCGTACGAGAAGAGCATGGCGGAGGCCCTCGCCAAAGGTCTGGACCGCGATCTGTTCGACGCCTCCAAACGCTCCCAGCTCGCTTCGATGATCTACGCACGCGACTCGATCGTCGGACTCGGCGACGCGGTCGGCTCGAACATGGTTTTTCCGGGCGACACCGACCCGTCGCAATTCGAAGCGCTCTACGGTGTGATCACCCGCGACGAAGCCACCGCGGTCGCACGCCGCGTCTACGCCAAGGCCAGCGTCGTCGCGGTGCTCGAGCCGACGACCTCGGATTCCGAGAAGGGGCAACCGCCGGACAACGTGACGTCGTCGGTCACCGACAAGTTCGGGGACCGCGTCTCGAGCGGTCCGCTCGTGCAGCCGGCCTGGATGCGCACGGCGTTGGCAAAGCCGCTCGCGCTGCGCAGCGCCGTCGATCCCGTCATCCTGACGTTGCCCAACGGCTTGCGGCTGTTGGTGCAACGCATCGCGACCAATCCGACGGTTTTCGTCCACGGACTCGTCCGCACGTCACCGGCCTCCGACCCGCGCGGCAAAGAAGGCTTGGGCGAGCTGACCTCGGCGCTCATGGACTGGGGCAGCGCCAAGTACGATTACGACGCGCAGCGCAAGCTCGCCGACGACCGCGCCGCCGACCTCTCCTTCGGGCTGTCGTTTTCGGCGCACGGGCGGGCGCGTGATTTCACGGCGTTGCTCGACGCCCTCGCGGACGACGTGCGGCACCCGTTGCTGCCACCCGACAAGTTCGCGCTGGTGAAGTCGCAGATGGCGGGTTTCACCGGCCGGCGCGCGCTGCAAGCCGGCTTCGAGGCCCAGCGGCAGTTCGACGCGGCACTCTATCCGGCCGGCGACCCGGCATTGCGCGTCCCGACGGAACAATCGATCGGCGCGGTCACGCTCGACGACGTCAAGGCGTATCACCTGCAATACGTGCGCCCCGACCTCACCACGCTCGTCGTCGTCGGCGACGTCGATCCGGCGGAGGTCGCGCGCGAGGTGGCGGCGCGCTTCGGCGACTGGACCGCCAGCGGCGCAGCGCCCGACCTGCACCTGCCGCCCATCCCGCTCCCCGCGCCGCAGACGCGCGTAGTCACCACGGCATCGTTGGACGTCACCGTCGAGCTCGGCGCCCCCGCGCTCGCGCGCGGCTCCGCCGACTACGACGCGTTGACCCTGGCCAACGCCATCTACGGCGGGAACGGATCGCTGGAGTCCCGGCTGTTCCGCGAGGTCCGCGAACGCCGCGGTCTCGTCTACGGCGCGGCCAGCTCGCTCGAAGCCGATCGCGACCGCGGCACGTTCACCGTTTCGTTCAGCGCCGTTCCGTCCAAGATCGCCGCGGCCGAGTCGCTGGTACGCGCCGAGCTGCGCCGCATGCAGACCGAGCCGGTCAGCGCCGACGAGCTCGCGCGCGCCAAGACACGCGTCGTCGCGACGCAGCTCAACGCCGAGCAGGCTACCTCCGCGATCGCCGGCGACCTGCTACGCATCGGGCTCGACGACCTCGCCCCGTCGTACTACGCCAAGCTCGCCGACCGCTACGCCGCCATCACCGCAGCCGACGTGCAGCGTGCGGCGCAGACCTACTTCCACCCCGACAACCTCGTCGAGGTCCGCATCGGCCCCCCGAGTTGACGTCACGCCGCGCGTGAGCCCGTCGAAGGGTAAACGGTGTCAGCCCGAGCCGCTCGTCTCGGCGCGCTCCATGAGGACCACCGTAGCGATGCGAATGCCTCCGACGTAGACCGGGGCGGAGGCACCGCGCGAAGCGTCGCGCTGGCCGCGCAGAATCGTGGTGCGCACGTGCCATGGACGCGGCTTGCGCACCCGCAGATCGATACCGCGCGCGGCGAAGTCAGCGCGCGTCATGCGCTGCGGAAGCCGATCGGTGTCCATACCGAGGCCCATACGCGCGGCGTGCAGCGTCTGCTCGTCGGTGTAGAATGCCTTTCCTCCCCAGCGGGACCAGTCGACGCGGCCGTCCGGCCGGCGCACGTTCTGCAGCTGCGTCGGGAACGCGATCGCGAAGCTGTTCAGGTCGAATACCGAAGCGTGGATCGCACCGGGATGCGTGCGCATCGTTGCGTCCAATACCCCCAGCAGCGCGCCGTCGACGAGGTGATCCCACGACGTGCAGTACTTGGGCGGCGAGAAGCCGTCACGCGGCGCGTCGCTCACGTCGAAGAACGTCGCCAGCCGCTCGACGAGCTCACCGCGCAGCTCGCGGTAGTCGGTGACCGTCATCGCGTCTGCGGTCGTGCGCCCAGCCGCGACCAGCTCCTCGAGCGCCGCTTCGACCTTCTGCGCGAGAGCGCGCGTCGCGTCGCGAAGCCGCTCCTCGGGTAAGCCAAGCCGTCGCCGCTCGGTCACGTGCAGCGCCTCGTCGCCCAGGCGCGCGAGCGCGACGCGCGCCGCCGCGACCTCCGGCTGCGAGGCGGACTCTGCGAGGTCGCGCACCGCGGCGATCTCGCGCGCGACCGCAGATAGCGACGCGGCGACCCGCGCGCTCGTCTCACCGACCGTCACGCCGCGTCCCACGCTCGCTCCGATCGCCGCCCGTGCGTCGTCGACGGTCGCGCGCGCCGCACCGGCGATGTCGTGCACCTCGCGCATCTCGGCGTCTTGCCGCTCGCTGCCCGCTTGCAGCTCGCCGCTGAGCCGGCGCAGACTCAAGATCGTTTCAACCACGGCGTCGCTCGCGCTCTGCGTCGTGCTCGCGAGCCGTCCGATCTCATCGGCGATGACGGTAAACGCCAGGCCGCGCTGGCCGGCTCGCGCCGCCTCGACTGCGGCATTGACCGCGAGCAGCCCAGCATCGGCGGAAACCTCACCGATCTGCACGAGCAGTGCTTCCGCATCAGTCGTCGCGCGCTCCATCGCCGCCACGCTACCAACGACCTCGGCGCTCAGTTCGTGACCCGCGTCCACCGCATCGAGCGCGCGGTCGAACGCTGCGAGCGCAGAGGTGCAAAGGGCGTCGAGCGCGTCGAGGTCGGCGGCGATCTCGCGCGACGCGCCCGCCAGCGAGAGCGACGCAGCGACCGACTCCCCGATCACCGTGCTGAGCTGCAACACTTGCGCGCCGAACGCGCGAACGTCCTTGAGGATGGTGCGCCACAGGACTCCGGTCCTCGCGGTCGCCCCAGCCGCGACGCACAGCCCGCGCACGACGATGCGCTCGTCCTCGAGCGTCCGAGCCAGAACCGTCGCGGCAGCGTCGAATGCCGCCCTGTCGCCAGGCACGAGATCCGGCGGCGGCATCTCCGTACCGTCCGCGGCGGCACAGATCCACTCGGCGAGCGCGTCGCCGCGCGTATCGGGGCGTTCGCGCGGCGCAACGTCGCGGAAATCGTGCCGGGCCCCGAGCGTGCGGGTGGCGTCGTCGAGCCCGGCGGCCACGGCACCGTGCGCGTCCTCGGCGGCCGCGGCGGCGATCGAACGCGCCAAGTCGGACAGGTTCTTCACCGCGGCCGCGATCTGCGGGAGCGTTCTCGCCTGTTCCTCGGCGATTGCAGCGACGCGGTTTACCCCATCCCCAAACGCGACGGCGTTTGCGGTCGCGGACGCGAAACTCGCACGCGCGAGACGCAACTCGCCGAGCAACGCCTCCATCGCGGCGCCCGCGCCCGTGATGTCGGTGGTCGCCTTGCGCATCGACGCGGCGTTGCGCCGCACGATCGCGTCGACGCCGCTCGCGGCGGAGAGCGTCGCGGCCGAGAGCGCGCGCATGCGGTCGGTCACGATCCCGAAACCCCCGCCGGTAACGTACGCCGCCTCGATCGCCGCATTGACCGCGAGGCTGCGCGCGCGGCGACCGGACGAGGCGATCCCTTGCACGTCCTCGTTGATGCGCTTCCAGTCAGCGTCTAGCTTCGCCATCATGGCGGCTTGGGCGCTGAACGCGTCGGCGACCGAACGCGTGCGGGCGCCGAGCGCGTCGAGCGTCTCGATCGACGTCGCGTTGACCGACGGCAGCCGCGAGTAGATCGACGCCAGGGCGCCGGCGTGATCGGCGACGGCATTTGAGGCCTCTTGGAGCACCGCTGTACCGTCGCGCGCCTTCTCCACAGCGGCCACCTGACGCCGGATCTCCGCGATCGTCGCGTCGAGCGCGGCGCCGTCGACCGTGAGCCGTTGCCGCGCCCGCTCGACGATCGCGTCGAGCTCTCGCAACTCGGCTGCGAGCAGCGCCACGAGATAGGCGTGCGCGCTCTCGCGTGCAGATTCCACGAGTGCAGATTCCAAGACGCGTCCCTTCGAGGGCCCCTTGAAGCCGCCGCTTCCGCCCCAGCGGCGGCCGCCCCTCCATTTCGACAAGCGTCTTTTTTGGATGTGCGCAAATGCGTCGTCATAGCTCGAGCACCGCTCAGTTCACCCTGAGCCCCGTCGAAGGGCGAACAGTCGTGCTCACGCGGCCAAATGCCTAAAAGCGCACCAAGTCACGAGCCCGCGAGAATACGGTCCAGAGCGGCGCCGATTTCCCCGCGCGAGTAGCCCCGCTGCGAAAGCGTCGCGACGAAGCGCGTCACGGCCTCTTGCAGGGTCTTATTGCGAACGCGGGCTGTTAGCGCACGACTCCCGTCGGTAACGCGCGTTCCGCGCCGACCGTCCGAGCGGATCAATCCCCCGGCTTGTAAGTCGCTATACGCCCGGGCGACCGTGTTCGGCGCGACGCCGAGATCCGCCGCCAGCTGGCGGACCGTCGGAAGGACTTCGCCGGGTGCGAGCGCGCGCCGTTCGATCGCGGCGCGAAGTTGCTCGAAGATCTGCTGATATGGTGCCGTCTCCGCGTCGGGATCTACCGCGACATACGGTTCATCCCGCATCGGCCGACCAATTCTGAAGCTCCTTGGCACTCGGCTTACGCAAATAAAAGAGCGGCATAAGCGTCATAGCCATGTAGGAAATCATCACGAACGGCCATGCTAAGACTGCGAAGCCGCCCTGATCGAACAATTGCTTACTATTGAACGTATAGAGCGTATACGTCGGCAGCGCGGCCAGCTGAAGCATACCTAGTATCCGGGCGCGGCGAATGCGCTTATCCACGAATGACTCCACTGTCACATCGTCTCCTCTCACAAGGGCCGGCAGCCGAGCAACGAGCCATGCGACTGCAACGATGAGCAGCGAGGAGCACATCATCACCACTGCCATAACAGGCGCCGAAGGCAAAAGCGACAACGGGGACAACGCCGCCACCGCCGGCAACGCGTAGACGTACCACGGCAAGACGGACAATGGGTCTCGGACGCGAAGCGACGCAACGCGCTTGCCGCCGGGACGCGGCGACGTACGGTAGCCGATCAACAACACGATCGCCAATGCCAGCGTCAATAGCGCGGTCAGTAGCGACAAAGAGATTCGAGTCGTTAGTGCCAATCCGGCGGCCAAGAGTCCAATGCCACCGTAAAGACCGCTCAGGTTCGACGGAAATGGCTGCTCCAGCCGCTCGCGAAGGCGGAGTGCGTGTTCCAGGCGGTCGGTAGCCGGTGGCCGTGGATTAACAAACCACGGGCTGATTCGGTCCCGCCATCGCGGTCTCCAATTCAAATTTAGAATCAGTATCATCAGGGCAGAACCGCCCCAAATTGCCGCCATCATCGACCGCACCCATGGCTCTTGATCCACCGCAGCCTGCTTTCTTTGTATCAACAAGCTAGCACAAACCGCCCGATTGTGTCAAAGCGATGATACAAAGGTCACGGCTAAATTGCGGCGATTCGGCGCAAGCCTTCCTCCACGTCTTCGATTGGGGCGACCCAGCTGAGGCGCAGCCAGCCTTCGAGCGAGTCGCCGAAGATGCGGCCGGGGATCGCGACGACGCCGCGGTTCTCGACGAGGTCGAGCGCAGCGGCGAGCGAGTCGTCGCCGTGCGGCAGCTTCACGCAGACGTAGAACGCGCCGTCGATCGGGACGTAGCGCAGACCGCTCGCATCGAGCACCTCGGTGACGCGCGCGTGCTGCGCGCGGTACCAGGCCGACTGCTCGGTGATGGCGCCGGGCTCGCCGAAGATCTCGTAAGCGACGCGCTGGCCGAAGGCGCTTGCGGTCGAGGTGATCCAAGCGTGGGTCTTGATCAGCGAGGCGATCGCGGCGTCGGGCGCGAGCAGCCAGCCGATGCGCATCCCGGTCAGCGCGTTGGACTTCGAGAGCGAGTTCGCGACGATCGTGTGCGGATAGTATTGCGCGATGTAACCGGGGTCGTCGATGTACGTCAGCTCGCGGTAGATCTCGTCCTGCAGCACCCAGATCGGCGGGCCAGGGCGCGCCAAAAGTCCCTCGGCGAGGCGGCGGGCATCCGCGTCGCGCAGCACGCGGCCGGTGGGATTCGCGGGCGAAGCCACCACGATCACGCGCGTTGCGCGGTCGATCGTGTCGAGGATCGCGTCGGCATCGTAGCGGAAGTCGGCGTCGGCCCGCATGTGCACGTGGCGGTACGGGATCCCCTCGAGCTGCGCCATCTTGGCGTACGCGGGAAACGCCGGGTCGACCACGAGCAGCTCGTCCTTGGCCGGATCGAGCAACGTCTTGATCGCGACGTAGACCGCTTCTTGAGAGCCGGTCATCACGCAGACGTGGCGGCCGTCCGACATCCCCGGGTAGGCGTAGTGTGCCGCGATGCGTTCGCGCAGCGCCGGATCGCCGGCGTTGACGGTGTAGCGCACGCCGTGCTCCGCGGCCCAGCGCGTCGCGGCTTCGATGAAGCGCTGCTGCGGCAGCAACGTCGGCTCGCCCAGACCCAGGTCGATCGAACCGGGCTTCTTCTTCGCCGCGATCGTCCGAATCAGCGACGGCTCGATCGCGTTCACCCGCGGATTCACGCTAGAGAGCGACCCCGTAATCGCGTAGCACTGCGTTGAGGGAGGTCTTGCGGTCGGTCGAATCGCTGCGCTCGCCGATGATGAGCGCGCACGGCGTGCCGAACTCGCCGGCCGGAAAGCGCTTGGGCAGCGAGCCGGGGATGACCACGGCGCGGGCCGGGATCGAGCCCTTGCTCACGACCGGCTCGGACCCGCGAACGTCGACGATGGGCGTGGAGGCGGTGAGCACGACGCCGGCTCCCAGGACCGCCTCGCGCCCGATCCGCACGCTCTCGACGACGATGCAGCGCGAACCCAGGAACGCGCCGTCCTCGACGATCACCGGCGTCGCTTGCGGCGGCTCGAGCACGCCGCCGATCCCGACGCCGCCCGAAAGGTGGACGCCCTTTCCGATCTGCGCGCACGACCCGACCGTCGCCCACGTGTCGACCATCGTGCCGTCGTCGACGTAGGCGCCGATGTTGACAAAGCCCGGCATGAGGATCGCGCCCTTGCCAAGATACGAACCGAAGCGAGCGATCCCGCCGGGCACGCAGCGGGCGCCGAGCTTCTTCCAATTCCGTTTGGTGGGTAGCTTGTCATAATACGAAGGGAGACGGTAGCGCAGCTTGAGAGCGTCCAGCGAGCCGGGAGTTCCGGCGAATGCCTCCTCGACGATGCGGGCGTTGTCGTAGCGTGCAAACGAAAGCAAGATCGCTCGCTTCACCCACTCGTGCACGACCCAGTCCTCACCGTCGGGCTCGCAAACGCGCAACGCGCCGGTGTCGAGAGCGTCGAGCACCTCATCCACCACGCGGCCGGGTTTCTTCTTGACGGCGTCGGGCTTCGCGGCAAGGCGCTCCTCGAGCTCGACGATCCGTGCTTCCAAGCTTCCATCCATCGCCTCGGGGCGTTCCTCGCCCGTGTCACCTTGAGCCTTTTCGGCGGGGTCATGGCGGGGGCGGGCGCGCTCGGCGCCTAACGCGCTTTTCCCGGCATCTCAGGAGACGACGTGAACACCGCAGCGGACGACCTTCGCATCAACGCAATCCGTTTTCTGGCGGTCGACGCGGTCCAGAAAGCAAACTCCGGGCACCCGGGGTTGCCGTTGGGGGCCGCCGCGATGGCATATGCGCTCTGGACGCGCCACCTCAGGTTCAATCCGGCCGACCCGACGTGGTTCGACCGCGACCGCTTCGTGCTCTCGGCCGGTCACGGCTCGGCACTGCTGTACGCGCTGCTCCACCTCACCGGCTACGACCTCACCCTCGAGGACCTCCAGTCGTTCCGCCAACTAGGCAGCCGCACGCCGGGCCACCCCGAGTACCATCACACCCCGGGGGTCGAGGTCACCACCGGGCCGCTGGGTCAGGGCTTCGCGAACGCGGTCGGGCTGGCCATCGCCGAAGCCCATCTCGCCGCGATCTACAACCGCGAGCAGACGATCGTCGAGCATCACACATTCGCCCTCGCCGGTGACGGCGATCTCATGGAAGGCGTGGCTTCCGAGGCAGCCTCGCTGGCCGGCCACCTCGCGCTGGGCAAGCTGATCGTGCTCTACGATGAAAACCTGGTGTCGCTTGCCGCGGCGACCGACGTGACCTTCACCGAAGACGTTCGCGAACGCTTCGAAGCCTACGGCTGGCAGACGATCGGGGTCGGACCCGCGCAGGCCAACGACGTCGCAGCGCTCGACCGTGCGATCGCGGAGGCCAAGGCCGATACCCTACGGCCGACCCTCATCGCGGTTCGCACGACGATCGGATACGGATCGCCCGAGGCCGGCACCTACAAGACGCACGGCGAGCCGCTGGGCAAGAACATGGAAGCGACCCGCACAGCGCTGAACTGGCCGTACGCTCCCTTCGAGATCCCCGCCGAAGCGGCGGCGTTCTTCAAGGAAGTCGGCGCTCGCGGCGCGCCGCTCCAAGCAGCGTGGAACGATACCTACGCGGTCTGGAAAGCCGCCAACGCGGACCTCGCCGCGCAGTTCGAGCGCGCGCGCGACGGCGTGCTACCGGCCGCGCTGCCGTGGCCCGCGTTCAACGCCGACAACGGCGCGGTCGCGACGCGCGACGCGGGCGGCACGGTGATGAACGCGATCGCCGCAGCGCTCCCCGAGCTGGTCGGCGGTTCGGCCGATCTCGATCCGTCGACGAAGACCTACCTCAAGGGTCAGGGCGATTTCCAGCCCGGGTCCTACGCCGGGCGCAACATCCACTACGGCGTGCGCGAGCACGCGATGGCCGCCGCATCGAACGGGATCGCGCTGCACGGCGGGCTGCTGCCGTTCTCGGCGACCTTCTTCAACTTTCTCGACTATCTCAAGCCCGCGCTGCGCCTCGCGGCGCTCAACGAGATCCGCGAAATCTTCGTGTTCACCCACGACTCGGTCTTTTTGGGCGAGGACGGCCCGACGCACCAGCCCATCGAGCAGCTTGCGATGCTGCGCGCAACGCCCAACGTGATCGATCTGCGCCCCGCCGACGCGCTCGAGGTACTCGAGGCCTGGAAATACGCGATCCAGCCCAAGACGGGCCCCTCGGTCATCGTCCTCTCGCGCCAAAAGCTCCCGTTCTTGGGCGACCGCAAGGCCGACGTATCACGCGGCGCTTACATTCTGGTCGATCCGACGACGAGCTCGGGGCAGCCCGTGGCGCCCGATCTCATCCTGATCGCGACCGGTTCGGAAGTGCACCTCGCAGTCGATGCGGCGCAGCTGCTCGCCGGGCGGGGGCACAACGTGCGCGTCGTCTCGATGCCGTCGTGGAGGCTGTTCGACGCCCAGGACGAGTCGTACCGGCTGGGCATCCTTCCGGCCGACGTGCGGGCGCGCATGTCGATCGAAGCCGGGGCGACGATCGGCTGGTCGAAATATGTCGGCGAACGCGGAATCGCCTACGGCCTCGACCACTTCGGCACGTCCGCGCCCGGCGGCGCGATCGCCGCAGAGTACGGTTTCACGCCGCAGCACATCGCCGACGTCGCCGCCGGCCTTCTCGCGAACGTCTAGAGAAAGAGCAGAACATGGTCATGGAGCGAGCGCAGAACAATTCTGAGCGTACCGGCATGTCGTTGCGAACTCGGACCCGGGGGCCCCGCGCTATGCGTGGGGGGCGCGCAGCGTGAGCGGAGCGCCTTCAAACCTGAACCAGCTTCAAGAATTGGCGGCCGTCGGGCAGAGCATCTGGCTCGATAACATCCGGCGCAGCATGTTCGCCTCGGGCGACCTGCAGCGGCTCATCGATCTCGGCCTGCGCGGGATGACCTCGAATCCGACGATCTTCGAGAAAGCGATCGGCAGCGGCTCGGACTACGACGAGCAGCTGCAATCCCTCGTCGACGAGAGCAGCGCGCAGACCGTGTTCGAGGATCTCGCGATTCGCGACATCCGCAGCGCCTGCGATCTCTTCCGCAGCGTGTGGGATACGACCAAGGGGCTCGACGGCTACGTCTCGCTCGAGGTGCCGCCGACGCTGGCCAACGACACGCAGGGGACGATCGCCGCCGCGCAACGCCTATGGAAGGCGGTCGACCGGCCCAACGTCATGATCAAGATCCCCGGAACCGCCGCCGGCGTTCCGGCGATCAAGGCGTCGATTGCGGCCGGGATAAACATCAACGTGACGCTGCTGTTCTCCGTCGACCGTTACGAAGACGCGGCGAACGCCTACATCGAAGGGCTCGAAGAGCGCGTCGCCAAGGGGCAGCCCGTCGATGGAATCGCGTCGGTCGCGTCGGTCTTCGTATCCCGCATCGACAACGCTGTCGACAAGAAGTTGCAAGCCAAGATCGACGCTGGCGAACACCTCGACTCGCTGCTGGGCAAAGCCGGGATCGCCAGCACGAAGCTGACCTATGCGCGCTTCCTCAAGCTGGTCGGCTCCGAACGGTTCGACAAGCTGCGGGCCAAGGGCGCGCACGTACAGCGCCCGCTGTGGGCTTCTACCTCCACGAAAAACCCCGCCTACCCGGATCTGATGTACGTCGAGAACCTCATCGGGCGCGATACCGTCAACACCGTTCCGCCGAACACGCTCGAGGCGATGCTCGACCACGGCAAGATCGTGGCCAACACCGTCATGGAAGACGTCGACGGCGCCCGCGCCGTGGTCGAGGGCCTCGCCAAGGCGCAGATCTCGCTCTACGACGTCACCGAGACGCTCGTCGCCGACGGCGTGAAGGCATTCGAAGACTCGTTCAACGCGATGCTCGACGCGATCCAGAGCAAGCTCGCCAAATTGCGCAGCGGCGCCCCGCCGCGCGTGGGGCTCGCCCTAGGCGCGGCCGCCGCGGCTGCCGACGCCGCGCTGGACACGCTCGCCCAGAGCGATTTCCTGCGCAAGCTCTGGACGCACGATGCGTCCCCGTGGTCCACCGCTCCCGAACACGTCGAGATCATCAAGCACGCTCTGGGCTGGGTCGAGATCGCGCAGCAGACGCACGCGCAGAGCGGTGAGCTGTGCGACTTCGCTCGCACCTGCGCCAAGCGCTTCGACCACGTCGTCGTGCTGGGGATGGGCGGGAGCTCGCTAGCGCCCGACATCCTGCGGGCCACCTTCGGCCAGACGGCGGGCTACCCGGCGCTGCACGTGCTCGACTCCACCGACCCGCAACAGATCAAGACGCTCGACGACAGCCTCGACATCGAGCAGTCGCTGTTCATCGTCGCTTCCAAGTCGGGGACGACGACCGAGCCGGATGCCTTCTTCCGCTACTTCTTCCAGCGCGCGCAGCAGGCGGTCGGCGTCAACAATGCCGCCGGCCATTTCATCGCGATCACCGATCCCGGCACGAAGCTCGAGCAAGAGGCGCGCGAAACCGGTTTCTTGCGCGTCTTCGTCAACGATCCCAACATCGGCGGCCGCTATTCCGCGCTCTCGTACTTCGGAATGGTGCCGGCGGCGCTGGCCGGCTACGATGTCACCGCGATCCTCGACCGCGCGATCAACGCCATGCACGCCAACGCGGCGACCGTCGCTGCGTACGATGCGCCCGGGGTCCGCTTCGGGGCGGCGATCGGTGCGCTAGCCAAGGACGGCCGCGACAAGCTCACGATCGTCGCGCATCCATCGGTGCGGGCCTTCGGCGCCTGGGCCGAACAGCTCATCGCGGAATCGACCGGGAAATCCGGGACCGGGATCGTGCCCGTCGACGGTGAGCCGCCCGGCAGCGTCGCGGCCTACGGCGGGGACCGCGTCTTCGTCTACGTCGGCGCGGGACTGCCGGACGAGAACGAAGCGGTCGCGCCGTGGTTGGCCGCCCTCGAGGAGGCCGGGCATCCGGTGATCCGCCTCGCGATGAGCGACACGCTCGACATCGGCGAGCAGTTCTATCTGTGGGAGATCGCGACCGCCGCCGCCGGCGCCGTGCTGGGCATCGACGCGTTCGATCAGCCCAACGTGCAAGAGTCCAAGGACAACACGAAGCGGCTGCTGGCCGAATTTGCGGCGGAAGGGAGCTTCAGCGAAGCGCAGCCGGACCTGCAGACCAACGACGCCCTCGTCTTTGCGCTGAGCGGCTCGCGCGGCGCACCGTTGGGCGCCGATCTGCCGGGCGCAGTTGCGGCAGTCGCCGCCCAGATCAAGCCGGGTGACTACGTCGCGTTCAACGCCTACGTCCCGATGGACGGCGACGACAGCGCGCAGCTGCAACGCATCCGCACGACGATGCGCGACGCACTGCACGTCGCCACGACGGTCGGTTTCGGTCCGCGCTTCCTGCACTCGACCGGCCAGCTCCACAAGGGCGGTTCGCACGAAGGTGTGTTCTTCCAGATCACCTACGATCCGCCGTTCGATCTCCCGATCCCGGGGATGGTCGGCTTTCGGATCCTGCAGCGCTCGCAGGCGCTGGGCGACTTCGAATCGCTCGACAAGCGCGACCGGCGCGGGATCCGCGTGCACTTCACCGGCGACGCCAAAGCCGGCCTCGCCGCGCTCGCCGCCGCCCTCGAAGCCGCCGTAACAGCGAAGGCCTAGGCATGATGGTGATGGAGCGAGCGCAGCAGCATCTTCCGCGTAAACTCAGGTCGTTGCGAGCTCGGACCCGGGGGGCCCACGCGACGCGTGGGGAGCGCGCAGCGCGAGCGGAGCGCCGTTAGAATGCAACTCGCCATGATTGGGTTGGGGCGCATGGGCGCGAACATGACAACGCGGTTGATCCGTGGTGGGCATCAGGTGATCGCGTACGACCGCGATCCCGGCGCGGTCCAACGCTCGGTCGGCGACGGCGCCGTCGGCGCGACGTCGCTGGCGGACCTGGGCTCGAAGCTGAGCGCCCCGCGCGCGGTATGGATCATGGTGCCGGCCGGTGAGCCCACCGATTCCACGATCACCGATCTGTTGGGAATCCTGCAGCCGGGCGACGTCATCATCGACGGCGGCAACTCCCGCTGGACCGACTCCAAGCAGCGCTACCTGCGCTGCAAGGACAAGCGTGTGTCGTTCGTCGACGCGGGCACGTCGGGCGGCGTGTGGGGCCTGGCCAACGGCTACTGCCTCATGGTCGGCGGTGACGACGACGCCGTGAAACGCGTCGAGTCCATTTTCGTAACCCTCGCGCCCAAAGACGGCTACGCGCACGTCGGACCCAGCGGCGCGGGGCACTTCTCGAAGATGGTGCACAACGGCATCGAGTACGGGATGCTCGCGGCGTACGGCGAGGGCTTTGAGATCCTCGAGAAATCCGAGTACGACTACGACCTGCACCAGCTCGCTTCGATCTGGCGCTTCGGCTCGGTCGTGCGCTCGTGGCTGCTCGAGCTGCTCGAGCTGGCGCTCAAGGAAGACCCCGACCTGGCCAAGGTCAAGGGCTGGGTCGCCGACTCCGGCGAGGGGCGCTGGACCGTACAGGCGGCGATCGACGAGGACGTCCCCGCGCCGGTCATCACCGCGTCGCTGATGTCGCGCTTCGTGTCGCGCCAAGAAGAGTCGTTCAGCGCGAAGATCATCGCCGCGCTGCGCAATCAGTTCGGCGGCCACGCGATCAAACCCGAATGACTACCACCGCACGGCCCGGCGACGGCGTCACGGCGAACCCGCTGCGCAAAGGCCTCGCCACCAACCGGATCGCCGACCCCTGCAACGTCGTCTTCTTCGGGGCGACGGGCGACCTCATGGCGCGCATGCTGATGCCGGCGATGTGGAATCTGCGGCTCGAGGACATCCTGCCGGCGAGCTACGGAATCGTCGGCTACTCGCGCTCCGACGACGACGACGACAAGTTCCGCGACGAAATGCACAAGAGCATCGACGAGTTCTCGCGCAGCGGGCCGGCCAAGGAGCCGCTGTGGAGCGACTTCGCCAAGCACCTCTCGTACGTCTCGGGAACGTTCGACGACACGAACGGCTTCCACAAATTGCGCCAGCGGCTCGAGCGCAACGACAAGGAGCTCGGCACCGGCGGGAACCGCCTCTTCTACCTGAGCACGCCGCCGTCGGTCTTCGCGCAGATCGTCGAGCAGCTCGACAAGGCCGGCTTAGGTCCCAAAGACAGCCCCGCGGGTTGGACGCGGATCATCATCGAGAAGCCCTTCGGGACCGATCTCGACTCGGCGCGCGCGCTGCAGGCCGAAGTGTCGAAGGTTTTCGAGGAAAAGCACGTCTACCGGATCGACCACTACCTCGGCAAAGAGCCGGTTCAGGACATCATGGCGCTGCGCTTCGCCAACGTCATCTTCGAGCCGCTCTGGAACCGCCGCTACGTCGATTCGGTGCAGATCACCGCGGCGGAGACCGTCGGCGTCGAGCTACGCGGCGGCTACTACGACAATGCCGGTGCGCTGCGCGACATGATCCAGAACCACGTCATGAACCTGCTGGCGCTCGTCGCGATGGAACCGCCGGTCTCGGCGGCTGCCGACGCGATCCGCGACGAGAAGTACAAGGTGCTGTGCGCGCTGCGCCCGTTCGAGCGCGGGCGGCTGTCGCTCGACGCCGCCCGGGGCCAGTACGACGCCGGTTCCATCGGCGGTAAGCCCGTGCCGGGTTATCGTGAGGAGCCCGATGTTCGCCCCGACTCCAACACCGAGACCTACGCTGCGGTGAAGCTGCTCATCGACAACTGGCGCTGGGCCGACGTCCCGTTCTACCTGCGCTCGGGGAAACGCTTGACGCACAAGACCTCGGAGATCGCGATTCGCTTCAAGCCCATCCCGCACCGGCTCTTCGGGGACGTCGGCGACACGCTCGAGAACAACACGCTGGTGATGAAGATCCAGCCCGAGGAAGGCGTCTCGCTGCGCTTCAACGCCAAGGTGCCGGGGCCGAAGATGCACATCCGCTCGGTCTCGATGGACTTCAATTACGGCACCGGCTTCGGGGTCGTTTCCGCGCCCGCGTACGAGCGGCTCATCGGCGACGCCATGCGGGGAGACGCGACCCTCTTCACGCGCTGGGATGCGGTCGAGCACGCCTGGGAGCAGGTGATGCCGCTGCTCGAGCGCTGGCTGGACACCGCCGACGAGAGCTTCCCCAACTACCACGCCGGCAGCCAGGGACCGCCCTCGGCAGACCGCATGCTCGCGATGGACGGTCGCGAATGGCGCAAGATATGAACGAGTCGTCGACGATTGCAACCTCGCTCGACGAGATCCGCAACGAGCTCAACCGCACGAAGCTCACGGCCTCGACGATGAACTTCGTGGTCTGGATCGACGACCCCGACCGGCGCGCCTGGATCCTCGAGCGCACCGCGATGCTCAGCGACAAGTACCCGTCGTTGACCATCGTGCTCGACCACACCGGCGAGTGCAACGAAGCCGTCCTCACAACGGGCGAGCGCGCCGCACCGGTCGAGTTCACGGTCCAAGGCGAACGGGTCCAGCTCGACGTGTCCTGCATCGACGCGCCGGCGATTCTCGGATACGTGACGGCGCTGAGCAAGACCGGCGTTCCGACCATTCTGTGGTGGAGCGGGATGAAGGAAGCCAGCCGCGAGATCTTCTACGCCTTATTGCCGTCGGTGAGCACGTTGCTCTTCGACTCGTCGGGCGCGGCTCGCGATGCATCGGCGATGGAGAAGATCATCGCGTTCCATCAAGAGCATCCCGAGGTGGAGCTGCGCGATCTGGCTTGGATGCGGCTGCGGCCGTGGCAGGACGTGATCGCAAACTTCTTCGACGATCCCCAGCTGCAGACCGAGGTGTACGCGATTCGCCGTCTCTTCATTGCGAGCGGATCCGATTCCGAAGCCTTTTACCTCGGCGCTTGGCTGGCCGGCAGCTTGGGCTGGACCGCGGCGGGCCGGGATGCCTTCACCGACCGTGCAGGCCGCACGGTGACCTTCGAACGGCGGCGGGTCGGCGACATCCGCCGCGTCCAAAGCATCTGCCTCGACAGCGCGAAGTCGTGGTACCACGGCGAGGTCACCGAAGACCCCGGCGTCGTGCGCTTCTGGGCCGAAGGCGAACACGCACGCGAACCGCAGCTCGTACCGCTGCGCGCCATCGACAACGCGTCGCTGCTCGAACGCGCCGTGCTGGAAACGCAACCCGACGAGCTGTTCGAGTCGGTGCTACGCGCCGCGGCGCCGCTGCTCGGATAGCAGCGCCGATGGCGGAGCGTCAGCACGTCGCCGTTCTGCCCGATTCGGCAGCGCTCGCCGCGGCAGTGGCCGACCACGTGGTTGCGCTGGTGCGGGCAACGCTCGCGCAGCGCGACCTTGCGCACGTCGCGCTAGCCGGCGGCTCGACGCCGCGCGCGATCAATGCGCTGCTGGTCGCCGAGCCGCGACGCTCGAGCGTCGAGTGGGGCCGGGTCGTCTTTTGGTTCGGTGACGAGCGCTGCGTCCCGCCGAGCGATCCGGATTCCAACTACAAGATGAACCGCGAGACGCTGCTCGACCGCTTGGGGATCGATGGCGGTTGCGTTCATCGCATGCGCGGCGAAGACGATCCGGGGGCAGCGGCGGCTGACTACGACGCGGTGCTCCACCTCCAACTGGGCGAACGCCCGCGGCTCGATCTCGTGTTGCTGGGGATGGGGCCCGAGGGACACACCGCTTCACTGTTCCCCGGCACCGTCGGGGCGATCGACCGGGAAAGGCGCTGCATCGCGCACTACGTTCCGCAGCTCGGCAAGTGGCGGATCACGCTGACGCCGCACGCGATCAACGACGCGCGCAACGTCGCGATCACCGCTGGCGGCGCCGAGAAGGCAGACGCGTTGCGCGCCGTGCTCGACGGGCCAAAACAACCCGACTTGTACCCCGCTCAACTCGTCCACCCGCGCGCGGGCGACCTACGCTGGTTCGTCGACGCCCAAGCCGCCGCGAAGCTATGAGGGCTTGACGCTACGGGCAGCTTCGTGTAGCGTAGGCGGCGTTGTCACAGGAGGGTCTACCATGCGACACGACATCGACTACGACGAACTGCCCAGCTTTTACGCGCTCTAGCAAGCGCCGCAAGGGCTACCCGTCCGAAACGCACGTCAAGCGCGGCGACCGCTTCGTGCACGGCGACAAAGAGCTCATCGAAAAGCTCGGTCGCAACGATCCCTGCATTTGCGGCTCCGGCCGCCGGTTTCAAGAAGTGCTGTATGCGCAGCGGCCGCTATGACGGCGTCGAGCGAGCCTACTTCTTTCCGCGAGTGAGTGCGAGGCCGCCGGAGCGATTCGGCGGCCTCTTTCGCAGATCTACGCCGCGCCGGCGACTGCGGGTTCTTCTTCTTTTCCGTGCTCGCGCAGGACCGGGAGTACGGCCGCGCAGATGATCGCCGCGCCCAAAAACCAGGCTGCGCCGGGTACGCCGCGGGCGACCCCGATTGCGAACGCGGTGGTAAAGATCAACGGGCCGAACAGCGCGGCGAGGCCGCGTATCGAACCGATGGCGCCTTGCAACTCACCCTGCTCCTGCGGCGTCACGCGGCGGCTCATCATCGCTTGTCCGGCGGCGGGCGCCAGCGACCATAGACACAGCGGGACGATCCCGACGCAGAACAGCCAGCCGTTGGGCGCCCAACCGCAAATCACCAGGGCGATCGCCCCGAACGCGATCCCCGAAAAGAGCGCGACGCGCTCGCCGAAGCGTTTCACGTACGCACCGACGACTGCGACCTGCGCGACCGACGAGCAGATCCCGATGAGCGCGAGCGAGGCTCCCGTCGCGCCGGGCCCCCAGCCGAAGCGGAAGGTGACGTAGAGCACCCAGGTCGATTGCATCACGATCCCGGCCAGCGTGCTCAGAAACGTCGAGGCCGCGACCGCGCTCAATTCCGGATGGCTGCGCAGCAACCGCAGCGCGCCGAGCGGATTTGCTTTGGCCCACATGAAGCGCATGGCGCGATGTTCGCGTGACAGCGATTCGGGCAGCACGAAGGCGCCGTAGATCCCGTTGAGCAGGCACAGCGCGCCGGCGACCCAGAACGGCAGCCGCGGATCGATCTGCCCGCATAGCCCGCCTAGCGCCGGGCCTAGCACGAATCCGATCCCGAACGCGGCACCGATCATCCCGAACGCACCGGCGCGCTTCTCCGCCGGCGTCACATCGGCGATGTACGCGCCCGCCGCCGTCGCGCTCGCCGACGTGACGCCCGAGACGATCCGGCCGGCCAACAGCCAGAAGAGGTTCGGCGCGAGCGCCATGACCGCGTAGTCGACGGCCATGCCGAGGTTCGACACGATGATGACCGGCCGGCGCCCGAAGCGGTCGGAGAGCACCCCCAGGAACGGCGCCCAGAAGAACTGCATCAGCGCGAAGACCGTGCCGAACGCGCCCACGACCGCGGCGGCGCGCTCGACGTCGTTGTGCATGAAGCCTTCGATGAGCGGGACGAAGACCGGTGCGATCACGCCCAGCGCGATCATGTCGAGTGCGACGGTGATGAAGACGAAGATCACCGCCGCGCGACGAGGTGTCGTTTCAGCCGCGCCTTGCACCGGCGAGCTCCTTGGGCGAGGGGATGGCATCGAGCGCGGCGATCCACAGTTCGACCGCGCGCCCGATGCGCTTACGGTCCTGCGTCGCGCACAGATCCAGCAAGAAGCCGCGGTAGCCGGCCAGGATCACCGTCGCGATCGCCCGCGCGTCGGCGGCGGTGTGCCCGTCGCTGCGCGCACCGGCACCGAGGTACGCCAGCCAGTCGTCGACCGCGCGCGTTACGAAACCGGGGAAGCGGTTGGGATCTTGCAGCGCGAGCCCGTAGACTTCGAAGAACAGCCGAAAGACGCGCTCGTGCTGGGGCTTGCTCATCAGCGCCCACGCGGCGCGAACGGTCTCGGCGTAGGAGTCGGCGCGCCGCGGCAGGGTGTCGAAGATCGCACGCTGGCGTTCGCGCGCGCCCGCCATCACCTCGGTGATCAGCTCTTCTTTTGAGTTGAAGTAGTAGAGCAGCACGCGCGGGCTGGTCTCGACCGCTCCGGCGAGCGGGCGCAACGAAAGATCAGAGAGACCGTTCTCCATCACGTAGTCCACGATGCGCTCCAACAGGTCCACGCGCCGCCGATCGTCCGCGGTCCGCGCCATGACCGCACTCTAGCATACTTGTAACGACCGTTTCAAGTATCCGGGTAGGCTAGGTGTGAGCGGGCGACGGGATGGCGGCTGGCCCGGCGGCCAGATGCCGCAGAGGAGACGGCGAAACGGTCGCTAAGTTAGCCTTACCTAGCGAGGAGGGACCGCGATGCAACCGAGTGATCCGAGCGCGAAGCCTGCGCCGGGCCTGTTCCGTGCGCTCTACGACCTATCGTTTCGCGAGTTCATCACGCCGCAGATCATCGGCGCCATTTACATCATCGCCTTGATCGTCGCGGGGCTTTGGAGTCTCGGTTTGCTCCTCGCGGGCTTCGGGACGGCTAACATGGCGGCGCAGCTCACGAGCTTCGGTCAGCCGCCGAACGGATCGCTCATGTTCCTTGCGCTCGTGCAGATCGTCGGCGCTCCGATCGTGTTTCTGCTTCTCTCAGTCGCGACTCGGGTTTATCTCGAGGTTGCGATGGCGCTGTTCCGAATCGTCGAGAACACGGACGCGTTGCGCCGGCAAGAATAACCGTCTCGCTACGGGCGAAGGTTACGAGGGCGGCGACTCCGGGTGTGGCGCAGACGACAGAGGGCTCGAACCCGCATTCGAGCACAAGGTCTTCGAGGAACTCCGCAGGCTGCTCCCGCAGGATCGCTCGATCGACGAATTCGTGTTCCGCCCCCAAAATGCGACCGCGGACTATCGCGTGCGGAACGCCCTCGCGCTAGCGGTTCGATCCGTGGCCACAGTTCGCGAAGGAGACGACGTGCGGGTTGAACAGCGTGAGGGGGAAACACAAACCGGCGATGCGCTGCGAGTTCGTCGCGATCTCGACGGAGTACGGCGCGCCGCTGAATGGATCACCGAGTGGATTTGGGGCGCTCCTCGCACCGCCCTGTGAGTCGTCGCCTGCACATAAAAGCGCGCAACTGCACATAAAAGAACCCGGATCAGGGGTTTTATGTGCAAAGCCTATCGCGTATCGCGTAGGCTTTGCCCATAAAAGGCCCGATGAGGCCGATTAAATGTGCAGACGGCGTTTCTGCCCATAAAGTCGTTTCCCGCCGGGGCATTCGCTTGCTTTGCTAGAACGCGGTCTGGAGCATCCGGGGAGGTGTGTCTTGTCCGATCGATTTGCCGTTCGCGTCGCCGCGCTTGCCTTTGCAGCAGCGTTCGCGTTCACCACTATTGCCGCGCAGGGCACAAGTAACGTCAAAGGCATTGACGTCATCATCAAAAAGAAACCAGGGAACCTGATCGTCGTCCGCGGTACCACCGGCCCCAACGGGTCGGTCGACGTCGGCAATCTGCCGAAGGGCCAGTACGAGCTGACCCTGGCCCTTCCGAAGGGCGCGCCTGCGAGGGGAATCACGCACGATCTGGAGATCAGCGGCGCGACGGCACCGGGCAAGGCGTCCTGGAACTTCGAGACCGGTCGACCATTCAATCCGGCCGCATCATCAACGGCGAGAGCGGCCGTTCAGGATAGCGTACCCTTCGCGACCGACGGACAACACCACGTCGTGGTCGTGGTCAGCGCGCAGTCCACCGCGGTCAACAGCAGCAGATCGAATATCAAAAACAACTTTCAAATCTACGCGACGCCGTTGCCCACCCCCACGCCGACCAGGGAGGATCAGTCGACTGCCGTCAACAGTTCCCGCAGCAACATCAAGAACAACCTCCAGATTTACGTGACGCCCTCGCCCAGCCCCACCGCAAGTCCCGTCGGGAATGCGCAGAGTAAGTCAATCAACCTCAACTCTAGCCGGAGCAACATCTACAAGATCGTTGTTGATCCGACCGGCACGCTGCAGTGTACGGTGGACGGCAAGTCTTGCACCCAAGACCAAGTGAAAGTACTCGCGGCTTCTCTCAGCACTAGCAAGAGCATCAAGAGCCTCTCGCTCGCCCCGAATGGCACCACCTTGCTGTGTGATAATAAACCATGCACCACTGCGCACCTCACGGTGTTGAATAACGCTGCGAGTGCGGTCAACGCTTCGTCGCTAGCACCCTCTACTAGGTGACCCAGCAGCGCATCCTCACGACTTCGGGCCGGTGCGAACCTCGACCAGATTGTCCGGGTGAAAGTAGGTCTTCGCGGCGCGCTGCACGTCGGCCGGCGTGATCTTCGCGTAGCGCTGCGCGAGCGTCGCGTAGTAGCTCGGCGGCAGCTCGTCGAGCCCGATCCGCAGCAGGTCGCCGGCGATCGCGCTGGTCGCCTGCTCGGCGTCGATCGCCGCCGCCACGACGCGGGTCTTCGCCTTCGCCAACTCGTCCGCAGTGACGGGCTCGGTCTGCATGCGCTTGAGCTCGGCGCGCACGAGCGCGTCGGCGGCATCGACCTTTGAGGGCACCGCACGGAACGAAATGCGGAAGGTGCCGCGGTCGCGTCCGGCCTGCAGCGAGCTGAACGCGAAGTAGACCAGGCCGCGCTTCTCCCGCACCTCGCGGAAGAGGCGCGCGTCGAACGCGCCGCCGCCGTAGATCGCGTTCGCCAGCGTGAGCGCGTCGTAGTCGGGCGAACTGCGCGCGAGCGCCGGCGCGCCGAGCTCGACCGAGATATCCTGCGCGGCCGTCTCCACGTTCTGACGCTTCGGATCCGGCAGCGGGATCGCGGGCAGGTGCGGATCGGGCTTCGGGCCGGTCGCGGTCCAGTCGCCGAAGCGCGCCGTGACCTCGCGCGCAACGGCGCCCGGGTCGACGTCGCCGACAACGACCAGCGTCGTCACGTCGGGGCGAACGTACTGCGTGTAATACGACTTCACGTCGTCGAGCGTGATCGCGGCGAGCGACGCCGGCGAGTCCTCGCGCAGCTCCGGATCACCGGCCGGGAGGAGCGCCTCGCTGAACGCGCGCTGCGCGCGGTAGTCGGGCTGCAGCGCGCGCCGCGAGGCGACCGCGGTCTGCTGCTGTTTCACGAGCGTGAACTTGTCGGTCGGGAACAGCGGATGGCGGACATCGTCGGCGAGCGCGTCGAGCAGCGTCGTGAAGTCTTCGGCGCGCCCATGCGCGGAGAACGTGGTGCCGAACGACAGCGACGCCGCACGGTCGTCGGCGAGCTTGCGCTGCGCCGCGTAGTCGTACTTCGCGCTTCCCCAGTTCATCAGCGACCTCGTCACCGCCCCCAGGCCCTCCTTGCCGGCGGGGTCGTAGATCGGCGACGTGCGCACGACGCCGCGCACGAACACCGTCGGGTTCGAGCTGACGCGCTGGACGAGCAGCGTCAGCCCGTTGGGCAGCATCGTCACCACGGGATCGACCGCGCTGTGCAGCGCGAGCGGCTTGGCGAGCTGCGCCTTGAGCCACGCCGGCTGCACGAGCGGGCCGTTGGGCACGCGCGAGCCGAAGCTGTCGGTGACCGACGACGCCAGGTTCGAAGGCGGCTTGAACTTCGTGGGATCGGTCGTCGTCGGCTCGAGCACGCCGACGACGCTGGGCTTGGCGTAGATCGAGCGCGCGACGGCATTGACTTCGTCGGGCGTGACCGCGGCGAACATCGCGGGGTAGCGCGTCGGATCGGTGTCCCCCGGAAAGACGTACGCGGCGCCGATCCCGTCACCGAGCCCGACGATCGAATCGCGCGTGTAGGTGAGCTGCGAGATCTGCGAGCGCTTCGCCGCGGCGATGAACTCCGGATCGATCCCCTTGGCGAGAAGGTCGGCGGTCGTCTTGTCATACACGGCGCGCACTTCGTCGGCGGTGTGGCCGGGTGCGACGATGAGCAGCACGTGCACGACCGATGCACGCCGGTCCTCGAGCGGGAGCGGGATCAGCCCGAGCGTGAGCCCGCTCTCGACGAGCGCCGCGCGGTACGGGCCGCGTGGATTCGACATCGCCGCGATGGCGACGTCGTTGCGGATCTGATCGTGCTCGGTCGCCGGCGCGTTGCCGGGCGCCGCGTACGCCTCGTCGACGAGGGTGAACGGGAACTCCGCCTTCTGCGAGACGGTCGCGCCGGTCGCCGCTCTGGCGGTGTACTGCTTGCGCGCCGGGAGCGCGTGCGCCGTGATCGGGCCGAACCACTTCTGCGCCGAGGCGAATATGTCGGCGGCTTTGACGTCGCCGGTCACGACGAGCGTCGCGTTGTTGGGCCGGTACCAGGCGTCGTAGTAGCGCTTTAGGTCGGCGACGGTCGCCTTCTCGACGTCGGCCTTCGCGCCGAGCGCGGTCTCACCGAGCCGCGAGCCCGGATAGACCTTCTCGGCGATCGAGCCGAAGATGAACGAGAAGATCGGGTTGCTGTGGTCCTGCGCCCACTCTTGGAGGACGGCGCCCTTCTCGAGCGACCAATCCTTCGCGTCGAGTTTGAGGTTGCGCATGCGGTCCGCCTCGACGTGAATGACCGCGTCGGCGCGATCGGCAGGCACGACGAAGTAGTAGTGCGTCAGCTCGTTCTGCGTCTGGGCATTCAGCTCGGCGCCGAGACGAGAGTTCATGTCGTCCAGCCCGGCGCTCGAAATCGCGCGCGTCCCGCGGAACATCATGTGCTCGAGCGCGTGCGCCAGCCCGGTCTTGCCCGGCGTCTCGTCGAGCGCCCCGAAGCGGTACCAGGTGTGAATCTGCACGACCGGCGCGGCGTGGTCCTCGAGTACTACGACCCGCAGCCCGTTGGCAAGCGTGCGAAGCTGCGCACTGGGCAGCGCGCCCTGCGCTGCCGCCGGAGACGGGCGGACCGGAGCAAGGAGCAGCGCCGCAGCCCCAAGGGCGGCGGCGATTCGGCGAATCAGCATGATTGGGCGTACTTCAATGGGCGGCCGCCGGTTTCAGCCCGGCACAACCCGAGAGCGCTAGTGCGGCGTGCGGGTGACCACCGGCGGCGGCGCGGCCGCCGGTGGCGGGAGGACGCTCTGCGTCGGCGACGCCGCGTTAAGCGACGTGCCGCCCAGCGCGCTTGCGTCGATGCCGTTCTGGGCGAAGATCCCGCCGCTGACCCGGTTGAGCTCGACGATCGCCTTGTCGAGGTCCGTCTGGGCTTGCAGCTCGCGCGCCTGCTGCGTCGCGACGGCGAGTTGGCGTTGCAAGACGAGAAACGTCGTCGACGTTCCGGCGGCGAAGCGCCGCTGCTCGCCCAGCAGCACGCGCTGGGCGGCCTCGCGCGCGCTGCGCGCCGCGACGACGCGGTATTGCGCTTCGCGCAAGCCTTGGATCGCGTTGACCGCCTCGGAACGAATGCGCTGCAGTACCGCGGTCTCTTGGAGCGACACCTGGCGCGCGCGCTCCAGCGCGATCGCATAGTCGGCCTTCGCGGTTCGGTTGCCCAACGGCACCCCAAACGTGAGCTGCGCACTGTAGGTCGGGAAACGGTTGTCGAGCAGGTTGGTGAACGACTGGCCGAGCTTGCCGCTCTGATAGGGCGGCAGGGTTCCGAACGCCGCCGTTACCGGCGGAATCGGCGGCGAGCCCGGATTCTGCGCGTTCGCGCGCGCGATGAGCGCGTTGATCGCGCTGATCTGTGCGCCTAAAATGCTGGTGAACGGATTGGTCGCCGGGTCGACGGCGTTGCCCGCGAAGCCGTTGGACGTGTAGCCCAGACCCAGGTCGAACTGCGGCTTGAGCTGGTCGCGCGCGTAGGCGAGGTTGCTGTTGGCGTTGTCGCGCTGCGCACGTAGCTGCGCGATCTCGGGGCGATTCGCGATCGCCGCAACGATCAGTGCGTCGAGCGACGGCTCTTGCGGTATCTCTACCACGGTGCTGGTCGGTACGAGGTTCGCCAGCCATACCGGGTCGGCCGGGTTCGCCAGGATCAGCGACTTGATCGACGTTTGGAGCCGTTGCACGTTTTGCAGCGCCGAGAAGACGTCGTCCTGGAACGCGTTGACCTGCGCGTTCGCTTCGACGATGTCGGTCGGCGCGACCACGCCTTGCGCCGCCAGCCGGGTGTTCGAAGCCGCCTGCGCCTGCGCGTTGCGCAGGCCTTCGGCTTGGATCGCAACGTTACGCCAGGCCGCAACGAGATCGTAGTAGGCGTTCGAGACTTGTACCACGGTATTCGACGCTTGCGCCAGCGCCACGTCGTTTTGGATCGACGCGTTGGTCCGCGCGAGCTGAAGCTGCAGGCGCGACTGGTCGATGGCCCGGCCCCGGCCCAAGGGTTGCGTGAGGCTCAGCTGCAGCGCCGTTTCGTAGAACGGGTTGTAGCTGTTGACCGCGGAGTTCGACGTGACGCGCGTGCCATTGATACCGATGCGGTACTGGCCGCCGGACTCCGTGACGCCTTGCAACGCAGCGGTCGCGCCGGCCGTGTCCTGCGTAATCGGCCCGCCGCCGGGCCCGGTCTGAAACGAGCTGACGGCCGGAGAGACGCTGTGCGAATACGACGGAACCAGCTGGAAGCGAACGTCATAGGCGCCCTGCGCGGAGACGATCTGGTAGGCGGCGATCCGGCGGTTCGACTGCGCGATGGCCAGATCGGTGTTGCGCTGCAGCGCCATGGCGATCGCGTCCTGCAGCCTCAACCCGACGAACGGCTGCTGCTGCACGCCAACCAGGTCGCCGTTGGGAAGCGCGGTGACCGGGGCGCTGAAGCTCGGCGCGACCGTCGGCACGGGCGGCAGCACGAACGGGACGGCCGTCGCCTGGGGCTCGGCCGTCTGAGCCCGCGCCGGCCCGGCGTACACGGCCGCCGCGGCAAAGATACTCGCGCCTAGCGCGACAGCGATCCCACGCACCCGAGACATCGCGCCGTTACTTGCCGGTCGCGATCGACGTGACCGCGTTCATCCCCACTCGCAGGGGCGTATCCGCGGGCGGGTTGTCGACGACGATGCGGACCGGCAGCCGTTGGGTGACCTTCACGAAGTTTCCGGTCGCGTTCTGGGCGGGAACCAGGCTGAACGTGTTCTGCGAGGCCGGTGCGATCGACGCGACGTGGCCGTGGAACGTGACGCCTTTGTAGGCGTCGATCGTGATGTCTACCGCCTGGCCGACCCTGACCTTGCCGAGCTGCGTCTCTTTGTAGTTCGCGGTGATGTAGATGCCCTTGGACGGAATCAG
Organism: Vulcanimicrobiota bacterium; assembly: GCA_003140215.1. Classification (GTDB taxonomy): domain Bacteria; phylum Vulcanimicrobiota; class Vulcanimicrobiia; order Vulcanimicrobiales; family Vulcanimicrobiaceae; genus Vulcanimicrobium; species Vulcanimicrobium beijerinckii. Next base: position 1,724,627 of record PLJL01000004.1, on the reverse strand, counting down.
CGTCATCAACGACTGTCCCGGCGCCACCGCCATCCCGACTTCGACGTTCTTCGCGCCGACGACGCCGTCGATAGGCGCGCGAATGTCGGCGTTCGCCAGCCGGTCCTGCGCGGTCTTGAGCTGCGCCTGCAGCGAGCCGGCCTGGGCGAACGCCGCGTCGGCCTGGGCCTGCGTCGCCGGGACGCGGTACGGATTGTCGGACTCGCTCAGGCGGCCTTGCGCAGACTGCAGCTGACCCTGCTGCGCGCCGATCGCCGCGCTCGCCGCGCTGGTGGAGGCGATCGCGGCAGTATAGCGCGCCTGGGCCTGCGTGACCGCAGTCTGCGCCGCGGCGACGTTGTCGAGCGCCGACTGATACTGCGCTTGCGCCTGCGCCTGGAGCGCGCGCTGCGCGTCGAGTTGCTGCGCGGCGACGTCACCGCTGCGGACCAGCGCCGTGTACCGCTGGAGGTCGGCGTTTGCGCGGGCCAGCGCCGCACGGCCCGACGGTACTTGCGATTGCGCCACCTTGAGCTGCGCCTCGGCCTGCGCAATCGCGGCGCGCGCCGCATCGGCCTGCTGTTGCGCCGCCTGCGTCTGAGCCGACGCGCTCGCGATTTGGCTCTGCGCCGCCGCGACACCGCCCACGCCTTGCGTCGCCTGCGCCTGCACCTGCGCGCGCGTCAGCGCAACGTTCTCCTGGGCCGCACGCGCTTGCGCGCGCTGGGCCTCGAGCGCGGCACGCGCCTGCTGCACGGCATTCTGCTCGTCGGTGCGGTCGAGCCTGATGATGACCTGACCCTTGGTGACCGGAGCGTTCGTATCGACCAGGATGGCGGCGATGCGCTCTTGGATCTTGCTCGTCACGGTGACCGTGTCGGCGTCGACCCGGGCGTCGTCGGTCGTTTGGTGCGTGGTCGAATAGGCCAAGTACCGGATGCCCCAGATCAAGACCGCGATCACCACGATCGCGCCGATCACGAGCACCCACACGGGCGGCCGGCGGCGCTTGGTCGTCACCTCGGTCTCGATCGTGTCGATCGGTCCGCCGGGGACGGTGCGGCCTTCAACGGTGCCGCGGGGCTGCGGGGGCGCCTCGGTGCGCGTATCCACGTTAGGCTGAGACTCCGGACAAGAAACCATCGACCATCGCGTCGATCGTCGCGTGGTCCGGGACGACGCTGTCCCAGAGCTTGCGCCCCACGACGTACGAGAAGAACATGCCCAAGAAGTAACGGGCCACGAACGTCGGCTCGCCGCGCACGAGTCCGGCTCGTACCTTCTCGGTGAAGTACGCCGCCAGATCGTAGGCGATCTGCGCGGGACCGCGCCATTCCGGCGCGTCATCCGTGCCGGCGGCGTCTTCGGCCAGCGAGATGCACATCATCGCGCGCTTCGCGATCATGTGCTCGACCACGTAGTGCGCGATCGTCTTGAGATCGGCACGCAGATCGGTACCCGGAAGGGCACCCAGAATCGACCGGAACAGCTCGACGCCGCACGCTTGCTCGCGCATCGCATCGAGCAAGGCACGCTTGGAGCCGAAATGCCGGAACAACGTCGCCTCGTTGACGCCCGCGGTCTCGGCGACCTCGCGCGTCGTCGTCCCGCGGGTGCCGTTGCATTCGAACAGCTCCCGGGCGGCCGCCAGGATCTTGGCGCGCGTCTCCTCGACGCCGGGATGCGAACGTTGCCCGGTTACCAGCATTACTTGCTCTTCGTGAAGACCGAATCGTCTACGGCGACGTTCGTCTTATAGTCGGTATAGGTGCCGTGAGCCACGGCTTTCGCGTAGGGAATCGCGATCTCGGCATTCTGCTCGGCGAGCATCGAATAGCCCCCGACCTCGCGGAAGGTCTGGGTCATCGTGATGTGCCCTCCATTGTAGTAGTCATAACGGATCGAGTCGATGGCCCACGAGCTCGGATCCACCAGGACCGTCTCGTGATCGATCATCCCGCGAACCCGTTGTACGAGCCGCAACTCGAGATCCTTACGGCCGCCGAATTCGTGTTCACCCTGATACGTCACGACGAAACGACGCTCCCAGCTCGACGGGTCCCCGATGTCGGTGAACATCTTGTCGAAGCCTTTGGCGAGCGGGGGCACCTTGTCGAAGACGACCTCGTAGCTCGACGGCCGCTTGTAGTACGTGGCGCCGTCGAGGTGCTGCCGCAAGAACGGAAACGAGGTCAGCCGGAGGTCGACGTGGAGCCGCCCCTGATAGGAGCTCAGGCTGGGATTGCGTTCTTCGACCCGGGCCAGAATGGTGGCCGGATCCGTCGGATGGTCGGCGCCCGCGAGCGCGGGGATACCGACCAAGGTCAGCACCGCGGCGAAGGATGCCGCCGTCAGGCGTCCCAGCAGGTTGGCGGCCCGCCGGGGCGCCTCCGCCGGACGGAGCGGAAACGCGAAAACGCGCTCGAGCCCGCTCAGCGCGAGGGTATTGCGGACCGCGGCGCTGCGCGGGATGACTTCGATCGCGCCGCCGCGCTCGCGTAGCCGGCGCAGGCCGGTAACCAGCCCGGCGACGGTCTCGGGCGGGAGGCGTTCCCCGTCGAGGACAACCGTCAGCCGGCCCGCCTGCTCGCCGTCTTCGGCAAGCAGCGCGTCGACGGCGGCGGCGACCCGCGTACGGGCCTCGGGATCGTCGGCATTCAATTGGATCTGCGTATGATGCGGTGTCGGTTCCATGATTCTCATGCGTGTAGGTACTTGCACGAACACGATAGCACGGCGCTTGTATTCATGCAAGTACCCGCTTGCAATTCAGTGCGTGCGACTACCTGATCTAGCCGTGCTCGGCGAGCAAACGGGACTCGGCGCGGCCCAGATTCATGTCCGCCGGCTCGCCCCCGACGGCCCAAACTGGACCCGGGACGACGGACGCACCGTCTACCCCGCTTCGCTCATCAAGCTGCCGCTGGCAACCGCGGCGGCCGCGGCGATCGCCGCCGGCCGGCTGGACTGGGAAACGGCCGTGACCGTCCAGGCGCGCAATCTCACCCTCAACGACGCGCCCTCGCCCTGCGTGGCCGGCTACCGTTCGACGGTGCGAGAGCTCGCGACGCTGATGCTGCAGCGCTCCGACAACGTCGCTACCAATCAGCTGTACGACCTTCTGGGCCGCGACCGGGCCACCGCCGACGTGCAAGCGCTCGGCTACCCGGAGATCGTTTTCCGGCGCAAGTTGTCGGGTGCGCTGCCGCTCATCGACGACCCTGACGCCACCGGGCGCAACGTGTTCCCGGCCGCGGCCGCAGCGCGGCTTTTGACTGCCATCGCCGAGCGGCGGGTGCCGCACGCGGACGTGCTGCTGAACATTTTGTCGACGTCGTGGTGGGACGTGAAGCTTTCCCGCGGGCTCGAGCCGGCCGACCGCTTCGCGCACAAGACCGGCGACACCGACGAGGTCGCGCACGACGCCGGGATCCTCACGCTGCCCGGCGGCGCACGCTGGGTGGTCGTCGTCTACACCCAGCTCGCGAGCAGCGACGAGGCCGATGCGCGCTTCGGCGAATTCATGCGCGCGCTGCGTCCGTTTCTGCTCGCGGCGTAGCAGAGCGCGCCGCCGGCCGGAGGAGCGCTCCGCACACTTGCGAACGGCCGTTCAACCAACCAGAACGCAGGAGTCATAGGATGAATCGAACCACGGTCCCGGTGCTTGCGCTGCTCGCGATCGCCGCGCTCGTCGCGCCTTCCGGCGCGGCGTCCAAAGGCCCCGCGGCCGGCAAGACGGTCCACGTCGGCGTGATCGCCGACGTCACCGGCGGCGCCGGAATCTACGGCACGCCGCAAAAGAACGCGTACGAGCTCGCCAACGACGACGTCAAGAGCGGCAAGATCGACGCCGGCGGCGCGAACCTGACCTTCGATGTCGCCGACGCGGCGACCGACGGCGCTCAGGTCGTCAACCTGATGCAGAAATTCACCACCGACGGTCAGACCGTGATCGTGCTCGGGCCCACGCTCTCGGGCGAGGCGTTCAAGGCCTTCCCGATCGCCGCCAAAGCGAACTTTCCGGTCATGGGGACGTCGACGACCGCCGAAGGCGTCACCGCAATGGGCTCGTCGGTGTATCGCGACGCGCTCGCCGAGTCGCAGGTCATCCCGACCACGGTGAAACGCACGCACGACAAATGGCACTACAAGACCGCCGCGATCATCTACGGCGACGACAACGCGTTCACCAAGACCGACTACGATGTGTTCGCTCGCGAGTTCAAAGCCGCCGGTGTCGACATCGTCGACGTCGAGACGTTCCACATCAAGGATACTGATTTCCAGGCCGCGCTCACCCGCATCGAGTCCAAGCATCCCGACGTGATCGCGATCGGCGGCCTGTTCCCCGAAGCCACCAAGATCATCCAGCAGGCGGGCAAACTGGGGATGAAGACGCACATGGTCGGCGGCAACGGGCTCAACGCCCCCGACATGTACAGCGTAGCCGGGCCGGCGTCGCAAGGGACGGTCGTCGGCGCCGCGTGGTTCTCAGGCGCGAAGTACTCCTCGAACCTCGACTTCGTCAAGCACTACTCGGCGAAGTACGGCAAAGGTCCGGACCAATTCGCCGCTCAGTCCTACGCCGCCGCGCAGATCGTGGCGTACCTCGTCGCGCACGGGGCGACGACCAAGGACGAGATGTCGGCCGCCCTCAAGAACGTGCGGGTCATCCAGACCGTGCTGGGCCCGATCGGCTTCGATCAGAATCGCGACGTCAAGTCCTCACCGGTGATCCTATCGATCGTAAAAGACGGCTTCGCCTATTTTCACTAGCGTAGGGCGGTAGGAGGACGAGGGCACGGTGATGGAGCGAGCGCAGGAAGATCGCGACGTCACCACATTGTCGTTGCGAGCTCGGATTCGGGGGCCCCACGCTTTGCGTGGGGGGCGCGGAGCCTGGGGCGGAGCGCCGTTAGAATGATCGCACAGCAGCTCTTTAACGGGCTGTTCCTGGGCGCGGTGTATGCGCTGTTTGCGGTTGGGTACACGTTGGTGTTCGGGGTGCTTGACATCCTGAACTTGGCGCATGCGGCCATTTTTACGGCGGCTGCGTTCGTGGCGCTCTCGCTGGCGCTGGCGGGGATGCCGCTGCCGCTGGCATTTCTCGTGGCGGCGGCGGTTGCGGGGATCATCGGGATCCTGCTCGACCGCGTTGCGTTCGCGCCGTTGCGGGCGCGCAACGCGGGGACGCTGGTTCCGTTGATCTCGTCGATCGGCGTCGCTATCATCATCGGCGCGATCATGCGCGGGATCTATGGCGTCGACGAGCGGCACTTCACGACCGGCGGCCTCGAAACCGTGCCGGCGATTCGGCTGGGCCCGGTGACGTTCACCACCGTCGAACTCGCGATCTTCCTCTCCGCCGTGGCGCTGATGCTCGTGCTGAGCTGGGTGTTGCGATCGACGACGCTGGGCCGGCGCATCCGGGCGGTCGCGGAAGACCGCATCGCGGCGGCGCTGCTGGGCGTCGATCTCGAGCGCACGATCGCGGCAACGTTTTTCATCGCCTCGTCGCTGGGGGGCGCGGCCGGCGTTCTCACCGGGCTGGAATACAACAGCGTGACGCTCGACATGGGCGGTCCCATCGAGCTCAAGGGGCTCGCGGTGATCATCTTGGGCGGGATGGGGAGCGTCACCGGCGCGGTCATCGGCGGCTTCATCCTGGGTGCGGTCGAGACGCTGGCGGTCGCGTACGGTGCCTCGGCCTGGCGCGACGCGATCGTCTTCGGCGTGATGTTCGTACTGCTCGTCGCGCGACCGACGGGGTTGTTCGGCAAGCGCGCGCTGCGCCAAGCGTGAACCGGGGCGCGCGCTCGTCATGACCCTCCTGGCGGACTTTTATGCCAAGCACTCCCGCTTGATCGACCAAATCGGCGTCAACGCGATCCTCGCGCTGTCGCTCTCGGTTTCGCTCCAAGCCGGACAGCTGGCCCTCGCACAGGCCGCATTCATGGGGATCGCGGCCTACGTGTCGGCGATGCTCGCGCTTAACGCCCACTGGCCGCTCGTGGCGACGATCGCCGTCGCGATGCTGGTTTCCACCGTCGTCGCAGCGCTGTTGGCCTATCCGGTTCGGCGCTTGCGCGGCGTCTTTCTCGCGATCGCGACCATCGGATTCGGCGAAATCGTGCGCGTCTGCGCCAATAACCTCGGATCGATACAGTTCGCCGGAAGAACGGTGCAGCTGACCGGCGGCGCCGAGGGCTTGAGCGGAATCCCCAACGACGCGACGACGCTTGTGATCTACGCTTCGCTGGCGTTCGTCGCGCTGGCGCTGGTGCTGATCTCGCGCACGAAGTTCGCCCTGGCCGTTGCGCTGGTGCGTGAGGACGAGTATGCCGCGCGCGGCGTGGGGATCGACGTGGGGGCGGTCCGGACCCTGTCGCTGGCGCTCGGCGGGGCGATCGCGGGCTTGGGAGGCGCGCTGTACGCGCACGCCTCCTTCTTCATCACACCCACCGACTTCGGCTTCGCCCGCATGGAGCAGATCCTGGTTTGGTGCGTGGTCGGCGGGGTTACCAGTCCGTTCGGCGCCGTGCTGGGGGCCACGCTGCTCTCGATCCTGCCCGAAGCGATCCGCTTTCTCGCCGACTACCGCGAGATCAGCAACGGCGTGATCCTGCTCGCGGTGATCCTGTTCGCTCCCGGCGGTCTTTCGTCGCTGTGGCGCCGCGGCGCGGTTCGCGTCCGCTCGTGAGGTCAGGCGCGAGGTGAGCTTGGTGTTCGAAAACGTCGGCGTCCGTTACGGCGGGGTCGATGCGCTGCGCGCCGTCACGCTCTCGATCGAGCGCGGCCACGTCCTGGGTTTGATCGGCCCAAACGGTGCCGGCAAGACCACCCTCGTCAACGCGACGACCGGGCTGGCGCCGCTCGCCTCGGGGACGATCGCGCTCGACGGGCAGCGCATCGACGGACTGCCGACGCACCGCATCGCGCGCTCCGGCATCGCGCGCACCTATCAGAACATTCGCTTGTTCGGGGCGCTCGACGTCCGTGCGAACCTCGCCGCCGGCGGGTACGCGCGTCGCACGCGGGCGACCGCGGCCGAGATCCGGTCGTTGCTCGAGCGCGCGGGGATCGAGCGTCTCGACCTCGCCGCGCGGGCGGGCTCGCTGCCGTACGGCGATCAGCGCCGGCTGGAGATCGCGCGCGCGCTGGCCATGGCGCCGGCGGTGTTGATGCTCGATGAGCCGGCGGCGGGGATGAACCCGTCGGAGACGACGCGCTTGGTCGAAACGATTCGCGCGATCGCCGCCGGCGGCATCGCCGTGTTGCTGATCGAGCACGACATGACCCTCGTCCGCGCCGCCTGCGACTCCGTGGTCGTCCTCAACTTCGGCGAGCTGATCGCCCGCGGTACGCCCGCGCAGGTCGCGCGCGACCCGGTCGTCGTCGAAGCCTATTTGGGCAGCGGCGCCGAGGCGCTGGCATGACCGAGCCGGCGCCCAGTGCGGTCACGGCCGCGCCGGCGTTGCTCGCGGTCGAGTCCATGCGGGCCGGATACGGCAACATCGAAGTGTTGCACGACGTCTCGATCGAGCTCGCCACCGGGACGCTGTGCGCGATCGTCGGCGCGAACGGCGCCGGCAAGACCACCCTTTTGATGGCGCTGGCCGGCATCGTGCCGGCGCGCAGCGGCCGCGTCCGCTTCGACGGGGCGGAGATCACCCGGCTCGCCTCGCACGAGCGGGTGCGGCGCGGCCTCGTCCTGGTGCCCGAAGGGCGCCGCATGCTGCCCGGGATGAGCGTCGAGGAAAACCTCCAGGTCGCCGCCGGCGCTCGCGGCGCGGCGGGGTTCGCGCGGATCGAGGGGCTGTTCGACCGTTTCCCGATCCTGCGCACCCGGCGCAACCTCCCGGCCGGCTCGCTATCCGGCGGTGAGCAGCAGATGCTCGCGATCGCCCGAGCCTTGGCGATCGGGCCCGCGGCCCTGCTGCTCGACGAGCCGTCGATGGGCCTCGCCCCCAAGCTCGTCGACGAGATCTTCTCGATCATCGCCGACGAGCGCCGGCACGGCACCTCGATCCTGCTCGTCGAGCAGAACGCGCGCCGTGCGCTCGCGCTCGCCGATTCCGCCTACGTCATGGAACGCGGTCGCGTCGTGCTCAGCGGTACCGGGGCGGAGCTTGCGACGCACCGCGACGTGGTCGCAGCCTACCTCGGCGGCTGAGAACCGTTCGCGGAAACGGTGGAACACTGTGAGGCCCGGTGGATAACCTCACATTCTTGTGGACGAGCGCATCATCCGGGCGCTCGACCCCTTGCGGAGCCCTCACCGCCGCCGTATGATCCGCACACGTCGGAGGCAACGAAGACGCGCGAGTGACGAGAAGCTCGCCGGCAGCAATGCCGATTCGAAGTTCGACGCCGTCTTGGCCGATGAATAATTGGCGAGGACACGCGCAGATCGATTCCCGTGCTATCGAAGCCGTTTGGGGAAACCCGGACGGCTTTGTCGCATCTCGACGTCCGCGGCGCCGGGGGGGCGAGCTCACCGGCTCCGCCTGTGCGTGCGAACGGGGGGAGGCCGGCCGTCTGCGCTGTGGATTGCGGGGATTGATGTGGGTTGGCGTGGAGAAGTCACATTTCTTGTGGACAAGCCGCGTTTGCGGGTTTGAGGGTATTGCGCCGCTGGGCGAGCTGCACGTATGATGCGATCACGTCGAAGGCAACGACGACGGGCGAGCGACGAGAAGCTCGCCGGCGCAGAAACGATGACGCGAGGCGCAAGTTGAGCGGCATTTGAACGAAACGCCGATTCGAAGTTCGACGCCGTCTTGGCCGATGAAAGTTGGCGAGGACACGCGCAGATCGATCCTCGTGCTGATTGAAGCCACGTAGGGAAACTTACGGGGCTTCGTCGCATTCCGGGGGCCCCGCCGGCATCGGCGAGCTCGATGCTGCCGCGTCACGCGCGTTCCAGCCCGATCGCGCTGTGAATTGCGTGAATTGCTGCGGAACGCCGTGGACAACGCAACTTTCTTGTGGACAAGCATCGATTCGGCGTTTTGGCCTCTTGCACTATCGACGCGGGCGCAGGTATGATGCGTACAAGTCGATGGCAACGTCGACTGCGAGTGACGAGAAACTCGCCGGTGCGGTGAAGCGAGGTGACGAGCGATGAAAGTCGAGCGGCGCGTCGAGAGAAGTACCGACAACGAAGTTCGACGCTGTAATGGCCGGCGAAAGCCGGCGAGGACGTGCGCAGATCGGATTCTCGTGCTGACCGAAGCCGTGCGGGGCAACTCGTGCGGCTTCGTCGCGTTCAAGGCTCGTGCACGCGCGCGAATTGCGATTTGGCCTGTGGAATGCGCGATTCGACGTGGAGAACGCAACATTCTTGTGGACGAGCGGACGTGCGGTATTGCGCAGTGATTTGGCGTGCGCTACGATTCGAACACGTCGGCGATTCGTCGGCGGGCGAGTAGCGAGAAGCTCGCCGGTGGGAATCGCATCACGGAAGGCGTCAGCCCGACGGATGCGAGATCGCCGAGACGACGTGAGAACGCCCCCCTGGCTGAGATTTCGGCGAGGAGACGCGCAGATCGATTCTCGTGCAGACCGAAGCCGCGTAGCGATTGCCGCGCGGCTTCGTCGCGTACGTCGGTCGCCTGCTAGTCGCCGTTAGTTGCCGTTCCAGGCGGTGAAGGGCGCTGGTTTGGCGTACGGCGGGCCGACTTCGATCGTCACGTCGAGGTGTTGGGGGAGCTCGATCTTGCGCGGATCGCCGGCGTAGGGCCGGCCGCTGAGCCAGATCGCGACGTGCTCGCCGTTACCGGGTTTCGCCCCTGCGACGTCGGCCTTTCCCAACGGCTGTCCCCAAACGTCGAAAAACTCGCCCAACGTGAACGTGCGAAAGCGCGGCGCCTCGATATGGATGATCCCGTCGGGCGTATGCGTGTGGATCCAGTAGAGGCACTGTGCGGCCAGCGGCCGGCCGACGTCGTCGGGGATCGCGACCGGCTTGCCGTGATCCAAAACGGTGAGGTGCTGATGGATGTGCAGCACCGCGCCCTCCATCTGGTCGCAGCGAATCCCATCGACCGGCCGGCCGGCCGGAACCGCCGCGCGCACGGGTGAGAGGCACGAGAACGCGGCCAGCGCGGCCACGGTGACGAACAGCTTCATCGATCGCATCGCTCCCGTACAACGCGACTTCGAGCGATCCCGTTCCTGCTGTCACCCTGACGTGGTGTCAGCTGCGGCTGAGCCTGGTCGAAGGCCGTAGCGCGCGGCCAGCCGCCGCGCGATGTCGGCCGCGGCGCGGCGCGCTTCTTCGGGCGCGATGACCTCGGCTTCGGCTCCCCATCCCAGCGAGAAGCGGACGATCTCGAGCGCGTCGGCGACGCGGTACGTGATGTCGACTCCGCCGTCATCGGCCGGGACCACGCGGCGATCGCGGGCGACCGTCGACGCGGCGGTTGCCGCCTTGGCGACGACCGGCGAGAACCGCACCGTGACCTCACCCAGCGTCGCGCCGTGCACCACGCCGCTCACCGAGTTCGCCCCGTAGGCTTCGAGGTTGAAGTCGGCGGGGCGCTCGAACGTCTGCGGCGTCACGGCGGCGTCCGAGACATTGTCGACTGCGAACACCCGCATGTCGGTGCGCGTGTGGTCGTACCCCACCAGATAGACGCGGCCGTTCGAGACGATGAAACCGTACGGGTCGACTCGCCGCTGGGTACGTACGCCGTTCTTGTCGGTATAGCCGAACGCGACGCGGCGATGCTCGCGCTGGGCGCCCTGGAGCTGCTCGAAGACGCGCTCGACGCCGGCGTCCATCGAGACCGCCTCGAAACGGATCGCGAACGAGCTGGTCTCCACGGCCGCCTCGGTGCGCCGGTCGCTGGAGCGCAGCAGCTTCTGCGTCGTCTCCTCGATGGCGCTGGCGAACGTACCGCCGAGCGAAGAGCCCAGCCGTTTGAGCGTGACCAGGCCCAGCAGCTCGCGATGCGAGAGGTTGAGCCGGCGCAAACTGTAGCCCTCGGCAAACCGGTACTTCCCGCTGGTCCGCTCGAAGAACCATGGGAATCCGGCATCGGAAAGAACGCTCAGATAGCGCCGCAACGTCCGCGTGCTGGGGGGCTTCTCGTCGGCGATCTCGTCCTTGAGCTCCTCGAAGGTGAAGCGGCCCTCGTCGATCGCGCTGAGCAGCCGCACCAAGAGGACGACTTTGGGTTCGGCCCGTTCCTCCGCCACCCGGGCCATCTTCGTCGTTTCTATACGGTGTCCGCGCGGTTTGCGTAGGGTGCTCGGCGGTCACGAAGAAACGACCCCTCAAAGCAGCCCGACTCCCGGTAAGGAGAACCATGGACGACCACCGCCCCGACACCTCCGTCGATCGGAAAGAGTTCCTCCGCCGCACCGGCGCCCTCGGCATCGCCGGGGCCGCCACGCTCGGCTTCCCGCTCCTCGAGACCCGCATCGCCGGCGCGTCGCCCCTGCTCCCCGCGCGTGACGTGATCGCCGCCGGCGGCGGCGCAACCGTCAAGATCGGCCACATCGACGGATTCTCCGGCGTGTATGCCGCGGCGTCGCAGTCGCAGCAGCACGGGATGGAAGTCGCCGTCGCGGAAGCGATGAAAAAGAACAACCGCATCAAGTACGAGATCATCAAGGGCGACGACGCGAGCGCCGCGGCAACCGGCACCACCGAAGCCAAGCGCCTCATCTCGCAAGAGAAGGTCGATCTCCTGACCGGCTGCCTGAGCTCGGCGGTCGGACTTGCCGTGTCGGCGACCGCGTCGCAGAACAACACCTTCTTCCTCGCCGTCGGCACGCACGACACGAACATCACCGGCCCGAAGGCGCACCGCGTAACCTTCCGCCAGACGTGCTCCAATGCGATGCTCGCAAACGCCATCGCGCCGGAGCTCATCAAACACGGCAAGAAATGGTACTTGCTCGTCGCCGACTACGCGTTTGGTACCGACGGCGCGGCGCGCGTCAAGAAGATCCTGCTCGCTCAAGGCGGCCAAGTCGTCGGCGAAGATCTGCACAAGTTGGGCGAAACCGACTATTCATCGTACCTGACCAAGGCGCGCAATACCGACGCCAACGTCCTGTTCTTCTCGAACTACGGCCCAGACTGTCAGAACTCGACCAAAGCGGCGGTCCAGCTCGGTCTCCACAAGAAGATGACCTTCGGCGGGATCTTGTCCGGCAACGATGTCGCCGTTGGGATGCCGGTCGACGACATCGTCGGTTCGATCTGGGGTTACGTATGGGGTCCCGAGGCCGGCGGCAACGCGATGGAAGTCTACAACGCCCTCAAGCCCGGTACCACCGAAGTCGACTGGCGCCAGTATCTCGGCTACATGGCCGCCCGCAACATCATCAACCGCGTCAACGCCGCCGGCACGACGCAGACCGAAAAAGTCATCGAGGCTTTCGAGAACTACCACTACGACGCCGCCAAGAAGAGCGGCGCGTACTTCCGCAAGTGCGATCACCAAGCGATCCAGCAAACCTACGCCGGCGTGATCGTGCCCAAGAGCAAGCGCCGCAGCCCGAACGAGTTTTTCACGATCGCAGCAACCATCGGCGGCGAGTACGCGGCCGAGTCGTGCGCGGCACCCGACAACGCCGCGGCCGAAAAGATCATCACGTCCGAAAAGGTCGGCGCGCGCGAAGGCTACACGCCGGTCTCGACCAAGTAACCACCCCTCCGCTCCAGGGCTCTCGAGGGTGGTCGCGAAAGCGGCCGCCCTCGTTCTTTAGGATGAAGGCAAGGCTAAGTTCTTAAAACCTTAGTTGACAGCCGGCTGCGGCCCGTGGTAGCGTCTTGCCATGCCCCGCAAGAAGTCGCCGACCCTCACGGAGGCGGAGTACCGCCTCATGAAGGTCCTGTGGGACCGGGGGGATTCGAGCGTCGCCGACGTCGTCGAAGCGATCGGCGATCCGCCGCTGGCGTACAACACCGTTCTCACGACGATGCGCATCTTGGAGCAGAAAGGTTACGTCCGCCATAAGGCGGTCGGCCGGGCCTTCATCTATCATGCCTTCGTCGCCCGCGACGAAGCGCAGCGCAGCGTCGTGACGCACGTCCTCTCGCGCTTCTTCGACGGCTCGCCGCGCGACCTGGTGCTCAACCTGCTCGAGTCCGAAGCCGTCGACGCAAAAGAACTCGATCGCCTCCGCGAACTCCTGGACAAGGCCAAAGGACGCCAGTAGGTGTTCGAGGCGGTCGTTGGTGTCGCGCTCCGCGCGATTCTCGCGAGCGTCGTTCTGGGAGCGGCGCTCGCCGCGCTCGTCTTCGTTGCGACGCGCCTGCTGGCGCTGACGGCGGCGACGCGCCATGCGCTGTGGACGACCGCGCTCGTCGCGACCGCCCTGATGCCGCTCGCCGGCGTGGGCGTGAGTGTTTGGAAGGCCGCCAGTTTTCAAGGCGCTCCGCCCCAGGCTGCGCGCCCCCCGAGCGAAGCTCGGGGCCCCCGGGCCGAGCTCGCAAGAAACATGCCGATTCGGCACGAGGGTTCTGCGCTCGCTCCATCGCCGTCGCATCAGCAGCGCACAAGTGTTGCGACGGTTGGCGCGCCCGAGCCCGCTTCGGTTGCGTCGCCCTCATTTTTCGCCGCACTCTCCGACCGGCTCGCTATCATCCGCTGGTCGCCGCGCATGTCGCGCAACCTTGCCGTCGGCGTGGTCGGTGTGTGGGTCTTGGGCGCACTTGTCGGTCTGGTGGGGCTGGCGGCGGGGATCGCTCGCGTGCGCGGGCTCAAGCGGCGTTCGAGCCCGATCGACGGCACGCTCGCCGACGAGCTGCCGTGGTTGACCGCGGTCGGCCCGGGACGCGAGATCTATCTGCGGCTCTCCTATGAAACCGAAACCCCGGTAGCGATCGGTTTCCGCCGGCCGGTGATCTTGATTCCGACCGAGCTGGCCACAGCCGAGGGGCTCGCGGCAATCGAACAACTGATCCTGCACGAGTACGCGCACTTGCGCCGCAACGACGATTGGACGAACCTCGTCCAGCGCACGATTGAGCGCGTCTTCTGGTTCAATCCGGTCGTATGGCTGGTCGGGCGCAGGATTGCCCTCGAGCGTGAGATCGCCTCGGACGATGCCGTCGTCGAGAAGACCGGTGAAGCCCACGCGTACGCGGCGTCGCTGTGGAAGCTGGCGCGCGAGATGCGCATGCCCGAGCATTCCGTCGTCGCCCCCGGGGCGCTGCTCACCCGCAAGCAGATCACCGTGCGCATCGAGCAGTTGCTCGACGCCAAGCGCGGGCGCCTGCACCGGTCCCCCGCCGCGGCGCTGGGCATCGCCGTGGCGAGCCTCGCCGCGGTCGCATTGGTCGCCAGCAGCGCGCCAGCGGTCGAGCTGCCGGCGGAATCTCCGGTCGCGGTGACCACTTCGGCGCCGCATGCGGCGAAGCCCAGCGCGCCAAAGCCCAGCGCAGAGACCTGGGTGCGCGCGAAGGTCGTCCCGGCGGCGGCCAAACCCGAGCGGGTCACGACCGCCCAACATCCGCCGGCATCGGTACGCTATGTGCTCGGGGCGCTCGCCACGCCGACGCCCGTCGTCCGGGAGCGGATCGTGAAAGTCTACGAGCGCGTCGCGATGAATCCGCCCGCCGACGCGCCGGGTGCCGCGACCGCCGCTGCGCGTGCTGCCGCCGCCGCAGGTGCTGCCCCGATGCCGCCCATGCCGCCGTTGGCGTCGTTCTCGCCCGAGATTCCGCCCCGGCCAGGCGTGAGCCAAGCGACCGTGGCCGCGCGCGCCGCACGCAAGGCGCTCGTTGCCGAAGGACAGGATTTCGCGAACATCGGCCACGAGATCGGTCGCGCCGTACACGAGGCCATGGCGACGGTCCCGCAACAGATCGCGCAAGAAACGACGGGCTCAGCCCACCGTACGCGAACCGACGGGCTGCGGCTCTCGCGCGAACTGATCGCGTCCTGCATCGGCTGCTCGTTTCGCAACGCCGACGCGCGCGGCGTGGACTTGCACGGCGTGCGAATCAATGGTGACGACTTCACCGGCGCGGACTTGCGCGGGGCGAACCTCGCGGGCGCGTCGCTCATCGGCGTCTCGCTGACGCGCGCGAACCTTTCGAATGCCGACCTGCGCGGTGCGCAGCTCAACGGTGTCGAGCTCCGCGGTGCGATCCTCGACGGGGCGCAACTCGAGAACGTGCACCTGATCGGCGTGTCGATCAAAGGCGTCAGCCCGCGCGGGGTAGCCCTGCGTGCCATCGTTGCGAACTGCACCGGCTGCGATCTCTCGGGGATCGATCTGCACGGCCAAGACCTCCACGGAATCGCGCTCAACGGCGCCGATCTCAGCCACGCCGACCTTCACAACGCCAACTTGAGCGGGGTTCGGTTCAACGGGGTCGATTTAAGCAACGCCAATCTCAACGGCGCCGATCTCAGCAACGCGCGCCTCGACGGCTGCGACCTGTCCGGCATCGACCTGCGCGGCGCCCGGACCGCCGGGATGACCATGCACGGGACGTCGCTGGGCGACTGACCGCCGCCGTGTTTCTTTTGCGCTCACCTCTTATTTCATTAGTTACTCGAAGGAGATCGCCGTGATCCGTGGACTCGCTCTCGCCGCGGCCGCGCTCGCGCTGGCTGCACCCGCGGCACCCGTGATGGCGCAAGACGACGTCGCGCGCCAGCTGATCGACGCCTGTGTGGGCTGCCGCCTGCCGAAGGATCTGCACGGCCGCGACCTGCACGGATTGCGCTTCGTCGGCAGCGACTTGCGCAACGTCGACTTCTCGCACGCCAACCTCAGCGGCGCGCAGTTCACCGGCGCGAACCTCGACGGCACGCGCTTCGACGATGCGAACCTGCGCAACGCCCAGTTCATCGGGGTCCGGCTGCGCAGCACGTCGTTCGCGCGCGCGAACACCGAGGGTGTGCGCTTCGTCGGCGCGGCCGTTTCACAAGCCGACGTCGACGGCGCGGCCGGACGAGTGATAATACACGGCTGCACCGGGTGCTCGTTCAAAGGTCTCGATCTGCACGATGCCGATCTGCGCGGCATCAGGATCGTCGGCGCCAGCCTGCGCGGGGCCAAGCTCGCCGGGGCACGCCTCAACGATGCGCGCTTGACCGGCGTTGGCGCTCAAGGCGCCGATTTCTCCCGCACCGATCTGCGCGGCGCCAACTTGGTCGGTGCCAGCCTGCGCAGCGCGCGTTTAGAGGCCGCGACGATCGGCGACGCGGTCATCTGCAGTGAAAACCAAGGCGGAGAGCGTCCCACGACGTGCGTCGACTTGCGCGGCGTCGATCTCCACGGCCTCGATTTTCGGGCGGCACGGTACTGCAGCATCGAGTATCGCAACGACTACCGCGGCTGCCGCACCGTCACGCGCCAGGAGCTCACCGAGTTCGCCCATGCCGACCTCAGCGGCGCGCAAGCGCCCACGTAAGGTAATGGAACGGGACGAACGCCTAGGGGTGCCGGATCTCCCCCCAGGCGCGAATGACGGCGTCGGCCGAGGGCGCGCGCCGTGACTGCGCCGCTTCGAGCGCGATGAGCGACGCGACGCGAGCCCGTTTGGCCTCGAATCGCGGCAGCCAGCTGTCGCGCGGGTAGTGGACGCGCCAGTCCTGCATGGCGTCGCTCACCAGCGCGAGCTGGCCGCTCATCGCCGCCGCGTTGCGATCGCCGCTCGAGGCGCGGCGCTCAAGTCCGTCGAGCGCGTTGCGGATCCCCAGCACGCTCATCTTCATGCGGCCGAAATACTCGTCGGCCGGGGCGAGGTCGCGCATCGTCGTCGCGTGCGCGGGAGCGTAGCAAGCGACGACCAGCGCCGTGATGAAGGCCAGCCTAGTCACGCGGAAGTTGGGCATATTGCGACTCCGGGAACGTGGCGGTCAGCCAGTCCAGCGTGTCGTTCCGGCGGACGCGAGCGTCGTCGAAGTCGAGTTTGCCGTAAAGCTGCGCCAAACTAAAGGCGTACTTGGGGATCCATGGATCGCGCGGAAAGTGGGCATGCCAATCGCGCAGCGCGTCCTCGACCAGCACCGCCTTGTCGAAGATGTGCTCGGCCTCTTCCGGGCGCGCGGTAGCGCGTTCCGAAAGGTCCTTGAGGGCGTTGCGAACGCCCAGGATGCTCATCTTGAGCCGCCCGAAATACCGGTCGGCGGGTGCCAGGTTCGCCATAGGCTCCGCCGCAAAGGCGGGAGCGGCGAACGAAGTCGCGAGCAGCAATGCGAAAACGATCCGTCTCATGAGCGCACGTCCTTGTCGAGGGGTTGACGAAGCGCGGCGCACCGTTCCGTAACACGCCGCGTACCTTCTCCATCGGACGCCGCACAAGCTGGATTAACTCGCCTGCATCACACTTCGAACCGGACGTCCGCGAGGTTGTGACGCCGCGCTCTTTACTGCTATTCCGGATCGCTGAACAGGAACGCGAGGTCGTCGCGGGTGAGCGTTTTCGCGACGGCGCTGTCGGCCTTGACCACGGCTTTGGACAGCGCGGTCTTGCGCTCGGCCAGCGCGCGGATCTTCTCTTCGACCGAGCCGGCGGTGACCATCCGATAGGCGGTAACCGGGCGCGTCTGGCCGATCCGGTGGGTGCGGTCGATGGCCTGTCGCTCGACGGCCGGATTCCACCACGGGTCGTACAGGATGACGTAGTCGGCGGCGGTGAGCGTCAGCCCGACGCCGCCGGCCTTGAGCGAACACAGGAACACCGGCGGCCCCTCGTCGCTCATGAAGCGCTCGACCTCGGCTTGACGGTCGCGGTCCTTGGTCGCGCCGTCGAGGTAACCGTAGCGCACGTTCTTGCGGTCGAGCGAGGTCCGCATGATCTTGAGCATCGACGAGAACGCGCTGAACACCAGCACCTTGTGCCCGCCGTCGAGCACCTCTTCGACGGTCTCCATGAATGCGTCGAATTTACCGCTGGCATCGGGATCGTCGAGGTACTCCGGCACGAGCAAGCCGGGATGCGCGCACACCTGGCGCAGCCGAGTCAGCGCCGCGAGCACGTGGACGGTGGTCGACTCGGCGCCGTCGTCGTCGAACTTCGCCAGCACGTCGCGGCGCGCGGCCTCGGCTATGCCGCGATAGAGCCGCCGTTGCAGCGGGGTCAGCTCGCACTCGATCACCGCCTCGGTGCGCTCGGGCAGCTCGCGGGCGACGTCTTCCTTCGTCCGGCGCAGGACGAAGGGCTCCAGGCGCGAGCGCAGCGCCGCCGCGGCGCCTTCGTCGCCGTCGGCGATCGGCAGCTCGAAGCGGCGGCGGAACGAGGTCTCGGAGCCCAGCAAGCCCGGTTCGACGAAGCCGAAGATCGCCCACAGATCGCGCAGCGAGTTCTCGACCGGCGTCCCGGTCAGCGCCAGCCGGTGATCGGCCTGCAGCCCGCGCACGACCTTGGCGATCTGCGAGCCCGGGTTCTTGGCGTTCTGGGCCTCGTCGAGCACCAGCGTCCGGAAGCGGAAGCGCTCGAGCTGATGCGCGTCGAGCCGAGCCAAGGCGTAGGACGTGACCACGACGTCGTAGTCGAAGATCGTCTCGTACTTGGCCGCCCGGTCGCTGCCCGACTGTAGCCGCAGCGTCCGCAGCGACGGCGCGAACTTCTTGATCTCGTTCTCCCACGTATGCGTCACCGACGTCGGCGCAATGACCAGCACCGGAACCTCGCCTTCGATCTCCTTGCGCTTGAGAATGTGCGCGATCACCTGCACCGTATTGTGGGTGACGATAAAATCATCGGTTACGTACAGCTGATCCGGCGCATCGACCGCGATGCATTGCATTTCGCGAGGCTCGAGCGGCACTACCTTGACGATCGCCCGAGACGGTTGATACTTTGGACGACCGCCGAATCGTCCGGCTTTACGAGCGATTCGAAACGGGTTGAACCAGTCAAGAGCGATAGTTACACGGTAGCCCGGCTTCCCAACGCGTTGTTCACCGCGATAGCGATACTTTGGAGCCGCCCTGTAATTCATTCGCGCCGTTCCGCTCAAGGATCGCACCAAGAATGCCACGCCTTCCGCGAGATCCTCAGACGCCGAGTAGAACTCCACATGCCCACGCGCATCAACGTATCCGTCCGTGTCCATCAACCCTTGCAGCAGCGCCAAACGTTGAGAAACGTCTCCAAGCAGGTACGCTGTGGGGATGAATTTCTTTTCGGACGTTCGTCCCATCAGACCATACTGCTTGAGGGTTCCGCGGACGACGTTCGGAATGCTCGCCGCTGGCGATGCATTCAGCGCCATTCGGATGCGATATCCATATTGGCTGAACTGTACGATTTCCGTGCCGGTTGGCGTCAACTGACGACATTCTTCGACAAGGTCCTCGTCGGCAGACGTCAGGTAGATGCTACTGCGCGACGAGATGCCTCCATCGCCCAGTAAGCAGCCCATCAGATATGGATCGATGTCGTAACTGCTAGGCGAGCCGAAGCGCATGGGGCGCGCGATCGGAATGTAGTGACGCGCGTTGCCCGCAGCGTCGTGCAGCCGCTTCCGGATCTCCGAGAGCGGTGAAACGCGAGGCGGATTGCCGCGCTTCTTTCGTACCGCCGAATTTACGAGCCAAAGGTGATCGTCAGAGCATACGGTCCACGAGCCGTCGCTAAAGAAGACGCGGAAAGCGGGGAGTTCTCCCTGCGGAAAGACACCCGTTACGCGTGAGATGCCACCTTCAGCGTTCATGATGCGGTCGCCCGGCATCAAGTCACCAAAACGGCGCCAACCAGTCGGTGTTAGAACACGACAATTAACCGGTTGAGCTTTCCCGACGCCCATATCGTCCGCTAGAATTCCACCGAAACGGAACGACGACAGGTACGACAAGAAGTCCAACCCCCGGCGCTGGTAATCTCGCAGGACATGTTCGAGAATGTCGGGCGGCGGTACTTCTTCGATTCCGGCAAAGTTGCGCAAGCGTTCGCGGATGCGTTCGACTTCTGCGGGCAGTGCGACGTCGCCGAAGGCTTCGTGCAACTCGTCGCGCATCGCGACGAGTGAGGCCAGTCCCGTGCGGCGGCGATCGGTCAGCTCGGAGAGCAGGTACTGGCGCGAGCGCAGGTCGGCGACGTCGACGAGCTTGCCGCGCACTTCGGCGTAGCGCCCCTTCGAGCCCAGCAGCGCGCGCAGCTCCTCGCGCGTGAGCGGCTGGCCGCCGCCGACGAACACCGCCACGTCGAGCTCGAACCAATCACCGACCTCGGCCGCGGTCGCGCTGACCGAGACGTCGACCTTGCCGCCGCCGGCCAGCGCCGCAAGCGATTCGTCGAGCCGAATCTCGACGTCGTCCCACGACGGCCAGACCGTGCGCACGATCTCGGCCGCGCGGTCCGCATCGTGCAGCGCGAAGCCGTCGCCGCCGCGCGGCACGAACCCCGCTTCCAAGAACCGCCGGGCGAAGCCGCGCGCGACGTCGGGCGCCCAGCGCACGAAGCGTCCGCCGCTGGCGCTCACCGCACCGTGCGGGCTGAAGGTCGCGAAGCCGCCGCTGTCGCGATCGAGGAAGGCCAGTCGCGCCGCCAACGCGCCGTCACGCCAAGCGGCGCGAACGACGAGCGCCGGACGTTGCACGTCGACGACACCGAGATCGGCGCGCTCTTCGCCGGTCAGGAACGGTGCGACACGAGCGATGGCCCGAATCGACGGAGCTTCGGTTGCGTCGACTGCGTCCGACGCTTCGCCGGCGGCGGCGCGAGCGGCTGCGACGACCTTGCGCGCATCGAAAGATCCGTCGAGCAGAAATGCGCAGCGTTCGGCGACCAGCCACGCAGGCGGACCGTCGACCACCGCCGCCTCGGCCGCGGAGATGCGACTGCCTTCGGGCGTTTCGAGCACCGGTGAGAAGCGAGCGCCGGTGCGCGCGGCGCGCAACCGGATGCCGCGCGATTCGACCGCGAACGGCGGCAGCTCCGAGGGGTGGCGATTCTCGCCCGGCGCGTCGTCGAAGCGCAGTCGCGGGTGGCGCGCCAGCCGGAAGAGCGCGCGCGCCAGCGCCTTGGACGACGCTCGCGCACCGAACGCCTCTTGCACGGCGTCGTCACGCAGCATCGTGCGGTCGACGTCGTCCCAGTCGTCGGGCGGAGTCTGGTCCATCATCGCCAGGATCGCGTCGGCGTCGCGAATCACCCCACGCAGCCGCGGCGTGTCGAGGTAGAGTGCGCCGCTGAGCATCCCGCCGTTGCCGACCGCGAGCACCGGCCAGACCGCACGCGCCCGCGCACGCGCCCCGTCCGGTTCGGCGTCGGGGAGCCAGGAGAGGTCCGGCTCGAATCTGTCGGCGGCCAAGGGCGCGAGCGCCGCCTCTTCGGCGTTGCGCACGACCTCGAGCGTCGCGACGACGTGCTCGCACACCCCGCTTGCGCCGCAGGAGCAGACCGCCCGCAGCGCCTGCGGCCCGGTCCCCGAGGCCCACTCGACCGCTGTGCTGACCGGCAAGCGCTCCTTGACGGTCGCTTCGATCCGGATCGCCTCGACGGAACGCAAAACGACGCGCTCGCCCTCGACGAGGCTGAGCGCAGCACGGGTCAGGTCACGGGCGAACCAGGTTCCGATCTGCGCCGGAAGGCGCGACCGCCACAGCGCGTACGGGGTCAACCTACCGTCTTTCGCCACGAGCCCGTCGGTTTCCCGACGGGCTCGCGTGGCTCAGCGCGCACCGTGCGTGCGTCGTCAGACCTGCTGGGTCTCCGGTTGACTCGGCGCGGGCGGTTCGAGGTGCGGGATCTTCGAGAATCGCAGCTTCTCGGGGTTGGCCTGGTCGACTTCGGCCAGGATCCGATCGCCCGATCCGAAGTTGCCCTTGAGCATCTCTTCGGCCAGCTCGTCTTCGACTTCGCGCTGGATCGCTCGGCGCAGCGGACGCGCCCCGAACTGCGGATCCCAGCCCTTCTTGGCCAGCAGTTGCTTCGCGTCTTCGGTGACTTCGAGCGACATGTCCTGAGCCTTGACTTCGCGCGCGACCTTCTCGAGCTCGAGCCCGACGATCTCGGCGATCTGTTCGCGGCTGAGCTGATGGAAGACGACCACTTCGTCGACACGGTTGAGGAACTCCGGCCGGAACGAGTGCTTGACCTCGTCGAGCACTTTGTTCTTCATCCGCTCGTAGGCCTGATCGTCACTGGCCTCGGTGCCGCGCGCCGGGCGGAAACCGATCTCGGTGTTCGTCGTCATCCCGGTCGCGCCGACGTTGGAGGTCATGATGATGACGGTGTTCTTGAAGTCGACGACGCGGCCCTGAGAATCGGTGAGGCGGCCGTCTTCGAGCACCTGCAGCAGCAGGTTGAACACGTCGGGATGCGCTTTCTCGATCTCGTCGAGCAACACGACGGAATACGGACGGCGCCGCACCGCTTCGGTGAGCTGACCGCCCTCTTCGTAGCCGACGTAGCCCGGAGGTGCGCCGACCAGCCGCGAGACCGCGTACTTCTCCATGTACTCCGACATGTCGATGCGGATCATCGACTCGGCGTCGTCGAACATGAACTCGGCCAGCGAACGCGCGACCTCGGTCTTGCCGACGCCCGTTGGGCCCAGGAAGATGAACGAGCCGATCGGGCGCTTCGGATTCTTGAGTCCGGCGCGCGAACGGCGGATCGCGCGGGTCAGCGTCGAGATCGCCTGATTCTGGCCGATCACGCGCTTGTGGAGCTGATCCTCCATCCCGAGCAGCTTGGCCGTCTCGGCCTGAGCCAGCTTGGAAACCGGGATCTTGGTCCACGACGATACGATGTGGGCGACGTCGGCCTCGGTGACCTTGAGCGTCTTGTCCTGCTGGGCACGTTTGTCGGCCCATTCCTGTTCGAGGCGCTGCTTCTCGAGGCGCAGCTTCTCCTCACGGTCGCGGATCGCAGCGGCTTTCTCGAACTCCTGCGACTTGACGACCGACTCTTTTTCTTGCTTGACCTGGCGGATCTGGTTGTCGATTTCGCGAATCTCGGGCGGCGAGAGCGTCGCCTGTAACCGCACGCGCGACGCCGCCTCATCGATGAGGTCGACCGCTTTGTCGGGGAGGAAGCGGTCCGAGATGTAGCGGTCGCCGAGCTTGGCTGCGGCAACGAGCGCTTCGTCGGTGATGGTGACCTTGTGGTGCGCTTCGTAACGGTCGCGCAGCCCCTTGAGGATCTCGATCGTCTCATCGACCGTGGGCTCGCCGACCATGACCGGCTGGAAGCGGCGCTCGAGCGCCGAGTCCTTCTCAATGTGCTTGCGGAACTCGTTGAGCGTCGTGGCACCGATGCACTGCAGTTCGCCGCGCGCCAACGCCGGCTTGATGATGTTCGAGGCGTCGATCGCGCCCTCGGCGGCGCCCGCGCCGACGAGCGTGTGCAGTTCGTCGATGAACAGGATGATCTCGCCGGCGGCACCGCGGATCTCGTCCATCACGCGCTTCATCCGCTCTTCGAACTCACCGCGATACTTCGTCCCCGCGACCAATCCGGCCAGGTCGAGGGTGATGACGCGCTTGTCGCGCAGCGGCTCGGGGATCTCGTTCTTGATGACCCGCTGCGCCAGCCCTTCGGCGATCGCAGTCTTCCCGACCCCGGGCTCACCGATGAGGGCCGGGTTGTTCTTGGTCCGGCGGCTGAGGATCTGGATGACGCGCTCGATCTCGTTGGCCCGGCCGATAACCGGGTCGAGCTTGTTCTCGCGAGCCAGGGTGGTCAGGTCGCGGCCGTAGGCGTCGAGCGTCGGTGTCTTGGACTTGCCCTTGGGCGCGGGGGGCTGCCCCTCGGCGCCGAGCAGGGAGGTCGTCTGGACGCGGACCTTGGCCGGGTCGACGCCCAGGTTGGTCAGGACGCGCGCGGCGACGCCCTCGCCCTCGCGGATGAGGCCCAGCAGCAGGTGTTCCGTACCGATGTAGTTGTGGTTGAGCTGGCGGGCCTCTTCGAAGGCGAGCTCGATCACGCGCTTGGCGCGCGGGGTGAAGACCATCTCCTGCTGGACCGTCTGGCCGCCCCGGCCGACGATCGCCTCGACCTCCTGGCGCACTTTGGCCAGGTTGACGCCCAGGGTCTCGAGGACTTTCGCCGCCAGGCTCTCGCCCTCGGAGATGATCCCGAGCAGGATGTGCTCGGTCCCGATGTAGTTGTTCCCGAGCCGCTGCGCCTCTTCCTGAGCGAGCACGATGCTCCGCCGAGCGCGTTCGGTGAACGGTTCCCACATTGACATGACGCTTACGAAACTCCCCGAGCGGCCCAGCCGCTCCTGCTCCCCCGAACCGCCGGGCTATGCGATGCCCCGTGCAGGCCGTGGTGTACTAATAACTTTCGGCTGGTCGGTTCAGTTTCACACCCTAGGCATGGAAGCGGACCCCTGGGGAGCGAACGGTGGGTCTTCCCGTTGCACCCGGAGGACGGCGCAATCCATTTCCTAGGTC
Organism: Vulcanimicrobiota bacterium; assembly: GCA_003140215.1. Classification (GTDB taxonomy): domain Bacteria; phylum Vulcanimicrobiota; class Vulcanimicrobiia; order Vulcanimicrobiales; family Vulcanimicrobiaceae; genus Vulcanimicrobium; species Vulcanimicrobium beijerinckii. Next base: position 1,700,321 of record PLJL01000004.1, on the reverse strand, counting down.
TGATCTCGGCGCCCGAGCTGCTCGATCAGCTCGTCAACGGCGTCACGTTGGGGATGCTCTACATCCTCGTTGCCCTTGGCCTCAACATCATCCTCGGTCTCATGGGGGTGATCAACTTCTCGCACGGCGCGTTCTTCATGCTGGGCGCGTACATGATGTTCGAGCTCAACGGGCGGATCGGGTTCTGGCCCGCGATCCTCGCCGCCGCCGTCATCGTCGGATTGCTCGGGATGGGGTTCGAGAGGTTCCTGGTCCGGCCGCTGTACAAACGAATCCCTGAATATACGCTGCTTCTCACGTTTGGGACGGCGTTGATCTTCACGCAGATCGTTCGCAGGGTGTGGGGCGACGACGCGGTGCGCGTCGACACGCCCGCGTACATGCCGGCGTCGATCAATCTGTTCGGGCTAGCGTTTCCGTTCTACAAGGACTTCCTGCTCGTCCTCATTACCATCGGGATCCTCGGCGCCGTGTGGCTGCTCTTGAACAAGACCAACATCGGCATCATCATCCGAGCTGGGACGCGCGACGCCGAGATGGTCAAGATCCTGGGCATCAACATGCCGCTGATGTTCACCCTGGTCTTCGGGATCGGTTCGCTCATGGCGGGGCTGGCCGGAGCGCTGGCCGCACCGATCTACGCGATTCAGCCCAGCCTCGCATCGCAGTGGATCGTGCTGACCTTCGTGATCGTGATCGTCGGCGGGATCGGCTCGTTCTGGGGCGCGATCGTGGGCGGCCTGCTCATCGGGATCCTCACCAGCTTCATGGCCCTGCTGTGGCCGCCGGCCGTGGAGATGACCGGCTACATCATCATGGGGATCATCCTGTTGGTGCGACCGCGCGGTTTGTTCGGCGTGGAGGGTCTCTTCGAGTGACCAAGCCGAACCCGGTCGGCGCGCTCGTGACGCACCCGCTGCTCTGGACGGCGCTGCTCTTTGTCGCGCTCCCGTTCGTCGCCGGCGCGAACCCGTTCGCCGGGCAGTGGAGCGGCTTCGTCGGGATCGCAACGACGATGGTCATCTTCGCGATCTTCGCCAGCGGCTTCAACCTGCTGTTCGGTCACGTCGGCGAGCTGTCGTTCGGCCACGCGATGTTCTTCACCATCGGCGCCTACGCGACGGCTCTGTACTCGAACGGCTTCAACATCATCGTGCTGGGGGTGCCGCTGCACCATGTTCGCACCGACAACCTCTTCATCGCGCTGGTCTTGTCCGTCGTCATCGCGCTGTTGTGGGCCTGGCTGCTGGCGCGCGTGGTCATCCCTCGCTCCAGCGGCATCTACTTCTCGATGATCACGCTGGCGTTCGCCCAGGTGATCTTCTTCGTCACCTACCGCTTCAGCGACCTGACCGGCGGCGAGGACGGCCTCCAGAACATCGCCCGCCCCAACCCGACCGGATACGGCTGGCTACAGGACTCGCTGCACTTCTACTGGTTCTGCGCGGCCGTCGTCTTCCTCGCGCTGTGCCTGCTCTACTGGGTTCTGGCCTCGCCGTTCGGAAGCGTACTGCACGCGATTCGTGAGAACAAGCAGCGCGCACGCTTCCTCGGGTACGACGTCGACAAGTTCCGCGTCAACGCATTCGTGCTCTCGGCCCTGTTCCCGGCGATCGGCGGCTGGTTGTGGACGTACTACCAGCAGGCGATCAATCCCGACGCCGGTTCGGTCGAATACTCCGGCCGGGTGGTGATGATGTCGCTGCTGGGCGGGATGCAGACCTTTCTCGGACCGATCCTCGGGGCGTCGGTGTATTACGAGCTGCAGAATAACGTCTCGCAGCTCACCAAGTACTGGGAAGCCTGGATCGGCATCGTGTTCGTGGTGTTCGTCCTGCTCGGACCGCGCGGGATCGTCGGCGTCTTCGACGACGTTCGCCACTACGGTTTCGCGACGGCGATCCGGCGTGTGTTCTCACGCACCGCGCGTGTCGAAACGGACATGAAGGAAGAGCTTCCGCCGGCGATCGAGGACCCCGTCGCCACCAAGGCGTCGTCGTAAGTGGCGGTCGACATGACGGCGCCGCTCGACGCGCCGGAGCCCGCGGACAAGCCGGGCATCGTCTTTCGCACCGCCGGGCTTACGCGCCGCTTCTCCGGCTTCACCGCGGTCAACAACGTGACGCTCGAGATCCCCGAAGGCGGCGTGCGCACGATCATCGGCCCCAACGGCGCCGGCAAGACGACGTTCTTCAACCTTCTGTCGGGCCTGCTGCCGCCCAGCGAAGGGCGCATGTGGTTTCGCGACCGCGAGATTACGACGTTACGGGCCTACCAGCGCGCCCGGCTGGGCATCGCGCGCTCGTTCCAGATCACCAACATCTTCGGCCGCCTCAGCGTGTACGAGAACGTGCGGCTCGCGGTCCAAGCGGTCCACGACGGCAAGGCAAGTTTCTTCGTGCCGCGCGGCAGCATGGGCAACCTCGCCGAGAAGACCGAACGCGTGCTGCACGACGTCGGCTTGTACGACGTGCGCGACGCACGCGCTGAGAACCTGTCGCACGGGGACCAACGGCGCCTCGAGATCGGGTTGGTGATCGCGAGCGATCCGCCGGTGCTCTTGCTCGACGAGCCGCTGGCCGGGATGTCGCCGACCGAAACGCAAGAGACCGTCGATCTCATCCAGCGCATCTCGCCGGGGCGTACCATCCTCTTGGTCGAGCACGACATCGACGTGGTGATGGCGATCTCGACCACGATCACCGTCTTTCAGACGGGCGCGGTGCTGGCGATCGGGACGCCCCAGGAGATCCGCGGCAACGAAGCCGTGCAACGCGCGTACCTGGGTGAGCTAGCATGACTCTACTCGAGCTCGACAACGTCAACGCGTATTACGACAAGTCGCACGTGCTGCAGAACGTCTCACTGAAGGTCGAGGCGGGTCAGGTGGTCGCGTTGCTGGGCCGCAACGGCTCGGGCCGATCGACGACCTGCAAGACGGTGATGGGGCTCGTGCCGGCGCGTACCGGGACGATCCGCTTCAAGGGCAAGGAGATCACCAACAAGAGCCCTTTCTCGCTGGCGCAAATGGGAATCGCGTTCGTCCCCGAGGATCGGCGCATTTTCCCCAACCTCACCGTCGGCGAGAACCTGCGGCTGGCCTCCCTCGCCGGGCGCAAGGGTGCCTGGACCGAGAAGCGCATCTACGACTACTTCGAAGTGCTGGGCGAGCGCCGTGACAAGCCGGCCAAGCTCTCCGGCGGCGAGCAGCAGATGCTCGCCATCGCCCGCGCGCTCGTCGCAAACCCGGAGATCATCCTGCTCGACGAGCCGATGGAAGGTCTCGCCCCGCTCATCGCGCGCAGCGTCGAAGAGGTGGTCCGCAACATCCGCAGCGAGGGCAACACGATTCTGCTCGTCGAGCAGAACGCCCAGGTGGCGATGAGCCTCAGCGATACCGGATACGTGCTTTCGAACGGCCGCGTCGTCGGCTCGGGAACCATCGCCGAGCTACGCGCGGACGAGACGATGATGCACCGCTACCTCGCGGTCTAGGGTGGCCGACGAGAGCGCGCAGGACCGAAACCGGTTCACCCGGCGCCTCGAGGGGTTCAGCGACATCGTTTTCGGGTTCGCGCTGGCGCAGAGCGCCTTCGCTCTGGAGATCCCCAAGACGCTCGACGGGGTGTATGCAAAGTCGGGCGATCTGTTCTTCTTTGCGGTCACCTTCGCGGTCATCGCCGCATTTTGGATCATGCACTACCGCGTGTTTCACTATGCCTTCGCAGGCGGCCGAATCGACGTCATTCTGAACTTCGTCCTGCTCGCCGCGGTGGCGTTGCTGCCGTACGTGCTGCGCCTCTACATCCAGTTTCCGGATTCGGTCATCGGTTCTGCAGCGTACGCCGCCGAGCTGGGCGTCGGGTTCTCCTTGCTCGCAGCGCTGGAGATCCGCGGGCTGCGCGCTTTGGGTCCGTCGATGGCGCCCAAGCCGCTGCTCACGATCCGGCGCGCATCCTGGCGGCACGCCGTCGCCGGCGGGGTGTTCCTGCTGTCGCTCGTGTTCATCGCGCTATTCGGGCTCGTCGGCCGAGTCGCGTGGGGCGCGGTTCCGCTGGCGATGATCGTCGGGAGGGTCATGGAGCGCGTGCAAGCCGGTCGCGCCGCCCCGGGCCCCGCCGCAGCCGGCCGGTCCTAGCATGCAGTGGCGCGGCGCGGTCCCGACGGGTTACGTCGATGCTCGCCGCCGGCGCCCAGTTTGTGGTGCGGCGCTTCGGGCTCCCCGCCGACTGGCTCCCGGCAGCGCCGAGCGTAACCTCCGGTCCCCCGGTGGTATCGTAGAGCCCGTATGGTAACCGCGGAAGTTGTGCGCGATGCGCTCAAGGACGTCCAGGATCCCGAGCTCCTGATGGGGATCCTCGACCTCGGGCTCGTCTATGACGTCGCCTGCGAGGGCAGCCAGGGCGAAGACGTGACCGTCGTGATGACGCTGACCTCGCCGATGTGTCCGGTCGGACCGATGTTCAAGCAGGCCGTGCTGAGCAAAGTCGAGAGCGTGCCGGGCGTCAAGCACGCGACCGTCGACATCACCTTCAACCCGCCCTGGGATCCCAAGACGATGGCCAGCGAAGACGTCAAGCTGGCGCTCGGCATCTGGTAGCATCTCAACGCGGCGCCGCGACCGCGGCGCGCGTCGCGCGCTCGAGCTCTTCAGCGTAGCGGTGATATTCGAGCGTAAACATCGGTACGCTGAAATCCGTCTGACCGATGCGCCAGCGCCGCACGTTGAGGCGGCGGACGCTGCCGTCGTCGTGTACGCCGATCCCCTGCATCTTCTTGTCCAGCGCCGACATCGGCGCACCGACCCGGCGCTCGAACAGCGTGGCCTGCGCGTGCACGTCGACCGCAACGGTGAGCACGATCCCCGCGTCGTGATCTTGCGGCCGCGCGTCGAGGACCCGCTTTCCGACGGGCACGACGATCGGGAACGTGGTGTGCCGGCGTGCCTCGGCCAGGCTCATCGGCGCGACTTCGACGACGCGCACGCGGCTGAGGTCGCGTCCCGTAAGGCGTTGCATCGTGCGCACGTATCCCGGCGAGAGCTTTATCACCGCGGGAACGCCGACGGCGAGCGCGCCGGCGAGCAGGATGACGCCTCCTGCGATCGCCACGGCGGGACGGCGAGGTTTCCGGACGCCCCGGGCATTCGACGCGGCAATCCGCTCGGCGAGCGCCGCTGCGGGAAGCGCCGGCACCGGAACGCCTTCGAGAGCGGCACGGACACGGCAAGCGAGCGAATCGTCGATCATGCGAACTCCTCGTGGGGGGCGGCGGCCGCGCCGAGGGCGGCGGCCAGTCGGCGGCGTGCAAGCGCGAGCCGGAAGCGAATCGTCGGCGCGGGTGCGCCGAGGGCAAGTCCAATCTCCCTGCTGGTCAGCCCCTCGGCGTAGCTCAGCACCAGCGGAATGCGCAGCCACAGCGGCAGCGTCCCGAGCGCGCCCAGGACGTCGAGCCGCTCGGCCAGCGCCTCTTCGAATCCGGCGCCCGCGCCTCGGTCCTCGAGTGGAAGATGCGCGGGTCGGCGCCGCGCCGCGCTCGCCGCAGCGTTGACCACGAGCCGCGTCGACCAAGCCGGATAGGCTTGCGGGTCGCGCAGCGTCGCGAGCCGAGCCGCGACCAGGACCAATGCGTCCTGGGCGGCGTCCTCAGCCGTCGGGCCGTGCTGGGTGATCCCGAGCGCAAGCCGGAACGCACGCGGCCACAGCGCGGCGAGCAGCCGATCGAGGGCGGCGCGGTCACCGTCGCGTGCAGCGCGAACGTCGTCTTGCGGGTCGGTCACGTGCACAGGACGCGCGAACGGACCCGAAGTGTTGGCGGCGAACCGTCGCCGTGATGTCGACTACCGACTCGCCGCACGGTCACGCCTCCCGCCGCCTCGAGGCGATGCGGACCGAGTCGCTCGCCCCCGCCGGCGAGGAAGCCAACGAGAAGCAGCGCGCCCGCGGAAAGCGCACCGCCCGGGAGCGGATCGACGCCTTGGTCGATCCCGGCTCGTTCGTCGAGCTCGACCGCTTCGCCGTCCATCGCACGACCGAGTTCGGACTCGACGAACGTTCGTTCCTCGGCGACGGGGTCGTGACGGGACACGCGACGATCGACGGGCGCCAGGTCTTCTTGTTCTCGCAAGATTTCACGGTGCTGGGCGGCTCGCTGGGCGAAGTCTTCGCCGAGAAGATCTGCAAAGTGATGGACCTGGCGGTCCGGACCGGTTCGCCGATGATCGGGATCAACGACTCGGGCGGCGCGCGAATCCAAGAAGGCGTCGTCAGCCTGGGCGGCTACGCCGAGATCTTCTGGCGCAACGTGCAGGCCTCGGGGGTCATTCCGCAGATCAGCCTCATCGCCGGGCCCTGCGCCGGAGGTGCGGTCTACTCGCCGGCGATCACCGACTTCACGGTGATGGTCGAAGGCATCTCGCAGATGTTCATCACCGGGCCGGACGTGACCAAGACCGTCACCGGCGAGGACGTGAGTTTCGAAGAGCTCGGCGGCGCGATCTCGCACGCCACCAAGAGCGGTGTCGCCCACCTGACGGCCGCCGACGAGGACGAGATGAACGAGCATTGCCGCCGCCTGCTCTCGTTCATCCCCTCGAACAACCTCGACGATCCGCCGCTCGTCCCCACCGACGACGATCCGCTGCGGGTCATCCCCGAGCTCGACGAGCTGATCCCCGACGCGCCGAACAAACCGTACGACATCATCGAAGCGATCGTCGCGGTCGTCGACGACGGCGACTTCTTCGAGATCCAACCGCTGTGGGCCCAGAACATCGTCATCGGGTTCGGGCGCATCGGCGGACGCAGCGTCGGGATCGTCGCGAACCAGCCCAAGATCCTCGCCGGCGTCCTCGACATCAGCGCGTCGATCAAAGCGGCGCGGTTCGTGCGCTTCTGCGACGCGTTCAACATCCCGCTGCTGACCTTCGTCGACGTCCCCGGCTTCCTCCCGGGAACGAGTCAGGAGTGGGGCGGCATCATCAAGCACGGTGCCAAGCTGCTCTACGCATTCGCCGAAGCGACGGTCCCCAAGGTCACCGTCATCACGCGCAAGGCGTACGGCGGCGCATACGACGTCATGGCTTCCAAGCATATCCGCGCCGACTTCAACTTCGCCTGGCCGACCGCGGAGATCGCGGTGATGGGGTCGGCGGGCGCGGTGAACATCATCCACCGCCGCGAGATAGCCGACGCCGCCGACCCTGAGGCTAAGGCCGCCGAGCTCGCCGCCGACTACACCGAGCATTTCGCCAACCCGTTCATCGCCGCGCAGCGCGGCTACGTCGACGACGTGATCGAAGCCGGCGAAACGCGGCGCGCCGTCTCCCGGGCGCTCGACGCGCTAGCCAACAAACGCGTCGACCGCCCGCACCGCAAACACGGCAACATCCCGCTCTGATGACCGTTTAGTGGACGCCCCCATGTCGAGCGTTCAAGATCTCGGCCGCGACATGATGGCCCGGCACGGCTTCATGGGCGTCAACGTGTCGATGTTCGAGCAGGCCGGCCGCGAACAGCTCATCGCGCTGCTGGCTCAAGGACTTCTGCCCGAGTTGAAGCTGCTCGAGTTCGGCTGCGGGTGCTTGCGCATCGCGTACTGGCTGGTACGATTTCTCGACCCCGGCTGCTACTACGCCCTGGAGCCGGCGCGGCGCCGGGTCGAAATTGGGCTCGAATGGCTCTTCACGCCGCAAGAACGGGCGATCAAGCAGCCCCGCTTCGACTACAATCCGGATTTCGACTCGTCGGTCTTCGGCGTGCCGTTCGACTTCTTTCTCGCGCGCTCGATTTGGAGCCACGCGAGCAAACGGCAGATCGAGACGATGCTCGACGCGTTTGTGCGGGATTCAAAGCCGTCGAGCATCTTCTTGACGTCGTACTTCCCTGTGGAGCCGGCCGATCCGGACTACCGGAACAGGTTGGCGGTCGAATTCGCCCGACAGCAGCACCAAGGCGACTACCAGGGCGACAGCTGGGTCGGAACGAGCCACGAGTCCGAAACGCTCGGCGTGGTCCAGCACTCGACGGCCTGGATCCTCGAACGCTGCAGCAGCCGCGGGCTTGCGGTCACGGAGCTGCCGGAGATCGATTGCGACGGGCAATCCTGGCTCAGGATCGCGCGCCGGCCTTAGGCCGTCTTGACCGGGCGCCCCAGCTCGAAGGTCGCTTGGCTCTCGTCCTGCTCGACACGCGGCACCTCGCCGAGCGCGAGCTGCCGGAGCAGCTTCTCGAACGACTCGACACCCAGCGGCACGAGGTAGTCCTCGTAGAGATCGCGAGGACGCACGCCGGCCGGCACGTCGATGCGCCGTTGGGCCGCGATCGGGCCCGCGTCGACCCGGTCGCACACCCAGAACCAGGTCGTGCCGGTCTCGGTATCGCCCATCTTGACCGTCCAGTAGACCGCGTCGCGGCCGCGGTGGCGCGGCAGCAGGCTCGGGTGAAAGCAGAGCGTCCCCAGCCGCGGCGCGTTGTATTCGGCGGCCTTGACGATGCGCTGGACGTTGGCGAGCACGAACAGATCGGCGCCGGGGTCGGTGACGACCGGCACGTCGTAGAGCTCGCACACCGCGAGCACGCCCTCGTAGATCGAACCGCTGCCCTCGACGCGCAGGCGCAGCCGGCTGGGGTCGGACAATGACAAGCTCAGCGTCCTTTCACGTCGCGGCGTTGACTGATGATTTCCCCATGCCGCCGCCTGAACCCGCTCGGGAGGGTTGTCGGACCGCTTCGGCCGATGATCGGTCCTCGTGGCACTTCTGGACGGAAAGACCATCCTCGTCACCGGGGTCGCGAACCGCTGGTCGATCGCCAGCGGGATCGTGCGGCAGCTCCATGCCCACGGAGCGCGCCTCATCCTTACCTACCAGGGCGAGCGGGTCGAGGACGCCGTCCGCGACCACGCCGAGGAGTACGGCGGCGGACCCGTCTTCGAGTGCGACGTCACCAACGACGGCTCGCTGCGCGCGCTCTCCGAGAACGTCGGCAAGATCGACGGCCTGGTGCACTCGATCGCTTTCGTCAAGAAAGAAGATCTCTCGGGGAAGGTCTACGACACCTCGCGCGACGGCTTCACCATGGCGATGGACATCAGCGCGTACTCGCTCATCGCCCTGGTCGGACACCTCAAAAACAACCTCAACGACGGCGCGTCGATCATGGCAATGACCTACCTGGGCTCGCTGCAAATCGTCCCCAACTACAACATCGCGGGGATCGCCAAGGCGGCCCTCGAGTCGACCGTCCGATATCTCGCCTACGACCTGGGAGAGCGCGGGATCCGGGTCAACGCGATCTCGGCGGGACCGATCAAGACCGCGTCGTCGCGCCAAGTCGCCGGCTTCTCGGCGATGCCCGCCAAAGTCGGAGCGGCGTCGCCGCTCAAGCGCAACGTCAGCGCCGACGACGTCGGCAACTGCGCCGTGTATCTGGCCTCGGACCTGTCCACCCAAGTCACCGGCGACGTGCACTTCGTCGACGCCGGCTACCACGTGATGGGGATGTACCCCGAAGCCGGCCCGGGCTGATGCGCGAGCCGGCGGCCGACGAGCTCGCCGCGATCACCGCGACGTATGCCCTTCTGGCCGGTCTCCCCGAGGCGCCGCCGGCCGGCGCGGTGTCGCGTTGGCGTTTGGCCGGGCGCGCGTACGCGCAGCACGAACGCTTGGCGGCGCGGGCCGCGTCGCGCTGGAAGGCCGCCGCGCGATCGTCCAATGATCGCGTCTGAAGAGCTCTATCTCGATCTCATCGCGCGCACGCTGACGGGTATGCTCTATGAGGATCCCAGCGTCGGTCCGTGGCCCGAGCGGAATTTCGATACCGACTTGCGCGAGCACGGCCGCGATTGGCCCAGTCGGGCGCAGACGATGGTCGGCATGAAGCGGCTCGCCAACGTCAGGCTCTGTGCCGAGAGTGTCATCCGAGACGAGGTCGCGGGGGATTTCATCGAGACGGGCGTATGGCGGGGTGGCGCGGCGATCTTCATGCGGGCGATCCTCAAGGCCCATCGGATAACCGACCGCCTTGTGTGGCTCGCCGACTCATTCCAGGGTCTGCCGCCGCCAAACCCGGAGGCGTACCCGGCCGATGCCGGCGACATCAATCATACGATGGACGCTCTGGCCGTCTCACTCGAGGAGGTCAAATCCAACTTCAGCCGCTACGGCCTGCTGGACGAGCAGGTGCGCTTTCTGAAGGGCTGGTTTCGTGACACGTTGCCGGCCGCTCCCGTGGACCGCTTGGCGCTGCTGCGTCTCGACGGAGACATGTACGAGTCGACCTGGGACGCGCTGGTGAACCTCTATCCGAAGCTCTCGCCGGGCGGCTACGCCATCGTCGACGACTACGGCGCGGTCCCGGCGTGCCGTCAGGCCGTCGACGATTTCCGGCGCGCGCAGAACGTCACCGACAAACTCCGGGAGATCGATTGGACCGGCGTGTATTGGCGGCGCTCCTCACCATGACCGAGTCTCCGTTTCGCAAGATCCTCGTCGCCAACCGCGGCGAGATCGCGATCCGCGTCATGCGTAGCGCCAAGGAGCTCGGCTGCGCGACGGTCGCGGTCTATTCCGACGCCGATCGCGACGCGCTGCACGTTCGCTATGCCGACGAGGCATACCACCTCGGGCCCGCAGCGCCGGCGCAGTCGTACCTCAACGCCGACAAACTCCTCGACGCGGCGCAACGCGCCGGCGCCGACGCGATCCATCCGGGTTACGGGTTCTTCGCCGAAAACGCCGACTTCGCGCGGCGCGTCGTCGCCGCCGGCATCGCCTGGATCGGGCCGCACCCCGATGCCATCGAGGCGATGGGCGACAAGATCCGCTCGCGCCAAGCGATGGTCGCGGCGAACGTGCCGGTCGTACCGGGCGGCACCGACCCCGTCATCGACGCCGCCGGCGCGCGAGCCGCGGCGGAGAAATACGGCCTGCCGCTCGCACTCAAGGCATCGGGCGGCGGCGGCGGCAAAGGGCTCAAGATCGCGCGCACCTTCGGCGAGCTCGAGGCTGCGCTGTCGACCGCGCAGCGCGAAGCCGCGGCCTACTTCGGCAACGCCACGGTTTACGCGGAGCGCTATCTCGAAAACCCCAAACACGTCGAGCTGCAGATCCTCGCCGACAAGCACGGCAACGTGCTGCACGTCGGCGAACGCGACTGCTCGCTGCAGCGCCGTCACCAGAAGCTGTGGGAAGAAGCACCAGCCCGCATCCCCGAACGAATCCGCGGCGACTTGCGCGCGGCCGGCCTGCAGGCCGCGCGCGCGATCGGGTACGACTCGGTGGGGACGATCGAATTCCTCGTGAGTAGCGACGCCTTCTATTTCCTGGAGATGAACACCCGGATCCAGGTCGAGCACACCGTTTCCGAGGCGATCACCGGGATCGATCTCGTACGCGAGCAGATCCTCGTCGCCGCGGGACGCGAGCTTGGCTTTGGCCAGGACGACATCACGTTTGGGGGCCACGCCATCGAGGTGCGCGTCAACGCCGAGGATCCCGCGCAGAACTTCCGGCCTGCGCCCGGCATCGTAGACCGCTACCGCGAGCCCGGCGGCTTCGGGGTGCGCGTCGACTCGGCCGCGTACCCAGGGTTCGAGATCACGGCCGACTACGATTCGATGATCGCCAAATTGATCGTGTGGGGACGCGACCGCGACGAAGCGCTGGCCCGGCTCGGCCGCGCCATCGACGAGTACGAGATCGGCGGCGTGCCGACGACGCTGGGGCTGCTGCGTGCGCTCATCGACTTCGCTCCGGTGCGCGACGCGTCGTTCGGCACCGCGACCCTCGAACCGTTTGCGGCGGAGATGGCCCTGCTACCGCAGGCCCAAGTGTCGCAGTCCGACGGCGTCACGCCCCGGACTCCTCGGGCGCGGACGGCCGATGCCGGCGGTGACGAGACGCTGCGCGTCGAGGTGAACGGCCGTCTCTTCCACGTGCGCTTCGTCGATCTGCCCCTGCCCCACGGCGCCGCGGCGCGCAGCGCCGCGGCGCGCAGCGCCGGCACTCCGGCGCCCAAGAAGGGCGGCACCACGCGCAAGTCGGCGGCGGCCGCCGGTAACGACGTGCTTTCGCCGATGCACGGCGTTGTCGTCGAAACCCCGCTCGCGCAGGGCAGCGCCGTCGCCGCGGGCGATGTCGTGGCGGTCATCGAGGCGATGAAGATGATGAACGAGGTCCGTGCCCACAAGGCCGGGGCGATCGTGCGCGTTCACGTCGCGCCGGGGGCGACGGTGGAGGCGCGCACGCCCTTGGTGACGATCGAGTGAGACGCAGCCGGCGCATCGCCGCCCTTCGCGTCGCTCTCGCGATCGGGTTTCTGATCGACGCGGTCGTCGGGATCGTCTCGGTGCTTGCGCCGGCGCTGCTGCAGCCGTTGTTCGACGTCCCGGTGAAGGATGCGATGACCGCGCAGATCGCCGGCGGCGAGTTCATCGTGATGGCGTTGGTCTACGCCGTCGCGTTTCGCGATCCCGTGCGGTTCCGCGCGCTGCTGTGGCTGTGCGCGCTCGACCAGCTCTTCGCGGTCGTGCTGCCGGCCTTGGGCATCGCGCACGGCGCGCTCCCGCGTAGCTGGAAGATCGTCGCGCCGATCCCCTTCCAGGCGCTCCTAGCGCTCTTCTTCCTCGCGAACGCGCTGCGGCGGTCCAAAGGCGCGCTCCAGGCGCGCCTTTGACCGTGGCCCTCGAGCGCAAGCCTGACCTCTCGGTGGTCGTGGTGGTCTACAACATGGCCCGCGAAGTGCGCCGTACACTGCAATCGCTGTCCGCCGGTTACCAGCGCCATATCGACTCCGACGACTACGAGGTGATCGTGGTCGACAACGGTTCGGACGTTCCGTTCGAGCCGGCGCTCGACGGGCTGGACGGCAATTTCCGCGTCATCCGGATCGAACCCGGTACGCCTTCACCGGCGCACGCCATCAATCGCGGCCTAAGCGAAGCCCGGGGCGACGTTATCGGGGTGATGATCGACGGCGCTCGGATCGCTACCCCGGGCCTGCTCCACTTCGCTCGTCACGGCGCGCGACTGTATGACAAGGCGGTCGTTGCGACGCTCGGATGGTATGTGGGTCACGATCTTCAAGTGTGGTCTCAGCGCGGAGGCATCGATCAGGTCCGGGAGGATGCGTTGCTCGAGTCGATCGGCTGGCCGAACGACGGCTATCGCCTCTTCGAGATCGGCACGATGGACGAATCCTCCGTAGACGGCTGGTTCCAGCCCATCGCCGAATCGAACGCTTTGTTCTTGCGCCGCGAGTTGTGGCAGCTGCTCGGAGGCGTGGAGGAGCGATTCGACGCTCCAGGCGGCGGCCTGCTGAGCCTCGACACGTTTTCACGCCTTCTCGAATGGCCCGATGCGGAGCTCGTGATTCTGTTGGGCGAAGCCACGTTTCATCAGTTGCACGGTGGGACCAACACCAACGCGTCGCCCGAAGGCCAGCGCGAAAACTGGGTTCGCTGGTCCCGCGAATACGCGGAGATCCGCGGAAAGACGTGGGCCATCTCGCGGCCGCAGCACGCGCCGACGTATATCGGGACGTTGCCGCGGCCGGCCCTTGCCCGGCTGACTCGCGCCGCCACCCATCCGCTTCGCCGCGGCTTCGAGGGCCCGCTGGGGGCAGGGTTCGACACGGACATTTGGCGTCGTACGGCGGCGCCTCGGTCGGGCGATACAACTCTCGCCGCCCTCGTCGACCTCGCAACACACGAATTTCGCGCGGGCCGCGTCGAGGCGAGCTGCGGGGTTGCGCGATTGGCGCGCGAACGATTCCCCGACGACGACGGCATCGCCGGTGTGCTGGCTCTGGTCGCGGCGAGCGTCGCCGCCGGCGGGCCGGACGATGCGCACCGTGCCGAGTATCATCTCGCGCTCGGCGAGGCGCACCGCCGTCTGGGCGAGAGCGAGCCGGCGGCCGCACATTTCCGGGCCGCGCTGACCCTCAATGGAAACGCCGTGGAGGCCTATCTCGGTTTGGCCTACTTGCGGATGCCGGGAGACGGCTATTTGGTTTGGCTCGACCGGCTGTACCGCCGGTTCGCGCCCGAAACGGTGATCGAGATCGGCGTCTACGAGGGCAGCTCGCTCGCACTCGCGCGACCGCCTACCGTTGCGATCGGGGTCGACCCGAATCCGATCGTGGCGACGCCTCTCTCGGCCGAGACGCACCTCTTCGCGCAGACGAGCGACGAGTTCTTCGCCGGCCGGCACGCCCAAACCGTGCTTGCAGGTCGCCCGGTGTCCGTCGCCTTCATCGACGGCTTGCACCTCTTCGAGCAGGCACTGAAAGACTTCATCGGCCTCGAGGCACTGTGCGGACCCCGTTCGGTGCTCTTGCTGCACGACACCGTTCCGCTGGATGAAGCGACCCAGACCCGAGCGCAGGCGACGCAGTTTCATACGGGCGACGTCTGGAAGGTCGTGCTCTGCCTCAAACACTACCGTCCCGAGCTCGAGATCTTTACCATCGCGACGGCGCCGACCGGTCTTACGGTCGTGACCGGCCTCGATCCGGCGTCGCGCGTGCTTTCGGAGCGCTACGACGAGGCAGTCGCGCGGTTCGTCGACGTGCCGTTTGCGACGATCGAGGGCAATCTCGAAACCGCTTTGAACATCGTTCCGAACGAATGGGAGACCGTTCGATCGCGCCTCGAACAACAGGGAGTCATATGAGCGCACCGATCGGCAAACAGCGTGTCGACCGCGATCAGCCCGCGTTGTCGGCCCACGACGCGGCCGCCGTTCGCGCGTTTCACGAACTGTACTACGGGCGCTGGCAGGACGGCGCGGACACGATCACGTGCACCTGGTTCGGCCACGAAACACTGAAATGCCCGCTCGACATGTGGATCTATCAGGAGTTGTTGGTCGGCACGCGCCCGGACGTCGTGGTCGAAACCGGCACCTGGCGTGGCGGCAGCGCGCTGTACCTGGCAATGATCCTCGATCAGATCGGCCACGGCCGCGTGATCACGATCGATACCCAAGCACAACCGGATCGGCCCGAACACCCGCGGCTGCGCTATCTCAAGGGGTCGAGTGCCGACGCGGCCGTCGTCGCCCAAGTTCGGCACTCCGTCGCCGCTGGTAGAGCGATGGTGATACTGGATTCCGATCACCGCGCCGACCATGTCTACGCCGAGCTCGTCGCCTATAGCCCGCTCGTCCAAGCCGGCGACTACCTCGTCGTCGAGGACACCAACGTGAACGGACATCCGGCCTATCCTGAATTCGGGCCCGGACCGATGGAAGCGCTCGACAGATTTCTGGCCGAGAACGGGGCGTTTGAAATCGACGCCCGCTGCGAGCGATTCCTGATGACCCTCAACCCGCGCGGGTACCTGCGGCGCAAGCTCGCGCCGCCGTGACCTCCGTAAAGACGGGCGCCGTACCGATCATGCGTCCGAAGCTTCCGTCGGCCGCACGGCTCGCTCCCTATTTGAGGGCTATCGATTCGTCGAGGGTGTACAGCAATTTTGGACCGCTGGCAGTCGAGTTCGAAAAGCGGTTGGCCGCCCGCTATGGACTATTCGGCGCGAGCGTCACGACGGTCGCGAATGCGACCCTTGGGCTGACGTTGGCGCTCACCGCGCAGGGCGTGCGCGCGGGAACGCTGTGTGCGATACCTGCCTGGACCTTCGTCGCATCGGCGCTCGCAAATTCCTGAAGAGCAGCACGCGGTAGTCTTGCACGATCGAGGGCAGTCTGCCCCACCTGCGAGCGCTCGCGAGGGCTCCGGGGAGCGGGCAAGAAGCTGGCGCGCATGCATGCCATCGAAGTACGCGCGTTCGGCGATCCTACCGTGCTCGAGTGGCGGGAACGGCCTGACCCCGTCCCGGGGCCGGGCGAGGTCGCGATACGGGTGGTGCAGACCGGTGTGAACTTCGCCGACACGCAGGCGCGGCGCGGGACCTATCACGGCGGTCAGCAGCCGCCGTTCGTCCCCGGACTGGACTGCGCCGGCTCCATCGTCGCCCTCGGCGACGGTGTCACGGATTTGCGGATCGGGCAGCGCGTCGCCGCGTTTCCACCGGGCGGGTCGTACGCCGAGATCGTCGTCGTCCCGGTGACGACCGTTTACCCGCTCGATCCGGCGGTTTCCGATGACGACGCGGCGGCGCTGCTGATGCTCGTCACCGCGTACAACGTGCTCAGCTTCGCCGGACGCCTCGCAGCGGGGGAAAGCGTGCTCGTCCATGCCGCCGCCGGCGGCGTCGGATCGACGGCGGTGCAGATCGCACGCGCGCTCGGCGCCGGAACGATCTTCGGCACGGTCGGCAGCGAGGAGAAACGCGCCGTCGCGCTTGCGGCCGGCGCGGACGTCGCGATCGACTACCGGCGCGAGGACTTCGCGCGCACGGTCCTCGAAGCGACCGGCGGCCGCGGCGTCGACCTGATCCTGGACTCGGTCGCCGGGGACGTGTTCACCGCGGGGCTCACGGCGCTGGCGCCGTTCGGCCGGATCGTCGCGTTCGGGATGGCGTCGGGCACACCCGGCACCGTTCGAACCAACGAGCTGCACACCACGAACCGCGCCGTCATCGGCTACAGCTCGGGATCGTACCGCAAGCTGCGTCCCGAAGCGCTGCGACCGGCGGCCGTAGCCTCGCTGCGGCTCGTCGCCCAGGGGCAAGTACACGTGGTCATCGGCGCGCGGTTTGCGCTGCGCGACGCGGCGGAGGCGCACCGTCTGGTCGAGTCTCGCGCCGGCCACGGCAAGGTCCTGTTGACGGTCTGATGCGGCCGGCGCTCGCGCTGCGTCCCGCTTCGCGCGGCGGCTCGGTCGATCTCTCGCGCGGGCTGTTCGTGCTGGCCACGCTGGTACTCGCGGCGATGGTGATCCTGCCCTTGGGCTGGCTGATCGTCACCAGCCTGAGCGGCCCGCAAGGACCGACGCTGGACAACTATCGCACACTGTTCACCGACGCGACGATGGTGCGGCCGTTTCTGATCACGCTGGGGAGTTCGGCGGTCGTGGCGTTCGCGTGCGTGCTCGTCGCGGTGCCGATGGGGTGGTGCGTCGCGCGCACCGACATGCCGCTGCGCCGCCAGGTGCGCATCCTGGTGATGGCCTCGCTGGTGACGCCGCCGTTCCTGGGCGCGATCGCGTGGGAGTTGCTCGCGGCACCGAACACGGGCTTCCTCAACCAGCTCGCGCGCGCGGTGTTCCACCTCGACCGCGCGGTGCACCCGTTCAACGTGTACTCGGTCGCCGGGCTGACGTTCGTGAACTTCCTTTACACCTTTCCGTACGCGTTCATCTTCGTCGCCAACGCGCTCGAGCGCATCCCCGCCGACCTCGAGGATGCCTCGGCGATCCTGGGCGCGCGCCCCGCGCAGACGGCCTGGCGCGTCACGCTGCCGCTGATCCTGCCCGCGATCTTGGCCGGGGCGCTGATCGCGTTCTTGCAGTCGATGACCGTGTTCGGCTCGGCGGCGGTGCTCACGCTCCCGGCCGGATTTCACACCATGACGACGCGGATCTGGAGCCTGTTCCAGTTTCCGCCCAAGCCGGCGCTGGCGGCCGCGGCCTCGATGCCGATGCTGCTGCTCACGCTGGGCCTGCTGCGCGCGCAGCAGTACGTGTTAGGGCGCAAAGGCTACGCGCTCGTCGGCGGCAAGGGTACGCGCCGCGCCATCGTGCGGCTGGGCGCCTGGAAGTGGGCGGCGCTGGCGTTTTGCGGCGTCGTGCTGCTCAACGCAATCGTGCTGCCGTACGGGGCGCTGCTCGACGCCGCGTTCGTCAAAGTCCCGCCGGCGCTCCCGACGCTGGCCAACCTCACCCTGGCCCACCTGCACTTCGTCTTCTTCGAGCTCGACGCGACGCAGGTCGCACTGTGGAACACGATGATCCTGGCGCTGGGCGCGGCGACGGTCGGGACCGCTCTGGCGCTGGTCGTGGCGTACCTGGTCGTGCGCCGTGCCGTGCGCGGCTGGCAGCTGCTGAGCTTTCTCGCCACCGCGCCGTTGGCGATCCCGAGCATCGTGCTGGGTGTCGGATTGTTCCTCGCCTACACGCGTCCGCCGCTGCTGCTCTTCGGCACGCTGTGGATCATGCTCATCGCGTTCGTCACGATCGAGTTCCCGGCGGCGTACCAACAACTCGCCTCGGTCGTGTCCTCGATCCACCCCGAGCTCGAGGAAGCCGGGCAGTTGCTCGGCGCGACGCGCCTGCGCGTGCTGCGCGAGATCACCTCGCCGCTCATGCGCAGCGGGGTCGTTGCGGCGTGGTGCTTCGTCTTCATCGGCGCGATCCGTGAAATCTCCGCCGCGATCTTGCTGTTCACCGCGCCGACTCGTACGATCGCCGTCGTCATCTACGATCTCAACGAGTCCGGCGACACCGGCAGCATCGCCGTGCTCGGCTTGCTGCTCATGGTCGTGACGTTCGCAGTGCTCATGGTCGCCAACCGGGTTCCAGTGGTCGCCACCGCGGCGGAGGAGCTGCGCGGATGAGCCGCCCGCTGCAGCTCGGCGTGCTCCTGGGCGACGACATCGGGCTCGAGGTCGTCCCCCAAGCCGTCAAGGTCGTCGCTGCGGCGGCGCGCGCCGTCGACTTGCCGATCGCATGGCATGAGTTCCCGATCGGGCGGCGTGCGCTCGAGTCGACCGGCACGACCCTGCCGGACGGGACGCTCGACGCGCTCGAGCCGCTCGACGGCTGGATCCTCGGACCGATCGGCCACCGCGAGTATCCCAAGATCGCCGGCGCCATCAACCCACATCCGATCCTGCGCAAGCACTTCGACTTGTTCGCGAACATCCGGCCGGCGAAGTCCTACCGCACGCTGCCCTCCGTCCACCAAGGCGTCGACCTGGTCATCGTGCGCGAGAACAACGAAGGCTTCCAACCCGATCGCAACGTCGTCGCCGGGTCGGGTGAGTTCCGGCCAACGCACGACGTGACGATCTCGGTACGGGTCATTACGCGCGCCGCCTCGTCCAAAGTCGCGCGGGCCGCGTTCGAGCTGGCGCGAACGCGGCGCAAACAGCTCGCGGTCATCCACAAGGACACCGTCTTCAAGCTGGGTTGCGGAATGTTCGCCGAGGAGTGCCGCGCGGTCGCGCGCGACTATCCCGACGTCGCCTACGAGGAGATCATCGTCGACACGTTCGCGATGCGCCTAGCGATGAAGCCCCAAGCCTATGACGTCGTCGTCACCACGAACATGTTCGGCGACATCCTCAGCGACGAGGCCGCGGGGCTGGTCGGCGGCCTGGGGATGGCGCCTGCCCTCTCCGCCGGTCCACGTCACGCGATGGCGCAGGCAACGCACGGGTCCGCGCCCGACATCGCCGGGCGCAACGTCGCCAACCCGTACGCCATGATCGTCTCGGCGCAGATGCTGCTGGCCTGGCTCGGACGCACGAAGGGCGACGTGCGGGCGAGCGCGGCGGCGCGGGCGATCGAGCAGGCGGTGGAAGACACGATCGAGACGCGCACGAGCCTGACCCCCGACCTGGGCGGTACCGGCACCACGGTCGAGATGGGTGACGCCGTCGCGGAGCGCGCCGCGTCCCGGGCGCAGGGCTGACCGCGTGGCCACGCTCGAGTTGCGAAACCTGGTCAAACGCTTCAACGGCAGCGCCGTCGTCGACGGCATCGACCTGACGATCCCCGACGGTGCGTTCGTGTGTCTGCTCGGCCCGTCGGGATGTGGGAAGACGACCCTCCTGCGGCTCGTCGCCGGCTTCATCGCGCCCGACGCAGGCGAAATCGTCGTCGGCGGTACGCGCCTCTCGGCGCCCGGCACCGTCGTCCCGCCCGAACGCCGCGGGATGTCGATGATCTTCCAAAGCTACGCGCTGTGGCCGCACATGACCGTCGAGCAAAACGTCGGCTACGGATTGCGCCTGCGCGCGCTGCCCCGCGACCAGATCGCCGCGCGCGTCGCGACGATCTGCGCGGCGACGCAGCTCGACCCGTTGCTGCACCGCTATCCGGCCGAGCTCTCGGGCGGACAGCAACAACGGGTCGCCCTCGCGCGGGCGCTCGTCGTCGAACCGCAGACCTTGTTGCTGGACGAGCCGCTCTCGAATCTGGACGCGAACCTGCGCGAAGAGATGCGCTTCGAGATCCGCCGCCTGCACGACGAGTTTCGCTACACCACCGTCTACGTCACCCACGATCAAGGCGAAGCGATGGCGACCGCGGACCTGATCGTCGTCCTGCGCGCCGGACGCGTGGAGCAGGCCGGGACGCCCGAAGAGATCTACCGCCGGCCGCGGTCGGAGTTCGTGGCTCGGTTCGTCGGGGGCGCGAACGTGCTCCCGGGCAGCTTCGCCGGTTTGGACGCGCCCTTCTCGATCCGGCTCGAAGACGTCGCGCTGCTTGCGGCGCAGCCGGCGGTGAACGGGACGCCGTACCTGCCCGGCACCGTGGTGCGGCGGGTGTTCCTGGGCAGCGCGCGCGACTACGTCGTCGAAGCCGGCGGCGAGCTGGTGCGCGTCACCACGCCGCCGCACGTCGACGTCTTGCCGGGCGAGCGCGTCTGGCTCGGCTTTCCGCCGGAGCGCTGCCATCGTCTCGAACACCCATCTGCAGGAGAATGAGATGCTTCACCGTCTGACCCGGTGCATCGCGGCCGCGGTGCTCGTCCTGACCGGCTTGGGGCCGGCGCGCGTCTTGCCGGCGACATTCATCGTGCCCGATGTCGCGAAGGCCAAAGCCGAGGGACTGGTCGTGTTCTACACGTCGGTCGACGTGAGCGTCGCCGAGCGTCTCGCCCGCGAGTTCCAGGCCAAGTACGGGATCAAGGTGCAAGTCGAGCGCACCGGCAGCGAGCGCGTGTTCCAGCGCCTCGGCCAAGAGATGGGCAGCAACTTGCACGTGGTCGACGTCGTGAACACGTCGGACGCCGCCAACTTCTTGGTCTGGAAGAACAGCGGATGGCTGGCGGACGTCCGGCTCGAGGACATCGAGCGGTACTGGCCGCCGCAGTTCCGCGACCGCGACGGCACCTTCGCGACCTGGCGCGCGACGCTCTCGCCGATCGCGTACAACGCGACGCTGGTCAAGCCGTCCGACGCGCCGAAGAACTGGGCCGATCTGCTGGCGCCGCAATGGAAGGGCAAGCTCGTCAAGGCGCATCCCGCCTACAGCGGCAGCGAGATGACCGCCGACTACGAGCTGATGAAGGCGTTCGGCTGGCCCTATCTCCAAAAGCTCGGCGCCCAGAGCGTCATGCAAGTACAGTCGTCGACCGAACCGCCCAAAGTGCTCAGCCGCGGCGAGCAGGCCGTGATGGCGGGCGGCAACGAGTACGTGGTGTTCCAGCTGCAGGCCCAAGGCAGTCCGCTGGTGCTCGTGTATCCGCCCGAGGGAACGCCCTTCGAGACCTCGCCCGCGGCCGTGCTCAAGCAGGCGCCGCATCCCAACGCGGCGCGCTTGTTCTACGCCTATCTCTTCAGCCGCGACACGCAACAGTTGCTGATCGATTTCGGCGGGCTGCGCTCGGTGCGCGCGGGGATGAAGGAACCGGCGAACCGCCTCCCGATCACGCGCATCCGCCTGTTCAAGGACGACCCCCAGGGCGTGCTCAAGACGAGCGACGAGATGAAGACCAGGTATGCGCAGTACTTCGGAACCTGACGTCGCCGCCGCGTTCGCCGCGCGGTTGGGCGCGCTCGCGCGCGAGCCGCTCCCCGCACCGCTCGCTCACGAGGCGAAACGCGCGCTCATCAACGTGCTCGGGCTGGCGATCGGGGCGTCGCACCATGCGGGCGTCGACGCGATCGTCGTCGCGGCAGGCGAGCTCGGCGGCGCGCCGAGCGCGCCGGTGCTGGGACGCACGCAGCGCGTCGACGCGCACTTCGGCGCGCTCGCCGCGGGGTTCGCCGCGCACGTCGACGATTTCGACGACACCCATCTGGCCACGGTCATCCACCCCGGCGCGGCGTGCATGGCGGTGCTCGTCGCGCTGGCGCACGAAACCGCGCCGAGCGGCGCGAGCGCGCTGCGCGCGTTCGCGATCGGCTGCGAGGCCCAACTCCGCGCGGGCGTCGCGATCTCCCCGGAACACTACGAGCGCGGCTGGCACATCACCGGCACCTGCGGCGTCGTCGGCGCCGCCGTAACCGCCGCGTTGCTGCTGGGTTTCGACGACGCGAGCCTGGCCCGCGCCGTGCGCTTGTCGGCCACGATGACGTTGGGTCAGCGCGAGGCCTTCGGGACGATGACCAAGGCTTTTCACCCCGGCAAGGCCGCGGCCAACGGGATCCTGGCCGCGCGGCTCGCCGCGCAGGGCGCCGACGCGCCGGGGACGATACTCGAGGATCCGCGCGGATTCGCGGCGGCGCTCTCGACGCGTTTCGATCCCGCCCAGCTGCTCGACGACGTGGGGACGCGCTGGGAGCTCGCCGACAACACCTACAAGCCGTATCCGTGCGGGATCGTCGCGCATCCGTCGATCGACGCCGCGTTGGCGCTGCGCGAGCGCGTCACGCCGGATGCAATCGCCGCGTTGCGCGCGCATTGTCATCCGCTCGTCCCCGAGTTGATGGGCAACCCCGATCCGGCCGACGGGCTGCAGGCACGTTTCAGCGCCATCCACGGAATCGCCGCAGCGTTGTGCGACGGCCGGGTCGGGCTCCCGCAATATGAGACCGAGCGCGTGCGGCGCGCCGACGTGTGCGCGCTGCGCGCCAGGACCGTGCTGGTCGCGAGTCCCGGGATTGCGCGTGACGCCGCCCGGCTCGAAGCTCGCCTGCATGATGGAACGGTGCTCGAGGAGGTCGTCGAGCACGCGCGCGGCAGCGCGGCGCGTCCGCTCACCGACGCGGAGCTGTTCGCCAAAGTCGAGCTACTCGTGGCACCCGGGCTAGGCCCGCAGGCCGCGCGCCGGCTCATCGAGACGGCAATGCAGCTCGAAGCCGACGGGTTCGACGCGGTGTTGGCGGCCGCGGCTCCGGTGGCAACCGCGCATGCCTGACGCCGCGCCGGTACCGGGCGCGTCGGAGATCGTCGCCCGCTTCGTCGCCGCGCCGCCCGCAGGCGCTGGACTCGACGCCGCACTGCAGTCCGCGCGCACGCGTTTGGCCGCGGCGCGCCGCGCGCTGGCCGGCCCTACCGCCGCGTCCGCGCCGGCCGAGCGCGCGCTAGCCGGAGCCGGGCTGCCGCTGCGGCGGGCGTTCGTCGACGCGACCGTGCTGGCGGGCTCGCCGGCGACGCGCGCCGATGCCGCGATCGTCGCCGCCGCGCTGGCGGCGCACGGCGAACCGGAGATCCTCGCCGCGATCGCGGTCGGGTGCGAGGTGGCGGCGCGCCTGCGTGGGGCGCTCCGCCTCGACGCAGCCTGGCACGCCGATGCGGTGACGGCGCGGCTCGGAGCCGCGGCGGCCGCCGCCCGGGCGCTGGGGCTCGATCCGACGGCCGCGCGGGACGCCCTGGGCCTGGCAGCGACGCAAGCCGCCGGGCTCGGGATCGTGGACGGGACACCAGCCGGCGCGCTCGGTCAGGGCAAAGCGGCTGCCGATGCCGTTGAAGGCGCCGTCCTGGCGCGCGCCGGCTTCACCAGCGCCGCCGCATCCCTCGAGGGCCGGCGCGGCCTCGGCGCACTGATGGCGGCAGGGTTCGACGACGCCGCGTTGTGCGCCGACCTCGGCCGGCGCTGGCTCTCCGCGCCGGACTAGGCTGGCTGCCGGCGCCGGCAAGGCCGACCTTGCCAGCGGACAAAACGATCTCTCACCATGGTTGCCGAAGGCGCATCTGCGCCCTTGAACAGGGTGCTCGCGAGCGTCCACTTCGATATCGTCGGCGGGTGCCAGCTTCGATGCGTCGGCTGCCCGAATTCGACGATTCTGAACAAGGTCACGCGCATCGAGCCCTCGGTGTTTGGATCGTGCCTGGCAAACATCGATGTCGATCATGTTGCGATTTTCCGATTGTTCAACTACGGCGAGTCGCTGTTGCACGATGATCTGCCTGCTATCTTCGACGAACTCGAGACGGCGCCACGTTTTTCGATCGGATTTCTGGAGATGTCCACGAACGCGCAGTTTGCGCGCTGGGATCAACTCGAGGACGTGTTGCGACGGCGGCGGCTGAATCGGCTGGTCGTGAGCTGCGATGGCGATGGTACGCCTGCCTCGTACGAGCGGCTTCGTCCGCCGGCGACGTGGGAAAAGTTCATGGCATTTCTCGTGAAAGCGCGCCGGCTCAGGGATCAACTGTGTCCGGACATGGAATTGATGACGCGCACCGTCGTGTTCGACGTGGCGCACACGGCGGCGTGGAAAACCGTCCTCGAGCCACTCGGCTGGAGGCCTGAATTTCGCTGGTGGATCAATCTCGTCGGCGCGTCCGAAGACCTTTCAGGCCGGAACTGGCAGCCAGGTGAGGGCACGTGCCCATTCGTCCGAGGAGGTGACAACCTCTACGTTGATTGGAACGGAACCGTCGTGCCGTGTTGCGCACATCCGCACGCCGGCGACTTCGGTGATCTCTCCACGCAGAAATGGAGCGCGATCGTCTCGAGCGCGAAGCGCGCTGATTTCGGGGAGCAACTCGAAACCAACCGAGCGGCGATGGACATCTGCGGAAAATGCGAGTTCGGTGCGAAAAGCGATCTTGGCGCGTATCTCGTGCCGAGCTAGGCGGCGCGGCCGGGCTTGAACCGCAGCGCGACGCCGTTCATGCAATAGCGTAACCCCGTCGGCTTGGGCCCGTCGTCGAAGACGTGCCCGAGGTGCCCTTCGCAGCGCCGGCAATGGACCGCGGTGCGCGGCAGACCGAGCAGATAATCGGTCTTGGTTCCGACCGCGTTGGGGAGCGGCGCCCAGAAGCTCGGCCACCCCGTTCCGCTGTCGAATTTGGTCTTCGACGAGTACAGCGCGAGGTCGCAGCCCGCGCAAGCGTACGTGCCGGAGTGCTTCTCCTCGTCGAGCGGGCTGGAGAACGCGCGCTCCGTGTCCTCGTGACGCAAAACCGCATAGGCCTCGGGCGTGAGGAGCTTGCGCCACTCGGCATCGCTGTGGGTCACCCGGGTGGCGGCGCGGGCGATCCCCGGCCCGGCGAGGACGAAGCCGGCGAGCGCGCTCAGGACGGTGCTGCGTTTCATCGTACCGTCAACGATAGCGCGAGCGGGTCCGGATGTCCCGTAACCACGCTTACGCCTTCAGGGTGAGCCCGGCGAGGCAGACGGTGCCGGCGAGGCCGCCGGGCTGGGCGAGCGATCCGGCGCGAGCGGGTTGGGGTCGAAGACGTCCGCGCCGGCGATCAAGCCGTCGTCGTCGATCGCGAAGATGTAGAGCAGCGTCCGCTTGGACGTCCGCATGCTGTACTGGTAGGTCGACGTCGGCGCGCGCCGGTCGACGTTGACGAGCCGATAGGTGCGCGGTCCGAAACGCGCGAGATCACGTAACGCGGCTTGATTGCGCGCCATGCGCAGCGACGCGCGGACCGTGGGACGCAGTTTGGAGAGATCGATCAAGCCCGCAACCGCGTCGTCGAGCCAGCGCCGCGCCAACGCGTCGACCGCTGGTTGCGCGTACGGGATCGGCGGCGGTGTCGTTGCGGACGCCGGCGCCGGCGCGGGGGCCGCCGGTGCGGCGGCCGTCGGCGCCGGGCGCGGCAGCGCCGGGACGACCGCGCCGTATACCGCCCGCATGATCGCGTTGTACGCTGCGGGCTCCTGATTGGTCAGGACGATCACGTCGACGCCGTCTTCGACGAAGCGCGCGTCCTGCGTCCCGAAGCCGGTCGTGTCGCCCCCGTGCAGCACGACGTTTTTCCCGGCCCCCAGGGGTTGCAGGATCAGGCCGAAGCCGTAGTGGGTGTCGGTACCGTCGGCCAGCCTGTACGGCGCGTGCATCATCGCGCGCGACGACGCCGAGAGCAGCGTGCCACGATCGACGGCATTGTTCCAAATCTCGAGATCGCCCAGCGTGCTTTCGATCGCGCCCGCCCCCGAGAACCAGGTGTAGTCGAGGTGCGCCTCATGCTCTTGCTCGCCCATCGCGAAGCGCGCGTAGCCGGTGGCGCGATCGTTCTCGACCACCGATTCGTCGCCGTAGTGCGTGCGGCTCATCCCGAGCGGCTCGAAGATCCGCGCGCGCAGAAAATCGGCGTAGCTCATCCCCGACAACTTCTCGACGATGGTCGCCAGGATCACGAACCCGGTGTTGGAGTACTGCCACTTGGTGCCGGGCTTGAATCCCAACGGCCGGCCGATCACCGTCTCGAGGATCTCGTCGTTCGTCACCGGGCGCGCGCCGAGCCGGTCGATGTCGGGGAGCTCGGTGAACTCCGCGTAGCCGCCCGTGTGGGTGAGCAGGTTGCGCAGTGTGACCTCGTCACCGTGCGGCGTTGCGGGAAGATAGCGCGCGACGGGAGCGTCGACGTCGAGCTTCCCGGCGTCGCGCAGCAGCAAGATCGCGGCGGCGGTGAACTGCTTGGTGTTCGAGCCGATCCCGTACATCGTGTCGGTGTCGGCCGGGACCTTGTCATCGAGGTTGCGGAAGCCGTACGCTTTGGCGAAGACGAGTCGGCCGTGCTTGGCGACGCCGATCGCGACCGACGGCGTCGCCTTGCGCTCGATCGCGGTTGCGGCGATGGTGTCGATCGCCGCGATCTGCTGCGCCGTAAGGGCATCGTCGGGAGTCCCCGTGCCCGAGGGGAGGACCTGTGCCGTCGTCGCGGTGCCGAAGAGCAGGGACGCGGCCAAGGCCAGGCTCGCAAAGGGGATGCGGGTCATGCCGCTTGGTACCGTACGCGAGGCGGCGAGGTTTCCGCCGTATCGGCCGTATCGAACGAGAGCGAACGGTTCCCGCAGGACCCCGCCCGCGCCCTCGGAAACGGTCCCCTCGCACGTTTCGCAACGGAGGTCTTGGTGCGCCGACTGCTTCTTGGGGTTTGTTTTCTAGCCGCGCTCGCGGCCGCTGGGTGCGGCGCTAATTATGGCACGACGCCGACCACCGGAGCGACCGCGACGCCGGCGCCGACCGCGACGCCGGTCCCCACGGCGACCCCGGTCCCGGTAAAGGCCGAGAACTACCTCCCGCTGACGAACCAAGCAGCGTATAACGGCACGACCAGCGGCGGCGTCTTCGCCTACGCCTCGACCGCGCTCGCACCGCCGCCATCGCTGGGAACGACCTGTAGCGCGGCGCTCGGGACGTTCGGCGAGTTCGTCGTCAACGTTGGGCTTGCGATCATCCCGGTCTCCGACGTCCAGTTCAACGGCGCATACGCCACGCCCGTCATCTCGAAGAACTCCACCGGCGACGTCTACGTCGTCGGCTACACGAGCGGCGGCACCGAGACGTGCGTGCAGTCGTACCCGATCGCCAAGGCGCAGATGGTCAAGGGGAGCGGCTGGACGTTCGTCGACATCGCCGGCGTCTCGCGCAGCGCCGTGGTGGTCTCCGATCACGTCACCGCGACCTTCATCGCGCAACCGGGAGCAGTATCGACCACCTACACCGGCATCGTCTCGCAGGTCGCGTACGGCTCGGACCAGACGATCTACTGGGCGGCCGGATTTGGCCCGGTCCAGACGATCAACCCCGGCGCGAGCGGCAATTTTGCGCAGACGCTCACCGCGCACAACTGGGTGGTCGACCCCGCCTCCAAATAGGCTCGGCCCGGCCCCGGCGTAGGGCGCGGCGACGCGCCCGGCGCAACTCCCGGGGGTGAGCGCCCGGGATCTCAACGCCAGCGGCATCCCGCTGCGGCCGGTCTACGAGCAAGCCGAGCCGCCGGTCCGGCGCGCGCCGCCCGGCGAGTTCCCCTACACGCGCGGTATCCGGCGCGACATGTATCGCGGCCGGCGCTGGACGATGCGCCAGTACGCCGGGTTCGCGACCGCCGTCGAGTCGAACGAACGCTACCGCTACCTGCTCGCGAGCGGGGTGAACGGGCTCTCGGTTGCCTTCGATCTGCCGACGCAGCTCGGGCACGACTCCGACGCACTCGCAGCGCGAGGCGAAGTCGGCAAGGTCGGCGTCGCGATCGACACGATCGAAGACGTGGAGACGCTCTTCGCCGGAATCCCCCTCGATCGCGTCTCGGTCTCGATGACGATCAACGCGCCGGCATCGATCCTGCTCGCGTTCGTTCTGGCCGTCGCGCGCCGGCGCGGCATCCCCTTCGACAAGCTCGGCGGCACGGTTCAAAACGACGTGCTCAAAGAGTACGTCGCGCGCGGCACGTACATCTACCCGCCCGGCCCGTCGATGCGTCTGGTCACCGACGTCATGGCCTACTGCGCGACCGAGGTTCCCAACTGGAACACGATCTCGATCTCGGGCTACCACATTCGCGAAGCCGGGTCGACCGCGCTTCAGGAGCTCGCCTTCACCCTCGCCGACGCCAAGGCGTACCTGCACGCCGCACAGCGCGCCGGGCTGAGCGTCGACACGGTCGCGCCGCGCATCTCCTTCTTCTGGAACGCGCACAACGACTTCTTCGAAGAGATCGCCAAGTTTCGCGCCGCCCGCACGTTGTGGGCCGAGATCGTGCGCGACGAGTTCGGCTCGCACGATCCCAAGTCGCAGATGCTGCGCTTCCACGTGCAGACGGGCGGCTCGACCTTGACCGCGCAGGAGCCTGAGAACAACGTGGTACGCGTCGCGGTACAGGCGCTCGCCGCGGTCCTGGGCGGGACGCAGTCACTGCACACCAACGGCCAAGACGAAGCGCTGGGGCTGCCCACGGCACAATCGGCACGCGTCGCGCTGCGCACGCAGCAGATCATCGCCTACGAGAGCGGCGTCTGCGACGTCGTCGATCCTCTCGCGGGTTCGTACTACGTCGAAACGCTCACCGACGAGCTGGTCGCGCGTGCGCGCACGCTCATCGCGGAGATCGACGCCCTGGGCGGCGCCGTCGCCGCAATCGAGAGCGGGTGGATGCAGGACCAGATCGGCGAATCGGCTTACCGCGCGCAGCAGTCGATCGAGCGCGGCGAGCAGGTCGTCGTCGGCGTGAACCGCTTCAACGAAGCCGCCAACGGGGTCACGATCCCGGTCCAGCGCATCGATCCGTCGATCGAGCGCGATCAGATCGCGCGTACGCGCGATTTTCGCGAGCGCCGCGACGCCGGCCGCGCGAGCGCCGCGCTGTCCGCCGTGCGCAATGCGGCCGAGGGTACGGCGAACCTTATGCCGGCGTTCATCGACGCGGTCGACGCCAGCGCGACGCTGGGCGAGATCTGCAACGTGCTGCGGGAGGTGTTCGGCACCCACGTCGCCCGCGAGCGGATTGCATGATCGACGCGCCGCTGGATCACGTCGCGATCGTCGTGCGGGATCTCGAAGCGACGCTCGAGCTGTACACGCAGACGCTGGGGTTCAGCCCGGTGTACCGCGAGATCGTCGCCGACCAGGGCGTCGAGGCGGCCGGCGTGCGCAGCGGCGACGCCGTCATCGAGCTGCTGCGCCCGCTGTGCGAGGACTCACCGATCGCGCGATTCCGTGGTGACGCCGCGACGCGGTTGCACCACACCGCGTATCGCGTCGACGACATTCGCGCCGAGCTCGCGCGCCTCAAAGCCGCGGGCGTGCGTCTGATCGACGAGGAGCCGCGCCGAGGCGCGCACGGCAACACGGTCGCTTTTCTGCATCCCAAGTCGACGGGCGGGGTGCTGATCGAGCTCTGCCAGCGCAGCAGCCCAAGGTAGGCTGGGGGAACCGTTTCCTTGCTGCGCGGCGTTGCCAAGGTGATGCGAGGGAATGCTCTTTTGAGCTTGCCGACGGGGCGAGCGGTCGCGGCCGCGTTGCTCGTCGCGACCTCGTTGGGCGCGTCGCCGGCGCCGGCGGTCGCCCCGCTCGACGCCGACGCAATCTTCGCCGCCGCGCGCAAGGCCTGGGGTGCGGGTGCCTACCCGCGCTTCGCCGAGTACGTCGCCGTCGTCTCGTTCCACAACGGGACGCGCTTCGTGCGCCGGACTTGGGAGACGACCGAAGATCTGCGCCACGGCGTGGTCTACTCGCACGCGTTCAGCCGCGAAGAGCGCGCGAACCCGACGACGCCGCACGGCATCAATATCTCGTTCTTCGGTCTCGGGCCGTCCAACAAGGAGCAGCCGGTCGATCCGATCGGTCAAGTCGCCTTCGCCATCGATCAAGACTACGGGCTCGCGTCGGCTACGCGGCACCTGCAATCGACCAATACGACGTCGACGTTCGACGCGGTGCGCTCGAGCCTGCCCGTGATCGGGCACACCGGGACCGTCGCGCGCGACTACGACGTGAGCCTCCTCGAGACCGCCGTCGACGAGCAGGGGCCCGAGTATCACCTCGGCCTGCGCCCGTTGCACGACCCGCAACGTCTGCGGTTGCGCGAACTCTGGGTCGACGGAAACACGTGGCGCACCGAAGAGGCGGTCGTCGACGGTATCGGCAGCCGGCCGCCGCTGACCCAGGTGCCGTGGAGAATCGAGTACCGCGAGACCGACGGCGCGACGTATATCGCAACCGAAACCGCGCTCGGACCGCTCGACTACGGCCGCGCGGGGACGCTGCGCAGCGTGCGGATCTCGTTCGACGAAGTGAAGCTGCAGTCGCGGCCGAGCCCCTTCGGCATGGGCTTCTCCCAAGCGGTTCCGCAGGGCGAACCCTAGTCCGAACCGCGCCTTAGCGCGCGCCTCGCGGCGCCAGCCGGACGTCGAGCTCGGTCTCGAACGTGCGGTCCCAGGGAAGCGTGATCGTGAAACCCGCATCGCGGTACTCCGAGTCGATGCGCGCAAGCAGGTCGAGCCCGTCACGCCACAGCCGCGCCCGGTTCTCCGATGCGGCTTGCCCGGCGACGCTGGGCACCAGGTAGGTGTGGTCGGAGACGCCGGCCGCGGTGAGGCCGGCGTTGAGCTGCGGCCGAACGTCGGTGTGGAAGGCTACGTCGTCGACGTAGCGCATCAAGGTGAACGTCGCATGCGCGCGGCGGTCGTAGGTTCCGAGCCGGCGTCCGGCGACGACGGCGATCGCCTCGGGCAACGTGGTGCCGATCGTGTTCGCGACGGTGTTCCACGACGCGAACGCATCGATGCGCGCGGCGATGTGATGCGCGATGAGCTCCTCGGTGAGGCGCCGCTGTTGGGCGTAGTCATTGGTGGCGAGGAAGGTCAGATCGGCGATCGCCGTCACCGGCGCGCGCCTGCGGTCGCCCGCCCCTGAGGCACGGTACGCGTCCTCGATCTCGCCGACGAACGCCGCCTCGTCGCCGTCCGAGGTGCCCGGCACGCGTACGAAGAGATCGATGTCGGCGTGCTCGTCCGGCGCGGCTGCGCGCGAACCGCACGTCCGCATCAACTGGGCGATCGTCGTCGCGATCGGCGCGAACTCGAGCGGGTCGTTCACCGTACCGCCGTCGGGGCGCGAGTAGATCACCCGCACGCGCGGCACGACGGCGGCTTCACGCGCCAGCGCCGCCGACAGCAACGCGAGCGCCAGCTCGTCGGCGCCGGGCTCGATCGCGGCCCGCGCCGGGTCGAGCCAGCGCGCCGAGAACGCGCGCAGCGTTGCCAGATCGCGCAGGTGCAGGCCGACCGGTCCGGCGTCGTCCTGGCCCAGCACGATGCGGTCGAACCCGCCTTCGGCGACCGTGCGCAGCGCGAACAGATCGACGTCGAGGTTGCGCCGGCGCGTGTCGAGGTAGGCGTCCAAGGCCGGGCCGAGCAGCGTGCGAAGCCGCGCGGCGTACGCGCGCTGTTCGTCGGTCGCCGGCGGATCGGGGAGGCCGGCATACAGCTGAATCCTACCCCACACGTCGGTGCCCGCGAACGGGTACGACGCCGCCGGGCCCAGCGCCGGAACGCCGGTCGGCGCGAGCCGCATGACGGTGCCGAAGACGGCGAACGACGCGCCGGGGCGCGCGGCGCGAATCGCCGCCAAATCCCCAAGTCGCGTGTAGGCCACGGCGCGCGAAACGCCCGGAACGCGCGACGCGACCAGCCCGCCGTACGCCACCATGTCGCCCGAGACGACGTAGCCCCGCGCGTCGCGTGGCGCTTCGTCACGCAGCCAGCGCAGGACCCCCGGGGCATCGCCGGGGACGAGATAGTGTCCCAGCAGCGGCCGCGGCGGCTCGGCAACCCGGACGCCGGCGACCGCCCCGAGCAGGCGCGGCAGTTGTGCGGTCACGGGACGATCGTCGAGCGGCACCACGACGAACGTCAGCCCCAGCAACGAGAAGACCGCCGCGATGTGACTCACCGCAGCGGTCGTTCGTCGTCGCGCCGGATTACCTCTGGGCGACCGTCGCGAGCAGCGGTCAGCTCTTGAAGCCGTACTTCCCGTGGCCGTGCGGGTCGGTCACGTAGATCTTGTAGGCCTTGCGAATCCCCAGCGACTGCGTGAACTCGACGTGGACCGTGGTGTTGGGCTTGAGATCCTTGGTCTGCACGCTCTTGCCGTTCGAAAACAGCGTCTTGAAGTTCGGCGCGTACAGGAACGAGAGATCGGCCGGGACGCCGTCGACGCAGTGCACGCGAATGTTCTCGGTCGAGACGTGGCGGACGTAGCCGTGGCAGTGCCGGATCTTGCCGCCCGGCACCGATGCGCCCTGGCTCTGCGTGACCGCCGCCTGCGCGGCGGCCGCGGATGCGGCGATCACCGCCAGCGCGGCGAGGGCGGGAAGCGAACGGCGGAGCGAGTCGAAGAGCATCATGTGAGGTCCCTGCCTTGATCGAGTGCCGGACGATGGCGAGCCCGGAGCGCCTCGACGCGTTCGCGCTGATGAGGCACTTTCGCGCCGACGAGACCGCGCTCGGCGAAGCGCTTGCGCTCTTCGTCGAGCGTCCGGACTACGGGTTCGTCTGGCTGGCGTATGACGACGGTATACCCGCTGCGTGCGTCTCGGTCGCGTTCGGCATCTCGACCGAGGCCGGCGGCGTTGTCGCCGAGCTACGCGACCTCTGGGTGAGCGAAGGGCATCGCCGGCGCGGTATCGGCTCGGCGCTCATCGCAACCCTCCACGGACGCCTCGACCAGCTCGAGGTCGCGCGGGTGGAAGCGACGCTCCCCGACGACGCTGCGCTGCGCGGGTTCTTCGCCGCGCGCGGTTACGGCGTCGCCGCGGCGAACCGCGTCAGCTCGGAGCGCCGATGACCGTGGCGAGGCGCCCGCCGGCGTCGCGGAGCAAGCGTTCGGCCTCGGCCCGCTCGACGCCCAAGCGCGCCATGACGACGGCCGTTTTCACCGCGCCGCCGGCCGCCGCGAGCAAGGCACGCGGATCGGCGTCGCCGGCGAGGTCGTGCACGAGCCGCTCGCTGCGCGCGCGCAGCTTCGCGTTGGTTGCCACCAGGTCGACCATTCGATTGCCGTAGGTCTTGCCGAGCCGGACCATCGCGCCGGTCGAGATCGCATTGAGGACGATCTTTTGCGCGGTTCCGGCGCGCATGCGCGTCGAGCCTTGGATCGGCTCGCTCCCCGTCGCGGCGACGATCGCCACGTCGGCCTCGCGCGACAGCGGCGCATCGTGCGTGTTGACGATCGCGATGGTGCGAGCGCCGCGCCCGTGCGCCGCGGCCAGCGCCGCGCACACGAACGGCGCGCCGCCGCCGGCGGAGATGCCGATCACCACGTCGCCCGAACCCACGTCGTCCACCACGTGCGTGCCCGCGAGCGCGTCGTCTTCCGCGCCCTCGACCGCGCAGCGCAGCGCCGCATCTCCGCCGGCGATGCGGCCCTCGACCGACGCCGGATCGAGTCCGAACGTCGGGTACAGCTCGGCGGCATCGAGCACCGCGAGCCGGCCGCTGGTGCCGGCACCGACGAGCACGACGCGGCCGCCGCGCTCCAGCGCGCCGGCCACCTCCACGATCGCGCGCGCGACGTGCTCGGCGGCGCCGAGCGCGGCGTCCACCGCGACTCGCTGCGTTTCGATGAGCAGGCGCGCGAGCGCAACCTCGTCGAGCCGGTCGATCCCGGCGGTCGCGGGGTCGAGCGCTTCGGTCGCCGGCAGCTCGCTCACACGGTCACCGAATGTTCGGCGAGGCGCAGCGCACCGCGTGCCGGCTCGTCGCCGCCCTTGACGATCGCGACGCCGGGAACGTCGGCGTTCAAGCGGGTCTCGAGCAAGAACGTGAGCAGGCTGTTCTCACGCAGCAAGCCGCCCGCCAACGCGATCGCCGGCGAGTCGACGAGCTCGACCGCTTTGAGAGCCGCGATGGCCAGATCGCCCAGCTCTTGGGCCGCTTGCTGGACGATCTTCGTCGCCGCGCGATTGCCCTTGCCCGCAAAGGCGAGGATGCTCGGCGCGAGCGCGGCGAACTGCGCGGGTTTGCGCGGGGCATCGTAGAGCGCGCCGAGGAACTGCTCGCGATCCTGCGCCGCGAGCGCCCGCGCCACCAGATCGGTCGTCTCGTCGCGGCCGGCACGGCCGTCGAGCACTCGTCCGTAGAGCCGTACGGCCTGCATGCCGATCCAATACGCCGAGCCTTCGTCGCCGGCCAGCGGGCCCAGCCCGCCGGTGCGGTGCGAGCGCTCGCCGTGCACCGCATAGGCGGTCGAACCCGTTCCGGCGATGAGCACCGCGCCGTCACCGGCCGGGATCGCGGCGCGCAGCGCGATCGCGGCATCGTCGCCGACGGTCACCACCGCGCCGCGGAACGCGGGAACGATCAAGTCCTGCAGCTCGGCGGCGACGCGCGCGCGTCCCGCGCCGGCCGCGCCGACGTGGATCGCGTCCGGCACGGCGCCGTCGAGCACCTCGCGAATCGCGGTGATGATGACGTCGGCGGCATCGTCGACGCCGAGCGTGGTCGCGTTGGCGTCGCGCCCGCGCACGGTGCGCCGCAGCTCGCCGCCCTCCGAGAACGCGGCGACGGTCGAGCTCCCGCCCGCGTCGACGCCGACGCAGATTCGGCGCGCGGCGCTCACGTCGCGCCTAGCGCGGCGATGCCGGAACGGTCGTCGATCATGGGGCGCTCTCGGTGGGCCCGGTGCCGGCTGCTTCCTCCGCAGCGACGCGCCGCAGCAGCGCGTCGAGATCGTGCGGCGCGATCGCACCCAAGACCCGCGGACCGCTTGCGCCGGTCGCCGCGGGGAGCCCTGCCGCGCGGCCGCGCAGCGTCGAGTGCCCCAGCACCGCGAAGGCGATCGCTTCCTTCGCGTCGGCATCGATCCCGAACACGTCGGAGACCCCGACCGCGAGGCCGGGCAGCAGCGGCCGCAGCCCTTCGATCAGCGCCGGATTGCGCGCCCCGCCGCCGCTGATGATGAGGTGGTTCGCACGCGGGGCGTAGCACTGCACGGCGTCGGCGACGGTGCGAATGGTGAGCGCCGTCAGCGTGGCCACGGCATCCGCGAAGCCCAACGCGTCGAGCTCGGACCGCCAGCGCTCGACGAAGGGCCCGCCGTAGCGTTCGCGGCCGGTCGACTTCGGCGGCGCTTGGCCGAAGTACGGGTCGTCGAGCATGGCGCCGAGCAGGTCGCCGTCGGCGTTGCCGCGCCGGGCCAGCTTACCGTCACGATCGTACGGCACGCCGCCGCGCAGCGCGACGTAGGTGTCGATCGGCAGGTTCGCCGGCCCCGAATCGAACGCGATCCCTTCGGGCAGCACCGTCAGGTTGGCGATCCCGCCCAGGTTGAGCACCGCGCAGGGCGCCTGGTCGGCGAAGAGCAGCGCGTCGACGAACGGCACCAGCGGCGCGCCGGTCCCGCCCGCGGCCGTGTCCGCGGAACGAAAGTCGTAGATCACCGTCGCGCCGGTGCGTTCGCGGATGCGGAACGCGTCGCCGAGCTGCAGCGTGTGGTGCGCGTTGCCGTCGTGGGCGAGGGTCACGCCGTGGGACGCGACCGCGTCGAGCGGTGTGCGCCCCGCGACGGTATGGACCGCGTCACCGAACGCCTCGCCGATCGCCGCGTGCAGCGCGGAGAGTTCCAGCGCGCCGACGGGCGCGGGCGGATATGCCGCGACTATTCGCGCGCGCAAGGCCGCGTCGAACGCCAGCGTGTCGAAGCGCTCGCAGCGGACGCGAATCCGGTCGCCGTCGGCCCGCACGTCGCAGACGGCAACGTCGATTCCGTCGAGCGAGGTTCCCGAAAGCACGCCCGCGATCAGCATGGAGCGGCTCCAACGATCATCGGCGATCGACCGCCGCGACCGCCGCATCGCATACCGCGGCGCGAATCGGCCGGATGTCATGACGGCCGTGGTGCACCGCGTTGGTGAGCAGGACGACGTTGAGATCGCGCTCCGGGTCAACCCAGATCGAGGTACCGGTGAATCCCCCGTGCCCGAAGGTGCTCGGCGACATCAGCGATCCGCACGCGGCCTCATCGCCGGTCCGCAGGACCCAACCGAGTCCGCGGCGCCGGGTCGGCTCACGCGCCTGCTCGCGAACGGCTTCGCACACGAGGTCGCGGTCGAGCGGGCTTGCACGCCGGTACAGCGCGCCGAGATACCATTCGCCCAGCAGCGCGACGTCGCGCGCCGGGCCGAACAAACCGGCGTGTCCGGCGACGCCACCCATGAGATGCGCCTTTTCGTCGTGAACGGTGCCTTGCACGCTGCCGCGCCACGCATCGGTCTCCGTCGCCGGAATCGCGTTGCGCTCGGGACCGCGCGGTGAATAGGCCGTCGCGGTCGCTCCCCACGCGCAGAGCGGCGCTTCCACCGCCCGCGCCAGCGAACGCCCGGCCAGGCGCCGCAGCAGCGTACCCAACGCGATGAATCCGAGATCGCTGTAGACCGCCGGACCGCCGGGAGCGCCGGCAAGCGGTTCGGCGAGCACGAACTGCTCGACGTTTCGGTCGAGCAACGTGCGGAAGTCGGCACCGCTCTTGAAACCCGCATCGTGCGCGAGGATGCGCCGCAGGGTGATCGGCTCGTGGTCGGTGTCACGCCACTCCGGTATGAGATCCGTCAGGCGTGCGTCGAGCGCCAAGCGCCGTTTCGCGACGTTGCAAAGCGCTACGCTGGCGACGAAGACCTTGGTGATCGATGCCAGATCGAAACGCGTGTCGACGAAGCACGGCGTCGCCGGTCCGTCATCACGCGTGCGCCCGAACGCGCGCTCGTACACGACGCGTCCATGCTGCTCGACGCGCACGACCGCCGCACTGAAGCGCTCGCCGAGCGCTGCGCGCACGACGGCGCCGACGTCAGCGAACAGCGCTGTTCTCGACGAGGCGCACGGGCAGAACGCCGCGCGCTTCGTAGCGTCCCGAAAGGACGTCGGCGCACCCCGCGAGCGACAGGCCGCCGCTGCCGTAGGTGCACGCGACGCGTCGCGCCCGCGGCCACAACAGCGCGTCGTACGGCGCGCGCCCCGAGACGATCAGCGCGTTGGGTGCGACCTCGAGGATGCGCTCGACGGCCACGCGCTGTGCGTCATAGAGGTGCGCATCGCCGGTAACGACGACGAACTCGCGCTCGCCCAGCGCCGGGATGTGCTCGAGCAGCAAATCGATGTCGGCGGCGGCGGGCTGGAGAGGCACCCGCATGAGCTCGCTCTTGCGGCCGCGCCGCCGCAACGCCGCGCTCAACGACGCTGCCTCGGCACGCGCCGCACCGCGACCCGACGCCGCCGCGCCGTCGGCCGCCGTTCCTTCGAACGCGATCACCGTAACCGGATCACCGGCGCGCAGCCGCGGTTCGCCGCGCAGCACGGTGACCGCGCGGCGCGCGGCTTCGAGCGGCGCGGCTTCGTCGGCGGGCGGTTCGTTCGCAGCGGGTCGCAGCATGCGGCGGCGCAGGCCGAGCACGCGCCCATGGGCTTCCGCCAGCCGGGCGAGCGGAAGCTCACCGGCGCGTACCGCCGCAGCGATCGCCGCCGCGGCCTCGTGCGCGAGCTCGAGGTGGTGGCTGATGAGCAGCAGATCGGCACCTGCGGACAACGCCTCGACGGCGCCGCGCACCGTTCCGACGCCTTGCGTTATCGCGTCCATCTCCAAGCAGTCGGTCACGACGATCCCGTCAAAACCGAGCTCACCGCGCAGCAGTTCGCCGATGACGGCGGGTGAAAGCGACGCAGGCTGCTCGGCATCGAATGCTTCGACCACGACGTGAGCGGTCATCACGAGCGAGGCCGCGCCGGCGCGCAGCGCGCGCGCGAACGGGACGAGATCGCGCGCACGCAACGTCGCCGCGCCGGCGGTGACGCGCGGCAAGCGGATGTGCGAATCGTCCGCGGTGGAGCCGTGGCCGGGGAAGTGTTTGAGGGTCGCAGCGACACCGCCGCGCTCGAGCCCCGCGGCGAAGGCCCCCGCGAACGCACCGGCGCGCTCGGGATCGTCACCGTACGCCCGCGTGCCGACGGCGGCATTGGGCGGCTGCAACGCCAGATCGGCGACCGGCGCGAGATCGACGCTGATCCCCAGCCGCGCCAGGTCGCGACCGAGCAGGACGCCGAGCCGCCCCGCAAGCGCGACGTCGCCGGTTGCGCCGACGGCCATCGCCGGCGGCAGCGGCGACACGCCGGCGCCGATCCGCTCCACACGCCCGCCCTCTTGGTCGATGGCGATCAGCGGCGGCGGCGTCGAGATCGCGCGCAACGCGCTGACGAGCGCGTGCAGCTCGTCGGGCGGACCGGCGTTGCGCGCAAACAGAATCAGCGCGCCGGGTCCGAACGCGCGCAGCGCGTCGAGCGGTGCCGCGTCGCACGTATTGCCCGAGAACCCGACCCCGATCACGCCGCGCGCCAGCACGGCCGGATCAGCGAGCACGCTCATGGGCGCGGCTTCGACGCCCAGCAGCGGAACCCGCGTCAGTGCTTGAGGAGCCGAATGATCTGAGCGACGAGCTTGCCGGCCGTCCGCGAGATGAAGATTTGCACCTTCGAACCTTTGGCGACGTCGCTGAGCGCGTGGTAACCGGGATCGTCCGATTGGACGCTCGTGGTCGGCATCGTCGCCACGTCGAGCTTCCCTTGGTTCGTCGAGTCGATCGTGACGACGCCCTTCTGGTAGTCGACGTTGGTCACGCGCCCTTCGACGACACCGCCGTTGCGCGCGTCGGGCTGCGCTGCGGCGCTTGCCGTGGGCGTCGGCGACGGCGCGGCCAGCGCGCCCACTGGGACGCACAAAAGGCCTAAGACCGTAGCGACGACGAGGCGGGGCATCACCCTGTGATAACGCATGGACGTTCGGCCTTCGTTCCGCAGATCAGCGCTCGATCGCTCCCATCACGTCAAAGTATCGCTCGCGAGCCTCAGGTTCTCCGCTCTTGGCCTGGGCGCGCGCCGCCCGCGCCGCGACGATGGTCTCGTCGGCTGCGGCGTTGCCGCCGAGCACGAGGCGCAAAGCGAGCAATGCCTCGTCGGCGGCCCGGACCCCGACGGCTTCGAGCGCCCGATAGAACGGCTGGGCCCGCGGCTCGGGCGAGCGGTCGCGCAACGTCGCCGCGATCGCGTCGGCCTTGGTGGGGATGCCGTCGAGGAGGTAGCCGTCGAGAGGGTGCAGTTCCACCCCGATGCGATTCGCGCTCGGCCTGTCCGCGCTTGCAGCGGCGCTTGCGGCGGTCGCGGCGGCTCCGCCCGATCCGCTCGCGGCGATCGCGTCCGCGAACGGCCATCCGGCCGCGATCCATTTCCACGCCAGCGGGATGCGCGTGGTCGAAGGTCGCGCCGTCTCCACCTCGCTCGACGTCCTGGGCGTCACCGAGCTGGTCCGGCGTTGCGTCGCGGGAGCCTGCGGCGGGGTGTGGTTCGACGGCACGCGTCAGTGGACGTTCGGGCTGAACGACGTGGCACTCCCCGAGGACGTGGACGCCGGTGTGCTGACGCA
Organism: Vulcanimicrobiota bacterium; assembly: GCA_003140215.1. Lineage (GTDB taxonomy): Bacteria > Vulcanimicrobiota > Vulcanimicrobiia > Vulcanimicrobiales > Vulcanimicrobiaceae > Vulcanimicrobium > Vulcanimicrobium beijerinckii. The sequence goes on along the minus strand of PLJL01000004.1, from coordinate 1,660,660 downwards.
GCGTACGCTGGCCGCGATCTCGTCGTACGCCTTCGCCGAGTCCGGCTTCCGGCGCGCCGGCGGATCGGTCGTCGCCGAGGGTGCGGGACGCTGGCGCGTTCGCGCACCCGAAGGGCTCGAGCTCGTCGCAATCGTCGATCCCGCGACCGCAACGCTGCGCCGGGTCGAGACCGCCGAGGGCCGCAGCGTCGCCACCTACGCCCACGAGGTGCGCGCCGGCGGCGGGGTGTTTGCGCTGCAGCGCGGCGGCGCGTACGAGTACGGCCCGCTCGACGAGGTCAGCGCCGCCGCCGGACCGCTCGGGCCTCCGCCCGGCGTCACGGCGAGCTTTGCAGGCGACGACACGCTGGCGCTTGCGGCGCAGCCGATCCCGATCGTGCCGTGCGTCATCGCCGGCCGGCACGTGCGCTGCCTGTTGGATAGCGGCGCGACGCCCAGCGCCATGACGCTCACCGTCGCCGAGGCACTCAACTTGGAGCCGCACGGTGAGCTCGAGATTCGCGGCATCGGACGCTTCGCAACGGGATTCGTCGAAGCGGGACCGCTCGAGCTGGGTTCGGCGCGCTTCTCGAGCGCGCGCTTTGCCGTCGTGCCGCCGACCGGTTCCGCGCCGTTCGACGTCGTCGTCGGCAGCGATCTGCTGGCGCGCGTGCGGCTGGTGCTCGACCGCGCGCGGGGAACCGCGCGCATCATCGCTCCCGGCGGGAGCGCCACGGGGACCGCGGTAGCGCTGACGTTTCACACCGGATCGCCGATCGTCCAGACGATGCTGGGCCCGCAGGGCGCGCGCGCGTTGCTCGATACCGGCGACCAAGCGATCGTGTCGTTCGGCTACGGCGCCTATCGAGACGGGCCGCAATGGAAAGTCGTCGGCCGCGGTCAGGCGCGGGGGATGGGCGGCGCCGACGACATGCTCACCGTCGAGGTTCCCGACGTGCGCATCGGCCCGCTTGCGATCGGCGGAGCCCGCGCGACCGTCCGCCGTACGCAAGGCCTGGCTCACGTCGGGATCGGCTTGTGGGACCGCTACGTCGTCGACCTCGACGAGGCCGCCGGCCGGGTGTGGTTCAGCCCGCGCTGAGCGAGCGAGCCTGCTAGTCGAGGTCGGCTTCGAGCGCCTCGGCCGTTCGCTGCATTACCTTGGCGAGGAGCGCGATGGCACCCGCTCGGTTGGTATTGAGCAGCATGTACTGCATGCGGTCGTTGGGGTGCAGGACGACGAAGACTCCCTTGCTCCCTTGCGTGATCGAGGTGAGGATGCGGTCGATGAAGGCCTTGTCCTCGTCGTCGAGCTGAATCGCGCCGCCCTCTTCTTTGAGAAGGTCGCGGAGAAAGGTGTCGAGGTTCTCAGGGACGTCCATCTGCGCGAAAAGCACCCTCGTTCGGAACGAGCGCCGTTTGATTAGGAGTATCGGCGAAATCGCCGCAAATTCCAAGCGCTTACGTCAAGTTGACGTGAAATCTCTGGGCGCCCCGGCGAGGTGGAACGGCCGGGCCGCGCGGCGAACGGCGCGCAAGCGCTCGACCGAGCGCTCGCGCCGTCGCACGAAGGAGGCTCGTACGTTCAAGGGATTCGGAGCGTTTCTCGCCCGGGGCAACGTGATCGACCTCGCCGTCGCGGTCATCGTCGGCTCCGCGTTCACGGCCGTCGTGAACGCGCTCGTCAAGGACATCCTCACGCCGCTCGTCGCGGCAATCTTCGGTCAGCCCGAGTTCTCTCGGCTCGGCTTCACCATCCGCAGCACGCACTTCCCCGTCGGCGATTTCGTCAACGCGCTCATCACCTTCGTGCTCGACGCTCTCGTCATCTACTACGTCATCGTGGTGCCGTTCCGCACCATCGCGGCGCGGTTCTGGAAGGCCGACGAGCTGGGGCTCGCGCTGAAGACCTGCCCGGAATGCCTCAGCGAGATCGCGCAGGACGCACGCCGCTGCAAATACTGCACGGCCGTCCTAGCGCGTCCCCGCGAACCCGGCGGTGCACCCGCCGCACCCACCGGCTAGCGGCTCGCGCGCTCGACCCACCACATCCGGCCGACCTGCAGCCGCATCAGCGTTGGTCGGGCATCATTGCGCGTTAGTTCACGCGTTTTCCGCGGCCTTTCCATTCGCGCTCGCGCAGCACGTACTTCTGGATCTTGCCGGTCGAGGTTTTCGGCAGGTCGCCGAACTCGAACGTCTTGGGCACCTTGAACGCCGCAATCCGCGCGCGCATGAACTCTCGCAGCGCATCCGGCTCGACGCTGCGGCCCGATTTGAGCGTGACGAAGGCCTTAGGCACCTCGCCCCACTTCTCGTCCGGGACTGCGACGACGGCGCACTCGAGGACGGCGTCGTGTTCGAGCAGCACCTTCTCGACCTGCTGGGTCGAGATGTTCTCGCCGCCGCTGATGATCACGTCCTTCGCGCGGTCGACGATCTCGATGTAGCCGTCCGGATGGCGCACCGCGACGTCGCCGGAATGGAACCAGCCGCCGGCAAACGCGCGCGCCGTCGCATCGGGGTCCGCGTAGTAACCCTTCATCACGTTGTTGCCGCGCATGACGATCTCGCCTTGCGCCGTGCCGTCGGCGGGTACGTCGTTGTGGTCGCCGTCGACGACGCGCACGTCGCCCGAGCCGAGCGTTACCATCGGCACGCCTTGGCGGCTGCGCAGCCGCGCGCGTTCGGCGACCGGGAGCCCGTCCCATTGCGGGCTGTGCCACGCGCACTCGGTGATCGGGCCGTAGGTTTCGGTGAGGCCATAGACATGATGGAGCTCGGCGCCGAGCGCTTCGATCTGCGCGATCGTCGCCGGGGCGGGCGGGGCGCCGGCGGTGGTCACGATGACGCGGTGCGGAAACGGCTTCGTGTCGGGATGGTTGACGAGGCCGATGAGCACGGTCGGCGCCGCGCAAAAGTGCGTCACGCCCTCGGCGTGCACGCCGTGATTGATGCCCGCGGCATCGACCTTGCGCAGGCAGATGTGGGTGGCGCCGGCGGCCGTGACGGCCCATGGAAAGCACCAGCCGTTGCAATGGAACATCGGCAACGTCCACAGATAGACGCTCTCCGGCCGCAAGTTGGCGTGGAACGCTTCGGCGAGCGCGTTGAGGTACGCGCTGCGGAAGGTGTACATCACGCCCTTGGGCTTGCCGGTCGTGCCGCTGGTGTAGTTGACCGAGATCGTGTCGCCCTCGGCGCCGCTGCGCGGCTGCAGCGCCGCCGGATCGGCGGCGGCGAGGAGCGCTTCGTAGTCGCGCGCACCGCCCGCCGCGACACGCTGCCCGGCGGGTGTCACGCGGACGCCCGGCAGTTTTGTCGTCAGGCGTTCGACGAGGCCGTCGAGCTCGTGGTCGTGCAGCACGACCGAGGCGCCGCAATGGCGCAGGATGTAGTCGATCTCGTCGGGTGCGAGGCGCGTATTGAGCGCGCACAGCACGCCGCCCGCGAGCGGTACGGCATAGGTCGCCTCGAGCAGCATCGACGTGTTGGGCGCGAGGACCGCGACGCGCTCGCCGTTTTGGATCCCCATCCCCTGCAACCCGGCGGCAAGCCGGCGGACGCGGTCGAGGAACTGCTGATACGTCCGGCGCTCCGACCCGTCGATGACGGCAAGCTTGTCGGGATACACGAACGCTGCCCGCTCGAGAAAGTCGAACGGGTCGAGCGCGCGCAGGTGAACGGCGGCGGTCGGTTCGGCGATCATGCTGCACCGTTCGGCGCGCCAAATAGCGGTGCATTCCGCCGCGGAGCAGGACCGGCGCGCTCCCGGCGCTCAGAAGGCCCCCATGGCAATCGAAAAGGGGCGCCGCTCGCGCGCCGCCGAGACCCCGACCGTCAAGGTCGGCGATCCGGCGCCCGACTTCACCCTCAAAGCACATAACGGCGACACGTTTCACCTCGCCGAAAAGCGCGGGCACTACGTCGTGATCGCGTTCTACCCGCTGGCATTCACCGGAACTTGAAGCGCTCAGATGCCGACGTACGAGCGCGAGCTGGATCGCTTTCGTGCGCATGACGCCCAGGTCGTGGGCGTTTCGATCGATTCTCGCCCCGCCAACGCCGCTTGGGCCGAAAAGCTTGGCGGGATCAGCTATCCGCTGCTGAGCGACTTTTGGCCGCACGGTGCCGTCGCGCAAGCCTACGGCGTCCTGGGTCCGATGGGATTTGCCGAGCGCTCGATCTTCATTCTCGACAAAGACGGGATCGTGCGCTACATCGACATCCACGAACCGGGCGAGGTACCCGACGAGGCCGTCATCTTCGAAGAGCTCGCCAAACTGGCCTAAACCACCGTTAAACCCTATCTTGACCTCGCGTCGGGGGCGTGCTAGGGTGGCGTAAACCGAATTCGTTAGGTGTCCCGCTCGTGGAGGTCCGATGGCTCGCCGGCGTTCCGTTCCGCTCACCGAGGCAGAGCAGCGGCTCATGGAGATCGTCTGGTCGGCCGGGCCGGCGACGGTCGGGCAGATCACCGATGCCATCCCCGAGTCCGAGCGGCCCGCGTACAACACCGTGCAGACGATGATGAAGATCCTCGAGCGCAAGGGGTACGTGCAGCATCGCTCCGAGGGCCGGGCCTTCGTGTACCGGGCGGTGGTCGACCGCGACGCGGCCGTGCGCACCGCGCTGTCGCACGTGGTGCAGCGTTTCTTCGGCGGCTCGCCGCAAACGCTGGCGCTCAATCTGGTGCAAGGCGACCATCTCAGCGAAGAGGAGCTCGACGAGCTCGAGCGGACCATCGCCCAGGCCAAGGCGGACGCGTGATGGACGCCTTGCTGCTCGCGGTGCTCAACGCGCTTTGGCAAGGCGCGGCGCTGATCGGGCTGGCCGCGCTGTCCCTTCGCGCCGGGTTGCGGCGCAACGCGACGACGGCGTGCATCGTGTGGAGCGCCGCGTTCGGCGTGGTCGCATTGCTGCCGGTGATCGATCTGGCCTTGGCGCGCCCCGGGGTCTCCGCCGGGTCGAGCCCCGGCGTGTACTACCGTCAGCCGGTAACGACCCGTGTGCCTGCGGAGGCAACCGCGGCCTTCGTCGTCGTCGACGGGCCCGCCGCCGCGCCGCGCGTCCCCGAACCGCTCCTCGCCGACTTGTCCGGGCCCTCGCTCTCCGACCGCTGGCACGACACCGCGCTGGCCATCGGCGCCGCGGCCACCGCATTCGCTCGGAGCTGGGGAATCTTCGTCCTCGGCGCGTGGGCCGTCGTCGCCGGAGCGCTCGTTCTGCGCCTGGCGCGCGGCTACGCCGCGATCGCACGCATGAAGCGCGGCGCGACGCCGCTCGCCGATCCGGCGGTCCTGGCGCGCTTGCGCGCCGCCGGACATCGCCGGCACGCGGACGTGGCCTGCTCGACCAACGTCGAGATCCCGTGCGCGGTCGGATTCCGCCGGCCGATGATCCTGCTTCCGGCGGGGCTGGCCGCCTCGCTCGACGCCGATGACTTGGCGCGCGTGATCCTGCACGAGTCCGCCCACCTCCAACGCTACGACGACTGGACCAATGCCCTTGAGCAGGTCGTCTGCGCGCTGCAGTTCTTCCAGCCCGCCCTATACGTCGCACGGCGCGGGATCGACTTCGAACGCGAAGTCGCTTGCGACGACCGCGTCGTCGAAGACGCGGGCGAGCCGCTCCGCTACGCGGAGTGCCTGGCCCGCATCGTGCAGCGCCACCTGCGCGGACGGCAAGCCGCGGTCGTGCCGGGCTTCGTCCTGCGCCGCGCGCAGGTCGTGGCTCGCGTGCGGCGCATCGTCGATCGCTCCCGCGACGCGTCGCCACAGCTGCGGGTCGCCACGTTCGCGCTGGGGGCCACGTTGTTGGCGGCTACGCTGGGGATGGCGCGGCTGCAAGTCCCCGTCGTCGCGCCGGCCGTGGCCGCGCCGATCGTCGCCGATTGCAGCTGTCCCCCGGTCGCGCACCGCACCGCGCCGCGAGCGCTGGTAATGGCGCTGGTGCCGGCGCCGCACCCGCCTGCGCACGCAGTCGCCCAAGCTGCGGCGATCGCATCGCCCTCACCCTCACCGACGCCTGCGGTGGGGCGGCGTCCTGCCGCGCACCCGTCCACCCACTCACGCACCCACTCGCACAGCCACGCGCACGCAAAATTGCACGCGCACAGCGATCTGGTCCATTCGCAGGCAGACGTCGCGACCGACGCCGCGCCCGCCGCGGAAGAGCTGGCGCGCACGGCGGCGGCCCTCGCGGACGTCGCCGCCCAGGACAGCGCCATGGCACCTGCGATGGCACCTGTTATGGCGCCGCCGACGTCGACGCTGACGGTGACGGCCAGGAGGATCTCGTTCGCTCCGCTCGTCGCCGCTCGGGTGGCGCTCGAGAACGCATCGGCGATCTCTTTCACCGCACCGCGCCGCTTCGTGATCCTCGCGTCGTCCGGCGACGGCGGTGATCTGCTCGACGCCATCGACGGCGCGAAGTATCCGCATCCCAGCGTCGACGATCTGGTGGCGCTGCGCAATGCGGGCATCAGCGCCGACTACATTCGCCGGATGGGCGCACTCGGACCGAACCGCCCGTCGCTGCACCAGCTGCTCGCCCTCGCCCTGCAGAACGTCTCCCCGGCGTACCTTGCAACGCTCGATCGGCGCCTGATCTCACCGTCACTCGACGACGCGATTTCACTGCGCGTCCAGGGCGTCAGCGCGGTTTGGCTGGACGGCCTCGCAGCCGCCGGATACCAGCGCTTGACGCCCGCCGAAGCGGCGTCGCTAACGGTACAGGGCGTGTCGGTCGTGTACGTACGCGGTCTGCTCGAAGCCGGCTTGCGAAACGTCACGCCGCAGCAGCTCGCGGCGCTGCACGTGCAGGGCATCGACGGCCCGTTCGTGCGCCGCCTGGCTCAGCACGGCTATCGCAATCTCAACCTCGAAGAGCTCGTGCGACTCAAAGTGAGCGGCTTCGAACCGTGAGGCGAGTCTTGACCGCGGCGCTCGCCGCGTTGCTGCTGACCGCCGGCGCGTTGGCCGACGCGAGGGCGGGCACCACCACCGGCCGCTGGGCGCTTACCCTGCGCGGCGACGACGCGAACGCGGTCCAACTGCACCTGGAGTATGCGGAGCGCGTGGAGGGAGGCTGGTCGCGCTCGTCATGGTCCTCGCCCGTTCCGCTGGCCGACGTGGGACTGGGCGCCGAGCGCCTGCGCGGTGCGGTCGCTCCGGTGACCTTTGCGCTCCGGCGCGAGGCCGGCACCTTCGCTTGCACCGGGAGCGCCGGCGACGGTTCGGGGGCCGGGCAATTCACCTACGCACCCGACGCGGCGTTCGACAACGCGCTCGCCGCGCGCGGGTTCGGCCGGCCGACCTATCCGCAGTCGCTGGAGTTGGCCGTGGCAGCGACGACCTTGGCCTTCGTCGACCAGATCCGCGGTTCGGCCCCGCACGCAACGGTCGCCGACCTGGTCGGCGCCGTGGAGCGCGGCGTCAACGCGCGCTACGTCGCGGAGCTCGCGGCGCTCGGCTACCGCGTCGGCTCGCTCGACGCGCTGGCGCGGCTGCGCGACCACGGCATCAGCGCAAATTACATCCGCGCGATCCAAGCCGACGGCTATCGCAACCTCTCGCCCGAGGATCTGATCGCGCTCGCCGAGCACGGCGTGAGCGTCGCGTTCGTCGACCGTCTCAAGGCCCACGGCTACACCAACCTCTCGGTCCGCGACCTGATCCGCCTGCGCGACGCCGGCATCTGATCCGCGATCGCCGGAAAAAAGACCGCCTCGTGCTGAGGCGGTCTCGTGACGCGGAACGGACGGGTTCGGCGTTACTTGGTGCTGGGCGCGGCGGTCGCGACGACGCGCTCGGCGACCTTCGCGACATTCTGCTGGGTCGCGGTGAAGATCCCCGCGAGCTGCGAGGCGTAGGCACTCTGCTGCTCGAGGAAGCTGCGCGCGAACGCGGCGTTGAGCTCGGCGAGCTCGGCGAAGGTGGGGAGGTTCGCGAACGCCGCCTCGGGCCGCAACGCCGGGACGTCGGTGACGATCTGGCCGATCGTGCTCAGCGCGGCAAGCTGGGTCGCTTGGACCTGCTTGAGGGCGTCGAGGCTTTGCGATTGGAGGTTGCTCAGGGATTCGATGTAGGTCGACATGTGCTAACTATATCAAGCAGCTGCTAGATTTGTCAAATGCTTTGGCGTCAGCCCGAATGCTCCACGAAGCCCCGGTAGATGCGAGCGAGCGTCTCCTTCTGGTCGGCCGTGAGGCGGGCGTCGCGGCGGATCGCGTCCTCGACGCCGTCGAGGCTGCGCCCCCCAGCCTTCCCCGCCCCGGCGTCGTCGAGCAGGCCGGCTTGGGCGTACATCGTCTCGGCCGAGATCCGCAGCGCCGATGCGATGTTCTTGAGGACGTCCGCCGAGGGCTTGTGCAGTCCGCGCTCGATCTGGCTGAGGTAGGGGTTGGAGACTTTCGCGATATCGGCGAGCTGGCGCAACGACAAGTTGGCGAGCTCCCGTTGGGTGCGGATGAACTCGCCGACGCCCCCCAGGAGTCCGTCGCTGTCGGAGGTTTTCGACACGGCTACATGTCCAGGCCGCCGTTGATCGTATAAACGGCGCCGGTGATGTAGCTGGACTCGTCTTCGAGGAGAAACTGCACGACGCGCGCGACCTCGTCGGGGCGCCCCAAGCGGCGCTGCGGAATCTTCTCCACCACCGCGTCGAGCACGTTCTGCGGCATCTTCGCGACCATCTCGGTTCCGATGAAGCCCGGCGCGACGACGTTCACGGTAATCCCGCGGCGCGCCATCTCGAGCGCCAAGCTCTTGGTGAGGCCGAACAGCCCCGCTTTCGAAGCGGCGTAGTTCGCTTGCCCGACGTTGCCGGTCTCGCCGATCACCGAACTGATGTTGACGATCCGGCCCGAACCGCGCTCGATCATGTGCTCGAGCACCGCTTTGGTCATGCAGAATGCGCCGAACAGGTTGACGTCGAGCACGTTGCGCCAATCGTCGACGGTCATCTTGCGCACCGTCTTGTCGACGGTGATGCCGGCGTTGTTTACCAGGAAGTCGATGCGGCCGAAACGGGCCAGCACTTCGGCGACGACGCGCTGGCAATCCTCAGGCTTATCGACGCGCCCTTGGTGCACCGACACCTGACCGCCATCGGCCGCGAGGGTGCGCACGAGGTCGTCGGCTGCTTCCTTGCCTTTGCTGTAACCGGCGGCGACGCGCGCGCCGTTCTTGGCGAGCATCGTCGTGATCGCCGCACCGATTCCGCGGGTCCCACCGGTGATCAATCCCACGTGACCGTCGAACACTCGTCAACCTCCTCGCTAGAGGCCGATATGCCGGGGACGGCGGCGTTCCCCTTCCAACCGATACCATGACCGAGGGCTTTTCCCGTAGCCGGCGGAACCTCGCACGCAATGGGCGGGTACAACCCCCGCCGGAGGCCTCAACAATCTACTACGAACAGTACGACGCGGCGTATCTCGCGATGACCCCCGCGCGCTGGTCCGCTGCGGCCACACGAGCGCTTTTCGGCAACCCGTTCAATCCTTTTTCCTACACGGTCGGCGGCCGCATCGCGAACGCCTCGGCCGACCTCTTCACCGGGGCCGCGCAACGCCGCGGCAAACCGGCGTGGAATCTGCCGGCGACGATCCGGAGCGTCGACCTGCGGCCCTTCGGGCAACTGATCCGTTTCGACACGGGCACCGCGCGCGAACGCGCACGCGTGCTGCTGGTCGCACCGATGTCCGGACACTACGCGACGCTGCTGCGCGGTACGGTCGAAGCCCTCATCGCCGACCACGACGTGTACGTCACCGATTGGGCGGACGCCCGTGACGTGCCGGCCGGCGCGGGCCGCTTCGACCTGCACGACTACATCGCGTACGTCAAGGACTACATCGCCCTGCTCGGACCCGACGTGCACGTCATCGCCGTGTGTCAGCCGGCGCCCGCGGTCCTCGCCGCGGTGGCCCTGTTGGCCGCCGGCGGCGCTGCCGCGCAGCCGCGTTCGATGACGCTCATGGGCGGGCCGGTCGACGTTCGCGTCGCACCGACCGCACCGACCGCGCTGGCCGCGGAGCACACCTTGGAGTGGTTCGAGCGCGAGCTGACGATGCGCGTCCCGCAGTGGTATCGCGGCGCAGGCCGCCTCGTCTACCCGGGCTTTTTGCAGATCGGCGCGTTCATGTCGATGAACCCGCAGCGTCACGTCGAGGCGCACTGGAAGATCTTCGAAGACCTGGTGCGCGGCGACGAGGAGTCGGCGCAGCAGCGGCGCGCATTCTACGACGAGTACCTCAGCGTCATGGACATCACCGCCGAGTTCTACTTGCAGACGGTGGACGAAGTGTTCCAGCGGGCCACTTTGGCCGCCGGTACGATGACGTGGCGCGGGCAGCGCGTCGATCCGGGCGCGATCCGCACGACCGCGCTGCTGACCGTCGAAGGCGAGCTCGACGACATCTCGGCCCCGGGCCAGACCCTCGCCGCTCACGCGCTCTGCACCGGGATCCCCGCGGCGCGGCGCGAGAACTTCCTGCAGCGCGGCGTGGGGCACTACGGGATCTTCAGCGGGCGCACGTGGCGCGAAACGATCGCGCCGCGGATCGCCGCGTTCATCGCCGCTCACGCCTGACGGGCGGCGCCGCGTCAGCCGCGCTGCGCGACCTTACGCCAATACACGGCGGTCCAGTCGACCGGCTGCAAGATCTCGTCGAGTCGATGGCGCGCGCGATAGTCGTCGACCGCCCGTGCGCAGCCGGGTACGGCGCCGTAGTCGTCGACGATGCAATAGCCGCCCGGGCTCAGCTTGGGATAGAGCGACTCGAGCGCGACCATCGTCGACTCGTACATGTCGCCGTCCAAGCGTAAGACGGCGATCTGCGCGACCGGCAGCTCGGGCAACGTATCCCGGAACCAACCTTTGACGAAACGCACTTGCTCATCGAGCAGGTCGTATCGTCCGAAGTTTCGCCGTACTTCTTCAAGCGAGACCGCGAGGTCGGAGAACGTGTGATGCGTGTCGCCGGCATCGAGCGGATAGCGGTCGGGGTCGGGGGGCGGCAAGCCCTCGAACGAGTCGGCCACCCAAACGCTGCGGTCGCGAACGCCATAGGCGCGCAACACGGCCCGCATCACAATCGTGGCTCCGCCGCGCCACACGCCGGTCTCCACGAGGTCGCCCGGAACGCCGCGCTCGAGCACCGACCGCACGCAGGCAGCGACGTTGGCCAAGCGTTGCGGACCGATCATGCTGTGCGCGCGAACCGGCCAATTGCCGCCTCGCCGCGTTCCGGATAGCTGGTTCTCGCGATCGTCGTAGACGACGTCGAGCACCGAGCGCATGACCAGGTCGATGTACAACTCGGCGGCGGTCCGCGGCGCCGGCGCGGCTCCTTCTGAAGCTTTCATGAGAAAGCGCGCTCTCGACAAGGGCGGCGCCGGCGTCTTCGGAAGGCGCAGCGATGCGGGTTTGTTTCATTCATGTTGGCACACATAAAACGGGGACAACTTCCGTGCAGGCGCTGTTGGCGATGAATGCGCCGGCGTTGGCGGCGGCAGGCGTGCACGTTCCGAAAACCGGGCGCCCACTGCGACTCTTGCGCGATTCGAATGCCGGCCATCACAATCTTGCCTGGGAGTTGAATCGCGATCCCCGTTTCGACCCCGCCGCGGGCACGCTCCAGGCGTTGCTCGCGGAACTGGACGCGTACAAGCAGCCGCTCGCGGTGCTGAGCTCGGAAGACTTCGAATACCTCCACTGCAGGCCCGACGCGCTCGAGCGCCTGCACGAGGCCCTGCTCGGCATCGGATACACTCCCCAGATCATCAGCTATTTTCGTCCCCGCGCCGAGTATGCCCGATCCCTGTACGTGGAGCTGCGCAAGCACGGTCTGGCCGCGACCTGGAACGACTACGTGCAGACCATTCTGCGCGACGGCGAATTCCGGCACGGCGCTTGGGTGTTCCAATTCCGCTACGGCCGGCTGCTCCGTGCCTTCGCAGAGCAGTTCGGGTCGCACAACGTTTTTGCGCGTGCGTATCGTCGCGCCGCGGATCCAACCGATCTCCTGTTCGACTTCATGCGGATCGTCGCGGACGCGGGAGCTGCGATTGCCCCGGCGGAGCTGCGCCTGCCGGGGCGGCTCAACCAAACCGTCGATGCCGAAAGCGTCACCGGCGACGACGACGCGCGCCTGACGAGCGGGTTCAGCGACGACGACGACGTCCTGGCGCGACGGTTCGATGTCGATCTCAACCGTGCCTACGCGCGCCGCCCCCGCCGCGTCTTTGGAGCGGTGGGCTAGCCCCCGGCCATCGCGCCGACGATCAAATACGGCTCGGCGCCCGCGGCAACCGCGTCGGGAAGCGGGTCGTCGGGGCGCTCGTGCGACAGATCCTGCCCGCAAGCGAAGAACCGCACGAACGGCCGGCGGCGCAGCGTGACCTGGTCGCGGATCGTGCCACGTAGCATCGGATAGCTCGCCTCGACCGCATCGAGCACCGAGCGCTGCGTCGTCGGGCCCGCGACCTCGAGCTCGACCTCCCCCGAGACGCGCGCCAGCGTCCGCAGATGCGCAGGAAACACGACCCGGATCACCACGATGGTGACTCCGTCACGGCAACGTTTGGACTTCGACCGACAACACGCCGGGGAGATCGCGAACGATCGGCTTCCAGCTATCGCCGGAGTCGGCCGACGCGTACACTTGTCCGCCCGTCGTGCCGAAGTAGATGCCGCACGAATCGAGCGTGTCGACGGCCATCGCATCGCGCAGCACGTTAACGTAACAGTCGCGTTGCGGCAGGCCGTTGGTGAGCGCTTCCCACTCGTTGCCGCCGGTCCGGCTGCGGTACACCCGCAACTTCCCGTCGGGAACGTAGTGCTCGGAGTCGCTCTTGATCGGGACGACGTAGATCGTCTCGGGCTCGTGGGCGTGGACGTCGATCGGAAACCCGAAGTCGGTCGGCAGGTTACCGCTGACCTCGCGCCACGACTCGCCGGCGTCGTCGCTGCGCATGACGTCCCAGTGCTTCTGCATGAACAGCACGTCGGGACGCGACGGATGCCTCGCGATGCGGTGCACGCAATGCCCGACCTCCGCGTTGGGGTCGGGGATTTGCTCGGACCGCAGGCCGCGGTTCACCGGCCGCCACGTCGCGCCCGCGTCGTCGGAGCGGAACGCTCCCGCCGCGGAGATGGCGATGAAGATGCGCTCGGGGTTGGCGGGGTCGAGCAGGATCGTGTGCAGGCACATCCCGCCCGCCCCGGGCTGCCAGGAAGGGCCCGTGGGATGCTCGCGGAGGCCGGGGAGCTCGTTCCAGGTGTGGCCGCCGTCGGTGGTCCGAAACAGCGCGGCGTCTTCGACGCCCGCATACACCGTGTCGGGATCGGTCAGCGACGGTTCGAGATGCCAGACGCGCTTGAACTCCCAAGGACGCTGCGTCCCGTCGTACCACTGGTGCGTGCCGGGGGTTCCGTCATACGTGAACGCGTTGCCCACCGGCGACCATGTCGCGCCGCCGTCGTCGGAGCGCTGGATCATCTGCCCGAACCAGCCGCTGGACTGCGAGGCGTAGAGCCGGTCGCGGTCGACCGGCGAGCCCTTGAGGTGGTAGATCTCCCAGCCCGCGAAGTGCGGACCGTCGATCGCCCAGCTTTCGCGCTTTTCGTCCGACGTCATGACGAATGCGCCCTTGCGCGTACCGACTAGTACCCGGACCCCACTCATCGGCTACCCCTTTCGAGCTCGCGCGCCGGCCGGCGCACCATCCGACCCGCGGTTACGACGCGCGGCACGGCGATCCCCGGGGACGCTGCAGTGCGCGGCATCCGAGCTGATCTCCGACACGGCGGCCGGTCGCTGTCGAGCGAGCCGGCCGCCGTGCGCGGAGGTTACTTGCCGACGGCGATCCCGAAGATCGCGAACGCGCCGGTGCTGACCTTGTAGATCAGCGACGGCACGCTGCTCGCCGTGATCGGCGCGGTGTACACCGTGACGGTCGCGTCGCTGAGATTCCCGATGTACAGGTTCCCCGCCGGATCGAGCGCGAGACCTTCGGGGGTGTTCACGCCGGACTGGAGGTTGAACGCCGGAGTGCTCGCCGCCGTGATCGGCAGGTTGTACACGTCGACGCGTCCCGGCGCGTTCGCCACCGAGGCCGCGTACAAGCGGGTCGCGTTCACCGCGATCTTCCGATACGCGGTCGAGGCGCTCCCGAACGGGTAGTTGATCACGCTCGGCGTGATGACCGGCGCGCCGGTGTACGGCGGCGCGTAGACGTACAGGTTGCTTCCGCAGCCGCCTCCCGGCGAGGAGGTGCCGGCACATGCCGCGGCGTTCCCGGTCCCGGCGTTCGAGATGTAGAGGTTCTGCGCGGCGTCGATCGCCGTGCCGATATCCGATACCATCCCGGCGTCGGTGACGAACGCCGCCGGCACGCTGGCATTGCTGAACGGGCTGTTGAACCGGTTCACCCGGTTCGAGACCGTCGCGGCCCAGAAGTCGCCGGTGTTCAGGAACGAGGCNNGTTGCCCGCATTGTCGCCGACGGCGAGGTTGCCGTTGGCGTCGACGCCGACGGTGACGACGTTGTTCGAGACGATCGCGAAGTTCGACGTCGTGCTCGCGGTCAGCGGCAGGTTGAACTGCAGGACAGGACCTCCCGCGTTGTCGTTCCCGACGTAGAGGTGCAGCGGGATCGGGGTAGCGGTCGGGGTCGGGGTTGGCGACGGGGTGAAGAGCGTCAGCGTCGAGCTGGTCGTGAAGAGGACGAACGAGTACGTCCGGCCGGCGACGAGCGAGAACGTGAAGCCCGAGGTCGTCCATGAGATCGTGTTGCCGGTGACCGTCCCCGGTCCGGTGATCGTGTTCCATCCGGCTGCCGCGTTACTCGGATCGAACATCGCGATGTACGAGCTGCCGCCGCTGGGCGGGGTCACGCCGGTGGGGAAGGTCATCGTGAAGGCCGGGGTGTTGGGGCAGTTCACGGTGACGTCAGGCGTCACGGTATAGAAGCCGAAGGGCGTGAGCGCCGCTCCGCCGATGTTCTGGGGCCGGCGCTTCATCGAGGCCACTGCCGGGGTGCCGCCGGGCTGGGTCAACGAGAAGACGACGGTCAGATGCGAGATCGCGCTGGACACGGGGCAGCCGGCTGAGCCCATGTCGCCGGGGCCGATCGGGCCCAAGGTTAGCGAGCTCGACGCGGTGGTGCTCGTCGTGAGGGTACCCGTTGCGGTGGCCGGGTTCGGGGTCGGCGAGGGGGTGGGGCTCGGCGTAACGAGCGTCCCCGTGCCGATCGTCGGCGGCGCCGTTGAGCCGCCGTTACAGGCTGCTACCGCGGCGGCGAGGACGACTACGATCAGCGAACGACGGAACATACGAGGCACCTCCAAAAGTACAGCACCAAACCTTCGCTCGTCCGGCAAAACTACCTTGCGCGCGCCCGTGCCGGAGCGCCGCGGGAACGCACCGCTCCAGCCACCTCCGGGGCGCTCAGCCTACGCATTCTTGCGTTCTTAGGAACCACTTCGCACGGTCACAGTCTCAAGAAGCCGCGCAAGTTCGTGTTTCCGATCGATCCGAAGGTGGAGCGCGCGCATCCGAAGCTGCCGCAGTACGCCTCGGGAGATCCGAGATCTCCAGCGCTGCAGCTCGTCATGAGCGTCGTCGCGAAGGAGTTCTTGTCGGACGAGCAGACTTCTGAACGTGATTGAGGGTTGCGAACCCAAGGTGCTGGGAGCTGAATACGATCGACCAGGTTGACGTTACCTTAAGTGCCCAGGAGCACAGCTGGCTTTCTGAAGGGCGGCGCAAGCTGCGTTTGACGTCACGCCTCCTCGTGCGCATCCTTCCCTTCGTTGAGCGGCTCAATCGCACGTTTTCGAAGGTCCCCAACGTCGCTGTTTTCGACAATACCGCTTTCCCATGGGTGCCGGGGATCGAGCGTGAATGGAGGACGATCCGAGCCGAGCTCGATCGAGTCCTATCGCGCAAAGATGAGCTGCCGGGCTTCCAGGATATCTTGCCTGACCTCGCGTCGGTCACGCGTGATCGCGGTTGGAAGTCCTTCATGCTCACGGGCATGGGCATCAGGTCGACCCGCAGCATCGGCCTGTGCCCCGAAACCTGGCGCATCCTCCAAGAGATCCCGGGCCTTTCGACGGCGATGTTTTCCATCTTCGAGCCGGGGAAGCAGCTTCAGCCGCATCGCGGACCCTATAACGGTGTTCTGCGGCTTCATCTCGGCCTCGTCGTCCCGGACACGAGCGATGACGTGGCGATCCGCGTCGGATCGCAAGTCTGCCATTGGGAGGAGGGCGCGGTGCTTATCTTCGACGACTCTTACGAGCACGAAGCCTGGAACAAGAGCGACCGCATACGTGTGGTTTTGTTCGTCGATTTCGCCAGGCCCCTTAAATTTCCGGCGAACATCGTGAATTCGCTGTTGTTGAAGTGCGCGGCACATTCGCTCTTTGTTCGCGAGGGCCAGGATAATCAACGGAGATGGGAACTCGACTTCTATGGGACTTGAGAGCGGCGCTTGGTCATATCTCTTTCTTGAGCACAAAGTTTAGATATCGCCGTTTACCTGAAGCAAAGGATTCATAAAGCTTCGAACCCCGGGTGCCGGCGAATTCCCGTCCAAACGTTCGCAAAGGCGCTGGGCACAATCGGAGCACTGCTTCCTCTCTACGAGCGCTATCCAATTCGAGCGCGCGAATAACGTTTGGGGTGATGTCCTCCTCAAGCATGCATTCAAAGCGTGACTGACTCAAGGATTCTCTAAGAGACGATGGTTCGTTCTTGCGCGGGAAGCAGGCCATCAAGAAAGAGCCGCCCGGCTTGAGCACGCGATGGACTTCGCCCAAGAATCGTCCCATGTCGTTGTAGTGGTGAGAGGACTCCACATTGAGAGCGACGTCAAAGACGCCTTCACGAAACGGCATCGCGTGGGCGTCGCTAACGATAAACTGCAGGTTCTTCTGCTCTTTATAAAATCTCTGATCGAACGCAATGGCTCTTTTGTTGACGTCGAGGCCGACGAAACGCCGCGGGTGCAAGTTGCGGGCGACGTACGAGGCCCCGCCTCCCCTGCCGCACCCGATCTCGAGCACGTCTTTCGCTCGAAGGGGAGCCCTCGACACGACGTGATGGTAGAGTTGAAGCGGGAATCGATCGACCTCAAGCTGTGGTTCCAACTCGATTTTGTCACCGTTGAGATCGGCAAATCCATAATTCAGGAGGGTCGCGTCGGCGTTCTTATCGAGTTTGCTTACGAGCGAATACCACGCATTCGTAAAGAAGAATCCCGCTATCGCAGAATAGAAGAACCGCGCGCTGGCTTTTTCTAAGCCGTCAGTGAGCTTCATCTTGTCATCGAAACGATCTGGCTTTCGGTGAAGCGGCTCTTTCGCACCGTTGGTCTCCCTGCTTGGCGTTACGCCCGGAAACTCACGGTCTCCGCCTGTCTGAATTCACCAACAACTCTGCAAAGATCATCGCTTCGTCGACTGCCACAGCTCGATTTTCGTGCCGTCGGGATCGAGAATCCAGGCGAACTTGCCGTTCGGATCGGAGTCGTCACGCTTGAGGATCGTGACGCCCTTTGCCTTCAGACGAGTGAGAAACGCGTCGAGGTCATCCACGGCGAAGTTGAGCATGAAGTCGCGCCGCGAGGGCGCGAGATAGCTCTCCCCTTCCGGGAAGGCGTTCCAAACCGCGACGGTCGGATGCCCGGTCGCGTCGTAGCGGAATGTCGCGCCGCCCCACGGCTCCAGCGAAATGCCCAATACGTCCCGATACCAAGCCGCCAGGGCCTTGGGGTTCTTGCTGACGACGAAAATGCCGCCGATCCCGGTGATCCGGCCTGGCGGGTCGGAGGCTGTCACAGCTGTGGCCGGCCACATGAAAATCGATGCCGCGAGGGCGGCGAAAGAGACCCACGTTCGCATAGTATTCTTCCTGCTTGGTCGACCAGGAATGGCTGGCGCTGCAACATTGTCACCATTAGGCTGTGTGGACGGATTGAGAAACCGCGCTGTAGCGCGCGGTTTCTCGAAGCTCCCGGAGTTGGACTCGAACCAACGACCCGCTGATTAACAGTCAGCCGTTCGCGACCGACGATTGCCTGCAAGAGCCGCGTTGTTACTACGTTTTTACGTGATCTGCCCGCGGGTAGGGCCACGTTGGGGACTACGAACCGAACCGCAGGGCGGCTTCTTGGTCGGTCCGTGAAGGCGAGCACGCTCCACTTATATCCAGCCCCGTCACGCCCGATCCTTCCTTCACAGAGCGCAACAAACGTCAGCCAAGGAGGGCCGGAAATGATCGGCTTGATCTGCGTAGTGGTGGTCGCGTGCGCCTTCGCGACCATACGGGAATTCCGGGAGGTCGTCCAAGCGATCGCGGGCGCCATCAAGGGAGCCGGCGCTTTCGGCGTCGGCGGTGGGATGCTCGTGGTCGCCATCGGTACCTTCGACGCCGTTCACAACCTCGCGGCGTACGCGTACGTAGCGCCAGCAGCCGTGACCCTCGTCGAGTACAACGACCTGCAAGCTCGCGCCCTGCGGGATCTCGAGGCAAATCGGTCCGATGAGGTCTTGAAGGCGGACTTCGAGGCGCTCGACCGATCGGCTGTAAAGCTGCGGGATGGTTACCGCGGCGCTCAGACGTGGTCCAGTTTTTTTCGGGCCTGAGACGGTGCATCTACCTCCTTCGCGTCGAAAGTCTCAAGCTCGCGGCTTGGCCGCGCCTCAACGGCGCGCAGCTCCTCAACCGATCGCTCCAGCCAGACGGACGAGTAGCGTCCTCTTTGTGCGATCACGGGAAGCAGAAGACTTGATATCGCGATGGTGCGAAGAGTCCGAAGGCGAGATCCCCGCTGTCCCGATTTGCGTCCCTTCTCTCATGGCGAGATTCGAACTGCACGCTTCAATGCGCTGGCGGACAAGCTGGAAGCAGAGCCGTCGCTAGCGCACGCGATGTTCGCACCGACCGAACCGGTGACGTAACGGTCTTAGCTCATCCCTAGCTCCGCCATCATGGCGCCCGCCAGGATCGCTGCGGGATTATCTTTTCGCTTTTCGATGGTCTCGGTAAAACGGTCCCAGACGCCGCTCTCGATGGAGTACGGACAGCGCACCCAACCCGCGAGATCCGCGGTAAAAGGCTTGCCGATCGCGACCAAATTTTTCCGCTCGGCCACGCTCGAGTTCGCGACTCTTCGGAGAGCTCGCTCGAAGAACTCCCCAATCGGAATCTGCGGGTGTTTTCGCTCGGCGTAGTCGACAATCTCCCGGGGGAGCTTCGTGAAGGATTCCTGTCGCACCGTGTTTTCCTCGTAACGCTCGATCGGCTGCCTACACGACTTCGAAAGTTTGTAGCCCTTCGGGCCATAGCGGCACGAAATCTTCGCCATCGGTCGGCCGATATGCGGCGGTACTCTGGCCGAGCAGTGAACGTGCCGTCATGATCCGCTTGATAAGCGCGGACGCCTCCGCCGGCTCGTTCGTGAACAGAAAGAGGTTCATCTCTCCCGATCCGGCGTCATGCCCATCGAGAAAGACCACATCGGGATCGAGATGCTCGATCAGGTCGTCCTCGAGCGCGAGCACCTCGTCTTGTCGAGCGTAATCGTCGTCACGCAATTTGAACTGGATGACGAGTTGGTAGCGAAAGTCATTCATACGTTTCTTTCGATCCCCATGCACGTAATCATCAGCGTTCGTTCTCACTACTTGCCGAATCGGACGAATTGGTACAAGCGATAGAACACTCGGCGTTCCTCCGGCCCAAGCGGCAGAGTACGGTGCAATTCACGTTCTAGCGCCAACATCTCTTTACGTGTGCCCTGCGCAAATTCCCTGAGCGTCCCTCCCGCCATCTGCTTGGCGCTGTAACGCGTGGCTGTGTTGACTGTTATGCCAAACTTCAGGTGTGCGCCTGTCGCGGACAACTTCTGGTAGAGAAACGTCTCTCGCTCCGCAAGGACCAGCTCTTTGGCGGCCTTGCCTATCGGCCCACCCGGCGTGAACAAGAATGCAATGTTCATCATCCATTCCGTGGCGCTGGCATCGGCCGCGAATTGGCGGCACGCGTCCGGATAAGCCGCATGGGCACAATCTACGGGCTTCGACTCTTGCCTGCAGTCCTCGGATGGGCCGCCAATTCTTTGCGCGCAATACCCGCTCGGGTCGGAATACGCGTACGAGTTGTTTCCCTCGTACATGTACGGTTTCTGCGATGCAGGATCGTGGATCGAGCCTGCGTAGGCATCGGATGTCGTCCATTGAGCCCCGCGGCGCTGCCGACCCTTCCGCCCAACACGCGGCTTCCCGCGCCCAGCGGGCAACTGCCGCACACTCGCGCACCCGCGTCTGCGCGCGGCACATTGCCGGAGCCGATAGCGACACCTCTTGGACTTGCAACGCCGATCGGGCTGGTCGCTCCATCATCGACGCCGCTTCCGCAACCCACCGCGTTCGCGCAGACCAACGTCTTCACGTTCGGGTCGGCACCGCAGAGCAACTTCGCCCGGTCAACCGATCCGGTGCAGATCTTCTACGCGACCCTGTCGCCGACGGTCGTTTCCAACGCCACGCCCGTGCGTATCGCAGCCGTTACGACGTCCAACGCCAACACCGTCAAGCTCCAAGTCGGTACGCAGACGATCAGCCTCGTGCAGACCGGTGCCGGACAGTGGCAGGCCGCGTTTCCGTTCCCGTTGAGCGCGGTTCCCGTCGGGCAGTCCACGCTGCAACTCTCGCTCGTGGCAAGCCGCAGCGACGGCAGCTCCGCGACGGTCCCGATCCCGATCAACGTATCGACACCGCCCTGATTAAGCAGGTGAACAGGCGGAACCGACTCGGAGCGGCACGCCGCGCAAAACGTCCGTGTGGAGCTTGGGCATCGCTTCACCTTGCCCGCCCCTCGTGCCGCTCCCGCCCGTGACCACGATATGCGCTTGGGGCTTCCGAGCCGACGCGACGGACGACGAGGGGCGGCTTCGGAAGGACCACAGAGGTGACCACAATGAACCCATACTGCTAGATGGCGCTAGATGCGTAGACACGCGCAAACGGTGGCCGATTCGTGAAGAAAAACGAGGCTGCATATGCATGCAGCCTCGTAGATTGGCTCCCGGAGTTGGACTCGAACCAACGACCCGCTGATTAACAGTCAGCTGCTCTACCAACTGAGCTATCCGGGAACGCTCGCACCTGGGTTCAACGGTTCCGCCTCGCTCCCTTGAAAGGATGCCCGCCGGCGCCGTGGCCCCTGCTTGCTCGGCTCCTTCATCGCCTGGGCAGCCCTATGGTAGGATCGACCGGGGGTCGACGAGACTTGCGTCCACCGCTCCGGATATTCGTAACAGCGTGGCGACGACGCCCGCGACGCCCACGAAGGCATCGGGCGTGACGATGAACGGATCGTCGCCGACCCACAGCGGCGTTCCGTCGTCCGCGTCGCGCCGCCATGCTTCGTAGCACCCCGCCAATCGGTGCGCGGCCGTGATCAACGCGCGCTCGCCGGTGGCGGCGCCGACGTCGAGCAGGGTCTCAATCGCACCGCCGAGCCCGTGACACCACGTTGCGCCCAGTCCATCGCCTACTGCGGCGACGGTCCGCGCCGCGCCGAGCGCAACGTCGAGCGCGCTCGCATCGAGCGTCGAGACGCGCAGGAAAAATCGCGCGATCCCCGCCGCACCGTGACACCACGCGATCATCGACGGCATCGCCCCCGCGCGATTCGGCCACGTCAGCATGCCGTCTTCGGCGGCGACGGCCCGGCTGCGCAAGAACGCCGCTGCTTCGCGGACCGCGTCGAGGATCGCAGCATCGTTCAGGAGCAAGCCCGCGTCGAGCAGCGCGTCTGCGATGCCTGCGATGCCGTGCGCGTAGCCCAGCGGAATCTCGTCGCCAAACGTGGGAACGTCGCGCGCGAAGCGCCACCACCGCCGCCCGCCCTCGGCAGTCGAGGTTGCGATGAGTGCGTGGGCTCGAGCAGCGAGCGCATCGCGCAACAAGGGGTCCCGGCCCTCGCGGACCATGCACGCGAGAAAGTGAACGATTCCGGCGTCGCCGTTTGCGAGGTCCGGTGAGACGCCGGCGCTCTGAGCGACCCGATGCGCCGTCGCGAACGCGCTCTCGCGGTCGCGAAGGTCACCGTGGCGCCGCGACGCCGCCATCAGGACGAGGCCGACGCCACTTTCACCAACCAGCAGTCCCGGGTGCCATGCGTGCCGGCCCGGGTCGAGGGCGCGCAGTTCGGCCCGAGCCCGCTTCGCGCACGCGAGCGCATCGCCGCAGCCGAGTGCGATCCCGGCCGCGTCCAGAACCAAGGCAATGCCTGCTACGCCCCCATAGAGATCCCGCAGCGATGCCCCAAAACGCTCGCGGTCACCGCTGACCCACGCCACGCCGTCAGGCGTGTCGTGCGCAGCCGCGACCAACCACTCCACGCTGCGCGTCAACTCGCGATCGGTCGCGAAAACAACGTGGTGCGCGCGCGTCGACCGGGCTGAGCGCGGCGGCGTGGCCGCCGCCTGGCGCCAGGCAGCCAGGGATGAAAACTGCTGCGGCTGCGTCAGCGCATCGCGGATCGCAGCGCGAAACGACACGGAGAGATCGTCACGCGTGCGATCGAGCGCGTCGGCGAGCCGGGCCGGGTCCGGCAGCCGAGATGCGTCGATCCCCGTCGCGAGCGCGGCAACCACGCTCGCGGCGCCGCGCACGTCCGATGCCATGGGGCTGTCAGTGCCCGTCGTGTAGCCGTAGGTCGCCAAGCGCGGAAACGCGGGATCGTCGAGCGCCGCGGAGGCGTCCCAGTCGAGAATGCGTAGCGCGCCGTCGTCGCGCACGATCAGGTTTGCCCCTTTGAGATCGCGATGCGCGATGCCGACCCGGTGCGCCGCACCGACGGTCGCAGCGAGCGTGTCGGCGAATCGTTCGATCACGGCGGCATCGAGTCGACGACCGAGCGCGCGCGACGTGGCGGTGTAGTGATCGAGCGTCACTCCCGGCTCGAGCGTCATCGCGAGAAACGCGTCACCGCCTGCTTCGAAGAATCCGAGCGGCATGGGCGCGACCCCCAGCGAGGCGATACGCTCGAGCGCGTCATGCTCGCGCCGCAGCAATCCGATCGCGTCGTGAACCGCATCGCACACCGTCTCTGCGTGTGCGCGTTTGAGGATGCAGGTCGCTTTGCCGTCGCCATGCAAATCGACGGCGTCGAACACGTCGGTCTTGTACGACGACGCCATCGTGCGCAGTGCCATGAAGCGCCCGCCGATGACACTGGCTGCGGGATCCGCGTCGTCGCCGCCTGCGAACGGGTCGGCCTCGGCCCACGTCGGCACGGCAAGCTCGTCCCGGCGATCGGCGATCGGCTCGGCGCCGCCGAACAGGAGCGGGACGAGCGAGCCGTGCGCGCTCAAGCCGTACGCGGCCCGAAAGCTGCCAAACCGGTACCACACCGGCGCGTCGCGCGCAACGCGGCGCTCGTAGCGCAGGCGCGGTCCCGCCTGTCCGCGCAGCGCACGCGCCAGTGCAAAACCGATCCGTCGCGCCGCCGCGGCATCATCGGCGTAGACGGTCACGAACTTGCCGATTTGCGAAAGGCTGTGGCGGCCGTGATTCAACTCTTCGAGGCGTTCCAGCGAAGCGGCGACCTTGAACGCGACCGACTCCGTCTGCAAGACGGCCACGGCGAGGCGCAGCGTCGGCAAAGCGGTGCGCGTCGAGGCGGAGACGTGCAGTTTCCAGCCGGCCTCCGCGTCAGGGAGGCCGCGACGCGGTTCGACGGCGATCCACATCCCGTCGCGCGACTGCGCCACCACGAAGTCGGCGCCGAGCGCCGCAAGAATCTCGTGGACGGCTATCGGTCGCGAACCGTTAGCGCATCGCGTTCGCGCCGCCGCCGAGCGCGCGCCAGGACTTTACATCGGTCGCCGGCGGAAGGTGCGCCCGCTCCGCAAAGCCCGCCGGGGGTTTCCCGGCGAAGGTCAGCGCGCACACCGCTAGCGGCGTGAATGTCTGGGCCGTTCCGGCCGTCAACTTGGGGGCCATGGCGTCCGCGTTCCGGCACGTCGTCGATGGGCAGGCGAACCGCGTGCAGCCCATCTCGTAGCCGAGGATCCGGGCGCTCATGTCTTTTGAAAGGCCGGATTGGGCGAACGCGTCAAACGGAGCGCGCTCGACAAGCGCCCTGAAGGCCGCATCGCTCTGATATCTCGCGTGTATCTTGGCGGCGGCGGCGCGAACCGCGGGGTCGGGGGGCTCGGCAAGCGCCGGGAGCGGCGGGAGGGCGGCGATCGCCGGAAGTCCAGCCAATACCACGAGCGCGGAACGTCGATCCATATGCGCATCTCCGATCCAGGGTATCGCCCCTTTCGGGCAACTGCCCTTTCCGGACGGCCCGGTCCCCGTCCTTCGGGCCCACACGGCGTCTGCTTGCGCGCGCTTCTTAGCCGGAGCGCTTCATGCCCCACTTGACGACCGTGTTGCGTTCGACGATGCCGAAGATCGCTTCGACCAGGATCCCGAGCACCGAGATCACGACCAGCCCGGCGAAGATCGTCGAGGTCTGCAAGAAGTAGCGCGCGTTGTTGATGTACCACCCCAAGCCTCCGGCCGACCCGGCGACCCCGAAGACCAGTTCCGCCGCGACGACGGTGCGCCAGCCGAACGCCCATGACGATTTGAGCCCGGTGATGATGGAGGGCAGCGCGGCCGGCAGCAAGATGTCGATGACCAGCCGCCATCCGCGCAAACCCAGGTTGCGCGCGGCAAGCTGGGTGGTCGGGCTGATCGTGCGAAATCCGGTGTCGGTGTTGATCGCGACCGGCCACACGCTCGCCAGCGCGACCACGAAGATGATCGATTCGGGCTTGAGTCCGAACCAAATCATCGCCAGCGGCAAGATGGCGATCGACGGCAGCGGGTTGAAGATCGCGCTGAGCACGCTGAGCAGATCGTGGCCGACCTTGGAGAACACCGCGAACGACGCCAGCGCGAACCCGACCAGCGCGCCCACGATCATGCCGATCACCAGGTTCTTCAACGTCGCCAGCGTCACCGAGACGAGCTGCCCCGACCGCAGATCCCCCGCCAGCGCTACCGCGACGTCGACCGGCGACGAAACCAACAGCTTGTTGACGTGCGAGAACGTCACGTAGGCCTGCCAGATCAGCACGATCGCCGCGACGAGCAGCGCGTACCGTACCGCGACGGGGATCCGCGACCACTTCATGCGAGCGCGGCATCCGGTGGTTCGCCGGCATCATCTTCTTCACGATGGACCAGCAACTCGCGCAACCGGCCGGTCAGGGCGGCAAACTCGGCCGTTTCGACGTCGCGCGCCGCCGAGGTGTCGACGATCTCGCGGATGCGCGCGGGGTGCGCCGTCATCACCATAACGCGATCGCCCAGATACAGCGCTTCCTGGATCGAATGGGTTACCAAGACGATCGTCACGCCGGTCCGCCGGTGGATGTTGGCCAGCTCGATCTGCAACTGGTTGCGCGTGATCGCATCGAGCGCGCCGAACGGCTCGTCCATGAGCAGCATGGTGGGCTCGAGGGCCAGCGCGCGGGCGATCGCCGCCCGCTGCTTCATCCCGCCGGAAAGCTCGTGCGGATAGCGGTCCGCGGCGCGCGTGATGTCAACCAGTGCGAGCACGTCGTCGGCCCGCTTGCCCGCGGCCGCACCGTGTACGCGGCACGCCACGCGCAGCGCGTAGACGATGTTGTCACGGACCGTGCGCCAGGCGAAGAGTTGGTCGAAATCTTGAAAGACGACCGCGCGGTCGGGGCCGGGTTCGCGCGCCGGAGACCCCTCCACCAACAGCCGGCCGCGGGCCGGGCGAAGAAAACCGGCGATCGCCTTGAGCAACGTCGTCTTCCCGCACCCCGAGGGGCCGATGATGACGAACGTCTCGCCTTGGCGCACCTCGAAGCTCGCGTTTTCAACCGCGAGCGAGCGCCGCCCATCCGGGCCGACATACTCGATCGCTACGCCGTCCGCGACGACGAGCGGCGTGGCCGAAGCGACCGCGGTCAGTCGCCCACACCTTTGAGATACGGCAGCTCGAGCTCGCGAATGTTCGCGGGGACCTTGCTGAGAAAGCCGATCTCTTTCATGAAGGCGGCGGTCCGCAAGAACGCATGCGGCGTCATGTCCCACGAGACGTCGGGGCCGGTGATCCAGCCCTTGAACCGCGCCGCCGGCGTCTTGCCGTCCGTGTCTTTCGAAAGCAGCGCCGCTGCCTGATCGGGGTCCTTCTTGAGCATCTCGGTGGCGTTGCGCATATCGTCGAACAACGTCCTCACGAATACCGGATACTGGTTGGCGAACGTTTCGGTCGTATAAACGCAGTTGAACGTGCTGCGGCCAAAGGCCAGGAAGCTACGAAAGACGACGTGCCCTCCGGCTTCGACCTCCTGCTGCTGAAACGGCGGCGAGCTCATGTGGAGCTCGAGCTGTTTCGCCGCCAGCGCCTGGACGCCCAGCGGGTGCTGAATGGCGACGATGTTCGTGTCGAACTTGTGCGCGTCGCCGAACGTCTCCTGAGCGGCTTTGCGCAGGGCGATCGCCTGCACCGCGTCGGGCGACGGCATGCCGATCTTTGCGTTGGCCGGAATGTCCTTGATCGACCGGATGTTCGGCTCGTCGGCGCGCGCGACCATCCAGAGGTTCATCACGTTCATCGGCGCGATCAGCTTGTAGCCCACGCCGCGGTCCCAACCGATGAGAAACGGGCCGTTTCCGCCGGCACCGATTTGAATTTGGCCGGCGATGATGCCGTCGCGGATCGCGTCGCCGTTCGAGAGCACGCGCCAATCGAATTTCGTCCCCGGAAAGCGCTTTTCGAGCGTGCCTAACTGCTTGATGATGGTCAGCGTCGCGTAGCCGATCCCCGGTTGATAGGCGATCGTCACGGTCGGCGGCGCATCGCTTGCGGCCGGGACGGGGCCGGCGGCGAGGCCGGTGATGGCCAGCGCGGCCACGATCGAAAGAAACGTACGGCGTAACGTCATGAACGAACCCTCACGAGCGGCGGCGCTCGAAAGAGGATTGTTCCGCCGATTGCGAACGCCTCCTCAATGGGGGCGATTCTGACCGAAGCGGTCCGCGGGCCCGTTGCCTGGAGCGGTCGCGAACTGGCCGCCGACGAATCCTGGACCTACCGGTTGAGCGTCAGCGATGTCGGAGAGCTCGACGCGGCGCTCGCGGTCGCGCGCGAACGGCGTCCGATCGTCGAGCACGGCGTGCGCGACGATTTCCCGCTCGCGACGTTGCACGCGCAGCTGGCCCGCATCGGCGAGCACCTCGAGGCTGGACGCGGCATGTACCTCCTGCGCGGCCTGCCGGTCGCGCGCTGGGGGGCGCTCGAAACCGCCCGTGCGCTCTGGGGCATCGGCACGTACCTGGGCCGCGCGATTCCGCAAAACGCGCGCGGCGATCTGGTCGGCCACGTGCGCGACGAAGGCCGCGAGCTGGCCGATCCCTTCGCGCGCGGTTATCAAACGCGGGTCGCCCAGAGCCTGCACGTCGACCGGTGCGACGTGGTCGGCCTCCTCTGCGTGAACAAAGCGAAATCGGGCGGGATCAGCCGCGTCGTCAGCTCGATGCGCGTCTACAACGAGATGCTGCAGTCGTTTCCGTGGCAGCTCGGCGCGTTGTACACGCCGTTCGCGATCGATCTGCGCGGCGAGGAACGGCCCGGCGAACCGCCGGTCTACTACCGGCCGGTGTTCAGCTACTACGGCGGCTCGCTCAGCTGCGGGGCGAACGCGACCTACATCCGTTCGGGACAAGAGCGCGTCGGTCGCCCGCTCAACGCGGCCCAAGCCGAAGCGATCGACACGTTTTACGACGTCTGCGAAGACCATGCGCTCTCGATGGACCTCGAGACCGGCGATCTGCAGTTGCTCAACAGTTACGTCACGTTGCACGACCGCACGGCCTACGACGACTACGCCGAGCCCGAGCGCAAGCGGCACATGCTACGGCTGTGGCTCGAGGTTCCCAACCGGCGGCCGCTCGCGCCGGACTTCGGTACCTACGATTTCGCCGCGGGACGCGTGATCGGGATTCGCTGACCGCCTTACGTCCGCAGCGCGTAGCCGACGCCGCGCACGGTGTGCACGAGCGGGCGTTCGCCGGGGCCGTCGAGCTTCGCCCGCAGGTATGAGATGTAGGTGTGGATCAGGGCCTTGCTCTTGGGCGCGCCCCAGACTTCGCGGTTGAGCATCCCGTGATCGACGACCGCACCGTCGTGCCGCGCCAGCGTGGTCAGCAGCGCGAGCTCGGTGCGCGAGAGCGACACGGTGCGGCGGCCGCGCCTCACGACGTGATGCTCGACGTTGATCTCGAGGTCGTCGACGTTGAAGACCTCGGCGCCCGAGCGGCTCGTGCGACGCATCACGGCGCGCAGCCGCGCCAGCACTTCCGAGCCGTCGTACGGCGCGACGAGGACGTCGTCCGCGCCCTCCTCGAGGGCCCGCACGCGGTCGGTGAGGTCGGCCCCGCCCAGCAGCAGCACGGTGGGCGCCCCGGTGCGGCTGCGCAGCCGCGCCAGGTCCTCGCGGTAGGTGCCGCGCGATGCGACCAGCACGACCGCCTGGGCGCCGCCGGTTCGCGGTGACCAGCACAGGTCGAAGTCGAGCGCCAAGGTGGAGATCAGACCATCCTCGAGGCGCGCTTCGCCGAGTACCTCGAGCGAGGGCCTGGGACGCGGGCGCGATCCGAGTTGCATGATAACTAATATACTAAGAGATCGCCCAGAAAGTTTCCAGCCCCCGAGGAGTCGGCTCCGCGGGCGCCCAACTCCGCGAGGCCATGCTTTCGTAGATTCCCCGCGCCGGATCCCCGGCGCGGCCCGTGCCGACCCCCTTCACCCTCGCACGCATTGGGAATCTCGTATGGCCACCACGTCAGCTCGCCCGGCGAGCGTCTTTCATTCGTCCGCATTCAGCCGCTTCTACGCCGGTCAGGCGCTCAGCTATCTGGGTGACGGGCTGCGCCTGCTGGCAATTCCGCTGCTGGTGTTCCGCCTCACCGGCTCCGCCACCGCGATCGGCTGGACGTGGGGGCTCGAGCTGCTGCCCTATGCCTTCGTCAGCCTGATCGCCGGCTCGCTCGCGGACCGGGTCGACCGCCGCCGCCTGATGCTGACCTGCGACGGCCTGCGGTTCACCGTCATGGCGCTCTTCGCCGTGCTGTTTGCCACCGGCCACCTGGTGCTCTGGATGATCTACGCCGGGGTGCTGGTGCTGGCCACGGGCGGAGCGATCTTCCTGGGCGCCCAGACCCCGTCGATCCCCTACCTGCTCGGGAAGGAACGCGTCAAGGGAGCCGTCGCGGTGCTCTACGCGACCGAGCAGAGCGTCAACCTCGTCGCACCTCCGATCGGCGGCGTGCTGTTCGCACTGGTCGGACCGTTGCCGGCGCTCGCGATCAACGCCGTCACCTACCTGACCTCGCAGATCGCGGTCGCGTCGGTGCGCACGTTCGGACCGGACAAATCGCGCGGCCTGCCGTCGCGGCGCGAACTCGCGGGCGACATCGCGGCGGGCTGGCGCTTTCTGTGGGCGGACAAAACCATGGCGGTGCTCTCGGTCTCGAGCTGCTGGTTCAACTTCATCGGGTCGATCGGGTTCGTTTCGCTCATCCCGTACTTCAAGCTCGCGTTCGGCGCGGGCGACCACGTCATCGGCCTCGCCTTCGGCTGCTTCCCCGCCGGCGCGGCGGCCGGCGCGTACCTCGCCGGGCGCACGCATTGGGCGTTCGGCCCGGCGATGATCGCGGCGTATTTCCTCGACGGCCTCGGTTGGTTACCGCTCCCGTGGACGCACTCGGTGTGGATGGCGATCGTCGGGGTCGCGTTCTCCAGCTTGTGTTCGGGCTACGTCGTCACCTCGATCGTCTCGTGGCGCTTGCGCGTGATCCCCGAAGAGCTCGTCGGGCGCGTCTTCGGCGTCGTACGGATGGTGGTGCTGGTGGGGATCCTGCCCGGCTCGGTCCTCGGCGGTTGGCTCTCCGATCATGTCGGTGTCCGCACCACGATGCTCATCTCGGCGGTCGGCTTCTGCGCGTTCACCGCGCTGCTCGCGTTCTCACCCACGCTGCGCCGCGAGCGGCGCTGATCGATCGGGTTCAGGCCGGCGGGGTGATGTCGATCTGCTCGAAGCTCGTCGCGCTCGGATGCGTCGTCGTCGCGCCGGGCGGCGTGTCGGCCGGGCGCAGCAGGCGAATCGTCTGCATCCCCGCGCCGCGCGCCGCGTCGAGCTCGGCGTCGACGTCGCTGAGAAAGACGACGTCGAGCGGGGCGACGCCGATCGCGGCGGCGATGCTCGCATACGACGCCGCTTCGCGCTTGGGTCCCGTGGTGGTGTCGAAGTACCCGCGCAACAGCGGCGAGAGATCGCCGTGCACGCTGTTCCCGAACAGCACTTTCTGCGCCTCGACCGAGCCCGAAGAGTACACGTAGAGCACCAATCCGGCAGCGTGCCAGCGGCGCAGGCCGGCGGCGGCGTCGGGATAGACGTGACCGCGCAACCCGCTCTGGACGTAGCCCTCGGCCCAAATCAATCCCTGCAGCGTCTTGAGCGGCGTAGCCTTGACGTCGTTGGCGAGCCAGTGATGCAGGTGGGCGAGCACCGTCGTATCGGGTGCGCCCGCAGGCTCGCCCGCCAAGACCGCGGAGTCGCGCATCGCGCCCGCGACCTCGGGCTCGCGGCGGTGCGCGGCGACGAATGCGTCGAGCCGCGCGTCGGCGTACGGGAAGAGCACCTCGTGCACGAAGGCGATCGTGCTCGTGGTGCCCTCGATGTCGACCAGCACGGCCCGAGCCGCGACGGAAGTACTCACAGCGAACGCCCGCTCGGCGCGGCTACTCGAACTTGGGGAAACGCGCCGCGATGTCGTCGCCGGTGTAGTTTGCCACCCACCCTTCGGGGTTGACGAACAACCGGATCGCCGCGAATTGCGGCGCCGGCCCCATGTCGAACCAATGCGTGGTGTTCGCCGGAACGCTCAAGAGGTCGCCGCGCGTGCAGATCGTTTGGTACACCTTGCCGCCCAGACGCAGGTAGAACGACGCGCTCCCCTCGACGAAGAACCGGACTTCGTCCTCGGTGTGCGTGTGCTCGCGCAGAAATTTTTCGCGCAGCGCCGGAAGGCCGGGGGTCGCCGGCCCGACGCGGATCACGTCGACCGTGGTGTAGCCATACGCGCGCTTGAGGCGCTCGATGTCGGCGGCGTACGCTCGCAGGATCGTCTCGGAATCAGCCTCGGCCGTCAGCGGCGCGCCCGCTTCCCAACGCTCGAAGATGATGTCGTTGGCGCCCAGAATCCGTGCGATCTCCGCGCGGTCCGTGGTATCGATCAGCGGGCGCGCCCCGTCGGCATCGTCGAAGACCCGCAACGTCGAGGTGAGCGTCGTGTTCATCGCAGTCTCCGTTCTTCGAGGTGACAGGCCAGCAGGAACTCCAGCCCTTCGACGTGGCGCCGGGCCTGGGCTGCCGACTCGCCCCAGGCGTACAATCCGTGGCCGGCGAGCAGAAACCCCGGCACGGCGGCGCCGCAACCGAGTCGCGCTTCGATCGCCGCCGCGAGCGCGAACGTATCTTGGTCGTTGGCGAACACCGGGATCTCCACGCTGCTGTCGTGGGAGCGCAGCCCGACGGACTTGTGCATCTCGTAGCCTTCGGTCCGGACGGCGCCCGCAGGTTGGTCGCGCCGCGAGAGCACCGTCGACGCGACGGTGTGCACGTGGAAGATGGCGCCGATCGCCGGATCGGTACGGTACCGCGCGAGGTGCAGCGGCGTCTCGGCCGAGACCCCGGCAGTCGGCGGCGCGTCGAGCGCCAGCACGACCAGGTCGGCGGCTGCGATCGTGCCCTTGTCGATCCCGCTGCGCGTCACCGCGGCGTGCCCAGCGCCGACCCGGCACGAGAAATTCCCCGACGTTGCGGGGACCCAGCCGCGCGCGGCGGCGAGGCGGCCGAACGCGGCGATCTCTTCGACCACAGCGGGCGGCGCAACAGGCAGAACCACCGTCACCTCACGCCGAACCCGGCCGCATGGCTGCGAGGTTGCAACCCGCGTGAAGGACGACCGCGTCCGCGACGAACGCGTGCTCGTCTACTCCACCGATGGAACGCTCTCGCTACCGGCCCCGGCGCGGCGCAAGGCCGCCGCCGCCGCCCCGCGCGCGCTGCCCGACGACGGCACCATCCGTGTCGCCCGCGAGAAGCGCCGCAACAGCGCGATGACCGTCGTGCACGGCTTGGCCGCGACGGAGGTGGAGGCGCTGGGCAAGGAGCTCAAGCGCCGCTGCGGGACCGGCGGAACGGTGAAAAACGGCCTGGTCGAGCTCCAAGGCGATCATCGCGACGCCGTCATTTCGTTCTTCGAAGGGCGCGGCCGGCGCGTCAAACGCGCTGGCGGCTAAACCCTACGAGGCGCGCAGATCAGCCCGGGATGGTGAAGCTGATCGTCCGGGATCCGGCCCGGCGCAACGACGTATCTTTCGAGGAGTCGCCTTGTATCACGGCCACGTTCTTGAACGCGTTGCGCGTCGGCGCGTAGGCGACCGTGAAGTTCAAGCGCGTAAGCGCGCCGTTCCAGCGGACCGTCAGCGTGTTGGTGCCTTTGTGTACGATCGTGGTGATGTCGGCGTAGGCGACCGAGGAAAGGTCGTCGATGTTTTGGCCGTCGACGGTTACCTGCACGCCGGCCGGCTCCGCGACCATGTTCTTGAGGATGGTGATGGGACCGTTCGCATCGGTCCCGTTGTCGCCGGCCACCTGCTGAGCGGCCGACGTCCCAGTTGCTAGGGCCGCGATGGCGGCCGTGGCTGCGAGCACTCTCAACGTACGCATACGTTCGATGTACCCGCCGGGAATGAACCGAACCGGCGGCGTATTCCGCCCCTGCCTTCTATCGGTTGCTTGATTCCGTCACTGCTCCCGCATACATCCCCCTGTCACCCTGAGCCCTGTCGAAGGGCCCGAGGAGCCCGATGCAGACGACCACAGACGACGCGTTCATGACCGCCGCACCGCCGTCGCCACCGCCGGCCGCCGCGACGACGCCGCAAGCGGCACCGGCGACAGGCGCCCGATCGCTGGCCGGGCGCAAGATCAGCGCAGTGGTCGAGCGTGCGGTCGCCCGCAGCGGCATATCGTGCGCCGTCGTGCTCGCGTCGGGGGAGAGCCTGCGCTTCGGACCCGGCGAGCCGCAGTTCACGCTGCGCTTTCGCAGCGACAAGCCGTTGCTGGGACCGATGACCGAGTACGCGCTGGGCAAAGCGTACATCGAGGGCGAGTTCGACATCGACGGCGACATGATGGCGATGCAGGAAGTGCGCGGCCTGCTCAAACCCGACGGCAACCTGGCGATCCTGCTGGGGTTCCTGTGGCAGCTCGTGGCGATTCCGGCGACCCGGATCAACAAGAACGCGATCGACAAGCACTACACGTTTGGAGACGACTTCTACCTGTCGTACATCGACACGAAGTACCGCTTTTACTCGCACGTGCTTTATCACTCCGACGACGAGACGCTCGAAGAGGCGGCGGAGCACAAGCTCGAGTCGATGTGGAACGCGCTGCAGCTCAAGCCGGGGATGCGGCTGCTCGACATCGGCGGGGGCTGGGGTCCGGTCCACCAGTACTGCGGGCCCCGCGGCGTCGACGTCACCTCGTTGACAATCGCCGAAGACTCGTTCAAATTCATCAGCGCGCTCGATGCGCGGCTAGGCCTGGACAATTGCGCGGTGAAGCTCGAGGACTTCCTGGTTCACCAACCTGCCCAGCAGTACGACGCCATCGTCATCTACGGGGTGATCGAGCACATCCCGTACTATCGCCGCTTCTGCGCCCGCGTGTGGGACCTGCTCAAGCCCGGCGGCCGGCTCTACCTCGACGCTTCGGCGAGCGTGCAGAAGTACGACTCGAGCGACTTCATTCGCCGCTACATCTGGCCGGGCGCGCATTCGTTTCTGTGCGTGCAAGACATCGTGCAGGAGCTGCTCTTTCATGGCTTCGACATCGTCGAGACCAAGAACGAGACGCACGACTACGAGCTCACGATGCTGCACTGGGCCCAGCGCTTCGAACAGAACAAGGACGCGATCATCGCGAAGTGGGGCGAACAGATCTATCGCTTATGGCGGGTCTACCTGTGGACCGGCAGCTACGGCTTCCGCGTCGACGCGCTGCAAGCGTATCACGTCGTCGCCCAGCGGCGCCCCGACCGCGGTCCGCGACCCGGCGCGTTCAAGCGCACCACCCAGTTCCTGCGCAGCTTCAAGTAACGCTCCTGCCGGCGTCGGGCTGAGCTTGTCGAAGGGGGACCTCTCCCTAGCCGAAGCGCGCCGCATCGCGCTCGCGGCGCAAGGGTTCGCCGATCCCGCACCGGGCGGAACCGTGGACCGGCGGCTGCTGCGGCGCGTCTTCGATCGCGTCGGCGCGATCCAGATCGACAGCGTCAACGTCGTCGTGCGCTCGCACTATCTCCCGGCCTTCTCACGCCTGGGCGAGTACGATCCGGCGCTGCTCGAGCGCGCGGCCTACGGCCGCGAGCGCAGGCTCTTCGAGTACTGGGGCCACGAGGCGTCGCTGTTGCCGCTGGAGCTGCACCCGTATCTGCGCTGGCGGATGGAGCGCGCGCGGCGCGGGCTCGGCACCTGGGGCCGGATCGCCCAGATCGTCGGCAGCCAGCCTGAGGAGCTCAAACGCCTCCGAGCCGTCATCGCCGAACGCGGGCCGCTGTCGGCGAGCCAGTTCGAGGGCGCACGCGGGAAAGGCTCGTGGTGGGGCTGGAGCGACGTGAAGATCGGCCTCGAGGCGCTGTTCTGGTGCGGCGAGATTACCACCGCCTACCGCAAGGGATTCGAGCGCGTCTATGACCTCCCCGAGCGCGTGCTGCCGCGAGTCGTCGTCGACGCGCCGACGCCCGTCGAGAGCGACGCCCAGCGCGAGCTCGTCCGGATTGCGGCGCACGCGCTGGGAATCGCGGCAGAGCGCGACCTGCGCGACTACTTCCGGCTCGATCTCCTCGACGCGCGCGCTCGCGTCGCGGAGCTCGTCGAGGCCGGCGAGCTGCAGCGGGTCGCCGTCGAAGGCTTGCGCGGCGACCGTTACCTGGCGCGCGGGGCTCGACTACCGCGCACGATCGGCGCGCGCGCGTTGCTATCGCCGTTCGATTCGTTGATCTGGGAGCGCTCGCGCACGCGCGAGCTGTTCGAGTTCGATTTCCGTTTAGAGATCTACACACCGCAGCACAAGCGCGTCCATGGCTACTACGTCCTGCCGTTCTTGCTCGGCGAGCGCCTCGTCGCCCGCGTCGATCTCAAGCACGATCGCGCGGCCGGGACGTTGCGCGCGCACGCCGTCCACGTCGAATCGGGGGCCGACCGGCGTGCCGTGACGGCGGCGCTGCGCGTCGAGCTGGGGCGAATGGCGGAGTGGTTGGGCGCCGCGCGAGTGGCCCTTCCGCGACGCTGAGCGCGGGAAAAAGAAAGAGGCACCGCCGGAGCGGTACCTCGCCTCATTCGTCAGCGTTGCGCGACGAAAGCCTTAATGGTACGGGGTGGGGTACGGGGTCGGGTACGGCTGGTTCTGGTAGGTGCCGTTGCCGTTGGGATAGCCGGCCTGACGGCGCGAGAGGACCGTTGCGGGCGTGGTCGTCTTGAGCGACACCTGCGTGCCCTGACCGATCGTCACGTTCGTGCCGAGGTTGCCGGCGTAGATCGCGCCGCCGATCATGCCGACCGCACCACCGACATCGGTGCCGATGTGCTTGCCGATGTAGTTACCGAGAACTTGCCCGATGAAGCCGCCGGCGATTCCGCGCGCGGTCGAATTGCCGCCTTGCTTTGCATCCAGCGAGAGCACTTGTCCGGTGAGCGAGGCGGTCGTGCCGTCGACCAGGGTGAGACGGTCGAATCCGAGGTTCACGCCACCCTTCTTGGTCCCGCTGGCGCGCTGGACCGAGGCAACGTGACCGTAGACCTTGGCGCCCTGATAGCGCTGGTCGTCAGCCGGGTACGGCGTCGCGAGGTCGAGGACGAAGGGATCGCCCACTTGAGCAGTTTTGCTGCTGATCGACTGCTCGAGCGTCCCGGTGATGACCGACTGGGATGGTAGCAGAGTGTCACCGGTGTTGCCGTTGTACTGGCCGTTGGACTGACCGTTGGACTGACCGTTGTACTGGGCGGACGCCGCGAGCGGCAGGGCCGCCAGGGCGGCAATGGCGAGTACGTGGAGCGATTTGCGGAGCATCGAATACCTCATGAGGGGAGTCGTCAGGATAACGCTCCGCACCGCCAAGGCGTTCCCGGCGCAAGCAAAGAGGCGCCGGTCACCATCGGCGCCTCTCGTGCGTTTCGACCGCCGCTCCCCCGCTAGGCGGTCAGCGGAGCGAGCTCGCGGTCGCGCTCGCCGCGCAGCCCCGAATCCGCGCGCAACGCATCGGCTTTGTCCAGCCGCTCCCACGGCAGGTCGAGCTCGGTACGGCCGAAGTGACCGTACGAGGCGGTCTGGCGGTAGATCGGCCGGCGCAGGTCGAGGTTGTGGATGATCGCGGCCGGACGCAGGTCGAAATGCACCTTGACCAGCTCGGCGATCTTCTCTTCGTCGATCTGGTTGGTGCCGAACGTTTCGACCAGCACGCTGACCGGGTGCGCGACGCCGATGGCGTACGCGACTTGGAGCTCGCAGCGCTCGGCGAGGCCGGCCGCGACGACGTTCTTGGCGACGTAGCGAGCGGCGTACGCCGCCGAGCGGTCCACCTTGGTCGGGTCCTTGCCCGAGAACGCGCCGCCGCCGTGGCGCGCCATCCCGCCGTAGGTGTCGGCGATGATCTTACGACCGGTGAGGCCGGCGTCTCCCTTGGGGCCGCCGATGACGAACCGGCCGGTCGGGTTCACGAAGATCTTGAGGTGCTCGTCGCGCAGCCCGCGCGGGATCACGACGTCGATGATCTTCTCGGTCACTTCGCGGCGGATGAGGTCGAGCGGGATGTCGTCGTCGTGTTGGGTCGAGATGACGACGGCGTCGACGCGGACGGGCTTGTGTCCGTCGTACTCGACGGTCACCTGCGACTTGCCGTCGGGGCGCAAGTAGCTGATCTCGCCGCTCTTGCGCTTGGCGGCGAGCATCTGCGTCAGCTGGTGGGCGAGCGTGATCGGCAGCGGCATGAGCTGCTCCGTCTCACGGCACGCGAAGCCGAACATCATCCCTTGATCGCCGGCGCCGATGAGCTCGAACGGATCGCGGTCGCCGGTTTCCTTGACTTCCAGCGACTTGTCGACGCCCATCGCGATGTCGGCGGACTGCTCGTCGACCGAGACCGAAACGCCGCAGGTTTCGTAGTCGAAGCCGATCGCCGAACGGTCGTAGCCGACCTCGCGGATCGTGTCGCGCACGATCTTGGGGATGTCGATGTAGGTGGTGGTCGAGATCTCGCCCGCGATGTGGATCTGCCCGGTGATCGCAAACGTCTCGCACGCGACGCGTCCCTGCGGGTCCTTGGCCAGAATCGCGTCGAGCACCGCGTCTGAGATCTGATCGGCAAGCTTGTCGGGATGGCCCTCGGTGACCGACTCAGACGTAAACAGCCTGCGGTACGCCATTTTAACGGCGCTCCGCTCTCGCTGCGCGCCCCCCACGCAAAGCGTGGGGCCCCCAGGTCCGACCTCCCAAGAACTTCGTGCGACGCGGAAGACTCTGCTGCGCTCGGTCCATCACCTTAAGTACCTTCGCTCCAGGATGCCATGTATTTTACTTGCTCGGGGGTTGGGGTGTCGATCTCGATCCCAAAGGCGGCGAGCTTGAGCTGCGCGACCTCCTCATCGATGTGGTCCGGAACGGAGTAGACCTTCTTCTCCAAGGTCTTGTAGTTCTGCGCGAGATAGGCCGCGGCCATCGCTTGGTTGGCGAACGACATGTCCATCACCGACGCGGGGTGGCCTTCGCCGGCGGCCAAGTTGATCAGCCGGCCCTGTCCGAGGACGCGCACCGTGCGGCCGTTCCGCAGCGTGTACGATTCGACGAACTCGCGCGGCGTCTCTTTGGCGGTCGACAGCGCTTCGAGCGCGTCGAGGTCGAGCTCGTCGTTGAAGTGCCCGGAGTTGCACACGATCGCGCCGTCGCGCATCACCTCGAAGTGGTCTTTGGCGATCACGTGGAAATTGCCGGTCACGGTGATGAAGATGTGGCCCAGCTTCGCTGCTGCGGCCATCGGCAGCACTTCGAAACCGTCCATCTTGGCTTCGAGCGCTTTGCGGGCGTCGATCTCGGTCACGATGACGTGAGCTCCCAGCCCTTTGGCGCGCGACGCGACGCCGCGTCCGCACCAGCCGTAGCCGACCACGACGACCGTGGAGCCGGCGATGAGGGCGTTGGTCGCGCGGATGACGCCGTCGATCGTCGATTGGCCCGTCCCGTACCGGTTGTCGAACATGTGCTTGGTCAGCGCGTCGTTCACCGCGATGACCGGGTACGGCAGGACGCCGTCCTTCTCCATGGCATGGAGCCGGATGACCCCGGTGGTCGTTTCCTCGCAACCGCCGATCATCTCTTTGAGCAGCGCGTTGTGCTTGGTGTAGATGGTCGTGACGAGGTCGCAGCCGTCGTCCATCGACATGTGCGGCTTCGAAGCGATGACCGACTCGATGTGGCCGTAGTACGTCGTTTCGTTCTCGCCCTTGATCGCGAAGGTCGGGATCTCGTAGTGCGCGCACAGCGCGGCCGCGACGTCGTCCTGGGTGGAAAGCGGGTTCGACGCGCACAGCGCGATCTCGGCGCCGCCGGCCTTGAGGGCCAGCATCAGGTTGGCCGTTTCGGTGGTGACGTGGAGGCACGCACCGATGCGCACGCCGGCGAGCGGCTTGGTCTTCGCGAAGCGGTCGCGGATTTGGGCGAGCACGGGCATGAAGCTCGCGGCCCACTCGATGCGCGCTTTTCCGGCATCGGCGAGCGCAAGATCCTTCACGTCCCCGCGCGTCTTTTCAAGAGTTTGCAAGGTCGTCTCCTGGCTGATTTGATTGTGGCTAGGCGACCGTGCTTTTTGAAACCAGCTCTACCGGCGCTCCGAACCTTCTTCGCCGCGAGGCGTCTCGGGTTCTTGCCTGGTAAACCGCCGCGTGGACGGAATCGATGCATACCTCGACCGGCTGGCGTCGGGCGACCCCACCCCCGGCGGCGGCTCGGCTGCGACCTTGGTCGGCGCGATGGGCGCGGCGTTGTGCGCGATGGTCGCCCGCATCACCGCCGGCGCCAAGCGCTTTGCCGCCGTGCGGGACGAAGCCGTGGCGATCGCCGCCGCCGCCGATGCGCTTCGGGAACGGCTTGCGGCCGCGCGGCCGCTCGACGAAGCGGCGTACGGTGCCGTCGTGACCGCCTCGGCGCTACCCAACGGCAGCGACGACGAGCAGCGCGATCGCCGCGCCGCGCTGCAGTCGGCGCTGATCGGCGCGGCTGAAGCCCCGCTCGTCGCCGCAGGGCTGTGCGCCGAAGGGATCGCGCTCGCGGCGCGCGCCAACGCGCTGGGCAACGCGCATCTCGTGAGCGACGTCGAGTGCGCGCTGCACTTTTTCCGGGCGGCGCTCGCGGCGAGCATCGCGAACGTCCGCATCAACCATCGCTTCATCGACGAGCGCGCGGTCGTCGCGGCGCAGGACGAGCGTCTCGTCGCGATCGTGGCGATCGCGTACGAGACGCTGGAGCGTTTGGTGCCGCGCCTGCCTTAGCTGGCGGCAGGCGAGGGTTTGGAACCGGCGGTGCCGTTTCTGGCCCGGTTGCCGGCGACCGTCGGCGTAGCCAGCGTTCCGTCGGGCGGCGAGGTGTCGCGCTTGGCCAGGACCGCGTATCCGGCGGCGATGCCGCCCGCGAGCGCCAGTGCCGTCAACAGCGGGTTACGCAGGCTCTTGCGCCAGCCCAGCACGTGATCCAACGAGAGCTCGCCGTAGCCCGACGCGGCCAAGGCCAGCGCCCCCGCCGAGTACAGCATCCCGACTTCCATGCCGTTTCCGCCGGCGTAAAATCCGTTCTTCGCGTGCACCGTCGTCTCGGCGACGACCATCCCCGAGAGCAGCATCGCGGGCCCGAGCGGCCCGCCGAGCCCCAGCGCGATCAGCGTCCCCGCCGCCAACTCCCCGTAGGACGCCAGCGTAGCGTACTGCTCGCCGGGCTTGAGCCCCAGGCTCTGCATGAACTTCGCGGCCCCTTGGGGCCCCGGTCCGTCGAACCAGCCGAACGCTTTTTGGGCGCCGTGCGACGCGTACCCCAAGCCCAGCGCGAGCCGCGCCGCGAGCAGGCTCAGATCGCCGGTCATTCGACCGCCGCGGGATCGTCGGACGCGTCGTCGATCGTGGTGATCCGCCCGGCGCCGTGGACGACCTCGGTCACCTTCTCTCCGCCCTCGCGAACGGGGTCCGAGACGAGCGCGTAGTGCATGTGGCCGTGGCCGTGGCCGTCGTCGGCGTGGAGCGTACCCGCCAAGACGCGACCGTCGTCGAGCGTGATCCGCACGGGTTTGCCGACGTAGGGCCGGACTTCATCATCTGTCATGGTGCTGCGCTTTCCTCGATATCGTTGCTTTCGTCCCCTGTACCCCGTGCAGCGGTTCCCGCCGCTAGGCGACGAGGTCGAGGAACGGCCGCACGTCGACCTCGTCGACGTCGACGCCGACCCCGCGTGTGTTCCAGCGCTCGTCGTGAAAGTCGGATCCGGCGGTCATCACCAGCGCGTAGCGCTGGGCCTTGGCGCGAAAATGCGCCGTCATCGCAACGGTGTGCGTCGGATAGAAGACCTCCAACCCGGCCAGTCCCTGGTCGGCTAGGTCGTCGAGGATCGTCTCGTCTTTGAGGCGCCCGGGGTGCGCCAAGACGGGCACGCCGCCGCTGCGCCGCACGACCTCGATCGCTTCGAGCGGCGAGATGTGGTGTGAGGGCGCGTACCCGGGTTTGTCGCGCGACAGCAGCTCGGTGAAGGCGGTCTGCACGTCGCGGATCATCCCGCTGCGCACCAGCGCCTTGGCCACGTGCGGCCGCCCCAGCGCGTGGCCGCCCCCCGACTCGGCAAGCACCTGGTCGACCGTGACCGGATACCCGGCGCGGTTCAGGCCGGCGACCATCGTATCGATCCTGGCGCGGCGGTGCTGCCGGTTGCGTTCGATGACGTCTGCGAGCGGCGACGGTCCGGTTGGGATGTGATAGCCCAGGATGTGGACGTCGCTGCCCTGCCAGGTCGTGTTGATCTCGATCCCCGGGACGACACGCTGTCCGGGCGCGTCGAGATCGGTGTACGCGCGCGTGGTGTCGTGGTCGGTTATCGAGAACCAGGAGACGCCGCGCGAACGCATCCGCGCGACCAGCTCGGCCGGGCTCAGCGTTCCGTCGGACTCGTGCGTATGGGAATGAAAGTCGACGGTGATGTTAACTGCGCTCCGCCCCAGGCTGCGCGCCCGCGGCGCGCCGTTCGACCAGCAGGCGAATTGCCGTTCGCACGTTCCCTTCGATCTCCACGTCGGTGAACTCGGGCACGCAGACCAGGTCGATCGAACTGGCACGCAGGTACGAGCGGGCGATCGCGATCGCCTTGACCGCTTGATTGGTCGCCCCGGCGCCGATCGCCTGGAGTTCGGCCGTCGGCCTTTCGCGGAGCACGCCCGCGAGCGCACCGGCGACCGAGTTGGGGTTGGAATGAGCAGACACTTTGAGGACGCCTGACGCCGGTGTCCTCGGCGGCTCGATCATGCTAGGCCTCGAAGATTGATGCGTTTGATGTCGAGCGCACGGCCCGTAGCGACGTCTACGGTCGCCACAGCCGCGCAAAATTGTCGTGTACCCGTTTTCAGGACCGCGAAGCGTTCGGATACCGCATTGGTAAAACGCTCCAGGACCGCTGCGGATTCCATCCCGATCACCCCGTCGGAAGGCCCGGTCATCCCGACGTCGGTCAGGTAGGCCGTCCCGCCCGGGAAGATCTGCTCGTCGGAGGTCTGCACGTGCGTGTGCGTCCCGAACAGCAGCGATACCGAGCCGTCCAGGAACCGCCCCAACGCCATCTTCTCCGACGTCGCTTCGGCGTGCACGTCGACGACGATCACGCGGGTTTGCGCGCGCAGCTCGTCGACGAGCTCCTTGCCGATCCGGAACGGATCGTCGACCGGCGGCATGAAGACGCGCCCCATGAGGTTCAGCACGCCGATGGTGACGCCGTTGGCGGTGAACGTCCCGGCGCCCCGGCCGGGGAGCATGGGCGGATAGTTGGCGGGTCGCAGGATGCGATCGGTCTCGTCGAGCGCGTTGCGGAACTCGCGCTTGTCCCAAATGTGGTTGCCCGAGGTGATGAAGTCGACCCCCGCCGCGAACATCTCTTCGGCGGTCTGACTGGTCAAGCCGAAGCCGCCCGCCGCGTTCTCGCCGTTGGCGATCACCGCGTCGACGTGGTGTTGCTCGCGCGCAAGCGCGAGGTGCTTCTTGAGGACGTCCCGCCCCGGCGACCCGACCACGTCGCCGACGATCAGGATCGTGACGGTGGCCGGTCTTAGGATCGCGCCCTGGCTTTCGCGCGCTTTCGCGCATGGACGAAGTAGACCAGCACCCGTTGCTCCTCGCGGAAGCCGACCAGACGCTGGCGCTGGGTCGGATCGCGCAGCGCATCGAGGGCCACTTCGACGACGTCGTCGCGCGCGATCGGATCCTCGTCGACCGGCGTCGCACCGGAATCGTCGCGCACGAGCCGGTCGCCGTATTGGTCGGCGAAGAGCGCGACGAGCAGCTCGAGCTCCTCGCGCGCGAACGACGCGCTGTCCCGCGTCACGTGTACGAAGGTGACGGTCGCGTCGCGATCGCACGCGACGGCGATCTTCGCCGGGGCCTCACCGCGCAGATCGAGGAACGCGCGCACGTACTCGCCGACCCGCTCGGCGAGCGCCTGCGTCTTCACGCGGTCGAGCCGCTCGCGGACCGCGAACGAGAGGGTCAACGTCGCGTCGGACGGGTTCGCACGCACGCTGTGGATCGCCGGGAAGCGGACCAGCAGCGCCACGACCCGGCTGACGGTGTCGGTGGACTCGAAGGCGGACGGACGGGCGGTGTACATGGCTTTCTCGATGGGGCGACGGGTGGGGGACGTTGGATATGACCGGGCCCGCGCCGGCACCTGTCGCGGCGACCCGATGCCCCTCTGCGCCGGCGTCCCGGTCCGGCTAGTATCCCCAGGACGCCGCCCGGCGCCCGGCGGTGGCGGCCCGGCGGCCTATGGGCAGGGTCGGAGAGCGGCGTACGGAAGAATCCGTACATGTCTCCCCAGCGTCGAGCGGCGTACGCCCTGTGGGCCGCCCTGACGTTCTCGAGCGCCGTGCTGGTCCACGGCGTCGTCCATGCGGTCGGCGCCCGGGCATTCGTGTGGGATTCGCCGGCGCACCTCGTCATGCTCGTCGCCGCCCTGGGCTTGCTGGCCGCGGTCGCCGCACC
The DNA here is from genome assembly GCA_003140215.1 of Vulcanimicrobiota bacterium. Classification (GTDB taxonomy): domain Bacteria; phylum Vulcanimicrobiota; class Vulcanimicrobiia; order Vulcanimicrobiales; family Vulcanimicrobiaceae; genus Vulcanimicrobium; species Vulcanimicrobium beijerinckii. The sequence continues at coordinate 1,617,226 of PLJL01000004.1, read as the reverse complement.
GCTGGGTCTCGTCGGATCACGCCGCGAGCGCCGCCGCCGGCTGGCGCTGGTGCGGGCCGGGCTCGGGCCGCTCACCCTTGGGCAGGCCGGCTTCGCGGCGCTGAGCCAAGCCGCCGTCGCGGCCTTGCTGTTGGCCGCCGAAGGCGCCGCGCTCGAGCCCGAGCGGTTGCTGGTCGCCCTGTTCTGTGGGCTCGTCGCCCTGCTGTGTGCGACGCTGCTGTTCCGCGCCACGCGCGAGCGCGTCGTCGCCTTGCTCGCCGCGCTCGTCGCGGCGGTCGCCGACACGACGCGACCGCCGGCCTTGCGCCGCCTCGTCGCGCGGCCCGCGCAAGCCACGGTTCCCTACCGGCTCTTCGTCCCGAACCGCCCGCCCCCACCGCTCGCTACCTGACCCCGTGCGCCTAGCGCGCACGTCCTCACGTCACAGTAGCGAAGGGAATCATGTTCAGTCGTTTCGGCGCGCCGCTTCGGTCGCTCGCCTTGTTCATCGCCATTATCCTCATCACGAGCACCGCCGCTCGCGCGCAAGCCACGTCGTTCGTCTCGGGGGTCGTCACCGCCAACGGTCAGGCCGTCGCGGGGGCCGCCGTGCAGCTCAACGGCGCGACGCTCCATCGTGAGACCACGACGGACGCGCACGGCGCGTTCGCCTTCAGCGCCGTCCCGTTGGGGCGCTACACGCTCGCGGGTGCGAGCGGAACGCTCAGCGCTGCGGTCGACGTCGACGTCGCCTCCAACGGCGAAAGCGTCAACTTGCAGCTCAAAGCGATTCGGGCGATCGGCCGTACCGCGACCTCGGTCGTGTCGCACGCGACGCAGGCGCGCCGCGCCGGTACCGACGTGACGCTCAATACCGAGACGATCGCGCGCGCGCCCGCCGCCGACAGTTTCCCGGGGATGCTGTTACAGGTCCCCGGCGCGGCGCGGGGCGCCAACGGCGTGGTTCACGTCAACGGCGACCACGGAGACATCAACTACATCGTCGACGGGGTGGCGTTACCACAAGCGCTCAACCGCGTCATCGGCAACGAGGTCGACGCGAGCAACGTCGGATTCGCCGAGGTACTCGAGGGCGCGTACCCGGCGCAATACGGCGAACGCTTCGGCGCCGTTCTGAACCTCGCCACGCGCGGCGGCACGCCCGGTCCGCCCGGCTTCACCTTCGATGCCACGAGCGGCGCGTATGCGCGCTACGAGATGACCCTGGGCTATCACGCGCCGGTCGGACACGGCGGCTCGCTGTTGCTCGCCTCGCGCACGGGCCGCGACGGCCGCGCCCTCGATCCGGCCTCGGCGGACGCACCGCACGACGCCGGCAGCAGCGCGAATCAGTTCGTGCGCCTCTCGCTTCCCTACGGCGCCGCCTCGTTCGCCAACTTCACGCTGTCCCACACGCTGCAGACCTATCAGATTCCGCCCGACATCGGGGCGGGCGAGCCCGCCCGGCGCGACGACGTCGAAAAGCAAGACGATCTGTTCGCATCGGTCCAGTTCAGGCGCGCCATCGGTGATCGCGGCGCATTCTCGTTCGGGCCGTCGCTCAAACGCTCGCACATCCGTGACTTCCCCGACCCCGCCAACGACTTCGCCGCGGGGATCGCGAACGGCGGAACCGCCGACTGCAGCGGCGACGTCACCACCTGTGCGCTGTCGCTGTTCTCGGACCGGACCTCGATCGACTACCGGCTCAACGCCGACTACGATCTGCGCAGCGCGGCCCACGAGGTGCGCGCCGGGGCCGTCTACGACGTGACAACCGTGACGAAGCGCTACGCGATCGGGCTGCAGCCGTCGAACCCGTTTTCAACCCTGGCGTTCAACGTCGTCGACAACGCTCCCAATACCGGCCACCTCGCGGAGGGTTACCTGCAAGACAGCTGGCGCATGGGACCGGCGTGGCGCTTGGACTACGGTCTGCGCGCCGACGTGTTCACCTTGGCCTCGCTGGAGTTCGCGAACGGGTTCTCGCAGCTCAGCCCGCGGCTCAAGCTCACCCGCTCGTTCGGGCAGACGGCCAGCCTCTACGTCTACTACGGCCGCTTTTTCACGCCGTTCTCGCTCGAAAACGTCTCACCGTCCGTGGCGCGGGTCATCCAGCCCACCAGCGGCGGTTTCGACCTGCGGCCGCAACGCGACTCCGACTACGAGCTCGGCGGACACATCGCGCTGGGGCGCGGCGATCTCGGCGTTCGGATCGCGCAGAAAAACGCCACCGACCTCATCGACGACACCCAGGTGGGGACGACGAACCTGCACCAGGACATCAACTTCGCACTCGGACGCATCGGCACCCAAAGCATTGCCTATCAGCGCCCGCTCGAGCGCGGCGGCCGCGTCTATTGGTCGCTCGCGCATACCTACGCCGTGGTGAAGAACTGCGAAACGGCGTTGCTCGCGCCGTGCGCCGGCGGCCCCGCGGCGGACTGGACGCCGGCCGATCACGACGAACGCTGGGACGCCAACGCAGGCCTGTTGATAAACGATCGGCACAACGGCTGGTTTTCAGCGAGCGGGGAGTACGGCAGCGGACTCACCACCGCACCGTCGGACGTTTCGACCGGTTTCTTCAACCGGTACTGCCCGCCGGATCCGCGTACCGGTCTCGGGTCGGGCGCCTGCAAAGTTGCCCCGCACCTCACCTTCGACGTCGAAAAAGGCGTGCCGCTCGGCAAGGGCGCGGTTGCGCTGCGCGTGCGCAACCTCTTCGACGACCGCTACTTCGTGACGTTCGCGAACGCGCAAGGAAACCACATCGCGCGCCCGCGATCGGTGGAGTTGAACTATCGGCTCGAACGCTAGGCGGCTCGGCGTTACGCGACCTTCGCCCGCGGCGTCACCGGTAGGACGGCGCGGATGAGGGTGCCGCCATCGCTGGGCCGGTCGACGGCGACGGCGCGCGCCAGCAGCTCGACGATCCCCAAGCCGCGTCCGGACTCCGCGTAGGGGTCGCGGCGCGGGGTCCAGGGGTGGCAGTGCAGCCCTGGGCCGTGGTCGCGCACCGTCAACACCGGCGCGTCGCCGTTGTGGACCTCGAGCCGCACCTCGACCGGCCCGGCCGCGTAGCGTACCGTGTTGCCGACCAGCTCACCGTAGATGAGCTCGGCACCGGAAACGTCGGAGGCGGGCTCGGCCAGCGCGGCCACGCAGTCGCGGAACGCGCGGCGCTGGCGCAAAACCCGGTCTGCCTCGTCCTGGACCATCCATATCGTCCGCACCGCTCACCTCCCCTTCCGTATGAGGTCGTACCGATACCGAGGCCGGAACTCTCTCCTGGGAACGGGGGGTCTTTCGCCGCTCGCCCTGCCCGGGACGTCCCGCCGAGGCATCGAAGCAAGCGTGGTGCTCGCACATGTCGCCCTCGGTGCGCTGTTGGTCGCCGTTGCGACCCCGGCGCCGGCCCCCAGGCCGGAACCGACCAACCCGTTCAACCTCAACCCGATCCCCCAGGCAGCCCCCTCGTTGCCGGTGATCGGGACGACGCGTGCCAAGCCGGTCTGCACGGCGATCCGCCGGGCGATCGCACCTGCGGTCGCCGCCTCGCTCAAAAACGACAAGACCTATGGGGCGATCCGCGCCCAAATCTTCGACTACGTCGTCAAGGATTCGGAGGAAGCCCGCGATCTGCACCTGACGCAGATGGACCGCCAGGTCGACGCGATGGTGAAGAACATCGAGACGCTCGAGCAGGCGATCAAATCGCCCGCGCTCGACATCCCGGCAACCGCCAAGCCCGAAGACGCCAAGACGCTGCGCGACGTGCGCGCGTCTCTGGCCAACGTGCTCGTCGCGCAGAAGGTGCAGCTCAATGCCATGAGCGGCTTCGTGGAAACCGAGCGGATGCGCCGCTTCGGCGAGTTGAGCGAGAGCGAGAAAAACATGCAGCGCTCCAATGGTCCCAACCTCAGTCAGCCGGGTGGCGGCCCGCTGCAGACCCCGCCCCCGCTGGGCGCGTTTCTGCGCGATTCGCAGACGACGTTCAACCCGAACCACCGGGTTGTCAGCAGCCTCAACGACGCCCACCTGCTCGACCGCGACTTGGCCGACATCTCGGCGTTCACGACCAAGTACGAGGACGTCGCCGCGAAGCTGATCATCCCCGCCGCGAACGCGTGTAAGTAGTCCGCGCGCGCCTCGTCGCGAGGCCGCGGCCGGTCGTCCCCCGAAGGCTCTGATCCCGATGGGGGTCCCGCGAAAGCCGATCGAGCCGGCCACGCCCGAAGCGTCGGCTTTCCTCGAGCAGGCGATGACCCAGTACGGCAAGGCGACGTACAACTTCGCCTTCCGGCTCACCGGGAACGAGGCGGATGCTCGCGACCTGACGCAGGACGCCTACATCCGCGTCTACCGGGCGTGGCACTCGTTCCAACCAGGCACCTCGTTCCTCTCCTGGATCTACCGAATCGTCACGAACCTGTATCGGGATGAACTTCGGCGGCGAAAAGGGCGTTTCCAGGAGGAGATACCGGAAGACAACGCTCCGCAGGAGTACGCTGGGCAGCGGCCGCTGGCGGTCGATCCCATCGAGGACTACGTCTCGGGGCAACTGGGGGAGCCGCTTTCACGGGCGCTCGCACAGCTCTCCCCGGAGCAACGTCAAGTGGTCATTCTCGCCGACATTGAGGAGTACAGCTACCAGGAGATCGCCGACATCATGGGATGTTCGATCGGAACGGTTCGTTCGCGGCTTCACCGCGCTCGGGCGCTGCTCCGACGGCTGGTGACCAGGGCGCAACAGGAACAACGATGACCACGCATTACGACCGCGAAACCTTGATCGACTACTTGCACGGCGCGCTCACGCCCGACGCCGACGCTTCCGCTTTTGCGCACCTTCGAGGCTGCGCGGCGTGCAACGGCGTCTACGACGAAGAGGCGGCGCTGGGCGAGGCGCTGCGCGCCGCCGCGCGCGCCGAAGAGCTGGAGCTCCCCTCGCTCGTCAAGGCGCGCGTGTGGGATGCCCTGCGGCGCGAGAAGCCGTCCTGGACGGAGCGACTGCGCACGATCTGGGGCCCGCGCGTCGCCGTCCCGGTCGCGGCCGCCGTCGCGCTGGCCGCGTACTTCGGTACGCCGGTTTTGACGCGCCCGCCGGCACCCGGGATCGAGGCCGCGTTCTACCTCGACGAGCACAACGCGCAGACCCAGCAGAACCCGTTCGGGCCGGGGGCTTCGCCCGCGGTCTACAGCGCCGACTCGCAGGATCGCGCGTCCTCGGCCGCCGCCTACATCGACACCGCCGACGCCGCCACCCTCGACGACGCCGCCGGTGCAGTACACTAGCCCCGGGTTCCTCGCTCTCGCGTTTTTGACGTTGAGCGCGCTGCCCGGGAGTGCTGCAACGCCCGCCCCGCGCACCGCTCCGTCGTCCGTGTTTGCCGCCGCGCCGGCGCCGCTCTCGCCCGGCAGCGACGCCCGGCCGCTCATCGTCGCCGCGGTCGCCGCGCCCAAGCACGTCTCGTTCGTCGGCCAACAGCTCACCATCCGCAGCGGGACGAACCGCGCCTCCGCGGTCCTCTCCAAGATCGAGCACCGCGCTCCGGACGAGACGCGCCGCACCTATCTCACGCCGCGCTCGCTGTACGGTCAGTACGTCGTGAGCCGGGGGGCGAAATCGTGGGATTTCGATCCCGAGCGCAAGCGCGTCGTCGTCACCGAAAACAAGGCCGCCGTCGACCCGGTCGCGGTGGTCGACGACATCGCACTGGTCGACGCGAACTATCGCGCCGTGCGCAGCGCTTCCGACGACGTTGCCAACCGCCGGGCCGACGTGGTCGACCTCGTGAGCCGCTACACCGGCGAGCGCACGATGCGGCTGTGGATCGACCAGCAAACGCACGTCGTGCTGGCCAAAGAGGCGTACCACAGCGACGGCTCGCCGGCCTGGCGCACCCGCTTCGACGACATTCGCTATACCGACGGCATCCCGCAGTCGCTCTTCACGTCGGCGATCCCGCACGGCTATCGGGCCATCTCCGGCCGCAGCTACCAGGAACTCAAGACGATACCGAACACCGTTCCGGATGCCGGCTTCAAACCGATCAAGCCGAAGTATCTTCCTGACGGCTTCGTCCTGAGCGGCGCCGACGTCACGGTCGTGAAAGGTGTGCGCAACCTGCACCTCATCTACTCGGACGGGCTGCGCACCATGTCGCTCTTCGAGAACGCGACCGGCAAGGCGATCGACTTCGGCGGCATGCACGTGCAGTCGACCCGCTTCGAAGACCACGATGCGAAATACGTGCGCGACGGCCCCACGACGCTGCTTTCATGGCGCGAGCAGGGGCTCTCGTTCGCGCTCGTCGGCGACTTGGATCTGCGCGAGCTGTCACGCATCGCCACCAGCGTGGTGCCCTAGCCGGACTTCTGGTCTAAAGGCGCTCCGCTCTCGCTGCGCGCCCCCCACGCTTTGCGTGGGGCCCCCGGGTCCGACCTCGCAACAACACTATAGCTACGCCGCAGATGCTGCTGGGCTCGGTCCGTCACCATCATCTTGTTCGCGTGTAAATCTGCGTGATTGGGGGGCGTGGCGGTTTTGCTTTCATCTGTTTCCGACGTGTTGGCGCGCATCGGTTCGGCGCACGAGGTCGCGTTCGGTTCGTATTTTCTGGGTCGCGGCCCGGTGCGCGATGCTCTCGCCGGCGCGGCGCAGCGCGGCGCCCATGTCGCGGTGACGCTGCAGGCGGACCCATACCGCAATAGCTATGGAGCGCGCGCCAACGCCGACACGGCGCGCCTGCTGCGCACGGCCGGCGCGAGCGTGTCGCTGCTCGCGCGTGACACCGTTCCGTTTCATCTCAAGGCGGCGGTGTGCGACGGGGTCGCCTACCTCGATGACCGCAACTTCACGCAACGCGGCCCGGAGATCGTCGTGGCCGACGACGATCCGAACGATGTTGCCCTAGTGCAAGCCGCATTGGCGGGCCGAGGCGGCGCGGACGCGACGCTGGCGACGCGCAAGGACGAAGCCCAGCGGCGCGAGGTCGCGCTGGTGGACGGTGCGCGCGGCGTGCCGGTCATGCTGGAGACCGAACGGGTCGGCAGCTCACCGCTCACCGCGGCGCTGCGCCGCCACGCGCGCGCCGGTGCGCCGACCACGCTGATCGTCGGCCGTGCCAAGCAACGCTCGCCGCGCGAGCGTGCCACCATCGCGCGACTCGAAGCCGACGGCGTCGACGTTCGGCGTACCGGGACCAACGAGAAGCTCGCGCTGGCCGGCGGCGCCGCCTGGCTCGGATCGGGCAACGCGACGGGGGCCTTCGGTCGTGGCGCCGCGCAGCTCGAGTGGGGGATGGACACGCGCGATCCGGCGCTCGTCGGCGCGGTGCGCGCGGCGCTCGAGCGCGACGCCGCTAGATCGCGGCCTTGACCGCCTTGAGGATGTCGGCCTCTGGGATCTCGCCGTCCCGGACCCAGACGACCTTCTTGGTCTTGTCGATGAGCACGAGCGTCGGGAACCCAGCCTGAATGTACGCGTGCGCGACCTTGAGATCCGGATCGAACGCGATCGGGTAGCGCACGCCGAATTGCTGGCCGAAGGTGTTGACGTCGGCCAGCGACTCCGGAGAGTTGCCGTCCATCGCCCGCTCGCTGCCGCTGACCGCGACGAGCGCGACCTTGCCGGCGTATTTCGCGGCGACGTCGTTGAGGACGGTCGTTTCGCGCTGACAGTGCGGACACCAGGTCGCGAAGATCTCGAGCAACACCGGCGTCGATACCTGGGCGAGGTCGAACGGGCCGGCATTGGTGGCGACGGAGAACTCGGGCGCGGTGTCGCCGACCTTGAGGCTGGACTGCGCGAAGGTGTCCGAGGCGGCCTTGGGGACGCGCGAGGCGAGCCCGACCGCGACGACGATGGCAATGACGACGATCGCGAGCGTCGCGTAGAGGATCGTCTGACGGCTCATGGTGCTTTTCCGATTCTCCGGTCGAGCGCGAGCATCCCGGGGGCTCGCAGCGCGATCACGACGGCAAGGAGAACGAAGATCGCGTCCCGCGCGACCTCCGCCCAGGTCGTCACGGTGCGGTCGTTGGGGCCGAAGCAGCCACACGAGACCGTCATCCCGCGCACGACCGCGGAGGCGATTGCGGCATCGAACACCGCGAACATCGCGGTCGCGACCCACGCCGCGCCGCGGGTGAACAGTCCGAGGATCAAGTAGCCGCCGGTGAGGATCTCCAAGAACGGCAGGAGCAGCGCCAGCGGGGCGATGACCACCTGCGGCAAGAGCCGGAAGCCGGCGATCTGGGCGGCGAACTCGGCCGCGTGCCCGACCTTCGACGCGCCGGCGACGATGAGGATCGCGCCCAGCACGACGCGCACCAGCAGCACGATCGCGTCGACCACGCGGGGGTTCATCGCGCCGTCCGGTAGAGTGCGGCTTCCTCCACCTCGCGCACCAGCGCGCGCTGCGCCGGCGGGATCGCGTGCACGTCCGTCTTTTCGGCCTCGACGCTCTCTTCGAAGCCCAGGATCGTCTCGGCCACGCAGCCCGCGAGCGTCATCGGGTCGTAGCCGCCCTCGAGCACGAACAGGGCGCGGCCGTCGCAATGCGTGTCGGCGATCTCGCGCACCAGCCGTCCCATGTGCCGCGCGAAGGCCTGATCGACGCCCAGATCGCCGACCGGATCGCCCGCCACCACGTCGTAGCCGGCGCTCACCACGATCAGCCCGGGCCGCACGCAATCGGCGAGCGCGCGCAGCGCGCGCATGTGGATGGCCATGAACCCTTCGGTCGAGATGCCGCGCGCGTCGATCGGCACGTTGACCAGCGCGGCGCCCGAGGTCACCCGGTTGTCACGCGGGTCGCCGGTCCCGGGGTACGCCGGATCGGCGTGCGTGCCGAAAAACGACACGCCTCCGCCGACGGAAGCCTGCGTGCCGTTGCCGTGATGGTAGTCGAAATCGAGGACCAGCACGCGCTTACCCTCGAGCTGCGCGTAGGTGCGCGCCGCGATCGCGACGTTGTTGAACACGCAGAAACCCATCCCGCGCGCCGGCTCGGCGTGATGCCCGGGCGGCCGAACGAGCGCGAACGTGCCGCGCCGCCCGTCGACGGCCGCGTCGAGCGCGACCAACGCGGCACCCGCAGCGCGCGCTGCACCGTCGTACGAGCCGGCGTCGACGAGCGTGTCGCCGGTGACGAGTTGCGTGACGTCGCCGTCTTCGAGCGCGGCGCACGTTCGGCGCACCAGCTCGATGTACGCCGCCGGGTGAACGCGGGCGAGCTCGTCGGGACGAGCGATGCGGGCATCGACGCGCTCGCCGAGCATCCCGCGCCGCCGCAACTCCTGGGCCACGACGCGCACGCGATCCGGAGATTCGGGATGCGGCACGCCGCTGAGGTGCGTGGTGAGTCCGTCGTCGTACGCGACCAACATCGCGCTACCTCTTGCTGGTGGTCGAGGACTTCTTGGGCGCGGGTTTCTGCTGCTTGTCGATCGCGGCGATGAGCGACTTGACCTCGTTGGCCGCTTGCGATCCCGGTTTCAAGTAGGTCAGCAGTTTTTGATACGCGACCTTGGCCTTGTCGGGGTGCTTGGAGCCCTCGTAGCACTTGCCCAAACCGTAGAGGATCTGCGGATTCTGTTTGGCGAGGTCCGGCGCGCCCTTGTCGAGCGCATCGTAGACCTGCGCGCACTCGTTGTAGTTGTGCATTTGCAAGTCGGCTTGACCCAGCCCCATGAGCGCATCCGGCGTGTGCTGCAGGGCGTACGATGCCTTGAATTCGCCGATGGATTTGTCGAACTGCCCGTTCGCCGAATAGGTCGCGCCGAGCAGCAGGTGCGAGCGCGGATCGTTGGGCGCAAGCTCGATGACGCGCTTGAACTGCTCGATCGCTTTGGGGAACTGGCGCTGACCCGCGTAGAGCTGGCCCAACCGCGCGAGCGCATCGACCTGGTCGCGGTTCGGGCCGACCCCGGCGATGAACTCGCGCTCGGCGCCGGCATAGTCCTTTTTCGCCTGGAGATACTCGCCGTAGGTCGTATGCGCGCTCATCACCGCGGGGAACTCCGAGATCGCGCGCTTGAAGGTCGCATCGGCGTCGGAGTCCATCTTCTCGTTGGCGTAGACGGCGGCTTCCTGGTCGATGACGGCGACTTTGTCGTTGGGGTCGGTCTGCAGCTTGTAGATCACCTCGTACGTCGCGATCGCGTCCTTGACGTTGTGCTGCACGGCCGCGAGACGAGCCTTACCGATGAGCGCGTCGACGCTGTTGGGATCGATGCCGATGGCGCGGTCGTAGAGACCCGCGGCCAGCGCGATCGCGTTCTGACTCATGTAGGTCTGCGCCTCGACGAGGATGGCGCGCACGTCCTTGGGATCGAGGGCCGCCGCGGCTTCAAGCTGCTGGCGCGCCTCGTCGAACTTCCCTTGCGCAGCCAACACCTGACCGTAGGCAAGAAACGCGTTCTTGTCGTTCTTGTTGAACGCCACCGCACGCTTGGCGATGCGCTCGGCGTCCTGCGGCCGGTTTTGCTGCAAGTACATGCTGGTGAGCGTCCCCAGCACCCCCGCGTTCGTGGGCTCCAGATTCGCCGCTTGCTCGAGGTCGGCCAGCGACTCTTTCTGGTGTCCAACGGCCTGCTGCGCGAGACCGTCGAAGTAGTAGACCTGCGCCGTCTTGGTGCCGGTCTGCAAGAGCTTCTGAGTGAGCGGGAGCGACAGGTCGGGACGGTTGATGGCCAGGTAGTCACCCGCCAGCTCGGTCGCCGCGGCGCGGTCGGTGGGATCGGTCTTGAGCCGTTTCTCAAGGCGTGGAATCGCCTGATCGAGCGGCTCCGGAGTCGCCGTCGGCGCCGCGGTCGGGGCCGGGGTGGCCGTAGCGGCCGCTTTGGCAGCCTTCGGTGCGGCGGTCGCAGGGTGCGTGTCCAGCACGCCGATGAACGACGCGGCGGCAGCGAGGACGAGGGCGGGAACGAGGCGGCGGATCATGCTAGGCGTGTGCGGCTTTCGCGTCGCGGACTAGCTTCGTCAACTCCGGAACGATGGCGAAGGCGTCTCCAACGACGAGGAGATCGGCGAATTCGCCGATTGGAACGCCACCGTCTTTGTTGATCGCAATGATCGTTTCAGAGGTGCGCATCCCGACTTTGTGTTGAATCGCGCCGGAGATTCCGACCGCGATGTAGAGCTGGGGGCTGATGGTCTTACCGGTCTGCCCGACCTGATGTCCGTGAGAGACCCACCCGGCGTCGACCGCCGCGCGAGAAGCGCCCACCGCACCGCCGAACGCGTCGGCGAGGTCTTTGAGGATCGTGGTGAACGGTTCCGGGCCGCCCATCCCACGACCGCCACTGACGACGACCGACGCCTCTTCGACGCCGAGCTCGGCAGCAGCTTCCTCGACCTCGTCCTCTACGGTGACCGAAGAGGCCTTCCCGCTCGACGGAATCTGAACGATCTCACCCGCGCCGGAAGTTTCCTTGGCGGCAAAAACGTTGGGGCGGATCGCGGCGACGCCGAAGTCCGAGCCGGTGAGCTTGCACGTCGTGATGACCAAGCCGCCCAGCTTGGGCATGACGCACGACACCGCGCCACCGTCGGTCGTGAAGTCGACCACGTCGGCGTTGATGCCGCAGTCGACGCGCGCAGCGAAGCGGGAGCCGACGTCGCGGCCGATCATCGTGTTGCCGACCAGCACGAGCGCCGATCCGGCGGCCTTGGCCACGGACTCGAGCGCGTCGACCGCACCGTCGATGAAGCGGTCTTCGTCGGAGACGTGAATCTGGTCGAGCGGATACTTCTTGAGCGTTTCGGCAGCTTGCGCAGCGCCCGCGCCTGCGACGACCGCGTGAGCTTTGCCGCCGAGCTGATCGGCCAGCGTCCGGGCCTGGGTCGCCGCCTCCAGCGACGAGCGGCGAATCGCGCCGTGCTTGTGCTCGATAAAAGCAATGACGTTTTGCATTTTAACGGCGCTCCGCCCCTGGCTGCGCGCCCCCCATCGCTAGGCGATGGGGCCCCCGCAAGCGCGGGCTCGTCAACATGCGGACGGGGCACGATACCCCGAGGTAGCCCGCAACAACCTGATCGCAAATCATAGGAACTTCCGCTCTTTGAGGAACTGCACGATCGCCGCGGCACCCGCTGCGGGATCGGGGGCCGCAATCGTTTGACCCTTTGCGCGCGCCGGCGGCGTGGCGAGGTCGGTCAGCTGCGCTTTCGCACCGTCGGTACCGACGGCGACGGTCAAGCCGAGATCGGCGACCGCGAGCTGCTTGATCTCCTTTTTCTTGGCGCCCATGATGCCTTTGAGCGACGGGTAACGCGGCTCGTTGGCGGATTTCGTCACGCTCACCAGCGCCGGGAGCGCGGCGGAGACCGTCATGTAGCCCGTCTCGGTCTCGCGCTCGACTCGCACGCGCCCGTCGGCAACGTCGAGCTTGCGCGCGTAGGTAAGACCGGGGATGCCGAGCTTCTCGGCGAGCATCCCCGGCAGGTCGCCGCTGATCGCGTCGGTCGACTGCGTCCCGGTGATCACCAGGTCGGCATCCAGGGTCTTGATCGTCGCCGCCAACGCGACCGCCGTGCCCCACAGATCGCTGCCCGCGACGGCGTCGTCGCACAGCATCACCGCGTCATCGGCGCCCATTGCCAGCGCTTTGCGAACGATCTCTTTGCCCGACGGGCTGGTCATCGAGACGATGGTCACGGTAGAACCATCGTTGAGCTTCTCTTTGAGTTGCAGCGCCGCTTCGATGGCGTACTCGTCGAACGGGTTGAGGACCGTTTCGACGCCCGTACGGACGAGGCGTTTGGTCGCCGGGTCGATGCGCTTGTCGGCATTCGTGTCCGGGACGAGCTTGACGGTGACGAGGATCTTCAGCGGACCAACCTCCGGACGCACGAAACCCGGCGGCTCGCCGGGTCTGCGGGAACCTCCAGCAGTTCGGGCTGCGGGGCTCGGATGCCCTGCAACCGCTTAAAACTAATATATTCCATTTACGCGGTCAAGCCGGCCCTCGGTGCACGCAGGCTTCCCGCGCGGCGAACCGGGAACGCAGCGTCGATGACGATCGGGACCTTGGACGCACAACCCATCCGCGCGCGACCGGACTTGGTCGCCGTGCCCGTCGCCGCGGCGGTTGAAGCGTGGTCGGGAGCCGTGTCGCCGGACGCGATGTTCGTGGCCGAGATCGACCCGCAGCTCGCCGACACCCAGGCCTTCTGCGCGCGCTACGGCGTCCCGATGGATCGTTCGGCGAACTGCGTGATCTTGGCCGCGCGCCGCGAAGGGCGCAGCTGGTTCGCCGCGTGCGTCGTGCTCGCGACCACGCGCGCCGACGTGAACGGGCTGGCGAAGCGTCAACTCGGTGCGAGCAAGATCTCGTTCGCGTCGATGGACGCGGCGACGGCGGCGTCGGAGATGGAGTTCGGCGGGATCACGCCGATCGGTCTTCCTGTCGAGTGGCCCATCCTCATCGACGCGGCGGTCGCGGCAGCGGACCGCGTCGTCGTCGGCAGCGGGCTCAGACGCTCGAAAATCTCACTCCCCGGCGCGGCACTCGCGGAACTGCCCAACGCCGTCGTCCTGGAAGGGCTCGGCCGCCCAGCGGCCACCGACGGCGCGTAGGTGGTGCGCGACAGCCTGCGGCTTCTCCGGGCGCGCACCAACACGTTGCGCGATTTGCGCGCGGTTGCGGTTCGTCTGATGGGATGACCGGGACTCGAACCCGGACGCCGTTTTACGGGCTGCAAATTTTCGCACCACTTCGGCTTTCGCCGCCCGAGGCGCACCCCAGGGACATGCGCGGGGTATCGTCTCCGTTCGTGGTCCGGACTGTGCCTTGACCGTACTCGCTCGTCAGCACGAACAAGGGTAGGCCGCGCCCGTCCAGTCTCTACACCTTCAGGTTCGCGGTCGGAACCGCGAACGAGCTTGGCTCGGCGTTGTCGTGCGTACGTGCGACGAGTTCGCCGACTTTGAGCGCATCCCGACCGGCGTTTCCGTCCGGCCGGCTCATCGTTCACAAGTCTGCTGTGTCTACCGATTCCACCATCATCCCGCGGCGGCGTTCGCCGCAGCCGGGCCCGCTACCGCTTCGCCGGCAACGGCACGGCGCGGAATTCCGGCGAGGTCAGGTACCCCAGCAGCAGATCGGCTTCGCTCACGGTGAGCGCGTCGACGCCCAGGAGCCGGCACGCCTCGTCGACGACGATCAACCCGGCCGGGAGGATGTCGGCGCGCTGCGGACGGATGCGCGGCATCGCTTTGCGTGCGTCCAGATCGCGTGAGAGCAGCTCGGCGATCAGCCCGACGCGGTCCGTCCGCGTCAGGACCGCGCCGTCGGGGTCTCCGGCGGCGAGCATCGCGGCGGCGGTGAAGACCGTTCCCCCCACGCCAAGCAGCTCGTTGACCTCGCCGAGTGCGCCGAACGGGGCCAGGACGCCGGCCGCATCAGCCCGGGCGTGTACGTCGAGCGCGTTCCGCTCCGTTTCGTCGAGCGCGCGCGCGCCGAGCAGCGCGGGATGACGCTCGGTCAGCCGCACCGCGCCGATCTCCACCGACATCGTGCGCGCCACGGAACCGGCGCGCCGAGCGTGCGACGGAACGTCGAGCGCGAGCTCGCTGCTGCCCCCGCCGACGTCGAGCACCGCGACGAGGTCGTCGTTGCCACGCGACCGCGTCGCGCCGAGAAACGAGAACGTCGCCTCTTCATCGCCGCTGAGAACGCGCGGCGCGACCCCGATCCGCGCGGCGACGGCCGCGCCGAACGCGCCCGCGTCGCCGGCGCGGCGCAGCGCGCTGGTCGCGATCGCATCGACTGCGCCGGCGCCCCACCTGCGCGCGATGCCGGCATACTCGTCGATCACCGCGAGGGTGCGCTCGCGCGCCTGGGCGTCAATCGTCCCGGTCGCGCCGAGCGCCGTGCCGATACGTGTCCCGCGCGACTCCGCCGCGCGACGTGCGTCGCCGTCGAGGACGAGCAGCCGCGTCGAGTTCGTCCCGATCGAGAACAGCGCGCGCACCACGGGCGGGCGGTTCGAGCGGCAACGCGAAGCGACCCGCATGGCACGCCGGGCACCCGCGATGCTCTTCGACCTCGACGGGACGCTGGTCGATTCGGTCTATCAGCACGTTGCAGCCTGGCACGAGGCGCTGAGCGGGTGCGGCATCACGCTCTCGATGTGGCGCATCCATCGCAAGATCGGGATGAGCGGAGGCTTGTTCGTGCGCGGTCTGATGCGCGAGCTGGGCCGCGAGCTCGATCCGGAGGTCGCCGCCGAGCTGCGGCGCCGCCATGCCGCCGCGTACGCCGCGCGCTTCCACGAGGTGACGCCGCTGCCCGGAGCGCGTGAGCTGCTAGAAACCCTGACGCGGCTCGGCGCGCCGTGGGCGATCGCCACCAGCGGCGGCGGCGAGGTCGCGGCGCGCACCGTGGCGCTGCTCGACGTACCGTCGCACGTGCCGGTCGTTACGCGCGACGACGTCGCTCATGCCAAGCCCGATCCGGATCTCTTCTTGCGCGCCGCCGAGCGGCTCGACGTCGCGATCGAGCACAGCATCGTCGTCGGTGACTCCGTCTGGGATCTGCTCGCCGCGCGCCGCGCCGGCGCGCTGGGCGTCGGCCTGCTCTCCGGCGGCTACGGGTCCGACGAGTTGCAGAGCGGCGGCGCGTACCGCGTCTACGAAGATCCGGCCGATCTCGGACGGCACCTCGATGAGGTCGGGATCCGCGAACCCGACGGCTAGGGTTTCCTCGCGTTAGCGGCTCAGCGCGCTTCGAGCACGACTTGGGCGATCTCGATCGCCTCGTCGATCGTCCAGCGGCTTCCATCGGCGACCGCTGTCGCCAAAGCGGCATCGCCGAGCGCCGTACCGAGCAACTCGTTGGCGCGATCGCACAAAAAGCGCGTCGTCGCCTGCGGCGTATCGATCTTCCCGCCGCAACTGCTCCAAGCGCCGAGCAGGCCCGCGGCACGCGTGCCGTCGCCCGACATGGCTTCGATTGCGGCAAGCAACAGCAGCGTCATGCCGAGCCCCGGGGCGCTGCCGAGGCGGCGCGCCTGGGTGAGCAGCTCGCCGGCGTCGGCCCGGGCTGCGGCGACGTCGCCGAGTGCAAGCGCCGCCGTACCTGCCGCATTGAGGGCACCCATGTAACCGGAGAGCGTACCGGAACCGTGGTAAAATGCAAGGCCCTGCCGCGCCAGCTCGATGGCGCGCTCGTACTGCGCAGCTTCGAGCTCGAGTTCGCTCAGGTTGACCAGCATCGTCCCGATGATAAAATGGCCCGGCGAGATCGCCCGATAGCGTTCGACCGCCTCGGCCAGGTACGCGCGTCGCCGCGGAAAGTCGGTTGGGTCGATCGTATACGACTTGTACGCCGTGGCGAACGCGGTAAAGAGAGCTCGTACGACCGGGCCGCCTTCGGGATCATCGGCGGACCCGGGCCGGTTTTCGGTGCGCGCAAAGATCGCCAGGGATTCGTCCAACGCGCGATCGGCCGTTTCGCGCATGTCGGGAACCGACGCCTGGGCGCGTCCGTAGAACGCCAGCGCGCACGCCAGCGGTACCTCGGCGCCGACGGCGCGATAGAGTTCGACGGCGCGTTTCGAGGTCGGAATCGCCGCATGAAACGCGCCCAGCCCGGCATGCATTCGGGTCGCGATGATTTGGATGTTGGCTTCGACCAGTGGCGGCGCTGCGCTGCCGAGCGCGGACAACGCCTTTTGGCACCATGTCAAGCCTTCGGCGTTGAGGTTGAGCCATTCCACCAAGCGCCGCAGGTTCCACAAGATCCCCGCACCGAGCAGCGCATCGCCGCCTTCGTCAATGGTCCAGGTCAACGCGGCGCGGAAGTTGTCAACGTCCTGCGAGTACGTGGCAAACCAGTCGGCCAACGGGCCGCTGCCGAAGGTCGCATTCAACCGCAAGCTCAGCCCGTGAAAGTGCTCGGCCTGGCGCCGGCGCGCCGCTGTCGCGGCGGCATCGGTCGTCAAGCGCTGCAGCGCGTACGCGCGCGTCGTCTCGAGCAGACGGTAGCGCGTCGCCGGGCGCGCGCCGGCGGCGACGACGAGCGACTTGTCGACCAACGACGACAGGATGTCGAGCACGTCGTCGGGGTCGATCTGCTCGTCCGAGCACACGGCGGCGACCGCGTCGGACGCGAAGGTTCCGGCGAACACACCCAGCCGGTTGAACACCGACTGCTCGCGCTCATCGAGTACCGTATAGCTCCATTCCAGCGTCGCCAATAAGGTCTGCTGGCGCGGCAGCGAGGTCCGCGAGCCGCCGCGCAGGACGCGGAAGCGGTTCTCCAGGCCGCGCTCGAGCGTTTGCAGTCCCAGCGTGGAGACACGGGCCGCGGCGAGCTCGAGCGCCAGCGGGATCCCGTCGAGCTTGCTGCAGACGTTGGCGACCGCCCTCCAACTCTCGGCGTCGTCATCGGCGATCGTGAACTCCGGTGCGGTATCGGAGATGCGATCCAGGAACAGCGATACTGCGGGCGCATTGCGCGTCGCGCCGCTCCCGGCCCCGGCGGCTGCGAGCGCGAGCGGGCTGAGCCGCACGACGCGCTCGCCGCGCACGTGCAAGGGCTCGCGGCTCGTCGCCAACACGCGAAAGTCGGGACAGCGCTGCAGCAAACGCTCGACCACGTCCCCGACCGCGTGCAAGACGTGCTCGCAATTGTCGACGATGAGCAGCGCACGCTTGGCGCGCAGCGCGTCGACCCACAGGTTGCCGGGCAACTGACCGCTTTGCTCGGGCAATCCGAGCGCCGTTGCGATGCGCGGCGCGACCAGATTCGGATCGCTCAGCGGCGCGAGCTCGACAATGTGCACGCCATCGGGAAACTGATCGAGAAAACTCCAGCCGGCTTCGAGCGCCAAGCGCGTCTTGCCGACGCCGCCGAAGCCGGTCAGGGTGACGAGCCGATGGTCTTCCAGCTCGCGCGTCAGCGCGGCGAGCTCACCGTCGCGGCCGTAGAAGCTCGTCAGCGGCAATGGCAGGTTGTGATCCGGGACGGCGCCGTTGGACTGCGCGTCGAGCGAACGCAGCGCTGGGAAGTCGTCCCGCAGACCGTCCGCAACGACTTGGTAGGCGATCTCCGGATGACTGAGGTCCTTGAGGCGATGCGACCCCAGATCGCGCAGTGAGGTTTGCGCCGGAAGGACGTCGCGCAACAGCAGCGCCGACGTACTCGAAACGAGGATCTGCTCGCCGTGCCCGATCGACATTAACCGCGCGACGCGATTCACCGTCGGACCGAAATAGTCGCCCTCGGTCTCGACCGCGCTGCCGGTGTGGATCGCCATACGCACGCGCAAGCGCTCGATCGGTTCGGGCCAGGGATGGCCGCTGAGCCCCCGCTGCGCTTCGAGCGCGGCGGCCAGCGCGTCCTCGGGCCGCAGAAAAGCCGCGCACACCGCGTCGCCGACCGTTTTGAAGACCAACCCGCGGTGCGCCTCGACCGCGGCGCGCAGCAGTGCGTCGTGGTCGGCCAGTGCGCTGCGCATCGCGTCGTGATGGCGCTCCCACAACTGCGTGCTGCCCTCCACGTCGGTGAATAGGAACGTCACCGTCCCCGTGGGAAGCGCAGCCGCCTGCTTGCCGGGAGCGGCTCGTTCGCCGTTATCTGTGCGGACTTTGCCGTTCACCGTGGCGTGGTCGCCTCCGCGCGTCGAGGGAGCTCACCCGCGCCGAAGCGGTTCGGGGATTTGCTTTGTCGCTCCCCTGAGGCGGTAGACCAGGCCGAAGCCCAGATCGTCGAGCGGCTCGAACGCCGCATTCGTATCGAGGGTCGCGCGTTCGACCGGCGTGTGGTAGAGCACGATCACCTCGCGGCGCTCGCCGCGCGAGGCCAGGTTGGCCAATACCGTGTCGAGCAGCGGTGCACGGAAGGGGTTGTAGAGATAGACCACCAGATGGCCACGCGGGAAGACGTACCCGGCCGCATCGGCCCGGACCATCTTGACGTCACGCACGATTCGCAGCGGATCGCGCGCCGAGGCGAGGTTCTCGCGGGCGATCTCGACCAACGCCGGCGAGATCTCGACGCCGATCACGGCGCGAAACGGCCGCCGCGCGGCCAGCAGCACCACGCGACCCATGCCGGCGCCGAGATCGATAAACGTCGCGTCCTCGGGCCGCAGCGGCGAGGCGGCGAGCAGCGCCTCCGCTTGCGCCACCGGCGTCGGCTCGTAGTGTGTGGCATGCTCGAGTGACGGACCGATCGCTTGCGGGTCGAGCTCGCCCAAGAATACCAATGCCTCAGTCGTCACGCCGTGGTCCGCGTCGAACCGCTGGCCGGCACGCCGGCCGGACGACCGGATGCCCTTAATAGCGCTTCGATGCCGTCGCTTCGCGCGTGCGCTGGATCATCTCTAACGAACGCTCGTGGTTGCGGTTCGCGACGCCGACGTAGAGCGTGTCGATGATCGCTAGCTGCGCGATGCGGCTCGAGCTGGCGTCGCTCCGGAAAGCGGTTTGCTTGGCGGCAGTGACCAAGACGATGTCGGAGACTTTGGTGATCGGCGAGTTCGAGCGGTGAGTTATGCAGATCGCCGTCGCGCCGTGCGACTTTGCACGCGCCAGCGCATCGGTGACGTCGCGGCTCGCACCGGTGTGGGAGATCCCCAGCGCGACGTCGTGCGGCCCCAGCAGCGCCGACGACATCGCCATGAGGTCGCCGTCGGAAAGCGCGATCGTTTGCATCCCGACCTTGAGGAATTTGTGGTACGCGTCGAGCGCGAGCGGGGCGCTGCCGCCGACGCCGTAGATCTCGACCCGCCGAGCCGAGGCCAGCGCGTCGACGGATCGGCGCAGCTCGTCGTCGTCGAGCACCTCGATCGTATCGCGCAGCGCCTGGGCGTTGGCTTGGAAGACCTTCGTCTTCACCGTCGCGAGGTCGTCGCCGGGTTCGATCGCCGCGTAGATCGCGTGGGTCGGTTCGACCAGATCGCGCGCGAGCACGATCTTGAACTCTTGATAGCCCTTGTAGCCGATCTTTTGACACAGGCGCACCACCGTCGACTCGCTGGTGTGCGTGCGGTCTGCCAGCTCCGTGACGGTGAGGTAGATCAGCTCTTCGGGGTGCGCCAGCACGAAGTCGGCGACGCGCTGTTCGGCCGCGCGCAATCCCGAGTACGCGCCTTCGAGGCGAACCACCGAGCCGGGGATCTTGACGGGATCGACCTGCGCGTCCTTGATCGCCATAGGCGGCGTTTCTGCGGCAAGGGGCAGGTCGCCTATTCGGTGCGGCTCTCGAAGAACTTCGCGCGGTGCTGCTTGCGCACCAGATGGCGTTCGAACGGCTGCGGGCGGTCGGGGGGCGCCCACTCCTCGGTCGACTTGAGGTAGGCCGCGATCTGCGCCTCGAACGACGGATCGGTCAACGCGGGGACATCGCCGGTCGGGGCGACCTCGTCGATGCGCGTCTGCGCGATCACCACCATCTTGCCGACGAGGTCGAACGGCAGCGTGACCTCCTTGTGCTCGAGCGCCCGCGTATACGTGGCACGGTTTTTGTTCACGTCCCCGATCGGCGCCGCGACGAGCCGCCCGTCCTCGAGGCGCACGATCGCGCCCAGATTGTGGACGTTGATGACGCTACCGCGGACGCGCTCGCTCACGGATCGCTCGGGTGATGCCGGTCCGGTGCCGCAGGGTGACCTCGCTTGAGGTAGATGATCGCTTCCTTGTCGCCGACGAGATGGAGCCGGTCGTGAATCTCCGGGATCGAGCCGCGCGGGTCCGACAACCGACGAATGTCGCGTTGTTGCTGCGTGCGATGTGACTTGAGGCCCGCGACGTCCCGCTCGACATCGTGCAACTGACGCGCCAGGGCCAGATTGCGCCCGATGACATGCGCGTACTGCGCTCCGACGAGCGACAGCACGACGAGCGCGACGCAGACCAAGCCGATCCGGCTGAGCGCGCGCAACGTGGCGCGACCTGTCATGAGATCGTACCCGAGCCGATGCGGCGGAACTTGCGATAGCGCCGGTCGCGCAGCTCGTCGACCGGGATCTGCACCAGCTCGTCGAGCGCGCGGTCGACCGCCGCGAGGACGCGGGCGACGGTGCCGACGGCGTCGCGATGGGCGCCGCCGATCGGCTCGGGGATCACTTCGTCGACGATCCCGAACTGTAGCAGGTCATCGGAGGTCAACTTCAACCGCGTCGCCGCTTCTTCCGCGCGCGCGGCGTCGCCCCAGAGGATCGCGGCCGCACCTTCCGGGGAAGCGACGGAGTAGACGGCGTGCTCGAGCATCAGCACCCGGTCGGCCAAGCCCAGCGCGAGCGCACCGCCGGAGCCGCCTTCGCCGATGATCGTCGCGACGATCGGGCCGCGAGCGTCGGCCAGCTCGTAGAGCGACTGCGCGATGGCTTCGGCCTGAGCGCGCTCTTCCGAGCCGATCCCGGGGTCCGCGCCGCTGGTGTCGATGAAGGTGATGACGGGGATCCGCAGGTGCGCCGCCAGCCGGACCAGCCGGTTGACCTTGCGGTAACCCTCGGGCGCCGGCATGCCGAAGTTTCGGCGCACCTTTTCTTTGGTGTCGCGCCCTTTGTCTTGGGCGATCGCCATGACCCGGCGACCCTTGAGTTTCGCGAAGCCGGCGACGATCGCGTGGTCGTCACGGAAGTGCCGGTCACCGTGAAGCTCGTCGAACACATCGAGCGCGGCGAGGTAGTCGCTGCCCAGCGGCCGTTTGGGATGGCGCGCCATGTTGACGCGCTGCCAGGGCGACATCTGGCCGAAGATGTCGCGCTGAATCTGCGCGTACTTCGCCTCGAGGCCCTCGATCTCGGCGGTCATGTCGACCGGCTGCTGGGCCGCCTGCGACTTGAGCTCCGCGATGCGCTGCTCGAGCTCGAGCAACCCTTTTTCGCGTTCGACGATGACGTTCACGAGCGGCTCTCAGCCGGCGCCGGGCGCGTATCGGTCGCCGGTTGCGCCGCGAGGCCGTTGGCGGGCCGTTGCGCGCCCAGGCCGTAGTCGAGCAGCCGCACCAGCCGGCCCTTGAGCTCGTGGCGCTCGACGACCATGTCGATCGCGCCCTTCTCGAGCAAGAATTCGGCCGTCTGGAAGTTGTCGGGCAGCTTTTGGCGGATCGTCTGCTCGATGACGCGCCGGCCGGCGAAGCCGATCGCGGCCCGCGCTTCGGCCACCACGACGTCGGCCTGGAACGCGAACGAGGCCGAGACACCGCCGGTGGTCGGGTCGGTGAGGACGCTGATGTAGTACCCGCCGGCATCGTGGAACCGGCGTACCGTCAGCGTCGTCTTGGCCATCTGCATCAGCGCGAGCATCCCCTCTTCCATGCGCGCCCCGCCGCTGGCGGTGAAGACGATACAAGGAAGCTTGCGCTCGCGGGCGCTCTCGAACAACAGCGCGATCCGCTCGCCGACGACGGTGCCCATCGTCCCGCCACGGAAGTTGAAATCCATGACGCCCAGCGCGACCGGGCACCCGCCGATGGACGCGAAGCCGCAGACGACGCCTTCGGTGAGCTTGGACTTCTCACGATCGCGCTGGAGCTTCTGCGGATACGGGACTTTGTCAGTCCAGCCAAGCGGGTCGCCGGGGATCAGCTCGCCGCCGATCTCGGTGAAGTCCGAGTCGACCAGCAGCGAGATGCGATCGAACGCGTGCATTCGGAAGTGGTGCTGACAGGTCGGACAGACCCACAGGTTCGCGGCCAGATCCGGCCGGTAGATCATGGCGGCGCATTTGGGACACTTGGTCCACTGCGCGGCCTGATCCGGATCGATCGGGTTCGCGCGCCGCAGCCGCAGCCACTCCGGCATCGCCATGGTCAGCGCTTACCCCGAAGTCTCGCGGCGTAGATGCGGGCGAGTTGCTTGAGGTAGTTCAGGATCTCGCCTTGGTTGAGCTTCGACGTCCCGGCCACGCGGTCGGTGAACACGTAGGGGACCTCGAGCGCCCGACCGTAGTGCGCCTTTGCGATCACCTCGAGGCCGATCTTGAACCCGATCGGATCGAGATCGACCCCGTCGAGGGCCTCGCGTTTGACCAGAAAAAACCCCGAGGTGATGTCGCGAATCGGCGTGAGCGGCTGCGCCAGCGCGATCGCCACGCGCGAGGTGATGATGCGGCGCTTGGGCCAATTGCTGATCCCGCCGCCGGCCACGTAGCGCGACCCGATCGCCAGGCCGTACCCCTCGTTCTGCAGCGCTAGCACCATGCGCGGTACGATGTTGGCGTCGTGCGAGAAATCGGCGTCCATCGCCCCCAGCGCCGCGGAGTCCGGGCGCGCAAACTTCCACCCGTCGATCACACCCGATGACAGTCCCATCTTGGCGGGCCGGTGCAGGCAGCGCACGGGGAGGCCCGCGCGCTCCAGACGGTCGACGATCGCGCCGGTGCCGTCGGGCGAGTTGTCGTCGACGACGATGATCTCACCATCGAGGCCGTTGGCCTCGAACACGCCGCGCAGCGTGGTGACGAGCTTCTCGATCCCGCCGGCCTCGTTGTACGTCGGCACCACGATGGAGAACTTCAGCTTGGGCTGGAGCGCCGGCGCGTCGGGCGCCGCGCGTTCGGCCTGCCCCGAGCCGGGCGAAGCCGTCATCGCAGCTTTTTCATGGTCGGGAATCCGGCCGGATCGAACGGCGCCAAATCGGCGTATTGATCGGGTTCCCGGCGGATGAGCTGTACGCCGGCCTCGTCGATCGTTTCGATCTCGGTGGTCGGGACCATGACGTCTTCGCCGCGGGCATCCCAGTGCACGATTACCAGCTCGGCCAGGCGCGCATTACCCTCGGCATAGACCGCGCGAACCTCGCCCACGCGCGTCGCGCCGGCGAAGACCGATGTTCCGGGGTCGAGCGATTCGAGGGTGCGTGCCATGGTCGAACCAGAATTGTACGCCGCCGTCACGTCTTGCTCCGCTCGCTCGCGTCGAGCGCGGCCAGCGCGCGCAGCAAAGCGGCCTTCGCATCCGACCGGCCGCGGAAGTGTCGCTCCAGCGACTCGTTCAGCACCGCGTTCATGCTCTTGCGTTCGGTCTCCGACCGTCGTCTCAGCTCGTCGTACACATGGTCGTCCAGGCGCGCTGCAAACGCACGCATGGTCGCCCTATGATATCATACTGATATCAGCGAAGCAAGCCGCAGCCGGGTCGTCGCGCCTCGGGTCCTACCGGGGGTGACGCCTCGCACCGCGCTGGAATGGTTGGCGCTGCTCGCAGCCGCCGCGGGCGGGGCGCTGGTGCTCGACCGCGCCGGCCTGCCGGCACCATGGCTGATCGCTCCGATCCTGGTGGCGATCGTGGCAGCGGTCGGCGGGCTCGTCGCCCTGCGCGTCCCGCGGCCGGCGTTCGTCGCGGCGCAGGCGACGATCGGAATGCTGATCGCGCAGACGTTCACCCCGCCGGTCGTCGCTTCGATCGCGCAGTCCTGGGCGATCATGCTCGTCGTTGTCGCCACGACAATCGTCGCTGCGGCGGTGGCTGCGTGGAGCTTGGCGCGCTGGGGATCGATATCGGCGCCCACCGCGGCTTGGGGATCGTCACCGGGCGGCGCGTCGGCGATGACCGCGATGAGCGCGGAGTTCGGCGCCGATCCGCGCGTGGTCGCCTTCATGCAATACCTGCGGGTGACCGTCGTGGTGCTGTCCGCCTCGGCGGTGTCGCGAGCACTGCTTGGGCATGCCGCGCTCGTTCATTCGCTGGTGCCCGGCACGTGGTCCGGCGTCGGGGTGTCGCGCGGCGACGTGCTCGCGCTGTTCGAGACGATCGCGGTCGCCGCGTTCGGCGCGCTCGTTGCGGTCCGCCTCAAGGTCCCTGCCGGCGCGGTGCTCGGGCCGATGGTCCTCGGCGCGATTCTGCACGGCGCCGGAGCCGTTCGCATCGCGCTGCCGCCGGTCGCGCTCGACGCGGCGTACCTGACGATCGGTCTGAGCATCGGGCTGCTCTACACGCAGGCGACCGTGCGCTACGTGCTGCGCCTGCTGCCGCAGCTGCTCGCCGCCACCGTCGTGCTGGTGCTCTTGTGCTGCCTCTCGGCGGCGTTGCTCGTGACCGTGCTGCACGTGGACCCGCTTACCGCGTACCTCGCCACGACGCCCGGCGGTATCGACTCGGTCACCGCCATCGCGCTCGGCAGCGGGGCGAACGTCCCGCTCGTGCTCGCCATCCAAGCCTTGCGCTTGTTCGTGGTCCTCCTGACCGCGCCGGCGCTGGCGAAGCTGATCGCCCGCAGCGCGTAGAAGGTCGCGGGATGGCGACACAGGTTTCACCGAATTCGACCCGGGTCGGCGTCGTCGGCGTCGGTCGCATGGGGGCGAACATCGCGCGCCGGCTGCGAGACGTCGGCTATACGATCGCCGCGGTCGCCGACATCGATGCCGAACGCGCGAACGAGCTGGGACGCGAGCTCGGGGCGCAAACGCCGCCGGCGCCGGCCGGGGTGACCGCCGTCTCCGACGTGATACTCACCGTCGTGACCGACGACGCGGCGACGCGTTCGATTTTCGGTCCGGGCTCCGGCTCGCTGCTGCAGGACGCCGCCGGCAAAGTCTTCGTCAACTGCGCGACCATCTCGCCCGACCTCCACGTCGAGATCGATCGCCTTACGCGAGCGGCCGGCGCGGCCGCGGTCGAAACGTGCATGGCGAGCTCGATTCCGCAGGCGCGCGACGGCTCGCTGTACCTCATCTGCGGCGGCGACGAGAGCGCGTTCGAGCGCGTTCGCCCCCTGCTCGGCTCGATGAGCGTCGCGCTGCGCTGGGTCGGGGGGCCGGGACGGGCCGCGCAGGTAAAAGCGCTGGTGAACATGCTGATGAACATCAACACGGCCGGCCTGGCCGAAGCGCTCGGCCTGGGCGCCGCGCTCGAGCTCGACCTGGCGTTGCTGCAAGACGTCTTCGCGCACACCGGCGCCAACTCGCGCGTGCTCCAAACCGATGGGGCCGACATGGTTTCGCGCGAGCACGACGTCTACTTCTCCGCCGCCCACGCAGCCAAGGACTCCGGGATCGGGTTGGCTTTGGGCGAGCGGTGCGGCGTGCGGATGCCGCTCGCCGCGGCGACCAAAGCGCAGTACGACCGGCTCGTAGCCCTTGGGCTCGGCGAGCTCGACAAGTCGGCGATCGCCGAGCTGACGTTCCCCGGACGCCTCGGCATATGATCGCCGAGGCCCGCCGCGTGCGCCTCGAGAGCGGCGTCACGACGACGGTCGAATGCTGGGGCGACGCCGGTCCCGCCATCCTGTGCGTCCACGGGGTCGCGACCTCGCGGCGCGACTTCGAGCAGCTCGGCGAGGCGCTCTCGAGCACGCACCGGGTGTTCGCGTACGACCAGCGCGGGCACGGTGACGCGGAGACCGCTGCGCCTCCGGCGCTCGAAACCCTGAGCGCGGATCTGCGCGCGGTCGCCGACAGCATCGGCACCGTGGCGGCGGTCGTCGGACACGACTGGGGCGGCGCGGTTGCGCTCGCGGGCGGACCGAAGGTCGCGCGGGCGCTCGTGTTGGTCGAGCCGATGATCCGGGTCGCGGCCGGCACGTTCGCGCTCGACGCGGGCGGATGGGATCTGCGCGACCGGCTGGCGGTGCTCAAGATCCCGACCACCATCCTGCTGGCCGGGCTCGAGTCGACCGTCGCACAGGACGATCTTGCCCGGCTCAGTCGCGCCGTGCGGGTCGAGCGCTTCGACGGTCACGGTCACACGCTGCATCGCAGCGCGTTCGAACGCTATGCGGACGCGGTCCGCGCAGCGGTTCCGGCCTAGCGAGTTCTTCCGGGGCTCAGCGTTCGGCGGCCAGTCGCGCGGCGGCTCCGAGCATCGCCACACCGGTCACCCGCGCGGTCGCGCGCGCCGCTCGCGGGCTCTTGAAGAAAACGCGCGCGCGGTGCGCCAGGGTGCCGTAGGCCGCGAACACCAGCGCGTCGCTGACGATGAACGTCACCCCGAGCAGGACGAACTGCACGGCCGCCGGCCGCGCCGGATCGACGAACTGCGGCAGCAGCGCGCCGAAGAACAGGATCACTTTCGGGTTCGACAGCTGGGTCGCGAGCCCGAACCGGAACGCCCGGCGCCCGGCGCCGGCGGCCTCGACGGAGAATGCGCTGCCGCCTTCGAGGAAGACGCGAATGCCGAGGTATGCGAGGTACGCGACCCCCGCCCACTTCACCGCGATGAACACACCGTGTGAGGCGACCAAGAGCGCGCCCAGCCCGAGCGCCGCCGCGCTGACGAACGCGGCGTCGCCGAGCAGCACGCCGGCATTGGCGGCCAGCGATGCGCGAAACCCGCCGCGCAGCGCGGTCGAGACGACCGCGAACACCGCCGGGCCCGGCAGCAGCGAGACCGCGACTGCGATGCCCGCGAAGGCGAGCCAGGTGTGCCCGTTCATGCACGCCTGGACCGCCCCCGCACCGCAGAGGTTTCGCCCGCGCGGCTAGTGGCCGCGATTGTCCTTGTGGTTGCCGCGGCTATCGTTACGTGCAACGTAGGCGGACGGCGCAGCCGGTTGCGCGTCGTGCTGCCGGCCGTTCGCGTACCCGGCGTTGCCGTTGTAGTCGCTCCGGCGGGTGCCGTTGTAGGCCCCGTTGTACGCGCCATTGGCGTTGCCGTTGTACGCTCCGTTGTACGCGCCATTGGCGTTGCCGTTGTACGCTCCGTTGTACGCGCCGTTGTTGGCGTAGGCGTACTGACCGTTGGAGTTCGGGTAGTACGTCTGCCCGTCGGGCATCACGACGCGACCGTCGGCGTAGACGGTTCCGCCGTTGCGGGTGTAGCCGACGATCGAGTTGGCCGCGGCCTGCTTGTGCTGATAATTGCTGTACAGCACGATCGCACCGATCGCCGCGGCAGCCGTGAGCAACGTCGACGTCGTGTCGGCGGAAGCGGGCCGGGGGATCATCGCGCCGGTCGTTACGGCTGCGGCGGCGCCCGTCGCGAGCATGAACTTGGAGAAGGATTGCATCTGTGTGTCCTCATGACGCCCGGCGATTGTGTCGTCACCGATTCGTCGCCATCATCGTACGGCGCGAGGTTGTGAGGATGATGTGGGTCAAGCCCGTGACCCCGATTCTCATCGCGCTGTAACGCGTGCCAGGAGCAGGGCGGCAAGTGCGGCCACCCCGGCAACGACGGCGAGCGCTCCGTACAGCCCCAGCGGCGCGGTGAGCGCACCCACGACCAACAGTGTGATCCCGATGCACAGGTAGGTCAGTGCGTAGAAACGCGCCGAGAGCCGCGCACGCGCCGCCGGCGTACCGATCCGGTTTACAGCGCTTTGCGCGCCCAGGAAACCGAGTCCGTGCGCCACGCCTGCGATCGCGCTGCCTGCGGTGAAAAGTCCGAGAGAGTGCAAGGGCACCGCACCGAGCAGCGCCGCGAGCGCGAGCACGGTGCCGACGAGGCCGGCCCGCAACGCCGCGCCGTCGGAGAGGCTGCGTCCGAGCATTTGCGCGAGCGGTGAGAGAACGAAGACGATCAGCGCGAGCCCGCCCTGGAGCGCCGGGCTGCGCGCGTCGAGCAGCGTCCCCACGAACGCCGGCACGATCGAGACGAACAACGACGCCAGCCACCAGACGACACCGCTGGTCAACGCGGCGACGAGAAACGTGCGCCGCCCGGCCGCATCGAGCGTGGGCACGACCTCCGGCGGCGTCGTCGCATCGGGCTGAGACGCAACGAGCGGTCGGGTCTCGGGAACGAGCGCGAGGGATGCGAGCGCGAGCGCGCAGAGCACCACGTTCGCGACGTACGGCGCGACGAAACCGGTCGACGTCGTGACGACCAGCACGCCGGTCAGAAACGGGGCGATGCCGCACGAGAGCGAGAGTGCGAACGTGGCGACCAGAGCGGCGCGGCGGCGATCGTGCGCGGCGTCGAGCTCGACGAGCGCCGGTGGGCCGGCCGCCCCGATCGCGCCGATTGCGACCGCGGCGCAGAGCCGGCCGACGATGAGCGCCGCAAGACTCGTCGCGGTGGCAAACGCGATCGATCCGAGTGCGGCGGCCACGAGCCCGAGCGCCAGCGTCGGACGCCGGCCGAGGCGGTCGGGCAAGCGCGACAGCGCGAACAGCGTGGCAACCAACGCGAGCGGATAGACCGCGAAGACCACCGTCATCGCGAACGTGCTCGACGCAAAACGGACCCGGTAGGCTTCGTACAGCGGCGCGGGGAGATTGCTTCCCAACATGGCGACGAACAGCACGCAGCCGACCAGGATGACGGCCCGGTTCATCTCGTCACCCTAGCACCCCGGCGCCCTGCGCGACTGCCGCATCGGTCGCCGCCGGTAAGACCTGCGCGGCGGCGCGCCGAACGGGTTGGGCCATGCCTCTCTTCCGACGCTCTTTCGTTACGGCGCTGGCCGTCTTGCTCGTCGCGACCGCACTGTGCGGCTCCGCGTCCGCCCAGTTCAACTTGCCCGGCGGGCTCGACCCGAAGCGCGCGGCGCTCGGAGCCGCGGCGAAGCAGCTCGCGCCGTACATCGCCGAGCAGAATCCGATCCGGTTGGACCCCGTCGAGCTCTACCCGACGGTCGTCGCGTTGCCGGGAGCTCCGTTTGTTCCCGCGGCTAGCGCTTCGGCCGCGACGACCGCGTCGATCATCGGGCAGCTCAAGGGCTCGAGCACGGGTATCGTCTCGCTCCCGCCGGGCGACTACGCTGTCGCGGTACGTCAGTTTTGCATGAGCCACTCGCGGCCGGCACGCTCGCCGCTCGCGTTCGTCCTGGGTCCGATGCGCGGCAAGCGCGCGCCGGCGATCATCGCGATGAACTCTCGCGCCTCGTCTACGCCGTACCAGTTCAGCCCGATCCAGACGACCTCGTGGACGATCCAGGGCGGCCTGGGGTATACGGACTTTCCGGCCGCACCGAGAGGGATCGTCGACGCGCTGATCCCCGAGTACAAAGGGCTGCTCGCAACGAGCACGCTCGACGACATCCAAGGCAAGTGGAGCTCGCTCTCCAGCGCGGTCGGCGGACCATCGCTCGACAGCATCCTCGGCCAACTCGGCGGCGCCGGACAGCTGGTCCTCGAGTTGCGCGACATGCGCTCGCAGATCATCGGCCAGGCGAACGACTTTGCCTCGCTCAGCCGCACGTTTGCCCCGATCCAGGCGGCCGACGTTTCGACCTTGGACTCGCCGTGGAGCGTTATCAGCCCCACGCTGTGGATGCGGCTCGTGACGCGCGGACATTACGGCGATGTCGGCACCGTGCAGATCCGCAATACCGGAGCCGGGCCCGCGACGGTCCCGCTGATCTCGTCGATCGGGTACGGCCGGTGCACGCCGCAGCTCACGACGCAGGGCAGTGCCTATGCGTGCACGCAGCCGCTGAGCTTCGAGGTGCTGCGCACCGCGCCGAACAGCTAGCTCAGAACGTCACAACCAGCTTGCCGGTGACGCCGCGGTTCCACAGACGCTCCGCGGCCTCGCCGATGCGCGCGATCGGCAGCACGTCGTCGATGTGGACGTCGAGCGTTCCGGCGGCGAGCAGCGCGGCGAGCCGCGCGAGCCCGAGCCCGGCCGGTTCGCGCTCGAGCTCGTGGAAGATGATGAAGCCGTAAATCGACCGCCCGCCGTGCGCATAGAACGGCGCGACGTCGATGGTGCTGCGGCTTTCGGCCGACGTTCCGAACGTCACCAGCAGCCCGTCTCTTGCGAGCAGTTGCAGCGCGCCGGCGAAGACCTCGCCGCCGACCGACTCTAGGATGAGGTCGTAGGGGCCGCCGTCGCGCGCTGCGCTCGCGTCCGCGCCGACGTAGACGTCGTCGGCATAGGGCACCACCGCGTCGCGTTTCTCCGGCCGGTGAACCAGCGCGGCGGCGCGAGCGCCGCCAAGCCGCGCGAGCTGGGTCGCGAAGATACCGACACCCCCCGACGCACCGGTCACCAGCACGCGGCGGCCGAGCAGCGAGCCGCGCTTGCCCAGCGCGTACAGCGCAGTCAGGCCCGCGATCGGGAGCGTGGCGGCGCGCTCGAACGTGACGCCGTCGGACAGCGCGGCGAGGTTCTTGGTGGGGACGGCGAGCCGCTCGGCCCACGCGCCCTCGTCGAGCATCCCGACGACCCGCGCGCCGGCCGGCGGGCCACTGCCGTCGGGCGCCGCGCGCTCGACTGTTCCGGCGAAGTCCCAGCCGGGACGCCAGCCGTCGGGCTTGTTCTTCGTGCGGCGCACCTCGCCCAAGTTGAGGCTGATCGCTCCGACGCGCACCAGCGCTTCGAAGGGGAGCGGCTCGGGATCCGGGACTTCGGACAGGTTGAGACCGCCCGGGGCGGCGCGTTCGACGACGACGGCTTTCACAACGCCTTGCAACCGCAACCGGCGGCTTTCGGATGCTGCTTCACAGTTCGCCGCGCGCGTAGAGCAGCGCGCTGAGCACGACGAGCGCCGCCGTCTCGGTGCGCAAGATGCGCCGTCCGAGCGAGATCGCGCGCGCGCCGGCAGCGCGCGCGCGCGCCACTTCCTCGGCGGAGAAACCGCCCTCCGGCCCGACGACGAGGAGCACGCTGCACGCGTCGCACGCGTCGCGTTCGAAGACCTCGCGCAGCGGCAGCGGTTCGGCGAGCTCCCACGGCACGTACACCCGATCGTAGCGCGCGAACGTCGCGAGCAGCGCGTCCCAGTCGTGGACGTCGGCGATCTCCGGGATGCGGACGCGCCCCGATTGCTGCGCCGCGGCGCGCGCGATGCGGCGCCAGCGCTCGACCTTCGCGGGGCTCGTGTCGTGGCCGATGACGCGCGCGCTGCGTACCGGGACGATCGCGTCAGCGCCCAGCTCCGTCGCCTTCTCGACGACGAGGTCCATCTTCTGCCCCTTCGGCACCGCCTGCGCCAGCGTGACACGCAGCGCCGTCTCGACCGCTCCCCGGTCGAGCCGCTCGTCGAGGGTCGCACCGACCGCGCGGCCGGCGACGTCGAGCGTCGCGGCGTAGGCCGCCCCACCCGAGTCCACCACCTCGACGCGATCGCCGCTGTGCTTGCGCAGCACTGTCACGAGCTTACGCGCGTCGTCGGGCGCGAACGCGACGCGGTCCCCGACCGCGTGGGCGCCCTCGACGAAGAACCGATCGCGCATCGCGGCAGGCCGTTCGATCCGGCAGAGCGGAAGGCCCGCGCATGGATGATGCCTTCTGGCTGCGTTACCTGCGTGCCCACGCCGACCCGCGAACCCGGACGCTCCACGCCGCGGGGACGATCGTGGCCAGCCTCCTGGGGACCGTCGCGATCGTGCGCGGCGACCCCAGGCTTTTCGGCGCGGCGCTGATTTGCGGCTACGGTCCGGCCTGGTACGCGCACGCGTTCGTCGAGCACAACAAGCCCGAGACGTTCAGCGCTCCGCTGCGCTCGCTCGCCGGCGACTATCGGATGTGTTGGGGGATTCTCACCGGCACGCTCGACGCCGAGTTGGCGCGCGCGAACGCCGCGACGGGCGCCGAGCTCGGCGGCCCGGCGACGAGCGCTTAGGCGAGGGCCGGGATCGCGAGCGCTGCGCGCAGCTCCTCCCAGCCCATGACGCGTCCCAAACAGGTCTCGATCAGCGTGAGGGCCATGCGGTGCGCCTCCTCGCCGTCCATCGAGTCCACGCAGTCCTTCATCACGATCAGTTCGAAATCGCGATTGACGGTCTCGAACGCCGAGCACAGGATGCAGCTGTTGGTGTTCACGCCGGCGAGCAGCACGGTGCGTGCGCCGAGATCGCGCAGCACGAACTCCAGGTCGGTGTGCAGGTACGGGCTGTAGCGCTTCTTGGTGTTCACCACGATGTCGCTGGGCGCGAAGAGCTCCGCAACGATCTGCGTCCCCGGCGACCCGGCGAGGTTGTGCTCGTGCGAGCGCGCGCGGGTAGCCGAACT
This sequence comes from Vulcanimicrobiota bacterium, assembly GCA_003140215.1. Taxonomy (GTDB): domain Bacteria; phylum Vulcanimicrobiota; class Vulcanimicrobiia; order Vulcanimicrobiales; family Vulcanimicrobiaceae; genus Vulcanimicrobium; species Vulcanimicrobium beijerinckii. The sequence goes on along the minus strand of PLJL01000004.1, from coordinate 1,584,445 downwards.
TTTCCCGCCCCAGAACGGGTTCGAGTCCGACTCGTGCGGCGTGCGGTAGGTCGTCACGACCTGCACGACCGGGATCCCCGCGGCTCGAATCGCGGCGAAGATCGGCGCCGCGCGCGCGATCAGCGCGCGGCTGCGCTCGGCCGGTAGCGGCAGCATCGCGACGGCGGGATCGAGGTGGCCGCGATGCAGGTCGACGGCGACGAGGACGGGACGTTCGAGTTGCGTCGGAATCACCGCCAGGCTCTTTAGTCCGCGGTGAACGCGTCTTTGATCCGGTCGAAGAACGACTTCTCCTCGATCTGATCGCCGCCGGCACGCGCGTAGTCTTCGAGCAGCTCGCGTTCGCGCTTACCGAGCTTCGACGGAACGACGACGTGCACGCTAATCAATTCGTCGCCTTTCGCGGCGCCGCGGACGCTGGGCATCCCCCGCCCGCGCAAGCGATACTGCGAGCCGCTCTGCGTTCCGGCGTGCAGCGTCAGCGGGATCTGACCTTCGAGCGACGGGACCAGGATCTCGCCGCCCAGCGCGGCTTGCGGGAACGAGATCGGCACGTCGACGAGCACGTCGAGGCCGTCGCGCCGAAATACCCGGTGCGGCGCGATGGTGAGGTAGACGTACAGGTCGCCGTCGGGGCCGCCGCGCAGCCCCGCTTCGCCGCTGCCGGTGATGCGAATTCGCGAGCCGTCGTCGACCCCGGACGGGATGCGAACTTGCAACGCTTTCTCGGCCTCGATGCGCCCACGGCCACGACACACCACGCAGGGCGTCTGCACGATCTGGCCGTCGCCGCTGCACTTCGAGCAGGTCGTCTGGGTGACGAATTGGCCCAGCGGCGTCTGACGAACTTGGCGTTGGATCCCGCTGCCGCTGCAGCGATCGCACGGAACGACCAGCGTTCCGGGCTCGGCGCCGCTGCCGCGGCAGGTCTTGCAGGTCGCCAAATGACGAAACGTGATCTCGCGCGTGGTCCCGGCGTATGCTTCCTCGAGGGTGATCTCGACGTCGTAGCGCAGGTCGCTGCCGCGCGTTGGGCCGGAGCGGCGCTGCTGCGCACCGCCGCCGCGCGCGGCGCCGAAGAACATATCGAAGATGTCGCCGAAACCGTCGCCGCCGAAAGGGCCGAAACCGCCGCCGCCGCCGCCGTTGACGCCCGCGTGACCGAACCGGTCGTAGTTCGCTCGCTTCTGCGCGTCCGAGAGTACCTCGTAGGCCTCGTTGATCTCTTTGAAATGGCTCTCCGCCGTGGTCTTGTCCTTGGCGACGTCGGGATGGTACTTGCGCGCAAGCTCACGGTAGGCGCGCTTGATCGCGCCGTCGTCAGCGTCCCGCGCGACCCCGAGAACCTGGTAGTAGTCCGCCGCCATCAGTGCCGCAACTACCTGATTTCAACGTCGTTGAGATGGTCGCCCAACGAGCGCGCCGTTCCCGAGGCGAGGGCGATGAGGCGCCCGTACGGCATGCGCCGCGGGCCGAGGATCGCGAGCATCCCGACGCCGCGGTCGCCGAAACGATACGGCACCGTCACGACGCTGCACTCCGCGAGCTCGTCGGCACGCAGCTCGTGGCCGATCCGCACGTGCGGGCTCGGATCGGTGCCGACGCCGTCCGAGGCGAGCTCGTCGGCGATGAGGTCGTAGAGCGTGCGCTGCTCCTCGACGATGCGCAGGATCGCGCGCAGCTTGCGCAGGTCGTGAAACTCGGGCTGGTCGAGCAAGTTCTGCGCGCCGGCGGCGGCGATCTCGGGCTCGCCGGGGCGGCGCGCCGTCGCGAACGCCGCGCGCACCGCATCGCGGATCTCCGTGCTCACCTTGAGCTCGGCGCAAATGGAGTCGATCTCCGTCTCGCCGACGTCTTCCATCACGCGCCCGCCGAAGCGCGAGTTGAGCGCGTTGGAAAGCCGCGTGAGGTCGTCCGCATCGACGTCGGTCGACCATTCGAAGGCGCGCTGCGCGCCGACGCCGCCCGAGGTGACGACCACCGCCAAGCTGGTACGCGGCGAGAGCCAGATGAGCTGGACGTGCTTGAAGGCGTGCGTGTCGCGGGACGGCGCGATGGCGATGGCCAGGTTGCCCGACAGGCCCGAGAGCAGGCGCGTGGTCTGGTCGATCACGTCGCTCAGCTCGCGCGAGGCTTCGCGGAACTGGTCCCGGATGCGCCGCGTGTCGTCGCTGGTGAGCGTCTCGGGCTGCATGAGGCGGTCGACGTAGGCGCGGTAGCCCGCATCCGAGGGGACGCGGCCGGCCGAAGTATGGGGCTGCACCAGGTAGCCGCCTGCTTCCAGCTCGGCCATCTCGTTGCGGATCGTCGCCGAGGAGACCCCCAGGTTGTACTTCTGGGTGAGCGTCACCGAGCCGACCGGTTCGGCCGTGTTGATGTACTCGTACACGACCGTGGCGAGGATGAAGGCCTTTCTTTTGTCGAGTTCGAGCTTGTCGTTCACCGGGCTACCGCTAGCAGCCGGCACATCGGGATCCCGACTTAGCAGTCGGGCCTGCGGAGTGCCAGGCTTTCATGGTAGCGTAGCACCCCCACGGTCGAGGGTCAAGGCGCGAGCCCCGTCGTCTCGCGCCGGTGCGCCAACGTCGTCAGCTCGGAGAGCACGACGCCGTAGAAGATCACCGTCCCGACCAGCCCCTCCCAGAGCGGCAGATCGACGACCGCGCCGCTGACCGGCGCGAGCACGTCGTTGATCGCCCACCACACGAGCAAGCCGTAGAACAGTCCCCACAGCACCGAGGTCGGCGCCTGCCACATCGAGGGCAGCCGGCGGGCCAATGAGGCATACACGATGCCGAATCCGGCCGCCAGCACGGCGTACACCAGCGCGCCGAGCGCCGCGAGCGCGAACGACTCCGGAGCGGTGTGAAAGGCGGGCAACCCCTGCGCGATCCGCGCAAAGAACCCGGCCGGCGTCGTGTCGTGGAGCCACGCGACCGCGACGACCGCGTAGAACAACGCGCTCGTCCCGCCCGCGATCAGCCCGCCGTAGAAGCCGTCGATCCACCGGACCACAGCTTCGGGGTTCGCCGCGGAACCGTCCCGTTCTTCGCGCGCTCCGCGTGCGCGGCGGCTGCCGCCGCGAATTGCCGGCTGAGCTGCTCCAGCGCCTTTGCCACGATCACGGTCGGATCGGGGACGCGCAGGTGCGCATAACGAAGCGCGGGCGCCGCGAACGGTGCTCGAACGACGTTCACCGCTGACGGATCAATCGGTTCGCCCGGGTAGCCCGCAGCGAGCATCAAGTACATCTGCACGCTCATGCCGCCGCCTCGCATCACGGCGTCGTACGCATACTGCCACTGCTTCCCGAGCCCCGCATCGCCGTAGCCCATCGCCAAGTAGGCGTTCCAGCCAACGAGCACCTTGGACGCGAGTTGCTGCATGCTTCTTGCCGGGAAGTGCGCCAGAGCGACGCCGGGCAGCGCGGCGGCCGTCGCGGCCGGCGGACGGCCGGAAACCGCGTGATTGCCCTGTTCGACAACGGCGTCCGGATCGCGCAAGAACGACGCCGACACGGCAATCTTCTGGTACACGACCGCTTCGCGCACGCGCCGGTGCACGATGCGGCTCAGCGGCTCCGTCTGTTCAGGATCGTCTGCGGCGGTAGGAACATACGTCATGCACGGCACGGTTCCGTGCATTTCCTGCGCCAGGCTCCCTAGCGCGGCGTCGAGCGCGCCGCGGTCGAGCGTGCAGCCAACGTCCGCGATCAGGAACTCGTCGGCATCCAGCAGGAAGAGCCGTTCGCAACCCAGCTCCGCGAACGCTGCGCGCGTCAAGAACGTCATGATCTCGGATTGCCGATAGACGAACGTCGCATCGTCGAGGACCGTGATCGGCAGACCTTCCTCGACCAGCGCGTCTAGAATGTCGCGCGTGCCGTCCGCCGACGCGTTGTCGACGACCACCAGGTGGTCCAGCAGCGCGGTGTGATGCCGCACAAACGCTTCGATGACGTCCGCCTCGTTCTTCACGCGCGCGAGTCCTGCAACGGTCACCGCGCTGCGCATCACGCGAACCCTTCGGCATCACGCATTGGCCGGGACGTCTCCGCGGCAGAGCGCGCCCGCCACGTCGCAAACCGCGGGTCGACCTCGAGCGGCGGCAACGCCGTTCTGACCAGGTGAAGATGCGCGTTGTCATAGCGCGCGAGCGATTGCTCGTAGATCCCACGGACTTTGTGGTAGCTATTGGGGTAGATATGCGTCTCGCGACCGAGACGCGCGGCCGCGATCGCAACGTGCGCGCGGTCGGTGTGCACACTCGCGAACGTGGAGATGACGTCGAGCAGCAGATCGGTCATCCACTCACCGGTGAGCGCGCTGACATCGACGTTTCCGAGCGGCGGCGGCTCGCCGGTGCTTTCCCGGTCGACGCGAAACGCGTAGAGCGTTCCGCGTCCCGCGTGCTTCCATGCACTCAGATCCGCTTCTACCGCGAGGTCGTGATCGAGCCAGACGTTGCGCCCGGGCCCGAGGAGGTCGCGCACGAGCCCGAAGCTGTACGCTTCTCGGCAGAAGACGTGCGCGTGCGAGGGCAGCGTCGTCAGAAAGCCTCGCACGGCGTCCGACGCCAGCTCCACGCTGCACGGAAGGATCGCAAGCATGTCGAACCGTTCGGCGTAGGCGCCGACCCGCTCCACGACGCTGTGGTACGGCACGCAGAGATTGCCGTTACCAGGCGCCAAAAGGAGCCGACCCGACGCAGGGTGCGGATAGTTCAGCTCGGTCACCGAGAGGTCGAACTCGGCGCATAAACGCCGCAAGCCGCGCAGGATCAAGCCGTCTCCGGCGTTGCCGGGATTCGGCAACACGTGCGCCCGCGTGCCACGGTAGCGTGCCAGCAGCTCACGAACGGTCACGCGTGCGCCAAACCCGTTGCATCACCCGCCTCAAACCACGGGTCGCAAAAATTCGAGACGTGTTCGGCGAGCGTCGCCGACGCTAGCGCGCGCTGCGGCGCGAGAGGCGTTGCGGTCATGCGCAACTCGACAGCCGCGCACGGACCATCTTGCCATAGCGCGCCGATGTCGAGGATCAGCTCGAAGACCCCGTCCAGCGCGAGCGCGCCGAGCGGACGCGCGAACGGCAGCATCGCCGGGCCGACGATCCGTATGACGCTCGACAGCTCCGACAGTTCGATGTCGACCGGCCCGGCGACGCCGTGGCGGAAGACTCGGACCGCATCGATGCGCACGCGCACGCATCCGAGGCCCTCGAACGCGACCCGGACGGCCGTCGTATCCATCGGAACGTGCAGCGGCAGAAACACGCTGCGCGGAGATCCCGGCCGCATGACGATCACGACGTGCTCCTTGTGCGCTGGGCCGGGGACCGTCGTGGTGCGGACCACGACGCGCCGGTCCCCGGCGCGGGGCGAATACGTCAGCGGCGGCTCGGCGCGCAAGACGTCGCCGTCCAGCCTTTCTTCGTCTCGCTCAGCACGCGAGGACTTCGCTTCGCCGAGCCGAAGTGGCACGATCCAGCGCGCTCGCAGATAGTGTGCGGCGACTCGTGCGACCTCGCGCAACGCCGGCGCTTCGGCGAGTTCGACGGGCCACTCGACGAGATGGACCCCGAAGCCCGCGAAGCGCAAACCGTGCAACAGACGGCGCGCTTCATCGTGTTCCGGTGAAAGGAGGACCAGTACCTCGTGATTGGCTTCTCGGACGACCGCGTGCAACGCCTCCGTGCGTCCGTCGAACACGGTCACGATCGCTACATCAGATGAACACAAATTCGGTGACCTCCATCTTCCTGCACGCCCCGCACGTCGAACGCGAAGGAGTGACGTTCACTTTCACCGTCGACCCGCCGAGCACACTCTACGTTCGCGCTGCCTTCACACTTCGCTTTCCAGCGCCGATCGTCGTCGCGAACGTTCCCGAACGCGTTTGGTGGACGGTTGCGTTCCTATGCCTCCACGCGCACTGGATGATCCTGCGGCCCTGCCGTATCACGCTTCCGATCCAGCTCCTGCCGGGGGAGGCCGAGCTGTGGCTTCGGCTCATGGACGCCGGCGTCGCGACGTTGGAGTCCCTGCGCGGGACGCAGAGTACCGAGCGCGCGATCGAGATCGTGGAGGGTGACGAGGAACTCCCGACGCCGGAGCCGCTGCTCGAGATTGGCCGCTGCGCGACCGCGTTCAGCGGCGGCAAGGACAGCCTGCTGCAAGCGGCGCTTCTGAGCGAGCTCACGTTTCGCCCCGTGTTGGTTGCAACGACCTCGCCGATGGCCCCGTTCCACGATCACGAGACCGAGCGCAGGCGAACGGTGTTCCGAGAAATCGTCGCCCGCCGCGACGTGAGCTTCGTGGAGGTTGCGACGGACGCACGCTCGATGGTGCGTAACGGGTGGTCCGCGGAGGAGCGCGGCTACCCGCTCTCGGTAAGCGAGCTTGGTGACGCGTTCATCTACCTCGCGAATTTGGTCGTCGTCGGAATGACGCTCGGCGCGACGCACCTCTTCGTAGCGTCGGAGGCGGAAGTGCAAGAGAACGCCGAATGCAACGGGCGCGTCGTTCAACACCCGCACTTCATGTACTCCACGGTCACGCAGCGCGCCGTCTCAGCGCTGCTCGCGCCATACGGCGTGCGTTACTCGACGCTGACGTCGCCGCTTCATGCGGACTCCGTGCAGCGGTTGTTGTGGAGGCGCTATCCGGAACTCGCCGACCTGCAGTACTCGTGCTGGAACGTGCCGCTCAACCGCGCCGCGTGCAGCCGGTGCACGCAGTGCCTGCGCATCGCGCTCACGGCGCTCGCCGCCGGCGGCGATCCCGCCGCAATGGGTGTCGACGTTGCCGACGTGCTCGAGGCTAACCGAGACTGGATGCCGAGTGAGGCGACCGTCGGAGCGTCGCCAGGCGAGCGCTCGCGCGTGATGATCCACGAGCAGATCACCGAGAACGTGCGCGCCGTCTCGGCCGCGCGCGTGCTTCGCGTGCTCGTTGGCAGCGACCGGAGGCGGCTGCGGGAATCGCGCACCTGGGAGGCGTTCCGCGCGTATCGAACGCTGCGACGGCGACTGCGCCTGCGTCCACGGATGACGATCGGCTGGCGACCGCTCGCGCTGCGCGACATCGACCCTCTGCTCCGGGACCGCGTCGGGGCAATCTACGCGGATTCATTTCCCGAGGAGCCCGCCGACTCGTACCTCGGCGTGATCGCACGCGGCGAATCGCTCGCGAGCTGGATCGTCGAGCCGCTCGACCGTAGGAGCACTGCAGCGCGCGCGCCGGGTGAACGTGTTCCCGTGCTCGCGGCTACGGAGTTGCACGATCCCGACGATGCCGCCGTGCACGCGCTGCTTCCGGCGAAGGACCCGGTCGTGCGCGGCGATGACGGGCCGGTAATCCCCGTATCGCAGCCGAGTCTCGACGGCAACGAATTGCGCTACGTCGAGCAGGCGGTGCGCTCTGGCTGGATTTCTTCGAGCGGCCCGTTCGTCGCCGCGTTCGAGGAACGCTTCGCCGCGCTGACGGGCTGCGCGCACGCAATCGCATGCTCGAGCGGGACCACGGCGTTACACCTGACGCTCGCGGCGCTCGGCCTCGGCGCCGGCGACGAGGTGATCGTGCCGACCTTCACGATGATTGCGACCGCAAACGCCGTCGCGTACACCGGTGCGACGCCGGTGCTTGTCGACGCCGACGCGATAAGCTGGAATCTGGATCCCGCGGCCGTCGAAGCGGCGATCACGCCGCGCACGCGGGCAATCGTGGTCGTGCACACGTACGGCGCGCCCGCCAACCTGGACGCGATAAGCGCGATCGCGTCGCGGCACGCGCTTGTCGTGGTCGAGGACGCGGCAGAAGCCCACGGAGCTACGTACCGCGGCCGGCCGGTCGGGAGCCTGGGTGACGCAGCAGCCTTCTCATTCTATGCCAACAAGATCGTGACGACCGGCGAAGGCGGCATGGTCACGACGAACGATGCGCGCTTCGCGCGGGTCGCGCGCCGGCTGCGCGATCATGCCTTCTCCGAGGATCGCCATTTCTGGCACCGCTATCGCGGCTTCAATTACCGCATGACGAACCTTCAGGCGGCAGTCGGCGTGGCGCAGCTGGAGCGCTTCGACGAACTCGTTGCGCGACGGCGCGTGGTCGCGCAACGCTACACCGACGCCCTTCGCGACGTGGACGGCCTCGTATTGCCGCACGAAGAGCTCGGGACGACGAACGTTTTCTGGATGTACGCGCTCCTGGTCGACGACGCTTTCGGCCGCACCCGCGATGAGCTGCGCGTGCGCTTGGCCGACGCCGGAATCGAGACGCGCACCACGTTCGTCCCGGTGCATTTACAGCCCATCTATCGCCATGCACAGCGAAAGCGCGCGTACCCAGTCGCGGAGTCGCTCGCCGTGCGCGGACTCTATCTCCCGACGTTCGCGGCTCTACGTGATGCGGAGATCGCTCGCATTGCGCGCGCGGTCCGCGCCGCGGCGCAACGGACGGCGCCGGCTTTGGACTGATGCCCCCGACGCCCACCGCGGTGCTTATCGGAGGAACCGACCCGTTCGTGCGCATCGGGGGGCACGAAACCTTCGTGCTTGCGCACGCCGAGGCGGCGATCCGCGCCGGCTTCGACACGCACGTGTTCTACGTGTCCGCGGCACGCACGCCACCTGCGATGGTCGGCGGATGGACGCCGCATCCGATACGCTCGCCCGTGCGACCGCTCCGGGGGTTGATGGCGAGCGCGCATGCGCCGTTCCTGGCACGGGCGATCGAACGGTTCATCACGCGGACGCCTGGGCCGATTACGGTTCACGCGTTCGGCGCCTGGGCGCTGGTCGCGGCCGTCGTCGCGCGCCGCGTCGGCCGGCGCATCGCGCCAATCGCCAGCGCATACACCACGCTCGGCCACGAGATGCGCTCGAAGCTGGCAAGCGTCAGCGCGGAGCACAGCGCACGCGACCGGCTGCGAGCATTACTCGAGCACGGCTGGGCCCGCGCGGCCGCTCGCCACGCGGAGCGCCGGGGCTACGCCGCGATGTCGCTCGTGCTGGTAAACTACGACTCGGTACGAGCGCTGCTGCATGCCGACTACGCGCTCACCGTTCCGATTCGGCGCGTACCGTACGCGCCGCTCACGGCTTTTGCCGACGCGGACCTCGGCGCCGCCGCCGGAGCTCCGTACTCGCGCGCCGTAGCTGACGCCGTGGTGGGTCTCCTGCCGGAAGAGGCGCCCCTGATCGTCGCGGTATCGCGCCAAGACCCGCGCAAAGGTATCGACCGGCTCGTTCACGCCCTCGCGATGCTGCGCGCCGGCGACATTTCGTTTCGCGCGTGCCTCGTAGGGACCGGTCCGCTGCTCGGCGCGCACCGCGCGCTGGCCGCACGCCTCGGAATCACGTCGTCCACGGCGCTCCCCGGTTGCGTCGAAGACGCATCCGCGTTTCTGCGTGCTGCGGATGTGTTCGTACTGCCATCGCTCGAGGAGGGCAGCGGATCGCTTTCGCTGCTCGAGGCGATGCAAGCGGGATGCGCGATCGTCGCGACGCGGATCGACGGCATCCCGGAGGACGTCGCAGACGGCGAGAACGGTCTGCTGGTCGCGCCTGATGATCCGGGCGCGCTACGGGACGCGCTCGCCCTGCTGCTGGGCGATGCGGCGCTCCGCGCTCGGCTCGGAGCGGCGGCGCGCGCGACGTTCGAGCGACGCTTCTCGGCCGATACGCTGGTCGCAACCGTCCGTGAGGTCTACACCGAGTTCGCGCGCTGAACGGGTGGAGTACGACGCGGCGCAGGGGGCGTTTCGCGGTTGAAGCGAATCCGGGCACCATGTCGACGCCGACGCAAAGCGATGCCATCGAGGCGCTCTTCAGCGAAGCGCGCCGCTTCCCACCGCCGCCCGCCTTTGCCGCGCAAGCCAACGCGCAGCCCGAAGTCTACGCCCAGGCCGAGGACTACCTGGCGTGGTGGAAGTCGTGGGCCGACAAGCTCGAGTGGATGACCCCGCCAACGCAGGTCCTCGAGTGGACCGAACCGTTCGCGCGCTGGTTCGGCGACGGCGAGCTCAACGCGTCGGTCAACGCGCTCGATCGCCACGTGAAGGCCGGCAAAGCCGCGAAGATCGCTTTTTACTACGAAGGCGAGCCCGGCGATCGCTGGACGGTCACCTACGGGCAGCTGCTCGACGAGGTCTGCCGCTTCGCCAACGGCCTGCGCAAGCTCGGGATTCGCAAAGGCGATCGAGTCGCGATCTACATGCCGATGATCGTTGAGCTTCCGGTCGCGATGCTGGCGTGCGCGCGCATCGGCGCGGCGCACTCGGTCATCTTCGGCGGGTTCTCACCGGACTCGATCGTCGACCGCGTCAACGACTCGGAGTGCGTCGCGATCATCACGGCCGATCAAGGCTGGCGCCGCGGCACCAAAGTCCCGCTCAAGAACAACGTCGACGACGCGATCGCGAAGGGGATGCCGTCACTGCGCCACGTCATCGTCGCCAAGCGCGTCGGCGACCCGGTGGCGATGGGCGTCGGCCGCGACGTATGGTGGGACGATGTGGTGCGCGATCAGCCGTCGACCTGCGAACCGGAGCGGATGAACGCCGAAGACCTGCTCTATCTGCTCTACACCTCGGGGACGACCGCCAAGCCCAAGGGGATCAAACACACGACCGGCGGATATCTCACCGGCGTCACCGCGACGCACAAGCTGGTCTTCGACCTCAAAGAGGACGACGACGTGTACTGGTGCGCCGCGGACATCGGCTGGGTGACCGGTCACTCGTACATCGTGTACGGTCCGTTGTGCAACGGCGCGACGAGCGTCATCTACGAAGGCACGCCCGACTTCCCCGACAAGGATCGGCTGTGGGAGATCGTGCAGCGGTACGGCGTCACGATCCTTTACACCGCACCGACCGCGATCCGCACCTTCATGAAATGGGGGACGGAGCACGTCGAGAAGCACGATCTTTCGTCGTTGCGGCTGCTGGGTTCCGTAGGGGAACCCATCAATCCCGAGGCGTGGATGTGGTACCACACGCACATCGGCGGCGGCCGCTGCCCGGTCGTCGACACGTGGTGGCAGACCGAGACCGGCGCGATCATGATCACGCCACTGCCTGGGGTCACCACGCTCAAGCCCGGTTCGGCGACCAAACCGTTTCCGGGGATCGCCGCGGACCTGGTCAACGACAAGGGCGAATCCGTCCCCCTCGGAGGCGGCGGGTACATCGTGCTGACGCGCCCGTGGCCGTCGATGCTGCGCGGAATCTACGGCGACGACGCGCGCTACGTGCAAACGTACTGGTCGAAGTTCCCACACAAGTATCTCGCCGGCGACGGCTGCAAGCGCGACGAGGAAGGCGACTACTGGTTCTTGGGGCGCATCGACGACGTGATGAACGTGAGCGGCCACCGCATCTCGACCACCGAGGTGGAGTCGGCGCTGGTCGACCACCCCGACGTCGCCGAAGCCGCGGTCACCGGCAAGAACGACGACATCACCGGGCAAGCAATCTGCGCCTTCGTGACGCTCAAGTCCCACGCCAACGGCTCGCCGCAGCTTGCCGACGAGCTGCGCGAGCACGTCGCTGAGAAGCTCGGTAAGTTCTGCCGGCCCAAATACCTCACGTTCACCCAGGAGCTGCCCAAGACGCGCTCCGGCAAGATCATGCGACGCCTACTGCGCGACATCGCCGAAGGCCGCATGCTCGGCGACACGACGACGTTAGCCGACTCCAACGTCGTCGCGGAGCTCCAGCGCCGCGCCCACGACGAAGCTTCGAAGGAAGATTGAACTGGCTCGCTCCCGCGTAAGGCCAGCCTGCTGCTGGATTGCCTCTATTTGGCCTTCGCGGGGACCGCGCTACCTGGCGGGAGGGGCGCTACGGGCGACGTAGAGCCCGCCGGGCGTGCAGGCATCGGCACGCCTTCGCGCAGCGGTACCGACTGGATTTGGAATGACGTCGGCAAAGGCTGGCCCTTTTGGAAGGCTCCATTGGTGGGCGCTTTAGCCTGGGGGTCGCTCATCCGACGTCTCTTTCTGCCGGTCTCGTAAGTATGTCGCTACTGAAGACCACTCAATGAACTCCAGCGTTTCAATATCGGCTTTGTCAATTAGCATACCATACGATCCAGAATATGGCGCAACCAATCGCCCATCTTCGTCCACCTTCCACATCTCCCCGAGCAGGATTTGCTCATCCGCCGGGTATGTCGAGGCGTATGCCGGGTCCAGAAGTCGACTAGCAACACGGCGGCCGTCACGAAGAGTCGCGATTGCCACGAGATCGAGCTTCTGCTGAAATATTCTGCGGAACACCTTGTCCCATGGTTTTTGAATGGGATCAGCGACAAAACCAGCGCGCACCATCCACGTCTGCATCTCGTACCACCCCCACCCGAGAAGTATCGGGAACACGATAAACGCGACTACAAACGTAAGGAGACGGAGCAGCATTTGCCATGGCGACGGCGGTATCAGATTGACAATCGATAGTAAGGCGAACCCGATCAGATCAATAACAAAGCTATACGCGGCGATGTCGATCAAGACGTCGTTTGCGTTCCGGCCCTCCCCGCCACGCTTCGCCTCGTAAACCCGCAAGGACAACAGGCCGGGGATGATCAGCGCCGCTAGCGCCAGCATCTGCGGGATCGTCGCGTGCGAAAGGGTATCGTATGCCTTCAACAATGTGTCGATCGTAGGACCCTCAGCGTAGCGCACCTTCGCGTCGCGGCACGGATCAAATCAATCTCGCAGCGGGTATGTTCGGCGCCCAAGAAGGGTTCGTCGACCTACTCCGGCCGCCCTATGCGACCGCGATCCGTTTGCGGCTTGCACTTCGCGATATTTGGTTGCAAATGCCTACATCACAGTAGTGTTTGGAATCCAATAACAAAATTGCTACAATAGCGAGAACAAATCGAACGCTCCCGCCTATCGGGATTAGAGCCAGCCGCGGTCGCGTGCGATGCGGGCGGCTTCGGTGCGATTCTCGGCGCCGACTTTGCCGATCGCTTCGCTCAAGTAGTTGCGCACCGTGCCCTCCGACAGTCCCAGCGCCGCGCCGATCGCCGCCGACGACTGACCCTCGCCGGCAAGGCGCAGCACCGCGCGTTCGCGATCGGTGAGCGGATCGGGTTCGCTCCAGGCGTGCAGCGCCAACGCCGGGTCGATCGCCCGGCCGCCGCCGTGCGCGGTGCGTACCGCGGCGACGAGCTCTTCGACCGGCCGGTCCTTGAGCAGGTAGCCGGCCACCCCGGCATCCATCGCGCGGCGCAAGTAGCCCGGGCGCGCGAACGTCGTGACGATCACCACGCGCGTCGCGCTCGAACGCCGGCGCAACTCGGCGGCGACTTCGAGGCCGGTCATGAGCGGCATCTCGATATCGGCCAGCAGGACGTCGGGCGCGAGTTCCTCGACGCGGCGCAGCGCCGTGACCCCGTCGTGCGCGTGACCGACGACCTCGATGTCGGTTTCGAGGTCCAGCAGCGCCGCGAGAGCACCCGCGACGAGCTGCTGATCTTCGGCGATCACGACCCGAATCAGCGCGCGGCCCCCGATGCCAGCGGCAGGATGACGACCAGGCGCGTCCCGTGCTCGGCACTGCGCTCCAGCGACCCCCCGTGCGACTCCACACGCTCGCGCATCCCGCTCAAGCCGATGCCTTCGGCGGCGGCGCCGCCGACGCCGTCATCTTCGATCTCGAACCGGCACGCGCCGTCGCTTTGCGCGACGCGCAGATGCACCGTGCTCGCGCGCGCGTGCCGAATCACGTTGGTGACCGCCTCGCGAATGGCCAGCGTGAGGACGCTCTCGCTCGACGGGGCCAAGCGCACGTCATCGGCCGTGCAATCGACCTGCAGCCCCGCGGCCCCCAGGACAGCGCGGGCGTGCTCGAGCTCGGCGGCCAAACCCGAACCGCGATACCCCGCGACCGCCTCGCGCAGCTCGTCGAGCGAGGTGCGCGCGATCTCCTCGACCGCCCGGATCTCGGCGGCGGCGCGCGCCGGATCGCGATCGGCCAGCTTCGACGCGAGCTGCGACTTGAGCGCGATCAGCGAGAGCGTGTGACCCAGGACGTCGTGCAGGTCGCGCGCGATGCGCTCGCGTTCGGCGATCTTGGCCAACCGCTCGATCTGATCGTAGGCTTGCTGGAGCCGTCCGTGTGCGCGCTTCTGCTCGGCGGCGTTGATGCACACGATCCCGACGATGACCGAGAAGACGACGCCGATGACCGCCCCCGTGATCTCGACGTGCGTGAGCCAAACGTCGAGCGCGACGAGCGCCGCATAGACGGGCAGAACGCGGTACGCCCAGCGCGCCGGCAAGCCCCACGCGATGAACGTCGCCGCATAGATGAAGTAGCTCGTCGCAAAGCCGTCGCTGGGTGAAGCGACGGCACCGAGCGCCGCGATCGCGGCCGCGTACGCGAGCGCAGGCCGTCCCCAGCGGGCGTAGCCCAAGACGTAGAGCACCAAGAACATCGCCAGCACGGTGAACTGGAAGCCGGCGACGCGCGTGTACGCATGGCCCCACAGGGACAGCGGTATGCCGGCGGCATACACGAGCCACAAGTACGGCAATACGCCGTGCTCGCTGATCGGAAGCCGCCGCCAGGCGCTAGCCATAGGTCCGCCCTTCGTCGCCGCGCAGACCGTACGCTGCCGCCGCCACACCCGCAACCGCCCATGCGGCCAACACCGCGACGTGCGTCAGCGCGGAGCCGTGGCCTGCGCCGAGGGTCCCGAGCGCGAGCTGACCCAAGTGATAGGTCGGCAGGAACGGTGCGACGTGCGCGACCGCGGGCGGGAGCATCTCGATCGGAATCCACAGGCCCGACGCAAACGACATCGGCAGGTACACCAGGTTGACCAAGGCCGGCGCGGAGTTCGGACCGGCTACCGATCCGATGGCGAGCCCGAGCGCACAAAACGGTATCGCACCCAAGACCAGCGCGAGCACGAGTTCCGTCCAAGTCACCGGCGCGAGCCGAACTCCGCCGAACGCCGCCCCGAGCACGCACAGCAGCACGACGACCGTCGCGGCGAAGGCCATCGCGGTGAACATCTTCGCGAGCACGTAGGCGATCGGCGGCATCGGGCTGGCGCGCTTCACGAGCAGCCAGCCTTGACCGCGTTCGACCGCGACGCTCACGCCGAACCCGAACAACGCGCACCCGACGACGCCGAACGCGCCGTACGTCGCGAGCAGGTACGTTGCGACCGTGGTCGCTCCGACGCCCCGCGACGCACCCATGGCGAGCCCGAAAAACGCGTAGAAAGCGAGCGGAAAGGCTAGGGTCGGGATGACGTAGGCAGGCAGACGGGTTTGCTTGGTGAGCTCGGCGCGCGTTTCGGCGAACGTGATGCGGGCGATCATGCTGCCCCTCCGAGGAGCTCGGCGTGGTTTGCCGACGATTGGGTGAGCGCTAAGAACGCGTCCTCGAGCGGCCGTGCGGTGACGTCGATCAACGCGAACGAGGGATCCTGGACGTAGAGCGCGCGCACGAGCGAATCGGCCGCGCGGGTGGTTATCCGCACGACGTTTCCGTCGCGCGACACCGCGTCGACGTCGGGGATCGCGTGCAGCTGATCCACCGACAGTCCCGTACTGCACCGGACGATCGTGCCGCCGGCGCGCGCTTTGATCGCGCTCGATGAACCTTCGGCGACGACCTGCCCGGCCAACAGCACCACGATGCGGTCGGCGAGCGCGTCGGCTTCGGCGAGGTCGTGGGTGGTGAGCAACACGCTGCGGCCGCGCGCGACGTAGGCCCGAATCTGGGCCCAGAGCGCGAGCCGCGACTCGACGTCGAGGGCCGACGTGGGCTCGTCGAGGATCAGCGCGTCGGGGTCGCCGCAAATCGCCAGCGCGAACGCGACGCGCTGCCGCTGCCCGCCCGAAAGCTCGCCGTAGAGCCGGTGCTCGAGCCCGCGCAAACCGGCGATCGCGAGCGTCTCGGCCAGCGGTAGCGGGCGCGGGTAGTACGATGCGAACAGCCGCACGTGTTCGCTCACGGTCAAGGTCGCGGGAACCCCGGCGACCTGCAACATCGCACCGGTGCGCGCACGGTTTCGCGGGCTGCGCGGGTCGCGGCCGAACAAGGTCGCGGTGCCGGCGTCCGGGGTGATGATGCCGAGCAGCGTGCGAATGGCCGTCGTCTTCCCGGCGCCGTTGGGCCCGAGCAGCGCCAGGGTCTCGCCCGCGCGCAGCGTCAGTGCGACCTCGTGCAGCGCGGTGATCGTACCGTAGCGCTTGGTGACCCCGCTCAAGCGGGCCGGAGCGTCATGATCGTCCATAGGTTCCTCCGCACCCATCCTCGCAGGATGGGCGCGGAGTCACCAGCCACGACCGTCAGCCGTTACGGATGACGAACGTCACTCCCGCCGCGTGAGCTAGCGGCGCGGCGCTCGGTGCGTTGGCGGGGTTGTTGGGCGTCGCCGGACCAGTGCCGGTGCCGTTCGGGTTGACGTTTCCGGGAACCGGGTTCGGCGGCGGCGGCGAGAACGGTGACAGGTTGTGCGCGGCGAGGTAGCTCTGCGCGATCTGTAGGTGCTGCTGTACCGTCGGGATCAGATTCGTCGCGAGCGCTTTGAGACCGTTGTTCTGCCCATTCTGCGACTCCCATTGCAGCAATCCGAGGGCACGCCGGTGCATCGGCACTTGCATCCGCATGAAGTCGTTGTCGAGCTGCGTACCGCTCTCGCCTTGCAGGATCGCGAGTAAGCGGCGATCCATCCCCGGCACGGTGCCGTCGTCGCGCGGGGTGGGCGCGAGGTTGGTGCCGCGGGTCACGGCTTCCAGCTTGACTGCGGTCGTGCTGTGATCGTCGATCATGTGCTGGGCGAACTGGTGGACCGCCGGATCCTTGGTACGATTGACGACGTACTTCGCCGTGTCGAGTTCGGTCGTATTCGCGCGGTCCAGCGCGCGCACGAACTCGGCATCGCTGGCGGGAACGCGATCCGGGTTCGGCATGGGTGGTGCCTGCGGCGCGGGCGTTGGATCGGTCATTTGCGCGTTCACCGCCAGGGTCGCGGCGCCCAAACCGGCGAGCGCGACCGACGCAGCAAGCGCGCGTATGGCTGTGAGGTGCTTCACGTGCGTGCTCCTGATTGCATTGCACCAACGATTGTACCGAGGGGCGGGCAACTCGAAACTCGGCCGCCCGGTGGCCGGACGAGGGAGTGCTAGTCGCCGAACCCCACGTTGGCGCGGGTCGGAACGACCGCGCCCGACTCGAAGTCGCGCACCGCGACGCCGGGATACCCGACCTTCACGCCGGCACTGGTCTGCCACGCTTCCACCAGCAGATTGCGCATCTCCGCGGCACCCGCAGCCAAGCGGTCGAGCACGAGCGATGTCGCGGCCGGGCTGTGCGCGTCGATGCCGCCGGCCGCCTCGAGCCGGTAGACGTCGGGAACTTTGCTCACGCTGTCGGTCAGGTAGACGCCGACCTGCGCGAGGATCGGATCGGTCGAGGTCGCGAGCACGGGGACGCGGGCGCTGACGAGGTCCTCGGTCGCAACGGCGCGCACCAGCGCCGTCTCGAAGCGCGCGTGGATGGTGGTGGAGTCGGAGAACGCGCCGGGATTGGGATAGTGCGTGCGCGGCTGCTTGGTCCGAAAATCGAACTGGTTCCAGCCGTTGAAGTGGACGCTCACGTGCAGCGGCTGCGACGCGTCGGCGACGAAGTGTCCCCAGTAGCCGATATCGCGCAGCGTCACCGCTTCGCGCACCGTGCGGTCGAAGGTGAAGAACGCGCGCTCCTCGGCGCTCGCTGCTTTCGCCTCCCCGACGACGTCGACGCGCCAGTACGCGAGATCGCGCACGATCCGCTCCCAACCGTCGGCGATCTGATAGGGCAGGTAGCCCTGAGCGTACTGATCGGTGTGCACCGCGCGCAGCGCGGTGTCGAAGTCTTGGCGGTCCTTCGGCAGCGCCGAGAGCTTGACCACGCCGGCTACCGTGGCGTCGTCGAGCGCATCGAGGTAGTGTCCGGCGTTGTCGTCGTCATCGAGCGGATCACCCGAGCCTTTGATCCGATCGGCTTCCGGACCCAGCAACGCGATCTCGTCGTGTGCCGTTGCGCTGCGCACGAACGCCGGCAGCGTGTCGGGCAACGCGCGGATCGCCGCACCGTTGACGATGCGATGGCCCTGCGCGCCCCAGGCCGACGCGGGCAGCGGCGCGGCGGCGAGCACGGCGGCGAGCACGACGATAGGAAGACGCATCTGCGCGGCTTCGCTCGTGCGCCGGGGGCTCCCGCCCGTGCGGCCGAAGATCGCGCGGTGTCGTCGTTCGCCATTGCGGCCTACGTGATCGGGTTGACGCTCCTGCTCTTCGAGCGCGGCAACCCCGGGCTGGGCATCGTGTCACGCATCCCACGCATCGGCGTGCGCTCGGGCACGACGCTGCTGGTCGCGATCTTCGCCGCGCAGCTGGCATTGGTCGCCTACGCCGCGCGACACCACGTTCCGTATTTGGGCTGGGAGCAGATGCTGCCGTTGCCGATCGCCCACGACGACGGGCCGGTGATCGTGCACGCCGATCTCGCCGGCGCTGCCATGGCGGCCCTGGGCGCCGGCGCCTCGCTGGTGTTGGCCGGCCTGTACGCAGAGCTGGGCCGCAGCGGCTTGGGCACAGCGGGTACGCGGTGGGTCTGCGCCGGGGCGGCGGCGATGGGGCTGCTGGCGCTGGCGGCGCCCGCCCTGAGCAGCGCCGACATGTACTCCAACGTCGGTTACGCGCTCCTCGGAGGAGCGGCGTACGCGCCGCCCGACCGCGCCTTCGACGGCAGCTTCGCGCTGATCAACCGCTGGTGGGGAACGCCGATGGTTCCGGCACCGTACGGCCCCGGGTGGCTCGCGGTGCTGCACCTCACCGCGGCGCCGGCGCCGACGCTGCTCGCGAAGCTCGAGAGCTTGCGCGTGCTGGGCCTGTTGTCGTACGCCGGCTTCGTCGCGGCGCTGGCGGCGCTGCGCATGCCGGGGCGCGTCCTCGCGATCGCGGCATTGAATCCGCCGCTGTGGCTGCACTTCGTCGCCAACGCGCACAACGACATGCTCGCCGTGCTGTGCGTCGCCGCCGGCGCAGCGCTGCTGATGCGCGAACGACCACTGCTCGCGGTGGGCTGCATCGTTGCGGCCGGCTTGATCAAAGCGCCCTACGCGGTGCTGGGTCTGCTGATCTTCACCGCGGTGCGCCGCCCCGCCGCCCGCTACGCGTACATGGGCGCCGCCGTCGCGCTCACCGCGTTGGTCTCGTGGTGGCTGGGCGGTGCACCATATCTGGCGGCGGTGACGCGCCATGTCGTCTCACGAACAGGCCCCGAGGCGCTGCTCCACGGTTTGACCGCGTTCGTCGCGGCGGTCATCCTGCTTGCGGCACTGCTCGGCTACAAACGCTTGCGTACCGGCGCGTTCGTCATGCCGGCGCTCGCGGCCGCGCTCTTTCCATGGTACCTGGCCTGGTCGATCCCCTATGCCCTGTCCAGGCAGCGCGACTTGGCCTACTTGCTCATCGCCTTTCCGGCGGCCGCCGCGTTGCTCGACACGGTCTTCTTTCGCAACGTCGTCGGCCTGGGCGCGCTCGCGCTGACGCTGGCGTGTGCAATACTGCTCATGCGAGGCAGTCGCCCCAGGCCTATACTTGACGCCGGTTGAACCGCATCGCGTACATCGACGGCCTGCGCGCGGTCGCCGTCGCGTCGGTTGTCGCGTTTCACGCGGCCAAGTACAACCCGGCGATCGCTGGTGATCCGTCGTCGCTTCTGGGACTTGCGCTGCGGCACGGGTCGCACGGCGTCGACCTGTTCTTCGTCCTGTCGGGCTTCTGCCTGAGCTATCCCACGCTGCAGCGTTTTTACGGCGGCGACGCGGTGACGTTCGATGTCGCGCGCTTCGCCGCGCGGCGGATCGTCCGGATCACCGGCCCCTACTACTGCACGATCGTCGTGCTGCTCGTCCTCGCGTTCGGCTTGCGGGCGGCGGGGGCGGGGCTTCCGCCGTCGATGCCGCAGTCCGGTTTTTCGGCCGGCGACGTCGTCTTGCAGGCGCTCTTCTTCGACCACAACGTGCGCTTCCTCAACGGTTCGTTCTGGACGCTCGCGGTCGAGTTTCGCTGGTACTTCGTCTTTCCGCTCGTGCTGTGGCTGTGGACGGTGTCGCCGCGCGCGTTCGCGCTGGTAGCGATCGTTGCGCTCGTCGCATACACCTCGGGCGCGCGCCTGGTCGATTTTCTGACGCTGCCCGCGTTCATGTTGGGAATCGTTGCCGCCGCGGCGGCGGTGCGTCGCCCGCCGGCGGCCCGCTGGGCGCTGCCGGCGCTGCTCGGCCTGGTGGCGCTCGGCGTCGCGACCAGCGGGTCCGATATTGCGCCGTGGGTTTGGACGACGACCCCGGTCTGGCAGCTGGCCGCCTTTGCCCTGGTCGTCGCGGCAGGCGCGACCCCGCAGTTGAGCCGGTTGCTCGAAGTCCGCGCGCTCGCCGCCGTCGGCGTCGCATCGTACGGGATCTACTTGGTGCACGAGCCGGTGATCGCGTTCGTCGAACACCACGCCCCGCTAGCAGGCGCGCCGCTCGCGTTGGCAGCGATGCTGAGCGGCATCGCCGCCGGCCTGGCGTTCTCGAGGATCGCGGAGCGGCCGTTCGTTGCTTCGCCGCTGCGCGACCGCATGGTCGGCGCGCTCGAACGCACCCTCTCGCGCCGGCTGCAAGCGCTTCGCATCGCGCGCGGCGTACCCTTGCGCCGCGCGGCGTTAGCCGTTGCGAAACAGCTCGTCGAGCGCCGCGAGGTCGTCGATGCGGGTCGCCCCGGGTAACGCGTCGACGATGGTGGCGCCGTACCGCATCGAGGTCGCGCGGCCGTCGAGGATCGCTACGACGCCGCGATCGGTGGACGACCGGATCAGCCGTCCGAAGCCCTGTTTGAGCCGCACGATCGCGCTGGGGATCATGTAGTGCTCGAAGCCCGAGCGACCTTGGGCCTCCAGCGCGGCGATGCGCGCGGCGACCAGCGGCTCCGAGGGCGACGGAAACGGCAGCCGATCGATCACCACGCATGACAGCGCGTCGCCGACCACGTCGATCCCCTCCCAAAACGTTCCCGTTGCGAAGAGCACCGCGCTACGCGTCGCACGAAACCAGTCCAGCAGGGCCGTGCGCGGCAAATCGCCCTGCATCTTCACCGGAAACGGCAGCCGCTCGCGGAGCAACGCGTACACCTCGCGCAAGCGGACGTACGAGGTGAACAGCACGAATGCGCGGCCGCCGCTGCGATCGAGGATCTCTTCGATCAGCGGCGCGGCGCGGCGTGCAAAGTCGGCGGCCTTGGGGTTGAGCCGTGGCGGGGCGATGTAGAGCCGCGCCTGCTTCGCGTAGTCGAACGGCGACGGTGCGACGAGTTGCTGGGCCTCGTCGATCCCCAGCGAGCTCTTGAGGAAGTCGAACGACCCCACGGCGGAGATCGTCGCGCTGGTGAGCACCACGCTGCGGGTGCGTGCAAACAGCGTCGCGCGCAGGAAGTCGGCGACCGAGAACGGCGCGGCATTGATCTCGTAGCGCTCGCCCCCGTCGCCGCGCTCGACCCAGGCGACCGCCTCGATCTCGTCGGCGGGCAGCGCACCGCTGGTCGCCTGCAACGCGGCGCTCTCGATGCGGTCGACGGTGGCGATGTGCGCGGCGATGCCGCGCAGCGCGAGATCGCGCCGCCGTTCCGCCTCCGCCTCGTTGTCGGTCGGTTTGCGTAGGCCGTCCTTCCAATTCGCATGCAGCCAGTTCTCGAGGCGGTAGAACGACTCGCGCAGCGTCGGGAGCACCTCGAAGATGCCCTCGTTGGCGGCGATCGGATACTTGTCGCCGGGCACGCGCGCCAGCGTCTGCTGCAGCCGCCGCATCCCTTCGTCGAGCTCGGCATCGTGTGCGCCGGGGACCGCGTAGGTGCGATGCAGCTTGCGCATCATGCGGTTGACCGAGACCGGCGAGAGCGTCGCGGTGAGCGCGGCCGTCGCGTATTTCTCGGCCTGATGCGCCTCGTCGATGATCACGAAGTCGTAGGCCGGAAGCAGTGCGCCGCCGCTGGCGAGATCGAGGAAGAACAGTGCGTGGTTGACCACCACGACGTCGGCGAAGCGCGCGGCGTCCCGTTTGGCGAAGAAGTGACAGTCCGCGAAGCGATGGCAATACTCGCCGACGCAGTCGTCCGCGTCGGCGTCGAGCGTCTCCCAGTCGTCGTTGCGCGGGGTGAAGTCGAGCTCGGCCCGGTCGCCGGTCTCGGTGCGTTCGGCCCACGCCCACAGCCGTTCGAGCGCGAGCGACGGCGCGACGAGCCGCGACCCGCTCTCCTTCTCGAACTTAGCCTTGCACAGGTAGTGGTTGCGGCCTTTGAGCAGCACCACGCGCGCCTCGATCCCCAGCGCCGCGGTGACGAGCGGGATGTCCTTGCGCACCAGCTGCTCTTGCAGCGCGATCGTCCCGGTCGACACGACGACCCGCGCGCCGGCGCGCAACGCCGGCACGAGATATGCCAGCGACTTCCCCACGCCCGTCCCCGCCTCGACGATCGTGTGCACGTTTTCCAGGAAGCCGCGCTGGATCAAACGCGACATCCGCACCTGTCCGTCGCGCGCCTCGAAACCCGGCAGGGCGCGCGCGATCGGACCGTCGGGCGCGAAGGCGTCGTCGACGAGCTTCATTCGCGTGGGTCGCGCACCTCGAGCGGCGCCGCGTCAGGTTCTTCGTGCGGACCTGCTTCGGGCGGTTGCTCGATCGTCTCCACCGGAGCAGCCTGGGCCGGACCGGCCACGTACGCGTAGGCGTAGTCGCGCTGGCGCGACGGCAGCATGAACAGCACGAGCCCCGCGAGAAAGCCGGTGATCAACCCGCCGACGTGCGCCGCCGCCGAGATCCCCGGGACGGAGAACGTGAAGACCAGATTGATCGCCAGGATCGGTAGGACGCGTCCGATCAGCGAGCGCCCGCGAGCGCCCAGCCGTATGCCGACGGCCACGATGGCCCCGAACAGGCCGAAGATCGCGCCGCTGGCTCCCAGCGTCGGCACGTCGGGCGCACTGAAGTACACGACCGCCAGCCCCGAGCCGATCGTCGCGAGCAGGTAGATCAGCGCATAGCGCAGCGTGCCGTACACGCGCTCGACGTCGGTGCCCAGGAAATACAGCGCGAGCATGTTCAGGCCGATGTGCGGGATGCTGCCGTGCAAGAATGCGGAGCTGAAGATGCGCCACCATTCGCCGTGCTGCAGCACGGCTGCGGGGACGAGCCATCCGTGGTCGTAGTCGATGCCGCCGAGCGTCGTGAGCTGCCACAGGAACGCGACGACGTTGGCGGCGATGAGAACCGGGGTCAGCTTCACGCGGACAGCGCCGGGCTCGCCTCCGTCGAGATCGCGATCAGCCGCGCGAGCTCGATCGAGATCGCCGTGCGTCCGCTCGAGCCTTCGACGGTGATGGGACCGCCCAGCGGGCCGCGCTCGACCACGTCGATCGTCGCTCCCGGCCGCAAGCCGATGTGGTCGAGATAGCGCAACGTCTCGGGCACGTCCTCGACCACCTCGACGACGCGCACGGTCGTGCCGGCCTTGGCGTCGGCGAGGCGCAGCCCCACGCGTTCGGGCGCGCTCAGATCAGCCGGTGGGATCGGCAGCCCGTGCGGACAGACTTTGGGATCGCCCAGCAGAGCGACGAGCCGCGCCTCGACCCGTTCGGAAATCGCGTGCTCGAGCCGGCACGCTTCTTCGTGGACTTCGTCCCACGGCATCCCCAGAACGTCTTGCAGAAACACCTCGGCCAAGCGATTGCGGCGAATCACGCGCACCGCAACGCGCAGGCCGTTCTCGGTCAGCTTGGCCTGACCGCGCGCCTCGTACGTCAGGTAACCGTCGGCGGCGAGCTTCTTGAGCATCCCCGAGACCGAGGCCGGCGCAACCCCGAGATCGGCGGCCAGCCCGGACGTGCTGACGCCGGGACCCTCGCGCTCCAAGCGGTAGACGGCTTCGAGATACTCCTCGGTCGACTCGTCGAAATGGGTGTGACCGGGCATCGTCCTATCGACTTCGACCCGCGGGGACGGAGTTCCGGGATCGGTCGAACTCGGCGTGCAGCCGCGCCTTGAGCGCCGGGGCGGCGAACGACGCATCGATCGCGTTGCGTGCAAAGCGCAGGATGGCGTCCTGACCGAAGGTGGCGGCGACGAAACGGTACTCGTCGAGCAGGGTCGTCCCGAACAGGGCCGGGTCGTCGGCGTCGATCGTGACGACGCATCCGGCGGCATCGAGCGCCCCCAGCGGATGGATCGCGCCGGCCGGCGCCGCGCCGGTCAGGCGGTTCGACGTGGGGCAGACCTCGAGCGGGATCCGGCGCTCGGCCAGGAGCGCGACGACCGCGGGATCTTCGATCGCCCGGACGCCGTGCCCGATCCGTTGCGCGCCGAGCAGTTCCACGGCGGCCCGCACGCTCTGGGGCCCGGCCGCCTCGCCCGCGTGGGCGACACCGTACAGTCCCCCGTCCCGAGCGATCGCGAACGCCCGCGCGTAGAGCTCCGGCGGGAAACGCGCCTCGTCGCCGCCCAAGCCGACGCCGATCACGCCGTACGGCCGGAGCGCAACGGCACTGCGCGCGACCGCCTCGGCGCGCTCGGCGCCGAAATTGCGGGTCAGATCGGCGATCAGTGCGACCTCGATCCCCAGCGGCCGGCCGGCGTCGTCGAGCGCCTCACGGATCGCCTCAACCGCCGCGCGCACGTCGAGCTCGGGGTGAAAGAACGTCCACACCGACGGCGAGATGAAGACCTCGGCGTAGCGCACACCCTGCGCCGCCGCATCGACGACGTAGTCGCGCGCGACCTGCGCGAAATCCGCCGGCTCGCGCAGCGTCTCGGTGACCTTCGCGAACAGCAGCAAGAATTCGCCGAACGTTTCGAAGGCGTAGGTCCTATCCGGGCTTGCTCGCTCGCCCAGCTCCACGCCGTACTTGCGCGCCAGGGCGCGGAACGTCTCGGCCCGCACGGTCCCCTCGAGGTGGCAATGCAGCTGCACTTTGGGCAAGGCGAGCAGGTCGATCATGTTTGACAAGGTTTCTACGGTCTCGTAAGATAACCGTCGTTGCGCGGGGTGGAGCAGTCCGGTAGCTCGTCGGGCTCATAACCCGAAGGTCACAGGTTCAAATCCTGTCCCCGCAACCATTGGAAGCCCGCTACGGCGGGCTTTCTTCTTTGCCAATCGGCGCGTGGTTGCAATTTGGTTGCAGTCGGTCGCCGCAAGAGCCTCGATGTGCTCCCCCAGGCGATCGAGCGCGCCGCGTTGCGCACCGGGGACGAGATGCGAATAAATCTGCAACGTGACGGTTGGACTGCTGTGCCCGAGGATCGCCGCGGCGGTCGTCGGATCGACGCCGTTCGAGAGCATCGCGGTCGCGGCTGTGTGCCGCGTATCGTGCAGCCGCGTGGTCGAGATGCCGGCCTTGACGGCGAGCCGGGCGAAGGCGTTGGTCGCAGCCCTGGGCGTGAGCCGATGCCCAAGCTCGTCGGTGAACAATGCGCCCTCGTCGCGGTAGAGCGCGCCAGCACGCATCCGATCCTCGGCTTGCAGAGCCTTCTGCGTCTTCAAAGCCTCGATCGCCATGCGCGAAATGGGGAGAACCCGCGACCGGCCCGATTTCGTGCCCTTCACCGTCACGGAGCCCTTGATTTGGGAGATCGACTGCCGGATCGTCAACCGGCCGACTTCGAGGTCGACGTGCTCCCAATTCAAGCCGCACATCTCGCCACGACGAGCACCAAGCGTCAGCGCAAGCGTCACGAAGGCCCCCCAGCGCGACCCGCGCGAGACGAAGAGCAGGCGGGTTATCTCGTCCGAGGTCAACGCCTTCGCTTCCGATGGGCGGACGCTTGGCGCCGAGACCAACTCGCAGACGTTGCGTGCGACGAGCTGCACGCGCGTTCCCCAAGAAAATGCTCCGCTCAGCAGCGCAAATGCGTGCCGCACGGTCTTGGGTGAGAGTACGCGACCCTTCTCCGCGTTTTTGAGGACGAGTCCGCCCTCCTTGAGGAGTGTCGCGATCCATTCGGAGACGTGACCCGGCCGCAGCTTGGCCACAGCAACGCTGCCAAGACGCGGCTCGATGTATAGCGCATTGAAACGTCGATACTCGTCCATCGTCTTGGCGCCACGGCCGAGGCTCTCGCGATCGGCAAGATAACGATCAAGCAGTTCCTTTACGGTGACGCGTGACGGCGCGAGGTCGATTCCTCTTTCAGCGTTGAGGACCGCCTCGTTTACCGCGCTCTCCGCCTCGCGCTTAGTGCCGAACACGCCGAGACTTTTGCGAGCGAGCGAGGGCGGTGCGATCGCGATCCATCGGCAGTCGGGGCAAACCTTCCGTTTACGCGCCGGCGTCGTCTTCGCCCGCCGACTCCTTCGGCAATCAGCGCACGGCTTTACATAGACACTCATGACTTGCTCCTTTTTCGCAGTCGAATCACGACGTTGCTTTGAGCGGCGGCAATCGTTTTCTTGAGCGCGTCGGCCATCCGTTTACGATCCTCGCCGCTCGTTTGGGGCAGGATCATGCCTTGCGTTAACTCCGGCCGCTCGCGATGGAGGACCGCGAGCTCAGGACCGAATGACGACGACTCTCTTCCTGGCGGGATAGACCTATCGCCGAAGCCTATTTGCGCCAAGCCCTCAATGACGTCCGGTGCCCCTGGCTTGCGAGCAACCCTCGTTTTCAGCGCCACGTCGCACCATGAACGCGCCATCAAGGGAGCCTGCGCCCGGAGGCTTTGCCGTAGCGCCCTCGCGAGCACGGCACGTTTCCCGTCGCCGATGCCGTTACCGTGCTCGACGGCGGCGGCCGCAAGCCATTCGGCGAACTTATCGGCCACGTCGAGCGGAATGAAGACGGGGAGCTCGCGACGCGCATCGCGCCACGCTCCAAACCCGTAGAGCAGGTCCGCGAGTTCGTTGAAACCGCCCTTTTCACGTTTGAAACACTTTGGCTCATGCTCCGATTGCCGCGCCGGCTCCGAGAGGAACAGCCCGACGACGAGGCGACGCGCCGTGCGATGAGTGAGCTTCACCCGCGCGCGTGCAAGCGCACTCGTCACCGCTCGGGTTCCGTCGCCGCGCCCGCCCAGCGCTTTCGCGTGCTTGGCCGCGTACTTGTCGAGAGCTGTCCCAATGTCGGCGTTCGTCGCGCGAAGAGCCTCTCGGCACGCGCGGAATTTCTCGCGAAACACCCTCGCCTGACTGGCAGTGAATCCCGGTTCAACCGGACGCGTCATACACTTAAACTCCCATGTTAGTGTACATGATCTGTCTTCCCGGCGTCAAGCTCACGAGAGACACTAAGGGTCATGGTGACTACTACTGAGCTCCCCCAGCGGCTGCTCCTTACACGAGACGAGGCGTGCGGGTTGCTCGGGATCAAGCTCTCGCAGTACAAGGTCCTCGTTGGCAAGGGTGATCTACGCGAAATTTGCATCGGCGTGCGAGGGAAACGACTCCCGTATAGCGAGGCGCAACGCTATGTGCAGGAGCGCCTCACCGAGGCCGCAGCATCAGCGTGACGCACCGCGACCGCAATCGTGCAGAAGCGCAACCTGAGTCCGCGGTCCTGCAAGAGCAGAAATCTGCGGCGAGCGAAACGCGCACCGTAGACCTCATCTCCGCCTCGACGATCGTGCCGGTCGAGACGACCTACGTGCTAGGCCCGTACGTCCCACGAGGCGAGGTTACGTGGATCGAGGGCACCACGAAGAGCGGCAAGACGATGGCTGCGCTCGACGTCATTGCTCGCGGAACGCGCGGCGAAAGACATCCGCTCACCGACGAGCCAATCTTGGCGCAGCGCGCCGCGATTCTGACCTGCGAGGACTCGCCAGACCGCACTATAATCCCCCGCTTGATCGCCGCAGGTGCTACGCTCGACCGGGTATTGATCGTCCGGGTCCGGGATGCGGCGACCGGCGAGGGATGCGTCCCCTCGTTCCTCCGCGACCTCGATGCGCTGGCCGCGCGCCTCGGTGAGCAAAGCGTTCAGTTGCTGATGATCGACGGCAGCTTTGGGGTCTTGGGGGTCGCCGACGGCAACGACTACGCCGAGGCGTACCGCGTTATGCTTCCGGTCGTTGGTATGGTCCGCGACCTCAACATCGGCACGGTCATGCTCCGCCACACGCGCAAGAGCGACGCCCACGCGCTGCACCGCGGGATTGGAAGCGTCGGCTACGCCTCGCTCGCGCGGTCGACGATATCCGTCGCGCTTGACCGGGGCGACGATAGCGGTCAGCGCCGCTTATTCGCGCACGCCGGCTCCAACGTTGGCGAGACGGGACCTACCCTCGCGTTTGCAATCGAGGGCTCGGCGATCGACGGCTTCGCGCAGCCGATCGGCCGCGTCCGCTGGCTGGAGGTCGCCGAGGGCGTGCGCGCCGATGACCTCGATCGGTCGCGCGTGCCGGAGGACGTCGATGATCGCGACGTCGCCGAAGAATGGCTGCGCGGACACCTCGATCGCCCGCTGCCCGCGAAGGATGTGTTCGCGGCGGCGAACCGCGCGGGGATTCCGCGACGCACGCTCCAGCGCGCAGCGGGACGACTCGGGGTCATCATGGAGCGTCGCGGCTTCGGTGACGGGAGCATCTGGTCGCCCCCTCCCGCCGAGCCCTCCATTCGCGCCATGGAGCTCCATTCGCGCCACGCATACAATGCTGGCACGAACGGCACGAATGAGGCCACCGACATCGTTGAGGTCCTCCTATGACTGCCGCGGCCGTCATCGCACGCGCTCAGGCGCTCGGCGCCGAGGTCACCCTGGTCGGTACGGATAGCGTGCGTGTGCGCGCCCCGGCCGAAGCGGTGGAAGCCGTCGTGCCGCTGATTCGTTCGCTCAAGACTGAGGTCATCGCCGAACTGCTTCGCCGCGAGACGGCACTCTCGTTCCGCTCGGCGACGTCGTCCCTTGCGAATGCCGCGGACGCACTTGTTGCGGCGCAGCGTCTGCTTCGCTTCGGTCGGTGGCCACCAGCGATTGGCACCTGCCCCTTTCACATCGGCAAGTCGGGCGCGCGGTGTCGGCGTTGCGGCGCGCCGTGGTTGGAGCACTTTTCACCGACCGAAAGCGTCAACGTGAGTCAGCGCGCAAGCCTCTACAACGAACAGACGACGCATGAGAGCGGTCCGTAAGCCGAAGAAGCCCGCCGGCCGCGCGCGCTTTTTGCTGGGGAAGATCGCAACGTTCGTAGAGAAGAGGGGCTGGTTGCCGACGGCGCCCGAGCTCGCCCAGCACGTCGGGCGCGGCTCGCGCTGGACGGTTTGGCGCGACTTGCGTTCGTTGTCGCACGCTGGGCTCGTTCAACTTGAGCGCCGCGCCTGGATGGTCACGCTCGACGGCTTCGCCTTTCTCGGCGTCCCGTCGGTCACACCTCGCCTCGCGAGCAGACCGACAGAGACGACGCGCAAGAAGCGGCGCGCCGAAGCGCGCGCCCGGCGCACCGTCATCCGCCGTGATGTGTTCGACCTCATCGAGAAGCCTACAATCCGGCCGCCGTGGCAGAGCGGCACCGCGACCGACGAACATAGTCTCCCGATCATCGGCTAGCAAGACGACAACGCGAGGACGGATACGCTCCTGCGTCCTCGCGGCCGTTGCAAGACGAGGCGACGAAAGGGCAGCGCTGGGCGCTGAAACGCGCGCCTACCGCCGGCCATGATCCACCCGACTTCGTGCGTGACTTGCAACGAATGCTCGGGTTCGCGAGCAGGGTTCACTCTGCAACGAGTTGTTAGAGTCGGACCCGCGCGAAGCAACAGGGGAGACCGCAAACCAAAGCTCGGCGACCTACTCAGCCGTGTCATCGTCGTAGTGACGCGTCGGATCGCGGTCCACGTCGCGCAGAAATGCCGTTAGCGCCGCGCGCGCTGTTTCGTCGGTCAGCGCAAGATCTCCGATCAATGTCGTCATTCTGAGGAAGCGGTCGCCGCCCAAGAGGTCACGCACCCGTCCTGACCAGTACGCCCCGGGAGCTTCGATAAGCCAGCCCGTGAACTGGCTACTTATTACCTTAGATGAAGTGAGCATTGCCATCGCAACCTCCACATCGGACGCGGCCTCGTCGGCGACGCGCTCGGCTACGCTACTATCGAACTGCTTTAGATAGGACAAAGTCGCGAAGAGCTGCGGGTCAGATTTAAGCCGACCTTGGCGCAGCGCAAGTTCTGCCGATGTTACTGCTGCTGCTCTTATCTGAGCAAAGTGTTCCTCAGAGAGCATCGCGTAGATTCCCGAATCGCTGCCCTCTCTTCGACGTGCAACGTAGTGCGCGCACGCGACCATCGGGCTGAACGCGCTGGGGGCGTCACGCATAGCCTGTACCAAGGTCTCAGTCCACACGTCCGGGCTCGGCTCGTAAGGTCGCAAAACGGCCCGCACCACAGTGATGACACCATGTCCCATTGAGTCAAACGGTAAGCACACATTCCCGGGAAACACATGACCGCCAATCTCGAAGGCGTTTCGTAGGAGTAATCGGCACTCGTGTTCGGTCATCTGGCGGAAATCGGCTTGCTGCCCAGCAAGCTCGATAAAGCTGCCGGCGCGGTCAGCCCCTAGCACGTCTAGACGGGCCAACAGGTCCGACGTCGCCTCGCCTTTGGCGAGATCAAGGATGCTTTCAAAGCCTGCCCTAGATAGCTCTACTGACGTTACTGTCCGAAGAAAATATCTCGCGAACGTCTTATCAGCAGAAATTCGGCAGGCGCGTTCGGCGTCATCCGTAGAGATGCTGTAGCCGACCGCACGATACGCATTTTCAACTCTCGGAAACAGGTGCCGCAAGACCTCCAACGCGGCCCCTTTGTCCTTAGGCTTGCACATGTCCAGCTCGGCCTCAAGCCTTGATTTGTTCTCGCTCGGCCTACGCTGATCGCCTCGAACAATTGCCATGATCGTGTCAGCATAAAGCGACGGGTCCCTCAAGATCGAGTCAACCACAGACGGCTCGAAAAGCTGCAGCGTTACGAGTCCCAGGAGGTCCCCGATATCCACGTCCTTTCGCAATGCCCCGTACGCGAAGAAGAATGCATTCAGCAGGCGGTTCATGTCGCGTGGAGTCTTGACGTACCTTCGCACTGCCTCGGTATAGAGTTCGAGAATACGTTGCTCGTCGATGTGAGGCGGCCGAGGCTTCATGAGGACCGCCTTGAGATCTGACAAAAACAGATCATCGAGCAGGCTCTCCTCAACCGGGGGAAGGTCGACCTGAAAAGTGACGACTTTTTCAAGATAGAGGGCGCCGACCTTCGGATTTGCGTTGTCCAAAGCCCTGAGGAGTGCACTGCGATCGTAAGCGACGACGTACGTCACGAACGGAAGGTCGCCAAACGCTTTAACGAGCCGTAGCATTTGACGAGCCTCGTCAGGCTCAAGCCGATCGATGTCGTCAAGTGTTACTAGTATGCGGCGGTGCTCTTGGGTCAGGTAGCCGGAGACCTCCGCCCGCAACGCGTCAAGCGTACCGACGTCTTCGGCGAGTTTTTCTGTCTGCTCAGAGGCGACTCTCACCGCTCGTTCTAGGCTGCTGGCTTGCTCGCCGACGTGTGGCACATACTTTAACACGCGCAGGGTGGCCGCGATCTTGTTAAGTCGGCCGGCTGCCTTCTTAAGGAGATCTGAGTTGTTCCGCCTCCCGAGCCCCTGCGAAAGGGCTGAGAGAAAATGAGCAGACAGTTGACTGCCTTCGGGAATTCTCCAAGGATTGTACTCGATAGTGATTGTCTCTTCAGCTCCCTGGAGATTGCGATACTCTTCTAGCATCATGTTGATTACGGATGACTTACCCGAACCCCACGGGCCCACGAGGCCTACAATGAGGCTTTCCTCGGAAGGGTAGTCGCTGATTCGCTTTGCTAAGCTTCTTGCGAACGGTGCGCGATTCAGCTTATCGTCTCGTAAGAGCTTCCGAGGACTATCGTTTCGTACGACATCCCTCTGCAACGTGCTACTCACGAACTACCACGCTGACTGCCTCCGTTCGCTGATTGACCGAATGCACAATAATCGCTCGGGCGAAGGGTCTGATACGTCCTCGCGCTGTTTTCAAGACGAGGCGGCGAAAGAGCCGTCATCTGACGGCCGCGGCGCTTCAGATTTGGCGTTGTCGCTGCTATGCGTCGCGGGAACGGCGCCACGTCATCTGGGCGGGTATCCCTTCTCGGTTAGAAGCTGATCCGTTTGCTTTAGCAGCGGTCCAAATCGGCTCTCGTATTCGAGAAACTTTGTCCATTTCCGCGCTATGGCTACTGCGTGCGTCTTATTGAGGTTGTTTAGGCAAGCCGACAGTGAGTCGCGAGCAAATTGATAGAATCGGGCCGCGGTCATTGAAATAGCGATGTCACAGTAGCCGAGAAGTGCAATGGCGCTGTATTTGGTGATCTGCACATCGTTCAGGTTCGCACGTTCCTCTAGAGTGTCACATTTGGGAATCAAGTCGTATAGGCGTGCGGCTTGTGCCTTAAAGAAAGCGGGACCATGGGTCGGATGGTCCCACATCGCTGAATGAAGTGCTTGCGTCTTCGCAAGCGCAAAATCAATATTCGCCGATTTGCACGGTGGCTGCTCGGCGGGAGCCGAATCTGATCGAGAGGCGCAAAGCGTCGATGCAAAAAGAATCGATGCTGCGACGAAGAGCGTGGTCAATCTCCCCATGAGTCGGCGCCCCTTGTCATTGAATCGTGGCGCTGAAGCGCTCGCTGGCGGCCTTCACCCGACGTCCCCAAGATGGCGGATGCGTTGGACGAGGGCTTGTCGTTTCCCACCTTGACCGCAGGGGCCGACGCTTCGGGTGACCGCGTTTGGGGCACCGAGGGGGCTTTTGAGCCGACCGGCGCGGGCGGGTTCAGATCCCACGTCGCGCCGCTCGCTGTATCCGAAGCTTTTTCTTTTGGATTTTTTCGGTGTCTACGCGGCTGCGGGGTCGGTTGGAAGGTCGCGCGCGTGCGCCCCGGGGTGCCAGGGGGTTGCCGGGCTCGCGTCGGGCTAACGAGAGAACGGACAGCGACACAGAGTACAAGGCGCGCGTCGGCGGGAGGGTGATCGGCGGCCGTTGTGGCGGCCATGCGTAGCCGCCTGTCGCGTCCGGCGCGGCCGCTCGGGAGGCGGGGCCCTTGTACTCTGTGCCTGTCCTGTACGGCCATCGCGTGGCGTCGCGTTGTGTACTCTGTGCGCGGCCCAGGCGGCGGGCTCCCGAATGGAGGCGTTCGGCGCCCGCTCTGTGTCAGTTGATTCCTGTAGGAAACCCTTGCTTTCCTGCTAGGTTTCCTGTAGGATACTCCTAGGCCCCTTGCTCCCCGGCGCGGTGCTGATAACGCCCTCCGGACGAGCGCACCTTCGAGGAGTTATCTCGATGTCTGCTTCCTCTCGTCGCGCTGATCCTGAACAGGTCGCGCAAGCAAGCGCGACGGCCGCGAGCGCGTCGGGGATGCGTGATTCGGTAGCGGCCGAGCGGGGCGCCTCGCGCGCCTCCCTGGTCACGCTGGACGCCGACGGGTTCGTGACCCTTCCCTCGCGCGTCGCGTTCATCGTGTGCGAGGTCGTTGCCGAACGCCGCGCGATCGGGAACGCCTACCGGGACGAGGGGTTTTTCCTTGACGAAGCGGACGCGCTGGGCGACGGAGAGGGAGCGCGGTATGCCGAGCGCGGGGGCTTCTGGAACGCGACGGACCCGGGGCGCGCGGCCGAGGGTCTGACCCTCTCCGACGCGACCGCGCTACGGAAAGCGCTCCTCGCTATCGGCGTCCGGGTTTCGCACGATGACGCCGACGCGCTGTTGTGCGCGTGCGAGCGCGGTGCGGTGCGAACGGCATGGGAAGCGCAAGGGCGCACCGGGCGCGACCCGGACGCCCCGGCGCAGCGCGAAGCAAGACTCGAACGCAAGCGCGACCGCGCGAACGTGCGGCGCGAGGTGGCCCGCGCGAACGGCCGTTGCATTGTGTGTTGTCGGACCGCCACGGAGGGCGGGAAAGCAACCTGCGGCGGTTGCCAGCGTAGCGCCAACGTGCGCCTCGTCGCCCGTCGCAAGAAGCGGGCACGCCTCGAACGCGCTCGCGTCGCACGGGCGAAGCGCAAGCAGGGCGTAGCGTGAACGGGCGCGACCTGTTCGGACGCGAGGCCCGGTTGCCGGGGCTTCGCGCTGATCCGCCGGCCGAATCGCCGAACCTGTTGGACTACGCCGCGCAGCTCGCCGCGCTCGCGTCCGGCCGTTCGGTCGCGCAGGAGCGAGCGGAGATCGTGGCCCCGGCGCCGAGCGCGGACGGGCTCCCCTTGTTCGATGCGGGGCCCCCTTGCGAACCGTGACCGTATCCTGTAGGATTCTCTTAGTTTCCTACAGGATACAGACCGCATGACGACGAAGAAGAAAGCACCGCACCCCGGAGGGCGCCCGCGATTGGGCGCAGAGCCCCGGACGACGCGTACCCTGAGCCTCGCACCAGATACGGTCGCGTGGCTGATCGCTCGCACGAAGCCCGAGGGAGTATCGCCCGGAATCATCGTTGACGGACTCGTACTCGCCGAGCAAAAGCGAGAGCGCCAACGGAAGGCGCGAATCACCTAACCTCAACACCGCATAGACGGAGCCCCGCGCGCTGATAACACGCGGGACCCCTGAGCCCCACCAACAGGAGTTATCTGCTAATGGGACCTATCGCCATTCTTTCCGCCGCGCAAGGCGCGGCCCTCTCCGCGATTCCGGGACGACGTTCCGGGACGCCCGCGCCCCACGTTCTACCGGGCGCGTCTCGGTTCTCGCAACCGGTCGGTTTCGGGAACGGTTCACCCGTTCTCGTCGCGTGCCGCATGACCGCGCGCGTGACGTGCGGCGTGATCGTGCGCGGCCGACGCGCTCGCGCCGTTGCTGTCGTGCGAGGGTTCGCGCGATG
This sequence comes from Vulcanimicrobiota bacterium, assembly GCA_003140215.1. Taxonomy (GTDB): domain Bacteria; phylum Vulcanimicrobiota; class Vulcanimicrobiia; order Vulcanimicrobiales; family Vulcanimicrobiaceae; genus Vulcanimicrobium; species Vulcanimicrobium beijerinckii. The sequence goes on along the minus strand of PLJL01000004.1, from coordinate 1,549,531 downwards.
AACGAGCGCACCGCAGAGAAGCACGCAGCGCTCACCGCTGCCATCGTCGCCGACCTGGAACGCGGGGTAGCGCCCTGGGTGCGTCCTTGGGCAACGACCGGGATTTCCGATCTGCCGAGCAACATCGTCTCGAAGAAGCACTACAACGGCGCGAACGTCCTAGCGCTCTGGATGGCTCAGACCGCGCTCGCATACCCGACAGCCGAGTGGGTCACGTTCAAGCAGGCGCGCGACCTGGGCGGGTGCGTTCGCAAGGGCGAGCACGGTGCGCCGATCTTCTTCGTTTCCGCGTTCGAGTCCAAAACGGAAACAGACCGCAACGGCGACGCTCGCCGCGTCCCGTTCCTCAAGTCCTACACGGTCTTCAACGTCGCGCAGGTGGACGGGCTTCCGCTGCGCGCGATCCCCGAACCGCGCCCGGAGGTGGAACGCCTCGCGGACGTGGACGCGTTCTTGCACGACGTGGGCGCGACGATCCGCCACGGAGGCGACGCCTCCTACTACGCGCCGGGCCTCGACGTGATCGTGCTCCCCGAGCGCGACGCCTTCGCCGACGCCGCCTCGTACTACGGCACCGCGCTGCACGAGCACGCGCATTGGACGGGCGCGAAGGCCCGGCTTGATCGCACGTTCGGAAAGCGCTTCGGTGATAACGCCTACGCCTTCGAGGAGCTTGTCGCCAAACTTTCGGCCGCGTTCCTGTGCGCGGCGCTCGCGATCCCCGGCAAACTTCAGCACCCCGAATACATCGGCCATTGGGCCGCGATCCTCGGAGGCGACGCGCAAGCGATCTGGACCGCAGGCGCTCGGGCCACCGACGCGGTCGCGTTCCTGAACCGTGCGGCGGGTCGCGCGGAAGATGCCGACCAGGACGTGGCGGCATGATGCGGCCTCTGAGCGGGCTACAGCGAGCGGATTGCGGATGCGTCCTTGCGATCAGTCGAGCGCTGCGCGGTGAGCCGGTTGATCGTATCCGGAACGAAGCGCTCGGCAAAACCGGCGATGAACGCCCAGACGATCATGAGCGCGTATGCTTTGCCGCTTTCGGGTGCGGTGTGAGAGTAGAACGTGGCGAATCCGACGCCGAGCGCGTCCGCTGGCGGGACGATGAACTTCGGGAAAAAGTCGCCCGAAAGTACGCCCGACGCGAAGATCAACAACAGCAGGCCGGCAAAGATCGATCCGGTGAGCGGCGGGATGATCAGGCTTTGGACGATGGTCGTGGCTCCGCTCAAGCGGAACAGTAAGGGGTCCGCTTCGGGCAGCGACTGCACGCGCTGCACGAGACTCATCGTCCCGCCGATCGCCCCTGCAAGGAGGACGAGCTGATAAATCCCGACGTTCTCCGGCTTGACGACCGACACGACCGCAACCACTGCGACGAGGCACAGGACTCCCATCGCAGCGGCGCCCATGAGCAGCGTGTGTCGAATCGCTTCACTCGACGGCGCGAGCGCGATCAAATAATACGTTCTGCGTAACAGGTTTATCAAATCGCCCGTCAGTAGGTCCTCGGCCGCGGTCGCGGGATCGGGCGGCAACGAGGCGAGATAGCTCGTGTACGCGGCCTCGCCGGCGACGTTGCGGAAGCGAAGCCGCACGAGCCACGCCGAGCGCCGCAGGTCCGCGCCCGTTCGCGCGTGCAGCGTCGCCATCTCAAGCCGGTACAAGCCGTCCCACGTGGCGGGGCTCTTGAGCGGAATCTGGAGCGGAATGTGCGCCGCGTCGTAGTCAGCCTTGAGCTGCTCGTAGTACGAGCTGACGAACTTCGGAAGCTCGGCTTCGCCGGGACCGGTAATGCCCTGAATGGTCATCGACACCTCCGAGAACCCGCGTGAGCCACGCCGCGTACAGGATGCGGGCGACGTCCTCCTCGTCGGTCAGTCGGGCCTTCGTCGTTTGCCGAGGCTCGGCCCGTGCCACGCGTTTTGGCCGTAGCAGTGACGGAACGCTCCGCGGACGTATCAGGTATCAGCCCATCGACGCAGAGGGGCCTTGTAGGTCACGGAATCGCCTCCGATTGCAGCTCCGCCATGCAAAGATGCCCGTTCCGCACGATCCGGTGGCGCGTGGCGAGCTCGGCGGCCGACGCAATGAACTTCACGGCCACCAGGCCTTCCGCGCTCGGCCTGCGCCCCTAAAACGCTCGCGTCCCACGTACCGACCGGCCGCCGCATCGCGGGCGGCTTGCCCCGACCGCATAAGGCCCGAGCCGTAAATCTTTCGAACGCCCCGCAGGCCGAGTGCCAAGTGCCACCGGAGCACCAAGCACTTTCAGCGCTGTCGTGGCGCATCGTGGAAAGGGTGTCTATGAAGATCAAACCTGGCCTTGGGGTGCTGGTCGCATTCGCGAGCGTCGTCCTGTGCCACGGCGCGCTCGAAGCGCAGCCGCTACCATCGGCCTCGCCGCTGCCGGCGGCATCCCCAGAGTCGTCATCCTCGCCTTTGCCGGCCGGTGCCCACGTGATAACCGTCCCAGGCGGGACTTCGGTCACGGTTGCGTTGACGGATAAAATCTCATCGGGAACCGCCAAAGTCGGCGATACGTTTGGCCTGAAAGCCGCTGCGAATGTCGTGATCGACGGGTATATCGTGATTGCTAAGGACGCTGGTGGTCAGGGCGAAGTGCTAGCGGTTGAAAGAGCCGGATCGCATGGACACGCGGGGAGTCTCGGCGTGCAGATAAATTGGGTGTACGCGGTCAGCGGCGAGAAAGTGCGGCTGAGTAGCAACAGAAAGACCAACGAGGGCGAAAATAAGTCAGGCGTCTCCTCGACCATGACGATCCTCTCGTGGGCGCTTCTTGGCCCGATTGGCCTTTTTACGCACAATTGGGTGAAGGGGCACGAGTTAGAGATCGACTCGACGCATCCACTGCAAGCGTATGTTGACAACACCGTGCATGTTGTGACAGCGAAACAGGCTGATAGCGAATCGGGCTTCGCACATTGACCTATCTAACCAGCGCGTAGGCGAAACGCGCGTTCCACTTGACGCGCCCCCCGTTTAAGCGTACCGTCGTCCCGAAACCTGTCTCACAACAAAGCAGGACCGCCGGCGCGTAACGCCGACGGTCCCCGTCACCGATGAGGTATGAGCTCATGGCGACCCCGGACCTATTCCCCGCGCGCAAAGCCGCGCCTCGCGCACCGAAACGCCCGTCCCGAAACCGAGCGATTGCGGGAAACGGGACCGCCCGCGTCGTGCCGGTGTTCCGAGAGTCCCGAAACGTCGTCCCGAATCGCATCATCGGCTACGTTCGCGTCAGCAAGACCTCGCAGACGGTCGAGCAGCAGGTCGATGCACTCCGCGCGATCGGGGTCGCGGCCGTCTACGCTGACGAGGGCGTGAGTGGCGCGCAGCGTGACCGCGACGGCCTGTCGGCCGCGCTGGCCGAGTTGCAGGCCGGGGACGCGCTCGCCGTCGTGGCGCTCGATCGTCTCGGGCGCGACCTCTCAGACCTCGTTCGCGTTGTTGACGGCCTGCGCGAACGGGGCGCGCACCTTCGGTCGCTGCGCGAGAGCATCGACACGACGACAGCCGCCGGCCGGATGCTGTTCGGGATCTTTGGAGCGCTCAGTGAATATGAGAGAGCGATGATCGCAGAGCGCACGATGGAGCGACTTGCGGCGAAGAAGCGCCGCGGTGAACGCGTAGGACGTAAGCCCGTTCTCACACCGTCGCAGGTCGCGCTCGCGCGACGCGAACTCGACGCGGGAACGTCTGCGAACGTCGTCGCGCGAAGCCTCCGGTGCGGTCGCAGCACGCTCTACCGCGCCCTCCGAGCATCGTAGCAGTCGACCGACGAAGCCCTGTCCGCGAGTCGGCTCGGCCTGCGGAGTGAGGCCCGATCAGCCGAAAACCTCAGCAGAGCACCATTTCAGGAAACCAGTCGGTCGACGCAAGGAAGCCAAGCAACCACCACGAAGGAGCCGACGATGATCGCGCTGGCCGCCAGGCACCATCGAGATGCTGGGTTCGTTCTTACGGGTAGGAACCTCCACAGATGACCGCCACGCTCGTAAGCATCCCCATCCGTGCACTTGAGCCCGCCGAACAGGCCGCGTTCGATGAAGTCCTCATGCCTCTCGGCGTCCATGCCGCCGGGGCGCAGGGCGACGAACTAATCCTGGAGATCATGGATGCGGAGCGAGCCCCGAAAATCGACTTCCCGCTTCGGCTTCTTGAAGCGCTGGAGCGCCCGCCAGCGGCCCAGTACTGGGCCAACTTCCGCTCCGCAACCTACAACTGACCGCAAGGAAGCCGACAGTGGATTTCCTGGCACCCGAAGCGCCGTGTGGGCGGTGCTCCTGGTTGCGTTGTTCTTTGGCGCTGCTGCGATCGTCTTCGTCGCGCGAACTCACGCGAACCTTGGCAATTGCCTACTAGCACGCTCCGATTGCTCCGCGGCAATGGCGACGTGGATGTTGTGCTTTATCACAGCAGCTGCGTTCATTGCCGCATACGAGGCCGCGCGTAAGGCCGGCGAAACACTGCGGGTGTCGAACGCCGCTTACGAACTGGAGACGGAACCTTTACTGGGCGTGTGGCTCTGCTCTAGTTCCGAGCATAAGGTCCCTCGCGTTGAGTTGTACGTCGTCGGAGACCAACTGGAGTCCACGCCGCGCTCCAGGCTCCGGGAAGATGCGTACGTTCCGGTCCATTTCGATCTGGAGAACCTCGGTCGGAGTGCGTTACGGAATGTCCTCGTGCCGCTCCAGCTCAATGATCGGCCACCGGTCGACGTGCGGATCGGGAACATCGGCCCGGATAAGTACGCCCACGTCATCCTGTTCTTCGAATGGGATATCCTAAAGCGGCCAACGATCGCATGGCTTTCGCCAGCGATCGAACGTGGTCAACCGCTCGACTATACGCCGCTACCGCGCCTACGGGTCGCGCGGAATGTAGCCTCCGACGCTAGGCGGCGCGCCACCCGTCCACTGGACGCAAGGCAGCGTAAGTGGCGACTTTCGTTCGTCGAAGCTGCCGCTGTCGCAAAAAGCGAAGAGGACGAACCGAAGGTCTCGTCGTGATCGACAAAGGGCTAGCGCGCATTCTTCGAGGTGTCGGTCCTCCCGAGCCCACGACCGTATGGTTCGTTGCGGCCGCGATCTTTGTGCTTGTCGGCGCAATAGTAGGTTGGTTCGGTGACGGTAAGGTAGGCAGTGATCCTAACGAACGAATGCGAGGGACCGTAACGAACATCGAAAAGCATGTGAACGAACTCCACTATATGAGCCGTCCCCACAGTCACACTAGCGGTCCGGGAGCAAAGTAGCGCGATGGGTTTGATCGTCTATACGGGAAATCCGAAAGCACTTCTAGCAGCGCTAGAGCGTGACGTCGCGGACGGAACCGTCCAGACGTGGGCCCGCGACGACGAAGGGGACTACACGCACGCCCCCGCGCAGTGGCAGCGCAAAGCGTGGATGCGGCCCCGACTCAAGAGCGATCGGCTAGTCTTCAGCATCATCGGCCAGAAGGATGTGACGATGTCGAAACTCATCTATGCCGTGTACCACGGTCGCTTTGCCGAAATGCTTCTGACGCATTTCGATACGATGTTCACAACCGCCGTGTCCACCGCTACCCGCGACGGCGAGGACCACTATTCGTAGACGCTCGACACTCATCGCCGACGCGCAGACCGACTGCTTTCCCGCCGTACGACGCGAACGCGTTCAGGTACGAGCGCCGCATAAGCCCGCGGCAGGCACGGCGGCCGCGCTCGTCCTCCGATGCGGCCGGCGTGCCTTGGATCAAGCACTCTGGCTCGCAAACGACCTGCTCACCTCGTTAGATTGGCACAAATACTATATCGGTGTCGGGCGGACACTGTCCGTTTATCGGCTCCGTACCGGTTGATCTTCGCGTCAGCGTAACTAGCTTTCGGTTACGAAGATCCCAGAGCGCCGCGCGGTAGTTCCAGATCATATACGGCAAGCCTACATTGTGCGCATCGAACAGCGGAATGAGTGTCCAGGTGCGACCGCGATAACGTTGGTAGAGGTCATTTGCCAACTGACGGATTGAGTATGGAAAGTTCCGCGGCGGCGTCAGGGTCTGATTCGAGAACAAACTCGGTTGCCCAACTCTCGGCGCACCGGGGACGAATTCAAAGTAAGGGACGTCCTCTGGACTTCGTGCGCTATGCGCTGCCATCCGTTCTTTCATCGTGTCGTGGCCCTTGCGTTTCCTGGTCACAAACACTAAATGATGAGATGTCTTACCATCGATGTGCCGGAAGCGATATCGGACAAAGAATTGCGCGCCAATCTCCTTCATGGCAGCCTTTAACGTGCGCAATACGAGTTCTTCGCGGTCATCAACGTCCGTAATGGAACGCAGTGCGCTGCGCAAAGTGGACAATCGATCTTCTCCAAAGAGGGCTGTTAAGTGAGCATCAAACAGGTCCGTCCCCAGGCTCATGTTAACGCGGTTATAGTTGAAAAATAATATGATATCGCAGCCCCACGACTTCATCAACGCGGCGCGAAGCAATTGTCGGGTAATGCCAACGTAGCCATACGGGTCAAAGAAGAACAGCGTTGGGACGTCTTTCCGATCGTGGAAACGCGTCGCTAGTCGGTCGTTGACTTCGCCTTCCGTGACTTCGGGCGCATGCGTTAGTGTCTCTATCCCTGGCAACCCCCCAATCGCGTTGCGAAGCTCCGCTACATACGTCGGGAGACCCTCGTTAAACCAGGTTCGTACACACTTCGCGAACCGCTCGTTCGCAATGATCGCCCTTAAGAGTCGCAGTGGCGTTGCGTCAATGGGGCCAGCTAAGGACGGGTCGGCTGCGCACTTATCGTAGTAACCGCGCCCCGCGTAGAGGTCAACGTAATCGATCTCGTTGGCGCGCCAAAGGAGTATCGACGCGTAGGCTTTGAAGAAATCCTCGACGATTTCCGTCTTATGCTTGTTTTGAGGGTCGCGCACGTCAAAGAAATGGGCTGTCGCATCGCTCGAAAAGCGTCGTTTGTTCCCATTTTTTTCGGCCATAACGCTACACGAAATCAATCATTCGTGATATACTATGAGCGCGCCGCGCGATGCCCGCGTCGGACTGATCGTTTTGAGGGGGACACGGAGAGTGGCCGCAACAAGCACGATTGAATGGACCGACGCGACGTGGAATCCGACAACCGGATGCACGAAGGTTTCGCCCGGCTGCGACAACTGCTACGCCGAGCGATTTGCCGAACGGTGGCGTGGCGTCCGCGGCAACTACTTTGAAGACGGCTTCGATCTGACGCTGCGGCCGAATATGCTCGGCCGGCCGGGGCAATGGCGAACGGGGAAGCGCATCTTCGTCAACTCGATGAGCGACTTGTTTCATCGCGACGTCCCCGACGCGTACATCGATCGTGTCTTCGACGTGATGGAGCGCGTTGAGCGGCACGTGTACCAGCTGTTGACGAAGCGGCCTGAGCGGATGCGGCGGTATCTGCGGGCGCGCTATCGTGGCCGGACGGTGCCCGAGCACATATGGGTCGGCGTCTCGGTCGAGAGCAACGCCTACGCATGGCGCGTGGATATGCTCCGCGACTGTCCTGCGTCGATCCGGTTCCTCTCGATGGAGCCGTGCATCGGCCCAGTCGATGCAGTCGGCCTGGACGGGATCGGCTGGGTGATCGTCGGCGGCGAGAGCGGACCCGGAAAGCGCGAGATGGACCCGGCGTGGGTCCGAAACGTCCGTGACCGGTGCGTCGCCCTCGGCGTTGCGTTTTTCTTCAAGCAGTGGCACAAGGCCGGAACCGGACGGCAGCTCGATGGTCGGACGTGGGATGAGATGCCGCAGCGACTGATCACGCCCCAGAGCCCATATCGGCATCCCACCATCCCCCGAAGCGGTGCGGACGCGAACCTTTAGCCGGCGTGAAGGAACTAACCTAGGACCTCCCCGATGACCTCGCCGCCGTCCTGGCCTTTGTCGCGGCGCTTTCGGGGGCGTGTTCCCCGCGTCGCAGCGACCCGCCGCGGCCGGCACTTCGTGACGCTACGGCGAGGCGGCGACTCGATGGTGGTGGGGGACCTCGGCGCAAAGTAGGTCATTTGGCGCCGAGGACGTTCAACGGCGCGTCATGCTTCTCCATCGGCAAGCGCCGGGACGCGCGCGTCGCTTTGAGAACGCGGCGGTGTCGATCACAGGCGCGTTCGACACGCGAGGGCAATCTTGAGTTGATAGACGCCCCAGGGGCGCGGGCGCGTCGCGCTAGCGGGCCCCCGTGGGGTCGCAAGGGTTGCCACCCCGGCGCACGGGATGGCCGCTACGGCGCTCCCAGCTCAGGGCACGCGCTCCGCTCGGCGGACGACCCTCTTCTTAGCCACCGCGCGGCGATCGGCACGTCCTGCGGCCCGCAACGCCGCTCTACGATGCAGCGCCTGGGCGCTGCTCAACCGTCGCCGCCCCGGCCCTCGCGACCGGTGCGCCTCCGGCGCACACGAGCCTGGTTGCATTCTGGTTGCAGTCGGCTGCAACCGCTGCTGACCCGAGATGGCCGAAAGCGACCTCCGCACCGCGCTCTTGAGCACGATCACGACCCGTCATGCCTCTTAGCAACCCCTACTTAACCGATTCAAATCCTGTCCCCGCAACTGTACAGGTCCAACAAATGAAGATTTGTTGGACCTGTTTATTTTGTCAAGGTGATTTTCTGGTCCACGTTCCTCGCAGCGCCCCAGGCGCGTGCAGTAGCACGCAGGCCCGCCAACAACGCGTGATCGAACGGGAGGCTACGGGGCGAAGTAATTGACCACCAGGCACCCGGCATTATCACCGGCCCAAGGTTCGAGGCGGACCATCATATTCAGGAGCTGGGTCGAACCGCCCAAGACTGCCTGCAGAAGCGGGTTGCCGTTGCCGACGTACGTGACTCGGGGCGCGGTCGCGCCCATGAAGACCATCGTGTTGATCCCAAGTGTGCCTTGCCCTGTGGCACACAACCAGGACGGTTCGTTCGCCTTCATCGCACGATCTGGCCAGGAGCACTGGCCGGGCTGCAAGCCGGATGAAGTAGGACCGCTGGCCTTCCGGAAATGGACAGCAGTAACACCGCTCTGGCCCGGGGCCCCCCCGCGATAGTCCACACGAACAATGTTCATCGAGCCGATCTTGCAGTTCAACATATAGGCTGGTGTTGCATCCGCGGGCGCAAGGGCTGAAAGCGGCAGAACCAATGCGACGACAAGGATGAGCAAAAGTCGCTTTAACACTTTCAAAACCTCCTCTGAGGCTCGCCAACGTCAGCACGTAGCCGATATGCCCCAGATGCTCGAACTGTTCGACGCCATTGTCGCTATCCTCCGCCGGGCCGCGCTCGCAAGGCCGGAAACCGACAACCTAAAGTCGAAAAGTTGGTTTATGACGAATCGCTCCGTTGCGGCCAGCGGAGTCGGGTTCGGGACGGGGCCGTCCGGCCGGTGAACGACGTCCCGGCGACGGTGTTCAGATTGCATATCCATGCCGGTACCGTACTCTGCGCGCGTCCTATCAGCGTCCCAGTATGGGCCACCACGAAATGTTGGTGACGGCCGGAGCAATTTAGAATTCCATGAATGACCTTAATATGCTGGTCGGCGAGACCATCGTCGCCATATCGCACGAGCAGTACCTCGAGAACATCGGCGTAATGAATCTCGACATCGTGACAAGCGGCGGTACCATCTACCGGTTCGCCACCGAGGAGATCGACGGAGAACCTACCGCCGGCGGCTGGACGAACGACCACTACTCTCTCACGCTCGAGCGCGTCAAAGCCGGCAATCCGCTGGATAAGCGCACTGACCTGGCCGGCACGGTCGTCAAAGCGGACCTGATACAGTGCGACGAGTGGCTCGGCCCCATCGACCAGAGCATTGAGTCCTACGGTGAGAGCCCACGGATGCTTTTTGACGGGACTGTCGGCTCATGCCCTCCCGGTGCGAAGTGCGCGACCGTGATTTGCGGTGTGGTTCTTCAAGGCGAAGGCTGGAAATTGTTGGTTCGCACGCATTCGTTTCCGCAACACCTGGATTTCACGACAGATCCCGTCGTTATCAGCGACTTCTTGAATCAGTACGGCACGGGCAATGTCAGTCGAGGCCCTTGAGCCGGCGCCGCTTCCAGCGGAGGGCACGGGAGTTCCCCTCGAGCAGTTCCAGCGCCGCCAGCGCCAATGCGGTATCCAGAAAAATGCTCCTTCCGTCCTTACGTCCGCTCGGCACGTTATAGACATTCCATCCCGCACGCTCGCCGATGGCTCGAAACTGTTCCTCCGTCAAACCCGGTACCAGAGCCGCGGCTTTCTCCTCTCCGTGAGCCCGCAAGGCGCGGATGAGAACGTCCCTCGTGGTGTTGATAAGAACCATTGCGTTCTTCGCTCAGCGCGACACACGCGAGGCGGCGTCGTGTCGATGCGCTCCAGATAGATAGAGACGCTGGTCGTCCTTGAGGTAGAGCCTAACAAAATCCTCAAATGACGACGCTATGTATAAGGCTGGGCGTCCAATTTCTCCCAGGAGATAGACCGCCTCGGTACCCAGACCGCCTTCCCCCATCAGGTCGATCCCGTACCACCAAGACTCCTCGCGGTGGTCAGCAAAGACAATCGCCCACGAATAATCCTCGTCAGGGCGAAACTCGCTGATGCTCCAAAACCGATGTCCCGCCTCATCGGGGTTTCCGTACGGTGTACCATCTGAACGACGATACAGTTCCCCTAAGGCATCCGGCAAAGACACGTTGAGCCGACGTTCGAAAGCCGTCAGGTCAACCTCTGATGCTGGCGTACATTTCATGCTTTCGGCGTCCCAATGGGAAATCACGGCGTCAGCGAGGCTGTTCGAATTCTCCATTTACCACTTCGCTCGTGCGGCACTTATACGACGCTGCCACATCGGCCGCATGAATCGCCCCTTTTCGCCGTCAGTTCACGAGTCCCATTGGTTCGATTCACCACTTCCAGCGTCCAGCTTTCCGCCGACTCCGAGGGCTACTTTCGGATTCAGAAATCACCTCTTGAATCCGTCAGGTTGCCGAGTTCGGGAAGATCTCCATTCCGAGTTCGAGACCAAGATCCGCAATGGCGCTCAACGTGGCCGGTTCGATGACAAAGCCGAAGTGGAACTGCCCAGGAAAATCCAGGGTGATGTATGCCGCACTGCTGTCGGCGACAAGTTCGCACACGAACGTACGCTCGCGCAGGAACGGCTCAAGGAACGCCGTCAGCCGGTCGTTCAGTCGCGGTCCGAGCGCAGCGTTCGTCTCGTTCCATATGTCGAGGTCATCTTCTCTGCGGTCACGATACTTCGTTATGAGACTCCAGCGTGACTCCCGCGCGGCGTGCGGGCGCACCGTCCCATTCGGGTTGCGCACTCGCTCGCCGGCGCGCCACTGCCAGGTCGGTTCCAATCCTAGGCGCTGTGAGATAACCGCCGGATCGATCGTCCGCGGTACGAAGGTCAGGTTAATCGTGAATGTCGCAACCGCCGCAGGGCCGTCGGTTGTTTCCGCCTCTGCCGAATCGTCCACGACCACATCCTACCACTTCCGGCGCCCGACCTTGCGGCTACCCCGATGGGAGCAACTCCGGATAACCGAGGAAATAGATTTCGCGCCCTCTTTCGACGGCCTTGCGCTTACGCTTAATCCATTTTGCGTAGCGCTTGGAAGACGGCTGCTTTTCGCGCGCGAACTCAAAAAGCGCTTCGTAGAAGTACGTGTGGTGCGAAAGCTCTCCGAGACTGTGACAAACCTGGACGAGTTCAACATCGCGGAGCCCGCATTTGCCGAGGTGCGGACGCACGGCCTGTGCGAGAGCATCTTCGTCAACTGCTCCGAAAAGGCAACCCCAAGTAATGAAGCCGCACTCACCCTTTATGCGGTCAACGACTTTGATTCCAACAAGATCTTCCATCGCCCGCGTTACTTTCCGCTCAAGAGGAACAGCTCGACGCGGCGGTTGAGGGCTTTTCCGGCGGCGGTCGTGTTGGGCGCGACCGGCTTGGAGTACCCGTACCCGATCGGTACCAGCCGGGCGCGTGCGATGTGATAGCGCTTGACCAAATCGCTCACGACGGACTCCGCGCGGTGCTGCGAGAGCACCTTGTTGTGCGCTTCGCCGCCGTCGGAATCGGTGTGTCCCTCGACGCGGAAGCGCCAGCCCTTGTTTTGCTGCATCACTTGGGCGATCTGCGCGATCACCGGTTCGGACTGCGGCTTGATCGTCGCCTTGTCGACGTCGAAGTGGATGCCGTAGATGCGGACACGGCGCTGCGACTTGAACTGCTTGACGAGCGCGATCGCGGCGTGCATCTGGATCGTCGCCTGCGCGCTCTGACCGCTGCCGCCGTCGGCGTTGACGATGATCGCGTAGCTCCCAGCCTTGGCACTCGCCGGGATGGTGACGGCGACCTTGAGCTTCTGCGTCGTCCCGTCGACGTCGAACGAGCTGGGCGTAACGGCGGCGCGGAAGTCGCCGCTGGTCGTCATCGCGATGTGCCCTTTCCAACCTTGGTTGGCGAGCAGCTCCATCGCGAACGCCGGCCGGGCGGCCTTTCCGGGCGTGAAGTTGCCGTCGCGGTTGGGCTGGAGGACGAACGCTAGCGACGCCTTCTGGGTGCACGGCAGATCCGGCGGTATGGGCTGGGCGAGTTCGAGTCGGCGGAGACGCTGGTTCGAGGGCACGCCGTTGTCGTCGTGGTCGAAGCCGTCGTAGATGATCAGGCCCTTGCCGTAGGGCGCGTACATCTGCATGAACCCGTTGACGTGGTTGACGTTGGTCCCGAAGAGGTGCCCGCACCAATGCGGGTCGTGGGTGGTGACCGTGTTGGCGTCACCGAGCTGGTTGCCGTTCTGCGCGTAGACGAGCGGGTCGAAGAAGTGCGCTTTGTCGGTCTTGTCGGAGGTCCCGAGTGAATCGTCCTCTACCAGGATGAGCCGATCACCTTTGGCGCCCTGTGCGCCTGGATTGTTGCTGCTGAACGGATACGGGAGCAGCGAGTAGTGCGTCGGCTTGCCGCACATGTCGGCATCGTAGATCACCAGCTTGTGCCCGTTTTGCACCCACTGCGCGATCGCGTCGTTTTGCGCCGGCGCTAACACGTCGTCGGCGTTGCAAACGCCGTTGAGGATGACGGTCGAAGCGCTTGCGAGCTGCGCGCCGTCGATCAAGGCCGCGCCGATGTGCGTGAAGCGAAACGCCGGCGCATCCTTCACGGCGTCGCCCGAGGTCGGGTACTGGGCCGGCGAACCGCCGCCGTCGAGGACCACGACCTCAGCGCGGCCCGAGCCGGCGACTTGCGGAACGCAGTATTTCGGACGCTTCTCCGTGCGAACCCAGTACGTCGGATTGCCGTTGCGGAATCCGACCAGGATCGAGCCCTCGTCGTTGGCGGTGTAGGTCCCGGCCCCATCACTGCGTTGCCAGCGCCAGGTTCTGCCGTCGAGGGTTCCCGGGTACGCCTCGCCCAGGTGGCCGTCGTAACACTGCTCGCCGTTGATGCCGGTTGCGCCGATCGTCGCGACCTGCAGGTACCAGGGATCGCCGTTGCTCGGCGCCGACGCGAACGCGCCTTGGTCGTAGGCCTTGTCGTACTGGACGTAGGTTCCGGTGACGGGGAGTGCCGACGGCGCTGCGATCGTTCCGAACGCTTCCATCACTTGGACCGGGCTGCCGGTTCCGGTGCGTTCCGCAGTGACGCGTACCCAGCGCGCGCGTTGGCCGTTGAGCGCGACCTGCTGCTCGTCGCCCTTCGCCGCCGATGAGATCCTCGCCACGTCGCTAAAGCCGGCCGTCGCGCTGGTGGTGGAGACCGCGAACGTCGCGGACGACCCTTTCCCGGCGTCGTCCTTGTAGGGCAGTTGCGCGGCGACGCCGGTGAGCGTCGCGGTTCCGGGTAACTCGTAGACGAAGACCCACGGACCCGCAGCCTTGGCATCGACCGAGACGCCCGAGACCGCCGCGAAGACCGGGTTGTCGATCGTGGCGGGGTACGCGCGCAGCACCGCGCCGTTTTGCGGCGCCAGCAGGTTCGCAACCGGCGTCGCGGACGGCGTGGGCGTCGGTGCGGCCGACGGTTCGCCGCTGCTCGCCGGCGCAGCGCTCGCGCTCTGGGCGACCGGCGTCGGCGACGCCGCAGCACTCGGCTCGGCGGTGGCCGAGGCGGAGGGCGCCGGCGACGGCGCGGTCGTCTGCGCCTGCTGTTTGGAGCACGCCGCGCCGGCCACGAGAGCGCACAGAGCGATGGACGCAAAAAGGCGTCGCGCAGAAGTCACGTTTCGTCCCCACTTGGAGCCCGCTTGCCTGGCGCTTCGCGCGACTTGAATCGGTCGCCTTGTGCCGCGACACAACATCAATCTTCCTTTGGGAACATTTTGGCTGCGTCCGCTCCTCTTTAGGGATAGGTTGTCCGTTTTCGAAGAGGGGGCTTATGGCACGCTGGGCACCGCCGGAGACTGTTTCCGCTGCCCTGACCGGCGACGAAGCCGCCGCGGAGCAGCTCGTCCGCACGGTTTGGCCGGGCTGCTTCCGCCTTGCCGCGACCGTCATCGGCGATTGGAGCCTCGCTCAGGATGCGGCCCAAGAAGCCTGCGTGATCGTCCATCGCAAGATACGAAGCGTGCGCACTGCCGGCGCGTTTGATGCCTGGCTGTACCGAATAGTCATGCGCGAATCGGCGCGAGTACGACGCCGGCACGCCGGCGGCGGGCAACCGATGCTCGAGCGTTCTTCCGCGAGCGACGACACGGCGGCGGTCGACGTGTGGCGGGCATTGGCGACCCTATCGCCCGAACTCCGCGACGTCACCGTCCTGTTTTACTTCGACGATCTCAAAAGCGACGACATCGCCGTGATCTTGCGCATTGCGCATCCGACGGTTCGGACCAGGCTGGCGAGAGCGCGCGAGCGTTTGCGCGGCCTGCTCGACGACTACGGCGACGAGCCGGTGCGGGCGCACCTGGAGGTCAAGCAACATGGGTTCTGATTTTTCGGCCATGGGAAGGTCCGCGAGAGCGCTGATCGCCGTCCCGGACGTGCCGCTGGACTCGATTCGCAGCCGCTCACATGCCGCTCGAGCCCGCAGCCGCATGGGAACGTTCGGTGCGTGCGCGGCGCTAGCACTGGCTGCGGTCGGTGCGGGCACCGGAGTCGGCGCAAAGATCTACAACGAAGTGCACGTGTGGCTTTCCGGCGGTCAGTCGGCCGTGCTCATTCACTCGGGCGTCCTCATGCGCCATCCCATGGGATCGGAACTACGCGACGCAATCGCCGGCGCGACTTTTCCCGTCGTCTTCCCCGTCGGCGTCCCCGCCGGTACGCGCGTGGACATGGTCACGCTGGCTCCGATCGGGCATCCGAGTTCGATCACGATTTCGTATCAGAATGCGGCCGGCTTCAAAACGTCGTTCGCGCTGCTCGATCCGGCCGTGGTCTCGGCGGATGCGGCCCAGCTGCCGACCGGCTCGGTGGGGATCGCAGTCGGGCCGTTCGAGCACTGGCGCGTGGGCGGCGAAATCGTGCTCACCCGAAATACCGGCGTCTCGCTTGCCGACCTGAACCGGATCAAAGCCGCGATGAGCACGGCTTCTCCGGGCGATAGCCTCGCCCTGACCGAGACGATGCTCCCAACCATCACGGTTCTGGGCGGGACGGTGCGGCTCGGGATCGCCGAACACAATCGGCCTGCCAACGGCCGAAGCGTCCTGGTCGACGAGAACTTCATTCGGACCATCCCAGCGCTCGTCAAGCGCGGCGCACCGCTGCTCGATTCACGAATCGGCACGATCACCAACATCACGTACAAGAATGGTGATATCTCCACGGGCGTGGGCCGACCGCCGAAGGACATCGCCGTATCCGCGGGCGGCGTGCGAGCGATCTACGCGGTCTTGCGATCCAGCGGCGTGGCTCGCGGCCGTTACTTCTGCGGGTGTGAGATGCTCTTCAATCAGCCCAATCGCAGCACGTACTGGGTCTGGCAGATTCCGATGTCAGCATCGAGCGCGGTCACGAAATACTCCGTTGACGCGAAGACCTTCGCGGTGACGCGCCTGACGGAAGGTGCGACGCGGCGGTAAGGATCTCGTTGCCGCTCGGGCTCGGGCCGGCCGGCCGGAGGTCACGGCACCGACCAGCACGGAAGGCCCACGGATGAACTACTTTCTCATCAAGTACCGCTTTGCTGGCGGTTCGAAGGACGAGTGGCATCAGGAGATCGCGCGGTTCATCGCTGCGTTGGAAAACGACCCCACGTTGAGCGGCAAGATCTCCTACCGCTGCCTGAAGGCCAAGGACGATTCCGGCTACTATCATCTCGCAACGGCCGTCGACGACGGGGCGGCTAAGGCGCTGGGGGAGCGCGACTTCTTCACCCACTACACCGAACGTTCGGACGTCGTCTCCGGTGGAACGGTCGAAGTCGTGCCGCTCGAGCTCGTCGCGGAGACCAAGTACCGGCCCTGACCGTCAGGCCGCCTTCGGGCCGATCTCCTGGGGGTGGCCGAGCCGGCGGCGCGTCTTGAGATAGTCATGGTGCCGCTCGAGGGCGTGCACGTTCACTTGGCCGAGCTCGGGGCGGCCGAGCAGATAGCCCTGCACGCCGCGGATGCCCAGGAAGGTGAGGTTGCGCGCGTCGTGCGCGTCGCAGGCGAAGTCGAGCAGCGCAACGTTCTCGATGCCCTCGGCGATCAGGTAGCTGCCCGTCTCGCGAGCGATGGCGATGATGCCGGCCAAGACCCCGCGCGCCGTCCGGTCGTCGACCGCCTGCACCAGCAGCGAACGGTCGATCTTGACGAAGTCGACGCTCAGCTTGCTCAAGATCTCGAGCCCCGCGTGGCCGCTCCCGGTATCATCGAGCGCCATCCGGACTCCGAGGGACCGCAGCGCGCGGGCTCGCTGAATGATGATGGCGACGTTCTCGATCCGGCGTTCGGTTAGCTCGATCACGACACGATCCGGTTCGATGCCGGCGGCCCGAACGGCCGCGACAAAGGCGTTGGGATCGAAGTCCGGATGCGACAGCGATCCCGGCGAGACGTTGATGAAGATCGTCGATCCGCCCGGCAAATTCGACGCGGCGGCAAGCGTCTTGGCGATGCAGACGGAGTCGAGCTCGTAGACTTGGCGGATCCGCTCAGCGATATCGAACGCTTCTTGCGGGCCCGACAGCCCCAGCTCCGGCGCCGGACGCGCGAGCGCTTCGAAGGCCAACGGGGACGCGCTCTCGATGTCCCAAATCGGCTGAAAGGCGATGCTGAGCAGGCCTTCCGCGATAACCCTGCGGACGAGCTCGGCCTTGCGCGGCGAGAAGACGTTGACGTCATCGGTGATATCGTCGAAACAGACGATGTTGTTGCGCCCGCGGCGCTTGGCCTCGTACAGAGCGCTATCGGCGAGCTCGTACGGCTCGTGCTCGAGTTGTCCGGACGTGAGGTTGACATATCCAATGCTCAGCGTCGCCCCCATGAGGTTATCTTGCGCTGCCTGCTTCAAACGCATCAGAACGGCCTGAGCCGCGGAAGAGCTCGTCTCGACGAGCAGCAAGGCGAACTCGTCGCCGCCGACCCGGTAGGAGCGATCTTCCTGACGCAGCGCCCGCAAGTGTTCTCCCACGCGCGTGAGGACCTCGTCGCCGTGCGAGTGACCGTGCAGGTCGTTGACTGCTTTGAAGTCGTCGACATCGATCAGGGCGAGCGCGAGCGGATGACCGTTGCGCTTGGCGCGAGCGATCTCACGTGCAAAGTCGTCGGAGAACGCGCGGTGGTTGCCGAGCTGCGTGAGATTGTCGGTCAGGGCGGCTTGTTCGAGCGCCGCTAGTTGAGCGCCGGCCGCTTTGACCGCGGCACGTTGGTAGCGCTGCAGCAGCAGCGCGAATCCGATCATGAGGATGACGCCAATTGTGGTGGCTGCCCCGATCATCCATTCGAGGGCGATGTCGCCGCGGCGGTCATTCTCTGTTGCGCGCACGCTCATAGCAATCGAGTCGGTCGAAATCGCGTCGAACGTCCGGCGCATCGCGTCCAAGCTCGGCCGAACATCGCGGGCTTCAATCAGCTCGGCCCGGCGCAGATCACCGCCGGCGAAGGCCGTTGCGGCGGCCCGCGTGTGGGTGGCGTATCGATCGTGTTGCGTGCGCAGCTCGCGCACGTATGCCGCGTCTTCGGCCCTTCCATCGGCCGCGAACTCCGCAAACGCTCGGCCGAACGCCCGGTCTGCCTGGCCGAGGCGCCGCAGCCGCGGCGCAGCGACCTCCCGGGTCGGCGAATGCACCACGGTTTGCTCGCGGTTCAGCGTCGCTGCCATCGCGTGGGCCCCGTTCGCGCGGTCGTCGGCACGCGCCACCGTTTCGCCGTTTTGCTGGCTCACGACCCGTGCGTACATGCCGATCCCGCCGATGCCCAGGATCGTCGCGAACATCAGGACGATGTAAAAACGGTTGAACGCAGCGGCGCGGGCGCCGAGCCGCTCGGGCGCGGCACGCTCGACCCGCTGCGGCGATACCTGTCGTTGTGAGCTCACGCTGCCTTCGGTCCGATCTCCTGGACGTCGCCGAGGTCGCGGCGCGTCTCAAGGTATTCGCGGTGTCGCTCGAGGGAGCGCATGTTCACGCGCCCGAGCTCGGGGCGGCCGAGGAGATAGCCCTGCACGCCGCGGATCCCCGGGACCGCAACGTCCCGCGCTCCGCTGGCGTCGCAAGCGAAGTCCAGCAGCTGCACGTTCTCGATCCCTTCGGCGATCAGGTAGCTGCCGGTCTCGCGAGCGATCGCGATGATGCCGGCTAACACGCCGCGTGCGGTCCGGTCGTCGATGGCTTGTACCAGCAGCGAACGGTCGATCTTGACGAAGTCTACGCTCAGCTTGCTCAAGATTTCGAGCCCGGCGTGCCCGCTGCCGGTGTCGTCGAGCGCCATCCGCACGCCCAGGGAACGCAGCAGCTGCGCTCGCTGGATGATCGTCGCCGCATCGTCGATCCGGCGCTCGGTAAGCTCGATCACGACATGATCCGGGTGGATGCCGGCGGCCTGGACCTGTGCGACGAAAGCGGCCGGGTCGAACTCAGGATGCGCCAGCGAGGCCGGCGAGACGTTGATGAAGATCGTTGAGCCGCGGGGCAGGTTCGAAGCCGCGGCGAGCGCCTTGGCGATGCAAACTCGGTCGAGCTCGTACACCTGACGAATTCGTTCGGCGATGTCGAACGCTTCCTGCGGGCCTGCTAGACCCAACTCTACCGCAGGCCGGGCCAGCGCTTCAAACGCGAGCGGAAAGGCGCTTTCGATGTCCCAGATCGGCTGGAACGCGATGCTCACCAGTCCCTGCTTGATGATCGTGCGCACGATCTCGGCCTTGCGCGGTGAGAACACGTTGACGGCGTCGGCGATGTCGTCGAAACAGACGATGTTGTTGCGTCCACAACGCTTGGCCTCGTACAACGCGGTATCGGCGAGCTCGTACGGTTCGAGCTCGAGCTGTTCGGGGGTGAGGTTGACGTAGCCGATACTCAGCGTCGCGCCTGAAAGCGCCTGCTGAGCCTCCTGCTTGAGGCGGTTCAAGACGGTTTGTGCCGCAGCGGGAGTCGTCTCGACGAGCAGCAGTGCGAACTCGTCGCCCCCAACGCGATAGGAACGGTCCTCCTGGCGAAGAGATCGGAGCTGGGTTCCGACCAGCGCAAGGACGTCATCTCCGTGCGAATGGCCTCGCGTATCGTTGACGGCCTTGAAGTCGTCGACGTCGATGAGGGCGAGCGCAAGCGGGTGCCCGTTGCGTTTGGCACGAGCGATCTCGCGTGAAAAGTCGTCGGAGAAGGCACGATGATTGCCGAGCTGCGTGAGGTTGTCGGTCAGCGCGGCTTGCGCCAGGGCACTGAGCTGCGCGGCGGTCGCACGGGCCGCGGCTCGCTGGTAGCGCCGCAGCAGCGTCGCGAATCCGCTCATCAAGATGAACCCGAGCAGCGTGGCGGCCGCGATCACCCGTTCGAGGGTAAGGGTGGACTGGCGGTCGCTCTCGATCTCACGTGACGTGGATGCGAGCGACTCGACCGATATTGCATCCAGCGCTCGGCGCATTGCCTGGAGTGCCGGACGGACGCCGCGCGCCTCGATCAGTTCGGCTGTGGGACGATCGTCGCGAGTGAGCCCGGCCACGACGGACTGCGCGTAGTGGAAGTATTCGTCGTGCTGCGCATGCAAAATGAACATGAGCCGAACGTCGTTGATGGGCGAGTCACGCTCGAACTCCGAGAGGGCCTTCTCGAAGACGAGATCCGCTTTGAGGAAGCGGCTCATCCGCTCCCCGCCGAATCCGTTGCTCGAGGACAACAGTTCGACTTGCTCGCGGTCGAGCGCCGAGGCCATCACCCGGGCGTCGTTCGCGCGATCGTCGACGCTCGAGACGAGGTCTCCGCTGCGCTGGGTCGCGACCAATGCGTAGACACCCAAAGCACCGATCGCGAAGATCGTAGCGTACATCAGGATCACGTAGAAGCGGTTGAACGCGGCCGCCCGCCGGCTGTGGCGTTCGGGCAGCTCGTTCTCGACCTGCCGGCTCGAAGCGACGGCCTCGTTCGGCCCGACGGCCGCAGACAGGACTTTCACAAGCGCAGTCTGGCAGCCGCCGGTAACCCCCGGGTAACGCCCGGCCCCGGGGTCCTGGTTACCGCTGGCTTGAGGCGGCTACGGGCCGCAGTACGCCGACATCGCGCTGGTCACGTCGGCTGCGGCCCGTGACCCCGCAGGCCGCACGTAGGTCAACTTCGTGACGCCCGGCGCGTCGTCGACGATGAGCTGGTGGACGACCGACGTCCCCAGGGTCAGCTCGACTTCGTGCGCGCGGCGCCCGCCGCACGTGCGATCCGCGTCCATGCTCGGCTTGAGGCCGTTGTCGCTGACGTTTTTCTTGACCAAACCGACCGTATCGTCGTAAGCCGCCGTCCCGTCGGCCAAGTAGGAAATCACCTCGCCGTCGCTCTTGCGCCACGTCTCCTGGGCGCGCGGGACTTCGGCGGTGGGCGTCGAGGCGACGGTATGATCCCAGCCGCTGGGTGGGCCGGGGAAGGGCTTCGCGGCAGCATCGGCCGCCCAGGGCAACAGCGTGACGAGCGCGACGAGAATCGGCGCCGCGCGCAGTGGTGTAGTCGGCATTGTCTCCTTACGATAGGTCAGCATGCGCGCCGGCTCACCCGACATCCGGTGCAGCGGGGGCCTGCTCGGTGCGACACTGGTTGGACGAGCAAGGCACGAGAAACCTCGTGCCCGGGCCGATCCCCAACGACACCCGCTGCGGCGGACGCTCGCTAGGCGTGCGCGGCGGCGCCGATGAGTCCCAGCTCGCGGCCGACCTTCTCGAAGGCCGCGAGGGCGCGGTCGAGCTCGTCGCGAGTCAACGCGCTGGAGATCTGCACCCGCACACGGGCCGTCCCTTCGGGCACGACCGGGAAACCGAATCCGGTCACGAACACGCCCTCGCCCAGCAGCCGGTCGCTCATCGCGATCGCGAAGGCCGTATCCCCGACGATGATCGGCACGATCGCGCTGGGCCCGTCGAGCGGTTTGAAGCCCAGGCGCACCAAGCCGTCGCGGAAATACTGCGTGTTCTCGCGTTGCGCCGCGACGAGCGCCGGTTGCGTATCGAGCAGCTCGATCGCCCGTAGCGAGCTGGCGGCGATCGTCGCCGGCAATGCGTTGGAGAACAGTTGCGTTCGCGAACGCTGCACCAGCGTGTCGATGACGGCGCGCGACCCGGCGACGAAGCCGCCCGCGCCGCCGCCCAGCGCTTTGCCGAGCGTCCCGGTGAGGATGTCGATCTGTCCCTCCAACCCGAAATGCTCGATCGTTCCGCGTCCGGTCTTGCCCATGACGCCGGTCCCGTGCGAGTCGTCGACGATCGTCACCGCGTCGTAGCGGTGCGCGAGGTCCACGATCTCGGGAAGTTTGGCAAGCGAACCCTCCATCGAGAAAACGCCGTCGGTGATGATGAACGGCGTCCCCTCCGCTTCGCGCAGCTTCGCCCGCAGATCGGTCATGTCACCGTGCTTGTAGCGCATGCGCTTGGCGCCGGCGAGCCGGCAACCGTCGATGATGGAGGCGTGATTGAGCTCGTCGCTGATGATCGTATTCCCGGCCGTGGCGACCGTCGGGATCAGCCCCTCGTTCGCGCTCCAGCAGGACACGTACGACAGCGCGGCCTCAAAACCGAACACCGCTGCGATCTTGTCCTCGAGTTGCCGGTGGATATCGAACGTTCCGCAGATGAAGCGCACCGACGCGGTGCCGGCACCGTAGCGCTGGAGCCCGGCGATTCCGGCGGCGACGACGTCCGGATGGTCAGCCAAGCCGAGATAGTTGTTCGACGAGAGTACGATGACGTCGCCGGCTTCCTCCATGTGCACCTCGGGCGCCATCGGGCCGGTGATGTGGCGCAGGCGTTTGTACGTGCCGGCCGCACGCAGCGCGTCGAGGTCGGCGTTGAGGCGGGCTTCGAATGTGGCGTTCATGACAGCGCTCCTACGCGAGGTGCAGGACGATCTTGGCGGCTTCGCCCGACTTCATCAGCGCGAAAGCGGCGTCGAAGTCCTCAAAGCGCATCTCGTGGGTGATGATCGGGGTGAGGTCGACGCGACCGCTGGTGACCAACGCCTGCGTCTGATACCAGGTCTCGAACATGCGCCGGCCATTGATGCCGAGCACCGTCAGCCCCTTGAAGATGATGCGCTCGGCCAAGTTGATCTCGACGTCGTCCGAGGGGATCCCCAGCAGCGCCGCCACGCCACCGTTGCGCACCATCGCCAGCCCGTTGTTGATCGCCTGCCCTGAGCCCGACATCTCGAGCAACACGTCGACGCCGTCGCCGCCGGTCCGGGCGATGATCTCGTCGATGAGGTCCGGCTGGACCGCCGAGAACGTCGCGTCGGCACCGACGCGCTTGGCGAGCTCGAGCTTTTGCGGGTTGACGTCGACGGCGAACACCATCGAAGCGCCGGCGGCGCGAGCGACGGGGATCGCCATGAGGCCGATCGAGCCGACGCCCGTGATCACCACCGACTTCGCGGAGACGCCGGCCGCCATGACGGTGTGAACCGCGTTGCCGAGCGGGTCGAAGACCGCGGCCCAGCTGTCCGGTATCGACGGGTCGAGCTTCCAAACGTTGGACTCGGGCATCCGGATGTAGTCCGCGAACGAACCGTCCGTGTCGACGCCGATGATCTCGACGTGCTCGCAGATGTGCGCACCGCCGGTGCGGCACAGCCGGCAAACGCCGCACGCGATGTGCCCCTCGGCCGAAACGCGATCGCCGATCTGCACGCCTTTTACGGCGTTGCCGACGGCGGCGACGGCGCCCATGAACTCATGGCCGATGGTGAGCGGAGGCTTCACCCGGCGCTGCGCCCAGTGATCCCAGGCGTAGATATGCAGGTCGGTACCGCACAAGCCGACGGTTTGGACGCGGATCAGCACGTCGTTCGGGCCGATCGCCGGCACCGGGATGTGTTCGAGCGTGAAGCCCGGGCCGCCGGTCGCCTTGCGCAGCGCCCGCATCGTATCGGGGATCGCCGCCGCCGTTGCCGGGCGCTCGCTCGCCGTCGAAGTCATCGTGCGCGGGCTTCGGTGATCCGCGGCGGCGCCCCCGCGTCGAGATTTTCACCGGCGCTTGAGGTGTCGTCATCCCGCGCACCGTACGATGCGGTCATGAGAACGAGCGCAGCGTTGCTCGCCGCGTGCATCGCGCTCGCGCCCGGCGCGGCCGGGACCGCGGCGCCGACGCCCGGGCCCGACGAAACGGCCTCGGTAAGCGGGACGCTCCAATCCGGCGGCATCGCACGCACATATCACCTGTACCGGCCACCGGAGCTGGCCGCGACCACGCATCCTCCGTTGGTCGTCGTGCTGCACGGCGGCTTCGGCCAGGGGGCGGGCGCCGAACGCCTGTATCATTGGGACGCCGCTGCACGCAAGCACGGCTTCGTCGTGGTGTATCCCGACGGCGTCGGAAGATCGTGGAACGGCGGGAACTGTTGCGGCCCGGCCGCGCGAGGCGATGTCGACGACGTGGGGTTTCTCTCGGCGCTCGTGCAGCGACTCGAAGCAGATAGCGGGGTCGATCCGCGGCGCGTCTACGTCACCGGCATGTCGAACGGGGCTTTCATGGCGTACCGCATGGCGTGCGAGGCGCCGATCGCGATCGCGGCGATCGGCCCGGTCGCCGGCACGCTGGGCGTCACGTGCGACCACGCAAGCCCGACCTCGGTACTGCACATCCACGGCTCGGCCGACCGCAACATTCCGTTCGACGGGGGCGCCGGCAGCGGCTTCGAGCGCCGCGCGCGACTCGCCGTGCCCGAAGCGCTCGCGCGCTGGCAACGCATCGACCGCTGCGAACCGCCGGTCACCAAGACCGTGGGTACCGTCGCGACACAGCATGCCGATTGCGCCGACGGACGCGAAGTCGAACTGATCACGATCGCCGGCGCAGGGCATCAATGGCCCGGCGGCGCGCGCGGCACCGTGCAGTCGATCTTGGGGATGCCGCTCGACGCGGCGAGCACGGCGCTCGACGCCACCGAGACGCTGTGGGCGTTCTTCGCCGCGCGGCAGGGTGGGCGCTAGGCTCCCAAGCGTTAGCCGAAGCGACCGGTGATGTAGTCCTCGGTTCGCCGATCTTTCGGCCGCGTGAAGATCTGGGTCGTCGTCCCTACCTCCACGATCGAACCGTCGAGAAAGAACGCGGTTCGATCCGAGACCCGGCCCGCCTGGGCCATCGAGTGCGTCACGATCACGACGGTGTAGTCGCGCCGCAGCTCAGCGATCAGCTCCTCGATCTTTACCGTGGCGATCGGGTCGAGCGCCGACGCCGGCTCGTCCATCAGGATCACCTCGGGCCGCAACGCGAGCACGCGGGCGATGCACAGCCGCTGCTGCTGACCTCCGGAGAGCGTGATGCCGGAGTCGGACATACGATCCTTCACCTCATCCCACAACACGGCCCGTCGTAGACTGTCTTCGACGAGTCCCGCGATCCGCACGCGATCGCGTTCCCCGTTGACCCGCAGCCCATAGGCGACGTTGTCGAAAATGGACATCGGAAACGGGTTCGGCCGTTGAAAGACCATCGCGACGCGGCGTCGCATGACGATCGGATCGACGCGGCGCGAATAGACGTCGACGCCGTCGATTTCGACGCTGCCGGAGACTCGTGCCGATGGGGTAAGATCGTGCATGCGATTGATCGCTCGCACGAAGGTCGACTTTCCACAGCCGGAGGGACCGATCAGCGCGGTGACCTGACTCTGCTCGATGTCGAGGGAGGCGTCGCGGATGGCGTGGTTCGTCCCATAGTAGACGTTGAGATCCCGAACCCGCACCTTGACCTCGGCACCGGCCTGGATTCCCGCCGTTCCGCCGTCGGCCGCAAGGATCATCCGAATCGCCCCGTGATGTAGTCCTCGGTGCGCGAGTCCTTGGGGTGCGTGAAGATTTCGCCGGTCGGAGCAAACTCCACCACGCTGCCGACCCGATCCGCGTCGCCCAGCATGAAGGCCGTAAAGTGCGAAACGCGGGCCGCCTGTTGCAGATTGTGGGTCACGATGACCACCGTGAAATCCGCCGCGAGGTGCTCCATGAGCTCTTCGATCTTCAACGTCGAAAGCGGGTCGAGCGCCGAGGTCGGCTCATCCATGAGCAAGACCTCGGGCTTCACCGCCAGCGCGCGAGCGATGCACAAGCGCTGCTGTTGCCCGCCGGAAAGCGATAGCGCCGGATCGCGCAATTTATCTTTTACTTCGTCGAAAAGCGCCGCGCGCCGCAGCGCCTCCTCGGCCAGGTCCGCCAGCTCACGCGGCTCATTGGTCATCCCGGTATAGCGCGGCCCCGACGTGACGTTTTCGAGAATCGACATCGTCGGAAAAGGGTTGGGCCGCTGGAATACCATGCCGATGCGCCGGCGCGTTACGACCGGGTTCACATCGGCATCGTAAATGTTCGTCCCAGCCAGGAGTACCTTTCCGGCCGTGCGCGCGTCCAGCGCCGATTCGTGGATCCGATTGAGACAGCGCAAGAACGTGGTCTTACCGCAGCCCGAAGGGCCCATCAACGCGGTGATCGAGTTGCGTATGAAATCGAGGTTGATGTCGCGAATTGCGAGCTTCGACCCGTACCAGGCGCTGACGGCTTGGGCGCTCAGCGCGATCTCGACGAGATCGGGCACGGTGTCCTTCGCAGCGACAACCGCCGGTTGCATACCTTAGGACTTCTTCCCGTGCCGGCCGAGCGCCAGTCGTGCACCGACGTTGAGGACCAGCACCGCTAGGATCAGGAGTAGTGCTCCGCCCCACGCCTGCCGGTGCCAGTCGTCGTACGGTGAGATCGCATAGGTGAAGATCTGCAGCGCCAGCACGGCCATCGGGTTGGCCGGATTGAGCTCCCAGAACTGACTGCCGAATGCGGTAAACAAGAGCGGTGCCGTCTCGCCCGTTACGCGCGCGATCGCCAGCAGCAACCCGGTCACGATGAGCGGTCG
Source organism: Vulcanimicrobiota bacterium (assembly GCA_003140215.1). GTDB lineage: Bacteria > Vulcanimicrobiota > Vulcanimicrobiia > Vulcanimicrobiales > Vulcanimicrobiaceae > Vulcanimicrobium > Vulcanimicrobium beijerinckii. Next base: position 1,523,036 of record PLJL01000004.1, on the reverse strand, counting down.
AGCCGCGGGCAACACGACGTGAACGACGCCCCCGTAGTCCGGAAGGCCCAGCGCCAGCGCACCCTCCCGAATCGACGTCGGAACGCCTCGGATGGCTTCTTCGGAGGTCCGTATCATGAGCGGCAGCATCAACACCGCGAAGGCGAAAGACGCCGAGAAGGCGGAGAAATGCGCGAACGGTTTGACGCAGATGGTGTACGCGAACAGGCCGATGGCGATGCTGGGTACACCCGACAGAACTTCGGCCAGAAACCGAATCAACTCCGCGCTCAACCCGCGGCCGTATACCGCCAGGTACAGGCCCGTCAGGACGCCGATCGGCACGGCGATCACGGCCGCGATGGCGACGATGATGATGGTGCCGACGATACCGTTCCCGACGCCGCCATCCGGGACGCCGACCGGATGAGGGAGCTGCGTCACGAACGCAGGATTGATCGCGCCCCACCCTTGGATTGCGACGTAGCCTAATATGACGATCAAGAGCCCGGCGGCAAGCGCCGAACAGAAGCCGGTCAGCAGGATACCCGCCGTTCCGCCCAAGCGCCGGCGCGGTGCGAGCCGCGAGTCGGCGATCACGGGCGACGCCCTTGCGAGCGCAGCATCGACCACATCAGAATCCGGGCGCAGCCGTTTACGATGAAGCTGATCACGAACAGAATCAGGCCCAACTCTAACAGCGCGCTCAAATACAGCGACGACGTGGCCTCGGTAAACTCGTTCGCGATAACGCTCGAAAGCGTGTACGACGGCGCGAACAACGACGCGGAGATTGCGGGCCGGTTGCCGATCACCATCGTCGCCGCGATCGTTTCGCCCAGGGCGCGGCCCAACGCGAGGACGCACGCCCCCACGATGCCGGCGCGCGCCGACGGAAGGACGACGTGTACCACCGTTTCCCAGCGCGTGGCGCCGAGCGAAATCGACGCTTCGCGGAGTTCGTTCGGTACCGCCTGAATGAGATCGCGGGCGATTGCCGCAACCGTCGGAACGATCATCAACGCGAGCAGCAAACCCGCGGTGAGCAGGCCGATGCCGTAAATGCCCCCGGAGAACATCGGCAAGAACCCAAGATAGCGCTGAATGAACGGGTCGACGGTGCTTCCCAGGAACGGCGCGAGGACGAACAGTCCCCACAAGCCGAACACGACGCTCGGCACCGCTGCGAGCAATTCGATGAAGAAACTTATCGGGCGCGCAACAGCGGGCGGCGCAAACTCCGCGAGAAAGACGGCCGCCGCGATGCCGACCACGCCGGCGACGAGGATCGCGATTGCGGAACTCACGACGGTGCCGTAGATGAACGGCAGCGCTCCGAAGTGGTTGGTTACGGGATTCCACTCCGAGCTCCACAGGAACTTCGGTCCGAACGCGACCAGCGACTCCCACGACCCGTGCACGAGCTCGGCGAACAGGCCGGCAATGAGAATCACGAAGGTCAGGGTCGCAGCGACCAGGCCAATGCGAAAAACGCGATCGGCGATCGCCTGACGTGCCGTCAATCCGCGCTGCGAGACCTCGACCGTTCGAGGCGAATCGAGCTCAAGACTCATGAACGAATGAATGCACCGGAGGGGAGTGACTATGCGAGAGCCCCTCGCGCGCCCGCGGCGCGCGAGGGGCTTCGACGGGCGAAGCCGAGGGGACCGTGGAGAGGGTTTAGACCTTCACTTCTGCGAGAGCCTTCTTCGCGGTGTCTTGCACCGTTTCGGGGAGCGCCACGTAGTTCAGCGACGCGGCGATTTTCTGGGCATCGTTGCCGGTGACCCAGGTCAGGACGTCCCGTACCAGCTTCGCCCGCGCCTTGTCGGTAGGGTTCTCGTAGACGAAGGCCCAGGTATAGCCGGAGATCGGGTAGGCATTGGCTTCGGAACGATCGACGATCGAGAAGTCGGTTGCCGAGACGTTCGGCTTCGTGGACGCGGCCGCGTGGACGGTCGAGGCCGTGCAGAATACCCACTTGCCGGCTTTATTCTCGAGCTGCGCGGTCGACAGCTTGTTTTCCATGGCGTAGGCGAGCTCGACGTAGCCGATCCCGCCGGTCGTTTGGCGGACCTGGCCGGCAACGCCCTCGTTGCCCTTGCCGCCGACCGTATTCGAACCCGGCCACTGGACGCTCTTGCCGGTGCCGACCTTGTCCTTCCATTCCTTCGAGACGCTGCTCAAGAAATCGGTGAAGATGTACGTCGTCCCCGATCCGTCGGACCGGTGCACGGAAACGATCGGGAGGTTCGGAAGTCCAGCCCGCGGATTGAGCTTTTCGAGCGCCGGGTCGTTCCAGCGCGAGATCTTCCCGAGGTAGATGTCGACGATCGCCTCGCGGGTGAGCTTGAGCCCGCCCGGTACGGTAACCGGCAGATTGTACGTGACCGCGATACCACCCAGCGCCACCGGGACCTGGACGACGGCGCCGCCGGCGCGCTTGAGCTCGTCGGAGTTCATCGGAACGTCCGACGCTCCGAAGTCGACCGTCTTCGCGGTGAACTGCTGGATGCCGCCGCCGCTGCCGATGGACTGATAGTTCACGGTGACGTCGGCGTGCGCTTGCGAGTACACGTAGAACGCCTTCGAGAAGAACGGGTAAACGAAGCTCGACCCGGCGCCGGTGAGCTGCGTCGCTGCGAGGGCGGGCAGGGCCGCGAGTCCGGCCGAAACCACGAGCCCGGCGACGAGCGTCGCGGCCGCTGGGCGATTGATTCGTGTGCGCATCGCCAGCATCGTCGCAGAGTGCGCCTAAGCCTGGCTTATACTTACCTTAAGAAACCTTAAGGTTCGCGCCCGGCGCGACCGCGAGCCGCATGGTGAACGTCGCGCCCTGGCCGTAGACGGACTCGGCGGTCAACGAGCCGCCGTGCGCTTCGACGAGATGCTTGGCGATCGCCAAACCCAGCCCGGTCCCGGTGTGCTCGCGCGAGCGCGAACGGTCGACCACGTAGAAGCGCTCGAAGACGCGCGGCAAGTCGGCGAAGGGTATCCCGACGCCGGTGTCGCGGACCACCAACAGCGCGTCGTCGCCCTCGCGCCGCACCTCGACCACCACGCTGCCACCTGCGGGCGTATGGCGCAGCGCGTTGTCGACGAGGTTTACCGCCACTTGCCGCAGGCTGCCGCGATCGGCGTCGACGGTTACCGGCGCCGGAGCCTCCAGCTCGAGCTCGAGGCTCAGCGCGTCGGCGCGCTGGGCGAAGGTGTTCACCGTCGACGCCGCCACGTCGCCCAGGTCGAAGCGCTCGCGCCGCAGGCGCACCGTTCCGGATTCCGAGCGGGCGAGCTCGAGGAGATCCTCGACCAGCCCGATCATGCGCTCCACCTCGTCCTGGATCTGCGGCAGGAACAGCGTGCGCGCTTCGGCGTCGTCGTCGGCGACCAGCACGGTCTCGAGCATGAGCTTCATCGCCGAGAGCGGCGTGCGCAGTTCGTGCGAGACGTTGCCGATGAAGTCGCTGCGCATCTTCTCCGCGGCCAACAGCGCGGTGCGATCGACGGCGATCACGATCGCCCCGTTCTCGTACGGCTGCGCGGTGACGCCGACGTAGCGCTCGCGCGTGCCGCGCCCCAGGATGACGTCGCGGCTGCACGGACCCGTGGCCAACGCCTCCTCGACCATGCGCTCGAGGTCGACCGATGGAACGACCTCGATGATCGCGCGGCCGAGCGCGCGCGCACGGTCGACCCCGAACAGCTCGCCGGCCGCGGCGTTGAAGACACGCACGCGCGCGCGTTCGTCGACGGTGAACGCGGCGAACGGCAACGCCTCGACCAGCCGCGTGACGCGGTCGCCGGGCGGGTCGGACGGCGCCGGATCGCCGGGATCGGCCACCGCGGCGCGGCCGGCGCGGGCGACGCGCAGAGCGCCGTACGTCGCGGCGATCCCGGCCAGTGCGCCCAGCGCGCCCGCGATCAGGTCAGGCGTTGCCCGGTCCCTTATTCACGAAACATGTAGCCGCGGCTGCGCACGGTGATGATGTGGCGCGGATTGTTGGCATCGACTTCGATCTTCTCGCGCAGCCAGCGGACGTGGACGCTGATCGTCTGGTGTTCGCCCTCGAAGTCGTATCCCCAGACCTTTTCGAGCAGCATTTGGCGCGTGACGATGCGCCCGCGATGTTCCATGAGGACGTGCAGGAGCTTGAACTCCTTGGGCGCGAGCTGGACCTCGCGTCCGCGCACCACGACGCGTTGGCGCGAGGGGTCGATGGTTATTCCGCCCGCGCTGATGGACTCGTCGCGACCTTCAGCATCGACGTCGACGCGGCGCAGGCGGGCCTTGATCCGCGCCATGATCTCGCCCAGCGAGAACGGTTTGGTGACGTAGTCGTCCGCGCCGAGCTCGAGGGCCAGGACCTTGTCGAACTCCTGATCCTTGGCGGTGAGCATGATGATCGGCACCGCCGACGTTTTTCGGATCTCCTTGCAGGCCTCGATGCCGTCGAGCACCGGCAGCATGATATCCAGCACGACCAGATCGGGATGCTCGCTTTGCGCCAAGGCGACGGCGGTGCGCCCGTCCCCCGCGGTCGTGACGGCATAGCCGTTCTTCTCGAGGTTGTAGCGCAACGAATGGACGATCGCCGCCTCGTCGTCGACGAGCAGGATCTTCTTCTTGGTCGCGATCGCCGGCGTCACGGCCGATTGCGTACCGCAACGCCGCCGCCGCGCTCGTAGAAGCCGGCAACCGACGAGTAGTCGTCGCGTCCGTGGCCCTCGCCCGACGCCGCGGTATACATCTGGTAGGCCAACGAGCTCGACGGCATCGGAACGCCGAGAGCGCGGGCCGAGTCCAGCGCGGCCGCGAGGTCTTTGCGCAGCAGGTCGAGCGCGAAGCCGGGTTTGGAGACGCCCGCCAGCAAGCTCTGCGGGAGCACGTTCTGCAACAGGTAGTTCGAGCCGGTCGCCGTTCCAACCACCGCGAGCACCGTGTCGATGTCGGCGCCGGCTTTCGCGGCGAACGTGAGCGCCTCGATGTTCGCCAGCATCACGTTGGCGATGATGATCTGGTTGACGAGCTTGACGACCTCGCCCATGCCGACCGTGCCGACGTGCTTCGGAGTCCCCATCGCTTCGAGGACGGGCCGCGCGTGCTCGAAATCGGCGTCCGACGCGCCGACCATGATCGTGAGCGTTCCGGTAGTCGCACGCGCCGTGCCGCCCGAGACCGGGGCGTCGATGAAGCGCAGACCGGCGGCGCGCAAGCGTGCGTCGAAGCCGCGCGTCGCAACCGGCGAGATCGTCGACATGTCCACGAAGAGCGTCCCCGGCGCCGCGCCGCTCGCCGCGCCGTTCGCGCCGAAGAGCGCCTCTTCGACTTGCGGCGCGTCGGGGACGCAGGTGATCGTGAACGCGCTGGCGCGTGCGACGCCGGCCGGGTCGCCGCCGTCGGCGGCGCCCTGAGCGACGAGCCGCTCCACCGGCTCGCGGCGGTGGTGCGCGCACACCGTCACCTCGAATCCGGCCCGCAACAGGGAAGCTGCCATCGGCTCGCCCATCGCGCCAACGCCGATGAACCCGACCCGCAATGCCATACGACCGGCTCGCGTACGGCGCGCGGAAGGGGACGGCCTGCGACCCAACGCAACGGGGCCATGCTGATGTCCTCCGACACGCTCGAGCTGTCACCACTTCGGGCATTCGTCCGGCTATCGCGGCCGCTGTTCTTGTACGGCGGGTTCGCGGGCGTGGCGCTCGGTGCAGCGGTCGCGCACTGGTCGGGGCTGCGGCTCGACCTCGCCACGTATCTGTGGGCGCAGGGGCTCGTCACCTCGTTCCATCTGATGGTGCACTACGCCAACGACTACTTCGACCGCGAGAGCGACATCGGCGCGGAACGCACGCGCTGGTCGGGCGGGAGCGGCGTGCTCGTGGCGGGACACCTCGCCCCGCGCGTAGCGCTCGTCGGGTCGCTGGGCTTCTTGGTGCTGGGCCTCATCGCGTGCGCCCATTTCGCGCTGGCGGGAAATGCCGCGGTCGTCTGGCTCGGGGTAGCGATCCTCGCCCTCTCCTGGTGCTACTCCGCGCCGCCGGTTCGTTTCTCCGCGCGCGGCCTGGGCGAGCTCGACACGGCGCTCGTCGTCGGCGTGCTGTTCCCGTTCGTCGGCTACGCCGCGTTCGCCGGCCACGTCGACGGTACGATCCTGCGCGTCGTGCAAGCACCGGCGTTCGCGATGATCGCAATGATGCTGTGCGTCGAGCTGCCCGACGCCGGCTGCGACCTGCGCGCCGGGAAGCGCAATCTCGTCGTCCGCTTCGGACCGGCGCAAGCGTGGCGGCTGATCACGATCACCGCCGCGATCGCGCTTGCATCGGCCGCCGCAACGGCATACCGCACCAACGCCGGCGTGGCGTTGCTCGCGCTCGTACCGGCGCTCTTCGCGACGCTCGTGCTGGTCGGCATCGTGCGCCGCGATCCGCGGCCCGAGTCGACCGCGCTCTGGGGCGTGGCGCTCTACGCACTGACCGTCACCGGCCTGGCCGCATTCTACGCGCTCATCGCGCCGGTCTGACCCGCCCGGCCGCGCGCCTCCGGGGGCGCGAAACCTGGCGAATGGACCCTCCGACCGCTATCGTTGCGCGCCTCGGGCTCCCCGGCGCACAATGATCGGGCTGGGGCCCGACCCTGAGCCCGTCGAAGGGCGACGGGTCGACCAACTTTCGCCAAGGGGAACCGCTAGGATGCTTGCTTCGATCCGCCGGCCTACGTTCGAGGACCTCAACCTCTCGACCGGCAAGCGCGCCCGCCTCTACACCATGATGTACGGGCACGGCCCCGGCAACGGCACCCTGATGCTGCTGCCGATCGACCAGGGGCTCGAGCACGGTCCGATCGACTTCTTCGACAACCCCGACGCGCTCGACACCGACTGGGTGCTGCGGCTCGCCGTCGAGGGCAACTTCTCGGGGATCGCCTACCACATCGGGCTCGCCGAGAAGTACCACAAGCAGTATGCCGGGCGCGTGCCGCTGGTGCTCAAGGTCAACGGCAAGACCAACGTACCGCCCGACGACGAGTCGTTCAGCCCGCTGACCTCGAGCGTCGAAGACGCGGTGCGGCTGGGGGCCTCCGCGGTCGGCTACACGCTCTACGTCGGATCGCCGGCGCAAGACATCGACATCGCCCAAGCCAACGACGTGCGCCGCGAGTGCGAGCGGTACGGGCTGCCGTTGATCGTGTGGGCCTACCCGCGCGGTTCGGCGATCAAAGCCAAGGGCGGTCAGGACTCGCTCTACGCGGTCGACTACGCGGCCCGCGTCGCCTGCGAGGTCGGCGCCGACGTCGTGAAGCTCAACGTCCCCAAATCGGAGATCGCGGCCGCCGCGGCGCCCAAACCGTACGACACCCTCACGATGGACGAGCTCGACGGCTTGCGCAAAGTGGTGAAGTCGGCTGGACGGACCCTGGTGCTCGTTTCGGGCGGCTCGAAGCTCAGCGACGACGACACCGTGCACAAAGCGCGCCTGGCGATGGAGTCGGGCTGCGTCGGGCTCATCTTCGGGCGCAACATGTGGCAGCGCAAGTGGGACGACGCAATGGCGATGGCCGGGCGCATGCACGATTTGATGAAGGAGTTCGGCGCATAGTGGCAGCTGCGACGCTCGAGAGCCGCATCGAAGCCGCGCTCGAGCGCATCCGCCCCGCGATCCGCCGCGACGGCGGGGACGTGTGGTTGATCAAAGTCGACGACGCCGTCGCGTACGTGCAGATGATCGGCGCCTGCGGCGGCTGTCCCGCGTCGAACGAAACGCTTAAGCACGGGATCGAAACGGTCGTGCGCGAGGACGTGCCGGAGATTCGCGCCGTCGAACAGCTCTAAGATCGGGAGTTGTTGAAGCGCAGCGCGAGCCACGCGAACGTTCCGCCGACGACGACGAGCGCGAGCGGATCGAAGCCGAGCTGACGCGAGGCAAAAAAGAGCGGCGCCGTCAGCGTGAGCGCGAGCAGGAGCCGCGTGCGCGCCGGCTCCGCGAGCGCTGCGACGCACCAACCGATCATCGGCAGCGCCAGGGCGGCGTCGTAGGCCCAGGCATGCGGACTCAGCGCGAGACCGACCAGGCAGGCCGCACTACCGGCCTCGGCGGCCGGCACGCGACGAAGAACGCTCGCCGCTGCGAGCGCGACGACGACCGCCACCCCGACGACGACCGGGATGCCCGTGCCCATGCGGACGAGCAGCGCCGGCAAGCTCACCGCGAACGCTGCGTTGGCGGCGAAGTCGCCGGCGGCGAAGCGCGCGAGCAGGTGCGCCCACGCGCTCGGCCAGCTCCAGTCTCCGCCGGTCGCCGCCGTGCTGATCCCGTACCACACCGCGGCGAACGCGCCGACGACGGCCAGCTCGCGCCGCCGTCCGCGGACGAGCAGCAGCCCGATCATCGGCAGCGCGTAGGTGGGCTTGTACATCAGCAGTCCGATCGGAATCGCGGTCAGCGCGACGGAGCGCGCCGCCAGGCCCGCGATCGAGAGCTGCGCGAGGAGCAGCCCCAGCGGGGCGTTCTGGCCGATGATCGCGGCCGCGTACACGACCGGGGACCACAGCACAAACGTCGCGACGGCGGTCGTGCGCGATAACGCATAGGTCCGCGCCGCGACGACGCCGGCGGCCGCGGCGCAGCCCAGCATGAACGCGCCGTTGAGCGCGAAGCTGAGCGCGAGCGGAAGGTGTGCGAACGGGACGAGCGCCCATGCGGCGCCCGGCAGATAGAAGAACGACTGCCAAGCTTCGGGCGGATCGAGGAGCGCCGGGGTCCCGGCGAGCGACCCCGCAGCGACGAAGACCCGCCAGTCGCCGCCGCCGTGGCCGATCGACCAGCCGCTGCACGCGGCGATGACCAGCGCGACCGCCGCCGACCAAACCCACAGGAACGTGCGCAGCGGCAGCGCGCGCACACGCGGGTGGGCCGGTGCGGCGATCGAGGCGTTCATGCTTCGCGCGGCGCCAACGCGGCGTAGCGCGGCACGCTCGCCTGCGGTGCCAGCACGGCGCGGAGGCGAGCGCGCATCGGCTGCTCGACCAGATGGAACAGCGCGAAGCTGCCGGCGATGCTCAGCGCGAAAGCGACGGCGATCGCCAGGGTTGGGTGCGTCCAGCCCAAGGTCGCGCCGACGATCGCGATCACCGGCCAGTGAATCAAGTAGAACGCGAAGCTCGCGCGACCCAACGCAACGAACGCGGGCCGTCGCAGCACTCCGGAAAGCGCGCCGGCCTGGTGCACGAAGACCGCGATGAGCACCGCCCAGAACGGCATGAGGAACAGCGAGTAGCGCAGGGCGGTCGGCGCGAACGGTGAGACCGCGATCGCGGCGACCACGCCAGCCAGCGCCAGTCCCTCCAGGCCCGTCGCACGCGCGGCGCTCCGCGCAGCCGGCGCGGAACGCACGAATGCGATCCCCAACAGCATGCCGACGACGAAGTCGGCCAAGCGCACCGGCGGCAGCACGTACGCGGTCCAGACGGCGACCGGATGCGGGACGAGCGCGACGGCGACCTCGATCGCCCAGGGCATCGCCGCCGCGACCCAGATCACGCGCGGCGTGCTCAGGCCGAACGAGCGCAGCAACGAGCGCACGACGAACGGGAACGCCGCGTAGAAGAACATCTCCGTCGAGATGCTCCATGCCGGGGCATTGATCCCGAGATAGACGTTTTCGTTGGGGATCCAGGATTGCACCAGCAGCAGTTGGGCGGCAGCGGCTACTTCCCGCGTCGTCACACCGGACGCGTCCCAGACGTTGCCGCCGAACCGCCACAGCACCAGCGCGGCGAAGCCCGTCGCGACGAGATGCACCGGGTAGATGCGTGCGATGCGCGCGACGTAGAACGCGCGAACCGCCTGCCAATCCAACACTCCGCCGAACACCGGATGATAGGTGTACGTCAAGATGAAACCGGAGAGCAGGAAGAAAAAGCCGACCCCGCTGTGGCCGAGCGCATACTGGGTGGCAAACGCGGCCGTGGGCGCGCAGTGGTAGACGAACACGAGCAGCGCCGCGAAGAACCGCAGCGCGGTGAGGGCATCGAGCTCGATCCGAACCCGCTCGCCGGCCACGGTCTTACCGGCCCACCGCAGCCGCGGGAACGCCGATCGCGCGTGGTCCGGGCCGTGCGAGCAGCGCGCGGACGCGCGTTCGCAGCGGCCGCTCGACCCCGTGGTGGAGCGCGAAGCTCAGCGCCAGCGTGCCGCCGAATGCCAGCGTCAGGGAAAGCGGGTGATCCCACCCGACGCGGCCGTCGACGAGCTTGACGACCATGAGGTGGCACAGGTAGAACGCGAAGCTGATCTCGCCCAAGCGTACCAGCGGCGCCCAAGACAGAACCCGCGAGATGGCGCCGCGCCGCTGCGCGAACACGTAGATCACGCCGCACCAGGCCGGCATCACCCAGGCTGAAAAGCGCATCGACAGCGGCACGAACGGCGAAACGTACACCGCCAGGCACACGCCGGCGATCGCGAGCATTTCGAGGCTGGTCGCGTGCAGCCGCCGGCGCTGCGATTCCCGCGCTCCGACGAACGCGATCCCCAGCAGCATCCCGACCACGAAGTCGATCAACCGGCTCGGCGGAAAGACATACCAGCGCCAGTCGTCGACGACGGCGGGCTGCGGCCATAGCAGCAACGCCTGGACGAGCCACAGGGCGCCCGCGCCCAGCAGCACAACGTGCGGCGGCGACCCGCGGAACGCCCGCAGCAACCCGAACGCGACGAACGGAAAGAGTGCGTAGAAGAACGCCTCGACCGAGATGCTCCACGCCGGTCCGTTGACGCCGAACGATATCGGAACCGCCGCGATCCAGCTTTGCACGAGCAACGCCTGCGCCGCGACGGTGCGGAGCCGCGTCTGCGGGTCGACGCCGCTCCACAAGCTGTCCGTCCCAAGGTACGCGAGCACCGCGAGCATCAGCGGCATCGTCGCGAGATGCAGCGGATAGACCCGGGCGAACCGCGCGGCATAGAACGCGCGGATCGCGGCGGGTCTCAGCCGGTCGCGAAACGTCTGGTGATACGTGTAGGTGAGGATGAAGCCGGACAGCAGAAAGAAGAACGCGACGCCGATGTAGCCGAACGAAAACATCGCGGAGATGCGCCGGGTCGGCACGCAGTGCCATGAAAACACGAGCAGCGCCGCGACGAAGCGCAGCGACGTGAGGGGCAACAGCGTGTCGCGCGCTGCGCTCACGTTCGCAGCCGCGCCAGCAGCGGTGCGCGTACGTACAGCGCGGAGACGCGATCGGAGGCGATGCGCCGCCACGCGCCGCGGCGCTCGGCGAGCAGGCTTTCGAGCGCGCCGTCACGGCGCACCAGCACCGCGTCGATCCGCTCGCGGTCCAGGACCTCGGCCCAGTGCCGGTTGCCGTCGATCACCTCGCGGTACGCCTGCCAGACCGGGCCCGGATACGGATCGCAGCGCCCGTCCATGAAGAACCGCACCGGCCGGCCCAGGAACAGGCTGCACCAGGCGAAGTCTTCGCAGAAGACGCGCGGCGGCGTCCGCGCGCCGGCCAGCAGCGCTTGCGCCGTCCCCTGCGGCAGCGCCCCGGCGAACGCCGGCGCCCCGCGCCAGGTGAGCAACGAGATGGCCGCCCCGCAGCACGCGACGAGCGCGAGCGTCGCCCACGCCACGCCGCGAGGTGCGGTGGTGGTCCGGCCGGTGCGGGGCAGCGCGGCGAGCGCGATCGGTGCCGCGACGATGGCGAAGACGGCGACGTTCCGGACCGCGGCAAACAGCAGCACGGTGAACGTGGCCGCCAGGAGGCGATCCCGCAGCGACGCCCGGACGCCGAACGCTGCGAGCAACACGACGAGCGGCAACGCGCCGGCCGCAAACGCGATGCTGCTCATGCTCGTCGCGCCCCACTCGCTGATCGATTGGCGGATCGGGCTCGTCGTGAGCTCCACGGCGTACCGCACGAGGTCCGTTCCGAGCGGTGTCGCGAGCGTCGCGACGCCGCAGGCCGCTGCCAGCGCCGCCGCGCGCCGAACCGCCGGCGACCAGGCGCGGTCGCGCAGCAACGCCGAAAGCGTGAACAGCGTGGCAACTGCGGGAGCCAGAAACGCGCTCGCGTGCAGATTTGCCCACATTACCGTGACGGGCACGGCAGCCCAGGCCCATGGACCTTCGGTTTCGAGCAGCAGCACCACGCTGCCGAGGGCGGCCCACCCGAGCACTTGCGCGCGCGGCCCGAACGACTGAATCGTCGCCAACCCGCACAGCAGCACCGCGGCGGACGCGGTCGTGCCCGGGACGCCGCGCCGCGCGCAGCGTAGCGCGACCGTCGCCAACGCGACGCCGGCCGCGAGCGCGCAGATCAACGGGACGAGCCAGGCGGCGCCGTGATCGCCGCTCCACGCAAGGACGGTCGAGAACAGCCACTCGTGCGGCGTCCAGCGGACGCCCTCGGCGGCGAACGTCTCGGGTCCCAGCGTTCGCGGGATCGCGTGCTCGCGCAGGATGCGCTCGCCGAGCCAGCGCTGCCACAGCAGATCGCCGTCGCGCGGCGGAAACTGCAGTGCAACGGCGGTTTGCCAGGCGACGATCGCGGCGGCGCAAACCCAGGGCAACAGCCGCGCGGGATCGGGGCGGGCGCGGATCGGCGCGACGTTCACCGCACCGGCACCGCAGCGGATACCGGCGCGCGCAGCGGCGCCCGGCCGGCCCGCACCGCGTTCCCCCGGGCCGCCCAGGCGACCGCGGCCAGCCCGCACGCGAGCCCGGTCATGGTGGGAACGCGTAGCCAGTGCATCATCGGCGACGGGCGCATCAGCACGCCGCGCGAGAAGTCGCCCCAGCTCACTTCGGCCAGCGCACTGGGCGCGTAGTTCTGCGCCACGAAGTGGACCGGCGCCGGGCCGAGCCCCAATACTCCTAGCACGAGCAGCGAGAAGCCGATCCCCGCGGCGCACAGCGCGAACACCAGACCGGCCCGCCGCCCGATGGTCGCCGCGCCGAACGTGCCCGCCACCAGCGGCGCGAGGCCGGCGAGCACGCTCGAGCCCAGCACGTTCCAGGGGATCATCGCGAACGCCAGTCCGCTCGCGGCGAGCGTGCGGACGCGCGGGTAGCGCACGCACACGTAGAGGATGGCGGGGAACGCGACGGCCAGCTGTTGGAAGTGCACGTGCACCCCGCCGAACAAGGCGAACGCCGGCGGCACGATCACCACGACCGCCGCATCCGCGGTCAGCGAACGCAGCCGCAGCGCGACGACGACGCCCACCACGACCATCGCCGCGAACATCAGCTCCCCGGCCCGAATCGCGGGCTGCGCGGCGACGCCCGCCGACGTGAGGATCGAGGTCAGGCTGAACTGCCATTCGTACACGTTTGCCAACGCGTGCGCCGGAACGACGTCGCGCACGTAGGACAGGCTCGTCGCCCAACCGACCCCGGCAACGCTGACCACGCCCAGAGCCGTGCCAAACCCGACCAGCGGTAGCCGCACGCGCGGGAACGCGACGAGCATCCCGGCGATCGCCGCGAGCGCGACGTGCGGCTCGATGCTCGCGAACATCGCGCAACCTGCGGCGGCCGCCCACCGGCCGCTGCGCACCAGCAGCGCCGCCGCCGCCAGCGCGGCGAAAACCAACGGGACCGGCTGCCCGACGTACAACGTCACCGTCGCGGCGATCGGTGCGAAGGCAAGGTTGAGCAGGATGCTCGAGGCGCCGGTCACCCGCGCGAACAGCGCCACGGCCGCCATCATCGCCGCAACCAGCAGCGCACCATAGCACGCCGCCGCGACCCCGAACGGCAGCAGCGACAAGGGCACGAACAGCACCAGCGCATACGGCGGCAACGGCGCCGGCAGCGCAACGGGCCGCAAGAATGCCGGTTCCGCGGGCGGCCCGGCGTGCGCCTCGCACGTCCGCAGCGGCTCGGTGAGGTACGGGTTCGCGCCCTGCGCTATCGCGTTGCCGGCGCAATAGAAAGCGCGAAAATCGCCCATCAGATAGGTCTCGCCCCGCATGCCGTTGACCGCGATCATCGCGGCCAGGATCAGCGGTGCGATCAGGTACGCGGCGAAGCAGGCGACCCGCTGCGCAGCCGGTGTCATCGCGTCAGGATCGTAGGCGTCATTACGAACACGACGTCGGTCTGCGAACTCTGGTAACGCGTCGAGCGGAACAGCTTGCCCAGAATCGGCAGATCGCCGAGCAGCGGGATCTTGTCGACGTTGCGTTGCTCTTGACGGCGCAGCAGGCCGCCCATCACGATCGACTCGCCGTCTTGGGTGACCACGTCGGTCGACAACCGGCTCGTCTTGAGCGCCGGAACGGTGAAGCCGTTGAGCGACACGCCGTCCTGGAAATCGAGATCCGAGATCTCGGGCGCGATGAGCGTCTCGACGCCGCCGTCGCCGAGAATCGTCGGCGTGACGACCAGCTTCACGCCGAAATCCTTGTACTGGATCGCGATCTGCTGCGGTCCGCTCGCGACCGGGATCGGGATCTGTCCGCCGACCAGAAACTCGGCTTGACGTCCGGGCATCGTCACCAGGTCGGGCGAGGAGAGGAGCCGCGCGTGGCCGCTTTGGAGCACGAGGTTGACCGTCGGCGCCAGCGTGATCGACCGGAAGAAGGCACCGACGTTGAGGCCGAACCCGGCGATGCTCGGTCCCGGCTTGGCGCCGTTACCCGTGAGCGGGCTCTCGACGACGGGGAACTGCGGCCCCGCGAGCGTGTACGTGCCGTCGGGGTGGAAGATCGCCGACTGCAGGTTGACGCCGAGCTGTTTGAGTCCGGTCTCGTCGACCTCGAGCACGTAGACCTTCACGTCGACTTGGCTGACCGTCGCGGTCTCGAGGCGATCGACCACTTTGCCCTCGATCGCGAGATACGGACCGGCCAGGGCGCGGACGCGATGCAGGACGTGCTCGGCCGTCACGCGATCGTGCACCTGACCGCTCACGATCAAGTTTCCCTTCACGTCGCGGTCGACGCGAACGCCGGCCGTTGCCGGCGCGCCGGCCAACTCGCTTTGCAGCGGGCCCAACGGTTTTGCGACGGTGACCGCGTTGACGAGCGTGAACTTGCCCGCAGCGGCGGCGGGTTCGAAGTGTGAGACGACCTCCCCCAGGTGCACCAGCGTCTCGCCCGTCGCGACGCTCCCGTTGACCACGATCGTACGATCGACCGCGTCGACGTGGATGCCGGGCTCGGTGATCGAGCCCTGCAGCATCTGGCGCAGGCTCTCGAGACTTTGCTCGGTCACCGTGACGTCGTACGAGCGGCGTCCGTAGCCCGTCCAGACGAGCAGCGTCGTCCGTCCGGCGGCGCGGCCGCTGATGACGATCTCGCTGTTCCCGACCGCGAGCACGCCGGCGATCTTTCCGTCGCCGACAGCGACCCGCGTCAGGTGCGGCGTCGCGACGACCATGGATTGCCCGGTGCGCAAGATCATCGGGGACATCGTGTCGGCGCGGGCGCCCGGCGGCGCCGCAGTGACGCAGATCACGGCCAGGGAAGTCAGGAGCGAACGAAGTGGGTGGTGCAAAGCGATACCTCTCGCAGTGGAAGCGCGAGTCGTTGCACCGAGTATGCCAGAGCGCCGCGTTGACAAGGCGTGGACAGACCGTCAATTCTTCCCGAACGCTCTTTCCAGCGGCGATTCGGCTGTGTACGATGCGGCCACGATGCAACTTCGCAACCCGTTGTCCTTCGCAATCCTCGCCGCCACGGCTGCGCTCTGCGCGCCGGCCGGTGCGCAAACGGCGGACCCGGCAGCGACGCGCATCACCCTGACCGCGACGCGCGCGGTGGGAACGGAAGCGGTGAAGATCACCGGCTCCGCACCCGCCGCTCGTCCGCTGGAAGCCTCGCTCTACGCTACGTTCTCGCGGGATCTTCCAACGGTGCTGTTGAGCCGCCGCTCGATTTCGACTGACGCCACCGGACGCTACGACGCAACGCTACCGATCGCACCGGGTTTCTTCCGCAACGCGATCCTCACCGTCGTCGTCGATGCCGTTCCGGCGGGCAACGGTGCCCGTACGACGGTCATCGTCGGAGCCCCCAACGTCTCGGCCCCGCCGGACGACATCCCCGCATCCGTGCACTAGCACAATCGAAAAGGAGTTCACATGAAAACCACGCTTCGCTCCATCCTCGCCGACGACGCAGGCCAGGGCCTCGCCGAGTACGGTCTCGTCCTGGGTCTCATCGCGGTTCTGTGCATCGGCGCCGTGCTGTTCCTGAAAGGCCAGATCTCCGGGCTGCTGAGCAACGTCGGCAGCAGCATCTAAGAGGGTTCGGCCATGCATTCGAGGTTTGTCGTCGTCGTCGGTCTCGTGGCGGTGCAGTCCATATCCGCCGCGCTCGTCATGCACGACCGCGTCGACGACATCCTCACGGCCATCCGGTCGGTCTTCTCATGATCGCGCACACGCTCCGCGACGAAGCGGGTCAAGGGCTGGGCGAGTACGCCTTGATCCTCGGCTTCATCGCGGTGCTGTGCGTGGCTGCCGTCATGTTCATCGGGTCCCAGGTCGTCTCGCGGCTCTGGGACGTCGGATCGAGCTATCCGTGACCATCGCCACCATCGTTCTGGTGATCGTCACCTGCGCGGCTGCGGCGGTCGACGTCCGGACGCGCAGGATCCCCAACCTCCTCACCGGCGCCGCGGCGGTCGCCGCGCTCGCCGCGGCGCTCCCCGCCGGTCCAACCGCCGTGCTGCTCGCGCTTGGGATGATGGTCGCGGCGTTCGGCGCCGGGACGATCGCCTTTTCCGCCGGCTGGTTCGGCGGGGGCGACGTGAAGCTCATCGCCGCGTGTTGCGGCTTCGCAGGTTTCCCCGGTTCGGTCGTGCTGGTGCTCTACGTCCTCGCCGCCGGCGCTTTGCTCGCGCTCGTCACCGCGGCGGCGCGCGGGCGCCTCGTCGCGCTGGTGCGCAGCACGGCGGCGGTTGCGCACGGCGCGCCGCTCCAAGAGACCATGCTGTTACCGTACGGTGTCGCGATCGCCGCGGGCAGCTTCGCGTACGCCGCTTCCACCGTCGTCCCCGCCTTGAGGTTGCCCGTATGAAAAATGCTCGCCGGATCCCGCTGATCGTCGGGCTGCTGCTGGCGCTGGGAACCGGCGTGCTGCTGCTCAACTATCTGGGCTCGCTGCGCGCCTCGGACGCCGCGGTGCCGATGAAGCGCGTCTACGTCGCGTCGCGTGACGTGCCGGCGCGGGCACTGCTCAACGATACGTTTCTGGCCGAAGCGACGCGCCCGGCGAACGAAGTCGACGGGGACGCGGTCACCGACCTCAAACAGATCGCCGGCAAGTACTCGCTGATCACGATCCCTGCCGGCAGCGTCGTCACCGGCGCCAAGATCGGCGAAGCCGGTGCGAACGCGTTGCCGGCGCGGCTTCCCTACGGCATGCGCGCGGTCAGCATCTCGATCGATCGCGTCAAAGGAGTCGCCGGCCTCATTCAGCCCGGCGACCGCGTCGACGTGATCGCAGTCCCGCCCCGAGTGGGCTCGGAGGTTCCGCGCGCATCGGCGATTCTGCGCGGCGCGCTCGTCCTGGCAATGGGGAACGCGGTCGAGACCACCAGCGCGACGCCCAGCCCCGACAATCAAAACAACCTCACGACCGTAACGCTCGCGCTGACGCCGCAACAAGTGAACCTGCTTGCGGCGGCGGACCTCAATACGACCCTGCGCCTTGCGCTGCGTCCGCCTAAGGAACCGGTTCGCGCGTTCGCGCCCGAACCGCTGCAGCTCGGCGTCGCCGACCGCCAGCCGGCGGCCCCGGCTGCGCCGGCGCCCGGCCCGCCGACTCCCGCGGCCGCGCCGATCGCGGCGACGCCCGCGCTGGTCGCCACCGCGCCAAAGCGCACGGTAACGCAAACCTCCGGCGTCACCGTCATCGAGCTCGACCGCGTCTCGGAAGCCGCTCCGGCACGTCCATGAGCCTGCGCGTCTTCCTGGTGGTGGGCGCGAAGGGCGGCGTCGGGGCCTCGAGCACCGCGATTGGGCTCGTCGAACAATTGCCGTGGCACGGCCCGCGCTACATCGTCGACGCTGACTTGGCCGGGCGGCGCGCGCACGCCGTCTGGTACGACGTCGCCGCCGAACTCGACTTGGGACGCGTCCCGGGCGCCCCGGCGAGCTGCAAGAAAGGCGCGCTTTCGATCGTCGAGCTCGCCCGCTCGTACGAGGACGGCTTCGTCGTCACCGCCGACGGGGTCGAACAGTTCGCCGCGAAGCTGCCCGAGAACGCGCTCGTCGTCGTCGATGCGCCGCAGCCGTTCGCGGCGACCGTGCGTCCCTTCGTGATGAACGCCGCGAAGATCGTCGTGATGACCGAACCGACGCTGCTCGGCGTCGGCTCGGCAAAAGGGATGCTGGCGGCGCTGGAGCGCTTCGGCATCCCGCAATCGCGGATCGCGTTCACGCTGTTCGATTTGCGGGGCACCGCCGAGCTGCGCACCCGCGAGATCGCCGAGTCGCTCAAGATCACCGTCGCCGCTGAGCTGCCTGCCCCCCGCGACCGCAACTGGGCACGCGCGTTCGCGCGCTTCGGCGACGCGCTCACCGGCGCGCCGCCGGCCGAACAACTGACCGCGCTGCGCCCGTCGATGGCGAACCCGATCGGCGACCGTCGCCAAGTCGTGCGCAACGAGGCCGCGGTTGCGCCGCCGCAGCCCTTTCCGGGCACGTCGACCGGGTCGTCGACCATCTTCGCCACGCCCTTCCCGGGCAGCGACTCCCCGGCGAGCGAGCGGCTCAAGACCGAGCTGCACGCAACGATGCTCAAGAAGATCGACTTCCTGGCAGCAGCGCGCGCACACACCGACGCGCAGAAGTTGGCCGAGCTGCGCCAGCAGGTCGACGCGATCGCCGACGATTTCCTGGCCTCCCGCAAGGACGTCACCTCGGCGGAACACGCGTCGCGCATCCGGCACGAAGTCATCGAGGAAGCGCTGGGTCTCGGCCCGCTCGAGAGCCTGCTGCACGAGCCCGACATCACCGAGATCATGGTGAACGGGCACTCCAACGTCTACGTCGAGCGGGCCGGCGGGATCGAGCGCACCGAGAAGCAGTTCGTCGACGACAGCCAGGTTCGGCTGGTGATCGAGCGCATCATCGCGCCGCTGGGACGGCGTCTCGACGAGTCCAGCCCGATGGTCGACGGACGGCTCCCCGACGGGTCGCGCGTCAACGCGATCATCTCACCGCTCGCGATCGACGGACCGACCCTCACGATCCGGCGCTTCGGGACGCGCCGCTTCGGCGTCGACGACCTCATCGAGGTCGGCGCGATCACCCCGCCCGTGCTCGACTTCCTTCGCGCCGCGGTCGAAGCGCGGCTGAACATCATCGTGAGCGGCGGAACCGGCGCCGGGAAGACGACGCTGCTCAACGCGCTCTCGACCTTCATCCCCAAGCGCGACCGCATCGTGACCATCGAGGACGCGGCGGAGTTGAAGCTCGCTCAGCCGCACGTCGTGCGCTTGGAGTCGCGGCCGGCGAACCTCGAAGGGAAAGGCAACGTCTCGATCCGCGACCTGGTGCGCAACGCGCTGCGGATGCGGCCCGACCGCATCGTCGTCGGCGAGTGCCGCGGCGGCGAGGCGCTCGACATGCTGCAAGCGATGAACACCGGCCATGACGGCTCGCTCACGACCGTTCACGCAAACTCGGCTCGCGACGCGCTCTCGCGCGTCGAGACGATGGTGCTGATGGCCGGTTTCGAGCTCCCCGTGCGCGCCATCCGCGAGCAGGTCGCGGGCGCGGTCGACCTCATCGTCCAGGTCGCCCGCCTGCGCGACGGCTCGCGCCGGGTGACTGGTGTCAGCGAGCTGGTCGGGATGGAAGGCGACATCGTCACCATGCAGGAGCTGGTGCGCTACAAACAGCGCGGCGTCGACGGCCAGGGCAAGGTGCTGGGCGAGTTCGAGCCGTGTGGCGTGCAGCCCAACTGCCTCACGCGCTTCGAAGAGCTCGGCGTCCCATACGACCCGGTCACCTTCCACCTGTCGCCGGCGAAGCGCGCGGAGAAGGCATGGCTGCGGTAGCGCCGTTCGCGATCCTGATCGGCGCCGTGATCGCGATCGGCCTGCTCTTCGCGTCGTTCTCGGAGCCGCTATTCGCGCGCCTGGGCTCGTTCGGGTCGCGCTTCGCGGTCGACCTCGAAGCCGCCGGGATGCGCATCGAGCCGCAGCATTTCGTGTTCGTCCTGGCGGGCGTCGCGGTGGGGCTGTGGGTGCTGTTGCTGGTGCTGATGCATCCCGCGTTGCTGATGTCGCTGCTCCTGCTCCTCGCCTGCGCCGTCGTCGGCGGCGTCGGCGGCCGTCTGTATCTCAAGCGGCGTCGGCTGCAGCGGATTGGAGCGTTTTCCGAGCAGCTCGAGGGCGCGCTGCGAACGCTCGCGGGCGGCGTGCGGGTCGGCCTGGGAGTCCGGCAGGCGCTGGTGCTCACCAGCGAACAGAGCCGCGAGCCGGCCAAGAGCGAGCTGATGCGCGTCGTCGGGCTGAGTAGCTTGGGCGTGAGCATCCTCGACGCGTTCGACCAGCTGGCGCTGCGCATGACGACGACGGAGACCTCGGTGCTTGCGCGGGTGATCCGCGTCCAGGCGCAGACGGGCGGCGACCTCGCTACGGTCTTGGAGGGGCTGGCCGGAACGATTCGCGACCGCCGCCGGTTGCGCCGCCGCGTTCGCGCGGTCACCGCGCAGGGCCGCGCCACCGCGTGGCTGTTGGGGCTGCTGCCGCTGGGAGTCGGCGCCTTCGCCTTCTCGCAGGACGATCTTCGCGGGCCGATGATCGGCACGCCGATCGGGCAGATCTTTCTGGGGGTCGCCCTCGCGCTCGACGCGCTGGCGATTCTCGTCCTGACGCGAATCACGAGGATCGACCCGTGATCCACATCTCGCCGTACATCGTCGCCGGATGCGGCGCCTTCTCCGCGTTCTTGATCGCGTTCTCGACCGTCCCGGCGAAGAGCCCGATGGCGGCGCGCTTGAAAAAGCTCGAGAAGATCGACGAGAAGTCGGTCGCCATGCGCTACACGCTCATCGAACAGATCGTCAGCAAGGAGCAGCACTCGCGGGTCCAGCAGCGGCTCATCGAGGCGGGCTGGTACGGCGTGACCCCGATCGCGATGACGTTGCGCGGCATCGGCGCGCTGGGTATCGGCGCGGTCGCCTGCCTGATGTCGCTGGTCCTGTTCGACGGGAACGTGCTGGGGATCGTGATCGGCGCGTTCGCCGCGCTGGTCGCCTGGCGCATACCGAACATCATGCTCTCCCGCGCGGTGAAAGCGCGCAAAGAGAGCATCCAGCGCGGCCTGCCCGACTTTCTCGACTTCCTGAGCAGCACCGTACAGGCGGGGCTGGCGCTCAACTCCGCGCTCGTGCAGGCGGTCGACGCGACGCAGGGCGCGTTGCGCGAAGAGATCTCCTCGATGCTGTCGGAGATTCAGCTCGGCCGTCCGCGTGCCGACGCCTTCAACGCGCTGGCGGACCGGGTGAACGAAGAGTCGACGACGATGATGGTGACGGCGATCGTGCAGGCCGACCGGCTGGGCGCAAACCTCAGCGACGTGCTCGGCGAGCTGGCCCGAGAGATTCGCGACCGGCGCTGGAGCCGGGCCGAGGAGCGCGCCGCGCATCTCCCGGTCAAGATGATCTTGCCGATGGCGTTGTTCATGATCCCGTCGCTGTACTTGATGATCTTCGGCCCCGTCATCGCGAAGCTGGTGACGAACCGATGAGCTTCTCCATCACGGCGGCGCTCGCGGCATTGCTGTTTGGTTGCGCCGGGTGGGGCGGTGCGCTCCTCGGCGCGCGGCTGTGCGCAGACCGCGTTCCGTACGACGACGGGCCGGACCCGATCGCGTTCGCTCGCTGGCCCTTCGCGGCGATCGGCGCGTGCATCGGGCTCGCGCTCGCGGCGCGCGGTGAAACGCCGGTTCATCTCGGCATGCTGTTGGCGGTCACGCTCGCGCTCGCCGGCGGCGCGGCGGCCGACCTGCTCTGCGGCGCGCTGCCCGACGTGTTGACCGTCGGACCGCTCGCGCTCGTCCTGGGGGCCGGCGCGGCGTCGCACGACTGGGCGCCGGCGCTGGGCGCGGCGTTCGTCGCGATCCCGTTCGCGGCGGCCGCACTGCTTTCGCGCGGTCGCGGGATGGGCTGGGGCGACGTCAAGCTCGCGGCACTGGGCGGCGCGCTGCTGGGCGCCGCCGGTGCAACGCTCGCGTTCATCTTGGCCGCGTTGGCGGCCTACGTCATCGCTCGACGGACCGCGGCGTTACGCCGCCCGATCGCTTTCGGACCCTACCTCGCGGCCTCGATTGCCGCATCGCTCGCCGTCGTGAGGACGATCTGACGTGCCGCTCCTGCGCAACTCCACTACCGGAAAAATCGTGGCGACCAGAATCGACAGGCTCTCCACGTTCCTGCACCGAGCGGTCGGCCTGCTCGCGCGCACGACGCTCCGCCCCGACGAAGGCGTCTGGATCACGTCCTGTCGCGCGATCCACACGATCGGCATGCGCGTCCCCATCGACGTGATCTTCGTCGACCGCGACGGCCACGTGATCCGCGTCGTCGACAACGTCCGCCCCAACCGCATCGCCATCAGCTGCAAAGGCGCACAAGGCGTCGTCGAACTCGGCGGCGGCGCGCTACGCGAGGTGGACGTGCTCCCGGGAGACGTGCTCGAACTCGTCTGACACCATCGCAAGCATCACTGGGCGTGGAAGTAGAAATGGACCGTCCGACAACTGACGCACCGCTCTTTGAGCTGAGGTAGACGCAGTGTCACGTTGATGCTCCCCGCTCCGGGTCGCTCAACGATGAAGGCCTCGCTTCGTTCTGACGAGGCATCGTAGCCGCCGAACGCGGTCCGCTTCCCGAGGTCTTGGAGCAGATCGTGCTTGTGGATGCGCCGTTGCCCGACTCGCCGCAGTCCCTCAGCATCGTGCCAAAGCGGAGCGATCTGCCCGTCGTACAGCGGTATTACGAGCGTCTGCCCCACGTGGACGACGTTGGCGTTCGAGACTTCTGGTCTCGCGACGACGACCTGCGCGTCGTGGGAGGCCAATTGCGAGAGGAGCATGACGGCGAAAGCGAGCGCGTTCATTGTCGATACGGACTCCCTGCGGGACGGGGTCGCCGGCATCCTGTTCGCTACCTCGGGTTCCCGCGCCCGCGAGCCGAGCGATTAGTGCGGGGCGGCGATGACGGTGCGGATGAGGGTTTCTTCGCCGCCGTTGTGGGTGTAGTGCAGCGCCAGCAGATAGGTCGCGCGCGCCGCCGTAGCGGGGAGCGGCAACAGCGCGTGGCGCGCGCCGGTCGCGATCTCCGTTTCCGCGAGGGTCGTGCCGGTTTCGTCTTGCAGCTCGAGATGCATCGCGCTGGTCTGCGGCGCCACGCGCAGACGCAGCGGCTGCCCCGCGACGGCGTGGCCTTCGACCGCGACGATCCCGGTCGCCGTCGCCGAGGACGCCGAGTCGATCGGGGTGATGCCTTCTGCCGGTGCGTCGGGCGCGGTGCTCGGCGTCGCATTCGGCAGCGGGCTGGGTGCGGCCACGGCGTTGGGCGCTACCCAGACGCCCGAGACGGCCTTGGTTTCGCCGCGATGAACGGTGAGCTGCGCGGTGAGCGGCAGCGCGCGGTACCGGAGCGGCACGGGCAGCCGGATCGTGCCGACGCGGGTGAACGGACCGGCGGCGATCACCGTGCCGGCCGGGTCCAGCAGCTCGATCGTGCCGCGCTCGCCGACCGCGAGGTACGACGCCAAGACGGTTTCGGCGCCGAGCGTTGCGTCGCGCCGGACCGAGAACGAGATCACGCGCGCCGGCGTCGCCGCCGCGTTCACCAGCACGATGCGATGCGGCGCCGCCGCGACCGGTCGTGCCGGCACGCCCCCTTTGGAATCGCGGGCGAGTGCGAGCGGCACCGCACCGGCGCAGGTCACGCCAAACCCGATCGCGAGCAGCATCGCGGCCGCCCGGAACGGACCGAACCGCCTCGGAACCGGCGGGCGCGGCGCCTCAACGCGCAGCAACATCTCATCCGAGCGAATCTCCAGGTACATCGATTGGTACGCGCCGCCGCGCGGCGCGGTGACCGCGAAGCGTGCGCTGCCGAGCGAGCCCGCCGCGACCTCTACCGATCCGAGTTCGTCGACGGCGCCGCCGCGCCGCATCCCGACCAGCCGTCCCGTGACCTCCGACCCGTTCGAGCCGAGCTTGAGCGCATACCAGCAACAGCGATTGCGCCGGTCGAAGCGCTCGACGCGAACGTCGGCGGCGACGCCGCCGGAGGCGAATTGCACGACGCTCGTCGCGCCGCGCCGCAGACCGCGCCGGATGTCGCCCGGAGCGTAGGGGACGATCGCGGTCATGCCGTCGCCGCGGCTACCGGCGGCCGCGCCGCGATGCTCGTCAGCGCGCGCCGCCGCGCCTCGTCGCTGTTGCACGAAAGCAGCGACCGCGCGGCTTCACGCGCGGTCTCGAAGTCCCCGGTCGCGGCGTGGAGCTCGGTGACGCGGGTCAGCACCTCGACGTAGAGCGCCTCGAACTGCTCGGCGTGGCGTTCGAGGCACGGTTCGGGGGCTTCGGCGGCGAGGACGCGATCGGCGTAGATCCGCTGCGCGACGCGATAGTGGTGCTTGGCCCCTTCGACTGCGCCGCGCGCATCGTCGATGCGCCCTTGTTCGACGCGATCCACGAAACGGAGCGCGTCGATCGCGACGGTGCGCACGTTCACGCGTACCTCGCCGGCGGTCTCGAAATACCGCTCGGGATCGACGCTGGGCGCGGCGGCGCCGATCGCGCGCCGGATGCGGCTCAGCGTTGTGCGGAGCCCCTGCGAGGCGACGGCGTGGTTGATCCCGGGCCAGAACGCCTCGAGCAGCCGGTCCCGGCTCGTGCGGCACTCCGGCTGCAGGGCCACGAACGCAAAGACCTGCTGGTCGCGCCGGCGCGAGAACGGGACGGCCTGTCCAGCGATCTCGCACCGAAACCGCCCGAACACGTTGACCGCCATGACCGGCGGCAACGAGGTCGTCGTGCGAATGTCGACCGCGGCGGTCGCGGTTGCGGGCACGGCGAGCCGAGCCAGAATGCGATACGGCCGCAGGCCGGTGCGGGTGCGAACGATCGGTAGACCCAGCTGTTCGAAGCGCGTCGTCTCGTGCTCCGCCCCGGGCGCCCCTGTGCGCAGGGAGTTGAAGAACGCTTCGTAGGCCGCGGCATCCTCGAACCCCTCGCGCTCCACGAACTCGAGCAGCAAGTGGCCGTTTCGCTGGCGCCAGTGGCCAAAGGCATCGCGCAGCGAGCGGCGGCTCTCGGCCGCGTCGCGGACCAGCCACTCCGAGGCCAGCGCCCAACCGTCGGTGTCGTGCAGCAGTTGCACCACGTCGTCGGCCTCGAACGCAACCCCGTACGCTGCCGCGAGCTGCTCGACTTCGCGCGCCTCGAACGCCAGCGTTTCGTCGCTGCACGCGCGCGCAAAGCCGCGTGCCTGCAGGGTCTCCGCGCGCAGCCGGCGACGCGAGCGCCCGATCAAGATGAGTTTGCGCTCGACCTCGCCCGCTATGATCGCGTCGACCAGATCGGCATAAACCGCCGCGTCGATCCGGTCGACGTCGTCGAGGACCACCGTCTCGAGGGCCGGCGACGTCGCGATCGCCGCGCGCAGCCGGTCCGAGTCGATGCGGGCCGGGACGCGAACGTACGCTGCGCGGCCGACCCCCGCAGCGACGTATTGCCGCGCGGCAAAGGTCTTTCCCGAGCCGATCGGTCCGCACAGGATGCGCACCGCCGCGTCGCCCGTCGCATCGCACCAGTCGAGCACGCGCCGGCGCTCTACCCCGTTTGAAACGGGCCGAGAGCACACCGAAAGGGCGGGGCCCGGACAGACCAATGCAGCCTCCATACTGAGTGCCGGGTGATCATGTCATCGACCCGCGACGCCGTTCGCTTGAGCAATTTAGGCCGGCGATCGCGGCCTTGTGCGCTGGGTCACGCGGCCCCGTTGTCGCGCCGTTGACGCAGCGCTAAGAAAGGCGGAACGTGACGGGTTTCGCTTGTCGTGCGTGCTGGTGCAACGGTACACTTAGCACAGCACCGGTGTTGTCTCATGGACGAAGGCACCCTCAATGGAGCTCGCTTTACCGCTTAGACGAGTCCACCAGGAAGGTGAACGGGGCCAGGTCTTACCGATCGTGGCCCTCGCTGTCGTTATGCTGCTAGGCGCCGCGGGGATGGCGGTCGACACCGGTTATCTGCGCTACATGGCGCGCGTCCAGCAATCTGCGGCCGACAGCGCGGCGATCGCCGGGGCCAACGAGCTCGCGTATCCGGCCGCAAACGACGTCCAGGCCGCGGCGCGGGCGGACGCGGCCTCGAACGGCTTCACGCACGACGGCGCGAACATCACCGTCACGGTGAACACGCCGCCGGCGTCGGGAACGTACGCCGGCAATGCGAACGCGGTCGAGGTTATCGTCAGCGCCACGCACGGGATGTTCTTCGAGCGAGTGCTCGGCGTCGCGGCCAAATCGGTCAGCACGCGCGCCGTCGCCGTGTTCGGCACCGCCAACGGCGCTGGGAACTGCATCTACGCGCTCAACTCCGATATCGACATGAATTCCTCGACGATCAACGCGCCAAGCTGCGGCATCATCTCCAACGGCATCATGAACCTCAACAGCGACAACATCACTGCCGCCTCGATCGGTGCCGTCGGGTCGATCAGCGTCAACTCCTCGACCTTCCCGGAAGCGTCGCCGTCACATGCCATCGCGGCGATCGATCCTTGCCCCGCGATCGCCGGCTGCGCGTACCTGGCGGCGAACCCGCCCGCGACCACGCCCTGCAACTACTCGAACCTGAACTTGAACAGCGTGACAACCACGCTGAACCCGGGCGTCTACTGCCAATCGGTGAACATGAACAGCTCGACCGTCACCTTTAACCCGGGTCTTTACGTGTTCACCAACGGCTTGAACTCGAACAGCACGACCCTGAACGGAAGCGGCGTGACGTTCTACAACCTGGGAAGCTCGTACAACTGTAACTCGTGCACGTTCAACCTCACCGCTCCCTCGACCGGAAACTACGCCGGCATCCTCTTCTTCCAGCCGCCGGCCAACACGTCGAGCGCGAACTTCAACTCCTCGGGCGGGGCCGGCATCCAAGGCGCGATCTATCTGCCGAAGGGGACCCTGACGACGAACTCGACCTTCGACACGTGGCTGCTGATCGTCGCGGGCGATATCCACATGAACTCATCGAGCGTCAACGTCCCGCTGAACTCGACGTTCCCCGGCGGGGCCCGTCACGGCTACTTGGCGGAATGAAATGAAGATGGCAATGACGATCGGACGCGCGCTGGGCTCCTCCGAGCGAGGTCAGGCGCTCGCCGAGATGGCGCTCATCGCACCGCTGCTGCTATTCTTGCTCGTCGGACTCGTCGAGGTGGGGCGCTACGCCAACTTCAGCATCTTGGTCAGCAACGCCGCGCGGGCCGGCGTCCAGTACGGCGCGCAGAACCTCGTCACCGCCGCGGACAACGTCGGCATGCAGAATGCCGCGACCGCCGACGCGAACCTCGGCGCCACGATGACCGCGACCGGAAGCCACATCTGCAAGTGCGCGGACGGTTCGGCGTCGACGTGCCTGCCCACCGACTGCGCCTCGAGTCACCGGCTGGTCTACGTGCAAGTCGACACCGTCGCCACGTTCAACTCGATGCTTCACGTTGCGAACATCGTCCCGTCGCTCCAGATTCGCGGCCACGCGGTCATGCGCGCCGCACAGTGACCGTCAGGCGTAACGCGCGGACGCACGAACGAGGGACCGCGCTGGCGGAGTTCGCGGTCGTCCTGACGGCGTCGATGCTGATCATCGTCGGGATCATCGACTTCGGACGTGGGCTCTACACGTACCACCTGGTCTCGAACGCCGCGCGACTCGCCAGCCGGTACGCCTCCGTTCGCGGATCGGCGTGTTCGTCGCCGGGCTGTCCCGTGACGCAAGCGGCGCTCCAGACGTACGTCCGCGGCCTCTACCCCGAGCTCAACGCCAGCGGGCTCGCCGTCACGCCGACGTGGACGACCGGGAACGGCTGCGCCGGCACCCCGTTCAAAAGCCCGGGCTGCAACGTCTCGGTGCAGGTCACGTACACGGTCACGTTCTCGGCGCTGCGGGGTCTCCCGACCTTCAACCTCCCGATGAGCAGCACGTCGCAGATGATCATCTCGCTCTAGCGACGCAGCGCGGCGTCGCGCGAGATCAGTCGTCGAAAGCGCGAAAGACCAGCGCGGCGTTGATCCCGCCGAAACCGGCCGAATTCGAGAGTACCGTTCGGACGGGCCGTTCGAGGCGCTCCACCGTGACCGCCAAGCCGCAATCACCGTCGTCGCTGTTGATGCTCCGCGGAACGATGCCGTGCCCGATCGATGCCAGCGACAGCGCGGCTTCCCACGCGCCGGTCGCGCCCAGCGCGTGCGCGTGCTGCCCCTTCGTGGCCGTGACCGGGATCGTGCGCGCGCGCTCGCCGAAGACGAGGTCCATCGCGTGCGCCTCGCAGCGGTCGCCCAGCGGCGTCGCGCTGCCGTGCGCGTTCACCACATCGATCTCATCGGCGGTCAAGCCGGCCTCGTCGAGCGCCCGCTGCATCGCCGCGGCGTTCATCGTCGCGTCGGGTCGGGGCGCCGACATGTGGTACGCGTCGTTGGTCAGGCCGTAGCCGGCTACTTCGCCGTAGATGCGCGCGCCGCGCGCCTGGGCGTCCTCGAGCCGCTCGAGCAGCAGCACTCCCGACCCTTCGGCCATTACGAAGCCGTCCCGCTCGCGATCGAACGGGCGGCTGGCGTTCTGCGGGTCCTCGTTGCGCGTGGACATCGCCCGGATGATCGTGAACGCGCCGTAGACCAGCGGAGAGAGCGGTGCTTCGACCCCGCCCGCGAGGGCGGCGCGGACGTCCCCGCGAGCGACCGCGCGAAACGCATCGCCGATCGCGACGGCACCCGAGGCGCACGAGTTGCCGTTGGCGACCGTCGGCCCGCGCAGGTCGAACTCGATTGCGACGTTGCACGTCGCCGCGCCGCCGAAGACCGAGATCGCGAGCAGCGGCTTCACGGCGTCCAAACCCTGGTCGCGGAAGACGTCGTGCTGCTCGTCGGCGAACGCGAGGCCGCCCAGCGCCGAACCGAGGTACACGCCGACGTCGTTCGAGGCGCCGTTGGGGTGATAGCCCGCATCGTCGAGCGCCAGCCGCGAGGCGGCGATCGAGAACTGCGAAAAGCGGTCGGTCCAGTGCAGGCGCTTGCGGGCAACGAAATCGCGCGGCTCGAAGTCGTCGATCTGCGCGGCGATCCGCGAGCGGTACCCGTCCGTGTCGAAGCGCGTGATCGGCGCGACCGCGACACGTTCGGAAAGCACGCCGTCCCAGAACGCTTCGATCCCGGTCCCCAGCGGCGTGACGACGCCGATCCCGGTTACGGCGACGCGGTGATGTTCGGCGCGTCCGTTGTTCACGCGCGCCCCTCGGCGAGCGCCTTCACGCGCGCGAGCGTCTTTGCGGCGACGCCATGGACGAAGTAGTCGCTGACGAGATGCTTGCCCAGCCACTCCGCGGCCAGCGGGAACGCAAACCGCAGGCGGTGCTCGATCGTCACGCGCGTTCCGCCGCTGCACGGCTCGAAGATCCAGTCGACATCCATCCCGCGCGTCCAGCCGCGCAGATGCCGGAACGCGATGTGCGGCGTGCGCGGGTCGTTCGTCTGCTCGGCGACCCAGCGGATGGGGAAGACGTCTTGCCAGGCGCCCATCGCAACGACGCGCACCGGGCCGCGCTCCTCGAGGACGCGCACGTAGCGGTAGTGCGGCAGGATCTGCGGCCAGTTCTCCGTCGCCGAAGCGAGCGCATACACGGCCTGCGGCGGGGCGGCGATCTCGACCGTGTTGCGGGTGACCGTCACACCAACAACCTCCCCAGCACCGCGGGCCGAAACGCGCGTTGCGGCGGAATCGCGCCCGCCAAGGCATCGATCAGCGTCGCACCGGCCTCGGGGAAGCGGGCTAGCCGCGCCGCGGAACGCCGGGCGAGCGCCGGAACGGCGACCAGTAACGCGACCGTCCTCCCCAAGCGCCGCCGCCAGACCACGTCGGTCGCCCGCCAGCCGGCATACGCGCCGAAGGTCGCGGCCTCGCGCCCGGGCGCCGCGAGCGCTCCGAGGATCGCCTCGGCGGCCCGTTCGGCGCCGGTCAGCGCGAGAAAGACGCCCTGCCCGGTGAACGGGTCCAAAAACCCGGCCGCGTCGCCGACGAGCAGCGCGCCGGCGGCGCTCGGCCGCCGCACGTCGTGGGTGAGGGGACCGATCGAGACGCGCGGCCCCAGCCGCGTTGCGCCCTCGAACGAGCGCACGCCGCGGCCCAGCGCCGCAGCCGCGCCGCCAACCCCGGCATCGACGTCGCGCGACCACTGCGCGAGCCGTTCTCTCGGTACCACAACCATCACGTTGGCACGAATTTCTGAAAGCGGGTTGAGTGCGAAGTACGCGCCGTCGCCGACGTACATCTCGACGTGCCCATCGAGGGGCCCGAAGCCCGCGTAGTGCCCGCCGACGGCGTAACGGCCGCCCCGCCGCGGCGGTTTGGTCAAACCGAGCCTGCGCGCCACGACCGAGCCCACGCCGTCCGCACCGACGACGAATCGGGCGCGCCGCTCGGTCAGCTCACCATCATCGCCGCGCACCCGCACGCCCGCGCAGCGGCCGTCCTCCATGACGAGCTCATCGACGCGCGCATGTTCCACCACCGCGCCGGCCGCGACGGCGGCGTCGAGCAGCAACGCATCGAGAACCTCGCGCGCGCAAGCCAGCGCCGCGCCGCCGAACGCCAGCTCCACGGGCGGTGCACCGGGCGTTACGAGGCGCACGCCGCGCAAGAGCATCGCTACCTCCCGGACCGCTTCGAGCACGCCGAGACGTCCGAGCGCCGCCACCGCGCCGGCGTTGAGATACTCCCCGCACACCTTACGGCGCGGGAAGCGAGCGCGCTCGACGATCCGTACGCCGACGCCCGCACGGGCGAGCAATAACGCCGTCGCGCTGCCGGCGGGCCCGCCGCCGACGACGACGACGTCGGGTTTCATGGCTCGTCGGTGAGGGTGAGGCGAAAGAACGGTTCGTTGCGCACGCGCGGAGACCGCCAACCGGCCACGCGCGCGAGCGCGAGGACTTCGCGCGCCGTATACGCGCGGCGCACGGAGAGCGGTGCATCGTGGCGCGTGAGACGGTTGCGCGACGTGCGCGACCACAGCCACGCTGCGGCATACGCCACCGGCGAGCGCCGCAGGTCGCACACCACCGGGCTCGACCGCGCCACGCGGCGCAGCTCGTGCAGCAGCACGGGGGCAGCTTCCGGCTCGAAATGGTGCAGGGCCAATGTACAGATCACGACGTCGAAAGCGCTGTCGGGGTACGGCAGCGATGCTCCGTCGGCGCGAACGAACTCCAACGCCGGTCCGCCGCCCGTCGCGCGGCGCGCGATGTCGAGCATCTGCTCGCTGCGGTCCAAACAGGTCACGTGCACGTCGACGCCGCGCCGAGCGCCGTCACGCACCAGCGCCAGCGCAACGTCTCCCGCGCCGCTGCCGACGTCGAGGACTCGCCGGGCGTTCAAGCGCCGCAGCGCGCGCACGACCGGTGCGGTTCCGCCCAGCCGTGCGTTCGCAAAGGCGACGTCACGCAGGTTTTGGGCGAGCTCGTCGAGATCGTCGACGGGCTCGTCCATCAGCTCGCGGGCTATCGCGCGCCGCACGCGAGCCTTGCCATCAGACTACTTCTTGTACCACTCCGCGTTGATCTCGATGTAGTTCTTCCACTTCTCGGGAATGTCGGAGTCCGCGTAGATCGCCTCGACCGGGCACGCGGAGACGCACGCACCGCAGTCGATACACACCTCGGGGTCGATGAAGAGCATCGTATCTTCTTCGTTCCCGTGGATACAATCGACCGGACACACGTCGACGCACGACTTGTCCTTCGTGCCGATGCATGGTTCGGTGATGATGTAGGCCATCGCGAGGGAGGGGTTGCGCGAGGGGGCGGTTCGCTCCTACCGACAAAAGCCGGAGGCGCCCGGACCTCACCAAAGGGACGGGCGCGCGGCCGTCTTGCAGACTGGTCGGTTAGATCGTGGGGCTGCGCCGACCCGTGATCGCGCGCAGGATGAACAGGAGCACCACCGCGCCGATGAACGCCACGACGATGCTCCACACGTTGAGGCCGGTCGCGCCGGTGTGGCCGAACGCGTTGAAGATCCACCCGCCGATGAAGGCGCCGATGAGGCCGATGATGATGTCGCCGACGATACCGCCCGGGCCCTCGCCCGGCACGACGTATTTCGCAAGGAACCCCGCGATGAGGCCCATGATGAGCCAGGCCAGAATTGTTCCGATGTCCATGTGTGCTGTATTCCCTTTCCCGTTGCCCCCGATGGAGGCGGCCGATGCCGCGATTGCGAGAAAAAGCCTTCCCGAGAACAATTTGGGCGAAACAACGCACGGGCCGGCGGCCCGCTTCGTTTCCCAAATCATGAAGACCATCAGCATTGCCGCGGTCGCGCTCGCGCTCGTCGCCGCGGCGGCTCCGGCGCTTGCGCAAACGCCCGCCCCGATGGCCCCCGCACCGCGAATCGACGTCGCCGGCCAGGGGAGCGTCGACCGCACGCCCGACCAGGCGCTCGTCAGCTTCTCGATCGTCACCAACAACGACGTGGCGGCCGGCGCGACCTCCGCAAACAACACGATCTACAACGCGCTGTTGGCGCGGCTGCAAGGCCTGGGGATCGAGACCGCTTCGATCAAGACGACCGGGTACTACCTCGCCTACAATCCGCGCCCGGCCCAGCCGAACCCGCAGTTCACCCAGCGATACGGCTTCGTCGTCACGCGCAGCGTCGCGGTGACCAGCGATCGTACCGACCAGGCGGGCGCGATCGTCGACGCCGGCGTCGCCGCGGGCGCTACCAACGTCGGCGGGGTCTCGTTCGGGCTGCGCGACAACCGTGCCGCTTACCGCGCGGCGCTCGCAGCCGCGGTCGCCGATGCCGCGGCCCAGGCCGCCGCGATCGCGGCCGCCGCGCACCTGCGCATCGTGCGCGTGCTGTCGATCGGCTCGGGCTCGTATGCCCCGGCACCGCGGTACCTTGCGCCGATGACCGTCATGGCGGGCGCGGCGGCGCCGGTCCCGACCGATGTGCTGCCCAGCGGCCTTACCGTCAGCGCAACGGTCACGGTCAGCTACGAAGTCGCTCCCTGAACGGGTTCACCGGGCCGGCGCGAAACCGGCTCCCCCCGGGCCGGGTAGGTGGTGGAGGATGACCGCCACCTGCGAGGTCTGCCGGGCAAAGCCCGCTAGCGTCCGCGATCTAGCCCTGCGCGCCGGCCGCTGGGTTCAGGCCGAGGTCTGCGCCGACTGCGCGCGGCGGCGCCGGCGCGGCCCCCTAGCGATCCTCGGCGTCGCCGCTGCCGCGGCCGCCCTCTTCGGTGGCGCGGCCGTTGCGATCGACGCGGCGAACCGGCGCAAGGACCCGTCCCGCGATGCGTCGTCGCCGGCACCCCAGCCGCTGGGCGATCTGGGCCGGGTGTTCCGGCCCGGCGCGACCACGCTGGCGCAGTACTCGCGCGATCTGACCGAGGCCGCGAAACGCAACGAGCTCGACCCGGTGATCGGCCGCGACGACGAGGTCGAGCGCGTCGTCTCGATCCTGGCGCGGCGCAGCAAGAACAACCCGGTCCTCATCGGCGAGCCCGGTGTCGGCAAGACTGCGATCGTCGAGGGACTCGCGCAGCGCATCGCGCGCGGGGACGTGCCGCAGGCGCTGCGCGACAAGCGCGTGTTGGCGCTCTCGCTGGGTCCGTTGGTCGCGGGGACGAAGTATCGCGGCGAGTTCGAGTCGCGCGTCAAGAAGATTCTCGATGAGGTCAAACGCGCGGGCCGCGACATCATCCTGTTCATCGACGAGCTGCACACGCTCGTCGGCGCCGGCGCGGCGGAGGGGTCGCTCGATCTCAGCTCGATGATCAAGCCCGAGCTCGCGCGCGGCGAACTGCAGTGCATCGGCGCGACGACGTTCGACGAGTACCGCAAATACGTCGAGTCCGATGCGGCCCTCGAGCGCCGCTTTCAACCCGTGCAGGTCGACGAGCCGACCATCGAGCAGACCGTGGCGATCCTACGCGGCCTGCGCCCGAAGTACGCCGCCCATCACGGCGTGCAAATCGACGACGACGCGCTCGAGGCGGCGGCGACGCTGGCCGCGCGCTACATCGCCGACCGCTACCTTCCCGATAAGGCGATCGACGTGGTCGACGAAGCGTCGGCAGGCGCCGCGATGCGCGGCACCAAGCGGGTCGACGTCGACCTGGTCGCGGCGGTCGTCTCGCGTTGGACGGGGATCCCGCAAGGGACGATCACCGACGCGCAACGCGCCGGGCTGCTCGCGCTCGAAGCACAGCTCACCGCGCGCGTCGTCGGGCAAGACCATGCCGTCAGCGCGGTGGCGCAGGCGATTCGCCGCGCGCGCGCCGGCTTGAAGGACCCGCGCAAGCCGGTCGGCGGCTTCTTGTTCATCGGCCCCAGCGGCGTCGGCAAGACCGAGCTCGCGCGCGCGCTCGCGCAGGCGCTGTTCGGCACGGACGATGCGCTCGTCCGCCTGGACCTCTCGGAGTACACCGAGGCGCATACGATCTCGCGATTGCTGGGCGCACCGCCCGGCTATCAAGGTCACGACGAACCCGGTCAGCTCACCGAGCCGGTGCGCCGGCGGCCCTATTCGGTCGTGCTGTTCGACGAGATCGAGAAAGCGCACCCGGACGTAGCCGCGATCCTGTTGCAGATCCTCGACGACGGGCGCGTTACCGACGCCAAAGGCCGCACGATCGACTTCCGGCACGCCATCCTGGTCTTGACGTCCAACCTCGACCGCGCGGAGCTCGAAGCGACGTTGCGCCCCGAACTCATCGACCGCATCGACGAGGTCGTCGTCTTCGACGAGCTGGGCTCGCACCAGATCGAGCAGATCGTCGCCCTGCAGGTCACGCTGCTGGCCGAACGGCTCGGCGCGCACGCGATGCGGCTCGACCTCTCCGATCCGGCGCGCCGCTTTTTGGCGCGCGAAAGCTCGGCGCAAGGCAGCGGTGCGCGCTACGTCGCGCGCGCGATCGCGCGCCACGTCACCACACCGCTGTCCGAAGCGATCCTGCGCGGTCGGCTCGTCGGTGGCCACACCGCTTGCGTCGACTACCGCGCCGGCGCGATCACCGTCGAGGCCGCGGCATGAAACGGCTGCTGCTGACGCTGCTGCTTGCGGGCGCGACGAGCACCGCGGCGCTCGCGCAGTCGACCGTTCCGATCGGCACGCCGCCCGCACCCGGGACGCCGACGACGAACCTGATCCTCGACGCGATGTTGGCGACCGCGCGGGCCGCGTCGATCAATCCGACCGCCGCGAAGACCGCGTCGCTCAATGCCTCGGCGGCGCTGCAGCGCTACAACATGGGCGACTTCAACGGCGCGCGCTCCGCCGCGATCCAAGCGCTGATCGACGCAAACCGCATACCGCCGACATCGATCCCGGTCTTGCAGTCGACGATACCGCAGACCGGCGCGCTACGCTTTGCACCCTTCCCGATCGCCGGCGGGAGCGTGGCCGCGATCGACGCCGAGGCCTTCGTGGCACAAGCACGCGGCGCCGTCGCGGCGTGCCGGGCCCGCAACTCGCCCAACAGTGTGCCTGCCGCCCAGAAGCTCGCCGCAGCCGAGCACGATGCGCAGGCCGGACGCTATCAGAACGTGCGCATCGAAGCGCGCGACGCGGTGGACCTCTGCGCCGCCGCGCAGCAGCAGCTCAACCAGGGGCCTTGACCGGCGGCACGGCGGCCGGGTGCGTGACCGGCCGCGACGCGATCCCGTCGAGGACTGCGATGTTGTGCGCCACGTCTTGGCTCTCACGCGCCGCGATCCCGTTGACGATCGCCGCGAAGGGTTGCGGCGGATGCAGCAGCAGCGACCCGAAGGCGGCGATGGTGAGGTCGCGGATGCCGATCGTCGGCGAGTCCAGGAAATGCGGCTCGGCCGCGAGGACGCGGGCGAAGTCCCAGGCCCGATCGCGAAATACGATGATGACCTCGTCGATCAGCTCGATCTCGGATTTGCGCAGCACGTCGTAGATGTCGGCCAGGATGGGTGAGATCTGGCCGATCTCATGCAGCACCGCCTTGACTTGATGCGCGAGCACGGTATTGATTGTGTAGAAGTCTTCGCGCAGCGCCTCGAGCGGACCGGGCTTGGAGACCAGCCACGCGGTGACGCCGAGGTCGAGATGGATGTGCGCGTTCATCCCGGCGAGCATGTGCAGCAGGATGACGTGCGAAGGACGCTCGATCGCCTCGAACTTCACCCGCCAGCAGTGCGGCGGCGCGGGGCCCTGCGCGGGATAGAAATGGCCGTTGAGCGCGGCGAAGAAACGGTTCGCAAACGTCACGTCGAACCGCACCATCCGCGGCCCGTCCTGGAACAGGCCGTCGTCGACCCCTTTGCCGATCGCGCGCGTCACGCGCTTGTAGAGCGCCACGAAATATCCCAGCCGGCTCTGGTTCTCGCGCGACCACGCGATGACCACGTCGATGCGTTCGACGACTCCGGCGATGTCGGTGGCGGGGGTGAGCAGCGGGAACGGCGTCGCCATCGGTCGATCTGCTCCGCCGCCGCGAACGGCTCCTCCGGGGTAGCCCGTTAGCCCCGCAGCGCGTCCTTGATCGCGGCTTCGATCTCGCCCGGGTTCATCTCGCCGAGACGATAGGTCTTCACCACACCGTGACGGTCGATGAAGACGTGGACGGGCATCGCGATCGCGCCGTACGTCTTGCCGACGCTGCCGTTGCTGTCGATAGCGACGAGGCCGTACGGGTTCGCGTATTTCTTCTGAAACGCCGCACCTTGGCCGGGCGCGTCGAGCTCGTTCACCCCGACCACGAGCAGGCCGCGTTTGGCGTACTGCGCGCGCAGCTTGCCGATCGAGGTCGCCTCGGCGTTGCACGGCCCGCACCACGACGCGAAAAAGTTGACGTAGACCACCTTGCCCCGCAGCGCGTCGAGCGAGACCGTCTTCTTGCCGTCCGGCGAAGGCAGCGAAAACGCCGGGGCCGGCTTGCCGGCCTGGGGGACGGCCCATGCCGTAGCGGGCAGCATCGCGAGCGCCGCAACGGCGGCGAGGGTCGTCCGGATACGCACGCTTTCTCTAACGCCCGACGCCCGCGGGCGGTTCCGGCACGCTCAGACGATCGTCGGGAACTTCACCGTTGCGGCGTCGTCGCGCATCTGCGCGACGAGCTCGTCGGCGGAGTCGAACCGGCGTTGGGCGCGCACGAAGCGGAAGTCGCGCAGCGAGAGCTCCTCACCGTAGAGCGCCCCGTTGAAGTCGAGCAGCCAGGCCTCGATCGTGCGCGCCGCCCCGCCGAAGGTGGGGTTGCTGCCGATCGAGACCAACCCGAGGTAGTCGCGCCCATCGTGCCGCCCGGTAACCCGATATACGCCGTCGGGCGGCAAGAGCTTGGTGCCATCGACGGCGACGTTGGCCGTGGGGTAACCGAGGTCGTGACCGCGGCCTGCGCCAAACGCGACCGGGCCGCGCACGCTGTAGGACGCGCCCAGCAGCCGGTCGGCGCTTTCCAGATCGCCGGCTTGGATGGCGGCTCGGATTCGGGTCGACGAGACACGCTCGCCGCCATCGAGCGTGTTGGGAACCGCCACCATCTCGCGTCCGTGCCGGCCCAGATGCGTGGCGGCGAAGGCGACGTCACCGGCACGTTTGTGACCGAAGCGGAAGTTCGCGCCGACGACCATCGCACGCGCGTTCAGCCGGCCGATGAGCATGTCATCGAGGAATTGGGCCGGAGTCAGGGACGCGATCGAGGCGTCGAAGGACAGCACGTAGGTCTCGTCGATTCCGGCGCGAGCGAACGCGTTGACGCGCTCTTCGAGGGTCGCGATCATCGGCGGTTCCTGGCCCGGGCGCAAGAACGCCGTCGGGTGCTCCCGGAAGGTGAACACCGCAGTGCGCTCACCGGCGCGCCGTAACCGCAGCGCTTCGCGCACGATCGCGCGGTGCCCGAGGTGAAATCCGTCGAAGACCCCGATCGCGACGACGAAGGCCCGCTCGGGCGGCCGCTCCGGCAGCACGTGGCTGATCTTCACACGAACACCTTGCGTGGCGCCAGGAGCGTTCCGACCGTCTCACCGACGCCGACGAGCACGCGCGCGGAGTCGCGCACGAACACATGCTTGTCCGGCGGCAATTGCGCCAGCGGCACCATGCGGCCGGCGCGGAAATCCGTCGCGCCGCGGCCGTCGAGCACGATGGTCGGGATCGGGATCACGCGTTCGGGTGATACGAGCGCACCGCCCGGATCACGCTCGATCTCGTCGAGCGTAAGGCTCTCCGAAATCACGAACGGACCTGACGCCTCGCGCAGCAGCGCGCCCATGTGCCCGGCGGTGCCGCAGGCGCGAGCGAGGTCTTCGCACAGCGTGCGCACGAACGTCCCTTCGCTGCACGCGATCCGCAAGCGTACGACGTCGCCCTCGCGGCCGAGCACGCGCAACGCATACACGGTGATGGAGCGGGCCGCCCGTTCGACCGTCTTTCCCTCACGTGCCAACTCGTAGAGCCGCTTCCCGTCGCTGTGAACCGCGCTGTACATCGGCGGAATCTGCGAAACCGGCCCGACGAACGCGGCGACCGCATCGCGCAGCCTGGCATCGACGTCGGTCGGAACATCGCACCGGACGATCGTGTCGCCGGATGCATCGCCGGTCGAGGTTGCTCGACCGAGTACAAGCGTACACACGTACGCCTTGCGCCGGTCGACGATCAGCGGCAGCAGCCGCGTCGCCTTGCCGAGCGCAACCGGCAGCACGCCGGCCGCTTGCGGATCGAGCGTCCCGAGATGGCCGATGGCGAGCTTGCCCGCCGGATCGCGGTACACACGCCGCAGACGCGCGCCGAACTGCGTCGACGTGAGGCCCGCCGGCTTGAACAGGTTCACGAAGCCGAGCATGCGCCCGGGTCTACAAACCCTGCGCGCGCAGCGCGGCGTGCACGGCCTCGATGGCCGCTTGCAGATTTCCCTCGAAGGTCAACCCCGACGCCATGAAGTGTCCGCCGCCGCCCAGGGTCGCTGCCGCGGCCTGGACGTTGATCTTGCCGCTGGAGCGCAAGCTGACGCGCACCGCACCCTCGTAGTCCTTGAACAGCGCCGCTGCCTCGACGCCTTCGACGGCACGCAGATGCTGCACGATCTCCTCGGTGTCCTCACCGTCGGCGTTCACCGCCAGCAGCATCTTCTCATCGACGTAGGTCCAGCAGTAGCGGCCCTCGTCTTCGATCACCGCGCGCTCGAGCGCCATACCCAGCAACTTGGTCGCGGCGAAGCGCTTGTTCGCGAAGATCTCTTCGGTGATGCGCGGCTTGTCGGCGCCCAGCTCGACCATCTCCGCGGACATGCGCAACACGGCGGCCGTAGTGTTGGTGTGCATGAACGCCCCGGTGTCGGTCATGATGGTAGTCAGGATGCAGGTCGCGATCTCGGGAGTGATCGGTACGTCGAGTGCATGCAGCAGCCGCAGTACACACGTCCCGGTCGATGCCTCACTGGGGATCACGTAGTTGAGAGCGCCGAAGTGCGAGTTGCCAAGGTGGTGATCGACGTCGAGCATGTTCTCGCGCTCGAGCGCCGGGAGAAATTCTCCGGCGCGCGAGAAATCGCTCATGTCGCAGAACACCCACAGCGTATCCGCCGGCAGATCGGCCGGAACGTCGCGCGTAACCAAGTCCGTATCGGGCAAGAAGCGCAAGTTACGCGGGACCGGGTCCTGCTGGAAGTACCCGACGCGCTTGCCGAGCGATTTGAGCGCCAAACCCAGCGCGAGCCCGGCGCCCAGGGTGTCGCCGTCGGGCTTGACATGCGAGACGAACATGAACGAAGAGCGCCGCCGCAGCTCGGCTACGACCTCCTCGGTGGTCGACGACACCGGCGCCATGGCCCCGGCGGGAACGGAACTACTCATCGACGACCTTCGCCTTTTCCAGCGTCTTGTGCAGCGCGATCGCACGTTCGGTCGTGCGGTCCTCGACGAACGTCAGCTCCGGCGTGTACCGCAGGTCGATCGCATGCCCGAGCTCCCCGCGCAAGAAGCGCGATGCCGACTCCAGCGCATCCATCGACTGGCGCGCCACGTGCCGGTCGCCGATGATCGAGACGAACACCTTGCAGAACTTCATGTCCTGCGTGATCTCGCACCGCACCACGGTAACGAACCCCAACCGCGGATCCTTGAGATCCTCACCGATGATCTTCGCCAGCGCCTTCTGAATCTCATGATCGATCCGCGCCTGTCTCTGCTGCTTCATACGGTCACTCCGTTGCGCCGGCGCAGCCGTTCGGCCGTCTCGAAGCCGCCGCGGATCGCCAACAGGATCACGAAATACGTTACTGCGAAGGCTCCGCCGGACTTCGCGAACCAACCCACGACGAACGCTCCGCCGATCATCACCGCCGCAACGATCCACGACCCCATACGGGCGTCTACCACAGAGGCCGGCGCGCCTTTCGACGGTTCCGGCCTCCACGTGAGCATGCGCGATTCCGCCCGCCGCTTGCGCGAATCCAACCACGCGAGGACCGCGAACGCCGGCACGTAGATCAGCAGATACGGCCGATCGAAGCGCTCGCCGGCATGCCAGAGGACGAGCGCGGCCGCCACCAGTAACGGGACGAGCCCGAAAGCGCTGCGGACAGCTGCCCGTATCACGCCATCCCCCACGCACGAACCACTACGTCATCGTGACAGGTGTTCGGGGTACGTGCAGTGTCACGACGGGGCGTCACAGAAATCGGCGGAGCCAGGATGGCGAGAGCCGATTTTGTGCGAGTAGCGTTTTCCCACGGAAGGGAAAACGCGGGCGTCCCCGGCGGGGCACTGCACGTGCCCCGGACGCCCGCCACCATCGGCATTACGCTGGCTGAAGTTCCGGCGCCACCAATTCCGACGTGAAGGCTTCGATGACGTCGCCCTGCTTGAGGTCGGCGAACCGCGCGACTTGGATTCCGCATTCGAAGTTCTCTGCAACCTCCCTGACATCGTCCTTGAAGCGTCGCAGCGACTCGATCTCGCCGTCGAACACGACGACGGAATCGCGCAGCACGCGGACCTTCGAGTTGCGGGTGATCTTGCCGGACTGCACGTAGCACCCGGCGATCGAGCCGACCTTGGAGACCTTGAAGATCTCGCGAACCTCGGCGCGTCCGAGGATGATCTCGCGGAACTTGGGCGCCAGCATCCCGACCATGGCCTTCTTAAGGTCGTTCTCGACATCGTAGATGACCTGGTAGAAGCGCAGATCGACCTGTTCGGACTCCGCCAGACGCTTGACCGACTCATCCGGCCGGATGTTGAAGCCGATCAGCACCGCGTTGGACGCCGAGGCAAGGTTGACGTCGTTCTCGGTGATCCCGCCGACGCCGGCGAGGATGACACCCACGTCGACCTCGCTGTTCGAAAGCGACACGAGGCGAGCCCGCAGTGCCTCGACCGAGCCCTGTCCGTCGGCTTTGAGGATCAAGTTGAGGGTCTTCTGTCCGCCGTCGGCCGGCATGAGCATGAACGTCTCGAGCGAGACCTTGGCGCCGCCCGTCGTCGCGGCCATGCGCACGTCGCGGCGCTTGGTCGAACGTTTTGCGGCCGCTTCACGTGCCGATTTCTCGTCGGAGACGACCATCATCGTGTCGCCCGCCGACGGTACGTCGTTGAGGCCCATGATCTCGACGGGCACCGACGGCCCGGCCTTTTTCGTCTGCTTGCCCTTGTCGTCGAGCAGCGCGCGAACTTTTCCGAAGGTCGGTCCGACGACGACGACGTCGCCGACACGCAACGTCCCGTTCTGCACGAGGACGGTTGCTACCGGACCACGCCCGCGGTCCAGCGCGGATTCGATGACGACGCCGCTGGCGCGACGGTGCGGGTTGGCCTTGAGCTCCCTGAGATCGGCTTCGAGCAGCACGGTCTCGAGCAACTTGTCGATGTTGTCGCCCTTGCGTGCCGACACCGGGATCATCTCGATCTTGCCGCCCCACTCGACCGGCTGCAGCCCCTCGTCGGTAAGCTGCTGCTTGACCCGGTCGGGCTGCGCGTCTTCCTTGTCCATCTTGTTGATGGCCACGACGATCGGGACGCCCGCCGCCTTGATGTGCGAGATCGCTTCGCGGGTCTGCGGCATGACGCCGTCGTCGGCTGCGACGACGAGAATCGCCACGTCGGTGACCTTCGCGCCGCGCGCCCGCATCGCGGTGAACGCTTCGTGACCCGGTGTGTCGATGAACGTGATCGCGCGGCCGTCCTTGCCGAGGACGGTGTACGCGCCGATCTTCTGCGTGATCCCGCCGGCTTC
The DNA here is from genome assembly GCA_003140215.1 of Vulcanimicrobiota bacterium. Lineage (GTDB taxonomy): Bacteria > Vulcanimicrobiota > Vulcanimicrobiia > Vulcanimicrobiales > Vulcanimicrobiaceae > Vulcanimicrobium > Vulcanimicrobium beijerinckii. Next base: position 1,480,587 of record PLJL01000004.1, on the reverse strand, counting down.
GCCCGCGGCGACGCTAGCCGAGCGAATCTTGTCGAGCAGCGAGGTCTTGCCGTGGTCGACGTGGCCCAGGACGGTGACGACCGGCGGCCGCGCCTGCAGCATCTCCGGCTTGTCCTCTTCCTGCTCGACGACGACTTCTTCGCCGGCTTCCTTGACGATGGCGTTGAAGCCGAACTTGCGCGCCACCGCGATGGCTTGATCGGACGAGATGTTCTGGTTGATCGTCGCCATCGTGCCCATGTGAATGAGCGCGCGCATGACCTCCGCGGCCGGGACGATCATCGACGTCGCCAGCTCCTGAACGGTCAGGACGTCGGGAATCTCGATCGACTCGAGCTTCTTGGTCGGGTCGTTCTCGCGTTCGTCGTAGGCCGCTCCGCCTTTGCGCCGCCGCTGCTTCTCGAGCAGCATCTCCTTCTCGCGGTCCTTCTTGGCCTCGAGCTGCTCACGCGTTTGACGCCCGCGGCCGCCGGGTCGACCGCCCGGCGCACCGGACGACGGCGAGGGGCCCTGGCTGGGTGAAAGCGGACCGCCGCCGGGGCGCGAGGGCCCACCGAAGGGACGTGGGGGCGTGCCCTGCGCCGTGCCGCCGGGGATGGGACGGAAGGGGCCGTTGCCGGCGGGGCGGCGCCCCTGCGGCGGCGCACCCGGGACGCCGGGAACGCCCGGCGGGCCGGCCTGCGCCGGGCGCGGCTGCTGGTATTGCCCGGGTCCGCCTTGGCCGGGTCGCGGAGCGACGCCGGGGCGGCCGGGGATCTGGCCGTTGCCGGCGGCGGGCCCGACCGGGCGGGCCGGCGGGCGCACCGAGTTCTGGCCGGCGGGAACCGGACGCAACGTCGGGACGGGCTCGTTGGGGAGCAGGGGGCGCAGCGGCGGCATCGGTCCGGGCGGACCGGTGCGCGGCGGGGCGTCGGGAGTCGGCGCAATGGCGGCTTCCGGAGCTTCGGGGTCCGCCGCTGCGGGCTGCGGCGGCGGCGCGGCGGTACGCGCCGCGGGCGACGTGCTGCGGACCGGGCGAAGCTGCGGGATCGGCGCGGCCGGCGGCTCCGCCTGCGCGGCGGTACGCCGTGCGGGAGCTTTCGGCGGGGCGGTTTCGGGCGCCGCGGCGACTGCTGGAGCCTGCGTAACGGCGGCCTTGGCCGCACGCGCGGCCGGAGCCTTGGCGGCGACCGGCGCCTCCCCGGCTGGCGCAGCAGCGGCGGCCGGAGCCGCCGGAGCGGCTACGGGCGCGGTCTTAGGGGCGGCTTTGGCCCCTTTGAGCTGTGCGCGGAGGAGGTCGGCGACCTTCGGCTCGACGACGCTGAGCTGGTTCTTTGCCTCGAGTCCCAGCCGCCCGAAGAGGGCGAGCAGGTCCTTCGACGACATGCCGAGCTCTTTCGCGAGCTCGAAAATCCTGGGTTTACCGGTTGCCATGCAATCCTTCAAAGTTATGGCGCCCGAGGGCACCATCCGCCGTTAAGTCATTCTGTATGAGCTCCGAGATCCGGAGTGTTCCGGCGCCGTCGCCGGGCAGTCACCATTGTAGCAGAGCTTCGACACTGAACCCCGGATAACGTTTGTTCTTTGCGACCCGTTGCGCGCAGCCGCGAGAGCAGAGGTAGGCCCCTCGGCCGATGTGCCGCTTGGCCCCATCGACGATCCAGCGGCCGTCCTGCCGCGTGAAGCGCCGCAGCGCCGGCTGCGGAAAGACGGTCCGGCAGCCGACGCAGGTCCGCTCGGGCGTCATTCGCTGGTGAACATCTCCCGCTTGAACTCTTCGAGCCGGCGCAGCAGCTCGTCCTGATCGATGGCCGGCTCCTCGCCTTCCTCGCCCTCGGCGAGAACTTCCTCGACCTCGACCTCGGGCTCGGCCTCCTCGATCCCGGGTTGCGCGGCCCGCGCCTCGCGCTCGGCGGCGTAGCGTTCGCGCGCCTCGGCCGCCTCGGAGTCGCTGGTGATGTCCATGCGCCAACCGGTCAGCCGCGCGGCGAGCCGCACGTTCTGCCCCTCACGACCGATCGCCAGCGACAGCTGGTGGTCGGGGACGATGACCAGCGCGACCCCCTCTTCCTCGTAGAGCTCGACGCCCAGCACCTTGGCCGGCGCGAGCGCGTTGGCGACGAAGGTCGGCAGGTCGGCGGCCCAGCGGATGACGTCGATCTTCTCGCCGCGCAGCTCGTCGGAGACGTTCGCCACCCGCGACGATTTGGGACCCAGGCACGCGCCGACCGCGTCGATCTCGGGGCGCTTCGAGGTCACCGCGACCTTGGTGCGCGCGCCCGGCTCGCGGGCGATGGCCATGATCTCGACGATGTCGTCCTGAATCTCGGGGACCTGGAACTCGATGAGCCGCTGGACGAGCCCTTCGGCGGCACGCGAGAGCACCACCAACGGACCCTTGTTGGTCTTGCGCACGTCGAGCACGTAGGCGCGAATGCGGTCGTTGATGCGATAGTTTTCGCGCGGCACCTGCTCGCTGAACGGCAAGAGCGCTTCGGTCTTGCGATCGTCGAGCAGGACGTACATGTTGCGCTGCTCGTAGCGCTGTACCGTGCCGAGCACGATATCATGCAGCTTCGCCGAGTACGTGTTGTAGACGGTGTCGCGTTCGGCCTCGCGGATGCGCTGCACGATGACCTGCTTCGCGGTCTGCGCAGCAATGCGGCCGAAGTCACGCGGCGTCACGACCTCGTCGAAGAAGTCGCCGGGCTCGTAGCGCGAACCGGCTTCGCCCTTGGCGATTTCGAGCTTGGGGTCGGTGACCTCGCCGTTGCTCACCACATTACGACGATGGTAAACCTGGTAGTCGCCGGTCTGCCGGTCGATCGTGACGATTGCGTTCGCTTCGCCGCCGAAATTCCGTTTGTAGGCCGAGATCAGCGCGGCTTCGAGCGCCTCGAGCAGTGACTCGAAGCTGATGTTGCGTTCGTTCTCGATTTCGCGGAGCGCCGCGATCATCTCTGCGTTCATCGGTTCTTCTCTCGTTGTTTCGCGCGCTGGAGGTCCGCGCGCACATCGTACTCCAGGTTGGCCGATTTGATGACGGCGATCGGAATGGGCAGCTCGCCGTCCGGACGCGTCAGGATCACGTTGGTCCCGCGCACGCCTTCGAGTCGCCCGCGATGCGTCTTGGCTTTCTCGATGGCGAGCGTGGTGACGATCTTCGCATCGCGTCCGGCGAAGCGCTCGTAGTCGGACGGTTTGGTCAGCGGACGGTCCAGCCCGGCGGAGACGACCTCGAGCGTGTACGGATCGGCGAAGGCGTCGAGCGCGGCGTTGATGCGCGCAGCGATGCGTTCGCACGTCGTGATGTCCACGCCGCCTTCACGATCGACCGTCACTTGCAGCGCGCTCTGCTGGCGGTGCCGGTGCGCGCTCGACGACACGACCTCGACGTCGCGGAACTCGGGTTGGTGCGGCAAAGCGTGCACGACCCGCTCGAAAGCCTCCGTTAGAAGGCTGTCGGGGCCATGCTCTCGCGCTTGGTCCGTCACCATTGCCCAATCCCCTACAACAGAGAAGCGCGGGCCAGGCCCACGCTTCCAGCGTCAATCTCCGTCCGCCATCATACGATAAGCGCGGCTTTTTCGCAATCAGAGGTGGAGCGGGACCGGTGTCCGCAGCGAGCCCGGGACCACCTTCTCCATCCGCGCGTCGTTGCACGAGACGTCGACGACCTCGACGATGGGCTTGAGATCGGGCGGCCGGTCGGGCAAATACGGCCGGGCGAAGCCGCCGCTCAGGCTCGGCGGCGGGGTCGGTGGAGGCGGCAGCGGGTGGTCGGTGATGCGGAAGGAGCGGCAGACCTCACGGCCCAGCAAGTCGCGCTTGCGCTCGAAGACGTACGCGATCGAGCCGGCGTGCGTCACGGTCCGCGAGATCCGAATCAAGCCGAACGTCGCGGCCAGAATCTCGGCCGGCGGCGCGAGCTTGCGCTCGTACTCCTCGCTCGCGGTCCGCGGATCGAGACCCGGCGTGTAGTGGCCCGGGGCGACGGCGTTGTGCGGCAGCAGCGCCCGGAGCCTGTCGTTGAGGTTGCTGCCCGGACCCGGCGACGGGGCCGCCGTTGCCGACGGGCCCCCGGGGCTCGAAGCCGGCAGGGGTGCGCCGGTGCGCGTCGGCGCCGGGCCGCCGGTCGCGGCGGCGCCCGGTCGCGTCCCGGGCGTGACCCCGGGCTGGGTGGCCGGAGGTCCGGCCGGAGCGCCGGTCGCTCCCGGCGCGGGGCCGGGCGACGCGGGCCGGGCGGCCCCCGAAGCCGCGGGCCGCGGAGCCGTCGTCCCCACCGGATGCGGCGAGCCCGGCGCTGCGGTCGCCACCGGACGCGGGGTCCCGGGCACCGCGGTCGGGGCGCTGGTGGCCTCGGCGGCGACCGCGGCCCGCGTCGGGACGGCGCTCGGCCGGGCCGTCGGCGCGCTCGTCGCAGCCGCGGTGGGCCGTGCCGTGGGCGCCGCGGTTTGCGGGGCGACGGTCGGCACGGCAGTCGGCGCGGCAGTCCGCGGAGCCGCCGTCGGGGGCGCGGTCGGTGCGACAGTCGGCGGGGCGGTGCGCGGGGTGAGCGTCGGCGGCGCTGTCGGAGGCAGGGTCGGCGGGGTCGTCGGCGCCCGCGTGGGAGCGACCGTGGGGGGCTGGGTCACGATCGCCACGACCGCCGTCGGGGCGACGGTGGGCACCCGCGTCGGCGGCACGGTCGGCGGGGCGGTCGGCGGGAGCGTCGGCGGCGCGGATGGCTGCGGCGGCGCGGAAGGTCGGATCCGCGCAAGCTCCCGATGCCGCGGCGGCGGCGGGCTGGGCGGGATGGTTCGCCGCCGCGGCACCGGTCGCACGACGACGACGGGCCGGGGCCGCGGCGCCTGGGTCGGCAGCGGCGCCTGGGTCGTAACGGGCGGCGGCGGAGCAGCGGTCTGCGGTCGTTCTTCGAGGATGACGTCGGCGACCGCGTTGGTTTCCGCCGGCGACCCGCCGACGGAAGACACCCAGAAGAACGCAACCAGGACCGCGGTGAGCCCATGGATGACCAGCGAAAGCCCGAGCGCGACCAAGTCGCGACGCCGCGACGGCCGCTCGATGTGAGCCTCCCGTCGCGGTTCGGGCGCATCATGCATTCGAGCGGTTCTTTCCTGACATCCGCCCACGACCATGCTGCGCCGGCGTCAAGAGACGTGCAGGACCACGGGTGACGTCGCGGAACCCCGCGCGCCGATGCAGCCGCCTCCCAAGCGCACGAAGATCGTCGCGACCGTCGGGCCCGCGTCGCGCGATCCGGCGATGCTGCGCTCGTTTTTCTTGGGTGGCGTCAACGTCGTGCGCCTGAACTTTTCGCACGGCACGCACGAGGATCACGCAGCGATCATCGCCGACGTTCGGCGCATCGCGCGGGAGCTCGGCGTGCACGTCGCGATCCTTCAAGATCTGCCCGGCCCCAAGGTGCGCACCGGCACGTTCGCCGACGGCACCGCCTCGGTGCGGCTCCAATCGGGCGCAGCCTTCACGCTGACCACCGAGGACATCCCCGGTGACGAGCGGCTCGTGAGCGTGTCCTACCCGCGCCTCGCTGCCGACGTCGAGGTCGGCAAGCGCATCTACCTCGCCGACGGCTCGATCGCGTTGCGCGTGCAGGGGATCGATGGCCCGCGGATTCGCTCCGTGGTCGAAACGGGCGGCGAGCTGCGCGAGCGCCAGGGGATAAACTATCCCGACGGCACGCTCGATATCGAGGCGGTCACGGACAAGGATCTCGAGCACCTCGATTTCGGGATGGCGCAGGGCGTCGATTGGGTCGCGGTGTCGTTCGTTCGCACGGCGCAAGATGTCTGGCGCGTGAAATCACACCTCAGCGACGCCGGTCACGACATCCCGGTCATGGCGAAGATCGAGAAGCACGAGGCGCTCGAGCATATCGACGACATCCTGCTCGTCGCGGACGGGATCATGGTGGCGCGCGGCGATCTTGGGATCGAGATCCCGCTCGAAGAAGTTCCGATGACCCAAAAGGATTTGATCCAGCGCGCCAACCGCGCGTCCAAGCCCGTCGTCACGGCAACGCAAATGCTCGAGTCGATGGTCTCGTCGCCGCGACCGACGCGTGCCGAGGCGACCGACGTCGCCAATGCCATCCTCGACGGCACCGACGCCGTGATGCTGTCCGGCGAGACCGCGCGCGGCGCCTACCCGCTCGAAGCGGTGCGCGTCATGGCGACGATCGCGCTGCAAGTCGAGTCGAAGTATCCGTACAAGGAGATCCGCAAGCGCCGCTCGACCGACTACGGCGGGATCGAGACCGACGAGGACATCGGCATGGCGATCGCCGAGGCGGCCGTCGGCGCCGCCGACTCGCTGGGACTGCGCCTGGTGGTGACCGGGACGACCACCGGCAACACCGCCCGCCACATCAGCTCGTTTCGCCCGCGCGCGCGGATCGTCGCGCTCACCCCGCTGGATTCGGTCGCCCGCCGCATGGGCGTAGTCTGGGGCGTCGAGTCGTCGGTCGTGCAGAGCTACCGCTACATCGAGACGCTCATCGAGATCGCCGAAGCCCGCGTGGTCGCCGAGGGCCACGCCTCGCCCGGCGAGACGATCGCGATCACCAGCGGGATGCCGGTCGGCGCCGGCGGCACGAACGTCCTCAAGATCCACCGCCTACCCGCGAACTAAAGGCGGGCCGGCGGGACGATCGCGGATTCGGCCTACGGCGCCTTCACCAGGCGGACTTCGATCCGCCCGATCTCGACGCCGGACACCGGTGTCGGGGCCGAACTACCGCTCGTCGCGACGACCAACGGGAACGGGACGAACGTCACCTCGAGCTTTCCTCCGCCGAACGCTTTGGCACGCGCCGGCGACGTGATGTCGAACAGCTGTCCGACCGCGTGCGCGCCGGGCGGCGAACGCTTACCGTCCAGACCGTAGAACGTGAGCGATCCCACGTGATGCGCATCGCCCGGTTTCGGCGCCGCGCCCGCGGGCAGGTCGACATACACTTCGAAAGCGACGGACGGCGGCGCTGAAAACGTGATATCAGCCAGCTCGAGCATGAGGCGGCATTTCCCATCGAACGGCTTCTGCGTCGCCAGCGAGACCATGCGGGAAACCGGAGCGGTCGCGGACAGTTTCACGTTCGTCGTCCCACCGAGCCGGATCGCGCGGACCGATCCGAACTCGCTCACGACGTCCGAGGCATGCGCGCTCGCGGGCCGCGACGTCCCTCCGGCCTGCAGCACGGCGGCCAACAGCACCAGCGCGAACATTCCGCGATCCATGCTCTACGAACGCGCATGCGGCGCCGAATGTTCGCCCGGATCGGTCTCGTCAGAGCCGTGCGGTGACCTCCCGCAACTCGATGGTCGCGATTCGAACGTCGGACGCGCGTTTCGCGGCCGGCTTGCCGTCGGCGTCCACGACAAGGTCGAACGGGACGAACGTCACCTCGAGCTTGTCCGCGAGGACGCCTTGCTCGCGCGCGACCGCGGTGATGTCGAAGAGCTGTTCCCCCGCGGGGCCTTTCCCCATCCCGTGGGGATGGCTGAAGAACGTCAGGACCCCGGCCCGATAGCGCCCTGGGGCCTGCGTCGGTCCGGGTGAGGTGACATAGACGTCGTATGCAACCGAGGGTGGGATCGTGTATTCGATTCCGCCGACGCCCAGGATCAGCCGGTCGGGCGAATTCGCGGCGAACGCCTTCACGCCGCGCGCGCGGAGTTTCTGCGCGTCGATCGGCACGGCGCTCGATACCGGCCCGTCCGCCGACAGGCTCACACCGCTCACCGCGCCGAGCCGAAGCGACCGCTGCGCAGCGAACTCATTGAGGATGCTGAACTTTGACACCGACGCAGGCGGCGGGGTCAGCGGTACGCAGCCCGGCGTCTCGACGTCGTAGTGCACGTCCAGAGTCGCGTTCTTCGCGAAGAACCGGCGCGGGGGATTCACGGCCGTACCGCTGGCGTCCATAAACCATCCTACCGGCTTGTCCCACCACGCATCGTAGGACGACGGCGGACCCCACGTCCGCTTGTCGACGCAGTCCCAGAGCGTGAACAGATGGTCGATCTCAGCGTGATGCGGCCAGAAGATCGGATCGAACGCCGCGGTCGGCACGGAACCCATCCATCCCGGGCTGCCGATCGCGCCGTGAACGGTGTCGTGCGGACGCCTCTCGATCAGCCCCTTGTTCGAGGGCTCCGTGCCGATCGCGATGTATCCACCGAAGTTGCCGCTCGTCGTTCCGAAGAAGATCGTGCTGGCCAGCGCCGCTGTCGCGTCGACGGCTCCCGGGCTCAACATCCCCGTCCCGGCGTTGAGCGAGGGCGTGCGCTGCGTGATGAACAGCGGGTTTCCCGTGGTCGGCGTTCGGTAGATCGCCGGCAGCTTCGTCTGCGTTGGATCTTCGTAGTTCCAATACGGCAAGCTCAGGGTCGGGTCGCTCGCCACGGCACGCAACGTCCGCTCGAAATAGTACAGGTACGCGCGGTGCCAGATCAGGAACTCGGCCGATCCGTGCGACGGATCGTGCGGGCACTGGTTCCAGAACTGCGTTTGCTGTGCGACCGGAGGCGCGGTCCCGGAAGGCAGCCCGGAGACCCACGAGGACAGCACCGCGTGGACGGCCGATTGCCAGAACCAGCTGCGATGGTTCTTCGCCGGAAGCGCCATCATCGCCGCGACTGCGGTCCGCAATCTGGTGACGTTTGACGCAGTGGCCGAGAAGGTCTCGAGTTTCATCCGCGGCATTACCGCCGCTTCCGCCGGCGACGGAGGACTCAGTAGCGGCACTACCGCCCCCGCCAACGCGGCGGAGCTACCGGTACGCACGAATTGACGGCGGCTGATCGACATTAGACACCCCTCCTTTGACGACGACACCTTCGGCTGGACGTTAGGACAGACCTAGCGGGGGTCCTCACACATACCGGGGCAGATCTCGCCGACGCGGCGTGACGTCTTCATCAGTCGCGTCCCCACGACGAGCTACAGCCCGGCCGGCGCGACGATCTCGTACTCCGCGACGCGGCGGCGCCATTCGTCGGGGACGCGGATCGAGCCGTTCGCGGCATAGTCGAACGCGACCAGCGCCGACACCCCGTGTCCGATGCGTTCCGGCCCGCGCCACAGTTCGTAGGTCAGGTCGAGCGACTTGGTGCCGACGCGCGAGCACCGGCAACCCATGACCATCCGCTCGCCGAACGCGGCTTGGCGTTCGTAGTGAAAATCCTGCGAGGCCATGATCACGTTTTGCGGCGCGCCGAGCGGCTTGCCCAACGCCACGCCGCAGTAGTCGATCCGGGCCGTCTCCATCCACCGCACGTACGCGACGTTGTTGACGTGGCGGTAGTAGTCGATCTCGCCGAACACGACGCGGATGTCGAGGCGGAAGCGAAACTCCTCGAGCGCCACTACGCGTCGACCTTGGTCGGCACGCGTTTTTGGGGCGGAGCGATGCGCCAGACGGCGTCGGCGAACGTGTGCACGTCCTGCTCGGTCGTGTCCCAAGCGGTCATCCAGCGTGCGACGCCGCGCTGGGCATCCCACATGTAGAAACGCCGTTCGCGCTGCAGCGGTTCGACCGCATCGAGCGGCAGCACCGCGAAGACGCCGTTGGCTTCGACCGGATAGGCCAGTTGGACGACGTCGTCGAGATCGCGCAGGCGCGCCGCCAGCAGGCGCGCCATGGCGTTCGCCTGGGCCGCGTTGCGGCGCCACAAATCATCGTGCAGCAGCGCCTCGAACTGTACCGCGACGAAACGCATCTTCGAGGCCAGCTGCATCCCCTGCTTGCGGGTGTAGAGCAGCGCGTCGACCGCCGGATGGTACTTGGGGAAGACGATCGCCTCTCCGAACATCAGGCCGTTCTTGGTTCCGCCGAAGGTGCACACGTCGACGCCGGTCTCGAGCAGCAACGTGCGCAGGTCGACGCCGAGGGCGACCGCTGCGTTCGCCAGGCGCGCGCCGTCGACGTGGAACAGCAGATCGCTCTTGCGCGCCACCTCGCCCAACGCGCGCAACTCGGCCACGGTATACACCGTCCCGACCTCGGTCGACTGGGAGATCGAGATTGCGCCGGGCTGCACGTGGTGCTGGTCGCCGATGCCGCGCATCCGGCGCTCGACGTCGTCCGGCGTCAGCTTGCCGTTCTCGACCGGGACGTCGATCAGCTTCGCTCCGGCGAAGCGTTCGTACGCGCCGCACTCGTCGACCGCGAGGTGGGCGGCCTCGGGGCAGATCACGGATTGGTACGGCCGCAGCCCGGCCGCGAGCGCGACCACGTTGGCCCCGGTGCCGTTGAACGCGAAGAAGACCCGGGCATCGTCGCCGAGCAGCGCCCGGAAAGCGCGTTCGGCACGCTGCGTGTACTCGTCGTCACCGTAGCCGGGGACGTGGCCCTGGTTGGCGCTGGTGAGCGCGGCGAGGATGTCGGGATGGACGCCGGCGTTGTTGTCGCTGGCGAAGTGGACGTCGGGCATCGCCCGACTATTACGGCGCGACGCCTACCGATGCTTCCGTGGCGGAGAAGTCGGAGTACTCCGCCTCGAGATCCGCCTTCATTCGCGGCAGATCGATCTTGGCCGTCTGTTTGGCGACGTACGCGTGCCCGGAGATCGGCGCGTAGGTCTGCACCAGCGTGATCACGCCCCCGTCGTTGCGCGACCAGATCGCCTTGACGATCCGCCCGTGGGCCGGGTCGATCGCGACGTCGAGCGTCCGCACCATCACGGGCGACTTCGGAACGAGCCGCAAAATCGGTGCGGCCGGGGTCGACTGCGGGGCGAGCGCGATGTCGTAACGCTCCGGCCAGCGCGCCGGATCGCCCAGATCGTACTTCATGTCGGAGAAGGCCCGGGCGATCAAAGGCACGCCGCGGAAGACGAACCGGTAGAGTCCGGGCCGCTTGTACCATGAATCGCCGTGCAGCGTGACCCGGATGAACGGGAACACGCGCAGGCGCACGCGCAGCGCCACCGACGCCTTGTACTCTTCACTCTGTTCGGGCGACGCCGACAACGCCGCGAGCACGGCCGGGACCGTGGCAAGGCTGGGCGCCTCGTCGGCTGCAGCCGCGCAAGGAGCGAGGGCGAGAAGGGCTGCCAGCAGCACCGTCCGCATGAGGCGATTGTACTCCTTAGTCCGCCCCCCTAACCTGGGGGACATCTGAGTCTCTAATCGGCCGGTAACGTGCCGGAGCGGCGCCGGTGTCCAAAGTGCGCCCCGTCACGCTCGGCCGGGGCCGAAACGGGCCGCCTGAGGAATGGCTACCGGCCGCGGGCAGCCAGCAATTCGTCGGCGTGCTCGAGCGCGACGCCCTCTTCCTGACCCGAGAGCATCCGCGCGATCTCGGCCCGGCGCGTAGCGGCGTCGAGGGTAACGGCGCCGATCGTGGTCGCGGCGCCGAGCGACTCTTTGCGCAAGGCCACGTGCGCGTCGCCGCACGAGGCGATTTGCGCCAAATGCGTCACGCACACGATCTGCGCGGCCGCGGCGAGCCGGGCCAGGCGCGCGCCGACGGCGACGGCGGTGGCGCCGCCGATCCCGGCGTCGATTTCGTCGAACACGAGCGCCGTGCGTTCGCGGCGGTCCGCCAGGACGACCACCAGCGCCAGGAGCACGCGCGACAGCTCGCCGCCCGATGCGACCCGCGCGAGCGGCCGCTCATCGTCGCCCGGGTTCGCAGCGAACCGCAGCTCCGCGCGTTCGGCCCCCGCCGGTCCGATCTCGGCCTGTGCTTCGAGCGCGATGCGCAGCGCGGCCGCCGGCATCGCCAGCGCCGAGAGCTCCTCGGCGACGGCGGCCTCGATCGCCGCCGCGGCCGCGGCGCGGCGTGCGCTCAGTGCGGCGGCGCGATCGGCCAGCGCGGCCGTCAGCGCCGCGATCTCGCGCTCCGCAGCTGCGATCAGCGCGTCGCGGTCGTCGACGTCGGCGATCTCGGCGGCGAACGCGTCGCGCTGCGCGCGCACCGCCGTCAGCGAACCGCCGTACTTCTTCTTCAGCGCGTCGAGCGCATCGAGGCGCGCGCCGAGCGCCTCGAGCTCGGCGGGGTCGAGCTCGAGGGCATCGCGCTCGCGCGCGATCTGCGCGGCGAGCTCATTGGCCTCCGACTGCAGCGCCGCTGCCGAACCGGCCAGCTCGGCGTACCGTTCGCTGTAGCGCGCCAGCCCGAGCAGCGCGGTTTCGGCGGCCCCGAGCGCGTCGACCGCCGCGCCGTCGTCTTCCAGCGCCGCACGCGCCGTTGCCAGCGAGGCCAGGACGCGTTCCGCGTTGGCTAGCACGTCGCGCCGTTCGCGCAGGCGCTCGTCTTCGCCGTCGTCCTCGACCGCCGCGGCGTCGATCTCGCCGAGCGCAAAGCGCGCGAACTCCGCGCGCGCGAGCTTCCGGCCATCGGCGTCGCGCAAAGCCGCAGCCCGTTCGCGCTCCGCCCGCACGTCGTCGTAGAGCCGACGCACCTCGTCACGCAGCGCGACCGTCTCCGTGTCATCCTGACCCTTCGACGAGCTCAGGGGAAGGGCGAACCGGTCGACGAGATCGAGCGCGAACGCGGGCGCAAGCAGCCGCTGCGCCTCGTGCTGAGAGACGACGTCGACCAGGCTCCCGATCAGCTCGCGCAGCTGACCGGCGCTCGCGGGGATCCCGTTGATCCGTCCGTGCGAGCGTCCCGTCGCGAGCACCTCGCGCTGCACGATCACGTCGTCGTCGATGGCAATGGTGAAGCCGGCGCCGGCGAGACGCTCGCGCAGCGCATCGTCGGGCGAAATCTCGAGGATCGCTCGCGCGCGCTCGGCGCCGGTCCGCACGGTGTCGCTCTCCGCTCGCCCGCCGAGCGCGAGCGCGAGACCGCCGAGCAGCATCGTTTTCCCCGAGCCCGTCTCACCGGTGACGACGGTCAGTCCCGCGGCGAAGTCGACCTCGGCGCGCGCGATCAGCCCGACGTCCTCGATCGTCAAGCGCAGCAGCGTCACCGGAACCGCATCGCTTGCTCGGTCTTTGCAACGCAGTCGCGCATCTCGAGCGTCATCGACGTCGCCGTGGGAACCGCGAACCTTCGCGCCATGCGCCGCAGGCGATCCTCCTCGGACTCACCGCGACGCCGGTCCGGCGAATCGGGCGGGCGGCACGCCATCACCGCGAAGAAGTGAATGCGTCCGTTGCGCTGCCGCGCCTCCACCGCACCGCGCCACGCACCCACGAGCACGATCAGGACGAGCACGCCGGCGGCGCTCGCGGCCACCATCGCAGCGACGACCGCGATCCTGTGGCGCCGGGTCACATCGACTTGATCGGAACGCCCCATTGCAACTTCTCTTCGAGCCGGGCGAAGAATGCACCCGGACGAACGCGTGCGAAACGCACCGGCGTCTCCGCACGATAGATCGCCACGCGGTCTCGGGCCCGCAGATCGGCCGCAACGAAACCATCGGTCTCGAGGTTGGCTCGCGACAGCTCGTTGTCGCACGTGATCTCGATGCGAGCATCGGTCGGCACGAGCAGCGGACGCGCGAACAGGGTGTGCGGCATGATTCCGGCCACCCCCAGCGCGTTCACCGACGGATGGATGATCGGGCCGCCGGCGCTCAGGAAGTAGGCCGTCGAGCCGGTCGGCGTCGCGACGATGACGCCGTCGGACGGCAAGTGGGCGATCATCTCGCCGTCGAGCGAGAGGCCGAAGGGCGCCAGGCGCGCCTGCGTCACCCGGCGCACCACGACCTCGTTGAGCGCGAAGTGGACCTCGTCGGAACCGTCGACCTTCGCGTGGAGCGCGACGCGCTCGTCGACTTGGACTTCGCCATGGAACACGTTGGCGAGCGCGGCGAAGCCGTCGTCGTTGGCCTCCACCTCGGTGAGGAACCCCAAGCGTCCGGTGTTTACGCCCAGGATCGGAATGCCGAGCGGATGGGCGAGCCGCGCCGCGCGCAGTAACGTGCCGTCGCCCCCCACGGTGACCAGCAGATCGGCTTCTTCGAGCGTGCACGACGTTGGGAAGCCGAACGCCGTGGCGCCACCCTCGTTCTCACACAGCCCGACGCGTATGCCGTGTTCGACCGCCAGCGCGCCGACGCGTTCGGCCGTCTCTTTTGCACGCGGCCGGTCGAGGTTGACGTAAAGTGCGATCGCGGTGATCTTCACGTGGCGTGCGCCGCCGCTACGAGCGCGTCGAGCCGCGCGTCGGCGACCTCGTCACCGGCGCGCCGCAGCTCGTAGAAGAACTCGACGTTGCCGGCCGGCCCCCGCAAGGCCGACATCGCGGCGTTCACGACGCGCACGCCGGCTGCCCGCACGGAGTCGCGCACCTCGCGCAACACCGAAGCGTGGACCGCCGGATCGCGCACGACCCCACCGCCGCCGATGCGTTCGCGCCCGGCTTCGAACTGCGGCTTCACCAGTGCGACGATTGTGCCGCCGTCGCGCAAGTACGCCACCGCGCGCGCGACGAGCGTGCGCAGCGAGATGAACGACGCGTCGATCACGATGAGATCGAAGCGTTGCGGAAAGGCGTCGTCGGGCAGCGTCCGCAGGTTGGTGCGCTCGACCACCGTGACCCGCGGATCGCCGCGCAGCTTCCAGGCCAGCTGACCGTATCCCACGTCGAGCGCGGTGACGTGGCGCGCGCCGTGCTGGAGCAACGCGTCGGTGAATCCGCCGGTCGAGGCGCCGACGTCGAGCGCGTCGAGCCCGGTCACGGCGAGGCCGAACGCACCCAGGGCGCCTTCGAGCTTCTCGCCGCCCCGGCTCACGTAGCGCGGGCTCTGCGCGACGGTGACCTGCGCGCCGTCGCGCACGCTCGCGCCGGGCTTGCTGGCCGGGACATCGTCGACGCGGACCTTCCCGGCCAGGATCAGCGCGCGCGCCTGCGAGCGCGTCAGCCCGGTCATCGTCGCGACCGCCGCGTCGAGCCGGTGCGCGTTGGCTGCTCGATCACGCACCTCGATCACGCATCACCGGTCCGGCTACTAGGCGCCGTCAGAACGGTTCTCCTCACCACCTCGGTCACGTCGACACTTTCTGGGCGGAGCCCTCCGCGCCGCACCTGCGGGCCGGCCCGCGGCCGACGTTACTTGTTATACCCTGTGATATAAGATATAATAAGGACCGAGGAGACGATACGATGGGCAGGCTGGAGCGGCGCTACTGGGCCGCCGACATTGCCGGGCTGGGCATCCCGCGCCGGGATCGGGCCGGAGGTAGGTACGCGGCATACGTGCCTGACCCACTGGTCGCACGGCCGTTTGCGCTTGACGGCGACGTTGCCGCCGATGTCGCGGATGCGACCAGCGCGATCACGCGCCTCGACCTGGCAGCAACGGCGCTCACGAATACCGAGTCGCTCGCCCGGCTCTTGCTGCGCGCCGAGTCGGTCGCCTCGTCCCACATCGAGGGCCTCCGGGTGTCGGCACAGCGACTCCTCCGGGCTGACGTGGCGCGGGCCGAAGGCGCCGCTGTGAACGACGAGACGGCCAGCGAGGTGCTCGCCAACGTCGATGCGATGGCGTACGCGGTCCACGGCGCCGCTGCCCCGGTTACCGTCGATCGGATCGTCGAGGTCCATCGGCGACTCCTCATGCACACGGACAAAGCGCGGTACGCCGGGGTCATCCGAACCGAGCAAAACTGGATCGGCGGTAGCGCATTCAATCCTCTGCAAGCGGCGTTTGTCCCCCCACCGCCCGAAGCGGTGCCGGACTTGCTCGAGGATCTCGCCACATTCTGCAATGGTGATCAGTTGCCGGCGGTCGCGCAAGCGGCGATTGCGCATGCGCAATTTGAGACGATCCACCCTTTCGCCGATGGGAACGGGCGCACGGGGCGCGCGCTCATCTACATCGTGCTGGGACGCCGGGGACTGGCAACGCGCGTCACACCGCCTGTTTCGCTCGCGCTGGCCACGCGCGCGCGGGACTATGTACGCGGACTCGACGCGACGCGCTACGTCGGGTCACCTTCTACGCGCGCGGCAACCGAAGCGATGAACCATTGGATAGCATTTTTCGCCGCGGCGTGCGTGCGAGCCGTAGCCGACGCCGAGTCCTTCGAGCGGCAGGTCCAGCAGCTCCAGACGGACTGGCAGACTCGGCTCGGCGAGGTTCGCGCCGATTCGTCAGCGCTCGCGCTGCTGCGTCACCTGCCCGGGATGCCAGTACTGACGGTGAGCGAGGCGACAAGGGTGCTCGGCCGAACGTTCAGCGCCGTCAATCGAGCGATCGAGATGCTGCTGAAAGCGCAGATCCTGACGCCGGTGAAGGCTGGCCGGCGCAATCGGGTGTTCGAGGCGCGCGAGTTGATCGACGCGTTCACCGCGCTCGAACGGCAGATCGCAAGCCCGGAAGGTGACACGCGCACGTCGACGCCTGTGCGCTCCGTGCCTGACCGGCCGCAGCGCCGGCAAGATGCCGCTGTATTCGAGCCACCCACGAGGCGCCGCTAAAACGTTAAAACGGCTAAGACGCTAAAACGGGATCTCTTCGTTGGGGGCTCCGGGCTCTGCCGCAGCAGTGGTCGTGGTGGTTCCGGCCGCTTGGCGCAGGGTCTCCTCGGCGCTCTTGAGCTGGCCTTCGCAGCGCGTGACGAGTTCGCGGCCCTCGCGGTAGAGCGCGACGGACCGCTCGAGCTCGACGTTCTCGCGTTCCAGCTCGGCGACGATCTCTTGCAAACGGGCGAGCGACGCCTCAAAAGAGGCCGATTTGTTCTCCGCCATCAGGCTCGCTGCGTTCGACGCGCGCCGCCAGCTCTCCGCGAGCCAGGCGCACGCGGACCCGCGTGCCGGGAGGAGCATCGGCCGGGTCGACGAGGATGCCGCCGCCGAAGCGCTCGACGATCGCATACCCCCGCCGCAGCGGCGCGTGCGGATCGGCGCCGGTCAGCCGGGCGTCGGACACTGCGAGCTGCCCGCGGCAGCCCGCGAGCACGCGTTCGAGCGCGGGATCGAGGCGCTGCGCGAGCCCGCCGAGACGCAGGGTCTTCTTATCGAGGAACCCGGTAGTGAGGCGGGCGGTAGCCGCGTCGAGCTTTTGCCGGCGCGACATCAGCAGCGCTTGCGGCGGGACCCGCAGCAGCGCGATGTTGGCGGCGACGAGCCGGCTGCGCAGGCGCGCGAGCCCTGCGACCGCGCCGCGCTCGAGGCCCGCTGCCGCCGCATCGAGGCGCTGGCGGGGGTTTGCGAGCAGCAGCGCCGGCTCGGCCAACGGCGAGCGGCGCTCGATCGAGTCAAGTTGCGAACGCAGGCGTTGCGTCCGCGCCGCGAACGCACGCGTCATGCGCTCCCGGTCGCGCCCCAGCTCGCGCAGCAGATCGGCCCGATTCGGCAGCAGCGTTTGCGCGGCCGTGGACGGCGTCGCAGCGTATCGGCTCGCCGCGTAGTCGGCCAGCGACACGTTGGATTCGTGACCGATCGCGGTGACGATCGGCAGCGGGCAGCCGGCGACGGCGCGTACGACGCGCTCGTCGTTGAACACGAAGAGGTCCTCGAACGAACCGCCGCCGCGCGCGAGCACGACGACGTCGGGCGAGGTCGCACAGGCTCGTTGCAGCGCCGCGACGATCTGCGGCGCGACGTCGCCCTGCACCGGCGTCGGGACCAGCTCGACGCGCACGTGCGGCGCCCGCAGCCGCGCCTGGGTGCGAAAATCGCGCGTACCGTCACCGCTGGGCGAGCCCACCAGCGCGACGCGGAACGGATGCGTGGGGACGGCCTTCTTGCGGTCGGGACGGAACAGGCCTTCGGCCTCGAGCTTTAGCCGCAGCGCCTCGTAGCGCGCGTACAGCGCGCCGACCCCGGCGAGCTGCAGGTGGCGCACCTGCAGCTGATACTTGGAGTCGGGAGCGTAGGTCGTGACCTTGCCGTATACGATGACGGCATCGCCGTTGCGCACCTCGGGGAACGTTGCGGCGTCGCTGGGAAACGCGAAGCACGCCAGGACGGCATCACGATCCTTGAGGACGAAGTTCCAACTCCCGCTGGATTGCACGCGCACGTTCGAGACTTCGCCCTCGACGCCGAGCACCGCGAGCTTCGGGTCGGTTTCGAGCTTTCGCCGGACGTAGTTGGCTAACCGCGAGACGCCGACGACCGGGACGCCCGTCCAGTCGCGTCCGGCGATCACGGCGGCATCGGGACGGGCGCGGGTGTTTCGTCCAACCGCACGGAGCGTTGCCCGTCGCCGACCGTGTTGGGCGCCGGCGTGAGCGGCACGAGCGTCGGCGGCGTACGCGGCACGGCGGCGCGCGCGACCGGGACGGGAGCCGCCGGCAGGGCGGCGTGCGTTCTCGGCCGCAGCGGCGTCGTATCGTCGCCGGACGAACCGCAGGTGTGTTGCGGTTCGGTGCCCGCCACGAAGACTTCGTCACGCCCGGTGCCGCACAACCGGACTTTGCGCACCTCGCCGACCGGCAGCACGAAGTCGTGCGGCTTCACCTTTTCGAGCGCCTGTTTCATGAAGCGCGCCCAGATTCGAGCCGGGATGTTGCCGCCGAACGATTCGTTCATGCGCGAGTAGTCGTCGTTGCCGATCCACACCGCGGCGACGAGGTCGGGCGTGTACCCCACGAACCAGGCGTCGCGAAAGGCCGTCGTGGTCCCGGTCTTGCCCGCGGCCGGGCGGCCGATGACGGCGTTGGGATAGCCCGTCCCCTCCGCGATCACCGACTCCAGCATCGAGGTCATCACGTAGGCGACGCCGGCGCTGACGACTTCGGTCCGTTGCGGGAAGGTGTTGTCGAGGACCGGCATCCCCAGCGAGTCGCGCACGATCTTGAACGGCGACGGCGCGATGTGCACGCCTTGGTTCGCCAGCGTCGCATACCCCGCGGCTTGATCCAACGGCGAGACGCCCGACGAACCCAGCGCCAGCGAGAGCGTCGGATCGAGCGGTGCGGTCACGCCCATGCGGTGCGCGTACTCCACCACGCGGTCGATCCCCAAGTTCTGGGCCAGCTTCACGGCCACGACGTTGCGTGAGTTGGTGAGCGCCGACCGCAGCGTCATCGAGCCCAGGAAGCGCATGTCGTCGTCCATCGGTGCCCAGCGCGTTCCGTCGCCCATCGGATAGCTGACCGGGGTGTCTTCGACGATCGTCGTCGGCGGATTCCCGGCGTCGACCTCGGCGGTGTAGACGTAGGCCTTGAACGACGAGCCCGGCTGGCGATGCGATTGCCACGCGCGGTTGAACTGGTTGGAGAGCGAGAACGGTGTGGCGCCGCCGACCATCGCGACGATCTCTCCGGTCGACGGGCGGATCGCGACGAGCGCGCCTTGGTGCGCGCCGATTCCCTCGGCCTGCGCACGCTCGATCCCCCACGCGACGGCGTCTTGCGCGATCTGCTGTTTCTCGGGATCGAGCGTCGTGTAGACCTGCAGTCCGCCTTCGTAGGTCGCCTGCACCCCGAATTGCTCTTCGAGCAGATGCGTGACGTAGGTCGTGAAGTAGGGGTAGCGATACGATTGCAGCCCGGCGGCGCGCTCTCGCAGCAGACCCAGCGGCGCGCGCTGGGCGTTGTTCGCCTGCGCGCGGGTGATGACGCCGGCTTCGACCATGCGCTCGAGCACGTGCTCCTGGCGCTGCTTGGCGTGGCCGATGCTCGCATACGGCGAGTAATCCGACGGTGCGGCCAGCAGACCGGCCAACATCGCGGCTTGACCGAGCCGCAGGTGGCCTACGTCGGTGCCGAAGTAGGTGTGCGCGGCCGCTTCGATGCCGTACGCCCCCGCACCGAAGTACATGATGTTCAGATAGCGCTCGAGGATCTCGTCCTTGGTGTAGGAGCGCTCGATCTCCATCGCCAGCAGCGCTTCTTGAATCTTGCGCGCCGCGCTCACCTCATTGCTGAGGAACAATCGGCGCGCGAGCTGCTGGGTGATCGTCGAGGCGCCCTGCAACCGCTGGTGCCGGGAATCGGCGATCGCAGCGCGTGCGATTCCGGCGAAGTCCACGCCGTGGTGCTGGTAGAAGTGACGGTCCTCGGTGGCGATGAACGCGTTGCGTACCGGCACTGGGATCCGGTCGATCGTGACCCAGGTGCGGTTCTCGCGGAATAGATTCGCCAGCTGGATCCCGTTGCGCGCGAAGACGCGCGTCGAGCGCGACGGCTGGTAGTCCGCCATGCGGTTGATGTCGGGCAGATTGCGCGAGTACGACGCGACGATCCCGGCGACGATCCCCACGAAGAGCAGGATCGCGAACAGCACGAGGATGGCGAACACCTTGATGATGCGGCCGATGATGCGGCTGATGCCGCCGCCGCCGCGTTTGGTCGAGCGCCGGCGAACGCCCGTACGCGAACCCGCGAGCGCGCGGCTCACCGCTGCACTCCGGGCGCCGGCGTCGCGAGGATGACGTTCGCGAGCACGCCGTTGACGTACCGGCCGGAATCCTCGGTCGAGAACTTCTTCGCCAGCTCGACCGCTTCGTTGATCACCACCGCCGGATCGATCTCGCGGCGGTGCTTGAGTTCAAAGGCGCTCATCCGCAAGATGATGCGATCGATCGTCGGTAAGCGGTCCAGGGTCCAGCCTTCGAGTAGCGGAGCGATGACCGCGTCGCACTCGTCGCGGTGCTCGACCGTTCCGAACACGAGGTCACGCACGAAGTCGCTACCCTCCGACGTTTCGTCGCGGACCAGCAGCTCGGTCAGCATCTCTTCGGGTCCGCGTTTGCCGACCTCCGCTCCGTAGAGCGCCTGCAAGGCGATCTCGCGCCCGTGGCGCCGCGATATCGAAGGCACGGGCTAGACTGCGGCGGTCCGTCGCGCGAGAAACGCGGGTAGCCACGCGACCCCGACCCCGCCGGCGCGAAACTCCGGGTCGGCGAGGACGTCGGCGCAGAAATCGACCGTGGTCTTGACCCCTTCGATGCGCGTCTCGGCGAGCGCGCGCTCCATGCGCACGATCGCCGACTCGCGCGTCCGCCCGACCGCCACGATCTTCGCCAGCATCGAATCGTAGAACGGCGGCACGGTGGCGCCTCCGTAGACGTGCGTGTCGACGCGAACCCCGGGTCCGCCGGGGAAGACGACGGTGGTCAACGTCCCGGCCGCCGGAGCGAAGTTGTTGTTCGGATCTTCGGCGTTCACGCGCACCTCGATTGCGTGCCCGTGCGTGTTGAGATCGTCCTGCGTGAACCCTAACGCCTCGCCCGCGGCGATGCGGATCTGCTCCTTGACGAGGTCGACGCCGTAGATGAGCTCGGTCACGGGATGCTCGACCTGGATGCGGGTGTTCATCTCCATGAAATAGAGGTCACCGCCGGTGACGAGGAACTCGAGCGTCCCCGCATTGGTGTAGCCGACCGCACGCGTCGCCGTGGTCGCAATCGTGTGCAGGCGTTCGCGCAGCGCGTCGTCGAGATGGGGCGCAGGCGCCTCTTCGATGAGCTTTTGGTGCGACGGTTTCTGCAACGAGCAATCGCGTTCGCCCAAGTGCACGACCCCGCCGTGCTCGTCGGCGAGCACCTGGACCTCGATGTGGCGCGGGTTGACGATGAGCTTCTCGACGTACAAGCGGCCGTCTTTGAAGGACGCTTCGGATTCGGCTTGCGCGGTCGCAAACGCCGTCGCCAACTCCTCGGGCGCGTGGACCGCACGCATCCCCTTGCCGCCGCCGCCGGCCGTGGCTTTGAGCAGCACCGGATAACCGATCGCGGCGCTCACCGTTCGCGCCTCGTCGACGTTCGCGACGATGTCGCTGCCCGGGGTCGTCGGCACGCCGGCTTCGGCCATCAAGCGCTTCGCCGTGGCCTTGTCGCCCATGGCGCTGATCACCGCGGGGGTCGGCCCGATGAAGGTGAGCCCGTGGTCGGACGCGATCTCGGCGAAGCGCGCGTTCTCGGCCAGAAAACCGTAGCCCGGATGGATCGCGTCGCAGCCGCTGATCAGCGCCGCCGAGATGATGTTGGGGATGTTGAGGTACGAGCGCATCACCGGTCCGGGGCCCACGCAAAAGGCCTCGTCGGCATGCCGAACGTGCAGCGACTGCCGATCCGCCTCGGAGAAGATCGCCACCGTCGCCACGCCCAGCTCGTGACACGCGCGGTTGATGCGCAACGCGATCTCGCCCCGATTCGCGATCAAGACTTTTTTAAACACGGGTTATCTATCTATGGCGAACAGGGGCTGGCCGTATTCGACGGGCTGGCCCTCACTCACGAAAACGGTGCTGACGCGGCCGCCTCCGCGCGAGCGCACGGGGTTGCGGATCCCGAGGGTCTCGACGTAGGCCAGCTCGCGGTCGCCGTCGAGCTCCTGCCCCTCCCCGATGGCCGGGCGCAGCAACCGCACGATCCCGACGACGTCGCTGGCGACGACCTCTACGCGGCGCTCCGGCGGCCGATCCGCTACCTCCGCCGCTGCGGCCGCGGGAGCGGACGAAGGCGAAGGCGCGGCCCCGGAGACCGCCCCCGGCGCCCGCCGCAGCTCGATCTCCGTGTCCCCGTCGCGGACACGCAGGCGGGCAAAGCCGGCCTCCGTGAGCGCCCCGGCGAGCGCGCGGGCGCGCGCCGCGATCACGTCTTCGGTCATCCGGCGTCGGGTTCGACGTCCCGGGCCACCCGCCCCCGGGTGCCGCGCCGCCGCCCCCAGCGAGCGAACCCCCGCTTCACGTTAGTGCATAGGTCCTGCCGATAGATGGGTAGGATGGCCTCAGGAGGTGCACGTGTGATCGCCCGCACTATCGCCATGGACTCGGCGTTTGTAGTCGTTTACCCGTGCGGGCTTTCGCTTGGGGCGGCGGCCCGCGCGCTCGATACCGCCGGGATCGGGCACCGGGAGGGCCATTTTCCGTACCTCCCCGACGACGCCGGCGTACCGGTGGTGTACCTCGTCGACGAGGCGCGGCTGCTCTCGCTGGGCCCGCGAACGACGATCGAGCACGCGCTCGAGCTCATCGGCGAGGCGCAGGGCGCAACCACCGTCATCGTGGCGGAGCGCGGTTCGGAGAACGGCTGGCTGGCCTCCCATCGCCACGTCGGGGGCTGGATCGTCGCGCCGATCGATGGAGCCGCCCTCACCGCGACGGTCCGCGCCGCAGCCGCGACGCTGGCGGCCGGGGAGCGCGTACGCGATGCCCGCGGCGAGAGCGAACGTCTGCTCGGGATCGGGTTGGCCCTGTCGTCGGAGCGGGACGTGACCAAACTGCAGCAGACGGTCGTGCGCAACGCCCGCGAGTTGACCCGGGCGGACTCGGGCTCGCTGTACCTGCTCGAGAACGGGCCCGGCGGCGAGCGCGTGTTGCGGTTCGCGGTCGCGCAGACCGGGCCGCGCGACGCCGGGACGTACCTGGGCGCGGTGCTGCCGCTCTCGCGCACCTCCATCTCGGGCTACGTCGCCCTGACCGGTGAGACGGTCCGCATCGCGGACGCCTATCGCGTCCCCGGGTCGGCCGAATACCGCGTGAACCGCAGCTTCGATCTCGCCAACGGGTACCGCACGATGTCGGTGCTCGCGATGCCTATGCGCGACCACGAGGATGCGATCGTGGGCGTCATCATGCTCATCAATCGCAAGCCGGATTTCGGGCTGGCGCTGACCTCGCCCGCGCATACCGAAGAGGTCGTGCTCCCGTTCAGCGCCCGCGACGAGCACGTGTTGCGCTCGCTGGCCTCACAAGCGGGCGTGGCGCTCGAGAACAGAGCGCTGCTCGAGTCGATTCAGGACCTGTTCGAACAGTTCGTGCGCGCCTCGGTCAAAGCGATCGAAGTACGCGACAAGTCCACCCAAGGTCACTCGTCACGGGTCGCCGACCTGACCGTCCGCCAAGCCGAAGCCGTCAACGCCGTACAAGCCGGCAATCTCGCCGGGCTGCACTTCGATCCCGACCAGATTCGCGAGATGCGCTACGCCGCGCTGCTCCACGACTTCGGCAAGGTCGCGGTTCCCGAATACATCTTCGGCAAGGCCAAGAAGCTCCCCGACGGCCGCATCGACACGATTCGCCTGCGCTTCCTGCTGGCGATCGAACAGTGTCCCGACGAACTGCGGCGGGCCGAGTTGCACGCGCTGCTCGCGCGCGTCGAGGCCGCCAACGAGCCGCACATGGTCGCTACGGGCCACGGCGAAGGGCTCGACGCGCTCGCGCAGACGAGCTACCGCGACCTCGGGGGCGAGCGGCCATTGCTCGACGGCGCCGAGCTGGAGTTCCTGCGCATCCCGCGCGGCTCGCTGTCGAGCGACGAGCGCCGCACCATGGAGCAACACGTCACGCAGTCGTTTTACTTCCTGCGCGAGATACCGTGGTCCAAGACGCCCTGGCAGCGCGTCCCCGAAATGGCCTACGGACACCACGAGCACCTCGACGGAACGGGGTACCCGCGCGGCCTCAAAGGCGCCCAGATCGTTCCGCAGGTGCGCATGCTGACGATCGCCGACGTGTTCGACGCGCTCACCGCCAACGACCGTCCCTACAAGCCGGCGATGTCGGTCGCGCGCGCGCTGGGGATCATGGAGCGCGAGTTCGCCGATCGGGGCAAGATCGACCGCGACTTGCTCGACGTCTTCATCGCCCAGCGCGTCTACGAACCGGTTCTGGCGGGACTAACCTAGCTGGCGTCGCAGGTGGCGTGCGGTACTGCGCCGGGGACGCTCCCTGCGGCGCATCGTGCGCCTCCGGTCGCTCGGTGCTCCGTTCGCTCCCGCCATCCAGGCTCCGCGAACTCCGCAACGCCCCGCCGCAGCACCGCACGCCACCCGCTCTGCACGATTCCTTGACAATGTCCACGCGGAGATGCGCCGAATCAGTTCACGCGCAGCGATGCTATCGCGACCAATACGGAATGTGAACAGAATGGCCAGAACGGCAATCTTAGGCTGGGGATCGCTGATTTACGACCTGCGGTGCCTTTCCCAACATGTACGCGGCACATGGCGCTCCGGAGGTCCGGAACTGCCAATAGAATTCTCTAGGATTTCCGGTAGTCGAAGCGGTGCGCTTACTCTGGTCATTGACGAGGCAAACGGAGACACAGTCCCCACGCAATTTATCGAAAGTAGCCGTACAAATCCAGACGACGCCGCCTGCGACCTGAGAGATCGGGAAGGCACTGTAATCAGGCGCATCGGCCTCATTCGTAAATCTGTCCCTGCCGCACCTAGATCGGATGAGGCAGCGGGAATCATCTGGGATTGGCTGGCAAAGCACGATTTTGATGCGGTAATCTGGACGAATCTGCGCAGCAATTTTCAGGACGAGACAACAGATCCATTCTCGATTCCGAGAGCTATCAAATATCTGGGCGGCTTGTTACCTTCGGCTTTGGCCGAGGCTCGCCAATATATCGATCGAGCACCTGCGGAGGTGACGACGAAGCTACGTCGCGCTTTATCCGAGGATGACTGGTGGAAGTCGCTCCAATGAAGCATTGCCACGGCTGCCGCGAGTTCACTTGGTAGAATCGAGCCGGAGGCGGGGGAGCGACGTCGTCGCGCGGGGGCGTCGTGGAGGAGCGAAGGCCTGGAAGGCCGATAGCGACGGAGCGCCGAGCGACTGAAGCGCACGATGCGCGCAAGGAGCGTCCCCGGCGCGGCGATGTCGCTCCACCGCCGCGCCACGATAGCAGGGCCTATGGGCGGTAGACGAGGCCGACGCTGATGACGGGGACGACGATGTGGGTGCGTTGTTCGTTGCGCAAGCGCTCGAGGTCGGTTTGGAAGGCGGGGTTTGCGGCGAGCGGCCCGGTGGCGCTGGCGCTGGCGGTGCCGTTGCGCACCAGCGCGCCGGCATCGAACTGCAGCGCGAGGCCGCGGATCAGACCCGTCCCGGTGCCGACGCCGGCGTAGAGCGAGGGCCGGTCGAAACGCACGCGCGCGGTCACCGTTCCGGTTCCGCCGATCGGATAGAGGCCTTGGCCGATGCGTACTTGCGCAGCCTCGTCGCGCGCCACGTTGTCGATGCGGTCGTTCCCGAACACGAGGCCGCCGCTGATGCGGTACCGCCCGGCCGAAGGCCGGAAGTCGGCGATTACCGCGACGTTGTTGTAGTGGGTCGTGGTGGTGTAGCGGTTGTTGTCGTACGTCGATTCGTCCGAGACGCTCAATGCTCCGGTCGAGATGCGGAGGCTGAAGTCGTACAGCAGCGGTTTTTCGAGGGTGATGCCGTGGCCGATCGTGCTCGCATGGACGCCGTACGAGACCGACGAGAACAAGTCGGCGCGCGCCGCTATGGGGAGGGTAGCGAGCGCCGCGGCATACGATGCGGCGGCGAAGCGGCGGATCATTTTGCGCTGTGTTCGACGACCCCGGCTCGCTCTCCGGGCGGAAGGGCGTCACGCAGCGCCGCGAACCGGGGGTCGATCTCGGCCAGCGGCACCAGCGCGAAGGCCCGCTCGTGCAGGTGCGCGTGCGGGATGGTGAGATCGGGCCCGTCGAGCTTCACCCCGGAGTAGGCCAGAATGTCGAGGTCGAGGACGCGCGGCCCCCAGCGTACGGTCGCTACGCGGCCGCGCTCGGTTTCTATGCGCTGGAGCGCGGCGAGCAACTCGCGCGGCGCGAGCGCCGTCTCCAGCAGTGCCGCCGCGTTGACGAACGGGGGCTGGTCGGTCAGGCCCCACGGTTCGCTGCGGTACAGCCGCGACCGCGCCACGACTTCGCCGAGCGCGGCCAGCGATTCGAACGCCCCGCGCACGTTGGCGGCGGCGTCGCCGACGTTGGAGCCGATGCCGATCGCCGCCACCGGCATCGCGGTCAGCGTTCGCGCTGCAGCGCGACGGCCGGGGTCGCACCGGCAAGCAGGCCCGGCTTGGCGATCGCGATGCGCGCGCGCACGATGCGCGGGTCGGCCATGAGCGCCTCGAGGATGGCGTCGCCGAGCCGTTCGAGCAACGCGAAGCGCCCCCCCGCGACGATGCGCACGACGTCGGCGTGCACCTGCGCGTAGTTCACCGTGTCGGCGAGGTCGTCGCTACCGCGCGCCGCCGCAAGATCGAGCTCGAAAGCGAGATCGATGTCGAGCGGTTGCGCGACGGTTTGTTCGCCGGGGTCGGCCCCGTGGTGTCCCCACGCTCGGATCCCGCGCAGCTCGATCGTGTCGAGCGCGCTCATGGGAGGCCCTCGCTCCAGCCGTCGGGCCGCCAGCCGCGCACGATCGCGTCGCTGACGCGCACCACGTCGCGTTGCTCGGCCACGTCGTGCACGCGCACGACGTCTATCCCGGCGGCGACCGCAAGCGCGACCGTAGCCGCGGTGCCGAACGCGCGCGCGCCGACGCCGCGGCCGGTCAGCTTGCCGATCGTGGACTTGCGCGACGTGCCGATCAGCGTCGGAAAACCGAGCGCGACGAGCCGGTCGAGCCGGCGCAGCACGGCGATGTTGTGTTCGGGGAGCTTGCCGAAGCCGATGCCGGGATCGAGCAGCACGTGGTCCGCCGGGATCCCCGCGCGCACGCAGCGCGCCGCGGCCTCGTCCAGAAAGCCGAGCACTTCGTCCATCACGTCGCACTCGTACACCGCGACCGCTTTGTTGTGCATGACCACGAGCGGGGTCATGGTCTCGGCGCACGCCGCGACGAGCGCTTCGGGCGCACCCCAGATCGAGTTGAGCAAGTCGGCCCCGGCGGAGCGCGCGGCGCGAAAGACATCGGGTTTGAAGGTGTCGACCGAGATCGGCGCGTCCGGGGCCGCTGCGCGCAACGCCCTCAGGGCCGGCAGCAGCCGAGCGCTCTCGGTGCGGGCATCGATCGGATGGTAGCCGGGACGCGTCGATTCCGCGCCGACGTCGACGATGTCGGCGCCATCGGCGAGCTGCTCGAGGGCGCGCGCAACGGCGGCGCCGGTGTCGGCGGCACCATCTCCCGAGAACGAGTCGGGCGAGACGTTAACGATTCCCATCAGGTAGGTGCGCCGGCCCCAGGGGAACACCCGTCCGCGGATGCGCATCGCACCGCGTGGGCCCGCAAGCGCCGTGCCGCCTCCGCTCTCAGACATTCGAGGAGGGCACGACGTTCGCCATCCACCATTCGCGCAATTCGGCGACGACGAAGGTCGAACCGGTGACCACGATGATGTCGTCGGCATCGGCGTTACGCCGGGCGATGGCGAACGCCTCGACCGGATCGGTCACGGCGCGTCCCCAGCCGCCGAGCTCGTCGGCGATCGACGCCAAACGCTGCGGGCGCGACGCGACGCGGCCGGCAGTCGAGAAGCTGGTGAACGTGAAGGAGCCGCGCAGGGCCAGAAACGGCGCGATGACTTGTGCGGCGTCCTTGGACGTCCCGATCGCCATCACGAACGTGAAGCGGCGGTTGGGGAACGTCTCCGCCAACGCGCGCGCCAAGTGCGCGGCTTTGTCCGGGTTGTGCGCGATGTCGAAGATGACGCCGGGATGCGACGGGAAGAACTCCATCCGCCCCGGGATCACGGTACGGGCGAGCCCCGTTTCGATCGCCTCACGGGACGGGCGCAGGTCGGCCTCGAGCTGTTCGAGCGTGCGGATCGCGGTAGCGGCGTTCTCTTGCTGGAAGTCGCCGAGCACCGGCAGCGCGATCTCGTAGCGGTCTTCGGGGGTGACGACGGCAAAAGATTGGCCGTAGCGTTCGCCGGTGCGCGCTTCGATCGTGACGGTGTCGGCGACCGATACGAACGGTGCGCACGCGCCGGCGCAGGCAGCTTCGATGACGCGGCGCGCGCCGGGATCGCGGACGAAGCTCACCAGCGGCACACCCGGCTTCGCGATGCCGGCCTTGTCGCGTGCGATGTCCTCGACCGTGTCGCCCAAAATGTCGGTGTGGTCGAGGGCGACGTTGGTGATGACCGCGACCCGCGGACGCAGCACGTTCGTACCGTCGAGCGTCCCACCGACGCCGGCTTCGATCACCGCGACGTCGACCTCGGAACGCGCGAACCACAGGAACGCCAGCGCGAGGAGCGTCTCGTAGTAGGTCGGCCGGCCGTGCTCGAAGGCGATGCGATCGACCGCGGACTGCATCTCTCCGAGCAACTCGCCAAAGACGTCTTCGGAGATCGCCAGGCCGTCGATGCGCGCCCGCTCGGTCACGCTGGTCAGGTGCGGTTTGGTGTGGAGTCCGGTCCGGCGGCCGGTTGCCTGCAGGACCGCCGCCATCATCGTCGCCGTGGAGCCCTTACCGCTCGTGCCGGCGACGTGCAAGGTCGGATAGCGGTCCTGCGGGTTGCCCAGCGCTTCGAGGAAGGCAACGATGCGATCGAGACGGTTGGGCATCCGCCGCGATGCGTTCTCGTTGATCAGTCCCAGCAAGTAGGACTGCGCGGACATGAACGTCACGAGGCGTGATACCCGGTAGGGTGTGCATCTGTTGCGGTCCCCGCCAGCAGGTCGAGCGCATGCGGCAACGCGGCGACGACCGCGTCGAGGGTTTCCCGAACCGCCTTCGGACTGCCCGGCAGGTTGACGATGAGCGAGCGGTTGCGCACGCCGGCGACCGCGCGCGAGAGCATCGCGGCGCGCGTCGCGCGCAACCCCGCGGCGCGCATCGCTTCGGCGATCCCCGGAACCTCGTAGTCGAGCACCGCCGCGGTCGCTTGCGGCGTGCGGTCGCGCTCGCCCAGGCCCGTGCCGCCCGAGGTCAGGACGAGCCGCGTCGGGCCTTCGCACAGTTCGATGAGCGCGGCTTGCAGCACGGCGGGATCGTCGGGAAGGATGCGCTCGTCGTCGACGCCGAGCGCGGTGCCGAGCAGCGCATCCTTGACCACGGGGATGCAGGCGTCGGGACGCTCGCCGGAGTGGGCGCGGTCGGACAAGATGATGATCGACACCGGGTAGATCGTCACGCGAGGCGCCAGTCGCCGGATTTTCCGCCGGTCTTCTCAACGAGGCGCACGTGCTCGACCACGATCCCCTTGTCGACCGCCTTGCACATGTCGTAGATCGTCAGCGCGGCGACGCTCGCCGCGACCATCGCCTCCATCTCGACGCCGGTCTGCCCGAACGTCGTCGCGCGGCTGGCAATGCACAGCGTGGTGTCGCCGTCCCACGCGAACGACACGTCGACCGCGCCCAGCGCGATCGGGTGGGCCAGCGGGATCAACTCGTCGGTGCGCTTCGCCGCCATGATTCCGGCGAGCTGAGCCGCAGCAAAGGCATCTCCCTTAGGCAGCGTCGCGGCGCGCAGCGCGGCGGCGGCGGCGGGGCTGAGCCGAACGCGCGCCTCCGCCCGCGCGGTGCGCGCGGTCGCCGGCTTCGCGCCGACATCGACCATCGCGAGCGAACCGTCGTCGCGCACGTGCGAGAGCTTGGGCTTTGGTTTCACGGCGCTCCGCCCATCGTCATAAGAACGACAGGTCCCGGGCTTTCGGCACCACCTCGTTCGCGCGCAGCCACTCGGCGTCGTAGAGGCGCGATCGGTAGCGGTCGCCGCCGTCGCACAAGATCGTCACTACCCGGCTGCCGGCGGGAAGCGTGCGCGCGTAGCGCGCGGCCGCGACGACGTTGAGAGCGGCCGAGCCGCCGACGAACAGTCCTTCCTCGCGCACCAGCCAATGCGCCATCTCCACCATCGCCGCGTCGTCGACGCGCAACGCGTCGTCGACCGGGGCACCGTCGAAGTTCGCGACGATGCGTTTGATTCCGATCCCTTCGGCGTTGGAGTCGCCCTCGACGGCGAGCGTCCCCGTCTTGACGTAACTGTAGAGCGCCGAGCCGTACGGATCGGCCAGCACGATGCGAATGCCGGGGTCGTGCGCTTTGAGTGCACGGCCGACGCCCGCGATCGTCCCGCCGGTTCCGGCGGCGGCGACGAACGCCGCCAGCGAGCCGCCCGTCTGCGCGAGGATCTCGGGCCCGGTGGTGCGCTCGTGCGCGTCGCGATTGGCGGTATTTTCGAACTGGTTCGCCCACACCGCGCCGGGTGTAGCCTGCGCGATCCGGCGCGCCTCATGATAGTAGTTTGCGTCGTTGGTAAAGGGCGCGGCCGCGACCACCCGCAGGTCGGCTCCGTAGGCACGCAACAGGCCGTACTTCTCGGGAGCTTGATCGTCGGGCATCACGATGATGGTGCGGTAACCGCGCGCGTTGCCAACGAGCGCCAAGCCGATCCCGGTGTTCCCGGCGGTGCCTTCGACGATCGTCCCACCCGCGACGAGCATCCCGCGCGCCTCGAAATCCTCGATGATGCCGCGCGCGGCTCGATCCTTGACCGAACCACCCGGATTGAGGAACTCCGCCTTGCCCAGTATCGTGCGACCGATCGCTGCGGAGAGCTTGGGCAGCGCGATGAGCGGCGTGTTGCCGATGGCGCCGACGAATCCGTCGCGCATTTCGCCGTCGATCGTGAGTGAGGGTTTCGGCACGGTGCGGTGAACGTCGTCCGGCAAGGATGACGGTTCCTGTTTCGCGGCGCTCATGAATGATGCGGCAGGTGGTGCGCTGGGGTTGTACAGCGCGGTCGGCGATGCGTTCGCGGGGCGGAGGCTCGGTTTCGGGCGCCGTCGCGCCGCGCTCGCGGCGCGCTTCGCGCGTCACCGCGGGGGCGACGACCGCAATGTAGCCGCCAACTGGGTCGCGGGCGCGCTCGCCGAGATCGGGCTCGTCGAGGTCGTCATCGGCCCCGACGCGACGGCGCAACAACAGGTCCTGGCGCTGGCCGACGCACCGCTGCACGCTGCACGTATCGTCGGCGCGCTGCCCGGCTTGCCGCCCGGTGCCGCCGACACCGTGCGCTGGCATCGCGAGCACGACGACGGGACCGGGGTCCCCGACCGCCTGCGCTGGGACGGCATTCCCAACGACGCTGCGGCGCTGGGAATCGCCCAGGCCTTCCTCGAGGCGGTGGAGGATCCGGACGAGCCGCGCGAGGCCACCGAGGCAGTCTTCGCGATCGTCGCCGAGAGCGGCCGCCGCTTTCGCATCGAGCTGGTGCGCGCGTTCCGCGAGTTCGTGAGCACCGCGCCGGAGGACTGGGACGGACCCCTCGACGTCGCCGTGTCGGCCCTCGACGCCGACCGCGCCTGCGCCGAGTTGGCCGCGCGGATCGACGCGCGGGATTCCCGAACCGCCGGGCGCAGCGAACGGCTGGCGGAGCTCGCCGGGACGCTGGCGGGGCGGCTCGACCTCGATCCCGCCCATGCCGGCCGCCTGAGCCGGCTGCTCGCGCTTGGTCGAGCCGCCGCCGACGTACCGCACGACGACTTCGACCCGCTCTCGCGGTTCGCGCGCGAGCGCCGCACCGCGGCCGCCCAGCGCGCCGCCGGGATCGCGGCATCGGTCGAGCGCTACGCGGCCGACGCACCCTTTCTCGCCGCCTCCGCCGCCTGGCACGAGGACGGCGCGATGGAACCGCTCGCCGCGTTGCTCGCGCTGGTCCTGGCGGTCGACGCGCTCCCCCGGTTGGAGGCCTCACGGCGGCTGCGCGCTGCGGCCGGGACGCAGTTCGACCCGCGTGTCACGAGCACGTACCTGCGCATGTTGGAGACCGAGATATGATCGATCTCCCGGCCCGCACCCGGCGCGTCTCGGGGACGCGGCTGCTCGACCTCGCGCTGGCGCGTGGGATCGGCAGCGTCGTCGACCCCTTCATGGGCCTACCGATGCACCTCAACGTCCTCAAGCGGCACGGCCTGGCGGTGCACGGGGGCGATCTTTTGGAGTGGTTCGTGCGCGCCGGCGAAGGCCTGGTCGTCAACGACTTCACGCTGCTGCGCGACAGCGAGGTCGCCGAGGTCGTCGAGATGCTCCCCGGGCGCATCTATCCGACCGATCAGTTTCGCGCCTGGGAAGGCGTCTTCTTCAGCGAGGACCAGTGTCGCTATCTGGGCGTGTGGCACGCCAACGTCCACGCGCTGCGCAGTGACGGGCAGACCGGACTCGCCGTCGCCGGGCTCTGGCACGTGCTGTGTCACTGGCTGCTCAAAGCCCGCAACCCCGACGAGATGGTCGACATCCCGCCCAGCGAGCTGGCCTGGCATCACATCCGCGAGATCGAGCGCTGGGTGGTCGAGAACGGTAAGCGCAATACCGTGCGCCGCGGGGACTTCGCGGCCACGCTGGGTGCGGTGCGTGCGGACGCCGTGTACCTTGCGCCGCCGGGGCGCAGCGGCGCGAAGCGGATCGACGCGCGCGTCTGGATGTGGGAAGCGTGGTGGCAGGGAGATCCGTATCTCAACGTGGAGCGGTTGTATCGCGATACGGTGTTCGGCGCGACGACCAACGACGATGCGAGCTACGACCGGGCGGTCGGCGACGTCCTCTTGGCCGCGGCGGCTTCCCCGTATGTGATCTTGCAGACGACGCTGCGTGATGCTGCGCGGTTCGAGCGGCTCATGCGCGAGCATCGCGCGAGTGTTGAAGTCGTCGAGAAGGATCCTGACGAGATCTACGTGATCGGGAAGAAGTAGCGCTGTCGCTCGGCGGGAGGGGGTCAGCGGGCTGGGGTTGCCGATTGGAAGCGGTACCAGACTAGGCAGAGTAGGGCTAGGACTATTGCTACGATGCCGTGTTTGGTGTGGACTCCGGTGGGGATGGCGTGGCCGGTCCAGTAGAGGACGGCGATGACGAGGAGGACGGCGGCGAGTACCAGCGCTAGCGTTTTCATGCGATTACTTTCGTGGCGAAGAGGGTGAGCGAAAGCGCTCCGGCGGCGATGCAGTACCAGGCGAACGGCGAGAGGTCGTTGTGGCGGAAATAGCGGGTCAAGAATGCGACCGATGCGTAGGCGGTGACGCCGGCTAGTATGCCGCCGATGACGGCTTGCTGGAGCACGACGTGCGCGCCGGGGACGAAGAGCTTGGGGAATTCGAGCACGCTCGCGGCGAGGATGACAGGCGTTGCCAACAGGAACGAATAGCGCGCTGCGTCCTCGTGGTGCAGGTCGCGCAGGAGCCCCGCCACGATTGCGGAGCCGGAGCGCGAGATCCCCGGCAGCAGGGCGAGCGATTGCGCGAAACCCACCATCACGCCATCTTGCGGCGTGAGCTCTTCGAGCCGCCGATACTGTTTGCCGGAGCCGGTAGCAGGGTGCTGGCGGCGCCGCAGCCGCTCGCCCAGCAGCATGATGAAGCCGTTGACGAGCAGGAACGCCGACACCGGGATCGGCGAAGCGAAGAGCTTCTTGACGCTCGACTCGAGCAGCACGCCCAGGATGCCGACCGGTATCGTGGCGGCGACGAGCAGCCACGCGGTGCGCTCGTCGACGTCGTCGCTGAAACGGCCCCGCACGATGCTGGCGACGAACGCGCGCACGATTCGGACCCAATCGGACCGATAGAACGCGATCAGCGCCAGCGCCGTTCCGAGGTGCAGCACGACGACGAACGCCAGGAACGAGTCGGAGCCTTCGTCGACGCCCCACCGCAGCAGCGCGGGGACGAGTACCGTGTGCCCGAGGCTGCTGACCGGGAACAGCTCGCTGACGCCTTGCAGCACCGCGAGTATCATCGCCTGCGCGAACGTCACGAGCGGGTCGGTTCGCACGCGGGGGAGGCTTTCCCGCTCGCGAGGAAGGCGTAGTGGTGAGTGACGCGCGCTCGCACCGCCGCCTGGCCGACGCGCCGCTGCTGGTTGCATACACGATCGGCGGCGACTTTGCCGCGGCACGTACCGAAACGTACGACATCGGCCTGGGCGGCTTGGCGATGCTGTGCGATAGCGAGCTTCCGTCGGGACAGTCGCTGCGGCTCGAGCTGGAGTTGCGCGGCGATCCGCGGCCGGCGCTCCAGCTCACCGGCGAGGTCCGTTGGTGCCGCTTCGACGACGCGCTCGGCAAGTTTCGCACCGGGATCGAGTTCACCGGCCGCACGCCGGAACAAGAGTCGCAGCTCCTAGGCTACATCGACATGATGTACAAACTCCGCGACCTGGGCGTAATCTAGCCCCAAACCGGAGCCCCGCCCCTTCGCGCCAGGGTTATTGCGAAGTGAACTCGACGCTGAAGATGTAGTCTGCGGCGATCGGCTTGCAATCGCGGATCTCGGTTTGGAACGACGATTGCCGCGCCGCCGAGAGTGCGGCCTGGTTGAGCACCGCGCTGGGCGAGCTCTGCACGCGGGTGCCGGTGACGCGACTGCCCTCGTTGAGCGAAACGACGACTTGAACCGTGCCTTGGATCCCCTGTTGCTGCGCCAGCGCCGGCGTATCGGGCTCGATCGCGTGAATGGTGGACGCGGGGACATTGGGTCGCGCGCACGACTGCGGGGTACGCGTCGGCTGCGGCGTCGGCGGCGCGGGAGCCGGCGTCGCCGGCGGGGCGGTCGACGGCGCGGAGGTGCCCAAGCCCTGCGGGATGCCCTGCGTGTTGCCCGTCGTGTACTTGTTGGTCGCTTCGCTGGGACCGGTGTTCGTTTTCGACTCGGTCTTCTGCGTGTTGATCTTGATCTTGGGCTGCTGCGGCGCGGGCGTGTTGGGGGGCGGCGTCGTCTTGGGCGGCGGCGTCGGCGGCGGCGTCGGGTGCGGGGTCGGAGTCGGCGGCGGCGTCGGCGGCGGTGTCGGGACGCGCACGACCGTCACCTTTTGCGGCTGGTCTTCTTCGACTTGCGTGCGCTCTTTCGGCAAGAGTGGTCCGAGGGTCAGGTGCAACACGATCGAGATCGCGAAGCCGTAGACAAGGAAGCTCTTGGCCCGCTCGGACGTGTAGACCGGGGGCGCCGAGTCGGGCGTGTTCGCCATCTAGGTGCCCGTTGCGCCTTCCGGCAAGCCTTCGATGTGGTTGGCCAGCCCGAAGGTGGTGAGGTTCGCCGACTTGGCCGCGTCCATCACGCGCAAGATCGTGCCGAAGCTCGCCTTGGGGTTCGCCTTGATGATGACCGTCTTGAGGCCGCTGCCCGTCGACTTGACGAGTTGCGCGAACTGCTCCTTCGCCTGCATCTCGTTGACGATGTTCGAACCGATCTGCACCTGGTTCTTCTCGTCGACGAGCACC
Source organism: Vulcanimicrobiota bacterium (assembly GCA_003140215.1). Lineage (GTDB taxonomy): Bacteria > Vulcanimicrobiota > Vulcanimicrobiia > Vulcanimicrobiales > Vulcanimicrobiaceae > Vulcanimicrobium > Vulcanimicrobium beijerinckii. Next base: position 1,444,829 of record PLJL01000004.1, on the reverse strand, counting down.
ACGATCTGCGAGGGATGGACCTTGATCTTGTTCTTGGCGTCAGGGAGCCGAGGCTCTTTGACGACCGAGGCGAGGATGATGAAGATGATCAGCAGGACCAACAGCACGTCCGTGAAGGGCGTGATATTGATCGTCGACATCACTTCTTCTTCGCCTTGTCCGGTGGTGACGGCCACGAAGCGGGCTTCCTTTTCCTAGCGGCTTCCGGCTTTGCCGGAAATGTTGGGCGTGCTCACGAGGTGACGAAACCGACGTCCTCGAGGCCCGCGATCTTGGCAGCGTCGAGGATCCTGATGATCGTGCCGTAGGGCGCCTTGACGTCCGCCGTCAGCGATACGTGCTTGTCGCCACGGCGGCGCCGGACGTCGGACATGTCGGCATAGATGTGCGCCTCGTCGGTGCGCTTGCCGTCGACATAGATTACCCCGGTTTCGTTGACGAGCACCTCGATGCTGTCGGTCTTCTTCTGTTGCTGCACCGGCGTGTTGTCGTTTTTGTCGGGAAGTTGCTTTTCGAAACCAGGCGGCGCCACGAGCGCTGCCAGGATCATGAAAATGATGAGCAGGACCAGCAGCACGTCGGTGAACGGCGTGATGTTGATCTCGGCCATCACCGCATCGTCCTGCTGGGCGGACACCATGCTCATGAGTCGAGCTCTCCGGCCGTGAGGTTCAGGTTAGGGTGACCCGGCGGGCGACGGCTTGTACAGGTCGGTCGGGATCGGCGTACCGGTGTTGTGGAAGTGGAGCATCTCGGCGAGCTGGTTGGCCGCCACGATCATCTCCTGGTTGTACGCCTTGATCCGGGTCTTGAAGTAGTTGAAGAAAATGACCGCGATCACGGCCACGAACAGCCCCGCAGCGGTCGTGATCAGCGCTTCCGAGACGCCCGCCGCGACGACGGCCGGGGTCGAGTTGCCCTTGAGGGCGATGTCCTGGAAGGCGCGGATGATGCCGAGCACGGTCCCGAACAACCCGACGAAGGGAGCGATGACGGCGATCGTGCCGATGACGCCGAGATTGCGCTCCAGGGAGTTGAGGTTCTCCATGAGGGCGATCGAGAGGGCGTCGGTGATGTCGGCGCGGTTCTTCTCGCCGCGCTGCAGGCCGAATTCCAGAATCTTCGGGAGCATGCCCTTGTTCTGCTGGCAGATCTTGATCGCGCCGTCGAGGTCGTCGGCAGCGATGCGCTGGCCGATCGACCGCAGCAGGCCCTTCGAGTCCGAGTGCTGGCTCGCGAAGAAGAGCAGTCGCTCGATGACGATGGCTACGGCGGCGATCGACATGACGAGCAGCATATACATCGCCGGGCCGCCCGCGTTGATCATGGAGAAAAAGCCTTTGAAATCCAACAACTCTGGTGTAGCCTCCGAGTCTTCGAGCGAGCTGGGGAGTCCGGCTACCGGGCCGGGCTAGGCCGACGGCGACGGCGCGGTGCCCCCGACGCGGGCCTAGGTGTTGGCGGCACCGCCGTCCATTCCTACTGCTTGGGCGTACCCATCTTGGCGAGCGCCGCGATGGCCTTGTCGATATCGGCGCTGAGGGATGCGTCCGCGCCGACGTTGGCCTTGGCCTTCTGGAGGTATGCCAGCGCAGGCTTCGTGTCGGGCTTGGCGCCCTTGGGGTCGAGCGCGTTGGCGAGCGCGATCCCAGCGACGTAGTTGGCGCGCGCGTCGTTGGCGTTGATGGCGAGCGCCTTGTCGGCTTCCGCCTTTACGACGCTCCAGTCGGGCTTGTCGCCTTGCGAGAGGATGTTGGCCGCCTGAACGTAGAGGATGACGGCTCGCGATGGGACAGCCTTCGCCGCGGCCTCGAGGTCGGCCACAGCCTCGGCCTTCTTGCCCGCGTTCATCGCGGCGATGGCCTGCTGGTTGTAGTACGCCGCCAAGGTGTCGTCGACGCGGGTGTTCGAGGGATCGCGGGCCTTGAGCGCTTTCGCCAGCGCGACGCCCTTGTCGGTCTGGCCCCCGAAGATGTACGACGTCGCCAGCGAGGCGTCGATCGCGTTCATCGTCGCGGTGTCGGCCTTGCCGGAGACCGCATTGGTCTTGGCCCGCTCGAGGTCGGCGATCGCCTGCGGGTACTTCTGCGCGTTCGCGTAGGCGGTCCCGCGGATGAACAACGTGTTGACGTTGACCTGCTGCGCGAGGGCTTTGTCCGCCAAGGCGATGGCCAGGTCGTTGTTCTTCGCTTTGAGCGCGGCGACGGCGGCGTCGGCATATGCTTTTGCCGCCGCGACCTGGAAGCGCTCGGGGATCGTTCCGGCCTGGTCGAACGCGGCCACCGCTCCTGGCGCATCGTTGAGGTAGGTGTCGGCGATGCCGAGCAGCAGCTCGGCGTTCTTGTCGCCGGCGTGGGAGCTCAAGTAGCTATCGACCTCGGCCTTCGCTTCGGCGTACTTGCCGGCGCGAATCAGGCCGTTCGCGGCAAGCAGCTGGTTCGAGCTCGTTCCGGTATCGTTGACGACCGACGAGCCGTTGAACTTGAGCGCCATCGTGTAGTAGGCATCGATCGGTTTCCCGTCCCGCACGCCGGCCTTGTAGCTCGAGTTCTTCGCGATGTCGAGTGCCGCTGCGTCGTCGCCGTGATTGGTCGACTTCTTCAGCGTCATCGTGCCGATCGTACCGTCCTTGTGCACGAAGACTTGGACCGTGACCGCGCCGGTGCCGGCGATCGTGACGCTGGTCTGCGCCTGCTTGATCATCTTCGGCGGCGTGTAGTAGGTCGAGGTCTGCGCCCAGGCGCCGGGCGGGCTCACGGCGAGCGCGAGCGTTCCGAGCGCGAGCGCGGCGAACAGACGAGAGGTCGGATGAGCCATGATACCTCGTGACATGCGGTGGGGTACGGGGACTAACGCGCGAGGGACGCGGTCAGTTCCTGGTGCGCGGGTCTCCGGCGACTCACGACGCACGCTGCGACCGAGCGCGATTGCCTCACCGTTGGCCCTTCACCTGCCGGGCGCCTAGCGCCCGCAACTGCGGTTGCAGCTAGCGCCCGGCGAGGTCCGGCCGCAGGACGGTTGCTCCCTCGAGGTAGACGTGCGCAATCCGGTCCTGGGTCAGGTCGGTGTTGATATGAATCAAGACCCGGATGCAGCGTTCCAACCTTCCGGGTACCCCGATTTCGGTGAAATTCAACAGCGGAACCAGCGTCCAGCCGATCCCCCGCGCGGCCGCGGCCGGGAACTCCGAGATCAAGTCCGGCGTGACCGTGAACAACGCCGACGCCACGTCTTCGGGGACAAAGCCGTTGCGCGCAACGATCTCGCGCAACAGCCGTTCGGTCGCCGCCAAAATCAGCGCCGGCTCGTCCCGCAATACGGTAGTCGCGCCGCGAATGCCGCGAAGAATCACGGTTGGCGGCTCGCATGTTTAACGGCGCTCCGCCCCTGGCTCCGCGCCCCCCATCGCTCCGCGATGGGGCCCCCGACCGTGCGCGCGCTCGCGACTACCATAAGGCAACGTTCCCCCAGGGCGCGCGAAAGACCATGCTGCTTTCTTTCACCCGGGGGACTCGCTACGCGAGTCGGCGTCGTCTTTGGCTTCGGCGGCGATGCGGTGGAGGGCGGCTAGCTCGCGCTCGGTGACGGGGCGGACCGCGCCGGGGGCGAGCTCGCCCAGCGAGATCGGGCCGAAGCGCAGCCGCACGAGCGCGAGCACCGGATGCTCGACGACCTCGAACATGCGGCGCACCTGGCGGTTGCGGCCCTCGTGGATGGTGATGTCGACGAGCGAGACGTCACGCCGCACCGCGACGACGCGCACCAGCGCCGGCGCGGCGCGGCCTTCGTCGAGGCGCACGCCGCGCAAGATCTTCTCGACGGCAGCCGGCTCGAGCCGGCCGCGCAGCGTCGCGCGGTACGTCTTCTCGACACCGAAGCGGGGATGCGTGAGGATGTTGGTGATCTCGCCGTCGTCGGTGAGCAGCAGCACGCCGCTCGTGTCGTAGTCGAGCCGCCCGACCGGCAGCACGCGGGCCGTGACGCCGGCACGGCGCACGACGTCGGCGACGGTGCGCCGGCCCTCGGGATCGCGCAGCGTCGTCATCACGCCGGGAGGCTTGTGCAGCACGACGTAGGTGCGGGTCGCGGCGGGCCGCACGATACGTCCGTCGACCTCGACCCGCGCATCCGCCTCGACTCCCGTGCCGAGCTCGCGCACGACGCGACCGCCGACGCGCACCCGTCCGGCGACAATGAGTTCCTCGGCGCGGCGGCGCGACGCTACGCCGGCCGCCGCGAGGTATTTCTGGAGTCTCAGACCTTCTTCAGATCGAACTTGGTGACGAACTCGTCGTTCGTCTCCGTCCGCGCAAGCGCGGCATAGATCCGCTCCGAAGCTTCGACCGTCGGCGTTCGCGCCAGGGCGCGGCGGAGATCGGTCACCTTGTGCAGCGCGATCTCGCTGAGCAACTGCTCCTCGTACGAGTTGCCGCTGCGCAAGAGATCGACGGGAGGATACGCGCGCGCTTCGGCCAGCTCGCGCGAGAGCACGATCTCGGCGTTGGACGCCGGCGAGAACTCTTCGACGACGAGCGCATCGAGCGCGGAGCTGCCTGCGCCGGCCGCCGCGATCACGGTGAGCGAACCCCCGCCGGCGACGGCGCGCGCCGCTCCGAACAGGCGCTTGGGGCGCCCCAAGAGCGCGGCGTCCATCAGTGCGGGATTGCCCTTGTGGTGCGAGATCGCGGCGTAGGCACGGACCAGGCGCGTGAACGACGAAACGAGCACGACCGCGTCGAGGCCGATCTCGGCGAGTCGCTTGGCGCGCTCGAAGACGAGCTCGGCGGTCGTCACGTGGTTGTCGGGGTGTTCTTCGAACGTGGTCGCGACGACCTCGACGTCGAGCATGCGCCCGAAGTGCGTGACCGCTTCGGGACGCTCGTCGACGAGCAGGACGATGACCTGCGCGTCGGGATGATTCTTTTCGAGCGCCCTTGCGATGCGCACCAGCAGCGCGGCTTCGTCGGCGCGCTGCGGCGTGAGCAGGAGCGCTCGCTGGCCACGGCCGAGCGGCGCGAAGAGGTCCATCGCCCGCATCGCCAAATCGCCGCGTGTCTCGAGCACGAAACGCTGGGTCGGCGGTTCCGCGCCGAGCTCTTCGAAGACCCGCCGGTTGGCGAGCGCCTCGGGCGCGTAGCCGTTGACCGTCTCGACCTTGACGATACCGTAATACTTCTCGTTCTCTTTGGGCTTGCGGACTTGGCCCGCGACGAGGTCGCCGCGGCGCAGCTCGAAGCGCCGGATCTGCGACTGCGAGATGTAGATGTCGTCCGCACCGACGAGGTAGCCGTCGCGACGTAGGAAGCCGTAGCCCTCGGGCAAGACGTCGAGGACGCCGTTGGCCTTTTCGAGGCCGCTGCGCTGCGCTTGCAGCTCGAGGATCTGCGCGACGAGCTCGTCCTTCTTGATCTTGGTCGGGTTTTCGATCTCGAAGGTCTTGGCCAGCTCGTTGAGCTCGGCTTTGCTCATCTCGGCGAGCTGGTCGGCGGAGAGCAGCGGCGGCCCGACGGCCTGCGGGAACTCCGGTTGGGTGAAGACGTCGTGCGGCTGCTGCGGCGCGCCGGCTTCGTTGAAACGCTGGCGGTTACGCCGCGAACGGCGGCGACGGCCACCTTCCGGCTTACCGTTGTGCTGGGGTCGATTGTCGAACTGCAGCGAAATGCTCCCTCGGGGAGACGGGCGTTTCACACGACGCGGCCAGGCCGGCGAGGCTGCCGGGGCCGCTCGTCGGCGCGAAGCGCCGAGGAACGAGAACGTCGCCGGTGCGAGACCGCGCGACGCAACGCAGTCTATCACAGCCGCGTCAGGGCGACAAGGCGCGAGGTCCGCTGACGCTGCGGTTGCCCTGGGCGTAGAAGCGCCACGGCTCCGCCGCGGCCTTGCTGATCCCGATCCGGGCGCTCACCCCGGTCGGCAGGATGGTGCCGTCGTCGGCGAGCCAGAGCGTCGGATTCGCCGACAGGTCGGCCCCGTCGAACTCGGGGCCGATCGCGAAGGCTCGGCAGAGGTTCCCCGGCCCGCGCGCCAGGTCGCGGTCGCGCAGCGCGGGCCGTCCGCGCAGCGCGCGCATCGTCGCCGTGCCGCCGATGGGTTCGCAGGCGCGCACCAGCGCCGCCGCGCCGGTACCTTCACTCTCGCTGGTGACGTTGAGACACCAATTGGTGCCGTAGATGAAGTAGACGTAGGCATGCAACGGCGGGCCGAACATCGCGCGGTTGCGCCGCGTCATCCCGCGGAAGGCGTGCGAGGCCGGGTCGTCGGCGAAGTACGCCTCGGTCTCGACGATGCGCCCGACCAGGAGCTCGCCCTCGAGCCGGCGGACCAGCAGCTTGCCGATGAGGGCGCGCGCGAGCGCGCTGGTCTCGTGCGGCAGGTCGGCGTGATTCAAGCGCCGGCCGGCCGGCCCCGACGGGTCAGGCGGCGGCGGTCGTTTGGAGCGAGATGTCGGCTCGGGCGCGGGTCTCGAGGTCGTTGGTTTCAATCGGTTCGCCGCGTTCGACGCGCGCGACGGCGAAGCCGTGCAGGGTGCAGCGCGCCTTGACGTAGGCCAGCGCCAACGCCGGCGGGACGCAACCTCGAGCGTTGAGGTCGTCGACGAGCGAGCCGTCGGCGAGCCGCATGCGGATCCGGGTGAAGCCGCGACCGCGCAGGTACCCGCCGACGGCCGCGACCGCGGCGTAGCCGAACTCCCGGCCCTCGAGAGCGGCCAGGGGTACCGCGCTGAAGGGCACCTTGACGGTGGCGCGGCCCGTCCCCGTCGCGATCGCCGCATAGGCGATCCCGGTTCCGGAGCGGTCGGCCGCGTAGCCCAGGGCGACGTCGGCGGAGCGGTGGCGAGTGGCGGTCTGTTGCATGGCTCGTGCGATCATCCTATATCGAACATATGTTCGAGTCAAGTCAGCCGGAGCTGACATTCGTCAGCCGGAGCTGACATTCGTCAGCCGGAGCTGACATTCGTCAGGCTGCGCGCGCGGCCAGCACCTCCCGGTAGAGCTCGAGGATTCGCCGCGTTTGCATCTCCACCGTAAACCGCGAGAATGCCAAATGTACGGCACTCTGATCGTGGCCGGCGGCCAACGCTTCGCGTAAGGCGGCCGCCAGGGCCGCCGGATCGGGCGGAACGATCCGGCCCGCACCGACCAGCACGTCGCGGGACGCCGCGCTGTCCGCAGCCACCACGGGCAGGCCGGCGGCCAGCGCCTCGGCCAGCACCAGGCCCTGCGTGTCCGTGGTCGACGCAAATACGAAGGCGTCCACCGAGGCGTACACGTCGGGGAGCCTGGCGCGGTCGAGCGCGCCGGTGAACCTGACGCGGCCCGCCACACCCAGCCGCCGCGCGCGCTCCTCGAGCGCGGCGCGGTGGGGCCCGTCGCCCACCACGGCCAAGCGCAGCTGCGGCAGCAGCGGCAGCGTGTCGAGGACGAGCTCGACGTTCTTCTCCATCCCCAGCCGCGAGACGACCAGCGCCAAGGGCGCGTCGTCGTCGGCACCCAACCGCGCGCGCACCATCGCGCTGCGCCGGCCCGCGGCGAAACGCTCGACGTCGATCGCGCTGGGAACGACGGCGATCGGAGCGTGGACGCCCAGCTCGCGCAAACGGATCTCCATCGCGCCGGTCGGCACGACGACGGCGTCGGCCGCATTGGCGTAGCGGCGCGTCAGCTCGACCATCGCGCGCTCGGTCGCACCGCGGTCGAACGGCGCGTAGTGCGCGTAGGCATCCAACCGCGTGTGATAGGTGAACACCAATGGAATGCGGTGTCGCCGCGCATACGATGCGCCCATCCAGCCGGTGACGAACGGCGAGTGCGCGTGCACGAGGTCGATGCCGCGCATCCGTGCGCGGTCGTCCGCATTCAAGTAGGGCACGCACAAACGATACGCGGTCTGCGTCGGAAGCGGCAGCGAGGGCACGCGCACGACGTCGCGTTCGGCATCGACGAAATGCGGAAAATGCGGTGCGATCGTGGTGACGTCGACGCCGTGCGCGCGCAAGCCGTCGTGCAGTGCGTCGATGCTGGCAACGACGCCGTTCACGATCGGTTTGTAGCACTCGGTGAAGAATCCTACGCGGCGCGGTTGCATGGCAAACGGAGCTTCGCCGTGGCTATTGCGGGACGCCTGGGGCCACGTGCGCGTACCAGACGGGGCCCCCGCGGATCTACGACCCTTGTATTTGACGGGATCCGGACGCCCGTGGTACCGTACTCGGGTTCACCGGGACCCGTCGGGTCCTGGGGGCACTCGACCGAGCCCCCTGGGTTGCCCCAGTACCGAGCGTTGCCGCTTGGGATAGGCTCGCCGACCACCGCTACGACGTCGAGTGCGAACCAGAATGGCACGGATTACTATCCGGGCTTGATGGAACGCACCCTCCGCACGAGAAAGGAGTCGGACGATCCGCAACGATCTTCCAACGCCGCTTGCGGCGACGGGCATGCTTTCCTTGGGTTTGTTGATCCCCTTCGGCGCCGGCACGGTGCCCGATAGGGTCGCCAAAACGGTCGCCGCGCTGGCGTCCACTGCCCCCGTCAAGCACGTCACGCTCGTCCACGACGGCCTCCCCGAAACCATCGAGACCCGCGCCGAAACCGCCGACGAACTGCTCTACGAACGCAACCTGATCCGCAGCCCCGAAGACGCCCTGTCCGTCGACCCCGCCAGCTCGCTGACGGACGGCGAAACGATCGTCTACCGGCCGGCCGTCCCGGTCACCGTCGTGATCGACGGCCAGCCCCGCGCTCTGCGCTCGGCCGCACTGTCCGTGGCCGACCTGCTGCGAGCGCAGCGAGTACCCTTCGACCGTCACGATACGATCGCGCCCGGCCCCGCCAGCGCGCTCGAGAACGATACCGTCGTTGTCGTTGCCCACGTCGACGCTTGGACGGAGACCGTCCGCAAGAAGATCGCGCCCAAGGTGGTCAAGCGCTGGGCGTTTACGCTGCCTGAGGGTACCTCCAAAGTCATCGACCCGGGAAAGCCGGGGCTGGCCGAAGTCGCGTATGCGGTCAGCCGTAGCGCCAATCGCAGGGCGGTCCGGCGCAGCGCGTTGGTCTCACGCGTCCTGCGCGCGCCGCGCGCGCGCATCGTCGCCGAGGGGATCGGTGAGTACACCGCCTTGTCGGAGCTGGCCGAGCGCAACGTCGCCGGGACGCTCAAGTTCGCCAGCTCGGCGCTGTCGATGGTCGCGACGGCGTACACGGCCGAGTGCGCGGGCTGCAGCGGCACGACCGCCAGCGGACGGCCGGCCGGCCACGGCATCGTCGCGGTCGACCCGCGGGTGATACCGTTGGGGACCCGCATGTACATTCCAGGCTACGGTCACGCGGTGGCGGGCGACACCGGCGGTGCGATCCGCGGCAACCGCATCGACCTCGGGTTCAACTCGAACGCACAGGCGTTTCAGTTCGGCCGCCGGTCGATCACCGTGTACTTGATAAAATAGCGCACGAAGGGGACGAGCGGGGCGGCGCTCAGCATCCGCGTGCGCTGCTCGGTGCGCGCGGAATCCGGCCGAAAAAGCGCCTCGGCCAACATTTCCTCATGGACGGCGCCATCGCGGCGCGCATCGCACGCCGTGCGGTCGACGCGCCCGGCGAGCGCGTGCTCGAGATCGGCGCCGGCACCGGCGCGCTCACCGCGGCGCTGCTGCGCCTCGGCGCCGCGGTAACGGCCTTCGACATCGATCCCGAGATGGTCGCGATCCTGCGCGCTCGGGACGATCTGGGCGGGGTCGAGCTGCAGCAAGCCGACGCGCTTGCATTCGACTACGCGGCGTGGGCCGGGACGCGCGAGTGGCGGGCCGCCGGCAACCTGCCGTACAACGTCGGGACGCCGCTGCTGGTGAAGCTGGCCACGCTGCCGCGGCCGCCCGAACGCATCGTCGCGATGATCCAACACGACGTCGCGGAGCGGCTGATCGCCAAGCCGGGGACGGCACAATACGGTAGCCTCACGATCGCGCTCGCGCTGACCATGCGCGTCGAGCGCGCGTTCAACGTTCCGCCGTCGGCGTTCTACCCGCGACCCGGCGTCGTCTCGACGGTCGTCGTGCTGCACCGCCTCGAGCAGCCCGCGGTCGTGGTACGCGATCGCGTGCGTTTCGAACAGGTCGTGCGCGGAGCGTTCGCGTACCGCCGCAAGACGCTGGCGAATTCGTTGTCGCTCGCGCTCGATCTTCCGCGCGAACGCGTGGCCGCGGCGATCGCTTCAATCGCTCTGAAACCGGACGTGCGTGGTGAAGACCTCGACCTTTTCTCCTTCGCCGCTCTCGCCGAAGCGCTGGCCGGCTGAGTCGTTTCGCTGGTATTGGTCGCTCGGTTTCGCCTTTCTCATCATCGCGGCGCAGCTGATCCCCGGCGCGCTGTTCGGCGCCGCGCTGCTGGTATTCGGCGTCGCTCGGGAGAGTGATCTCCGAATCTTCTCCTGGCCGCTCCTCGCGGCCACGTTCGCCTCGTACGTCGTCGCGCTCGCCATCCTGTTCGCGGCCTTGCCCCTGCTCGCGCACCGCTCGCTGCGCGAGCTCGGGCTGCGGATGCCGCGCCTCGACGACCTAGGCTGGGGGATCGGCGGTGCGCTCGCCATGGTCGCGGTCGCCGCGCTGGTCGGATCGCTGCAAGAGCGCGTCTTTCACCTCAAGGCCGACGAGGTACAAGTCCAGATGCTGCGAGCGGCGCGCGGCTCGCTCGTGGGCGGATTCGTTTTTCTGGCCTGCGTCGCAGCGCCGTTTTTCGAGGAGCTCACCTTTCGCGGCTTCGTCTTCAACGCGCTGCTGCGCTACCTGCCGGTTTGGCTGGCGGTGATACTCGCGGGCGCGGTGTTCGGCTTGGCGCATTGGCTGCCCGGAAATCTCGGCGCCATCGTGCCGCTCGCCGCGGTGGGGATGGTGCTGGCAGCGATATACTATCGCACCGCTTCGCTCGTCGCCGTGATGCTGGCCCACGCATTCTTCAACTTGCTCACCGTCGCGGCGGTCCTGGCGTTGCATCAGCTCTAAGCGGGACGCCGCCGCATAGCGCGATATTCGCCGGCCAGGGACCGACGCCGAGCGAGGCCAGAAACGCGCGCGGGTCCTTGTTGTAGGCCGGGCAGTAGCCGGTCTCGCGCGGATCGTACTTGGCCAGCACGACGTTCGGGTTCGCCGCCGCGACGACGTAGACGCCCTCGACGGGCCGGCGGACCACGACGCGCCGCGGTGCGTCGCGCAACGCCGTCGCGGCGGCGTATGCGCCGCGGTCGACGACGTAGGGGTAGCGGCCGATCTTGAGCGCGGTGTCGTTGAAGAACAGCGCGCACAACACCGCGCAGCCGAGCATCGGTGTCGCCAGGCGCGGGTATTTCGCGACGGCATAGGCGGCCGCGAGCGCGGTCGCCGCGACGAGCGGTGCCGTCCAATGGGTGCCGATGCGCGCGATCGGATACGCCCAGGGGCGGTTGAAGACCAGCTCGGCGACCAGCGGAGCCGCCAGCAGCAGCCGCCATCGCAGCAGCAGCGGAGCGAAGGCGAACGGCGCGAGCAGCGCGGCGAAGAACGCCAGCTTTTGCAGCGGTTCGTCGACGTGCAGGGCGTAGCCCGGCAGCGAGGGCTGCGCGCCGGCGAGCCGTTCGAACACCACGAAGGCCACGCAGTTCACCAGCGCCAGCGCGGCGACGGCGACGCCGATCCGCCGATCCCACCACAACGCGCAAGCCGCGCCGAACCAGGCCAGGAACAGCGCCTCGTCCTCTTTGAGCCCCAGCAGCAGTTGCGCGATGATGAGCGCCGCGATGGGCGCGCGGCGCCGTACCGCGAGCGCGCCCAGCGCGGCGAGCAACGGCACGAAGACGTTCTCGAGGAAATTACCGTACGCGATCCCCTGCGCGGAGGGCGAGAGCAGATACGCGATCCCGACCGCCGTGGCGCCCCAAGCGTTCGCGCCGCAGCTGCGTGCGAACGCGGCGAGCGCAAGCGCCGCGCCGGCGATCGCCACGACCTGCACGACCAACAGCGTCTGGGCGTAGGGGAATGCGGCCATGAGCGGCACGAGCGCGAGCAGCACCCACGAGTCGTGCACCTGCAGATGCGGGCGGTACTCGGCGCCGTTCCACGAGCCGCGCCCGTGCGCTTCGCCGGTGAGCCACTGGACGAACGTGCCGGTATCGGCGCCGTAGCGCAGCGCGTAGAGCTTGTTGAGATCCAGCGCGATGTAGACCAGCGCAAAGACCACCGCCGCGACGACGACCGCACGCGGCGGCCGCAGCGACGCGCGCTCGCTCACCCCGTTGCACCCCGCCGCGCGGCGACGGTCTCGTCCACGATCGCCCGCAGCCGCGCGCGAAACTGCTCGGGCCGATACTGCTCGGCGTGCGCGCGCAGGCGCGCGGACTGATACCGCGCCGGATCGAAGCCCCGAATGGCCGCGGCCAACGAGCGCGCGTCGGGCTCGCCGAAAAACGCGCCGGTCGCGCCGGCGTCGATCGTCTCGAGCGCGCCGCCGGCGGCGTAGGCGATCGTCGGCCGCCCCGCGGCGGCGGCCTCGAGCGGAACCAGCCCGAAATCTTCCTCGCCCGGCACGATCGCGGCGCGCGCGTCGCCGAGCAGCGCGTTGCGGGTCGCGTCGTCGACGCGGCCGTGAAAGGTCGTCGCCGTGCCGCGCGCGAGCCCCGCGAGGCGGCGCTGATCCGGTCCGTCGCCGACGACGTGCAGCGGCACCCCGGCGAGCGCGCAGCCGCGGATCGCCAGGTCGATGCGCTTGTAGGGCAGCAGCCGCGAGACGACGATGAAGTAGTCACCGCGCCCCGCGCCCGGCGTGAAGCGCTCGACGTCGACCGGGCACGGCAACACGTCGGCTTCGCGGCCGTACCACCGCCGCACGCGCGCGGCGACGTTGCGCGAGTTGGCCACCAACCGCGTCGGCCGCTGCGCCGCGCGAACGTCCCAGGCCGCCAGCTGCCGCAGCAGCGGGCGCGCGAACGTCCCCGCACCGAAACCGGCGACGTATTGCGCGGCGTCGAAGACGAAACGCGAGACGGTGTTGATGTAGCACACGTGGACCGCATCGGGGCGCACGAACACGCCCTTCGCCCAGGCCGTGGTGGACGAGACGACGACGTCGTACGCCGACAGATCGAACGCTTCGAAGGCGCGCGGGTAGAACGGCGCATACGCTCGGAAGAGCCGGCCGCGCAGCGGGAAGCGCTGCACGAACGAGGTGCGCACGCGCTCGCGCGGGACGAGATCGCCAACCGCCCGTTCGTCGTAGAGCGCCGTGTAGACGGGAGCATCGGGCCACTCGCGCACGAAGTGCGCGAAGACGCGCTCGGCCCCGCCGCGCTGGTTGAGGTAGTCGTGCACGAGGGCGGTGGACATGGTTTCACGCGCGCTTCGCTGCGCGGCGCCGATGTTCAGCCGCCGGAGCTTGCGCGCGGCATCACCAGCGCGACATCGAATCTCTGGAAATACTTCTTGGCCACGCGCTGCACGTCGGCGGCGGTCACGCGCCCGATCGCGGCGCCGACGGCATCGCCGGCGTCGGCGTCCAGGCCGTGCGAGACAGCGTTTCCGATCGCGAAGGCACGCTCGTCGAGGGTCAGCGTGCGCAGCGCCCAGTCGCCCCGCGCGGTCTCCTTGTAGCGGCTGAGCACCGCGGCGGTGAGCGGCTTCGCAGCCGCGGCCTTCACCACGGTGTCGAGCGCGCCGAGCCCGGCCGCGGCATCGATTCGGCTGCCGTTGAGCCAGAGCACGAACTGCGCCGGCGACGTGTCGTAGCCGTACACCGCACCGACCGAGCGCAGTTGCGGCGGCTGCGTCGTCGCGCTCACCCGGCCGAAGACGCTGGTCAGCAACGCGCGAATCACCCACGCCGTCGCAAAATCGGCGTCGCCCAGCGAGGGCGCCGCAAACCCGAGCGCGACGTACAGGGACCCCACGTCGCGATGCGTCACGATCCGCTTGGGCTGCGCGCCGTAGGGCCGGGTGACGAGCCGCTCGGCGGCGGCGGTGCCTTCGCGCAGCGCACCCGCCAAGGAACGCGCCGCCGCATCGGTCGCCTCGCCGGTGTGGCCGACGGCCGCGACGAACGCGCCGCCGCGCAGGTACCAGCGATCGTAAAACGCCCGCGCATCCGCCGGCGTGAACGCCGCCAACGTGCTGGTGGTCCCCAGCGCGGGGAGCCCGGCGCCGCCGCGATAGTACGATGCGCGCAGCATCCCCACGCCCACGACCGTGGGATCGAAATCCTCGTCGGCGATGCGCTCGCCCAACACGGCGCGCGCGGCCTCGAGCACGGGCGGATCGAACGACGGTTCGGCGAGTGCCCGGGCGACCAGCGGCGCCGTCGCCGCGACGCCCTCGGGAGTCCCTTCGAGGAAGAAGCGCACGTGCTGCGCGGCGACGGCGTACCCGATCGATGCACCGCGCGCGTCGACCGCGTCGGTGAGGGCGACCGTTCGTCCGGAGCCCGGCGCCGGCTCGACCGGCGTCTGCAGGACCGCCTCCGCGACCAGCGCCGCCAGCCCGCTCTGCGCCGGCGTTTGGCGCTCGAGTCCGGCCCGCACGACGAGCTCGACGGCAGCCAGCGGGAGGCCCTGATCGCTGCTGACGTAGGCCCGCAGTCCACCCAGGTCGACCATCGTCGTCCGGGTCGGAGCCGCGGCGGCGGGCGCTGCCAATGCGACGCACAGACCGGCCGCCGCGAGCGCGCGAATCACGTCTGCGTCCGCGGGCGCAGCGCGCGCTTGACGACCGTCACGACGGCCGGCGGGCGGCCCAGGAACGTGGCGACCGCCTGAGCGACGCTCGCCGGCGTCAACTGCGCCGCCAGCGTGAAGTAGCGGCCGCGCATTCCGCCCTCCGCCGGCGCGTACGCCGGAGCGCCTTCGACGGCGTACCAACCGTAGGTGTCGGAGATCTCCGTCGGCGTTTCCATGTCACCGAGCAGCCGATACACGAAGGCCGCGCGCGCGACGGCGAAGAGCGCCGGCGACATCGGCTTGGCGGCATCCGCGAGCGCCTTGTCCACCAACGGGCGCGCCGCATCGGCTTCGTCGCCGCTGATCGTCACCAAGAAGACGCCGGGATTTCGATAGGTCACGAATTTCCCGGTGACCACGGCTTTGCGACTGCCCAGCGCCTTGGCGACGATGCCGCGCTTCGGTACGAACAAGGCGTCGGCGACGAAATCGAGCGCGGTCGCGGCGGCCTCGTCGGCGATCGGCGGTCCGAGCCACCCCAAGCCGGTTCCGGCGAAGTCCCCCTCGCGGTTCAGCGGCGCGCCGTCCGGTCGCGGCGCCTGCGCCGCGGCCGGCTCGGGCAACGCCGACGCGGGCGTAGCACCCGCGCGCGCGGCGACGTTGGACAGCGCGGTCGCATCGACGTTGCCGGTCAGTACCAGAATGGCGTTGCCCGGGCGAAAGGCCCGGTCGGCAAACGCGCGGACGCGCTCGAGCTTCGCGTTGGCGAGCCCGTCGGGGTTACCGATCGCGCCGTCGTGCAGCGGGCCGCTTGCGAAGAGCGCGGCGCCGAGCGCGTCCTCGATCGCGTCGGGCGCCAGCGAACGATAGATCGCGTCCTCGGTCGAATCGCGTTGCGCGACACGCAATCCCTCCGCGGTGATCACCGGTGCGAAATAGTCGGCGGTCAGCGCGCGCACGGCCCGGGCGACGTGGTCCGGAGCGACGAGCACCGTCACCGACACGCTGTCGGCATAGGCCGCGACGCTGAGGCGGCCGCCCCAGCGGTCCACGAGCTGCGCCAACGAGGTCCCGGTGACGGGCGTTGAGGCCGCCACCGTCGCGGCGGCCAGCCGCGAGAGCCCGGGCAGCGCCGTGCCGTCGAAGCCGCCGGCCGGGGCGCGATACCACAAAGCGACCGCCGCCGCGGATTGGGCAGCGTCGGGACGGAGCTCGTACACGACGCCGCCCGGCAGCGTTCCGTTGGCCGGCGCCGCATCTTGCGCGCCGGCCGATCTCCAGGCGGCGCAGACGAACAGGGCCGCGACGATCGCGGCCCGGCAGCTCGTCCGCGAAGCGCTCACGCGGGCTCGGGGGAGATCGTCGGCGGCAGCCGTTTGGGACGCTCGGGGCGCGCCTCGGGGACCGCCGGCGCGGACACCGGCGGCTCGGCCGGGGCAGCCTCGACGGCCGGTACGTTGGGCGGCCAGGGCTTGTTGCCCAGGATCGCGAGGACTTCTTCGGTCTCGACCGTCTCGTGCTCGAGCAGCGAGTTGGCCATCCGCTCGACCTTGTCCCAATTGACTTCGAGGATCTTTTTGGCGTCCTCGTAGCACGTGTCGATGATCCGGCGCACCTCGACGTCGATCTTGCCGGCGATCTCCTCGGAGTAGTTGCGGTCCTCGCCGAAATCGCGGCCCAGGAAAACCTGGTGGTTGCCGCGGCCGTACTGAATCGGGCCCAGGCTGTCGGACATTCCGTACTGCGTCACCATCCGCCGCGCCAGCTCGGTCGCTTTTTCGAAGTCGTTCGACGCGCCGGTCGTCACGTCGCCGAACTTGATCTCTTCCGCGATGCGGCCCGCGACCGACATCTTGATCTGCGCCAGCAGCTCGTTCTTGGTGACCGAATGGCGGTCTTCGTCGGGCAGCGACCAGGTGAGTCCGAGCGCCATGCCGCGCGGAATGATCGTGACCTTGTGGACCGGGTTCGAGTTCGGCGTGAGGCCGCCGACGACGGCGTGGCCGGACTCGTGATAGGCGGTGTTCTCTTTCTCGCGCTGCGACATGACCACGGACTTGCGCTCGGGGCCGACCATGACGCGGTCGATCGCCTCGTCGCAGTCGTTCATCTCGATGACCGACTTGTTGCGCCGGGCGGCCAAGAGCGCCGCCTCGTTGAGCAGATTCTCGAGATCGGCGCCCGAGAATCCGGGCGTGCGGCGGGCCAGCGTCTCGAGCGAGACTTCCTTAGAGAGCGGCTTGTTCTTGGAGTGCACGCCCAGGATCGCTTGGCGGCCGCGCACGTCGGCGCGGTCGACCACGATCTGACGGTCGAAGCGGCCCGGCCGCAGGAGCGCGGGGTCGAGCACGTCGGGGCGGTTGGTCGCGGCGATCAAGATGACGCCGGTGTTTTGGTCGAAGCCGTCCATCTCGACGAGCAGCTGGTTGAGGGTCTGCTCGCGCTCGTCGTGGCCGCCGCCCAGACCCGCGCCGCGCTGGCGGCCGACCGCGTCGATCTCGTCGATGAAGATGATGCAGGGCGCCGATTTCTTGGCCTGTTCGAACAGGTCGCGCACCCGCGAGGCACCGACGCCGACGAACATCTCGACGAAGTCCGAGCCGGAGATCGAGAAGAACGGGACTCCCGCTTCGCCCGCGATGGCGCGCGCCAGAAGCGTCTTGCCCGAGCCGGGCGGTCCGAGCAGCAACACGCCCTTGGGGATGCGCGCGCCCAGCGCCTGAAACTTCTTGGGGTACTTGAGGAACTCGACGACCTCGCCCAGCTCCTCTTTCGCCTCGTCGACCCCCGCGACGTCGGCGAAGGTCACCTTGGGCCGGTTCTCGCTGAGCAGCTTGGCGCGCGAGCGCCCGAAGGACAGCGCCTGGCTGCCCCCGCTCTGCGCCTGGCGCAAGATGAAGATCAGCAGCAGCGCCATGATGACGAACGGCACGAACTGGAAGATGTAGCCGATCAGCGGCGTCGCGCTGGCGTTGACGTACGATAGGTCCGGGATGTTGCGCCGCATGAGCGAGCCCAAGTCCTTGTCGTCGCCGATCGTCGTGGTGAACTTGCCGCCGTCGGTCAAGTCGCCCGATACGTCGTGATTGCTCTGGACGATCGCCTTCTTGATCTCATGCTTTTCGACTTTCTGGTAGAAAGTCGTATAGCTCAGCTGCGTGCTGGTGGTCGGGCTCAGCACGAGCTTATCCACGATGAAAATCACCAGGATGAAGATGCCGAGGACGACCAGGATGCTTTTGAGGTGCTTGCCCATTGGTTGCGAGACCCTTTGTACCGTTCTACCCTTAGAACGTTTCTCGGTAGGACACGTCTCGCGCCTGAATGGTGGCCGGGCTCATGCTGGCAGGACCTCGGGCCGGAGTTTCGCGAGATAGGGGAGAGTTCGGTAGCGTTCCTGGTAGTCCAGACCGTACCCTACGACGAACTCGTCGGGACACGTCAATCCCACGTAATCCAGGGCCACATCGACCGCTCGGTGGTACGGCTTGTCCAGCAGGACGGCCGTTCGCAACGAGGCCGGCCGGCGGTTCTCCAGCATCGCCCGCAAGTAGTGCAGGGTGTGCCCGTTGTCGACGATGTCCTCGACGATGATCACGTTGCGGCCCTCGATGGCGTGCGTCGTGTCCTGGATCAGCCGGACCTCGCCGCTCGAGCGGTGCGCGTTTCCGTAGGAGGAGACCGCGATGAAGTCGAGCTGCACGTCGGTGGGGCCGCCGGGCACGTCGGCCAGGGCGCGGGCGAGGTCGGCGGTCACGAAGAGCGCCCCTTTGAGGACGCCGACCAAGATCAGCGACCGGCCCGCGTAGTCGCGGGCGATCGCTTCGGCGATGCGCCGGTTCGCGGCCGCGATCTCACCGGCGTCGATCAAAACCCGCTCGATCCCCGGCGGTAGCGTTTGCTGCACCGTGACGCCTTCGCGCTTCTACGGTCGCGTCCCGCGTTCGGCCGCCTTGCGCACCGCTTCGATGCGTTCGAACGGGACATCGGCGAGCGCGGCCTCAGCGCGCAGGCGCTCGCGCAGCGCGCGGCGCGCCTGCGCGCGCGGCGTCCCTTCGAGTTCGTCGCGCACGATCGCCGCGCAACGCGCCACCGCGCGGTCGAGGTGCGGGAACTCCGCGCGCAAGGCGTCGAGCGGTTCGCGCAGCGCGTTGCGACGATAGCGCCGCTGCGCGTTGGTCGGGTCGAGCGCGTAGGGCAGCGCGCTGCGGCGCAGCTCCGTTGCAAGCTCGGCGTGGGTGACGCGCAGCAGCGGCCGCACCAGCTCGACGTGCTCGGTGAGCGCGCGCCGCTCCGCGATCCCGGCCAGCCCGGCCAGCCCGGTCCCGCGGAACAGCGCCAGCAAGACGCTCTCGGTCTGGTCTTCGGCGGTGTGCGCGGTGAGCACCGCGCACGCGCCGGCGTCGCCGGCGATCCGCGCCAACGCCGCGTAGCGCGCGTCGCGCAGCGTCGCCTCGTCGGCACGTGCGACCTCGAGACGGGCCGCGACGACGCGGCGTCCGAGCCGCGCGCCCACCGAGAACGCGACGCATTCGTCTTGATCGGCACCGGCACGCAGCGCGTGGTTCACGTGCGCCAGCACGACGTCGTAGCCGTCCTCACGCGCGAGCCGGTCGAGCACCGCTGCGAGCGCCACCGAGTCCGGGCCGCCCGAGCACGCGACGCACACGCGAACGCCGCGGGCGAAACGGACGGCGTTTCGCACCACCGCGTCGAGAGCACGTTCCGGACGAGCGCCGCGCATGGGTTTACAGGCGCTCCGCCCCAGGCTGCGCGCCCCCCACGCCTTGCGTGGGGCCCCCGGTCCGACCTCGCATCGAACGTGGCGGCAAAGGACGATACCGCAGTGCTCGGTCCATCACCATCATCGTGTGGTCGAGCGAGCGATCTCGCGTTCGACGTCGCGCGCTTGAATGTCCCGGCGGCGATCCCACAGCTTCTTGCCGCGGACCAAGGCCAGCTCGATCTTCACGCGGCCGTTTTTGAAGTACAGCCGCCACGGCACGAGCGTAAGGCCCTTCTCCGCCGCGCGGCCGGCGAGCCGCTGGATCTGCTCGCGGTGCAGCAGCAGCTTGCGCGGCCGATTCGTCTCGTGGTTGAAGTGCGAGGCTTCCTTGTACGGCGGGATGGTGAGGTTGAGCAAGAACAGCTCGCCGTCGCGCAAGCGCGCGAAGGCTTCGTTGATCGAGACGTTGCCCCGGCGGATCGATTTGATCTCGCTGCCTTGGAGCGCGACGCCGGCTTCGAGCGACTCCAGCTTCTCGTACTCGAAGCGCGCCCGGCGATTGTTCAACGACGGCTCGGGCGCTTTGGCCGCGTGCTCGGCCTTGGCCGCGACGCGAGCCTGCTTCATCTTCGCCATTAGGCGAAGGTGAGGTCAGGCGCGCCGAACGGTCCCTTGCCCAGCGGGCCGCGCGAGACGAACGAGCCTTCGGCGCCGGCCAACAGCGTGCCGTCGGCGTGCGCGACGGTCGCCTCGAGCGCGATGACCCCGCGCCGCTTCCACTTCACGTTTCCGCTGACCACCAACGGCGCCCCTAGCGGAACCGGTTCGCGAAAGCGGACTTGCATCGAGGCGGTCACGCCGCGTTCGCCGGCGCGCAGGCAGGCGTGCGCCATGGCCTCGTCGAGCAGCATCATCACGATTCCACCGTGCGCGGTTTCGCGCCAGCCCTGAAACCGCGGCGGCAAGGTGATGCGCGCGCGCACGCCGTCGCCGTCGCCGTCCTCGAAGCGCAAGTGCAGCCCGTCGGCGTTGTGCGGCCCGCAAGCGAAGCAGCGGCCGTCGTCGACCGGGAGCTCCGCGCTCACGGCTTCTTCTTGGGGCCCGGCGAGGTCGAAGGCGACGGGCTCGGCGACGGCGAGAGTTTCCCGTACGCGCCGTCGTCGATCTTCTTGAGCAGCGTGCTCGCGTACGCGGTGTCGGTCCCAGCGGTGATCGAGGCGCGCAGCACGCGGCGCGCGTCGTCGGGTTTCTTCTCGTCGAGATAGATGCGTGCCAGCAGGGTGTATCCGTGCTGCCCGGCCTCGCCGACGCGACCGACGTCGGCTTGCAGACCTCGCGTCGCATACCCGATCGCGGCGTCGAATTGCCCCAGGTCGTGCATGAGCGATGCCAAGTGGAAGTAGATGTCGGCGTAGTCCGGGACGAGGTTCGGCACGTCGATGATGGTGGTGAGGGCACGCTGCGGGTCTTTGAGATCGTTCTGATAGATCAGCGAAAGGTACTCGCGCGCCAGCACGTTCTGCGGATCGGTCCCCAGCGCCGTGAGAAACTCGGTCTTGGCCCGGTTCGCGCTGCGTTCGGTCTCGCGCATGATACCGAGCGCCGTGTGTGCCGACTGCGAGGTCGGGTCGAGCTGCACGGCGGCGTTGAGCTCCTCGCGCGCGTCGATGCGCCGGTCCCGGCCGGTTATCGACACGAACATGTACGAAAACGCGAGCCGGACGTGCGCGAGCGGGCTCTTGGGGTTCTTCGCCAGCGCCTCTTCCTCGGCGTCGACGAGGACGTCGAGCTGGCCGGGCGTCTGCGCCGCCGTCGCGTTGAGCAGCGAGATCGCGAGGGTGTTGTCGGGCACGACGGCGATCGCGTCCTCGAAGCCCTTGCGGGCCGCGACGAAGTCGCGGCTGTAAAACGCGCGCAGCCCTTGGCCCAGCGGCGCGGTGAACGCGGTGTCGGCGTAGTCGTTACGCGGCCCCGGCGACGCGCCGGGCGCCTTGGGCACCGCCGGCGCCGCGGCGAGCAGCGGGACCATGCACAGGGTCGCAAGGACGAACGCGGCGAGAGAACGGCGCAGCACAGCGCGCTCCCGTTCCCGCCGGGCACGCGGACCTCCGCTTGCCCCTTCGACAGGCTCAGGGTGACAGGGCGACTGACCGCGGCTGGAAGGGTTCTACCGTCCGACCTGCAGGCGGCGAGCCAGGGCTTCCGGCAGGCCTGCGGCGGTGATCTTCGCCTGCACCTGCGCGATCGGGTACTCCACCCGGCTCACCGTGACCGTTCGCGCCGCCGAATCGTAGAAGCCGAACGAGGACAACGGGTTGAGGTCGCGCGGCTGCCCCACGCTGCCGACGTTGATGAGATAGCGCACGCCGTCCGCCAGCGCGATCTCGCCGCCCAGCTGCAGGTGCTCGTGGTGGATCGAGCCGTCGGGGTGGAGCGCGTACACCTCGGCGATGTGCGTGTGTCCGATGAAGATGATCGGCGCGTCGGTCGCGGCAAAGGCGCGGCCCGCCCCAGCCTTGTCGAGGATGTACTCGAAGTAATTCACCGGCGCCCCGTGCACGAGCAAGAACTCCGGCATGCGGAACTCGTAGCCCAGGGTGTCGAGCCAAGCCAGGTTGTGCGCGCTCAGGACGCTTTGCGTCCACTTCATCGCCGCGCGCGCCGCGGGGTTGAAATACGCCAAGCCGAAGTTGTCGATCGCCGCGACGTCGTGATTCCCGAGCACCGTCGCCGTCGCCCGGGCCCGGATCTTCTCGATGCACTCGTTGGGATTGGGGCCGTAGCCGACGATATCGCCCAAGCAGAGCAGCGCATCGTCGTCGCGCAGCGTCGCGAACACCGCGTCGAGCGCTTCGATGTTTGAGTGGACGTCCGAGACCACCGCGTATCTCACCCGGCGGCCTTCTCCCGGACGCTATCCAGCGCCTCGGCGAAACGCTCGGCGAAGGCGGCCCGCTCCGCCGCCGTCCCGACGGTCACGCGGATGAACCCGTCGATCGGGGGCGCCCAGGGCTTGCGCACGAAGACGCCGCGCTGCAACAGCGCCTCGACCATCGCCTCGGCCGCACGCTTGGTGCCGATCCCGATGCAGACGAAATTCGTCGCCGACGGCAGCGACGGCAGCCCGTGCCGTGCGGCGAGCGCATGGTACTCGTCACGCCCGCGTGCGACCTCGGCGATGACGCCGCGCATGAACGCGTCATCGGCCAGCGCAGCGAGCGCGCCGATCTGCGCGGTGCGGTTGACGCCGAAGTGCAGGCGCAACTTCTGGAAGGTGGCGATGACCTCGCGCGACGCCAGCGCGTAGCCGATTCGCGCGCCCGCCATCCCGTAGGCCTTGGAAAAGGTTCGGGTGCGAATCGTGCGCGGGTCGATCGTGTCGGGCGGCAGGTGCGCGGGGTCGACGAAGTCGGCGTAGGCCTCGTCCAAGAACAGCAGCACGTCATCAGGGAGCGCCGCACGCAGCGCCGCGATCGTGGCGCGATCCGCGAACGCACCCGACGGGTTGTCGGGGTTGGCAACGTAGACCAGCTTCGCACCCGAGCGCTGCACCGCGGCGGCGATGTTGGCGGGCACCATCCCGCCGGCCTCACCCGGCTCGGCGAACTCCGGACGCGCGCCGTACGCGCTCAGATGGTAGAACAGCGTCGGATAGGTCCCGCGCGTGGCGACGCACGGCTCGCCGGGCGCACAGAAGCCGCGCACGATGAGTCCCATGAGGTCGTCGATCCCGCAGGCGACCACGATCTCGTCGAGCGCGCAGCGATGGCGCGCGGCGAGCGCCGCACGCAGCTCCAGCGATTCGGGATCGCCGTACCAGGACGTCAGCGGGACGGCGTCGCGCATCGCGGCGATCGCGCGCGGCGACGGGCCGAAGGCGCTCTCGTTGGCGCCCAAGCGCAGCATCTCTTTGACGCCGTGGCGCCGAGCCAGCTCCTCAGGCGCGACGAACGGCGTCGAGGCCGGCACGGCAGCGACCTGGGCGGTAGGCTGCGGAAAGCCGGACCGGGAGCTCACGGAACTCCGACCCGGATGCGGTCCACGACGTTGCGGATGCCGGACGTGGCTTGTGCCGTGGCGAGCATCGTCCGTTTCGTTTTCGCGTCGGGAGCGCTCCCCTCGAGCGTTGCGACGCGGTGCTCGACCCGCACGATGACGTGCTGCACACCGAGCTGCGCGGTGATCGCCGTCTCGACGCGCGCGGCGAGCGCGACGTCGGCGATGCGTTCCTTGACGCGCGGGCCGTGCGGATCGACTCGCAGCCGATCGACCACGCCGGTGACGCCGGCGCCGGCGCGGGCCGACGCGACGAGCCGGCGCCGCACGCCGTCGTCGTGCACGCTGCCGCGCAGCGTGACGATCCCGTCAATGACCGTGACGGAAACCGTCGTCGTGGAGTCGGGATCCTCGCCGATGAGCTTCGCCTTTACCGCCGACAGGATCAACGCGTCGCGCAAGACGGTGGTGGGGGCACGCGTCTGCTCGGAGCTCGGCGGCGACTGCGGCGGCTGGGTGCAGCCGGCGGCGGCGAGCGCCGCGGCCAGCGCGAGCGCGCGCTTCATCCGCCGCCGTAACGCACGACCGCGAGCGGCTCACCCGCCTCGATCTGCACGCGTTCGGGTCCGAGCACGACGTAACCGTCGGCACGCGCCAGCAAGCTGGTGTGCGAGGAGCGCAGTGGAAGCGGGCGCGCGCGCCCCGCCGGGTCGAGTACCGCAGGTACGTACCACGTCCAGCCGGCGCGGCCGACGAAGGGCTCGCCGGCGACTGCCGCGACCGTGGCCCGGCGCGCCTGCGTCTCGCCGGTGAGCGCGCGGAAGATCTCCGCGGCGATGGCGTCGAGGATCGTCAGCGCGCTGGCGGGGTTTCCGGGCAGCCCGATCACCGGGCGCGGCCCGATCGCGGCCAGGACCGTCGGCTTACCCGGCTTGACGCGCAGCCCGTGGACAACGATCCCGGGCGCGCCCAACCCATCGATCGCCGCCGGGACGTGGTCGCGAGCGCCCACCGACGAGCCGCCGGTGAGCACCACGGCGTCGGCGAGGCGCAGCCCGGCGGCGATGCCGTCCCGGATGGCGGCGACCTCGTCGACCGCGCGAGGCAGGTGGACCACCTCGCAGCCCAGCGCGGTCAGGCAGCCCGCCACCGCCCAGCGATTGGAGTCGCGAACTTGGCCGCTGCGCGGCGCTTCGCGGACGTCGACGAGCTCGTCGCCGGTCGAGACGATCGCCACGCGTGGCCGCCGGAATACCTCGACGGTGACGGCCCCCAGGGTCGCCAGCACCGACAGCTCCGCGGCCCCGATCCGCCGTCCGGCCCGCAGGACCACGTCGCCGGGCGCCATGTCGTCGCCGCGCGGCGTGAAGCACGCCCGCGCCTGCGGTGCCCCCTCGGGGACGACCATGCCCTCGCGCTCGACCGCGTCTTCGACCGGGACCACCGCGTCGGCGCCGACCGGCAGCACGCCGCCGGTCGGGATGCGCATCGCCTCGCCGGGCTGCAGCACCCCCGGCGGAGCGTGCCCCATGCGAATCGTCGCCACGATCCGGCGCGGTGCCACGCCGTCGGCCGAGCGCACCGCGAAGCCGTCCATGGTCGAGCGGTCGTCGCCCGGGTAGTGCGCCTCGGCGACCGCATCCCGCGCCAAGATGCGCCCCGACGCGGTCTCGAGGGTGACGGCCTCGATCCCCAGGGGGCCGGGCGCCACGACGCGCAGGTACTCGGCGATCGCCTCGGCCGGCGCCGAGAGACGCTCGGTCTCGAAGGTGGCACCTGGCCGCAGCGCTCGCATCCGGCTCCGTTCGACACGGAGGGGGCTTGCGCCATCGCGAACGCGGCGCGCTGTGCTGAATCTCGATCTGCTGCGGCGCGAGCCCGATCGCGTGCGCCGCGCCGCCGGGCGGCGCGGTATCGGAACGGAGTTCGTCGAGCGGATCCTCCAGCTCGATCGTGACCGCCGCGCGGCGATCACCGCCGTCGAGACGCTCAAGGCCGAGAAGAACGCGTTGAGCGCCGCCGTCGCCAAAGCGGCCGACAAGCGCGCTGCGGCGGCGGAGCTGCGTCCAAAGATCACCCAGCTGGATGCCGCCATCAGAGTCGCCGGCACACCGCTGCCCGCGTTCGACGAATGGATCGCCGCCGAGCTGGCGGAGATTCCCAACCTGCTCGACGATTCGGTCCCCGACGGCAGCGACGAAAGCGCGAACCGGCTGGTGCGCGCTGGGGGCACGCCGCCGGAGCTGGGGTTCGCGGCCAAGCCGCACTGGGAGATCGGCGAGCGGCTCGGGATCGTCGACGTCGAACGCGCGGTTCGGCTGTCGGGGACGCGCTTCGCGATCCTGCGCGGTCCGGGCGCGCGGCTGTCGCGCGCGCTGGTCTCGTTCTTTCTGGATCGCGCGGCCCGCAACGGCTACGTCGAGATCAATCCGCCGGTGCTCGTCGCGCGCTCGACGATGTGGGCGACCGGACAGCTCACCAAGTTCTCCGATCAGATGTACGCGTTCGCGGGTGACGACCCCGACGACGTGCTCTACCTCATCCCGACCGCGGAGGTGCCGCTGACCGCGATGCACCGCGACGAGATCCTCGCGGCCGATCGCCTACCGCTGCAGTATGCCGCGTACACGCCGTGCTTTCGCAAGGAAGCCGGCGCGGCGGGGCGTGACACGCGCGGTCTCATTCGCATGCATCAGTTCGAGAAAGTCGAGCTCGTTTGGCTGACGACGCCGCAGCGCTCGTTCGACGACCTCGAAACGCTCACGCGCAACGCCACCGCGCTCTACGAGGAGCTCGGGATCGCCTACCGCGTCATGCTGTTGTCCGCCGGCGATACCGGCTTCAACGCCGCGAAGACGTACGACGTCGAGGCGTGGTTCGCCGGCGCCGGCGCGTACCGCGAGATCAGCTCGTGTTCGAACTGCACCGACTTTCAGGCCCGCCGCACCGGGATTCGCTTCCGCCCCGAGGCGACGGCGAAGCCCGAGTTCGTGCACACGCTCAACGGGTCGGGGGGCGCGGTCGGGCGCACCTTCGCCGCCGTGCTGGAGAACTACCAGCGCGCCGACGGCGGCGTGACCGTCCCGGAGGTGCTGCGCCCGTACGCCGGGTTCGCCTCGATCGAGCCCGACGGGTCGACGCGTTAGTTGGCGGTCGACGCACTCGTCGTTCGCACGGCGGCGTTCATGCTACGCCGCGGCGATGTCGTCGCGATCCCGACCGAGACGGTGTATGGGCTGGCCGCCGACGTCGAAAATGCGCAAGCGATCGCGCGGGTGTTCGCGATCAAGGGCCGTCCCGGCGACCACCCGCTGATCGTTCACGCCTACGACGTCGATGCTCTGGCCGGATACGTCGCCGAGATCACGCCCGAGCTGCGCGCGCTGTCGGCACGGTTCTGGCCGGGGCCGTTGACGATCGTCGTCGCGCGCGGCCCGCGCACGCCGCTCACCGTGACGGGCGGCCAAGAGACGGTGGCGGTGCGGGTCCCCGCGCACCCGCTGGCGCGCGCGATCCTGGCCGCCTTCGGCGGCGCGCTCGCAGCGCCGTCGGCGAACCGTTTCGGCCGCATCTCGCCGACGACCGCCGAGCACGTGCGCGCCGATCTCGGCCTCGAGGTCGACGCGATCGTCGACGGCGGCCCGTCGAGCGTGGGCGTCGAGTCGACGATCGTCGACCTCACCGGCGCGGTGCCGGCGGTCTTGCGGGCCGGCGCGATCACGCCTTCGCAACTGGGTGAAGCGCTCGGCACGCCTGTCGTCACGCGCATCGGCGGCCCGGTACGCGCGCCGGGAACGCTGCGCTCGCACTACGCGCCCCGCGCCCGGGTCGTGCTGGTTGACTCCGACGCGCGCGACGACGAGGCGCGCCGGCGCGGCGCCGGCGGCGAGCGCGTGG
This sequence comes from Vulcanimicrobiota bacterium, assembly GCA_003140215.1. Classification (GTDB taxonomy): domain Bacteria; phylum Vulcanimicrobiota; class Vulcanimicrobiia; order Vulcanimicrobiales; family Vulcanimicrobiaceae; genus Vulcanimicrobium; species Vulcanimicrobium beijerinckii. The sequence continues at coordinate 1,417,540 of PLJL01000004.1, read as the reverse complement.
CGCTGTTGACGCTGCCCGACGATCCCGCGACCGCGGCGCGCACGCTCTACGCCGCGCTGCGCGCGCTCGACGCCGACGGCTACGACACGGTCGTCGCAACGCTGCCGCCCGACACCGAAGAACACGCCGCCGTGCGCGACCGCCTCACCCGCGCGGCCGCGCCGCGGCCGTAGCTGCGGCGCCGTTCGCGCGCAACGGCAGGAGCCGCTGCACCAACGCGAGGACGACCAGCAGCACGACGACGTCGATCACGGCTTGGATCGGCGCGCGACGGTAGAGCGCCGCGAACTCCGCGGTCGCGAACGAGAACCCCGACTCGCCCGCGGCGCCCCCGAACGGGGCGACCGTGCCCAGCGCGGCGAGCGCGACCGAGCTCGCGACGCACAGTCGCACCAATGCCACTCCGGCGGCGGTGCGAACCGTTGTCAACGCCGGTCCGAGCGCGACACCGAGCAAAAAGAAGAGATCGACGAAGCGCCGTTCGCCAAAGTTTCGAGCTTCGGAGTCGTTCTGCAACAACACGATCAGGGCGAAGAACACCGCGCAGGCCGCGCTGATGCCCAGCGCGACCCGCCGCATCAAGCCGCGGCTGCGCCACATGACCACCAGACCGTACGCCACGACGAACACGAGCGGCGTGAACGCGAACAACCCCTTGCCGCCAAACAGAAGGTTCATGACGAACCCGGCATACTGGACCGGGGAGAAGAGCGCGATCATCGGCGCCGCGGCCGGCACGGGCGGAGTTCCCCAGACGGCGCCGTTGAACGCCGTCGGGACGACGCTGCCCGACACGACCAAATTGTACGCCAGCTGCAGCGCGACGATCGGCGCTCCGGCCGCGGCGCACGTCAGCCACCATCGGACCGGTGCGCCCCACAACAGCACGGCACCGGCGAGCGCGAGAATGATCCCCGCCGGGTCGAAGGCGTAGGCGAGCGCGAAGTATATCCCGCCCAGAGCGACGTGCGCGAGCCCGCGCTGGCGCGCTCGCACCAGATGGAAGCACGCTGCGAGCACACTGGCACCGCACGGCACGTGGTTGGTCAAGACGATCGCATACGGCAGCGCCAGCGTTCCGATTCCCGTCAGCGCCGCGACCGCCCCCGCCACGCGCGGGCCGAAACCGAGCTCGCGCTGGAATGCGTACGCGTAACAGCTGCCGATCGCGAACCACACGCCGACGCTGAGCAGCGTGACGAGATAGATCGCCGCGCCCGGTGTCTGCCGCAGCGTGACTCCCAGCGGAGCTACCGCCAGCGCCACGACGGCTCCCTGCAGCGCGAGCAGCGGCGGCTTGTCGGAGTACGTTTTGTCCCCGAAGCGAATCTTGTCGCCGAGGCCCACAGCGAACGGCGAACCGTCGATGACGAACGTGTGGTTCGCGGTCAGCGCGTCGACCGTCGCGATGCGCGAACCGTCGTTCCAGGACAGGACGTGGTGCTTGGTCAAGGCGGCGCACGCCGCGAACGCAACGCAGAAGACTACGATCGCTGCCCGGCGGTCCACGGTAGCGGCGGATTCCGCCTGCGACGAGCAGGCCCTTCGACCGTGCGGCAGTTCCCGAGCATGCGATGCTCCGTCCGGGCGTGAATACCGCCGCCGTGCCTGTTCGTGCGGTCGCGCTCATGCTTGCGCTCGCCCTGCTTCCGTCGGCCGGCGGGGCGGTGCCCGCGCGCGCAACGCCGGCCTCGCTCGGTGCCCTCGACATCATCGCGCTGGAGATCTGCTATACGACGGTCATGGCGCGTTACTATCAACCCGTCGATCCCGCCCAGCTGCTGGGCGGCGCACGGATGGGGATCGTCGCGTACCTCACGTCGCGGGGCGTGGCCCGCCCCAACATCCCGTTCGCACCGTTGCACGCGGACCGCTATCGCGCCGAGAGCGAGATCGATCGCGAGGTCGCGCTCGCGGTGGCACGGTATCCCACGCGCGTGCGCACCGCCGATTTGGTCGCGAAAACCATCGAAGGCGAGCTGGCGGCGCTGCACGATCCCTACAGCGTGCTGTTTCGCCCGACGGCGTTCAAACAATTCGTCGGGTTCCTCGACGGCAAGCCGGCCGCCGGGATCGGCGCGGAGCTCGACGTCGACCCGCAGACGCACGCCGTGCGCATCGTCGACGTGTTTGCGGACGCGCCGGCTGAGACCGCGGGGCTGCGCACCGGCGACCTCATCACCAGCATCGACGGGCTACCACCGCCGGCGACCACGCCCGGCGCGGTCGCCGCAGCGTTGCGCGGCGCGCCGGGCACAACGGTGCGGCTGGGCATCACCCGCGACGACGCCGCGCTCGAACCGGTCGCGGTCGTGCGGCGCATCGTGACCGCGCCCGACGTCACCGGTCGCATCCTGCGGGACCGCATCGGCTACGTGCGCCTGCGGTCGTTCGGCGCGCAATCGTCGCAGCAACTCGACGCGGCGCTCGCGCGCCTGCGCGCGGCCGGCGCTCGCGCCTACGTCGTCGATCTGCGCGCCAACGGCGGCGGCTACCGCGACGCGGCGATCGCGGTCGCCTCGCACTTCGTGCACGGCACGATCGTTACGACCCAAGAGCGCGGTGGGCGGCCGGTGCCGTTCGCCGCGAAGGCCGGTACCCCGGTGCTCGACGCGCCCCTGGCACTGCTCGTCGACGGCGACACCGCGTCGGCGGCCGAGATCGTTGCCGGCGCGGTGCAGGACGACAAGGCCGGGACCGTGATCGGCACGCGCACCTTCGGCAAGGGACTCGTGCAAGAGACGTATGCACTCCCCGACGGCGGCGCGATCAAGCTCACGACGGCGCGCTACCTGACGCCGGCCGGCCGCGACATCGACCGCGTCGGGATCACCCCCGACGTGGTGGTTGCGCAACGCGCGGACGCGCATCCCGGTGAGCCGGGCCGCGACGACCCGCTCGACCGCGCGCTCGAGCTCCTGGCGGGCCGCTAGGGCGCCAGCGCCGCGGTCTTACGCGCCAAGCGCAGCACCGATTCGTCGACGCCGTAGGCGGCCAGCGCGTCGAGCGCGACCCACGCCAGCCGGTTCGATTCGGCGTTGACGACGAGCGGCTCGGCGGGATCCGCTTCGAGCGCGAAGCGCAGGTCGTAGTGATCGTGCTCGGGCTCGCCCGGGCGCCCCGGGATCCGGTGCACGTCGACATCGTAGATGCCCGGCGCGGCGAAACGCAGCGACGCGAGGCCGCACTCCTCGCCGGCCTCGCGCAACGCCGCGGCGCGCACGTCCGGATTTCCGTCGACGTGGCCGCCGGGCTGCAGCCACTTGCCCAACTTGCGATGGTGCATGAGCAGCGCGCGAGTCCGGCTCGGGTCGACGATCCAGGCCGAGGCGGTGACGTGACCGATCGTCGACGTTCGCTCGAACGCGTCGGGGTGCGCGCCGACGAAGGCCACGAGCCGATCGCGCATCGCCGCCTCGCGCGCGTCGGCCGGAACGTAGTCGCGCAGCTCATCGAGCAACCCGGCGCGGGACGGGCTCGCCACCTCGCCGGCTAGGCCGGAGTGCGGCGCGCCTGCTCGCTCTTGTAGGTCCAGTGCAGCGCCAAAGCCGGCGTCAAGAGCACGAAGACGAGCAGAAACCTGACCGCGGTGAAAAACCACATCACCAGACCGCTGAGATAGGTCTCGTCGGTGCGAAACCACGTCGTCGCGAGCCCCGTCCAGAAGCTCCAAAACGCGAGCGTCGCCACTCCCATGAGCAGCGCGATGGCGACGCCGATGAGCGCGCTTCTGAGCAAGATGTTGCGCATCAACCGAATTGTGTCGAGAGCCATGCTGTTCGACCTCCGGTCACGAGCTTCGCCTTAGCCCGCTATTGTCCAGCCTCAGGGGCATCATATGTTCCCAGCCAGGAGCGAGCGTAGGCGTAGCCCACTGCTGGGAGGTGGCCGTTCGGAGGGCGACATTGTGACCCGGCCCAATCTCCGTTCTTCTCGGCGACTTCGATGACAGACTTGTCGGTGAACAACCGGCGCAGCCAGGTCGTGGCCTTTTGGGAATCGTCGAGGTCGACGCTCGTGTCGTACATGAACCGGCCGTCGATTTGGAAGACCGCGAACGAAATGTGGGCGAGCCCTTCCGAATCGGTCGGGAGAACCATGACTTTCAGGATCATCGTCTTGCCCGGATTCACGGCGTAGCGCAAGAGCGGCAACGTATTCCTTCGGGGCGGCTTGTACCATTCGACCCGCGCCGGCGGCGTTTTTCGCCAGCGTACTTCCAAACTCTCAAGCGCTGAGCCGAACTCCCTGATTTTCCGCTCGGTCGTGTCAACGTTCGCAGGCATGCAATATCATCCCCAGCCCACGCCCAACGCGTCCCCTGCGTTTGGTTTGCCGCCGAGTCCAGGCCGCTCGTTTCTCTTTTTTCGCGAATGCCGGAACCGCAAAAAAGGAGAGAGTGGGATTCGAACCCACGAGCCCCGTGAAGGGCCAGCGGTTTTCAAGACCGCCGCGTTCAACCGCTCCGCCATCTCTCCACGAAGGACAGACCGTTTTCCCGTAAGGCTTTGTCGTCCTCTTGCTCTACGAGGGCACAAAACGTTCCATCGGGCACGCGAGATATACCCCTCACCGCAAGGCATCGATGAGGCTCGAGCGGTCATTCGTAACGCGCGCAAGGGGCAAGTATGGCGACGACTTCGATCCCGCCGATCTCGGCCGCCATCTCGACGAGGTCGGGATCCGCGAGCCCGACCAGAGCAGCGTGGGACTGGGCTCAGCGCCCTTCGAGGACGGCCTGAGCGACCTCGATCGCTTCGTCGATCGTCCAGCGGCCGCCGCCGGCGACGGCATCGGCCAGCACGGCATCGCCGAGCGCGGCGTGCAGCAACTCGTTCGCGCGATCGCAGAGAAAGCGCGTCGTCGCCTGCGGCGTATCGATCTTGCCGCCGCAGGTGCTCCAGGCACCGAGCAGGCCCGCCGCTCGCATGCCATCGCCGGACGTCGCCTCGATCCCCGCGAGCAACAACAACGTCATGCCAAGCCCCGGCGCGCTGCCGAGGCGACGCGCCTGCAAGAGCAGTTCCCCGGCATCGGTTCGTGCCGCAGCGACGTCGCCCAGTGCGAGCGACGCGGCACCTGCGGCATTGAGCGCCCTCATGTAACCGGACATGGTGCTGGAGCCGTGATAAAATTCTACACTCTGCAGGGCAAGGTCGAGCGCTCGCTGATACTCCCCCGCCTCGATCTCGATCTCGCTCAGATGGACCAGCATCGTTCCGATGATGAAGTGTCCGGGCGAGATCGCTTTGTAGCGTTCGATCGCCTCGGCCATGTACGCGCGGCGCCGCGCAAAGTCGTTCGGGTCGATCGTCATCGACTTGTACGCGGTGGCGAAGGCCGTGAAGAGGTTGCGCATCACCACCGCGTCACCTTCGGCATCGCCGGATCCGGGGCGGCCTTCGTTGCGCGCGAAAATCGCCAGCGACTCGTCCAGCGCACGGTCCGCCGTTTCGCGCATCTCGGGAACCGAAGCCTGGGCGCGTCCGTAGAACGCCAGGGCACAGGCCAGCGGCACCTCGGCGCCGACGGCGCGGTACAGGTCGACCGCGCGCTTCGATGTCAGAATCGCTGCATGAACCGCGCTGAGTCCGAAATGCATCCGGGTCGCGACGACTTGGATATTGGCTTCGACCAGCGGCGGCGCCGCGCCGCCGAGCGCGGACAGCGCCTTTTGGCACCACGTCAAACCTTCGGCGCTCAGGTTGAGCCACTCGATCAGACGCCGCAGGTTCCACAAGATCCCGGCACCGAGCAGCACGTCGCCGCCTTCGTCGATCGACCAGCTCAACGCGGCGCGGAAGTTGTCCACGTCCCGGGAGTAGGTCGCAAACCACTCCGCCAGCGGGCCGTAACCGAACGTGGCGTTCAACTGCAGGCTCAACGCGTGAAAGTACTCGACTTGCCGGCGTCGCGTGGCGGTCGCGCCGGGATCCGACGTCAAGCGGTGCAGCGCGTACGCGCGCGTCGTCTCCAGCAGCCGGTAACGCGCCGGGCGCGCGCCGGCGGCCACGACGAGCGACTTGTCGACCAGCGACGATAGAATGTCGAGCACGTCGTCCGGCTCGATGTGGTCGTCCGAGCACACGGCAGCGACGGCCTCGGCCGAGAACGTCCCGGCGAACAGGCCCAAGCGGTTGAAGAGCGCTTGTTCGCGCTCGTCCAGAACCGCATAGCTCCAGTCCAGCGTGGCCAGCAACGTTTGCTGTCGCGGCAGCGACGTGCGCGAGCCCCCGCGCAGGACGCGGAACCGGTTTTCCAGACCGCGCTCGAGCGTCTGCAGGCCCAGCGTCGAAACACGCGCCGCGGCGAGCTCGAGCGCCAATGGAATTCCGTCCAACCTGTTGCAGACGCTCGCGATCGCTCTCCAGCTCTCTTCATCGTCGTCGGCGACCGAGAACTCCGGTGCGGTATCGGAGATGCGGTCGAGGAACAACGAGACCGCCGGCGCGGTGCGCGTCGCGCCCGCGGGCGCGCCGGCGGCGGCGAGCGCGAGCGGCGTGAGCCGTACGACGCGCTCTCCCCGCACGTGCAGCGGCTCGCGGCTCGTCGCCAGCACGCGGAAGTCGGGGCAGCGCTGCAACAGCTTCTCGACCACGTCGCCGACGGCGTGCAGCACGTGCTCGCAGTTGTCGACGATCAGCAGCGCACGTTTGGCGCGCAACGCGTCGACCCACAGGTTTCCGGGCAGTTGGCCCATCTGCTCCGGCAGCCCGAGCGTCGTCGCGATGCGCGGCGCAACCAGGTTCGGATCGCTCAGCGGCGCGAGCTCCACCAGGTGCACGCCGTCGGGGAACAGCTCGAGAAAACTCCAGCCGGCTTCAAGCGCCAGGCGCGTCTTGCCGACGCCGCCGAACCCGGTGAGCGTGACCAGCCGGTGTTCTCCCAGCTCGCGCGTCAGCGTCGCGAGCTCGCCTTCGCGGCCGTAGAAGCTCGTCAGCGGCAGGGGCAAGTTGTGCGCGACCGCGCCGTTGGACGGCCCGTCGAGCGAACGCAGCGCCGGGAAGTCGTCGCGCAGACCCTCCGCGACCACCTGATAGGCGGTCTCCGGATGGCTGAGGTCCTTGAGCCGGTGCAGCCCCAGATCGCGCAGTGACGCCTGCGGCGGCAACACGTCGCGCAACAGCAGCGCCGAGGTGCTCGAGACGAGGATCTGCTCGCCGTGCCCGATCGCCATCAAGCGCGCGACGCGATTCACCGTCGGGCCGAAATAGTCGCCCTCCGACTCGACCGCGCTCCCGGTGTGGATCGCCATGCGCACCCGCAGCCGCTCGATCGGCGCAGGCCAGGGATGGGCCGCCAAGCACCGCTGCGCTTCGAGCGCCGCACCCAGCGCGTCCTCGGGCCGCAGGAAGGCGGCGCAGACGGCGTCGCCGACGGTTTTGAACACCGTGCCGCGGTGCGTCTCGACGGCCTCGCGCAGCATCGCGTCGTGATCTGCGAGCGCGGTGCGCATCGCGTCGTGATGGCGCTCCCACAGTTGCGTGCTGCCTTCGACGTCGGTGAACAAGAACGACACCGTCCCGGTGGGCAGCCCGGCCGCCGGCTTGCTGAGATCGACCCGATCGCCCTGCTCTGTGCGAACCTTGCCGTTCACCGTGGCGTGCTCACTCCGCGTGTCGAGGGAACACCCGCGCAGAATCGGTTCGTGGATTTGCTTTGTCGCTCCCCTGGGCTCGCTGCAACCGGTATACGAGGCCGAACCCTCTCGCCGCAGCGCGCCGCGGCCTAGCGGATGCGCACGACGTAGTCGAGGAAGAGCGTGCGCGGTGGGAGGCCGAAGCGCTCGCTGGCGGCGGCGCCGGTGAACGGGGCATACTGCAGAGCACCCGCGTAGCCGTTGAGCGCGTAGGGCTCGCCTTCGTACAGGAGGCCGCGCGGATCGCTGTACCCGTTGAAGAGATTGTCGATCTCGAGGGCCAGCGTGCCGCGCCGCAGCGGCAGACTCAGCTTGAGGTCGCTGTACGTGTAGGCCGGCAAACGTTTCGTGTTGTTGTCGGAGACGCCGTGCAGCGAGAGGCGCACGTCGAGCGTGCTGCCCACCAGGCGGTCGAGCGCGACGTCGAGCGTGTGCAGCGGTAATCCCGGCAGCTGGCTCCCCGGAACCAACGTGAAGTTCGACTGCAGCAACGGCGTCGGGATGGAGACGATCGTGGTCGAGTCGAGCGTCCAGTCGTAGTCCAGCGCGGTGCGCCGGTCAAAGCGATACCGACCGGCGAGGGTGAAGCCTTGGGCACGCAGTCGCCCCACGTTGTAGGTTCCGGTCACGCCCACCAACGTCGGAGCGATGCCGGCGCCGCACGCGTTTGTGATGAGCTGCGTCTGCTGGACGAGAAACGCCGGGTCGACGAAGGCGCCGCCGGTCGATGCGAGCGGTACGATCGTCTTATAGAGTTTGTCCAGGACGTTGACGTTGTAGAGCGTCGCCTGGACGTAGGCATCGCCGCCGAAGCCGTGGGCGTACGCGACCTCTTCGTCGATCCCCCGCTCGGGATGCAACGCCGACGACGGCACGCTGCCGATCGAGTTGAGCGCGCCGCACTTGATTCCCCCGCCGCCGCCGGCACTGCTGAGTTGTTGCGGCACGAAGGGCTGGCCCAGCTCGTCGCCCGACGGTTGCGCCGTCGTCGCACCCGCCGAGATGCGGAACACGTCGCGGGACGCCGGCCGCTGATAGAGCAGCGAGAGGCGCGGGTCGAGTGCACTGCTGTGCGTCGCGCTGGCCTGGGTCAAGGCGAGGTTGGCGAACAGCGAAAGCGGAGAAGCCGCCGAGCGGTAGACGTCGCGCAGCTCGTAGGTCTGCTGGTGTACGATCGGCGCGCCGTACGAGCTCACCTTGCTCGTCGCGCGCACCAACGCAAACGCGGTGTTGAGGTAGGTATAAGCGACGCCGAAGGTGTTGTTGCGGCCGGAGAAGTCTTCGCTCGCGATCAGGCCGCCTTCATTCTCCCGGTTGTCGGTGATCGAAAAGTTGTCACCGGGCGCGTGGACGAAAGGCAAACGATACTGCCGGGTGGTGAAATCTGCGTAGCGGTTTCCGAACAGCGCCAGCCGCGCGAAACGCGTCGCGCCGGCGTGCTCGTACGCAAGTTGCCCATCGTAGAGGTTGAAGGTCTGGAACGACGGCCCCGCGCCTTGAAAGCCGACCGTGTCGGCGACGTACTGCGCCACGGTCGCGCACGGGCTTCCGCCGTCGGGCGTACCGTCCGGGCCGTGACCGCCGTTGGCTACGGCAAAGGTTCCGGGCGCACACGGGTTCGTGCCGCTGGGCACGTACCTCGCCAGCGATTGCTGCGCAAAGGCGGTCGCCGGTGCCGTCGCGAGGAAATCGCCGTCGCCGTTGCCGGTCTTGTTCTCATAGTACGACGCGAGGACGCCGGTCGCTACGATCGCGTCCTTGGGGCCGAGGTCGTAACGCAGCTTCACCAAGCCGGTGTGCGCGTTCGCGCTCGCGTCCATGTCATAGGTGCCGATGGCACGCACGGACGGCGCGGTCGCCGTGACGTCGTACGCGGCGCCGGGCTGGTAGGGGCGACTGTGCGCGAATTGCCCGTCGAGCCCGCTGGCGCCATAGGCCAGCGCGTAACCGAGCCTGCCGGTCGTTCCGGTCACGCGCAACGTCGTGGACAGCTTGTCGAACGTGCCGATGCCTTGCCCGACGGTGATACGTTGGTCGGGAGTCGGCACGAGCGTGCGAAAGTCGATGACGCCGCCGATCGCGCTGGTGCCCAGCACGTTGCTGCCCGAGCCGTAGGTTACGCCGATGTCGCGGAACGCCGCGAGCGGCGAAAGCTGGTAGTTGTAGCCGCCCGGGAAGCCGTACGCGATCGGATGCCCATCGATCGCGGTGGTCGTCTCGAGCGTTCCGATCCCGCGCAGCTGGAGCGGAATGTCGTCGCCGAGCGCGGCGGTGTCGCCGGCGATTCCGTTGGTGATCCCCGGCAACTCTCGCAGCGCGTCGCCGGCGCGCGTGATGCCGCGCTGTTCGAGCGCTTCGGACGTGAGCGTGCGCGAGGTCGTCGTCGCGCGCAACAGTGCCGAAGCGGCGTTGGTCGCGGTCGCCCCGATCACGCGTAGCGAGCCGCCCGCCGCGCTACGCTGCAGCGCGAGGGTTACGCGGACGACGGCGCCTGCCGGTATCGCAACGTCGTCCGAAAGCGCGGGTTGATAGCCGGCGCGTTCGACGCGCAGGCGGTAGATGCCGGGAGCCAATCCGGCGATGTGAAAGCTGCCGTCGCTCGCGGTCGTGACCAGCGTGAGGCGATCGACGGTTCCGATGCTCGCGCCGCCGACCGGCAAGCCCGTCCCGACATCGTCGACGACACCCTCGACCGTGGCCGCGGCGTCGTCCGCACGCGCGGGAGCACCGCACGCGAAGACCAGGCTCAAGACGGCAACGAGCGCGGTGAGCCGAGGCCCGGGGATTGTCACAACCTTCGGTATCGGTCGCCGGGCCGCGGGCCCTGAGCCCCGGGGCGGGCGGGCCTGCAGTGCGAAGCGGTGCGGCATGGAAATCCGCGGCGAACTGGTCACCCTGCGGCCGTGGCGGCTCGACGACGTTCGGGTGCTGCCCGGCGTCGCGAGCGATCCGGACGTCGCGCGCTTCATGAACCACCGCTTCCCGAGCCCGTATACGCGTGAAGACGCGCAAGCCTGGATCGCCGGCAACTCGCTCGCGAACGTGCAGCTGCATTGGGCGATCGAGGTCGACGCCGAGCTGGCCGGCGGGATCGGTTTGACTCCCGGCATGCTCGAACACGCCGGGAGCACGATGATCGGATACTGGCTGGGCAAGCGTTTTTGGGGTCGCGGTCTGGCCGGTGACGCGCTGCGGACGCTCACCGAGCACGTGTTCGCGACCGACCGCTTGCGGCCGCGGCGAATGTGGGCCAACGTCATGTCCACGAACGCCGCTTCGGCACGCGTGCTCGAACGCGCCGGGTACGTCCACGAAGCGACGCTGCGCCACTCCATCGTCGACCGCCACGGTGCGGTTCACGACGAGCTGATCTACGCGCGGTTCGCCGCGGCGCCGGCGTGAGGTACGCGCGTAGCGCGTGCGTGCTGGCCGCCGCGCTCGTCACCGTCGCGCCGGGCTGCACGCGCGCCGGGACCGGCGCGGCGTTGCCACGCGACGTCGTGCGGACGTCGAGCGGCAGCGATCTGCCGGGCTTCAACCCGCTCGTTTTCGACAACGCCGCGGTCTCGAATTTCGGGACCCTGATCCACGGCTATCTGATGCGCGCCGACGGCGAAGGCCGGCTCGTTCCCGATCTCGCCGTGCAAATCCCCACGCGCGCCAACGGCGGGGTCTCGCCGGACGGCCGGACGGTGACCTATCGGCTGCGGCGCGGCGTGCGCTGGCACGACGGCGCGCCGTTTGACGCCAAGGACGTAGTGTTCTCGTTCGCGGCGGCGATGAACCCCAACAACGCGGTCCCCGACCGCACCGGGTTCGACCACGTCGCCGCGGTCCGCGCGCTGGATCCTTATACCGTGCAGGTGCGCTTGACGCGGCCGTTCTCGCCGTTCGTCGCGTCGTGCTTCACCATGGGTGCGAACGACCCGTATCCGATCCTGCCGGCGCATCTGCTGGCCGGCAAGCACGATCTCAACCGCGATCCGTACAACGCCGCTCCGATCGGACTCGGCCCCTACAAGCTGGCGGCCTGGGAACGCGGCTCGCGCATCGTCCTGGCCGCCGATCCGCACTACTTTCGCGGCGCGCCGGCGATCGGGCGGATCGAGATCGCGATCGTCCCCGACCCCAACACGCTCGCGACGCTGTGGAAGACCGGCAGCCTGGACCTGGTCTTCGGCCGCGTGCAGCTGGGCCGAACGTTTCTCGACGCGCTACGGACGCGACCCGACGCGCACGTGGTCCTGCAGCCGCACTACGAGTTCGACTTCATCTTGTTCAACCTGCAGCATCCGCCGCTCGACGACGTGCGCGTGCGACGCGCGATCGCGATGGGGATCGACCGCACGCGCGCCATGCGCACCCTCGACGGCGAGCTCTGGGTTCCGGGCGACACCGACCGGCTCCCCGGCCAGTTCGCCTACGACCCGGCGATCGTGCAGCCGCGCTTCGACCCCGCCGGCGCCGCGAAGCTGCTCGACGCAGCCGGTTGGCGCGCCGGCAGCGACGGGACGCGCCGCAAGGGCGGCCGCGCGCTGACGCTCGAGTTCATCGCCACCACGGAATCGAAGGCGACCGGGCGCTTCGGGCTGCTCGTCCGCCAAGATCTCGCGGCACTGGGAATCCGCATCGACCTCAAGTCCTACAACTACAATCTGATCTGGGCATCCAAGGCCGACCACGGGATCTTCCAGACCGGACGCTTCGACATCACGTACTCGGGCTGGCAGCCCAACGCGGTCGCCGACCACTCCTACCTCTTCCGCTGCGACACGCGGCCGCCCAACGGCGACAACTTCGGCGGCATCTGCGATCCCGCGATCGAGCGCGCGGCGCGTGAGGAGCTCGACGCGGCCGACCCGGCGCGCGAAGCCGCCGGAGACCGCGCGCTCACCCGCCGGCTCGTCGAGCAGACGTATCTGGTGTTCTTGGGGTTCAACCGCGAAGCGGTCGCTTACCGCGACGGGCTCGAGGGCATCGTCCCCTCGGTCACCGGCGAACATCTGTGGAACGCCTACGCCTGGCGCCTGCGGCCCGAGGCGGCGACGAAGTAGCGGCGCGAGCCGGCGCGAAAGGCTGCCGGGTGGCTACCGCACCGCTCACCTACGGGTCGTATCTCAAGATCCCCGAGCTGCTCTCGCTCCAGCAGCCGCTCAGCGATCCGCCGCAGCACGACGAGACGCTGTTCATCCTGATCCACCAAGTCTACGAGCTGTGGTTCAAGCAGACGCTGCACGAGCTCGACGCCGCGGTGCGCTTTCTCGACGCCGACGACGTGTTCAAGGTCGCCAAGGCGTTCCGCCGCATCCACGCGATCCAGCGCATCCTCGAGATGCAGGTCGACGTGCTCGAAACGATGACGCCGCAGGACTTCAACGCGTTTCGCGAAGGCCTCAACCCGGCCAGCGGGTTTCAATCGGCGCAGTTTCGCGAGATCGAGTTCCGCTGCGGCTTGCGCGGGAACGACAAAGCGCTCGCGCACCTCGCCCTCACCGCCGACGAGCGCGCGCGGGTCGACCGCCGCCTGCGCGAGCCGACGCTCTACGACGCGCTCAAGGGCTACCTCACCCGGCGCGGGTTCGACGTCTCGTCACACGACGCGATTCTGGCCACGTTTCGCACCGTCTACGAGAACGACCAGCAGCACTACGCCGCCTATCTGCTGCTCGAGGACTTGATCGACTTCGACGAACGGCTACTGCTGTGGCGCGGTCGCCACATCGCCATGGTGGAACGGATGATCGGGATGAAGCCCGGCACCGGCGGCTCCCTCGGCGTCCCGTACCTCCAAACGACGCTGCAGCGCCGCTTCTTCCCCGAATTGTGGGAAGTGCGCACGCTGCTCGGCGGCCCGTACGGCGCCGGAGCGCCGGACGGGTCATGAGCCTGCCGCAGGCCGCGCGAGACCGCTTCGCGGGGCTCGACGTCAACACGTGGCTCGTCTCGCATTCGATGAGCGCGCCGCCGCTCGCCGCGCGTGACGCGTTGATACGCTATCACGAGCAGTGGGCGGCCGGCGGCCCCGAGGGCGCCTGGCCGGGCTGGCTCGACGAAGTGCGCGCCATCGGCGACGGGATCGGCGCGATCATCGGCGCGCCCGGCGCCTCGGTCGCGCTCGCGCCCAACGTCAGCCTGCTCCAATCGGCCCTCGCATCGGCGCTGGATCTGCGGGGAGATCGCAACGAGATCGTCTACGAGGCGCTGCAGTTCCCGTCGCTGGCCTACGTCTGGACCGCCTGGGAGCGCGCGGGCGCGAAGGCGATTCGCGTCCCGACCGACGACGGCCGCACGATCCCCACCGACCGCATCTGCTCGGCGATCACCGAACGCACGGCGCTCGTCGTGCTCTCGCACGCCTACTATCAGAGCGGCGTGCTCATCGACGTTCCGGCGATCGTCGCGCGCGCCCACGAGCTCGGCGCGCTCGTCGTGCTCGATGCCTATCAGACGACCGGAACGTATCCGTACGACGTGGTCGCGCTCGACCTCGACGTCGTGGTCGGCGGGTCGCACAAATGGCTGTGCGGCGGACCGGGCTGCGGCTGGATGTACCTGCGGCCGTCGCTGCGCACGGCCTTCGCGCCGATGGTCACCGGCTGGTTCGCGCACCGCGAACCGTTCGCGTTCGAGCCGCCGCCGATCGACTACGCGACCGACCAACTGCGCTGGGCGACCGGCACGCCGACGATCCCCGGCTACGTGGTTGCCAAGGCCGGCCACGACATCATTCGCGAGTTCGGCGTCCCCGCAATCCGCGAGCACAACGTGCGACTTACGACGCGGCTCACCGAGTCCGCACTCGAACGCGGCTGGCGCGTCAGCACGCCCCACGCCGCCGCGCAGCGCACCGGCTGGGTCGGCATCGACGTCCCCGACGCCGAGCGCATCCTGCACGCCCTCATCGAACGCCACATCTTCGTCGACTACCGCCCCGGCTGCGGCCTAAGAATCAGCCCCCACCTCTACACCACCGACGAAGAAATCAACCACTTCCTAAAAACCATGGACACCCTCACCCACTAGGCACGCCGACCTGCTAACGATCACCCTTCGACGGGGCTCACGCGCACGTGACTCCGTCAGGGTGACACAGAAGTCTCGCCCGTACACGGCAACTCCACCATCCCCCACACCCACCCCCACGCGCAAACCCGCCACAATCCGCCGAGTGCAACGATGGCCGAAGATGGCGGGGCGGGACGTCGGCGCGCAGGGGCCTCGCGAAGGCGCGAAGGCCCGGAAGGCCGAGAGCGCCTGAGCGCGGAGCGACTGGAGCGCAGGATGCGCGCAGGGAGCGTCCCCGGTGCGACGATGTCCCGCCCCGCCACCGCGCCACCATCCCAACAACGGCTACTCCTGTGGCGACTGCTCCGCAAACCGCTCGCGCAAAATTCTCTGCGCCGCATGCAAGGTAGCAAACCGCTCCGCAGCCCGCGCATAGATCGCCTCGGTAATCGCATCGAGCACCACCGGCTCGATCTCAGGCGCATACTGCGCAACAACCACTGGAATCGCATCGCGAATGGCCCGCAAAGCATCATCGGTCGTCTCGCCCAGTTGCGCCGCGAGCTCATCCAACGCCGTCGACAACCGCGCCGAGAGCGCACGCCCGAGCTCTTGCGTCGTTTTAGCGAACACGTCGGGCAAGCTGTCGATCTGGCGTTGCAGTTGCTCGAGCGACGCGCGCGAGACGACGACCATGTCCTCGGTGGGTTCCATTGGGCTGTGAGTGGCGGAGGCGCGCGACGGTTCCCTTCTGCCGCGGTCAGACCTCGGCCAGCAGGCGTTCCATCTCGGCGTGCAGCGCGCCGTTCGAGGCCAGAATCGAACCGCCGCTCAGCGCCAGCGGACCACCCGCGATCGCGCCGGCGCGGCCGCCCGCCTCCTCGATGAGCAGCGCGCCCGCTGCGACGTCCCACGGCTTGAGGTCCCACTCCCAGAAAGCGTCGAAGCGCCCGGCCGCGACGTAGGCGAGATCGAGCGCCGCGCTGCCGTCGCGCCGCACACCTTGCGCACGCTCCGAGAGGTGCGCAAAGTATCTGCCGTTGCGCGCGTATCCCGCCGGGTTGAACCCGGTGCACACCAGCGCGGCGGAGACCGACGCGACCGCCGAAACGCGCACCGGCTCGCCGTTGCGAGTAGCGCCGCCGCCCCGCCGTGCCGCGAACAGCTCGTCGAGCATCGGCGCGTAGATCGCGCCGGCCTCGACGCGGCCGGCGCGCTCGTAGGCGATCGAGACGCAGAACACCGGATAGCGGTGGGCGTAGTTGGTGGTGCCGTCGAGCGGGTCGACGATAAAGCGCTCGTCCCCGCTGCCGGCATGGGCCCCGCTCTCCTCGCCCAGGATCGCGGCGCTCGGAAAGGCCGCCCGAATACCGCGCAGGATCAGCGCCTCGGCGGCGCGATCGGCATCGGTCACCAGGTCGTGCGGCCGCTTCTCGGTTACCTCGCGCACCTCGTCGAGCCGCTCGCACAAGAGTGCGCCGGCGTCGCGAGCGAGCGCGGTGATGAACGCGAGCGGGTCCAACGAGCGTCTCCTCTGAAGAGCGGGGCGATGAGGAGCAGGCGTTCCGGACAGCGCGACCGCGTCCTCGCGGCGATCGAGATTCCGGCGCTCGGGATCTGGCTCGGCGCGCTGGCCGGCTTCGCGTTCATCTCGGCGCCGCTGACCTTCCGTGCGCTGGCGCTGCTGGACATGCGCCGCTTCGCGGCCCTTACGGCCGGCTCGCTCGGCCACCTGACGTCCTGGGGCTACGTGCTCGGAGCAATCGCGATCGTGGCGGCACTGTTGCGTGCCGCAACGGCCGGCGACCGGACGTGGGACCTCGTGCGTGCGGCGCTCGTCGCCGTGGCGCTCGGCCTGGCAACCTACGAGCAACGCGCCGTCGTCCCGCTCATGGAAACGACCACCAACCTGCACGACCCGGCTTTTCTTGCGCTGCACCAGCGCTCGACGCGCCTCTACAGCGGCGTGGCGATCCTCATCCTCGTCGCGCTCGTGCTGGCGGCGGCCCGCCGCGACGAGTGAAGGTGGGACACCACTACGGCAAGGTGACGTAGAGGTTGTACTGGACCGTCGCCGTGTAGGTCCCGGCGGGTTGGCTGTTCGGAACGTTGAGCGTGAGGTCGACGCAGTGCTGCTGCGCCTGGCCCTTGGCGCCCGACCAGGTCGTCTCGCCCGGCGGGCCGGCGTTGTTGTACGGCCGGAACGTCGGCGAGAAGTCCGGCACCGCCCACGACAGGTAGCTCACCATCGAGTAGTTCTCGATCGGGAAGGTGCCGCTGCCCGAGCCCGACGTCTTGGACGTGCCGTAGCCCCAATCGGTCAGATTGTAGGTGTTCGTGTAGAAGGTGTAGACCTCGAACACGCAGGTAAAGGTGGTGATCCCGTACGGCGCATAGAGCGTCGGGGTGTGCGGCACGATGTGGATGAACGCCGCATTGGGATCGGGCTTGGCGACGAACTGCACCGGCACGGGCGGCGGCTGCGCGCTCGCCTGCGCGACTGTCACGCCGGGAGCAACATCCCACGCGCTCGGCGACGACGCGATCTGCGCCGGCCCGGCGAACGGATCGGCGACGAGTCGCGCGAACTGCGCCACGGCTGCGGCGGGCGCGGCGGCGGGCGCCGCGGGCCGCAAGAAGCCGACCGGCGCCGGGCTGGGCGTCACGATGATCGTGACGACCATCTCCTTGTACGCCTTTTGGGCCTGCAGCGCGTCAGCTTGCGAGACGACCGCCAGGGCGGCCAGCACGGCGAGCGCGAGCAATGCGAAGATGTTCGTGCGTCTCAATTTCCGATCACCGTGTAGACGATGTAGACGTTGAACTGCGAGGTCGGGATCGCGCCGGACAGGCGTAGCTCGTAGTCGTACCCTCGGCTGACGTTGCCCGACGTCGGGTAGGTCCAGACCGCCGACGCCGGCAACGGCTTACCGCCGACGCCCGAGTAGTCGATCCCGCCGGCGCCGCCGGCGATCGGGTTGCCGTTGGTGCGGTTGAACGACGTCGCGGGCGAGAACGGCGTGTTGCCGGCACCCGATACCAGCCAGTACAGCGTCTGGAAGAGCGGGAAGGTCGCGGGCGCCGGAATCGGGTTGCTGCCGTTGAGGTCGGTCGCGCCTTCGCCGTAGACCACGAAGCCCGCGCTGTCGTTGGTCTGCACGCTCACCTGCGCCGCGTACTTGTAGAGGTACTGGTAGCCCACGATGACGTTGCCGAAATCGACCGTCCCGCCGCCGAGCACCGCGCTGGCTCCGGCCGCGGGCGTCGAGCCGCTGCCCAGCCCGCCGGTCGGTCCGAACCCGCTGAGGTAGTTCGGCACGACCTGCGCGCGCACGGTCGGCATGATCTTGTAGTTGACTTGCGCCGACCCTTGGGCCGCGGGCGACGCGGCGCCGGCGAAGCTCGGATTCCCGCCGGCCAACAGGATCGTCGCGCCGAGCGCGGCCAGTCTACGCAACACGCCGCACCATCAATTCGCGATCAGCGTGTACGTGAGGGTGACCGTCGTCGTCGCATTGTTGTTGACGGACAGCGGGTTCACGTTGACGGTGTAGGACATGATGTTGTCGATGGGCTGCTTGCGCACCGCGCCCGTGAAGCTCGACAGCGTGAGCGTTCCGGCCGTCGGGACCAGCGTCGCCGCGGTCACGCTGCGCGTGTACGTTCCGACACCCGGCGCCGAGGACGACGCGGAGACCCAGGTGCTGAGCTGGCCGCTCGAGGTCCCGGGGTTCACGTCGGCCGATACCGAGAGGTTCCACCCGTTGGCGGAGTCGCTGTACACCGATGCCGCCAGCGAATCCACTGCGGTGACGGTCCCCACGATGTTGTTGAGGTTGATCAGCGGGTACGTGCCGGCGGTCGTGAACGTGCAGCCGGGACAGTTGACGGCCGGCGTCGAGCCGCCGAAGAGCGCCGGTGCGTACGCCGCGCCGGTCGGGATCTGGATCGCGAGCCGCGCGTCGATGACGACGCGCACCGTGTTCGAGAGGCTATAGATCGCCAGCGTGTTGGGATTGGTGACCGGGTTGGGCGCGGGACCGCCGTTGGCGACCGAGGCCGGGAACTTGAAGGTCGAACCGATGTCGTACGGCGAGAGCGCGTAGAAGAACACGTCCAGATTCTGGCCGACAGGCAGGTTGCAGCCCGACAGGATGATGTGACCCGGCGTCCCCGGTGATCCGCGCACCGGCTGCGTCAGCGTGTTGTAGCCGTTGGCCAGGCACTTGGCGCCCTGCGCGCCCGAACCGTAGACGTTGATCGAGGACGCGATGACCTGCCAGGCTTGCGCGTCAAAGACCTGACCCGAGGTGTTCGACGACGGGATCGCGATGTCGATGTCGGTGATCGCCGTCGAACCGTTGTTGTGCAACTCGAAGACGAACGCGTTGCCGTTGGTGAAGTTCGACCACGATCCGACCACCGGCTGGCTGCCCGCCGTGACCGGCTGGATCGGCGCGACCGGCGGGTACGACGGCGCCGCGGTGTACCCGCCGACGAACGTGAAGCTGGTTTGCGCGGTCGTGTTGGCGATCACCAGCTGCGGCTGCTGCCCGGCGGTCGCGGTGACGACGGCGTTGCCGTTCGCCCCGCGCACGGCCCAGGCGATCGGATAGGTTCCGATCGTCGGTGCCGCGGCGTAGTTGAACGTAATGTCGAGCTCGGCGCCGGGCGGCAGCGCGTTCGCATCGGTATTGCCCGGACAGGGCGCCGGACCGGGCTGACACAGCTCGACGCGCCATTGGCCCGCGGTTCCGGTCGGGTTCGCGAACCACGTCACCCCGCCTTGGCTGGGCGAGTTGACGGTCACCGAGCTGGGCACGGCGCCGGTCGGCACCGTGAAGGTCAGCTGGTTGACGTAGTCAGGGTTGGGATCGAGCCCGGTCGAGGTGTTGATGAATTTGAGCGTCGCGGTCGAGCCGGCCAAGGCCGGGACCACCGCCGGCGTGATCGTGGCGGACATCAACGTCGCGTCGAGCGAGAACACGGCCAGCTCGGTGGAGTCGATGTTCATGGTGCCGGCGACGGCGTTGCTCAAGACGTTGTCGGGGCCGACGTTGTAAGACGCGCCGCCTTCGGCTGCCGAGTTGTAATAGTCGGCGGTGCCGAGGACTTCCTGGAACGGGAACGCCGTGTCCAGAATCGGCAGCGTGATGACGAAGGTCGCGGTTTTGCCGACCGCAAGGGTCGCAGCATTGGTCGTCGTCACGAGCGCAAAGGCGTTGTTGCCCAGCCGGTTGTCTTGATGTCCGGTAGCGTTCGACTCCACCGCGATGAACCAGTTGGCCGTCTTGTTGACGCCGTTGATCGTCGCCGACACCAAGGCCGGCACCGTGTTGTTGGGGTCGACGGTCGACGGCATCACGAGCTCCAGGTTTCCGAGCGCCTGCGGGGCGCCGTTGTTCGTCACCGTGAGCGTGATCGTGTACGTACCGCCGGCCGCACCGTTGGTGCCCGAGCGATACATCATCTGGTTGTACCGCGGCGTCGGAAGCTGCCCGGCATTGGAGTACGCGCCGATCTGCCACCGGTACGTGGGCAGCGTGTTCGCCGCCAACACGCCGAAGTTGAACACGTCGAGCCCGTTCGTCGCCGCGTTGGTCATCGTCGCGTTGGTCGTACTCCCCAGGACACCGTGCAGCGGCGTGATCGACGTGCGCAGCGTGCAGGCGGTCGGACAGGTCGTCGTGGCGACGGTGAACGGAACCGGGATCGTGCCGTTCACCGGCAACGACTGCCCGGCGACGGCCGGCGTCAGCGTTATCGTCGCCGGCGTCGCGGCGATGTTCCAGGTCTGGCCGGACGAGTCAATCGTCGTCGTCACGCCGGCTTGCCCGCCGAGGGTGACCTTCGCTCCCGCGTCCTGGGTGATGGTGATCGTCTTGATGCCGTCGCCGTTCCAGTTTCCGTACAGCACGCCGGCCGTGTTGCGCAGCGTCGTCGTGACGTTGGTCGCGACGCCGCCCGCGTTCGCGTTGACGTAGGCGCCGGGCGGGCTGGTCCACTGAAACGTCCCGGAATACGAGACGATCGAGAACGACTTCGAGCCGGCGACCGCGCCCGCGGTGACGTCGTAGAGCTGGGCGGTATAGACGTTGGGTGCGAACGGAATCTGCGTCTGCCCGAACGCTGTGAGCGCCGTGGGGAGGTTTATGGGGAACGGGATCTTCGTCGCCGGGAGCGCCGTCCCGGCGATCGCAACCGCCGTCGGCGGTGAATACGCCTGCGGTCCGAACAGTCCGTTGGGGTCGCTCGTCGTACCGCTCATGACCACGCCGTTGGCGTTGCTCACGGTCATCTGATAGGAGTGGCCGGCGGTCAGTCCGGTCGCCGAATACGTCAAACCGGTCACCGACTGCTCGGCGACCGGCGTTCCGTTCGCGTTGAGGATACCGTCGGTCGCGAAGATGTCGCCGAGGTTGGTCCCGTTGGTCGCGCCGTTGTACGGGACCAGCCCGCCCCACACGACCGAGGCCGGGTTGAGCGAGATCTGCTGGGTCGAGATTAGGTCGTTCGTCGACGCGTCGAAGAGCTGCACGGAGTAGGTGCCGACGCTGTTCGCCCCGGCCGCAGGCGTGGTCCATTGGCCGCTGTATCCGCCGCTGGTGGGCAGCACGCCGGTCGCACCTTGCAGAAAGCAGGTGTTGTTGTTGTTGTTCTGCGCACCCGACGGGATGGTGAACACGCAGGGAAGATTGTTGCCCGAGGTGTTGACGAACCCGAACGAATAGAAATGCGCAGGGTTGAGCCCGGCCGCGGCGACGTAGACGGTGGTGCCCGACGCGAAGTCGTTCGCCTTGGTCGTGAACCCGGCGTTGGAGTACGTCGTGAAGTTGAGGGTACCCAGCACCACGGCGTAGGCGACGGCCTCGTACTGGTTCGTGCCGGTGTTCTGCACGGCGATCGCCCACACGCCCGAGTACGGCGGATCGGTCGCGCCGACGCGGCCGGCTCCGATCGCCGTGACCGGCGAGGGCGACGACGTCAGCGGCGTTTGCAGGGTGAGGTTCGCGTAGTACGGATCGAGGTTGCCGCCATTGACAACCTCACAGCGTCCGCTCGCGTCGGTGGTGAAGGTTGCGGAGTACGAGCCGCCACCGCCCGGGTAGTTGCGCGCGGAGACGGTCCACGCGTAGCCGTCGGGCGAGAAGACGATGTAGCGATAGCTCGTGGTCGGCTTGAGATTCTGACACAGCCAATACACCGTCGCGCCGTACGACAGCGTCTGGTCGTCGAGATACGCGGTCGACGAGGTCCCCGTCAAGGTGATCGAAGCGCCCGACGCCGACTGGATGCGGCGGCCGCCGTGCTTGAGCAACTCGGTCAGCTTGGGAATCGGGGGCCGCGGACCGCTGTAGCGCGTCAGCGGGCTGTTGGGAGAACCCGGCAGCGCGTAGCGCGAGAGCTGGCGTGCAGCTTCGGTGGCGTCGCCGGCGTTCATGGAACGGCCTACACCTTGCGACCCGCGCGATTGGTCGCCGAACGGAAGCGGCGGCGGGGTCGGTGCGCCGGGCGCGCGAACGCCGCCCGCCGAGCGCTGCGTCGACTGAGTCGACTGCGCCAGTGCGACGAACCCATCGGCGCCGAGTACGGCGGCGACAACGATGGCGATAAGCGCCAGCGTCCGCGTCAGGTGAAGCATGTGGTCTCCGGAATCCGTTCCGTTGATCCGTTCGCTATTAGCGTACGGTGATGTTCGCTTGGCCGGCGACAAGGTTCGGGCCGCCGTAGTCTACCAGGGCAACCACCGAGTACGAACCCGGCGCGAGCTTCTTTCCGAGCGCGTCGATCAAACGTTTCCCCGAGCGCTCGACGAGCATCCCTTGCGGGAACGCAACCCGGTCGACGACCGCTCCGCCCTGTTTGATCTCGACTCGTCCGCTCAAGTACACGTGCGCGTTTCCGGTGTTGTGAAAATCGACGAGGTAGTGCTGACCGTCGCCCAGCGACTGCGTCTTGACGTCGTCGATCTCGCCGCCGATGTGGGTCGACTCGGGGATCATGACGTAGATCTTCGAGGCGATCCGCTCGACGATCGACAGGCCGCCGCCTTTGCGGGTAGGCCGCGTCGTGAAAAACACGAGGCTGCTATACTCGCCGCTGGCAGTCGCGGGAATGTCGACCGAGAACCGTACCTGGGTGAACGAGCCCGGCTCGATGTCGAACTCGCGCGGATTGACGCTGATGTCTTTCCCGAGCGAGAACGGCGACTTGCCGGGTGGCGCGAAGGCGTAGTTTCCGGTGGGCCCCACCGCGTAGTCCGACAGCGATGCCACGATATGGACCGCGGCACTGCTCGTGTTTCGGACCGTGATCGGGAACGTCTCGGTCTTGCCGGGCTGCGTCTGCAGCTCGTACTTGGCCGGGGAGACGTCGACGGAGATATCCGCCGCCGAGGGAGCGGCGAGCGCGAGTCCGAGGACCGCGCTCGTTCCGAGGGTTCGAATCAGACGCAAGGTGCGCATCACTCTTTTACTCTCGGCCGCTCCGGGCGAAGGATTCAGTCGTGAGGGCCTGCCGGAAGCCTACTGGGGGATGACCGCGACGGTTATGACGTTCGAGGCCGCACCCGATGCGGCGGTCCCGTCGGCGTTGAGCTGGATGTCCTGCCCCAGGAATTTCCAGACCGCGCCGCTGTTGCCCACGCAGGTGCAGATCGTCGAACCGCCGGCTGTATAGATCGTGTACAGCGGGTTGGCGTTGACGGCCGTACCGCCCGGGTTGCCGGCCGCACCGAAGCCGGCACCGCCGGAGTTGGTGGCGCCCAGCGCGGTGAGCTTCTGACCCGCGACGGCGTTGACCGTCGGACAGGCCGCCCCGGCGTAGGCCGCGGGGTTGCCGGCGGCGCCTGAGGCCGAGGGTGCGGCCTGAAGGGTCGAGTCGATCGGGAACATGCAGATCTGCTCGCCCCCGGCGATCACGTCGGCGTATTCGACGACCTTGACGCCGCTCGCGTCGTTGGACAGAACGCCGACCGAGATCGCGTTCTTGTAGTAGCAGCCGGTGAAGCCCGCGCCGCCCGGCGGGGTGATGCCGGCGAAGGTCAGGGTCGCCGCGACTTCGGCGGCCGGCGCCGTGCAGTTGCCGGCGGCCGACGCCAGAATGCTCGGCGCGCCCAGACCCTGGGCGCCCGCCGCGTTGTAATTCGTGGCGATCGAGACTGACGCCGTGGCGTTGACGGTGTACTTGAGCTGGGCCGATCCGTAGACGGTCACGGCAGCCGAACTAGGCGCCGTCGAGACGTATCCGATCCCCAGCATGACCAGAGCAGCCAGTGCTCTTTTCACGTTCGAATCCTTTCGAGTGTGTGTGGGACGCTGCTTGAAGAGGCGATCCGGTCGCCCCTTAGTTGCTTGATCGTCAAAGCGGGCCGGGACCTTAGCCGGGCTTAGATTGGGCCGAATGGCTTAACGGAGACTTATTGTGTACGTCTGCCCGCGCTTCGTCGCTAGCGTTGCGGCGTAAGGCAGGCCCTTGCGCCACAGCCGCATGTCGAAGGCAAAGACTCGGCCGGTGGGCTTGGGAAGCAGCACTTTGTAGCCGTCCTCGAACACCAGCGTGTCACCCTCGTCGACCGCGGCCAGGGTCTTGAGCATCACCCGGATCGTGTGGCCGGGCAGCGCGTTGCGCGGGCTGACGCGCAGCGCGAACAGGGGAACCGCCGGGTCGACCGGGACCAGTGCCGAGGCGTCGGTTACGTCCTTGCGGTGCGCCGTCACGCTGAGGGCATAGTCGCCCTTGGCCAGGCTCGGCACGATCACCGTGCCCGTCCAGGCCGCCGCGCGCGGGTCCAGCTTGAGCGCAAAGCCGCCGAAGACGTCGCTCTCGACGAAGAGCGCTTTGAGATCCTTGGCGTTGGTTCGCGCCACGACGTGGAGCAGCGCGCCGGGCGCCGCCGGCGCGGGATCGGTGGTGACCTGGATCGGGCTGCGCCGACCGTCGCTGAAGGTGTACACGACCTGCTTGGGCGCCGCGCCGAGGCGGAAGATGATCCCCGACAGCGCGGCCCCGCCGCCCAATGCCAGCGATCCGTCCGGTCCCGAGAGGACGCTCAAGCCGTCCGGTACCGTATCGGGGTCGACGCTGAGCGTGTAGCTGCCCGGAATCATGTTGTCGAGGACGAACGAGCCGTCGTCGTTGGTGATCACGGCGTGCTCGCCAGGCTCGGCCACGACGTAGACGTTGCGCAGGCCGCCCAGCTGGCCGAACCCGCCCTCGCCGGGCGCGACCACCATGCCCGAGATCGAACCCAGCGGCGTGGTCACGAAGTTGAGCGGGATCGACGTCCCCGCGGTCACGGTGACGGTCTTTTTCGTCTCGCCGATCGGCGCGACGGTACTGGGCAAGGTCGACTCGACGATTTGCACGGTGTGCGCGCCCGGGCTGAGCCGGCCGACCGAGTAGTGACCGTCGGGTGAGGTGGTCACCGCCTGGATCCCGTCGACGGAGATCCCGACGTTGGGTAGGCCGCGCTTTTTCCCGCTCGCGTCGGTGGCGACGACGACGCCGGAGATCCCGGCGAAGTTTCCGACGTTGAACTGGATCGTCGTCGTCTGACCGCCCAGCACCTGGACCGTTTGATACTCGCGATCGGTGATCAAGCCGGGTTGGATCGTCGCAGGGTCGATGCGGATCGAGTGCGTTCCCTGCGAGACGAAGCGAAACTCGAACTCACCGTTCGCGTCGGTGCGCTGCGTAACGCGACCGTCGAGCACGATGAGCGCGTTGTTGTAGCCGCGTATCGTCGGAGCGTTGTAGGCAAACGGATTCGCCGAGGTCGAGTACGTGACGACGCCGCGAATGACCGCGGGCAAGTTCGGATTCGCGCGCCCGAAGCCTTGGCGCGGCTGTCCGAAACCGAACGGACCGACCAGCGACACTTGGATCCCGCTGCCGCCTCCGCCGCCCACGCCGGTCTGGTGGAACACGTCCCCGGTGACTTGCAGCGCCACGACGTTGGACAACCGCCGCACGAGCGAGACGCTGGTGTCGAGCAAGCGCGCCGGAACGCCGTTGTTGGTGCTGGCTTGGATCGACTCTCCGACCTGCACGTCGAGCTTCTTGCCGACCGAGCGGCGATACGACAACGACTGCGCGACCGCGCCGCCGGTGCTCGAGCCGGTGAGCGCGGTGCTGCGCGAAAACTGATACGCCGCGCTGCCGCCCAACAGTGCGCGGCTCGCACCCAGCGAAATCTGGCTCTGCGTCGAGGCGCCCGTCGTGGCGCTCACCGACGTCGCCTGGAAGGTCTGGACCAGCGCGAAACCGCGCAGCGATTCGCTGAAGGTCAACGCCCCCGTGCGCTGGAGCGTCGACAGCCCGTCACCGCTGGTTCCGTCGAGGCCGGCGACGTATTGCATGCCGACGTGGGCCCAGCTCCTCCCGCCCGAGATGGTCAGCCGATTGTCGTGCTGGACCGAGCCTGCGATGTGCTCGTCGCTGTGGCCGAGGTTGAGGTCGATGTCGCCGAAGCGCTCGGAGTGGCGGCGAATCGCGAGATCGCCGTTGAAGCCGCCGTCGAGGGCCCCCGTGAGCGTCTGAAATCCGGCCGGATCGAACCTCAAGCCGATGGTCGTGAACGTGTCCTTGCCTTGCAGATCGGCGTGCAACGCCGCCGCGAGCTTCATCCCGTCGGGGGCGTTGGCGACGCCGTGGATCGACGACAATGCGAACTCGCTGTCGGTCGAAAGCTTCGCGCCGTAACGGCGGTAGCCGATGTCGGTGATCGACTCGTGGCCGCCGCCCTGTTCGCCCAGGCCGTAGTACTGCGAGGCCGAGAGGTATCCGCCCAAGGCGTTCCAGGTCCGCCGCAGCCCGTACACGCGATACGTCGTGGCGTCGCTCTGCTGCGCCGTCGCGGCGAGGTACGAGACGTCGCCGTTGCGCACCGGCACCGAGAGGCTCAGCCCGCGGGCGAACCCGCCGATCTGGAGCTGGCTATCGCTGGGCCCGGTGACCTGCCCGTAGGTCAAGCCGTACTTGGGCGTGCGGTACCCGACGATCAAGGACCCCGCCGACAGGTTCCCCGCGCCGTAGCCGAAGGCGCTCGAGACCGAGAACGAGGTCTGCTCGGTGCGCCGCTCGGCGACCATCGACAAGGCCGTCGAGTAGTTGTCGTTCCCCAGCATCAGGCCGTTGCGGCTCGAGCGGGTCAAGGCGAGTTGGTAGGTTCCGTTACCCTTGAAGACGACCGGGCCATCGCCCAGAACGCCGCGACGGCGCGGTGCGGGCGTGGGCGATCCGCCGGGCGAGGGCGATCCCGCCGGTGCCGGCGCATCCAGGGCGAGCCGCGGCGCCGGGAACGGGAGATGGAGCCTGACCGCCAAAAGCGGCGCCGCGCGGAGTGCCGTGTCCGTGGCGAAAAAGATCGCCGACAGGGTCAAACAGACGGCGCCCGCGGCCGCGGTCAGGCGGCGCAGACGGGGACGCACACCCGTACCATCGGCCGCCCCTGCGACCGGCTGTAGCGCGTCGGGTCAGCCCGGCGAAATAGCGCCGCTCTCGTTAAGCCCCCGCTCGCCGACTGCCGATAGGGAGCGTAGGGGGATCACGGTCCCCCACGCCCTAGGGAACGGGCAGCTTCCATGGAGGGAAGACCGCACCACCAGCATGGACGTTCAAGGCCTCAGCGATCTCGCGCTCAGCGCGGGGTTGAACACGCAGAACTCTTTACGGAAGGAGACGCAACGTCTCGCTTCCGGTTTGCGTGTCGTCACGGCCGCCGACGACCCCAGCGGGCTCGCGATCGCCGAGACGCTGGCCTCCAAAGTTGCGGGCCTCGACCAGGGTGTCCACGACGTGCAAAACGCGAGCAATGCGCTCACCGTCGCCGACGGCGCGATGAGCACGGTCACCGATATCTTGCAGCGCATGCGCACGCTGGTCGTGGAGGCGCGCAGCGACCTGCAGAGCGTCGCGGACCGCAACAACTTGCAGGCCGAGTTGGATCAGCTGCGCCTCGAGATCGATCGCATCGCGCAGAACACGTCGTTCAACGGTCGCCAGCTGCTCGACGGCAGCGCGTCGAGCCAGTCGGTTCTTCCGACACGCGCGCTGCTATCGGTGAACGACGGGCTGACCGGCGGCGGCACGGTGCTCGACACGATCGTCGATCCGAACAGCCCGTACGTGGCATTCGACGCCCCGCAGATGGCGCAGCTGATCACGATCGATTCCGTCGATCCCGTCACCGGCAACCTCAACATCACGGTGACGATCGGCAGCCAGGATCAAGCCGGCTTCGGCGCCGACCAGACGGTCTCGCTGCAGGTCCCTCCCGGCTCCAACACGCCCGTCGGCTTCTCACCGCCGACGCCCGGGAACCCCACGTTCGTGCAGCAATCGCAAGGCGGCGGCGGGCCACAGGTGCTCGGTTTCAACATCGGGACGATCAGCGCGGCCGACGTCGGCAAGACGTCATTGCTCGTGTCGCTGCCGGCGCAGCAAAAGGCTGCCGGCGGCACCTTGTACGTCAACACCGGCGACGCCGAAGGCGCGGTCATCGGGGTCGACATCCCGGGGCTGAGCTCGGTGAACCTCGGCGTGAACCAAGTCATCCTCGGCACCGATCTGCAAAACCAGGCCGCGGAGTACCGCGTCGACTACGCGATCAGCTCGTTGGGCGGGGTGCGCGCGCAGGTCGGGGCGCAAACCGTCGCGTTACAGGAAGCGGCGACCAACGGTTCCAACGCGAGCGTCCAAACGCAGGCCTCCGAGAGCGCGATCCGCGACCTCAACGTCGGCGCCGAGGTCACCGCGTTCACCCGCGACCGCATTCAAAACCAGTTCCAGCAGCGGCTCGTCGCCGACTCCGAACACCTCGCGCGAGTCTTCGCGACCCTCGTCTCAGACGCGCTCGTCCACCGCTGACGAAGCGCAGCCTGCCTAGGGGCCGCCGGGGGCGGTGTCGCGCTGCGGCGGCGGCGGCATCCGCGCGACGATCGCGTTTTGCTGCGGATCGTAGTGCTCGCCGGTGACGGAGTTGAGGATGCGGAAGACGATGTAGGCGTTGGTTTTCCCGGGGCGCCGTCCGTCGGCGCGCAGGCCCTCGCCGTCGTAGACCACCAAATGCCGGCGGCCGTCGTCGGCGGTCGCAAGCGCATAGCGCAAGCGCGGCCGCAGCGCCGCCGGGGCCTTCGCCACCGCCGCGTCGAGCTCGTGGCGTTGTGCGGAATCGAGCGGGACGGAGTCCGCGCGGCCGACTGCCGAGACCAGCGCGTTGGCCGGGCCTGCGGGGGCTCGCGCCGCGGCCGTCGCGCCGGCGGCCGGTGCCGCGCTCGCTGCAGAAGTGCCGCCGCCGGCGCCGGTCTTGGGGGCCGAGCACGAACACAGCAACGCCGCGGCGGCGAGGCTCGCGGCGACTCGGAGCGACATGGGGGCAGCTTCACGTTCGCCCGGCGCCGTTCCCGCGCTTGACGCCCGGGCGTACACTTGAGAGTGGATTCCTCGTTAGGTGAGGCGTCCACGCGCAGATACGCCGCTGCCCGGAAAGGTCGAGAGACCCCGACGTGGTGACCAGGCTCCGCCGAATCAAGGCGGCGCTTAATGCGGCTGGATCGGAAGAGCGCTTCCGATTCGATGGCGTGTGGTGCTGAAGCTCGACGTTGAGGACGTGGACTTCGGCGCTCGCGCGCCCGAGGACACCATTCGCGCCGAGCGGCCGGACGGGGATACCCGTACCGGCATTTTTGTTGGAGAGGGGGTGAAATCACGATGGCAGCGACCGCCTTCCACGAGGGCTTCGTCTCGGAGCTGATCGGGCGCCCCGCGGTCGTCGAGCGCGACGGCGTGCGCGAGACCGTCGGCAAGATCGCCGACTTCATCGTCGAGCATCCCGAGGACACGTTTCCGCGCATCGACGCGATCATCGTGAAGACCCGCCATGGCGAGCTCGCCGCGCCGATCGGCGAGGTCGCATCGCTCGACACCGATGCGCTGGTCCTGCTCACCCCGCCGCGCATCGTGCGGCCGCCCGACGACGAGGCGCTCTACCTCGTCGAAGACCTCTTCGACAAGCAGATCGTCGACGTCGACGGCCGCAAGGTCGTGCGCATCAACGACATCGAGGTCGCGCGCACCGCCGGCGCGTTGCGCGTCGTCGCCGCCGACATCGGCGTGGGCGGGCTGCTGCGCCGGCTCGGCGTCGCCCGCATCGTCCCCGGACTCGTCGACCGAATCCCGCGTTCGCTCATCGCCTGGGACAACGTCGCCCCGCTGCACGACTTGAGCCCGACCCAGATCCGCCTGTCGGTCAGCGAACACCGGCTGTCGCGCCTGCACCCCTCGGAGTTGGCCGACATCATCGGCGATCTCTCGTCGCAAGACGCGGCGCGGGTGGTGGGCTCGTTCGACGACGAGCGCGCCGCCGACGCGCTCGAGCATCTCGACGCCGACGTGCAGCGCTCGATCATCGAGGACCTCGGCACCGAGCGCGCCGCCGACATCATCGAAGAGATGGACTCCGACGACGCCGCCGACCTGCTCGGCGACCTTCCGGAGGCACGCCAGGAAGAGCTGCTGCGCGAGATGGACGCGGAGACGGCGGACGATCTGCGCGAGCTCGTCGCGTACGACGAGGACACCGCGGGCGGTCTGATGACGACGGACTACTTCTGGATCTACCCGCACCGCACCGTGACGGCGACGATCGCCAAGATCCGGCAGATCGCGCCCGAGACGGAGTTCATCTACTACCTCTACGTGGTCGATCAGTCCGAAAAGCTCATGGGCGTGCTCTCGCTGCGCACGCTGCTGCTCTCGGCCGCCGACGCGACGATCCACAGCATCATGGACACCGACATCATCTCGGTCCGTACGGACACCTCGGCCGAAGACGTCGCCAGCACCATCGCGCGCTACGACATCCTGGCCTGTCCGGTCACCGATGAGGGCGGCAAGATGCTCGGGCTCGTCACCGTCGACGATGCGATCGACGCGAT
The DNA here is from genome assembly GCA_003140215.1 of Vulcanimicrobiota bacterium. Lineage (GTDB taxonomy): Bacteria > Vulcanimicrobiota > Vulcanimicrobiia > Vulcanimicrobiales > Vulcanimicrobiaceae > Vulcanimicrobium > Vulcanimicrobium beijerinckii. The sequence goes on along the minus strand of PLJL01000004.1, from coordinate 1,386,958 downwards.
CATCCCCGAGCGGCTCAAGAAGCAACTGCCGCGTTTCACCAAGCGCGCGCAGCAACGCCGCGCCGCAGCGGCGACGTAGGCGAGTCCGGCGGTGCGCCGCTCCTGGCGAACGATTCTCGCCCTGTTCGCCGTGCTCGGGCCGGGCTTCGTCACGGCGTCCGCCGGCAACGACGTCGGCGGGATTCAAACCTATTCGCTGGCGGGCGCGCAGTTCGGCTACGCCACCCTGTGGACGCTGCTGGCGCTGACCGTCTCGCTGATCGTGGTTCAGGAGATGGCGGGCCGCATGGGCGCCGTCACGGGCCAAGGCCTGTCCGGTCTGATCCGCGAGAACTTCGGCTTGCGCGTCACCTTCGTGACGATGCTCGGCCTGTTCTTGGTGAACACCGCCATCACCGCGACCGAGTTCGCCGGGATCGCGCAGTCGGCCGAGATCTTTCGCGTCTCGCGCTTCATCGCGATCCCCGTCGCCGTGCTCGTCGTGACACTGCTCGTGCTGCGCCTGCCCAACAAGATCGTCGAGCGCGTATTCGTGGTGCTCTCGTTGATGTATCTGTGCTACATCGGCTCCGGTTACCTGGCGCACCCGGACTGGGGACAGGTGGCGCACGACACCTTCGTTCCGACGATCGTTCCGACCCAAGCGTTTCTGCTCACCGTGGTCGGATTGATCGGCACCACGATCTCGCCCTACATGCAGTTCTACCTGCAGTCGCAGGTTGTCGACAAGGGCTCGCGGGCGCGCGACCTCCCCGCGATTCGCGTGGACATCATCGTTGGATCGATCCTCGCGATCGTGCTGGCCGGCTTCATGATCATCGCGAACGCCGCGACGATCCATCGCGCGGCGCTGCACGCCGGGAAACCGCCGCTCGACCTGGCCACCGCGCAGGCCGCCGATTTTGCGCGCGCGCTGGGGCCGCTCGCGGGCTCGTTTGCCGAGTCGATTTACGCGCTGGGGATCCTCAACGCGGGCGTCTTCACCGCCGCCGTTCTTCCGCTGGCCACTGCGTACATCGTGTGCGAAGCCTTCGGCCTGGAAGCGTCGCTGGACCGGCGCTTCCGCGAAGCACCCGTTTTCTACTCACTCTTCGGCGGCGCGATTCTGCTCGGCGCGCTGCTCGTCGTCGTGGTCCCGTACGATTCGCTGCTCAAGCTCATCGTGTACGCGCAGGTACTCCAAGGCGTCCTGTTGCCGTTCGAGCTGGTTCTCATGCTCGTCGTCATCAACCGGCGCAAGGTCATGGGCAAACACGTCAACTCGGCGTGGCTCAACGCCGTCGCCGTCGCGACCGCGATCGCCATCGGCTCGTTGGCCGCATACTACGCGCTGCGCCAAATCACGGGCGGCGGATGAGGCCGCCCGCAAAGCCGGCGCGGCGCTAGTGTGCCACTAGAAGGCGCCCACGCCGTCGGGCGAACCGTTGCCGGCGACGGCGTTGTACCCGCCGCCGATCGCATGCAGCGCGCTCGCGTGGCCGTAAATGTAGCCGGCGTCGAGCAGATCGGTCGTGCCGTTGCCGGCCAGCGCGATCGCGCCGGCGACGATGGGAGCGGCGACGCTGGTGCCGCCGTAGGTACGCCAGCCGGCGCCGTGCGACAAGTAGCTGTCGTACACCGAGACGCCCGGATTGGGATCGGCGAATGCGGCCACGTCGTTGGCGCTGCGACCCGCGCACCCGTCGCTGGGCTGCCAGGCGGGCTTGGCGATGTGCTTGCTGCAGCCGCCGCCCGACAGGGACCACAGCTTCTCGCTCCAGCCGCGCGCGCTGGTATCGCGAGCCAGCGAGGTTCCACCGACCGCGATCGCGTGCGACGAGGCCGCCGGCCATTGCGCCCCGGCGCCCGAGTCGCCGGCGCCGACCACGAACGGGACGCCGATCGCATACGCCGCGTCGTCGACAGCCTCGGCCGGGTACTCGGCAAGGCTATAGCTATTGCTCACCACGGTCGCGCCGTAGGCCACCGCGACGCGCGCCGCGGCCAGCAGCGCCGCCGGTGAGTCGGAGGGCGCTTCGGAGACGATGATCTTGCAGTTCGGGCACACCGCCGACGCCACGTCGACGTCGAGCGAGCTCTCCTGCCCCCAGCCTTCGTTGCCCGCTACGACCGCGCCGAGCAGCCCGGGACCGAGCTTCTTGAAGCACCCGTTGGCCGTTGTGCACGGCGGCAACCCGAATTTCGCGCGGTAGACGCTGAGGTCGGCCTCGATGTCCGGGTTGTCGAAAGCGACGACGATCCCGATCGTTTGCCCCGCGCCGGCACCCGTCGACGGCAGGTTGTAGGCGTCGCGCAGATCGTTGGGGTGGAAGCCGGGCAGCTGGCCGGCCGGCGTCCCCGCGGCGAGCCCTTGCGGGCCGGCGCCCGGCAGGATGTGGCACGTGACCCCCAACGTGACGCCGCAGGCCAGGCCGCCCACGAGATTGAGGACGCCGCCTAGCAAACCGGGCGAGGGCGTCGGGGTCGTCGCCGGGATCGGGACGGCCTTGAGGGTGCTCGGAGTGCGGTCGGAACCCATCGAGGGGAGCACCGATCCCGTGCCCTGCGCGCACGCCGTGAGCAGCGCCGCCGCGGCGAAAGCCATCAGGCCGTTTGCCTGTTTCAAGTCGTCCCCTCCATCCATGGTGGTGCGTCGCGGCGGCCCCGGCCCGGCCTTCGACGCTGCCTAACTCCTACGGCTGGACTTGAGTATACCCCATTTTTGGGGAGGTCTAAAGTCCTAACACAACATCGACCATTGCGTCGACGATTTCGGGGTCGAACTGCGTCCCGCGGTTCTTGGTGAGCTCCTCGAGCGCCCGCGGCGGCGCCATCGGCAAGCGGTAGGGCCGCCGGCCGATCATGGCGTTGAAGCAGTCCGCGACGGCGACGATCCGGGCCATGAGCGGGATCGCCGAGGCCGGGAGCCCGTCGGGGTAGCCGCGTCCGTCGAGCCGCTCGTGATGGCTGCGCACGGCCGGCGCGAAGACGCGCAGCTCCCCGATGCCGCGGACGATCCCCTCGCCCGCGGCCGCATGGGCCCGCATCATCACCCACTCGCGCTCGTCGAGCGCCCGCGGTGCGTTGAGCACCTCGGAGGGCGTGACGACCTTGCCGATGTCGTGCAGCAGCCCGCAACGCGCCGCGAAGGTAACCTCGGCGGCGGCGAGCCCGAGCCGCCGGGCCAGGCGCGTGCACCAGGCCGCGACGGCCCGCGAGTGTTCGGAGGTCAGCAGATCCTTCGTCTCGAGGCGCACCACCAGCGCGTCGATGCGGCTGTCGATCTCGTCGAGCGGCTCGTGCTGCTCGCGCCGCAACGGGCGCCAGCACCGGGCCACGGTCGTCGCCACCGCGGCGGCGAGCGCATCGGTCTCGGCGGCCGCCGGTCCGCTCTCGGGCATCGTCCCGGCCAACGCCGCCGGCAGCTCGAGCAGGATGCCGCGCAGTCCCGGCACGTCGCCGTATGCCGAACAGACCGCGCGCAGCCAGGCCTGCAGCTCGTCGTAGCCTTCCTCGGTTCCGCAACCCGCGGCACGGCGGACGAAAGCATCGACCACCGCCCCGACCGCCAGCGGTGCGTGCTCGCGCGCGAAGCGGCGGCGCAACGCGGCGCTGGCCTCGCGTTCGCGGCCGGCGATTCCGGCGGCCAAAGCGGCGACGCTCATTCAGGCCCCGGCAATGCGGCCAGCAGCTTCGCCATCCCGGCGAACTCGTGATCGCTGAGGTCTTCGAGCGCGTCGAGCAACGCTTCGCCGCCCTCGGCTCCGTGCCGCAACGCGGCGACGGCGTTCACCGCCCGGACCAAGGCGCCCAGCCGCGGGTTCGCCGGCGCGTCGGTGCACGGCAGCTGGTCGCGGTCGCCGGCGAGGGTCGCCGCGAGGCGCGCCAGGATCGTGGCGCGGACGGTGTGCTGCGAGCGCGCATCGGCGCGCGACGACGCTTCGGAGCAGCGCGCCAATGCGCCCACCGCCTCGTCGAGCAGGCCGGCGGCAGCGGCGTAGAGCGCGATCTCGCTCCAGCGCAGCGCCTCGCGCTCGGGGTCGGCCTGCTGGTTGCCGCTGGCGACGAGCACCTCGTACGCCGACGCGAACTCCCCCGACCAGGCGGTGACCATCGCGCGTGACGGCAGCAGACCCTGCAGCGTCGCCGACGCCGCGTACTGTACGTCGAACTCGCGCAGGTCGCGCTCGAGCCGCTCGATCGCGCCGAGATCGCCGCGTTCGACGTGCAGCTCGTAGGCCGCGGCGACCGCGTACAGATGGAAATCGAGGTTGCCCGACCGGATCGCGCAGTCGCCCAGCCGGTCCAAGTAGATCAAGCTCTCGGACGGCCCGGCGTCGTCGTATGCGACGTTGTAGAGCACGCTGTAGGCGCCGAAGGCGACCACGTACAGGTTGGCTTCCTCGGCCAGCTGCGCCCCGATGGTCGCGTAGTCGCGCGCGCGCTCGCGATCGCCGCCGTACAGCTCCACGTACGATGCGCGCGTGTAGACGTGCGCGCGCGAGCTCAGATCGAGCTGCTGCGCGAGCGTGAGCGCGCCTCGCAGCGCCGTGCGCGCATCGTCGAGCCGGCGCGCGACCAGATAGGCCTCGGCGAGCACCGAAAGGATCGCCGCGCGCTGCTCGGGCGCGAGCTCGGTGTCCGCAGCGTACGGTTCGAGCAGCTCGATGGCGTCGATCCGGTCGCGGCGCACCATCTCGCGCGCCAACCGGTACGCGGCTTCCGCCGCGACGCGCTGCGTTTCGGCGCGCCGCAGCGCGTGGCCGAACCAGGCTTCGGCGATATCGCTGCGCCCCAGGCGCGACTCGCGCGTCGCGCGCAGCAGCAGCACGACCGCGTCGTCGTCGTCGCTGTCTTCGAGCAGCTCGAGCGCGTTCTCGACGGCGTCGACGTCGCCGCGATCCTCCAGGCTGGGGCCGTGGAGATGCAACAGCCGCCGCAGCTCGTCGGGCAGGGGCACGGAGCGCGCGACGTCGAGCGCTTCGCGAATGCGGTCGACGGCCTCGAGTGCGCGCACCGACCGGCGCGCGATCGCGTCGAACGCCGCGACGTCCTCGCGCAGCGCGTGCTCGGCGCGCGCGCGCAATTTGTCGTCGTAGCGGAACCCGTCGGGCGCCTTGTGCACGATGAGCGGCCCGAGCCGGGAGTTGGGATCGAGCATCAGGTGCGCGGGCAGCTCCGCGGCCGCGAGCACCGCGTCGTCGATGCGGTGCAGCAGGCAGGTTCGCATCACGTATCCGCGCTCGTCGGTGCTCAGCGCTCCGAGCAAGGTCTGCGACGGGTCCGCGCCCGCGGCCGGCATCGCTCCGGTGCGCAGCCAGTAGACGATGTCGAACGCCCGCCCGCCCGAGGCTTCCACGACGCCCTGCAACGCCCGGCCGGTGGGTAGCGTGCCGAGCTGTGCGGCCAGCGCGCGCGCTTCGTCGACCGTCCAGCGCAGCTCGGGCCGGGCGATCGGCATCGCCATGAGGTCACGGGCGAACCACCGCGGGACGGGGAGATCGGCGTCTTCGCGGGCGCCCAGGACGACGTTGACGTCACGGGCGTGCGTGACGAGCGCCTCTACGAAGTCGGCCCACAAGGCCAGCTCGTCGCCTAAGCTTTCGACGCCGTCGGCGATCAGCGTCAGGTCGCGCCGCTCGAGGTACGAGGCGAGCCAGCGCGCCAGCGGCTCGGCCCGTTGTCCGCGCTCCGCGGCGCGGCCGTACGCGCTGGCAAAGGCCAGTCGCGCCCCAGGCGCGAGCGGGCCCAGCGCGTCGCACAGGTCCCGCACGACGTCACGGAAGGTTGCGCCCGCGGCGACATCGATGCTCACGGCGGAGCGGCGCGTCGCGGCGAATGCCCGCAGCAGCGTGCTCTTGCCGAAGCCGGCCGGGGCCATGACGACCGCCAACGGCTTGCGCGCGGCCTCCGTCAAGCGATGCAGAACCGCGCCGGCGACAAGCGGAACGGCCCGCCGCATGACGCGCTGCGGCGGGATCGTCTCAATCATGCTCGCGCACGCGCCGGTCCATGGCTGCCTCTCCCGAGCCTCGTTCCGTTGAGGTCCCAGCGGACAGCATTCCACATCGGTGCCCGGCCGGAGCGCTTTTTTACGAAGGCTTGCCAATCGGTCGCTTGCGGCTACGCCTAGATAGCTTCCCTTTACAGCCTGCCAGGGGTGCCTGCGATCGGCAGCAGAACGCGCATGGACAGGCTCCTCGCGGGACGGATGGGATACGCTGCGAGCTTCGCGTTGTGCAAATGGTGAACGCCGAGGCTCCGAGGCGCCGCCGGCGCTCCTTCCGGCCGCAGGAGAGCGTTCTCGGCGCGGAAACTGTCGCCGGACCGGTGCAGGACGATAACGTGGTACCCGCCCGGCCATTGCGCCGCGATCGATCCGAAACGCTGCTCTCGTACGCCGAGGCGCTGGCGCGCGTCGCCGCGAGCGGCGGCGGTGCACCGGCTCTGGCGGCCCACCTCGCGGGCGCCATCGATGCCGCGGTCCTCGTGGAAGACGCCCAGTGGCGCCACCTCGCCGTCGCCGGAACCGGCGAACGCCCGATCCCGCCCTCGGTACGCGACCTGCTGCCGGCCGGAACGGCCGGCGACGAAGGCGTCGCTTTGACGCCGCCGGCCGATTCGAACGCGCGCGCGTATCCGTTGCGCGCCGGCGAGGCGCGGCTGGGCTGGCTCTCGGTTTTCCCGTTCTCGGCGCGCGTCTCGGACGACCGGGCCGGCTTGATCCGGCTCACGGCGGCGCAGATCGCAGTCGAGCTCTCGCGCGATGCCGGCGGCGGCCGCGGCCGGCGCCGCGGCTTCTGGGACCGCCTGCTGGCCCGGGCCTACGAAGACCCGCTCGAAGCGCGCGAGGACGCGCAGGCGCGCGGGATCGCGCTCGCCCCGGGCTACGTCGCGGTCGCCGTCGAGGGCGAGGGCCTCGACGAGACCATCGCCATGCAGAAGAACGCCGAGATCCGGCGCGTTTGTCTCGACACGCTGGGCACCCGCACCGGCGATGTGGTCGTGGTCGAGCGCGGCGGCGGCTTCTTCTTCCTCGTACCGGCGCCGCTCGAGGTCGACGCGGCCAACGCGCGCACGGCCGCGACGATGATCCCGCGCGGGATGCAGCGAGCGGGGCTCGAGGTGAAGGTGGTGGGCGGGATCGGCCGCCACGCCGAGATGATCGGCGTCGCGCGCAGCGTCGACGAGGCGCGCGAGGCGATGATCATCGCACGCCGCATGTTCGGCGGCGGGCGCGTGATGCCGTACGACGACCTGGGCGTCTACCCGTTGCTCCACCGCACCGGCGCAACGCGCGAGGACTGGCGCGCCTTTGCGACCCGCGTGCTGGATCCGCTGCGCGGCTACGACGACAAACACCAGACCGAGCTGGTGCGCACGCTCAAACTCTTCTTCGACGTGGGGCAGAACATCAAGGAGGCCGCCGCGCGGCTCAACGTGCACCGCCACACCGTCTTCTACCGTTTGCGCCAGATCGGCGAGATCGGGCGGCTCGACCTCGATTCGCCGCACGATCAGCTCACCGTTCGCGCGGCGCTCGCCGTCGACGCGCTCGACGGCTGACCAGTGACCTTGACGACGGTGAAGGACGCGGCGGCCGCGCGGCGCGTAGCCATGGCAACCGCGAAAGAACGCGGCGTGCGCTGGGTCCGGCTCGCGTTTGTCGACGTGCTGGGCGTGCAGAAGAGCATCTCGATCCCGGCCACCGGGCTCGAGGATGCGTTCGACGGCAAAGTTACCTTCGACGGCGGCTCGATCGACGGGTTCGTACGCGGCGAAGAAGTCGACATGATCCTGCGTCCCGACCCGACCACGTTTACCGTGCTGCCGTGGGTCGAGGAAGGCCAAGTCGAGGCGCGGATCCTGTGCGACATCGCGATGCCCGACGGCACGCCGTTCGAAGGCTGCTCGCGCACGACGCTCAAGCGCGTTCTCGAAGACGCCGGCGACGTGCTGGGACGCGTCGCGGCCGCGTTGGAGGTGGAGTACTATCTCTTCGAGCTCGCGCCCGACGGTTCGCCGACGACCCGGACGACCGACGCGGGCTCGTACTTCGATTTCTCCTCGAGCGACCGCGGGCAAGAGGCGCGCCTCGACACGAGCGCCGCGCTCGAAGCGATGGGGATTCCGATCTCGAGCGCGCACCACGAGCACGGCGCCGGACAGCACGAGCTCGATCTCGCCGCCGCCGGCGTGCTCACCATCGCCGACCGGCTGCTCACCGTGCGCAACGTGGTGCGCCGCGTCGCCCAGCGCCGCGGCCTGCACGCGACCTTCATGCCCAAGCCGCTCGAAGCGTCGGCCGGCAGCGGGCTGCACGTCTACTTCGCGCTGGGCGACGTCGACGAAGCGGTGCGGCTGCACGCCATCGCCGGGTTGCTCGACCACGCGCCGGGCTTCACCGCCGTGTGCAATCCGACGGTGAACTCCTACAAGCGTCTCGTCGCCGCGTGGGATGCGCCGGTCTACACCGTGTGGTCGCATCGCAGCGCGAACGCGCTGGTGCGCGTCCCGCCGTCGTTCGGCGACGAACCGCCGCTGCTCGAAGTGCGCAGCCCCGATCCGTGCTGCAACCCGTACCTCGCGCTGGCGGTGCTGGTCGAAGCGCTCGCCGACGGCATCCGGGCGCGCAGTCTGCCCGGCGATCCGTTCACCGGATCGACGTACGAGCTGTCGGAACGCTTCCGCGCGGAGCACGGCATTCGCATGCTCCCCAAGTCGCTGCGCCAAGCGATCGCGGCGCTCGACGACGACCTGGTGATTCGCAGCGCGCTCGGCGACCACATCTACCACGCGTTTCGCGACGCGAAGCTGGCCGAGTACGAAAGCTACCGCCGCGCGGTGCACCCGTGGGAGCGCGAAGCCTACCTGCGCACGTTCTAGGCAGGGCTTGCTCAGCGGCAGACGACTTCGAGCCGGTTGCCGTCGGGATCTTCGAAAAATGCCGCGTAGTACGACGCCGTGTATTCCGGGCACGCGCCGGGCGCTTCGTACGCGCGCGCGCCGGCGCTTTGCGCGGCCGCCGCGATGCGATCGACATCGGCGCGCGTCGCCGCGAAGAACGCGAGCCGGTTCGCGTTGGGACGGTGATCGGCTGTGCCGTTGAGGACGATCACCTCGCGCACCGCGCGCTCCTCGAGGCGGTAGTACAGCTGAGAACCGTCGGGCTGGGCTTTGCCGCGAAAACCGTATTCCTTCAAGAAGGCGTCGTAAAATGATTTGCAGCGTGCGACGTCGGCGACCCGCAGGTCGACGTGATCGAAGACCATCATCCCTCGCGCTTCGGCTGCTTGGGCTGCGTTCCTGGCGCGTGCGCCGCGCCGATTTCGGCCGCGCCTCCACAGCGGGTCCACAAGCGCCGGTCGAAGTTCCGGAAAACTTTGTAGAACCCGCGGGCCCTCCAAAGGTAGGATCGCTGGAGCGATGCCGCAGTACACCGTCTTTCTGACCAAGGGAACCTACCTCGTCGACGAGGGCGATGCCGAGCGCATCCGCTCGGCGGTGGCGTCGCGCAGCCCGTTCGTGGAAGTCGGGGTCGACTTGCGCTGCGACGGGGTGGTCGCGCACCGGGCCGAGATCGCCACCTCGCACGTCGTCACGCTGGTGCGCGTCCCCGACGCGCGCGCCCAGGACGATGCCGCGGACTGCGGCCAGACCAACGTGAGGGCGCTCTTCTCAGCCTTCTGAGGCGACGCGCTGCTCGGCGCAGCAGTGCGCGATCGCTGCGTCGAGCAGCAGCATGCGCACCGGATCCGTCGTCGCAGCGGCGTCGATGTCGCCGTCGAAAAACCAATTCGCGTAGCGCCGTCTGATCGCCGCCGGCGCTGCGGGCGCATCGAGCGCTCCGCGGCACGGCGCGCAGACGAGCGCGACGAAACCGTCGACGACGAACGCGTACAGCTCGTCGGAGATCTGCGCGCCGTCGGCCGCATCGACGGCGGCCATGCGCTCGAGCGAGATTCCGCCTGCCGGCGCGAGCTGCGAGCGTTCCCACGCCAGCGCGACCTCGGCACGCAGGTACGGTGTAAGCAGGCCGAACCAGCGTTCGGGCCGCGCGTGCAGCTCCGGGTTCTTGCGAAAGTAGTCGCGCAGCTCCGCGGCGAGCGCGGCGCGATGCTCGATGATCCACGCGCGCAGCGCGCGATGATCGCCGAACCCACGAAACGGCGGCGCTTTGCACTGGGCGCAGCGCGCAGCCTCGTCGCGGCGGTCGTGTTCGAGCGCGAGCCGCCGGGCCCCCGAGATCTGCCAGCGCGTCGTTGACGCCGTCCGGGTCACCCGGCCTGCCTTGCACGTGGCCCTCCGCGAGCATTCCGGACGCCCGTTCGCGGAGCGACCGGTCGTATGCGAACGCGCGTACGGCCCTACATAGGGGTAAAGCTTGCGTTAACGCACGCCGGCGGCGCGCGCGAGCAGTTCCCAGACGGCGCGCACGTCGTCGCGGGTCGTCCGCTCGTTGCCGATCGCGATGCGCAGCACGAGCCGGCCGTGCAGCCGCGTCGACGACAAGAACGCCTCGCCCGTCGCGTTGACCGCGTCCATGATCGCGAGGTTGAGCGCATCGACCGCGGGCGGATCGAGCGCGGGGTCGGGAACGTACCGAAAGCACACCACCGAGAGCGGATGCGCGGCGGCGATCTCCCAGCCGGGCGCCGCCGCGATCCAACCGGCGAGCTCTTGCGCCATCGCGATGTGCGCGCGCAGCCGCGCTTGCATCCCGCGCACGCCGTAGCTGCGCAGCGCGAACCAGAGCTTGAGCGCGCGGAAGCGGCGGCCCAGTTGAAGGCCGTAGTCCATGTAGTTGTGGACGCAGCTCTCGAAGGTCACCAGCACGTCGGAGGCCAGGCTGAAGGTGCGGCGCAGCAGCTCGGGATCGCGCACGTACAGCACCGAGAGATCGACCGGGACGAACAGCCACTTGTGCGGGTTGACGACGATCGAGTCGGCGTCGTGCGCGGGGTCGAGCAGCCAGCGGAACTCCGGCAGGATCGCCGCCGGTCCGCCGTAGGCCGCGTCGACGTGCAGCCACACGCCACGCTCGCGCGTGACGGCGCGGATCGCGCCGACCGGATCGGTCGACGTCGTCGACGTCGTTCCCACCGTCGCCACGGCGCACATCGGGAGCCGCCCGGCTGCGCGGTCGTCATCGATCGCGCGCGCGAGCGCGCCGGGAAGCATCGCGAAGTTCTCGTCGACGGCGACGGCGACGACGTTGTCGCGGCCGATGCCCAATGCGATCGCAGCCTTTTCGACGTGCGAATGGGTGTGCTCGGTCACGTACACGCGCAGCGCCGGCAGATCGCTACGCCCCGCCATCCCGCGCGCGCGAATGTCGAGGCCGAGCGCTTCACGCGCCGCCGCCAGCGCGGTGAAGCCGCCGATCGAGGCCGTGTCGTAGACGATGCCGTGGAAGCTGTCGGGCAGCCCCAGCATCCGGCGCAGCCAGCCCAGCGTCACGTCTTCGAGCTCGGTCGCCGCGGGCGAGGTCCGCCACAGCATCGCGTTCACGTCCAGCGCCGCCGCCAACGCCTCCGCCAGGACGGTCACCTTGGCCGCGCTGATCGCGAAGTAGGCGAAGAAACGCGGGTGGTTCCAATGCGTTATACCCGGGATGATGCAGCGCTCGAAGTCGGCGAAAATCCGTTCGAACGGTTCGCCCTCGAGCGGCGCCTCGGCCGGCAGCGCCGCGATCAGATCGCCGGGGCGGGCGCGCGAGAGGACCGGATAGCGCAGCGGGTCGTTGTAGTAGTCGTCGATCCACGCGCCGACGCGCTCGAAGGCCGCCCGGAAGTCGTCATCCTGCGATGTCACGATTCGGGCGATTTAGCCGCCCGCTCCCTCTTAAACTTCAATTTCAATCCTGAGCTCTGCCGAAGGGCTCGCGGGCGGGGCCGCCGTTCCCGGGCCCCGAAACCATGGTACTTCCCTCGTAGTCCCGAGCTCGTCGAAGGCTGGCATGAAGTACCGCACGCTCCCGAACACCAACGTCACCGTTAGCGAGGTCGGCTTCGGCCTCTGGACGACCTCCACCGGATGGTGGGGCGAGAACAGCGACGACGACGCGGTGGCGCTCATGCACGAGGCGCTCGACCTGGGCGTCACCACGTTCGACGCGGCGGACACCTACGGCAACGGCCGCAGCGAGGAGCAGCTCGCGAAGGCCTTCGCGGACCGGCGCGAGCGCGTCGTCTACGCGACCAAGTTCGGGTACGACTGGTACCACCACGCGGGCGAGCGCAAAGGGCAGAACGAGATCGAACAGGACTTCTCGCCCGAGTTCGTGCGCTACGCGCTCGAGCAGTCGCTGCGGCGGTTGCAAACCGACTACGTCGACATCTACCAGATGCACAACGCGCGCCTGGAGCAAGTGCACGACGGCGCCCTCGTCGCGCTGCTCGAGCAGTTCAAAGCCGAGGGGAAGATTCGCACCTGGGGCATCGCGCTCGGACCCGCGATCGGCTGGTTGTGGGAAGGGATCGAAGCCGCGCGCGTCAACGCGCCGATGGTTCAGATGATCTGGAACCTGCTCGAGCAGTTCCCCGGCGACGAGATGGTCGCCGCGGCGCGCGAGCTCGACGCCGACACGGCCTACTTCATCCGCGTCCCGCACAGCTCGGGGATGCTCGAGGGCCGCTACACCGCCGACACCGTCTTCCCGCCGACCGACCACCGCAGTCACCGCCCGCGCCAATGGCTGATCAACGGCGTTCGCAAAGTCGAGACGCTGCGCTTCCTCGAGGCGCCCGGCCGCACGCTGGGGCAAGCCGCCCTCCAATGGCTGCTCGCCGAGCCGCGCGTGATGACGGTGCTGCCGAACATCTACGACGCAGCGCAGCTGCGCGAGTTCGCGGCCGCACCCGACACGCCGGCGCTTACCGCGGCCGAGCTGGCGCGCATCACCGAGCTGCGCAAGACCAACTTCGGCGTCGGCCCCGAGCAAGGGCGCTACAAGGGGACGATGTCGCCGCCCACCGATCTCGCGCAGGCAGAGCCGGCCACGGCGACCTCCCCGGGATGAGCGCGCGCGAAACGCTCCACACGACGGCCGCCCCCGCGGCGATCGGGCCGTACGCGCAGGCCGTCGCGGCAGGCGCGTACGTGTTCACCTCGGGTCAGATCGGCCTCGACCCCGCGACCGGCGAGCTCGTCGACGGCGGCATCGAGACGCAGGCGCGGCAAGTCATGGCGAACCTCGCCGCGGTGTTGGCCGCCGGCGGTCTAACCTTCGCCGAGGTCGTGAAAACGACGATCTTCCTCGTCGACATGAGCGATTTCGGGGCGGTGAACGCCGTCTACGGCCAGTCGTTCCCCGGCACGCAGATGCCGGCGCGCTCTACCGTCGCGGTCGCGGCGTTGCCGCGCGGGGCGCGCGTCGAGATAGAAGCCATCGCGCAACGGAGGTAAGAGCCGGCTGCGCCATCAGAACTGGACCGCGGTGAAGATCAGCTGCGAGTTCTGCGCCGCCGTGAGCGTCGTCCACACCGCGACGACCTTGAAGACCTTGTTGGTGGTGTTGTAATTCGCCGGGAACGTCGTGTTGCTCGTCGCGTTGTAGAAGTACGTGATCGTCGTCGGCGCGGTGCCGCCCGACGAGGCGCCGGGCGTGTTGAGATACCCACCGTCCTTGGCCCAGGAGTTGAGGTTCGAGCCGTCGTCGGTGACGGTGAGCGTGTTGGCCGTCAGCGTCGCCGACGCCGGCGTCGTGCCATTGGCGGCGACGGTGATGTTGCGAACGTCGACGGTGTACTGCAGGGTCGCGCCCGGACACCACGTCCCCGCCGGCACGCCGCCCGAGCAGCCGGTGGAGGTGATCGAGTACGACTTGGTCTGCACGACGTAGCCGCTGTAGAGCTCGTCGTGCACTTCGTTGTTGTTGCTGTTGGTGGCGGCATCGATCACCGCGACGAGCGCGTCGAAGCGGTTGAAGGCCTGCAGGCCGGTGGGAGCCGAGTAGACCGTCCACACGAACGCATTGCCGCCCGCCCCGATCGCCATGGTCGCGGTCGTCGTGTATGAGTTCCCGCTCGCGGTCCCGGCGATCTGGGCGCCCAGCGAGCCCGCCGCGTCGTTGTACACCGCGACCGTCCAGCTCCCGCCCGCGCTGGGCGCTTGCGCGTAGAAGATGAAGTTTCCGCCCGCGCCCGCGGTGTTGCGGACCTGATGCCGGATCGCGATCCCGCTCACCGCCGCGTTGTAGTTGTTGCCGTTGGGCGTCCCGACGACGGTCGAGCTGTTGACGGCGTTGAACGCGGGCGGCGCAAACGACTTCTCGACGAAATCGTTGTTGTTGGTCGTCGCGACGTTGCCGTCGTAGCTCCCGGTGGCTTGCGGCGCACCGACCGGTCCGATGAAGATCGTCCCGCCCGAGGAACCGCACTCCGCACCCGACGATGCGCCCGGGACGCTGCCCGCGCCCAGGATGAACGTCTGGCCCGCCGCGCCGGCCGATGCGCCGTAGTGCGCGTCGGGATCGGGCGAGCCGTCGGTGACGCCCGCGGCGCCGCCGTTGAGCGTCGCCGCGACGCCGCCGCTGTGGACGAGCACGCCGCCGCCGCCGCCGCCGCCGGGCCCGTGCGCCGCTCCGCCCCCGTTGAGCACGTCGGCGTCGGTCCCGTTGGCGCCGTTCGCCGTAACGGTCACGGCGGCGAAGTTCGCGAGCCCGGTGACCATGACGGTGCCCCCGGCGCCGCCGCCGCCGCCACCGTCGTTCTGCGGATCGACGCCCATGGTGCCGTTCGCGGTGATCGTGATGCCGCCGCTCAGCCCCGCGACGCGCATGAGCACCATCCCGCCGCCCGTCCCGCCCGACGAGTCGAAGCCGCTGCCGTTGTTGCGCGAGCCGGCGCCGCCGCCGCCGCCCAACACGATCTGCGCGGCCGACGGCGCGAACGTTCCGCCTTTGCCTCCGTCGGCGATGTCGGAGCTCCACGATTTGCCGCCGCCGCCGCCCGCGCCGCCGTTGCCTCCACCGCCGCCGCCGGTGTTTTGATCGTTCGCGGCGACGTTGGCGTCCGCGCCGCCGCCGCCGGCATTGCCGGGGGCGCCGCGGCCGGTGTCGCCGCCGGCGGGATAGGTATCGGTGACCGTCGATCCGACGCCGCCGGTGTAGACAAGTCCCGGCGTGCCGGCGGTGCCTTCGCCCTTGATCCCGTGCGCGTTCTTCGTGTCGACGTTGACGTAGTCGCCGTTGGCGGCGGTCGCGTCGCCGGCTTTGGCGCGGCCTTGTCCGCCGCGAAACCCTTTGCCGTTGGCGGTCACGGTCGCACCGTTGCCGAAGAGCAGGTTGTCGGCATCGATCGCCAGGATGCCGCCGGCGGTGCCGTTCCAGGCCAGCGGCGCCAGCGCGCCTCCGACGGTCGGGGCGATGTACTGCGGGACGCGGATGACTTGGTACGATGCGCCGGCGCCGGTGGTGTAGGCGTGGATGAGCCCGTTGGCGTTGGTTCCCTTGACGTTGACGGTTCCGCCGGTCGTCGCCAGCGCACCCGTCGCGACGACGTACTCGTAGGTTCCGGCGGTCGTCGAGAGCGCGCCGCTGCCGCTGCCGTCGCCGTACGACGACGTGTTGGTCGTGTTGAGCGTCGCGCCTTGCATCTGGATGACCAGCAGCAGGTCGCCGTTCGCGATCGCGACGCCGGCGTCGCCGGTTGCATGCGCGGCGACCGTGATCGACGTCGCCGCAGCGGCGGCGTTGGCGGAGCCGCTCCAATAGGTGTTGACGACGCCTGTGATGGTCGGCGACCCGTCGCGGCCGGGCGTCGCGCACAGCGCGGCGGCGCGGGCCGGCTCGCGCACCGCGACCACCAGCGTCGCGGTCAAGGCGAGCGAGACCAGCGCCGCTACGGCGCGGCGCATCAGTGCTTGCCCCAGCCGAACAGACGATCCACGACGCTGGTGAGGGTCACGAAGAAGCCGCGTCGCACCGGCGCCGCGGCCAGCGACGGATCGGCGCTGCCGCGCACGTTGTATCCCACGCCGACCCGCGCGCTGTCTCCAAGCCGCACGCCGGCTTCCACTGCGACGGCGGTCGCGTCGGCGCCTTCGATTCCGACCACGTTCGCGCGACGCACTTCCGCCCCGAGGTCGAGCCGCGAGCCGATCTTCTGATCGATGCGCAGCCCGGCCAGCGAGCTGTGCGCGGCGTAGTACGAATCGCCGTCGAGCTTGTAGGCGTAGCGTCCGACGATTTCGGTGCGGTTGCGCACGCGCAGCACTTGCTCGGCCGAGAGCACCCCGCTCTGGGTGTTGGTGAGCGCGCTGGTGCCGTCGCGGCGATCGTACTCGAGCAGCGTGACGCCGGCGTCGCTGCGCGACGGACGCCAGGCCAGCCCGACCCGTTCGTCGGCCTGGCTGCTGCCGATCGCGCGGGCGTCGTTGACGCTCGCGAAAAGCGCGAAATCAGGCGAGATCGCTCCGGTCGCCGCCAACGAGAGGCTCACGCCCGGGGCGCTGCCGGTGCGCATTTGCGCCGAACCGCTGGCTCGGAACTTGTTGGCCGGATCGGCATACGACAGCGAGAGGCCGTACAGGTCGAAGCCGCCGCTGCCGCCGCCCGCGGCGGTCGCATGCTGCACGAACGCGTCGCCTTTGGTGAGCCCGAGCGAGATGCGCTCGCGCACGCCCATCGACGCATACACGTCACCGCCGGTGGCGGTATGGTCGACGACGTACGACGTGTCGACGCTGGTCGCGTTGCCGACGCGGCGGGCGAACCCGATCTCGGTCGCACGCATGCCGCCGGTGGCACTGGTCAACGACTGCGTCGCTTCGGCGAAGCTCTGGATCGGCGCGGCGCTCCAGCGCTGGCGCAGGTACGCCCGCCCGCCTTTGCCCAGATCGTAGGTGATCTGCGCATCGGTCTGCGCCGGCTGCGCGTCGTTTTGACCACCCAAGGTTTGGAGCCGGTTGACACTGACGTCGAGCGCGTGCGTCGCGCGCCAGTCCACGCCCAGCGAAGCCTGGGTCGACGACTG
Source organism: Vulcanimicrobiota bacterium (assembly GCA_003140215.1). GTDB lineage: Bacteria > Vulcanimicrobiota > Vulcanimicrobiia > Vulcanimicrobiales > Vulcanimicrobiaceae > Vulcanimicrobium > Vulcanimicrobium beijerinckii. Next base: position 1,370,003 of record PLJL01000004.1, on the reverse strand, counting down.
GCTTGCCGCGACGGAGCTGGGGGCGAGCGGCAGCGGGGAAGCGCCCGGCACCGGCAAGATCCCGACCGGGTTGAAGCCCAACGCCGGGCCGCCCGCGCCGGCCGCGGCGATGCGCCGCTCCAGCGAGGCCGTTACCGTCATCCGCTTGGTGATCGCACGCCGCGAACGCAGCGCCGCGGTCGTCTGCGAGCTACCCGCGTCGCCCAACCCCGAGTTGGCCTGGTGCGCGAGGTCGAGCGAGACTTCACCCAGACCCGCGGAGTACTTGTGCGCGTAGACGAGGTGTTCGTTGAGGAGTCCGGGCGTGCTGAGACCGCCGAACGGATCGTTGTATCCCGCGTCGGTGCGCTCGAACAGCAACGAGAACCGGTCGGGGCCGACCGCGCGGGTGAGTTGCGCGTGCAACGCGCTCCCGCCGGCGCCGGCCAACGGCGAATCAGGCGTCGTCGCGAGCAGCGAGCCGCGGCTGGTCGCATGCACGATCTGCCACGAGCCGCCGCGGATGAGTCCGCTGAGGTCTTGCGACGCGAGCGCGACGTTCCCCGCGCCGGTGGTGTCGTTGACGTAACCGACGCCGAGCTTGAGCGCGCCGTTGCGGCCGAGCAGCGTTTCGGCGCGTCCGCCGATCGTGCGGGCGGCGCTTCCGGGCGCATCGAACTCGTAGGTCAGGACGATTTGACGCGGATTGAAGGCCTCGTCAAAGGGCAGCGGGACGTCGATGAAGTGCAGCTGGCCGGTGGCGTACTCGATCGAGTAGTCGACGCCGCGCGTAAGCGCGGTCTGCGCGATGACGGTCCCGATCCGCGCATCGAGGGTCGCCAAGAGCACGACCTCGGAGCCGACGACGATGTTGGGCCGTAGCGTGATGCCGTTCGCAAGGCCGGTCGGCGAGAAGACGCGCCGGTCGTACCCGACGTCGTTGCGCGCCGCGAAGAGCGTGGCGCGGCGGGTCTGGCCGCCGAGTTCGAGCTTCGCGCCGTCGACGAGCTGATCGAAACCGCCCAGGGCGCTCGAATCGCTCCCGCTGCGGGCGCGAAACTCGCCCCACTGCGCGGTGGTGCGCCCGCTGTCGAGCCGCGCGAACAGGTGATCGCGCGAGAGCGCGTCGTCGCGGCGCGTGCTCGCGTCGCCGCTGGTCGCATAGGGCCGGTCGTTGGGATCGCCGTTGTAGGTGCCCAGCGCGCCGCCGTATTCCGACGTGCGCTGCAGCGTGTCCGCGGTATCGTAGGCGAAGGTCGCCAGCGACTTGCCCATCGCACCGGTGGCGAACAGCGCGACGCGGCCGCGGCGAGAGTTCGTCCCGTTGGGCTGCCCGTCGGGCGCATCGGGGATCCCGGGCACGGCGCCGGCGCCGGCGCTCACCAGCCCGGTGACGAACGGCGCGCGCAGGTTGGGCGCGAGGAACAGACGCGTCTCGTGCGCGGCGTCGCCGCATTCGGCGCGCAGCAGCACCGCGCCCGGCGTCAGGCCGGGGATCAAGCGCACCGTCGCGAGGCCGTCCGCATCGAGCACGACGTCGACGCGCTGCCGGTTGACCGTACCGTTGACGACTCCCGGCGACGCGGAGGCGAGCGGTACCGGCGTGACCGACGTCGCGGGCTGGGCGCTGCCGACGCGCTCGAGCCGCGCGTCGCCTTGCACCAGCACGACCTGCACGACGCTGCCGCCGGCCGCGCGGTGTCCCCACGCGTCGCGTGCTTCGACGCGGACGAGGTCGGGGCTCACGCCGTCGGCGCGGGACGGCCCGCTCACCACGACGCCCAGCGTGACCGGACGCCCGGGACCGTAGATGCGATGATGCGTCGTCGGCCCGAAGCCGTTCGCGCCGACCGGGGTCAGCGCGACCGCATTGGGCCCGGGCTGCAGCGTGACGCCGTAGTAGGTGTAGCGCGTGACGCCGGTCTTGTCGTCGACGGTGCGCTTGCCGATGCGCGAAAACGGCACGACCGCGTCGCCGACCTTGAGCTCGACGCCGGCGCCCTTCACCGTCTCGACCTCGATCGCCGCCGAGGTACCGTTGGCCACGCCGTCGTCGGCCGGATCGACCAGGGCCGCGCTCAAACTATCGGTCGCCGTAAAGGTGAGGTGCGTGAGATCGCCGCCTTCGGGCGCGCGCTCGGAGCTCTCGGTCGCGGCGACCGCGGCTGCCGACGCTTGCGGCGCCGGCGACGCGCTGGGTTGAACCGCCGCTGCCGGCGCTGCCGCCGACGGCTCGGGCTGCGGTGACGCCGGCGCCGGCGCGGCGGTCGCGGTCGCGGCGATCTCGTCCGCGCGCGCGCCGGCGATCTCGCCGGCCGGGTTCACGTCGACGGTTGAAAAGAACAACCCCGCGATCACGAGCGCGACGCCGCTGCGGCGGACGCGATGACGCAGCGTCATGCGGCCGGCTCCACCGCAAAATTGACGTCATGCATCAGCCCGGCGTCGTAGATGCCGTGCAAGAGGCGCTGCAGGCTGCGCGGGCTGTCGTAGCGCTTGTCGGAATAGGCGCGCACGCCGGCCGGCAAGGTCGACGCATCGACGCGCAACACGTGCTGGCCGGGGTGGACCGATGGAAACGTGAAGCGCCCGTAGCGGTCGGTCGTGACCGACGAGCCGTCCTCGAGGTAGACGCGGACGCCGTCCAAACCGCGATCTCCTTGGGCGAAGCGGCCCGTCCCCGCGACGTCGACGAAGACCCGGCCGGTGATCACGATGCGATTGCCCAACGCGCCCGCGACGACGCGCGTGTCGGCCGTCGCCGCGGCGTGCACGTGCGTTCCGGAGCCGCCCAGCGCATCGACGTCGACGACGTTGACCAGGGTCGCACCGTCGGCGGTGGACGGCATCACAACGCAGGCATAGGTGATCGTGTGCTGCGAGTTGAGCGCCGGCAAGCTCCAGGTCAGGACGCGGCCATCGCGTTTGGGTTCGACCGGAACACCGTCGACGCGCGCGGTACCCGGCGCGTAGACCACCCCGGCCGGCAGCGTGTCGACGACGCGCGTCGCGCCGAGCTGCGCGCCGTCGCTGCCCACCGAGAGCGTGTAGAGCAGACGATCGCCGCCCGAAGCCACGTCGCGGTCGACCGTCTTGGACAGCGCCAGCGGGTGCGGCGCGAACAGCGGCACGTTCCCGAGCAGACCGAACACCTCGGAGAGCGTGACGTTGGTCGAAACGAGCTCGAAGCCGCCCGGCCGCGCCAGCTGCTGCTCGTCGAGCGCGTGCACCCCGGCAGTGTACAGCAGCCCGGTCGCGTCCGGCGTCACGCTGATCGCGATGCGCCGGTCGCGATAGTTCGGCGCCGTGATGTCGAGCTCGTACTGCGCCGGCGCCGCCGCGGTGCCCAGCTGCTGCCCCGAGAAGACGAAGCTGTAGGCACCGTCGGCGCCGGTCGTGAACGGGTTGGCGTTTCCGGTGTTCGGCGGCAAGCCGGGCGGGGGCAGGGCGTCCTGCGGCGCGCGCGTGAGCCCTTGCGCTGCGCCGGTCTGCGGCAACGCGATGAGCGCGTGCGTCTGCAGATCGCGCAGGCTCAGCGTGGCCGAGTTCACCGGCGCACCGGAACCGGCGAAGCCGTCGTAGCAGATGTTGGAGATGCCGACGAAGACGCTCGCCGGGCTGGTGGTGATCGTACCGATCGCGTCGGCGGTCAGCGACGCCACGTTCACGTACGTGGCACCGGCCGTCAAGCCGCTGTCGACGACCGCATCGAAGCTGACCACGTCCGATGCGCCGACTCCTAGCGTGCCGACCCGTACGGTGATGCGCTGGCCGACCAGCGTCGCCGTTCCGGCGGCGCTGACGCCGTTGACGGCAACCGTCTGCGGCAACGCGCGAATCCCGGCCGGCACGTCGTCGACGATGACGACGTTCGTCGCCGGCGACCCACCGTAGTTTCGAAATGCGATCGAGTAGGTTACCGTCTCACCGGGGCGCGCCGGATGCGAACGCACCTGGTTCACGAGCTTCGCGATCGCCGTGGCCGGTCCCGAGGTGCCGGCGATCGACGCGCCGGGCTGTGCGACGGCAAACTCGCGCCCGGTGTCGGTGACAAGGCCGTTCGCGGTCGTCGCGTTCGTCGAGCTCGCGACGACGCCGACGGCGAACGGCACGCCGACGGCTACGCCGGTTGTCGCGATGACGACTTGCAGCTTGATCGATTCGCCCGGATGGAGCGTCGGGGAGACCGTGCTCCCGGGCGTGACCGGGATGACCGCGCTCGCCGTGACGAACGCGGCCGACGTCATCGTGCCGGCGCCGCAGACGATGCTCGAGATGGTGTAGGCGTCGGTGACGTTGCCGGTGTTGGTGATGCTGAACGTACGGGTGACCGGCGTGCCGATCGGATAGCCCTCAGAGCTCGGATCGACCGCCGTCTCCTTGGGAGAGACGGCGATCGCCGAGACTGCCGCGATCGAAACCGAGAGGGTGTTGGACTGCACGGCGTACGTCGCTCCGTTGGGGTCGCTGTACTGCGCGGTCACCGTGTTGGCGATGACGAGGCCCGCCACAGGGGACGCCTCGCCGATCCCTGCCGCCAGAGCGATCAGAGATACAGCGAGGCCCATCGTGCGCCCAAGGCGCGCGAAGAATCCCCGCATCGGAGTGCTACTTGACCTGCACCTTGAACGTGCACGTCCCCGTAGCGCCCGCAGCTAAGGCCGCGATGGTGTCGGTGAACCGCGACGATCCGGCCGCACCCGGTCCCGGATTGTAGCCGCCCAGCGTACCGCCGTTGGTGTCGGTCGGAACCGCGAAGAGGCCGTTGGTGTTCGCCGCCCAGTCGTTGGCGTAGGCGATCTGCGTGCCGCCCGAGGCCGCACCGTCTTCGGTGATCACCACCGTCGTCGCGTTGAGCGTGATGTCGTTGGTGCCGCCCGTCGGCGCGACGTTGGTGTAGACGATCGAGTACCACAGACAGTCGCCCGGATTCACGTTGGCCGGTGCGCCGGTCCAGACCGAGGCCGTAGCGCACGGCTGTCCGAGCCCGGCCTGCAACGACTTCACCAGCTTGACGAAGCCGCCCACGAAGATTTCGTCGACCGTGATGTTCGTCTTGGTGACGTCGTTGGTCGACGTGGCGGTGACCGCGTCGCCGTACCCGGCAAACGCGTTGAACGTCGTTGCGCCGGCCGGCGGCGTGTAGATCGTCCGGTAGTTCACCGTCGCGCCGGACGGAATGCAGACCGAGGTGATGACCGTTCCGGCCACCACCGCGCCGCAGCTTCCGCTGGCGCCCTGGCCGGCGCTTGCGAACGTCGCCGTCCAACCCGCAGGCAGCGCCGTAAGACCCGGTCCCGTCGCCACGGTGAGGTTGTAGGTGTCGTCCTTGTTGCCGGTGTTCTGGAGCGAGTTGACGATCGTGAGCGCCGCCGCACCTGCGGGTACGGTCACGGTCTGGGCGTCCACGGCGGACAGGAGCGTGCCGCCGTTGGTGTACGAGACCGCCGTGTAGTCGGTGTTGGTCGTCGTGTCCGGACCCGTTGCTCCGGGGAACCCATTGGGACCGTTGAGCACCGAGTTCGCCGTCGGCGAACAGGCGGATTGGATGTGCGCCGCGCCGGTCAGCGTGCCGTTGACGTTCGCGATCGCCGGAGCGGTCTGCGCGGCCGTCGCACCGGCGTTGTTGGTGACCGTCTGGAACGCGATGCCGGGTCCCTCGATGAAACCCGACTGGTCGGCGTAGATCGAGTTGACCACGTTGTCGATCGCGGTGGGGTTAGCGCCGCCTGCCGCGGTCGAACCGTTGATCACGAAGGTGAACGCGGCCTGCGCCTGCCCGGCGGTCACGTTGCCTTGCGACGAGCCCGGATTCGACGCGCCGAACGTCCCGGTGATCGCCGACGCCGGGATGAAGGCGCCGACGTAGACCGCGCCGACCGTCGAGGCCGTCCACGTCACGCCGTCGGTGGAGTAGATGAACGTCGCGCCGGTCGGCTGCGTCACCCACGCCGGGGTGCCGTTGAGCGTGAGCTGCACGGCATTGTATGAGGGGATCTTGTCGGTGAGGATGACGCCGGCACCAGTGATCCCGGCGCCCGCCGGAAGGCCGTTGCGGTTCACCGCGACCATCGAACGGCTGCCGCCGTTGTTGGCGCGCACGGTGTACTGCACCGTCGGCGCAGCGACCGTGCCGCCCACGACCGCAAGCTTTTGCAGATCCATGCGCGCGTCGGCGACCACCGGGTCGTTGTACTGACCCACGGTGTTGGGCGTCGAGGTCTGCTGCGAGGTCCCGCTGCCGGCCTGCTGCGTGACGTTGGCCGTCACGAGCGTCGTGATCGTGCCCGAGGCGCCCGCGTTGGCGTTGTAGTTCACGCTGATCGAAATCGTGCCGTTGATCGCCGTAAGGAACGGTCCGCCGGCGTTTCCGGTCAGCAGGTAGTTGTTCACCGCCGCGACGGTGGCGAAGTTCTGGTTGCCCGCGCCCGCGTTCACCACGAACTGCACGAAGGTGCCTTGGCCGGCAGTGACGCCGTTGGCTGTGCCGAGCGCGCCGGAGAGAGCGAAGTAGCCCGCGGCATTACCGGTGTTCGTAAGCGTGTAGGTATCGGTGACGTTTCCGCCGGGGCTGACGGTGTTTGCGCCGGGCGTTGACTGCGGCGGCGCGATCGTCATCGACGGAGCGTTTTGGACGGTCGTCGTGACCGTGTTCGACTGCGAATTGTAGCTGTTGACGCCGTCCGAGTACGTCGCCGTCGCGGTGTTGGTGATCGGCGTACCGGCCGGCGTACCGTTCGCGAACGCCGGCGCGGCGGTCGCGAGCCCGAGACCGACGACGACCGGCGCAACGACGGCGGCGCAAGTGCGCAAAAGAGACCGCAAGTGCGGGTTCATCGATCGAGTGTTCCCTTCCGTGGGCAAGCAGGAGGCCCGCATCATTTGACGCGGACCTCATAGGTGTAGGCGGCCGTTCCGTGTGCCGCGAGTGCGCCGTCGGCGATGAAGCGGACCGACGTGTAGAGCGCCGGATCGGCTTTCTTGACAACCATCGTTCCGTCGGCTTGACGGACTTTCACGGTCGGCGCGACCGACCACGTCTTGCCGCCGTCGAGCGAGAACTCGGGATGCGCGCGAGCCGCTTTGGCCGACCCGTCGACGTAGCTGGTCCCGGCGGGGATCTTCCCGGTCGGTACGAGCCGCAGCGCCGGCGAGTCGCCGGCGTTCGCCGCGACGATATCGTACTGGATCTCGTCGCCGGTCTTGGGCTGCGTCTTGTCGACGGGGGTCAGCGTAGTGTGCCCGTCAACGGCTCGGGTCACGACCGAACCGGTGAGCTTGAGTGTCACGCTCGGCTTGGCGTAGGCGACCTCCGGGAGGATGAGCGCCAGAACGACCAGCCACGACGCCGAGATGCTGCGCATCTATGAAACTCCTCGTTACGTGCGGAACGCCGCTACCCACCACGAGGCAGCAGCCGACGCAAATACTATCGGAGGTAGCAAGCAAGGCCGTGAGGCAGCGAGCGGTCTCCGCACGCAAAGTAAACGGCGAGTTTACGCACCCTTTACATAAGCCCGTATTTCGAGCCGCGCGGGCCTCAGCGGCCGATCAGATCCGGCCCATCTGCGCGTAGTCGCTGCGGGGGTAGGCGGCGATGAGCCAGTCCAGGGCGTCGTTCTTGCGCGTCTCGGCGTCGGGAAGATCGAGCTGACCGTACAGCTGCGCCAGCGCGAACGCGCAGCCGGGGATCCAGGGGTCGCTGGGAAAGTGCCTGGCCCAATCCCGCAGGGCGTCTTCGAGCAGCACTGCCCGGGCGTAGACCGTCGGCGCCTCGCCGGGATGCGCCACCGCCCGCGCGGTGAGGCCGTCGAGGCCACGGCGAACCTCGACGATGGTCAGCTTGAGACGCCCGAAAGGACGCTCGGCCGGCGCGCCGGGGGCGGTCGCCCCCGCGGCGAGGACGGTGCTGGGCCAGAGCAGGCAAGTAGCGACCGCAAGTGCGCGCAGGATCCGGTGCATCGGAACGATTGTGCAGCAGGCGCGTAACGCGCCGGCGCCGGCCGCCGCGAAGGCCGCGCGTTACCGGCCGTTTCCGGGCCGCTACCGAGACGGTCGTTCGTCGTCTACGGTGGAAGCTGCGCCAGCTCACGCTGCGCGAGCGGGACCACGATGGGCTCCTCGGAGGCGATCGCCTGGCGGTACTGGTCGCGCGCCAGCGCGATCTTGCCCTGCAAGTTGTAGGTCACCGCGAGCATGTAGTGCAGCCGCCCGTCGTCCTCCGAGACGCTGAGCCCCTTGAGGTACGCCGCTTCGGCGAGCGGGAAGAGTCGCTGCTGGTAGTACTTGTAGCCGAGATCGATGTAGGGCTCGGGGCGCATCGGGTCGGCGCGAATCGCGCGGTTGTAGTAGCTGACCGCCGTCTTCCAGTCCCCTTGCACGTCGTAGATGTAGCCGATGTCGACGAGCGCCTCGTTTCCTTCGGGACGCAAGGCCAAGGCGCGATCGAGGTGCGGCCGCGCGCTGACGAAGTCGTTCTTCTCGAGGTAGGCCTCGCCGAGGTTCACGACCGCCGGGTAGTAGTTCGAATCGACGGCCAGGCACGCTTTGAGGTGGACGATCGCGGCGTCGAGCCGCCCGAGATCGACCAGAGCGTTGGCGGCGTCGACGCGCGCCGGGCACGAGGCGGGACGGACCGAGACGACGTGGTTGAAGGCATCGAAGGCGAGTTGAGAGTGATGCAGCGCCCGCTGCGCTTGACCGAGTTCCGACCACTTGGCGATGTCGAACGGGCGCGAGTCCGTCTCGTATTGGAGCGTCGTCATGTACGCCTGGAGATCGCCGGCCTTCTTGTGACCCATCACCAAGCCGACGTAACCGGTGCGGTTGGGCAGGCTCAGCTGGAACTCGTACATCGAGTCGGTGATGCGGTCTTGCGCGGCGTACAGTGCGCCCAAGCGGCTGTGCGTATCGCGGTCGGTCGCGTCGATTGCGATGAGCGCTTTCCACACCTTCTCGGCCTTGGCGAAGTCGGGGACGCGGAAGTAGAGGTCGCCCAGCAACCGGCCGGCCGCGGCGTCGGTGGGATGATCGGCAACGTAGGGCGCCAATCCGGCGATCGCGCCCTTGGTGTCGCCGGCGGCGACCTTGGCGCGCGCCACGTCGAGCACCGCCGGGTCGTTGGGGGACGCCGGTTGCGTGACGATGGTCTTTTCGGCGCCCAAAGCAGGCCCGAGCGGGACCGCGACGAGGGCCGCGACGACGGCGAGTAGCCGCACCAGACGCATAAAGACGCTCCTCCCGAGGGTGGGACCGACTAAAGTATACATTGTCGACGCCCCGATGGCCTAGAACAACGCGGCCGGGCGACCGCCGGGCGGGCCCGGACTGCGACCTTTCTCGCGGAGTGCCCGCGCCCCGGGCCGCCGAAGCGTCCGGCGTTATGGCGACCACGCAGACGAACGGCTCGATCGCGCACCCCCGCGTCGAGACCGACTCGATGGGGAAGATCGACGTCCCGGCGGACAAGTATTACGGGGCTCAATCCGCCCGCTCGCTGATCCATTTCGACATCGGCGACGACTCGACGCCGCGCGACGTCATGCCGCGCGAGATCATTCGCGCGATGGCGGTGCTCAAGAAAGCGGCCGCGCTGGTGAACCGCGACCTCGGCAAGCTCGACGACGAAAAGACGAAGTTGATCGTGCAAGCCGCCGACGAAGTCATCTCCGGCAAGCTGCAGGACCATTTCCCGCTGCGTGTTTGGCAGACCGGTTCGGGCACTCAGACGAACATGAACGTCAACGAGGTGATCTCGAACCGCGCGATCGAGATCGCGGGCGGCGAGATGGGCTCGAAGAAGCCGGTTCACCCCAACGACCACGTCAACATGTCGCAGTCCTCGAACGACACGTTTCCGACCGCGATGCACATGGCCGCCGCCGAGGCGATGGTCAAGCTGCTCCCCGCGGTCGAGCAACTGCGCGACGCGCTCGACGCGAAGGCGAAAGGCTGGACCGACATCGTGAAGGTCGGCCGAACGCACCTTCAGGATGCCACGCCGCTGACGCTGGGCCAAGAGTTCTCCGGCTACGTGAGCCAGCTCGACCGCGATCTGGAGCGCCTGCGCGAATCGCTCGACGACCTCTACGATCTCGCGATCGGCGGGACGGCGGTCGGTACCGGGCTCAACGCGCATCCTGAGTTCGCCGAACGCGCCGCCCGCAAGATCGCGGAGCTGACGGCGTTGCCGTTCCGCTCGCATCCCAACAAGTTCGCAGCGCTGGCCTCGCACGACGAGGTCGTCGCCGCTTCGGGCTCGCTCAAGACGCTGGCCGCGTCGTTGATGAAGATCGCCAACGACATTCGCTGGCTCGCGTCGGGTCCGCGCGCGGGGATCGGCGAGTTGATCCTGCCCGAGAACGAGCCCGGTTCGTCGATCATGCCCGGCAAAGTGAACCCGACCCAGTCCGAAGCGCTCACGATGGTGTGCGTCCAGGTGTTCGGCAACGACGTCGCGATCGGGTTCGGCGGCTCGCAGGGTAATTTCGAGCTCAACGTGTTCAACCCGGTGATGATCTACAACTTCCTGCACTCGTGCCGGTTGTTGCAGGACGCTTGCACGATGTTCCGGGAGCACGCGGTCGAGGGGCTCGAGGCGAACGAACCGGTGATCGCAAAGTATCTCGGTGAATCGCTGATGACCGTCACCGCGCTCACGCCCAAGATCGGCTACGACAAGGCTGCCGAGATCGCGAAAAAAGCGCATCACGACGGGAGCACGCTCAAAGAAGCTGCCCTGTCGCTGGGGTACATCGGCAGCGAGGACTTCGACAAGTTCGTCGTCCCGGTCAACATGACGCATCCCTAGTGTGTTCGCGCAACGTGCGCGAACACTCGCGTTCGGCCTGCGGCCGATCCGCCGCTGGCCAGGCGTGACCTTCACCAGCATCTCCCGTAGCTGATACCGCCAAAAGATGAGTCCCCCGTGAAAGCGGGGGGCTCCGTTCTTTCGAGGTGGAAGTGCCCGGCGATGATCGTGCGGCGCCTGCTCGTGGGCCTGCTTCTCACCGGGCTCGCTGCCCCCGCGCTCGCCGCCGCGCCGCCGCACCGCGAGCTGCGGCCGCCGCGCGAAGCGCCGCTGACGATCCCGGGCTCGGCCATCGGCCGCGTGCTCGTGCGCGCCGACGCCGGACCCGAGGGGCCCGCCGCCGCCGAACCTGCCGAGTCCCCGGTTGCCGCCTCGCTGCCGTCGCCGGAGATCGCGGCGCGCGCGCGCGCCGAGTTCGAAGCCAACCGCGCCGGGCGCATCGACCGCACGCACTACACCTCGGAGCTGAACGAGAAGATCACCGACGCGGCGCTCGCCGACGCGGCGGCGAGCCTGCGGCGCCTCGGCGAGGTGCGCCGGTTCGTCCAGGTCCGTAAGGTCACCAACGGCGCCGCGGCCCTGTACGTGTTCAAGATCGAGTGCGAGCACGCGCCGGCGATCGAACAGACGATCGGCTGGAACGCTGCAGGCAAGGTCGACGTCTTGCAATTCGGGTTGCCGCGGTGACCAGCGCCGATCCGTACGACGCCTCGGCGACGGTCCCCGACGTCACCGTCTTCTTCCGCCGCTGGCGCGCCTGGAGCGACCATCTGCGCGCGCACACGCTGCACGCGCGCGACCTGCCATACGGCCGATCCGCCGACGAGACGCTCGACCTGATCGTTCCGCACACCGGGGCGCCGCTCATCGTGTTCTTTCACGGCGGCTACTGGCGCCGGCTGCACAAGGACGACGCGACCTTCGTCGCCGGCGGCTTTGCGCCGCACGGCGTCGCGACGGCGATCGTGAACTACGGTCTCGCCCCGGCGGTCCGGCTCGAGGAGATCGTCGCGCAGGCGCGGCGCTCCGTCGCTTGGCTGCGCGCCAACGCGAAGGAACACGGCGCGGATCCGTCGCGCATCGTCGTCGCCGGTCACTCGGCCGGCGGCCAGCTAGCGGCGATGTGCGCCGTCGACGCGCCCGTCGCCGCGGTCGCGACGCTGAGCGGTCTGCACGATCTGCGCCCGTTCGTCACGTCGTTCGCCCAAGAGTGGTTGGGGCTCGACGCGGCGCGGGCCGCCGCCCTGAGCCCCACGCTGCTCTCGCCAGCCGCGCCGACGACCGTGCTGGCGCGCACCGGGAGCCGCGAGAGCGAGGAGTTCAAGGCGCTGGGGCGCGAGTTCGCCGACGCCTGGGCCGCACACGATTGTGAAACCTCGTTTGCCGAAACCGACGACAACCACTTCTCGCTGTTCGAACGCCTGGCCGATCCCAACGATCCGCTGACCGCACAGATCGCCGAGCTGGCACTGTCGGCCGGCAAGCGGCGCGCCAAGGTGAGGGTCTAGCTCGGATCAGGTCAGCCGTTTGACGTAGTGGCGGTGACCCAGGCCGTAGCCGAGCCGTTCGTAGAGCCGGCGCGCCGCGGCGTTCTCGTCGACAACGTTGAGGCTCACGAAGCGGTAGTTGCGCTCGCGCGCCCGCGCTTCGACGGCGGCCATCAGCGCGGCGCCGACGCCCGCGCCGCTGCGCGCCGTCGCGAGCTCGGAGATGTGCAGGTAGGACTCTGCGGTGAAGAAGTCGGATTCGACCACCGCATAGACGAAGCCGGCGCGCTCGCCGGCGTCGTCCTCGGCGATGAGGAAGACCGCGCCGGGCCGCCCGTTGCGCAACGCTTCGCGCAATACCCGGCGCGTGCCGTCGATCACCTCGGCCGTGGTGTGCCCGTCGGCCGCCCCGTGCTCGACGAAGCGTGGTACGAGTCCGGCGACGAACGCTTCGTCGTCGGCGCGCGCGTCGCGCAGCGTGATCATTTGACGAGCGGCAGAATGTTCGACGGGGTCAGCGGTTGGAGGCCCAGGACGACCGTCGCTACCGCGCACACGGCGACCGCGACCCAGGGCAGCACGTTGGGCGAGCGTTCGTCGCGCACGTGGGCGGCGTCGACGCGGGCGAACATCGCGCGCACGATCTTGAGATACACGTAGGCCGAGATCGCGGTGCCGAGGATCAGCGTCCCGGCCAGCCACGCGTAGCCGGCGCCCAGCGTGGTGGTGAGGATCAGAATCTTGGCGGTGAAGCCGATCGTCGGCGGCAGGCCGGCCAGGCCGATCAAGAACAGCGTCATCGCTGCCGCCAGCCACGGCCGGCGCGCGGCCAGCCCGGCGAAACGGGGCAGGCCGACGATCGCGTCACCGTCGCGCGCCATCAGCGCGACGACCGCGAACGCGCCCAGGTTCATGAACGTATAGCCGGCCAGATACAGGATCGCGTAGCGCAAGCCGAGCGCGCTGGTGCCGGCAAACGCGGTGACGATGTACCCGACCTGCGCGATCCCCGAATACGCCAGCAGCCGTTTCATGTCGGTCTGCGCGAGCGCGGCGAGATTCCCCACCAGCATCGACAGCGCGGCGAGCACCCAGAGCGGAAGCAGCACCGCGGCACGATGCTCCGACGGCAGCGCCGCGTAGGCGAAGCGCGCCAGCACGGCGAGCGTCCCGGCCTTGGTCACGATCGACATGAACGCCGTGACCGGCAGCGGCGCACCCTCGTACACGTCGGGCGTCCAGGCGTGGAACGGGACGAGGCTCAGCTTGAACGCCAGCCCGACCATGAAGAGCCCGGCGCCCAGCGCGAGCAGCGGCGTCACCGTCGCGCTCGCGAGCGCCGCGAACGCCACCGAGCCCGTCGCACCGAACAGCAGCGCCGAACCGTAGAGCAAGAAGCCCGACGCCATCGAGGACAAGATGAGGTACTTGAGCGCCGACTCGCGGGCGGTGCGCCGGGTCGACATCGCGCACAGGCAGTACAGCGCGAGCGAGAGCAGCTCGAGCCCCAGGAAGACCGTCATCAGGTTGGACGCGCCCGACATCAGCATCGCGCCGCTGGCGCTCCACAGCAACAGCGAGGTCGTTCCGGCCACTTGGTCGTCGCGGCCGACCCCGATCGACAGCAGCAGCGTTGCGATCGTCGCGACGATCACGATCTCGCTCAAGACGATCGAGAACCCGCCTTGCACGAACGCCCCGCCGAACGCGACGTAGTCGTGCGGATACTGTCCGGCTTGGAGCGCGCCCGCCACGATGAGCCAGACCAGCGCGAGACCGACCGCGACGACGCGGCGCCACGGACCGCTCTCGCGATAGAACAGGTCCACGAACAGGATCAACAGCGGGGTGACGGCGACGACGAAGGCCGGCAACAGCGCGGCGTAGTCAGCGCCGGTCGGGATGTTAGCGAGCGCCGGCAGCATGCGAGTCCTCCGGGACGGCGCGCACCGACACCAGCGCGGGCGGCGCGGGCTGCGCGAGCGCTGCGGCGCGCGCGACGAGCGGCGCCGGGTTGATGCCCAGCAGCACGAAGCCGGCGACGAGCGGCGCGATCGCCAGCGCTTCGGTCCAGGTCATGTCGCGCCGCTCCGGCAGGTCGGGGACTTCGGGGCCGTTCATGATGCCTTGGAACAGCCGCAGCATGTAGGCCGAAGCGAGCACGACGGCGACGAGCGCGACGAGCGCCGGCCAGACGAAGCCCGCGCGATAGAGACCGGTCAGGATCAGGATCTCGCCGCTGAACCCCGCCAGCCCCGGCAGACCTAAAGCCGCGAGCGCGCCGAGCATCAACGCCCCGGCGAGCTTGGGGTTACGCGCACCCAGGCCGCCCAAGCGCGCCAAGTCGCGCGTCTCTTCGCGCTGCTCGACCGCGCCCAGCGCGAGGAACAGCACCGCGCTGAACAAGCCGTGCGCGACGATGTAGACGACCGCGCCCGCGATCGCCAGGTTCGAGCCGCTGAACACCGCCAGCACGATGAGCCCCAGATGCGAGAGCGAGCTGTAGGCGACGACGCGCTTGGCGTCGCGTTCGACCAGCGACGCGAGGGCGCCGTAGATCAGCGCGATCGCGCCCAACGCGAACATCAGGGTCTGGGCCCGCGCCATCTCCGGTGCGAGGAACGGCAAACCGACAATCAAGAACCCGTACAGCCCGGCCTTGGACTGCACCGCCGAGACGACCGCGACCATCGGCGCCGGCAGCTCGGCGTACGTCTCGGGCATCCAGGTGTGAAACGGGAAGACCGGCGTCTTGATCAAGAACGCGAACGCGAAGCCGGCGAAGATCCACGCGCCCCACACGCTGCCGATGGTGCCCGCGGGAAGGCTCTTGCCGATCACGTCGGTCGTGGTGGCGAGGTAGCCGAACGCCGCGGTGGCCAGCAACAGCGCCAGACCGCCGGCCAGGTTGTAGATCAGGTACTTCCAGGCCGTGCGGCCGTGCGGTGCGAACTCGACGAGCACCAGGAAGACCGGGATCAGCATCAGGTCCCAGAACAGCGCGAACAACAGCAGGTCTTTGGCCAGGAACACGCCGTTCATCGCACCCTGCAGGATCAACAACTGCGCCGCGAGCGCGCGCGAGCGCGGCCCGGTCACCGCCAGCGCGGCGCCGAAGGTCGCCAGCGCGAGCAACACGACGATCCAGTACGATACCGGGCCGAAGCCGAGATGAAACGACGCGGCGAACGGTCGTGAGAGCCAACGCACCGATGCGTCGCCCGCCGCCGGATCGTACAGCGCCAGCCCGAAGGAAATCGCTCCCACCGCGACGGCGACGAGCCGGGCGATGCCGCCGTGCTCGCGCGGCACCAGGTAGAGCAACAAGCCGATCACGAGCGGCCCCAGCACGAGCGCCGTAACGGTCATCGGCCGCCTCCGAACGCCAGCGCGTAGTACGCCACGATGCACGCGACGCCGAACGCCAGCGTGAGCGCATACGCGCGCACGAGGCCGGTCTGGAAGCTGCGGAACAAATGCCCCAGCCACTGCGCGCTGATCGCCGCCTCACGCACGCCTGCGTCGATGACGTGCGGGTCGACGGTGCGGTCGAACCACCCGCCCAACGCGCGCGCCGGCCGCACCAGCAGCGCCTCGAACGCGGCGTCGAAGTAATAGGCGTTCACCAGCACGCCGGGCATGCGGATCGTCTCGGTGCGCAGCCGGGCTATCGCTCCGCGCAACGCTGCCGGCGCGCCGTAGCGCGCGTAGGCGACCGCGAAACCGATCGCGACGGCCAGCAGCACCAGCAGCGTCGAGACCGCCTCGGAGATCGGGGCCGCGCCGGCCGCGTCGGCCGCGCGCGGGAAGAACCCGGCGAAGAATTGCTTCCACGCCGAATTGGAGCCGAAGTCGAGCCAGCCGATCGCGATCGTCGGAACGATCAGGATCGCGACGGGTGCCGACATCAGCCAGCCGGGAGCGTGCGGGTGCGGCTCTTCTTCTTCAGGATGATGGCCCGGACTCGCCGCCGTCCCGGCGAGCTCGGGATGCCGGATGCCCAGGTCCGAGGGATCGACCGCACCGCGATAGGCGCCGAAAAACGTGACGAACAACAGGCGGAACATGTAGTACGCGGTGATCCCGGCGGTGACGACGGCGACCGCGTACAGCCACGGATGCCCGGTCTGGAGCGCTCCGTAGACAACCGCGTCCTTCGAGAAGAACCCGCTCAGGCCGGGGACGCCCGAGATGGCGAGCACGCCGACCAGCATCGCCGCGAACGCGAACGGCATCTGCTTGCGCAGGCCGCCCATGCGGCGCACGTCCTGCTCGTCGGCGAGCGCGTGGATGATGATCCCCGCACCCAGGAACAGCTGCGCTTTGAAGAACGCGTGGGTGAGGAAGTGAAATACGCCGGCGTCGTACGCGCCGATCCCGACGCCCATGATCATGTAGCCGATCTGGGACATCGTCGAGTAGGCCAGAATCCGCTTGATGTCCCACTGCGCGCAGCCCAGGATCGCGCCGGCGATGGCGGTGAGCGCGCCGATCGCGCCGACGAGCTCCTGCGCGTCGGGCGAAGCCGACCACAGCGGAGCGAAGCGGGCCACCAGGTAGACGCCGGCGGTGACCATGGTGGCGGCGTGAATCAGCGCCGAGACGGGCGTCGGTCCTTCCATCGCGTCGGGCAGCCAGCTGTGGAGCGGGATCTGCGCCGACTTGGCCGCACAGCCGATGAACAGCCCGAGGCACACGAGAAACAGCTCGTGCGGGGTGAACGCCGAGCCGACGTTCGCGAAGATGAGGCCGTAGCCGATCCCGCCCAATTTGGCGACGATGAGAAAGATCGCGAACATGATCCCGATGTCGCCGACCACGTTCATGACGAACGCCTTGCGCGCCGCCGCGACGGCGGTCGGCTTGTAGAACCAGAAGCCGATCAAGAAATACGACGCCAGCCCGACCAGGCCCCAGCCGACGAGCAAACCGATGACGTTGTCGCTGAGCACCAGCGTGAGCATCGCGAACACGAAGAAGTTCATGTAGGCGAAAAAGCGGGCGAAGGCGCGGTCCCGGTCCATGTAGCCGATCGAGTAGACGTGGATCAGGAACCCGACGCCGGTGATGATCAGCGTCCAGATCAGCGAGAGCCGGTCGAGCAACAGGCCGAAGCTCCAGCCCGGGAGCCACGATCCCAACGGCACGTCGAGCGCGCGGGCCGCGGTCGCGTCGCGCCACAAGAACAACGTCGCGATGAACGAGACGCCGACCAGCGCCGACCCGATCGGGCCGGCCCACGACTTGAGCTGCGGACCGAACGCCCACAGCCCCACACCGCCGACCAGGGGCAACAGCCACACCAGATACAGCAGCATGGTGGCTAGCCCCGCAGCGCCGAGACTTCGTCGACGTCGACGAAGGGCTCTTTGCGGAAGGTCACGGCGACGATGGCCAGGCCGATCGCGGCTTCGGCCGCGGCGACGGTGATCACCAGGAAAGCGAAGATGTGGCCGGCGTTGTTGACCCAGGCGCGCGCGTAGGTGACCAGCGCCAGGTTCGCGGCGTTGAACAGCAGCTCGATCGACATGAGCATGATGAGCGGATTGCGGCGCGCGATCACGCCCACGACGCCGATGAAGAACAGCACCGCGGAGAGCGCGACGTAGTTCTCGGGTGCGACGTTCATACTACCGTATCACCCTGACCCTTCGACGAGCTCAGGGGAAGGGGGCCGGGCCTTCAGGATCGGCTCGCGCTTGATGACGCGCTTGGGGCGCCGCCGCACCACGCCGCCGGGCCCCTCGTCGCCGGCGATCAGCACCACACCGATCACCGCGACCATGAGGATGAAGGCGGTGACCTCGAACGCCAGCAGGTTGTCGGCGAAGAGCGCGACGCCGAAATTGGCTACACTCCCGAACGCGCCGGCGTCGCCGGTGGTGCCGTTGGTCGGGGTGGTCTGCAGCACCGTGACCGGCGTGTGCAGCGCCGTCACCGTGATCCCGGCCAAGGTCAGCACGGCGAAGACGACGGCCGGAACCAGGATGCGCGGCATCCGGTCGGGGCCGACGTCGAACGGGCGCACGCCGCTGGACAGCAGCGCGATGACGAACACGAACAGGATCAGGATCGCGCCGCTGTAGACGACGATCTGCATGACCGCGAGGAACTCGGCTTGCAGCGTGAGGTACGTCGCGGCCAGCGCGATGAAGTTCACCAGCAGTCCGACCACCGAGTGAACCGGCCGGCGCGCGGTCACGGTGAAGACCGCGCTGGCGATCATCAGCAGCGCCAAGATCCAAAACGCGATCACCGCTCGCCCTGGCCCTTCGGCGGCAGCGCCGCGAGCCCGCGCCGCTGCGTCTTGAGGATGTGGCCGCGGTTGGTCGCCTCGTAGCCCGAGGCGATGTCGACGGTGTCCTTGATGCGCGCGACCGCCCCGAGATCGGCCGGGATGCCGTTGGGACGCTCGTCGGGCGCGGTGCCGACCCCTGCCTCGAGCGGTACCAGCAGCCGATCCTTGGCGTACACGAACGCGCCGCGCCGATAGTCGGACATCTCGAAGCGCGGCGTGAGCACGATCGCGTCGGTCGGACACGCCTCTTCACACAGGCCGCAGAAGATGCAGCGCAGCTCGTCGATCTCGTAACGTGCCGCGTAGCGCTCGCCGGGCGACCGCCGGTCCTCGGGCGAATTCTCCGCGCCGATCACCGTGATCGCGTTGGCCGGGCAGGCGATCGCGCACAGCTCGCAACCGATGCAGCGCTCTTTACCGTCCCCGTAGCGCCGCAGCTCGTGCAGGCCGTGGAAGCGCGGGGCGTGCTGCTTCTTCACCGACGGGTACTGGATCGTCGGCTTGCGCTGAAACATGTGCGCGAACGTCGTCGCCAGCCCCGCGAAAATGGCGCCGACGTTGAACAGGTTCTTACGCATGCGGCCACAGCGCGACGGCGACGGCGGTGAGGATCAGGTTGAGCGTCGCGACCGGCAGCAGCACTTTCCACCCGAAGTCCATCAGGCGGTCGTAGCGGAAGCGCGGCAACGTCGAGCGCAGCCAGATATAGAAGAACAAGAACGCACCGGCCTTAAGGACGAACCACGCCAAGCCCACGAAACCGCCCGACGGGAGCCCGAACGGGCCGTTCCAGCCGCCCAGAAAGAGCAGCGTCGCCAGACACGAGACCGTGATCATGTTGAGGTACTCGGCGATGAAGAACAACCCGAAGCGCAAACCGGAGTACTCGGTATGGAAGCCGCCGACGAGCTCGGTCTCGGCCTCGACCAAATCGAACGGTGCGCGATTGGTCTCAGCGATCGCCGTGATGAGGTAGATGACGAACCCGACGATCTGCGGGACCACGAACCACAGGCGGTATTGCGCGTTGACGATGTCGCCCAGCGCCGTCGAGCCGGCCAAGATCAGAACGCCGATCACCGACATCGACATCGACAGCTCGTACGAGATCATCTGCGCGGTCGAGCGCACCGAGCCCAGCAATGGGAACTTCGACCCCGACGCCCACCCGGCCAGCGAGATCCCGTACACGCCGATCGAGGTCAGCGCGAAGATGAACAAGATCCCGGCGTTCACGTTCCCGACCGACCACAGCGTGCCGTCGGCGTTAGCCGAGAACGGAATGATCGCGAAGGTGCCCATCGCGCAGATCAACGAGATGAACGGCGCGAGCCGGTAGATCAGCGGATCGGCGGTATCAGGCGTCAGGTCTTCCTTGAAGATCATCTTCACCGCGTCGGCGGCGGGCTGCAGCATCCCCCAGGGGCCGACCCGGTTCGGTCCCGGGCGCAGCTGCATCCAGCCCATGATCTTGCGCTCGAAGAGCATCGAATACGCGAAGGTCGTGATGACCACGAACAACACGATGAGCGCCTTGACGAGCACGATGAGCCAAATCGGAACGGCGGAGGTCATGCGAGCACTGCCGCCTTTTCCAGGGTCACCGACGCGGCGTCGCCGAGCGCGTTCAGCGGCGCGGCGACGATGCCGTCGACGAGCGCCACCGCGCCGGCGGCCACCCGCGGATCGATCCGGACCGCGAGGTCGCGCAGGCGCGTCCCGTGCGCACCCACCGCGTCGACGCGGTCGCCGTCGCTGAGCTGCAGCGATCGCGCGTCATCGGGATGGATCGTGGCGCGGGCGCCGGTCCGCAGTTCGGCGATGCGGGGGTCGAACGCCAAGGTTCCACCCCCCGTGAAGATCGTCGTCTCGGGGACGACGCGCAGCGCACCCGGCACGGCGGCGGTCTTGCGCAGGTAGGGCGGTGCGCCGGGCGGCGCGGGCAGCGTGCGCACCAGCCGGAGGATCTGCTCCTGCATCGCCTCGGGGAGCGGCAGCGCGACGCCCAGACGTTCCGCCAGCTCGACGATGAGGTCCCCGTCGGCGACCACGCCCTCGGGGACGCGCACCGCGCCGACGACGGGCAGCACGTCGCCGGCGAGATCGGTCGTGGTTCCAGTCTTCTCGAACGCGCTGCATACCGGCAGCACCAGGTTCGCGAACTCGGCGGTTTCGGTGAGAAAGAGATCGGTGACGACGACGAAGGGGACGTTGCGCAGCGCGGCTTCGACCAGCGCGCGATCGGGAAAGCGCAGCATCGGGTCGGCACCCAAGATTGCCAACACCGACAGCTCGCCATCGCGCGCAGCCGCGAGCATCCCGCGCGTGTCCAGGCCGCCGTCGCGCGGGCGCAGGCCGAGCGCGTCGGCGCCCCGGCCGTTGGGCGACTCGGGCAGCACGTAGCGGTCGACGCGTTCGGCCTGCGGCAGATCGTGCATCGGCGCGGTCAGCTCGGGACCGCCTTCGAAGAACACGCCGTCCCAGATGATCGCGACGCGTCCCGGCTGCTCGCCCAGGGCCGCTTTGAGCTGCTCGGCCGTCGTGACGTGGGTTTCGGGGACGAAGCTGCCGGCGTAGTAGTCGCCGACCGAGATCAGCCGCGCGCCGTTGCGCGACACCGCCTTGCGGATGCGCAGATCGAGGATCGGTGCGAGCTGCGAGGGTGGCCGGCCAAGCGTGACGATCGTGTTCGCGCCTTCGAGATCGACGTGGTTGGCGAAGCCGTCGTGGTGGACGATCGTCTGCATGCCGACCCGGTGGTCGAGGTTCTCGATGCCCAGCGCCCGGTGCAGCTGCGCCGCAAGCAGGATCTCTTCGTTGAGAAGCCGGCCGCCGCCGATCACGCCGACGCGCGCCGGGCCGCCTTGGGCGAGCGCCTCGGTGATCTTGGAAGCCCACAGCGCGATCGCGTCTTCCCGCGCGATCTGGTTCCAGGCGCCGTCGACCTTCAGCAACGGCGACGCGATGCGGCGCTCGTCGCCGACGAAGCCGATGTTGTAGCGCCCGCGGTCGCACAGCCAGGCGTCGGAGAGCGCATCATCCTCGGCGACGCTCATGGTGCGCAACAGCGTGTTGTCACGCTCGTCGACGTGCATCTGACAGCCGACGCTGCACTGGGTGCACGAGGTGGTCGTACGATGATTGTCCCACGGCCGCGAGCGAAAGCGGTAGGTCTTGGAGGTGAGCGCGCCGACCGGGCACAGTTCGGTGACGTTGCCGGTGAAATCCGAGACGTACGGCTTTCCGGTGGCGGTGGCGATGATCGTATGCGCGCCGCGGTCGTCGGTGCGCAGCGAGTCTTCGCGGGTGATGATCTGATCGAAGCGCACGCAGCGCTGGCACACGATGCAGCGTTCTTCGTCGAGCACGATGGTCGGACCGAGATCGACCGCTTTGGGCTTGGGCATCTTGGGCTCGAGCATGCGCGACGCGCCCTGGCCCCAGGCCATGGCGTAGTCCTGCAGATCGCACTCGCCGCCTTTGTCGCAAATCGGACAGTCCAGCGGATGGTTGAGCAAGAAAAACTCCAGAATCGCGCGCCGGCCGTCGTCGACGCGGGCGTTCCGGGTGTGGACCTTCATGCCATCCGCGACCTCCGTGTTGCACGCGATCTGCAGCTTGGGCATCCCTTCGATCTCGACCAAGCAAATGCGGCACAGCCCCGCCGGCCCGAGCTTCTCGTGATAGCAGTAGACCGGGATGTCGGTGTGGATCGTTTTGGCGGCCTCGACGAGCAACGTGCCCTTGGGGACGCGGACTTCGACGCCGTCGATCGAGAGCGTGACCAGACCGGCCTGCGCAACAGTGACCGACATCTACGGCGCTCTCCGGTTGAGCAGAATGAAGACCACGCCGACCAAGATGACGCCGGTCGCCACGCTGTAGAGCGTCCCGGCTTCGCGGCCGTGGCGACCGTCCGAGGCCAGTAGCGAGGCGACCAGATCCAGCGCCAGCGCGACGCCGATAAAAACGGCCGCGATCGTCTTCTTGCCGCGAGCCGTACCGGCGAACAGAAAATACCGGCGCGCCAGGTCGTTCACGGTGCCACCGGCACGGCGTCGTTGGATTTGATGTAGGCGCGGAACTGGCTCTCGTAGCGCGTGATCACCGAAGCGAGAAACGGTTCGATCGAATCGCCCAGCGCGCACAGATTCAGACCGGTGAGCTGATGCGCCGCCGACGCGATGACGTCGATGTCGGAATCGACCCCGCGGCCGTCGAGGATGCGCTCGAGCGTGCGCTGGAGCCAGTGACCGCCCTCGCGGCACGGCGTGCACTGGCCGCACGACTCGTGCGAGAAAAAGCGGATCAGCGCGTACGCCGCTTTGACGAAATCGGTCGTGTCGTCGAACACCACCATCGCTCCCGAGCCGAGCATCGAACCGGCTTTGACGACGCTGTCGAAATCGTACGAGACGTCGAGGTGCTCTTCGAAGAGGCAGGCCGAGGAACCGCCGCCGGGCTGCACGCCCATGAAGGTGCGGCCGGGACGCAAGCCGCCGGCGCAATCGTAGATCAGCTGGCGGATCGTCGTTCCCAGCGCGACCTCGTAGTTGCCCGGCTTGCGCACGTGGCCGGAGATCGAAACGACCTTGAAGCCGGGCGAGCGCTCGGGGCCGGCCTTGGCGAACCACTCCGCACCGTTGCGCATGATGTAGGGCAAGTAGGCCAGGGTCTCGACGTTGTTGACGACGGTCGGCTCGCCGTAGAGGCCTTTGATCGCCGGGAACGGCGGCTTGAGACGCGGCTCGCCGCGCTTGCCTTCGAGCGAGTTGAGCAGCCCCGTCTCCTCACCGCAGATGTACGCGCCCGCGCCGCGATGGATCGTGAGCTCGAAGGATTTCCCGCTGCCGAACACGTCGCCGCCGATGAAACCCGCGGCGCGCGCCTGGGCGACCGCGTCGCGCATCGCCTGGTATCCGCGCTTGAACTCGCCGCGAATATAGATGTAGGCGTGCGTGCAGCCGATCGCGTACGCGCCGATGAGGATCCCCTCGATGATCTGGTGCGGGGTCTCCTCGAGCAGCATGCGGTCCTTGAACGTTCCGGGCTCGGCCTCGTCGCAGTTGCAGACCATGTAGCGCGGTCGACCGTTGTTCGGCAAGAACGACCATTTGCGCCCGGTCGGGAAGCCCGCGCCGCCCCGGCCGCGCAGGTTCGAGCCGTTGCAGATCGCCGCGACGTCCTGGGGCGCGAGCGCGGTGACGGCGCGGCGCCACTGCTCGTAGCCGCCCTGCGCGCGATACACGGCGATGTCGCGCAGGTCGAGCTCGCCGATGCCCTTGGTGAGAACCGGAGTGATCAGATCGGGCATGTCTAACGGCGCTCCGCCCCCGGCTGCGCGCCCCCCGCGTCTGCGACGCGGGGCCCCCACGCAGCGCGGTCCCGCGCACATGGCGACGAAGCAACAGTCCCCGAGGGGGACCGCAACCGCATCGTCATCGCCCGTTCTCCGACAGCTCGGGGCGCAGGCGCGTTTCGCGCAGCAGACGCTCGTTGGAGCGCTGCTCGTACTGCGGCTTGCCGACGATGAGGTCGAACATCACCATCCCGCTCGCGTCGCCGACGCCGCCCGCGTTGTTGGGGTTGCTGACGCCCATCGCGCCGGCCGACTTGAAGCCGGTGTCCTGCTCGACCTTCCAGGTGCGCCCGGGCTTGACCGTTTGGACGAGCGGCGCGATCTCGAACGTACCGGCGCGCATCGCCGCGAGCATGGCATCGATCTTTTCGCGCGTGAGGTCGTACACGAACTCCAGGTTGACCTGCGCGCAAGGCGCGCGGTCGCAGGCGGCCAGACACTCGACTTCTTCGTAGGAGATCAAGCCGTCGCCGGTTGTCTCGAGATGCTCGATGCCGAGGCTCTCACGGGCGTATGCCATCATCGCCTCGGCGCCGTTGAGCATGCACGACAAGTTGCGGCAGACCTGGAACATGTACTTGCCGACCGGCCTGCGGAACAGCAGCGTGTAGAACGAGATGGTGGACTCGACTTGAGCCGACGACTCGCCGACGAGGTAGGCGATCGCGGCCAGCGCATCCGCGCCCAGGTAGCCCTCGTGCTCTTGGAACAGCTGCGCCAGCGGGATCAGCGCCGAGCGCTTCTCCTCGTATTGGGCGATGAGGGGCTCGATCTCGGGGAGCAGGCGAGCGTAGAGTTCGTCGAAGGGGTCGCCCGGCCGCCGGACGTGCGGCGACCAGCCCGCGAGGGCCACGGCCGCTGCGGCATCGAGGCCGGGGTGAACGCCGGTCGCGGCGTCGGTCTGGGTGCTCACCGGTGGTCCGCCTGTTGTTCCATGGAAAAGCGCGAGCAAAGCGGCATCGACCGGCACCTTTTCGGATGGTAAAGCCGCTGCGCCTTCGCACGCGCACCGGCTCGTCCGCGACCTTTGTCGCACCTGCGTGCTTCGACATGCTCACCCTGACATCGGGCGGGCCTAAAAGCGGTACGCTTCCCCGCGCGAGATGAAAAAGCCGCGGCGGTCGGCGTTGGTGCAGCGCAGCCCGTTGGTCGACGAGCTACACGCGAAGCTGCCGCGCCGCCAGATCGTCCCGTACGCGACGACGTGCGGCGAGTGGTTGAGTGCCGTGTCGCCGGCGCAGACGATGAATGCGGCGCCGTGCGGGTTGAGCCGGAACCCTTGGCCCCAGTCGAATTCGCAACTCCTCGGTTGCGGCGGCAGGGGTTTGACGCCGCCGATGACGTCGCAGCGCAGCGAGTTGTCGTAGTACTCGCAGCCGATCCCGCCCGAGGGCGTTCGGAACTCGCCGTAGTCCGACGCAACGCACGTCGCGACCGTCACACAGCCGGCCGCGAGGACCGAGGCAGCCGCGCACATTAGACGTTGATAGGCTCGCATTTGCGTCCCTCCCTCTCCCGGCAATTTCGGTGCCCGGGGCTCATTCCTGCGGTGTCTCGATGGTGAACCCGCCCTGTGGATCGGCGATTTGGAAAGCGAACGGGAAGCTCTCGTCGCCAACCTTTGCCGTGCACGGCAGCGAAGTGCCTGGTTCTACGAGCAGGACGAGCTCGGTGCCGCAGTCGATCTGCGCACGCAACGGTTTTCCGCCGGTGCGCCGGCTGCGCTCGAAGTACGCTGCGGCGATGTCGCGCAACACCGGCATGACCTCGACCGCCTGCTGCGTATCGATCACGAGCCCGCGTCCCTCGTCGAACCGCACGTCGTACCGCAGCGTGCGGCCGCCGACGCGCACCGTGCAAGTCGCGTGCTCCAATCCCTTGAGCGCGACGCGCCGCGCACAGCGCGCAGCGCCGAGGAGGCCGCGGCGGCGCACTTCACCACGCGCCTCGATAGCGGCACTCCCCAGCACGTACCGCTCCAACGCGCGTCCGTCGACGGTGATGCCACCCTCGCGCTGTTCGCTCACTTCGCGACCCAGGATCCGCACCTGCCGCTGCGCGACCCCGTCGAGCTCAAAGGGAAAGACGTCGCCGTTGTATCCGCTCGCGCTCACCTCGAGGTTCCGGCGCATGACGTCGGGGGCTTCGATCGAGCAGATGAACGTCGTCTTGGGGGGTAGTACGCGAACCGCCGGTCCGAGACACCGCACGTTGAACGTCTCGCCGTAGGCGTACGCCAAGTCGTCGGCAACGGCGCGTTGCGCGTCCGGCAAGACCACCAGCCCATCGACGGCCTGGAAGTCGGCGCGCCGGCCGTCCCACGCGCGCAGCACGTCGATCCGCAGCAGGCTGCCGGAAACCGGGACCGTACACCGCGCGCTGCGCCGCTCGGTGAGGTCCAGCAAGTTCGGGCATTCTGCAGCACCCACTGCCGCGGCCGGAAAGCGCGCGGCGATCATGTCACCGACTTCGGAATCGATCAGCTGGGCGATCTCGGACCCGCCCACCACGTAGGGTGAGGCATAGGCACGTATCGACGTCCAGACGCTGAGTTCGATGATCCCGACGATGACCAGCAGCGCGACGAAGAGGACTGCGCGATCCACCCTAAACGTACCCGGCTTGCAGCTTCTTGAACGTACACGGCCCTTATCGCCCCGGGGCCGCGCCGCCTCTCCGAGCCTCCAATCCAACAGAGGGGGCGGGCCGTTACCTCGGGCATCTCGCCGCCGACGGCCGCCGCGGGCGGTCGCCGGCATATTCGGAGGCTTTTCATGTCACCCAGGACTCTTCGGTCCTCACTCGTCGCGGCCGCGCTCGTCGCGCTCGCCGCCGGGGTCGGGTCGCTCTACGGCGTGCGCGGGGCGATCGGGTCCGACCATGCGGATTCGCCGGCCGTGCTCGCGCGTCCGGGCGCCGATCTCACCGACGTCTACGTCTTTCCTTCGCCGCGCAACGACGCCAACGTCGTGCTCGCGGTCGACGCGCATCCGCTCATCGCGCCCGGCATGGGCGCATCGACCTATTTCGACCCCGGCGTCATGTATCAGTTCAAGATCGACAACAGCGGCGACAAGGTCGAGGACCTGGTGATTCAGTTCTCGGCGAGCGCCCCTCAGAACGGTTCGCAGACGATCACCATGTACGGTCCCGCCAAGCCGAACCAGACCGGGACGTCGTCGACGTGGACCGCAAGCACCGCCACGTTCAAGTACAACGACAAGAACGCCAGCGTGAAGGGCATCAAGGTGTTTGCGGGACCGCGCGAGGATCCGTTCTTCTTCGACTTGGCCCAGTTCTTCAAGATCGTTCCGGATCGCAATTTCGGCAACCACGGCGCCGGCAAGTCCGTCCCCGCGGCGTCGGCGAGCAGCTTCCGCGGGTTCGCCGCGGGCAGCGGCTGCGACACCAGCGCATCGCAGGACTTCCTCGCCGCCAACAAGTTCAACGTCCTCTCATTGGTGGTCGAACTGCCGCGCGCGATGCTGGCCCCGGCCGGCGGCGCCCCCGGTAAGATCAGCGTCTGGGCCAGCGCGTCGGTCAAGGACCCGTCGTCGCCGTACGGCGCGAGCTACGCGCAGATCGAGCGCCTGGCACGTCCGGCCGTCAAAGAGGCGTTCGAATCGTTCGACAACCACGACAAGACCAATCGCAGCGCCCCGACCAACGACCCGGCGCTGGCCGACGCGATCGTCAGCTTCACCACGACGGCCGCGGGCCGTTCGGCGGAAACCGCGGGCGTTCTCAAAGCGGTGCTCACCCCCGACGAGATGCTCGCCGACCTGTCGCAGACCGGCGTGAAGGCGGCCTACCTCGGCACCGAGACCGGCGGTGCGACGGGCAGCAAGTTCGGCGGGCGCGGCCTGACCGACAACGTCATCGACATCTCGCTCGGCGCGATCTTCGGGAACACCATTTCGGCGCTCAAACTCGCGCCCGACGACGGCAAGGAATCGAAGTGCCTCACGACCGACAACGTCGGCCCCGGCGGTCACCACTTCAGCGACGCCTTCCCGTACATCGGAGAACCGACGTAGGTTCGGAATGAACGCTCGACCCTTGGTGGTCCTCGCGGCGCTGGCCGTCATCGGCCTCGCCGCGTGGCCACGCTTCGTCGAGACGCGCACGGCGCAGGCGTCGACCCCGACGCCTGCGCCCGTGCTCGCGGACTACCTCCAGCGCGGCCGGCTCGTCGCCTTCTATGAAGACGCCGTGCGCCGACACCCCGATCAAATCGTCACGCGGCTGCTGGCGTCGCAGTACCTGCAACGCTTCCGCGAACGCGGCGACGCCGGCGACCTGGCGCGGGCACAACGCGCGGCCGAGCAATCGCTCGCGCTCCAGCCTCGCTTCAACACCGGCGCCGAGCTAGCGCTGGCAACGGCACTGGTCTCGCTGCACCGTTTCCGCGACGGGCTCAGCCACGCGGAGCGCGCCGTGCGCATCGAGCCCGGCAACACCAATGCCGTCGCGCACGTCGCGGGAACGCTCGTCGAGCTCGGGCGCTACGACGAGGCCGACCGGCGGCTGCGCTCCGTACACGCGGGGCGCGAGATCGACGCCGGGCTCTACCCAACCCTGGCGCGCTACGACGAACTCTGCGGCAGCGTCGCGACGGCACGCAAGCTGATCGACCTCGCCCTGGCGCAGACCGACAGCATCATCGACAGCCCGGCTGAGACGCGGGCGTGGTATCACTTCCGGTCCGGCGAGCTGGCCTGGACGTCGGGCGACGGCACGACTGCCGAGCGCCGCTTTCGCGAGGCGCTCGCGATCCTGCCGAACTATTCGCGTGCACAAAACGGGCTGGCCCGCATGTATTGGGGCGAACGCCGATGGCCCGCCGCGCTCGAAGCCGCGACGCGGGCCGCCGACGTGGTCCCGCTCCCCGAGACGCTGGGCTACAAAGCCGACGCGCAACGCGCATTGGGCGACGAGGCGGCGGCGCGATCGACCGACGATCTCATCGCGGCGATCGCGCGCATCGGCACAGCCGGTGCGCCGGCCGACCGGGCTTTGGCGCTCTACTTCGCCGATCACCACGAGCGGCCCGACGAGACCGTCGCGATCGCGCGCCGCGACGTCGCCGCCCGCGACGACGTGTTCGCCGAGGACACGTTGGCGTGGGCGCTCGCGCGCGACGGCCGCTGGGACGACGCGCGCAGCGCCGCGCGCAAGGCGGTGCGGCGTAACACGCAAGACGCGCGCTTGCAGTACCACGCCGGCGTGATCGCCATGGAGACCGGCGACCGCGCCGATGCCGTGCGGCGATTGCAACTCGCGCTCGCGCTCAACCCGCAGTTCCACCCCGACGGCGCCGCCGACGCCCGCGCGCGGCTCGAACGTTTGGCGACGACCGCTCCGCAACGTTGAAGAACGGCCTGCAGGCGAAGCAAGCTAGCCCTGGAAGTCCTGGCTCCGGAGGTTACCGATGCGCTTGTTGACGACGTCCTTGATGTTTGGTGCTGCGATGCTGCTCGGCGCTCAGGCGCTCGCGCAGACCGCTCCCGCGCCGGCCCCGACCCAGCCGCCGTCGGGCGGAACGCCCGAACAGATGCCCTTCGCTACGCCCTACGGGACGTCGATCACCGCGGATCGCGCCGCGAAGGTGGTCGCCGCCGTGCTGGCCGAGGCCGGCAAGCATCCCACCTGGAGGTTTGCGATCACGGTGGTCGACGTGTCGGGCGAGCTCGTCTACTTCTACCGGATGGACGGCACCCAGTTCGGATCGATCTCGATCTCGCAAGGTAAGGCGCGGACGGCTGCGCGCTTCCGCCGCGAGAGCCGCGCCTTCTACAACGCGTTCGAGACGGGTCATGAATACGTGCACACGCTCGACCCTGGACTCGTCGCGTCGCCGGGTGGTTTTCCGCTGATCGAGGCCGGTAAGATCATCGGCGCGGTCGGCTGCAGCGGCGGCACCGGTGACCAGGATGCGACGGTCTGCAAGGCCGGAGCCGACACCATCAAATAGCGGACCGGTCGAACGGTCTCGCGGGTGAGGACGTGCGGTGGCAGTTGGAAAGTATCGTAGTCGGGCCGACGCGGCGCTAGCGACGCTGGCGGGTTTCTATGACGACGTCAAGGGGCTGTGGCAGACCACGGGCTGGTGGAACTCGGCCAACGCGCTCGAGACGACCATCGACTACGCCGCCGCCGCCGGCGTCACGACCTACACGCACGTCATCGCCAACACGTCCCGAGTTAGCCGCGCAAACGAACCAGATCGCGGTGACGGCACGACACGTTCGGACCCAAGCCGAGACGCTCCAGAGCCTCGTGGAACGCTTCACCCTGGGCGCCCGGGACTAAGCGGCGTTAGCGGTCGACTTCGCCGAAGACGGGGTCCAGCGAGCCGATGCAGACCACCATGTCGGCGATCAGCTCGCCGACCGCGAGCTTCTTGAGCACCTGTAAGTTGTACATCGAGGGCGGCCGCGTGCGCACCCGCCAGGGCCGGTTGTCGCCGTTGGAGACGACGTAGTACCCGAGCTCGCCGCGCGGTCCCTCGACGGCTTGATAGACGTCGCCGGGCGGCACGCGAAACGATTCCGACACCAGCTTGAAGTGATGGATCAGCGCCTCCATCGACAGCGCGATCGTCTCTTTGGGGGGCGGCACGAACTTGGTATCGGGGATTTGCACCGGACCGGGCTCGTCGAGTCTGCGGCGCACTTGGCGCACGATCCGCATCGCTTCGTCCATCTCGTCCAGGCGCACCAAGAAGCGTGCGTAGGCGTCGCCCTCGGTGCGCGTCGGCACGTCGAACTCGTACTCGTCGTAGCCGCTGTACGGAAACGCCTTGCGCACGTCGTACGCGATCCCGCTGGCACGCAGCACCGGGCCGGTGAGCCCCCACGCGACCGCGTCGGCGGTGTCGATGATGCCGATGTCGATCGTCCGGTCCTGGAAGATCGGGTTCTTCTGCAGCAGCCCGCGCAGGTCACGCATCCGCGGCTCGTACGTCGCGATCACGCCGTCGAGCTTGCCCAGGAAGCCTTCAGGCAGATCGTCGCGTAGGCCGCCGACGCGGATGTAGTTGGGGTGCATGCGCGCACCGCCCGACATCTCGAACAGATCCAAGATGCGCTCGCGCATGTCGAAGCAATAGAAAAACGGGGTGAGCGCGCCGATGTCGATCCCGCCGGTGCCCAGCCACACGCAGTGCGAAGCGATCCGCGACAGCTCGCTGAACAGGACGCGAACCTGGTTCGCGCGCCGTGGGATCGCCGCGTCGATGCCGAGCAGCTTCTCGACCGCCAGGTAATAGCACAGGGCATTGGTGAGCGGCGACAGGTAGTCCATCCGCTCGATCACGGTGGATGCCTGCGACCAGAACAGGTTCTCGGCGCTCTTCTCGATCCCGGTGTGCAAGTAGCCGATCTCGGGCGACGCCTTGGTGATGATCTCGCCTTCGATCTCGGTGACGACCTGCAGCACGCCGTGGGTCGACGGGTGTTGCGGTCCCAGCGACAGCACCATCCGATTGTCGGTACGCTCGATGACGTCGACCGAGTATGCTGCGTCGGGCATGACGTCCGGGGTCGTCACGGGGTGCCGTCCTTGGGCTGGTTCGAGCCGCCGCGTGCCTGCGCGATCTGCTTCTGCAGCGCCGCGGCGGTCTTGCCCGAGGCCGGTGTGCCCGCAGCGACGTTCGACTTGAGCGCGAACGACGGGCGTGGGGTGCGTTCGCGCGCCGGCCCGCGCAACGGGTAGTCCTTGCGCAACGGATGGCCTTCCCAATCGTCGGGCATTTGGATGCGCCGCAAGTCGGGGTGGCCGTCGAAGCGGATGCCGTAGAGGTCGAAGATCTCGCGTTCGGCCCAGTCCGCGCTGGGCCACAGGTCGGTGATCGTCGGCACGACCGCCGCGTCTTCGCGCACGGCACACAGCACCCGCACGCGCTCCGGCGTGCCGACTTCGGCGACGGTCGCGTTTTGCGCGGCCAGCCGCAAGAGATGGTAGACGACGTCGAAGCGCGCCGGCTCGCGGCCGAGATAGTCGACGCCGCCGATGTCGAGCAACATCGCGAACCCGCCGGCGCGTAGGCCGTCGAGGGTCGCGCGCAGCTCCGCCGGCGTCACGCGCACGACGCGCGCGTCGGCGATGTCGGGCCGAACCGCGGTCGGGTCGAGTGCGGTCGTCCCGACCGGCGGAGTCTGCGTGCTTGGCATTATGCTCGCGCGAGGATTCCGCCCCGGCCGCCTTGTTTGATCTGCTGCTGGATGAGGTTCACCGCGTAGAGCAGACCGTCGGGCGTCGGCGGGCAGCCCGGAACGTAGACGTCCACCGGGATGATGGTGTCGACGCCCTGCACGATCGCGTAGTTGTCGAACACGCCGCCGCTCGACGCGCAGGCACCCATCGAGATGACCCACTTGGGATCGGCCATCTGGTCGTAGAGGCGCTTCACGATCGGCCCCATCTTGCGCGCGACGCGCCCCGAGACGATCATGAGGTCGGCCTGGCGCGGTGAGGCCCGAAAGACTTCGGAGCCGAAGCGGGCCATGTCGTACTCGGGGGCCGTCGCGGTCATCATCTCGATCGCGCAACAGGCCAGGCCCATGGTGAGGGGCCACACGCTCGACGACTGGGCCCAGCGGGCGACCGAGTCGACCGTGGTGAGCATGAAGTCGCCGCCGCTGCCTAACGCCATTCGAAACCGCCTCGCTTCCAGACGTAGGCATACCCAATCGCCAGCACGATGACGAACGAGAGCATCTCGGCCAGGCCGAAGAGGCGCAGCTGGTGCATCTGCACGGCCCAGGGGTAGAACGAGGCCGCCTCGACGTCGAAGATCACGAACAGCATCGCGATCAGGTAGAAGCGGACCGGAAACCGGCCCGAGACGTCGGAGGTCGGTTCGACACCGCACTCGTACGCTTCGGACTTGACCGGGTTGGGCTTCTTGCGAGCGAACAGCCCAGGCAGGATGCTGAACCCAAGGGCGGCGGCGAACGCAACCGCGAGATAGATAGCGACCGGACCGTAGGGGGACATCGACCTGAGAATATACACGAACGTGACCCGGCGTGCCTCCGTCCTGGCGCTGTTTGCGCTGCTGGCGGCCTGCGCGCCCAACCCCAACGGGCAAGGGGTGACCGACACCAACACGATCGTGGGCACGGTCGTCGACGCTGCCCATCCGACCGAGCCGGTCAACACGGCGACGATCCAGATCGGCCTCCAGGTCAACCGGCTCTCCCCGTCCGACAAGGGGATGTTCACCCTGAACAACGTGCCGACCGGGACGCAGACGATCTCCATCAGCTCGCCGGGGTTCAACACCTACTCGGCGCCGGTGGTGGTGCGCAAGGGTGACCCGATCAACCTCGGCGTCATCGGCCTGCAGTCGACCACGGGACTCTAGCCGGAGCGGGCCAACCGCCGGCGGTCCGCGCGGGTCCACAATCTCGATGATCCTGCTCGATGTGCTAGCCGCGCTCGCCGGCGCGGCGCTGGTGGTCTGGTCGCTGGCCGACCTGTTCCAGTCGGTGGTCGTCCCGCGCTCGGTCGGCGGGCGTTTTCGGCCCAGCGTACTCATGGTGCGCCTGGGTTGGCGGCTCTGGCGCGACGGCGCGATGCGCATCGCCGATCAAGAGCGCCGCGAAGACACGCTCGCGATCTTCGCGCCGACCTTCATGATGACGCTGCTCGCCTATTGGGTGTTCTCGCAGATCGTGGGCTACGGGCTGATCTTCTGGGCGCTGCGCGCCGGGCTCCAGCCCGAGCCGCATCTGGGCGGGGCGATCTACTTTGCCGGAACCTCGCTGATGACGATCGGCTACGGCGACATCGTACCGCTGCACTGGTACACGCGTCTGCTCGCGCTCGTCGCCGCCGGCGGCGGGCTGGCGACCATCGCGATCGTCGCGACCTTCCTGTTCCAGACGTTCGCGGCGTTCCAGAAGCGCGAAGCCTTCGTCGTGACGATCTCGGAGCGCACCGGCGCGCCGCCCAGCGGCCTGGAGTTCGTCATTCGGCACGTGAAGCTCGGCCTCATGAGCGACCTTGGGCCGATCTTGCGCGAAGCGCAGCAGTGGATCGCCGAGGTGATGGAGACGCACCTCGCCTATCCGGTGCTGACCTATTTTCGGTCCAGCCACGACGACGAGTCGTGGGTCGGAACGCTGGGCGCACTGCTGGACGCCTCCACGCTGCTCATCACCACGCTCGACGCCGACCACCGCGGCCAGGCCGAGATCACCCTGCGCTTGGGCTCGCATCTGGTGCGCGATTTCACCGGCTTCTTCAGGCTCCCGGCCGGCGACGCCGCGGGGGTCGAGTTCGACGAGTTCGCCACCGCGTACCGGACGTTAGGCGAGCTGGGCGCACCGCTCCATCCGCTCGAAGACGCGTGGCCCGCGTTCGCCCAGAAGCGCGCCGGCTACGCGACGCAACTCGACACGATGGCGCGCTGGTGGCGGATCCCGCCGGCGCGCTGGATCGGCGACCGCTCGCGCATCCGCGCCCACGTCAACGTCGGCGCGCCGCGCTGACGTAACAGCGCTCCTTCCACGTCACCGGCTCAGCGGCGCGATGCGGCTTCCGTGCGCGGGTGCGCGGCGAGAAACCGCGTCGCGGCGTCGATCGGGGTGGCGAAGCCGATCGCGCGTTCCTCTTCGAAACGCGACTCCGCGATGCCGATGACGTCGCCGGTGTTCACGTCGAAGACCGGGCCACCGCTCTCGCCCGGGATGATCGGGACGTCGATCTCGAGCGCTCCCGGACGCAGGCTCGCGACGCGGCCGCTGTACAACGAGACGGTGCGGCCGAGGTGCTCGTCGTCGAACGCGTCGGGGATCGGGTACCCCAGCACGCCGATCGCGGTGCCGGGACGGAGGTACGCCGTGCTCCCGAGCCGCGCCGCCTTTTGATTCTTGAGCCGCACGTCGACGATCGCGAGGTCTTCGTTCTGCCCGGTTCGCGCGACGACGCGCGCCGGCGCATGCGGTCCGTCGCCGATCGTCGCGACGAGATTGCGCGCACCCTCGACCACGTGTGCGTCGGTGAGGATGCGCGAGCCCCAGGCTCCGCTCTCGACCACGACCCCGCTCCCGTAGGCATCGTCCCACTCGCCCTTCCGCTTGGGATCCTGGGCGGGAATCTTCATGGTGAAGAACACGACCGACGGGTGCAGCTCTTCGTAGGCGACGACGTAGCGGTCGCGCGGCGGCCCCGCAGCGCGATCGGCGCGTCCGCTGCAACCCGCGAGCACGGCGCCCACGGCGAGCGCGGTGAGGAAGTACTTCATTCCAAACGCTTCGCGATCGCCGCTCGCAGCGCGTCGATCCCGTCGCCGTTGCGCGCGCTGACCTCGATCCCGTCGGGCGCCAGCACGGCCCGGGCACCGGCGTCGAGGCGGTCGACTTTGTTGAACACCTCGATGGTGGGCTTCTCGCCCAGCTTGAGCTCCCCCAGGATCGTTTCCACGGAGGCCTTCTGACGCGGCCAGTCCGGATTCGCCGCGTCGTGGACGTGCAGCAGCAGGTCGGCGGCGTCGAGCTCTTCGAGGGTCGCGCGGAACGCGTTCATCAGCTCCTGCGGGAGCGCCGTGATGAACCCGACGGTATCGGCGAGCCGCACGTTCACGCCCGGCGCGACGTAGGCGCGGCGCAGCGTCGGGTCGAGCGTCGCGAACGGCTGGTCGGCGACGAACGCGCCCTCCCCTTGGCCCGAGCCCGCCAGCCGGTTGAGCAACGACGACTTGCCGACGTTGGTGTAGCCGACGAGTGCAACGAACGGGTCGCGGTTGCGGCCCGCGCGCCGTGTTTCGCGCTGTTTGCGAACGGTTTCGAGCTGCGCCTGCAGCAACGAGACGCGCTGCTGGATCTTGCGACGGTCGACTTCCAGCTTGGTCTCGCCGGGGCCGCGCGTACCGACGCCGCCGCCCAAGCGCGACAGCGCCTCGCCCGCGCCGATGAGGTTCGACTGCCGGTAGCGCAGCTGCGCGAGCTCGACCTGCAGCTGGCCTTCGCGCGACCGCGCGTGCTGAGCGAAGATGTCGAGGATGAGCATCGTGCGGTCGACGATCGGAAGCGGGATCACCTTTTCGAGGTTGTTGCGCTGGCGCGGGCGCAGATCGTTGAACACGAACAGCACGTCGGCCCGCAGTTCCTGCGCACGCTCGGCTACTTCGAGCGCCTTACCGCTGCCGATCAACGTCGCAGGATCGACGCGCGCCAGCTTCTGCACGATTTCGCCGACCACGATTGCACCGGCCGCTTTGGCGAGCGCGACGAACTCGGCCAGCTCGGGCGCGAGCGGGCGCTGCGGATCTTGCAGATCGACGGCGACGACAAAGGCCCGCTGCGGCGCCGCGACGGATGGATGAAGGCGACGGTTTTCGTTCACGTTTGTACTGTTTCGGCGGCGGGGCTGGAGATTGGCACAATGTGGTATGATTCTCTATATGGCAACATGTCAATTCGCCGTTGTGTTGGAACCCGATGTGGATGGTGGGTTCACGGTCCTTGTTCCAAGTCTTCCTGGCGTGATCACTCAAGGTGAGACGGTCGAGGAGGCGTTGGAGAACGCCCGTGACGCCATTGCCCTGACTTTGGCCTCGGAAGGCGATCGGCCCACCCTCACCGACGGGGCGAAGCTGTTTACGATTGACGTCGCGGTCTCGTAACCACCGTGGGCTTCTCAATGGCCGCGCCGACCTTCTCGGCGCTCAGGCAGCCCCGCGTAACATCGGCTGAGGTGTTGCGGGTGCTCCTCCGCGCTCATTTTCGTGTATTACGACAATCCGGTAGCCACATTCGACTCCGTTCTGCCGATGGCTCACATTCCGTCACGATCCCGCTTCACAGCGGTCAGATTCTCAAGCCGAAGACGCTTGCTGCGATCCTCGACGAAGCCGGCCTGTCGGTCGAGCGCCTGCGCGATCTGTTGTAGCTTAGCGTCCGGCCTGGTCGAGGGTCGCGATCAGCCAGCTTAGACCTTCATTGTAGCGCGGGCCGGGGCGCTCGAGGATCGCGGCGTCGGGTAGCGTGTAGACGCGGTGGCGCTGCACTGCGCGCAGTGCGTTCCAGGGCGCCTGACCGAGCACGTCGTTGAGCCGGACCGTCGGGTCGACGATGAGCAGATCGGGCTGGCGCGCGACGAGCGCTTCGGCACTGTAGCGCGCATACGCGGCTCGGATGTCGCCGGCGGCGTTGCGGCCGCCGGCCATCTCGATCAGGTTCGCGATGTACGAGCCTGCGCCAACCGTGAACACCGGGGCGGTACCGAGCACCACGAAGACTGCCGGTTTTGAACCGCGCCGCTTCACCGTTCGCACCAGCGCGGCGGTGCGCGCGTGCAGCCGGGCGACGAGCGCTTTCGCATCCCGTTCGTGACCGGTCATTGCGCCGAGCTCGACGAGGTTCGCGAAGATGTCGGCGAAGCTGTCATCGTGGAGCAGCACGACGTTCACGCCGGCGCGCCGCAGATCGCCCGCGAGCCGGTCTTGCGCCGTGATCCCGATCGCCACGTCGGGATGGAGCGCGACGATCCGTTCGGTGGCGATCGAGGCGAACGTCGCAACGACCGGCAAACGCTGCGCGCGCGGCGGATAGTCGGTGTACTCCGACACGCCCAGCACCGTCGCGCCGGCGCCGACGGCGAAAAGGTCCTCGGTTACCGACGGCACCAGTGAGACGACGCGTTTGAACGGCCGGCTCTCGCCCGAGACGCTCACCGTGATGCGGCTCGGGTGCAGGTCGATCGCACTCGGACGCGCACACGCTGCGAGCGCGAGGGCGGCGAGCGCGAGGGAACGCGGGATCACCGCCGGGCGATACGCCGGGAGCGGCGGCACACCTCGTCGAAGGGCGGGGAAGTTCGCGTGCGCGGGAAGCCGGTGGGAATCCGGCACGGTCGCGCCACTGTCAGCGGGGAGCCGCTGCGCGTCACGGTCCGAAAGGGCTGGAAGGCCGCAGCACCAGCACCGATCCGCGAAGTCAGGATACCGTCGCGCGGACGCCATCACCTCACCCTCGCGTAAAGGGAAGGCCCCCGATGTCGTTCCGCTCCACCGCGGCGCTCTGCGCCGCAATCGCGGCGTTGCACGCCGCCCCCGCGCTCGCGCAACCTGCGCCGCAGCCGGCCGCCAGCCCATCGCCCGAACCCGCGCTGGGCGAGATCGGCCGCGTCGTCACCAGCGACCGGCGCGACGAACCGCTCGGCGCCACCAGCAAGACGACGTACGTCGTCACCAAAGCCGACATCGTGCGGCGCGGCTTCAGCACCGTCGCCGCGGCGCTCGACGACGTTCCCGGGATCGTCGTGACGCGCAGCGGCCCGATCGGGTCGTCGGCGACCATCTCGCTGCGCGGTACCGGCTCGAACCGAACGTTGGTGCTGCTCGACGGACGTCCACTGGCCGGGGCGCAGATCGGCACGCTCGATCTCGGCGCGCTGCCGACCGCCGGGGTGGAGCGCATCGAGATCGTCGAAGGCGGCGGCGCGACACTCTACGGCACCGGCGCCATCGGCGGCGTGATCAACATCGTGACGTCAGCCCGCAACCGCCGCGACACCATCGCGTCGCTCTCGACCGGGACGTTCGGCGAACACGCCTTGGTGATCGACACACCCAACTTCGCGTTCGAGCGCCGCGTCGCGGGCAGTGCTTTCGCGTATCCGGCCTACGGCGGCGACCCGGCGGGCGTGCGGGATGACGTCGACCTCGGCTCGACGTCGTTGCGCGGCCGCACCGCGACACGGCTGGGAACGCTCGGGCTCAGTCTCGACGCCGGCATCGTTTCACGCCATCTCGGCGTCCCCGGGCCGGCGGCGTTCATCACGCCCAACGCGCGTCAAGATGACGTTGACGCCGACGCCCGCGCATCGCTCTCGCGCACGAGCGCGCGCGCCGCGACCACGCTCGACCTGGCCGCCACGCGGCTTGCGCTCGTGTATCGCGATCCGGTCGCCGCGGAGAGCTTCACCGGCGCCCCGTTCGCGTTCTTGAACGTCGAGGCACGCGCGCAGGCGTCGCTGCGCAACGTCGTGCAGAACGACGGCGGCGCGCTCGTCTACGGACTCGATCTCGCGCGCGGCAGCGACCGCATCGACGCCGGCGACGGGAACCCCCCGGTGCACGGCTTCGCGCAGACCGCGCTCTACGCGCAGGACCAAGTGCGCTTGAGCGCGGCCCTGCGCGCCTACGCCGGGCTGCGGGCGGAGCGCGACGGCGCGCAAGGCGGCGCGCTAGCGCCGTCGCTGGGCGGTACCTGGAGCTTCGGCGACGGGCTGGCCCTGCGGGCGAACGCCTCGACCGCGTTCCGCGCGCCGACCGCGGTCGACCTGTACTATCCCGGTTTCTCCAACCCGAATCTGCGCCCGGAGCGCACCAAGAATCTCGACTTCTCGATCGATGCCGCGCACGTGCTGGGCGGAGCAAGCCTCGGCTGGTTCTTGACCGCGGGCAACGACCTGATCGTCGCAACCTCGTCGAGCGTCGAGAACGTGCAGCGCGCGGTGATCGCCGGGCTGTCGCTCGATGTGCGCACCCGACCGTTCCACGGTTTCACCGCGCGCGTCAACCTGTCCGACCTCTACCGTGCGCAGAACCTGACCGGCTCGGAGCAACGGCTGCCGCGGCGGCCGGTGCTCGCGTCCAACGTCGAACTCGCCTACGCCGGAACGCCGCGGGCGGTCCTGGCGTCGGCGGGGATCGTCGCGCACTCGGTGGGGTTCAATCCCGACGCGTTCGGTGCGGCTCAGCCCTTCACGCGTGTCGACGCATACACGCGCCTGCGGATCGCGCCGGGGACGCTGATCTCGCTACGCGTCTACGACCTCGGCAACGAGCGCTACGAAGAGGTCGGCGGCTTCCCGCTTCCGGGGCGCTCGTTCACGCTGGAGCTCTCGACCCGGTGAGGATCGGGGCGCTCGCCGCGCTCGTCCCGCTCACGATGCTGATCGGCATCGCGTTCGGCGGCGCAGCGCTCGCGCCCGGCGTCCTCTGGAACGCGCTCGCGCATCCGTCGGCGGGCGGCGATGCGGCCACGATCATTTGGCAGTTGCGCATCCCGCGCGTCGCGATCGCGGCGACGGTCGGTGCGACGCTCGCGCTGGCCGGCGTGCTGCTGCAATCGCTCCTGCGCAATCCGATCGTGGACCCGTATCTCACCGGCGTGTCCAGCGGCGCGGGCGCGTCGATCGCCATCGCCGCGACGGCCGGCGTCGCGCCGGCGCTGGTTCCACCGCTGGGCTTCGTCTCCGGGCTGGCCACCGCGATTCTCGTCGCCGTGCTCGCGCGGCGCGGACCGCGGCTCGATGCCGAGCGGCTCGTGCTCGCGGGGGTCTCACTCTCCGCGCTGCTGTCGGCGTTCGTTACGCTGGCGCTGGAGCGGTTGGCGCGCGGCACCGCGAGCGAGGCGATCCTGGCATGGCTAGCCGGGTCGCTGGCCGGTCGCGGTTGGGCCGACCTCGGCGCGGCGGCGCCCGAGGCGATCTTGGGCGTGGTCATCGGCGTCGCGACGATCCCGTCGCTCAATGTTCTGCGCCTGGGCGAGGGCCGAGCCGCCGCACTCGGCGTCGACGTAACGCGCCTGCAATGGGCGCTGCTCGTCGCGGCGACGCTGCTGACCGCGGCGGCCGTCGCGCTGGCCGGACTGGTCGGCTTCGTCGGACTGGTCGTGCCGCATCTGGCGCGGCGCGTCGTCGGGCCGGATCTGCGCGCGCTCGTCCCGGCGAGCGTTCTCGCCGGCGCGTCGCTCGTCGTCCTGGCCGACACGTTCGCGCGCACCCTCGCCGCGCCGGCCGAGATTCCGTTGGGCGTGCTGCTGGCCTTTGTCGGCGTCCCGACGTTCTTGGTGCTCTATCTGCGCGGTGCGGCGCGCGCCTATGCGTAAACCGACGAGTCCGCTACGAGCCGAAGCCGTACCCAAGCAAGTGAAGCTCGCCCTCGAAGACGTCGAGATCGAGCGCGGCGGTCGCACGCTGCTGCGCGACGTCTCGCTGGTGCTCGATGGCGGCGTCATCGCGCTCGTCGGCGCCAACGGGGTCGGGAAGACGACGCTGCTGCGCACGATCGCCGGCGCGCTGGCGCCCGCTGCCGGCGCGGTCCGGCTCGACGGCGTCCCGGTGCGCACGCTCCACGCGCGCGAGCGCGCGCAGCAGATCGCGCTCGTCGATCCGACCGAGCCGGTTCTCGCCGCGCTCACCGTCGCCGGCGCCGTCGCCGCGGCGCGGTTTCCCCATCATCGCTGGTGGGAGTGGGAAGCGACACCGCAAGACGAGGCCGCCGTCGACGAGGCGTTGCGGCGCACCGGGCTGACGACGTTCCGCGCGCGCGAGCTCGGAACGCTCTCGGCCGGCGAGCGCCAGCGCGTGTGGATCGCGCTGGCGATCGCGCAGCGCGCGTCGGTCGTGCTACTCGACGAGCCCACCTCGCACCTCGATCTCAAGGCCTCCGTCGAGACGCTGCAACTGATCCGCGAATTGGCCCGCGACGGCGCGCTCGTCATCGCCGTACTGCACCAGCTCGAAGAAGCCGCCGCGTTCGCCGATCGGGTCATCGTGCTGGGCTGCGAGGGGATCGTCGCCGACGGCTCGCCCGAAGGCGCGCTTACCGCGGAGTCGATCGAGCGCGCGTACGACGTCGCCGTGACGGTGGAGCGCCGGCCCGGCGGGCTGGCGTTCCACCGCAACGCCGTCCTTCGACAAGCTCACCCGCAGGTGACACCACGTCAGGACAGGCCTTAGAACTTCACCAGCACTTGCGCGGCGACGCTTTGCATCGCCGTGTGCAAGCCCAGCGTCGGGTCCGACCAAACCGGATGGTTCGAGCTGTCGGTGCGTCCTTCGAGTCGAAAAACCACCGGTGCCGACGGGGCGTAGGCAAAGGTGAGCGTCGTCTCGCGCCATTGCTGGTCGTACCCGGTGCGGTAGCCGCCGTGGTCGCTGAACGATTCGCCGCGCAGTGCCGCCGAGAGCTTCGCGGTGAGCTGGTATTGCGCGTAGGCCGCCACGCCGTTCCAGGTTGCGATGCCCAGACCGCCCGGTATGGGTACGACCGCGCCGGTCGCATCGAGCAACGGGACCGCGGTCTGCCGTCCGCTGTCGACGTTTCCGACGAACGTCAGCTTCGGCGTGACGTGGTACGTTCCGACGACGTCGATCAACGCGCGATGTCCGGCGGGTGAGTCGCCGGTCGCCGACCACATGCTGTTCGAGTAGCGCTCCATCCCGAGATAGCCTTGGGCCGCCACCGAGATGACGCTGCCGTTGTACGCCGCACCCAGCT
Source organism: Vulcanimicrobiota bacterium (assembly GCA_003140215.1). GTDB lineage: Bacteria > Vulcanimicrobiota > Vulcanimicrobiia > Vulcanimicrobiales > Vulcanimicrobiaceae > Vulcanimicrobium > Vulcanimicrobium beijerinckii. Next base: position 1,327,829 of record PLJL01000004.1, on the reverse strand, counting down.
CGGCCGTCCTGGGGCCGCCGGGGCCCTTGAGGTTGTCCCAGCCGTTGTTGACGCCCGCGATCAGCGAGATCAGCGACGACGGCGCATATGTCAGCCGCGCGCCGGTGTGCGTGAATGGGATCGCATAGCCGAACAGGATCGAGCGCGAGATGTTGGCGTTGGCCGGATCCTCGATCACTTCGGCGCCCGCGAGCGTGGCGAACTTGCCGCCGATGAGCGTGAACAAGCCGCTGGTGTAGCCGGCGTACGCCTGGGTGACGTCGAACGCCGTCTGCAACGCGTTCGGGTTGTTGGCGTAGGGATACGACGCGATGACGTTGGCATTCGTCCCCGCGGTCAGCTCGAGCTTGCCCGAGAGTGCGCCGTTCTTTTGCAGCTGCACGTTGATCGCATTGAGCATCGGCTGGCGGCTCAGCGTGTCGAAGACCCGCGACGCGCCGCCGTTGGCGAACGAGAAGCCGGCCGTGCCCGGGCCCAGCGACGAACCATTGTACGACGCTGCCGCGAATCCCGACGCCTGCCACGCGCGCGGCGTCGGCGAGGGCGAGGGCGTTGGTGTCGGCGCCGCACTGGGCGCCGTTGTCGGAGCTGCCGTCTGCGCCAGCGCGGCGGTCGTGCCGAGGGCGCATGCGGCTGTCAAGGCCGCTATGAAGGTTCGCAAACGTTCTCCTAACGAGGGGCAGAAAAGGAAGAGAAAAGCCCGGGCCGGCGCCGCGTTACGCCGCCGTCGGGAGTCCTTCGGGGACAGGGTGCGCGGCCGGTTCGATCGTGCGCGACGTCGCCGGCAGAACGAACCACGAACCGACTAGGACGAAGAAGGCGACCATCGAGGCGATGAGTTCCACGGAAAGGGGCTCCTTTGCGTTACGACGGGCTGTAAGCGACTTCTGAGTGCTGCGAGAGGTCGAGCCCCATGGCTTCCTCTTTTTCGGTGACGCGTAGCGGGACGAACACGTTGACGACCTTGAGGATGATGAAGGTCATGGCGCCGCTGAAGATCCACGCCGAGAAGACGGCGATGGCTTGAATCTTGAGCTGCACCGGGTTGCCGTAGAACAGGCCGTTCGCGGCGCCCGAGTTGATCGCGACGGTTGCGAACAAGCCGGTGGCCAGCGCGCCGACCGTTCCGCCGACGCCGTGCACGGCCCACACGTCGAGGGCGTCGTCGACCTTCATCTTGTCGCGCAGCATCACGGCGGCGTAGCAGACCAGCGAAACCATCAACCCGATGAGGATCGAGGCGGCCGGGGTCACGTACCCGGCGGCCGGCGTGATCGCTACGAGCCCGGCGACCGCGCCGGCGGTCGCGCCGACGACGCTGGGCTGGCCCTTGTGGGCCCACGAGATCGTCAGCCAGGTCAGGGCGGCCATCGCCGCAGCAGTGTTGGTGTTGACGAACGCGCTGACGGCCAGACCGTTGGCGGCAAGCGCGCTGCCGGCGTTGAAACCGAACCAGCCGAACCACAGCAGCGCGCAGCCCAGGACGACCATCGGGATGTCGTGCGGTTCGACGTCTTCGCCGGTCTTGTGCGTGATGCGTTTGCCCAGCACCCAGGCCGCGACCAGCGCCGACACACCGGAGGAGATGTGCACGACGGTGCCGCCGGCGAAGTCCAGCGCGCCCAGCTTATTGAGCCACCCGCCGTGTCCCCACACCCAATGCGCGAGCGGATCGTAGACGAACGTCGCCCACAGCAGGCTGAACAAGACGAACGCCTTGAAGCGCTTGCGTTCCGCGAACGCGCCGCTGATGAGCGCCGGCGTGATGATGGCGAACATCAACTGAAACACCATGTACGCTTGGTGCGGGATCGTCGCGGAGTAGTCCGGATTCGGCTTGAGACCGACGCCGTTGAGTCCGATCCACGACAGATCGCCGATGATGCCCAGACCCTTCCAGTCCGGACCGAAGGCGAGCGAGTACCCCCACAGGACCCATTGCACGCTGATCAGGCACAGGATGAAGAAACTATGCATCACCGTCGAGAGGACGTTCTTCCGACGCACCAGGCCGCCGTAGAAAAAGCCCAGACCAGGTGTCATGATCATCACCAGGGCGGCCGAAGCCAATACCCAGGAGGTGTCGCCGGCGCTGATCTTATCCACGCCTCATTCTACGGTTGTGGCGCGCAGCCGCCATTGGGGAAATGGCGAACAGATCAGCGCCGCGGCGCGACGTGTGTCGGCGATATTTGTCGGAACGCGCGCATCAACCGGCCGCGGTACCCTACATAGGCGCCCAACGCTTGTCCAAATGGCGCGCGTTCAGCGCTGGGCGACCTCGTGGATATCTTCCGACGTCACCCAGCCGTAACGGCCCTTGTTCGGCCCGTTGGTGAGCCGGATCCCGATCGCGTCGTGCGCGTCCGTACCGTACTTGGTGTGGACGGCGCCCGGAGCGCACTGGACGATCACCGCGCGGGTGCCGGGCTTGGCCAGCAGCGTATGCGTCAGGACGTCGTGCGTGTCGTGCCAGACGCCGCCCGCGTATTCGACGATTCGCTGCTTCGCATCCCACACGAAAACGTCGGGGTCTAGGTCGGTAGATTTGAGGAACACCACATGGCCGAGCGGGACGCCGCACGGCGCCGCTTGCACGGAAGAACTCAGCGCGGCCAGCAAACCAAGTGCGCTGAGGACGCGGGCGACCACGACCGGCCGTTGCGACGACGGCCGCACGCGGTCCTTGTGGGTACGCTCTGAAGGACCGTGAAGAAACTCCTACGTCCGCTGCTTGCCGGGGCCGGCGTGACCGGCGCGATCGCCGCGACGAACCGCGCGCTGAGCAACGCCCCGCTCCCGACCAACGCGTTGGGCGGGACGCGCCGGCCGTGGACCTGGCGCGGTTACGAGATATTCGCCTGCGAGGCGGGCTCCGGCCCGCTGGTGATCCTGATCCACGGGTTGCACGCCGGCGCCTCGTCGTACGAGTTTCGCAAGCTCTTTCCGCTGCTGGCGCGCCGGCATCGCGTGGTGGCCTTCGATTTGCTGGGCTGCGGCCTGTCCGCGAAACCGAACCTGACCTACGACGGCGAGCTGTTCGTGGAGCAGATCGGCGCGGCGCTCGAGGCGTTCGGCACCGGGCCGGCGGCGCTGGTCGCATCGTCGCTCGGGGCGACGTTCGCGATTCGCGCCGCGACGCGCTCGAACGCTCGCATCGAACGGCTTGCCGCCATCTGCCCCGCCGGGCTGGGCGGAACGCTCGACAGAGCGCCGACGACCGCCGGTTCGGCGATCACGGCGCTCATCCGGTCGCCGCTGCTCGGTGAAGCTGCGTTCAACGCACTCTCCTCGAAGCCGACGCTGCGCTCGTTCCTCGCGAAGCAGGTGTATGCCGACGCCTCGCACGCCACGCGCGAGGTCGTCGATCACTACTACGCCGTGACGCATCAGCCCGGCGCGCGCTACGTCCCGGCGGCGTTCGTGGGCGGCGCGCTCAACTGCGACGCGGCCCGGGATCTGCCGTTCTTGGACGTGCCCGTCCTGCTGCTGTGGGGCGAGAAAGCACCCGCCATCTCCCCGCGCTCCAATGCCGACGAGTTCATGGGGCTGGCACGCAACGCCCGTCTGGTGACCTTCGCAGAAAGCGGCCTGCTACCGCACGAGGAGGAACCCGAGGCGGTCGACGCCGCCCTCGAAACGTTCCTCAGCCCGCTCGCGCGTTGAACGATTCGCCGGTGCTGCGTTAAACCTGGCGTACAAACGCACGCTTTCCTGCGAAGCCGCTTGCCAGGACCCGCTCGCTCGCTTACGCTGGGTTCGCGTGGCGATCTTTGCGCACACCTTCGTCTACTTGCGCTCCGTCCTGGGCCTGCCCAGCCGGACGATTTCGTACGCGCACGGCGGCGCCCCGAACACCGAGGACCACGTTTGGCGCTGTGGCTGCGCGGCACGGCAGCAGCAGGGGACCTGCAACCTCATCCCGTGCGAGCTCCACGGCGACCTCAACCGCCGGGCCTTCCTCAAAGCCGCCGGGGTCCCGCGCTGAGCTACTGATTCTTGGAGCTGTCGCGGACCGCTTCCGACTCGATCAGCAATCTGTCGTAGCTCATCTGGCGCCGCAGGGCCAGCTCCGCGAAGCCGATCTTCCCGGCATAGAGCAGGCGCGTGATCGCGCGTTCGCGATCGGCCCAAGCGAAGAACGCCCGTTCATCGGCGTCCGTCAACGGTCCACCGTACAGCATCGTGCTATGTCCCCTTCATCCATGAACACCCGGCACCAATCGTATCGGCCGGTCGAAGTGCAAGGTGTAGCGCGGATGATGCGTCCGGGCGCACACTATGGGGCCGGCCCGTTGCCGTTGGCCCAGACCACCCCCGGCCGCAGCGCGGCGTCGGGATCGGGGGGTGCGGCGCCGGCGCAGCCGCCCGCCCCGTCATGGCATTCGTACCGGACGTGGATGAGGGTGCCCCCGGCCGGCCACGGGCTCGGCCCAGGCGCCGGCGACGCACCGCTGACGGTATCCCCGCCCAGGTCCCCCTCGTGCACCGGCACGAGCACCCCCGCGTGCGTCGGATCCCCCGCTGCCGTGTCGTTTCGACCGACCAGCGCGCTGTACGGCGGTTCGGCGAAGAGCCGCAACGTCACGTCGTCGCCGCGCTGGGCGATCGTCTGGTTGCCCGCGGCGTCGAGGATGCGCACCGTGACGTGCAGCGACAAGCGCGATTCCTGCACCGCGGGATGGCACTGCAGCCAGGCGATCGTGTCGGGCGCGGACGTGCTTTGGCCGCCCGCCGAGCACGCCGGCGGCGCCAGCGTCGTAGGCGTGACCGCATAGCTGACGGTAAAGCGCGGCGCGGCCGAATCAGGAGCCGGGTCGGGCGGCACCGTCCGGGCGAGCGGGTTGGGCAGCGTCGCCAGCGCCGCCGCATAGCTGCCTTGCGCCGGCGCTGCAACGGCGACGGCCGCCTGCAGCGCGTTCTGATACTCGGCGACCGCATCGTGCATCGCACCCTCGACGGCGTGGTCGGCCGCCGCGTGCAGGCTCGCGCGGCCGAAAGCCGCCGCCGCGTCGATCGAAACGGTGGCCAGCAAACCGAGCACGGTCACGAGCCACAGCGTGGTGCCGAGCACGCTACATTCGCGCCGGCGTCGGCACGTCGCGATAGACCGTTTGGCCGGGCGGATACGCGGACGGCGGCAGCGTCTCGGTCAGGCTGACGGTGCGGGCCTGACCCGGCGGGATCGTTCCGTCGCTGGAGAGCGCGCACGGATCGCGCGGGTAGGTGACCACGACGCTGAAGCGCTCCGTGGCCGGATCGTACGCCGTCGTCACGGGCAGCCGCAGCGGTCGCGGTTCCGTGGCCCCGCATGGCGTAGCGGCGCGCAACTCGCCGCCCGCGACGTACTGCGTCGCACCCGGAACCAGGCCCCAGGAGCGATCGCGCAGCAGCGCCGGTCCGTCCAGTGCCGACGAGGAGGCGTAGGCGATCGCCGCACGCGCCCGCACCAGCGCGTTCTGTGCGACCATCAGCGCTGCATCACGCGTCGCGGACGGGCCGGCGTTGCGCGCGATCGCGGCCAAGGCTCCCGCCGTCGCGGCGCTCGCCGCCGCCAGCATGCCGACGCACACGAGCAGCTCGAGCAGGCTGAAGCCGCGCTCAGCCGTTCGGATAGAATCCACCACTCGCTCCTTGGCGCGCGACGGCGTCGCAGCGCTGTTGCTCGGTCGCGATCGGGCCGCGTTCGCCGGCGGCTAGATACGGCGTCAAGTCCGCGAACCACGCCGCCGGCGGCTCGCTGCGAACGTCCCAGGGTGCGAAACTGCCCGCAGTCGAGCCGTCGGCGGCGGCCCGGTCGGGTGGGAACGCGACGTAATCGCGCGCCGCATCCCAATTGGTCGCCAGGTACGATCGCACCAGCGTGTCGGCACCGCCGTCTGAGGCGCGCGTCCCGCCGTAGGTGAAGACGAACGCTCCGGCGATGAACCAGCCTGCCGGAAAGCGCAACGATCCGTCGGGGTCGGTGGTGAAGTCGCTCCAGCGCACGAACGTGCTCCAGCCGGGCTGCCAACTCATCGCGCAGGTCGTCAGCGTCTTGGGCGCGTTCCCGTCGTGGCCGATGTCGCAGCGCTCGCTGCACGTGTAGCGCAGCACCTCGTTGAAACCGTTGGGAAAAACGCCGGGCAGCAGATCGACGACGCGTGACGCAGCGGCGGTGTCGACGCGCAGTTCGATGACGGCGTTGCCGCCGCGTACCGGCGCGCCGCTCGCGTCGAGCACTCCCAGCGGCAGCGCCGGCGTCGCCGGGACGGTCGCGGCGACGAACCCGGAGTCGGCCTCGGACGAGTAGCGGTCTTGATGCGCCGGCAAGGCGTTCGCGGCGATTTGCGCGACCGCGGGCGGCGACTGCAGCTTCGTCAAGACGACCTCGCCGTGTCGCGACGCGTCGCACGGCCCGATCGGTGCCGTCCCGGCGAGCCGCTCGAGCGCGTCGCCGGCGCCACCGTGATTGGGGAAGTTGCGGTAGCTCCAGAACTTCGCGCCGCCGGCGTCCGCGGTGAAGAAATCGAGTTGCACGCAGTCATCGCTGCCGGCCCCGGCGGCCGGCGAGCTGATCCAGATCGCCGTCGCCGTTCGCGCTTCGGCGCGCAACTGCGAGCTGAGGCGCTCGAGGGCGGTGTAGGCTTGGTCGCGCGCGCCCAAGTGCTGCGCAGCCGCAAGCAGCTGCCGCACGATCTCGAACGCTCCGAGCGCAACCACGATGAACAGCGCCGTTGCAAGCAAGACCTCGATGAGCGAGAAACCCGCCTCGGATGCTCGCATGCCGTCGCCGGTGCCCGCGCGACGGCGATCGTATGCGCGTGGTGTGGGGGCGGCCGGCGATTTCGAGGGGTCACGGTTTTGCTCTCCGAAAGCCGCCCGGTCATGGCCAACGCGTTCGATACATCGATCTTCAAGAGTTACGACGTCCGCGGTATCGTCGGCACCCAGCTCAACCCGGACACGGCATATCTGATCGGTCGCGCGTTCGTGCAAGCCCTCGGCCGCGCCAACATCTGCATTGGGCGCGACATGCGCCCCTCGGGGACCGATCTGCTCGAGGCGCTCACGCGGGGCGCCGTCGACGGCGGCGCCGACGTCACGCACATCGGGCTGATCTCGACCGACGCGCTGTACTTCGCCGTCGGACACTATGGCTTCGACGGCGGCGTGATGATCACGGCGTCGCACAACCCCGCGCAGTACAACGGCCTGAAATTCTGCCGCGACGAAGCGCAGGCTATCTCGCTCGATACCGGTTTGGGTGCGATTCGCGACCTCGCCGTTTCGGGCGCCTTCACCGCTCCCAAGCGCCGCGGCACGGTTACGGCGCGCGAGATCCTCGATGACTTCGGCAAGCACTGCGTCTCGTTCATCCGCGACGTAACCACGATCAAGCCGTACCGGATCGCCATCGACGCCGGCAACGGGATGGCCGGGCTCACGGTTCCATACGTCTTCAAGTACCTGCCGCAATGCGAGGTGATCCCGCTCTTCTTCGAGCTCGACGGCACGTTTCCGAACCATCCCGCGTCGCCGATCGAGGACGAGAACAAGCTCGCGCTGCGCAAGGCGGTGATCGAACAAAACTGCGACCTCGGAGCCGCCTTCGACGGCGACGCGGACCGCATGTTCATCGTCGATGAACGGGGCGGCTTCCCCGACGGCAGCATCGTCACCGCCGCAGTCGGCGTGGCCACGCTCAAGAAGTACCCCGGCTCGAAGATCCTCTACAACTTGATCTGCTCGCGCAGCGTCCCGGAGGCGGTGCTGCAGCACGGCGGGATACCGGTACGCTCGCAGGTCGGGCACTCGTTGATCAAGCCCGAGATGCGCGCGCAGAACATCCCGTTCGGCGGCGAGCACAGCGGGCACTTCTACTTTCGCGAGAACTGGTTCGCCGATTCGGGGATGATCGCGCTCCTGCAATGCCTCGATCTGTTCAGCGATATCGACGGCGCGATCACCGACGCGATCGCTCCCTACAACACGCGCTTTCGCTCGGGCGAGATCAATACGACCGTCGCCGATGCCGACACCAAGATGACGCACATCGAGCAGCACTTCAACGACGCCACGATCGACCATCTCGACGGCGTCACGATCGAATACCCCGACTGGTGGCTCAACGTGCGCAAATCGAACACCGAGCCACTCCTGCGCCTCAACGTCGAGGGCGATACGCCGGCGCTCATGGAAAAGGGCCGCGACGAAGCCCTCGCCGTCCTGCGCGGCTGAGGCGCTCGCATCTACGATCCGCTGGAGCGATATCGCGCCGCGCGGGACGACGTCGCGGCGACGCTCGACGAGCTGCGCGAGCAGGTCGGCGGCGAGTTCATGCGCCGCCACGACGCGGCCGCCGATGCAGCGGCGCTCGAAGGCACGATCGCGCGGCTACGCGACGGCCGTTTCGTGCTGGCCGTGGTTGGCGAGTTCTCCAGCGGAAAGTCGTTCCTGCTCAACGCGCTGCTCGAGAAGGTCGAGTTCGAGGAGCGCCCCGGCGGTAAGCGCATCGCCGGCCTCTTGGCGACCGACATCAACCCGTCGACCGCGACGATCACCGAGCTGACCTACGCGGCCGACGAGTCGGCGACCGCCGTCTATTCGAACGGGCGCGAAGAACGCATCCCGCTTGGCCGGTTGGCGCGCTTCGTCGCGGTCGGCGAAGAAGGCAAGTTGCACGATGCGACCGGCGACGAGGAGTCGGGCGCGCCGGTGCTGGTGCGCGTCGCAGTCGACTCGGCTTTTCTCAACGGCGGATTCGTCGTCGCGGACACGCCCGGCCTAGCCTCGATCAACCCCACGCATCGCCGGGCCACCCTATCGTACCTGCCCCGCGCCGACGCCGTGCTCTACTTGATCGATACCCAACAGCCGTTCACCGACGGCGATGCGTCGTTCTTGGGGATCGTGCGACGCTACATCGAGTCGGTCTTCATCGTGCAGACGAAGATCGACCTGTGGCGGATGCGGGAGGGTTCTTCGACAGGCACACCCGCAGGTGGCACCACGTCAGGACAGGCTGACGAGGCGTGGCAAGCGGCGGCGCAGCGCATCGTCGCGCAAGCGGCGTTGCACGCTCCGGGAACGCCGGTCTACCCGCTCTCGGCCCGCGAATACGCGGAGGGCTTTCTGACCGGCGACGCCGCGCTCGTCACACAGAGCCGTTTCGGCGAGTTTCGCGGCGCGCTCGACGCCTCGTTGGTGGCAACGACCGGCCGGTCGCGGCTGCGGCGCGCCGCCGCGGAGGCGCGGCGCATCGCAACGCGCGCCGCGGACGCGCTGTCGTTCGACGCCGCCGCGCTGGAATTGCCCGCGGACGAGTTGCGCGCGCGCCGTTCGGCCATCGCGCCTGCGCTCGACGCCTTCGACGAGGCCGCGAGCGCGGCGCAACTGCGGCTCGCCGATGCCGGTGCGAAGCTCGCCGCCGCGATCGGCGCCCGTGGTGCCGAGACGCGCACGGCCTTGGCCCGCACGCTGATGCGGACCTTCGACACCGCCGACATCGCCCGGCTGCGCGATCGCGCCAAGCTGCACATCCTCGTCGACGATGTCTTGGCCACCGCCGTCGGACGCTTCGCCGCCGACGCCGCCGAGGCGGTCGCGAAGCAGGTGCGCGACGAAGCGAAGGCCGCTTCGGCCTCGGTCATCGATGCTGCGCGCGGCGCGGACGCCGGCGGAGTGATGGCACCGCTGCTCGACGCGCTCGCCGCCGAACGCCTTCCGGTCACCGAGGACGCCGCGCGCGCGTTCGGCGCCGACGCCTCGAGCGGCGCATGGAGCACCGACCTCGAGACCGGGCTGCGCAGCTCGATCGTGCTGGGTGCACTCGGCGGCCCCGCGGTCGGATTCGTCGACGCGATCGCGCGCCGCTTCGCCGCTGCGCCCTCGGGCACGTACATGAAGCGCGAGTTGCTCGCTGACCTCGCCGCCGGCATCTACCGCGCCTTCGACGGCGAACTGCGCGCGTACGTCGACGCGATCGCGGCGCGCATCGAGACGATCGCACACCATCTGGGAGCCCGCATCGCCGCCCTGGCGCCGCACGTGCGCGCCGAAGCGCTGGGGCCGCTCGACCGCGCGCTCGACGCCCATGCCGCGGGTCTCGACCGCGCCGCCGCCGCGCGCGACGCGCGCGCCCGCGCCGAAACGCTGAGCGGGCTCGCGACGCGGGTCGAGACGCGCACCGAAGCCTTCGCCCGCGAGAGCCGGGCCGAGCGTGCCGAGCTCGCCGATCCCGCGGTTCCGCTGGACCCCCAGGCCGGCCGCGAGCGCGTCTCGCCGGCCGGGACGGCGCGCTTCGATCCCTTGACCTACGAGCACGGGTTGCGTCCGGAGCGCTGGCGGATCGCCGTCCTGGGCGCGTTCAAGCGCGGCAAGTCCAGCCTGATCAACGCGATCGCCGGCAGCCGCGTTCTCGCCGACGAAGGCGGCGATGTCGAGATGCGGTTTCCGGTACACGTGCGTTACGGCGAGCAGCACCGCGCGTACGCGCTCGGCGACGATGCCGGCTGGAACGCCATCGCGCTCGACGCAGCGCTCGATGCATCGACCCGCACGCCCGTGCTCATCGAAACGCCGTGGACCCTGCCGCGCCAGCTGGTGCTGGTCCACACCCCGGCCTTCGACTCGGGATTTCCGCTGGCGAACGAGATCGTGCGCGCCGCAGCACAAGCGGCCAGCGAGATCGTCGCGCTGTTCTCACGCCAGCTCTCGGACCGCGAACTCGAGCTCTACGCAGCGATCGCCGAGGACGGTAAACCGATGACCTTCGCGCACACCCTCGCCGATCACGAGGACGCCGCCGAACGGCGCAACGTCGTGATGCTCGCCGACCGCTATTTGCGCGAGCGCGCGATCGTCCCGCAGCGCATCTTCACGACGTCGACGCTCGAGTATCGCGAAGCGCGCGACGCCGGGCGCGCGCCGGCGGGTTGGAACGAACTCCCGGCGCTGCGCGCGACGCTCGAGGCGCACGCCGAAGAACACATGGCGCGGCTCGCGCGCGGCGAACGCGAACGCGCCGAGCGCGCCCGTCTCGCGTACAGCGCTCCAACGTCTGAGCCGCCCGAGGCAAGCGAGCGCGGTTCGTTCTTGCGGCGCCTGTTCGGCCGCCGTTAGCGCGGTCGCAAGGGGGTCACCTCCGCGACGTTCCCGAATCGAGCCGGACGTGTCCGACACCTACATTTTGGGCCCAGCGCGCATCGCGCTGGGCGACGGCACGCTGGCCCACGGTCGGATCGCCGTCGACCGGGGCCGAATCGCACGCATCCTGCCCGAGGACGGTCCCAGCGACCTGCGCCCACCGGACGGAGCGATCGTCGCACCCGGGATGATCGACGTGCACAGCAACGGGGCCGACGAGTTTCTGTTCAACCGCGATCAAGGCAACGCGGTCGAGGTCGCGTCGCGGGCGTACGCGCGCCAAGGCGCCAGCGGTTACATCGCCGGGATCATGACCGCACCCTGGGAATCGATGATGCACGCCGCCGCCGAGGTGTCGGAAGCGGCGAACCAACTCGTCGAAGCCGGCGACCCGATCGGCGCGCGCTGTCTGGGAATTCACTTCGAAGGTCCGTTCCTCAACCCGAAGTTCCGCCGCGTACACCGTGCCGAATGGATCCTGCCCGCTACGACCGAGCGCGCACAGGAGATGATCGAGGCCTGCCGCGGCGCGCTCGTCCTGGTCACGATGGCACCTGAAGCCGACGGCGTCGACGACGTCGCGCGCTTCTTCTTCGACCAAGGGATCGTGTGCTCGGCCGGGCACACCGCGGCGCACTACCGCGAGGGGATGCTGGCGATCGGCCTCGGTTTTCGGACCGTCACCCACGCGTTCAACGCAATGCCGCCGCTCGACCACCGCGACCCCTCGATCCTCGCGGCATTCATTCAAGAGTCGCGCACCACGGTCCAGCTGATTTGCGACGGGTACCACGTGTCGCCGCCGATGGTCGACCTGCTCTATCGCACGCTGCACGAGCGCTTGGTGCTGGCGACCGACAACATGCCGCCCGCCGGGAGCGGTTACCGCATCGACGGCGGCGTCGTGCGGGCCGAGGACGGGACGATCGCGGGCAGCGCGCTGCTGATGGACCAAGCGGTCCGCAACCTCATGGCGTACGCCGACATCCCGTTCGAAACCGCGATCGTCAATGCGACGCGGAGCCCGGCCCGGCTGCTCAACCTCGAGCGCGACCTCGGTACGGTCGAAGCCGGCAAGCGCGCCGACTTGTCGATATGGAGCGACGAGTACCACGTTCTGGCGACGATCGTCGGGGGGATCCCGGTGTACGGTACCGCGCACCTCTATCGTCCGTCGCGCACCGCGAACGCGTAGCCGGTCAGCGGCGGCGCCGCGCCGCAGCAGCCCTTAGCTGTTGGTGCACCCGCCGAGCAGGATCGCAGTCGTGCCGTGCTTCGCGGCAGTCTTGAGATCCTCGCGAATGAGGTCCTCCGGTCCAAAAGCACTGAACAGTTGCTGCAGGCGATCGTGATCGGTAATCGCATCGGCCTGCGTGGTCGTGTACGTGACCAGCCGATCCGGCGGCCCGGGTGTCGGGGTCGTGACGACGGCGGGCTGTCGTCTGCCCCCGCGCAAGCCGGACGGACCGTGGTCGTCGCCGGGAGCGTTCGCCGCGTCGCGGGCGGGTGTCTCGGCGAGTTGGCCGACGACTTTCGCGATCGAGCGCGCCAGCGCCAACTGGCGGTTCTTCGCGCCGTCGAGCGCGTTCGCGAAGTCGGTCATCTCGCGGCGCTTCTGCTCGTCGCCCTCGGCGGCGGCGGTGCCGCGCAGCGCCGCGATGTCGGCGCGACCGGCGTCGGCAAGGTTGGCCAGCGCGGCAAGGTCATGCTCGGCCTTGTCGAGGGACTGCGCCTTGGTCAGGTTGGAGTCGAGGCGAAAGCGTTGCAAATCTCGCGCCACGCCCGGTGCCGCGTACTCGTAGGCGATCGCTGCGTCGATCGCCGGCCGGGCGCGCGCCAGCGCGGCGCAGTACGGACTGCGCGCGCGTACCTTCCCGATCTCGACGAGCGGCGCAAGGATCGCCGCGTTCTGCTCGGCCGCCGACGTGGGCACCGGGCTCGGCGCCGCCTGAGCATTCGCGGCCACCGCCGACGCCACGGCGCAAGCGACGACGAGGGCGAGGCCGCCCGAGCCGCGGAGCACACGGCGCCGGCCCACCGCCTACACCGAGCCGGCGGGGAACGGCGGGTAGTTGGTGTCGAGGATCGCCGCCAGGCCGGGGTGCGCCAAACTGTAGAAGACCAACGCCGCGGACGGGTCGCGCACGGCGCGCACGTTGACGTAGGTCACTTGGTTGTCGGTCACCGAATGGGCGCTGTCGTCCGAGATCGGTCCGTCGAGCGTGAGGCTGTACGAGACGTAAGGCGTGTCGGTGCGGGCCTCGATGTGAACGCTGTGGGGATGCGCCGCGCGGAAGTTCGGGACGTTGACGTAGAAGCTGACGACGCTCGGCGTGACCTCGTTCTTGATCGGCACGCCGAGCAAGCTCGCCGAGATGCTCTGGAGCCCTTGGTCGTCGCGGATGAGGATCAGGCTGTCGTCGACGATCGCATTCCGCTCGTCCGCAATCGACACCACGATCGTCGCGTTCACCTCGTCGGGATTCGCCGCACCCCAAACGTTGGTCTCGTCGTACCAGCTCGTGGCAAGCTTGACGTATGCGTCCGAGTCCTGCACGGCAAACGCTTCGATGAGCGCGCGGAACGGGCGTTCTTCCGGCGCAACGATCCCCTCGAGAATCCCGAAGCTCTGTTGCGACACCGGTTGCGGCTTCGATCCGAGGTGCGCGAGCTCGCTTGCGACCCCGGCGACCGTTCCCAGCACGATCCCCAACGTGTCGGCATCGTGCTGACTGGTGTGCGAGTAGCGTTTGTCGGGCGTCTGGGCGACCAGATGCGGCGCCGGCTGCGTCATGACCAGCGGCGTCATTTTTTCGTACGGCGGCGCGAGATCGAGGAACCGGTAGTTCAGATTCGCGCCGCTGATGCGCACCGTGCCGTCGGAGCCTGCCTCGCGCGACTGCCAAACCAGCTGGTTCTGCCAGTAGCTATGATCCGCGCCGCCCATGCTGAAACAGTACACGTCTTTCCATAGCGGCGCACCGCCGTCGTTCCACGCCTCGAGCCACTCGCGGTTCAGCGTGCGTACGAACGTACTGCCGTAGTCGAGATCCTCGAGCACGCGCTTTCCGACATCGGTCTGTTCGGTGAGGTGCCGAAACACGTGGGCCAGCTCGGTGCGGCCCAACTGCGCGAGGGTCGAACCATGATTCGCTCCGGCGACGGTGATCAGGTGGCTGGGTGTCTTGCCACCGGCGGCTCGGCGATCGAGCAGCCAGCGGCGGGTGACCAGCGCGCCCGTGGAGTGGCAGATGATCGCGGTCGTGCCGAGGTCGAGCCCGGCGCGTTCCATCGCCGCGATCTGGTGCTCGAGCGCAGCCGCGAGATCGTTGCACGTCACGTAGTCGTCGAGGGAGACGAAGGCCGACAGAAAGATCGCCTCAGGCGCGAGCCCGCCGGCCTGCAGCAGTTGCGGGAGCCGGCCCCAACTGTTGAGCGAACGCACGCTGTAGCCGTGGACGAGCAGGACGCTTTGGATCGGACCGGCGTGCATTGCCTCAGAGCTCCGTGCAGCTGCCGAGCTTCATCGCGGCGGTCGCGTGCCGTGCCGCTTCCTGGAGATCGTCGCGGATGAAGCTCTCCGCGCCGAACGTACCGAACAACCCCTGCTCGCGCGAGTGGTCCTCGAGCCCCTCCATCTGCGCGCTCGTGTACGGCTGCGCGGTCGGCGCGCCGCCGGGGAGGCCGATGCTCGCCGCGCGCGGACCGCCGCGTAGCGCGGCCGCGCCGTGATCGTCGGAGGGGGCGTTGGCGATGAGCCGTACCGGCGCTTCGGCCAGGATGGCATACGTGCGCGCGATCGTCCGGGCGAGTTCCATCTGGCGCGCTTTCGCACCGTCGAGCGCGTTGGCAAAGCCGAGCATCTCCGTCCGCTTGGCTTCATCGACGCCCGGCGCCAGTGCCGCGGAGCGCAGCGCCTGCACTTCGGCGCGCCCGGCCGTGGCCAAATTCCACAGCGAGCTCAGATCGTGCTCGGTCCGTTGCTCGGACTGATGTTTGGTCAAATACGAATCGAGCCGGAAATAGCGCAGATCGCGGTACAGCGTGGGAACCGCGTACTGATACGTGATCGCCGCGTCGACGCCGAGCCGCGCGCCGGCGAGCGCCGCGCAGTAGGGCGTGCGCGCGCGAACGCGGCCGATCTCGGTGAGCGGGTCGATGATCGCGGCGTTGCGGTCGGCCTTGGGCGCGGGCGTGGGGCTGGGCTGGCCCCGTGCCCCGGCCAGGCTCGCCGTGGCGAACGACGCCAGCACGAAGAGCGAAACGGCACAGCGGGAGACGAGCCGATGAGCACCCATGGACGGCGGGTTGGGCTCAACCGGCCGTTTTTCCTGGGCTGCAGAGGGAAGCCGGCCTTCGCGCGCGGACAGCGCGCTATGAGCTCGCTCGGCATCTCCGTCGAAGACCGCGACGGCGTCCGTCACGTCGTACTGGATCGGCCCGACAAGAAGAACGCCCTGACCGTGGCGATGTACGCCGCCATGGCCGACGCGGTCGCGTCGGCCGCCGGCGACGACGTCGGTGCGCTCTTGATCCGTGGGCGCGGCGACACGTTCACCGGCGGCAACGACCTGCGCGACTTTCTCGACCAGCCGCCGCATGGCGACGACGCGCCGGTGTTTCGCTTTCTGACCGGCTTGGCGACGACCGACGTCCCGGTCGTCGCCGCCGTGCGCGGTGCGGCGGTCGGCATCGGCACGACCATGCTCCTGCACTGCGACGTCGTCTACGCGGCGCCGACCGCGAAGTTCAAGGTGCCGTTCGTCGATCTCGGCCTCGTCCCCGAGGCCGCCAGTAGCGTACTGCTGCCGCGGCGCATCGGGCGCGCGCGCGCCGGAGCCGCACTGTACCTGGGCGAGGCGATCAACGCGGGGCAGGCCTTCGCCGACGGGATCGTCACCAAGGTCGTCCCCGACGAGGAGCTCGACGCGGTCGCCGAGCTGGCCGCACGGATGATCGCGCTCAAGCCGCGCGCGGCGGTGCGGGCGACGAAACGCCTCCTGACCTACGACCGCGACGTGGTCTTGGCCGCGATCGCACGTGAAACCGTCGCGTTTCGCGAGCGCCTCGCCTCGGCAGAGGCGCGCTCCGCGATGAGCTCGTTCTTCGAGCGGGCCGGCCGTAGCGCAACGTGAGCCTCGCCGGCAAAACGCTCTTCATCAGCGGCGCGAGTCGCGGCATCGGCCTTGCGATCGGCCTGCGCGCCGCACGGGACGGCGCGAACGTCGTCGTCGTCGCCAAGACCGTCGAGCCGCACCCCAAGCTGCCGGGCACGATCTACACCGCGGCCGCCGAGATCGAAGCCGCCGGCGGCAAAGCGCTCGCGGTGCAATGCGACGTTCGCGACGAGGCGCAGATCGCGCAGGCCGTTGGAGCCGCCGTCGAGCGCTTCGGCGGGATCGACGTGGTCGTCAACAATGCCAGCGCGATCCGCCTGGGCGGGACGGCGCAGGTCGACGCAAAGGCGTTCGATTTGATGACCGCGATCGGTCCGCGCGCGACCTATCTGGTCACCCGGGCTGCGCTCCCGTATCTCGAGAAGTCGCCCAACGCGCACATCCTTACCCTCTCGCCGCCGATCGCGCTGAAGTCGAAGTGGATTGCCGGCGCTCCGGCCTATACGTTCAAGAAGTACGGGATGACGCTGCTGACGCTCGGTTTCGCTGCGGAGTTCCGCGCGCGCGGGATCGCCGCGAACGCGCTGTGGCCGAAAACGACGATCGCGACCGCCGCGGTGCAAAATCTCCTCGGCGGGGACGCAATGATCCGCTCCTCGCGTACGCCGGCGGTCGTCGCGGACGCGGCCTACGAGATCCTGTGCCGGGAGGCGCGCAGCTGCACCGGCAATACCTTCATCGACGAAGACGTGCTGCGCACCGCCGGCGTGACCGATCTCTCCGGCTACGCGGTCGAACCCGGGACGCCGCTGACCGACGACATCTTCGTCGATTAGACCCGCGCGTCGAGCCAGCCGACGACGTCGCGGACGACCTCGTCGCGGTTGGTCTCGTTGAGCATCTCGTGACGCGCGCCGGGATAGAACACCACCTGCACGTCGCCCAGGCCCAGCGCGCGGTAACGCGCGGCGAGCGCCGTCACCGTGCTCGTTCTCGCCCCGACGGGGTCCAGCTCGCCCGAGACGAGCAAAACCGGCAGGCCGGGCGGGATTCGGCGCTCGTTCTCCGGCTTCCACACCTCCGCGTAACCGCGCAGCATGTCGAGCAGCAGCCGGTTCGAGAACGTGAACCCGCAGCGGGGGTCGTCGACGTACCGCTGGACTTCGGACGCATCGCGGCTCAGCCACTCGAAGCCGGTGGGCTGCGGCGCGAAGGACGCGTTGAACCCGGCGAACATCACGCGT
The DNA here is from genome assembly GCA_003140215.1 of Vulcanimicrobiota bacterium. Lineage (GTDB taxonomy): Bacteria > Vulcanimicrobiota > Vulcanimicrobiia > Vulcanimicrobiales > Vulcanimicrobiaceae > Vulcanimicrobium > Vulcanimicrobium beijerinckii. The sequence continues at coordinate 1,310,341 of PLJL01000004.1, read as the reverse complement.
TGGAGCGGCGAGGGAGCGCGGCCTCCGCGCAGCGTGCACAACAGTCGCGCGGCGAGGATCCCGGCGCCGAGCTTCGGCGCCGAGCCGGTCGTGCCGGACAGGATCAGTCCGGCGAGGCGCTCGCCCGCGAGCTGCGCGACGCGCTGCGCGAGAATCGACCCCATGCTGTGTCCGAACAGGACGACCGGGACGCCCGGGTGACGTTCGCCGGCGAGCTCGATCAGCCGCGCGAGGTCGCGCAGCATCGCGTTCCAGCCGTCGGCGCCGGCCCAGCCCAGCCGCTCGTCACCCCCGGCGGTGCGCCCGTGGCCGCGCAGGTCGGGCGCATACACGGCGTAGCCGTGCGCGGCGAGCTCGGCGGCGAAACGGCGGTAGCGCGCCGCGTGCTCGGCCATCCCGTGCGCGATGATGACCGCGGCGCGCGGCGCACCCGCCGGCAGGCGGCGGTCGCCGACCACCTCGAGCCCGTCGCTGGTGAAGGTGAGCAGGCCGGCGCCCGTTTCGTCCATGCGGCTTAGACGAAGTCGCGGGCGGGAAATGCGGTCGAACGCTGCAGCCAATTCGTCGGCGCGTAGCGCGCGCCCGCATCGACGCAGTGCAGCGTATAGGCGTGGCGCGACACGGCCGAACGGTTCGGCGCGCTGTAGTGGGGCAGCAAGCCGTGCAGCACGACGAGCGTGCCGGCTTCGACCTCCACGGGCTCAGCTACGGCCTCGTTGGGCCAGGGGGTGTGGTCGAGCACGTCGAGCCGGCTGCCGCGGGCGTCGACGCTGAACCGCTCGCGCAGCGGCGTGCGGTGCCCACCGCGCTGCACCCACAGACAGCCGTTGCTGCGGTCGGCCCGTTCGAGCGCGAACCACAGCGTCGTCACGCTCACGGGATCGGTGTCGAAATACGTGGCGTCCTGGTGCCAGCGCACCTCACCGCCGATCCGGGGCTGCTTGAAGATGTACATGGACTGGTAGACGCGCGGCTGCGCGAGGCCGAGCGCGAGCGCGAGATCGTGGAGCCGCGGGTCGCGCGAGAAGCGCTCGAAGACCGGATCGAGATCGTGCAGCGCGTGCCCGATCTTGTTGATGGAGAGCGGCTTGGATTGGCGTAGCCCGCCGGCCGCGTCGAAAGCCTCCTCTTCGAAGAAGCAGCGGATCTTGTCGCCGGAAGACAGGAAGTACTCGTCGGCCTTGGTCGTCGACTCGTCGCGCGTGGTGAAGATCGCGCCGGCCTCGCCGGGATCGAAGGCCTCGACGATCTCAGCCGCACGCGCCCGTAGTGCAGCGATCTCGCCGGGCGCCTTGAACTCGCGCAGCACCACGAAACCGTCGCGCTCGAAGGTGCTGCGCATCAGCCGGTGTCGGTCGCGGCCTGGGCCATCTTGGGACGCCGCGACCCCCCGCGTTTGCGGGCGCGGCGCGCCGTTAGGACGACCCGGGCATGCGAGCCGCCGTCGATGCGCTTGGTCACGTTGAGCTCTTCGGCCAGCGACCACACGAGAAACAAGCCGCGTCCGCGCTCGCTCAGCAGGTCGGACGGCAACCGCGGCATCACGATGAAACCCGGTCCGAGGTCGAGAAAGTGCAGGATCGCGATCGAGTCGCCGCTGCGGTCGAGCACGACTTCGACCGGCCCGGGCGCATACCGCACGGCGTTGCTGAGCAGCTCTCCGAAGATGAGCTCGGCGGTGAACACGTCCTCTTCGCAGATCCCACCGTCGGCCAGGATCGAGGCGAACGCGAGGCGAGAACGTTGCGCCGTCGCGAAGTCGCCGGTGTCGAAGCTCCAGCGGTGATGATGCTCACCGGCCGCCTCCGATGCGGCGCCGGCCGAGCTAGCGTCGACGCGCATCGCGAGGATCGCAACGTCGTCGTGCGTACCGTCGTGCAGGACGCGGTCGTACAAGGTCTGCGCGACCTGCGGGCGCGCCACCGTGCTGGGATCGGCCAGCGCGGCGCGCAACGTGCGCTCGCCGGCGATGACGTCCTTGGTCGACTCGATGAGACCGTCGGTGTAGAAAATCACGGTGGCGCCGGCGGGAATGGCCGCGGTGCGGGCGTCAGCGTCGTTCCGCAAGCGAATGCCCAGCGGCAGACCGCGGGACGGAAGGTCGGTGACGGTGCCGTCGGGCGCGCGGACCAGCGGCGGCGGATGTCCCGCCGAGACGTACGCCAGGGTGCGCGCGACCGGGTCGAACACGCCGACGAACGCGGTTACGACGTTGTCGAGATGCTCCGTCTTGAGCGTGCGGTCGGCGGCGTCGATGATGGTGGCGGGATCGGCATAGACCTGCGCCACGCCGCGGATGACCTCACGCATGGCGGCCATGATCACCGCTGCCTGCAAGCCGCTGCCGGCGACGTCGCCGATCGAGATCAGCACGCGCCCATCGGCCAGGCGCAGCGCATCATACCAATCTCCGCCGACTTGCGCCTCGCTCTTGGCCGGTTCGTATACGGCGTCGAAAACGATCCCGGCGATCTGCGGCAGCTCCTGAGGCAAGAGCGCGCGCTGCAGCGTCGTGGCGACATGGTGCGCGCGCTCGTACGCGGCCAGGGCCTCGTCGTTTTGCTGCAGCGTGTCGCGGATTCGCTGCGTCATCTCGTGATAGACCCGGTCGAGGTCGGCGATCTCGTCGCTGCCGCCGATCACCGCGGCCTGCTGGCCCTCGCCCAGCCCTTGCGCGTTCTCCGCGAGGCGCTGCAACCTGCGAGCGATCCGCAAGCCGAACATCGCCGTGACGAACAGCGTCAAGAGGATACCCGCGATCGACGCTACGAGCAGGATGCGGTTGAGTAGGACGACTTCACGCTGCAGGTCGGTGAAGCGCCCGATGGTGTTCGCGCGCTCGGCGTCGTCGAAGGCGGTCTTTGCGAGGAGCCAGTCGCTGACGATCTTCCGGTTGCGCGGCTGTTGGAGCATCGCCGGCGCCTGGGTTTTCTTGCCGGCATCCCAAAGTGCGAGATATTGCGTCAGCAGGTCCATGACGTCGGCCGAGAGCGCCCCCAATCGCCCCGCACGCACTTCTTGCGAGGGTTCGTCGCGCACGAGTCGGCGCAGCTCCACAACCTGCGGACCCAAGGCACGCAACGCGGCTCGGTATGGGCCCAGCGCCGCCGGCCGGTGGTTCTTGGTGGTGTAGTCCACGATGGCACGGTTCGCGTCGCCGATCGTCTTTTGGACCAGGTCCGACTGCTTGAGCGCGTTGCTCGCGAGCTGCGACCATGCCGCCGTTTGCTCCGTCTCGCTCCGCAAGATGCTCGCGATGACGAACAGGGCCACCAAGAACGTCAGCGGGACGACGCTCAACAGGACCGCTTGCGTCCGAATGCGCACGGCGAACCGTCGAACTAGGGCCCAAGCCGACGCCATGGTGGCCGCTATTCTGCCGCGACCCGCCGATTCACTGCGCGACCGGAAGCGAGCCGGGCGCTCAGCGCCCGACCCGCTCTTCGATGTCGACGTGGTAGAGTGCGAGGTACGCACCCCACTCGTCGGGCGCCGTGTTGCGACGCACGACCACCCACGGGATATAGCGCGGCTCGCGCGGCTTGCGGCGCAGCGGCATCCGCGCCTCGTCCGGCGTGCGGTCCCGCTTGCGCGCATTGCACGCCGAGCAGCAGGCGACAAGGTTCTCCCACACCGAGCGGCCGCCGCGGCTGCGCGGCACGACGTGGTCGACGGTCATGTCGCGGCCGCCCGGTGCGACGCAGTACGCGCACACGTAGTCGTCGCGCAGCAGCACGTTCTTCTTCGTCAGCGCGACCTTCTTGCGGCGGCGCGCGACGTAGTAGAGCAGCCGCACGACCGACGGCAGCGGGAACGCCGCCGTCACGGAGCGGATCTCGCCGCTGCCGGCGTGCACGAGCTCGACCTTGCGCGCGAAGAGCAGCCGCACGGCCCGCGCGACGTCCACGACGCCCAGCGGCTCATAGGTGAAGTTAAGGAGCAGGACGGACATGGACGCCTCCTTTCTGTGACGATCGGGGTGGTGGTTAAAATGGTGCGGGCGCGGGGGATCGAACCCCGCTCCTCTGATTGGAAGTCAGAAGCATCACCACAATGCTTCACCCGCATGGGGCAGACCACGGGGATCGAACCCGTCTCTCCGGCTCGGCACGCCGGTACACTACCACTGTGTTAGATCTGCAATTGGTGCGCAAGGTGGGATTCGAACCCGACAACGATCGGTTTGTAGGACCGACGTCCTTCCCAGAGGACCTCTCGCGCATGGTCCCGCCGGCGTGAGTTGAACACGCGGTCTCCGCCTTATCGGGGCGGCGCTTTTTGCCGTTAAGCTACGACGGGATGGGGGGATTGAAAAAAGGACTACGCGCTATTGGAGGCGCTGCTCTGCCTATGAGCCCGTTTCCCGGCGCTTGGCTTCCCTTGCCTGGTGCTTGATGATGCGTTTCTTAACGGCACCGCCGCTGATTCCAAGGCGGTGTCCAGCCCTTGTGAAACCATAGGCTCGAGCGAGAGTGATTAGTTCTTCAATTGGAACGCACCCGCGTTCTCGGCGCTGTCTTCCCTCGTAGCAGTCGCGGCATTCTCGTGTCGGGTCGGTAACGCGCGCGCTTCTGCATGTTCTGCACTTATGGACGACACGGACCAACTTTTTGCTACCAAACGTCGGGGTTTGAGAATGACAGTTTGGACAAAGAATACGCAGATTCTCAAGGCGGTTATCTTGACGATCGCCATTCATATGGTCCAGCTGCAGGCTGATTCTCTGGCCTTGCCATGTCGGCCCCAGTCCGCATTTCTGGCAGCGATCTTCGAGCAACCCCTCCGCCAGTAGGCGGCGCTTCAAGACCCCGTTATTAAACGGGCGGCCCGCGACCAACACATCAACGAGCGGAGTACGCCTGCGGAAAGACGCAGCTCTGACCGCATGGTACCGATCAAGTGCGGAGAGGTCGATCGAGCTCGCTGCAATCCGCCTATTGAGGGTTCGATACGAGTTCGCCGAAACAGCGTGACCTATAGTCCTCAAGAAGCCTGAAAGCGAGCGCGCCTCCTTCAATGCGGTTTCCAGCTCCGCATCAGAGTAAGACCAGAAGACAGAGATCCGGCCGGCTCTCATATAACCTTAGGATACCAAATCCGCGGTGACAACGTGGTGGCACTCTGCGCGGTACGAAGCAAGTGACCGCCATGGTATCCTAACTGAGGAAACGTTGGTATCGGGGACCGGACTCGAACCGGCTAGTACCGAGGTGAAAACACGGGCGCGCGACGCTTTGCATTCCCCGATATGGCGGCCTCGACGAGGATCGAACTCGTACTAGCTGATCGACAATCAGCGGTGCAGTCCACTACACTACGAGACCCTGGAGGAAGGTGGACGAATCGAACGCCGAGCGCTCATCACGCCCCCACGGTTTTCAGGACCGCCTGGACACCACTGTCCGGCACCTTCCGAGAAGAGAGTTGGAGCCGGTGATCGGATTCGAACCGATTGCCTGTCGCTTACGGGGCGACCGCTCTTCCGAGGCGAGCTACACCGGCATGGAGACGCAGACGTGAATCGAACACGTTCTTGGCGAGGATGCAGCTCGCCGGATTCCCACTTTCCTACTGCGTCATTTGGTGCGCGCGCTCGGATTCGAACCGAGCATTGCCGGAGTAAGGGTCCGGCGCAATTCCACGTTTGCTTCGCGCGCATGGCTCCGAGACGTCGATTCGAACGACGATGACGAGGCTCAGAACCTCGCAGCCTGCCGTTGGCTGATCTCGGATCGTGTGGTGCCGGCGGCGGGGCTCAAACCCGCACCATTCGGATTAAAAATCCGCGGCTCTGTCACTCGAGCTCCGCCGGCATTGGTTGGCTCCGGGAGCTCGAATCGAACGAGCGTAGCGAGTGCCAAAGGCTCGCGTCCTGCCACTGGACGATCCCGGAGCGATGGTCTCCCCGGACGGATTCGAACCGCCGGCGCCCGCCTTCGGAAAGCGGCGCTCTTCCGCTGAGCTACGGGGAGATGGTCTGGGCGGCGAGATTCGAACTCGCGATGCTCCTGCGTCCGAGGCAGGCGGGATGACCTGGCTTCCCTACGCCCAGATAAGCCCGCGAGCGGAGTCGAACCGCTGTCGGCACGATACCAACGTGCTGCTCTGCCGGTGAGCTACGCGGACACAACGCGCGGCGGGAGTCGAACCCGCATTCGCCGGCTTAGAAGGCCGGGGCTCGTCCGTCGAGCTGCGCGCGCGACAAATGGCCTGGGCAGCAGGATTCGAACCTGCGTTCTCTCCCGCCCGAGGGGAGCGCGGTGACCAAGCTCCGCTATGCCCAGATGGTACCTCTACGTGGAGTCGAACCACGGACTTTCCGGTTATGAGCCGGGTGCTCTAGGCCGCTGAGCTATAGAGGTGTGGATGCGGGCCGAGGAACTGCCCCTCGCTCGTGGACTTATGAGACCCACTTCGCACTCTGCGTGCCCGCAATGGTGCCTGAAGTCGGATTTGAACCGACAGTGCGACAAGCGCGACGGGTTTACAATCCGCCGTCCCTCCCAAACGGGACATCTCAGGCGTGGTGTCGCCGCTCGGACTCGAACCGAGACTGAACGCATTTTGAGTGCGCTGACTCTACATTGGTCTACGACGACGTTGGTACCGCTCCTCGGATTTGAACCGAGACTTGACGCAGCCTGGGTGCGTTGCTTCTACCGTTGAGCGAGAGCGGCAAATGGTACCGGCGGCGAGATTTGAACTCGCACTCTACAGGCCCTCGACCTGTTGACTCTGCCGTTGGTCTACGCCGGCGTGGCTCCCAAGCTCAGACTCGAACTGAGTTTTTCCGATTAACAATCGGACGTCGTACCGTTGGACCACTCGGGATCGTCAGATGATGTTTAGTGGACCGCTAGGGTATCGAACCCTACACAACCTCATTGCAAGTGAGGTTCGCCAGCCTTGGAACATGGCAGCCCAGATGGGACCCCCGGGCGGATTTGAACCGCCGATGAACGGCTTCGTAGGCCGTCGCTTTTCCGCTTAGCTACGGGGGCGAATTGGCCGGGAGTGCGGCGCTCGCATCCGCGTCTCGGGTGCTTCAAACCCGCGCTACAACTGTCTCAGCTAACTCCCGATTGGCGGAACGGTCAGGACTCGAACCTGAGCAGCTCTTGCGAGCTTCGACGCGATAGCAGCGCGCTGCCTTACCACTCGGCCACCGTTCCAAAGACACGGTGAGCTGCACGGGGTCGCGGACCACCACGACACAGTGCTTTCGCGCACGTCACTCCACGACGGCGCCGGCGGACCGCGCGGCTCACCGTGAACACGCGGTCCTGGGAACGAAGATTGCGACCTCGCCGCTCCCCTCTCGCCGGGCGCACGACGTTGCCCCGGCCGCCGGGGCGCGCGAGATCGGCTCAACGGCGCGGCGCGTGCCTGTGCGCCGCACGAGAGTCTCGCGCGATAGTTGCGATGAACGTATGCAGTTTTCAAAGGACGCGTTGAACTACACGTGCACGAGCGTGCACGTCGAAAATACTTGGGGTGGCCGATGGGACTTTCACCCACTTCGGCTCGCGTCACGGGCGAGCGCCTCGAATGCTTCGGCCTCGACCACCATGCGGGTCCGGGACGAGTCGAACGCCCACTGCGCGGGTTGGAATCGCGCCCGTCGCCACGACACGGACCCAGGAAACGACCGAGGGGACCGGCTGTGCGCCGATCCCCTCGTAAACCTACAAGAGCTCCGGTGCGACAGCTACGATACGACGATGCCTTCCGGCTTCGCCGCGACTCGCCCAAACGTATTCGCGCTAAGGCAATACGAATCTAAAGACCATAGCGAGTGGCCTTTGGATGATGGGCGGGCCGATGCGGATCGTTGCATCATAACGGACCGATCCTAGAGCGAAGTCTAGCTGCTTGTCAAGCGGTTCTCATAAAATCTTTTTCGATCTCCACAATCGACACCGGTCGAAAAACGCGCGCCGACACCTTGACAAAGGTCGCAATCGTCGCGTACGCTTCTTCCCGAGTTCATCATGCAAACACCATCGTACGTCTCCGGCCTCGATCGAAATCACGGCTCCGCCTCGCGGAAGCCGCTGACGGCGTGCACGCCGATCGGGGCGAGCCGAACCTAACACTCGAGCGCAAACCACGAACGCCGAAGGCGGGGTGAGCGATGCGCTCACCCCGTTTCTTATTTTTCCGAAAGGAGGGCATCACCGTGGAAGTGATCGAGAACGCCGGCCACCCGATCAAGGCGTGGGTCGACGGCGTCGAGTTCGACGAGAACGCGCGCAAGCAGGTCGCCAACATGGCCTCGCTGCCGTTCGTGCACTCGCACGTCGCGGTGATGCCGGACGTGCACCTCGGCCGTGGCGCGACCGTAGGCAGCGTCATCCCGACGATCGGTGCGATCGTGCCGGCCGCGGTCGGCGTCGACATCGGCTGCGGCATGATCGCGCAGAAGCTCACCCTGCGCGCCGAGGACCTTCCGACGGACCTCCGCGGCGTTCGCAACGCGATCGAGCACGTGGTGCCGGTCGGTAAGGCGGCTCACCGCGATGCGACGCCGGCGGCGGAGCGCGCGTGGAAGGCCGACCTCGGCGAGCGCTACGACCGCGTGGTCGAGCGCGCGCCGAAGGTCTCGACCCGCAACGTGCGCGAGCAGCTCGGCACGATGGGCGGCGGCAACCACTTCTGCGAGGTCTGCCTCGACGAAGCGGGCGACGTCTGGCTCGTCCTGCACTCGGGCTCGCGCGGCGCGGGCAATCGCATCGGCTCGTTCTACATCGAGCGCGCGCACGAGGAGCTCGAGCGCGCCGGCGTCACGATCGCCGATCGCGACCTCGCCCACCTCACCGAGAACACGCCGGCGTTCGACGCCTACGTGGACGCGGTAGGCTGGGCGCAGGACTACGCTCGCACCAACCGCGAGATCATGATGGAGAACGCGCTCGAGGCGCTGCGCGACGGCAAGGTCAAGCTGCCGCGCTTCGCGCGCGCCGAGACCGTCGTGAACTGCCACCACAACTACGTCGCGCGCGAACGGCACTTCGGTGCCGACGTGTACGTGACGCGCAAGGGTGCGGTCCGCGCCGGCCTCGACGAGCTCGGCTTCATCCCCGGCTCGATGGGCGCGCGCTCGTTCGTCGTGCGCGGTCTCGGCAATCCGGAATCGTTCGAGTCGTGCTCGCACGGCGCCGGCCGCCGGATGAGCCGCGGCGAGGCGATGCGCACGCTCACGCTCAAGGATCTCGCGCGCGAGACGCACGGCGTCGAATGCCGCAAGGACGCGGGCGTCCTCGACGAGGCACCGTCCGCGTACAAGGACATCGACGACGTCATGGCGGCGCAGCACGATCTGGTACGGATCGTACACACGCTCCGCCAGGTGGTCTGCATCAAGGGCTGACCCCGGCTCGCGGGCCGGACGGTGCGGGTTCTCTGGAAGCTACTGGTTCGAATCCAAAAGGCGGCGTGCGGCGCAAGCCGCGCAATGTCGGCGAGGGACGCGAGGTGTCGTCCTGCTCCCGCACCACCATTCGTCTGCGAGTCCTCACAATCATAAGCCGGCCGCCGTGGGCCGGACGTTCGAGGTTATCGTTCCTCACGACCGCGCGAAAGCGCATGGGGCGAGTCCGCTACGGGTGAGCCTCACTCCTCGAACAATCGCTCGTCCACGGTTTCGGCTTGCGGGCCGAACGTCCGAGGTTATCGTCTGCTAAACGAGAGGCGCGGGTTCGATTCCCGCCGTGCATCGCACGTAGCTCAGTGGTAGAGCGCGGGGCGCAAGCCCACCCTCGAACATCACTCGCCCGCAGGCTCCGGCTCGCATTCATCATCACCTCGATTTCACGCACGAAGGGAGGGAACACCATCATGAACATGCTCGCACGGATCTTCCGTGGCCGCGCCGCGGGCACGCTGCAGACGCAGCCGCAGCCGGGTCGCGCCCAGGTGCGCGCCGACAACGGCGGCTACGTCTACCCGCTCGACCGTTGGGCGCGCGTCGACCGCTTTCTGATTCTCGGTGCCGAATCGGGTACGTACTACGCGACCGAGGACCGGCTCACCAAGCAGAACGCGGTGAACCTCGTCGACGCCATTCGCGAGGACGGCCGTCGGGTCGTCGCGCGCGTGATCGAGCTCTCCGAGAGCGGTCGCGCGCCGAAGGTGCAGCCGGCGATCTTCGCGCTCGCGGCGTGCGCGGGCTTCGGCGACGAGGCGACGCGCAGCTTCGCACTGGGCGAGGGCTTGCGGCGCGTCTGCCGCACGGGCTCGCACCTGCTCACGTTCTGCTCGTTCATCGAGCAGTTCCGCGGCTGGGGCCGCGGCCTGCGCCGCGGTCTGCGCGGCTGGTACGAGGCGAAGCCGGTCCGCGATCTCGCGTACCAGGCGCTCAAGTACCAGAACCGCGAGGGCTTCACGCACCGTGACGTCTTCCGTCTGGCGCACCCGCTCGCCGCGGACGCCGAGCGCGCCGCGCTCTATGCGTGGATCGTGAAGGGCGACGTCCCCACGGAGGAGTTCCAGGCGCTGTCGCTCCTGCGCGCGCACGCAACGGCCAAGGTGTCCGAGGGCGCCGACGCCGCAACGTGCGCGGAGCTGGTGCGCGCGACCGGGCTCCCGCGTGAAGCGCTGCCGAGCGCGTGGCTCAAGGAGCCGCGTGTTTGGGAGGCGCTGCTCCCGGGACTGCCGCTGACGGCCCTGATCCGTAACCTCGCGACGCTCACGCGGGTCGGTCTGCTCACGCCCAAGGGCGAGGCGACCGCACCGGTGATCGCGCGGATCACGGATCGGACGGCGCTGCGCAAGGCACGTATCCACCCGATCGCGCTGCTCGCGGCGCTCACGACCTACAAGTCGGGACGCGGCGTGCGCGGCTCGGCGACGTGGACGCCGGTGCCGGCGGTCGTCGACGCGCTCGACGCGGCGTTCGCGCTGGCGTTCGAGAACGTCGAGCCGACCGGTGCGCGCACGCTGATCGGGCTCGACGTGTCGGGCTCGATGTCGAGCGGCACGATCGCCGGTATCCCGGGGATCACGCCCCGCGTCGGCGCGGCGGCGATGGCGCTCACGCACGTGCGCACCGAGGAGGCGGTGCGGGTCATGGCGTTCGCGGACGACTTCGTGCCGTTCGAGATCGGCAAGGCCGAAAGCGTCGACTCGGTCGTGCAGCGCACGGCCGCGCTGCCGTTCATGGGAACGGACTGCGCGCTCCCGATGCTCTACGCGCTCGAGCGGCGGCTCACGGTCGACCTGTTCCTCATCATGACGGACTCGGAGACGTGGGCCGGCACCATCCACCCGGACGAGGCGCTGCGGCGCTACCGCGAGCGGATGGGCATTCCGGCGAAGCTCGTCGTGGTCGGCATGACGTCGAACGGGTTCACCATCGCGGACCCCAACGACGGCGGCATGCTCGACGTCGTGGGCTTCGACGCCGCGACGCCCGCGCTGATCGCGGACTTCGCGCGGAAGGCGTGAACGAACGAACCGGGCGGGCCCGTACGCGGGCCCGTCCGGTCGACGTCGGGGTGCCCCGGCCCCCGCACGAGCGTGTTCGGGCCCGGGTTCGCCTCGCTTGAAGGACCCGGGCAGTCGGACTAAATATTACTCAGCCATGCGCTTGCTACGATTCTGTGCTGTGATCGTGTTTGCCGTGCTCACCTGCGCGTCGTCCGCGAAGGCGCAGGACGCGGAGCGCGACGCTACACGCGAACAGGTCCGCCAAGTCCTCAATTCGGCGGGTGCTCGGTCCGACGTGAACATCACGTTCCAGCAAAGCACGAAGAACCCGTACAACTTCTTCGGCTCGGCTACCAGCGGCTTGAAGAACGCCGCCTCGCTCGAAGTCATCGTAAGCGTCACGAAGAGCAACACCATCGGCTTTCGCGTCTATCCTCACTACCGCGGCGGTTACATCAACCTCGGCAAGGCACGAGATCAGTCGGGGCTGATGCGCAGGCTGTTGTATCTGAGCGACCAGAACTTCTTGTTCTGGGGCGCGGACGACACCGGCGACGTCTTCTGCGGCTACACCGTCACGTTGGAGTCGGGCTTCCCCCGTGACGCCATCATCGTGGTGCTGCGCAGCATCCACAACACCGACACGTTCGTCGGCGAGCTGCGCCCCTTCTTCGACGGTACGACCCCGGCCTGACGAGCGGCACTCCGCGGCCGCGCGGTAATATCCCGTGGGCTGCGCGCCGATACGGCAGTAGTGGACCACGGAGGGCCGCCCATGAGCCTCGATCAGATCACGGACGAACTCGACGCGATTGCCGCCTCCAGCCGGCCCACGGCGGAGCGCCTGGAACGCGCCGACGCCCTGTTACGCCGGGCCGCATCGGTCGCCGTGAGCGCCCGCGACGTCTACGACGAGGTCCTCGATCTGTACGTCCGGCTCAGCGCGGACGCGATTCTGAGCACGTAGACCGGGCTGGCCGCCGGACCGGGCGATAAACTTCTCGGGCGGGCTGCCGATACAAGCGGTACGGCGGTGTGCCGCAAGAGCAGGAGCATCCAGCCATGACACTGGTCGGAATCACCGAGGAACGGGACGCGATCGTCGCGTCGCCCGAGCCCGTCGTCGAGAAGCTGCCGCGGATCGACGAGCTGGTGCGTGCCGCCGGCGTGATGGCCCGGCGTAGCCCGGACCCGCGCGTCCGGCAGGTCTTCGACGAGTTGCTCGACCTCTACATCGCCTTGTCCGGCGACGCGCTCGGCTACGCCTAGAGCGTTCGCGCCACCGTAGCATCCGGCGCGAGCCGGTCGATGGCGCGATGGAATCCCAGCGCCACGACAATGAACGCCCCGGCGAGAAGCGCCAGCAACCCCGCGTTGAGCTCGTACTGCGTCGTCAGATCGGCGCCGGCTCCGCCCACCACGAACCGCGCCGCCAAGCGCAACGAGAGCGCCGCGATCCAGACGATCACGGTGACGACGCTGCCGCGCACCCGCACCGCCCCCGCGATGCCGGCCGGCGCGAACGTCGTCGAGCCCAGGACCAGCACCCCGGTGAGGACCCCCACGGCCGCGCCGGCGAGCAGCATCAGAACGAACAGCCCTGGATTCACGCTTGGGCGCGCGAACGCCGCCACCGCAAATCCGACCGTGAGCAGCGCGATGATCCCCGGGCGAATCCACAGCGTCCGGACCTTCACCGTGCGTTCGCGCAGCTCGCGAAACAAGAACCGCACGATGACGACCAGTCCGACCGCCAGGCTGATCAAAGCCGGGCTCATGCCGCCGGCGCTGCCGTTCATGCTGCTCCTCCAAGATACGCCGCGCGGACTGCTTCACTGGCCGAGAGTTCGGCGGCGGCACCGGAGTGGGCGATTCGCCCGACCTCGAGAACGTACCCGCGCGCCGCGACCGCGAGCGCTTGACGCGCGTTCTGCTCGATCAGCAGCACGGTCGTGCCGCGCGCGTTGATGTCGCGAATCACCCCGAAGATCGTCTGCACCAGGATCGGCGAGAGCCCTAACGATGGCTCGTCGAGCAGCAGCAGCCGCGGCCGCGACATCATCGCGCGCGCGATCGCCAGCATCTGTTGCTCCCCGCCCGACATCGTCCCGGCCTTTTGCTCGTAGCGCTCGCGCAAGCGCGGAAAGATCCCCAGCACTTGTTCCGTGTCCTCGGCGATCTCGGACTTCGCCGTGCGCGTGTACGCCCCCAACTCGAGGTTTTCGCGCACCGTCATGCGCGGGAAGACGTGACGGCCCTCGGGCGAGTGGCTGATCCCGGCCCGCACGATGTCGTTAGGCGCCAGCTTCGAGATGTCGCGTCCGTCGAAGCGGATCGTTCCCGCTGCGGGGCGGACCAGCCCGCTGATCGTCCGCAACGTCGTGGTCTTACCCGCGCCGTTGGCACCGATCAGCGTTACGATCTCGCCTTGCTCCACGGTGAGCGCGATGCCGTCGAGCGCGGTGATGCGCCCGTACCGTGCTACCAGATTCTCGACTTCAAGCAGCGCCATCACGCCTCGCTTCGCGTGCCGCTCATGCGGCCGGCGCCCCGAGATACGCTTCGATCACCTTGGGGTCGTTGCGCACGTCCGCCGGCAGGCCCTCGGCGATCTTCTCGCCGTGGTCGAGCACGGTGATGCGCTCGGAGATCTCCATCACGAGCCCCATGTCGTGCTCGATGAGGAATACGGTGACGCCGCGCTCGCGTATCGCACGGATCAGCGTGATGAGGTCGCGCTTCTCGGTTGGATTCATCCCGGCAGCGGGCTCGTCGAGGAGCAGCAGCTTCGGATTCGTCCCGAGCGCGCGCGCGATCTCGAGCCGCCGTTGGAACCCGTAAGGCAGATTGCGGGCGTAGCTCTCCGCATAGCGTTCGAGCCCGACGAAGCGCAATAGCTCCATCCCGCGCTCCCGCGCGACTCGCTCCTCTTTGCGCTGCCGAGGGGTGTGCAGGAGCGAGTCCACGAGGTTCGCCCGCAAGCGCGCGTGCTCGCCGGTCATGACGTTGTCGATCGCCGACATGAACGCGAACAGCCGAATGTTCTGAAACGTTCGCGCGATGCCGAGCGGCGCGATCCTGCTGCTGTTGCGGCCCGTGATATCGGTTCCGTCGAAGACGATTCGGCCTGCGGTCGGCTTGTAGATCCCCGTGACGAGGTTGAAAGCGGTCGACTTCCCCGCACCGTTGGGGCCGATCATCGCGACGATCGATCCGGCTTCAATCGCAAAGCTCAGGTCGTTCACCGCCACGAGCCCGCCGAAACGCTGGGTGACGCCTTCCATCGCCAGAATCGACACTACCGGATCGCCTCCGTGTAGAGTTCCTGCTCGTGACCGGCGACGGTCGTGTCATCCTCGGCGGCGTGCAGCTCCGCCTTGCGTTGCCCGCTCGGGATCAGCCCCTCGGGGCGAAACAGCATCATCATCACCAGAATGACGCCGTAGATCAAGAACCGCGAATTGGACAGGTCGATGCTCGCGAAGCCCAGCCCGTGCAAAAAGTTCGTCGCTTGCGGCAAGATGAAGCGCTCGAGCGCGGACAGCACCAGGCTGCCGACGATGACGCCCGGGATGTTGCCCATCCCGCCCAGCACGAGCATCGCGAGGATGAAGACGCTGACCTGAAACTGAAACTGCTCGGTCGATACCAACTGCAGCTTCGAAGCGAGCGCGCAGCCGGCCAGGCCGCTAAACGACGCACCGATCGCGAAGGCCGCGAGCTTGGTGGTCGTCGTGTTGATCCCCATGTGCGCGGCGGCCAGTTCGTCCTCGCGGATCGCCATCCACGCGCGGCCCAGCCGGCTCGCGCGCAGGTTGTTCGCCAGCCACACCGTCAGTGCGACCAGCCCGAGGACCATGAAGTAGTACGGCAGCGGATCGAAACCGAACTTGTACGAGCCGATCGTGGGTTGGTCGAGCGAACCGATCCCGTTGGGGCCGCCGGTCCACTGCGAGAGGTTCAAGAACGTTTGCGGCACGATCTCGCCGAAGCCGAGCGTCACGATCGCCAAGTAGTCGCCGCGCAGCCGCAACGTCGGCGCGCCGAGCAGTATCCCGAACACCGCTGCGATCCCCGACGCCACGAACAGCAGCACCCAAAACGGAACGTGGATGCCGCCTTGGGGCCAAATCGCCCAATGCACGTTTACTTGCGGCGAGGCCAGCAGCGCGAACGCGTACGAACCGATTGCGAAGAACGCGGCGTAGCCGAGGTCGAGCAGCCCGGCGAAGCCGACGACGATGTTGAGGCCCAGCGCGAGCAGCACGAACGCCCCGGCGTCGGCGAGAAAGTTCGTGAACCCGCCATTGTGTCCGACGAACGGCAACGCGAGCGCCACCGCGAAGACCAGCGCCGTGCGAGCCCCGGGTGTTCGCAGCGGGGCGGGCAGACTCGAACCGAACCTCGTTGCGACCGCCACGTCAGACCTTGTTGGGCAGCGACTCGCCGAGCAGTCCCGTCGGCCGGAAGATCAGCACGAGCACGAGGACCGAGAACACCACGACGTTGGACCATTGATCGCTGATGAACTGCGTCGTCATCGCCTCGGTCAGCCCGATCAAGAACCCACCGAGCATCGCGCCTGCGAGGTTGCCGATCCCACCGAGGACCGCGGCAGTGAACGCTTTCAAGCCGGCCGCGAAACCGTTGAGGAACCAGGTCGAGCCGTAGTAGACGCCCGAGACGAAGCCCGCCGCACCGGCCAGCGCCGAGCCGATCAGAAACGTCAGCGCGATGGTCGTGTTGATGTTGATCCCCATCAGCTGCGCGGCGTCTTTGTCCTGAGCCGTCGCGCGCATCGCCTTGCCGAGCTTCGTGTTGTAGACGAAAACCTGCAGCACGACCATCAGGACCACGGCCAAAACGATCACCATGATCTGCTTGGCCTGGATCGTCACGCTCCCCAGACCGACTGCGGGATTGGGGATGACGGCCGGAAATGGGATCGGCGACGGACCATGCCAGTAGAGCATCAGGTTCTCGAGGATGAACGACATCCCGATCGCCGTGATGAGCGGGGCCAGCTTGGGGGCGTTGCGCAGCCGCCGGTACGCCAGGCGCTCCACGATCACACCGGTCAGTCCGCACAAGATCATGGCGCCCAGGATCGTCACCGCGACCACGACGATGAGGGCGGGTCCGGTAACGATGCCCGTGACGCCAAGCAACGTGAGGATCGCCAGCGAGAAGAACGTTCCCAGCGTATAGACGTCGCCATGCGCGAAGTTGATCAGCTCGATGATGCCGTAGACCATCGTGTAACCGAGCGCGATGAGGGCGTAGATCCCGCCCAACGACAGCCCGTTGATCAGTTGCTGTAGGAAGACGTCCAAGCGGCGGTCAGTCTTTCACGTTGAGCTGGTTGATGAACTGCGCCTTCCCATTGCGGATCGCGTAGAAACTCAGGATCGGTGCGGTCGTGTCGCCGTTGCGGTCGAAGCCGATCTTGCCGATCGGGGAGTCGAAGTTCTGCGTGGCCGCGACGTTCTGGCGGACTTCGAGTCGCGTCGGCAGCTTGCCGGCGTTGTCCTTGACCCCCTTGAGCACCGCGGCGATGATGATCTGCGACGCCGAGTAGGCATTGGCGCTGTAGGGACCGGGATTCGAGCCGAAGCGCTTGTGGTAGGCCGAGACGAAGGCCTTCGCGCTGGCGAGCTTCGACGTTTCCGGCGCGGCCACAGTGTAGTACGAGTTGTTGGCCATGTCGGCGGTCTCTTTGAGATACTCCTCGTCGCTGATGCCGTCACCGCCGACGTACTTGATGTCGCGCATTCCGACGTCGGCCATCTGCTTGCGCACCAGCCCACCGCCGCTGGCGGTGGTGCCGCCGAAGAAGATCATGTCGGGCGACGCGCTGTGCACCTTGGTGAGCAGCGCTTTGAAATCTTGTTGTCCCTTGGTGATGTGCTCGTGGCCGAGGACGGCGCCTCCCTGCTTGGCGAACGACGCCTCGAACACGTCGGCCAGGCCCTTGCCGTACGTCTCGTTGTCGTCGATGATGAAGGCCTTCTTGAGCCCCAGCTTGCGAGCAAACGTCGCCGCGGCCGCGCCTTGGCGATCGTCGGTCGTGCAGACGCGAAAGTACGTGTTCACATCGGGATGCGAGGTGCGCAGTTTCTTGGCGTCATCGCCCTTGGTCAAGCCGGTGTTCGTGTTGGAGGGGCTGATCTGCACCAGCCCTGCATCATTGGTCAGCGGGATTTCGGCTTTGGCGACGTTGGAGTTGAAGGGCCCGACCATCCCCAGCACCGCCGAGTCGGCGATGAAGGTCTTGACGTTCTGGGCGCCCTGGGCGGGATCGTGAACGCCCTGGACGGCATCGTCCAGGGCGCTCATCTCGAACTTCAATCCGCCGGGCAGAGGCTTGGCGTTGGCCTGCTCGACCGCGAGCATCACGCCGTTGCGCGTCGGGATGCCGTTGGTGGCATCGGCGCCCGAGACGGGAAGATCGACCCCGATCTTGACCACGCTCGCGGCGCCTGCGGGACCCGGCACGGCCAGCGTCGAGCCCAGGACGATTCCAAGCGCGGCCGCGAGTGCGGCCCCAAGCGCAACTGGGCGCCTCGGTGATGACAGCATGGACTTCCTCCCGTACAAACGCGACGCAACATGAGCGTTCGCCGACGAGTTGCGGGACTACGCCGGGTGCGGCGGCTTCCCTTTGGCGGTCAGGGCATCGCGGCCAGGACGGCCGTCGCCTGATAGCCGTCGGCGTCGAAGCTCACGCTGCCGATCACGGTTTCGAAGCGCCGGTGTTGGAGCGCGCGGACCACGGCGGCCCGGTCCGATCCCGCGGCGCGCAGGATCTGGGCCGCGGCATGCGCGGCCGCGACCTCATTGTTGGGTGCGAATCCCGCGATCGCGTGAAAGCGTACGCTGAACCGCAGACGCGAGGTTGCGGGCAGCAGTTCCTCCAACGTGGCAACCTGGCCGCGGGGCATCCCCTCCGGCACTGCCCGAAAGTCGCGGTGGCCGAGGCGACGCAGATACGCTTCATCGAAACGCGAACGAAACGCCGTGCCGCTCCACAGTGTGGGCGGACGCTCGTCGGCGAGCACGATGACGCCGTCCATGCCGAGCGCGCGCCGGCGAGCCGCATCGGCGCTACGTGCCGTCGCCTCGACGCGCACGACCGAGAGCCCGTCGAATCGGTGCGGCCAGAGGCCCGGCAACATCCCGGCGTCGCCCACGAGCACGAGCAGCAGACGCGGACCGAACCGGTAGCGCGCGAAGTCGCGCGCGCGGCCGACTAGCCGCGGTGGCGAAAGGCACAGGCAAAAGACGCCGGCGTTGCGCCCGTTGCGCGTCCAGCGCGACAACACGATGAACGGGAGTCCGTGCGCCTGCGCGGCAGCCGCGTCTGCGTCGCCGACGTTGCGGCGCAGCCCGCCGATCGCGGCGACGATGCTCGGATCGCCCGCGAAGGCTGCGACGATCGACGGCGCGAGCCTGCGGTCGACGTCGTTGTCGCTGCCTTCGTCGCGATGCGGGTTCTGGAAGCCGCCGTTCGCGCTGTCGCGAACGACGACGCGCTCGGGCTCGAGAGCGAGCCGGATCGCCGTGACGGCGGCCAGTCCACGCGCGCCGTCATCGCCCGCCGCCGGCATCTCGACCCCGATCCGCGCTGCCGGTGCAGCCGCGACCGAAGCCAGCGCGATGAGCGCCGCTGCGATCCGCGCGCGCATCGCTCCCATTCTGCTTCCCTAGACCGACGCGAGCTCTCGGACTGCGGCGGCGTTGAAGTATGCGGCGCGCGGGTGGTGGATCACGATCGCGGCGGTCGACTGTTCGGGCATGATCTGGTGTGCGCTGGTGAGCGACGCCCCGATCGCGTTCTCGACGTCGAGCAGCTTCCACACGATCTCGTGTTGGGTGAGATCGGGACACGCTCCGTAGCCCCAGGAGTACCGTTTTCCGCGGCCGTCCGCAAGACCGAGCTCGGCGCGGATGCGGCGGTGCGAACGCTCGGCGAGCGCTTCGGCCGACTGCACGGAAAAACCGTGCAGAAAGTACGACTCGCTATAGTCGTTGCGGGCTTGCAGCGCCTCGGTGCGCCGCGACGCTTCGGCCCCGATCGTCACCACCTGGAGGGCGATCACATCGCTCGCGCCGCCCTCGAGCGGCTCGCGCACGTAGTCGGCAAGGCACAGGTGCTCGCCGCCGGACTGGCGGGCGAAGGTGAAGCGCGCGAGCTCGCGGGTGCGATCCTGCGGGTCGTAGACGATGACGTCGTCGCCGCTGCCGGCGGCGGGGAAATAGCCGTACACCACGCGCGGCTCGAGGAACGGCTCTCTCTCGGCCATCTTCTCGTAACGGCGCAGCCGCGGTTCGAACTCGTCGGCGACGAGCCGCTCCCAGTCGGCGCCCTTGGTGTTCGCACCGCCCCACGAGAGCCGGTACAGACTTTTGAGGTCGAAGCAATCCCAGAGTTCGCGCGGCTCGACGTGCGCGAGCGTTCGCGCGCCCAAGAACGGCGGCGTCGGGACGTCGGCCGTACCGACGTCGGCGCGCGCGGTGCGGCCGCTGGCGGACGGCGCGGCGGTCGCGGCGGCGTCCTTCACGCGCAGCGCCGCGGCTTCAGCGCGGACGCGCTCCACCAGCGTACCGCGCGCGACCTCATCGGTGAGCGCGTCCATGAGGTCGAGGCCTTCGAACGCGTCCTTGGCGTAGAACACGCCGGGCGCGAAGAAGCGGTCGTCGGCGGCATAGGCCACGCGGCGCCCGAAGTCGCGGTTGATCGCCGCGCCGCCGATCACGACCGGGTACTCGAGCCCGCGCGAGGCCTGCTCCTTCACCAGCGTCGGCATCTGTTTGGAGGTCGACACCAACAACGCCGAAAGACCGATCGCGTCGGCGTTCACCTCGACGGCCTTGTCCAAGATCGTGTTGACCGGGACCTGTTTGCCGATGTCGTGCACGGTGTAGCCGTTGTTGGAAAGGATGGTGCCGACGAGGTTCTTGCCGATGTCGTGCACATCGCCGAACACCGTGGCCAGCACCACGATCCCCTTGCTCACGCCTTCCTTGCGCTCGAGAAACTGCTCGAGGTGCGCGACCGCCTTCTTCATGACCTCGGCGGACTGCAGCACGAACGGCAGGATCAGCTCGCCCGAGCCGAACTTGTCGCCGACTTCCTTCATCGCCGGCAACAGCACGTTGTTGAGCACGTCGACGGGACCGCGCGCGAGCAGCGCCTCGTCGATCTTGGCCTCGATCCCGTCCTTGCGGCGGCGCAGGATGGCGTTGTGGATGCGTTGCTCGACCGGCGCGTCGGCTTCGTCCTCGAGCTGCGCCACCGCCGCGTTTCCGGAGACCGTCTGCGATTCGAAGTGCTCGATCACGCGCTGCAGCGCGTCGGGCCGGCGATTGAGCACCAGGTCGTCGCACAGCTCGCGCTCGAGCGCGTCGATCTCCGCGTAGGGTTTGATCTCGGCGGCGTTGACGATGGCCATGTCGAGCCCGGCCTCGACGCAGTGATGCAGCATCACCGAGTTGAGGACGTGACGCGCGGCGGGCTTGAGGCCGAACGAGACGTTCGAGACGCCCAGCGACGTGAGGACCCCGGGCAGCTCGCGCTTGATCAGCCGGATCCCCTCGATCGTCTCGACCGCCGAGTCGATGTACTCGGCGTCGCCCGTCGCCAGCGTGAAGGTGAGGTCGTCGAAGATGAGCGCGCCCGGCGGCAGGCCGTACTCGTCGACGACGATGTCGTGGATGCGGCGTGCGATCTCGAGCTTGCGCTGCGCGGTCTTCGCCATCCCCGTCTCGTCGATCGTGAGCGCAACCACCGCCGCGCCGGCTTCCTTCACCAGCGGCATCACGGACTCGATCTTGACGCGCCCGTTCTCGAGGTTGATCGAGTTGACCACCGGCCGCCCGGCGTAGATCTTGAGCGCCGCTTCGATCACCTTGGCTTCGGTCGAATCGATCACCAACGGCGCCTCAACCGACTGCGCGAGCCGCTTGACGATCGTGGCCATCTGCACGTCCTCGTCGGTGCGCTCGGTCAGCGCCGTGCAGACGTCGAGAAGGTGAGCGCCGCCTTCGACTTGGGCGCGTGCCACGAGCGTGATCTCGTCGTAGTCGTCGGAGAGCAGCAAGCGTTTGATCTTGCGCGACCCCTGGCTGTTGACGCGCTCGCCGATGAGCAGCACGGTGCCTTCTTGCTTGAGCGGAACGGCGGTCATCGCCGATGCCGCGAGCTGCAACGGCTTGGGCTGCGGGATGCGCGCGGCGTATCCGCCGGCGACGAGCGCGTCGAGCCCGGCGCGGAACGCCGCGATGTGCGCGGGCGTGGTCCCGCAGCAGCCGCCGATCGCGTTCACGCCGAAGTCGGTCACGAACGCGTGCAACTCGCGCGACATCTCTTCGGGCGTCTCGGGATAGATCGTTTCGCCCTTGGGCCCCATGCGCGGCAGACCGGCGTTCGGGATGACGCTCACGAAGCAGCGCGAGCTCTCCACCAGATAGCGGATCGGGTCGCGCATGTGCGACGGGCCGGTCGAGCAATTGAGTCCGATGACGTCGATCGGCAGCGCGTCGAGCGTCGCGCAGACCGCGCTGATGTCGGTGCCCAGCAACATCCGTCCGGTGACGTCGAGCGTCGCCTGCGCTTGAATCGGCACCCGGCGCACGCCCTTGTCGAAGGCGCGGCTGATGCCCGCGATCGCGGCCTTCATCTCGAGCAGATCTTGGCTGGTCTCCAGGAGCAGCAGGTCGACGCCGCCCTCGACGAGCGCGGTCGATTGCTCTTCGTACAGGTCCGCGAGCTGGTCGAAGGTGATCTTCGACAGCGCCGGATCGGACGAGGAGATGAGCATCCCGGTCGGTCCCAGTGCTCCGGCGACGAAGCGCGGCCGTTGGGGTGCCGAAAATGCATCGGCGGCGCGGCGCGCGATCTGGGCGGAGGCCAGGTTGACCTCGCGCGTCTTGGCGCCCAGCCCGTACTCGTCGAGCTTGAGCCGCGACGCGGTGAACGAGTCCGTTTCGACGACGTCGGCCCCGGCCGCGAAGTAGTCGCGGTGGATCTGCTCGATCAGGTCGGGCCGGGTCAGGACCAGGGCCTCGTTGCACCCGTGGTAGGGCGCCCCGCCGAAGTCCTCATCGGTGAGGTGGAGTGCCATGAGCTGCGTCCCCATCGCCCCGTCGAAGAGCAGGACGCGCTCGCGCAGCGCCGCCAGAAAATCCGCCATCGCGCCCATCCTACCGGTTCGGCGCACCGGAATCGCCGCTTTGATGTCCAATAAGGCAGAAATGGACGCGATTGGACCGATCGTGAGCCGGATCGAGGCCCTGGCAGCGGTGGTCCGTGCGGCTCCCCCGTCGCCCGCGCTGCGGAGCGCCTTCGCGGCCCTGCGCCTCGAGGAGATCGCCGGGTCGTCCCGGCTCGCCGGCTCCGGGCTCGACCTGACCGAGGTTCGGGCCTTGCTCGATCGCGGTCGCGCGCTGGGCGGCCACCGCTTCGAGGACTACCAGATCGTCCGCGGCTACGCCGACGCGGCCGGGTGGGCGGCGCAGCAAGCGGCGCGTCGCGGACCGGTCACCACCGAGGACCTGCGGACGCTGCACCGCCTCGCGGTTCGCGGGATCAGCGACGACGCGGGGGCATGGCGCACGCGAACCGTGCCGCCATTGGCCGACGGCACCGTCCCGCCGCCGCACTGGCTGGTGCCGTTCGAGACCGAGACCTACGTCGGGCGGCTCGCGCTGGGCGCCGACGATTCAGCGCCGCTGGCCCTGGCTCGTGCGGTCGCGCGACTGGTGCGCCTGCAGCCCTTCCCCAACGGGAACGGGCGCGTGGCGCGCCTGGTGGCGGGGCTGCTGGCCTTCCGCCGCGGGCTGCCTCCGGTCGCGCTCGACGCGCGGTCGCGGCGCGCGTACGCCGCCGCCTTGCGCGCCGCGCTCGCCGGCGATGCCGCGCCCCTGGCGCGCGTGATCGGAACCGCGCTGGCGCGCGGGCTCGAACGGCTGCGCGACGTGGTGGAGCCCGTCGACGCGCTGCACCCGCTCACGGACTTTGCAGCGGCCGGTCGCGCGGACCGGCTGTACAAGGCGGCCCAGCGCGGGCGGCTGCGCGTCGTGCGCCGCGAAGGACGTTTGTACACCACGGCGCCGTGGGTTGCGGCCTATGGCGCGCAACCCTCAGCCGAAACCGCCTGATCACCGACGAACAAGTGAGACTATGACCGCACCTCTCGTCGCTTATGTGTCGATGGAAATTGGCGTTGCCTCGGGCATCGCCACGTACAGCGGCGGGCTCGGCGTCCTGGCCGGGGATGTCATTCGCGCAGCCGCGGACGCCGGCTACCCGATGGCGGGCGTGACGCTGCTCTATCGCGACGGATACTTTCGCCAACACCTCGACCCCGCGGGCGGTCAGCACGAAGAGCCGCAGCGCTGGAGTCCCGCCGAGGCGCTCGAGGAACTCGCGACGGTGGTGCGCGTCCCGATCTCGGGTCGTCAGGTCGAGGTCGGCGTCTGGCGCTGTCCGGTCCTGGGCATCGACGGACACTGCGTGCCGGTCTATTTCCTCGACGCCGATCGGCCGGCGAACGACGACGCCGCGCGGAGCCTGACCCGCGCGCTCTACGGCGGCGACGCACGCTACCGGCTCGAGCAGGAGACGCTGCTCGGTTTGGGCGCGGTCATGGCGCTGCGCGCGCTCGGGCACGAGCGCGTCGGCACGTACCATATGAACGAAGGGCACTCGGCACTGCTGATCCTCGCGCTGCTGGACCAAGCCCGCGCGACCGATTCCGGCCTACCGACCTGCGACGACCTCGCGCGGGTGCGCGAGCGGTGCATCTTCACCACCCACACGCCGGTGCCGGCGGGGCACGACTGCTTCGGCTTGGACCTCGTGCACGAAGTCCTCGGTCCCGAACAGGTTGCTACGCTGCGCGCGCTCGGACTGGCCGATCACGACGTGCTCAACATGACGCATCTGGCGCTGCGCGCATCGCGCTTCACCAACGCGGTCGCGCTGCGCCACGGCGAGGTGTCGCGCGCGATGTTTCCGCACGTCTCCATCAACGCCGTGACCAACGGCGTGCACGCCGCCACCTGGTCGTCGGCGCCGTTCGCCGAGCTCTACGATCGCCGCATCGCCGGCTGGCGCCGCGACAACTGGCACTTGCGCCAGGCGATCGGGATCCCGCTGCACGAGATCGGCGAAGCCCACGCCCTGGCCAAGCACGCCATGATCGAACGCGCCGCCCACGCCACGGGCAAGGTGCTCGACGCCAACCGCTTCACCATCGGGATCGCCCGGCGCGCTACGGCCTACAAACGCAACGACCTCATCCTGCGCGATGCCGGTCGCCTGGCGCGCATCGCTCGGGCCTTCGGCGGTATCCAGCTGGTGTTCGCCGGCAAAGCGCACCCCCGCGATTGGGACGGCAAGGGGATGATCGGCCACATCGTCGGCGCCGCGAACGCGCTCGCCGGCGACGTCGACATCGTGTACGTCGAAGATTACGACATGAGCTGGGGCGCGGCGCTGACCTCCGGTGCGGATCTGTGGCTCAACACGCCCCGGCCGCCCAACGAAGCGTCGGGAACGAGCGGGATGAAAGCCGCGATGAACGGCGTGCCCAGCCTGAGCGTCATGGACGGCTGGTGGATCGAGGGCGCCGTCGACGGCGTCACCGGCTGGTCGATCGATGCGCAGACCGGCACGGACGACGACCGCACCGCAGACGCGCTCTACGCGCTGCTCGAACGCGAGATCTTACCGGTCTATGCTCACGACCGCGACCGCTACCTGGCCGTCATGCGCGGCGCAATCGCGTTCAACGCCTCGCACTTCAACGCCCAACGCATGCTCGCCCAGTACGCGATCGACGCCTACATGCCGCAGCCGCGCGAGAGCGTCGAGTCCGACGAACAACAACGCCGAGCCGGCTGACGCCGCTTCACACCGGGCGAGCGTTCGCGCCCTTGAGCAACGAGTTGCACTGCGCAGCAATTTTCCGCAACGTCGTTTGATCGTCCTGGATATTGAAACGCAGCGTCACGGGGTCCCAAACACCGTGCCGAAGCTCGATCCGCCATAGCACGTGGCCCAACCGGTCGCTCATCTCACCGTGAATGCGCACATCTTCTTCCGTGAACCGTAGGGCTGCCGCACCTCGAAGCGTCTCCGACATCGCCAAGACGTTGTCCCGAAATCCCGCTATGACGTCCAGCAGCGATTCGAATTCGAAGCGTGCCGTGAATCCCGGGACCGCAGCCTCGACCCGAAACCGGTGCCAGCCCTCCTCCGGAATCCCCGTCGCCGCAATATACGTCACCCTGAGCCGCGGACCCGTTTCGGTGCCGATGCAGAATCCGACCCACTGTCGCCCGTTATCCATGTGAACTCACTATTGTCGCCCCCCCGGGCGAGGCGTCGTCGCTCCGGCGCCGCGCCACGATCTACTAGACGCGAACCGGCTGCGGAGCCGAGGGGGTTCCGGAGGCGGTGTCGGTTGCGCCGTTGGCGCCCGGCGGGGCATGGCGGCTGCGTCCGATGCCGAGCCTATCTTCGAGACCGGCGATGAACACGTACAGCACCGGCGTGATGAACAGGTTGAGGATCGTCGAGAGGATCATCCCGCCGAACACCGCGGTGCCGAGCGAGTTACGCGCGGCGCTGCCCGCGCCGGTCGCGAATACCAGCGGCGTGACGCCGAGGACGAACGCGATCGACGTCATCAAGATCGGCCGCAGCCGCGTCTCCGCAGCGCGCACGACGGCGGTCACCGGATCGACCCCCTGCGCGCGTTGTTGGTTCGCGAACTCGACGATCAGAATTGCGTTCTTCGACGCCAGTCCGATCAGCATCACGTAGCCGACCTGTGCGAACACGTCGGAGAAGAAATGCCGCACGAGCAAACCGCCTACCGCGCCGAGCAACGCGAGCGGAACCGCCAGCAAGATGATCAGCGGGTCGGCGAACGACTCGTATTGTGCCGAGAGAACCAGGAACACGAACACGATCCCGAGGCCGAAGATCAGCGCAGCTTGGGCGCCGCCCTCGATCTGCTCGCGCGAGACGCCGCTCCACTCGGTCGCGTACCCCGGCGGCAGGTTCGCGGCGAATTTGTCCATCGTCGCAAGGGCCTCGCCCGAGCCGTGACCCTGTGCCGGGCTGCCGCCTATCTCGATCGAGCGATAAAGGTTGAAGTGGGTGATCGTCGGGGGTGCCTTGACCTCTGTGATGTCGACCAGCGCCGTTAGCGGGATGGACGGCGGCGTCACGAGCGCTCCGTTGACGAACAGCGGGTTTGCGCTCCGGACGAAGATCTTGTCGAGGTCCGACACGCGCGAACGATACGGTGTGTCGGCCTGAACGTAGACGCGATAGGCCTTCCCGTTCATGTCGAAGTCGTTCACGTACACCGAGCCGAGGTAGACCTGCATCGTGTCAAACAGCGACGGGAGCGAGACGCCCAGCGTCGAGGCCTTGTCGCGGTTGACGTCGGTGAGAATGGTCGGCTTGTCGGTCCTAAACGTCGTGTAGACCCTTTGCACCGGCGGGTCTTTCATCATGTAGGTCGGATAGATCAGGTTGTTCAAGGCAGTGGCATTGAGCGCCGGGATCCCCTGGTTCGCGCGGTCCTCGAGCTCGTAGGTGAAGCCGGCCTGGAATCCGATCGGAATCGACGGCGGCTGGATCGCGAACGCCAGAACGTCGGGATGCTGCGTGGCGAAATCGCTGAACAACCGGTAGTTCACGCGATCTTTCACGGCGCCAAGCGCGTGCTGCTTGCCGGGGCGCTCGGCCCACGGGTACAGGCGGATGAACATCGTGATCTTGTTCGAGCCCGAACCCGTGAAGCTGAACCCAGCCACGTCGAAGATATCGGAGACCTCGGGCTGCGCGTGGAGAATCTTCTCGATGTCGCGCTGCACTTGGTGCGTGACGTCGATCGCCGTCCCTTCGGGCAGTTGCGCGCTGACTAGCGCGAAGCCTTGATCCTCATCGGGGACGAATGCGGTCGGCGTCGTCGTGTAGACCCAGCCCGTCACACTCAACAGGACCGCGAATACGGCCAGCACCGCCCACCGGAATCGCATCACCTGCGGCAGGGCGCGGTGATATCCGCTGCGGGTCGCGTCGATCACTCGATTCACCGGCCGGAAGATCCCGCGCTCCTTATGGCCGGTCCGCCCGAGCAGCAGTGAAGAGAGCACCGGCGTGAGCGTGAGAGCGCAGAACAGCGAAATCGTTATCGAGCAGGCGATGGTGAGCGCGAACTGCTTGTAGAGCTGGCCGGTCGTGCCCGGGAAGAAGGCCACCGGGATGAACACTGCCAGCAGGACGAGCGACGAAGCGAGGACGGCGCCGGTGATCTCGCGCATCGCCTCGCGCGCACCCTCGAGCGGCGACATCCCCTTCTCCTGGATGAAACGCGCGATGTTCTCGATGACGACGATCGCATCGTCGACGACCAGGCCGGTCGCGAGCGTGAGTCCGAACAGCGTGAGCGTGTTGATCGAGAACCCGAGCACCTTCATCAGGAAGAACGTCCCGAGCAACGAGACCGGAATCGTCAGCGCC
The DNA here is from genome assembly GCA_003140215.1 of Vulcanimicrobiota bacterium. Classification (GTDB taxonomy): domain Bacteria; phylum Vulcanimicrobiota; class Vulcanimicrobiia; order Vulcanimicrobiales; family Vulcanimicrobiaceae; genus Vulcanimicrobium; species Vulcanimicrobium beijerinckii. The sequence goes on along the minus strand of PLJL01000004.1, from coordinate 1,282,371 downwards.
GGGATCAGGGTGGTCCGCCAATCCTGAAGGAACAGGAAGATGACGAGCACGACCAGCCCGATCGCGATCAGCAGTGTGATCACGACCTCCTTGATCGACTCGCGGACGAACTCGGCGGTGTCGAAAGCGACCTTGTAGCTGACGCCGGACGGGAATTTCGCCGAGAGCCGGTCCATCGCAGCGCGTACTTGCTGCGAGACGGACAGCGCGTTGCCGGTCTGCAACTGAAGGATTCCCAGGCCGATCGCCTCGTTGCCGTTGAACCACAGTGAGCCCGCATAGTTCTCGGCGCCGAGGACGACGCGCCCGACGTCGCGCACCTTCACGTAGCCGCCGTCAGGATTCGTCTTGAGGACGATGTTCGCGAACTGCGCCGCGTCGTGCAGACGGCCCGTGGCCAGGACCGAATACTCGCGCTCCTGATGACCGTTCGTCGGCGGCGCGCCGATCGCTCCTGCCGCGACCTGCACGTTCTGCGACTGAAGCGCAGTCACCACGTCGCCGGCGGTGAGCCCTTGGTCGGCCAAACGCTTTGGGTCGACCCACAGCCGCATCGCGTATTTGCGCTCGCCGAAGACGCGCACGTCCGAGACACCGTTGATGCGCTTGAGGTCGTTGACGACGTTGGTCTCGAGGAAGTTGGTCAGGTAGGCCTGATCCCAGCGCTTGTCGGTCGATGTGACCCCGAGCGCGGCGACGAACGTTCCGGCGTTCTTCGAGACGCTGACACCGATCTGCTTGACCTCGTTGGGGAGACGGCCTTGCGCGCCGTTGACCGCGTTCTGGACGTCGTTGGTCGCTTGATCCAAGTCGCGGTCGAGGTTGAAGGTCGCCGTGATCTGCGATGTACCGTCGCTCCCCGACGTGGACTGGATGTAGCGCAACCCTTGCACGCCGTTGATCGCCTCTTCGAGCGGCGTCGTAACGGACGACTCCACGGCCTCGGCGCTGGCGCCCTGATAGACCGCGACCACGCTCACTGTGGGCGGCGTGATGTTGGGAAACTGCGCGATGGGCAGCGTCGGGATCGAGATCAAGCCGAGCAGCAAGATCACGAGCGAGAAGACCGATGCCATGATGGGGCGATGCAGGAAGAAGTCGACCACGAAGGCTTCGACCGGCGCGAGGTGCCCGGGGTTGCTACCCCTGCGGGATCCAGCCCTCCAGCGCCGCGACCTCGCCCACAACGCGCCCGGCGACGTTCTTCACCGGGACGGCGGCGTGCGGGCGCAGCGCCGTGCGTGCGGCCGGCTCGAGCACGCGCAGCGCGTGCAGCACCGCGAGCGTCGCCGGTGCGGCGGCGCGGCGCGAGCCGTCGACCACCTTGAGCGCGAGTCCGAGCCCGGCGTCGAGCAGGGCGTCGCAGTGGACGCCCTCGGCGCCGGCCTTGCACACGATTCGGCCGCCGCTCGCACGCATCAGATCGGTGTCGAAGCGGCCCGTCCCCGCAACGTACCACGGTTCGGCCGCCATCGCCGCACCCACGCGTGCCAACGCTGCGGCGTCGGCATCTTCCAGCCCGCGTAGCGTGGCAAAGCGGGCGAACGACACCGCCGCTTTGTGCAGGGTCGTGGCATACACCGGGATGCCGCAGCCGTCCACCGCGAGCCTGTCGCCCTCGAACACGTCGTCGCTGACCCGCTCGCACAACGCGATGATCGCGCGCTGCGCCGGATGGCCGGCTTCGAGGTACCCCGCGAAGGGCGCGCCCAGAACTTTCGCCAGCGCCAAGATGCCGGCGTGCTTGCCGCTGCAGTTATTGTGCAGCTGCGTGGGCCGCTCGCCGCGCGCCGCCAGCGCCGCCGCGGCGGGCTCGTAGGACGGCGGGTGCGCGCCGCAGCCGAGGTCGTCGACCGTCGCGCCGATTCGCTCGAGCATCGATGCCACCAGCTCGACGTGCGCGGGCTCGCCGTTGTGCGAGGCGCACATAACCGCGAGCTCGCGCTCGCCGAAGCCGAACCGTTCGAGCACGCCGGCGCGCACGGAGGCCGCGGCGATGAACGGCTTAGCCGACGAGCGCAAGAACACCGGCGACTGGACCGTGCCGATCTTGAGCACGATCGTTCCGTCGACCTCGGCCGCGCAGGCTGCTACCTGATGTACCGACTCCACGCGCCCGCCGCGCCGCACGGCGACCGCCGCAACGCCGGCCAATTCCCAGAACATCGCGGGGGCCGCGCGCTCGCTATGCGAGCGCGGGCTCGAAAACGTTCGCTTCCTGCTCGGCGAAGAGCGGGCTTGAGAGATAGCGTTCGCCGGTGTCGCACACGATCGCGACGATGAGCTTGCCGGCGTTCTCGGGTCGCCCGGCCACCTGCATCGCGGCCCAGAGGTTCGCACCCGACGAGATGCCGGCGAGAATGCCTTCCTCGCGCGCCAGGCGCCGCGCGGTCGCGACGGAGTCGTCGAAGCTCGCCTTGATGACTTCGCTATAGACGTGCGTGTCGAGAATCGACGGGACGAAACCCGGCGCGAACCCCTGCAGCTTGTGCGGGCCGGGCGCTCCGCCCGACAGGACCGTCGAGGTGTCGGGTTCGACGGTGATGCATTGCACGCTGGGCTTGCGCTCCTTGAGCAGATGCCCCGCACCGGTAATCGTGCCGCCGGTACCGACGCCGGCGACGAGGATGTCGACCTTGCCGTCGGTGTCGCGCCAGATCTCTTCACCGGTGGTGCGATAATGGATTTCGACGTTGGCCGGATTGTCGAACTGGCCGGGCGCGAAGAATTTCGCCGGGTTCGAGGCGACGATCTCCTTGGCTTTGGCGATCGCGCCTTTCATGCCCTCAGTTCCCGGCGTGAGGACCAGTTGCGCGCCGTACGCTTTGAGCAGGTTGCGGCGCTCGACGGTCATCGTCTCGGGCATCGTCAGAATCAGCGGATAGCCCTTCGCCGCGCAGACGAACGCCAGCGCGATCCCGGTGTTGCCGCTGGTCGGCTCGACGATGACGGAGTCGGGACGAAGCTTCCCGTCGCGCTCGGCGGCTTCGATCATCGCGACCCCGATGCGGTCCTTCACCGAACCGGCGGGGTTCTTCGACTCCAACTTACACAGGATCTCGGCGCCGAGGCCCTTGTTCAGCCGCGGGATGCGGACGAGCGGCGTGTTGCCAAACGTGTCGGCGATGGTGTCGTAAACGCGCACGGTTTCTCTCGATGCTCCGGTTAGCGTGTGAGGTGACCCGCTAAACCCCCGCTCGGCCGCAAAGGGTGCGTCCACCGGCGGGCACGAACACACGTTCGACGTGTTCTCCCTGGCCCAGCGGTCGCTGTACGTCAGCGACCTCGATCTCTGGATCGATTCGATGCGCCCGCGCGCCCGCTGCTACGTCTCGCACGGGCACAGCGACCACGCGCGCGAGCACGACCGGATCGTCACCACCCCGGCCAACGCGCGCATTTGTCGCTCGCGTTTCGAGCGGCGCGGCTCCACGACCGGCTGCGAGTTCGAGGAGCACGCCTTCAACGAGCCGTGGTCCGACGGCGAGCACACGCTCACGCTCTTTCCGGCCGGGCACGTTCTGGGTAGCGCACAGCTGCTCATCGAGGGCGAGCGTGGCCGCTTCGTCTATACCGGCGACTTCAAGCTGGCACGTTCGTACACGTGCGAGCCGCCCGAGGTCAAGCCGTGCGACGTGCTGCTCATGGAGTGCACTTTCGGTCGGCCGCAGTACGTCTTTCCACCCCGCGATGAGGTCGAGGACGCCCTCGTCTCGTTCGCGACCCAGGCGCTCGAGGACGGCCACGCGCCCGTCTTCTTAGCGTACTCGCTGGGCAAGGCGCAAGAAGCGATGGCGATCCTGGGCAAGGCCGGCATCCCGATTACGGTGCACCCGGCGGTGCACGCGATCGCATGCGTCTACGAAGCGACCGGCGTGCGGCTTCCGCCCTACGCACGGTACGACGCGCGCACGTACGACGGTACCAGCGCCCTGATCTGGCCACCCTCGCGCAAGATCCGCCCCAAAGCACTGCGCGACAAGCCCGCCCGGACCGCGATGCTGTCGGGCTGGGCGCTGGACCCGAGCGCTCCGTACCGGTACGGCGTCGACACGTGCATCCCGCTGAGCGATCACGCTGACTATCGCTCGCTGCTGCTCTACATCGAGCTCGCGCAACCGCGCAAGGTCTTGCTCAACCATGGCCGGCGCGATTTCGTCCACCGCCTGCGCCGCATGGGCGTTGACGCGACCTACCTTGAGGCGAACGAGCAGCTCGACTTCTTCTAGCTCGAGAAGAACTCGCGGAGCGCGTCGTACGTAGCGTCGGGCGCCTCTTCCGGCATGAAATGTCCGGCATCGATCGCTTGGCCTCGAACGTCGTCGGCCCAATCGCGCCAGATGCTCAGCACGTCGTACCACTTGCCGACCTCGCCGCGCCCGGCCCACAACGCGAGCAGCGGCGCGTTGATCTTCCTGCTCCCACGATCGGCTTCGTCGAGCGCGAAGTCGAACGTCGCGCCGGCGCGATAGTCTTCGCACGAGGCGTGAATCGTCTCGGGATCGCGGAAGCAGCGCAGATACTCCGCGAGCGCTTCGGGCCTGTGCACGTTGGGCCGATTCGGGCGGGCTTGCAGAAACCAGGCCGGATCGGCGCCCAGGAGCTTCTCGGGCAGCGGGTAGGGCTGCGCTAGGAAGAACCAATGCCAGTAGCCCAGCCCGAACGTCATGTCGGCGCGCCGGAAGTGTTCGCCTGTCGGAATGATGTCCAGCGTCGCGATCTTGCTGACGCGCTGCGGATGATCGAGCGCGAGGCGGTACGCCACGCGCCCGCCGCGATCGTGCCCGGCGACCGCGAACCGCTCGAAGCCGAGGTGCTGCATCACGGCAACCGCGTCGCGCGCCATCGCGCGCTTCGAGTAGGGCTCGTGGTCGGCGGTCGTCGGCGGCTTGGAACTGTCGCCGTAGCCGCGCAAATCCATCGCCACCACGCTGAAGTCGCGGGCCAGCCGCGGCGCGACGAGGTGCCACATCACGTGCGTCTGCGGGTACCCGTGCAGCAGCAGCAACGGCGGACCGCTGCCGCCGCTGCGCACGCAGATCGTCGCCTCGCCCGTATCGACCAACGAGCGGGTGAAGCCGTCGAACATTCGCGACGCCTACCCGCTCGCGCCGGGAAGTGCCTGCAGGGCGCTCAGATCGGCGCGCGAATCGGCGGAACCGCGTTGAACTTGCTGAAGCGTGCCTCGCCCGGGCCGCTGACGTCATCGACGCGGTGCACGAAACCGTCGCGCGCGATGTAGACGGTAACCTCGTGACCGGCACTGTCCCTCACGCGATACGCGTGCAGCGTCTCGCCGTCGACGCTCTTCATGCCAATGTCGGTCGCGGTCGCGCCGCTCACCTTCCGTCCCAACGTCTCCATGTTTACGAACGCCCCGGCCGCGCCCGCGCCCGCGCCCGCCGGCAGCTTCGTCCAGCCGCTGTTCCCCCGCTTCACGTAGAAGTCCGATCCGATCGAGATGATCTCTCCCGTTGCCATGCGCACGTGCCGGCTGTGCGGCTTGACGATATCCACCGTACCGATCCGCGCGCCCGTCCCGAACGACATCTCGTACGACGACAGGCCCAAGAACTTCACCATCGCAGCCCGGACGTCGCCGGTGGCGTCGGCGTACGCCGGGACGGCCGCGATGACCAGGACGCCGAGTCCGAATGCCCCTGCAGCGATCGAACGAATCAATGGACCATCCTCCTTCACATCAGTCCGTTCCGATGTCCCACACCAGGCCGAGATCGCGTTTGGCGAAGGAGCGGAACGCAATGAGCGTCTCGGTCGCGCTGATCCCGGCGTGCGAGGCGATCCGCTCGGTCACCAGATCGCTGAGCTCCTCGTGCTCGCGCACCCGTACCATCGCGACGAGATCGTAGGGCCCCGCGACGCTGTAGCACTCGGTGACGCCGTCGATCTGGAGCAGCTCCTCGGCCAGCGTGCGCACGCGGCCCGGCTCGACGGTCAGCAGAACGATCGCGGTGATCACGCTGGCGCCGTTCGACAGGCTCGGGGTGACACCCGCGGCGGTCACTTGCAGCCCCGGCGCGAACTCCCGGCGCCGTGATCGCCTTTGCCCGGACCTGCGCCGCGATCGCGGCAACCGCGAGCAAGCTCGAGAAGATCGGACTCGTCGCCGAGTATCTGCGCGAGCTCGACGACGGCGATTTGGCGCCGGCAGCACGCTTCTTCACCGGCAACCCCTTCCCGCAAGCGCAGGAACGCAGCCTCGCGGTCGGCGGTCGGACGATCGTCGAGGCGGCCGCCGGCGTGTGGGGCGTCGAGGACGCGGCGCTGTCGGCCGGCTATCGCGCCACCGGCGATCTCGGCGCGGCGCTTGGGCCGTTCGTGCGGCCCTCGCACGACCTGGGACTGTTCCGCGACACACTCACGCCCGCACGGTTCGCGGTCCTCCTGGGCGAGATCGCCGACGCCGCGGGGAAGAACGCGCAGAAGCGCCGGCGCGTCCTGTGCGAGCGCATCTTCTCGGCGTGCACCGATCCGCTCGAAGCGACCTACGTGATCAAGATCATGACCGACGAGCTGCGGATCGGGCTGCGCGAGGGACTGGTGATCGACGCGGTCGCGCGGGCCTTCGCGCGCGATCCAGGCGCGGTACGGCGCGCCGCGAGCGCGGCGGGAGATCTCGGCGCGGTCGCGCTGGCGGCCAAGCACGACGCGCTCGATGGGGTCACGATCGCATACCATGCACCGGTCGCATTCATGCTGGCCTCGCCGATCGCGTACGGCACCGAATACAAGGACCTCGCCGCGGCGGCGTGGCTGGTCGAGCACAAGTACGACGGGATCCGGGCGCAGGCGCACGTCACGCCCGGCCGCATCTCGCTGTTCTCGCGCACGCTCAACGACGTCGCCGCATCGTATCCCGAAATCGTCGCGGCGTTGCGCGCGGTGCCGGGCTCGTTCGCACTCGACGGCGAGATCGTCGCGGTGCGCGACGGGCGCGTGCTGCCCTTTCGGTACCTGCAGGCCCGCCTGCAGCGCAAGGAGGTCGCGCCGGAACTGCTGCGCGAGGTACCGGTGCAATACGTCGCGTTCGACGCGCTCGCGCGCGACGACGAGTTTCTGCTCGATCGTCCGCTGGCCGAGCGGCGCGCGCAGCTGGCGGAACTCTTCGCGAGCACCTCCGACACGCTGGTGGCCGCGCCATGGTCGGCGTTGGAGGAGGGCGCTGCGCCCGAGGTCGTGCACGAGCGCTTCGAAGCCTCGCGGCTGGCCGGGAACGAAGGCCTGGTCTTCAAGCGCAGCGACTCGCCCTACACACCCGGCCGGCGCGGCAAATCGTGGCTCAAGCTCAAACGCGAATTGGCGACGCTGGACTGCGTCGTCGTCGCGGTCGAGCGCGGGCACGGTCGTCGGGTCAACGTCCTCTCCGACTACACCTTCGCCGTGCGTGTCCTTCGACAGGCTCAGGATGACAGGCACGAGTTAGCCGTGATCGGGAAAGCGTACAGCGGGCTGACCGACCTCGAGATCGCCGCGATGACCGAGTGGTTCGAAGCGCACCGGCTTCCACCCGACGAGGCGCGCGCGGCATACGCACGGCTCGATCTCAAGCGGCACGAGATCCCCGTCGAGCCGACCGTCGTGCTCGAAATCGCCTTTGACATCATCCAGAAGAGCGATCTGCACGCGAGCGGCTACTCGCTGCGCTTCCCGCGCATCGTGCGCCTGCGCCCCGACAAGTCACCGCAGGAAGCCGACACGATCGAGCGCGTCACGGAGATCTATGCCGAGATGCTAACCCGCGAAGGTGTGAGGAGATAGCCCAATACCGCAGCACCCGGTTTACGCTCCTCAGAGATCGTGGACTAGCTCAGCGTTAAAACACTTTCCGGAACCAAAATCAAAGAGACCGCTGGCATCCCTGCTCCACCGTCCCATGCTCATGGCCAGTAGGGGGGCCCAAGCTACCGGCGTCCAACTAGTCTAGCCGAAGCATACGGGCGCTCCTTTTATCGATAGCGGCTCTTGCAAACTTAGGTCTTTGTTGAGCCGCCCGAATTCAACGAACAGCCGTAAGCGTCTACGAGGGTTTGACGATGCCGAAAGCACCTTTCGTGTCGAGCCTTCAGATTTCGTGGGACTTATCCCGAGTTCGACAGCAAGCATCCCTAAATCAACTCTTGCTGAAGACAAAAGACTGAACCTAGCCTAGAATGTGTTTACGCATCGCCTCGCACGGCGTATGGGCGAGCCTTCGGCTGATCGCACAAGGGGGTTCAGGATTAGAGGGTCCTTGGGAAGGGATAAGGGTGACTCCTCGGAGTCCTGAGGCGCGCGCTTCCCAGGCGACGAAACCGTGAAGCGGCCCGTCCTGAGAGCCAACAGCAAGCTACGGGCAGTATTGGGCCTCTCAGGAGTCGCATTTATCGAACGCTGCTCTCGCGCAATTGAGCGTATTCTTCCTCACGTTCGCGTCAAGAGATGGATCGAGCGCACATGGACAAGGCCCGGGTCTGTATGGTCCTCATCAGCGCGCACCGCAATACGCATTACCTTGGCCGTAGGGAATGAAGGCGAAGAATCATCGCGTTCACTCACTGCAGAGGTTGAACGTCGACCGCTACCACGAAGTATTACGGCGCACCAAAAGACTCTAGATTTGCGTGAGTTTGAAATTTGCAAACTAATTGCGTCGCGGATTGACGAGGTGCTGCAGAATGAGGCGTTGACCGCAAGCAACGCTTCCATGACGGCGATAAGTGAGGCCTTCGACGAATACGTCGTTGCCAACCATGTGGGGTCGTACAATAGTCTCGCGGTATCGGTAAGTTCAATTTTCGAGGCTCTGCATACTCTTTCTGAGCAAACGTACGAGAACAAGGCCTTGACGTTCGGCTGCGTTCTCGATCCCGGCGAAACAAGGCATGGCGCGGTCGGCTTCCCAGGCAGCTATCTCAGCACGAAAAAGTACAAGGCTCTGTCGGATGGCTTTCGCACAGCGTACCATATCTCCCGAAGCGGACTCTTACTCGACTTCGTCGACCTTGCGCGGTTTGAGATTCCGAGTAGTACGGCGCGCCACTACTATCCCGAATGGACCGAACCGATCGCCAGAAGCGCTACGTCGGGAAGATCCGGAATCGTGCTGAGCAGACAGGGCGACATCCTCGTCTTCGATGGAGGCTCCCTTCGATTCACGTATCGATACGGTCGATGGCAGTATTGGAATCATGCTCATCTTGTGAACTTGCTCAAAGATCGAGCTCGGGCGCAACGTGTCCCACCGGGCATTCTGGGTAAAGTAGTAGGTGCGATCTACCGCGCCGCGCTGGACGTATCTTTTCGCCGGTCTGGCGGACTATTTGTCATCCTGCATAATAGGAATAATCTGCGCCAAATTGTTCGCCCTGGTGACGCGATTCGGGATTCGCAGCGCGGCGCAACGGACGCACAATTCGACGAGGTAATTGCGCAACACAAGTTTCAGACCTTACCCCGTGTTATCGCCGTTGAATTGGCCTCGTTGGACGGAGCCGTCGTCCTTGAAAATTCCGGCGTCATTCGAGCTTACGGCGCTGTCCTTCAACCGAAAAAAGCGGGCCGTTTGCGCGGAACGGAGGGCAGCCGGACGAAGGCTGCCATCGGAGCGTCGAATTATGGGCTGTCCGTTAAGGTAAGCTCTGACGGAGACATTACAGTTTACCACAATGGCGCAGAATTCATCCGGGTCTAGCCGTGACGGAAACGACGACTACTAAGTTTAGATGTAAGGGAGCTGATTCACTCGCTCATTGACCAGGACTGGGGATCGCGGTCGACCCACCTGGAATCGCCGACTGCCGAATAGTGAGGTTCGTAGCATGGCCGACGACGAAAAAACTTCGGAAACATCAGATACTCTGAAAGAGTTGCTCGACCTAGAAGCCAACGAAACGTACGACGCGCAATTCGCGGCTCTGATGGAAGACCTGTTTATCAAGTGCGAGGTCTACCCCGAAGTCGGACTCGCGCTGGTCGAGTCCCACGTTGAGGCCGCCGGGGAGCAGAATCTTCTGAGACTGGCTCGGATGCTTGCATTTAAGCAGTTGGCCATTGGCGCCCCCGACGTTAAAAAGACTACCCTGCGCAAAGTTCTTGAGACAATCGACGAAAGACAGAAACAGTTTGCCTTCAAAGGCGTGAATGAAATTCTAGCGATCGAGCGCATTGACCAGGATTATCTGCGGGGAAATCCGCGGCGCGAGAAACTGGTCGACGAGATGTGCTTGATTATGGAAAGTTTGCATCCAACCCTCGTCCAAGCGACACTCGGCTGGACCAAGTTGTACTACTGGCGGTCGGAACCTAGCCGAATCTATCTTTCCGCGAAGCTTACCGTAGATCATGAGCGGATAGCTTCAAAGATTGATGCAATCCGTTTTTGCCCGAAGAAAATAGCTCGATCAGCCTTTGGCTTTGACTCAACTGAGACCGCGCATGGAAAAGCTGTATTCTACAAGATGTTTCGGCAGTTTGCGAAGCCTGGCGACGATTTGAGTGACAAAGAACCGATTGGTGAGCTCACGCTCGTCGAAAACGGCGATTGGGAGTTTCGACCTGATGACGACGAATAGTTACTTCCAGAAACTCGTCGAAGCAAGTCCGAAGAGCAGGTCCCCGAGCTTATCGTCGGGGAAAGCGGCCGCGTTGCGAGGTGCAGCGACAGGCCGCCTGAGTTAGCTGCCTCCGTCATCGGCTATCCAACTTACGAGAGATTTCCTTCAACAGGGAAATAATCTGGTCAGTTCGATCATACGAGTGCGCACTGCCGCTCAATTTGTCGACAATGCGATCCAATTGGCGTTCGATGCCGTTGAGATCGGACTTGGATATATCTGACATCGTTTGGCTCCTGACTATGTATCTCTTGTGTAGTGGGTCGCGGTGGCTATACGGGCGACTTCCGATTTAGATGAATAACCTCACAATCGCAAGATGACCTTGAGGCAGAATTGCGGGTGACGCGGCTGCTTAGTAAACTCGCCGCCGAAGATCCCGATCAGACCGTGTCTGCTTCGTTCGTTAGCGCGGCGCTCGACATCTCGACCGCGATCGTTCGCCGCACGCTGAGCGCGTTGGCATTGCGCGGGCTACTCAGGCCGAAGCTCGTCATGGTTTGCTCAAAGTGCGGCACCGACAACGACGAAGCCGAGCCTGGCGAGACGCCCGTTACAGCGTTTTGTCACGTCTGCGGGGCGCGCGAGCCGCACAACCCCGTCGTCGTCTTTGAACTTGGCGAAGCACTGCGGCGCGCGGCGCGAAGTCCGGCCGATCCCCCAAAACTGACGGGGCGCATGCGGACTAAGATGCCCTTGACCATAGTTGAGCGTGATGAGATGTCCCTCCGGCGAGCATCGTGAAGCAGACGAGCGACTCAATCGTAGATGCAACGAGATCGCCGTCGACATCGGCCAGCGCTGCGAGCTGCGTGCGGGCTGCCACGTGTTGCGCTTCCCACGCATCCTACGCCTGCGTCCCGACACAAGCTGGCGGCGGAGGCCGACACGCTCGACCGCGTCGCCGCGATCCTCGTCCGCGCAGGCTCCGCTGACTAGGTTCTTCGCCGACGCTGCCCGCGATCGGAGGGGATGTGTTCGATGCGTTCTTGGTTAGTGCCCTAGAATGAGGACTTCCTACATAGACGAGAGGTAAGCAATAGGCAGCCCTCTGGGATGAGCGCAGCAGGGTTTGATAGAAAACACCAAATCCTTGGTACCGTACGCTCGCACCGTAAGCTAGCGGCGGAAGGGCCTGGAGCGCTGGAACCTCGGGGTGGTTTGGGCTTTGTACGACAACGGCCGACCCGTTTTAGGAAACGATGTCTGAACTCGACCTGCCCTTGAGTTCGGGCTCTCGCTGGCACCGATGGGATCCCCATGTTCACGCCCCGGGGACAGTCTTGAATGACCAGTTCCGGGGCGAGCACGCCTGGGACGAGTATCTCACTGCTCTCGAAATGGCCTCACCGACAATTCGGGCCGTGGGCATTACCGACTACTATGATCTCGACACCTACGAGCGGGTACTAAGGGCGAAGTCGGACGGTCGGCTTCCGGACTGCGACTTGATCTTCCCTAACGTCGAGGCGCGCCTGAACCTTGGAACCGTCAAAGGCAGCTGGGTGAATGTCCATCTGCTCGTTAGCCCCGACGATCCAAATCATATCGAAGAGTTGAAGCGCTTCCTTAGCCGACTGACGTTCGAGGCTCTCGGCGATAAGTTTTCCTGCAGCACTGCGGACCTGATCAATCTAGGCCGACGAGCTGGTGCCTCGTCAGGGAGCGCGGTGGCAGCACTTCGGCACGGCGCCGAACAATTCAAGGTGTCCTTCGATCAGCTACGGGAAAACTATCGCACCAGCACCTGGGCCAAAGAAAACATCCTCGTTGCGGTAGTGGCCGGCACGAAGGCAGGAACATCCGGCGTCCGTGAGGCTGCGGACACCACGCTCAGGCAGGAAGTGGAGAAGTTCTCGCATTTGATCTTCTCGGCCAATCCCAAAGACCGCGACTTCTGGCTGGGACTAGGCAGCCTGGACGCGAAAGAGATTCGCCACCGCTATGACGGCCTGAAGCCTTGCCTTCACGGCAGCGACGCTCACGAAATTAGAACTGTCGGCAATCCGGATGACGACAGGTATTCTTGGATCAAAGGGGCGTTGATTTTCGATGCACTTCGCCAAGCATGCATCGATCCTAAAGGGCGGGCTTACGTGGGACCTACCCCCCCAGCCGCCGCCACGCCATCACAGGTCATCTCGAGCCTATTCACAAGCGCCGCAAGCTGGCTGACGACCCCAAAGCTTGCGCTCAACCCTGGGCTCGTCGCAGTGATCGGCGCCCGCGGATCGGGGAAGACTGCACTCGCCGACATAATCGCCGCTGGCTGCGACGCGATGCCGGAACTAGTCAACCCTCAGTCATTTCTGTATCGCGCCCGCGAATATCTATCGGGTGCTTCCGTGCAAATTGATTGGGCGACCGGCGAGTCCGAAATACGCACGCTCGACGATGACATACGCTTCGCCAGCCACTATGCCCGCGCGCGCTATCTCTCGCAGCAGTTCGTTGAAGAGCTTTGCGCGTCCGATGGCATGACGGACGCGCTCCTTCGCGAGATCGAACGCGTGATTTTTGAAGCCCACGACGCTACAGAGCGCGAGGGTGCGGTTGATTTCGACGAGCTCCTTGACATGCGGGCAGCGCGCCATCGCCAATCCCGCATGCGCCAGGAGGTGGCGCTTTCAACACTTTCCGACCGAATTGGCACTGAACTTGAAAAGCAACGATTAGTTCCGAGATTGCGCGCTCAAATCCTCGAGCAGAGCCTGCTAATATCGCGCTACACCGCCGACCGCACGAAACTAGTTGCTCATGGTAGCGAGGAGCGGGTTGCCCGGCTGGAACTTCTGTCGAGAGCTGCCGACAAGGTTCGTGGCAATGTTCGGTTCTACAACATTCAAGAACAAGCGCTTCTCATGTTGCGAGACGAAGTCCGGGATTTCCGCGATAGCAAATCGCCTGAGGCCTTGAGGGACTTACAGTCCCGTCACCAAGCTAGCAGAATCAATAAGGACGATTGGTTGTCCTTCCTGCTTGCATTCACAGGCGACGTTGATACCATTCTGACGGAGAACCTCACCGGCGCACGCAAGGGTTCCGAATCCTGGACTGGCACGGCGCCCACAACGCCGGCATCCGCAGAAACACCGCTGATTGGTGCCGAAGCCGACCTGGGGCGCCAACCTCTCGCGCTTCTTCAGGCGGAAATCCTTCGGCTTGAGAAGTTGGTTAGCCTTGATCGCGACACAGCGAACAAACTCTCAGCCCTTTCCAAGAAGATCACTGAAGAATCGGTCGCGCACGATCGTCTGAAAGAAACACTTAGCGACTGCGAGCGTGCAAGGGACCGCGCTACCCAACTCGTGCTGGAACGTGAAACAACCTACGCCCGCGTGTTTGAAGAGGTCCTCGCCGAGCAGGCAGTACTCACCGCTCTCTATGCCCCGCTCATGGCGCGCGTCACCGCGTCCGATAGCACCCTTAACAAGTTGTCATTTTCCGTGGCGCGCATAGCCGATGTAGAGCATTGGGCGAATGAAGGGGAGGAACTCCTTGACCTCCGCCGTCAGGGGCCGTTTAGGGGCCGAGGCACTTTGCAGAAGCTGGCTGAGATCGCCCTTAAGAACGCCTGGGAGTCTGGGAATTCCTCGGACGTTGCGAGTGCCATGGCCGCCTTTCGCGAGGAGCATCAGACCGATCTCCTGGAACACTCGCCGGTACCGAGGAACCTGCCAGTGGAGTACCGCGCTTGGACGAAACGCTTCGCCCAGTGGCTGTATAGCACAAAGCACATCTCAGTCCAATATAGCGTTGACTACGACGGTGTAGACATCCGCAAGTTATCTCCCGGCACCCGCGGCATCGTGCTTCTCCTGCTGTATCTCGCTCTAGACGACGCCGACGATCGCCCCCTCATTATAGATCAACCTGAAGAGAATCTCGATCCAAAGTCTATATACGACGAGCTAGTCAATCTGTTCTTGCAGGCGAAGCTCAGGCGCCAGGTGATTCTCGTTACGCACAATGCCAATCTTGTAATAAACACTGACGCGGACCAGATTATCGTGGCGAGTGCCGGCCCACAACCGGCTGGGAGCCTCCCGCCCATTGCATATATGTCCGGCGGCCTCGAGAGTGCAGCCATCCGGGAGGCTGTGTGCGAGATCCTCGAAGGCGGGGAGGAGGCTTTCCGCGAGCGCGCACGCCGTCTCCGAGTTAGCTTAGATCGATAGCACGCAAACGTGACTCCTGCTAGCCCGCGAAGGCGTCGCGACGGATTAGGTGCCGCGCCGCCGTTTCGCGCGGTCGCGGCGGATGCGTTCGATGCGACCGTACAAGCCGTCGACGCGAGCATCGGTGCGGCGCGCGCCGTGTGCGCGCAAGCGCGCAACGAGCAACAGGACGATCGTGCCGCAGGCCAGCGCCACGCACAGCAGCCGGACGCGGCCCGGCAAGGGGAGCAACGCGCCGGCCGCGAGCAGCGTCGCGACAAGCGCGGCGGCGTTGTGCGCCGGGCTCAGGCTACTCGTCGCCTTCGTGCAGGTGCAGGTGGCAGCCGTCGTCGGCGTCATCGAGCACCTCACGCGCTTCGGTCAGCACGCTCGAGGGCAGCGTGCCGCCGGCTGCGACCGAGCCGGCCTCGGCGATGAAGTCGACCTCGTCCCAGTCTTCCCAGGTCTCGAGCGGCTCGCCGTCGACCTCCGCCGGGAAGCGCACGCAGAAGCCTTGCTCGACGTGCAGGCCGGTGACGACCACGCTCGTACCGCGCGGAAAAAACGTGCCGTCTTTCCACAGCGTTCCGTAGGTCGTGTCGTAGTGCCGGCCGATCTCGATCTTCTCGATCGTCGCGTCTCCCCCGAAAGGACGGCGTGCGATCCGGGCCTGTTCCGCACCGTTGCGTGGTATACCCGTCAGCATGGACGACCCGCGGCTGCGCGCTTGGCGCATCCTTTCATCGGAGTACCGCGTCGACACGCCGTTCCTGCGCCTGCGGGCCGATCGCGTCGCGCTGCCCAGCGGCGCCGTGGTCGACGAGTACTTCGTGCGCGAGTCGCACGGGTTCGCGGTGGTGTTCGCGCTGACGCCCGACGACCGCGTCCTGCTGGTTCGGCAGTACAAGCACGGTGTGGGCGAGGTCGTGACCGAGCTTCCGGCGGGCGGGATGGACGACGACGAATCGCCCGCGGCCTGCGCGTCGCGCGAGCTGGCCGAAGAGACCGGTTACACCGGTGCGACACCCGAGTTCGTGCGCACGTTCCTGACCGATCCCACCAACTCGACGAGCCGCTTCCACGTCTTCGTCGTGCGCAACGCAACGCGCACCCGCGAGCCGCAGACCGACATCACGGAAGAGATCGAGGTCGACCGCGTCCCCGTCGACGAGGTCCGCGCGATGGCGCTGGACGGCCGCATCGCCGCCGGCTCGCAGGTCGCCGCGGTGCTGGTCGCCCTGGCGTATCTGGGCCGCCAGGGCGGCCCCGGCGGCTAGGCTCGGGAGTCGACGTTCGCGCCGATCCCCAGCGAGGCGAACAGTCGCGCCGCCAGGTCGGCCATGAGCTTCTCGGTGCCGGCGAGCACAGAAACCGCCACCGAGGACGTGCCGTTGGCGGCGATGTCCATGGCCGCACCGCCGGAGAGGCCGGAGACTCCATCCATGACCCTTCCAGTATGCCACAGTAAGCGAGCGAGCGCAAGGGTGCTTCCCGCCGCCCGCCGGCGCCGGTGAAACACCACCGGGAGACGCGGGGTATCTGGCTCGGAGGCCATGATGAGTCTGTTCGTCCGGATCACCGCGATCGCCGCGGTCGCCATCGTCGCGCTGATCGTGCTGGCGTTCGTCTTGAAGATCGTTTTCATCGCCGCAATCGTCGCCGCGGTCGTCGTCGGCGCAGTGGCGCTCTACAACCACTTCCGGCGCCGCAACGGCCCGTTGACGGTCAGCGTTCGGCGCTGACGGCCGCCCCGTTCGGCGCAGGACGTACCCGCGTTCCCGCGTAGGATCGCAGGTGTGCAGCGTCTGATGAACCGCGCCGCTTTTGCGGCGCTTTTGCTGTGTTGCGGCCCGGCCGCCGCGCTCGCGCAGGGCCAGGCGCCGCAATCGAACCCCTCGCCTGCACCCGTTCCGGCGCCGGCCGCGCCGTCGCCGGCCGCGTCGCCATCGCCGTCACCCTCGCCCTCGCCCTCGCCGACGCCGCCCTATAACCGGCTGGCGTTTCGCGAGATCGGACCCGCGGTCGCCGGCGGGCGGCTCACCTCGGTCGTGGGCGTCGCGGACGACGCGCGCCTGTACTACCTGGGCTCGGCCGGCGGCGGCGTGTGGAAGTCGACCAACGGCGGCACGACGTGGAGCGCGGTCTTCGACAAACAAGACGTCTCCTCGATCGGCGCGGTGGCGATCGACCCCAAGAACCACAACGTCGTATGGGTCGGGACCGGCGAGACGAACCCACGCAACGACGTGTCGTGGGGCAACGGCGTCTACAAGAGCACCGACGCCGGCAAGAGCTGGGCGAACGTGGGCCTCGCCGCGACGCACGCGATCGCGTCGATCCTCATCGATCCGCGCGATCCCAACGTCGTCGTCGTCGGCGCGCTGGGCGACGTGTTCGCCGACTCACCGGAGCGCGGCGTCTTTCGTACCACCGACGGTGGCCAGACGTGGACGAAGACGCTCTTCGTAGGCCCGCAAAGCGGCGTCAGCGAGCTGGTCGCCGACCCGAAGGATCCCGACGTGCTCTACGCCGGGATCTGGCAGTTCCAGCGCAGGCCCTGGACCTTCCGTTCGGGCGGCGACGCCGACGGCATCTGGAAATCGACCGACGGCGGCAAGACCTGGAGTCGCCTGACCGGGCACGGCTTGCCGGACGGAATGACGGGCCGCATCGGCCTTGCGGTGTCGGCCTCGAACCCGCAGCGCGTCTACGCGCTCATCGAATCGAAAGACGGCATCCTGTGGCGCTCCGACGACGCGGGCGCGACCTGGCGGCTGATGTCGAAGGACACGCTGGTCAACCAGCGCCCGTTCTACTTTTCGCACGTGCGCGTCGACCCGTCCAACGCCGACCACGTGTACGGCGTCTCCGAGGCGCTCTCGGAATCCAAGGACGGCGGCAAGACGTTCAAGGAGATCGCCAGCCAAGTCCACGTCGACTACCACGACATGTGGATCGCGCCCAACGACCCCAAGCGCATGATCGCCGGCGAAGACGGCGGGTACGCGCTCACCGTCGACGGCGGCACGGCCTGGTCGTTCTCACGAAATCTCGCGATCGGGCAGATCTACCACATCGGCTACGACGATCGCACGCCGTATTGGGTCTGCGTCGGGCTCCAGGACAACAACGGGTTTTGCGGGCCGTCGAACAGCCTCAACGCCGAAGGGATCATCGACGAATCGTGGGACCGCGTGACCGGCGGCGACGGGATGTGGGCGTGGCCCGATCCGCGCGATCCCAACCTGATCTGGACCGACTTGCAGACCGGGCGCGTCTCGATCTACAACCGCAAGACGCAGCGCAACACGTTCGTGCAACCGTGGCGCAGTCGCGCCGTCGACGAGTTCCAGCTCGACCGGGCTCGCTATCGCTATAACTGGGATGCCCCGATCGCCTTCGATCCGTTCGACCCGGCGACGACGTATTTCGGCGCCAACGTTGTGTTCGCGACGCGCGATCGCGGCAAACACTGGAAGGCGATCTCGCCCGACCTTTCGCGCAACGACAAGACGCACCAGCAGCCCGCCGGAGGTCCGCTCGCCCTCGACGTGTCCAGCGCGGAGTTCACCGGGACGCTGCTCGACATCGAAGCGTCGACCAAGACGCGCGGCGAGATCTGGACCGGGAGCGACGATGGACTCGTGCATCTCACGCGCGACAGCGGGCGGCGCTGGTACGACGTCACGCCGGCCGGTGCCGGGCGCGACGGCCGCGTCGAGACGATCGCGCCCTCGCCGCTCGTGGCCGGGACCGCGTATGCCGTGATCGATCGTCATTTGCTGGGCGACTACGCGGCGTACGCGTTCGTCACGCACGACTGGGGCGCGCACTGGTCGCCCATCGGCACCGGTCTGCCCGCACAGTCGGCGCGCTCGGTGCGGCCCGACACGCGCAATCCTCATCTCGTCTACCTGGGCCTGGAGAACTCGTTCTGGCTCTCGTACGACGACGGCGCGCACTGGCGCAAGCCGATGCTGGGGCTGCCGACGGTCGCGACCTACGACATCCGCGTGCAGCCGCGTTGGAACGATCTGCTGCTCGCAACGCACGGGCGCGCGATCTGGATCCTCGACGACCTCACGCCGATCCAACAGCTCCCCCAAGCCGAAGCGGCCGGCGCGATGCTGTTCGCGATCCGCACCGCGTACCAGTTTTCGAGCCATTCCAACGACGAAGGGCTCTACACGCGATTCGCCGGCAAGAACCCGCCGGGCGGCGTCATGATCGCGTTCTATCAGGCCAAACCGGGCGCGAAGGCGCCCGAGATCGACATCCTCGACGCGGGCGGTCGCATCGTGCGGCACCTGCGCGGAACCCAGCTCACCGGCGGCCGCGAGGTGCCGCTCGTCACCAACTTCGGCGGGCTCAACCGCGTCGGCTGGGACATGCGCGAAGATGGCCCGACGCGCTGGACCGGCGCCGCGAAGGAGATGTACCGCGGGCCGCGCGTCGGCGTGGCCGTAGTCCCCGGACCCTATGCAGCGCGAATCGCGCTCGACGGCAAGACGTTCACCCAGCGCTTCACGATCGCCGCCGATCCGCGCGCCACGTTCACGCGCGCCGACTATCGCGCTGCCTACGCCTTCGCGAAGCGGCATTTCGAAGAGTACTCGCGGCTCAACGGCGCGCTCAACCGTCTCGACGCGTACGCCGCGTCGGCGGCCGACCGCGCCAAGGGCTCAAGCGCGGAGCTCGCGGCCACCCTGCGCGACGTCCGCGCCCGCGCGCTGGCGCTGCGCGCGCGGCTGAGCGCCGACTACACCAACGACGAAGACTTCATCCAGCGGCCTGGCCGCATCCGTGAGGACATGGGAGGGTTGTTCTTCGCCGCCGGCTCCCCGCCCAGCGCCTCGACGCTGGAGTATGCGGCGCGCGTCGACAACGCGTTCGCCGCCGTCATGCGCGACCTGGCGACCTTCGAACGCGACGACGTCGCGCGCGCCGACGCCGCCCTGCGCGCCGCCTTCAAACCGGCGCTAGCGACCGGCGGGGCCAAGCGCGCCGACGTCGTCGGTACCGAAACCGCTCCCGACGAGGACGAAGGCTAAGGCTTAGGCGGCGGCGCGAAGCTGTCGGACGTCAGCGTCACCGTGATCGTGGTACGCGTCGTGTCGTACGCACCGCCGATTTGGCGGCGGGCTTGGCTCTGGAAGGTCGCCTTCACCGGAACGATCATCGCGACGTCGTAGAGCAGCGACCCCTGGCGCAGCGCATTGTAGCCCGCGGAGCCCGGGACTTTCTCCTCGAGCGCGTAGTCGAGCGTGACGCGGTGCGCGGCTTTGGCGACGACGCGATAGCGTTCGATGTCGGTCCGCCCGTTGGCGCTCTGGTCGATCGTCCACGACGTTCCCGGCTCCGTCGGGTGGTCGCCGTAGAAGCCGCGCGCGAGCCAGCGCAGTACGGCGCCTTCTTCTTCGGTGAGGTTCTGCGCATTGGCCGGGTCGTAGACCATCGCGCCGTCGGGACCGATGACGACCCGCACGTTGGGCCGCGTCCGCTGGGTCGCGTCCTCCGAGACGTCGACGATCAGCCCGGCATCGTCGGTCGCGCCGATGACCGCGACGCGGATCGAACCCTTAGCGGTGATCGCGGCGCTGGCGGTGCCTTCGCCACTGCCCTTCGTCCCGTCCGACGGGCCGACCGGTTGGCCTTTTATGACCATCCGCGGCAGAACCTGACGGATCCCGTCGCCGGGCGTTTCACGGCGCTCTGAGATGTGGACGTCGACTTCGAAGTCGAGCGTTCGCAGGGCGCGGCCCGCCTCGGCGGCCCCGGCGGGAACGGGCGCCGCGACCAGCGTGGCAAGGCAGGCGGAAACCAGCAGTCGATGCGACATCGCGTGCATTCCCTGTCGAGCCGCGAGAGAGTCCCGGTGGTCGCGGCAACGAACACCATATACCCCGCCGGGCAGGCCAAGGCCCGCCGTGGGTGGATAGGAGGCCGCATGCAGATCGAGCGCTTTCGCGACCGGTTCCGGGACGTCATCGGGCTCATCGTCACGCCGATGGACAGCCGTTATGCGGTCGATGAAGGGGCGCTGCGCGCCCAGATCGACTGGTGCTTCGCCCAGGGCGCGACCGGGATCGTCGCGACCGGGTCGATCGGCGAGTTTCTCCACCTCGAGGACGCTGAGCGCCGGCGCGTCCTCGAAGTCGTGCTCGAGCAGACCCGCCTGCATCCGGGCGCGAGCGCGTTCGCGATGACCTCCGGCGCGACGACGCTCCAAGCGATGCACTGGACGCGCGTCGCGGCCGAACTGGGCTACGATTGCGCCGTCGTCATCGCGCCGTACTACTGGAAGGTCGGCGAGCGCGAAGCGTTCGAGCATTTCCGCACCATCGCGGAGGCCGAGCTGTTGCCGGTCTGCGTCTATCACAACCCGGCGCTGTCGAAGTTCCACATGTCGCCGGCATTCTTCGCCCAGGTCGCGCAGCTCGAGAACGTGGCTTGCGTCAAAGAGGTCGAGACCGATCTGCAGCACCTCGAGCAAGTCGCCGATGCGCTGGCCGGACGGGCCGTCTATCTGCAAACCTTTCGCGCGTACTTGACCGGGCGGCTCCTGGGCTCCGGCGGCGGGCAGATCAACGTCTTCGCGATCCCCGCGTGCGTGGCGATCGACGAGGCCTACAGACGCGGCGACATCGCGCTCGCCCAAGAGATTCAGCGCCGCTTGAACCGGGTGTTCCCGCGCGGCGGCGAAGCGGCGCTGGGCGCGCTGGGGATGACCAAGGCGACTGCATCGGTCGTCACCGGGATCGAGATGGGTCCGCCTCGTCCGCCCTACCTCGCGCCCGACGACGCCGCCGAGCGCATCACCAAACGGCTCCCCGAGCTGTACGAGGTGGTCCCCGCCATGAAGACGCGCCGGCACGCCGCGGTCCACAGCCTGCAGTGATGTGGATCGACGGCGCGGCGGTCGAAGCCGCGAGCGGCGCGACCTACGACGACGTCGATCCGGCCAGCGGTAGCGTTTTCGCGCAGATCGCGCGCGGTGCCGCCGCGGACGTCGACCGGGCCGTCGGCGCGGCACGGCGGGCGTTCGACGACGGACCCTGGCCGCGCAGCAGCGCCGGCGACCGGGCCAAGGTCTTGCGCAGGCTCGCCGAGCTGCTGCTGGCCGAACGCGACGAGCTCGCGCGGCTGGAGTCGCGCGACGCCGGCAAACCGTATCGCGAGACCGCGGAGCGCGACGTTCCGCGCGCCGCCGACAACTGCGCGTTCTTCGCCGGCGCGATCGAGCAGCGCGAGCAGAGCGCGTTCTTCGAGCGTAAGCCGTTCTTGGGCGCGCAGCGCGAGATCGCGTCGATCGTGCGCGACGAACCGGTCGGCGTGTGCGCGCTGCTGACGCCCTGGAACTCGCCGCTCATGCAGGCGACGTGGAAGATCGCGCCGGCGATTGCGGCGGGAAACACCTGCGTGCTCAAGCCGTCGGAGTTGACCCCGCTGTCGACCCTGCGACTGGCGGAGCTGTGCACCCAAGCCGGCGTTCCCAACGGCGTGGTGAACGTCGTGACCGGTTTCGGGCCCGAGGTCGGCGCGCCGCTCGTCGCCGACCCGCGCGTCGACGCGGTCGCGTTCACGGGCAGCGAGCCGACCGGCATCGCGATCAACACGGCGGCCGCGCCGGGCCTCAAAAAAGTCACCCTCGAGCTGGGCGGCAAGTCCGCGAACGTGGTCTTCGACGACGCCGATCTCGAGCTGGCGGTCGAGGGCAGCGTGCTGGCGATGTTCCGCCATAGCGGACAGGTCTGCCTCGCCGGCACGCGGCTGTACGTGCAGAGCAGGATCTACGAACGCTTCTTGGCGCGCTACCTCGAGCGCGTGGGCGCGCTGCGCGTAGGCGACCCGCAATCGCACGCGAGCGATTTGGGGCCGCTGATCACGGCGCAGCATCGCGAGCGCGTCGAGCGCTTCTGCGCCCAAGCCGACGCGGACGGCGTGGAGGCGCTGCTGCGCGGCACGCGGCCCAGCGATCCGGCGCTGGCGGGCGGCAACTATCTCGGGCCGACGATCTTCGCACCGCGCGACGAGTCGCAGACCATCGCTCGCGAAGAGGTCTTCGGGCCGGTGCTTTCGGTGTTTCGCTTCGACACGCTCGACGAGGTCGTGCGGCGCGCCAACGCCACGCGGTTCGGGCTTTCGGCCTATGCTTGGACCGCCAACGTCGCGACCGGGCTGCGCTTCGCGCAAGCCGTGCGGGCCGGGATGTGCTGGATCAACGGATACTTCTTGCGCGACCTGCGCCAGCCGTTCGGCGGCGTCGGGATGAGCGGTCTGGGCCGCGAAGGCGGCCGCTGGTCGCTGGACTTCTTCACCGAGCCGAAGCTGGTGTGCATTGCATACTAAATTCCGTATCACCCTGAGCTCGTCGAAGGGGGACGTGTAGGCTATGTCGTTCGTGAATTCGGTCACCGTCATTCCGAGGGTCGTGCCCGACGCGGAGTTGCGCACCTTCGGATCGCTGGAGTCCTACGAAGAGTACATCGAGCACCAATACCGCGACACGAAGGCACTGCTCGAGAAATACCGCGAGCACAAGACGCACGATCCCGAGCTGAGCGCCGAGTACCGCCATGCGATGCGGCCGATCATGCTGACGACCTGCTGGGGCGAAGCGCAGACGACCGCTCAGGTCGCCCAGATCATCACCAAGACCAACCGGCCGTCGATCCAGTATTTCTACGCCACCCACATGCTGGACGAGGTGCGCCACACCCAGATCGAGTGGCGCCGCATCCGCGATCTCGACCTCGCCGATGCGCTGGAGGTTCCGTACGAGCAGACCGAGCTGTTCCGCTTCGTCAACGGGTTGCCGACCTTCGTCGAGATCGTCTACGGCCAGGTCTGCACGCTCGAGGCCTACTCCGCCCACGTGCTGTTCAACTCGATCGCCGAGCTCGCGCGCAAGTACGGCGACCTCGCCACCGCGTATACCTACGAGTACGTCATGCACGACGAGGTGCGCCACATCGGAACCGGGCTGCGCGTCGTGCGCGAAGCGATCGAGACGGCGCCGGACCCCGAGGAGGCGGTCTTTCGCATCCTCGACCTCGAGGAGCGGCTGCTGCCGATCACGATCCGCAAGCTCGGGCGCGACTCGGCGATCGCGCACTCGCTCTACGAGGCCGGGATGATCGCCGACAAGCGCACCTTCGAGTTCGACGGCTTCCGGCAGTATCTGGTCTTCCGCTCGAAGATCCCGAACTTGCCGCCGATGCGCTACAAAGGCCCCGACGGCTGGACGCCGCAGGACGCGTTCACCCCGCGCCCTTCGACAAGCTCAGGGTAAACCGGGTGATCGTCGGAGGGCTGTTCTCGACCCACGTGCCGCGGTTGATGATCCTCGAGCCCGCGGCGCGCCAGGCGTACATGGGCGAGAGCGTGTCGACGTTTTACGACGCGCTGCCGCAGCTCAAGCGCGAGCGGCTCGACGCGCTCGATTTCGACACCTTCGTCGTCATCGACACCCACTGGCACTCGACGCTCGAGTTCATCCTCAACGCGCACGACCGCCACGAAGGTCTCTACACCTCCGACGAGATCCCGTGGATGATCCACGAGTACGCTTACGACCATCCCGGCGATCCCGAGCTGGCGGCGCTCATCGCGGAGGAGGCGCGAGCGCGCGGCGTCCCCGCCGAGGCGTCGGCGCACCGCGGCCTGCCGGTGCACTACGGAACGCTCAACCCGATGCACTACTACAATCCCGGGCCGGCGCGCAAGCGCGTGCTGCCGATCTCGGTGCTCGACACGGCCGAGGTCGAGCCGAACCTGCGCTTCGGCGAGGCGATCGCGGCGGCGGCCGCGCGCGGCGGGCGGCGCGTCGTGCTCGTCGCGTCGGGCGGGATGTCGCACCGCTTCTGGCCGCTGGCGGTTATCCGCGAGCGCGCGAGCGCCGACCCCGGCGACGTGAGCGATCCCGCGCTGCGTGCGTTCGACGAGCGGATCATGGATTGGTGGCGCGCCGGCGACCACGCCGCCGCGATCGATCATGCCGACGAGTTCCGGCGGCGCTGTTCGCCCGAAGGGCGCTTCGCGCACTACCTCGTGCTGGCCGGGGCGCACGGAGCGCGCGCCTGGACGACGCCCGGGATCCAGTACGGCCGTTACGAGGCCGCCATCGGTACGGGGCAAGCGAATTTTTGGTTTCCCGGCGCGTGAGCGACCGGCCGGACGTCAGTTGGCGGAGAAGTCCTCGACGTAGAACGTCTCGTGCTCGCCGACGGTCACCACCGCGACACCGATGCGCCGCTCGTTGCGGTCGAGCAGGTTGCGCGCGTGCGGTTCGCTGTTCATGAACGCCGCGTGCGCGTGCGGCTCGTCGCGGTCGAACGCGATGTTCTCGGCGGCGTAGGTCGTGGTCCAGTGCCACGCGCGCAAACGGTCCTGGAAGGTGACCCCGTCGGGATCGGTGTGCCCGAAGTACCCCCGGGCGGCCATCTCCATCGCCTTGGCGTAGGCGAACCGGTCCAGTGCCTCGTCGCGCGCCAGCGCCGGCAAGCCGCGCTTCGCGCGTTCGGCGTTCACGTCGTCGGCCAGCGCTCGCGCTTGCTCGACGACCGGCTGCGGGTAGTGCGGGTTCACGAAAGAGATGGCGATCGGGGCTTCCTGCCCCCCAGAGGCTCCCACCAATACCGGCGAGAGCCCGAACACCGCCGCCATCATGGCAACGATTGACGTCATGCATGAAGGTTCGGAGGCTCAGGGGCAGGAGTTTAGGTGATCTGGCCCACCTTTTCCGTTAGGCCATTAGTCCTGTTTGCTTGAGCTACCCTCCGAACCTTCCGATACGCGTTCCGGCCTATTCGAACCGCAGCGCGCGGATCGGGTCGAGCGCGGCGGCTTTGCGGGCCGGCCAGTAGCCGAAGAACACGCCGACCGCGGCACTGAACGCTAGCGCCAGGGCGACCGCGCCCGGCGACACGCTCGCCGGCCAGCCGGCGAAGAGCGCGATCGCGGCGGAACTGGCGACGCCGAGCACGACGCCCAGCGCGCCGCCGCCGGTCGACAGCACGACCGCTTCGATGAGGAACTGGCGCAGGATCGCCGCGCCGCGCGCACCCAGGGCGACGCGCAAGCCGATCTCGCGGGTGCGCTCGGTGACCGAGACGAGCATGATGTTCATGATCCCGATCCCGCCGACGACCAACGAGACGGCCGCGACGGCCGCGAGGAGCAGCGCGAGAATCGACGCCGTGGCCGATGCGGCCTGCGCGATGTCGGCAAGATTTCGAACCTGGAAGTCGTCCGGAGCACCGCCGACGATCCCGTGACGCTGCTCGAGCAGCCCGGTGATCTGGCTTTGCACCGAGGCGATGTGCGCGCCGTCGACGGCCGAGACCAGCAGCGAGCCGATCGTCGTACTGCCGGCGAGGCGTTCCATCGCGGACGTGTACGGGATCAGCACGGTGTCGTCCTGATCCTGTCCGGCGCCGCTCTGCCCTTTGGGCGTCAGCGTTCCAATGATGGTGAACGGTACGTTCTTGATCATGACCGCTTGCCCGACCGGATCGCTGCCGTCGGGGAAGAGCTGCCGCACGACGGTCTGGCCGAGCACCGCGACCTTGGCCGCCGCGTCGGTCTCGGACTGCGTGAAGAACCGTCCCGTCGCGGGATTCCAGCTGCGCACCACGGTGAAGGTCGGCGCGACGCCCGTCGCCGAGGTCTGCCAGTTCTGCCCGTTGGCGACGAGTTGCGCCCGGACGTTCACCGACGGCGAGACCGCGGTCACGCCCGGCAGCTTCACGATCGCCAGGCCGTCGGCGACGGTGAGGGTCGACGCGCCACCGTTGCCGGTACGCGCGCCGCTGGTCTGCACGCTGCCGGGGATGACGATGACGAGGTTCGAGCCCAGCCCGTTGATCTGGCTCGCGACCGACGTCTCCGCGCCGGTGCCGATCGCGACGGTGACGATGACCGCCGCGACCCCGATCACGACGCCGAGCATCGTGAGCAGCGAACGCGAGCGGTTTCGAACGAGTGCCTGCAACGCGAGCCGCAGGGTCTGCATCACGCTGATCATACAAGTACCTTCGCGCGCACGGGTTCGTCCGAGATAATGTGGCCGTCGCGGAAGCTGACGAGCCGGCGCGCGTGCGCCGCAACGTCGGCTTCGTGGGTGACCAGCATGACGGTCATCCCGCGCTCAGCGTTGAGCCGCCCGAACAGCGCCATCACGTCTTCGGACGAAACGGTGTCGAGTGCGCCGGTCGGCTCGTCGGCGAGGATGAGCTGCGGCTGGTTCACGATCGAGCGCGCGATCGCCACGCGTTGCTGCTGCCCGCCCGAGAGCTGGTTGGGCTGATGTTGCGCGTACTTCACCAACCCGACCGCATCGAGCGCTTCCATCGCCGCGCGCCGCCGCTCCGCGGCTGGGACGCCGGCGTAGACCATGGGCAGCTCGACGTTTTCGATCGCCGTGGTGCGCGCCAAGAGGTTGTAGGACTGGAACACGAAGCCGAGCGCGCGCGAGCGCAGGTCGGCGAGCGCGTCGGCATCGAGCGCGCTCACCTCGTGCCCGGCGAAACGGTACGTGCCGGAGGTCGGCCGGTCGAGCAGGCCGACGATGTGCATGAACGTCGACTTGCCCGAGCCCGACGGCCCCATGACGGCGACGAACTCGCCGGGCTCGATGGTGAGGTCGACGCCGCGCAACGCGACGACGTCGTCACCACCCTCGAGCGGATAGACCTTGCGCAGGCTGCGCACCTCGACGACGGGAGTCATGACTACCCTCCCGGACGGCCGCCGCCGCCGCCGCCGCGCGGGCCACCGCCGCCGCCGCCGGTGAGGATGTTGCGGGTATTCGTGTTCGTCGACCCGCCCTTCGCATTGCGGTTGTCGCCGGTAACGATCTGATCGTTCGCACCGAGCGTGCCGCGCAGCGGTGTCACCGAAGCCTGCGTGTCACCGACGAGACCGACTTTGACCGGAACCACGATCAGCTTGCCGCCGCGCAGGACGAAGATCCGTCCGGACGAGCCCGAGGTGACCGCGCCGCCGCTCGACGCGCTCGTGGAACCCCACGGCGATGCCGATCCGCCGCTCGAGCCGGTGCTAGCCGCACCGCCCTGCGCGCTCTTCGATGCGCCGTTCGCGCCGGTGCCCGCGCCGCGGTTGCGGGGCGTGCGATTGACTGCGCCGGCGGGCGGCGTGTACGTGAACGCGGCGACCGGAACGATCGTGGCGTTGTCGACGTGCGCCACCTCGATCGTGGCATTTGCCGTCATGCCGGGACGCAGCGCGCTGTCCTGGTTCGCGACGTAGACGACGACGGTGTAGGTCACGACGTTCGAGACGATGGTCGGGTTCTGCCGCACCTGCGCGACCTTCGCGGTGAAGGTGCGATTGGGGTACGCGAGCACGCTGAAGTTCACCGTGTCACCCGCGGTCACGCGCCCGATATCGGGTTCGCCGGCCGCGAGGTCGAGCTCCATCTTGGTGAGGTCTTGAGCGATGGTGAACAGCGTCGGCGTCTGCAGGCTCGCGGCAACGGTTTGCCCGATCGAGACCTGGCGCGAGATCACGGTGCCGGTTACCGGCGACGTGATGATCGTGTGGGCGAGATTTTGCTCCGCAACCGTGACTTGCGCGCGCTGA
Organism: Vulcanimicrobiota bacterium; assembly: GCA_003140215.1. Lineage (GTDB taxonomy): Bacteria > Vulcanimicrobiota > Vulcanimicrobiia > Vulcanimicrobiales > Vulcanimicrobiaceae > Vulcanimicrobium > Vulcanimicrobium beijerinckii. The sequence continues at coordinate 1,253,999 of PLJL01000004.1, read as the reverse complement.
ATGCCGATCGCGGCGACGGCGGCATCGTGCTGTGCGGCCTCGGTCTGCGCCGTAGCGTCGGATACGCCGGTCTGCGCCGACTGGCCGGCCTGCTGCGCGTTCGCCTGCGCGACCTGCGCCACGGACGCCTGCGCCTGAGCCTGGGCTTGTCCGACCGCGACGCGCGCAGCGTCGACCGCGCTCTGCGCCGCGACCTCGTTGGACTTGTCGGCATCGGCTTGGCTCTGCGCGATGTAGCCCTGCGAGAGCAGCTGCGTATCGCGCGAGACGGTCTGCTGCGCGAGGACGACCGCGCTCTGCGCTTTGGTCACGTTGGACTGCGCCGTCGCGATCGCGGCGTTGGACGCGACGGCGTTGGACGCAGCGACGCGTGCACCGGCGGCGGCGGCTAGGGCGTTCGCCTGAGCGACTGCTACCGAAGCCGGGCCACCGCCGGCGGTCGCGCCGGACGCCTGCGCCTGAGCGGCACTTTGGGCGAGCGTTGCTTGGGCCTGATCGAGCTGCGCCTGCAGCGTCGTCGGGTCGAGTTTCGCGAGCACCTGCCCCTTGCGCACGTGCGAGTTGAAGTCGGCGTCGATCTCGCTGATGATGCCGGAGACCTGACTGCCGATGCTGATCGTGTTCTGCGGGTTGAGCGTTCCGCTGGCCGTCACGGTTTGCGCGAGCGACCCCGTCTGCACCGGGACGGTCGCATACTCAACGGCCGCTGCGCGCGAGCGCACGACAACGACCGTGGCGACGATGGCCGCGATCAACACCACCGCGGCGACGATGAACCACCAGCGCGGTCGACGCCGCAGCGGCGCTTTTAGGATGACGCTGGTGACGTGGCCGTTGGTGGCGGGCCGTTCTAGTGTATGCATGGTGGTATCACTGGTACTCCCGCCACGCCGAATACGTGCTGAGGGCTAGATGAGAATCGTTCTCAGGTTCTTACCAGCGAATTCGTAGAGCCAAACGAAAACATCGTCTCTTGGCCGCCGCAACGCTACCCGAACTGCGCGAGAAACGCGCCGAACGCCGCCGCCTCGACGCCCGCGGCGAGCGCGCGCTTGCGCAGCGCGAAGCGGTCCGGCTGCGGGTGCACGACCAATGCGGCGGTCGGCTCGCCCCCGGGGATGAACGCCAAGCGCCCGATGCGGCCGGGCGTCACGAGCGTCTGCCAGGGCTCGAGGACGACGCTCGCGGTTTCGGTGTCGATGCGCAGGTGGGCGTCCATCGCGGTGATCGTCAGCGGCCGACCGTCGGTCTGGAGGTACGCCTCGGCCCGCCGAACGATCACGCGCTCGACCAAGAAGCGCGCGTCGGCGATGAGCAGCGTGCGCTCCAGGCCGTCCTCGCTGTAGGCGAGCCGCCGAACGGCACCGGGATTCGTGGCTCGATAGTCGAGCACGTCGCCGGCCTTGCGCACGTGCAACTCGCGCGGCTTGCCGTCGGCGCCCAGGCGGTTCCAGTCGAAGATGCGGTAGGTCAGATCGCTGGCCTGCTGCGTTTCGAAGAGTTGGATCCCGGCGCCGATCGCGTGCAGCGTGCCGGCGGGGAGATAGAACGCGTCGCCCGGCTCGACCGGGACGCGGCGCAGGATCTCCGCGAGCGTGCCGTCGGCGACGCGACGTTCGTACTCGTCGCGGGTCGTGTCGCGCGTCCAGCCCAGGACGAGCTCCGCACCCGGCTCGCGAGCGAGGATGTACCAGCACTCCGTCTTGCCGTTGCGCTGGTGTTCGACGCGCCGCGCGTAGGCGTCGTCGGGATGGACCTGCACCGAGAGCGCTTGACGTGCGTCGATGATCTTGGTGAGGACGGGGAACGTGCGCGCCGGATCGATCGGACCGGTCAGCGCCGACCCCAGATCGGCGCGCAGTTCGGCCAGCGTTGCGCCGGCGCGAGGACCGTTGACGACGCGGTTCTCGTCCCAGCACTCCCATGACTCGCCGAGCGCCTGGGCCGCATCACCCGGTTTTCCGTAGCGCCTGACCAGCGCGTCGCCGCCCCAGATCGCCGCTTTCTCCGTGGGCGCTAGAACCAATGGATAGAGGCGATCGATCACCTGCGGGCACTAGCGGACTGGGCGGCGCCGAATCCTCCCCGGTCTGCGCTCGCCGAACCGGTTCCCCGCTGCCGGCTCGACGGGCGCAGCGCGTGGTTAGTCGTGCCTGACCGTCGTGCTGGTCGAGCTCGAGCGGTTGTTCGCCATGGCGATGAGTCCGACGACGACCACCAGGACTACCGCACCGACCACGATCCAGGTCCAGTTCATGGTGCCGGCGTTCGGGTCGGTCGTCGTCGTCGTAGTCGTGGTGGCCGTGCCGCTGGTCGTACCGCTGGTGGTACCGGTACCGCCGGTGCCGCCGCTGGTTCCGGTGGTCGTCGTCCCGCCGGAACCGCCGCTGCCGCCCGTCGTCTGCGCCAGCGCGAACGTCGGGGCGAACGCGAGGAACAGCGCGAGAGCGAGGATGGAAAACCGTAAGAAGATCCGCATCGTTCCCCTCCTGGAGAATCAGGCAGCGATGTCCATCGGCTCCGGGTCGCCGCCGGGCGGCGTCGGATCGGCGGGGATCCCGGGCATATCGGGCGGCGCGTCCGGCATCGCCGGCACGTCCGGGACCGATTCGGGGATCACGTACTCCGCATACATCGCGCCGGAGACGTTCCCGGGGGGCCGCTCGCCGAAACGGACGCAGGTCCCGGCAACCCACCCCCAATATCGGGGGTCTAACAGCCAGTGCGCCCCGCCCTTTTTTGTGCCGGTCTGATCGTCGCATCGATCGGCATGCTCGCCGAAGCCCCCGGCCCAGCCGCTCATGCCGAAGAAGCGGCGCACCTTTTTGCGCTCAGCGGCCAGCGCACCGCGCCGGTGCAGTCATACACGTCCAAGCTGCACGTGGACTTCGCGTTGCGCTCGTTCCCCTATCTGCGCTTCCACGTCGACGGCCACATCGAGTACAAGCGGCCGAATCTCTACTCGGTGCACTTCGACCACGTCCCGTGGTTCGGCAAGGGCTTCGAGAACATGAAGATGGACCCGCTCGAGCCCCAAACGTGGCCCGAGCACTACGACGTCGCGAGCATCGCGCACGAAGGTGAGCGTACGCTCGTGGAGATGCGCGACAAGGTCGCAGGCAACGTGAAGGCGATCCACGCCGAGCTCGACGGCGACGGGTTGCGCCGCATTCAGTGGCACTACGTGAACGGCGGCCGGATCGACGTGCACGTGAACCCGGTCGTAATGGACGGGATTCCGGTGCCGGCGACCGAGGACGCCGACATCAAGCTGCCGGCGTATCACGTCGAGGCGCACGCGACGTTCACCGACTACAAGATCGTCACCGACAACGTCACGACCGCCAACACCGGGCGCTGACGGCAGGCTGACGACGAGGCCGTGAGGATCGTCGTCCCGCACGGCGCCGAGGCGGACGCGGTGCGCGGCGTCATTCCGCACGCCGCCATCGTCGCACCCGGGGCGGCTTCGGGCGCATCCTTGCCGGCGTTCGCGGCCGGCGAGACGGCCCTCGTGCTCGGCTTGTGCGGCGCGCTGTCGCAGCTGTCGGTCGGCGACGTGACGATCTACGCGCGCGTGCGCGACACCGCGCGCAGGTTCGAGCTCGACGCGCGGCTCGTCGAGGCGTTGCAGAGCGCGCTGCCGGGCGCGAGCGTCGTCACGGCATGCACCACCCGCCGCGTCATCACGCGGGTCGAGGCGCGCGAAGCCTTGGCGCAGCGGTTCGAGGCCCAGGTCGTCGACATGGAGGGGACGCACCTGGCGGCGGAGCTCGCCGCGCGCGGCGTGCGCTGCGCGATGGTCCGCGTCGTCAGCGACGACGCCTCGCACAACCTGCCGCCGATCGAAAACGCCATCGGACCCGACGGCCGCCTGCGCCCGTTGTACTTGGCGCTGGCGTTCGCCCGCGCCCCCCGCAACGCCGTGCGCTTCGTGCGCGACGTACGCTCGGCGCTGACGACCCTCACCGAAACGGCACGCACGGTCGCCGCGCTGTGAGCACCGCTAGCCGGGCGGCGTGAACGTGCGGCCTTTCCAGGCGCCGCCTTCGCGGCGGTGGTGGCGGCGCGCGGAATCGACGGTCATCAGGGTGTACAGCGCGGCAGCGAGCGGGAGCGTGAGCGCCGACGCAGGGCGGAGCCGGTAGAGCCGGACGGTCGGCGCGTAGGCCGCGGTCATTACCAGCCACCCGAGGATTCCGGGCAACGCGACGTCGGCGCGCCCGCGACGTATGCCGGCGAACGTCGCAGCGACCGGCACGTAGTAGAGCACCACCATCCCGGCGACGGTGCCGGCCAGCAGCAGCGGCGAATAGCGCAGCTGGGTGTAAGCGGTGCGCGCGACCATCGCCCAGATCGCGTCGAGCCCCTCGTACGGCCGCACGCTGCGCGAGCGCGTCGAGAGGCCGAGGCGCAGGCCGCCGCCTTCGCTTTTCACCGCTGCCGCGAGCGCGCAATCGTCGATGAGCTCGCCGGCGATACGCTCCACCCCGCCGATCGCACGTAACGCCGCGTCGGAGACCAGGACGCAGCCGCCCGCTGCGGCCGCCGTTGCGCGGTCGTCGTCGTCGACCCACGCGAACGGGTAGAGCATCCGGAAGAAAAATACGAACGCGGGGATCAGCAAGTTCTCCCACGGCGACGCGCAGTGCAGCTCGACCATCTGCGACACCAGCGCGCGCTCGTCACGCGTCGCGGTGGCGACGAGCCGCGCGAGCGTTTCGGGATCGTGCTCGACGTCGGCGTCGGAGAACCACCAATACGCCGGGGTTGCGCCGGCCGCGCGCGCCGTTGCAACGCCCTGCGCGAGCGCCCATACCTTGCCCGTCCAGCCGTCAGGCCGCGGCGCTGCGGCCACGACGCCCGCCGCATGCCGCGCGGCCGTGCCGGCGATCGTTGCTCGCGCGACCTCGCCCGTGCCGTCGGCGCTCGTGTCGTCGACGAGCGTGATCGAGAACCGGCCGGGATACTCTTGCGCCAGCAGCGACGAGAGGGTCCGCCCCACGACGTCGGCCTCGTTGCGTGCCGGAACGATCGCGTGGACGTCGGGCGCCGGGCCGCCGTGCGCGGAAGCACGAAGGCCGTCGGCGCTCGCATCCCAAAACCGACCGCGGGCGACGACGAGCCCGACCCACGCCGCCGCACCCACCCACGCCGCAGCACGCAGCATTTTGAGCATAGAGATAGTGCCTTCGGATCGCGAGAACGACCGCCCCGCCGCGTCCACGCTGACGGGCGCGATCGAACGCGCCGTCGACGCGCTGTTTCAACAACAGGATCCGGCCGGCTATTGGTGGGCGGAGTTGGAGTCCAACGTCTCCATCACCGCTGAGGTGCTGCTGCTGCACCACGTGTGGGGCACCTTCTACCGTGTCCCCCGCGCCGCAGCGGAACGCTACTTCCGCGAACAGCAGCGCAGCCACGGCGGCTGGGAGCTCGCCTACGGCGACGGCGGCGAGCTGAGCGCGAGCATCGAAGCCTACCTGGCGCTGCGGCTGTTGGGCGTTCCCGCGAGCGATCCGGCGCTCACGCGCGCGCGCCTCTTCGTGCTGGCGCGCGGCGGGATCACCCGCTCGCGCATCTTCACCAAGATGCACCTGGCGCTGATCGGCGCGTACGAATGGTCCGGCCTGCCGGCCCTGCCGCCGTGGCTCATGGTATTGCCGGATCGCGGTCCGCTGTCGATCTACGATCTCTCGAGCTGGGCGCGCGGGAGCACCGTGCCGCTCATCCTGCTGTTCGATCGCAAACCCGTCTACGGGCCGGCGCTCGCGCTCGACGAGCTGTACGCCGAAGGCCGCGAGAACGCACGCTTCACCCTGCCGGCCGCCGGCGACGCGTTCGGGGCGTTTTTCAACGCCGTCGACGGCGTGCTGAAGTGGGCCGAGCGCGTCGGGCTGGTTCCGTTTCGCGAGCGCGGCCTCGAGCGCGCCGAAACGTGGACCGTCGAGCGTCAAGAACACACCGGCGACTGGGGCGGGATCATCCCGGCGATGCTCAACGCGATGCTAGCGCTGCGCGCGCTCGGCTACGCGCTTCACGATCCCGTCGTCGTGCGCGGTTGGGCGGCGATCGACGGCTTCACGATTCGCAGCGACGGAGCGTACCGCGTGCAGCCCTGCATCTCGCCGGTGTGGGACACCGGCTTGGCGGTCCGCGCGCTCGCGGATGCCGGCATTCCGCGCGACGACCCACGGCTGGTGCGAGCCGCGTCGTGGCTGCTCGACAAGCAGATCGTCGCGCGGTACGGCGACTGGGCGGTGAAAAACCGCACCGGAAGGCCCGGCGGCTGGGCGTTCGAGTTCGAGAACGCGTGGTATCCCGACGTCGACGACACTGCCGTCGTCGCCATGGCGCTCGCCGCCGTCGACCATCCGCAGCCGCAGCGCCTTCGGGGCGCGATCGCGCGCGCCGCGCAATGGGTCGCGACGATGCAGTGCAAGACCGGCGGCTGGGGCGCGTTCGACGTCGACAACGACAAGGCGTGGCTCAACCGCATCCCCTACGGCGACTTGAAGGCGATGATCGACCCCAGCACCGCCGACGTGACGGCGCGCGTCCTGGAGATGATCGCCCGCTGCGAGCCCGCTGACGTCGACCCCGCGCGCTTCGAACGCGCGCTCGCGTTTTTGCTCGCCGAGCAAGAGGCTGACGGAGCGTGGTTCGGGCGCTGGGGGGTGAACTACGTCTACGGCACCAGCGGCGCGCTGGCAGCGCTCGGCCCCACCGCTCCCGCCGAGCGGCGCGTCGACGAAGCGGTCGTGCGCGGGGCGGTGTGGCTCAAGAGCGTGCAGCAGGCCGGCGGCGGCTGGGGCGAGACGACCGACACCTACAAGAACCCCGCGCTGCGCGGCCATGGCCCGCCCACGGCGAGCCAGACGGCCTGGGCGCTCATCGGACTGCTGGCATGCGTCGAGCGTCTACCGCAAATCGCGGACGCGTTCGCGGTGCCGATCGAGTGCGGCGTCGACTACCTGCTGCGCACCCAGCGTGACGACGGCACCTGGGACGAGCCGGAGTTCACCGGCACCGGCTTCCCGGTGCACTTCTACCTCAACTACCATCAGTACCGGTTGCACTTCCCGCTCAGCGCGCTGGGCCGTTACGCAGCAAGGCGGCAACCCGCGTAGCCTTGCAGCCCCGCTCCGTGTTACGGACCGACGGCTACGCGGCACTCCGCGCGGCCGAGCCTCCCGGCGCGGGTGGGGCTGCGAGGAGCGGCTTCATCACGTCCTTGCGCGGCGGCAACATCCGAATTCCGACGAGCAACGCGGTTGCGATCGTGGGCATGATCACGGGCTTGATCAGGTCCGGGTGGAGCTTGGCGAGCATGCGGCGGTTCTCGGCCAGCGCGGCTTGGAGGAACATCACCGGCGTCACGCCCTTGACGATCTCAGCGAGCTCCGGATCGTCGAGCGCGGGCATCGGCGGCAGGTCGGTCGCCCCGGTGATCGTGCCCAGCGCGGCGCGTGCGTGATAGCCCAGCGCTTTGAAGTGCGCTCCGAAGCCGTCGCGCCCCGCGCGCGCCTCCTCGTAGCGCCACCAGTTGATGAAGAACACGATGTGCCGCGCCTCTTCGAACATGACGCCGTCGAACACGTCGAGCAGCGCGGCCGGCAAGATGCCTTTCTGGCGCGCCAGCGCGATCGCGCCGAACCCGACGAACGAGTCGGTGCATTCGCCGAACCCGAACACCGCGAACTCCTCGGGCGAGACGGGCGCGTCGGCGATCGTCAGCGGCGGCGCGTCGATCCCGTAGCGTTCGATCGCGTGCTCCATGAGCCGGCCGTGGCGCGTCTCCTCGGTGCCCTGCAGCGCGACCGTCGCCCGGATGACCGGGTCCTCGATCGTCAGCGCGAACGCGCTCACCATGCGGCCCGCGCGCTGTTCGATCGAACGCGCGTAGCGCCAGAACGGAAAGGCGCGCAGGCGGCGCAGGTTGACCTCGTCGAGCTCGGGCCATGGGAGCTGCTCCGGCTCGAACGTGACGTGGGTCTCTTCGAACGTCCGGCAGAACAGGTCTCGGTGCGCTAACGTACCTACTTGCATTGCGGCCAGGTATGCGATGCCTCGGCGAGGCCCCTCCCCGCGCTGGGGAGAGGCCCGGACGACCTCCCGACGAAGATTCCCGCAGTGCAGCTAGCGAGTCGGGGTGAGGCAGCCCGTGAACCGACGCTGACGGACGTTGAGCGTATATCACGGCTCATGCTTCCGCGCGTCTCGAGGACGTTCGCGCTGGGCATCAAGATGCTGCCCCCCAAGCTCGAGCCGCCGGTGCGCATCGGCTACCTGCTGTGCCGCATCGCCGACACGGTCGAAGACGACCTGACCATGGCGCCCGAGCGCAAGGCGCAGTTGCTCGACGACCTTCTGGCGGGCTTCGACAGCGCGGCGGCCGCCGACGCATTCGGTGCGTGCGCCGCGGAGCTCACCGCCAACGAGGACTACCTCGCGCTGGTCGGCACGACCGGCAACGTCTTTCTGTCCTACCGCCGGCTCGACGCACCGACGCAAGCGATCCTGCGGCGCTGGATCGAGGAGATGGTGCGCGGGATGCGCCACATCGTCTTGCGGCACCGGGGCGGGATCCGCATCACGACCGTCGCGGAGTTTCGCGAGTACTGTTATTTTGTCGCCGGGACCGTTGGTCATCTGCTCACCGATCTGTGGCATGAGAGCTCGCCCTCCATCGGCGCCGCGACCTACGCGCGGCTGGTCGACGATTGCGAGGCCTTCGGCGAAGCGCTGCAAACGGTCAACATCCTCAAGGACATTGCCTGGGATGCCGAGCGCGAGAACGCGGTCTACATCCCGTCCGACCTGCTCAGCGCCGCGGGCAGCGGACACGATGCGATCCTGCGCGACGAGCTGCGCGCGGCGAACCGCACTGCACTGCTGCCGTTGCTGCAGCTCGCGCAAGACGACATCGAACGTTCGCTGCGCTACATCGAGACGATCCCGGTCACCGCGATGCGCATCCGCCTGTTCTGCGCGTTGCCGATCTTGTTCGCGATCGCGACGATGCGCGAGCTCGAACGCTCCGACGCGATGCTCGTCCCCGGCGGCGCCGTGAAGATCGCGCGCGCCGAGGTGCGTGCGCTCGTCATCGCCGGCTCGACGTCGACGGTCACCAACCGCACGTTGCGCTGGCTCGTCGACCGCGTCCGCAAACGCCCCTTCACGCTCGCCGGAACCTGAGTCCGCGGTGCGGACCGCCTTCGTCACCGGCGCGTCCGGATTCGTCGGCGCGAACCTCGTGCGTGCGCTGCTGGGCCGGGGCTGGCGCGTGCGTGCGCTCGTGCGCGGCGCGGCTCCATCGCTGGACGGACTCGACGTCGAGCTCATCCGCGGCGACGTCTTCCGGCCCGACCTCGCGGCGATGATGCGCGGCTGCGATGCGGTCTTCCACCTCGCCGCCGCATACAGCCTGTGGCACCGGGACCGCGAGACCGTGCTGCGCGCCAACGTCGCCGGAACGCGCAGCGTGCTGTCTGCGGCGCGCGCCGCCGGGGTCCCGCGCACGGTCCACACCAGTTCCGTCGCCGCGATCGGCGTACGCCCGGACGGCGCACAGGCCGACGAGGCCTATCAGAGCCCGCTCAACGATCTGGTCGGAACCTACAAGCGCTCGAAGTACCTCGCCGAGCGCGAGGCGCGTGCGGCGTTCGAGGCCGGCCAGGATGTCGTCATCGTCAACCCGACCACCCCGGTGGGGCCCTGGGATGCCAAGCCGACGCCGACCGGCGAGATCATCGTCCGCTTCCTGCGCGGCCGCATGCCGGCGTACGTCGACACGGGGCTGAACCTCATCGACGTACGCGACGTGGCCGCCGGGCACGTCCTGGCGTTCGAGCGCGGCGCCTCGGGCGAGCGCTACATCTTGGGGAACGAGAACCTGACGCTGCGCGACCTGCTCGGTCGCCTCGCCGCCGTCTCGGGCCGGCGGGCGCCACGCATCCGCTTGCCGCGCGTCGTCCCGCTGGTGTACGCCGCGCTGGGAGAGCACGTGCTGGCCCGCTTCGGCGTCACGCCCGACGTCTCGCTGGAAAGCGTCCGCATGGCCAAGCAGCGAATGTACTACACGGCGGAGAAAGCCGTGCACGAGCTCGGACTTCCGCAGAGCGCCGTTACGGCGGCGCTCGCCGATGCGGTCACCTGGTACCGAGACCACGGCTACATAACCCGCGACTCAAGCTCCCCGGAGGATGGATGGCGATCTCTCTCAAGCAGGCCGTAGCGGTCGGCTCGTACGTGGTCCGGCAGCGTATCGCCGGCCGCAAGCGCTACCCGCTCGTGCTGATGCTCGAGCCGCTGTTCCGCTGCAACTTGGCGTGCGGCGGCTGCGGGAAGATTCAGCATCCCGTCGAGGTGTTGCGCCGGCACCTGACCCCCGAACAATGCTTCGCCGCCGTCGACGAATGCGGCGCGCCGGTGGTCTCGATCCCGGGCGGCGAGCCGCTGCTGCACCCGCAGATCGACGAGATCGTGCGCGGTCTGATCGCGCGCAAGAAGTACGTCTATCTGTGCACCAACGCGATTCGCCTCGAGGCCAGCCTCGACAAGTTCACGCCGTCGGAGTATTTCACGTTCAGCGTGCACCTCGACGGCCCGCGCGAGGTGCACGACCACGCCGTCGCGCGCGAGGGGATCTTCGACGTCGCGGTCGCGGCGATACGGGCGGCCAAGGCGCGCGGTTTTCGCGTCACCACCAACACCACGATCTTCGACGGCGCCGACGCGGCGACGTTCCAGGGTTTCTTCGACTATCTGACCGACGAGCTGAAAGTCGACGGGATGATGATCTCGCCGGGCTACCGCTATGAGAAGGCGCCCGACCAGGATCACTTCCTGGCCAAAGAGCAGACGCGCACGCTGTTCCGTTCGATCCTCGCGCCCTACAACGCCGGTAAGAAGCGCTGGCAGTTCAACGCCAGCCCGTTCTTCCTCGAGTTTCTCACCGGCGACAAAGACTATGACTGCACGCCATGGGGGATGCCCAGCTACAGCCTGTTCGGCTGGCAGAAGCCGTGCTATTTGCTGGGCGAGGGCTATGCCGACTCCTACAAGCAGCTCCTCGAAGAGACGCAGTGGGACAACTACGGGCATGCCAGCGGCAACCCGAAGTGCGAGGACTGCATGGTGCACTCGGGCTTCGAGGCAACGGCCGCCGCCGACTCGATGCGGCTGGGCAACATCGTGCGTTCCGTGAAGGGCGTGCTCGCGCGCTAAGGGCTGTGACGTGCTGACCGAAGCGGCATCGTTCGAGGCGTTCGAAACGGTGCTCGAGCGCGCGGTGGAGCGGCTCGACGCTACGTCGCCGGTCGCGGCGCTCGTGCGCGAGCACTTTGCGTTCGACGATCCGGCGGCCAAGCGCGGCAAGCGGCTGCGGCCGCGCATCCTCGTCGCGGTCAGCGAAGCCGAAGGGGCCGCGGGGTCCGACGCGTTCGCCGCAGCTGCGGCGGTGGAGCTGCTGCACAACTTCTCGCTCGTCCACGACGACATCGAGGACCGCGACGAGCTGCGCCACGGGCGGCCGACGATGTGGACGCGCCACGGAATCCCCGCCGCGATCACCGCCGGCGACGCGATGTGCGCGCTCAGCTACATGACCCTGCTCGACGCGGCCTCGCTGCGCGATCCGGATCTGGCCGTCGCCATGACCGCCGCGCTGCACCACGCGCACATCGAGCTGTGCCGCGGCCAAGGCGCCGACATCGGGTTCGAGACCTCGCCGTCGGTCTCGTTCGGCGAGTACCTCGCCATGATCGAAGGAAAGACCGCGGCGCTGTTCGCCGCCGCGTGCGAGCTGGGCGCGTTGACGGCAGGCGCCTCGGCCGAACGTGCCGCGGCGTACGGCCGCATGGGCCGAGCGTACGGACTGGCCTTTCAAGTTCGCGACGACGTGCTGGGAACGTGGGGCACCCCGACCGAGACGGGCAAACCGGCCGGCGCCGACATCCGCCGCCGCAAATGGTCGTTCCCGGTCGCCTGGGCCTTCGCCGAGCCGCCCTCCGCCGACCGCGACACCGTCGCGCAGGCCTACGCGTCGATCGGCGCGCTCACCGATGCGACGGCCGCCGCCGTCATCGCGGCGCTCGAACGGCTGGGCGCCCACGCGGCGGCCGACAATGCCTGCGACGCGTACATTGCACAGGCCGCGGCGGTCGCCGCCGAGCACGACCTCGATCGCGACGGCCGCCTCGCGGAGATCTTCTCCTCAACCTCCCGCCGCACGGCTTAGCGCCCAGGCGATCGCGTCCTCGAGCGATTCTTCGCCCCAAAACAGCTCCGTGCCGACGACGCAGTTGGGTGCGCCGAAGATTCCGAGCTCGGTCGCGCGCTCGGTGTTGGCGCGCAGCACAGGCTTCCATTCCGGCGATTCCGCGCGCGCGAGGATCGCCGCCGCATCGTGTCCCAGTTCGGTCAGGATCTGCGCGACCACGTCGCGACGGTCGATCGCCGCGTCCAAACCGAAGTTTGCGACGTAGACGCGGCGCACGAAGTCGCCGCACCAGGGCTCGCCGGCGACGGCGCAGGCGACGCGCGCCGGCACGATCGTGTTTCGCGGAAACTCCGACGGCCGGCGCCACGGCAGCCCGAATTTGTCGGTGAGGCGCTCCATATCGCGCCACATGTACGCGCCGCGGCGCGGGTTGAGGTTGAAATGGGACGTGTCCCAACCTTGCAGCGCGAAGATCGGGCCCAACAGGAACGGCTTCCAGACCAGCTCCACGCCGGCGTCGCGGCAGAGTCCCTCGATCCGCATCGCGGCGACGTACGAATACGTGCTCGCGAACTCGAACCAGAACTCCAAAACGGCTTCGGATGGCATGGCCCGGGAGCCGTTCGGCTTGAGCGCGTAATCCCCCGGCATGATCTTCCAGCCGGAGTTCGAGACGCTCGAACGCCACGCGCTCGAAGCGCTGCAGTTCGAGCGATTGCAGGCGCTCGTGGATCGGCTGCGCGACGCCAACGACGTCTATCGCGAGCGGCTGCGCGGCGTCGCCGCGCCGGCGTCGCTGGGCGACCTCGCAGCGCTGCCGTTCAGCACCAAAGCCGACATGCGCGACGCGTATCCGCTCGGACTGCTCGCCGTCCCGGAGAAGTCGCTGGCGCGCATTCACGCGTCGTCGGGGACCACGGGGAACCCGACGATCGGCGCGTACACCGCGGGCGACCTGCGGATCTTCGGCGAGGTGATGGCGCGCAGCTTCGCGGCGGGCGGGATCGTGCCGGGCGACATGTTCCAAGTCGCTTGGGGTTACGGCCTGTTCACCGGCGGGTTGGGCGGGCACGGCGGCTGCGAGACGCTGGGCGCGTGCGCGATCCCGGCATCCAGCGGCAACACCGCGCGCCAGCTGCAGTTGCTCGCCGATCTCCCGGTGATCGGGATCGGCTGCACGCCGTCGTATGCGCTGGTCCTGGCAGAACGGTTGCGCGCCGAGAACCGCCGGCCGCTGGCCTTGAAGTATGCGATCTGCGGCGCCGAATCGTGGACGCGCGAGATGCGCGCCGAGCTCGAAGAGCTGTTCGGCGTCACCGCGACCAACATCTACGGCCTCACCGAGATCATCGGCCCCGGGGTCGCGCAGGAGTGTCTCGACAAGCAAGGGCTGCACGTGCAAGAAGATCATTTCCTGGCCGAGATCATCGACCCCGACAGCGGCGAACCGTGCGGTGACGGAGAGCGCGGCGAGCTGGTCATCACGACGCTGACCCGCGAGGCGATGCCGGTGCTGCGCTATCGCACGCGCGATCTCACCTCGATGGTGCGCGAGAAGTGCGCCTGCGGCCGAACGACCGCGCGCATCGACTGGTTCACCGGACGGGTCGACGACATGCTCGTCATCCGCGGCATCAACGTGTTCCCGTCGGTGATCGAAGAGGTGCTTCTGCGATTCCCCGAGCTCTCGCCGAACTACCGGATCTTCGTCGACCGCCCGCCTCACGGGCTCGACGAGATCCTCGTCGAGGTCGAACACCATCCGCACGCTGCGATCGGCGATCTCGACGCGCTGGCGCGAACGGTCACCCGGCGGCTGTTTGAGACGCTTTCGGTGTCGCTGCAAACGCGCGTCGTCGCTCCCGGCACGATCGAGCGGATCGAAGCCGGCAAAGCGAAGCGCGTGATCGACCGCCGAACGCTCTGAGACGCGTGCGCAGCGAACTGCGCCCGCGCCTCAGGAGCGCATCCGTAGATCTACCCGTCCGTCAGTTTTATCTTTGGCGGCGGTTTCGGAAACGGCAACGGGACCGGCCAGCCGGTGAAATAGCATGGACCGCTTTGCTCGACGAGCTGGTAGGTGAACGTGAACGGCGTTCCGGAGACGGTGAACGGCTGCCAGTCGCTCTCCAGGATATAGTTCCCGGCTCCCTTGGGCAGGTCCGGGTAGTTCGTCCAGGGACCGGCGTTCGCGGTGAACGCCTCCCAGTTCGCGGGCAACGTATACGCGGTATACGGTCCCCAGTTCGATCCCGTGACGATCGGCGTTTGCGTGATCGGCACGCCGTTCGAATCATACGCGCAGCCTTGGTCGTCCGTCACGCTGACCGCGCGGACGAGTCCGTCGTCCAGACCCCGCGTCGCGCGCGCGTGCCCCGCATTCGACGTGAGCGCGGTCGCATGCGCGCTCGGCACCGCCGTCGATCCACAGCCGCTCGCGCCCACCGCGAGCAGAACAGCCGCAGCGCGTAGCGCCTGCGGCAGCATCGATCCTTTCATGTGTTACACCCTCGACCGGTCGGTCAACCACATCGGTGACCGGTGCCGCTCTTCTGCGCCCGGCGGAGCGGTTCCGGCACGCGAGCCGGACGCGGCGCCGGGAGCACCGCGCCCGTCGGACGTACTACCCAAAGCTGACGGAGAACGCCCTGATGGAAGACCTCGTCCTGACCGAGCGGCCGCACGAGCACGTCGCGCTCGTCCGGCTCAACCGCCCCAAGGTGCTCAACGCGCTCTCCAACGCGCTCGCCGAGCAGCTCGCCACGGCGCTGGAGACGCTGGACGCCAACGGTGTCACGCGCGCCGTCGTGCTCACCGGCGACGAACGCGCCTTTGCCGCCGGCGCCGACATCGCGGAGTTCGCCGCGGTCGGGCCGCGGCTGGAGGTGTGGGACCGGCTCTGGTCCACCGGGCTCCCGCTGGTCGGGGCGGTCCGCGGGTTCGCGCTGGGCGGCGGTCTCGAGCTGGCCATGTCGTGCGACCTGCTGGTCGTCGCCGACGATGCGCGGCTCGGTCAGCCCGAGATCAACCTCGGCGTGATGCCGGGCGCCGGCGGGACGCAGCGGCTCACCCGCGCCGTCGGCAAGACGCTGGCCGCCGAGATGATCTTGCTGGGCCGCGAGCTGAGCGGACGCGAAGCGGAGCTGCACGGCCTAGCGAACCGGTCCGTTCCCGCCGAACGCGTCCTACCGGTCGCGCTCGAGCTCGCCCGCGAGCTGGCCAAGAAGGCGCCGCTGGCGGTGCGCGCCGCGAAGCGCGCGATCGGGCGCGCCTTCGAGGACTCGCTGCGCGCGGGGCTCGACGACGAGCGCCGCGCGTTCTACGGCCTGCTGCAGAGCGCGGACGGGCGCGAGGGTGTCGCAGCGTTCCTCGAAAAACGGAGACCGACATGGAGCGGACGGTGATGGACCGAGCGCAGCCGAATCGTGCAGCGCCTGAAAACGCTGTTGCGAGGTCGGCCCGGGGGCCCCGCGCGAAGCGTGGGGGGCGCGTAGCCTGGGGCGAAGCGCCGTGAAAACACTAACAGCTCCGGTCGATCATCGGGTCGAGATCGCGGACGGGGTCGCGACGATCACGCTCGATCGTCCGCAAGCCTACAACGCGATGACCGCGGCGCTGCTCGAATCGCTACTCGCGACGTTCAAGCAGCTCGAGCGCGACGCCGCGGTGCGGGCGATCGTGTTGACCGGTGCCGGAAAGGCGTTCTGCGCCGGACAGGCGCTCGACGATGTCCGAACGCTGCCGCCGGACGGCTCGCACGAGCTCTTCAACACCATTGAACGGCGGTACAACCCGCTCATCGTCGCGATCATGACATCGGAGATGCCGGTCATCGCCGCGGTCAACGGCGTCGCGGCCGGGGCGGGTTTCTCGATCGCGTGCGCGTGCGACTTCCGCATCGTGGCCGAGACGGCGTCGTTCACCACGGCCTTCGTCAAGATCGGCTTGGTACCGGACTCCGCGATGTCGTTCACGCTGCCGCGGCTGATCGGCTACGCGAAGGCGCTCGAGCTGTGCTTGCTCTCCGACAAGGTCGACGCGCAGCGCGCCGACGCGCTCGGGCTGTGCACGAAGGTGGTGCCGGCCGATGAGGTGGTGGCCGAAGCGCAGCTACTCGCGGCGCGGTTCGCACACGGACCACGCTCGCTGGGGCTCATCAAGCGCGAGCTGCTGCGTAACGGCTTGGGCGATCTGCGCGCCGCGGTCGAGTACGAGCTGCAGTTGCAGAGCATCGCCGGCGCCACGACGGACTTCGCCGAGGGCCTCGCCGCGTTCGCTTCAAAACGCGCGCCCGTCTTTCGCGGCGAGTGAGCTACGCGCTGCGGCGCGCGACGCCCGGCGACGCGGCCCTGCTCGCAGCGCATCGGGCGTGCGTATGGCACGAGATCGGCGGCTGGGACGAGGCGCCGCTGACGGCGCAGATCCCGATCTGGACCGCCTGGTTCCGTGACGCCCTCGACGCCCAAACCTATATCTCGTTCGTGGCCGAAGAGGGCGGGGCGGCGATCGCGAGCGGGTCGTTGCTGATCCAGATCGCGATCCCGCGACCGGGCTTCCATTCGGACCGCGAAGGGCGCGTGCAGTCAGTCTACGTCGTCCCGGCGGCGCGCCGACGCGGCATCGCACACGCCTTAATGGCGGCGATCCTGGAGCACGCACGCAGGGTGATGCTGATCCGCTTGTCGCTGCACCCCTCAGACGAAGCCCGCGGTCTCTACGAGTCGCTCGGTTTCGTCGCCCTCGACGAGATGGGGCTTCGGCTCACCGGCGAGTCGTGATCGCGTGGCCGCGGCGGTGAAGATCGGGATCGTCGGCGGCGGTGCGATCGGGCTGACGTTCGCCGCCGCGCTGACGTCCGTACACGATGTCGTCGTGCTGGTGCGCCGCCCGGCGCTCGCCGAGTTGTTGAGCCGCGACGGTATTGCGCTCGAAGGCGATACTGGGATCAGGCACGTCGCGATTCGGGCGACGGTCGACTCCGCCGCGTGCGCCGATCGTGACGCGTTGATCGTCGCAGTGAAAGCCTACGCCACGGCGGAGGCACTTGCCCCGCTGCGCGGCATCTTGCTGGCTCGCGCCCTCGTCGCATCAGTGCAGAACGGGATCGACAACGTCGAGGTCGCCCGCACGGTGCTTCCCGGCGCGCGCGTGATCGCCGGCGCGACGACGCAAGGCGCGATCGGCGTGCGCGACGGGCGCGTGCGGCCCGTGAACCGCGGCACGACGACCTTCGCCCGGGACGACGCCGCCTGGCCGGCCGCCGAAGAGCTCGCGGCGGCGTTCGTCGCGGCGGGGCTCGACGCTCGCGTCACCACGGACGGCGCCGCCTTGGTGTGGCACAAGCTCGTGGTGAACGCCGCGATCAACCCGCTGGGAGCGCTGGCCGCGCGGACCAACGGCGACGTCGCGACCGACCCGGATCTCGCGCCGCTCGCGCGCGCGCTCGCCGCCGAAGCCGTCGCGGTCGCCCGAGCGGAAGGGGTCGACGCCGCCGCGCCGTGGGCGGCGGTCGAAGCGGCGGCGCGGGACACGGCGGCGAACCGCAACTCGATGCTTCAGGATGTCGACGCCGGCCGCCGGACCGAGATCGACGCGATCTCCGGCGCCGTCGTGCGGCGCGCGCAGGCGCACGGGATCGCCGTGCCGCTCACCGAGACGGTGCTACGGCTCGTGCGCGCGAGAGAGCGCGCGTGAAGCGCCCCACCGCGGCGGAGATCGCGACGCGCAAGGGCGCCGCGTTCCCGGTCATCACCGCCTACGACGCACCGTTCTCACGGTGCGCCGAAGAGGCCGGGATCGACGTCATCCTCGTCGGCGACTCGTTGGGCATGGTGGTGCTGGGGTTCGACTCGACCGTGCACGTCGAGCTCGGCGACATGATCCGTCACGGCGCCGCGGTTGCGCGCGGCACCCAACGAGCGCACATCATGGTGGATCTGCCGTTCGGAACGTACGAAGCATCCGACGAACTTGCGATCGCGAGCTCGAGCGAGCTGGTCAAACGCGGCGCCGCGACTTCGGTGAAGCTCGAGGGCGGCGCGAGCGCGGCGGCGCGTATCTGCGCTATCGCCGGTGCCGGGATCCCGGTGTGCGCGCACATCGGCGTGCTCCCGCAGACGGCATCGCTGGGCAGCGGATTCCGCCTCAAGCGCGAGCGCGACCGGCTCCTCGCCGATGCCGACGCGGTCGCCGCCGCGGGCGCGTTCGCGGTCGTGCTCGAGATGGTCGAGGACTCGATCGCCGCCGAGATCACCGCGCGCATCCCCATACCGACGATCGGAATCGGCAGCGGCCCGGGCTGCGACGGGCAGGTGCTCGTCCTCCACGACGTGCTCGGCCTCTACCCGGATGCGCCCCCGTTCGCGAAGCGGTACGCGGAGCTGGGCGCGGCCACGACCAACGCCTTGCGGGCGTACGCGGGGGACGTTCGCGCGCGCGCCTTCCCGGCCGAGCGCGCCAAGGCGACGCGCGAAGGGAATGGCTACCGGTCCTGAAAATGAGCCGCCATGAGGACCTTCATCGCCTTTTGTCTGTGCGTGCTTTTCTTGGCGCCCATCGCCGTATCGGCGGAGTTCGACAATACCGTGCCGTGGCGCAATCTGAGCGCCAACAGCCCGATCGCGGTCACCCGTTCGTCGGTGTTCTTCAACAGCGACGGCACCGTTCGGCTGTGCGTGAACTTCCGTAACGTTTCAAACAAGGCCGCCTCGCGGGTGCGGGTCACCTTCGAGTTCGACGACTCGTTCGACCGGCCGATGCGAGACGCGGTACTCGAGCGGTCCGGATCGTTCGGCCCGGGGATCCTCATCGAGGGCAAGATGGATCTGCTCGGCGGGAACAGCGACTCGTTCAACAACTGCGTCGACCGCGTCGCGGGGACGACCAACAAACCGACCCTCGAGAAGATCGACGTCACCGACGTGATCTTCGAGGACGGGACGCGCTGGAAGAAAGGCGACGCCTTCGTTCGAGCCTTCGACAACGGCGGAGGCCACGTCGCGGCCGCGCCGGTCGGCGCGACCCCTACGCCCGGCGCCGCTCCCGCGGTGAACATCGGCGGAGCAACCGCCATCGGCGGAAGCGTCGGGGCCAGCGGCGTGGCGTTCGGAACGATCGCCTGGATCCCGGGGTCGCGCACGGCGTACGGCGTCAGCACCGACGCCACCTCGCAGTCCGACGCCGACTTCGCGGCGATGCTCGCCTGCACCCAACTCGCAAAGGGCGCGCCGGGGTGCAAACCCGTGGTGCGCCTCTACGGCGCCGACAACAAGTGCGGCGCGATCGCGACCGACGAGTCGAAGTTCAGCACCGGCCGCGGCCCCAACATGAGCGCCACGATCCAGTCCGTGCTGCAGGCCCTGGCCGCCGCGGGCGGCACGATCGCCGGCAACAGCGTGATCGCAAGCGCTTGCAACACGCGTACGTGATCGCGATGAAACGCATCGGCGCCCTGGCGCGCATCGCAACACCGTTCCTGTTCGCCCTGCTCGTCCTCCCGGCGGCTGCCAGGGCCGACGCTGCCAAGGACGAGCTCGCGCCTTCGGGGCACCTGCGCGTCGCGATCGCGATGAGCTCCCTGGGCGGGCCGTTTTGGTCGGCGAAAGACGCGGCCGGAAAGCCGACCGGAGTGCCGGTCGATCTCGGCGCGGAGATGGCCCGGCGGCTCGGTGTTCCGGTCGACTACGTGATGTACGAGAACTCCGGACAGATCACCGATGCCGCCGCCAAGGGGGAATGGGATCTGACGTTCGTCCCCATCGATGCGGAGCGGGCCAAGAAGTTGGCCTTCGGGCCGATCTACCACGCCGCCGACGCGACCTACCTGGTGCGCGCCGGCTTGGCGGTGCAAACGGCCGAGCAGCTCGATCAGCCCGGCATGAAGGTGGGGGCGGTCGCGAACACCACGACGATGCGCGGCGCAGCGCGGGTGCTCAAGAACACCCCGGTGGTCGGGTACCAGAGCGTCGACGAGATCATCGCGCTGTTGAACACAGGCCAGATCGACGCGTTCGCCAACTTGCGCGACCAGCTCGTACCGCTGTCGGCGCGCATCCCCGGCTCGCGAGTCTTGCCGGGCGCGTTTCAGCAGACCAAGACCGCGGTCGCGGTTCCGCTCGGGAAGCCCAACGCACTCGCCTATGCGAGCGCATTCCTCGACAACGCGAAGACCGGCGGCTTCCTGCGGCGTACGTTCGACGCCCACGGCCTCAAGGACACGCCGATCTTCTAGGTCCCCCGTGTCGCGGCTCTACACCCGTTCGAAGATCGTGGCGATCCCTTGGCCCATGCCGATGCACATCGTCGCAAGGCCGTAGCGACCGCCGCGGCGCTTGAGCTCGTGCAGCAAGGTCGTCGCGATGCGCGCCCCGCTACAGCCTAGCGGGTGACCCAGCGCAATCGCACCGCCGTTGACGTTGACGATGCTCGGATCGATCTCGAGCGCCTTGACGCAGGCGACGCTCTGCGCTGCGAAGGCTTCGTTGAGCTCGACCAGATCGAGGTCGTCGACGGTCAACTTGGCGCGCTCGAGCGCCTTGCGCGTCGCGCCGATCGGGCCGATCCCCATCACGCTCGGATCGACGCCGAACGTCGCCGACGTCACCACGCGCGCCAGCGGCTGCCAGCCGTTGTGGTGCGCGGCTGCGGCGCTGCAGATGAGCAGCGCCGCGGCGCCGTCGTTGAGAGGCGAAGCGTTGCCGGCGGTCACCGTTCCGTCGGCCTTGAAGGCGGCCTTGAGCTTGGCTAGCGACTCGCGCGTCGTGTCGGGCCGCGGCGGTTCGTCCACGCACAGGTCGTAGCGCTGCTTCCCGTGCTCGACGTGCACCGGGACGAGCTCGGCGTCGAAGCGACCGGCCTCCATCGCGGCCTTGCACTTCATCTGGCTCTCGTACGCGAACTCGTCCTGGTCGTCGCGCGTGACGTGGAACTCCGCAGCGACCTTCTCGGCAGTCTCCCCCAGCGAGATGGGCGGATACATCGCGGCCAGCCGAGGGTTAAGCATCCGGTTGCCCAGCGTGGTGTCGTGGATGTCGGGCGCGCGGTCGTAGGCCTTCTCCGCCTTGAGGATGACGAACGGCGCGCGCGTCATCGACTCGGCGCCGCCGGCGATGGCGATGTCGATCACCCCCGCGGCGATCGCGTGGTAGGCCGAGTTGAGCGCCTGCAGCCCGCTGCCGCACAGCCGGTTGAGCGTCGTTCCGGGGACGCTGGTGGGCAGCCCGGCGAGTAGCGACGCCATGCGCGCGACGTTTCGGCAGTCCTCACCCGCTTGGTTGGCGGCGCCCCAAAAGACGTCGTCGAGCGTGGCCGGGTCGACGCCGGTGCGCTCGACGAGCGCCCGAATCGCGTACGACCCCAGGTCGTCGGGGCGAACGGGCGCTAGAGCGCCGCCATAACGCCCCATGGGCGTGCGCAGCGCGTCGACGATTACAGCTTCGGCCATATCATCCATAACACGCTCGCGCGCTCGGCCGTCGCGCCTAGGAGCGGCCGCCCAGCAGGACGGCGAAGGGGCTGGCCGTGGAGACGATGCGGGTGCGCTGCTGCATCGCCGGCGGCGGGCCTGCCGGGATGATGCTGGGCTACCTGTTGGCGCGCGCCGGCGTCGAGATCGTCGTCCTGGAGAAGCACGCCGACTTCTTGCGCGACTTTCGGGGCGATACGGTCCACCCGTCGACGTTGCAGGTGATGGCCGAGCTGGGGCTGCTCGAGGAGTTCCTCAAGCGGCCGCACCAGGAGCTGCCGCGCATCGGCGGGCTCATCGGCGACGACGCCATCACCATGGCCGACTTCAGCGGGCTCAACGTCGCCTGCAAGTTCATCGTGCTCATGCCGCAGTGGGACTTCTTGAACTTCCTCGAGGAGCACGCGCGGCGCTATCCGGCCTTCCACCTGCGCATGCGCGCCGAGGTGACGGAGCTCGTCGAGGAAGCCGGCGTGATCGTCGGCGTTCGCGCGGCGACCCCGGACGGTCCGCTGGAGATCCGAGCCGGCCTCGTGATCGGCGCCGACGGCCGGCGTTCGACGGTGCGCGAGCAGGCCGGTCTGCGCGTCGAGGACCTCGGCGCCCCGATCGACGTGCTCTGGATGAGGCTGCCGCAACATCCCGGCGATCCCAAGTCGACCCTGGGGCGGATCAACGCGGGCAAAGTCTTCGTGACGCTGGACCGCGGTGAGTACTGGCAGTGCGCCTACGTGATCCCCAAGGGCGGATTCGAGGCGCTGCGGCAGCGCGGTCTGGACGCGCTGCGCGCGGACATCGTGGCGATCGCCCCGTTCATGGCCGACCGCATCGACGCGCTACGCGACTGGGACGACGTCAAGCTCCTCACCGTCACGGTGGACCGCTTGCGGCGCTGGTATCGTCCAGGACTGTTGTGCATCGGCGACGCCGCGCACGCCATGTCCCCGATCGGCGGGGTCGGCATCAACCTGGCCATCCAGGACGCGGTCGCCGCCGCGAACATCTTGGCCGCACCGCTGCGTGACGGCACCGTGGCGGAGCGCGACCTAGCCCAACTCCAGCGCCGCCGCGAGTTTCCGATCCGGGTGACGCAAGCGTTCCAAGTCTTCGCACAGACCCGCATCTTCGGCGCCGTCCTGCGCAGCACCGCGCCGCTGCGCGCCCCCTGGCCGGTCCGGCTGTTGCGGCGCTTCCCGTACCTGCAACGCTTCCCGGCGCTCTTCATCGGCGTCGGCGTGCGTCCCGAGCACGTGCACACGCCCGAGCTCACCGCCCCGCGAAATGCCTAACGCGGTGAGGCCTTCGAACGACCGCATTCTTCCCTATCTCCTGCTGCTGCTCACCGTCGTTGCCGGTACCGTCGATGCGGTGAGCTACCTCGCGCTGGGCCACGTCTTCGTGGTCAACATGACCGGGAACGTCGTGTTTCTCGGCTTCGCCGCCGCCGGCGCCGCCGAGATCTCACTGCGCGCGACGCTCACCGCGATGGGCGCGTTTCTGGTGGGTTCGGTCGCCGGCGGCCGGCTCGCGCTGCGTTTCGCCGCCCACGACGGGCGGCTGATCGGTGTCGCGACGGTCATCAAGATCGTGCTCGTCGCGATGGCGCTCGCCGTCGTCATCAGCGCGGCCGGGAAGCTCGACGACATCCATCGCGATGTGGTGATCGCGCTGCTCGCGCTGGCGATGGGCGTGCAGAACGCCTCGGCGCGCCGCATCGGCATCCCCGATCTCACGACGACCGTCCTGACCATGACCATCACCGCGATCGCGGCCGACTCGACCCTTGCCGGCGGCACCAACCCGCGCTTGCAATGGCGCTTGCTGGCGGTCGGCTCGATGCTGCTCGGCGCGTTCGCCGGCGGACTGTGCGTCCTGCGCAGTGGCATTGCTGCCGCACTGGTTCTGACGCTGGTGCTGCTGGTGCTCACCGGCGTCCTCTCCCGCGGAACGTTCCGCGGCGCGCAAGCGAGTCGGTAGAACTACGGACGACGCGGCGGCGGCGCGGTGCTAGGATGCTCCCATGATGCAATCGAGATCGAAGCCATGGGCCGCGGCGGGAGGGGCGGCGGTAGCTGTACCGGCCGCCGGTTACGCCGCCCTGCTGCTGGTCGATGCCCTGCGTTGCAGCCCGAACCACGCAATGTTCATGGCTTTCTTCGCCGCGTTCGCGGCCTTGCCGCTCGCTGCGCTCGGCCTCGGCGTCGCGGCGCTAGCCGTGGGCCTCTGGCGCGGTGAATTTCCGCTTCGCGGCTGGCGCATCGGGTGTTGCGTTCTGGCGCTCGGCGCTGTGACCGCCGCCGCGGCGTTCGGTCTGCATGACCTACACGACCCGAGCTTTTGCCGCATCGACATGTAATCCCGCCAAGGGGGTCTCGCGCCGTCAGCCGACGGTAAAGCGCTCCAACTTCTCGAGGCCCAAGCGCTCGGCCATCGCGTCGAGTCCGTCCCAGACCTTCGGATCGATCGGCACGCCCTCGCGGCGATAGCGCTCCGTGTTCGCACGCTCGGGTTCACCGGCGGTGACGACGCTCTCCACGCCCGGCACCGGCGCGCTTTGCTCGAACGTTTGCAGCTCGCGGGCGACGTCGCGCTCGAAGTCCTTGACGTCGCGCAGCGCGTCGATGCGGAACGCGCCGAAGAAGTGGGCCACCGTTCCGCCGTGCATGCCGCGTTCGTCGAGCCCCAGAGCGGTGCCGAACATCCCGCCCGAGAGCACGCCGCACAGGATCTCGACGAGCGCGCCGAGCCCGTAGCCTTTGTGCCCGCCGCCCTCGGTGCCGTAGCCGCCCAGCGGCAGCAGCGCGCCGACCGTCATCGCCGTCGTCGGATCGAGCGTCTCGCGCCCGTCGGCGCCGACGGCCCAACCCGGCTTGAGCAGCTTGCCTTTGCGCTCGCTCACCTCGAGCCGCCCGAACGTCACGCCGCTCGTCGACATGTCGAGCACGTACGGCGCGTGCCCGTGGGCCGGGATCGCGACCGAGATCGGGTTGGTCCCTTGGGTTTTCTGGGCCCCGAACGTCGGCACCGTCAGGTGCGTCGAGTTCGTCATCGACAGGCCGATGCAATCGTGCTCGAGCGCCAGCATCGCGTAGTAGGCTGCGATGCCGTAGTGATTGGAGTTGCGGACGGTCGCAAACGCGAGGCCGTGTTGGCGCGCCTTGTCGATCGCCTTGCGCATCGCAAAGACGCCGGCCGGGTGACCGAGCCCGTTGCCGGCGTCGAGCGCGTACTGGGTCGGGCGGTCGCACAACGTCGCGTAGGCCGGCCGCGCGTTGACGACGCCGCCTTCGATGCGGCGCACGTAGAACACGTCGAGCCGCGCGATCCCGTGCGATTCCACGCCGCGCAGATCGGCCGTCACGAGCACGTCCGCGACGTCACCCGCGTCGGACTCGCTCACGCCGACGGCGCTAAGCGCGCGCACGATGAAGTCGTGCTCGTCCGCCTCGTGCGCGCGAATAGGTGAGGGTGCTTCGCCGATCATGGCGAGGAAAATGCGCTCAGCGGAACGCCACATCCTCGCCGCTTGGCAGCTCGTTCGGTCGAAAGAGGAACCCGACCCGTGAGCGCCAAGTGCACACGCCCCCATTCCACGTCGTACCTCTGCCGCTCGATCGGGAGGAAAGCACATGCAGAGCAAGACTCGCTTCAGCGACGCCGACGTCAAGACGATCTGGCCCAATGCGCCGCAGGCCACCACCGCGCCGGACGATCAGGGCCGCGACGATCCGCCGCCACCCCCGCCGCCGGGTCCGGACGACCAAGGCCGCGACGATCGTCCACCACCGCCGCCGCCCGACGATCAGGGTCGCGACGACACGTAACGAGCCGTGCTGACGCGCGACCGAGCCGTACGCGCGCTCGACCGCTGCGTTCGCATCGACCGCCGGCGGTTCTTCGAGGAGATCTGGTCGCAGCGGCCGCTCCTGGTCGACCGCCGTGACGATGCGGCGTTCGGCGACCTGTTCTCGCTCGAGAGCGTCGACCGCATCCTCTCCGGCACGTTTCCGCGCCGTCCCGCCGTTCGGCTCGTCAAGGACGGCGCGGAGCTGCCCCCGAGCTCGTACGTGCGCACGGTCAGCCTGGGCTCGGAGTGGCTGCACGACGTCATCGACGCCGGGCGCGTGTATGACGCGTTCCAGAACGGCGCGACGATCGTGCTGCAAGGGCTGCAGCGCTACTGGGAGCCGGTCGTGCGCTTCGCGCGCGACTTGGAGCTCGAGCTCACGCATCCCGTTCAGGTCAACGCGTACGTCTCTCCGCCGGGCGCGCGCGGCCTGGGCGTTCACTACGACACGCACGACGTCTTCGTGCTGCAGACCGGCGGCTCGAAGCGGTGGAACGTCCACGAGCGCGCGGTCGACGTTCCGCTGCCGCACCAGCGCTCGCGCACGGTGCCGGTTCCGCAGGAGTCGGTGATCGAGACGGAGCTGCTCGCCGGCCAGTCGCTCTACATCCCGCGCGGCTTCTTGCACGAGGCGATCGCGACCGCGCAGGTCTCCGTCCATCTGACCGTCGGGATGCTGTGCTACACCTGGAAAGACGTCTTCGACGAGGCGTTCAAGGACCTGGAGGACGTCGTCGAGTTTCGCGAAGCGCTGCCGGCCGGATTTGCGAACGACGCCGAGGCGCACGCGCCGGCGGTCGCGGCGAAGCTGCGGGCGCTCGCGACGTGGCTCGAGACGCGCGATCCGAATGCGCTCGGCGAGCGCGTCGCGAACCGCTTCCGCTCCTCGCGCGCACCGGTCCGGTTCGGACAGTTCGAGCAGCTGCCGCTCATCGAAGCACTCGGCGCGCGCAGCCAGGTTCTCCTGCGGCCCGGCAACGTGTTCGACGTGCGTGGCGGCGACGAGGGCACGATCGAGGTCGTGCTCGGCGATCGCAAGCTGGTGATGCCGGCGCCGCTCGAGGATGCACTGCGTTTCGTGGCGCGCGGCGAGCCGTTCACTCCCGCCGACCTGGAGATGTTCGAAGACGCCGAGAGCGCGACGGCGTTCGTGCGGCGGCTCGCGCGCGAAGGGGCGCTCGAGATCCTCAGCCTGTAGGGCGCCCGAGCGCTGCGAGGCGCTCCGCGACGTTCGCCAGCAGACGGTCGGCGGCGTACTCGTCGTAGCGCGCGCGGTCGTAACACATGGCGAGCCAGCACCGGCCGTCGACGACCGCACCGGGGGCGAGGATTGCGGGTTCGCCCGGCGCGACGAGCGGAAACGCGAGCAGCGTGCCGCCGGCGCCGACGTTGGTAACGGTTGCGACGGCGCCGCCGACGTCGGTCGCGGTGAGCGCGCCGGCCTGGGCGCGTTCGGCGAAGTCGCGGATGCGCACGCCGATGTCGTGCAGCGAGGCGTCGCGTGCGTCGGGGACGACCGGCACGACCAGACCACCCGGCACCTCGACCGCGACCCCGATGCGGTCGGCCTCGAGCGCCTGCGCGAAGGCCTTGACGAAATACGCCGTCCACGCCACGCCCGCGCGCTCGATCCCGGACAGATCGACCTGCCGCGCGCACGAACCTTGCGCGATGGTCGCACGCGCTTCGGTCATCCGCTCGGCAATACGCTTGCGCATCGGACTCAGGCCGCCGGGCCGCGCCTGCGGCGCCGCGCCGATCGGCCGCGAAACCGCGGTGTGCTCGCCCGCGACGGATCCGCCTTCGTTCGCGAAGCGCGCCAGGATCTGACCGACCTCGGCGCGTTCGCCCGCGGCGACGACGATCTCGGCGAGCACGCCGTCGTAGGGCGACTCGATGTCGGTGTTCACCTTGTCGGTCTCGACGGCGAACAGCGGCTCGCCGCGTTTCACCGTATCGCCGGGGCGCTTGTACCACTCCGACACGAGGCCGTCGACGAGCGTGTCGGCCAGCCGCGGAAACTCAACGTCCATCTTCCACCGCAGTCTTGAAGGCGGCGAGGAAGCGGCCGACGTCGGCGCCGTCGACGGCGCGATGGTCGACGGCGCAGGCGGCGTACGCGCGCCCGTCGTGCACGGCACCGATCCGCAGCGCCGCGGTTTGGCCGGGCCGGACGAACGGGATCGCGAGGTCGCTCCCGGCCGGACCGTAGTCGACCAGCGTGATCGTGCCGCGCCCGCTCGCCGGCGACGTCGCGCCCAAGTCGAGATCGACTCGCACCTCGTCGTGCGCGACGAGGCCAGTCCAAGCGAAGGTCGCGTTGCACTGCGGAACCGCGCGCACCGCCGCTGCCAGCGCGTCGACGGCGAGGCGGGTGTGCTCGACCGGCAGCGCGACTTCGACGATGCTCGAGGCCTGCGGTATCCCCGGATCGTAGGCCGCCGGGGCGGCGCCTCCGGCGTGCGAACGCGGTCGCGCGACCAGCCGCGCGAGCGCGTCGCCGATCGTCGCGCGATTGGGCAACAGCGCGTCTTCGAGCACCTCGTCGACCGGGATCCCGGGGATGTCGGGCATGGCGACCCGTACCGGCGGCACGTCGAGCACGCCGGCTTCGGCCGCCAGCGCGCACAACTCCGCGCCCAGCCCCATCGTGAGCGTGTCTTCGTGCACGACGCACAGCCGGCGCGTTTTCGCCAGCGACGTCAGGATCGTCTCGCGGTCGAGCGGCGCGAGCGTGCGCAGGTCGATCACCTCGACGTCGATCCCCTCCTGCGCGAGCACATCAGCGGCGGCGAGCGACTCGTGCAGCATCATGCCGTAGGCGAGCACCGTCGCGTCGGCCCCGGCGCGTGCGACCGCCGCGCGCCCGATCGGCACGACGTACTCGCCTTCGGGGACCGGGCCGCGAATCGCGCGGTACGTACGCTTGTGCTCGAGCACCAGGACGGGATCCGGATCGCGAATCGCCGCGACGAGTAGGCCCTTCGCGTCGGCCGGCGTCGAGGGCGCTACGACCTTCAATCCCGGCGCATGCGCGTAGAAGGCTTCGACGGATTGCGAATGATACGGTCCGCCGCGAAAGCCGCCGCCGTAGGCGGTGCGCAGCACCATCGGGCACGACCAATCGCCGCCGGTACGCCAGCGGATCTTCGCCGCCTCGCCGACGAGATGGTCCATCGCGGCATGAATGAAGTCGGCGAACTGGATCTCGGCGACGGGCCGCATCCCGCGCATCGCCAGACCGACGGTCACCCCCGCGATCACGGTCTCGGCCATCGGCATGTCGATGACGCGCTGCGGCCCGAAACGCTCGTACAGCCCTTCGGTGGCGCGAAACACGCCGCCCAGTTTTCCGACGTCCTCACCCAGGACCAGAACGCGCTCGTCGCGCGCCATCTCTTGCGCCAGCGCCTCGCGCACCGCCTCAACCACGCTGAGCTCACGGCTGACGGTGTTAGGCATAGGCGTGGTCCGCAACCGTCGCGGGGTCGCCGAGCGGTTGCGCTTCGGCCCACTCGGCGGCATCGTCGGCCTGGGCGGCGCTCTCGGCGTCGACGCGTGCTGCAAAATCGGCGCCCACCAAAGCGCGCGCGCGCACCAACGGATCGCCCTTCACGCGCACGGCGTCGACCTCGGCACGGTCGCGATAGCGCGAGTCGTCGTCGTTGGACGTATTGGGCATGAAGCGCACGCACGCCGCGTCGATGAGCGTAGGGCCGTCGCCGGCGCGCGCGCGTTCGACCGCCTGCGTGGCCGCTGCGTACATCGCCTCGACGTCCATCCCGTCGACCGCGATCCCGGGCATCCCGTAGCCCGCCGCGCGGGCGACGAGCATCTCGGTCGCGTACTGGTCGCTGCGCTTCACCGACTGCGTCCAGCCGTTTCTATGCACGACGAAGACGCACGGCAGCCGGTGGATCG
Organism: Vulcanimicrobiota bacterium; assembly: GCA_003140215.1. Lineage (GTDB taxonomy): Bacteria > Vulcanimicrobiota > Vulcanimicrobiia > Vulcanimicrobiales > Vulcanimicrobiaceae > Vulcanimicrobium > Vulcanimicrobium beijerinckii. Next base: position 1,224,545 of record PLJL01000004.1, on the reverse strand, counting down.
CCGCAACGTTCATGGACTCGTGCACCTCGCCTTTCTGCGCCCCGCCGTCGCCGAAGGCGATCACCGAGACACTGCCGTCGCCGAGCAGCTTCGAGCCCCACGCGCAGCCGACGCCGTGCGAACAGTGGTTCGGCTGCGGTCCCTGCTGCGACAGCACGTGCAACTCGCGCGAGCCGAAATGCGCGTAGGGCTGACGCCCGCGGGCGTTCGGGTCCGCGGGCCGCGAAAAGAAGCACAGCATCACGTCGCGCGGTTCCATCCCGAGCACGAGCAGCGCGGCGAGGTCCCGGTAGTGCGGCGAGAGCCAGTCGACGCCCGGCCGCATCGCCAGCGCGTAGCCGACGCCGATCGCCTCATGCCCGCTGCACGGGACAGCGAAGTGCGCGCGGCCCGCGCGTGCGAGCCGCCACATGCGCTCGTCGAGTGCCCGCGCGAGCGAAAGCGCACCGTAGGCGCGCTCGCGCTCGGCCTGCGTCATCGCCACCGCACTATTTCGCGATCGCGAACTTTCCGTTTTCGACCTGCGTGAGCACCAGCGAGAACACCGACAGACCGTTGTGGTCGCCGCCGGACATGCGGAATTGGCCGGTAACGCCGAGGTAGTCGGTGTGCTCGAGCGCCTGGCGCAGCTTCTCGCCGTCGGTGCTCTTGGCGCGCTCGAGAGCCTGCTTGAGCACGTAGACGCCGTCGTAGCCGAAGCCGCCGAAGATGCTGACCGGCGCGTCCTTGGGATAATCCTTGACGAACGTCGCGATGTAGCGCGTGAGCAGCTTCTTTTGCGGGTCGCCGTTGGGCAGCGCGTCGGCGACGTTGATCTTCGTGCTCGCGATGTACGCACCGTTGAGCGCCGCGCCGGCCTGCTGCGGGAACACACCGGTCGCCGCACCGTCGGAATAGTAGATCGGGGTCGTTACGCCGAGTTCGCGGTAGGCCTTGATGATCACGGCGGCCGACGGCAGCGTGGTCCAGCACACGATCGCCTGCGGGTTGGCAGCCTTGATGTGGGTCAGCTGGGTGGTCGCGTCGCTGGCGCGGGCGTTGATCGCCTCCGCGTCGACGACCTCGATGCCGAAGTTCGCACCGGCGTCCTTGAAGTGCGAGAGTCCCGTCTTGCCGTAGTCGTCGTCGCGATAGATGACGGCGACCTTGGTCGTCTTCTTCTTGCGCATGTGCTCCTGCATCGCTTGCGCAACGTGGAAATCGGTGATCGGCATCTTGAAGATCCACTGGCGGTCGCCGACCGGCTGGATCACCTGCGAGCTCGAGGCGAATGAGACCATCGGAACCTTCGCCTGCGTCGCGAGCGGGACCATCGCGAGCGAGGTCTGGGTGAGCGATGAGCCCAGGATCGCGATGACGTGCGCGTCGAGAAACTTGCGCGTGTTGTTGACGGCGGTGGTCGCGCTGGATTCATCGTCGAGGATAGTGATCTGCAAGGGGTGGCCGTTCACTCCGCCCGCCTTGTTGATCTCGTCGACGGCCAGCTGCATGCTGTCGGCCTCGGGGCGGCCCAGCGTCGCCCCCGGACCGCTCTCGGAAACCGTGGCGCCGATGAGGTACGGTTCGTTCGCCGCACCGGCCGGCGGCGGCGGCGCACCCGAAACGATGAGAAACGATGCAAGCGCGAGCGCGCCGAGACGAGCGACCGTCGAACGCATGGACCTAGCCTCCTTCACGATAGATTGATCCCGGGGGTTCTGCGAGTGCGGCCGATCACCCGCGCAGCGGGTGACCGCGTCACCCGTGCGGCGCTTCCCCGTGGGACTCCAAGTACACGTGCCGGGCCGACTGCGCCAACTCCTCGGACGTCGCCGTCCCCACGATGCGCCCGCGTTGCATGAGGTACGCGCGCCCGCAGATCCGCGCCGCCAGCCGCAGGTTCTGCTCGACCAGCAGGATCGTGACGCCGCGTTCGGCGAGCCGCGCCAGCGCTCCGAAGTTCTCCGCACGGACCTTGGGCGCGAGCCCGAGGCTGGGCTCGTCGAGGAGCAACAGCTCGGGCTTCGCCATGAGCGCGCGCCCGATCGCCACCATTTGCTGCTCGCCGCCCGAGAGCGAGCCGGCGAGCGCGTCGCGCAATCGCACCAGCGCCGGAAACAAGCCGAACACATCATCGAGGTCGGCGGCGAGATCGGCGCGCTGCGCGCGCCGCGCGTATGCACCCATGAGCAGGTTTTCGCGCACGCTGAGCGGCGCGAAGATCCCGCGCCGCTCGGGGACCAGCGCGACCCGCCGCGATGCGAGCCGCTCGGGTGCCATCCCGGTCACGTCTTCGCCGTTGACGCGGATGCGGCCGGACCGGGGCGGGACCAGCCCGGTGATCGAGCCGACCAGGGTCGTCTTCCCCGCGCCGTTAGGTCCGACGATGGCGACCGTTTCACCACGGCGCACGCTCAGGCTGACGTCCCACAACACCTGCACGCGCCCGCGGACGGTCGAGATTTTCTCGACCTCGAGGACCGGCGTTTCAGTCATTGTCATCCTGAGCCCCGTCGAAGGATGAACCAGCCGGAGCGTCCAGCTCGTCACCGATGTAGGCGTCGATCACCAGCGGATCGGTCGCGACGGCTTGCGGAGCACCTTCGGCGATCTTGCGCCCGTGGTCGAGCACCACCACGCGATCGGCGACGGCAAGCAGCTCCCCGACGGCGTGCTCCACCAACAGCACCGCGACGCCGTCCTCGCGCGCGGCCCGAATCGACGCGATCACGGCGCCGATCTCATCGGGGTTGAGCCCCGAGAGCGGCTCGTCGAGCAGCAGGACCGTCGGCTCGACCGCGAGTGCGCGCGCGAGTTCCAGCAGCCGTTCCTCGCCGAAGGCCAGCGACTCGGTGAGCCGATCGGCGGTCGCAGCGATCCCCGCGCGGGTCAGGATCGCATCGGCCGTGTCACGTAAGGCCGTCTCCGCGCGCCGGCGCTGCGCCGCTCCGATCCCGCACGGCACGAGCTCGCGGTGCGGCGCGGGCGGATACGTCGCGCCGAACTCGCGCGCTGCCAGGGCGACCTCGATGCTCTCGCGCACCGTGAGCCCCCAGAACATGACGGGTGTTTGGAAGGTTCGCGTGACGCCCAGTGCCGCGACATTCTCCACGGAGCGCCCCGTCAGCGCCGTACCGGCGAGCGATACGCTGCCGGCGGTGGGCCGTTGCACGCCGCTGATCACGTTGAACAGCGTCGTCTTGCCGGCCCCGTTGGGGCCCATCACGCCGAGCACTTCGCCGGTGCGCGCGACGAAGCTGACGTCGTCCACCGCGACGACCCCGCCGAAGCGCACCGTCACGCCGGCCACCTCGAGGGTCGCCGTCACGCTGGGGTTTGCGGCCGGCGCGGTCATGCGCGCCGCACCGCGCGCCCGAGCAGCCCTTGCGGGCGCAGCACGAGCACCAGCACGAGGATAAAAAAACCGACGCCGTCCTCCCAACCGGTGGAGAGCAGACCGCCCGCAACCTTCACGATGATCCCCAAGACGAATCCGCCGACGAGCGCACCGGGAAGGCTCTCGAGTCCGCCCAGCACGGCGGCGACGAAACCGGCCAGTCCGAAGGTGAGGCCCATGTCGAACGTCGCGCTGGTGATCGGCGCGATGACGACGCCGCCGAGTCCGCCGATCGCCGCCGCCACGACGAAACTCCAGAACGCAAACGTGCGCAGCGGGATGCCGAACGTCGACGCGATCGGCGGGTTCGCGACCGCGGCGCGTACCGCCGTGCCGGTATAGGTGTGCCGGAAGAACAGGTAGAGCGCACCGAACACCAGCACGTCGGTCAAGAGCACCCACAGCGCTTGCGGCGGCAGCACGCCGCCGAAGATCGTAACGGCGGTCCCGCCGCTGAACGCGTTCAAGCTGAGCGGGTTGGTGCCCCACACGAACAGTCCCAGCCCGCGCAGCGCGACGTCGAGCCCCAGCGTGATGAAGATCAGCGTGACCCCCGTCGCCGCGCGGGCCGGTCGGATCGCCAGCAGATAGCACAGCGCGCCGGTCACCGCGGCGGCGACGACCGCGATCCCGGCGGCGGCGAGGGTCGGCATCCCGGCGCCGGCCAGCGAAGCCGCGGTCATCGCACCGATCATCGCGAACTCGCCTTGGGCGAAGTTGATCAACCCCGTGACCTGATAGATGAGCACGAAGCCCGCCGCGATGAGCGCGTAGATCGCGCCGACGACGACGCCGGCGAGGATGTACTGCCACACCGATGCCATCATGCGCGGCGCGCCTCGGCGAACCGGCCGGTGATCCCGCGCGGCAAGTAGATCAGCATCGCGATGAGGATGATCCCGAAGAAGAACGACTGAAAGTCGCCGCGTGCACCGGGCAGCACGAGCGGAACGGTCGCTTGGAGCATTTGCTTGAGCGCGACGACCGCGGCGGCGCCGACGACCGCGCCCGAGAGGCTGCGAATCCCGCCGATCACCGACATGAGCACGAAGTTCACCGACAGCAAGAAATCGAACGAGCTGGGATCGATATACGATTGTTGCGACGCGTAGACCGCGCCGGCGACTCCCGCGTACACCGCGCTGAGCACGAACGTCTGGCGCTTCAAACGCTCCGCGTCGACGCCCAGCGCCTGCGCGCCCAGTTCACCGGCGGAGATCGCGACCAACGAGCGCCCGAAGCTCGACCGCACGAGGTTCCCCGCGAACCATAGCCCCAGCACGAGCAACGCCCAGGCGAGCACGGCATATGCGCGTTGATCGAAGGTGTACGCCCCCAGCGTGAAACCCGGGATGTCCTTGAAGCCCGAGGAGCCGCCGATGAACTCCCATTGGTTGAACACGACGTTGATCACGATACCGAGCGCCAGCGTCGCGAGCGCAAGCAGGTTCTCACGCAACCGCAGTGCGACGAAGCTCAGAACGTAGGCGACGAATGCCGCCAGAAGCGCTCCGGCCAGCATCCCCGCCCACGGCGTGACGTGCAGCTTCACGGCCAACGCCGCCGACGCGTACGCGCCGATCCCGAAGAACGCCGCTTGCCCCAGCGAGACCTGACCGGCGTATCCCATGAACAGATTGAGCCCGATCGTGACGAGCGCGTACAGCCCGATCTGCGTCAACAGCCCCGTGTAGTATGACGGCAGAACCCACACGGCCGCCGCAACGGCGACGAGCAGCACCAATCCGATCCGGCCGTGCACCAACATCCTTTCACGAGAGCTCGAAGGGGAACGCCGCCGGGCGGTTTTCTCCCCGGTTGAGGGCTCAATCCCCTGTCCGCGCGCCGTCTCGGCGCCAACGGTACAGAATGTCGGGTTCGCGCTCCTCGTTTTCGCCGCCGGTCAGGCGCTCGACGACGAAGCCTTGCGCCTCGTAGAAGCGTCGAGCGCTCGCATTACGCTGGAAGGTCCAGAGGCGCAGCTCCTGGTGTCCGCCCTTGGCTGTGTCGAGCAACGCCGAGCCGATGCCGCGGCGTTGCTGCTCCGGTGCGACGTAGAGATGGTCGACCCAGCCCGCGCGAAAGGCGCAGAATCCGGCCAACGAGCCGAGCCGCGACGCAACCCACACCTCACACTCCGCGAACACGCGATCGCGGAAAAACGCACGATCTTCTTCGGGTGTGTGCAGTTCCGGGAGGATCGAGAGTGCCGTCTCCTTGCTCAGACGAAACAGCGCCGCGACCGCGTCGTTCTCGTCGCGCGCGGCGCGACGCAGCAGCACGTCTTGCATCGGCGCTCGATTCGCGCGAAAGCGTCCCGGGCCTTGGACGACGAACACCGCTGCCGTGACCACCGCTTCCGTGCCGCGACCCTGGGATCTGCGCGGCGTCTCGTTGATGGCGTTCGCCCACGGTGCGAGCGACCTGTACTCGGGGATTCTGCCGTTCGTGCTCTTCTACGACGTCGCGCGCGCGGGGCTGCCGGTATGGTGGCAAGGCGCGCTCGCGTTCGTTTGGTACCTGACGAGCTCGATCGCGCAGCCACTCGTCGGCGCGTACAGCGACCGCCGCGGCCGGTGGTGGTTCTTGCCGGCATCGGTCGCGCTCACCGCGATCGCGGTGTCGGCGACGCCGGCCGCGTCGTCGATCGCACTGCTGCTCCCGCTCCTGCTGCTCGGTGGCTTCGGCTCGGCGGTCATGCATCCCGAGGCCGGGCGGTATTCGACGCTGCTGGGCGGTTCCAAGCGCGCCTCGGCGATCTCGATCTATCAGATCGGCGGCCAAGTCGGCTACGGTCTGGGCCCGCTCGTCGCCGCGGTGCTGCTCGCGCACGCCGGAAACGCGGGGCTGTACGTCATGGCGGTACCGGGCGTCCTCGCCGCGCTCGCCGTCGCCACGATCTTGCCCGCGTTCGCCCGCGACGCCGACGCCCTCGCGCCGCGGCGCTCGCCCGATGCTGCCGCACAGCACCCGCCGATCGACCGCGTCGCCGTCGCGTTGCTCGTCGTGAGCACCGGGTTCCGCTACCTCGCGGGTGCGTCGTTCGCATTCTATCTGCCCAACCTGCTCACCGCGCGGGGCTTGCCGCTCACCGCGGTCGGTGCCGTCGTGACGGCGTTCTTGGTCGCGGCGGCGGTGGGGCTGTACGCCGGCGGCGCGAGCGCCGACCGGTTCGGACACGCGCGCGTCGCGATCGCCGGGTTGGTGCTGTCGGTCCCGCCGTTGGTCCTCGCGCTGGCGTTCCAGGGCCCGCTCGCGGTCGCGATGTTGCTGCTCGGCAGCGCCTTACTGTCGATTCAGAACGCGCCCGGCGTCGCCATGGCGCAGGCGCTGTTGCCGCGCAACCTCGGCACCGCGCTCGGACTGATGAACGGCGTCGCGTTCGGGCTGGGCTCGCTCGGCGTCGCCTTCGTCGGCGTGGTGGTAACCCGCCAAGGCCCCGACGACGCGCTGCGCCTGGTCGCCTTTACGCCGCTGCTCGCCGCCGCCGCGTACCTCGTCGTCGAGCACCGCCGAGCGCGCGTAACGGCTCAGTGAATCTCGGGCTCGGCAATTGTTTTTGGGATCTCGGAAACGTCGAAATCGCAGCCCGAGTCGGCCTGGCTCACGTGCGCGGCGAAGATCGCGCCGTAGCCGCTGACCGCCGGCCGAGCGGGCGCAACCCACGCGGCACGACGCCGGGCGAGCTCGCGTTCGTCGATATCGAGGTGAAGCCGGCGCAATTCGACGTCCACTTCGATCGTATCACCGGTCTGAACGCACGCGAACGGGCCGCCGACATACGCTTCCGGTGCGACGTGCAGGATGCAGGCGCCGTACGACGTGCCGCTCATCCGCGCATCGGAGATGCGCACCATGTCGCGCACGCCCGCGCGCACCAGCCGCAACGGGATCGGCAGCATCCCCCATTCAGGCATCCCCGGACCGCCCTGCGGCCCCGCATTCTTGAGGACCAGCACGTGATCGGCGGTCACCTCGAGATCCTCGCGCTCCACCGCGGCCGCCATCTCGTCGTAGCTCTCGAAGACCAGCGCCGGACCGCGATGGCGCAACAGGCGTGGATCGGCCGCCGACGACTTCATCACCGCACCGTCGGGAGCGATGTTACCGCGCAGCACGACGGTCCCGCCTTCGGAGAACACGGGGTTGTCCAGGGGTCGAATCAGCTCGTCGTTCCAGACTTGCGCGCCGGCGATGTTCTCGCCCAGCGTGCGCCCGGTCACCGTGATGCAAGCGAGGTCGAGGAACGGCGCGAGGCGGTTGAGGAACGCGCGCAAGCCGCCGGCGTAGTAAAAATCTTCCATCAAGAAGCGCCCCGACGGCCGAACGTCGGCGATGAGCGGAACGCGTCGTGCGATCTCGTCGAAGCGCTCGAGCTGCAACGGGATCCCCGCCCGGCGCGCGATCGCGAGCACGTGAATGATCGCGTTCGTCGATCCGCCCAGGGCCTGCTGCACGGTGATCGCGTTGTCGACCGCCGCCGCATCGAGAATGCGGTCCGGGGTGAGGTCGTCCCAGATCATCTCGACGATGCGCCGCCCCGACTCGCCGGCCGCGCGCGCGTGCGCCGAATCCGCCGCCGGAATCGACGACGCGCCGGGCAGCGTGAACCCCAGCGCCTCGGCGACGGACATCATCGTCGCCGCCGTTCCCATCGTCATGCACGTGCCGAAGGATCGTGCGATCCCGCCCTCGATCTCGTGCCAGTCGTCGTCGGTGATGCGGCCTGCCCGCAACTCGTCCCAATACTTCCAGGTGTCCGATCCGGAGCCGAGCACCCCGCCCCGCCAGTTCCCGCGCAGCATCGGCCCGGCCGGCATGACGATCGCCGGTACGCCGGCCGAGATCGCGCCCATGAGCAGGCCGGGGATGGTCTTGTCGCAGCCGCCCAGCAACACGACGCCGTCGATCGGCTGACTCCGAATCAGCTCTTCGGTCTCCATCGCGAGCAGATTACGATAGAGCATCGTCGTCGGCTTCATGAAGTTTTCCGACAGGCTCATGGCCGGGAGCTCGAGCGGAAACCCGCCCGCCTGCCAGACGCCGCGCTTCACCTCGTCGGCACGCGTGCGCAAGTGGGCGTGACACGGGTTGATGTCTGACCACGTATTGATGATCCCGACGACCGGCTTGCCGGCGAAATCCTCGCGATCGTAACCGATCTGCAGCAGCCGCGAACGATGCCCGAACGAGCGCAGGTTCGAGACGCCCAGCCAACGATGGCTGCGGAGCTCGTCAGGACGTTTCTTGGAACGCAACGGTCCTTCGCAATCCACCGTGGCGGCGTTCGCGGCGATCGCCAATGGTCATCCCGAGTTCGCGGGGAGCCCGGCGAAATAGGCCTCGACGTCTTCGGCGAAGCTGTATCGCGCCGGCGGGCGCGGCATCCCGTGCGCGACGAGGGCGCGTGCACAACCCAGCCAGTCGCCGTCCGATTCCGTCTGCGCGCCCGAAACGAAGCTCAACGTTCCCATGACGTTGTCCTCATAGCCGTGTTCTTCGGTCCAGCGTGCGCCGTGTTCGAGCAAGAACTCCGTGAGCTGCGCGTCGCCGCGAAATACCGCGAGGTTGAGCGCGCTCGCGCTCCAGTCGCCGCCGCGCACGTCGATCGGCCATCCCAACGCCACCATCAGCTCGACCGCGTCGCGCCGCCCGCTCTCGGCCAGCACCGGCAGTAGCCGCAACTGCTCCTCCGAAAGCTCGCTCAGCAACGCCGGCTGCGTTGCGAGTAGCGCGGCGGCCGCGTCGCGATCGGCGCGCGCGCAGGCGCCGAGAAAGCGATCGTGCGCCGCCGGCGGCTCGTCGCTCCCGAACCGCGCCACGATGTCGGTGCGGCCGAACCGAAATGCCAGCAGCTCTGCGGAGACGCCGCTCGACGCCGGCGCGGTCGGATCGGCTCCGGCCGCCAGCAACGCGTCGATATGCGCGAGCGAACGCCCGCGCCGGATCGCGTGATGCAGCGGACGGCCCAGGCTGTCACTGAACTCGTTGGGGTCGCCGCCGTGCGCGAGGAGCAGTTCCAGGCCGGGGAGATTCTCGCGGTCGAGCACGTGGAAGAGCGCATTCCCGCCGCTCACGATTGCGCCGGCTTCGAGCAGCAGTCGGGTGCATTCCAGATCCGGACCGTCGAGCGAGTGGTAGAGCGACTCGCCGTCGTTGGGATCGGCCCCGGCCTCGAGCAGCATCCGCGTCAGCGCAGGATCGTGCGCGTGCCCAGCCGCTCCGTACAATGCCCCGAACGCGGCACCTGGGAACGCCGCCGGAGCCCAGGTCGCGTCGCGATCCGCGCCGGCGTCGAGCAGGATGCGCGCGCAACGCCGCAACCCGTCGGCGAATCGCGGGAGCCGCACGAGCGTCGAGAACGTTACCGCCACCAGCGGCGTCATCTCCAGCAGGCTGCCGGCGCGGTTCACCCAGCCCGGGTCGCGTTCGAGCGTCTGCCGCACGATCGCCTCGTCACCGGCCGCACACGCGACGAAGGGGTCGGCGCGCCGTTCAGCACCCAGCTCGTCGTAAACACGTTCGGCCGCCGCCGGACGCGGCGGGTCGAACCCGGCGCCGTAGACCAGGTCGAACCAGCGGCTCAGCGCGCCGTCTTCGGCGCGAACGCGTTGCCATTCGACGCAGGTCCGCAGCTCGGACCAGGATGGAAACCCGTATTCACGTCCGACGCACGACTGCATGTCGTGCAGGCGCAGCGCGAGATCCGCCAATTCGGCGTCGTCGCGACCGCGAGCAACCGGCAGCGCCTCGCGCAAGCGCTCGAACGCGGCGCGGTCGCCCGCGCGATAGTCGCGCAGCAGATCCTTCGCCTGCGCCTTGAGATGGGCGACGCTGGGCCGCGCCGGCAACCGTTTCATGGGAACCTCACATGCAGAAGAGCCGCGACCCGCAATCTCGGCATGCACGAAGGTTCGTGACGTGCTCGGCTACCGGCAAGTGGGTTCAACCCTTCCCGCGGGCCCGGAGGCGGCTTGCATCCGCCGACGGCGCAGTTGGCCTCCGGTCCGCGCGTTCCCTCGTCGGCGCCGGCGAGCGTCAAGGAGAAGGCATCGTCCGCCTTCTCCTCTTTGAATTCCGCCGCGTGGCTACGTCGTCGTGGGGAACGTGAACTCGGGGCCGCTGCGGGTTTCGGGCCAGCGGGCGGTGATCGTCTTGAGGTGCGTGTAGAAGCGCACGCCTTCGGCGCCGTGGATCGCGTGGTCGCCGAAGAGCGAGCGTTTCCAGCCGCCGAATGAATGGAACGCCATCGGCACCGGGATCGGCACGTTGATTCCGACCATGCCGACCTGCACGCGATGCGCGAAGGTGCGCGCGGTGCCGCCGTCACGGGTGAAGATCGCGACGCCGTTACCGAACGGATGCTCGTTGCACAGCCGCAGCGCGTCTTCGACCGTGGGCACGCGCACGATGCCGAGCACGGGCCCGAAGATCTCGTCGTGATAGATGCGCATCTCGGGCGTGACGCGGTCGAACACCGAGCCGCCCAAAAAGAAGCCGTCGCCCCATCCGTCGCCGCGCGCCGTCCGGCCGTCGACGACGAGGTCGGCCCCTTCGGTGACGCCCAGATCGACGTAGGAGCGCACCTTGGCGCAGTGCTCGCCGGTGACCAGCGGACCCATCTCGACGCCCGCCGCGGTGCCCGGTCCGACGCGCAGCTCGCGCACGCGTTCGCGCAACCGTTCGACCACCGCGTCGGCCGTCGCGTCGCCGACCGCGACCGCGACCGAGATCGCCATGCAGCGTTCCCCGGCCGACCCGAACGCCGCGCCCATGAGCGCGTCGACGGCCTGGTCGAGATCGGCGTCGGGCATCACCACGAGATGGTTCTTCGCGCCGCCCAAGGCCTGAACGCGCTTGCCGTTCTGCGTCCCGGTCCGGTAGACGTGCTCGGCGACGGGCGTCGACCCGACGAAGCTGATCGCGGCGATCCCGGGATGCTCGAGCAGCGCCTGTACCGCCTCGCGGTCGCCGTTGACGACGTTGAAGACGCCGTCGGGCAGGCCCGCCTCGCGCAACAGCTCCGCGACAGCGAGCGCCGGCGAAGGGTCCTTCTCGCTGGGCTTGAGCACGAAGGTGTTGCCGCACGCCAGCGCCACCGGGAACATCCACATCGGGACCATGGCCGGGAAGTTGAACGGCGTGATCCCCGCGCACACCCCCAGCGGCTGCCGGACCGCGGTGCTGTCGACGTCGCGTGCGACGTTCTCGGTGACGTCGCCCTTGAGCAGGTGCGGTATCCCGCAGGCGAACTCGACGACCTCGAGGCCCCGCTGCACTTCGCCGCGCGCGTCGGCCAGCGTCTTACCGTGCTCGGCCGTAATCAGGGCCGCGATGCGGTCGAGGTCGCGCAGCAGCAGCTCGCGGAAGCGGAAGAGCACGGTCGCACGGCGCAGCGGCGGCGTCTCGGACCAGCCGCCGAACGCTTCGCGGGCGGCGCGTACCGCCGCGTCGACCTCGGCCGCGCCGGCGAACGCGACGCGGCGCGCCTTCTCGCCCGTGGCCGGATCGAAAACCTCGCCGAAACGGCCCGTCGCACCCTCGACGGCACGCCCTCCGACGAAGTGCCCCAGCGTGGTGAGCGGCATGGTCTGCATACCACTGGGTTTGCGGATTCGGGGCGTTCACCTATACGCGACCTCGCCTCGGAAGGAGCCGCTCCCTGGGGGGTGAAGCCCCGCGGACCTCTCCCGTGATCGCAGGAGGACAGCCGGTGGACGACATCGCGCGCCTTAGGAATATCGCCATCGTCGGACCGCACCATGCGGGCAAGACGACGCTGGTCGAGGCGCTCCTCGCGCACTGCGGCGCGATCCCGCGGCGAGGCACGGTGCGCGACGGGACGACGACCACTGACTGCGAGCCCGAAGCAATCGGCCACCTGCAATCGGTCTGCGTCGGCTTCGCGCACGCGGCGTGCGGCCCGGTGGAGTTGAACCTCGTCGACACCCCGGGGTTCATCGACTTCTTCGAGGAGACCAAGACCGTGCTCATGGCGGTCGACGCGGCGGTGATCGTAATCGACGCCGAAGCCGATCGCGTGGCCCAAACGGCCGGGATCGTGGAGCACCTCGAGATGCGGAAGACCCCGCATCTTTTTTTCGTCAACAAGCTCGACCGGCCGGGCGCGAACTTCGACGCCACGCTGGCGGCGCTACGCGGCGCGTACGGCCCGCACGTCGTGGCGACGCACCTGCCCGTCGGCGTCGGCGACCGCTTCGGCGGCTACGTCGACCTGGCGACGCGTAAGGCGTACCTCAACGGCGACGCCAAGGCCAGCGAGATCGAGATCCCGGTCGCCATCCGCGACGCGGTCGAAACGCAGCGGACGATCCTGCTCGAAGCGCTGGCCGACTTCGACGACACGCTCATGGAAGAGCTGCTCGACGGCAAAGAGCCGCCGCAAGACGAGATCGAGCGCGACCTGTGCGACGACTGCGCGCACGATCAGATCATCCCCGTGCTGGTCGGCAGCGCGCAAGAGAACGTCGGGGTCTCGACGCTCGTCGACGCGATGGCGCGCATGTTCCCCTCGCCGGCGACCGAACCGCGTCAAGACGCCGCCGGCCGGCCGGTCGTCCCGCGCGCCGACGGCCCCGTCGTGGCGCAGGTCTGCAAGACCATCGTGCACCCGCAACAAGGAAAGCTCTCCGTGGTGCGGGTGTTCACCGGGACGCTGACCCCGTCGACGCCGCTCGTCGACGCATCGCGCAACAACGCGACGGTGCGGCTCTCCGGGATCGCGCGGCTGTTCGGCAAGCGCCAAGAGCCCGTCACCTCGGCCGGCCCCGGCGCGATCGTCGCGCTGGCGCGGCTCGACGGCGTGTGCACCGGCGATACGCTGAGCTCGCCCAATGCGGGGGTCGTCATGCCGACCGTCCCGCTCGCCGAGCCGCTGTTCGCGGTCGCGATCGCGCCGGCGCAGCGGCTCGACGAAGCGAAGCTGTCGCAGGCGCTAGGACGTTTGATCGACGAGGATCCGGCGTTGCGCGTCGCGCGCGCCGAGTTCACCAACGAGCTGCAGTTGCTGGGCAGCGGCGAGACCCACGTGTCGACGGCGACCGAACGGCTGGCTCGCAAGTACAACGTCGACGTCAAGACCCACGCGCCGTCGATCGCCTACCGCGAGACGATCCAGAGCGGGACCGAGATCCACTCGCGCTACAAGCACCAGACCGGCGGACACGGACAGTTCGCCGACGTGAAGCTGCGCTTCGAGGTGCGCGAGCGCGGCTCCGGCGTGAGCTTCGCCGAGAAGATCGTCGGCGGCGTCGTGCCGCGGCAATTCTTCCCGGCGGTCGAGAAAGGCGTGCGCGAAGCGCTGCTCACCGGCGGGCCCCACGGTTTCCCGGTCACCGACCTGCACGTGACGCTCTTCGACGGCGCGTTCCACGACGTGGACTCCAGTGAGGCGGCGTTCAAGACCGCATCGGGGATGGGCGTGCGCGACGCGCTGCACAAGCTGGGGACGGTCGTGCTCGAGCCGCTGATGCGCGTCGAGACCACGGTGCCGTCGGTGTCGCTCTCGGCCGCGGTCTCGCAGCTCACCGCCAAGCGCGGTCAGATCCTGGGCTTCGAGGGCGCCGAGAAGCAAGGCTGGGACCGCATCTCGGCGCTGGTCCCGCAGGCGGAGCTGGCGCGGTATGCGACCGAGTTGCGCACCGCGACCGCCGGGCTGGGGACGTACAGCGCGCGCCACGAGCGCTTCGAGGTCGCGCCGGAACGCGCGGTCGCGCACGCCTGAACCGCAGCCCCCTCGCCGCCCGGCGAGGGGGTTTTGCGGCGTACCTTGGAAATTGCTGGCAACACCCCGACCGCGTAAGGAGCGATATGAACCTTCGCCTATTGACGATGTGCCTGGCCTTGCCGATGTGCCTCGCCGCCTCGCCGCTCGCCGGGAACGCGGCCGACAAGCCGGCGCTGCCGCCCGGGATGACGCCGGCGATGATGCACGCGCTGATGACCCCGTTGGGCGGTCCCCACCCGCCCTCCATCCCCGCCGACGCGAAGAGCTGGTTCGGCTGCATTCCGACCATGGGCTATCACTACATCAACCCGAAGAACATCCCGCGCGGGCCGCTCTACGGCTACTACGAGGGCAAAGCCACCTTCACCGAGCTGATGCTGACCAACGCCGAGATGTTGAAGGGCGACTGGAACGACCAGCTCAAGCCGCTCCCGGGCCACACGATCGACCACGTCGACATCTGGTACGAGGCGCACGGTCATCCGGGCTACGAGGTGCCGCACTTCGACATCCACGCCTGGTACGTGCCGCATGCCGAACACATGAAATACTGCGGGAACACGTCGGGAAAGAAACCGGCTTGGCTGTAGTTTCCTGAGAAATTGCTGGCAGCGCGCGGCCTGAGGCAGGTCGTGCGCTCGCTCGCGTCGCCGACGATTCCGACGTAGCAACTTCGCGCCGGGGATTGCGTTAGGGTTACCAGCCGAGCACTTCGGGTGCCCGGGGTACAAACGCAATCTCTCCCGTTCGCGCCGCCCGTCAGGAGGTCGCCGTGCGCATCTTCAGTCATCATCCCGCGCGCCTCACGCGCGCAGTTTTCGTTGCATCCCTCGCCTTGGTCGCCGCCGGGTGCGGCGGCGGCAGCGGCAGCGGCCTGCCCAATGGCAATCAAATCTGCGACTCGAACGCCGGCTCGATCTCGATCGCGCGCCCAACTCCCGGGTTCTCGCAAAACGGAAATGCCATCGAGATCGTCGACAGCACGAACACCGATCAGCTCAACGGGTTCACCAACCAGTTCGACTTGAACATCGTCGACCAAAGCAACAACAGTAACGAGGTCGACACAGGTTTCCTGACGGCGGTAGCCGACGTCGGCGGTCCGCATCCGTACACCAATGATTTCTTCTACGCCGGCACGCTCAACAGCAATCTTCTCGCCGGCCGCACCTACAATGTGTTCTTGAACGCACCGAACACGAACTGTACACGCGGTTTGGTCGGCCAGATCTTCACTTAGGACGCTACGACGATTCGCGGGCGCGCTGGGCGAACGACGCCAGCGCCTCCGCGGTCGCCGCGGGCGCTTCCCACATCGGAAGATGGCCGGCGTCCTCGAGCAGCACGAACGCGGCGTCGCGCATCGCGGCGGCCGTCGCGCGCAGCGTCTCGGCCCCCAGGTAGCTGTCGGCGCCGCCGGCCAGCACCAGTGCCGGGACCTCGACGTCGCCGAGCAGGTCGTGCGAGTCGAGCCGCTCCTTCATCCCGCGCACGAGCTGCGCGCAGCCGTGCGGGTTCTGCCGCTGCATCATCGCGCGCCCGCGTTCCACCAGATCGGCCCGTTCGCGGTAGACCTGCGGCGCGAAGTAGCGCGGCAGGTAGCTCGCGACCGCCGCGTCCATCGAGCCATCGCTATCGAGCCGCGCGGCGAGCGCGTCGCGGCCGGCGGCGAGCTCGCGCTGCGCGCAATCGGCGCTCGCGTCGCGCCCGGCGTCCTGGGCGACGTGGCTGGCGATTAGCGCGAGCCCCGCGACCCGCTCGGCGAACATCCGGAAGAACGACAGCGCCACGTAGCCGCCGATCGAGTGGCCGGCCAGGGCGGCGCGCCCGACGCCCAGCGCATCGAGCACCCCGGCGACGTCGCCGGCGAGCGCTTCCATCAGCGCCGGACCGTCGCTGGGCTCGGACTCGCCGCAGCCGCGCAGATCGATGCGGATCACCCGCGTGCCCGCGAGCGCCGGCATCTGCTCGTCCCACACGGTGCGGTCGAGCGGAAAGCCGTGCAGCAACACCAGCGGCACACCGGCGCCGCCGGTATCGTCGTAGGCGATCCGGCGGCCGTCGATGGTCAGGGTCATCGGAGGCTCAGAAGTCGCTCTCTTTGAGGTTCGCCGACGTGTTGACGTCGGTGATGTCCTCGGTCTCGACGACGGTGTCGCCCGCGTAGGTCACGCGACGCGCCGGAAGGTGCGTCGTGCGCGAGAGGAAGATGGTTCGCTTCGTTGCGCCGGCGTCGTCCTTGTATGGGTACGTGACGGTGTCGTACGCGGTCCCGTTCACGGTCTCTTCGCCGTTCGTCACCGCCGGAGCGGCCTTGATCCCATCGGCGATGTTGTCGAACGATCCTTGGTCGATCGTGTGACCGCGCAGGTCCACCGCACGGCCGTCGTGGATCGAGATGTTCAGGTGGATCCCGCTCAACATCCCGCCCTGGTGGCCACTGACGGTGTCACCGCCCTTCCAGGAGGCTCCGCCGCCACGTCCCGGGCCGCCGGTGATGTCGACTTTCGCGAAGTGCGGCTTGAGGTAGGCGTAGTGATACGTCCGGTCCTGAACGTCGGTCCCTTTGGTCATGTGGACCTTCAGGTTGGCCGTGTAGCTCGGGATTTTCGCCCAGGCTTCGAGGAACGCCGCGGCCGCACCGGTCGGCGCCGCACCCAGGAGTGCGGCGCCCAGCGCCAGAGCCGCAACGGCGGAGAGCGTCCGGCGCGTCATCGGACCGAACGACCGATGCTGAAGCCGGAGACGCCGTTCCCCGGCGCATACGGATCGGTCGCGTACACGGCGCCGACGTTTACCTGCGGGATTCCGAGGTTGTACGACGTGTTGAGCTGCGCGATGAAGGCGTTGGCGATCAGCGCGTAGCCGGTGTTCGAAGGGTGCAGCCCGTCCAGGCTCGAGAGCCCGCCGCGATACACCAGGCTGCAGCACTTGGGCGGATTGACCGGTACGCCGCCGGCAGCGGCGATCTGGGCGAAGAGCGCGTGGATGTCGACCAGCGCCGCGCCGCTGTCGGCGGCGGCCTGCCCGATCGCAACATTGTACGAGGCGTTGAGCGCCTTGACGTTGTTCGCCACCGCATCGGCGATGAAGTCACCGCTGCTGAGCGTGGGCGCGACCGGCAGGGCGTGGGCCGGGATCTGGGCGGCAGCCGTCTGCAGCGTCTTGAACAGCGCGTTGATCGTGAAGTAGCCGTTCGGGCCGAGGCCGGTCTGGGCCGACTCCTGCGAGGCATAGGCGGTCGAGTACAGCACCGCGGCCGCCTGCGCTTGAGCGGGGGGCACGCCTTGCGCGATGAGTAGGCCCGTAATGTAGGCCTGCAGCGTGGGCTGATATGCCGGTTGCGGGATGAACGTCGCCGCCCCCATCACGTCGACGAGGTTGGCGACGGCGACCTTCGAGCCGGCGGCCTGCAGCTTGTGGACGATCGTCACGATGTCGTCGTGCATCGATTGCGGCGCCGTCACCGGGGCCTGACCGCCCGAGAACGCGACCTTGAGCAGATCGTTCGAACCCAGCCAGACCGTGGCGACCTGCGCGTGCAGTGAGACGGCGGCGTCGACTTGGGTGACGCCTTGCCCGAAGCCGGCCAGGATCGGCCAGAAGTTCTGGCTCTCACCGTTGACGAGCGAGTTGAGCGCGACGAAGGTCGGCGGAGCGTTGACCGGGTTGATGCCGCAGTCGCCGGTCGCGCCGTTCATGAACAGCGCCTCGTGCACCGTGGCGCCGGGGATGCCGACGTCCCACGGGTTGAGCGCCGGGTTCAGGCGCAACGACAGCGCGGTATTGAACTGATTGGCCGGGATCTGCGACGCATCGCACGTGTTGCTCACCGGCGCGGGGAAGATGTGGGTCGCCGTGGGGGCGAGCAGACCACCGACGCCCGGCGGCTTGAGCAGCGGCAGCGGCGACTTGCTGGGGTCGCTCAGGGTGTTGATGTCGACGCTGTTGGCCTGTTCCCAGAGCAGCGCGAAGAAGCCGTGTTCCTGGGTGCGCTGCACGGGCCCGATCTGGCCGAGTTGCGGGTCGACGCCCAAAATCGGAAGGTCCGCGCCCATGGTGCCGCCGGACTGCGTGCCGGCGGTGAGGCTGTCGCCGATGCCGGCGATGCTGAGCTTTTGCGCCGGCGCGACGGTGCCGGGTTGGCCTTGCGGCGGCACGGTCAGCGGATTCGAGCTGCCGCCGCCGCCGCAGCCTGCGAGCAGGACGGTAGCGGCGAGCGCGGCGGCGATGCGATTGCGGCGCGTCACAGCGGGAGCACCGTCGGCGACCCGATGCCGAACTGGATCTGGACCGACGCCGCATGCAGTCCCGCAAAATGCGGCGCGACCTGGCTGGTGTTACAGGGAAGGCGTTGGCAGGTCAAGCTGGTGATCCCCCATTGATTGTTGTAGTTCGTCGCGCCGCCTTCGACGACGGACATCTGCACGAACGTTTGCTTCGTGAAGTGGTGCGAGAGCCCGTAGATCAAGGTGGGAGTGTATTCAGGATAGGGATCGACGGGGTTGTACGCGACCAGCCGCGACGGCTCGACGAAGAACGTGGTCTGCTTGTTCGCACGATACTCCAGATATCCGAGCATGAAGAGCTGGGCCTTGTTGGTTTGATTGAGCCCGGAGCGGTGGTTGAGCCATTGCGGGGCGACGGTGAACGTGCCGAACATCCGCGGCGTCGAGAGGAACGGCAGCGTGATCGGCAGCAGCCACTCCTGTTCGGTGCGCAGCCGCACGACCGCCGGAAAACCGCTGTCGGTCTCGACGAGCTGGCTGTCGGAGTGGCCGCCGATGATGGCGGTATGGGCGAGGTAGGTCGGCGTGATCACGATCGGCAGTTTGTTGCCGATCACGAAGAGGTTCTGCAGCCCGACCTGAAAGATCTTGTCTTTGGTGGTCGCATCGACGACGCCGGTGTTGACCGTTCCCAGCGAGGTGCCGGGCAGGTTGGTACCCGGCCCGGTGAAGCCTTGCAAGTAGAACGGGACGTTCACGTTGGAGAAGTTCACCGGGACTTGCTGGATCTCGAAATAACCGACCGTGAGGCGATGCGTACGGTCGAACGCGTAGGCGAAGCCGGCATCCACGCCGCCCGGGTCGCCGGCGTTGAAGCCGACGTTGCTCAGCGGGTACGCGAACGACACGTCGAGGTTGTAGGTGAAGCCCTGCGGTAGGCTCGGCCGGTGGATCGGCGCCTGCGGCGCGCCGGGCGGATTGCCCTGCGCGACGTCCCGCGCCGCGGCATCGCGCTCGGTCTTGATGTCCGACAGCACGCGCTTGAGCGACGCGTTGGCCGGTTCGACCAGGCCCGAGTTCATCGCAGAGGCTCCCGCCACGTCGGCGCGGGCCGACAACGGCGCGAAGATCGACGCGGCGCAAACCAAAGCGCACGCGGTGCCCAACACACGTCTCATCATGTTCCAGCGCTTGCGTGGCCTGCCCGCGGGTTCCTTCGCAACGTCGCATCTGCCGACGCCGTCGCGCGCGATTCCTCCGGCCGAAGAGCGAAAGTTGCGCGCGAGTGTGCATTAGTGGTATAACCTATGCAACTCGCCGGCGGCCGTGCCGCCGGATCTCCGCGCGTCCGTCGGGTACCGCGGACGCGGAAAGGAACGGTATCACTACCGCATGGCCGCAAAGAAGGCCGCGTCGAAACGTAAGTCGACGCGCAAGAAATCCGCGCGGAAGGCCGCGCCGCGTAAGGCCGCCCCTCGCAAGAAGGCCGCACGCAAGAAGTCGTCCGCCCGCAAGAGCACCAGCAAGAAGGGCGCGGCGCGCAAGAAGACCGGACGCAAGAAAGCCGGTGGCCGTAAGAAAGCCGCTCGCAAGAAGACGTCCGCGCGCAAGAGCACCAGCCGCAAGGGTGCGGCGCGCAAGGGTGGAGCGAAGAAAGCCGTTCGTAAGACCGGCGCTCGTCGCACGGCGCGTAGAAAGACCGCGGGTCGCAAGAAAGCGGCCTGATACCCGGCCCATCGAGGGTACGAAGCGCGTCGCGAGCACTGCTCGCGGCGCGCTCTTCTTTTCCTACGCCGCGGTCGCGCCTTTCGTTCGCGCTCAGCTCCGTTTCAGGGACGACCGCCACCACGCCCGCGCGGGGCGAACTTCATCAGCCGAGCAGACGCTTCAAGAACGCCTCGTGCTTGTACGATCCGGAGTCGCCGAACTTCACCACCACCACACCGTCGGCCGGCAGCACGTAGAGCGCCTGCCCGCCCGAGCCGCTCGCGTACACGATGTCGGGACGATCGGCGAGCGGGCTGAGCCACCAGCACCGACCGTAGCGCGGGTTCGCGCGTGAGCCCTCGAAGCAGCGGGCGAGGGCTGCTGCGGGGACGATGCTCTCGCCCTCCCATGCGCCGCGGTCGCGGACCAGCTGTCCGAACTTGAGCCACTCGCGCGCGGCGACGAAGGCGCCCGTCGGCAACGGGTTGCTCCCGTCGCGCAAGGCGCGCCACGCACCGATGCGCAGCCCGATCCGGTCGAGGATGCGCTCGCGCAGATACGCGTTGGGCGTGAGCCCCGCCGGCTCGAGCTTGCGCGCGAGCACCGCGCCGAACACTTGCAGCGGGATGCCGCCGTAGGTGAACTTCGCGCCGGGCTCGTCCTTGAGCTCGACGGCGATCGCGGCGGCAAAGGGCGGCACGGCGCTGCCGAGCCCGCCGAAACCGATCCCGCTGGTCAGCGCGAGCAAGTCGCGCAACGACACGCGGGACTTGGGACCGTCGCGCCAGGAGTCCAGCGTGCGCGCCACCGTTTCGTCGAGATCGAGCAGCCCGTCGGCTTGGGCCGCAACCGCGAGCACGCCCCAGAAGCTCTTCGTCCCGCTGTACAGCGCGTGGGGTTTGGAATCGTAGCCTGCGCTGTAGCGCTCGAACGCGATGCGCTCCCCCTGCGCGATCACCAACGCGTGCAGCGCATGCCGCTCGGCGTAAGCCAGCGCGGCCTCGACGTTCACGGGCCCGCGACGCTCAGCCGCGCGATGTGATCGAGGACGCGCAGGTGGATGCGGTGGATGAGCGCGTCGGACCACAGCCGCCAGTACGCGGCCGGAAAGACGTGATGGCGATACCACGTCGTCCCAACGAGCTCCGTGCGGCCGCCCCCCAGCGCGTTCAGGCGGAACTCGCCGGCGTCGGCAACCAAGAAGTTGGTGAGGTGCGGCGTATCGATCGCGCCCCACGGCGAGAGCTCGCGCATCGCCGGCGGGTTGCGCGTGACGTCGAAGGCCAGGCGGCGCGGCGCGTCCCAGGCGGTGATCGGCTCGACGAACGCGCCGGTCGAGAACTCGCAGTAACGCGTCGCACCGACGCCCCATCCGTCGATGTGGGCACGCTGCGGATACGATACGCCGGCCAGGAACACCGGATCGTCGGGCGGCGGCAGCGGCGAGAAGGCGATCACGTGCGGCCAGACCCGCTCGGGCGGCGCGTCGACGACGACCCGAGTGACGACGGCGTAGCGCGGCGCGTCGCGCGCGGGCGAAGGCGCGGCGCCCAGTGCCGCGATCGGGAGTGCGGCGACGCCCGCGACGAGCAGAGCGGCACGATGCATCGGCAGGGTGAGCATGGCGCGTCCGACGAGCCCGCCCGCGACCGCCAGCGGCAAAGCCAGCGGCAGGGCCATCGCGATGCAGATCAATCCCTCGAATGCGAAGGCCAGCAGCAACGCGCCGGCCAGGGCGACCGAGGCGAGCGCGAGCCCGATCGCGCCCGCGGGCGAGGGCGCTCGGCCGCGCGCCGTGCCGGCGAGCCACACCGCGAGCATCCCTTGCGCGAAGGGCAGCGCGATGAACACGCCCCATCCGTAGTCGACGAAAACCCGCGTCGACAACGCCACGAACGCGACCGCTCCAAGGGCGACGGCGATCGTCGCAACCAAAGCGGCGCCGAGCGTCGAGCCGGGAAGCCAGTGCCGCCACGCGGCCGCCGTCGCGCCGGCTCCGGCGCTACGCGCGGCGCGCGGCGGCGCCACGCAGAGCGCGGCGAAGAACGCGAGGTTCAGCAGCGGCACGAAAAAGAGCAGCACCAGCCAGGGCGACCAACCTGCGGAACGCAGGCGCGCCAGCGTAAGCCAGGTCCCGAGCGCAACGAACGGCAACGCGATGGCGACGAGCACCGCGAGGTAGCTGCGATCCGCGGCCGCCACCGCGTCGAGCCGGCCACCCGCGCCCAGCGGCGCGACGTAGATCGACGGCGACCAGACGCGGTGAAACGCGGCCTCGGAGACAAGCCGGTCGATCGTCAGCTTTACACCGCACAGCGTGATCCCGGCGACCGCGTACGTCGCCCGGTCCAGCGCCCTCAGAGCGGGCGCCGGCGCGACGGCCCGGTCGCGGTGGTGATCGAGAACGTGACCGTCTCGATGACGGTGACGTTGGCCGTCAGCCGGGCGAGGTCGAGCTGCGCCGAACCGAATCCGCCCATCGATGGGTCGATCCCGTACGGGCAACCGCCGGCTTCGCTGACCGCGGCGACGCCGTCGATGCTGACGCCGGTGAGTGCCGCGATCGCGTCGGCCTTGTGCCGCGCGTCGTCCAATGCGGCGCTGCGCGCACCCTGCTCGTGCGCGGCGCATTCCTCGGGCGTCGCGAAGACGTTGACGCCGTCGAGTGCGGCACCGGGATGCGCCGCGATGTACTGCGCGGCCGCAGTACCGATGCGATCGAGCTTCGCCCGGCTCACGTCCCGGATCGTCCCGCGCAACATCGATTGGGTGCCGCGGTAGAGCTGGGCGCCGGCGGGGCCCACGACCGGATCGTCGATCCCCGCGGCGCGCATCGCGGCGATGACTCCGGCTTCGTCGGCGGCACCTCGGACCTGCGCGCTGAATTGTACGGTCTTCACGGGATAGCGAACCGCGCCGTGCCCTTGCACGGTGATGCCTCCCTGCGCGGCGGGCATGCCGGGACGGGGGATTGGAACTTGCGCGCTCGCCGCGAGCGGCAGCAGTGCGAGCGCGGCGACGGCGAGCGACCTCTTCATACGCCGCGCTTCGCTACCCGAGCTGAGACTCCGCGAGGTCGAGGTCCCACTGCAGATGGCGGAAGAGGTCGTCGGTCACCGTGCCGGCGTGCCGCAGGTTCTCCAGGGCGCGGCGCTCGGCGGCGTACGCCTCACGGCGCAGGCGACGCTCGATCTCGTGCTGCTGCGCGTCGCCGTCCGGTACGGTTCCACCGGCGTGCGCCGTGAAGTGCGCGACGCGCAGCTCGTAGTGGGCATGCAGCCGGCCCGCGACCTCCCACTCTGCGGGCGACGCGAACGACGGCTCGAGCGCGTGCAAGTGGTCACGGACCGCTTGGGCGAGCTGCACGCGGGCCGCCGCGACGGCCTGCTCGTCCTCGTCGTCTCCGGTGACGCCCAAGCGCCGGATCAGCCACGGCAGCGCGAGCCCTTCGCCGACCAGCGTCACCAGGATCACGACGAAGGTAACGAACAGGATCAGACTGCGCTGCGGAAACGGGACGCCCGGCGCGATCACCTCGGGCAGCGCGAGCGCCGCGGCGAGCGAGACGATCCCGCGCATCCCCGCCGCGCTCATCACGAAGATCGACTGCCACGGCGGATCGGGACCTTCGGACTCCCGAATTTTCGGGAAGAGGTAGCGCCGTCCGTACGCGGCCGGAAACATCCACACGAAGCGCACCAGGATGACCGCGAGCGCGATCACCAGCGACGAACCGATCACCGTCGCGAGCGAGTAGGGTGCGAGCGCACGCACGATCGCGGGAAGCTGCAATCCGATCAGCACGAATGCGGCGCCGTTGAAGGCGAAGAACAACAGGTTCCACGTGTAAGCAGCGGCTATCCGCGCGTCGGCGTCGAAGATCTGGGAAGACTTGCCGCTCATGTAGATCCCGCCCGCCATCGCGGCGAGAACGCCCGACGCGCCGATCGCGTCGGCCGGGACGTACAGCGCGAACGGCGTCACCAGCGAGATCGAGACCAAGATCAGCTCGTCGGCCAGCCCGGCTTTGCGTATCGCGATGGAGATCTTTGCGATCAGCCATCCAACCGCGAGCCCGACCGCGACGCCGGCGACGACGACGTAGACGAAGCGCAGCGTCGCGTCGAGCAGTGAGAACGCGCCGGTCAGGACGGCAGCGACCGCGAAGCGGTAGATGACCAGGCCGGTCGCGTCGTTGACCAGACTTTCGCCGCTGATGATCGTGAGCAGCGTGCGCGGCAGCGGAACCTCTTCGGCGATCGCGTCGGTCGCGACCGCGTCGGTCGGCGAGAGGATCGCGCCCAGCACGAACCCGAGCGCGAGCGGAAAACCCATCAGCCAGTGCGCGACGTACGCGACGATCACCGAGGTGAATGCGACCAGCCCGATCGCCAGCATGAAGATCGGCTGGTAGAATCGTTTGAACGCGGGATAGTCGGTCGTCCAGCCGTCGCCGAAGATCAGCGCCGGCAGAAACAGCAGAAAGACCAGATCCGGCCGCAGCTCGATCGCGGGCACGCCGGGGATCAGCGCCAGCGCGATCCCGCCCAGCACGAAGACGACGGGGTACGGGACGCGCAGCTTCTTCGCCAGCAGCGCGAGGGCCACGATCGCGGCCAGGATCGAGACCAGCAGCACCCCGGTCATGCGTCGCGCACCTGCGGCTTGGCCAACCCGATCCACAGCGCGAACAGCAGCGCGATGATGCCCGCCAGCACGAACGTCCAGCGCAGCTCCAAAACGGTGGCGAGCGCCCCGACGATCAGCGAACCGAAGGGCACCAGGCCCAGCAAGATCATCGAGTACACCGAGATCGCGCGACCCCGCATCTCGTCCGGCGCGAGCGTCTGCAGCAAGATGTTCGAGGAACCGATGAAGCTCATGGTGGCCAGGCCGATCACCATCAGGCACACCGCGGCCAGACCGAACGAGGTCGTCAGCCCGAGCGCGGCCACGCCGACCGCGCCCAGGACCGCCGAGCCGACCCAGATTCGCCCGCGCCGGTCGGCGCCGGTCGCCGCGGTGAAGAACGCTCCGGCGATCGCGCCCAATCCGGTCGCCGCCATGAGCCAGCCCAGTCCTTTGGCATCGGTATGGATGACGTGCACCGCATACGCCGGCAGCAAGAAGTTGTACGGCCGGATCGTGACCGAGCTGACCACCAGCAAGAGCACCACCCAGCGCAGCACCGGATGCTCGACCAGGAACCGCACGCCTTCGCGAATCGCCGCGAAGACGTTGCCGCGATGCGTGCTCGAAGGCGGCGCGGGTTTCATGAAGACCAGCGCGATCACGACGGCGAGCGTGGTGAGCGCGTTCACCAGGAAACACGGCGCGACGCCGATCCCCGCGATGAGCAAGCCGGCCAGCGGCGGGCCCGCGACGCTGGGCGCGTTGAACGCGACCGAGTTCAGCCCGATCGCGCCGCCGACCATCTCGCGCGGAACCATCAGCGGCACCCAGCTCTGGCGCGCCGGGGCGTCGAACGCCTGCGTCGCGGCGTTCATCCCGCTGGTGATCATGAGCGCCCACAGCGGAGCGTGCTCCGTGGCGATCAGCGCGAAGATGACGAACGACAGCACCGACGTCATCCCGTTGGTGACGAAGAGCACCAAGCGGCGCGGGTAGCGGTCGGCGACGACGCCGGCCAGCGGCGAGAGCACGAGCACCGGCAGCGCGCGCGCTGCGCCGATGAGCCCGATGTCGAGCGCGCCGATGCGCGCGTTGGGCGCCAGCGACGCGACGTAGTACCCCAGCGCGGTGAACTGCACCCAGGTGCCGAAGTTCGAGACCAGCAGCCCACCCCACAAGAGCCTGAAATTCTTGAAGCGGAACGGGTCGAGAAAGCCGGGGCGGCGATCGGGTATCCGCGGTTCTGCGTTCAAACTGCTGCCGCGCGCACCGCGCCGATCACGATCTCGGCGCTGCCGTCGACCCCGAAACGCGACGAGTCCAGGACCAGGTCGTAGTTGCGCGGATCGCCCCAGGTGACGCGATACCCTTCGCGCGCGTAGTTCCGGCGCGCCTCATCGATGCGCGCGATCTCGGCTCGCGCCGCGGCTTCGTCGACCGCGAGCGACTCGGCGACGTGCGCCACCCGCCAGGCCAGCGGCGCCTGGATGAAGACGCGCACTACGTCGGTGCGCGGCCCGAGGATCGCGCTCGCCATCCGCCCGACGATCACGACGCTTCCGCCCGCGGCTTCGTCGCGCACGGCCGCTTCGATCGCGCGCCGCGCATCGGCCGGAAAGTCGTCGGCCGCCGGCGGCTGCGCCGCCTCCGGTATCCCTCCGCCCAGATTGGCCAGCACCCGCTCCCCGAACCCCCGCGGCCGCTCGGAGACGGTTTGGACCACCTCGGCCGACGTGCCCAGCCGCCACGCCGCGACGACGGGCAGCTGCTCGTCGACCAGGCGGTACCCGAGGCGCTCGGCCACGATGCGCGACACCGCCTGCCCGGACGCGCCGTAGGCGCGCGAGATCGTGACGATCATGCCGCCGGAGTTCGACTGCGACCGTTCGATCACCGGCGGGCGAAGGAGACCGCTGCCCGTGAGTCCTACGCCGCGGTATGGCGAGTCCGAGCTTCGAGCAGCGAGTCGCGCAGGTCGACCGCCGCATCCGTGAGATCCGGTCCGACGTCGCGGGTGAGATCAGCCGCGACGACGCGCCCGAGAACACCGCGACGTGGAAGCGCAGCGGCGTGTGGGCGACGCTCAGCCTGCACGACGACGCGCGCTTGGAGCTCTCGCTGCACCCCGCCGCCGAGGTTCCCGACATCCTGGAGATCCGGATCGACGACGCCGACGTCGTCGACATGATCGCGGTCCCGGTCGCCGATCATTTGAAGTAGCCGTCGTCGAGCAGCGGGATCGCAACCCCGGGCGCCGGCGCCTCAAAGGCGAAGAGCGCGCCCCCCAGCGGTTGCGGTTCGGCGCCGGGCGGGTTGGCCGTGGTGACGTAGGCCGTGCGCAGGCCGGGGCCGCCGAAGGCGATCATCGTCACGGCGGCGACCGGGATCCGCACCTCGCGCTCGATGCGGCCGTCAGGCGTGAAGCGCACGACCTTGCCGGCGTTGTAGACCGCGTTCCAATAGCAGCCGGCGGTGTCGGTCGCGCCGCCGTCGGGGCCGCCGCGCGGTACCTCGACGCGGGCGAACGTGCGCCGCTCCCCGATGATGCCGCGCTCGGCGTCGAGCACGTCGTGCGCGTAGATCTCCCACGCCGCGGTGTCGGCATGGTACATGATGCGTCCGTCCGCGCTCCAGGCCAGCCCGTTCGAGATGCGCACCGGCGGCGACTTCGCGACGTGCGTGCCGTCGGGAGCGATGCGGCACAACGGCGCGACCTTGGGGCCTTCGCCGCGCCGGTCGAGCGGCCCATATGCCGGACCGACCCAAAAGCGGCCCAGCGGGTCGGCCTTGCCGTCGTTCCAGAAGAAGCGGCGCGCGTCGAACGGGGCGGGAGCGAACGCGTCGAGCCGAGCGGTGCGGCGGTCGAACCGGAACAGACCGGTACGCAGCGCGATGAGCATGCGGTCTCCCGAGCCCAGCGCAAACGATCCGGTCCACGCCGGCATCGTCCATTCCTCGTCCGTCCCGGTGCCCGGATCGTAACGGTGCAGCTTCTCGGCGAAGGTGTCGCACCAGTACACCACGTTCTCGGCAGCGCACCACGTCGGGCACTCGCCGTTGACGGCGTGCGCATCGAGAACCAGGTCGACCTCGCTCTGCATCCGGTACAACTCGCCGCAGCGGCCGGTCAGACCTTGAGCGCGACGCCGAACTCGATGATGCGGTCGGGCGGGATCCCCAGCGAATCGGTGAGCGGGTTGGCATTGCGCATCATGTAACTCAACAGCCAGCGGCGCCACTTGGGGAAGGTGCGCGGTCCGGTGTCGGGGACGATGCGCGGACGCGCCAAGAAGTAGTCGGCGTCCTCGAGGTCGATCGCGCGCGGGATCTGCGGGCGGCAGCGCCTCAGGACGTCGCCGACGTCGGGCGTCTCCATGAACCCGTAGTGCGCGGTGATCCGGGTGAGCCGCGGGACGATCTGCTCGACGTGCACGCGTTCGGCCGGATCGACGTAAGGCCGGCGGTGGTTGACGAGGGTGAGCAGGACGACTTCCTCGCGCAGCACGCGCGAACGCAGCCAGTGGTGGCGCAGGATGAACGGGATCCCTTCGGGATGCGGCGTCAGGAAGATCGCGGTGCCGTCGGTGATCGTAGCGGGCTTCTGCTTGACCTCGCGCACGAACTCCGCGATCGGCGTCGACAGCGCGGCGAGCGCGGTCGCGAGTCGCCGCCGCCCCGAGAGCCAGGTCGTGAAGAGCGTGAAGATCACGACCGCGATGCCGACGGGGATGTAGCCGCCCTCGGCAAACTTCGGCAGGTTGCCGGCCAAGAACGCCAGATCGACGACGAGGAAGAGCGCGATCAGCGGCACGATCTGCGCCAGCCGCCACCCAAAGCGGCCCCGCAGCACCCACCCGATCGTCAGCGAGTCGGCGAGCATCGTGACGGTCACCGCGAGACCGTAGGCGGCACCGAGCCGGTCGGAGCTGCGGAACCAGAAGACCAGCGCCAGACACGCGATCGCCAGGCACATGTTGACGAACGGCATGTAGATCTGCCCCTCGACGGCGTGCGAGGTGTGCACGACCTTGAGCCGCGGCAGGTACCCCAGCTGTACCGCCTGCTGGGTGAGCGAAAAAGCCCCGGTGATCAGCGCTTGCGACGCGATCACCGTCGCCGCCGTCGCCAGCATCACCATCGGAATGAGCGACCAGCCGGGAAACATCGCGTAGAACGGGTTCTGCAGGGCGGCGGGATCGGCCAGCGTGAGCGCGCCCTGACCGTAGTAGTTGAGCAGCAGCGCCGGGAACACGATGCAATACCACGCCATGCGGATCGCGTTGCGGCCGAAGTGCGCCAGATCGGCGAACATCGCCTCGACGCCGGTGACGCACAGGACGACCGCACCGAGCACGAGGATCGCCGCGAAGCCGTTGCGCGCTACGAAGGCGAGGGCGTACAGCGGGTTGAGCGCGACGAGCACGTGGGGGTCGCGCACGATCTCGAACGCGCCGCCGGCCGCCAGCGCGGCGAACCACGCCACCATCACCGGGCCGAAAACCGCGCCGATCCTCCCGGCGCCGCGCGCCTGCACCGCGAACAATCCGAGCAAGATGGCCACGGTGATCGGCACGATGAACGGTTGCGCCGCCGAGGTGGCGACGCCGATCCCCTCGACCGCCGAGAGAACCGAGATCGCCGGCGTGATCACGCCGTCGCCGAACACCATCCCGGCGGCAAAGAGCAGCATGAACCCGACGAACGTGAGCCGGGCCGGAATCCCGACGCGGCTGGTAGGCCGCAGCTGCGCGAGCAGCGCGAGCGTTCCGCCTTCGCCGTCGTTGTCGGCCCGCAGCACGATCGTGGCGTACTTCACGCACACCACCAGGATCAGCGCCCAGGTAATGAGCGACAGGATTCCCAGCACGTGCTCGGGCGCCGGCGAGAAACCGCGGCCGGTGGTGAAACATTGCTTGAAGGCGTACAGCGGGCTGGTCCCGATGTCGCCGAACACCACGCCCAGCGCCGCCAGCGCGAGCGGGCCCATCCGCGTCTCGCCCGCCGGACCGGGTTCGCTCGAGCGCAGACGCGCGGCAGCGGCCGTGGTGTCCATATTCCCGAAGCCTACCCGCTCAGGCGCCGGATTCGATCACATGGCAACCGTTACGCCGAGCTCGACGCGGCGTTCGGCCTTGATGTGGAGATCGTCGGGAAGCGGGCGTGCATTCCGCTGCAGCGCCGCGAACAGCTCGCGCCGCCAACCCGGCATCCCACCGTGCTCGGCCGGCTCGATCTTGGGGTCCGCGTAGAAGAACGACGTGTCGTCACGGTCGAGATTGAGGCCGAACGCCTCGCACGAGCGTAGGATCGGCCCGATCGCGGGCGCCTCCATGTAGCCGAAACGCGCGATGACGCGCACGAGCCGCAGCGAAAGCCGCTCGACGGTCACCCGTTCGTGATCGGTCAGCAAGTACGGCGTCGGCGCGCGCGAGATGTTCAAGATGACGATGCGCTCCTCTTGAGCCCGGTCGCGAATCCAGCGATGGCGCGCCAGGAACGGCACGCCGCGTGGGTCGGGGGTGAGAAAGACCATCGTCCCGTGCTCGCCGACGCCGGCGGGCAGCTTCTCGAGCACCGTTTCGATCGGGGTCTGCTGCTCCGCGAGCGCTTTGGACAGCGAGCGCCGCCCTTCGAGCCAGGTCAAGCTCATCAGGACGAGCGCCGCGCTCGTCGTGAGCGGGATCCAGCCACCCGCGAGCACCTTCGGCAACGACGCCAGCACCAGGCTTCCGTCGACGACGACGAACAGGCTGACCAGCGCGAGCGATGCGATGCGGTTCCAGTGCAGCACCTTGGTGATGACGACGAAATACGTCAGCGACGTGCACAGCATCGTGAAGCCGATCGCCAGCCCGTACAACGATGCCAGCGCATCGCTGGACCGGAAGCCTAGGACCAGGATCGCGCAGCCGATGGCGAGCCAGCGGTTCACCGACGGGACGAACACCTGGCCCTTGTAGCGGTGCGAGGTGTGCTGGACGAGCACGCGCGGCGCGAGGTTGAGCGCGATCGCCTGTTCGACCAGCGTGAACGTCCCGGAGATGAGCGCTTGCGAGGCGATGACCGTCGCGCACGTCGCCAGCACCACCATCGGAATGAGCGCCCAGGCCGGCGTCAACGCGTAGAACGGGTTGGCGATCGTGCGCGGATCGTTGAGCAGGTTCGCGCCCTGTCCGAAATAATTCAGCACGAGCGCCGGAAAGACCAGCGTGTACCAGCCCGTCACGATCGGCCCGCGGCCGAAGTGCGACAGGTCGGCGTACATCGCCTCGACCCCGGTCACGGCGAGCACCACGCCGCCCAGGATGGTGAACCCCGCCAAACCGTTGCGCCCGGCGAACTGCATCGCGTAGCGCGGGTCGAGCGCGTGCACGACCTCGGGGTGCGCCACGACCGCAAGCGCCCCGAGCACGCCGATCACGACGAACCAGGCGAGCATCACCGGGCCGAACAGCGCGCCGACGCGCTCGGTGCCGCCGCGTTGCAGCGCGAAGAGTCCGACGATCACGCCCAGCGAGATCGGCACGATGTAGGGGTGAAACGCCGACGAGACGACGCCGATCCCTTCGACGGCCGAGATCACCGAGATCGCCGGCGTGATGATGCCGTCTCCGATCATCGTCGACGAACCGATGATGACGATCACCGTAAGCACGGTGCGCCGGATCATCGCGCCGTTCTGGCGGGCCGGCGAAGCCAGCGCGAGCAAGGCCAGGATACCGCCCTCGCCTTCGTGGTCGACGCGCGTGATGAAGGTGGCGTACTTGATGCACACCACGATCACCAGCGTCCAGAACAGCAGCGAGCAGATCCCCAACACGTCGGCGAGTCCGCCCTTTGAACCGGCCAAGCCGAGGCAGACCTTGAGCGTGTAGAGTGGGCTGGTCCCGATGTCTCCGAACACGATGCCCAGCGCGGCGACGGTGAGGATCATTGGGGTTTTCGAACCGGGCTGGGTCACAGAATGTGATACTCGCCTGCGGCGCGCAGGATTCCCCCGCGCCGGACCTCCGCGCTCAGAGGGCGGCTGCCGGCAGGGCGACGATCCCGAGCGCGACGGCTCGGGCGACGGCACGGGCGCGGGAGTTGACGCCGAGCTTCCCGGTGACGCGCGCGACGTGCGTCTCGACGGTTCGTGCGGAGAGCACCAGACGCTGCGCGATCTCGCGGTTGGTCAGCCCGGTCGCAAGCAGCTCGAGGATCTCGCGCTCGCGCCCCGTCAGCGTCTCGAGCGGCGGCTCGGCTTGCGCCGGCGCGGCACGGCCGCGCAGATGCGGCGCGGCAAGGCGCGCCAGCACGTGCGTCTCGAACCGCGGACCGCTGCGCGTCGCCACGGCGAACGCGTCCTCGAACGCCGGCGGCGCGAGCGTCCCGCGCGCGACGCGGTAGACCATCGCGGCGAGCGCAGCGAGGCCCACAGGCTCGGCGCGCCGCGCGAGCAGTCCCTCGAACGGCCCGCTGCGCAGCGGCGTCTGTACGGCGCGGCCGGCGAGCGCATCGAGCGCGTCGAGCATCTCCGCCGCCGACCACAACGCGACCGCATCGGCGCCGTCGACCGGCGTCGCCTCGGCCAGCGCAACGCGCGCGCGGTCGCGGCGTTCGACCGCGTCGTTCGCACCGGCCAGTGCCGCGAAGAGCGCCGCATCGGCGCGCGCCGGCGGGTCGTCATCGCCGCTGGCGGCGAGCGCGGCGAGCAGGTTCCCGTCGAGTGCGTCGGCACGCGCGAGAATCCGCGACCCCAAGGTCTGCGCGCGCTGCGCGTCGCGCGCGTACCAAGCCGCATCGGCGGAGCGCAACGCCGCGCGCGCCTCGCGGCGTGCCGTGACGGTGTCCCCGGCATGCAGCGCCGCTTCGCCCAATGTCGCGTGCAGCGCCGCAGCTTGCGCGCGCAGCGCAAACGGCCGCGCGATCCGCTCGCCTTCGCGCGCGAGCTCGTAGGCGGCCGTCGTCTCGCCGCGCAACAGCGCGAAGCGCGCCGCCCATACCAGCGCCCCCGCGTAGCGGACGAGATCGTCGCCCGACGCCCAGGCCTCGATCAGACCGTTCGCGACGCGTTCGGCGTCCTCGAAGTCGCCCAGCGCGACGTGCGCGTACGCCGCCAGCGGCGCGACATCGGCCGCAACCGCCGGATCGCCCTCGTCGGGCAGCGTGTCGAGGCGCGCCAGCGCGTGCGCGAAGTTTCCCGCGACCGCGTCGGCCCAGCCCGCGCGCACGAGCGCTCGGCCCAGCGCAGCCGGACCCTGAGCAGGCGCGCGCGCCAACAGATCGTCGATGCGCAGCGGATCGACCGGCTCGCCGCGCGCGAGATCGCTTTCGACCCACTGCAGCCGCGCCGCGAAGGCAAGCGCGTCATCGCCGCGCCGCTCCGCTGCTTGCGCGGCGCCCTCGAACGACCCGCGGCCGTCGTCGCCGCGCGCCTTGGCCAACAACCCGTCGCTAAGGGCCACCAGCGCAGGCTCGTCGATGCGCGCGGCGCGGATTCGCCCGAGCGACGCGCGCACGCCGTCGACCAGCCCCGATGCCACTGCCGCCGCCGCGTGCTCGCGCAGGAAGTCCACGTCCGCAGCGGGGTCGTGCGCCCGGTCGAGATGAAACAGCGCCGGGCGCAACCGGCCGGCGCGAGCGTATGCGCGCGCCGCGGCGCCGTGGCGCGCGGCGAAGTCACGCTCGCTCATGCGCCGCGCCAGTGCTTCGCGCACCAGCGGGTGGACGCGGAAGCCGCCCCGGATGGTCGCGACGAGCGAAGCATCGGCGGCCAAGGCGGCGAGCCGCGCTTCGAACGCCGGGTCGGCGGGGGCGGCGACCTCGGGTTCGACGGTCTCGTACGCGACCGCGGATTCGAGCAACGCGCGGTCCGGCGCATCGAGCGCGTCGAGCCGGCGCGCGACCAGCTCGTCGAGCAGCGCATCCGATGCCGGGGGCGTGCGCAGCGCCAGCGCGACCGCGATCGGCCAACCTTCGGTACGTGCGAGCAGCGCCCGCGCCCCGGCGTCGTCGATCTCGGCGCCGAGCGAGCGTGCCAGCGCGCGCGTGCGCGCGACGTCAAAGCGCAGCGCGCCGGCATCGACGAGCGCGCCGCGTCCGGCCGCGACGGCTTCGGGCAGCCCGACCTCGAGCGGTACCCGGGCGAGCAGGACGAGCCGCACCGTCGCCGGCATCCGTGCGGCCAACCCGCGCGCGAACTCCGCGAACGACGCGCCCAGCACGTGCGCGTCGTCGACGACGATTCGCAGCGGCGCGTCGACGTGGCGCAACTCTTCGGCGAAGGTGGCACCGAGGCGTTCGGCCGCGGCACCTTGCTCGGCCAGTGCGAGGGTCAACCGGCCGACGTCGGGCCGAACCACGCGCACCCGCTCGAGGAGCGTTGCGGTAAACGCGTCGGCCTCCCACGGCGCAGCGTCATACCATGCGACGTCCGGCTCGCCGGCGAGCGCCGCGTGCACGCTCGTGGTCTTGCCGTATCCCGCCGGCGCTTGCACGACGACGAACGCAGCATCGCGCAGCGCCCGCGCGAGCGCGTCGGGGAGCATCCGACGGCCGTTCGCTACGAGCTAGAGGTCCTTCCCCTCCGCTGCGCCGCCCTCACGCTCGATCGCCTCACGCTCGCGCTCGGTGCGCGTGCCGCGCCGCGGCTTGGGCTCCATCGGCCCGGCGCCGCTCTTCTGGCGCACCGCGATCCACTGCTCCGCGCCCAGGCGGCCCAACAGCGGCGCAGCGGGCTGCTTTTTCGGCGGAGCTTTGGGGCTCTTCTTGCGCTTCGTCATGGTGCTGCTCACACCGTACCACAGCAGGCGGCCGCCGCGTGGTGACGAGAAGGTGGCCCGCTGGATGCCGATCATCGAGACGCGCGATCTGCGCAAGGTGTTCCGGTCGGTCGTGCGCCGCCCCGGCGTAGCCGGAACGCTGCGCACCCTGTTCTCGCGCCAATACGAGGACAAGGTCGCCGTCGAGGGCATCACGATGGCGCTCGACGAGGGCGAGCTGGTGGGCTACATCGGCCCCAACGGTGCCGGCAAGTCGACCACGATCAAGATGCTGACGGGGATCTTGGTTCCGACCTCGGGCAGCGTGCGCATCGCCGGCCTGGTTCCCTACGCGCAGCGCCGCCGCAACGCGCGCAACATCGGCGTCGTGTTCGGACAGCGCTCGCAACTGTATTGGGACTTGCCCCTGGTCGAATCGTTCGAGCTGCTGCGCGCGATCTACGGCATTCCGGCTGAGCGCTACCGCGCCAACCTCGATCACTTCACGCAGACGCTGGACATGGGGCCGTTCTTGCGCACGCCGGTGCGGCAGCTCTCGCTGGGTCAGCGGATGCGCGGCGATTTCGCAGCTGCGATGCTGCACGATCCGGCGATCGTGTTTCTCGACGAGCCGACGATCGGGTTGGATTTGGTGGCCAAGGAGGCGATTCGCGAGTTCGTCGCGCGCGTCAACCGCGAGCGCGGGACCACCTTCATCCTCACGACGCACGACCTCGCCGACGTCGAACGACTGTGCCGGCGCATCGTGCTCATCGACCACGGGGCGCTGGTCTACGACGGCGAGATCGAGGCCTTACGCGACCGCTACGGCACGCATCGCACGCTGGTGGTCACCTTCGCCGAGCCGACGCCTGAGGTCGCCGTCGAGGGCGCCGACGTCGAGTCACGCGAGGGCGACGTCGTGCGCTTGCGCTTCGACCGGCGCAGCGTCTCGGCCGAGGTGCTGATTCGGCGCGTCGCCGACCGCTACCGCGTGCGCGACCTTTCGATCGAGGAGCCGGAGCTCGAATCGATCATCCGGCGCATCTACCTCGAGGGCTACAGCGACGCGCCGCTTACGGCACCCGCGTGATCAGCTGCGGATGCGCGTTCGTTCCGAGGACGCCGATCGAGGACTGATGATCCGCGCCGTCGCTGTGATAGACCAGGACCAGCTGCGACCCGGTCGGCAACTGCAGCGGCGAGTCGACGCTGAAGTCGCCCTTGCCGGCGCTGTCGGCGTTGAAGCTGTTCGCCGCGCCGACGAGGTCGAGCGGAAGGAATACCGCCCCCGCCCGGCCGGCAAGCTGGCGCACGAACAGGCTGTAGCGGCAGTTCGGGAGCAGCCCCACGAACGTGGTCCGCACCCGCGTCGTCTGCGCTCCCGGCGTGAACGAAGCCGTGCCGGATGCGGTCCGCCACACGCCCAGCCCGGCGTGGATCGACTCGCCCCGGGCGTTGAAGAGCTGGGCGGCGTCCGAGTCGTTCTCGACGGGCGGGCGCAGACCCCAGTCATGCGGATTCTCTCCGGTGTCCGCCTGCGCCGAGGAGTCTCGGACGAAGACCTGCGCGGGCTGCGCGGTCGTCGCCGCGGTCACGGGCTGAAAGGTCGCGCCGGCGAGCGCGATGAGCACGGCAGCTGCTAGCATATGTCTCTCATACGATTGGCGCCGCCGCCGCGTTCCCTGGGCGACCTCGCCGCCCCGTACATCGCCTTCGCCGCCAAGGCGTTCTCGCGCGAAGCCACCTACCGCATGGAGGTCTTCACCAACGTGGGGTCGCTGCTGGTGCGGCTCTATCTGATGAAGGCGGTCTGGACCGCCCTCTACGCGCAGAACACGGCGCCGGCCGGCGTCCCGCTGCACGCGGTGCTCACCTACACCACCGTCGCGCTGTTGATGTCGCTGGTGCTGGAGATCGACGGGACGCGCCAGATCCGCGACAAGATCCGTGAAGGCACGATCGCGACCGACCTGATGAAGCCGATCAGCCTGCCGTTGTACTTCTTCAGCGACGGGGTCGGGATGACGCTCTTGCACGCGCTGCTGATCCTGCCCACGCTGGCGCTGGCACTGTTCTTGGTGCACATCGACGTGCCGTCGCCGGCGGTGCTGGCCGCGTTCGCGCTGAGCTTCCTGCTCGGATACCTGGTGAACTTCTTGCTGAACTTCTTGATGAACTGCGTCGCGTTCTGGACGCTCGAGACGTTCGCGATCCAGCTCATGGTGCGCTGGGCGAGCGACTTGCTGGGCGGGCAGATCGTGCCGCTCATCTTCTTCCCGGGCCTGCTCCAGAAGTTCGTCCTGGCGCTGCCGTTCGCGGCGATCTACTCGACGCCGTTGCTGATCTACCTGGGGAACATTCCGCCCTCGCGCTACGTCGCGGCGTTGGCGCTCCAAACCGCTTGGTGCGTCGTGTTCGGGCTGCTCTCGTGGCTGGTGTGGCGCGCGGCCGCGAACCGCGTCGTCGTCCAAGGCGGCTGAGGAGCGCTACTTTCCGTGCTTGGTTGCGAGCTGGATGCGCGTGGTGTGTTCGTCTTGATTCGCCACGACGACCGACTGGTTGCCGTCGCTGACGTCGTTGCCGAACGTGCCGACGGTCTTGTCGCCGGCGGTGATCACGCCGCCCTTCCACGCCGCCGGGAGGTGCGACTTGTACCAATCGGCGACTTTCTTGGCATCGTCGCCGGTCGTGTAGACCTTGACCGTGAACGAGCCGCCGTTGGCGGACATCGACATCGCCTGGTCCTTGCTCTCGCTCGCTCCCGGGTACACCGGCAGATCGATGTAACCGCCGGCCCCGCCGGTCGACGACTTCATGTCGACCTTGACCCCCGTCGTCGCGGCGGGCGCAGCGGTCGCCGCGGCACCCGGCGCAGCGGTCGCCGCGGCACCCGGCGCGGCCGTCGCCCCGGCGCCCGAGGCCGGCGCGCCCGTCGCCGTCAGCGTCGAGTCGGTCGACGTCGTCGTCGTCTGATCGGTCTTCTTCGCGCAGGCGGTCAGTAGCAGTGCGGCGCAAAGCGCGACCGCTCCGGCGAAACGGAGAGAGCTTGTCATGCCTGGATCATCGTCCCTCGACGCGCCCGAATCCTGGTCGCCTCGCGCTGACGGTCCCGGGCTGCGGCGGGGCGAAGGGTGCCTGCGGCCATGGACACGATCGACCGCCCGATCCGCGCCACGCACGACGTGACCAATCAGCCGCCGCTGCTGGTCGCGTACGACGTTGCCGCACGGGACGCCGCATTGCTCGAAGGCGTGCGCCGTGACGGCGCCGCCTGGTCCCAGGACGCGCTGCACGAGCTGGGCACGCTGGCCGGTTCCGAACAGGCGATCGAATGGGGCTTCGAGGCGAATCGTTTTCCGCCCGAGCTGCGCACGCACGACCGCTTCGGCAACCGCATCGACGAGATCGCGTTTCACCCGAGTTGGCACCGGCTCATGGAAACCGCGGTGTCGCAGGGGCTGCACGGCGCACCGTGGCGCGACCCGCGCGAAGGCGCGCACGTGGCTCGCGCCGCGCGCTTCTACGTGTGGTCGCAGGTCGAGTCCGGGCACGGCTGCCCGATCTCGATGACCTACGCGGCGGTGCCGGTGTTGCGCGGCCGGGCCGATCTGGCGGCGCTGTTCGAGCCGGTGCTGACGTCGACGACGTACGAGCCCGGCTTGCGGCCGTTGCGCGAGAAGCGCGGCGCGCTGTGCGGAATGGCCATGACCGAGAAGCACGGCGGCTCCGACGTGCGCGCCAACACCACGCGCGCCGAGCCGTTCGACGGCGACACCTACGCCTTGACCGGGCACAAGTGGTTCTGCTCGGCCCCGATGTCCGACGCGTTCCTCGTCCTGGCGCAGGCGGCGGGCGGATTGTCGTGCTTCTTCCTCCCGCGCATTCTGCCCGACGGCACGCGCAACGCCTTTCGCATCCAGCGCCTCAAGGACAAGCTCGGTAACCGCTCCAACGCGTCGAGCGAGATCGAGCTCGACAACGCCCTGGCGCTGCGCATCGGCGACGAAGGCCGCGGGGTCGCGACGATCATCGAGATGGTCAATCACACGCGTTTGGACTGCGTCGCCGGCAGCGCCGCGTTGATGCGCCAAGCGCTCGCGCAAGCCGCGCACCACGCGCGTCACCGCCGCGCGTTCGGTGCGTTGCTGGTCGACCAGCCGCTCATGCGCAACGTTCTGGCGGATCTTGCGCTGGAGTCGGAGGCGGCGACGGCGCTGTTGCTGCGGCTGGCGCGCGCCGTCGACCGCGCCGCCGGCGATCCGCGCGAGGCCGCCTTCGCGCGCGTCGGGATCGCGTTGGGCAAGTACTGGGTGTGCAAGCGCGCGCCGGCCCAGGTGGCCGAAGCGCTCGAATGTCTGGGCGGCAACGGCTACGTCGAGGAGAGCATCCTGCCGCGCCTGTACCGCGAAGCGCCGCTCAACTCGATCTGGGAAGGCTCCGGCAACGTCAACGCGCTCGACCTGTTGCGCGCGTTGGCCAAAGCGCCGGCGTCGCGCAACGCCTATCTTGACGAGCTCGATTGCGCGCGCGGCGCCGACCTGCGGCTCGACCGCGCGGCGGCGGCGCTGCGCGAAGAGCTCGCCGCCGATCCGGCCACGTTACAGGCCGGGGCGCGCCGGATCGTCGAGCGGATGGCGCTGGCGCTGCAGGCGTCGCTGCTGGTGCGCCACGCACCGGGCGCGGTCGCGGACGCGTTCTGCGCGGCGCGGCTGGGCGGCGAGGGCGGGATCGCGTTCGGCACCCTGCCCGCGGGCGCCGACGCGCGAGCCATCGTCGACCGCGCCTGGCCGGGCTGAGCGCGGACGCGAACCGCGGGTACAAGGAGCCATGATGCGCCGTCAGCTCGTCCTCACCGCCGCGGCCGTCGCCGCCTTCGCCCTCGGCGCCGGCGCCGCGTTCGCCGATTCGCCCAGTGCGGTCAAAGCCGCGCACGATGCGACGCTCAAGGCGCAGGCGGTGACCTACGCGCTGCTGGGGCGCGGCTCCGGGACGAACCTCGGCACCGTGACGCTGCAGCGCATCGGGAGCACGCGCAGCCGCATCCGCGTCCAGCTGGCGAACCCGGCGACCGCGGGGACGCGCGTCACGCTGCACTCCGGGACCGACTGTCACGACCCGCACTTCGCCGGCGCGTCGCGCTCGCTGTTGCTCAACCCGTTCACCGGCCGCGTCTCGGAGACGGTCGTCGCGTTGCCGCTGAACAGCTTGCGATCCGGCGACTACCTCGTCGCGGTCCAAAACCAGACCGCGCGCCAGCAGTTCGTCGACGCCTGCTCGCGGCTGGGCGGTTAGGAGCCGCCGAGGGTGCACAGCGCCGCCAGCACCTCGCCGGCATTTTTGTCGGGCGGAAACACCGGGTAGAACACGCGCACGATCGCGCCGTCGCGCGCGATCCAGGCGATGCGCTTGAGCAGCGTCTGCCCGGCGACGTCCATCGTGGGCAGGTGCAGCGCGTGCGTCAGCGCGAGCTCGGCGTCGCTGAGCACCGCGAACGGGACGTGCAGCCGTTCGACCATCTCGCGCTGATACTCGGTGTCTTGCGTCGACAGCCCGAACACCCGCGCGCCCAGAGCGCCGAACTCGGCGTGCAGATCGCGAAAGCCGCAGGTGTGCGGTGTGCAGCCGCGCGCGCCGGGGATCTGATCCCAGTCGTCGACCAGGCTCGGTTCGCCGATCCGCCCGGTGCGCGGGTACGCGAACACGACGACGGTTCCCGACAGCGCCGCGAGATCGACGGCGCCGCCGTCGGTGGCTGCCAACGCGATGTGCGGCAGGCGCATTCCGGGCAAGTGCGCGGCGGCGCCGTCGTCGACGGGCACCGGCAGCCCGTCGGGCAGCGTGCTCAAGCTGCGTTCGTTCATCGCGGTTTGGACTCGTCGATGCACGTCCAGGACCAACGGTGCTCCGGTCCGCCCGGGGGCTGGATCGTTACGCTCGCCCGGGTACCTGGGACGCGCAGGTCCGGGAACGCTCCCAGCGAGATGAGCACCGCGCGAGCGGCGCGATGCGGGTCGTCCTCGCCCTCGGTTTGGCGCCACGCCGCCGGCTCCGTGACCGCTCGTTCGTCCTCGGCTGCGCCTTCGAGCGTGGCCCGTAACGCGGCGGGGTCGCTCCCTTCGAGCATCGGCGGCGCGTCGCCGCTGTCGAGGATCCCCAGCGCGATGTGCGCCGTGCCGATGAAGTTGTGGTTGAGCCGGCGGGCGTTTTCGAAGGCGCGCTCGATCGAGTGCTTGGCGCCCGACGTGAAAACCATCTCGCTGACGGGGTTTGCGCTCACCACTCCGAGGCGCTCGCGGATCGCATCACGGTCGACCGTTTGCGCCAAGGCTTCGCCGACCGCATCGTCGAGTTCGCCGAGCGCGAACGTGATGTGCTCGGTGCCGATGTTCGAGGAGCCGAACATCTGCGCGATCTCCTGCGCCCGCACGATCACGTGACGCGCAGCTTCGCTGAACGGCTCCCACATCACTCCCACATGGCCTGGTCGACGAAACAGAACTTCCATCGCTCGCCGGGCTGGAACGACCGGATCACGGGGTGCCGCGTCGCGCGGAAGTGCTTCGTCGCGTGCTTGTTCTTCGAGTCGTCGCAGCAGCCGACGTGCCCGCACTCCTCGCACAGCCGCAGGTGCACCCACTCGTCACCGAGCGCGAGGCACTCCTCGCAACCGTCGGGCGTCCGTGGCGCGGGGTTCTTCATCGTCGCCGCATGCTCGCACGCGCCGGGCGTCATGCTCCGCCCGCCTCGGCCGCCGGCGGAACGTCCCACAGGATCAGCTCGCCGCTGCCCGCGACCTCCAGCTCGCGCCCGCCCTGCATTCGCACCGCGTCGCCCGCCCCGAGCGGCGTGCCGTTCGCGGTCACCTCGCCGCCGGCGACGAACAAGAAACCGTAGCGCGAGCTTGCGAACGCGTGGGTCACCCGCCCGCCTTCGAGCCGCGCGACGCGCAGCGTCGCGTCGGCGTTGAGCGCCACGGGCGCTTCGACGGCGGGCTCGCCGCCGGCGACGACCAGCCAGCGGTTGTGCCGTTCGGCGGCCTCGAACGAGCGCTGACCGTATCCGGGGACGCCGCCGGGATTGCGCGGCAGCACCCACATCTGCACGAAGTGGACGTCACGCTCGGTCGAGTGGTTGAACTCGCTATGCCGCACGCCGCTGCCGGCGCTCACGTACTGAACCCCGCCCGGCGCAACGACGCCGTGGTGGCCCAGCGAGTCGCGGTGCTCGAGCTCGCCGTGCAGCACGTAGGTGACGATCTCCATGTCGCGGTGCGGATGGGTGGGGAACCCCTGTCCGGCCAGCACCGTGTCGTCGTTGAAGACGCGCAGGGCGCCCCAGTTCGTGTTCGCGGGATCGACGTAGTCGCCGAAGCTGAACGAGTGATGCGTCCGCAGCCAGCCGAAATCGAAGAACGCGCGGTCGGCGGCGCGCTGGACCGCGAAGACGGGAACGGTTTGGGTTGCCATGGTGATCTCCCGTGACCCGGTTGAGGTGCGGTCCGGTTCCACCGGTTCCTGCCCGCGCCGGGAGCCTACATCCCGCTTAGGGTGACTTCGCCGGTGGCGTTCAAGCGGCCCAGCAAGAGGTGGTAGTACAGCATCCCCTGTTGCGGCGCGAGCGCGGCGATGATCGGTTCGGCCTGCGTCGCCGGATCGCCAGAGAGCGCGCGCAGCGCCGCCGCGACGCCGGAATCTTTCATCGGAAAGACGTCGAGCCGGCCGAAGCCGCGCAACGCGACGACGGCGGCCGTCCAGGGACCGATGCCTTTGTGCGCCACGAGCGCGGCGATCAGCTCGGGCGTGGGCATGCGCTCGAGGACGGCCTCGTCGAGCGCGCCGTCCGCCAGCGCCGCGGCGACTGCCTTGAGCGCGGCGATCTTGTTCACCGATAGCCCCGCGGCGCGTAGCGCCGCCGGCTCGGCTTCGAGCAACGTCCGCGGCGCCGGGAACGCGAAGAGCCGCGTCCCGTTCGTCCGCACCTCGCTCGAGTTGCGCTCGATGACCCGCCGCAGGATCGCCCCGGCGGCGTGGATGGAAACCTGCTGGTAAACGACCGCGTTGCACACCGTCTCCCACAGTGACGGATAGCGCGGCGGCTTGACGCCGCGCGCGGCGCGGGCGATGCGGTCGAGCCACGGCACCGCCGCGACTCCGGCGTAGAACGCCGCGAGGTCGACGTCGGTCCCCAGCACGCGCCGCACGATCGCGGCGGGATCGAAGGGCTCCGCACCGGGACCCTCGATCGAGACCGCGAGGGCGTCGGGCGCGACCTGCTCGACGCGCAGCAACGCCGGCGCTGCGGGATCGCCGAGCAGCCGCCGGTACGCACCGTCCTCGAAGACGTCGACGACGTTGGTGGAGAGGCGCCGCAGCGCGACCGCGGTCAGATCGAGGCGGTACGGCGTCGTGACGGGGACGACCGCCTCGCGGACGGAACGCTTGGCGCGTGTACCTGGCGACGTACGCACGCTACTGGCGGATCAACCTGCTCACGATGCTGGAGTACCGGGCGAACTTCCTCATGTGGGCGGGGTTCACCGTGATCTACCACGCCACCGCTATCGCGGCGCTGTGGGTGACGCTGCGCAACTTCCCGTCGATCAACGGCTGGGATTTCAAGCAGACCGCGTTCATGTACGGCCTCTGGATGCTCGGACACGGGTTGCACAACACGACCTTCTTCACGGTCGGCAGCGTCCCGGAGTTCGTGCGCGAGGGGCGCTTCGACCGCTTCCTCGTGCGGCCGCTCGACCCGCTGTTTCAAGCGATCACCGTGCCGCAGCAGATCTGGCCCGACGAGCTGATCCTGGCGATCGCGTACTTCTGCGTGGTGACGCCGTTCGCCGGCGTGCGCGTGGACTGGCTGCTCGTCACGTACGTCCCGCTCGTCGCGATCGGCGGCGCGCTCATCGACTTCGGGATCAACCTGGCGATCGCGACCGCGTCGTTCTGGTTCACCCGCGTCGACTCGCTGCGCTGGGTGTTCATGTCGCTGGAGCAAGAGTTCTCGCGCTATCCGATCTCGATCTACCAGCGCGGCGTGCGGGTCGTGCTCGCGTTCGTGTTGCCGTTCGCGTTCATGAACTACTTCCCGGCCACGTACCTGCTCCACAAGAGCGAGGACGGGTTGCACCTCAACCCGGCGATCGGTTTGTTCACGCCGCTCGTCGGCGCGCTCACCGTGGCGCTCGCCTACGGTTTCTGGCGCTTCGGCATCCAGCGCTATCAGGGCACCGGGAGCTGAGGCCTTGGAGCGCCTGACCGCAACCTACCTGATCGGCTCCGATGCCGCGGGGATCGCGGGGCGCGCGCAGGCGCTGGCGATCGAGCAGAGCGTCGAGTGCCCGCTCGAGGCGATTCACGATCCGCGTATTCGCGACGACATCGTGGCACGCGTCGCGTCGATCGAGCCGGCCGGCCCCGAACGCTACCGCGTCGCGGTGGAGATCGCGGTCGAGACGACCGGTTACGAGACCGCGCAGCTGATCAACATGGTCTTCGGCAACTGCTCGCTGTGGGAGAACGTGCAGTTGGTCGACATCGACCTGCCGCCGGATTTGCTCGCGATCTTTCCCGGACCGCGCCACGGGATCGCCGGGATCCGCGCGCTCCTCGACGCGCCACGTCGGCCGCTGACCAGCGCGGCGATGAAGCCGCAGGGGATGACGGTCGATCAGCTCGCGGCGATGTGCCGCACCTTCGCGCTCGCCGGCGTCGACATCGTCAAGGACGACCACGGCATCGCCGACCAAGTCTACTCGCCGTTCGCGCAGCGCGTCCCGGCCTGTCAGGCGGCGATCGCCGAAGCTACGGCGGCGACGGGCAAGCCGGCGTTCTACGCGCCGCATCTGATCGGCACGCCGGGCGTGCTGCGCGAACGCGCTCACGTCGCGCGCGACGCCGGGGTGCGCGTGGTCCTCGTCGCGCCGATGCTGCTCGGCCTGCCGGCGTTCCGCGACCTCGTCGACGAGTTCCCGGAGTTCGTCTATTTGGCGCATCCGGCGTTCGGCGGCGCCGCACGGATCGCGCCGGCGCTGTTGTTCGGCACAATCTTTCGGCTGTTGGGCGCGGACGCGCCGATCTTCGTCAACTACGGCGGCCGCTTCGCCTACAGCCGCGACGAGTGCGGCGCGCTGGCCGCCGCGGCGCGCGCGCCGTGGGGTGCGGTGCGGCCGGCACTCCCGGTGCCCGCCGGTGGCATGCGCCTCGACCGCGTCCCCGAGTTGTTGGACTACTACGGGCCCGACACGATGCTGCTCATCGGCGGCAACCTGCTGCTCGCACAAGGGGGCGCGCTGCTCGCCCGCGCGCGCGAGTTCGTCGCCGCC
Organism: Vulcanimicrobiota bacterium; assembly: GCA_003140215.1. Taxonomy (GTDB): domain Bacteria; phylum Vulcanimicrobiota; class Vulcanimicrobiia; order Vulcanimicrobiales; family Vulcanimicrobiaceae; genus Vulcanimicrobium; species Vulcanimicrobium beijerinckii. The sequence goes on along the minus strand of PLJL01000004.1, from coordinate 1,179,781 downwards.
GTCGAATCGTGGGCCGCAGCAAGAACGTAACGCGCGCGGGCTCGGCTACTTCGGGAGCTGACCCCACGCGCGCAGCGCGGCTTCGGCCCTCGTGCGCAGAGATGCCCAGGCCGCGCGCTCGTCGGCGGCCGGCGCCGTGTCGGCGCTCTCGAGCGAGCCGTACAGCTCACCCAGCGCGGCGGCGTACCAGCGCAGGGTCGTGAATCGTGTCGCCGGGGTGCCCACCGAGTTGCGCGGGTCGGCGGCGGGCGGAACGCCGGCGATCGCGTCGATGCGCGCGACGTCGGCGCCGGGTTTCTTGCGCGCCTCGGCCGCCTGCGTGACGGCGGCTTGCACCCGCGCCAGCTCGGCGTCGATGTCGCGCGCGAGCGCGTACTGCGCGATGAGGTCCGCCTCGCTCGCCGCGATGCGCGGATCGCGCCGCACGACGAGCGGCCGGCTCGCGGTGTGGCCGCCTACCGTCATGCGCACGGTGTAGCGCCCCGGCGGCACCAACGGGCCACCCGCGCGCCGGCGCCGGCGGCCCGTCGCGCTCGCCGCGGCGTGGAAGTCCCACACGAAGCGGTGCATCCCCGGCAGGGCCGACAGCGCCGCCGGCGCGACGACCCAGTATGCGGGGAACGCGACACTGTTCGGATCGGCCGGGGCGGCAGTGTCGCCGCTGGACCACGACCGCACGAGCCGGCCCGCGGGGTCGACGATCTCGAGCGTCACCGCACCGGACGCGCCGGCGGGGACGACGTAGTCGATGTACGCGCCGTTGGGTGGATTCTCGCCCATCGGGACTTCGGGCGGCGACGCCTCGGCCTCGTCGTCGTAGGGCCGGATGCGCACCGCGTCGCCGGGCCGGAACAGCCGCGCGCCGGCTGACGGATCGGCCGCGAGTTGGCGCAACGGCGCGACGTCGTCGAGGATCCAGAACCCGCGGCCGTGCGTCGCGAGCGCGAGGTCCGAGCCGTGAACGGCGATGTCGTGCACCGAGACGACGGGCAGGTTGAGCCGCAGCGATTGCCACGACCGGCCGTCGTCGAACGAGACGAAGACGCCGGTCTCCGTCCCGGCGTAGAGCAGACCGCGCCGCTGCGGATCCTCGCGCACGACGTAGACGAAGCTCCCGTCCGGGATCCCGCGCGCCGCGGCCCGCCACGTGCGCCCCAAATCGTGGGTGACGTAGATGTAGGGCCGGTCGTCGTCGAGGCGGTGCCGATCGACCGCGGCGTACGCCGTCGCCGTATCGAAACGCGACGCTTCGATCGCGTCGACGTGACTCCACGCCGAGACGCCCGGCGGCGTCACGGCGCGCCACGCGCGGGCACCGTCGGACGTAACGTGAACCAGCCCGTCATCGGTGCCGGCCCAGATCACGCGCCCGTCGATGGGCGACGGCGCGATCGAATACACGACGCCGCGCGGTTCGGGTCCGTCGGCGTCGGCGGCGGCCGGCGGGTCGAGCGTCGCCGGGACGCCGGCGTGCGGGCGCGTGAGATCGGGCGAGATCGTCTCCCAGTGCAAGCCGCCGTTGCGGCTGCGAAAGACGACTTGGTGCGCGGTGTACAGCGCGCCGCCGGGGCCGAAGGCGAGCGGCTGCGTCCACTCGCTGCGCCACACCCCGGGCCGCGCGGTGGTCGGCGCGAGCGTGCGCGTCTGGCCGGTGCGCAGATCCTCGCGCACAACGGTGTTTCCGTACACGATGTTGGAATCGGCCGGATCGGGCGCGATCGAGCCGCTCTCGCCGCCCGCGGTGATCGGACGCCAGTCGCGTTCCTCGATCCCGGTGTGCGCGCTGCGCGACACGATCATTGCGGCGCCGTTGTCCTGCTGCGCGCCGTACAGCCGGTACGGGAACGCGTTGTCGGTCGCGACGTGATAGAACTGCCCGGTCGGCTGGTTGAACCACGAGCTCCACGTCGTAGCACCGTCGATGCTCACCGTCGCGCCCTGATCGCTGCCCAGGATCATCCGCGCGCGCTCGGTCGGATCGATCCAGAGCTGCTGGAAGTCGTCGCCGTCGGGCGAGCCTTTGATCGCGGCGAACGACGAGCCGCCGTCGCTCGAGCGGTACAGCGCCGTGTCGGCGACGTACACGACGTCGGCGTTGGCCGGGTCGACCGCGACGTGGCAGAAATACCACCCGCGCTGCCACAGCCGCACGTCCTTGTCGGCGAGCTTCCAGCTGCCGCCGCCGTCGTCGCTGCGGTACAACCCGCCGGCCTTTCCGTCGACGATCGCGTACACGCGCTTGGGATCGCTCGGGGCGACCGCGACCCCGATCTTGCCCAGCGACTCGGCCGGGAAACCGTTCCCGCGCACCGCGTTCCAGGTCACGCCGCGATCGGTCGACTTGTACAGCCCCGTGCCCGGTCCGTTCGAGGGCGGATAGACGCTCCACGGCGGCCGGCGCGTCTGCCACAGCGAGGCGAAGACGGTGTTCATCGCCGGATCGGCGGCCAGCCCGATCGCACCGGTGTCACGGTCGTGGAACAGCGTGCGCTGCCAGCTCGCGCCGCCGTCGGTCGAGCGGTAGACGCCGCGCATGTCGTTGGGACCGTAGGCATGTCCCAGGACGGCCACGAGCAGCGTCTTGGGATCGTGCGGATCGACGACGATGCTGCCGATCTGGCGCGAGTCCTCCAGGCCGATGCGCGCCCACGTCGCGCCCGCGTCGGTCGAACGATACATGCCGTTGCCGTGTTGGATGTTCGAGCGCATGTCGGCTTCGCCGCTGCCGACGTAGACGGTGGCGGGATCGCTGGGCGCGACGGCGATGGCGCCGATCGAGGCGACCGGCTGTGAATCCATCACCGGCGACCAGGTTCGCCCGGCGTTGCCGCTCTTCCACACGCCGCCGCCCACGGCTCCGAAGTAGAACGTGCGCGGATCGCCGGGAACGCCGCTCACCGCGACCGCCCGCCCGCCGCGGAACGGCCCGATGTTGCGCCAGCGCAACCCCGCGTACAGCGACGGATCGACGGTGCGCATCCCTTGGGCCGCGAGCGGAGCTCCGCCGGCGAGCTGCGAGGACACCAGCGGCGCGATGAGTGCCGCGAACACGACGGTACGGTGCATCCCGCGCTCTACGCGCTCGGCTCGAGCTCGGCCTCGCCGGCGAGCGGGGCGAACAGCGCGCCGGCTGCGTCGGGCTGCGCTGCGACGCCGGCCGGACGGAGGTGGCGGATGAACCAGTGCGCGATCGCGCGCAAGCGCAGGATGCGGCTGCGCGGCTTGCCGCTGCGCGACAGCTCGTGCCCGGTCTCGGCGAAGCGGACGAACTCCGTGCTCGTCTTGCCCAGGCGGCGCAGGATCGTGAACAGCTGCTCGCCCTGATCGATCGGACACCGAAAATCGCGCTCGCTGTGCTCGACCAGCAGCGGCGCTTGCACGGCTTGCGCGGCGCGCATCGGCGACGCTTCGAAGAGCTTGCGCCCGGCGTCGTCGGCGTAGCGCGTCTGCAACTCGCGCTCGAGGAACCAGCCCAGATCCGACGCCCCGATCTCGCTGATGAAGTCGTTCACCGCGCGCATCGAGACGCCGGCGGCGAAACGGTCGCTGTGCCCGAGCAGCCAGGACGTCATGAAGCCGCCGTACGAGCCGCCGGCGACCCCGATGCGGCTGGTGTCGAAGCGCGCTTGCTCCAGCGCCCCGTCGAGGATGCGCAGCACGTCGGCGGCGTCGACCCCGCCCCAGTCGCCCAAGATCGCGTCGGCGTACGCATGTCCGTACGACTGCGAGCCGCGCGGGTTACCGTACGCGACGGCGATCCCTTGCGCCGCGAGCACCTGGAACTCGAGGAAAAACGTGTGGCCGTACGCGCCATGCGGCCCGCCGTGCACTTCGAGCACCAGCGGCGGCGTCGCCTCGCCCGACGGCGGCGCGATGAGCCAGGCATCGAGCACGGTTCCGTCGTCGGCCTTGGGGCGGTAGCGCTTGGGTGTGACGACGACTTTGTCGGCCAGCCAGGGGTTCACGTCGGTGAGCACCCGCTCGCCGCCGTACGGCTCGATGAGCGCGATCTCGTTGGGTACCGTCGCGCTGTCGTACGCGATCGCGACCGCGCCGTCGTCGGCGAGCGAGAACCCGAAGATGTGCCGGTCCCCGCCCGCAACCACGCGCGTCCCGGTGCCGTCGCGCGCGATAGCACGCAGCGACGTGCTGCCCTCGTCGCACACCTGCACGAAGATCTCACGATCGTCGCCCGACCAAGCCGGCGCCGCCGAGCCCCCGCTACGCAGATCGCCGGCCAGGGCGTCGCCCACGGGCCGGCCCAGCCCCGCCGAGAGCGAACGCGTCTCGCCGCCGCTCGTCCCGACCACCAGCAGCTCCACGTCGAAGCGGCCGCCGCCGTCGTCACCGTGCTGGTGTCCCAAGAATGCGATCGACGCGCCGTCGTGCGAAAACGCCGGCAAGCTCATCGGCCCGGTGCCCTGCGTGCAGCGGGTGAGCGCACCGTTTTCGACCTCGACGATGCAGATGTCGGACAGCGCGGTGGCATCCTCGGGTGCGTCGACGCGCGCCGCGAACGCCAGCCGCCGCCCGTCGGGCGACCACGCGGGCACGTTGACGTCGAAGTCGCCGTGCGTGATCTGCCGTGCCCCGCCCCGGCCGTCGGCGGCGATGATGAAGAGATGTTTGCGCGTACCGTCGAGCAAGCCGTCGGCGTCGCTCTTGAACGGCAGCCTGCGGATGTGGCGCGCGCCGCTCTTTTCATCGTGAAAGACGCCGGCGCCGGCGGCGTCGAACGGCGCCGTGGCGACGAACGCGAGCTGTGCCGAGTCCGGCGACCACGCGAGCCCGGTGATTTTGGCGTGCGCGTCGCTGAGCGGCCGCGCCTCGCCGCCGTCGAGCGGCAACACGAACACGCGCGGCTTCTCGTCGTCCCGGTCGGCGACGAACGCCACCGCCGAGCCGTTGGGCGCTACGCGCGGCAGCCGATCGTTGGTGCCGCCGGTAAAGGCCCGGTCGTGGCCGTCACGATCGACCTGCCGGATCGCGCCGCGGATCTCGTCGGCCTCACGGTCGAACCACATGCGCCGGTAGTAGACGGCCGAGCCGTCCGGGCAGATCACCGGCTCGCTGACGAGCACGATTTCGAGCAGGTCGCTCGGTACGAGAGGAGTGGCCATCGGAGCCGGGCATTATCGCCGGGTGATCCGGCTTCCCGCGTTCTGCGCCGCCCTGATCCTCGCGACCCAGACGCCCGTATCAGCCGCCGAAGGCGACGTCCTCGTGCAAGCGGGACACGAAGGCCGGCCGGCGAGCTGCGCGCTCGTCCCCCGCCGCACCTGCTTCTTGGGCGCCGCCGCACAAGGGGTCCGCGAGCGCGATTGGACCACGATCGTCGCCGACGAAGCGACGCGCGTGCTGCGCGAGCACGGCTACGCCGTGCTGCGGCGACCGGCGGACTATCTGGGCCGGGACTCGGCGCGCGCCGCGGTCTTCCTGCACTTCGACGGCGCGGCGCCGCCCTGCGCGAGCGGCGCATCGGTCGGCTTCCCCGACACGACCAGCCGCGCGTTCGTCGACGCATGGATTCGGAGCTACACGGCGCGGTTTCCGTTCCGCTTCGTCGGCGAGAACTTCACCGAACACGAGCACCGCTACTACGGCTTTCGGCTCGTCGACGCACCGGAGAAGCTGCTCATCGAGTTCGGCGAGATGTCGTGCCCGGCGCAATTCGCCTGGATGCAGCCGCGGCTGCGCGAGCTAGGTGACCGCGTGGCGGCGTTCTTGATGGAGCGCGTTCCGAAGTGAAGCGCGTGACGTTCGTCGGCGGCGTCGTCGCGACCGCGAGCCTCGCCGGCGTGCAGGCCTCGGCCCAAAATCCGCTCGACGTGAGCGACATCGTCGAGCGCATCCCCGGCGTCACCGGCGTCGTCGCGCGCACCATGGGCGCCGGTCCGCCGGTGCTCGCGCTGCGCGCCGGCGAGCCGTTCGCCGCGGCATCGGTGATCAAGCTGGCGATCCTGGCCACGGTCTATCGCGCCTACGACGCCGGGACGGCCAAGCCGACCGACACCGTGGTCACGCGCGCTGCCGACCTCATCGGCGGCAGCGACGTCCTAGCCGGCTCGCCACCCGGCAAAGCGTGGACGCTCGACGCGTTGGTGAAAGCGATGATCCGCGTCAGCGACAACTCCGCGTCGAACACCCTGATCACGGCGTTCGGTCTCGCTACGATCAACGCGACGATGCGTCTCGCCGAGATGACGCGCTCGCGACTGGCCCGCCACTTCGCCGACACGGTCCCGTCGTGGCGGCGCGCGGAGAACGCGATCACCCCCAGCGATACGGCTACGCTGCTGTTCGCGATCGAACGCGGCGCCCGCGAAGGGATCGCGACGATCGCGACGCCGCAAAGCTGCCGCGCGATGATCGAGGTGCTGCTCGGCAACGACGACGCGACCAAGATCGTGCGCGGGCTCCCGCCCGGGACGCCGTGCGCACACAAGACGGGCGAGATCGACGAGGTCCGCAACGACGCCGGGATCATCGACCCGTTCGGCGACGCACCCTACGTGCTCGTGGTGCTCACCCGCGACTTGAGCAGCACCGCCGCCGGCAACAGCGGGATCGCCGCGATCGCGCACCGCGTCGACGCCGCATTGCGGCAGCACGCCTCAGGCTGACGGGCCGGCGTCCGCCGCGCGCAGCGCCTGGGGCCCGAGGCGTGGTCCCAGAACGGCGACGATCGCGACTGCCAGAAGCATCGGCAAGAACGCTGCGGCGGGGGCGTGGGTGACGTCCCACGCCGCGCCCGAGACCAGCGTGGTGAGAAACGAGATCGTGTAGCCCAGCGTGAAGGTCCCGGCGGCGAGCCGCGCGATCTCGTGCGCCGGAGCCAACAGCGCGGGCAGCGCGAAGCTCAGCGTGAGGATGTACGCGCCGGTCAGCCCCAGCAACGCCGCGGCCGCCACCGTCACGCCGCCGCCGCCCATCAGCACTCCGGCGAGCGCGGCGAGGATCGCCGCGGCGACGATCCACGAGGTCGCACGCTGCCCGAGAATTCGCATCGGAATCAAACCGACCGCGAGCGCAGCGGGGATCTGCGCGATGTTCAACGCCGCGAGCGACGGCGCCACGAGCCCGGCTTGGCCGGTCGCGTGGAGAAAGTCCGGCAAGAACGTGTTGGCGCCGAAGTACGTCAGGCTCGCCGCCGCTTGAAACGTGCCCAGCAGCCAGACGCGGCGGTCGCGAAAATCGGGCAGCCACGCGCCCCCCACCGCGGTGTCGCCGCCGCCGAAATCGCGAACCGCGCCCAGGGCCAAGGCGGTCACGGCGACCGGGACGCTCCAGGCGACGAAGCTGCGCTCCCACGATCCGCCGACGAGCGGGAGCACGAACGGCAGCGTCAGCGAAGCGCTGAGCGCCTCGCCGGATAGTAGCCCATTCGCCCAGATCCCAGTGCCGAACGCCACCCGCGCGCCAAACCACGCCCGCGCCAAGGTCGGAAATGCCGGCTGGATCATCGCGATCCCCACACCCATGACGATCGTCGCAGCGAACAGCATGGCGATCGACGGCCCGACACCGCGCAGCGCCGCCGCGATCGCGATGATCCACAGTCCGAGGATCATCGCGCGCCGCGCGCCGAGCCGGGCGGTCAGCAGCGCGCCGAACATCGACGAGCCCGCGAGGACGAGGACGGGCAGGTTCGACAGCGCCGCGACGCCCGATTCGGTCAGCCGCAGGTCGTGGTGGATCAGCGGGATGACCGGCGGCACCGCGAGCAGCGTCAACCGCAAGTCGACGCCGGCCAACCACAGCAAGACGACCCGCAAAGCCGGCGTCGAACGCATGGCTAGCTTTCGAACAACGAGGGCTGCTCGACGCGCTCGGGGCGCTCGTGCGGCACGCCGAGCGCGGCGAAGAGGCGGCGCACCGTTGCCGGCGCGTGGCCGGCGTACGTGTTGCTCGCGTAGCCGGCGACGCGCGCCAGCTGCGGCGCGGCGTCGCCGAGCGCTTCGACCCACTGCGCGATCTGCTCGCCGCGATCGATCACCTCGGCATCGAAACGCTCGAACGCGCCTTGCGGCCCGAGCCAGCGCAGGTAGGCGTGCGACGCCGTGGGCCGGCGCAACTCGTGCAGCATCGTTTCGAGGGGAACGAACGTTCCGTCGGTCACCGCAAGCGCCACGCCGTGCGTTCCGAGCGCGTCGCGCAAGCGTTGGTGCGCTTCACCGTGGAACCAGTCTTTGTCGCGCACCTCGAACGCCCAGCGCGGTCCGGCGGGGAGCGCGGCGACGAACGCTTCGACGGCCTCGATCTCGGCGGGGCCCAAGTCGGGCGGGGTCTGGATGAGGATCGCTTCGAGCTTGTCCCCGAACTCCAGCGCGCTGGCAACGAACGCCTCGACGAGCGGCTGCGCCACGAGCAGCCGGTGCTCGTGCGTGATCTCGCGCGGCAGCTTGAGCGCGAAGGTAAAACCGTCGGGCACCTGCGCCGCCCAGCGCAGCACGCGTTCGGGCGGCGGCGTACCGTAGAACGTCGAGTCGATCTCGACGCTGCCGAACTCCTCGGCATACTCGCGCAGATAGCCCTCGGGTCGCGCACCGGCGTCGTACATCGGACCGACCCAGTCCGGATACGACCAGCCTTGCGTCCCGAGGGCGAGATGCGGGAGGTTCAGCCCTGCGCCTCGGGGCCGTCCTCGATCGTCACCTTCGACATCGCCTCGCCGGCGCGAATCTGGTCGACGACGTTCTGCCCTTCGACGACGTGGCCGAAGACCGTGTACTGCCGGTTGAGGAACGGCGCGGCGTCGAGGCAGATGTAGAATTGGCTCCCCGCGGAGTTGGGATTGGACGAACGTGCCATCGCGACGGTACCCTGGATGTGCGGGCGCTCGCTGAACTCCGCTTCGAGGCTGTAGCCGGGACCGCCGGTGCCGTTGCCGCTCGGATCGCCGCCTTGGATCACGAAGCCGGGCTCGTAGCGGTGGAAGTTGAGCCCGTCGTAGAACCCGGCACGCGCCAGCTTGATGAACGCGGCGCTGTGCAGCGGCGCGTCGTCGGGATAGAACGTGAAGACGATGTCGCCCTTCGAGGTCGTGATGCGGGCACGAGCGGTCTTGGCCTCGCCCGCGAGGGTCGCGAGCTCGTCGCCGGAGGGTTTGGTGTACGTTGGCATCACCCGCGTGCTACGGCGCCGGAGCGCGTTCACCCGCTAGCTGCTAGTACACCAGCTTGGGGGCCCAGGTCCACACGGCCAGCTCAACGATCCCAAAGACGATCGACCAGGCGAACAACGGCAGATACCAGCGCGAGGGCCGACTGCGAATCGCGTAGGCCATCAGCGCGTACATGAACGGGATGAAGTCGAGCGCATGGCGCGCGCCGAGCTGCACCATCCCGGTGCTGTAGTAGAGCAGCGCCGGAATCGCACAACACGCCGTCGCGAACCACAGCAGCTGCACCGCACGCTCCCGCAGCGGCGCGAGCAGCGCGATCAGCAGCGCCGGGCTCGTGTACGTCAGGGCGGTGCCGAACGTGCCCGCGATCAGGAACGGCGGCGCGGGGATGACGTGCGGCTGCTGCACGAGGTAGAACTGCAACTGCATGACAAGGTTTTTGAGCGCGAACGGCGGTGCAGGATCGCTCTTGCCGATGTCCATGATGCGGTAGAATTTCGGAAACCCGACGTCGACGATCGTCCCCCAGCGAACGTAGTTGTAGAGCGCCGACGGGATCGCGAACAATGCGCCGATCACCGCGACGCCGGCGAGGCGGACCGGGCGCGAGCGCACCTGTGGCCACAACGCGATCGCATAGGCGGGAAACGCCAGCATCATCGGATAGCGGCAGAACGCGGCGCACAGCGCCCACAGCGCGACGCGCCACGGTGCCCGCGCGCCGAGGCACTCGGCGATCGCGAGCAGCGTGAACGCGACCGCGCCGGAGTGCGCGACGAACCAGACGTCGCCGTTGGCGCCGCAATACGCATAGCTCGTGCCGAACAGCAGGAACGCGGCCAGCAGCGCGGACCACCCGCGCGTGACGCCGATGAGCCGCGCCACGCGCCAGGCGGCGGCGATGCCCAGACCCGAGAGCGCGATCGCCAGCACCGTTTCGTTGGTTTGCAGCCCCCAGACGGCCACGAACGGCAGCAGCAGCACGGCGGGCAGCGGTGCTTGGTAGACGTAGGCGCGGCCATGGTAGGGGATCGCGTCGATGTAATCGCCCGGGAAGTGCGGGAGATAGGGTTTGCCGTGCAGCCAGGCGTCCGCGAGCCAGACGAAATTGTTCATGACGGTGGCGTGAAAGCCGGAAAACACGCCCAGGGCAGCGACCGCCAGCAGGCCGGCAAGCGCGGCCCCGGCACGCTCGTCGCTGCGGATCCGAGCCCAGATCATCGGCGACCGGCGTTCGGTCGCGCTCGCACCTTCTCCGTCACACGCCCGGGTGGACGCAGGGCGCTCGGGCGGCGACGCGGTACGCGAGCGGGATCATGCCGTCGTACCGTTTGCTGCACCGTCCGGTCGCACTCGCCCTGATGCTCGGACTCCTGGCCGTCCTCCCGGCGCGCGCCGACGTCGCCGCGCCGCCGCTCGACCCCGCCGTCGCCGCGGTGCTGCCGCGAATCTCGGCGGCGCAGATGCGCGCGACCGACGAACGGCTGGTCGGATTCGGGACGCGCTCGACGTTCTCCGAACGAGCCGGACCCAAGCGCGGGGTGTTCGCTGCCCGCGCGTACCTCGTCGAGCGCTTCCGGCAGATCGCGCGATCGAGCGGAGGACGCATGACCGTCGCGCTCGACACCTACACGCAGCCCGCCGATCCGAAGAAGCGCATCCCGCGCGACGTCGTGATCTCCTCGGTGATCGCGACGCTGCGGGGCGACGATCCGAGCGGCCGCACCTACGTGATGTCGAGCCACTACGACTCGCGCAACACCAACAACGACGACGGGGATCACGACGCGCCGGGCGCCGACGACAACGGCTCGGCGACCTCGGCGGTGGTCGAGGCGGCGCGCGTCCTGGCGAGCGTGCCGCTCCACGCCACGGTCGCCTTCGCCTGCTTCGACTCCGAGGAGCAAGGGCTGTTCGGCAGCGCGCACTACGCCCAGACCTTGAAGGCCGCGCACGTCGACGTCGAGGGCGATCTCAACAACGACATCATCGGGGCCTCGATCGGCGACGACGGCGTCAAACGCGACGACGTGGTACGGATCTTCTCCGAGGCGCTGCCGCCGGGGACCGATCCCGCGCGCGTCAACGTGATCGGCGGCGAGAACGACTCGCCCTCGCGGGAGCTGGCCCGCTTCGCCAAGGAGACGGGCGACGCGTATCCCATCGGGTTACGCGGTGTGCTGATCTTCCGGGCCGACCGCTTTTTGCGCGGCGGCGACCACGAGTCGTTCAATGCCCAAGGTTTCCCGGCGATCCGCTTCGTCGAACCGGTCGAGAACTTCAACCACCAGCATCAAGATGTGCGCGTCGAAAACGGCGTTCAGTACGGCGACTTGCTGCAGTACCTCGACTTCGACTACCTCGCCAAGGTGACGCGGTACAACGTCGCCGCGCTGGCCACGCTGGCGCTGGCGCCGGCGACGCCGAAGGTGACGATGGACACCAAAGCGTTGGACAACAACACGACCCTGAGCTGGCCGCCGGTCCCGCGCGCCGTGCGCTACGAAGTTCTACGGCGCTCGACGAGCGATCCGGTATGGACCGCCGTGGACGACGCGGGCGCCGCGACGACCGCGACGCTGAAGTTCTCCAAGGACAACTGGCTTTTCGGCGTGCGCGCGGTGGATGCGGAGGGTCACCGCTCGCCGGCCGGCTACCCAACCCCGGTGAGGTCGTGACGTTTACAGCCTACCTGGCAGTCAAACTGCTGCACGTTCTGCTGGCGATCGTCGCGCTCGGCGCGAACCTGACGTACGGCGCTTGGTTCGCACGCGCCAACCTGCACCCGGAGTCCGCGCCGTTCGCGCTACGCGGGATCGCGTTCATCGACACCTGGATCGCGAACCCGGCCTACCTGCTCATGCTGCCGACCGGCCTCGCGATGGTGTGGCTCGCCGGCTACCCGTTGGGCCTGCATTGGATCAACTGGGCGATGGGACTGTGGCTGGTGGCGATCTTGGCCGCGTATCTCGGCTACTCGCCGGTGCTGCGCGCGCAAATCGCCGCGGTCGAGCGCGCCGGCGTCGCCAGTCCCGCCGCCCGCGCGCTCGCGACCCGCGGCCAGATCTGGGCCGGCGTGCTCGGCGTCCTGATCCTCGCCATCCTGGTGCTGATGGTGTTCAAGCCGGCCTAGCCCAGCGCGTCGATCTCGCGGGCCAGCGCGGCATCGCGCTCGGTGACGGCGTCGACGTCGTGCGACCAGGTGCGGATCGTGACCTCGTTCCACGACAGTGCTATGTCGGGATGATGGTCGAGCCGGTTCGCGACGGCCGCAACCTGGTTGACGAAGGCGATCGCGCCGTTGAAGCTGCCGCGGTCGAAGGTGCGCTCGAGCGCCTGTCCGTCGTTGGTCCACCCTGAAGGCACGTCCATCAGATGACTCCTCGTGCGCGCAGGCTGCGCAGCGACGCGTCGATCGCCGCGACCGTGAGCTCGATCTCCGCATCGCCGTGCGCCGTCGAGACGAACATCACCTCGTTGTGTGAAGGCGGCAAGAGAATCCCGCGTTCGCGCATCGCGTGATAGAACGCCGCAAAGGCCCGCTGGTCGGCGCGCCCTTGATCGTCGTACGAGCGCGTCGGCGGGCCGGGACGGAACTTGAAGTCGACGATCGACTCGAGCTGGACGACCGCATAGTCCAGCTCGAGCGCACGCAACGTCGTCCGAATCCCGTCGGCGAGCGCTCGCGCGTGCCGTTCCATCGCCGCGTAGAGCTCGGGCCGGGTTTCGAGGTGGTCGAGGACGCGCAGCGCCAACGCGGCGGCGAAGGGCATCCCGGCGTGGGTCCCGCCCGTGAAGCACGGTCCGTCGGGGGCGAGCACCGCCATCACGTCGCTACGGCCGCCGAACGCCGCGATCGGGAACCCGCCGCCCATGACCTTGCCGATCGTCGTCAGATCGGGCACCACGCCGGCGCGCGCCTGCGCGCCGCCCAGGCCCAGCCGCGGCCAGGTGATGATCTCGTCGAAGATCAGCAGCGCGCCGCGACGGTCCGCGCGCTCGCGCAGTCCGGCCAAGAACCCCGGAACGGCCTCGACCAACCCCATGTTGGCGCAGACCGGCTCGACCAGGATCGCGGCGAGGCGGTCGCCGGCGCGCGCGAGCTGCCGGTCGACATCGTCGAGGTCGTTGTAGCGCGCGACCGCCATGCCGGCGACGGCGCCCGGCGGTATCCCCGAACGCGCCGCGTCACCCGTCTCCGCCGACGCGCCCGCGTCTTGCAGCGCCAGATCGAAGTGCCCATGGTAGTTTCCCGCAAACTTCACGATCGCGTCGCGGCCGGTAAACGCGCGTGCGACGCGCAGCGCGCTCTGCACCGCCTCGCTGCCGGTCGTGGTGAAGCGCAGCTTGCGCATCGACGGCACGTGCGCGTGAATCCGCCCGGCCAGCGCCGGCTCGTCAGGGTTCGTCGACCCGTATACGACGCCGCGCGCCGCGAGCGCATCGAGATCGCTCAAGAACGACGGTGTGTGGCCGAACAGCAGCGGGCCGTACGCCATCACGTAGTCGACGTAGCGCCGCCCCGCCGCGTCGTATGCGTAGGGCCCCTCGCCGCGCGCGCACACGAAGGGATCTCCGCCGACGCGGCGTCCGGCGCGGACCGGCGAGCTGGCGCCCCCGGCGAGGACGTCGTCGCGATGGGTTACGAGCACGCCCCTCTCTTTCCGGGCCGTGCCTCGCCTCCATCCATTGGGACGCGTATGAGCGCTCGGCTCTGCCTCCCTAGCGAGCTTGCGGTGGCGATGTCGCCCGGTCGCTGACGGCCCACATCGAATCGGTCGTCAGGAGCCCGTCGAAGATCGGGTTGTTCGGCTTGTACACGTCGAGCGCGCCGGGCCCAGGCGTCGCCAAGTAGCTGGCGTGGATCGGCGCGCTGCTCTCGAAGTTCGGCCATGCCGCGCGGCGATGGCAGTTGATGCAGCTCGTTATGATGGGATGGTCGGCCGCCAGCTCGATGTACGGATTGTAGGCCACCGGCCACTTGTTCGCGTTCGGCGGCGGTTGCGTGATGCCGTAGGTCGAGGTCATCAGATAGTGCCGCCACGGCCCCGGCGCTTGGCTGGGCGGAATGTTCGGCCGGTTCTTCGCGTACGGCCCGTAGTTCGGCTTGTCGTGCCACCACACGGATTGGAACGTCCAGTCGGGCTGTTCTTTGGTCAGGACGTGCATTGCGACGAGCACCAGGTAATCGTCCTTGGCGAACGCGCGCCCGTACGCCCAGTACGCCGAAGCATCGAGGATCGCGCGGTCGCACGGATGCATTTGCTCCAGGTGCGGGAAGCGGAACGAATAGAACGTGTTCAGCGGGGCGACCTTTGCACCGCGGTAGACGACCGGCCCGATTTGGACCGGATTCGGGACGTTGGCTTTGTAGACGCCGTGGAGGTACGACACGTTGACGGCGGCGATCGCAGGCGTCGGATGCGCCGTGATGGCGACGGCGCGCTTCCATTTCTGCTGGATCTCGAAGCCGACGTAGGTGCCGTCGTCGGCGGTCAGGTCGTCCCAAACCGGCAGCGCGGTGTAGCCCTTTGCGCTCACCGGCCACATCATCGGCTTGAGCACGATCGAGCTGGGCGGCATCGGTGCGATCTGCGCCGTCGCGGCCGGCGAGGGCACTTGCGCGCTGAGCGTCGCGCCGAGGTACAGCTTCTTCGAACGAATCCAACCGTAGGCCGAGTTGTCGTAGATGACGCCGGCTACCATGATGTCGCCGTTGTTCTGGAACGTCGGGCCGTCGAGCAGCTGCTGCGCCGGCTGCTCCGGCGGCGTGGTGCTCACCGGCACGATGCACGCCTTGTACGCGGGGTTGCTGGTGACGACGCTCGGTAGCGGATAGAACGGCGCGTTGGGAAGATTGATCGGCTCGTTCGTGCCGTCGGCGCGGCGCATGGCGTTGAGCGTGATCTGGTGGTTCATCCCGGATACCGACGCGCGGAACGCGGCGGCGGTGAATCCCGTGAAGAAGGCCTGGGTCGAGGTGCACCAGGTGCGCCAGACGGGCGTTTCGCCCGCGGCGGGTCGGTTGAGGCCGGCGAAGAGATACCACCCGTGCTCGCGGGCCTTGCCCGCCTCGCGATGGGCGACCCACTGCTCGACGGTCGATGCCTGTTGCGGATAGTCGAACCCGCTGGGGAACGGGGCAGGGTCGACGCAGACCCGAGCGAGCCCCATCTGAGCGGCCCCGGCCGCGGACTTGACGCCGCCGAGCCCGGAAGTGAAGAATCCGACCCCCACGGCACAGATCACGAAGACGAGAGAGCCGAGTTGCAGGCGGGCGGCACGACGGTCCATGGTTTCGCTCCTTACAGCTGTCGACGCGCCCGTTTCTACGGCGCGTGCACCCGAGACACTGGACGAGACGAACGTCTCGTTCGGAGATGGCGAACAGCCCGTCAGTTCCGTACGCTAGCCCAACCAACCTCTTTGGGGGCGAGTCGCGGGACGCTCAGCGGGACTGGACGATGAAGAACGCGCCGAGCACGAGCACCGCGATGACGCCCAGCGCGGCGACGGCCGGTGAGACCACCAGGCCGAGCCCGACGCAGGTGATCGCGAGCGCGGTCCACAGCGGGAGCGGCGAGCGCGTGCTGTAGGTGCCGACGAGCTCGCCGGCCGCGTCGGCGACGCGCGCGTCGGTCAAGTCGCCGGCGAGGTCGGCCTCGCGCTCCGCCACGATCATGTAGCCGGCGACGAAGGTCAGCGCGAACGCCATGAACGCCAGCAGAAACGTTCCCACGATCTCGTGCGCGATCGACCAGTACGCCGTCGCGATCGCGACCGCGAAAACCGCCGAGCTGATGAACAGCCGCAGCCCCGTCATCATTTCCTTTTGTCACCCTGAGCCTGTCGAAGGGCGCCCTTCTGCTTCATCACCGTCGCGTAGCCGATGCTCTTGGCTTCCGCCGCCGGGACGCCGCGCTCGTGTTCGCTTTCGGCGACGTGCACAGCCTGGCGTTTCTCCTTGGCGTTCAAGTGGAGATCGCCGCCGCCGTGTTTCACGACGGTCGCAAACCCGATCGCCTTGGCCTCTGCGGGAGACACGCCGCGCTGCTCCTCGCTCGCCGCAACGTGTTCGGCTTGCCGGTGTTCCTTCGCACTGAAAACGTGGCCCTTGCGCGGCATTCTGGTGCCCTCCGGTACGCTCGTCGAGCGTGCTTGTACCCAGGATTGGTCAGCGCGGCGTTCGGGCCGCGACGTCGGGATGCTTGGCGTCGAAGACCGGGCGTTCGCTGCGGATCGGCGGCAGGCTGTGGAAGTTGTGCTCGGGCGGCGGCGACGACGTCCACCATTCCAACGAGTTGGCGCCCCACGGGTCGGGGCCGACCGGTTCGCGTTTGCGCGTCGAGACGATCACGTTGGCCGCGAACGCGATCACGCCCGCAAGCATGACGTACGATCCGGCGGTCGCGATGAGGTTGAGCAGCGGAAGCTGTCCTAGGTTCGCATAGGTGAAGACGCGGCGCGGCATCCCGTCGAGGCCCATGAAGTGCATCGGGAAAAAGGTCACGTTGAAGCCGACGAAGAGCAGCCAGAAGCAGAGCTTCCCGAGCCCCTCGCCCAGCTTCACGCCGAACATCTTGGGCCACCAGAAGAACAGCGCGGCGAAGATCGCAAACAGGCTCCCGCCGCCGAGCACGTAGTGCATGTGCGCGACCACGAAATACGAGTCTTGCGCTTGGAAGTCGATCGGTGGTGAGGCGACCATGACGCCGGTCACCCCGCCCAGCAAGAAGTTCAACAGAAAGCCGATCGAAAACAGCATCGGGGTCGCGAACGAGATCGATCCCCGCCACATCGTTGCGATCCAGTTGAAGAACTTCACCCCGGTCGGCACGGCGATCAAGAACGAGACGAAGCTGAAGAACGGATTGTTGACCGCACCGGTGGTGAACATGTGGTGTGCCCACACCCCCATCGACAGGCCGGCGATGGCGAACGCCGAGAGCACCAGCCCCGAGTAGCCGAAGATCGGCTTGCGCGAGAATACGGGGATGATCTCGCTGATCACGCCGAAGTACGGCAAGATCATCACGTAGACTTCCGGGTGGCCGAAGAACCAGAACAGGTGCTGCCACAGCAGGGCGCTGCCGCCGGCGTTGGGGTCGAAGGCGTGGCCGCCGAGGTTGCGGTCGACGAAGAGCAGCAGCAGGTCCGCCGCCAGCGCGGGAAACGCCATGAAGATGAGCAGCGACGTCGCGACCATCTCCCAGGTGAAGACGGGGATGCGCCACATCGTCATCCCCGGCGCGCGGTAGATGAACACCGTGGTGACGAAGTTGATCGAGGTCAGGATCGTCGCCACTGAAACCAAGAAGACACCGACGATCCACAGGTCCTGGCCCAGCCCGGTGCCTTCTTTGAGCACCGAGAGCGGCGCGTACGCGGTCCAACCCGTCGCGGCCGCGCCTTCGCTCGAGGCCGCCCCGGCGAAGATGACCAGGCCGCCGAACAAGAACAGCCAGTACGACGTCGCGTTGAGCCGCGGAAACGCCATGTCGGGGGCGCCGATCTGCAGCGGAATCAAGAAGTTCGCCAGACCCAGCGCGAACGGTGCGACGAACAGGAAGATCATCGCCGTGCCGTGCAGCGTGAAGAGCTGGGCAAACGCGTGCGCGCCGACGACCGTGTTGTCGGGCCGCGCCAGCTGCGTGCGGATCACGATCGCCAGGGCGCCTGCGACCAGGAAGTAGCCCAGGCTCGTGGTGAGGTACAAAATCCCGATCCGCTTGTGGTCGGTGGTGGTGAGCCAGCCCAACAGATCGTTGCGCTGCACGGGTTCGAGCGCGCCGCGCTCCGCCGCGCTCATCGCGCGTTCCGGCCGCGCCAGCGCGCGTAGTCCTCGGGCGGCACGACGCGCACGCTGAAGCTCATCAACGCGTGGTTGAGGCCGCAGAACTCCGCGCAGCGCCCGGCGAACGTTCCCAGCTTGGAGGGCCGCAAGTCGAACGCGGTCGCGCGGCCCGGGATCGCATCGCGTTTGAACAGGAAGTCGGGCACCCAGAAGGCGTGGTTCACGTCGCTCGAGGTTAGCTCGATGCGCGTCGTTTCGCCCAGCGGGATCACCATCTCCGGCGGGGCCAGCGCGCTTCCTTCGAGCGTCGTCCCGCCGGCATAGCCGAAGCGCCAGCCCCACATGTACCCCTGGACGTGAATCGTGACGTCGGGATGCGGCGCGAGGTTCTCGACGTCGGCTTCGGCGCGGTAGGTGTAGGCGAAGAGCGCGCAGACCAGGATCAGCGGGGCGACGGTCCACGCGATCTCGAGCGGGTTGTTGGTGCGAAATTGCGGCGGAAACTCGTCTCCGCCGCCGTCGCGGCGCCGCCAGCGAGTGACGGCGAACAAGATCAGACCCCAAACCAGCACCACGACG
The DNA here is from genome assembly GCA_003140215.1 of Vulcanimicrobiota bacterium. Lineage (GTDB taxonomy): Bacteria > Vulcanimicrobiota > Vulcanimicrobiia > Vulcanimicrobiales > Vulcanimicrobiaceae > Vulcanimicrobium > Vulcanimicrobium beijerinckii. The sequence goes on along the minus strand of PLJL01000004.1, from coordinate 1,161,284 downwards.
GCGAGCCCGACAATCGTGAACAGCACCCAGTCGGATGCGAGGACCGACGCTTGCGCCGTCGCAGTCGCCGGCCACGTCTGGCCGTGCACGCCGGGTTCATACCCCGTTTTCGGCGGGCTGCTGCCCGGGTAGGCTCTGGCCATGCGATCCGTGGCGGTACGAGCACACCCGCTCGTGTTCGGGGTCGTCGTGTTCCTCGCGTCGGAGTCCATGCTCTTCGCCGGATTGTTGGCGGCCTGGTACGATCTGCGCGGGGCGGCGGCGCCGTGGCCGCCGGCGGGGTTCCAGCTCGACGCGGCCGGCGCGCTATTCGGCACGATCCTGCTCGGCCTGGGCAGCGTCACGATGGGGATCGCGCAGGTCGCCGCGACGAAGCGCCGGCGCGCCGTCGCCCGCGCGATGCTCGTGCTCACGCTGTTCTGCGCGTTGGCGTTCGTCTACGTCGCCCTGCATGGTTGGCGCAACGCTAACTTCGGGGTCGACAGCAGCGCGTACGGAACCCTGTACTACGTCTTGACCGGCACGCACCTGGCGCACGTCGTCGCGGGCGCGGTGCTGCTGGGCGCTCTGACGATCTTTCTGCGCGAGCCGGCCTTCACGCGCGACCGCCATGCCGGCGTCGAGGCGATCGCGTACTACTGGCACTTCGTCTTCGTCGTGTGGCTCGCGCTCTACGCGACGATCTATCTGCTGCGGTGAGCGCCGTCGCGCTGATCGTCGCGATCGCCGCGGCGCTGGCGTGCACCGCCGCTGCGGCCCTGGGGCTCAACCCCGCGCTCGTCGGCGGGCTGGCGGCGTTGAGCGCGGCCGGCGTCGCGATCGCCGCCGGGGCGGCAGCGGTCGAGCTGCGCGCATCCGCCGAGCTCACCGAGCCGCGGCACGCGCGCGGGCCGTCGGCGCCCGAGAAGCTGCCCGCCGACGCGATCGCGCGGCGCGGGGTGTTCGGGCGGCTGTGGTGGCTCGCGTTCGCGTCGTTCGCGGTGATGGGCGTCGTGCCGCTCGTGTCGCTGGGCCGCAAACCGCGCCGCACGCGCACGGCGTGGTCCCCCGGAGCGCGCCTGGTCACCCCCGACGGAAACCCGCTGCGCGCCGACGACCTCGTCGTCGGCGCGGTCGAAACGGTGTTTCCGCAAGGCCGCACCGACGCTCCGGAATCGGCGGTGCTGCTGCTGCGCGTGCGCGACGATGCGATGCGGCTGCCGCCGGCCCGCGCCGACTGGGTGCGCCAGGGCAACGTCGCCTTCTCGAAGATCTGCACGCACGCCGGGTGTCCGGTCGCGCTCTACCGCCACGCAACGCAAGAGCTGTACTGCCCCTGCCACCAGTCGGTGTTCGACGTGCCCAGCGGCGCGCAGCCGAAGAGCGGCCCGGCGACGCGCGCCTTGCCGCAGCTCGCGCTCGACGTCGACAACGAGGGCTACCTCATCGCGCGCGGCGACTTCACCGATCCGGTCGGGCCCGACGAGTGGTGGCGCATCGTATGATCGTACGCCGCGTCGGACGATTCTTCGACGAACGCCTCGGCAGCGATGCGTGGATCCGCGCGGCATGCGCGAAGATCTATCCCGACCACTGGTCGTTCTACCTGGGCGAGTTCGCGCTGTATTCCTTCGTCCTGCTCGTGGCGACGGGGATCTGGCTCACCTTCATCTTCCAGCCGACCGCGGGCGGGGCGTTCGATTCCGTCGCCGGCGTGACGCGCGCCACCCCGGTCGCCTACTTGATGCGCCAAGTCCATCACTGGAGCGCGGTCGTGTTCGTGGCCGCGATCCTCGTGCACATGGCACGCATCTTCTTCACCGCGGCGTTTCGCAAGCCGCGCGAGATCAACTGGGTCGTCGGGATCTCGATGCTCATCCTGGCGTCGCTGACCGGCTTCACCGGGTACTCGCTCCCCGACGACGCGCTCTCCGGCACCGGGCTGCGCATCGCCAACTCGGTGCTGTTATCGCTGCCGCTGGTCGGCGGCTGGGGCGCGGCCTTGCTCAACGGCGGCAGCTATCCGGGGCCCGAGCTGATCCCGCACCTCTACACGATCCACGCGTACTTCCTGCCGGTCACCATCGGCGCGCTGTTGGCGCTGCATCTAGCGCTCCTCACCTACCAAAAGCACACGCAGTTCGTCCCCGATCCGGCCCGGGTCGTCGGACGGCGCTTCTGGCCCGACTACGCGTTGCGCACGCTGGCCGCGTTCTTCGCTACCGTCGCCGTGACTCTGATCCTGGCCTCGGCCATCGAGATCAATCCGGTCGCGGACTACGGCCGCTATCATGATTGGACGATCCCCAATCCCGCCGTACCGGACTGGTACGCGGCCTGGCTCGAGGGGGCGCTGCGCCTGGGCCCCGCGCTCGAGCTGCGCATCGCCGGCCACCCGATACCGGCGGTGTTCTGGCCCGGCGTCGTGCTGCCGGGACTGGTGATCGCGCTGCTGGTCGCCTGGCCGTGGATCGACAAGCGCATCAGCCGCGACGACGCGGCGACCGACGTGCTCGCGCCGGCGACGACCGCGCCCTGGCGCGTCGGCGTCGGCGCCGCGCTAATCGCGGCCGGGCTGGTGCTCACCCTTGCCGCCAGCGACGATCAGCAGGCGCGCGCGTTGCACGTCGACGTCCGCGCGCTGGTGAATCTCTACCGCGGGCTGTTCGCCTTCGGCACGATCGCGGCGGGGATCGCGGCGGCGGCGATCGCGCGCGAGCTGCGCGTGCGCTACGACGAGCGCGGACACGAAGCCGAGCGCGTCGTCGCGCTGCGGCGCAACGCCGAAGGCGGATTCGACGAGGAGGAGACCAAGCCGGCATGACGCTCGCGCTGCTGCTCCTCTCGGCCGCGCTCTATGCGTGGGGCCTGTGGCGCATCCGCCGCCGGGCGCGCGGCTTTCCGGCGCGCTGCGCCGTCGCGTTCGGGCTCGGTCTCGCGGCCGTCGCCGCGGCGCTGCTGGGGCGCATCGACGAGCTCGCCGACGTCTCGCTGGCCTGGCACATGATGCAACATCTCGCGCTGGTCTCGGTCGCCGCGCCGTTGCTGCTGCTGGGTGCGCCGTTGCGCCTCGCGCTGGGCGCGTTGCCGGCCCGACCCGCCGCCGCGCTGGCGCGCGTGCTCAACGGGACCGTCGTGCGCGCGCTGACGCATCCCGCGACGGCCTGGCTGCAATTCGCTGCGGTGCTGTACGGCACGCACTTTTCGCCGCTCTACGAAGCCGCGCTCGACAACGCCGCGGTGCACGCTGCGGAGCACGCGCTGTACCTGACCTCGGCGCTGATCTTCTGGACGCCGCTGCTGGCCGTCGCGCCGGCGCCGCACGCGCCCGCGCACCCGGTCCGCATCCTGGCGCTGTTCCTGGCCTTCCCAATGAGCGCGTTCTTGGGCTTCGCGTTCTACGTCACCGAACGCGTTCTGTACCCGCACTATGCGGTCCACGGCGGCGCGCTGGCCGACCAGATGAATGCCGGTGCCGTGATGTGGCTCGCCGGCGGAACTCCGCTCATGCTCGCGCTGCTGTGGTGCGTCGCCGACTGGGGCGCCCGCGAGCGCAGGTTGGCGTAAGGTGTTCGTCGCCGCGGCGATTGCCGGTGCGCTGTTGTACGGGCAGCACTGCGCGTCGTGCCACGGCGCCGACCTGCGCGGCAGCGTCAACGCGCCGTCGATCCGCGGCGCGGGGGCGGCGCAGGTCGACTTTTGGGTCGGAACGGGGCGCATGCCCGCAGCCCTGCCGTGGGTCGAGGAGGGCCATCGCCGCACGCCGTTCACGCGCGAGCAGATCGATGCGCTCATCGCGTACGTGACGTCGGTGCAGCCCGGCGGAGCCGCGATCCCGGTGGTGCTTCCCGGCGGCGATCCGCGCCGCGGCCGGACGCTGTTCGAGCAGAACTGCGAGCACTGTCACGGCGCGTACGCCCAGGGCGCCTCGATCGGGTCGTCCGAGTGGGCGCCGTCGTTACGCGACGCGAGCCGGGTGCAGCTCGCCGAAGCGGTCCGCATCGGACCCGGTCAGATGCCGCCTTTCGCCGAGCAGCAGCTCGGGGGCCGCGATCTCGACGACGTCGCGGCGTACGTCGAGTCGCTCGACGCCGGCGCCGACCGGCCCCTGGTCCCGCTCACCAGCAGCGGCCCCGTCCCCGAAGGGTTGCTGGGCTGGCTCGCGGTCGGGCTGCTGATCGTGTTCGCGTTCGGATACTCGCGAAGCAGTCGCTGACCGGGTGGCGAAGGCGCCCGGCATGGAACTCAACGGCGCGGTCTGCATCGTCACCGGCGCGGCGACCGGGATCGGCGCCGCGTGCGCCCAGCGGCTCGCCGCGCGCGGCGCGCGGGTCGCGATCGACTACAGCCGCAGCGAAGGCGAAGCCCACGCCGTCGCCGCGGCGTGCGAAGCGCTGGGCGCCGAGTCCATCGTCGTGCGCGCCGACGTCGCCTCGGACGCCGACTGCCGGCGCCTGGCGCAAGCGGCGCTCGACCGCTGGGGCCGCATCGACGCCCTCATCAACAACGCGGGCACCACGAAGTTCGCCGCGCACGACGACCTCGAAGCGCTCGACGCGCAGGATTTCCAGCGCATCTTCGCCGTCAACGTGATCGGCGCGTTCCAGATGACGCGGGCCGTCGCACCGGCGATGAAGCAGCGCGGCGCGGGCGCCGTCGTCAACATCTCCTCGGTCGCCGGCGTCATGGGCAACGGCTCGTCGATCGCCTACGGCGCGTCGAAAGGCGCGCTCAACACGATGACGCTGTCGCTCGCGCGCGCACTCGGCCCGGAGATTCGGGTGAACGCCGTGTGTCCGGGACTCGTCGACACGCGCTGGATCAAGGCCGGGCTGGGCGACGGCTACGAAGCCGCCAAGCGCGGCTACGAGCGCGCAACGCCCCTAGGCAGCGTGCTGACGCCCGAGGACATCGCCGACGTCGCGGTATGGCTGTTGGAGGGCGCTTCGAAGATCACCGGCGAGGTGATGCTCGTCGACGGCGGCCTCCATCTCGGCGCCGCACCGCTGCGCGCGCGCTAAGAACTCGCGCTCAGCCGCGCAGGTACGCGTCGGAACCGTCGAGCCAGTCTGCGCGCGGCGGCGAGAACACGTCGATGTCGATCGTATCCTCGAGCGCCTCGGCCGAATGCGACACGTTGGAGGGGATGACCAGCACCTCGCCGGCCCGCACGACGACCTCGTGGTCCCCGTCGTCGCCGAGCGCGAACTTCAGCGCGCCCGAGGTGATGTAGGTCAGCTGCTCGTTGTGGTGCGCGTGTTTGGGGACGATCTCGCCCTTCGCCAAGCGCACCTCGGCGATCATCATCGAGTCGCCGGTTATCAAGCGGCGGGTGATCGATCCCTTGAGCTTCTCCGCGGTCATGTCTTCCCAGCGATAGTGCCTGGGCGCGCGCGTCTCGAGCATGCACGCGTCTTCCGCCGCCTGATATGCTTCCCTGCAGCACCAACCAGGCCGAGTCAGCGAGCCTAAGGGCGTGTCAGCCGCAGCTGACCCCATGTCAGCCGCAGCTGACCCCACGTCGGGGTGGTGCCGGGCCGTTTCCCGAAGACCTCAGCGCATGGCCGTCCAACCGCTCCAGATCACCCCCGGCACCAACATCCGCGAGCTCGTCGCCGATCTTCCGATCGCCGAGAACGTGCTGAGCGAGTTCGGCCTGCACTGCGCCGGTTGCGGGGTCAACAAGTACGAGACGATCGAACAAGGCGCCAAGGCGCACGGCTTGCGCGTCGAGCCGATCGTCGCCGCCCTGGTGCAGGCGCGCCTGTCGGGTCGCGTCCCCACCATCATGAACGACGACAAGCAACCGCTACGGCGAGCGCCGGGCGAGTTCAACCGCCGCGCTCGATTCGGGTACGTCGTGCCGATTATGTCCGGCAAGGGCGGGGTGGGGAAGTCGCTCACCACCGCGCTGCTCGCGGTCGGCCTGCGCCGCGCGCACAAGAAGGTCGGCATCCTCGACGCCGACATCACCGGTCCGTCGATCCCGCGCCTGTTCGGGCTCACCACACCGCTCGGGCTCGAGGCCGATCCGTCGACGCCGCCGGGCCAACAACCCAAGCCGCTCATGGTCCCGGCCCGCTCGCGCTCGGCGATCGAGATCGTGAGCTCCAACCTGCTCACCGACAAGGAAGACACGGCGATGATCTGGCGCGGCCCGATCCTCTCGGGCGTGATCCGCCAGTTCTACGAGCAAGCGCTGTGGTCGGATCTCGACTACCTGCTCATCGACTTGCCGCCCGGAACGTCCGATGCGCCGCTGACGGTGCTGCAATCGCTCGCCGTCGACGGGATCGTGCTCGTCACGATGCCGCAACGCCTGGCGACGATGATCGTGCGCAAGGCGGCGAACCTCGTGCACCAGTTGGGCAAGCCGATCGTCGGCGTCGTCGAGAACATGTCGTACTTCGTCGCCCCCGATACCGGCAAGCGCTACGACGTCTTCGGCCCCTCGTTCGCCGACCAAGTCGCGGAGCTCGCGGGGGCGCCGCTGCTCGCGCGGATGCCGATCGACCCGCACCTCGTCGAGCTCGCCGACAACGGCCGCGTCGAGGAGATCGACGATCCGGTCGTCGACGTGCTCGCCGAGAAGCTGCAAGCCGCGATGGCGCTGCGCCCGGCCAAGCCCGCGGAGACGATCTCCCTCATCTGAGATGCGCCCGTGCAACGTTTAGTGCGGCGCGGCTTGCGCTCCGAGCGCGTTGCCGACGCTGCGGCCTGCGTACGCAACGGCTTCGCGTCCTTGCTCGAAGAGGTCCATGAACGAGAAGAACGCGTGGATCATCCCGGGGTAGACTTTGAGATCGACGGAGACGCCGTCGGCGCGCAAGCGGTCCGCGTAGCGGACGCCCTGATCGTGCAGCGGGTCGCACTCGGCCAAGATGATCGTCGCCGGCGGTAGCCCGCGCAGCGTTTCGGCGCGTGAGGCGAGCAGATACGGAGCCTGCTCGGCCTGCGCCGACGGGACGTAGCTGCGCCAGTAGAATGCCATGCGCTCGCCGGTGAGAAAGTGCCCTTCGTGGTAGGCGCGATACGACGCTCCCGTGACGTCGTTCTCCACCGCCGGATAGACCAGCATTTGGTGGGCGATCGCCGGACCGCGCGCATCGCGTGCCTTGAGCGCGACATTGGCGGCTAGGCCGCCGCCGGCGCTGTCGCCGCCGATCGCGAGCCGGCCGCCGTCGGCCCCCAGCTCGGCGGCATGCGCAGCGAGCCACTCCAGCGCCGCGTAGGCATCCTCGAACGGCGCCGGGGCGGGGAACTCGGGCGCCAACCGGTAGTCGACCGACGCGACGACGCACCCGCTTTCACGGGTGAGCACGCGGCACACCGCGTCGTAGCTGCCGCGGCTTCCGCACACGTATCCGCCGCCGTGGTAGTAGACGAACAACGGGCGCGGACCGTCGGCTCCTTCGGGCACGTAGACGCGGATCGGGATCGGACCGCGCGGCCCGGGGGCCTCGACGTCGGTAACGCCCCCGACGGCGACCGGCGCGCCGCCCAATCGCGTGAACGTGTCCTCGAATAGCGCGCGCGCATCGGGTAGCGGCATCGTTTCGAGCGGCGGCCGGTTCAGGCCGGCGACATAGTCGAGAAACGCGCGCACTTTGGGGTCGAGCATGTCCGCGGTCTTTGTCGCCGCACGGCACGCCCGCCTTCTACGCAGTACCGAGCGTAAATTCGTGCGGCGCTCTCAGCGCTTCGGCCGCGTCGCTGGAGGCCGCTTGCAAATGCCGCATCGGGGGCGCGTGCGCGATGAGGACCGGGACGGCACTGCGGCGCAAGACGCTTGCGGCGCAGCTTCCGAGCACCGCCCGCGCGCTGCCCTGGGGGCCCAGCGTTCCGACGATGATACAGGTCGCCCCGTAGTCGAGCGCCTCTTCGAGAATGGCGTCGGCGGCGCGTCCCTCGCGCACCGTGCAGGTCGCCTCGATCTGAGCCATGCACGCGCGATCGATCGCTTCGTCGAGCACCCTGCGGCTCTCGGCTTGCGCCGCCGCCACGACGTGCTCGAATGGGAATGGTCCGCGCGAGTCGGTCGAGCGCTGCGCCTGGAGCGCCTCGCGTTCGACGACGCTCACGAAGCGCACCGCGTTATACCGCGGGAGCCGGGCGAGCCGCAGGGCCAAGTCGACGGCGAACGCCGAAGCGAGCGATCCGTCGACGGCAACCAGCGTGCGCGAGAACACCTCCATGCGCTGATTTTCTCTCGGCCGTACGACCAAAGCGTGGAATTCGCTCCGCCCCTTTCTTCCCCACCCGTTCTCAACTCGGAGACGCTTGGTTCGCCGGCGCCTCGAACCTCGCTCGAGGTTTTTGCGACGGACGTACATGCGACGCCGCCTCATCTTCAGCCTCACCCTGATCGCGACGATGGGGGTCAGCCCGGGGGCGGGCCCCGGCGAGCGCGTGAGCACGCTGGCCGACCAGCGAGCGGTCGGGATCACCATTTACAACGCCGAGCTCGCGCTGGTGCGCGACCGCCGCCACGTCGCGCTCCCGCGCGGCGAGTCCCGCCTCGCACTGCGTGACGTGAGCGCGCGCATGCAGCCCGAGACGGCGTTGCTGCAGAGCGTTGGCTCCCCCGGCAGGGTGAGCGTGTTCGAGCAGAATTTCGACTACGATCTGCTCTCACCGCAGAAGCTGCTCGAGAAGTATGTCGGGCGCGACGTCGACGTCGTGCGCATCGACCCGCGCACCGGGCTGCGCCATGCCGAGCGCGCACGCGTGCTCTCGACCAATGACGGCGTGGTCCTGCGCTACGCCGACCGCATCGAGACCTCGGTCAACGGCACGCTTTCGTTCCCGTCGCTGCCGCCCGATCTGCGTGACCGCCCGACCTTGGTGAGCGACCTCAACAACACCGCCGACGGGGAGCAGGACGTCGAGCTGACCTACCTCAGCGGCGGGCTGAGCTGGAAGGCAGACTACACCGCACTGCTTTCCGCAAACGACGACCGCGTCGATCTGCGCGGGATGATCACGCTGCAGAACGCCAGCGGGACGGCGTACCGCGACGCCGCCGTCCAACTCGTCGCCGGCGACGTCAACGTCGTTTCGTCGGAGTTCAAGACGGCCGCGTCAGCACCCCAGGGAACCGCGTTCAACGCCCGCGCCCGGCCTTCGGAGCAGGCACTCTTCGAGTACCACCTCTATACCTTGCCGCGCCGCACCACGGTCGCCGACAACCAGACCAAACAGGTCGAGCTGCTCACGGCCCCGGACGTGGCGGTAACCAAGACGCTGGAGCTGCGTGGCGCCGGCTACTACTATCGATCGTCGAACGCCGACCTCGGGACGCGCCTCAAGGTCGGCACCTACGTGACCTTCCGCAACCAGGGCGGCGCGCTGGGGATCCCGCTACCCAAAGGCGTGGTGCGCGTGTACAAGCGCGACACCTCCGGCACGGCGCAGTTCGTGGGCTCCGACTCGATCGACCACACGCCCAAGGGGGAGTCGATCAGGATGCATCTGGGCGATTCGTTCGACGTCACCGCCGCCAAGAAACAAACCGACTATCGCGATCTGGGCTCGACCTACGAGAGTGCGTACGAGATCGTGTTGCGCAACGCCAAGGCGACGCCGCAAACCGTGATCGTGGTGGAACCGATCCCGGGCGATTGGACGATGCTGTCGTCGTCCGCACCACACCAGAAGACGTCGTCGTCGACGGCGACCTGGTCGCTGCGCGTACCACCGGAGGGCTCGACCACGCTGACCTACCGGGTGCGCATCAAGTTCTGATGCCGCACCGCGTCAGATGCTGGGGGAGTCCGAAACAGCGTATTCTTGCGCAGTCTGGGAGTCGTACCAGGTCCCCAGGTACCACAGCTTGATGACGGCGTTGCCGAGGTCGCTGGCGACCGCGTGCTCGCGCAGAAACGCGGCGACGTCGCCTTCGGAGCGCGGGACGCCGCTGCGTTCGAGCACGCCGTCGCACATCGCGCGCAAAGCGGCGACGCTTTCCTGGGGCTCGGCCTTCGACCGCAGCACCAGCTCGAAGTAGCTCGGCGCTACTCCCGTCCCACGCAGCAGCGACGCATCGAATCCGGTCAGCACCGCCGAGGCCGCGATGAAGCGCACGAACAGCGCCTCGCGGACCGACGCTTCGAGGAGCGGCGTCGATACGGCGCCGCGCGGTTGAGTGTGCATTGCTCGCCAACCGTTCTCCGGTGTGGCACCCGGCCGGGCCGGGCGCCGCTTGGCAGGCCAGACCCCTTCGGCTTGCTCGCGTTCCCCCCTTCGGCCCGGGGGACCAGCGCCGCCGGGCCGGGTACACCAGCGCCGTGAAGCGGCGGGGACCCCTGCTCGGGGCGGCGGCGGGATTCGTGCTCGGCTACGCCGCCTGGCGGGCCTTCGAGGCCGCACGTGATTTGCACGCCCCGTATCCCGCCCGTATGGACCGGGATCCCCGCCGGTACGGCAGCACGCGCCGCGCGCTGGGGATCGCCGGCGCGGCGCGCGAGGTCGCTGGTCTGGCGACGACCGCGTTCCTGCTCGCCGACCCGCTCGACGCTGCGCTGCACCGGCTCCCACGTCCGTTGCGCGCCCCCGCCTTCGCGCTGACGATGCTGGCCGCGGGCGCGGTTCGCGACGCCGGGGTCGACTACGTCGAGGACTACCTGCTCGAGCGCGTATACGGCACGTCCGAGCGCACCGCGCGCGCGTGGCTCGGCGATCACCTCAAGGGAGTCGGAGTAGGGGCCGCGGTGAGCGCGGTCGTCGTGGTGCTGGCCGATGCGGTCGTGGTGCGCGCGCCGCGGCGCTGGCCGCTCATCGCGATCGCCGCGACGCCGCCGCTGCTCGCGTTCGCGACCGTGGTCGCGCCGACGTTCGTCCTGCCGCTCTTCAACGAATATCGCCCGGTCACCGGGGAGCTCGAACAGCGCATTCGCGCGCTCGCCGGACGCTACGGGGTCGGCGACGCGGCGATCCTACGCTTCGACATGAGCCGTCAAACCAAGAAGGCCAATGCGTTCGTGACCGGCGTGCTGGGGAGCGAACGGATCGTACTGGGCGACACGCTGGTGAACGCGTTCGAGCCCGACGAGACGCTGTTCGTGGTCGCGCACGAGCTGGGCCATTACGTGCGGCGCGATCCCTGGCTCGGGATCGTGCTGGGCACCGCGGCGATCGCCGCGATGCTGACCTGCGCCGACGCGGCCCTGCGGCGCACGACCACGGCCGGCGTCACCTCGGCGGCGCAGGGCGCGCGCTTCGGCTTTTACGCGCTGCTCGCTCAGTTCGCACTCACGCCAGTGCTCAAAGCCGCGTCGCGCGCCATGGAGAGCCGCGCCGACCGTTTTGCGCTCGAAGCGACGGCCGACGCCCAGGCGGGGATCCGCGCGTTCCGCCGGCTGGGCGAACAGAACCTGGCCGAACTCGAGCCGCCGCGCTGGGCCGAACTGCTGCTGGCCTCGCACCCGTCGTTGGCCTCGCGCATCCGCGCGCTCGAAGCCGCCGCGCCTCCGACCCGCTAAGGCGCGGCTGCGAACGTTACTTCGCCCAGGCGATGCACCAGCCGTTGGGGCTGATCTTGCCGTGCACGATGGTGCAGGCGTTGGGCTTCTTGAAGAACCGGCAACCGACGCATTTTGCGCCATTGGGACCGGGCTTGTCCTGATATTTGAACTGCTTCTTGTTGTCGGCCGCTTGAGCCGCAGACAACGTCGCGCCGACGGCCAGCACGGTGAGCGGGATGGCGGCGATGCGCCTGAGCACGAGACCACGTTTCACGGTTACACTCCTTGGTGCAGCGCCCGGGTGAGGCGCCGCTACGCGTCGATACGATGCGCGTTCGCACCCGCGCTCTCCTCCGCGTGCGCGTCGAGCCAGCGCACGAACGGCGCCGTAGCGCGGATCGCGTCACGGAAGACCTTGAAGGCGCCGCGGTCGAGGAGTTCACGGTCGGAGACGTCGCGCCGCACCAGGTAGTTGCGCGCGCGGATCAGCGCCAACCGCGGATGCGTCTTGGGGAAGCCGCGCGGCGTCACGCGCAGCGGCTCGGTATCGAGCGGGAGATAGGCTCGCACTGCTTTCGAAGCGAGGATGCGGTCGAACGCGCGCGCGCCGGCGCCGTCGGCGGAAAACGTGCTGCGCAGCGCGTGGAGTGCCGGCTTCACCGGGACGTAGACTCCGGCCGAGACGTGCGTGTCGCCGGGCGCGAGGTGCACGTAGTAGCCCGCGAACGCGCCGTCTTTCCCGCCCGGCGACATCCAGGCCGAGAGCCAGGGCTTGTAGGGGTCGCGCCCTTTGTGGAAGCGCGTGTCGTTGGCGATACGAAAGGTGCACGCGCGCGGGTCGACGTGCCGCAGGCGGTCGTCGACCTCGCTGCCCGCGAGCAGCAGCATCGTGACCAGGTCCTCCCAGCCGTGCCGCACGTGCTCGTCCCAGGCCGCGCGGTTGGCGTGAAACCAGGTGCGGTCGTTGTTCTGCTTGAGCCCCCGCAGAAATCGGAACGCGATCTTCAGGTCGAGCGGATCGGCGTTCTTCGCCGGCATGCCGTCAGCGCCGCGCTTCGTCGAGTAGCGCCGCGAGATGCGCGCCCCAGATTGCCGGAAGGGTGTGCGTTCCGTGTCCGCGCGTGTCGGCGGTGATGGGTAGTAGCACGAAGCGGCCGTGGCGGACGTTCTTGATCTCGCGTTCAAGGATTCCGAGCTCGGGCGGGTTGATCTGGTCGTCGCGGCTATTGATGGCCAGCAACGGCGCGACGATCTTGCCGAGGTCGGGCTGCGGATCGTAGTCGCGCGAGGACTCGAACTGGTAGATCATGTCGTTGGCGTCGTAGCGCGATACGAGCTTCTTGATCGTGTTCTCGTAGTAGGCGTCGGCGGCGTCGCGGTTAGGCAGCTGCGACTGGTTGTAGAGCGGCGCGGAGCCGAGAAACCACAGCATGTCGACGGCCGCCTTCAGTCCGAGCTGCGGTTCGGTCTTGTACTCGCCGCCGTCGTACCCGGGGTCGTTGCGCAGGTCGTCGACGATCATGTCGCGCCAGATGCGATTGCGGCCGCTGATCTGGACCGGCAGGCTCGCCAGCGGCAGCAGGGCGTCCATCATCGTCGGGTACGTCTCGCCCCACACCCACGTCTGCATCCCACCCATCGACGTCCCCATCACGAGGCGCAGATGGTCGACGTGCAGCGCATCGACCAGCACGTCGTGCTGCGCGCGAACCATGTCGCGATACCCGTAGTGCGGGAACTTGGCGTGTAGACCGTCGCTGGGCTTGGACGACTTCCCGTGCCCAATGCCGTCGGTGATCACGATGAAGTACTTGGACGCATCGAGCAGACCGTTCGGCACGAACAGCACCCCGGCGAACTGCTCGCGCAGAAACTGGTTCGTGTCGCCGCCCGTCCCGTGGAGAACCAGAACGGTGTTGTCGACGTGGCCGGCGGCGTCGCGATGCACGGTGCCGAGCGTGACGTAGTGCAGCCGCAGGTTTTTCATCGTCTCACCGTCGGCGAACCGGAACTCCGGCACGACGTAGGTTCCGTCGACCGGCGCCGGCCACAAAGCGGCCTGCGCCCGGCCCGCGAGGCAGAATGCGATCAGGGCCAACGCGAACGAGAGGACGGTGCGCAACGACATGGTGGTCGTCTACGGGGGCAGAGCGCCCCCGCCCTCGCGGGGACCCGGCGGGTCTGCTTGCGAATCGCTCCATCGTGTATCTTCGTGGCGCCGTCGCCGCCGTGGCACTGCTTGCGCTCGTCACGCCGGCGCCGTTGCGGGCGAGTTCTCCCGGCTGCGTCGCGCTGCGCGATTCCGGCGATGCTGCAGCGCTATGGGTGCTCGAAGCCGACGACTACGGGCGCGCGCTCGCGGGAGAGCGTTCCCTCGGCCGGGACCTCGTCGATCGGATCGACGGCAATCGGATTCGCTCGATAGCAGTCCGCGCGGATCTCGCAACGATCGTCCTAGCCGGACCCGACCGCCGGCAGCCGCTCGACACGCTTGGCCGCGCGTGGCAACGCGTCTACGCACACTTTCACGAGCTGCGCGCACCCACAACATGCGTACGCGTCGAGGTCCGATCGGCTGACGGTCGCACCAGGCGCTGGACGCCGCCTCGCGAGTCTAGGTGATCGTGACCGGCGTGATCGTCACCGTCACCGTCACGCTGGTGCTGCGCCCGCCCGTATCCTGCACGAGGATCGTCGTCTGGCCGGCACCGACCGGCGTAACGACGAACGTGTTCGGCTGTGTGCCGGGCGCGACCGTCACGACGTTCGTGTTCTGACTCACCGCCGTAAACGTCCCGCCGTAGTTGCTCTCGGTCACGGTGAAGGTCTGGTTGAACGCAGCGCCGGTATTCGTGAACGTCAACGGGTTCGGTGATGCTACGGGATTCGACGGGACCGGCGTCGGGCTCGGCGTCGGGGACGGCGTCGGCGTGGGACTCGGTGTCGGCGTCGGGGTGGGGACCGGCGTCGGGTTAACGACCGACGCCGTGCCGCCCGATCCGCTGCAACCCAGGACGGCGCAGCCGAGCGCCGCGGCGCCCATCAAGACGAAGGCCCGTAGCAAGGTCGCCGGTCCGCAACGCAACGTCATGACGGTCTTCTCTCGACGCAGTTCACGCGCCGCCCGAGCACGCTAGCCCGAAGTTAGGGACGCCAAGGTGCCGATTCCTTGTCCGCCAGCAAGGGATTTCTTAGCGGGCGCTCCGTATTGGTGCCGCACGGGAGTCTTTCTCGAGTCGCGGAGAGTCCGATGGTTCTACGAGCCGTCTTGGTGTTTGTGCTCGCTTCATCGCTCGCAGCGTGCGGCGGCGGCGGCGGCACGTCGCCCACTCCGCCTGCCGGAAGCGCGGCGAGCAACACGGTCTTGTTCGTCATCCGGGTGCCGTCCGGATCGACGAGTTCGAACCGTAAGCGGCGCCCCGCGTACGTGAGCCCGTCGACGCAGTCGCTGACGATCGCGAACGCTTCGAGCGTCGTGATCGCCACGGCGAATCTCACGCCGCAATCGCCCGGCTGTACCGCTCCGACGGCGACGACCCCCCTGACGTGCAGCGTCAGCGCGACGGTCCCGACCGGAACCAACACCCTCACCGTGACGACGTACGACGCGCCCGGCGCGACCGGGACGAAGGTCGCCGTTGCGGCGCTCCAGGTTACCGGGGCGGCGAACGGGCCGACAACCGTCAACCTGACGCTGAGCGGGATCGTGTCGTCGCTCGCGCTCGTGCTCGATCCCACCGCCCTGCCGTCGGGAACGGCGGCACGGTCGGCAGTGCTCCTCAATGCGCTCGACCCCGACGGCAATATCATCGTCGGCCCGGAGACCTTCGCCAATGCGAGCGGCAACGCGCTGACGATCACGCTGTCCAACTCCGACGCGAGCGGCAAGACCAGCCTCGCGAAGAGCACGTTCACCGCGCCCGGCGGCACCGACCTGAGCTACAACGGCACCACGCTGGCGAGCGCCACGATCACCGCGTCGGCGACCGGCGTGACGTCGAAGAACGCGACCTTGACGATCGGTGGGAACAGCGCGTTCATCACCGAGTTCCGCACCGGGATCGCGACCGCCAGCTCGCCCGCGGGGATCGCCCTCGGAGCCGACGGGAACCTGTGGTTCACCGAGCAGGCCGGCGATCGCATCGGCCGCATCACCCCGCGCGGCGTCGTGACCGAGTTCTCCGCCGGGCTCACGCCGTTCTCGTTGGCATCCAGTATCACGGCGGGTCCCGATGGGAACCTGTGGTTCACCGAGAATGCCGGGCGCATCGGCCGCATCACGCCGGCCGGGGCGATCACCGAGTTCAGCGCCGGGATCCCCAGCGGCGCGCAGCCCGTCGCGATCGCCGCCGGCTCAGACGGAAATCTTTGGTTCTCCGACTCCACCGCTCCGCGCATCGGCCGCATTACGCCGGCGGGCGCGGTGACGATGTTCACCGCCGGGATTACCCTGCCCGGCGCGAGCGCCAATTTCGCTCCCTGCTCGATGGCACGCGGGCCGAACGGCAACGTGTGGTGGCTCGAAGAAACGTTCTCGTTCTCGACACCCCCGCGGATGGCGCAGATTACGCCAGCGGGGGTAGTAACGGAGTATCCGCTGCAGCTCAACGAGATAGCCGTCGGCGTCGCGGCGGGCCCTGACGGCAACGTGTGGTTCACGGTCAGCAATAACATCGCTCGGATCACGCCCTCCGGCACGATCACGCGCTTCAGCGGTGCCAATGGAAACGGCTGCATCGCGCTCGGCCCCGACGGCAATCTCTGGTTCACCGGCGATTTCACCGACAACGTCGGAAAGAGCACGCCGACCGGAACGATCACCAACTACGACACCACGTTCGGTATCACGTCGTTCTCGTCTCCGGTCGGGATTACGGCCGGTCCGGACGGCAATCTCTGGTTCGTCGAACAGTCGACTCCCGGGGTCGGACGGGTGAACATCCGATGACGCGCCGGCTGCTAGCCGTCACTGCGATCGTCACGCTCGCCGCTTGCGGCGGTGGTGGTGGTGCTTCTTCCGTCCCCACGCAACGGTCGGCGCCGCCGCAGAACGACGCGAAAGGGACTGCGCAGATCACGATCCGCGTCCCGTCCGCCGCGCAAACCTCGAGCAACGTGCGCCGGCCCCGCTACGTGAGCGCATCGACGAAATCCCTCGTCATCTCGGCCGGCGGCTCGGTGGTGACGGTCGCGAACATCACCCCCACCTCGCCCGGCTGCGTGCCGGCGAGCGGGAACACGCCGCTGACGTGTGTCGTCAACGCCGACCTGACCGGGGGAACCGTCACGGTCGGCTTCTCGGCCTTCGACCAGCCCGGCGGCCTAGGCAACAAGCTCTCGACGGCGTCGATGAGCGCGACCATCGCGCCCGGTGCGGTGAACCCGCTCGCGGTGACGATGAACGGGGTCGTGACGCACCTTAGCGTCGACTTCAACTACAACAACGTGCAAGGTACGGCGGTCCAGGCGATCCCGCAGCTCATCAACGTGCTCGTCAACGCCCAGGACGCCGCCGGGAACACGATCATCGGCCCGGGCGTGTACGTCGACGGGCAGGGAAACCCGGTCACGATCACGCTGAGCCAAGACACGTCATTCGGGGAGGTCGACCTCGACCCGTTCTCGACCTCGACGATCACGGCGCCCGGCACGCCGGTCACGGTCCGCTACAACGGCCACAGCCCGTCGACCGGGATCGCCTGCCGGCGCGGCTCGGTGAACGATCCCCTCCCCGCTAACCAGGGCATCATCGTCGTCCCGGGGACCGCGCGCGGCATCAACGCGACCGTTCCGAACGTCGCGACCGGAACCAACCCGCTGCAAATCGCGAACATCTCGGGCGTCTTCAACACCCGCAACATCAGCGTGGCGAACGCGAAGAGCAACACGGTGACGGCGTACTTCCCGTATTTCGGCAGCACGATCTTTCCGACCGTCGCGAACGGGATGGACGAGGTGCCGTTGCACGTGCTTGCCGGGGCGAGCACGGGCCTGAACGTGCCGCAGGGCGTGACGTTCGACAACGCCGGGATCCTGTACGTCGCCGGCTCGGCGATGGCGTCGATGGAAGGCTACGATGCAGCCAGCGGTGGGCTTCATGTCGTGTGCCCGGGTCTCGTGAATCCCAACGAGGCACCGGACTTCGCGGACGGCGGCCTCGTGCAAGGCTTCGGCAACGCTCCCGATCCGGCCGGAAACATCACGGTTGCCTGCCAGACGTGCGCCGGCGCCGGGAATGCCTTTGCCGCGGTAGACACCTTCGCGCCCGGTTCGGGCGGCGCGATGCTACGGCAGGTCACCGGGGCGCTCACGCTTCTCGCGCAACCGTTCGGGGTCGCCTACGACAGTGCCGGCAACCTGTACGTCGCGAACTCGGGCAACAGCACGATCACCGTGTACGCCCCCAGCGCCAACGGCAACGTCGCTCCAATCCGCACCATCACGGCAGGCGCGAGCGGGCTCAACCAGCCGAAGGGTCTGGCGCTCGACCGGAGCGACAACCTCTACGTCGCGAGCTTCGGCAGCAACACGGTGCTGGTCTACGCGCCCGGCGCGAACGGCGCCGCAGTGCCGACGCGTACCTACACCGGACTGAACCAGCCGTACGGGATCGCGATCCGCAAACCGGCTGCGGCGCCTTTGCAAGTGCCGCCGACAACCGACGTCTACGTCACGAACTTCGGCAATGACAGCATCTCGATCTTCGATCCGACCGTCGCCGGCTCGACCCCGGCGTTCGTGTACCAAGGTCCGGACACGCTGCTGAGCGGACCGACATTCATCACGTTCGGCGACTGAGTGGTCTCACCGAAAATCGTCGCAGCGGTCGCCGCTTTTGCGGCAGCCGTTTGCGACGGCGTGCCGTGCCGTGCCGATCCGCCCCAGACATCGCTCGAGCTGATCCGCCCGCTCGGCGACACCTACAACGAGCGCTCGAGTGACGGTGACGGGTATCCGCAGTCGCTCGGCGTTCGCTTGCTCCTGGCGCGACGCGACTACGCCGTGACGCTGCAGTACTGGCGCAATGTGTACCTCACCGAGAGCGGCGGCCCCGGCGCGCTCACGCGCTATGCACGCCTCGAGGGCGGGTTCGGGACCGTCGCTCCGTTCATCGCCCGCGACTCCTCGTTTGAAGCGCATCTCGAAACGCGAATCTCGCGCGCCCTTCCGCTCTATGCCGGGATCGGCGCCGTTCGCACCTGGACGAATTACCACTATCCGGTCTTGACGGGCGCCGGCGCCGGGCTCGAGCTCCATGCCGCGACCACGCCCGGGATGCGGCCGTTCGTCTCGGCATTCTACTATCCAGCGGCATCCGGCGCGTACGTCACGGAAACCGCGCCGGCGCGAACGATGACGCCCGCATTCGGGATCTTCAAGATCGATTGCGGCGTCGTGCTGCGGCGGGGGAACTCGCGGTTGTTCGGCGTCCTGGGTTACGGGAGCGAAGTTCGACACGGACGCGGGCTCTCGGAGGAGAACCGCTTCATCCGCTCCGATCCGTACGCCGGCTTCGGCGTCCGCATGTAAGGCCGTCGCCGCGGCTAGATCGTCACGACCGGGGAGGGACGGGTCCCCAACCAGGTTGCGATGTCGGTCTTGACGTCGACGTGCGTCCCGTCGCGCAGCTCGCGGCGGAATTCGCCGAACGTGCCGAACGCTTCCGCGAACGCGTCGTGCTTGTGGATCGATTCGTAGTTGATCTGAGTCGCTCCGATGTACGTGCCGTCGGGGAAGTCGGCGTAGACGTCGAGCGCGCGCGCGAGGATCCCGCGTACGACGTCTTCGACGAACTTGGGGTTGTGATGGGCTTTGTTGACGATGAAGAACTCGTCGGGGCGTTTGAGCAGATCGTAGGTTTCGCTCGACATCGACGATTCGACCAGCTCGACCAAATCCTCGGCGCGCACGTCGTTCGCGAACGGCGCCTGGGTGCCGATGTAGATCGCGCCGCGACCGCGTTGGTTGTGCGTGGCGACCGGAAGCGCGTCGACCGCGCGAACCGCGTCGTCAGCGCTGAAGCCCGCTTCCTGCAGCTCGCGAATCGAGTGTTCGCGCACCATCAACTGCGCGCACGGACAGGCCGTCATCCCCTCGGCCTCGACGCCGACGATGCGGCGCGTGCCGTTCGCGTCGGCGTGCGCGATCCCGATCAGCGTGTACGTTTCCTCGGTACGCTTGCCGCTCACCGGCGTCCAGCGTTCCAGGCCGAACTCGGCGCGCAAGCGCACGTCGGCCCGCAGTGCGCCCTGCGACTTCACGATCTCGCGTGCGATTCGCTCGGTGAGGTCTTCGACGCGCGACGGTTTGTCGCTGCGGGCCAGGACGTCGAGCGTCGCCGTCTCGAGCAACTCGGAGAAGCGCGACATGTGCAGGCCGGCCTTGTCGGGCGCGAGGTCGGCGACCATCGTGAAATCGCCTAGGAACGAGCGCTCTTCGCCGCCGACGCGCGTGCGAATCATGTGCTTGACCGACGAGACGCCGACGCGGTTGAGCGAGAGCCGCACCTCGGGCTCTTCTTCCTGCCGGTTGGCAGCGAAGTGTACCGCCCGCGCTTTGCGCTGCACCCAGCGCGCGTCGACCGCCGCCGCCAGTTGCGCGATGGTCTTGCCACTGTGCGGCTCGACGACTCCGCCGGCGATCTCGGCCAACGGGATCAGGTTGAACGCCCGCACGGCGAGGTAGGGGTGCGGCACCTCGAAGCGCCCGAAATCCGCGCTCAGATCGTCGACGAGCAGGATGTCGATGTCGATCGGGCGCGCGTCGAGCGGCGTCCGCGTCTGGCGCCCGATCGCCGTCTCGACGCCGCGCACGAACGCCTCGAAGGCGACGGGCTCGAGCTCGGTCGAGAGCTGCGCCGCCGCGTTCAAGAAGCTCGGGCCGGCGACGCCGTTGGCCGGCGCGGTCTCGTAGTACGACGACACCGCCTCCACGCGCGCCGCGCGCCGTAGCCGCTGGAGCGCGGCGAGGATCGTGCTCTGACGGTCTCCGAGATTCGAGCCCAGCCCGATGTACACGGTGTGCATCGTTGGCCTTATACCACCCCGGTCGGGCGCGCGTTGCCGCGAGGCTCGGCCAGCGCGGACGACGCCGCGGGAACGCCGAGCAGCGCGGCGACAAGGCCGACGAGACGCAGGAACGCCTTCATCGGACCCACGTTCGACAAGGTGGTGATTTCTCACCACCTTGTCGGCGGGGTTCCGAGCCCGATGCTGCGGCTAGCTGTTCGGGTTGCTGCCCGGCGTCGGGGTCGGGCTCGGGGTCGGGCTCGGCGTCGCGCTCGGTCTGGGCGTCGGAGTCGGCTCCGGCGAGTGCGAGGTCGTCGGCGACGGAGTCGGCGACGCGCTCGGGCCGGGGGTCGGAGTCGGTTTCGGCGAGTGCGACGGCTCGGTGGACGGCGCCGTCGTCGGCGCGTTCGTCGGCTCCGGCGAGTGCGACGGGTAGGTCGTCGGATACGTCGTCGGATGCGTGGTCGGTGCGATCGTCGGTTCCGGCGAATGCGACGGCTCGGTCGTCGGGTGCGTCGTCGGCGAGACACTCGGATACGGCGTCGGCGAGACGTACGGCCGCGGCGTTTCCAGCGGCGTCACGACGCCGATGTGAACGACCGCGGTCGCGCCGTGGTCACCCAGACCGACGACGACGCAACGTCCTTGACCAACCGGCGTCAGCGTCCAGGTCGGGCTGGCGCCGCTGGTGTTGATGATCCCGGTGCAATCGCCGTGCAGTGAGAAACCGCCGGTGAATCCCGACTGGGAGAACGTGACGCTCACCGGCGGGTCCGTCACCGCGGTGAACTGCACGTTGGCGGGGGATGCCAGCACCGCAGCGGGCTTGGTCTCGGGCGGCGGATTGCTCGGCACGCTCGAGGGGACCGGCGTCGGCGTCGCCGCGGTCGCGGACACCGCGTAGACGGCGAAATAGTAGCTCTGGTTGGCGACGAACGACAGCGGTTGCCCGTTCGAGGCGAACGCGAGTTGCGTGCCCGGCTTGCCGGACGCGGTCTGAGCCGCCGTTACCGTGGCCGGTCCCTCGAAGCCCTTCTGCCAGCTCGCCGCGGCGCGCAGCGGATCGATGAAGGCCAGCCAATAGCTGACCCCGTTCGTCGGCAGCGTCCCCGGCACCACAAAGGTGAACGCGGGCGCCTGCGGGAGCGTGACGTCGGCCGAGAACTGCAAACGCAGATAGGCGATGACCGTCGTCGAGCTGGGGTTCGAATCGTGAACGCCGCGCAGACTTGCCAAGCTGCGGCCGCGCGCGAGCGCCGGCAACGAAGCGTCCGAAGACGAGTACGTGGCCGCGATCGTCGCATCCGGCGGGATGTTTCCGTTGGCCGGGAGGGAGACGTTCCCCGAGGCGCCGCTGGGATCCGACGGCAAGGGCACCGGGACGCTGATCGCGCCCGGCGCGGCGGTGGGGATCGCCACGGCGTCGCTGGCGCTGAAGCTCTGAGGCGATCCGGCCGGGGTCGCGGTCGCGCCCGGTGGCGGGGGAGCGCCGGGAAGGCTCGATCCGGTCCCGCCTCCGCCGCCGCATGCAGCTAAGATCGCGACGCCAAGAACGGCGCCGCTGAGAAGCGCTGAAGTCCGTTTCATGCCCGTATGATCGGGCACTGGTGTGAGCTACTAAAGAATTTGGTGCGTGCCCGGGGTCACAACCGTACCCTTACCGATACGGGGCGTCAGATCGAGCGTACGTTGCGCGCGTCGAGCAAGCCTCGCACGCGCACGCGCAGGTCGACCAGATGGGCCCGCGTCGCGTCGTCCCGCGCGGCCCGCAACGCCGCGTCGAGCCGGCCCGCCAGCCCCATGAGGTGGTAGCGCGCCAGCGCCTGGGTTTCGCGCGGCAGCTCGAGCTGATCGGCGAACGCCGACGGCAACGCGGTGATCGCCATCTGCAGGTCGGCGAACCGGCGCTGAAGCTCGCGGTGCGGTGCGGCGATCACCGGCCGGCCGAGGTCGTCGTACACCGCGGCGTTGGTCCAGCGGAACAGGTCCGCGAGGGTCATCGTGTCGCCGGGTTTGGCGACCTTGAGCTCTTGATCGGCGACCCGGCCGAGGTTGACCGGCGAGAACATCTCGATGATGACGTCGTCTTGGATCTCCGCGATGACCTCGCGCAGCGGAAAATCGCTCCGCCGCACGCCGTTGGCGCCCCAGTGAATCCCGTACCGCGTCGGCGCCGCGGCGTTGAGCAGCTGCGGTGAGAACCGGAAGGCGCGCGACGACAGCACCCAGCGATCGATCAGGTCGAAGGCGCGCCGCTGCTGGGCGCGCGGGATCGATACGAACGGCAGCGGTGCCCCGGCCTGTCCGCGATGCGCGCGCGAGGTGTAGATCCCGCCCACGAACTTGGTGGCCAGGTCGGCGTTGTTGAGCTGGTTGTTGAGGACGGTGGCCAGCCCCGAGCGCAGGTCTTGGAACGAGCGCGCATCGCCGGGATAGCTGCGCATCAAGCGCGACGTGACCTCGTCGTCGATGCGAAATTGTTCGTCGACGTACGCCAGCGGATCGTTGGAGAGATCGAATCGCTGAATGCGCGGATCGATCGAGATCGCGGTCGCGTCCTCATCGGTGCCGTAGGCATGTCCGGCTTCGGTCGAGCGCGCTGCGATGCGCGAGAGGGCGACCGCCTCGTCCGAGGACGAGCGCACGTTGGGAAAGGTGCGGTAGCCGTAAACGATCGCCCAATAGTCGTAGGTGCCCAGCCGGTTGGGGAAATAGTCGGCTTGGCGTTCGCCCGGCGCCGAGATGTTCGACGGAGTGTAGTCCATGACCGACGCGGTCGTGCCGTGGGCGCGGGTGAACGCCGGGTCGTGCAGCTGTGCCAAGCTGAATGCCGTCGAACCTTGGAAATTGTGGCGCAAGCCCAGCGTGTGCCCGACCTCGTGCAGCACGGTGCTGTACAGCCACTCTTGCGCGTAGCGCTCGCGGTCGGCCGAGGTCGCGCGCGGGTTCTGGGCGAGCAGCAGCGAGCCCAGCGCCGCCTGCGCGACCGAGTCCTCCGCGAAGCTGCACTCGTCGAGGCCCGGCGCGGTATCGTCGTCGCCCGGCGCCGCCGCCATGTCGAAGCGGCCGCCCGGAAGCGAGTACGCGTTGCGAGCCCGCTGCGCCGGCAGCACGCGATCGATGTAGCCGCGCTTGATCGAGCGCAGCGACTCGCCGTCGATCACGACTTCGGCGCGGATAATCTGGCCGGTGTCGGGATCGCTGACGTGCGGGCTGTATGCGCTGAAGTTGGGCTGATCCGAGGTTATCCAACGCACCGTCGTGTAGCGTGCGTCGTCGGGATCCCAGCCCGGCTCGGTGGGCGGATCCTTCACCACGATCGCGTTGGGCCGCCCGACCTTCGCGAAGGCGTCGTTCCAGGCCAGGATCGCGCGCCGCACGGTTCCGCGGTACTGCGCCGGGATCTCGTTGGTCAGGTAGAACGTGATCGGACCGTTCTCGACGTTCCAGCGCTCGATGAAGCGCTCGAACGGCGAAGCGGCGCGATCGTTACCGTAGCGCTTGCGCGCGGTGATGAAGTAGCCGATGCGGTCATCGGCCAGCCGCGGCACGAACTTCGGGTCGCGCTCGGGCGGTGAGACGATGCTGTAGTGCACGCCGATCGGGATGCCGCGGCCGTCGGGAACCGTCGGCAGCGCGTTGGGCGGCCCGTTGAAGGCGAGGTTCACGCTGATCTCGTCGTTGCGCGGGAACGCTTTGGTCGAGAGATAGTACGATTTCGTAGCGTCCACCGAGAACGACGGGCGGATCGAGAAGCTCAGTAGCCCCGGGAGGGACGGCGGCGCGGCGCCGCGGCCGAGATCGGCGCCAATCCCTTCGAAGTCGGTCAGGAACAAGCTCGGCGCGACGACGATGTGACGCTTCGCCGGGTCTTCGGCGACGATCGGGGTCGACAAGATCACCGAGTCGGCGACGCTGATCGCCAGCGAGTTGGCGGCCGCGCTGCCTTTGTCGGCGACGTAGCGCATGTTCGGCGTGATCCACAGAACGCGCTTGCCGACCAATTTGAAGGTGACCGCGAACGGCTCGTACACCCGGCCGGCGAACGCCTCGCCGCCGACGCCGCGCTCGATCGACGGCAGCACGATGTACGTCTTGTCGAAGTTCTCCGGGCGCAGATCGAAGTACAGCTCGTCATCCTTGCGCACCAGGTCGATGACGCCGTCGAGGTGCGTCGCCGACTTGACGAAGTTGGCATAGGACTGCAACGGTACCGTTCCGGCAGTGAACGGAAACGCCGCCGCGGCGCCGCTCGGGGCGGGGCTCGGGACGCCGCGAACCGGCCCTTGCGGCGGCGCCGACGGCTCGGCCGGCGGCGTCGCACCCACGGTCGGCGCCGGCGCCGGCGTCGCCGGCGGAACGGTCGACGCAGACTGCGGCGCCGCCCCGGCCGTGCCGACGTTTCGCGCCGTCGCGAACGAGGCGGTGCCGAGCAGCAGAATCCCAAGAGCCAGGGTGAGACGCCGGATCATGCGCCGGGAGTTCGGGGGGCCGAAGGCTCAGCCCGCTATCTCTGCCCGGGAACGTGGTCGAAGGCTCAGCGCCCGAGGCTCCAGCGCTGCGCGTTCGCGGTCTGCGTGACCAGCGACGGCGCGAAGCCGCGCAGATCATCGCGCAAGGCGGAGATCGCGACCGGTGAGCCCAGGAACGCGATCGGCACGTCGCGCAGCAGCAGCGCCTCGATGCGCGCGTAGGCGCGTTTGCGGACGCGCTCGTCATAAGAATCCAGCGCGGCGCGCTGCGCGGCGTCCATCTCGGCGCTGCAATAGAACGAGTGATCGTATCCGTTGGGCGGGCGCTGGTCGCAGGTGAACTGACCGCTGTCGTCAGGATCCATCCCCGCGTACCAGCCGTAGAAGGCGAGGTCGTACCGTCCGCGCGTGAGGATCCCGCCTTGCGACGGCGGCGCGTCGAAGACGTTGCCGAGATACGGGTGAATCTGCACCTCGATGCCGAGCGGTTTGAGCTCGCTCTGCAGGGCGACGGCCTCGGCGCGGTGGGTCTGCGACGCCTGGAGGATCGCCAATTCGAGCACGAGCCGGCGCGCGGGGCCGTATCCGGCGGCGGTCAGCAACCGGTTTGCCGCACGCACATCGTGGGGCAGCGGGCGCAGCGTGCGATCCGCCGCCCACAGAACCGGCGGCAGATCGGCGATCGTGGGCGCGTAGAAACCGTGGGTCACGTTGGTGC
This sequence comes from Vulcanimicrobiota bacterium, assembly GCA_003140215.1. Classification (GTDB taxonomy): domain Bacteria; phylum Vulcanimicrobiota; class Vulcanimicrobiia; order Vulcanimicrobiales; family Vulcanimicrobiaceae; genus Vulcanimicrobium; species Vulcanimicrobium beijerinckii. The sequence continues at coordinate 1,135,645 of PLJL01000004.1, read as the reverse complement.
GGAACGATGCGGCGTCGATCGCCGCGGCGAGCGCGCGCCGCACGCGCACGTCGGCGGTTGCGCCGCGGCCGGTGTTCATCATCACGCCCCAGTACGCGTTGAGCGCCGATGCGGCGATACGCACGTGCGGCATTGCGCGCGCCGTCGCGGCGGCGTTGGCCGAGAGCCCGAGGATTCCGTCGAGGTCGCCGCTGCGCAGGCCGACGAGTTGCGTGTTCTCGTCGGGGATGAAGCGCACCACGATTCGTCCCAGCGCCGGCTTGCCGTTCCAGTAGCGATCGTTGGCAACCAGCTCGATCCGGTCACCGCGCGCCCAGCGCGCGAAACGGAACGGTCCGGTTCCGACCGGCGCCGCGGCCAGCGACGACTGCGCGAGACTGCCGCTGCCCAGCAAGTGCGCCGGCGCCAGATAATAGGGCGCGTCGCTCTCCGCGAAGATCGTCCCGACGAAGGGCGCGAAACGCCGCTTGAGCCGGAAGCGCACCGTGGCGTCGTCGGGCGTCTCAACCCGCTCGACGACATCGTAGCCGTGACGCGACTGCACGATGCTGTGCGGATCCATGACCGCACGAAACGACGCGGCGACATCGCGGCTGGTGAACGCAGACCCGTCGTGCCAGCGCACGCCGCGCCGCAAGCGGTAGGTGATCGTTCGCCCGTCGGCCGAGATGCCGCCGTTCGCACGCGTCGGAACGACGGCCGCAAGGGCCGGCACCGGGTGCCCGAAACGGTCGCACGCAATGAGCGGATCGTAGATCAGCCGCAGGATCTCGTTGTCCGAGATCGACTGCGCGAGCATCGGCACGAGGCTGCGCGGCTCGTAGGAGATCGCCAGCCGTAGCGCACCGGTCCCCGGCGCGGACGGGCGTGCGCAAGCGGCGAGCGCGAGCAGCGCGATCGCCGCGAGCGCGCGCCCGCGCACTAACACACTAGTCGGTCTCGCCGTAGAGCGGGCGCACGTTGCGCTCGCCGCGGTGCAGGAAGTCGACGCCGTTCATCCAGCCCGGGCGCGGCGCGCCCTTGAGCCAGTGGTCGAACCACTCGTCCAGATGCACGGTCCAGTACTTCTGCTGCTCGCGGCCGCGCAGGTTATGGTCTTCGCCGTCGAACGAGAACAGGTACGCCTCCTTGCCGAGCCGGCGCATCGCCGTGATGAACTCGATCCCCTGGAACTGCGGCACCGCGCCGTCGAGCTCGTTGTGGATCGTGAGGTACGGCGTGCGGATGTTCTTGATCCCGAACAACCCGGAATTCTCGAGGTAGAGGTCGGGACGATCCCAAGGCGTCGCACCGATGCGCGACTGGCCATGCTCGTATTGGGATTCGCGCACGTTGCCGCTCTCCAAGCGGATCCCCGAGTATGCGCTCACCATGTCGTCGACGGCCGCACCGGCCTCGGCGGCGCGGAAGCGGTGCGACTTGGTGATGAGGTAGTTGATCTGATAGGCGGCCCAGGAATGGCCGGCGATCCCAACCCGCGCCGGATCGGCGTAGCCCGTGCGCACCGCGGCCTCGACGGCGGGGAGCAGGCAGTTGACCGCGCTCGCGCCCGGGTGGCCGACGCGGTACCGCACGTCGGGCAGCAGCACGACGTAGCCGTTGGAGACGTAGCGGATGAAGTTCGGACTCGTCCCCGGCGCCGGCACGTGATACTGACGGAACGTGTCGCTGAACTTCTCGTAGAAGTACACGAGCATCGGCGCCCGGCGATTGGGTTTGACGCCGTCGGGGATCAACATGCGCGCGCGCAGCGGCGTGCCGTCCGCCGCCGCGTAGTCGATGAGGCGCTCGGTGCCCCAGCGATACTTCGCCTGCTGGGGGTTGGCATCGGTGACGCGGGCGAGGCGCTTGAACGACGCGTCCGCCGTCCAGAGATTGCGATAGTTGCGCAGCGTCTCACGCGTGAAGAGGTATCGTTCGGCGTGCTTGGCGACGAGGGGGGTCGCTACTTGGTCGTGCAGTCCGGCGAACGGGTTGCGCGGACCGCCGACCATCTCGGGGAGCTTGAGCAACGTCGACGGCACGCCGCCCGACGCCGCCACGCGGGCGAACCCGGTATCGAACGTCCTCCCGTCGATGAGCGCCAGCAGGATCGGCTTGCCGGGCGCAAACGACGTCGCTTCGGGGTCGGTCTGCAACGAGCTGTAAACGGTATTCGTGCGGCGGCCGGCCCCACGCGTGAGGTTGGTGGCGCTGCCGGTTAGCGGGTCGGCGAGCCAGATGTCGTAGCGGTCGTAAAGCAAAACCCCGCGGTCGGCGTTCAGCCAACCGCCCCATCCGTACGGGTTGGGCGGGGCCGGATGATCGTCGTCCACGTCGTGGAAGGCGACGCCGGCATGGGGCGCGAGCTCGACTCGCTTGCGATCGGCGACGCGTACGGTGTACCAGTGACGCGTGTGCTGATCCCAACCGAGCACGAAACGTCCGTCGGGCGACAGTTCCGCGTTGGGCGCGCGCTTCGCGAGCAGCGTGCGCCGGCCGTTCGCCAGCGCGACGGCGTAGACGTCGACGTACTGCTCGCCCAGCCACGAGGCTTCCCGGCGATAGGCGCGGTCATCCTGGCCCAGCGCGACGTCGGCGTTGTCGTTGGTGGTGACGTCACGCAGCGCCGGCGAGCCCAGCTGTGCGAAACGCGACGCGGCGACGTCGTACACGGCGAGATAGGTGCGTTTGCGCTCGCGGTCCGCATCGTGGCGCTGCTGCGACTGCAAGATGTCGTCGCGATAGGTCCATAGATCGACTGTGGACGGTTCGGGCGTTCCCGACGGCATCGGGGTCGGGGCCGCCGCCGTTCCCATGAACAAGCGCCTCCCGTCACGCGAGAACGACAGCTTGCCGTTCGTGTTGGGCCCCGTCGCCGCCGGCAAGCCGGGGGTGCCGGCATCGACGGCTTTGACGGCCGCGGGCTTGGCGGCCCGGAGGTCGACGACGTAGACCGCGTCGTGCGGGACGTCTTCCTTATACGTCGCCGTGTCGCTCAGAAAGGCCAGCGACGAGCCGTCGCGGGCGATGGCGAGGTTGCGGTAGCGGCCCTCGCCGCCGAGCACATCGACGGTGACGCCGCGTGCGACGTCGTACACGTGGAGCCCGTCGCCTTTGCCGTTCTTGGTCTGGGTCGCGAACGCGACGTAGCGGTCGTCGTCGGAGACGACGAAGTCGGTCGCATCGTTCGCCGTGACGTGCTTGCCCCCGGTCAGGTCGCGGATCGTCAGCATCGAGCCGGTATCTTTGGTCTTGTCCGCTTTCGGCGCCGGCGACGCCGACGGCGACGGAGCGGGCGACGGGCTTGCCGGTGCGGGGGACGCGTTGAGTTGCGGGCCAGGCTCGCCTTTGGGCGGCGTGCTCGGCTTCGCCGACGCGACCGGCGACGGGCTCGCCGGCGCCGGCGAACCGCTGGGCGCGGGCGACGGTTCGGCGCGGTAGGCGATCGTCGCGCCGCCGTTCTTCGCGACCGCGATGGTTTTGACGTTGTCAACGATCTCGGCCGGCTTGGCCGAGTCGAGATCGAGGATCCCGACGCCGTTTTTAGGCTGATCCTTCTCCGGCTTCTTGGCCTTCTTCGCGGCGTCGACGTCCTTCTTGAGCGCGACATGGGTGAAGACCACGAAGCGGCCGTCCGCGGCAAAGGCGGGCGCGCTCCCGCGCGACTCGCGCCGCTCGGTGGCGAGGTCGAGATCGCGCACGACCAGCGTCGGGTCGCCGTCCTGCGGGGTGAGCGCATAGGCGAGACGCCGTCCGTCGTCGGAGACCTTGGGCGTTCGAATCGCGTTCCAGCCGTCGTAGGCTTTGTAGTCGAGCGGGACGGGCGCATCGGCGGCGACCGGCCGCGGAAACGCTGGGAGGAGCGCGCACGTCAGGGCGAGCGCGACGAAAGCACGGGCGCCGAACATCACGGCGTCGGTACCTCCGCCGGGACTACGACACCTGCGTCAGCCAGGGCCCCGGTGCGGCACGGCGGCCGCGAACCACGTCGGCGTAGATCGTACGGAGCCGTTGGGTGAGCGGTCCCTCCGCGCCCAGGTCGCGCTCGTCGATCCCCACGATCGGCACGACCTCGGCGGCCGTTCCGGTGAAAAAGGCCTCGTCACACGCGGCGATATCCTCGGTGCTGATGGGCCGCACGCGCGTGGTGATGCCGGCCTCCCGCGCCAGCGCGAGCACGCTGGCTCGCGTGATCCCCGGCAGCACGTCGGCATCGGCGTCGTTGGTGATGACGACACCGTCGCGCACGATGAAGACGTTCTCGCCGGAGCCTTCGGCGATGTCGCCGCGCTCGTTGCGCAGCAAGGCCTCGTCGAAGCCGCGCGCGTGCGCGTCGGCCAGCGCACGGATCGAGTTGGTGTAGTGGCCCCCCGCCTTGACCGTCGACGGCAGGGCCCGCGACGGCGTCTTCATGAACGGCGACACCGTCGCCCGGAACGACGGCGTGCCGGACCCACCCGGCACCAGACCGTCGAACGGCAGCACGGCGATCACCACGTGCACCGGACACTCGCGCCCGGGATCGAGCCGCACGGTTTCGCCGCCGTAGAACGCCAAGGGCCGCAGGTACGCGGCTTCGCGGCTGCTCGCGCGAACCGTCTCCACGCACGCCGCGGCCAGCGCATCCGCGTCCCAGGCCAACTCCATCCCGTAGGCGGCCGCGCCGGCGACGAGCCGGTCGACGTGCTCGCGCAAGCGGAAGATCGCCGGACCCTGCGGGGTCGCATAGACGCGAACGCCCTCGAAGACCGACGAGCCGTAGTGCAGGGCGTGGGTGAGCGCGTGAACATGGAGCTGATCGTCGTCGATCACCTTGCCGTCGAGCCATACCGTCGTGGCGGTCCGGGTCATCACCGTGAATTCTCCTCGGAACGGCGAACGCCCCGGCCGCAGCGGCCGGGGCGTTCGTTTGCGTGTGAGCTTGGTTTGGTTTACGCGAACGACGATCCGGCCGGCGAGCGAAGCTCGACGATAACAATGGAAACCGGAAGGACGTAAGAGCGCGACGCCATGTCCGCGAAGGCTACCATGGCGGCGGGCTCGCGGTCAAGCGACCCGCCCGCTGTCGAGCGCCGGCAGCAGCCCGCTGAGGTTACTTCCCGACGGCGATGTTCAATGGACTCAAGGAACTGGGACTACCAGGGAAGAGTGTCAGCGATGGGACGCTCGTGCCCGTGATCGGCGCGGAGTAAACCGCCATGCCAAAGTAGTAACCGACATAGAGATTACCGGCTGCATCCAGCGCGATCCCTTGCGGATACGTTGCCAAGAGATCAAAAGCCGGCATGCTCGTCGCCGTGATGGGCAAGTTGTAGACGGCGACGTGGCCCGCATCTCTGGCTGTGGTTCCCGACAGTTGCTTCGCCAAGAACAGCTGCGTCGAGCTCACTGCGAGTTTGCCGCATCCCTGACCGTTTCGCGGCGTGACGATCGGCGCTCCGGTATACGGCGGCGCGAAGACGAGCAGATTGCAGTTGGGGTTTTGTTGGGGGCCCGGTGGCTGCGGGATTTCGTTCGAGACGTAGAGGTTCTGCGCAGCGTCCAAGGCTACTCCGACCGCCCCTACGAGCGCCGGGTTCGTGACGAACGTCGATGGCGAGCTAGCACTACTGAATGGGTGCGTGAACTTGTTCACGCGGTCCAAACCGTTCGCGACCCACATGTCGCCCGCACTAGTGAACGTGATCTGTTGAACACTGGGTGCGGCAAACTGAGATCCTCCGCCGCTATTGTCGAACGTCGCCGCCGGCGTGCTCGAGCCGGACAGCGGAGCGGCGTAGAACGCCAGGGTATTGGAGGGATCGGTGGCAGAAACACCACTCGCGCCTAAATCACCGTTCGCATCGAGCGCTACAGGCTCGGAGGCGTTTGCGATCACGAAGTTCGGCGTCGAACTCGCCGTCAGCGGCAGAGTGAATTGTTGAATGCCCCCTACCTGCACGTAAAGATGCTGCGGGGCCGGGGTCGGCGTCGGCGTCGGCGTGGGGGTCGGAGTCGGCGTGGGGACCGCAAGTGTCGACGTCGTCGCGAACGCCACGAACACATACGTCCGTCCGGCGACGAGCGTGAACGGGAATGCCGAGGGCGGCCAGGAGATCGTCGTTCCCGACAGGGTCCCGGGCCCGGCGATCGTGTTCCATCCGGCCGCCGCGTTGGCCGGATCGTACATCGCGACATACGAGTTCGCGGGGTTCGGCAGCGTCGCTCCGGAGCGGAACGTCATCGAGAAGGACGGCGCGTTCGGACCGGTCAGGTTGACGTCCGGCGTCACCGAAAAGAATCCCAACGGCGCGAGCCCCGCGCCGCCGATGTTCTGCGGGCGCCGCTGCATCGCGTTGACGGCCGGGGTCCCACCGGGAGGCGTCAACGAGAACAGGACGGTCAGATGCGACACGACGCCGGTCGGCAGGCAGCTCGTCGTCCCCATGTCGCCGGGACCGATCGGTCCAAGCGTGAGCGACGATGCGGTGGTGGTGCTCGTGGTGAGCGTGCCGCTCGCCGTGGCCGGGTTCGGGGCAGGCGAGGGTGTCGGACTCGGCGTCACCCGCGTCCCCGTGAAGAACGGCGGCGGCATCGTCGATCCGCTATTGCACCCGGTGATCGCTGCTGTGCCGGCGATCGTCACGGCGACGAGAATCCGTCGCAGCACCATTGAGCCCCTCACCCTCTGAACTCGATGACGTTCGCTCGTTCGGCAACCCTTTCCCGCGCTCGCTCCTAGCCCGGCGGTTCGAACGACACCGCCGCGACGGCGCGTTACTTCCCGATGGCGATCCCGAAGATTGCGAAGCCGGGCACCGGGCCGACCGTGAGCGTCACCGTCGGCGCGCTAGCCGCTGAGAACGGCGGAGCGTAGATCGTAACGGTCGCGTTGGAAAGGTTCCCGACATACAAGTTGCCGGCCGCGTCGAGCGCCACGGCCTCGGGCGTGTTTACGCCGTTCGTAATGGCGAAGGCCGGCACGCTCGCCGCAGTGATCGGCAGAGTAGACGTCGACTCGGCCGGTCGCGCCGGCAACTTGCGACGCGATCAGCTGCGTGGCGCTCACCGCGATTTTGCGGTACGCGGTGCTGGCCACGTTGGGCGTGACGATCGGCGCCCCGGTGTACGGCGGAGCGAAGACCAGCAGATCGCTGCACGAGCCGGCACCGCTGCTGCACGTGAGCGCGGTGCCGGTGCCGGGGTTGGACACATAGAGGTTCGCCGCAGCGTCGAGCGCCGTTCCGATCGTCGAAACGAACGCCGCGTTGGTGATGGACAGCGACGGCGTGCTGGCGTTGCTGAACGGATGCGTGAAGACTTTGACGCTGTTTCCGGTCGTCCCGACGAACATGTCGCCGGCGGCGCTGAAGGTAATCTGGCCCGTGTTCGACCCGCCGCCGTTGGCAAAGGTCGCCGCGGGCGCACTCGCGGCGGAGAGCGGCGCGTTGAAAAACTGCAGGTTGGCGTTGATGTTGCCGACGGCCATGTTCCCGGTCGCGTCGACGGCGACCGTCACCAGCGACGCCTCGGTCGCGATGGAGAAGTTCTGCGTCGAGGCGCCGGTGATGGGCAGCGAGTACTGCACCACCGCACCGCTGGCGCTGTCGTTGGCGACGTACAGGTGTACCGGAATCGGGGTCGGTGACGGCGTCACCAGCGTCCCGGTCGGAAAGGCCGGCGGGTTGGTGGACCCGCCGTTGCAGCCGGTTACGGCGGCCGCTACGACGATCGTAGCGGCGATGAAGACGCGTCGAAGCACGATCAAAACTCCCTCACTCAGAGTGCAGTGACCTTCGGCCGCGCGGTGCCCGCACCTGGGAGGCCTCAGCCGGCGGCGACCGCCGGGTTTTCCAGCGCGCCGACGCCTTCGATCTCGACCCGCACGCGCTCGCCGGGTTTGATCCAGCGGCGCGGCTTGCGCGACGTGCCGACTCCGGCGGGCGTTCCGGTCGCCACGATGTCGCCCGGTTCGAGCGTCATCACCGCGCACAGTTCGGCGACGAGCCGCGGGATGCCGAAGACGAGCTGGTCGGTGTTGGAGTCCTGCAACGTCTCGCCGTCGATCGAGCAGCGGATGCGCAGGTGACCGGGGTCCGGGACCTCGTCGCGCGTCACCAGGAACGGACCGCACGGGCCGTGGGTGTCGAACACTTTGCCCAGCGTCCACTGCGACGTGCGGGCCTGATAATCGCGCACGCTGACGTCGTTGAAGCACGTGTACCCGGCGATCACCCCGTACGCGTCCGCTTCGCCGACGTGCCGCGCGCGCGTGCCGATCACGAATGCGAGCTCGGCTTCGTAGTCGACGCGGTTCGACTCCGCGGGGATGACGATCGGCGCTCCGTCGCCGACGAGTGTGTTAGGCCACTTCGCAAACGCCGTCACGTATTCGGGTAGCTCCAAGCCGACCTCGGCGGCGTGATCGCGATAGTTCAACCCGATGCAGATGATCTTGCTGGGATTGGGGACCGGCGGCAGCAACGTCACGGCGCCGGGCGCGACGACGTGCTCGGCGCCCGCGGCCTGCGATGCGCGCTGCGCTTGCGCCAGCGCCGCGGCGCCGCCGGCAAGCAGCTCGAGCATCGTGCGGGGCAAGCTCGAATCGACCGCGCACAGGTCGGCGATGCCGCCGGGCGTCTGAGCGCCAAGCCGCCGCTCGCCGCTTGAAACGAAGGTGCAGAGTCGCAAACGTCCTCCATGTTTAGGGCCAGTGGACCGGGGGTATTCGTCGTCGCGAGGGGCCTTCAGCAATACGTCGCAGCATGCCCTCAGGAGCCACGGCGCCGTCCGCACCCAGAACAGGTGGACGGCGCCGTTCTCTTGTCCAACCGCGCTGACGACCTGCCGCTCGCCCCGCTGTCAGGACGGGATGACGCGTCCGCGCTCGAGCCGCACGACGGGTGCGGCGAAGGCCCCGACGTCGGACTCGTCGTGGGTCACGACGACCACGGGCACGTCGAGCGGCGCCAGCGTTGCGCGCAACTCGTCCCGCACGCGCGCCGCCGTGGCGGGATCGAGCGCCGCGAACGGTTCGTCGAGCAGCAAGGCGCGCGGCTCGCAGGCCAGCGCCCGCGCGAGCGCGACCCGCTGGCGCTCGCCGCCCGACAGCAGCGCCGGTCGCGCACCCGCCAATGCGCCGATCCCTAGCCGCTCGAGCCATTGGCGCGCCGTCGCGGAACGCGTGCGGCGCGGCACCCCGCGCGCCGCCAGCCCGTACGCAATGTTGTCGAGCACGTCGAGGTGCGGGAAGAGCGCATACTCCTGAAACAGATACGCCACGTCGCGCCGGAACGGCGGAACGCGGATCCGGCCGTTTTCGAGGACCCGCCCGCCGAGCACGACGCGCGCCGCGTCGGGGCGCACCAATCCGGCGATGACGCGCAACAGCGTCGATTTCCCGGAGCCGCTGGGGCCCGCCAGCACGGTGACGCCGGACCCAAACGTCAACTCGACGTCGAGCGTGAACTCGCGCAGGCGCTTGCGCGCGGCGATCTCGATCACGACGCGCGACGCTCCAGCACGCGGGCCGCGACGACGACCGCGAGCGCGATCGTCACGAGCACCACGGCGAGCGCGGACGCCAGGTCCAGCTCGCTGCTTTCCAGTCCCAGGTAGACCGCGAGCGGCAGGGTTTGCGTCACGCCCGGCAAGTTCCCCGCGAACATGATCGTGGCGCCGAACTCGCCCAGCGCGCGCGCCCACGCGAGCACCGCACCGCCGGCCAACGCCGGCAGCGCCAGCGGAACGGTCACCCGCGCAAACGTGCGCAGCGGCCCCATCCCCAGCGTCGCCGATGCTTCTTCGTAGACGCGCTCGACCGACGAGAACCCCGCCCGTGCAGCCCGCACGTAGAACGGCGCGCCGACGAAGAGTTGCGCGAGCACGACCGCGCTCGTCGTAAAGGCGAGCTGCAAATGCAGCGCGCCGAGCAGCGGCCCGGCGGTGCCGTAGCGGCCGAAAACGAACAGCAGCGCCAGCCCGGCGACCGCAGGCGGCACGACGATCGGCAGATCGACGATTGCATCGACCACGTCGCGGCCGGGGAAGCGCCCCCGCGCGAGGAGGTACGCCAGCGGCGTGCCCAGTGCCAGGGTGATCCCGAGCGAGACGAGCGTGGTGAGCAGCGAGATGCGCAACGCAGCCAGGGCCGGCGGCGAACCGATCGTGGCGAGGAATCGCCCGGGGGTGACGTGCGCGTACAGCGCCGCCAGCGGGACTGCGATGAAAAGGATCAGCAGCGCGGAGGCGGCCGCGACCGCGCCGCGGATCATCACCTCGGGTTTGTCCGCGAGCGCCGCATAGGTCAGTCGGCTACGGCGCGCACGCCGAGCGACCTCTCCGGGCAGGGATTGCGCCCCGCCCAAGGGCATATCTATAGCCCGCCTTTCGCGCGGTACGCAAGACGAGACGAAGGAGGCCGGAATGCCGATGCTCCTCGATCGCGAGCGCGGACGTTTTCTCGTCGAGCAAGACGAGCGCCGTTGGTCCCTCGCCGCAGCCGATGCGCGCGACGGCGTGCTGCAGCGCCGCGCGTTCCGGTACTACCTCGAGCAATACGGCGATCGCGCCAGCGACTTCGACGCCGCCGAGGCCGTGTACGGCGAGCTCGTCGGCAACTGCGTGCACCACGCGCCGGGCCGAATCCAGGTGGAGTTCAGCTGGGACGATCGCACGCTGGTGGTCATCGACGCGTGCGAACGGTTACGCTCGTGGCCCTTCTCCCCCGACGACACGCACGCCGAGGCGACGCACCACGCCTACGCGCTCATCAACGCCTTCACCGCCCGCATCCATCTCACGCACGACGCCGGCGGCGGGACGCGCGCGAGCGTGCTGTTACCCGTAGCGCGCGCCGGGCGCTGACCCCGCCACAAAGGTCGTTGCAGAGCACAACCACATAGTTGTACGGTCGAACCGTCATGGCGGCTCGACGACGACCCGACCCCGCCCCCGATGCGGAAGCTGCGTTTCACGACCGCATGGTGCAACTGGTGCGCTCGCTGGGCGTTCACAAGCCCGACGAGACGCCCTGCGGCCAGCCGGTCAGCATCGCGGAAGCGCACGCCCTGCTTGAGATCGGAAACGAAACCGGCCTGACCCAGAACGGCTTGTGCGCCCGGTTGCGGCTCGAGAAGAGCACCGTTTCGCGGGTCGCCGGGATGCTCGAGCGCCGCGGTTGGATCCGCCGCCTGCGCGATGCGCACGACGCGCGGTTCGTGCGCCTGCACCTGACCCAGCGCGGGATCAAAGCCAACGCGACGATCGGCGCATCGCGCCGGGCGATGTTCGCCGGCATCTTCGCGGCGATCCCGGCCGAGCGCCGCGCCGAGCTGGTCGATTCGCTGTCGCTGCTGTTGGACGCGACAGCGCAGCGCGCACCGCGATGAGACGCGGCAGTCGGGAGATCACGCCGCCGCGGGTGAGGTGTCCGACCACACGGCGAGCTCGTAGCCGTCGAGATCGGTGAAGTGGAAGCGCCGCCCGCCCGGGAACGCGAACGGTTCGACGACGATGCTACCGCCGGCGCCTTCGACGCGTGCCTGCGTCGCGGCGAGGTCGGTACCGTACATGATGACCAGCGGCCCGCCGGGCTTGGGTTCGCCCACCTGCAAGCCGCCGTTGAGGCGGCCGTCCGAAAACCCCGCGTACTCGGGGCCGTAGTCGGTGAACTCCCAACCGAATGCCTGGGCGTAGAACTGTTTGGCGCGGGCGATGTCGCGCACGACGAGCTCGACGTAGTCGATCCGCCGGTCGTTGGCCGAGAGGGTGCTATCGGTGCTCATGTCGTCAGCATAGTCCGCGAATCTTGACATCGCCTGTCAGGTTTTGTAGCGTCGTGAGGTGAAGTCCAGCCGGCTGCTCGCGATGCTGCTGCTGCTGCAAGGCACCGAGCGGCGCTCGGCCCGGCAGCTGGCGGCGGAACTCGAGGTCTCCGAGCGCACCGTCTATCGCGACGTCGACGCGCTGAGCGCGGCGGGGGTCCCCGTCTACGCCGAGCGCGGCTGCAACGGCGGGATCGTGCTCGCCGCGGGCTACCGGCGCGCGCTCACGCAGTTCGGCGAGGACGAGATCCGGGCGCTGTTCATCTCGGGCTCCAACCCGCTCGTCGACCTCGGCCTGAGCGGCGGCCGCGAGCGCGCGCTCGAGAAGCTCGCCGGCGCCATGAGCGACGCCCAGCGCAAAGCCGCCGAGAAAACGCGCGGACGCATCCATCTCGATCAGCGGCGTTGGAACCAAGCCGCGCAGCCGCACGACCATCTCGCCGTGCTGCGCCGCGCGGTCTGGGACGATCGCCGCGTCGCGTTGCGCTACCGCGACCGCGACGCAAAGACGACCGAGCGAGCCGTCGACCCGCTGGGGCTCGTCGCAAAGGCGGGCGTGTGGTATCTGGTCGCGCGATCGGCCCAGGAGTTCCGCACCTTTCGCGCCGAGCGCATCATCGGCGCGACCGCGCTCGACGAAACGTTCACGCGACCGGCCGGATTCGATCTCGACGCGTACTGGCGCGACTGGACGTCGTCGGTCGAAGACGGCACACAGCGCTTCCCGGTCGTGCTATCCGTACCCGCGCCGCAGCTGGAGCTCATCTCGCGGTACTGGGAGGTGCAGCTGCTCACGCCGGCGCGCGGCACGACGCAGGCCGCGATCGTGCGCGTCGTCTTCCCCGGCATCGAGGCGGCGCTGCATCAGCTCATCGCCTGGGGTGGCCTCGTTTCGATCGTCGAGCCGCGCGAGATCCGCGACGAGCTCGTCACGCGCGCCCGCGCGCTCATCAAGCACCACGTCGCGGAGGGCTGACTGCGGTCGGGCTAGGGGCTCATCAGGCGGCGGCGCGCCTCGGCGTCCTCGAGGAACGTGCTGCGCACGGCGGCGACTGCGGCGTCGAGGGCGGCAGCGGCCGTCAGTGGGCACGCGCACGACTCACGCGCCGAACCAGGGCACCCACTGGCGCCGTGGCCTTCGACGTCGTGCCCGCAGCGGCACTCGACCAACGATCCCATCACTACCTCGCTACTCGGATCATCGGCGAATCGTGGCCCAGTTCGGGCCCCCCAAGCACAAATCAAACGTTTCGGGTCGCTCAGGCGGGGGTCGCCAGGGCCGCCGCGCGGGGGCGGAAGGTGACCGTCACGCGGGTCCCCCCGTTTAGGGTCGACCCGATCTCGAGGCCGTCGGCGACCGCTCGCACCAGGCCCAGTCCCCGGCCGGTCTCCGCGTACGGGTCGAGGCCATGCTCGTCGTCCTTGAACCCCGCGCCGTTGTCTTCGACGACCAGCGTCGCCTGACGGTCGCCGTCGGTCGAGACCAGCACGCGAACCGGTCCGGGCGCGTGGCGCACGACGTTCGCGATCAGCTCGCCGAACGCCAACTGGCTGCCGAAGCCGGCGTCCTCGTTGCCGGTCCAGGCCCCGACCAGCTCGCCGACTTGGCGCCGGACCAAGCCTCCGGTGCGCGCGTCGCCGCTCATGAAGCGCCATTCGTGTTCGTCGCCGGGCAGCTCGGCCGCGAAGCGATCGACGCTGAGCGTGAGAATCGCGATGTCGTCGGTCGGTTCGTCCTCGCCCAGGACCGCCTTCATCAGGGCCGCGGCGAGATGATCGATGTCCTCGCGGGCGAGCGCCCGGATCGCATCTTCGATGCGGCGTTCGCCTTCGTCTAAATTGCGCGCGAACTCCATGAGCCCGTCGGTGAACATCACCAGCGTGCACGGCGCCTTGAGGCGCACCACGAAGTCGACCCCTTCGTCGTCGCGCAGCCCGATCGGCAAGCCGGCGCCGAGCAGCCGGCGCAGCCCGCTCCCGTCGTCGATGAGCGGCGGAGGGTGACCGGCCGTCGCGTATGCGAAGCGTCCCGTGACCGGATCGAGCACGCCGAAGATCGCCGTAACGAACACCGTTCGGCCGCTGGCGATGAGCAGCCGGCTGGCGCGGTCGAGGATCGCCGACGGATCGGCTGATTCGAACGACGCGGCGCGCAGCGCCTGGCGGATCTCACCCATGATCACCGCCGCTTCGAGCCCGTGACCGGTCACGTCGCCGATGGTGAGTGCGACGCGGCCGTCGGGCAGTTCGAACGCGTCGTAGAAGTCGCCGCCGACGCGCTGCGACTCCGAGGCTGCTGAGTAGGACGCCGAGAAGCGGAAGTCCGGCAGCAACGGCAGTTGCGCGGGCAGCATCGCGCGCTGCAGCGCGTCGGCCGTCGTGCGCTCGCGTTCGTACAGGCGCGCGTGTTCGAGCGAGAGCGCCGCGCGGCGCGCGAACTCACGCACCAGCGCGATGTCGTCGAGATCGTAGGCGCGACCGCTGCTGCGCACCAGCGCCAGCGCGCCGATGGTCACGTCGGCGCTCACCAGCGGAACGATCATCGCAGCACCGGCGGGCAGATCCCGCACCCACGGATCGGGGAAGCGGTCGGGCTTGTCGAGGACGACCGGGTCGCCGGCGGCGACGATGGCGGCGACCGCGTCGTGCAGCGCGGGCTGCAAGGGCGCGCCGATCCACCGGCGCGTGTCGAGCTCGTCGGAGAGATCGGTGCTGCCCAGCCCGGTCAAGACGAAGCGCGCGTCGTCGTCGAGCAGCGCCACCCAGGTACGCTCGGCCAGGCGTGGGATCAACAGCGATTTCATCGCCGCAACCGTCGCCGTCACGTCGAGCGACGCGCCGAGGCGCTCGCCGGCGCGGGCCAGGAACGCCTCGCGCTCCTCGAGCCGTTTTTGCGTATCGACATCGGTGCAGGTGCCGATCCACGCGACGACGTCACCGCTCTGGCCGCGCGCCGGGACGACATTGACGAGGAACCACCGATAGCGCGCCGTCACGCCTTCGCGCAGACGATACTCCGCCGCAAACGGTTCACCGGTGCTCAGGGACTGCCGCCAGCGGTCGCGGATGCTGACCTCGTGATCGGGGTGCAGCGCCGCGCGCCAGCCCGCGTCGCGCGAGCCTTCGAGATCGTAGCCCGTATAGGCAACCCAACGATCGTTCACGTACTCGACGTCGCCGTTCGCGTTGGTGGTCCAGATCAGCTGTGGAACGACGTTGGCCAACGAGACGTAGCGAGCTTCGCCGACCGCGAGCGCTTCGGCCGTCGAGCGGCTGCGCGCGGCCAGCCGCAGCATCAGATCGTTGATCTTCACCAGGAAGATCGTCAACACGACGACCGCCGCGATGAGCTCTTCGACGCGCCCGGCGTACCACCCGAACGAATAGCGCCCCGACGACAGCTCCCCGCCGCTGACGATTGCGACCGTTCGCGCGACGACCACGACGCTGAGCCATACCTCCGTCACCGTCTGCAGGCGGTCGGCCACGACGACGAGCGCGACCAGCATCAATCCGACCGTGCAGGGCAGAACGACGCGCGCCCAGGTTCCGGTATAGCTGCCGCCCTGCATCGGTTCGGGCAGCGCGGAGTGACCAAGCGTCACGACCAGCGCGACGACGATGACGGCCCCCAGCGTCGCCAGCGCGATCACCCGCACCGTGTTGCGAGAAACGTTCCAGCCGCGGCGTGAGGCGAGGCCCTCGGCGATCAAAAACGCGGCGAACCCGCACTCCGAGGCGATGTACGACCACGCCGCGGTCTGCGACCCAGCCGCCAGCAAACCGCTAGCCGAGAAGATCCCCGGAAAGGTGAGCAGATACAGCATTTGCGTCAGCGCCGCGTACGCGTACGCGATCGCGAGCAGCGCCAACTTGAGGTCGCGCTCGATGCGGTACTGCACGTAGAGCAACACCGTGGTGAGCACCAGCGCGACGATGCTCGCGCCGACGACGGTCGGGACGAACGCCGGCACTTGGCCGATCTTGAGCGGCGAGAACGGCAACGAGACGACGAACAGCACGATGAGCAGGGCCACGCTCGCGGCAGCCCAGCGCCGGTCGGCCGGCGCCGCGGGCGCGGTCGCGATGTTCTCGATCGCGCGAGCTTCGAACGCTCTCACGGCGCCACCGCGCGCCGCCGCCGCCGGTTTAGGTTGGTGTGAACAAGCAAACCGCGACCTTTGCCGCCGGCTGTTTCTGGGGCGTCGAGGCGGATTTTCGGGAGATCCCGGGCGTGCTCGACGCAGCGGCCGGCTACACCGGCGGGGCGACGCAAAACCCGAGCTACCGCGAGGTCTGCACCGGCTCGACGGGGCACGCCGAGGCCGTCCGCGTGACCTTCGACGCGGATCAGGTCTCGTACGCTACGCTCGTCGATGCGTTCTGGGCGCTCCATGACCCCACTCAGCTCAACCGTCAGGGACCCGACGTCGGCACGCAGTACCGCTCCGCCGTGTTCTATCACGACGAAGCCCAACGCGCCACCGCGGAAGCGAGCAAGGTCCGCGCTCAGGCTCGGTTCGCCCGCCCGATCGCAACCCAGCTTCTCCCCGAGCAAGCCTTCTTCCGCGCGGAGGACTACCACCAGCGCTACCTCGAGAAGCAGGGCCTGCGCAGCTGCCGCATCTAACGAGCGGCTAGCGGCTAATGCGCGCTGTCTGGGACCACGGCCCCGGGCCGGCTCGTGAACTGGTCGACCGCCTCGGCCAAGGCTTCGTTGGCGATCTCGGTGAGCCCGGCGGCGACGTTTTGGCCCTTGTGGATCTTGTTGGCCGTGGTGTAGGTCTTCCAACGCACGATCCCCGTGCAGTCGATGAGATAGAGCTTGAGCTGCGCGCGGATCGGCGAGCGGTCGAAAACCCCCGACGACGAGACGACGCCGCCGACCACCGGGATGAACCCGGTGAGGTTGCGCTCCTTGGACTGTTCGAACCGGAGCTGGGGGATCAGCAGCCCGTCGGCGTTGTAGCCGCCGCAAAATTGGCGCGCCGTCCCGACGGCCTCGATCGCATCGATCGGCGGCGCGACCACCGTGCGGATGCGGCGATCGGCCAGGTCGAGGTTGAATTGCGTCGTCGCACGCTTGAGGATGGGATCGGTATCGCCGGGCTCGCCGAACGGGATGACGACGTAGATCGGCCCGGTCGCTTCCTCGACCGCCCCGGCCGGGGCGCACACGGCGACGCCGAGCAAAAGCGAAAGCGAAAGCGCGAAGCGGGCCAGCATCTTGGCTCGGAAACGTTCCGGCGCCGCCGCAGCGTTCCCGGCGACAGGCACCCGAGCGGCACGCGTCGCACCGCTCTGGGCGTGCGGAACTCGGGGATCTGCGGCGTTGCGCTGGTCTAGGTTGGCCGCCGGTTTCATGCTGGCGCTCTCCGGCGCGCTGCTGGCCGGCGGCGCGTGGGCCAGCGCGCTCATCAGCCCGTCGTTGGCTCGGCATGCGGCGCCGCCGGCGCGCGTGCTGGCCCACAACGACCCGCGCCCGCGGGTGCGGCATCGCCTGGTCCGCCGGGGCCCCGTCGTGCTGGCCTTCGGCGGCGACGTCCACTTCGAGGGCCATCTCGGGACGCGGCTCGCCGCCGACCCCGAAACCGCACTCGACTCGCTCGCGCCGCTCTTCGCCGGCGCCGACCTCGTGATGGTCAACCTCGAAACGGCCGTGGGCACGTCCGGCCGGCCGCAGGTGAAGCAGTACACGTTCCGTGCGCCGCCCTCGGCGTTTCGGGCGCTGCGCGCGGCGCACGTCGACCTCGTCACGATGGCCAACAACCACGGGATGGACTACGGCGCAACGGCGCTCGAAGAGTCGCTGCAAGCCGCCGCAGCCGAGAGCGTCGTGGTCGTCGGTGCGGGACGAAACGCGTACGCGGCGTATCGCCCGTACCTCGTCGAGCGCAAGCACGAGCGCATCGCGATCTTCGGCGCGACGCAAGTGTTGGACGGTGAGCTCGAGGACAGCTGGACGGCGACCGACACGAAATCCGGTTTGGCCTCGGCCAAACACGGCGCCCTGAGCCGGCTGCTCGCCGCGGTGCGCGCCGCTCGACCGCGGGCCGACATCGTCGTCGTGTACCTGCATTGGGGTCGCGAGCTCGTCGACTGTCCGACGACCGATCAGCGCGCACTCATGCGCGCGCTCGTCGCGGCAGGTGCCGACGTGATCGTCGGGTCGCACGCGCACCTGTTGCTCGGGCGCGGGTACTTCGGCCGGGCGTTCGTCCACTACGGGTTGGGCAACTTCGCGTTCTACGCCAACGCACCGGTCACGCGGCAGACTGGCGCGCTGCTCGTGACGGTGCGCGGCCGCGACGTCGTCGCGACCGCGTGGCGGCCCGCGGTGATCTACGCCGGGGTTCCCAACGCCGTCCCCGAGGCCGGGCGCGCGGCGGCCGAAGCCGCGGCCGACCGGCTACGCGCCTGCACCGACCTGACCGCAACACCATCGTAACCGCGCGCCGCGAGCAGGAAGCATCGCGCCCATTCTCCTAGGGAATTCGCATGTATCGTCACGCCCGCGGGCTGGCCGCCGTTGTCACGGCGGCTTTCATCGCGCTTCCCCTGTCGAGCCCGGCGCAGCAGAGCGCCGCGTCGCCGGCGCCGGCTCCCACGGCCGCCGCGCCGACCCCGGGCCCGGGAGCGCTGTCGGTGCCCAACGCCGACCCGTACCCGTCGACGTACGTACCGTTCCCGTCGCGCGCGACGCTGATCCGCAACGCGACGATCCTGACCGCCGCCGGGCCGGTAATCCGCAACGGCTCGATCCTGCTGCGCAACGGGCGCATCGCCGCGGTCGGAGCCAACATCGGGACGCCGGCCGATCTGGTGCTGACGATCGACGCGCACGGCAAGTACGTCACGCCCGGGATCATCGACATCCACTCGCATCTGGGCGACTATCCGGCGCCCGGTACGCAGGCGCATAGCGATGGCAACGAAGCAACCAACCCCAACACCGCCAACGTGTGGGCCGAGCATTCGGTGTGGCCGCAGGACCCGCAGTTTCCACGCGCGCTCGCCGGCGGCGTCACCACGCTGCAGGTTCTTCCGGGCTCGGCGAACCTGATCGGCGGGCGCAGCGCGATCCTCAAAGTCGTGCCGGCGCGTACGGTGCAAGCGATGAAGTTTCCCGGCGCGCGCTACGGGCTCAAGATGGCGTGCGGCGAGAATCCCAAACGCGTCTACGCGCAGCGCGGTCCGTCGACGCGCATGGGCAACATGGCCGGCTATCGCGCGGCCTGGATCGCGGCGGAAGCCTACAAGCGCCGCTGGGATGCCTGGAACGCGAGCCGCAAGGGCGATCCGCCGCAGCGCGATCTGGCCCTGGAGACGATGGCCGAAGCGCTGCGCGGCAACGTCTACGTGCACATGCACTGCTACCGCGCCGACGAGATGGCGCAGGTGATCGACATGTCGCACGAGTTCGGCTACAAGGTGCGCGCCTTCCACCACGCTATCGAAGGCTACAAGATCGCCGACCTGCTCGCCAAGGAAGGGATCGGCACCACGATGTGGGCCGACTGGGGCGGCTTCAAAATGGAAGCACTCGACTCGGTGCGTGCCAACATCGGGCTGTTCGATGCCGCCGGAGGGCGCGCCACGATCCACAGCGACGACCCCTCGGGGATTCAGCGCCTCAACCAAGAGGTCGCCAAGGCGATGTACGCAGCGAGACGCGCCGGGTTGCCCGTCACCGAGGACGTCGCCGTGAAGTGGATGACGATCAACCCGGCGTACCTGCTGGGGCTCGACGACCGTATCGGCTCGCTCGAAGCGGGCAAGAACGCCGACGTCGTGTTGTGGGACGGCAACCCGTTCAGCGTCTACACCCACGCGGAGAAGGTCTTCGTCGACGGCGCGTTGCTCTACGACCGCGACGATCCCCAGGCGAACTGGCGAACCGACTTCGAGCTGGGCTACGTGCGCTCGGCGGTGCGCAAGTGAACGCCCGGGTGACCTGTTGCGCCGTGCTCGCTGCGCTGCTCGGCACGAGCGCGGTCGCGTCGGCCGAGATCGTCGCGCTCACCGGCGGGACCGTCTACCCGGTCAGCGGGCCGAAGATCGCGAACGGCACCGTGGTGCTGAGCAACGGCCGCATCACGGCCGTCGGCGGCGCGTCGACCGCGATCCCCGGCGGCGCGCGGCGCATCGACGCGCGCGGCAAAATCGTCACGCCGGGCTTATCAACGCCGCGACGCAGCTCGGCCTGGTCGAGGTCGGCGGCGAAGCGTCGACGCGAAACACGCGCGGCCGCGGCTTGGTCAACGCCGACTTCCAACCCTGGGAAGGCTTCTTCTCCGAGTCCGCATACATCGCGGCGGCGCGCGAAGACGGCGTGACGACGGTCGGGATCTTCCCCACCGGCGGGCTCGTTTCGGGGCAAGCCGCGGCGATGGATCTGGCCGACGGCACGGCCGCCGAGATGGTGCGCAAAGCGCCGGTCGGCATGGTCGCGACGATCGTCACCGGCCCGCGCTTCAACAGCGATGTCGACGAGAACACTGCCGGCGATGCCAATACGGCCAACGGCGGCGAGCTCTCCGCACCGCCGGCCTCGCGCGCCGAGGCGCTGGCGGCGCTACGCGAGCTGCTCGCCGACGCGCGCTTCTACGCGACGCGGCACGACAAGTACGACGCCGGCACGCTGCGCGGGCTCATCGCGTCGCGGCGCGCGCTGGCGGCGCTGCTCCCGGTCGTGCAAGGGCGGGAGCCGCTGATCGTGGAGGCGGATCGCGTCGACGACATCGACGCGATGGTGCGCTTCGCGCGCGCCGAGGGGATCCGGTTGGTCATCGCCGGCGGGGCCGAGGCCTGGAAGATCGCGCCGCGGATCGCCGCCGCGCACGTCGCGGTGCTGACCGGCGCGATGAACAACATCCCCGAGACCTTCGACCGGCTCAACCAGCGCCAGGAGAACGCCGCGCTGTTACGCCGGGCGGGCGTCGAGGTCGGGCTCGTCGGCAACGCCGGCGGCGGCGCGGACGAGGAGACCTTCAACGTGCGCAACGTCAAGTACGAAGCCGGCAACGCGGTCGCGTACGGGATGTCGCACGACGACGCGCTGCGCGCGGTGACGCTGGGTCCCGCGACGATCCTGGGGATCGCCGACCGGGTCGGCTCGCTCGCACCCGGCAAGGACGCCAACGTCGTGGTCTGGAGCGGCGACCCGTTCGAGTTCTCGACCAACGTCGAGCACGTCTTCGTGCGCGGCCGCGAGTATCACGACCGGTCGCGTCAGGACGAGCTCACGGCGCGTTATCGTCATCTCCCGAGGACGAACAACTAGCGGGAGGCTAGTGCGAGATCGGCGCCGCCGCCACCACCGGGATGTCGATGACGTTGGCCGGGTCGTTCCAGCCTTCGAACGTCTGGGTGCTGGTATTGTTCGCGCACGCGCGCGGCAGGTACGTCGTCTTGTCGTAGGTGCACGTGAAGGCGACGGATTCCGTCGGCGTGATGGCTGGGAAGCGCATCTCCATCTGATACGCGCCGACCGTGACACCGTTCTCGACGCGGTCGGATAGCGGCGTGATCTTCGTCATGTCCAGGAACGCCTTCGCGGGCGACGGAGCGCCGGGTGCTCGAGGCGGAAGGTCGAGGACATGCCAATCGCCATCGTTGACGCGCCTGTAGCCTCGGCCGTCGGCGAAGATCATCTCGGTCACGATGCCCCAGGAACTCTCTACCACCTTGCTCCGCTTCTGCGCGGGCAGGACGGTCAGCGTGTTGTCCATCCCGGACGAGCCGGTGACGTTGACGCGGACGCGGTACGACGTGACCTTAGCCATCGCGGCGCCGATCTTCTCCGCGACCGGCGCGGGCAGGCCCGCAGCCGTCAGCAGCGAGGCGCGATCTTCTTGGGCCGCAGCGGGAGCCGCTGCGAGCACGCAAGCAAGGGCGATCATCGCTGAGAAACGGCGCATACCTAACCTTACCCCCGAATGGCCATATAGTAGCAAAAGGCCGCCCGTGCGGCCAGCGTCGAGCAAACTCGCGAGCGCAACCGCGCGCCGAGCGAGGGCGTCTGTAGGAGACGATGTCCGCGCTTTTCTCCCCCCTGCGGCTGCGCGACGTGACGCTGCGCAACCGCGTCGTCGTCTCGCCGATGTGCGAGTACTCTTCGGCTGACGGATTCGCCGACGACTGGCACGTCGTCCATCTGGGCAGCCGCGCCGTCGGCGGCGCCGGGCTGGTCTTCACCGAGGCGATCGCGGTCACGCCCGAAGGCCGCATCTCGCCGCAGGACCTCGGCATTTGGAAGGACGAGCACGGCGCCGAGCTCGCGCGGATCGCGCGCTTCTGCGCGCGGCAGGGCGCGCAGTGGGGGACCCAGCTCGCGCACGCGGGCCGCAAAGGCTCGACCAAACGCCCGTGGGAGGGCGGCGGCGCCGTCACGGAAGGTGCCTGGACTCCGCTGGGGCCGGGGAACGAGCCGTTCGATCCGCGGTACCCGGTTCCGCAGGCGCTCGACGAAGCCGGGATCGCGCGGATCGTCGCGGCGTTCGCTGCCGGCGCGCGGCGCACGCTCGAGGCCGGCGGCAGCGTGCTCGAGATCCACGGCGCGCACGGCTACCTCGTGCACGAGTTTCTGTCGCCGCTGGTCAACCGGCGCACGGATCGCTGGGGCGGATCGTTCGAGAACCGGACGCGGCTCGCGCGCGAGATCGTGCGCGCAGTGCGCGCCGTGTGGCCGGAACGGTTGCCGTTGTTCGTGCGGCTGTCGGCGACCGATTGGGTCGAGGGCGGCTGGGACGTCGAGCAGACGATCGAGCTCGCCGCCGCGCTGCGCGACGACGGCGTCGATCTGATCGACGTCAGCTCGGGCGGCGCGGTGCCGGTCGCCGCCGACGCGATCCCGGTCGGACCGCTCTACCAGACGCCCTTCGCCGAACGCATCCGCCGCGAAGCCCGGATCGCCACGGGCACCGTCGGGATGATCGTCGAGCCCGCCGATGCCGAGGCGATCGTCGCCGGCGGCCGCGCCGACCTCGTGCTGCTGGCCCGCGAGCTGCTGCGCGATCCGTACTGGCCGCTCTTCGCGGCGCGGGCGCTCGGGGCCGAAATCGCGTGGCCGCCGCAGTACCAGCGCGCGGTCGGCGACCGCGCGACCATGCGCGTTCCGGCCAAGGTGTAGCCGGGCCGCTTGCCGGCGCACCGTTCGGCGGTATCGAACGGTGTGGAGACCATCGGACAGCGGGTCCGTGCGGCGCGCGTCGCGGCGACGCTTTCCCAGGCGCAGTTGGCGCAACGGGTCGGCGTCGCGCAGGCCGCGATCTCACGCATCGAGCGCGACGAGACCCGCGATCCGGGCGTGCTCATCGTCGCGGGGATCGCGCGCGCGCTCGACCTCTCGCTCGACGAGCTCGTCGAGGGCAACGCGCTGGCGCGCGCCCCGCGCCCGTCGCTCGAAGAACGCATCGCCGCGCTCGAGGACGCCCTCGCCCGTCGTCCGGCCGAATGACCTAGGCGGCATTCAGGCTCGAGAAGACCCGTGGATAGCGCAGCCAGACGCCGGTCCAGGCCGCGGCCAGAACGGCAGCGGGCAAAAGCAGGCCGACGTAAGGATGGCTCAACAGATAGGCTACCTCCGCTCCGCCCGCAATGTTCGGATGGTCCGCCAGGTGCGCGGCAATCGCGCCACCGAGATACGATGAGACCAGTAGCAGCCCCAACGGTCGCGTAGACCGCAGCCCCAAAAGGACCGCACTCAACAACTCCAAGCAGGCGATCAGAAAATACGTCCCGTGCTCGTATCCCATCGATCGCATGAAGTCGACGGCCTGCGGCGGCTGCAGAAACTTGACGGCCGAGCTCAAGACCAAAACGACGACACAAAAGTATATCAGTGCATCGCCGGTGGATTGTCGCCGGGTCTTTCTCACGTCACGCGCCTCCGTCGTCCTTCCTCGTAGCAGGGTCACGCATTGCGTGTGCTCCTGCGCAGCTGCTTTCCGCCTGCGTGACATCGCTCTTCAATCCTGCACGCGGGGACAAACGGACGTTCGAGCCGGCTAGGCCGCGAGGTTGTCCTTTTCGAGCTCGCGCGCCACGAGAAAGTCGTGATGCCGCTCGAGGGAGAGCATATCGGTGCCACCGATCTCGGGTCTGCCCAGCAGGTAGCCTTGAATCCCGCGGACGGCGACGGAGTTGGGGATGTGCGCGTTGCGGATGAAATCGAGCATCTCCGCGGTCTCGATCCCTTCGGCGATCAAGTAGCTCCCGGTCTCGCGCGCGATCGCGATGATCCCGGCCAGCACGCCGCGTGCTTCGCCGTTGTGCATCGCTTCGACGACGAGCCCGCGGTCGATCTTGACGAAATCGAAGCGCACCTTGCTCAAGATCTCCAGCCCGGCATGACCGCTTCCGGTATCGTCGAGCGCGAAGCGCACGCCGAGCTCCCGCAGCGCGGTGGCTCGTTGGGCGACGATTGCGGGATCGTCGATGCGGCGCTCGGTGAGCTCGATGACGATCTGCTCGGGCAACAGGCCCGCTGCCCGCACGGTGGCGACGAAGCGCTGCGGGTCGAAGCCGGCGTGCGTCAGCGAGGCCGGCGAATAGTTCATGAAGATGGTCGATCCGGCCGGGAGGGCGGCCGCGCCCTCGAGCGCCTTGCGCGTGCACAGCATGTCGAGCTCGGGAAGCTGCCGGATGCGTTGTGCGACGTCGAACGCCTCCTGCGGACCCGACAAGCCGACTTCCGGGAACGGACGCGCCAGGGCCTCGAAGCCCAGCGGCCGCGTGCTGTGTATGTCCCAGATCGGTTGGAACGCCGTGGTCAGCAGTTCTTGCACGATCATGGTCCGAACCGCGTCGGCTTTGCGGGGAGAGAACACGCTCACCGTACCACTGATGTCGTCGAAGCAGACGGTCTGATTGCGCCCGAGCCGCTTGGCTTCATAGAGCGCGGTGTCGGCGAGCTCATAGGACTCGGCGTCCAGCAGGTCGGCGGTGAGGTTGACGTAGCCGATGCTCACGGTGGCGCCCAGCCCGGACTCGCGGAGCTCGGCCTGCAAGCGTTCCAGGGCCAGGGCCGCCGCTTCGGGTTCGGTCTCCACTAGGAGGAGCGCGAATTCGTCGCCGCCGATGCGGTAGCCGCGATCCTCCGCACGCAGGGTGCGCAACCGCTCGCCCAGGCGCGCCAGGACGGCATCGCCGTGAGAGTGTCCGGCTTTATCATTGACCGCCTTGAAGTCGTCGACGTCGACCAGTGCCAGAACCAGCGAATGAGCGTGGCGCTTGGCACGCGCGAGCTCGCGCTCGAAGTCGTCGTAGAACGACCGATTGTTGCCCAGGCCGGTGAGGCTGTCGGTAAGCGCCGCTTGTTCGAGCGCGGCAAAGGTCGCGGCCGCCGATGCATCCGCGGAACGTTTATAGCGGCGGAGCAGCACCGCAAAGCCGGCCATCAGCAGCATGCCGAGCATCGTGACGAACCCGATGAGGCGCTGCAAGTCCCCCATGAACCGGCGGTCCTCGGCCGCGCCGACGACGCTCGCGCGAAACAGCCGGCCGGATATTGCATTGAGCGCATGCCGCATCGCGCCGATGTTGGGTCCCACGCGCTCGACGTCGATGCGCGCGGCTCGCGCGTAGTCGCCGGTGGCGAGCGCGTACGCGATCTCCCGGCTGTCGTCCACGAACGCGGCTTGACGCGGCCCCAGCGTCTTGAGCAGCGGCTCGCTGCTGGCCCAGCCGTCGCGCTGGACCGCGAGGTTTGCAGCGTCGAACATCTCCGTCGCCCGGACCAGCCGATCCGACTCCACGCCCTGGCGCTGGCGCATCTGTGAGAGCAACTCGACGTCTTCTCGATCCAGCGCGGTGCGCATCTCGGTGGCATCGTTCGCGTTCTCGAAACTTTGCGCGACCAGCGCGGTGCTCTCTTGGCTGCGCACGATCGCGAAGACACCGCAGCTGCCGATGGCGGCGATGATCGTGAACATGGCCGTCACGTAGATCCGGTTGAAGATCACGCCCCGCGCGATCGACAGATAGGGCGCAATTCGCTCGGCCGGCGTGGGCGCAGCCGGGGGTAACTCGCCCGCGACGGAAAGGCTCATGGGCGAAGGCTACCAGCGGCCGGTAACCGGCTGGGCACGCACCCGACGGCTGCGGTAACGCCGGCAGGCCGCAAGCGACGCCCGCGGTCGTCGTTCGGGCTGAGGCGACTTGCGGAGCCAGGGTTGCGAAAAGGTTGCGCCGGGGTTGCGAAAAGGTTACAATGGGGTCATGACGGCAGCTGTGGCGGCTCACCGCATCGGGGCGGCGGCGCTCGATGAGATCCGTGGCCGCTTCGCGCTCAGCGAGGATGAACTGGCCGCGTTGTTCG
This sequence comes from Vulcanimicrobiota bacterium, assembly GCA_003140215.1. Taxonomy (GTDB): domain Bacteria; phylum Vulcanimicrobiota; class Vulcanimicrobiia; order Vulcanimicrobiales; family Vulcanimicrobiaceae; genus Vulcanimicrobium; species Vulcanimicrobium beijerinckii. Next base: position 1,109,539 of record PLJL01000004.1, on the reverse strand, counting down.
GGGTCAGCCGCCCGGCAATCGCCAAGTGGCGACAGCGCGGCGTGCCGGTCCAACGCGCCGCCGACGTCGATCGCGTCCGCGAACTCGCGGGCTACTTCGGGCGGCGTTTCGTTGCGGCCCGGATCCCGCAGATCGTCCGCACGCCGGGCAAGGGGCTGGCTGGGAAGACGGTGCTTGTCACCATCGCCGAAGGCGGCGTGGACCGGGTGTACGCGTATCTCGAAGGCCTATTCTCGTACGCGCCCCCTTAGAGTGCCGGGCTGCTGTCACAGCCATTCAGTACGCTTAGGGGAATGAGACACGTTGAGCGCGAGGGGCTGCACTTTCGCGTGTGTGACCCGTCGTGGACGGACCCACTCGACACGTCGTTCGCAAAGCGCCACGGCGGCCGATGGAATCCAGCCGGCTCGTTCGGCGTGCTGTACCTGTGCGCGACGATTTCGGTCGCCGCCGGAAATGCACGTCGAGTCTATGAGGGTGAGATCGCAACGCTATTTGACTTGCTCCCCGAGCAGCGCCCGGACTTGCAGATCATCGCGGTGACGCCGATTCGGGTCGTCGACGCCGCGACCGATATCGGGCTGCAATCGCTTCGTTTGCCGCTCACGTACCCGGTCGGCGTGTCGTGGAGACCCTGCCAGGCAATCGGCAAGAACGCATACGGGCGCGGTGAGAACGGCATTGCATGCCGCTCGGCGGACGCGACCGACCGCACGAACATCTCCATCGAGGGCGAGGAACTCGTCGTCTTCGACCGTGCCGTTCGACACGTTACACGTCTGGAGCGCCTACCGTTCGCGCAGTGGTATCCCGTCGAAGTCGGCGCCACGCCGCAATGGGTGAAGCGCCGCCTCATGAGTCGCGACGCATGAGTCGCCCGGACCCTTGACCAGCATGGTCGGACCTGCTAAGGTCCTTTGCACATGAGTTCTCGAACCGGCGCAGGCTTCGGATTCGTAGTCGGTCCGCTGGAAAGTGAGATCATGGAGGCCGCCTGGTCCCTCGGCCGCTGGGCCTGCGTGGGCGACGTGCTTGAAGAGCGCGAGCGCCTGGGGGCGCCGGCTGCGAACTATTCGACGGTCAAGAACGTCATGGCGAACCTCCACGAGAAAGGTCACCTGCGCAAGCGCCCCGCCGGCAAGCAGAACGAGTTCGTTCCGACGCTCTCGCGAGACGAGTTCGCTCGCCGCGCTGTCGGACGGGTGGTGGACCCGCTGCTGCGCAACCATCGGCACCCGTTGTTCGCGCACATCGTCGACCAGCTACTCGACGATGAGAACGCGATCGCGGAGTTTGAGGCACTCATCGCCGAGCGCCGAAAGGCGCGGGTCACGTGAGCGATCTCGGCGCCTTCCTGGCCGCGTGCGTGTCGAGCCCCGCTCTGCTTACGTCCGCGTGCGCGCTGATCGTCGTGCCGACACTCGCGTGGCTCGCGGTGCGCGCGCTCGCGCCCTATCTCAGCCGCATGGTCGATGACTCCGGTTGGCAGGCGCCGCTCGCGGCAACCGCCGCTGCGATGCCGGGCATGTTGTTCCTGATCGTGGGTGCAGCGACGCTGCGCGCGGGGTGGGACTCCACTTGCCTGCAATTCGTAACCGGAAAAGTGCTCTATGGTGCGATTGCGACGCTGACGACGTTCGGATTTGCCCACGCAATCGTGCTCGCCGCGTGGCGCGGGCGGGATGTGATGCGGCTCGTGCGGCAATCGTCGGCGCCTTCCGCGCGCGTTCGGGCTGCTGGAGAAGCCGCGGGCGTACGAATCCGCGAGGTTGTCGCGGACGGCCCGGTCATGCTCCTGGCCGGCTTTCTTCGGCCGATCGTACTTGTTTCCGCCGACGCGGTGCTCAGAGTCAATGACGCGGAGCTCCTCGCCGCAATTCGGCACGAGGCCGCACATTTTCAGCGCGGTGACCTCATCTGCGCCGCTGTCGTGACGTTCGTTGCCGACCTCGTTCCGCTGCCGGTTGCGAACCTCATCGCTGTATATTGGCGTGCCCGCGAGTTCGCAGCCGATGCGCGCGCCGCGCGGAGTGCGGACCCCTGCGATCTCGCCTCCGCGCTCCTGGCGCTGGCACGTCCTGCAAGCGCTGCCGCCTCCGTCGCGGCGTTTGCCGATGTGGGAACCGTCCGCGACCGGCTGGGAGTATTGCTCGCTGCAAATTCACCGCGACCGTCGCGCGCACGTCGCGCCTTGCTGACGGCAACGTTGGCGGTGACGTTCGTACTTGGGGCCGTGCCTGTGTTGGTCGCGGTTGCGCTCGGCTTCACGTGCTCGATGGCGATGCCGGCGTGAGGCGTCTCTTTTTTTGCTCGCTCCTGCTAAGCGGCTTTGCACTTGGACCCGCCGTCGCAGCCGCGTCTCCCATGATCGCGCCGCTCGGTGCCGCGCGCGCAACGCTCACCCTTTCCCCTGATCCGCCGGCGACTGGACCCGTACACGGTGTGATCACCGTCGGCGGCGCAACGCCGGACGTGCTCGCGCGCACCGACGTACGTTTCGGATCGACGATGCCGGCGATGTCAATGAACGGTCCGTCAGGCAACGCGCGGCGCACGGCCTCGGGCCGGTGGGAGTTCGACGCCTCGCTGGGTATGGCGACGACCTGGACCTTCGCACTGCGCTTCTCCGGCGGTGTGAGCGGGACGGCAGTCTACCGCTTCGCGGTGAGCGGCCCGCAGAGCGGGACCAGCGCGCTGTCCGGCATGTCGTCGTCGGCGGGCAACCCGGATGCGTGGAGGTACGCGGCGATCGCACTCGCGAGCATCCTCGTCCTCGCGCTCGTCGTCGTCGTCGTTCGCCACGACCGGCGTCCGCTCACGATCGGCATCGTGCTGGGCGCCGCGCTGGTCGTCATCGTCCTGGCGGTCGTCCAAGCCAAGTACGCGGCACCGGCGATGGATATGGCGGCGATGTCGAGCGTTGCGGGTTCGGCTCCAACGCCCGTTACGCTAGCTGCCGTGCGGACGACGCAGAGCGACGCCGAGATCCACGCACCGGGCACCGTCTCGCCGTACCTTACGCAGGACGTCGTCACACGTGCGGCCGGCATCCTGCGCGGCTTCAACGTCTATGCCGGCGATCGGATCGTCGCGGGGCAGATCGTCGCAACGCTCGACGCACCCGATGCTCACTCGCGCGCGGCCGCCGCGGCTGCCGACGCCCAAGCCCAGGCGTCGATGGCGCAGGCCGCGGAGATCGAGGCGAACCATCACGCGCCCAACGCGGTGACGATCGCGCAGGCGAGCAGCGCCGCACTCGAGCGCGATATCGCGGCCGCGCAGGCCGAGCGGGTCGCCAAGGGCGAGCAGATGCGATATTGGCAGACCGAGGTCCGGCGCGAGAGAAGCTTGCTGGACCAAGGCGCCGTATCCGTTGCGGAGTATCAAGACGAGAGCGCACAAGCCGCGGTAGCGTCAGCCGCATATGCGTCTTCGGGCGAAAAGGTCAGCGCTTTGCAGCAGCAGCTGACGGCGGCTCGGACCCACACGATGGACGCTGTAGCGGCGGTCCCCCAAATGCAGGCGCAGGCCGCGGCTGCGCAAGCCCAGGCGCGCAGGGCGCAGGCAAATGCCGTGACCGACGCGACGCTGGCGGGATACACGACCATCACGAGTCCGAACGACGCAGTCGTCGTCAAGCGCCTTGTCGATCCGGGCGTCTACGTGCAAGCCGGCACGGTCATCGCACGTCTCGCGGTGGTCGACCGTTTGCGCGTGCAGGCGAACGTCGCGCAGCAGGATCTGCCGCATATCAGCATCGGCGCGCCGGTTGACGCAACAGGGCGCGACGGCGCGATCATGCGCGGTCGTGTGTCATCGATCGCTCCGGTGGCTGACCCCGCGACCCACACGGCCGCGGTCGAAGCCGTGGTGAACAACGACCGGACGGACCTCGTACCCGGCGGCTTCGTCCAGGTAGTCATCCATGCGCGTGTGCCGCGCACCGCCACCGGCGTGCAAGTTCCATCGTCCGCGGTCACCGGTTCGGGCAGGGGCTCGGCGGTGTGGACCGATGTGAACGGCACCGCGCATCGCGTCTCGGTGCGCATACTCTCCGATGACGGGACGAACGCAACGGTCACGGGCGAACTCGACCGCCGCGCCCGCGTCGTCGTCGAGGGCGCCGCAACGCTCGAAGAAGGGCAGAACATCGTTGAGGTGCGCCCATGAGCGCGCCCGCCGAGCAGCAGTCGCACCGCAGCGTTCCGGCATGGTCGCTGCGCAATCCGTTCGCGGTGGTGGCGACCTACATCGGGCTCGTCGTCGCCGCGCTCGCGGCAGTGCTCTTCTTCCTTCCGACGCGCATGATGCCGTACGTTCCGAGCCCGCTCGTGTCGGTCGTCACCATGACGCCGGGCTACTCGGCGGAAGAGACGGCGACGTACTTTTCCAAGCCGATCGAAGAACGGATGACCGACCTCAAAGGCGTGCGGTTCATCCGGTCGATCTCGCAGCAAGGGCTGTCCACGGTCACCTTGCAGTTCTCATACGGCGCGGACATGCAGCGGGCGCTCGTAGACGTGCAGCAGCTCGTGAAACAGGCCGAGGGCGACCTGCCGTACGACCGCGCCAATCTCAAGCCTTCGTATGTCGTCCCGGTGGACCCGCTCAACACGCCGGTGCTCCAGCTCGACGTTCGCGCCATCGGGTGGGACCCGGTTCGATTGCGCGAGTTCGTCGCAAACGACGTCGTCCGCGACCTCAAGTCCGTGGACGGCGTGCAAAACATTTACCCGTTCGGCGGGCTACAGCGGCAGATGCAGGTCGTCGCCGACCGTGCCGCGCTCGCCTCGTACGGGCTGTCGCTGGTGGACCTGCGCGACGCGATCGACAAGCAGAACGTGAGCCGCTCGGGTGGTACGCTGACCGGCGGCGCGCGTGAGTCGATCGTGCGCGGGGACCAGCGTATCCGGTCGGCAGCCGACGTTCGCGATCTGCCGGTCACGACGGCCGGCGACCGCAGCGTGTACGTGCGTGACGTCGCGAAGGTGACCGACGGCGCGGCGGAACAACGGGCGGCGTACCGTTTCAACGGTACCGAAAGCGTCGAAGTCTCGGTGGTGGAAAACCCGGAGGCGAGCTCACCACGCGTCATCGCAGCCGTGAACGAGCGTCTGCGTTCCATCGAGCGCGATCATCCGGGTCTGACGTTTACGCCCGCGTACGATAACGCGCGCTTCGTTGACACCCTCACCAAGAACATGCTCGAGGAGCTCATCCTCAGCGTGGTCCTGGCCGGCTTTGTGCTCCTCATCTTTCTGGAGGACGTCAGCGCGACGGCGATCGTGATGACGTCGATCCCGACTTGCCTGGGTTTGGCGGTGCTGCTGTTCGCCCCGATGCACCTCTCCATAAATAGCTCCACGCTCATCGGGCTGCTCCTCGCAATCGGCCGGCTCGTCGACGACTCCATCGTCGTGATCCATGCGGTGCACCGCAAGTTGGGCCAGGGATCGCCGCCGGCGCGCGCGGCGGTCGAGGGGACGCTCGAAGTCATCCTGCCGATCGCGGCGGCCACGGGCGTGATGGTGCTTGCCCTTGCGCCGCTGCTGGTCAGCGGCGGCATCACGCAGATCATGTTCGTCGGGCTCGTCTGGCCGATCGTGTTCGCGCTGCTCGCCTCGCTCTTGGTCTCCGTCACGCTCACCCCACTGCTGGCGGCGTATCTATTTCGCGGGACGGGTCAGGACTCGGCGCCTTGGCGGACTCGGCTCGACCGTGCCGTGGGGCGACTGCTCGGGCCAACGCGAACCGGGCTCGAGCATGTCGAGCGCGCGTACCGCAGCGGGCTACGCTGGAGTCTGCGCAGCGCCGGCGCCGTGCTCGCCATCGCCGCGGTGCTGACGTACGCCGCGATGCAACTCTTCGGCTTCATCGGCAGTGAGATGATGCCGTTGGCCGATACCGGCCAAGCGTCGGCGTATCTGGAGGCGACGCCTGGCACGTCGTTCGCGACGACCTCGGAGAAGGCGCAGGCCTTCGAACGCATCCTACTCGCACAGCCCGAGGTGCAGCGCGTCTCCGGTGAGATCGGCGAGCAGTCCGCGTCGGGATACGCCACGGGCACCTCGATGAACGGAGTGAACGCCGCGTCGTACCTCATCACGTTTAGCCCCAAGGAAGAACGTCATCGCACGATCTGGCAAATCATGGACGCCGTGTACGCGCAGACCCTGCGAACGATCCCGGGCCTGCGGCGTCTCGCGCTCAAAGAGATGGGATCCGACGTCATGGCGAGCAACGATGCGCCGGTCGAGCTGCTCGTCACGGGGCCGGACATCGCGACGGTCGGGCGGCTCGGGGCGCAAGTAGCCGCGATCGCCAAAACCGTACCGGGGATGGTGCAGGTCTCGACCTCGTCGAGCCTGCTCCAACCGCAAGCCGTCATCGTCGTCGACCGAACGCGAGCTGCGCAGCTCGGGCTCGCTCCCGACGACGTCACCCAGCAGGCATACTACGCGACGCACGGGGGCCTGACCACCGAGTACTTCAATCCGCAGGGGCTGCGGCACGACACGATCCTGCTGCGGTACGCGGTTGGCGAACGGGCGACGGCGGCGGACCTCGCAGCGGTGCAGATCGTCGGGAAGAACGGCGCCGCCGTGCCGCTCTCGTCGATCGCGCGAATCGGGCGCGACCTCGGGCCGACCTTGATCGAACACGACGGTCTGCGGCCCAGCGTCGCGGTCCTGGGCTACTACCGCAAAGGCGGCCGGGGCGAGATGGCGCTCGACACGGACACCATCATGGGCGCGATGGCGCAAATCCCGTTTCCCCGCGGCTACGGCATCGAGATGCGCGGCGACATGACGGAGATGATGCAAAGCTTCGACCGGCTGCTCAACGCCATGAAGATCGCGGCCGTCTTCGTCTTCCTGCTGCTGGTCGCGCAGTTCCGCTCCGTCACCAACCCGCTCGTCATGCTGCTGGCGATCCCGCTCGAGCTCCTCGGCGTTTGCGGCGGCCTGCTGCTGGCGCACCAAAACTTCTCGACCGTCTCGATCCTGGGCATCGTGGTCGCGAACGGCATGGCGGTGAGCAACGCGATCCTGCTGCTCGACCTCATCCTGCGTAACCGCGCGAGCGGGATGCCGCGAGCCGACGCGATTCTCGAAGCCGGCCCGGTTCGACTGCGGCCCATCCTCATGACCACGATCGTCAGCCTGGTCGTTCTGATCCCCGTCGCGTTTTTCCCGAAAACCGGGATCGATGCATACTCGCCGCTCGCAACGGTCATCATCGGCGGATTGACGATTTCCACGGTCCTCACGTTGTTCGTGGTTCCCGTGCTCTACGCGACCTTCGACGACCTCGGGGTGTGGATGCACGAGCGATTCCGCAACGGTCGCAAGAACGCGACCGGCGGCGAGGTTGCCGGTGCGTAGCGCGGCCTTCGCAATACTGTTGGCCGCCGCCATCGCGGCGCCCGCCTCGGCTCAACCCGCGGAGCCGGCTGTTCTAACCCTTGCGCAGGCGGTGACGCGCGCGCGAACGCTCGGATTCGACGTCCGGATGGCTCAGGCCGACGCGGCGATCGCTTCGGCTGATGCCGCTTTGTCCCACGGTTCGCTGCGCCCGCAACTCTCGCTGAGCATGAACGCGCTCGATGCGAACGAGCCGCAGCTCGGCGTACCGATCGCGCGGCAGGCCTACGGCACGGCTGCCCTCACCGTGCCGTTGTACAACGCGTCCAACGCGCTCGCAGCGCGCGCGGCCGACCTCAGCGTGGTGGCCGCTCGCACAACGGCGTCGGCCGTCTCGAACGATGCGGCATTTCTGGCGACGCAGGCGTATCGCCGCATTCAGCTCGACGATGCTGTCTTGGCTGCGCGGCGCACCGCGGTTGCCGATCAGGAGAGCCATCTCCGCGCAACGGAACAGCGCGTCGCGGCCGGCAAGTCGGCCCGCTATCTGCTCGCACGCGACCGCGCCGCGCTCGCGAACGCGCGGCAAGCCGAGGAGGACGCGGCTTCCGACCGCGACCAGGCGGCGAACGACCTCACCGCAATGGTCGACCTCACCCTACCGGCCGTCAGCGTCGAACCGTTGGAGCGCGTCGCCTTCTCGGAGTCGCGGGACGCCGTCATCGCGCGGGCCCTCCGCCAGACGCCGGCACTGGTCGCCGCAGAGCAACGCGTAAATGCCGCGCAAGCCGCGGTCGCGGCCGCTCGAGGCGCGTTCCGCCCGTCGGCGACGATCACCGCGCAATCGTACAACGGCGGCTCGTCACCCGCGCTCGGGCGAAGCGGAGGGCAAGTCGAGGTGACGGCTTCGCTGCCGATCGCCGACGGCGGTTCACGCGCTGCGGCCGTCGCGAAGGCGCAGGCGCAGCTCGAGCGCGCCGCTGCGGCGCGTGACCAGATTCGCGCCGGCGCGCTGCGGGACGTCGCGAACGCGTGGCGCGAGTATCAAGCCGCTACCCGCAACACCACGACCGCGGCTGCCGCGATGACCGACGCCGAGGAGCAGCTGCGCGTAGCCTTCCTGCGCGAGAGCGCCGGCAAGGCCATCGCGACCGAGGTTCTCGACGCGCTCTCCGTCGCCGGCTCTGCGCGGGAGACGATCGCGCGCAGCATTGCCCGCTACGACATCGCCGTCGCCGCGATCCACCACGCGGCCGGTGACAGCACGCCCTAGCAATCTCGAAAGGATCGTTCCGTGACCCATCGCTTCCTAACCGCGCTCGGCCTGGTGCTCGCACTCGCGGCATGCTCGTCGAAAGGCCAGACGACGTCGACGACGAGCGCGCCGACCGCTCAACAGGCCGGCGACTTCACGATCTCCACGAAGTTCTCACCCGATCCGCCGAAGCAAGGTCCGGAGACGATTATCATCGGCCTCAAGGACGCGAGCGGCAATCCCGTCAAGGGCGCGACAGTTACGATCGGGACCACCATGCCGAGCATGTCGATGAGCGGCCCGACGTTGACGGCTGGCGACAACGGCGACGGAACCTACTCCGCGCAGACGAACCTCAACTACGTGACGTCATGGACGTTCGACGTTCGCGTGAAAGCCGGCGCGAAAACGGGGCGCGTCTCCGTAAAGGTCGACATCAAATGAAAATGACGGGACCTTGAGCCGGAAAGACGAGGGCTTTGGTTCCGCGACAGCGTACGAGGCCGTGTAGTATGCTCGCCTTTGCCTCGCCATCCCGATCGTGAGCCCGCGCAAGAAGGCCGACCTCGGCAAAGCCCTCGGCACTCGCCAGGCGTCCATGCTCGAGTACCTCTGGGCGCACGGCCCACAATCGGTGTCCGAACTCCATCGGGGCCTGTCCGAACGCGAAGATCTCGCCTATACGACGGTGTTCACCGAGCTGAGCCGGATGCTCAAAAAGAGGCTGGTCGCCAAGAGCAACGACGGGGGTTCGCATTTGGACATGCGCTACCGCGCTGCGATGACGCGCGAAGACGTCGTCTCGAGCATCGTCGCTCAAACGCTCGGCGGTCTGATCTCCGCACATGGGCCGGCCGCCGTCCATGGCTTTGTCGATGCCATCGCGGACGACCAGGGCGCGCTCGAGGAGTTGCGCCGGCTGCTCGCCCGGTCGCCCAAGAAGCGGTAGCGGTGTGCGGTTCGTCCGCGCGCTGTGGCCGGTCATCTTCCTCGTGCCGTTGTCGTGGTGGGCCGATCGCGGATGCTCGTTCGCGGGAGTAGACCCGGCCTACCACGCGACCCTGTGGATTCACGAGCGGCTGGGGTGGTTCGTGGCTGCGCTCGCCGCGATTTCGGCCGGTGTCGTGATCGGCAAGGTCGTCGTCGCGCGGCGACGCTTCGCCCGGCTGAAGGCCGTTGCGGAGCCGATGCCGGCGCGACTCGAAAGCGCCTTGCAACGTGCGGCGGCCGAACTCGAAATCAGCGTTCCGACCGTTCTCTACCTCGAGCTTGCCGCGCCGATCGCGACGACCATCTTCGGTCGTACCGTCTTGCTTTCACGCGGGTTTGTCGAGGGGCTCGACGACAACGACCTCGAGCTCGTCGCGCGACATGAACTCGCGCACGTGCGCCATCGCGATGCTCTGGTGGGCGTCTTGTGGCACCTCGCGTTCGCCGCGTTGCTCGTCCCGGGATTCGAGCCGCTCGAGCGGCGCCTTCACCTCAGGCGCGAGCGTGCCGCGAATCTCGCGGCCGCAACGGGGCACGAAGAACGGTACGTGTCCTTGGTCGCCCGCTTGTCGCACGGCGGGCAACTCTGCGCCGACGCCCGCCTCGGCCTAGAAGCAGCCGCTCCTCGGCCGGACGATCGCTGGCTGGTGTGGATCGCGCCGATCGCCGTCTTCAGCCTTGCCGTCGCGCTGCCGCTCAGCCATCTGGCGTTCCGCCACGATCTGCCCTTCTTGCTCGCGCACCATTGCTGAAGCGCAACCCCGCGGTTGAAATCGCCGTTGCAGGGTAGGACCTACTACGGCGCGTAGTATGCCGATGGTTACACGAGGTTCCCGTTGTTCGCTCGCCTGCTCATCCTCACAGCCGCTATGAGCGTCGGGTCGGTTACGCCGGTTCTCGCTGCGGCGCCGACCATGGGCCCGATGCCCGGGATGCCGATGAGCACGCCTGGGCCGAGCTTCACGCCGGCTCCCGCGCCACAGGCATCGCCAAAGCCCGGCGGCACCGTGGACATGTCCGCAATGCACTACAATGCGAACGGCGTCATGTCGATGCACGGGATGACGAAGTCCGGCATGCACATGGATATGTCGACGTTAGACCCCGGGACGATGTCCAGCACGACCGACGTCGCGACACCCATGACGCGCGAAGGCTCCGGGACGTCCTGGATGCCGGATGCGGATACCATGTACGCCCGCATGTTCGGCAAAGGTGACGACATGGAGATGACGCACGGCGCGCTGTGGGGGCGGTTCGTCCACACGGCGACGTCGCGCGGTGCGGATGCGCTGGTGGCGCCCGGTTGGCTGATGTACATGCGAACGCACCCGACCAGCCCCGGCGCGCAGCTGGGCTTTCGGGCGATGCTGACTCCCGATCCCTTCTCGGTCGGCGGCCAAGGGTATCCGATGCTCTTTCAGAGCGGAGAGCAGTGGCACGACCGGCCGATGCACGACTACCAGCATCCACACGACCTCGTGTCCGAACTCGCTGTCACCTACTCCGGTCAACTCGGAAACGCGCACTCGGCGTATCTCTACGTCGGCTATCCCGGCGAGCCCGCACTCGGCCCGCCGGCGTTCATGCACCGGCCGATCGCCTACGATCTGGCGGCCGCGCCGATCGGCCACCACTGGGAGGACGCGACGCACATCACGTTCGGCGTCGTCACGGCCGGCGTCGCCGCGAGCAAATACAAGATCGAGGCGAGTACGTTCACGGGGCGCGAGCCGAACGAAGCACGGTACAACTTCGATCCCATCCGCGTCGACTCGAACAGCGGCCGGTTGTCGTGGAATCCGAACGCCTTCGTCGCTGCGCAGGTTTCGTACGGTTTTATCACGTCTCCTGAAGGGGTGACGCCCGGCGTAAGCGTCCGGCGCACCTCGGCTTCGGTGATGTTTACGCGCCCGCTCGGATTCGACGCGTCTTGGACGCACGCTCTGATCTTCGGCCAGAACAACACAACGGACGGGGAACGCTCCAACGCCTTCCTGTACGAGACGGAATACCGCCGCAACGGCAATGCTGTTTTCGCGCGCTTCGAGCAGGTTCAGAAGTCAGGACACGAGCTCGTGCTCGCGCCGCCGCTCGCTGACCCTCTTTACAACCTGGGCGCGTACACCGTCGGCTTCGTGCACGACGTGCCGAGCAAGCCCGGAAGGACTGTCGCCGGCGTCGGCTTCGATCTCACGCTCAACCCAAAGCCGCCTGCACTGAACCCCGTTTACGGAGCGGGCACGCCGCTCTCATTCGAAGTCTTCTATCGCCTACGCCCTGCGCCGCTGGTCGGCCAGGACACGACATCCCGCTAACTCCGGAGGCTCCCGTGTCGTCGTTTTTTCGCGCCAGCCTCTCGGCGCTGCTCGTGGCGGCCCTACTCCTCATCCCTACGCTTGCCCCCGCGCATCCGGGTCACGACGAGGAGCAGGTCGCGCAGAATCCCGCGCTGCTCGCCGCGGTCGTCGCATTGGGCGGCGGCTCCGAGCACTTCAGCGGTGCGGCGTTTCGCCGAGCCCTCGGAGCGCCTTCGTCAAACGAGGAGCAGACGCTCCGGACCTCTGTCGGAACCACGACTGTCGATCGCTTCGACGACGTCTTCACGTACGTCGTCCTCGACGGCCTGGGAACGATGAAGCGTAGTGGAAAGCCGCTTCCCGCTCCATCTTCAACCGATGCAAAAGCGGTCGCTGTCGCGTTGTACCAGGCCGGACTGCACGACGGAACCTTCGACGTCGAGCGACTCTTCGATGCCCTGTTCTCGCCGGCGGTGCACAGCCACGCAATGGTCGCGGTTGGACGGAAGTTCGGCCAGCCGGGCGAAACCGCGTATCATGTCGTGTTTGCCCGCCTCGTCCAGGACGTTGCAAAACAGTAATCGGCCCCGGCTTTCATGATCGTTCCTAAGCTGGGCGAGGCGCTGCTCCTCGCGGCCGGGATGTTCTGGCAAGTGGGCTGGAGCCTCGTCTTGGGTTTTGCGCTGTCGGGTGCGGTGCAAGCCCTCGTTTCGAAGGAACGAATGCAACAGCTGCTCGGCCGCGACGGCATTCGCGAGATTGCGCTTGCGACCGGATTCGGCGCGGTCAGCTCGTCATGCTCCTATGCGGCTGCGGCGATGAGCAAGACGTTATTCAAGAAGGGTGCCGCCCTCGTCCCGAGCCTCGCGTTCCTGTTCTCGTCCACCAACCTCGTGCTCGAGTTGGGGATCATCCTCTACCTCTTGATGGGCTGGCAGTTCACCGTGGCGGAGTGGATCGGCGGCCTGGTGTTGGTCGCGATCATGGCGCTGCTGGTGCGGCTCACGTATCCAAAGGAGCTCGTCGAACAGGCCCGTCGCCACCTCGACGAGACCGGTGGGCACGAACACGGCTCGGTCGAGACCGCCGGCGCGACGCTCGTTGTGCGGCTGCGAAATCCGCAGACGCGCGTCGCGATCGCCCAGAACGCTGCGATGGACTTCACCATGCTCTGGAAGGACCTCTTCGGCGGGTTTCTGATCGCCGGGGCGCTCGGCGCGTTCGTCCCCGACGGCGCATGGAAGGCACTCTTCCTGAACCATTCGCCGGCCGGTGTCCAGCTCGTCGGGAACGCGATCGTCGGGCCGATCATTGCAATCGTGTCGTTCGTCTGCTCGATCGGGAACGTGCCGATGGCAGCGATCTTGTGGGCCAGCGGAATATCCTTTGGCGGGGTGCTGGCATTTCTCTACGCCGATCTGATCGTGCTGCCGCTGCTGGACATCTACCGCAAGTACTACGGCTGGCGGATGATGCTGTACATCTTCGGCGTGTTCTTCGCCACGATGGTGCTCGCGGCGATCGCAATGGACGGGGCGTTCTCGGCTCTTCACCTTGTGCCGCGACCGAACCCGAACATTCGCCACGACCTCACGCTGTTCTCGTTCAACTATACGTTCTGGCTCAACGCCATCTTCGGCTTGTTGGCCCTCTATCTTTGGCGGCTCAATGCCACGCATCCGATGGAGCATGGTGGGGGCACTGGAGGGGCCGAGGAGCATATTCAAGAAATCTCTTGAATATGCCGGAGCGCCTGACTGACCGCCGGGGGAAGCGCCGATTCAAGGACCAGGTCTATGCCGCGGTCGCGCGCGTCCCGGGAGCGCTCGCGAACCGGCACCGGCTCGAGCTGCTCGACCTCGTTTCCCAACGGCCGCGCACGGTCCAAGACCTCGCGGCCGAGGCAGGCATTACGGTCGCGAACGCCTCGCAGCACCTCCGCGTGCTGGCACGGTGCGGTCTCGTCGAGGTCGAGCGCCGCGCAACATTCGCCCACTACCGGGCCGCGGCGCCGGCCGTGTACCGCCTCCTCGTCGGGCTGCGCGCCGTCGCGGAAGCCGTGGACGGCTCCATTGCAGACGCAGAGCGCTCGTACTTCGGCGCGCGGGAGCCCGGTATACCGACCATTGCGGCAGCACGGGACGCCCTCGCGGACGCGCGGACGGCGTTACTCGACGCGCGTCCTCGCGCGGAGTACGACGCCGCGCATCTCCCCGGCGCCATCAGCGCCCCGCTCGACGCTCTTCGGGCCGGCAACGTCGCCTTGCCTCGATCGAAACGCTACGTCGTGTACTGTCGGGGACCGTACTGCGATTTCGCGGACGAAGCGGTCGCGCTGCTGCGCCGCCGCGGCCTGGACGCGACACGGCTTTCGCTCGGTCCGGCGGAGTGGGTCGCCGCGGGCGGCGACGTCCAGCGTGTCGGCTAAAGCGACCTCAGCGCTTCGCCTCGGTCTCGCCGCGAACGCGACGCAGTTTTGGCTGCTCGTCGCTGTCAACGCGTTCGTCGGGTCGATGGTCGGCATCGAGCGCGACGTGCTGCCGCTGGTCGGCCAACGCGTATTCGGGCTCGTCTCGGAGACGGCCGTCCTGTCATTCATCGTCACGTTCGGCTTCACCAAGGCGCTCGCGAACCTGTACGCCGGCCGGACCGCCGACCGAACCGGCCGCAAACCGCTGCTCGTGGCAGGCTGGTTGTTCGCGATCCCCGTTCCGTTCTTGTTGATGTTCGCGCCGGCGTGGGGATGGATCGTGCTCGCCAACGTGCTGCTGGGGATCAACCAGGGCCTGTGCTGGTCGATGACGGTCGTGATGAAAATCGACCTCGTCGGACCCAAACAGCGCGGCCTCGCGATGGGGCTCAACGAGTTCGCCGGTTATCTGGCGGTCGGCGTCGCCGCCTATCTTTCGGGCGCGATCGCCGCCGCGTACGGGCTGCGCCCGTGGCCGTTCGCCCTGGGGATCGTCTCGGTGTTCGGCGCCCTGGTGCTGTCCGTATTTTTCGTGCACGAGACCCATGGGCACGCGCACTTCGAGGCGGCGCGCGCGGATTCGCCGCGTCCGGTGGCCGGCTCGTCGTTCGCGGCGCTGTTCGCGCGGGTCTCGTGGAACGATCGTACGCTTTCCTCGATCAGCCAGGCGGGGCTCGTGAACAATCTCAACGACGGTCTGGCGTGGGGCTTGCTGCCGCTGCATTTCGCCGCCGCCGGGCTCGCGATCGAGCGGATCGCGATCCTGTCCGCAGCGTATCCCGTCGTGTGGGGCGTGTGTCAGCTCGGCACTGGGGCGCTTTCCGACCGGCTCGGCCGCAAGTGGATGATCGCCGCCGGCATGTGGACGCAGGCGGTCGCGATCGCGCTCTTCCTGGCACCGGTCAACTTCGCGCTGTGGCTCGCCGCGGCGGTGCTGCTCGGCGTCGGGACCGCCATGGTCTATCCGACGCTGCTCGCGGCGATCGGCGACGTCGTCGACCCGCTCGTGCGCGCCTCATCCGTGGGCGTTTACCGTCTGTGGCGGGATTCCGGCTATGCCTTTGGCGCTCTCCTCTCCGGGATCGTCGCGCACGCGCTCGGACAAAGCGCCGCCATCGCGGTCGTCGCTGCATTGACGCTGGGTTCCGGCGCGATCGTCGCCGTTCGTATGCGCGAGACGCTGGCGTCGACTCGCACGTTTTCTCCTCAAGGTGTTTGATCATGATCTTCCGACAGCTCCTTCGATCCGAAACCGGCTGCGCGTCGTACATCTTCGGTTGAGGCGGTCAAGGCCGCGCTGCGGTCGTCGATCCTCAGTTCGAGGTCGCTCAATACATCGAAATCGCTCGTGATCGCGGGATGCGGATCGAAGCCATCCTGAGCACGCACGTCCACGCCGATCATCGATCCGGGGAGCGTGCGCTCGCCGAGGCTACCGGTGCGCCGATCTACTACCATCGCAGCGCGGAGATCGGATACGCGTTCACGCCACTCGACGACGACGCCGAGGTGTCGCTCGGGAATGTCGTCGTCCGCGCAATGCACACGCCCGGACACACACCTGAAAGCGTCTCGTACCTCGTCACCGACCGGAGCCGCGCCCAAGAACCGTGGATGGTGTTCACGGGCGACACGCTGTTCGTCGGGGACGTCGGACGGCCCGATCTCGGCGGGGAGCAGGCTGCCGCCGCACTCTTCGCTTCGCTCCACGACAAGCTGCTGGTCCTGCCCGACTACGTCGAGGTCTACCCCGCGCATATCTCGGGGAGCCCGTGCGGCCGCGCGATGAGCGGCAAACCGTCATCGACCATCGGCTTCGAGCGACGCCACAACGAGGCGTTGCTGGCGAGCGACCGCGAGACGTTCGTCCGCGGCATCTCCGCATTTGTCCCACCCAAGCCGCCGGATTTCGCCGAGACGATCCGCTGGAACCGCGGCGGTCCGCCCGAGGCGCTGCGCGAGTAGCCGGATACCTATCACCGCTGCGAATGACGCCGCGGTCGTACGAACCGCTCGGAGTCACTGCGGCTGCGGTTGTGACGCAGTACGCTCCTCGTATTGCTTGCGAAACCCGTACCGGGTCCAGCCACAGGCCGGCGACCTCCGGAACGACATCACGCCTGACGAGCTCGCGAGCTACTGCCTCCACGCGGTCAGGGCAGCCAGCACTCTGCCGTCCAAGGCCGCAGTCCGCCGGCTCGTAACAGTCATTTTGGCCGGGTTGCAGCCTCCGGGACGCGCACCGTCAGATCGCGCCGCAGTCGAACCCGCGTAAAAAAAGATTGACGACGACGTGCGGAACGTCGCGGAAGCGGGGGAGTTCGCAGCGCTCGGTCGCAATTCGCCGCGATGCTCCGAAGGCTCTGCGCGTCGATCCTGATCCTGGGCGTCTCCCTCGTCGCGCCGCCGGCGCGGGCCGGCCCGGCCGTCGTTTTGGCGACCACGACGAGCACCCAAGACACGGGCTTGCTCGACGTCCTGGTGCCGGCGTTTGAAAAGGCGTCGGGCTACGTGGTCAAGACCATCGCCGTCGGCACCGGTGCGGCGCTCGCGATGGGAGAACGCGGTGATGCCGACGTGCTGCTGGTGCACGCGCCTGCCGCCGAGGAAGCCTACATGGCGAAGGACCGCGGAGTGGCCCGCGCGCTCGTCATGCACAACGCGTTCATCGTCGTCGGACCGGCGGGCGATCCGGCCCACGTGAAGGGCATTGCAACGGCGCAGGAGGCATTCGCGGCGATCGCCCGTGCGCAAGCAGCGTTCGTCTCGCGCGGTGACGACTCGGGAACGAACACCAAGGAACTTGCACTGTGGAAAGCGGCATCGGTGACGCCGTCCGGCACATGGTACGTCAAAACGGGCAGCGGCATGGGCGACACGCTGCACGTCGCTTCGCAGCGGGCCGCGTACACGCTGACCGACGACGGGACGTACCTGTCGCAGCGAGCGGGGCTATCCATCGTTCCGATCGTCGAGGACGCGAAGGATCTCCGGAATCCCTATCACGTCATCGTCGTCAAGCCGATCGCGGGACGCATCTCCAATACGACCGGTGGCGCAGCCTTCGCCGCGTTCGTGACGTCTCCGGCCGGCCAAGGTATCATCGCGACCTACGGTCGCGAGCGCTTCGGGCGACCGCTGTTCACGCCGGACGCCGGCAGAGGACCCTAGCGTGACGGGCATCGCGGCGCTCTCGATCACAGTCTCCGCGGCGGCGACGCTCGTCGCCGCAGTCTTCGCGATCCCCGGCGCACTGTGGATCGTTCACGGACGGTCGCGTCTGCGTACCGTGCTGTTGGTGGCCTTCACGGCGGGGCTCGGGCTACCGCCGGTCGCTGTCGGGCTCGCTGTGGCATTCACGTTCTGGCGCAGCGGCCCGCTGGGGTCGTGGGACGTGCTCTACACACCGGCCGCGATGGCACTCGCGCAGACCATCATCGTCGTTCCGCTCATCGGTACGCTTGCCGTCATCGCGTTGCGCGCGTCGGATACGACCTTGCCGATGCAGCTCGCCGGGCTGGAGATTCCCCGTCCACGCCGGTTCGCGTTGCTCGCACGCGAGGTAGCCCCCGGTCTTGCGGCGGCGCTCCTGGCCGGGTTCGGGCGAGCTATTGCGGAGGTCGGTGCAGCGCAGATGACGGGCGGCAATATCGAAGGACAAACCCGTGTCCTCACGACGGCCACGATGCTCGCCGTTGGTAGGGCCGAGTTCGGAGCAGCATTCTCGTATGTCGCCATGCTGCTCGGGATCATGGCCGTCGCCGCCGGTGTCGCGATGACGTTGCAGCGACGATGGGCGTGACCGCCCGCGGGCTGGTCGCACGGCGCGGAACGTTCGTGCTCGACGTTCCGACGTTTGAAGCGCGCTCGGGTGGGACGACGCTGCTGGGCCCCAATGGTGCCGGCAAGACGACGCTCCTGCTCGCGCTGCACGGGTTGATCCCCGCAACCGGTTCGGTCGACCGGCCCGCCCGCTCGGCGTCGGTCTTCGCGCGTCCCGCGGTGCTGCGGGGCAGCGTCCTGTGGAACGTTGCGACGGTCTACGTTGCGGTGGCCGGCGGCAGCGCGGGAGACGCCCGTCGGCGTGCTCGCGCTGCGCTAGGCGATGTGGGGTTGCACGATGTGGGAGAAGCCGACGCGCGGACGCTCTCAACCGGGCAGCGTCAACGCCTGGCCATCGCCCGAGCCTTGGTCGTCGAGCCTGGGGCGCTCTTCCTTGACGAGCCTTTCACCAATGTGGACGCCGATGCACGCCCGGCGCTGCGCTCGCTCGTTCGATCCTACGTCGAGCGAACGAAGTGCGCCGTCGTCCTCGCGACGTCGGTACTCGCCGACGCCGTAGCGCTTTGCCGGGAATCCGTGGTCCTTCGCGATGGCCGTGTAACGACGATCAGCGCAACGGCCGAGCTCGAGGCTACAGACGATCGATATGTGCGGGCATTGATCGAAGAAGCCGCGCCACCAGCTACACGCCGTCGCGGCGAATGCTCGCGCCAGCCCAGCTGATCTCGAGGGCTGAGAGTTTGCAGCTGGAGCTAGGCTCGGCGTTAGGAGTCTTCGCAACGCTCGTGTCGTTGGATAGGACGAGCGAGGGCGCGTTCGCAAGGGCGATGGCGTGACTCGTGGCGCGAAATGCGCTATAATGAGACACGAGACTCGGGAGGTCGAACCCATGCCTGTCCCCACCCCCGTCCGTTCAAGGACCTCCGGCGCGCTCCGGGGCTTCTTCCGCATCGCCGACTCCTGGCGCCTCGACCGAGCGCAACGAGCCACGCTCCTGGCGGCCAGTGAGCGGTCCATCGACCGCTGGAAGAGCGACGCCGCAGCTGCTGACCTGACGCGCGATCAGGTCGAGCGCCTCTCGTACGTGATCGGAATCTACGGCGGCTTACACGCGATTCTTGGGGAGTCGCCGCTGGCGGACGACTGGGTACGCCGTCCGAACGCGGATTTCGGCGACGCTGCGCCTCTCGATCGCATGCTCGCCGGAAACGTCGGTGATCTCGTCGACGTCAGTCGGTACGTCGAGGGCTGGCGCGTCGGCTGGTGAACGCCCGCCCCTTCGCGCCGGCACTTCGACTGTCGGGACGGCCCGGCGCTGAACTCGCCGCGCTCGCTGCGTTGGTCGATGGCGATCCCGACGACCTGCAGTCTCTGCTCGACGTTCTTGCGGTGACCGATCCGCGCGCACGGGACGCTGCCGGCGCTTTCGCCGCGCTACCGCCCGCCGCCCAATACCGCGGCCCCAGCGCCGCAGCCGTCATGATGCCGTTTCTGCGCCCCTCGCAAAGCCGGTTCTCGTCAGGGCGCTACGGCGTTCTCTACGGCGCAGAGAGCGCCGCGACTGCGGTCGCTGAAGTGTCGTATCACCACGCGCGGCGTTTGCGGGCGGCTTGGGCGCCGGGTGGGGCGACCGTTGTTCTCGCGCTGTGGACGTTCACCGTGGACGGAGAGGTCGCCGACGTGCGCGGACACGACGCGTCGATCTATCACCCCAAAGACTTCGCGCCAGCGCAAGCCGTGGGCCAAAAGCTTCACGACGCTGGTGCCGCGGGCGTGCTCTTTGCCAGCGTACGGCGCGCGGCCGGCGAATGCGTCGGCATATTCATCCCACGCGTCGTTCGAGCGATGGAGAAGCGCGACGACTGGCGCCTCATTTGGGATGGCAAGACGATCAGCGAGGTGTTGCGAGTCGCGTAACGCCGGCTACCATCGTCCCGGATGTTCGTTCTGGTGCAAGCGCGTGTCACCGCGTGCGGCATCGTGCGTGGCGCCCTACCGTCCAGACGATTTAGCCCGCCAGGCGGCTGCCTGGTCCGTATCGTTCGTGACAATCCGGTGACAAAAGCGCCGCGCGCACAAACCGGCCCATCCGGCACCACCACCGACCCGGCATGGTGCACAGCTTCGAGCGAATACCGGGGGGATATCCCGCAAGAGGCACGCGGGTGCGACTTTGTTCGCACGCCACGGCAAGGAACGACGGTTCTCGAAGACCTACTCAAGGCATAGTCGTGCTTCGCCTGGTCGGTCTCGTTGCGACGTTTGTCGTCGCCCTTCTCGCGGCCGCCGTAGCCGTGATCGGCTTTCGAGCGCACGGCGCCGAGATGCCGGCTGAGACGATCCAAGGGAACGTTCCGGCACTGGCTCTGACGTTCGCCGTAACGTCGTTGAGCGCGCCGTTCTGTGCGCTTCTGGCGATTCTTGCGATGGCGGTAGCCCTGTGGAGCACGCGCCGGGGCGGGCCACGCGACCCATTGCTGATCGCCTTTTTCACGGCCGGCCGGGGATACGTCATTTGCTGCAATTTCCGCAAACGCCGCGCGGCTTTCGCCGGGACTGCGCGACACGGTCTTCGTCTTCGCGTTGCTCGGCTTCGGCTCCAAAGCGGGGTTGATGCCGCTGCACTTCTGGTTGCCGCGTGCCCATCCGGTCGCGCCGGCGAGCGCCTCCGCCATGCTCTCGGGCGCCATGCTCAAGGTCGCCCTGTTCGGGTTACTCGTGGTCACGCTGGAGCTCGCCGCCCCGGGGCCGTCTTGGTGGGGCATTGCGCTGGTCGCGATCGGCACTATCAGCGCCGTCGGCGGCGTCCTGTACGCCCTCGTCGATCACGACCTTAAACGGCTGCTCGCATACCACTCGGTAGAGAATGTCGGCATCATCGTGATCGGTATCGGCGTCGCTCTTTTCGCACGATCTGCCGGAAGCTCCGCTCTCGCGGGATTGGCGCTTGTCGCGGCGCTGTTCCACACGATCAACCACGGCTTGTTCAAGGCGCTGCTGTTCTTGGGTGCCGGGACCGTCAACGAGGTGGAGGGCACAGTCGATCTGGAGCGTCTTGGTGGTCTCTGGGGCGAGCTCGTTTGGACCGCGCCGTTCTTTCTCATCGGCTGCGCCGCAATCACCGGCCTGCCGCCGTTCAACGGATTCGCTTCCGAGTGGCTGACCTTTCAGAGTCTCGTCGGCGGCGCGTTCGGCGGCGGCCTGACGGCGACGTTCGTGCTCGTTGCAGCGATCGCGGGCCTCGCGCTGACCGGAGGGCTCGCGGCCGCCTGTTTCGTCAAAGTCTTCGGGGTCGTCTTCCTCGGCGGGTCGCGACGTATAGGTGCGCGCCCCCAGCTTCGCGAGCGGCTCGATTCGTCGACGGTAGGAGTCGGGCTTCTCGCCGGGCTCTGCATCGTGCTCGGCGTCGTCCCTACGCTTGCGGTCGTTCCGCTGGCCGGCGTCGTGGGAGAAACGCTCGGCCTGGTTGCGCTGACTCCGCCGACACTTCCCATGTTGCCGGCGACGTTGGCGCTGCTACCGCTTGCCGGTGCTCTCCTGTGCGTCGTCATGGCGGCCCGGCGTGGCGTGCGCAGCGTGCCAACCTGGACCTGCGGATCGCCGGTCACTGCGGCGGCGCAATATACGGCCACCGCGTTCTCCAAGCCGCTGCTCACGGTGTTCGCCTTTGTGCTGCTTCCCCAGCGTCAGCGGCGTTACGAGATGGGATCGTCACGATGGTTCCCGGAGCGAATCTTGTATCGGACCGAAAGCCGCTATGTCGTCGATGAAGTAGCCCGACGCTTTGCGGCGCTGGTCCTGCGGTTCGCGCGCCGGTCACGCCTGGTGCAGAGCGGGAGTCTGCGGATCTACCTCGCCTACGCCGTTGCCGCGCTGATCGTCACGGTTGCGCTAGCTCGATGATGCTGCTGCTCGTCCAGGTCCTGTCGATCGTCGCGCTCGCCCCTTTGGTGCAGGGCGTGATGAAGCGGCTGCGCGCGAACTTGCAAGGCCGTCCGGGACCATCTGCGCTGCAACCGTATCGCGATTTGGCGAAACTCTTGAATAAAGAGGCGCTGCTCCCGCACGGTGTCTCACCGATACCGTTGATCGCTCCTGGGATCGCGCTCGGCGTCGCCGTTACCTTCGCTTCGCTGCTGCCGATCGTCACGCCGAACGCCGTCGGCAGCATCGTCGACGTCATCGCGTTAGCCTTCCTCTTGGCTCTGGGACGGTTTGTGCTTGCGCTCGCTGCGCTCGATAGCCGAAGCTCCTTCGCCGGGATGGCAGCCAGCCGCGAGATGACGTTCGGCAGTCTCGTCGAGCCTGCACTGCTGCTCGCGCTCCTAGGCGGAGCCGTTTTAGGTCACGGGACGCACCTTTCGTTCTTGCTGGACGTGCCGTTTGGACTCGCTGGAACGCTTGCGTTCGCGGCGTTCTTCTTGGTGCTTCTTGCTGAGACCGCACGCGTTCCCATCGACAACCAAGAGACGCACTACGAGCTCACGATGATTCATGAGGGGCTGGTTCTGGAATACTCGGGATGGCAACTGGCGATGCTTCAGTACGCCGGCTACATCCGTCAGCTTTGCTTCCTCGTGCTGGCGGCGATGCTGCTTCCGGGTGGTGCGGACGGCTGGCGGCACTTGCCGTGGATCCTCGGCCTCATCGGCGCGGTCACCGTCGTCGAAACGCTGTTCGCGAAGTTGCGGCTCTTCGAGGTGCCGCAACTGCTCGCCACGGCGTTGATCTTGGCTGCGGCAAGCATCGGTTTGCGCGTGTTGGGAGGGCTCGCGTGACAATGGACCTCGTCGTCCTCGTCACCGGTGCGGTCTTGCTCGTGAACGGGCGCACCTTCCAGGTCTTGATCGCCTATGTCGTCCTTGCCGTGATGGTAGGCGCGCTGGATGCAACCGCCGCCCTCGCTGCGCCTGTAACCTTTGCGCTGTTCGCCGTTGCGACGCTGCTCAAAGTCGTTCTTGCGCCCCTCGGGATCGTGCTGTTCGTACGCGCGAATCCGGCCGCCGCGGATCTGCGGCCTTCGATGCCTCTTCCCGGCCGTCTTCTGCTGGTGATCGCGTTCGCGCTGCTGGCCAAGATGGTGACGCGTCTGCCGGCTGTGGCAACGGTCCCCATGGCCGACCTGATCGCCTTCGTCGTCTTGTGCGGAGTCGGGATGCTGATCGTCCACAGGAATCTGCTTGCGCACATGGTCGGATTGCTCGTGCTTGGCATCGGGATCGGCTTTGCCGGATCGATGTTGGCTCCGGGTCTGCCCGAACCGATCGAACTCGGCACGGCCTTCGACGCGCTCATAGCCACGGTTATCGGCCTTGCCATCGTGCGCGCCATCGTTGTACACGATCCTCTGCTTGATGTCGAGTCGCTGCGGAGACTGCGCGGATGATGGCGTGGGTGATTGCCGCGCCGCTCTTGTCGGCGATTCTAACGATCGCGTTTCGGGATCGCGAGACGCGGCGGCTTGTGCGCGTCGTGCTCGCCGCGACCGCGGCCGCGCTGCCGCTCACGCTCGCCGGATCGATCGACGGGCTTTCGTGCACCTTTACCGTGATCGTCTCCGTGCTCGGTCTCCTGGCCACGGTGTTCTCGACAGGAACGTTCGCGCCCGACTGGGGGNNAGCGCGATGCTGCTCGTCGTGCTTGCGGATAACTTTGCAGCGTTGTGGCTGGGGATCTCGGCCACTACGCTCGCGACGGCCTTTCTCGTTGGCTTCAGCGGCGAGGCGGCCGCGCTGGAAGCTGCCTGGAAATATCTCGTGCTCTGCAGCGTCGGGATCGGCTTCGCGCTGCCGGGGATCGTCGCATTGGCGCACGTCGCAATTGCCGGTGGGATCGATCCGCGCCTGGCGCTGTCGTGGACTGCGATAGCGGGTCATACCGTTCTCACGACTCCGTCACTGGCGCAGCTGGCGACGGTCCTCATGCTCGTCGGGTTCGCCACCAAAGCGGGACTTGTCCCCATGCATGCGTGGCTCCCGGACGCGCACTCCAAGGCCCCGGCGCCGATCAGCGCGCTTCTCTCCGGAGTACTCGTTTCGTGTGCACTGTACGCCATTATGCGCACGCTCGAGGTTGGCGCGGC
The DNA here is from genome assembly GCA_003140215.1 of Vulcanimicrobiota bacterium. Taxonomy (GTDB): domain Bacteria; phylum Vulcanimicrobiota; class Vulcanimicrobiia; order Vulcanimicrobiales; family Vulcanimicrobiaceae; genus Vulcanimicrobium; species Vulcanimicrobium beijerinckii. The sequence goes on along the minus strand of PLJL01000004.1, from coordinate 1,085,295 downwards.
GCTGGGCGTCTCGCCGTTGCTTCACCAGATCCTCTTGTGGTTGGGCGCGACCTCGGTGATCGTTGCCGGTGCCCTCATGTTGGCGCAACGAGACTTGAAACGAATGCTCGCGTATTCAACCGTGGAGCACGCGGGGATCGTCGCGCTGGCGCTGGGCTTCGGCGGCTCGCTCGGATTTCTCGCGGCACTGCTGCACGTCGTCGGACATGCTTTTGCGAAGTCCGCCGCCTTCTTCGCGGCCGGGATGGTGCAGCGCGACTTCAGCACGACGACGCTGGGGAAGTTGCGCGGCTTGTGGCAGCGCGGCGGCTCGGGCCGGCTGTTGCTCGCGGCGTTCGTCGCGCTCTCGGGGATGCCGCCGTTCGGGCTGTTCGTGAGCGAGCTGCTTTTAGTTTTTGCTGGGATCGCTGCACATCAATGGGTCCCTTTGGGGCTGGGCCTGACCGGCATAGCGCTGGCCTTTGCCGCGGTAGCGCACAACGCCATCGAGATCGAATCCGGTGCGGCGAAGGCGCCCGGGATCGAGAGCTCGCCGGCTCTCACGACACCGCGGACGTTCGAACAACGAATCGCGGCGCGCCTCGCGGCCGTCGCTAGCGGCACGATTGTCGTCGCGCTGATCGGGGCTCTCAGCATCGCCGTGGTCCCCTGGACCTCGCTGGGAACGTCGCTTCAGAGGATTGCCGCCACGCTCGAGTCTGCGCCATGAGCGGACCGTTCCACGAGATCGAAGTCGGTGAATTCGAGCGCCGCGTTAGCGCCGAGTGTGAAAGCGGCGTTCCGCTAGGCGCGTACGCGTCGTCGGATGGGGTGCACTACGTTTTCCTCGGTGCGCGGGGGGCCTTTGCGCTCGAACGCCCGCTCGCTGACGGGCGAGCGGCGCCGGCATTCTCGGCGACGTTTCCGCTTTTTTCGTGGGACGAGCGCGAAATGCGCGACGAATGGGACGTGCACTTCGCCGATCTTCCCGATTCACGCCCGTTGCGAGGGCAGAACGGTCAGATGCCGGCCGCTTTGCTGGCGACCGGCGGCGGGCTCATGCACATGGTCGTCGGACCCGTGCACGCCGGGATCATCGAACCCGGACGATTCACCTTCAGCTCGGGCGGCGAAACGGTCGTTCATCTCGATGCGCAGCTTTCATATTCGCATCGCGGCGTCGAGCGGCACCTCTGTGGGACCGACGCCCTCGAGGCTGCGGCCAGCGTGGCGCGCATCTGCGGCGGCTGCAGTGCGTCGCGATCGCTCGCCTTCGCACATGCGCTCGAGCACCTCGCCGGCATCGAGATCGACTCGGGTGCGGAGCTCGCCCGGCTCGTCGTAGCCGAGCTCGAACGCATCTACAACCACCTTGCGGACTTGGCCGCCAGTGCCGCGGGCGCCGGTTGGGGACCCGGGTTCGCGAGAGGTATGGCGCTCAAGGAACGCGCCATGCGTGCGTGCCGCTTCGCAGGCGGGCACCGGCTGCTTTTCGACGCCATCGTCCCGGGTGGCGTCGGACCGAATACGCTACGCGAGACGTCGGGGCTCCGCGTCGCTCTTCGTGCGCTCGCGAGCTCGGTCGAACACTACCTCAAGTCGCTCTTTGGCAACCCGTCCGTCGTTGCCCGCTGGGAACGCGCCGGGGTCGTTTCCCACAAGAGGGCGCGCGCTTTCGGCGCGGTCGGACCGGCGAGCCGCGCATCGGGTGGGAAGATCGACGTCCGCGTGTTTGCCCCCTATGGAGCCTATCGCCAGATCCGCGTCGACGCCGCCTGCGCCTCGGGCGGAGACGCGTTTGCGCGCTGTTGCGTCAAGCGCGACGAGTTGCGAGGCTCGTTTCGCATCATCGACGAGGCGCTCGCGCAGCTAGGCGACGCGCGGCCAGCAGCGCCCAAGGCACTGCGGGTCGGGCCCGGTACCGCGATCGGCGTCGTCGAAGGGCCGCGGGGCGCCGAGACGGTGGCCGTCCATATCGACGAGCGCGGGCGCCTGAGCCGGTTGCACGTCATCTCCGCTTCCTATCGCAACTGGCCGATCGTCGCAGCGGCAATGGACGGCAACATCGTTCCCGATTTTCCTCTGGTGAACAAGAGCTTCAACCTCTGCTATGCGTGCGCCGACCGATGACGAAGTCGAATTTTCGCGGATCGCTCGGTATTCGACACCTGGTGTGCGGAAGTTGCAATGGCTGCGAGCATGAAATGAACGCCCTGAACAACGCCTACTACGATATCACGCGGGACGGTTGGGACATCGTCGCCTCGCCACGGCATGCCGACGTCATCACCGTCACGGGTCCGATGACGGTAGCGATGCGTGCCGCAGCTGACCAGACGGTCGCCGCCGTCCCCCTTCCCCGGGTGGTCGTAGCAATCGGCGACTGCGCTGCGGGCGTCGGTCCTTGGGCGGGTGCGCCCGAAGCGGGTGCGGGAGCCGGAGTCGAGCTGGGGGCGACCATCTTCGTCCACGGTTGTCCCCCGACGCCGGAAGCGATCCGCTCAGGGCTCGAGGAAGCCGGTAACGTCCTTGCGCGTCGGGATCCTTCCGCGTGACCGCAAGACCGTCGTCGATATCGACGTCGCCGACGCGCATCGCCAGCGTGACTGGATTGAACCTGCGACCGCGGCACCGACTCTTATAGGTCCGGCTCTGCAGCGGAGGCTCAATGCACGAGGAAACCTCTGGAGCCGACGGCCGGACTCGAACCGGCGACCTGCTATTTACGAAACAGCTGCTCTACCAACTGAGCTACGTCGGCAACGTTGATCTAGCGGGCTTTCCCCGCCTACTCGCCTTGGTGTCACTCGGCCCTGTGGCCCACCGTTGGCCCACAAACCCCAAGAGCGACCGGCCCTGGATTCTCTTGTACGGTTTTGCCCCCTCTGATTCCATCCTGTCTCTTGGAGTTCTGGGACCATGGGCAGCGGCTGAGCCCGATTCCCCCGAGAGGCGTTGTGCTACGCCCAACGAAGGCTGGCTTTCTGCCCAGGTCGACTGCGTTTGCCGAGCCCCGAGCCGATGCTGAACTCGATGCCTTGGAGCACGACCTCGATCGGATGCGGGATCGCATTGCGAAGCTTCGAGCCAGACGGTCCCGGTAGGCTAGGGCCGGGACGTCCGAGTTCAGCAAATGGACCCGAGGTTGGTGGGTGCCCGGTCGCCGCCTACGACCACACGTGGACGTTCCCGCGGAATACAGCGACCGAACGCAAATGCTGGTCGGCGTTGCCCTGGTGCGCCAGACGCGCTCGCGACTTTTCCGATGTCACGGAGCCCATGACGTTACACCGTTGAACGCTATCTAGGTCCCAAGGCGTCGATCAGCTCCTCGATGGCGCGTCCGACCGACGTCGGATTCCAGTTCTTATCGAAGCCTTTGGCACTCAGGTAGTCGCCAAGCGCCGAGCGCAGCTGGTTTCTTTGCTCAAGTGGCAACGCCAAGACATCACAAGACGCTAAATCGATCAGCGTGGGCGAATATTGTTCGACCGCTTCCTTAAGAAGGCGCCGCTGCGCGGCTGACAGCATCGAAATCTCCTTCCGTCGCGTCCGTCAGTCTATTTCTTACGGATGCCCCGATTGCTCGTCGCCCACGTAGTAACGACTGCTCCGTCTTTGTTGAGTATCACAACCGCATCTCTTCCGGTAACCATTATTGTGCCCTTGTCCTGCAGCTTCGTGGAAAGCGGATGGGTGAGCGCGTCGCGAAGTGCGTCGGTCGAAACTCCCCTCCCTCCGTCGCGAGCCAGAAATTGCGCTGCTCCGTGTTCGGTGAACCCAGCGAATGCCTTTTCAGCGATTCCGAGCCCTTTGAAAATCCCCTTAACTGGCGCGTCTACGACTGTCGACGCTAAGCTTGCGGCAGCAAGCGCCCGCGCACCTATGGGCGCTCCTGCAGACATCACTGTCTTGATATCGTCACCAAAAAGGAAGTTCCAGATGAGGGCCCCCAGCCTACTTCCGCGTTCGGAGCACACTGCGTCGCAAGCCGGTTCATAGGCGAACCCGCTCGGGTCGCTGTACGCATACGGATTGTTCCGATTCCACATATAGGGCTTCTGGCTCATGGGGTCGTGGACGTTGCCAGCGAAGGCGTCGGGGGTGTTCCATTGGCCAACCGATGCATCGTACGTGCGGACGCCTTGCCACGTATTGTTGTCGAAAGTCCACCCATCGATTGCAATCTTGCTGCCGGCTAAGATCGTCGCCGGTCCTGGCAGTCCTCCGGCAGTTTCGAGCGACGCGCTGTTCGGCGCTGCAGATGCCCAGAGCCCGGGATAAAAATACGTTCGCGAATTGCGACCGATGGGCTTCATCCCCGAGAAGCTCATCGCATCATGGCTTGCGACGACTTGGCCTGAGAGATCCCGATCTTGCACGGAGGTGTAGCCATTCGACGGAGTGTAGTTGGCAAGGCCTTCCACTGAAAAGCCGTACGTCGCGCATTGTGCCTGCGGGGACCAATAGCCGCACTGTGCCAGCAGGTCGCTTCCATCCCAGAGCCAGAACAGCGCCCCGGGCGTCGCTGACGTCCCGGCGTCGGGTGTCTGTGTGATTGCAAACCGCGCGGGGTGACTGTCCGCAGCGTAGTCGACAGCCTGAATTTCGTCTCCAGACGGCTGGCTTTCGTCGTTCCAATATCCACCCAGTATGCTCTCCCCCCACGACGGGATTGTCGGAGGTGCCGCAGGCGACGTTTGCTGTGAGCGTAAGCGATTTTCCGCATCGTAGCTCTTCGTGCGCGTCCCGGTAGAATAGACGACGTTGCCCGGCATCGATGGGTCACCGCTGCGCCACGCCCGGTTGAGCTGTTCGGTGTCTGCCGTCAGACGACCGGAAGCGTCATACGCGAATTGGCCGGAGCTAACGTCGGTCGGGCCCATCGGCCCAACCCAACTCTTCAGCATGCCAGCACGCGCGTCGATCGTCCACGGCGTGAGGCCTAGGCCAGTCTGCTGGAGTGCAAAGGTTGCCCCGTTGTAGAAACGCCCCGCGCAGGAACCCCTATAGGTGGGCAGCTTCTCGTTGCGCACATTGGAGGTCGCGCACGTTACCATGGTCACATTGGTCGGTGCCTGCACGCTAAGGGCACTCAACCCTGTGACGCCGTCGTCCAGATCGAATCCGCTCACGCTTTGAGAAAACACTCCAGCAGGAAGCGTCACACCAGTCGCTCGGCCGTAGCTGTCGAACGAGTAGGTCTCCGGAACATACGTCACCGACGACGGATAGTGCGGCCATTGCGTAAGCGACTTCCCCCTGGTGAAGTAGTTGTCAGGAGAGATCGCCCTGCCTGTGAGCGGATCAGTCTGGACCTGAAGCCGTCCTGCGGGCGTATAGGCCCACGTGAATCCTGTGCCATTGTTGAGCGTCAGCGATGATCGATGTCCATCGGATCGATATGAATACTGATAGAGCAGCGCAGCTGTGTACACCGGAGACGAGAAGTTCAGGTCCCTGCGTGCTCCGTCGCTGTAGTAGTCGTACCCAATCGTCGCACTTCCAAGCGACGGGGGTTTCGCGGCGGTCGTTAGTTCACCGGCGGCGTCATACTGTAGTATCTCATTGCCCAAGGCATCCGTGCCGCGAGAGACGACTCGACCGCTCGCGTCGTAGCGCACGTGAGCCGGCGACGTGGCGCCATTGTCGTTCAAGTACGATGTGTCGGTCAAATGTCCAAGCGGGTCATAGGTGTATTGCTTAGTCTCGTTTGTCGCCAGCGCGACGGAGGATAGCAGGCCCAGTTGAGCTGCTCCGCCGCCGGGCGGTGCGCCGTCGTACGAGTTTGCAATCTTGGGCTGACTAGCAAAGGCTGCTTCATATGCCGATAGGGCCCGATCGAGTCCGTCGAACGACGTCGCACGAATGTCGGTCCAAGTGCCCGTTGAAGGCGGAAGCTGACCAAACGTTGAGGCCGTTTGGTACGTAAACGGAGTGATGACGGTGCCGGAGAGAAATTCCTGCGTCTTGGCGAGATTGCCGTAGCCTCGAAGTCCAAGGCCCTGGTATGGCGTCGTCCCGCTTTGACTCAGGTCGTAAACGTACCGCGTCAGCATCGGATAGCCCTGAATGTCGTATGCGTCGTAGGGAAGCGATACTTCCACGAGCCGGTCTGCGCCGTCATACCACTTGCTCGTGACGCCGGCCGTGCATGACGAAACCGACGTGCAGCCGAAATGATGCGTTTCGGTGCTCACGTTCCCGTCCAAATCGTAGGTGAGCGTGCTGCTGATGCCCGCGGCGCGTTGGGATGGGGACTGCATTGACGAAACGCTGCCGTCCGGGAAGCGGGCTATCGTCGAAGCGGTGTTCCAGCCCGTCATCCCACTCGTCTTGTTGCAGATGCCGTTGTTCGTGCTATCGTCTGGGTCTGCGGTCGTTGTAACGCGGCCAAGGACATCGTAGCCGAGCACCCACAACCCGGAGCCCTTGTTGTAACACCCCAGCCAGCCGTTGTTGTCATACCAAAAGTTCTGGGACGGCTGACGCTGGGTGCCGTCAGCCTGGCTGATCGATGCAGCCGCCGCGACGGTCGTCGGCAAACCGTAGTCTGTCCCACCTTGGCGCGACGGGTCGTAGGTGTAGTTGACGCGGTACCCGGCCGGGGCCGCGGGCGTTCCCGGTTCGATCTTGGCTAGGAGCTCGCCGAACGGCTCATACGAGGGGCTTGCCGAAGCATTACCGCTTTGCGTAGGGTCAGTGCTCCAGATGAAGCGTGCCGCAAGTAAACTCGTGATCGGGCACAATGAGTCACCGCTCGGAGGGCTTGTCCAGTCACTTGACAGAGCGTGGGTCGCGTCGGGGTCGCAGTATGCTGTGATGTTGTTGAACGAATCGTACGAAAACAGTGAGGTGGGACGAAAGGTTCCCTGCGAGACCGTGACCATCGGCTGTGCCACGGCAACCGCGTTGCCCATTGCATCGTAGGCGTAGTCGGCCTGATATCCGCGGGGATCCATTTCCGACGTAAGATTGTTGTTGGCGTCCCAGGTCTCGTTTGTGGTGAGATACGTCCCCGTGCACGTCCAAGTCCCGGTAGTTGCTGTACATTCTTGCGTCTGCGTCGGACGGCCCAAACCGTCGACGACCCAGTTGGTGTAGTGGCCGTCCGTGTCGCGGAACGTCGGCGTTGTGACGCCGGTCCCGTAGTACTCGGTTAGGAAATTCGTGTATCCGCTCGCGAATGCCGGCTGGATTGCGCCGGCGCTCACGCCATCAGGGATCGTTGGGTTGGCGAAGCCTTCGTGGATGATGTAGTAGACCGTCGATGTAGCTGCGCTTGTGCCCGCGAAGCCGAAATAGAGGTATGCGCCGTCGATGCAGCACGGGCCCGCGTCCCAACGGGGGCTCGAAGCCCACAGCAGCACCGAGTCCGCTCCCACGGTCTGGTAGCCGAAGTACTGGATCGGTCGCGTTCCGGCGGCGTTATTGGGCGGGTGCGAGACGGTGGTGAGGTTTCCGTTGGCATCATAGGCATACTGGACTGTCGTCGCTACGTCGGGGTAGGTGAGCGTTTGGAGCAGCCGTCGTCCGTTGACGTCGGCAAACGCCAGGGTCGCATTGAGCCCGGATTCGGTTGTCGCGGAGATTGTGTTGATCTTCCCGGTGGAAGACGCGTCGCCGTCCATGCGCTTTGTGACGACTCGATGGGGGAGCTGCCTCGCGCGGCGTTGGGAAACATCGCGGTGGTACTCGTTCTCGGGATCGACGCCGCGTGGACCGAGCACGGCTCAAGCGCGCTGGCCCTCCTCCGTGTCGGAGACGCCTCAATGAAGTCAAGAAGCACTTCAAAATCGGCGAAGTCGAACAACGTATTGGCGGCCTTCGTGCCGAGCGTGAAAAGATTGAGGCATCCTGGCGGAAGCAAAACATTGACCGGCCTCTGAAGAGCAGGCTTGACGCTGCTTCAGGCCCAGGCCTAACAGCCGGCCCTCGAAAAAGGAAACGGCACAATGCCAAACGGACCTCGGGGATTTCTCGTTCCGCTACTCTATTCGGAGATTATCGGCAGCGTGCCGACGCGCGCCGACTTGGAATCAGCGGTGCGCAAGGTCTTCTGGCAGACGGTCGTGATGCAAGCCACTGGCATCTTGTGCGTGTCGTGGCAGGACGGTATCGAAAACAAGGACCAGCAGAATCAACTCGTTGTGGCGATGGTGAAGGACTTGCCCTACCGGGACAAGATTGCTTCGATTCTACAGAACGAACCGCACCGGGTACTCTTCACGCGGGAGGCTTTGGTTGCCGTGCTTCGACTCGCGGTCGCTGAAGGATCTGACGGTAACGGCAACATCGACGATCAGGCCGATGCCTTTACGAGTGCCGTCTTGATTGCGAACGAACTACTGGCGGCGGAAATCATGCCTGAGGAAGTCACCAATGGGCCTGCCGACTTATTACCAACCGAATTACGGTCGGCAGTTCTGAACCTTGAGAATCCGCATGATTTGCTCGGACGCTCAGAGGCCTTCTTCGCTTGGAGCCAGGCACCCAAAGCCCGCGCCTCAGCAAACTACTCCGATATTGCAGCCGACTTCTTTCGGTTTACAGGCATGACGCCGACCGAGTTCATGGCTGGTGCTTACTTCACGTTTGCACGCTACACATCGATGGTCAAATGGGATGAAGTCGAGCGGCTTGGAGTTGCGTTCAGTATTGCTCAATGGCATACCGGAATGGCCGACACCCGTGTAGTTCGGCAATGGATTGCGAGCAACGCCGTTCCGCTGGCAGACGTACGCGCCGAATGGAAGGCGGAAGCGTCGATGTCGTTTGCCGGTGCTGGAAGCATCTGGCGTAGGCCCATCGTTCAGGTCGAAGACGACCTTTTTTTGCGCCCGTCCCGGCGTTCATTGAGAATGCGATGGGTGACGGGGCGTACTTTATCTTGTTCGACGGATACCGAGACGAATCCGGGCCAGACCCAGAAGCGCGGAAACGGGCGATCGCGAAATTCACGGGCTTCTACGGCGAGTTCTTTGAGGATCATGTTGCCGAGATCTTCGAGAAGGCTTACAAGGACCAACCGGACAGGCGATTCACCCGCGAGCTTCCCTTTCAGCCGGGCGTATTGAGCACCGACGTCATCTTGGCGGAGGGTGGCGACATCATCTTCATCGAGATCGTCTCGAAGCGGATGAACCTACGCGAGTCGGTGCTTCGCCTCAAGCCGTCGGCTATAGCCAAAGACATCGAAGACGGTGTTCTTCACAAGGCCAAGCAAATTCACGATAACATCGAGAAGTTTCGCAAGCGTGAACTGCTTCCTGACTGGCCACGTCCGGAGGGGCAGCGTTTCTTCCCTATCGTGGTTGCACCTCACGATAGACCACGGGTGAACGTCATCACGACGGACCTTGCGAAGGCGCAGGAGAGCGACGCACTACTTGCTGGCGCGGAACCGCTCGAACTCCTTGACCTCGGCGAAGTGGAGCAGTTGGAGAACGGCCTTGTATCGTCAGGCGGCCTGCTCGAGCGCGAACCCGATGAAAGCCTGCACCGCGGGCGCCTCCTGCAGCTCGCGCGCGTGCTGCCACGCTTCCGCCTTCTCGATGAGGTCGCGCCACGGCGCACCGTACGTCTGTTTGACCCACCGCGACGCGGTGCGCTTCGAGGCAAGCCCGTGGTTCCGCGCGGTATACAGAATGCGGCAAACGGTCAGGGTGACGTACGCCTGATAGTGACTGTTCTTCAGCCGGGACGCGTCGCGCAGCAACGGTGCCCACTCCTCGTGCAGCGACCGTATCGACGCGTCGCGATATGCCTCATAGCCGACATCGCGGAATAGGGTTTTCGGGTCCGGCCCGGCGACCGCGATCTCGCATTCGTAGAGCGCGTACCCGTTCAAGATCCATTCCTGGCCGTAGGTCGGATCGGGCGCCCACATCTCGCCGCCGTTCACGTACGGCCGGGGCTGTCGAGGCGGCTCGGCGTTAGCGAGCATTTCGAGCGTGACGTACGAGCCTTCGATCCGGCGTTGCCACTCGGGAAACGCCGTCCCGATACGCGCATGCATCTTCGCCACCGCAGCGCGCTGTCGAGCGCTCACCGCTTGCCCGAGCACGGCTAGAAAGTCGATGTCGCTGCTGGCACGGTCGAAGTCGCCGTAGCTGAGCGACCCGGTCAGGTACAAGCCGACGAAATCGTCGTTGAACGTTGCCGACAGGTCGCGCGAAAGCGCGAACAACACGCCGTTGACATCCTCGTGAGGCGTGACCGGAAGCGCCATCGCTGGAGAATATCGCAGCCCTGCGTGTTTCCCTATCTCGACCCTTTGACGCGGTCGCGAAGGACCGTTCGGGGGCGCCGGGTCAGGGCGCGGGGGAGAGGTCGAACAGGGCCTGTAAGCCGGCGCGCTCGAGCACGTGGCGGAACTGCGCCGAGGCGCCACGCAGGCGAACCGAGCGCGGGCCGAGCCGGCGCGCCAGCGTCGCCAGCTCCGTCATCCCCGCCGAATCAATGCTGCGCACGCGGCTGAGGTCGATCTCGCAGGCGCGCTCGACGGCGCGCAGCTGCGCGCGAACGACGTTCGCCGTGCTCAGATCGAGCTTTTCCGCCAGGCGAACGACGATGTTGGAACGTCCGGAAAACCGCGCGTGGGCGCTGTCCATTGCACCCCGGTTGTCGGTTCGCACGGTTGCCTTGCGCACCGTGCGACTGTCAACTCTTCGTCAACGCGCGATCGCCGCGGCCCGGAGAGGCGCCGCGCCACACCGGCGCCTCTCCGATCATCTCGTGACGGCTTCGAGTTACGGACCGATCGCCGAGGCGAGCCGTGCGATATCCATCGTTCCCATGCCGGTGGTGTAGTCGTACTTCGGCAACGCCGTGTACAGGCCGTTGGTGCCCTGCAGAATGTCGTGGAAGGGACCGTAGAGCTGCGTCTCCGGCGGACCGTTGAGCTGCTGCGGCGTGCTCTTGCCGTAGAGACTATAGAGCAGGATGGGCGCGAAGCCGAGCGCGTTGCCGTGGGCGCTCTGCATGCGCGCGTACACGCCGGCAGCCATCGGTGAGGCCAGACTCGTGCCGCCGTTGATGAACGACGCGCCGCCGTTCCAAGTCAGCCCACCCGTTTCCAACCCGGCATCGTATGCGACGTCGGGCAAGCCGCGGAACGTTAAGCCGGCCGGGGTGGTGCCGACGATCTGGGTCGGCGATTCCCAGTACGGCGAGTACTCGAACTGGCTGATCCCGCCGCCGCCCGACTGCCACGCGTCTTCGCCCAAGTACGTGCCGTCGACGTTGCTGAAGAGGTCGGTGCCGCCGACCGCTACCGCGTACGGAGACGTCGCGGGATACTCGACCATCGGCGCTCCGCCGACGCCGCCGTTGGGCGGCGCGCCGGCGACGCCGCAATATCCGCCGGTGTCGCCGGTCGACGCGAACAGTGTCTGACCTTGCGCGGCGGCTTCGACGAGGATCATGTCGCCGACGAGCATGTCGCCCGACTCGTACGGAAAGGCTTCACATCCGCCCAGCGAGGCGTTGAGGATCGGGTCGGTATCATCGCTGACCCAGCGGTTCAAGCCGACGGTGAGGTCGTGGAACGAAAACGACGCGACGTTGTAGAGATCGATCCGCTTGAGGTTGTAGGCCATGCCCTGCGCATAGGTCATGTCGAGCGTCCACTCGCCGTTGCCGGTGACGTCGGTGCTCTGCGGTTCGACGTTGATGATGTTGATCGGGACTTGCGGCAGCCCGAAGCGCGTCGCGCCGTCGCGGAAGTCGGCGATCCCGATCGTGGGGTCGCCGATCGTCAAGATGCCGACGCTGGTGTTCGTCGCGGGCGGCGTCGCGCCGGCGTCGTAGGTGATGTTGAAGGTCGCCGGATCGTAGAACCGGTGGCACACGGGCGTGCCCGTCTGACCGTTGATGTTCTGCGTGCACGGTGTCGGCTGGGGCGAGCCGTTGGCGTTGAAGGTTCCGGGAGCAGCGCCGGGCGCGGCTTGCACCGGGTGCCCCGCCCGCAGGCCGGGGACGTTGGTGAGGCCGAGCACGGCGACGACGTTGCCGCCCAGCGCGGTCGGAACGAATGCCGGCTGCGTGTTGGCGAAATAGCTCTTGCCGCTCACGCTAAAGGCGTGCAGCGTCGTGTTGAAGGCTTTCTCGACGGTCGCGGCCGGCGCGCTCGCGGTGACGAGCATGTTGTTGGGCGCGGCCGTCACGTTGGTGAAGCCTTGATCGCGCAGGTACGCCGACGCCGCGGCTACTTGAGCGGGCGAAGGTGCGAACCCGCTCACGAACGCGTCGCGCGACATGATCTGACGCGCCGCGATGGCGGACTTGGCCGCCTCGACGTTGCGCATCTGGAGTCCGAGGGTGACCTCGACGGTCTTCGCGCGGTCGAGCCGGCCCAGATCGGCGGCGTTTGCGAGCGCGAGCACCCCTGTCGCCGTCGTCGCCCAGCCCGCGGGCGCGGTAAGAACTGCCTGCGGGCGGCTAGAATGCGCCCCGATCGTGCTTGCCGCTGCGTCGGCAGCCCGACCCGGCGGCAAGGCCGTGCCGGCGCCATGCCCCGAGCACGAGGCGGCGACTACCCCCAAGACGACGGCCCAAGCCGCAAGTTTTCTCATCGAGCATCCTCCTAGGCTTCCAGCCTAGGCGCTCGTTGGGGCCGCTCACATACACAAAATCGGGTAGGACCCCCCGCCGCGGGCGAGCGTCAGCCTGCCGCCTCGTGGGCGAGACCGCGCGCGGCGCGGCCGACCCCGAGCGCGTCGAGGATCGCGGCTCGCGTCGCCGTCTCGCCGACGGTCCCGGTGAACGTGATCTCGGCGGGCGAGCCGGCCAACACGATCACTCGTTCGGCGAGCGCAAGCGCGTCGTCGACGTCGTGCGTCACCAAGATCGCCGACGCTCGCGTGAGCATGAGGATCTCGCGCACCGCGGCGCGCAGCTCGATCCGCCGCAGCGCATCGAGCGCCGCAAACGGCTCGTCGAGCAGCAGCAGCTGGGGGTCGCGGACCAGCGCGCGCGCGAGCGCGGCGCGCTGCGCCATCCCGCCCGAAAGCGCTTTGGGGAGCTGGCGCGCGGCCGGCGTGAGCCCTACGAGCGCGAGGACGTCGGGGACGCGGCGGCGCTCGCCCGCGTCGCGGGCGCCGAAGGCGACGTTGCGCGTGACGTCGAGCCATGGGAACAGCCGCGGCTCTTGGAACACGACGCCGAGCTCGCCGCCGGTGGTGATCGTGCCGCCGTCGCTGCGCTCGAGTCCGGCGATGCAGCGCAGCAGCGTCGACTTGCCGCAGCCGCTCGCACCCAGGATCGCGACCCGCTCGCCGCGGCCGACGTCGAGATCGAGCCCGTCGAAGACGAGGTGCGTCCCGTACGCCTTGCGCAGGCCACGAATTCGCGCCGCGCTCACGCGGGCACCGTGTCCGTCCAGCCGACGAGCCGCTTTTCGAGCCGGCGCATCGCGCTCTCCGACAGCTTGCCGCAGGCGGCGAAGAGCAGGATCGCGACGAGAATTTCATCGGTGCGCGAGGTCTGCTGCCCATCGGTGAGCAGGAAGCCCAACCCGCTCGTCGCCGCGAGCAGCTCCGCGGCGACGAGAAACAGCCAGGCTTGCGTGAGCCCGATGCGCGCGCCGACGAGCAGTTGCGGCAGCGTCGCAGGGACGAGGACGCGAGCGATGAGCGCACGGCGCGAGAGCCCGAACATCGTGCCGACCTCGACGAGCTTGCGATCGACGCCGTGGATCCCGCTCACCAGCGCGACGTAGACCGGAAAGAACGCGCCGATCGCGACCAGCGTGATCTTCGCCGTCTCGCCGATCCCCAGCCAGAGCAGGATCAGCGGCACCCACGCCAGCGAGGGCACCGCCCGGACCGCCTGCAGCGTCGGATCAAGCGCGCGTTCCGCGGCGCGCGATCCGCCCACGAGCGAGCCCAACACGATCGCCAAGACCAGCGCGATGGCGAATCCCGCGCCGACGCGTTCGACGCTGGCGCCCAGATCGCGCCACAGCAGGCCGCTTTGCGCGAGGTACACCACCTCGCGCACCACGTCGCTCGGCGACGCCAGCTGGTAGGACTTGATCGCTCCGCTCGCCGTCGCCGCCCACCAGCCGGCGAGCAGCACGAGCGGGAGGGCGAACCGTTCGACCTTAGCCACGCAGCGCGGTCGCGGCGGGGCGCGCGTCGATCAGCGACGCCACGGCACCGTCGAGGTCGGCGTCGGCTTTGGCGAGCTTGTCGGCGCGGATGAGCGGAATCACGCCCGCGATTGCGTCGTGATACTCGCTTCCCGGCGTGCCGTCGCCGGGGTACGAGGTGCGTTCTCGCAATTGCAGGTCGGCGACGCGGCGTTCGGTATGCGAGGCGTCGGAGAGCAGCGCCGCGGTCTCCTCGACGTGCAACGCCGCGTACTTGCGGGCGCGGTCGTACTGGCGCAGCACGATCGCCGCCACGTCGGAATGCTGCGCGAGAAAGTCCTCGCGGATGTTGAGCGCGCCCCACGTGTTGAAGGCGACGTTGCGGTAGAGCAGGCGCGATCCGGCATCAAGTTGCGAGGCGGCCATGTGCGGGTCGAGGCCGGCCCACGCATCGACTTGACCGCGTTCGAGCGCGGTGCGCCCGTCGGGATGCTGGAGGTCGACCAGCTCCACGTCGCCGGGTGCGAGCCCCGCCGCTTGCAGCGAGCGCAGCAAGAAGAACCACGGATCGGTCCCGCGCGTCGCGGCGACTTTCTTGCCTTTGAGATCGCGCACGCTCTTGAGCGCAGAGTCCTTGGGCGCAACGAGCGCCGTCCACTCCGGGCGCGAGTACAGGAAGACCGTCTTGATCGGCGAGCCGTTGGCACGCGCCAGCAGCGCGGCGCTGCCCGCAGTCGAGCCGAACTGCACGACGCCGGCCTGCAAGAACTGGTTCGCCTTGTTCGAGCCCAGCGAGAGCACCCACTCGACCGACGTCCCGCGCTTCGAAAGCGCCTCTTCGAGCCAGCCCTTCGACTTGAGGACGAGGCTGGGCGGGTTGTAGTAGGCGTAGTCGAGCCCGACTCTGTCGAGCCCGGCGGCGCGGGCGCGCAGCGGCACGGACGCGGCGAGTGCCGCCGCGCCGGCGGCGCTGAGGAAGTCGGATCGCGAGAGAGCTGCCATGGGGAACGCCTCCTGGTGAGATGGGAGAAGCGGGTGAAAATAAAGAGCCCCCGCCGGATCGGCGAGGGCTCTGCAGTGGTGCTGCGCGCGACGCGCGCTAGCTCATGCCGAACCTTGCCGATCCCGAATGGGGCGACAGCACATGAAAATCGGCATGAGACAGCAGCGGCGCGTGGTCACGAGTGCGTAGGACTGTACCATGCGTCCGGCCCAGCGTCAACACGGCCCGGCGGAGAGCGATTTCCAACGCGCACCGGCTGCTACGAAAGTTTTTTCCGTGATAAGGCGGGTACCGGCGGCCGTCCGGCGGGTTGACAGGACCCGGCCGTCGTGGTACTACCGTGCAACGATGTCCGCTCGGCTCGTCCTCGTTCTTGGCGTTATCCTTCTTACGGTTCCCCCGAACCGGCGAGCAGCTTTCGCATAAGACGACGACAGAGTCGCACACAAATGCAAAGCCCCTCGCCGGTAGGCGGGGGGCTTTTTTATCTCCGGAGGATTTCATGGAAGCCTACTACGACCGCGACGTCGATCGCGGCGCACTCGAGGCGAAGACGATCGCCGTGATCGGCTACGGCAGCCAGGGGCGCGCTCACGCGCTCAACCTGCACGACTCCCGACACGCCGTGATCGTCGGGTTGCGCCCCGGCTCCGCTTCGCGCGACGTGGCGCGCCGCGACGGGCTCGCGGTCGCCTCGATCCCCGACGCCGTCTCGAAGGCCGACGTCGTCGTGCTGCTCATTCCCGACGAAGAGCAGCCCGGTGTGTATCTCCGCGAAGTCGTGGAGCACTTGCGGCCGGGGATGGCGCTCACGTTCGCGCACGGCTTCGGCATCCACTTCGGCACCATCGTGCCGCCCTCGGACGTCGACGTCATCATGATCGCACCCAAGGGCCCGGGGCGCCTCGTGCGCACCGAGTACGAAGCGGGACGCGGCGTACCGTGCTTGATCGCGGTCCATCAAGACGCCAGCGGACACGCTCGCGCGATCGCCTTCGCCTATGCTGCGGCGATCGGCGGCGGGCGCGCGGGCATCCTCGAGACGACGTTCCGCGAGGAAACCGAAACCGATCTGTTCGGCGAGCAGGCCGTGCTGTGCGGGGGGATGAGCGCGCTGGTCAAGGCCGGCTTCGAGACCCTTGTCGAGGCCGGCTACGCGCCGGAGATGGCCTATTTCGAGTGCTTGCACGAGATGAAGCTCATCGTCGACCTGATGTACGAGCGCGGCGTCGAAGGCATGCGCGACGCGATCAGCAACACCGCCAAGTACGGCGACTACACGCGCGGCGAACGCATCATCAACGCTGCGACGCGCACGGAGATGCGCAAAATCCTGGGCGAGATCCAGAGCGGCGCGTTCGCGCAGGAGTGGGTCGCCGAGCACGCCTCGGGCAAGCCGTCGTTCCGCGCGCATCGCGCCAAGTCGGCGAGTCACGAGATCGAGCACGTCGGCACCGAGCTGCGCGGCCTGATGCCCTGGCTCAACGGCGGACAAAGCGCGGCGGAAGCCGACGACGGCCTCCGCTTCCGGGTCTTGTAGGCAGTTGACATGAACGGCGCGCAGGCCGTTCTCGCGGCACTCGAACGCGAGGGCGTCGACACGGTCTTCGGCTATCCGGGCGGCGCGATCATGCCGTTGTACGATGCCCTCTTCGGGCATCCGGTGCGGCACGTGCTCGTACGCCACGAAGCCGCGGCCGCGTTTGCCGCGAGCGGCTACGCGCGCACCTCGGGTCGCGTCGGCGTGTGCTGCGCGACCTCCGGTCCGGGAGCCACGAACTTGGTCACCGGCTTGCTCGACGCGATGATGGACAGCGTTCCGGTGGTGGCGATCACCGGACAGGTGCGCCGCGAGCTCATGGGGACCGACGGGTTTCAAGAAGCCGACGTCTGCGCGATCACGCAGGCGGTTACCAAGCGCAACATGCTCGTCAGCGACGTCGACAGCATCGCCGAGACGCTGGCCGAAGCGTTCGCGCTGGCACGCCGGGGCCGTCCCGGACCCGTGCTCGTCGACATCCCCAACGACGTCCTCAAGGCCCAGACCGACGTCACCGCCGTTCCGGAGAAGCCGCCGGGACGGATCGGTGACGGACCGCGTGTTTCCGATGCCGCGGTCCGTGACGCCGTCGCGCGGATTCGTTCCGCGCGACGGCCCGTCGCGATCGTCGGCGGCGGGGTACGCGCCGGCGCGGTCGATCTCTACCGCATGTTCGTCGCGATGCTCGGGCTGCCGCATGCGGCGACGATCAACGCGCTCGGCGCGGCCGCATCGGGCGACGCGGCGTATCTGGGCATGCTCGGCATGCACGGGCTCAAGGCCGCCAACAAAGCGGTGCAACGGGCCGATGTGATCCTGGCTCTGGGGATGCGCTTCGACGACCGCGTGACCGGCAAGCCCGATCGCTTCGCCCGCGAAGCGACCGTCATCCATGCCGACATCGACGCGACGGAGTTCAACAAGATCATCACCGCCAACGTCGCCCTGCACGGCGATCTCGGTGAGACGCTGCGCGCGCTCGTCAACGAGCTCGCGCGCGGCCACGTCCCGCGCTTCGACGACTGGGCCGCCGAAGCACGGCTGCTGGGTGGGCCGCTGCCCAGCGACCGGGTCGCGGACGACGTGTTGTCGGCGACCGACGTGCTCGACCGCGTCTTCGCCGCGCTGCCCGGCGACGCGATCGTGACCACCGACGTCGGACAGCACCAGATGTGGGCGGCGCAGCGGGCGCGTCCGGCGCACCCGCGCAAGTACGCGACCTCGGCGGGACTGGGCGCGATGGGCTTCGGCTTCCCGGCGGCGGTCGGCGCGGCGTACGCGAACCCCACGGTGCCGGTGTTCGCGATCGTCGGCGACGGCGGTTTTCAGATGTGCTTGCCCGAGCTCGCGACGTTGCGGCGCTACAAGATCCCGGTCAAGATCGTGCTGATCGACAATCAGAATCTCGGGATGGTCCGCCAGTGGCAAGAGCTCTTCTTCTCCGAGCGCTACTCGGCGACGAACTTGGCCGACAACCCCGACTTCGTCGCGATCGCACGTGCCTACGGGATCGAGGCGTTCGCGATCGACGCGCCGGCCGGCGCCGACGACGTCATCGCCCGCTTCGTCGCCGCCCGCGGTCCGGCGCTGCTGCACTGCGCGTGCCATCCCACCGAGAACGTGTGGCCGATGATCCCCGCCGGGATGACGGTGGACGATCTCATGGAGGCGCGGGCGTGACCTGCGAGCTCACCCTGCGCGACGTCCGCTCGGTGGCGCGCATCGTGAACCTGGCCCACCGTTTCAACTGCCGCTGCACCCACGTGACGGCCAACGCCGACGCGACGGTGACGGCGCGCTTCGCGTTCGACGGCGCGGCCGTCGCACTGGTTCGGCTGCGCGCGCAGATCGACCGCATCGTCGCCTATGAGGCTCCCCAATGATCGAACGCTATCGGCCCTTCCCGCCCGTCCCGTTGCGCGGGCGGCGCTGGCCCAGCCGCACCATCGAGCGCGCGCCGCTGTGGTGCAGCGTCGACCTGCGCGACGGAAACCAGGCCCTCATCGAACCGATGGGCCCCGACCGCAAGGCGCGCATGTTCGATCTGCTCGTGCGGCTGGGGTTCAAGGAGATCGAGGTCGGGTTCCCGGCTTCGTCGCAACCCGACTTCGATTTCGTGCGCGAACTCATCGAGGGGCAGCGCATCCCCGAGGACGTGACCATCCAGGTCCTCACCCAAGCGCGCGAAGACCTCATCGACCGGACGTTCGAGTCGATCGCCGGCGCGCCGCGGGCGATCGTGCACGTCTACAACGCGACCTCTCCGCTGTTCCGCCGCGTCGTGTTCGGGCTGGACCGGCGCGGCATCGTCGACATCGCGGTCCGCGCGGTCGCGCACATCAAACTCCGCGCCGGCGAGGTTGCCGAACGGACGAAGATCCGCTTGGAGTATTCCCCCGAGACGTTCTCGGCGACCGAGCTCGACTTCACCAAGACGATCTGTGAGGCGGTGATCGCAACTTGGGGACCGACGCGCGACGAGCCGCTCGTCCTCAACCTTCCGGCCACCGTCGAGATGGCGACACCCAACGTCTACGCCGATCAGATCGAGTGGATCCATCGCCACCTGCGCGGCCGCGCAGCGGTGGTGCTGAGCGTCCACCCGCACAACGACCGCGGCACCGCCGTCGCCGCCACCGAGCTGGCCGTCATGGCCGGCGCCGACCGAGTCGAAGGGACGTTGTTCGGCAACGGCGAGCGCACCGGCAACGTCGACATCGTCACCCTCGCGCTCAACCTGTACTCGCAGGGAATCGATCCGCGGCTCGATCTCTCCAACGTGCCCGAGATCGTGCGCATCGTCGAGGACTGCAACCGCCTCCCCGTCCACGCGCGCCACCCCTACGGCGGCGAGCTGGTGTTCACCGCGTTCTCGGGCTCGCACCAGGACGCGATCAAGAAGGGCTTCGCCGCGCTCGAGGCCGGCGGCGGCGCGCGCTGGGAAGTTCCGTATCTGGCGCTCGACCCCAAGGACATCGGACGCACTTACGACGCGGTGGTGCGCGTCAACAGCCAATCGGGCAAGGGCGGCGTCGCGTACGTGCTGCTCGCCGAGCACGGGCTCGATCTGCCGCGCGCGCTGCAGGTCGACTTCAGCCGCGTGATCCAGGCGCGCGCCGAAGCGTCGGGCGGCGAGATCTCGCCCGACGAGATTCGCGACGCGTTCGAAGCGACGTACGTGCGGCCCGGCCGCCTGCGGCTGGCCGGCTACGAGACGACCAACGACGGCGTCGCCGGCACGCCGTGCACGATCGACGCGACGCTCACCGACGGCGTCGTGTCGCGCACGATCTACGGTGACGGCACCGGCCCCATCGACGCCTTCGTCGACGCGCTGCGCCGCGCGTTCGACCTGGCGATCCACGTCCACGACTTCCACGAGCACGTCCTGCGGTCGCAGGGCCCCGCCGAGGACGCACCGGCGGTCGCGTACGTCGAGCTCTCGATCGGCGGCGACGTGCGCTGGGGCGTGGGAGTCGACCCCAACATCGTCACCGCCTCGCTCACGGCGATCGTCAGCGCCGCGGGCCGCAGCATCGCGTCTCTCGAACCGGCCCGCCAGGAGGCCGTGCATGCCGCGATCGTTGTTTGACAAGGTTTGGGACGCCCACGTCGTCGAGGAGCTGCCGGGCGGGAACGCGCTGGTGTTCATGGACCTCGTGGTGGCGCACGAGATCACCACGCCGCCGGGTGCGATCACGATCGAAAAGGAGTTCGGCGACCGGCTCTACGCGCCGCAGCGCATCGTGGCGATGATCGATCACGTCGCGCCGGCGAAGGACTCGGCGACCGCGCTCCAAGGGCAGACGGTGCGCAACTGGGCGAAACGGCAGGGGATCCCGTTCCACGACATCGGCGACAACGGCATCTGCCACGTCATCGTCCCCGAGCGCGGCTACATCGGCCCCGGGATGACGGCCTGCTGCGGCGACAGCCACACCTGCACGCTGGGCGCGTTCGGAGCGTTCGCGCTCGGAATCGGCACGACGGCGCAAGCCGGTGCGATGCTGGCCGGCTGTTTGATCCTGCAGCGACCCAAGGTGATGCGGGTCGAGGTGACCGGAACGCTGCAGGCCGGCGCGACCGCCAAGGACCTCGCGCTGACCGTCATCGCGACGATCGGCTTTCGTGGCGGCACGGGCTACGTGCTCGAGTACACCGGCTCGGCGATTCGGGCGCTGACGATGGAGCAGCGCATGACGCTGTGCAACATGGCCATCGAGGCCGGCGCGACGACCGGGATGATCGCCGCCGACGCAACGACCGCCGCGTACCTCGCCGCGATCCCCAACGCGCCTGCGTACCCGGTCGGCCTTGCGGCCGACCCCGACGCCCCGTACGCGGCGACGGTGACGATCGACGGCAGCGCGGTGCGGCCGGTCGTCTCGTGGGGGACGAATCCGGGCGAGTGCTCGCCGATCGACGGCGTCGTGCCGCTCGATGCGCCGCCCGAGTCGCTCGCCTACATGGACTTGCAGCCGGGGCAGCGGCTGACCAGCATCGCCGTCGATCAAGCCTTCATCGGCTCGTGCACGAACGCGCGGATCAGCGATCTGCGCGCGGCCGCCGAGATTTTCCGCGGCCGCAAGGTGACCGTTCCGACGATCGTTACGCCCGGCTCGCAGACCGTGCGCCGCCAAGCCGAACGCGAGGGGCTGCACGACATCTTCCAAGACGCCGGCGCGCTGTGGACGCACTCGTCGTGCGGTCCGTGCCTGGGGATGTCGATGGGCGTGCTCGCGCCGGGGATGCGCTGCGTCTCGTCGTCCAACCGCAACTTCCCCGGACGCATGGGCGACGGCGGCCGCGTTCACCTCGCCGCGCCGGTCGTCGTCGCCGCCTCGGCGATCCTCGGCCGGATCGCGTCGCCCACCGAGCTCCCGGCTCTGGAGCTCGTCCTCGCATGAAAATCGAAGGCAGCGTCCTGCCGGTTCGGCGCGCCAACGTCGACACCGACCAGATCATCCCGGCGCGCTATCTCACCCGCATCGATTCGGGCGGGATGGGCGAGCATCTCTTCGAGGGGATGCCCGACGGCCCGCAACTGCTCGCACAGCATCCCGGCGCGTCGATCGTCGTGGCGGGCGAGAATTTCGGCTGCGGCTCGTCCCGCGAGCACGCGGCTTGGGCGCTGCTCGGCCGCGGTTTCAAAGCGGTGGTCGCACCGAGCTTCGCGCGCATCTTCGAGGAGAACGCGTACACCAACGCGCTGGTCCCGGTGGTCGTGGCGCCCGCGATCGCCGAAGCGCTGCTGAGCGCGCGGCACGTCACGATCGACGTCGCCGCCCAGACGCTGCGCGCCGACGACGGCGAGCCGATCGCGTTCACGCTCGATCCGCTGCGCAAGCAGTTCGTGCTGGGCGGCGGGTTCCTGCAGTTTCTCAACGCGAAGATCCCGGCGATTCGGGCCTGGGAAGCGGCCCGTTGACGCAGCGGGTCGCTGTTCTGGCCGGTGACGGGATCGGTCCGGAAGTCACGGCGGCCGCGGTCCGCGTGCTGCATGCCGCGCTCCCGGCGTGCACCTTCGTCGCTGCGCCGGTCGGCGCGGCGGCGATCGCGTCGCACGGGACGCCGCTCCCGGACGAGACGCTCGCCGTCGCGCGCGCCAGCGCCGCGATCTTGTTCGGCGCGGTCGGCGGCCCGGGTTTCGACGACGCGCCGCCCGAGCGGCGCCCCGAAGCCGCGATCCTGGGCTTGCGCGCGACCTTCGGCCTGTACGCCAACCTGCGCCCGGCCCGCGCGTTTGCGGGCCTGGAGCACCGCTCGCCGTTACGCCCCGAGTTGGTGCGCGGGATGGACTGCGCGATCGTGCGCGAGCTGACCGGCGGGCTCTACTTCGGCCCCAAGAGCCTCGAACGCGACGCGGCCGGGGCGCTCACCGCGACCGACACGCTGATCTATCGCGATTTCGAGATCGAGCGCATCGCCCGATTCGCGTTCGATTTGGCCCGCACGCGGCGCCGCCGCGTGACGTCGGTCGACAAAGCCAACGTCCTGATGAGCTCGCAGCTGTGGCGGCGCATCGTGACCGACGTCGCGCGCGAATACCCCGACGTCGCGCTCGACCACTTGCTCGTCGACAACGCCGCGATGCAGCTGGTGCGCGACCCGCGGGAGTTCGACGTGATCGTCACCGAGAACATGTTCGGAGACATCCTCTCCGACGAGGCGGCGATGATCACCGGCACGATCGGCACCGCCCCCAGCGCGAGCCTGAACGGGCCGCCCGGCGCGCGCGGCTTCGGCCTCTACGAGCCGATCAGCGGCACCGCCCCCGACATCGCCGGGCGTAACATCGCCAACCCGGGCGCCGCTATTCTCTCAGCGGCCTTGCTCGCGCGCTTCTCGCTCGGTGACGACGACGTTGCGTGGCGCATCGAGCATGCCGTCGCGGAGGCGCTCGCGCTCGGCCCACGCACCGCCGACCTCGACGACACCAACCCGGCCAGCACCGAGGCGTTCGCTAGCGCGGTGATCGCCCGGCTCGGCTCACCCGTCCCTAGCGACGCCGCGCTGCGCTGCGGCGTGTGAGGAGTGCTTGCCGGCGGGCGTGCGGTGCCACGCACCCCGCCGGCAAGCGATGGATCTCAGCAGTAGACGCTGTTGGTGCAGCCGCCGGTGTTGCCGCCGGTTACGCCGGCGGGACGCGCGACGTGCCATACGGCGCCGAAGGCGTTGACGCCGTCGCCTGTCGCCTGCCCTGAGGCAAGATCGTTGAAGTACTGGTAGACCGGTGAGCCCAAGTACGCCCACTGTTGACCGGCCGGATCGGTGCGCGTGATGAGCGTGAAGTTGCCTTGCGCAAACGCGCCGGCAGCGGCCATCAGCGGCGGCCAATTTCCGGTGCAACCGCTCGTCGCGTTGCACTTCGAGACGCCGGGCGTATCGAGATCGAACGTGTACAGGGTCATCCCCGCAGGCGCGGTCACCCATGCGGTGTTGGCTTTGACCTGGGCTTGCTGCGGGATGTTGGCGTCCGGCGCGAGCGTCGGGACAGGCCCCGGAACGCCGCCGCCGCCGCCGCCGCTGCTGCCGCCTCCGCCGCACCCGGCAAAAGCCAATGACAAAACTACCGCAACTGCGGACAGGTATCTCTTCATCTCGTGGTCCCCTCGTAAAAAAGGTCAGCGGGTCAACGCGAACAGTGACAGACCTTCATGAATTTTGTCTGAGCGAAGGCTTCAGACTTTTTTCACGTGGGAGAGTCGCTGCGGGCCGCGAATCGGCCACGCAAACATGGCGAGCCGCGCTGGCTCGGGGGGAGGCGCAATGGCAGCAGCGATCGAGGGCTACGCTTCGGTCAGCTCGGCGGCACCGGGCGAAACGGTCGACTTTCACGTCCGTGCCGATCAAGCTCATAGCCGGTTCACGATGCAGATCTATCGGCGCGCATCGGTCGACCAACTCGTGCAAACCGTCGATGGCGATGCCTACGTCGCCGGGGCGCAAGACGACGCAGCACTAGCCGTCAACGGTTGCGATTGGCCCGCGGCACAAGCGTGTCGCACGCTGATTCCGCCGCAATGGGGCAGCGGCTACTACGTCGCGAAGCTGACGTCGGGCGACGCCTCGACGTGGATCCCGTTCATCGTGCGCTCGGCCGCGCCCGGGACGACGTCGCGAATTCTGCTCAAGTTCAGCGACGCAACGGCGCAGGCGTACACGGGCTGGGGCGGGCGCAGCCTCTACACGGAGCCGCACGTACCGAACATCTCCTTCGACCGTCCCTACGATGACGTGCCCGGGCTCTACGAGAAATATCAGCTGCCGTTTCTGGGCTGGGCCGAGACGAACGGGATCGACCTCGAGTACTGTTCGAGCCTCGACCTGCACACCGATCCGCGCATCCTTGCGCCGTACCGGTTGCTCATCAGCTTGGGGCACGACGAGTACTGGTCGCTGGAGATGCGCGACCAAGTCGAAGCGTTCATCGCCGGCGGCGGCAACGTAGCGTTCTTCAGCGCGAACACGTGCTATTGGCAGGTGCGGCTGGATCTGAACGGCCGGCGCATCATGACCTGCTACAAAGAAACCGAGGCGGCTCCCGACGGCAGTAAGCGACCGCCGGATCCGCAGCGAGCCGATCCGCGGCGCGTCACCGTGCGCTGGTACGAAGCCCCGGTTCTGCGCCCGGAAAGCCGGCTAACCGGCGTCAGCTATAAATACGGTGCGGGCTGGTGGTACCCGAATCCGATCGATCCGCTAAAACGGTTTCGCGCCTACACGGTAACCGACGCATCCCACTGGGTCTACGCCGGCACCGGTTTGTCCAACGGCAACGTGTTCGGTAACGGAACCAGCGAGGACGACACGATTCTTGGTTACGAGACGGACGCCGCGCATGTCAACGGCGACGCCGAGACACCGCGTACTTTCACGACGCTCGCCGACGCGGATCTCACCGACTGGGGGCCGGGCGGACAGGCGGGTCGCGCGACGATGGGCCTGTATCAGCGCAACGGCATCGCGTTCACGGGCGGTACGGTGAACTGGGTCGGCGGGCTCAGCGGCGGCGGCGACTCGACCCCCGTGGATTGGATCACCCAACGCGTGCTGCGCGAGCTCGCGCGCGATAGCCCGCCGGCGGTGGCCGTCGCCAACGCCGGTTTCGAAGACTGGACCGGCGGCGTTCCGACCGGCTGGATACGCGACGGTGCCGGCACCGTCGCGGCGACACCGGCCGACCCCGCCGCGCTCGCGAATCAGATGCGTTTCAGCACGCCCGGAAATCAGAGTCTGAAGGTCGACGCATCGAATGGCGAGACGTGGATCAGCTGCGCGGGTCTCGCGCTGGACGGTTCCAAGAGCTACGGCGCCGGCGCGTGGGTGAAGTCGAGCACGCCGGGCGCGACGGTGCGCTTACAGACCACCGACACGTGGACCGACTTCGCAAACGCGGCGCACTCGGGAAGCGGCGAGTGGGAGTACGTTTTCGCGGCCGGCTCTCCCAACCGTGGCGCGGCAGCCGTACCCGCCCGCGTCAAGGTCCAAGTCGCCGCCGGCGGTCAAGCGCTCTACGACGACGTATCGGTGATCGAAATCGTCGATCACTCGCTGCCGTAGCGCTACTCCGTGCGGTTGCGGCGGTGGCGCGGCGCGCTTTTCGCGGTGTCGATGTTGACGACGTTGTCGGGCGTCTCGGGGCTGAGCGTGCCGTACTGCGCTTCGTAGTATGAATCGCGCAAGTGCCCGAGCTTCACGTCGCGCGCCAGCGGCGTGTCGTCCCCGCGATACACGGTGACGCCTCGGAACAGCAGCACGTAGCGCGCCAACCGGATCCGTTGCCAGTCGCTGACCTTCCAAGCGGTGGGCGCCATTACCGCGAAGTCGTAGGGCGGCAGCTCGTCCTTGGCCGCGCCGAGCCGCTCGAACGAGACCCGAAACCCCTCACGATCGAAGATCTGCTGCTGAAGCTCGGTGATCGTCAGACCCGGACGGCGCGCCACCAACCCGAGCGTACGTCGCACGGACCGAACGTCCTCGTCGTTAGGGCCGAAATTCCCGTCTCGGGGCGTACGGTAGCGACGCGACGAGGCGCCGGTCGCACGCTATAACCTGGCCATGATCGCTTTGTACGACGGGGGGCGATTGGCGTGAAATACTTGGTGATGTGCCCGTGCGCGCACGCGCTCGACCGGCATGGGGAATACGGCTGCGGCGGCGACGGGCCGGCACGCTGCAACTGCCCGCTCAACGCCGAACGGGCGCTCGACGCGGCGGTAGCCGAGGCGGCGCGAAACCCGTGGGGGCTCGAGCACGACGGCGGCGACTCCGCCGCGATCGCGCGTACGGGCTAGGAGGCTACCGCGACCGCCGCGATCGGTTCGTCGATCGCGGCGATGATGCGCCGCTGAACCTCGGCGTCGAGGGTGAGAAACGCCAGGCCGCGCGAGCGCGTCGCCTCTACCCACTGCTGCAGTTCCCAACGGTCCCATAGCATGAGGCGATCCGCCGCGGCGCGGAGTCCTTTGACGGGCCTTCGCAGCTCCGGTGGGAGCGACGACGTCCTGGCGTCCATGTTCTCGTTATCGGCACCGCGCGAGGGAAGTTCAGACGCCGACCCCGACCGCGCGGCGCACTCGGCGCATGGTCGCCTCGGCGAACGGACGCGCCCGGCGCGCCCCGTCGGCGAGGATCCGGTCGATCTGCGGCTTGTCCTCGAGTAGCGCCTGGTACCGTTGGCGCAGCGGCGCCAGCACCGCGTCGAGCGCTTCGAGCGTGCGTTCTTTGAGGCCCCCCCACGTCAGCGCGCCGGCGGCGAGCGCCGCGCGCGTCGCCACGACATCTGCGGGCGCGGCGAACGCCGCGTAGATGCGGAACAGCCCGTTGGCGTCCGGGTCCTTGGGCGCATCGGCGGCGCTGCTGTCGGTCTTGTAGCGGCGCAGCAGCCTCCAGAGCTCGTCGCGCGATGCGAACAGCGGGATCGTGTTGTCGTACGACTTGCTCATCTTGCGGCCGTCGAGGCCCAGCACCGGTTCGGGCTCCGCAGCCAGCACCAGTTCCGGCACCTTGAGCACGTCGCCGACCTCGTTGTTGAAACGCTGCGCGATGTCGCGGGCCATCTCGACGTGCTGTGACTGATCCCGGCCTACCGGCACCACGTCGACGTCGAACAACAGGATGTCCGACGCCATGAGGACCGGATAGGCGAAGAGTCCCATGCCCACGCCGTAGTCGGGATCGCGCTTGAGCTGTATGTTCGCCTCGACCATTGCCTTGTACGCGTGCGCGCGGTTCATCATCCCTTTGGGTGTCGCGCAGCTCAGCAGCCAGAACAATTCGAAAACCTCGGGGATGTCCGACTGCCGGTAGAACGTCACGTTTTCGGGGTCGAGCCCGGCGGCGAGCCAGGCGGCGGCAACCTCGTAGGTCTCCGCCCGCACCGTGCGGGCCTCTTCGAGGTCGGTCAACGCGTGGTAGTCGGCAATGAACAGCAGCGCCCGGTGCGAGCGCGCGAGCTCGAGCGCGGGCAGCATGGCGCCCAGATAGTTGCCCAGGTGCGGCTTCCCGGTCGGCTTGACCCCGGTCAGGACCGTTCGAACGCGCTGCGCGTTGGGGATCGACACCCGGCGCCGTTCTTCGACCGGGCGCCAAAGCACTTGCTGGGGTCGCGAGAGGCGGGGTTCGGGCCGAAAACACTAGCGTGAGCCCTCGCGCCGCGGCCCTGGCCGCGTTCGCAGCCGCATTTCTTCCAACGGCCTCGCTCGCTGACGCACAGGCCCAGCCGCCGCTTGCGGCGATCGGCGCCCCGCTCGCCGCCGACGCGCCGCCCGCGTCGGTGTTGCGGCCGGTCACGTTGCGCGCTGCCTTCCGCGTCCCGCGCACCGACGGCACCGCGCTCTACATCGGCACGCCCTGGTACGTGCGCGACCTCGTCGTCACCGTCGTCGGGCCTGCCGGCCGCCGCCAGACCATTGCCGCGAGCGCCGACCTTCCCGGCCATCTGCTGGGGCTGCGGCTGCCGGACGACGCCTGGGGAGCCGACCGGATCGAGTTGACCGCAACGACGGTCAGTTCTGCCGCGCCGCCCTATCTGCTGCCCACCGAGGCGCTCGCCGCGATCGGTTGGCGCACCTGGTGGTACGCCCTGTTCTGCGGGGTTTTCGCCGCGTTGGCGGTCGCGCTCGCCGTGGCCGCGCGCGCTCTGCGGTCCTCGGCGTTGGCGTGGTACGCCGCCGCGACCGCGGGTCAAGCCGCGTTGCTGATCCCTTGGCTAGGGATCGTGCGCCCGCCGCCCGAGGTCAGCCAGCCGCTGCACGCACTGCTGCAAGCGCTCGTGCTCGTCAGCCTCGCCGCATGTACGCTGACGTACCTGCGCGGCGCGGCGCCGGAGCGCTTGGTCACGCGCGGCTTGTGGGCGCTCACCGCGCTCAACGGCGTCGCAGTCGCCGGCGGCGACGTGATGCAAGATCTCTGGCCGCTGCCGGACGCCGTTTCGCCGGCTATCCTCGTCGCACTCTATGCGAGCTACGTCGCGCTGGGCGCGGTCGCTCTGCGCCGCCGGGTCGCCGGCGCGCCGTACTTCTTGGCCGGTACCGCGCTCGCCGCGCTGGGCGCGCTGACCGCGGTTCTCGCCCCGGGCTCGGCCGCGCTTGCGGCGGCGCCGTCGATCGGCAACGCCGCCGCAGCGCTGCTCCTCCCATTCGCGCTCCTCGTGCAGCTGCGCGGCGCCGCACGCGAGCGCGGCCGCCCGGCGCTCGTCGCGCACCTCGACGGGCTCACCGGGATCGCGAATCGGGCCACGCTCGACGATGCGCTGGCGCGGGGCTGGAACCGAGCGGCTCGCGCGCGCTCGCCGTTCGCGGCCGTCCTCATCGACATCGATCACTTCCGCAGCTACAACGAAACCTACGGGCACCACGCGGGCGACGACGTGCTGCGGCGCATCGCGGGGTCGGTGAGCCCGCACGCCGCGCGCGGTGCGGACCTAGCCGGCCGGTACGGCGGCGAGGAGTTCTTGCTCCTGCTTCCCGACACGGATCTGAGCGGCGCACAGTTGATCGCGGGCCGCGTGCGCGACGCGGTCGCCGGCCTCGAGATCGCACACGGCGGCGTCGCCGCTAAACGCCTCAGCGTCAGCATCGGCGTCGCGTCGGTCGTGCCCGAGGCCCACGGCGACGGCGGCGAGGTCATGCGGCGCGCGAGCAGCGCGCTCTACATCGCCAAGACGATGGGACGCAACCGCGTCGTCGCCGACGAGCCGCTGTTGGCCGCCGCGGCGGTTTGACCGTCAGACGCCGGTGAACACCGAGTCGGCGACGGCTTCGTTCACCGTGTAGGCGCCGTAGTCGATCGCCGCGTGAATCTTGTAACCGCCGGCCACCAGGTCGAGGTCGGCGTGCTTGGGCAACTCGTGCGTCCCGTCGAACGCGGAGCGCAGCGTCATCGCGATCGTGCTGCGGTCGTGCATCAGCCACTGCACGTGCATGGGCGCTGCCGGATCACCGTCGAGATCGACCAGCATCTCGTCGACGTTACCGGCGCGCTTGGGGACGCCGCGCAAATGGTAGGTCGTGCGGCCGTCGGCGACCGTCGTTCCGGCGACGTTCATGTCGTACTGCGCGGGCCAGCTCAACGGCGTGCCGAGCTCGCCGAAGACTTTGCGCGATTGGTCGGGGATCCGCGGCATCTCCAGCGCCAGCTTGTTGGGCCGCTTGAAGTACTCCATCCCGTTGAGGCCCAGGTGAAAGGTGAAGACCTTGCGCACGCGCACGTCGATGTGCACCGGTACCGTGTACGAGTCGAGTCCCGTGTCGCCGGTGCAGACGAGCGCCAGCAGGCGTCCCGCGCTGGGGATCGAGTCTGCTGCGGCGGTGCCCGGCGCGCCGGCAGTCGCGCACAATGCGGTGCCGAGCGCCAGCGCCGCCAACCCGCGCGTCGCGGTGTGGCGCTTCATCGCTTCGTAGTCCTTTCGTTCCGCCCCGGTGTAACTTGCCTTATTCCCGTTTTCGAGCGGAGACGAACATCACACGGCTACGCGGCGTCGCGCCAGACCGGAATGACCGACCGCACCACGCCCCGGCCGCCGAACCCGCGAGCAGCTGCTTCCATGGCGTCGAGCGAAACCGCATCGCTGGTGATCACGCTGCCCTCGGCAAAACGCACCAGCAGCGGGATGCGCAACGGCCGCGCTACGAGGTCGGCCCCGTTGAATGCGACCAAGCGCTCGCGCTCGCTCAGCGCTGCGAGCACGTCGGCGACCACCGAAGACGCGGTGGCGTCGCCGCCCGCGCCCGCGCCCGAAAACACCAGCGTGCCGCAACCGCGCCCGAGCACGCGCACGACGTTCTCTGCGCCGCGCGCCCGCGCAAACGGATGGTCGTCGGCGACGTACGCGGGCGTCACGCCCGCTTCGATCGCATCACCGGCGCGCCGAGCGACGGCGACGAGCTTCAACCGCAATCCGCGCTCGGCGCCCGCGCGCACGTCGTCGCGTGAGATCGCACCGATTCCCCGCCGCGCCAGCGCCGGCGAGACGGAGGGCCGGCGGAAAGCGAGGCCGGCGAGGATCGCGAGCTTGTGCGCGGCGTCGTGTCCGTCGACGTCGCTGCGCGGATCGGCCTCCGCGAAGCCGAGCCGCTGCGCTTCGGCGAGCGCGTCGGCGTACTCCGCGCCGGCTTCCATCGCGTCGAGGACGAAATTGGTCGTGCCGTTGAGAACGCCGCCGATCTCGATGACGTCCTCGTTGGCGAGCGAACCGTGCAGCGCGCGCACGATCGGTATCGCCCCGCCTACCGCGGCTTCGTAACGCAGCGACGCCCCGGTGCGCGCCGCGAAGGCCGCCAGCCACGGTCCTTCGGTCGCGATGAGATCCTTGTTGGCGGTGACCACGTCCTTACCGCGCGCGATCGCGCGCAGGACCAGCTCGCGTGCCAGCCCCAGGCCGCCGATACACTCCACCACGACCCGCACCCCGGGATCGTCGACGACGTCGAAGGCGTCGCTCGCGAAATCGTCCCAGGCCACGTCGCGCGGCTTGCGCGGATCGCGGACCGCGATCGCGCGGATCAGCCCGGGATGCGAAGCCAGCAGGCGGCGCGCGACGCCCGATCCGACGGTGCCGCAACCCAGCAGGCCGACGCCCTGCGCGCGCGTGGTCGTGGGCGGCATCGCGGGGGATGACGCTTCGGACGAGCAGAGGACGCGCGGTAGAGCCTGCACTGGGGCCTCCATGGTCTAGAGTATCGGTAAGAACGGGCGAGGGAATGAAAAAGGCCCTCGCCGCAGCGGCGAGGGCCTCGATCTGTTTCTAGTCGGCTGCGTTACGCCGACGTCAATCCAGACCTGCCCTCGCCGAGGGTAGTCGTGATCGTCGTCGTCGTGATCATGCTGATCGCGGCCATCGTTGGACGACCCTACCATGCCTGAGGCGCCGGCGCAAGAGGTTTACCAAGCCTTGTGTTTCGCGGCGAGCCAGGTCTCGAGCGCCGCATTGACCTGCGCGGGCTGCTCGGCCGCCATCCAGTGCCCGGTCTCGAGAACGTGCTCGGTGAGATCGCGGCAATCGCGGCGCATCGGTTCGGCCATGCGCGAGTCGACCGTTTCGCAGATGGCATCGTAGGCGGCGTGCAGGAACAGCACCGGCAAGTGCAGCGTCCCGCCGTCAAGCGCGCGGGCCGCATAGTCCATGTTGCGCGCGGGATTGACGTACCAGGCGTCGGCTCCCCAGAATCCCGTCCGCTCGAACGCGGCGACGTAGCGCGCCAGATCGTCCTCCGAAAGGACCGCAGGGTCGCGGGGAAGATCGGGCGCGCGCCCGGCGCCGCCGAACCAGCCGCCGTCACGATTGATCCGCGCTGTGAGCGCGGGCCGGCCCTTCTCCCGCACGTCGCCACGCCGAAACAACGCCTTGAACGTGGCCGGCAGATCGGCTTCGAACGCCGCGGTCGCCGCCTCGAACGACGTCTGGTAGAACAGCTGGTAGTCCCATTGACCGGCGGGATACTTTGGTTCGGGGTAGATCGTGCGGTCGACCAGCGGCACGAGCGTATCCGGCGCGAAACCTCGCGCGAAATACGGGACGCACAAGCTCACCGCGCCGCGGCACAGCTCGGGATGATGCCCCGCCAGCGCCCAGACGACCGGACCGCCCCAGTCGTGGCCGACCCAAATCGCGCGCTCGGCTCCGAGCCCGCGCTGCAGCTCGACCATGTCTTCGACGATCGCCTCGAGCGCATAGTCCTCCGCACGCGCCGGCACGCTCGAGCCGCCGTAGCCACGCATGTCCGGCGCAACGCAGCGGTACCCCAGCGCGCCGAAATGCCCGAGCTGCGCGCGCCACATGATCGACAACGCCGGCCAGCCGTGCACGAAGATCATGAGCGGTCCCTCCGGCGGCCCGCTCTCGAGATACGTGCTCGTGTGCCGGGCGGTCTGAAAAACGCGTTCGGTCACGAGCCCTTCAACGTGCCGGGGGGACGCGCAGTTTCGAGCCCTTCGCGCAACACCGCAGCCAATGTTTGGGGGTGCGCGAGGAATCCGTCGTGGCCGTGGTCGCTCTCCAAGTGCCGGTATTCGGAATCCCAGCCGGCCTCGGCCCAGCGCGCCGCGCAACTCCACACGAACTGCGGCGAGTAGAGCTGATCGCCTTCGATGCCGACGAAGGTGAGCCGCGTCCGCCCGGCCGGCCGCTCGCGCCCGCGCAAGTCGAACAAATCCATCGCCCGGGTCAGCGTGATGTAGCTGTTGGCGTCGAACCGCCGCACGAAGACATCGCCTTGGTGCGCAAGATACCCCTCGACGTCGAAGCGCGCGTCGAGCGAGCGCGACGGATCGCCGCCCGCGCGATCGGCTCGGTTCCCGTAGCGCCGCTCGAACAGATCCTCGCTCTTGTACGTCAGGGTCGCGATCGCACGCGCCAGCCGCAACCCGTCGATGGGCGGCTCCTCGTACCAACCGCCCTCGAACCGCGGGTCGAGCCGAATCGCATCGCGCGCGACGCCGTTTTGCGCAATCCCTTGTGCGCGCAGATGGTCGAACGTCCCGACGACGATCGCCTGGCCGACGAGGTCGGGGTGCGCGCGCGCCCACTGCAGCGCCTGCTGCCCGCCCAGCGAGCCGCTGATAACGGTCGCGAAACGCTCGATCCCGATCTCCAGCAGCGCGCCCCGTTCCGCCTCGACGATGTCCGCGATGGTGACGACGGGGAAGCGCGGCCCCCAGCGCCGCCCGTCCGGCGCGAGCGACGACGGCCCGGTCGAACCGTAGCAACCACCGAGCACGTTGATCCCGACGACGCACCACTGCGCCGTGTCGAACAGTCCGCCGGCGCCGGCGATCCCGTCCCACCATTCGAGGACGCGCGACGAGCCGCTCAGCGCGTGCGGCACGAACACCACGTTCGACCCGTCGGGCAGCGGTTCGCACCCATAGCGCGTGACGCGCTGCACGACGTCGGGGAGCGTTTCGCCCGATGCCAGCTCGAGCGCGCCGATCTCGACGTCGCGCTCCACTACTGCCCCAATGTCACCCTGGGCCAGGCTGGTCACGACGCGTCGAGCGCCTGCGTCAAGTCGGCCAGGATGTCGTCGATCGACTCGATCCCCACCGAGAGCCGCACCGCATCGTCGCTGACGCCGCTGGCGATCTGATCGGCCGGGCTGAGCTGCTGGTGCGTCGTCGAGGCGGGATGGATCACCAGCGACTTCGCGTCACCGACGTTGGCCAACAGCGAGAACAGCTCCAACCGGTCGATGAGCGCGCGCGCCGCGTCGGCGCCGCCCTTCACGCCGAAGGTCAAGATCGCGCCGGCGCCCTTGGGGAGATACCGCTGCGCTTGCGGGTACGCCGGATCGTCCGGCAAGCCGGGATAGCGCACCCACAGCACTTTGGGGTGCGCCTGCAGAAACTCCGCCGTGCGCAGCGCGTTCGCGCTGTGCCGCTCGACGCGCAGCCCCAGCGTCTCGAGTCCTTGCAACAGCAGCCAGGCGTTGAACGGGGAGAGCGCCGCCCCGATGTCCCGCAGCAGCTGCACGCGCGCCTTGACGAGGTATGCGAGCGGGCCGACCGCGTCGGTGTAGACGACGCCGTGGTACGACGGATCCGGCTGCACGAAATCGGGGAACCGGCCCGACGCCTTCCAGTCGAACGTGCCCGAGTCGACGATCGCGCCGCCGATCGTGGTGCCGTGACCGCCGATGAACTTGGTCGCCGAGTGCACGACGATGTCGGCGCCGTGCTCGATCGGCCGCAACAGGTACGGCGTCGCGAGCGTGTTGTCGACGATGAGCGGCACGTCCCAGTCGTGCGCGACCCGCGCGATCGCGGCGACGTCGAGCACGTCGAGCTTGGGGTTGCCGAGCGTCTCGGCGAAGATGGCCTTGGTGTTGGGCCGCACCGCCGCTTCGAATGCGGCCGGATCCGACGCGCCGACCAGCGTCACCTCGATCCCGAAGCGCGGCAGCGTGTGTACGAAGGCGTTGTACGTTCCGCCGTAGAGCGACGCCGAGCTGACGATGTGGTCGCCGGCGCGGGCGAGGTTGAGCAGCGAGTAGATCACCGCCGCCTGACCGCTGGCGAGCGCCAGCGCGCCGACACCGCCTTCCAGCGCCGCTAGGCGCTGCTCGAACACGTCGGTCGTCGGATTCATGATCCGCGTGTAGATGTTACCGAACTCTTGGAGCGAGAAGAGCCGTTCGGCGTGGGCGGTGTCGTCGAAGGTGTACGAGGTCGTCTGGTAGATCGGAACGGCGCGTGCCTTGGTCGTCGGGTCGCCGCCGTGTCCGCCGTGCAGGGCGACGGTGTCGAAGCCGCGGGTCGCCGCGGGGTCGAGGGTGCTGCTCATCGTGGGTCTCCTTCACGAATGCGTCGAGCGCAGAGGGTGGTGGGAAACGAAAAGGCCCCCGCCGAGTGGCGAGGGCCGCTGTAGTCTGTCGTCCGCCTGGTCAGGGCGACGACGATCTACACCGTCCCTCGCGGGAGGCACACATCGCCATAATCGCCATACAGCGTCCGTTCATGTCGGGCCACCGTACCAGAACCCCACCGCGCGCGTCAAGCGAAGAACGCGCGCTCGGGTCGGTCTGGATAGGCAACCGAGCATCACCGCTTCGCCGCTTGTTCAGTCCTAATATGGTATAATTTAACTGATGGAAGTATTGGCGGGGACTCTAGGGCAAGCGCTCAAGCGTCGGCGACACGAGCTGGGTCTGACCCAGGCTGCGCTCGGGCGGCGCCTGGGCATGACCCAGAGCTACATTGCGGCGGTCGAACGGGGCGACCGGGAAACCCGCTGGAGCACCGCCCTGGAGCTCGCCCGGGCACTGGAACTCGAGATCATGCTGGTCCCGCGCGAGCGGGTCCAGGCGGTGGACGCGACCCTGCACCTCGGCATCGATGACGACGCGCCCCCGCTCACGGGCGATCGCTGGTGATGTCGAGTCTTCCGACGATTCTCGAAGTGCGTCTCCACGGGCGTCCAATCGGATCTCTGACGAGGCTTCCCGGAGACACGACGGCATTCCATTTCAGCACCGACTACGCCGAGGATCCGCAAAGATCGACTCTCAGCCTCGGTTTCTTGGATGCGTACGGACGTGTACGGCGCGCGAAGGAATCCTCACGCAGCGAAGTGCCGGCGTTCTTCGCGAACTTGCTTCCCGAAGGCGATTTGCGTCGATATGTCGCGCACCGCGCAGGCATCGCGAACTCGGACGAGTTCGGGCTCCTCTGGGTGACCGGCGACGATTTGCCGGGCGCCGCGACCGTCCACGATCCGCTCGGGCGTGCGCTGCCTCCGAAAAGTGCCGGGGGACCGGAGATCGAGCCGCCGGCCAAAGAGCTCCTGCGCTTTTCCCTCGCCGGCGTTCAGTTGAAGTTCAGCGCGATCGATAACGCTTACGGCGGCCTCACGATACCGGCGCAGGGACGTGACGGACACGCCATCGTCAAGTTGCCGTCGCGTCACCTCGTAGGAGTTCCGGAAAACGAGTATGCGATGCTTCGGTACGCGGCCGCGGTCGGCATCGAGGTGCCGCCGATACGGCTCGTCGCCCTCGACCGCATCGAAGGACTCCCCGACGAAGCGTCGTCTCTGCGCGGCGAGGCGCTCGCGATTGCGCGCTTCGACCGCGGCGACAACGGAACGCGCGTTCACACCGAAGACTTCAACCAGATTTTCCGCCAGAAGCCCAGCGCGAAATACGACAATTACGCCTTTGCCCACATCTGCGGCACAGTGTATCGGGTAATGGGCAACGACGCGCTGATCGACTTCATCAACCGGCTCGTGTTCAACATCGCTATCGCGAACAACGACATGCACTTGAAGAACTGGTCGGTGATCTACCGCGACGGCCGCACGCCGGCGTTGGCGCCCGCGTACGACTACGTCTGCACGAAGGCATACCTCGGACACAGCGAAACGGGCTTGGCGCTGGGGTCGGCCCGTGACTTCTCACGCGTGACGATCGAACAGTTCGAGCACATGGCCGAGCGGGTTCAGGTCTCGTCCCGGCTCGTTCGCGCGACCACGCTCGCGATGGTCGAGCGAATGCGCGACGAGTGGCCGGTCAAGAAAGCCGCCGTGCCGGAGCGCATCGCCGCGGTCATCGATGACCAGTTTCGCACCGTGCCGCTGTTTTCAGGATCCCGTCAGATATCGGCCGAGGGACCTTCGACGCAGCGTGTCACTCACCACGAGGAAGTTTCGTAGCGCCACAGAGTGGCGGCCGGCCCTGCTACGGTTACGCCCTCGGGCCTAGCGGGACGGTGCGGGGACCACGAGGATCGGCTGGATGAGCGTTTCGCGGCCGGTGCCGGTGCGGTGGCTCACCGAGACCACGTAGGACTGCGGGGTCGAGACCTGCGGCATCCGCAGTTCGGCCGTGCCGGCGGGGGGCGTCAAACGCCGTAGTTGGGTTCCGTCGTGAGCCATCAGCACGATCACCGTGTCGGTCCACGCCGGCTTCACCTCGGTTCGCCACAGCCCGCCGCTCGGCGCCACGACGCGAGCCCCTACGGCGGCGGGCGCCGACGACTGCGGCGCCGGCGACATCCGCGTCACCACGATCCCGGCGCTGGCTTCGATCGACTCGCCGTTGCGCTGTACGTGCAACACGACGATGAACGGCGTGTCATGCTCCACCGCAGGGGCTCGCAGCTGCGTCGCTCCGCTCGTGCTCAGCGGCTCGCTCTGCCACAGACCGCCGCGCGCGTCGCGCAGCGCGACGGTCCCCGCCGTCGCATTCGAACGGTACCGGGCGACGATCTCGTCCCCGCTCACCGCCGCGGTCGAGGAAAGGCTGAGCGCGTCGATGCGGACTGGGGTAGAGCGTACGACGCGCACGACCGCGAGCGGCCGCGCGAGGACGTTGATGCGCGCCATCCGCACGTCGCCGCCGAACGGTCCGGCAGCGCGCACCGTCACGAAGATGTCGTGTGCGACGTCGCGCTGCGAGATCGGCACCGCGATCGTGCCGGTGCGCGCAGTCAACGCCCTCGCCGCAGCATTTGACGACGCGTCGAGATCGTAGGAGAGCGAGCCCAGACCGCTGCTCGCATACGAAATCAGCGCGGTCGTGCCGGGATAGGCGTCGGAGGGAGCGGCGAGGGCGGTGATCTGCGGCCGCGCGAAGGCCAGGCCCACGAGCACCAATCCGATGAGGGCGAGGCTGACGCCGATTCCGCGCAGAGGCCGCCGGCGCGAGCGCGCGGGAGCAGCTTCGTAGGTAACGATCCGGCTCGGCGCGAGCGCCGGCGGCGCGACGGGCACGAGCGCCGTCGATCGCTCGTAGCCACTCGCGGGCGCCAAGCGCAGCTGCAGCACCGGTGCATCGTGCTTGCGTCGCACTCGGCGCGCCTCGCGCGCCGCGAGCAACGCTCCCGCGGCGGCGCCGGCCAGCACGGTCCCGAGGATGGCGACGTCGCGCTTACTCATGCCGCGACGATGCGGCTCGGGACGAGCGTCATCGAACCATTGTAGGCTTCTCGCAGGGTCCCCAAGGAGCAATAGTGCACACCACGGCCTGATGAAGACTCATGGCGCCGTGCTGCGCTCCGCGCCGGCCGACCAGCCGTATACGCAAAGCCGCCCGCTGGAAATTGAAGAGCTCGAGCTGGCTCCGCCGCAGGGCGGCGAGGTTCTCGTCCGCATCGCGGCCGCAGGCTTGTGTCACTCGGATCTGTCGTACCTCGACGGCACCTTGGGCAAGCCGTTCCCGCTGGTGCTCGGCCACGAAGCCTCGGGCGTCGTCGAGGCGGTCGGCCCGGACGTCGTCGAGCTACGCGATGGCGATCACGTGGTGTTCGCCTTCGTCCCGGCGTGCGGTCGTTGCACGGCGTGCCTGACCGGCCACTCCGGTCGCTGCGCCAACGGCATCGCCGCCAACAACAACGGCGAACTGCTCGGCGGCGGCACGCGATTTCTCCTCGACGGCGCGCCGGCCTACCATCATCTCGGCGTGAGCGCGTTCTGCGAGCACGTCGTGTGCGCGCAAGAGTCGCTGGTGAAAATTCCCGCCGACGTGCCGCTCGAGATCGCCGCCGTGTTCGGCTGCGCCGCGCTGACCGGACTCGGCGCCGTCTTCAACGCGGCGCAGGTCACGCCGGGTTCGAGCGTCGCGATCTTCGGCGCCGGCGGCGTCGGCTTGATGGCGTTGCTCGGCGCCCTCGCGGCAGGCGGCACGCCGACGATCGTCGTCGATCCGCTGGCCTCGAAGCGCGAGCTCGCAAGCGAGCTCGGCGCCACGGCGACGTTCGATCCGACCGCGGGCAATGTGCACAAGCAGATCGCCGCATATCTCGGTACTCCCGGCGTGGAGTTCGCCATCGAAGCCGCCGGCAGCGCGCCCGCATTCGAAGCAGCGATTGCGTCGACCGCGCCGGGCGGTACCGCCGTGGCGATCGGCCTCTCGCGCCGCGGCGCGAGCGTCGCGGTCAACTACGGTGCGCTCGTGCTGGGCGAGAAGACGATCCGCGGCAGCTTCATGGGATCATCGGTCGCGCGGCGCGACATTCCGCGCTACGTGGCGCTGTGGCGCGCCGGCCGTCTCCCGGTCGAGCGGCTCATCACCCACTCGCTCGCGCTCGACGGCCTCAACGCCGGCTTCGACCGCCTCGCCAACGGCGAGGCGGTCCGCCAAATCTGCCGCTTCTGACCGCTAGCGGTTGGACGACCGAGGGTCGAGCGGGAGGGGAAGGTTGTTCTGTTCCAGCTCGGTGCAGATGCGCACGGCGGCCTCACCGCGCGTCTGCACGCCGTCCCAGTTGAACTGGTGGTTCAGTCGCTGATCGATCGCATCGCGAGCAGACTGCGGGAAAGGTCCTTGGGGATCGAGGTTTCGGGTTTGCCCGTCGCCTTCGAACACGCCATGCGCTCCGAGCAACTGAATCGCCGCAAAGGCGTCGGCATTGTTCTCGAACGCCACGTCGTTCCACCAGAAGATCGGCGTGCCGCGCGCTAATAACCGCCGCTGGTATGCCATGACCCGCCCGGCGTCGCCCCAGACCGCGCCCGGCGCCACGTTCTGCGCGACGCAGTAGCCCGCCAGCACGCCCGCCCCTTCCCCGATCGCCCATTCGACCGGGTGAACGCGATACGCACCCGAGGTGACATGCGTCGCGCCGATGTTCTTACACGCCGCCACGAAGTTGTTGAGTTCCTTCGGCAGCAACGCACCCAGCGGCACCTGGAACGGAACCGTGCCGAAGTTGAAGTAACGTGTACCAATGTTTGGTGTGGCCGCATCCGCTTCAATGCCCGGTGCATACGGCGGACCTTGGCTTCGGCTGGCTGCGTACCAGCCTTGGTGAACGTCGACACCGTATTGGCCGATACCGCAACTGTCTCGGAAGTTTTGCCCGCGCTGGCCGATCGAGCTGAGGCCAAGCGGCGGGCGATTGAGCGCCCCCCCGCCGTGTGCTGCGGCGTCGATATCGCTCTGAACGATGCGCACGAGCGGATCCGCCAGCCGCCGGGACTCGCGGATGTACGGTGCCGGTGCGATGCCGTCCGGGGTGTCGAATGCGCTGGTGTCGCGCTTGATGTTCTTGTAGCCGGTTCCGTTGTTGTCGTCGCGCGGTACGTCATTTTGCAAATAGTACAGGTACGCAGTAGATACCGCGCGCGCTTCTTCCACGATCGTCGCGTCGTCTTGCGGGGAGTGCGGACGCGTCGGGATCGCGCGGGTCAAGTAGTCGTTACTGCCGACATTGATGGTGGTTCGTTCGGGCGGATTGCCGACGAAGTTGAACGGATCGATGAACTGGCGATAGTTCCAAAGCGTGTCCTCTTCTTGATGGAGATGGACGCGATGGATGTCGCCTTCACCCTCAGCCCTGAGACGGTCGAATCCCTGGCGCTTGCGGATGTCGTCGTAGTTGTCGGGTTTGCCGATGAGATCCTCACCGTCCTTATCGCCCCATTCGAGCGCGATCGGAACCGTGAACGGTTGGATCCAGTCGGGATGCGCGACGCTTTCGCCGTTGGCTTCGCCGGTGCCGGCTTCAGCGCCGATCACCCAGTTGTTGCCGAAACACAGCGGGAGCAAGTCTCCCAGGTCGGTTGCGTCGACGTACACGGCCGCGACGTAGATGTCGGTTCCCGAGGGACTCTGCACGGTGAGGCCGTGGACCGCTCCGTCGTGGACGTCGGCCGCAGTGACGGTCGTACCGTAGATGACGGTCACTCCGGCTTGCTGCAACAAGTCTTTGAGGACATCGCGCGCGAGCTTCGGATCGGCGGCGAATGGATGGCCCCGGCGTTGATCACCCGCAAAGAACGGCGGGTTGCTCATCGTGGTGAACGGCGGTCCGACGGCCGCGAAGCCGGGATTGAAGTGCTCCTGCTGCTGCCCGAGCGCCGAACGCACGCCGCCGGCCCCTGACGGATAGCGCGCGCGAATCTCGTGACGCAGATCTCGGTAGGATTTCGGGCTGCCCGTCGACTCCGTGAGCTCGGCTGCGGTCTCGTCCCAGCGCGTGCAGCCCTGCGACGTCGCCTGGCCGCCGACCCAGTCGCTGGGCTCCAGCAGCACGACCTTTGCACGAGGGTTTGCCGCAGCCGCGAGGGCTGCCGCGCAGCCTCCGAAGCTCGCGCCCGCGATCACAACGTTGTAGTCGCTGAAAGTCGCCATCGCCCCCACCCCATTCTCGCGTCGTCATGTTTGCGAGCGGCTGCGATTCGGTTGGGTTGGCTAGCGGGCCTTCCGCGGGTCGCTAGGGCGAGGGGGTGAACTTCTGGACGAAATCACCCTTGCCGTCACGGTCGCCCCACACCGCGAAGACCGCGTGCGTCTTGGAGTCGATCGCCACCGTGTGCACGCCGGCGTCGACCGCGGTCTTGTCGAGCTCTTTGGGGACGCCGCCGCGCTGCAACTGATAGCGCGTAAAGCCGCCGTCACCGCCGCAGGCCAGCACGTGCTGTGTCGGATCGAGATCGCATTGGTCGAAGCGGCCGGCGGGGATCTCACCGACTTTTTTTCCGGCCGAGGAGTAGACGCTCATCACGCCGCCGCCGGCGATCACGATCTGGTCGTACCCGGCGTCGTACTGCAGCGGATGGTTGTGCTTGATCTCCGGCGTCGGGATCGTTCGGCTCACCGCCATGGTGGTAGCGTCGATCACCGCGATCTCGGAGTCGGAGTCGATGTTCTGATAGACCTCGTGGGTCTTGGGATTGATCGCGAGGTACTCCGGCTTGTGCCCCGGGATGGCGATCGTCTTGACCAGCTTGAACGTCTTTGCATCGACCACGAACACGCGCGCGCCGTCGTCCTCGTCGGCGTAGATGCGCCCGTTGAACGGATCGTAGGCGATCGCGTCGACCGAGCCGCCGACGTCGATGTGGTTCACCACTTTCAAGGTGACGGGATCGACTTCGCTGACCACGTTGTCGCCGGAGCCGGTGAAGACGTGGCCGCCCACCGGGTCGAACGCGACGCCGTGGACCGGTCCGACGCGCACCTGGCCGACGATCTTGCCGGTGTCCGCATCCAGGATCAGCAGGCGGTTCGCGCCGCCGTGCGCGGCGTACACGCGCCGGCGCTGCGCGTCGATGGTGACGTAGTCGAACCCGGAGTACACCGGGACGGGCAGCGGGGGAGCGGCGGGAATCATCACGCCGCTTCGTGTTCGGGTGGGCGCGCTCGCACCCTCTCAACGGGACCAGGCTGCATTGAGCCGCGGCGGGAAAAGCGCTGCGAATGCGCTTCACCCGAATCGCCGTCGCCGTCGCGGCGCTCGGTGCCTTCGCCGGAGCCGGCGGCGCGCCCGGCGCGCGCGACCGCGCCGTTCCGCACTACGACCACGTCCTGGTCATCGTCGAAGAGAACAAAGGGTACACGACCGTCCTCGAACGCGGCTGGGCGCCCAATCTCGCCAAGCTCGCTCACGACTACGGCTCGGCGACGCAGATGTACGCCGAGACGCATCCATCCGAGGCGAACTACATCGCGCTGCTGGCCGGCGACACGTTCGGGATCCACGACGACGACGCTTGGTACTGCGTCCCCGGCTCGACCCGCCCATCATGTTACGGCAC
This sequence comes from Vulcanimicrobiota bacterium, assembly GCA_003140215.1. GTDB lineage: Bacteria > Vulcanimicrobiota > Vulcanimicrobiia > Vulcanimicrobiales > Vulcanimicrobiaceae > Vulcanimicrobium > Vulcanimicrobium beijerinckii. The sequence goes on along the minus strand of PLJL01000004.1, from coordinate 1,042,703 downwards.
GAGCGCCGCCGACTACGTCTCGCACCTGATCGATGGCGCAAATTTGGCGACGCAGCTGCGCGCCAAAGGGCTGGCCTGGCGGGCCTACCTCGAAGACATCCCCGAGCCCGGCTCGCTCGCGATCGTTTCGCCGGGCACGCCCGCCACGCCGCCCGCGCTCTACGCTGCCAAGCACACCGGGTTCACCAACTTGGCAAGCGTCCACGCGGATGCGAACCTCGCTCGCGAGCTGGCCGGCTTCGACGCCTTGCACGCCGACGTGCGCAGCGGTAACCTGCCGGCCTTCTCCCTCATCGTCCCCAACCAGTGCAACGAGATGCACGGCGTCGGCGGACCGCTCGCCCCGGCCGATTGCAGCCACGGCGACGAGCAACTGGTGCGGCGCGGCGATGTGTTTGCCGCCGCGTTGATACGCGAGATCCAAGGCTCGCGGATTTGGACGGCGCCGAACGTCGAGACCGCGATCGTCGTGACCTGGGACGAGAACGGCGGGTTCGATCGTTTCGACGGGGCGCCGCAGGCGTGCTGCGTGATCGATGCGCACAACCCGGGCGGGGGCCGCATCCCCACCCTCGTGCTGACCAATCACGGCGTGCGCGGCGTCGCCGACGCGACGCCCTACGACCACTACAGCCTGCTGCGCACCATCGAGGACGCGTTCGGCCTGAGCGGCCACCTCCGCCACGCCGGCGACGCGGCCGTGCTCCCGATGACGCCGCTGTTCGCGCGGCGCACGCCCTGAGCGTTCAGTCGGCGGCCGGCGGCACCGGGTCGGGCAGGTCGTGGAACGTGCGCTTGGGGGCGGTCTCCTCGCGTTCCAAGTCGGCCAAGTAGTAATACACGATCTTGCGATCGTCGAAGCCCACCTTGGCGAGCTCGCGTCCGCCGATCTCGACGACCTCGTGGATGTGACCGGTCACGCCGGCGTAGCGGTAGTTCACGTCGGTGTAGTCCGGATCGTCGGGGCGCGGGCGGGGGACGACCTTGATTCCGCGTAGAGGGGTACGGTGACGGTGTTCGCTCAAACTGGGCTCCTCGTGCCCAGACACTTCTGCGGAGGTCGACGATGATCATCGAATACCGTGGGAAGCGCCCCAAGATCGCGGCTTCCGCGTTCGTCGCGCCGACCGCCGTCCTCATCGGCGACGTCGAGGTCGGCGAGGAGGCGTCGATCTGGTTCGGTGCGGTGATTCGCGGCGACAACGGCCCGATCCGCATCGGTGCGCGGTCGAACGTCCAGGACAACTCCGTGCTCCACGTCAGCGAGCACTGCGAGACCGTCCTCGAGGAGGACGTCACGGTCGGGCACTGCGCGATCCTCGAGGACTGCCGCATCGCGCGCGGCGCGCTGGTCGGCTCCAACGCCGTCGTCCTCAACGGCGCCCACGTCGGCGAGCAGAGCCTGGTCGCGGCGGGGTCGGTGGTCGCTGCCAACGCCCGGATTCCGCCGCGGGTCGTCGTCGCGGGGGCGCCGGCGGTCGTCAAGAAGCAGCTCGAAGGCGCCGCGATGGGCTGGGTCGAGCATCCCGGCCCGGAGTACGTCGACCTGTCGCGGTCGTATCTGCGGCACGGAATCGGCGATCCCGAGATGCACGAGATCGCCGAATCACACGCGACGCCGTAACGTGATCCCGGGACTGCTCGCCGCCGCGACGGTCGCGGCGGTAGCGGTGATCTGCGCGCACGTCGTGCCGCTGGCCGGCGCGCCGGTTTTCGCGATCGTCCTGGGCGTCGCGATTCGCGCCGTCGGGCCGCTGCCGGCGGCCTGCAAGCCCGGCATCTCCTTCTCGGCCCGGATGGTGCTGCAGGCCGCGATCGTCGTCTCGGGCTTCGCGTTGTCGCTGGCGACGGTGCTGCGCACCGGCCTGGGGACGCTGCCGGTCACGCTCGGAACGATCGCGGTGGCGCTGGTCCTGGCGCCGGTTCTGGGCCGCCTGCTGCGCCTGGACGCCGCGCTGCGCACGCTCGTCGGCGTCGGCACCGCGATCTGCGGCGCGTCGGCGATCGCGGCGGTCGCCTCGGTGATCGAGCCCGAGGAGGCCGACGTCGCGCTCTCCATCGCGACGGTCTTCTTCTATAACATCGTCGCGGTGCTGGTCTTTCCGCCGATCGGGCACGCGCTCGGATTGGGACAACAGGCGTTCGGCCTGTGGGCCGGCACCGCGATCAACGATACGTCGTCCGTCGTCGCGGCCGGCTACGTCTACGGCCGCGACGCGGGCGACTACGCGACCATCGTCAAGCTGACGCGGGCAACGCTGATCCTTCCGATCGTGGCGGCGATCGCGCTGTGGCGCGCGCGCGCGCGTGGGTCCGCGAGTGCACGCGTGCCATGGAAGCGCATCGTGCCGTGGTTCATCGTGTGGTTTCTCGCGGCGGCGCTGGTGAACAGCAGCGGCGTCGTACCGCGGTCGTGGCACGACCCGATCGCCACCGTCGCGGTCTTCATGATCAGCGTCGCGCTGGCGGCGATCGGCTTGCAAACCGAGCTCGCGCGCCTGTTGCGTGCCGGCGCCCGGCCGCTGGCGTTGGGCTTTCTGCTGTGGGTCGCGGTCGCGTTGTCGTCGCTCGCGATCCAGCACGCCGGCGGGATGTAGCTCCGGCGCGTTGACGCGTCAACGCGCGTGCACGACGGCTCAACGCTGGCGCGGTGACGCAGATTTTACGCGTGCCGCCGGCGCTCGAGAGGTTAGGGACTTTCGTCCTGGGGAAGAGCTTGTCCGTCGGACGACGTCCGCCGACGCTGACGATTGGGCGAGGACGTCAACCCCACGGTACGTTCGCTCGGTAAAGCTCCGAGCGGCGAGCTCTTGGAAACGAGCTCTCGACGATCCCAGGATCGTCGCCGTCTCCGAATAGGGATCGATCACGGATGAAAAGTGTCTTCGCACTCGCCGCCGCGCTGCTCTTGGCGAGTTGCTCCGGGGCCGGGCTTAGCTCCAGCGCCGTTCCGAACGCGCCGTCGAGCGTCTCGCTCCAACCGTTGGACCTGCTGGGCGGTGCGCCCGGTAGAACCCTGAGCGCGCTCCACCTCGCGTTGTTCGACGCGCCGATCCCCGGCGCCGGCGGCGCCCAGGTCAACGTCGCGCTCGAAGGCATTCAGTTGCTGTCGGGCACGACTGCGACGACCTTCCAGACGTTCACACCCGAGACGCTCGTGAACCTCATCGCACTGCAGAAGAACCCGCTGGGGTTCGACGGCAAAGCGCCGGACGGTTCGTATACAGGCGTTCGACTGCTGATCGACACCCGGAGGTCGGCGGTCGTTTTGGCCGGGCATACGTTCCCGATCGTATGGGGTAGTCCGGGCAATCCCAGTACCGCCGCCGTCGTAGCGGTCGACTTCAACGTCGCATTCGCCGTCGGGAAGGCCGGCGGAAACGCCAACAACGGCGTGACGAAGCTGACGCTCGACTTCAACGTGATGCAGTCGATCAAGATCGCGAACGGCACGATCTACGTGCAGCCGTCGGTCACCGCCGCAAACGCCGCCGGGCAGGCGAACGGCAATGTTCTTAACGTGGCCGGCAAGCCGGTGTACGACGCGACGGTCCTCGCGGTCGACGCTAGCGGTCACGTGGCGAACTCTACCGCCACGGCACCCGACGGGACGTTCGTCCTGCACGCGCTGCCGCCCGGCGAGTACACGATTGTGGTGAAGAACAGCTACACGACCGGCGCCGGCGTGCCGGTGACGGCGTCCGGCAACGACGCCGGCGCGGCGCCCACGCAGAACGTGGTCATATCACCCGAAGAAGACCTCAATCTCAACACGCTGATCGACTGAACCTCGCGACGATGCTGCGGCTGTCCGATCCCGAAACCCTGGCAGATTCGTTGCGCGACGCCCGCGTCGCGCAACGGTCGGCCCTCTACGACGCGGCCCTCGAACTGCTCGACGGCTGCGAGGACTGGCCCGACGCGCTCGTCGAGCAGGCGGTTCTGCTCAAAGCCGAGACGATCGGGCGGCGCAATCCCAGCGACGCGCTGGCGTACCTCGCCGGCATCGACGATCTGTTCACCTCGCTCGAGGGATGTTTCGGCCGCGACGTCGAGACCGGCAAGCTCTACGCGGCGGTGCGCGACTTCTCGTCGGCGGAGTCCCGCTACGCCGATGCGCGCGCCGGGATGCACGCCGTCCCGCACGGTATGCACACGCTGGCCTATCACGAGCTGCGAATGCGCTGGTTTCGGCGCGAATGCGATCCCTCGGCGCCGGAAGCCCAACTGGCCGTCACCCATCCCGATCCCAGCATCGCGTCCGCGGCCTACGCATACCGGGCGTGGCTTCACGCCGGCAACGAGAACTACACCGAGCACGTGGCCGACCTCATCCGCGCGGTGAAGTATGCGACCGGCCCCGCCCCCGTCGACGTCGGTACGCTCGCGACCTCAATCCATGCGCTCGCGCAGGTATCGTTCGAGACGGCCGACGCCGAGGGCATCGCGGCGGCGCGGCTCGCGAGCGAGGCCCTCGCCTGGACACCCGACGTCCGCGTCGCGCAGTTCCAGATGATCCGCGCGTTCGGCTGGGACGCCTTCATGCGCGGCAACCCCGGCCAAGCGCAGTGGGCGTTCAAGGAAGCCCGCACGCTCGCACCCAGCGCCACGTGGCGGATCATGGGGCATCTCGACCGCGCGTACGTCGCACGCATCTCGCGCAACGAGTTCTGGGCGATGGAAGAGCTGGCCCAAGCCGATGCGCTCGCGTTCGAGGTGCCGTGGGAGGCCAGCTACGGCGAGGAACGCCAGGTGCTCGTCGCGCTCTCGGTGCTGCACGCGCCGACCGACGCGCCGCGCGCTCAGCGGTATGCGACGATGTACTCCCGCATGGGGACCGAAAGCGTCAACCCCGCGCTGGCCGTGCACGGCGACAAGCGCGCTACCGGCCACAAGCAGTACGCGCAAGGGCGGATCGACCAGATGCTGGGACGCCGCGAGGCGGCGGTGCGCTCGCTCCACGAGGCGCACGCGATCTTCGAGCATGCATCCTTCTGGTACCGCGCGACGCTCGCCGCGATGGCGCTGGCCGAGCTCACCGGCGAAGATCACTGGCGTCAAGCCGCGATCAAGCACGCGACGCACTACCCCGATTGCCCGTTGGCGTCGCACGCCGACGAGTCGGTGGCGCGCGAGCACGCGATGCCCGACCAGCTGTCACCGCTCCAGCGCCAGATCGCGCGGGCCTTGTGGAGCGGCGCCGACGTCGAGGATCTCTCGCGGCGGTTCAGCCGAAGCATCTACCGGATCGGCCGGCAGATCGAGTCCGTCTACCAGGCCTTCGGTGTAACCTCACGAGGCGCGTTGCTCGACGAAGCGCGCCGGCGCGCACTGATCTGATGAGCATGACGCTGGCCGCCGCGATGCTGATGCTCTTGGCGGGCATCGCGTTGCTGCGCTGGTTGCACAGCCGCGATCAGGTGCAGGCCGCGATGCTCTCGGCGGCCGACGCCTGGGAGCGGCGGTACAACTTGCTCGAGGCGGTGCGTGAAGGCGTCTACATCGTCGACAGCGACTTGCGCGTCACCCACATCAACGAAGGCGCAGAACGCCTTTTGGCGCGCACGTCCGACGAGGTGGTCGGCGTCGCCCTCGAACAGATCGTGGCGCCGTTGGGCTCGGAGCTGGTCCCCGACATCCGCGCCGCGCGGCGCAGCGGCGTTCCCATCGAGCGGGTCTACGCTTTTCCGGCGCTGCAGCGCTGGGTCGAGGTCCGCATCCTGCCGGCGGCCGACGAGACGCTGGTCTCGCTTCAGGACGTCAGCGCGCAGACGATCGCCGAAACCCAGCTGCACGAGAACGCGCACAGCTTGCAGCTCGTCGCCAACAACGTCGACGCCGTGCTGTGGACCGTCGGGCGGGACGGACGCTTCACCGCGGTCTCGGGGGGAGCGCTCGACGAGCTTGCGCTCACCGCCGAGGAGCTCGTGGGGCAGCCCTGCTCCGCCTTGATCGCCGAAGACGTGCTGCGCAAGGTCTTCACCGGGCGACACGTGCGCGTCGAGGGCGCGCACGGCGACCACTGGCTGCGCCACCACGTCGAGCCGTTGTCCGACCGCGACGACAACATCCTGGGCGCCGTCGGCGTGTCGATCGACATCACCGAGCTCAAGCGCACGCAGCGCCAGCTCTTCGATGCGGCGCACTGCGACCGGCTCACCGCGCTGCCCAATCGCTTCTCGCTCGAGCAGCGCCTCCAAGAGGCCGTCGCCGAGGCACGGTTCGACGGGCGGCGCTTCGCACTCTTGTTCCTCGACCTCGACCGCTTCAAGGCGATCAACGATACGATGGGGCACGGCGCCGGCGACGAGGTGCTGCGTGAGGTCGCGACGCGGCTGCAGCGCTGTGTGCGCGGTGGAGACTTCATCGCGCGCCCGGGCGGCGACGAATTCGTGGTGCTGCTCTCAAGCATCGCCAACGTCGGCGACATCGAGATCTTCTCGAACCGGCTGATCCGGGCGCTATCGGCCCCGATCAGGGTGCAGGACAGCGAGGTCTACGTCGGCGTGAGCGTCGGCGCCGCGGTGTTCCCCGACCACGGCCTCGACGCCGAAGCACTCACCGCCCATGCCGACGCCGCGATGTACCGCGCCAAGGCCACCGGCGGCAGCAGCCTCGCGGTCTACGAGCCGGCGATGCAAATCGAGGACGCCGAGCGCTTCTCGCTCGAGGCCGACCTGCGCCAAGCGATGGCGCGCGGCGAGCTGAACATCGCGTATCAGCCGCTGGTCGACCTGACAACCGAGCAGATCGTCGGCTGCGAAGCATTGCTGCGCTGGCACCATCCGACCCGCGGCACGATCGAGCCGGCGACGTTCATTCCGATCGCCGAGCAGTCGTCGCTGGTGGTGGACATCGACCGCTGGGTGCTGCGCGAAGCCTGCGCCGCCGCAGCGGTGTTCCGCGCGATCGCGCCGGAATTCCGCATGGCGGTGAACCTCTCGGCGCGCGACCTGCGGGCCGACGATCTGTGCGCGACCGTCGCGACGGCCCTGGCGAAACACGAGATCCCGCCGCGCGCGTTGATCATGGAGATCGCCGAGACCGCGGCCCTCGAGGATTCGGCCCTGCCGGCCCTGGAGAGCCTGCGCGACCTTGGTGTCGAGGTCGCGATGGACGACTTCGGGATCGGTTACAGCTCGCTCGCGCACCTCAAGCGCCTGCCGATCACCATGCTCAAGATCGATCGCACCTTCATCCGCGACGTCTGCAACGACGACTCGGATCGCGCGATCGTCGTGTCGATCGTCAACGTCGCCAAAGCGTTCGGCCTGCGCGTGGTCGCCGAAGGGATCGAGACCGGCGAACAGGCGCTCTTCGTCACGTCGATCGGATGCGACGACGGTCAAGGCTATCGTTTCGGCGCGCCGCAGCCGTTCGAGTCGCTCGAAGCGCTCCTGCGCAGCACGCAGCGCCCCAAGCTCCGCCTCGTCGAGCGCAGCGCCTAGGGTCAACCGCCTGCACACCCAGCCACGAAATCGCTGAAGATCTTCCGGCTCGCACCGTCGTCGTCGGCGCGGGTCGATTCCGGGTGCCATTGGACCGCGAGCCAAAACGGCGAGTCGAAACGGGCTTCCAACGCTTCGATGACGTCATCATCGGTGCGTCCGACCACGCGCAGATCCTCGGCGCAGCGGTCGGCGGCCTGGTGGTGGCGCGCGCCCGTCGCTAGGTCCAGCGTCCGCACGGTACGCGCGAGCCGGCTGCCCGGCTCGATGCGCACGACGTGTTCCGCGAGGACGCCGCGTTCGCTGCCGCCGTCGCCGTTTCGCGCGGCATGCCGGATCCCCGCCGCGGCGCCGAGCGCGGCCGGGATGTCGGGGATGAGCGTCCCGCCGAACGCGACGTTGGCGATCTGCAGGCCGCGGCAGATGCACAGCGTCGGGATGCGGCGCTCGCGCGCTTCCCATAACAGCGCTGTTTCGAGATCGTCTCGCTCGCGCTCGACGCTTTCCACCAGCGACGAGTCCTCCGCGCCGTACAGCGCCGGATCGACGTCCGGGCCGCCGGTGACGAGCAAGCCATCGCAGCCATCGAGCGACCGGGGAGATTCGCATCCGGCGTGCAGCAGAACGGGCTCGGCGCCGGCCTCGCGCAGCGCGTCGAGATACTCCTGAGCCGCGGTCGCGCGCGAGGTTGTGACAAGGATGCGCGGCGCGCGCAGGATGTCCATACCGCTCAGCGAGCGAAGAATTCGATCGTGTAGTGGTCGGGGTCGGTCACGAACAGCGCTCGTCCCCCGCCGTCGCGATCGTAGGTTACCGCGCCGACGCGCTCGGCGAGCGTTTCGAGCGCCGCGGCGTCGGGGACACGCAGCCCCAGCTCGAACTTCGCCCGCTCGGTCGGCGGGGCATGTTCGAACACGAGCGTGAACTCCCCGAACGTGATTCGCACCGCATCGCCGTGACGCACGGTCTCGACGCCGAGCACGTCGCGGTAGAACCGCTCGGTCGCATCGATATCGTTGACGCCCAGAGTCAGCTGCGCCGGCGTAATCGTCATCGCGCTACGGGTTGGGGTAGTGCGACTCGTCGCCGTACGGGACGAACAGCGTGTGCTCCGGCTGGAAGCGCAGCTTGACGGTACCGACCTTGCCGTTGCGGTGCTTGGCGATGATCAGCTCGGTCAAATCCGGTTCCGCCGAGGTCTCCTTGTTGTAGTATACGTCTCGGTACAAAAACGTAACGATATCCGCTTCTTGTTCAATCGCGCCGCTGTTATGCGTCACAACATCGTCCACGCAGAAATTGTGGAGCTCTCCCACGGTGAGGTCGTAGACCGTTTCCATGCCTTGTGGTTCGACCATGATGATCTGATCCCACAGAATATCCGGCTTCTCGAGGGTAATCGTAGCCAGTGCACGATCGCCGAGGGCATGGCGCAAGCCGCCCGACGCCACGTCTTCGTGCGGGCCGGGCGCTGCGATACCGTGGCCTGGAATATCGTTCCGGTCCGGGTATGCACCGACCACTGCAATGTCGCTAAGCGCTTCGCAATTGCGAAGCTCGGACCAGCCGGACGCTGTGAGGAAGCGGTGGCCGTCGGTGCACCGCACCACGCGTCCGCTCTTGGTGGTTACGCGATAAACCTGCTTTCGCCCGACCTGCCACGCGTCAACGATCGGGCGCCGCACGAGCCGCATTCGGCTGTCGACGGCCCAAACGTCGAACCGCAGCCGTTTCTCGACGATCTCGCTGATCGGAAACCGTTCGCCGGTTTCGGCATTCGTGACGAGCGAGTCCCCTGCGAGGCAGTCGCGCAAATCGGATAAGAGCGGGCGCTTATCCGCGCGCGTTTCGACGGCGCGGTTGAGCTGGGCCAACGCGATGATCGGAACTTCCAGGTCCTTGGCGGTCGCCTTGAGGATCCGGCAGATCTCGGAGAGCTCTTCGTTGCGATTGACTTGGCGCGCCAAGGTCGCCGGCCGCACCAGCTGCAGGTAGTCGACGAACACCGCGGCCAGCCCCTGCGACGATTTGAGGCGCCGCAGGCGCGAGCGGATCTCGGTGACGCTCACGGCGCCCGCGTCGTCGAGATAGATCGGCAGCTCGTGCAGCACGCCCATCGCGTGGCCGATCTTCTCCCAATCGCGGTCGGCGATCGCGCCCCGGCGCAGCTTGGAGGCATCCAGCCGGGCTTCGGACGACAAGAAGCGCTCGACGAGCTCCTGCTTCGTCATCTCGAGCGAGAACAGCGCGATGGGGCGCTTCTCGTCCTTCGCCGCCGCGACGGCCATGTTGAGCGCCAGCGAGGTCTTGCCCATGGCCGGGCGCGCGGCGACGATGATCAGGTTGCCGGGCTGCCACCCGGCCGTGTAGTCGTCGATGTCGCGGAAGCCCGACGTGACGCCGGTGCGGTCGCCCTTCTGTTCGTGGCGCCGCTCGAGGGACTGGAAGACGCCCAGCAGCAGCGACGGCACCGTCGCGAAGGCGTTGTGCTCGCTGCGATTGCCGACCTCGTAGACGACCTGCTCGGCGCGGTCGATCGCGCCCGGCACGTCCTCCTCGGAGTCGTAGCCCAGCGACGTTATCTGCGTCCCCGCATGGATGAGCCCGCGCAGCGACGACTTCTCGCGTACGATCCGCGCGTAGTACTCCGCCGACGCGGCGGTCGGAACGGTGTCCATGAGCGAGTTGAGGTACGCCATCCCGCCGATCTTGTCGAGCATCCCGCGGTTGCGCAACTCCTCGGCCAGCGCGACTTTGTCGAGCGGCTCGCCGCGTTCGTACAGCGCGTAGAGCGCCAGGTACACCGACTCGTGCAGCGAGGCGTAGAAGTCCGCCGGCTGCACGATCTCGCTGACCGTCGCCATCATCTCTTTGTCGACGAGGATCGAACCGAGCAACGCCATCTCCGCTTCGAGATTGCTCGGCGGGATGCGGTCGACGGTCGAGATGAAGGGCGGGACGTTCACCGTGAGACTTTCGGGCGGGTTCGCGCGCGGAGCGCGGGCGGTGCGGGGGCGCGGATGCCGAGCGCCGCGAGCGCCTCGACCACCGTTCCGACGGGGATCACGGCAATTCCCTCGGGGGTCGCCTCGATCTCGCGGGCGTTCTCGCGCGGCAGCACGATCGCCCGCATCCCGGCTTGCCGAGCGGCGTAAAGTTTCTCGACCACGCCGCCGACGGCGCGTACGTTTCCGGTCAGTGACACCTCCCCCGTCACCGCGACGTCCTGCGGCAACGGTGCCTGCGCCAGCGCGCTGTACAGAGCCAGGAAAAATGCGAGCCCTGCCGAGGGTCCGTCGATGTTGCCGCCGCCCACCACGTTGACGTGCAGATCGTGGTCGGCCGGATCGATCCCCGCCACCGCGCGGATGACCGAGGCCGCGTTGAACACCGCGTCGCGCGCCATCGAGCCGGCCGTGTCGTTGAAGCGAACCGACCCTTTGCGCTGCTCGCGCGCCGGGAACGCCGCCGCCTCGATCTCGACGATGGAGCCGACGTATTGGATCACGCCCAGACCGTACGCTTTACCGAGCTCGCGCGCGCGGCGCGCACGGGCCGGGGTGTGCTGCGCGATCCGTCCGGCTTGCACGACCTCGAGCACGTCGTCGTCGCGCACCGTCGCGCTGCGGGTTCCGCCGGCCCGCTCGAGCGCATGGCCGTAGGCATCGGCCAGAATCTGCACCGCTTTGCGACCCTCGATCGTGTACGACGCAACGAGGCCGGGGACGCGGCGCGCGACCTTGGCACCCAACCGCTGGGCCGCTTCGGAGACGATGCGCGCCACCTGGGCCTGCGTGAGCGGTTCGAAGTACACCGCCGCACAGCGCGAGCGGATCGCGGCGTCGATCGCCTCGGGATCGCGCGTCGTCGCGCCGATCAGCACGAAATCCGCCGGCGCACCGTCGCGGAACAACTTCTTGACGTAGGCGGGGACGTTGGGGTCGTGCTCGTCGTAGTACGACGACTCGAAGGTGACGCGCTTGTCCTCGAGCACTTTGAGCAGGCGGGTCTGCATCGCCGGATCCATCTCGCCGATCTCGTCGATGAACAGCACGCCGCCGTGCGCGCGCGTCACCAGCCCCAGCTTCGGCTCGGGGACCGCACTGTCGGCGAAGTCCCGGCGCGCGCCCTGATAGATCGGGTCGTGGACGCTGCCCAACAGCGGGTTGGTCGTTTCGCGATGGTCCCAGCGCAGCGTGGTGCCGGCCGCCTCGACGAACGGCGCGCCGGGCGTGAACGGCGCGTGCGGGCGCGCCTTGGCCAGCTCGAGCGCCAACCGCGCAACGGTCGTCTTGCCCACCCCGGGCGGCCCGTAGAGGATCACGTGCTGCGGGTACGGCGAGGCCAGCTTGGCGATGAGCGCCCGGATGGCCGGCTCTTGGCCCACGACCTCGTCGAGCGACTTGGGGCGCAGCACGTCGAGCGCCGCGCGCGCGAGCCCGCGCGCGTCGAGCGCTTCGAGCTCAGCCATCCGCTGCCGCGTCGCCGGCGTCTCCGGACCGCCTTCCTCGCGCAACGCTTCGAGCTTGAGCTCGCGCAAGTAGTCCTGGTGGCGCTGCACCATCTTGACGTTGATGCGCGACTCGATCTGATCGCCCACGGTGCGCTGCGCGACCAGATCGGCGAGCCGGTCCTCGATCTGGGCGATAACCTTGCGGTATTGCGCCTTGGCGGGGCGCGCCTCGAGCGTCGGATCCTCGAACACCAGGCGTTGGAGGGCCAGCAGCCGGTCGGGGATGGCGCGCGAGCGCATCTCCTTGAGCGTGTCGAGCTTGCCGGCGCGCATGACGACCTTATCGGTTCCCAGCGTCTCGCTGAGAACGTCGTAGAGCGCCGCGATCTCCCGGCGCAGCTTCTCGTCGGCGCGCAGTCGCACTGGAATTCGTTGCCTCCCGCGCTCGCGACTTACTTCAGCGCGACGACCTGTACCGCTGATTTCGCGATGATGTTGTTCCCGAGCCGGATCTCCACGGGGTAGGTGCCCAGCGCCTTGATCCCGTCCTTCATCTCGATCTTGTGACGATCGATCGTCACGCCGAGCTGCTCGTGCAGCGCGTCGGCGACCTGCGTGTTGGTGACGGTGCCGAACAGGCGGCCGTTGCCGCCCGCCTTCGCGGCGACGCGGATGACGGCTTGTTCGAGCTGGGTCGCGACGTCTTGGGCGTTGGCGACCTCTTCGGCCTGTTTGCGCTTCTTGGCGTTCTGCTGCTGCTCGAGCTGCTTCATCGCCCCCGGCGTCGCAACCACGGCGAGCCCCTGCCGGAATAGATAGTTGTTGGCGTAGCCGTCCGCGACATCGACCACGGTGCCGCGCGAGCCCAGCGGCTTGACGTCGCCGGTGAGAATGACCTTCACTGCCGAGCCTCCTACTGGACCACGAAGGGCAGCAGCGCGATGACGCGCGCGCGCTTCACGGCGGTCGTCAGCGCCCGCTGGTGCGAGGCGCAGTTGCCGGAGATGCGGCGGGGCAGGATCTTCCCGCGCTCGCTGATGTACTTGCGCAGCCGCGTCGTGTCTTTGTAGTCCAACGACTCGGAGCGCTCCGCGCAGAAATTACAGACCTTGCGCTTCGGACGGCGATCTTTTTTCGCCGACGCGCGCTTGCCTTTGGGTGGCGGCATGGGTGGGGTGAACCTCGTGATGATGTAGGTGGAAAGCGGCGGGAGCGGGTCCCGCCCTACACACGTGGCGCCCAAAGGCGTCACGACCCCGTCCGGGTGGACGGCGCTGCCCGGGAGCAGCAGCGGGCATCATATCACGGCCGGTACCCCGATGCCACCCCCGGGATGCTCCGGTCGGCGGGCTTTTCGGGCGCCGGACGCGGGCAAGCAAGCGCCCCCCGGGGGTCTTGCCCGGGTCGACGGAAGCGTCCCGTCCGCACCGAACTGGCCGCGCATGAACTATCGCCGGAAGTTCGTCGTCAAACCCGGCAGCACGGTCCGGCTCGACGACATCGACCCGTCGTATGCGGGAAAGCACGGCGGCGAGGCCGCCGCTCAGAGCACGATGGCGAACGACGTCGAGCGCCTGCGCAAGCTCCAGTACCGCTTGTACGCCGAACACACCCGCTCGGTGCTCATCGTGCTGCAAGCACCCGATGCCGGCGGCAAGGACGGCACCGTCAAGCACGTCTTCGGTGCGATGAACCCCCAGGGAGCGAGCGCGCACCCGTTCAAAGCGCCGACCGCCGTCGAAGCCGCGCACGACTTCCTGTGGCGCGTGCACAAGGTCACGCCGGCGCGCGGGCACATCACGATCTTCAACCGCTCGCACTACGAGGACGTGCTGGTGCCGCGCGTCCACGAATCGGTCCCCGAAGACGTCTGGTCCAAGCGCTACGAGCGCATCGTCGAGTTCGAGAAGAATCTCGTCGGGGCCGGCACGCACATCCTCAAGTTTTTTCTGCACATCTCCAAGGACGAGCAGCTGCGCCGATTTGCCCGCCGACTCGACGAGCCCGATCACCGTTGGAAGATCAGCGAGTCCGACTACACCGAGCGCGAGCACTGGGGCGCCTATCGCAAAGCCTATGAGGCCGCGCTGGAACGGACCAGCACGCACCGCGCGCCGTGGTACGTCATCCCCGCCAACCACAAATGGTTTCGCAACCTCGCCGTAGCCCGCATCGTGGTCGAGACGCTCGACGATCTCGACTTCGCGCTACCCCAGCCGACCGTCGACATCGAGGAGATCCGGCGCAAGTACCACGCCGCGCAATCGGCGCCGGGCTGACTACGGGAGCTTGAGCGAGGCGCGCAGCGCGCGGTCGCGCAGTGCCGTCGGGAGCAGCGCGACGACGCTGCCGGCACGGGCTCCCGCGCCGAGCAGGTAGCGCGCGCGCGGCTTGCGCGCGACGAGCGCGTGGACGATCGCCGCAGCGACGCGTTCGACCGGCATCGCGATGCGTTCTTCGCGCGCGGTCGTGGCGAACATCGCCTCGATCTGCGCGGCGTAGTACTCCTGCGCCTTGGCGGGCAGCAGCGCGAGCAGCCGCTCGCGCGAATCGCGGCCTTTCTGCCAGATCGGCGTCTGCACCGAGCTCGGCTCGACCAGCGCCACGTCGATCCCGGCCGGCCGCAGCTCGACGCGCAAGGCATCGGCGAGCGCGCGCAAGGCGAACTTCGAAGCGCTGTACGGCGCGATGAAGGGGACCGCCAGACGGCCGGAGATCGAGCCGACGAAGACGACCCGGCCGCGCGACGCGCGCAGCAGCGGCAGAAACGCTTGCGTCGTTTCGACCGCGCCGAATACGTTGATCTCGAATTGGCGGCGCAACTCGTCGACGGGCAGAAACTCCAACGGCCCGGCGACGGCGATACCGGCGTTGTTCACCACCCCGCGCAGCGGATGGCCGCTCGCGCCGACCGCTGCGGCGGCGGCCGCGATCGAGTCGCGATCCGTGACGTCGAGCTGCAATGGGCGAATGTTTTCGCTCAGCGTCGCGACACGCGCCGCATCGGCCTCGGTGCGCACGCCCGCGTAAGCGATGAACCCGTCGCGGGCCAGCCGGCTCACCGTCGCGGCACCGATCCCGCTCGAAGCCCCGGTCACGACCACGGCCTCGGCGCGCGCGCCGCTCATCGTTGCGGCTCCGCCGCGGCGCGCTCGGCCCGCGCGTCGCGATTGAGCCGGCGCTGGATGCTCGAATTTCCGAACACCAGATCGGTGAACGCCGGGAACGCGCGCGCCAGAAAGACCGGCACGCGGTAGTTCGCCGGCACGATCCGCGTCCGGCGCGGCCGGTCGACCGCCGCGACGATCGCTTTGGCGACGATCTCGGGCCCCGGAAGGTTGCGCATCGACGGGTTCATCGCCGTGCGCACGAAGCCGGGCTCGATCAGCGTCACGCCGATCCCGTGGCTACGCACCTCGCGCCGGATCGAATCGTTGAGCCCGCGCAATCCGAACTTCGAGGCCGAGTAGATCCCCATCACGCCCGCTTCGCCGGCGATCGAGCCGACGTTGACGATCGAGCCGCTGCGCTGTGCCTTCATGACCGGGAGGACGGCGTGAATGAGCCGCGCCGCGCCGAGCAGGTTGACCGCGAGCACGCGCTCGATCTCGTCGTCGGTACAGTCGCACAGCGACGGGCTCGAGCCGATCCCCGCGACGTTGGCCAGAACGTCGACCCGGCCGAACCGGACCAGCGTTCGCGCCACCAGCGCGTCGACGTCGGGGCGGCGCGTGATGTCGGTCGGCACGATCGCGACGCGCTCGCCGAACGGCTGCAGCGCCGCGGCCAGCGCCTCGAGCAGCGCATCCTGCGGAGCAGCAGCCACGACGTGCATCCCGGCGTCGAGAAACGCTCGCGCCGTCGCGGACCCGATTCCGCCCGAAGCCCCGGCGACGATGGCGACGCGCATTCGCGGGGGTTTAGGTCCGCGGCGGTGGCCCCCTGCGCTACGGGACGTAGAAGCAGCGTCCGCACATCGGGACGTAGCGCACCGGACCCTCGATCGCGATCTGCTCGCCCGCCGTGATGCGCGTTCCGTGCTCGTCGAAGCGCACGTTCATGGTGGCCTTCTTGCCGCACGGGCAGACGTTCTTGAGCTCCTCGACGCTGTCGGCCAACGTGAGCAGATAGGCGGCGCCGGGGAACGGTTCGCCCAGGAAGTCGCTGCGAATCCCGTAGCAGATGACCGGGGTGCCGACCACGTGCGCATAGCGGTGCAGCTGGCGCACCTGCTGCGGCGTCAAGAACTGCGATTCGTCGACGAGCACGCATGAGATATCGTCGGCGGAGGCGAGGCGCGCGTAGAAGTCGGTGCTCTCGTCGAAGATATCCGAGCGGCGCTGCGGCCCCAGCCGCGACGTCACCAAACCCCGGCCGTAGCGGTCGTCGAGCGCCGAGGTAAAGATCCAGACCGCGCGGCCGAGCTCTTCGTAGTTGTGCGCCACCTGCAGGAGCGCGGTCGATTTCCCCGCGTTCATCGCCGAGTAGCGGAAATACAGCTTGGCCACGGTCGTTACAACCCCGCGGCCGGCGAACGCGTCGCAGGCGCTCGCCACCCGGCGGGGCCCGGCGCAAAAAAAGATTCTTTCCGCAGGGGTCGACAAAGGTCGGCGTGTTGGTATACAAAATACCCAAGGCGTAGGGGCGGGCGTCGGCGAGGCCGCCGCGGTTCTTATTGCCTCGATGAGCAAGGCGAATGAGGTCGCCGCGCTCTTTTTCACAGCATGTAGGGGGATCTAGCAACTCTACCCCCACGATATAGGGCCCCGCAGCTACAACGTAGACTCGGGACCCGTGTAGTGGTATCGTACCCGCAACGGCATCCTAGCCATTGGGACGCTAACGATCGACGGTGGCCGGGGTCGCAATTGCGAGAAAGGGTTCGACTCTTATGAAGAAGTTGTTCGCGTTCGCATTCGCGTGCGTGTTCGCGTTCGGCGCCACGGGGATCGCGCGTGCCGACATCGCCCCCGACGTCGCTGCGAAGCTCGACGCGCTCCAAAAACAGATGGACGCCGTCCAAAAGCAAATGGAGATCCTCAGGGCGCAGAAGGCGGCTCCGGCGCCGGCCGCGCCGGCCGGGTCGTTCATCACCAAGGTGCCGGGCGCGACCCAGACGTTCTTGATCGGCGGCGAGCCGGTGACGTTCTACGGCCAGCTCGACCTCTCGCTCGACTACACCACGAAGGGCCTGCAGAAGTTCTACCCGGGGCCCGGTGACTCGCCGCAAGGCAACACGAGCTGGCTGCCGGCCGTTTCGACGAACCTGTCGTTCATCGGCGTGCGCGGCCGGCACAAGCTCGGCCCCAAGAGCGCGCTGCTCTACCAGCTCGAAACGCAGCTCGACATCTCGGCGACCGCCGGGACGGTCAACAACAACGCCAGCAACGACTCGGTCGTCAAGGGCGCGCTGACGTCACGCAACAGCTTCATCGGTCTGGACACCAACATCGGGGCGTTCAAGATCGGCAAGACCGATGCGCCCTACAAGACGTCGACGGCGCGCATGAACCCCTTCAACGGGCACATCAACGACTACGCGATCGTCATGGGCAACACCGGCGGCGACAACCGCGTCGAGTTCGGCACCCGGCTGGACCACTCGATCTGGTACGAGTCGAAGACGTTCTTCGGGGGCTGGACCGTCAACGCGCTGCTCTCCCCGGGACAAGATCGTAACGCCTTCACCGACGGCATCCCGGCGGGCGAGTCGAGCTGCTCGGGCGGCAACGTTCCCGGTAGCGGCGCGCTGCCTCCCGCGTGCAACGACGGTTCCTGGTCGCACGTCATGAGCGTAAGCGCGAACTACAATCACAAAAACCTCTACTTGACGGGTGCGTACGAGATCCACAAGAACGTCAATCGTACCAGTGATATCGGCGATCCCGCACTGGCTGCACTCGACATCGGCGACGAGCATGCGGTCAAGGGCGGCTTCCAAGTCGGCCTCAACAAACGGACCACATTGAGCGGTCTCTACGAGGTCATGACGCGCGACGTTCCCCTGGCGATCCAGTACCAGAACGAGCGCACGCGCAGCGGTTTCTGGTGGGCACTGACGCACCGGTTCGATGCGAAGAACGACGTCAACTTCGGCTGGGCTCGCGCGAACCCGTCGCCCGGCGACCCGGGCCAGCACAACACCGCGGCCGGCCTCAATCCCGACAACATGTCGAACATGCTGGCATTCCAGTACCGCCATGCGATCGACACGCACGTGTCGTGGTACTTGGACTACGTCGATACGCTCAACCACTACGGCGCGCACTACGACATCGGCGCCGGTGGGCGCGGGCTCACCACCGACTGTCATGACGCCAGCCTGATCACGTCATTCGATCCGACCGTAACGCCGACACCGGTGAGCGGCGTCGGACCGCACTGCTATACCGGCGGCCACATCCAGGGCTTCTCGGGCGGGCTCACGATCCGGTTCTGACAATGTCAGCGGCGCGCTGATACCCGACGGCACCCCCATCACCAAACGGCCCCGACCCTCTGGGTCGGGGCCGTTCAGCGTCCCGATACGGCCTCGAACACGAGCATCGCCGCGGCGATGTCCTCAACCGCGAGTCCCACCGACTTGAACACCGTCGTGCGACCGGTCGGGGTCGCGACGGTGCCCGCGAAGATCTCGCCGGCTTCGGCGTAAATCTGCGCGCCGGAAAGGATCACGTCGCCGGATTCTGCCGCTACGGCGGCGCGCGAATCGACCACGAGCAGGTTCATCATCGCTGCGTCATCGAGCTCGCGCCGGTCGGGCAGCGGCGAACCTATGGCGTTGACGTGGGCGCCGGGTTTGAGCCAAGCGCCGTGCAAGATCGGCGCGGACGCGTTGGTGGCCGTCACGACCACGTCGGCATCCCGCACGGCCGACTCGGCGTCGGGCATCGCCGTGACGCCGTGCGCCGCGGCGAAGCGCCGCGCGTGTTCGGGCGTCCGGCTCCACACGCGCACCTCGTCGAAGGACCCCACGTGCCGCAGCGCCTCGAGATGGGCCTGCGCCTGCACCCCGCTGCCGAGCAGCGCGAGCACGCGGCTCTGCGGCGAGGCCAGCCGTTTGGTCACGGCCGCCGAGACGGCGGCGGTCCGCATCTCGGTGATGAGGCGCCCGTCGATGACCGCCAGCGGCTCGCCGGTCTGCGGACGCAACAGGACGATCGTCGCCAGGTGCGTCGGCTGCGACGAGCCGGCGTTGCCGGGATAGAAGCTCACCAGCTTCGCGCCCATCGCCGCGCCGGTCACCGCCGGCATGATGCCGAGATACCGCTTGTCGGCTTCGATCGCAAGCATGGTGCGCACCGGCTGCAGCACCCGGCCGGCCGAGAAGTCCGCCAGCGCCCGCTCCATCGCGGCGATCAGCTCGTCCCAGCGCAGGACGGCGCGAACGTCCGCCTCATCCAGCAAGATCACGGCGTGCTCCTCATCGTCGGCCGGCGCTGGAGTTCGGCGGGCGGGGGCCCTTTCCCGAGGGAAGGGCCCGGGGATGCAACGCGGCCCGAGCCGGGCGTGTTCTTCCGGCGACCCCAACCCCGGAGGAACCCGTGATCTTCACCATCGTGATGGCGACCGTCGTCGCCGTCGGACTCGTCGCCATCGCCCTCGCCCATCCGCGACCCACGCACGAGCTGGTCGTCTGGAACGATGAGACCGAAAGGCGGCTGTTGCGTGAGCGCAGGGTCCACACCGGCTGGTGGTGAGGTGTCCGTGGCCTGCACCTGCGAAGTCACCGCGCCCGACGCCGACGCGGACCTCGTGCAGGCGCTAGCCCACGATCTCGAGCGCTCGTTCGAACGGGTGGTGATCGCCTACCGCGCCGAGGTCGTATCGTTCGTTGCCCGAATGCTGCGTGACGATGCGCGGGCTGAAGACGTCGCCCAAGACGTCTTCGTGCGCGCCTACCGCGCGTTGCAAACCTATCCGGTGCAGCGGCGGGCCGCGTTGCGGCTGCGCTCGTGGCTGTTTGCGATCGCGCACAACCTGACGCGCAACGCGTTTCGCGACGCGCCGCCAGCGAGCGACTCGCTCGAATACGACGACGGCGCGGCGCGGCCGCTGCTCGACGGCCGCCCGGGACCCGAACAGCTCGTGCTGCGATCCGAAGCGTGGGGCTACGTCGACGACGCCGTTGCGCGGCTCTCGCCTGCGCTGCGCGCGGCGTTCGTGCTGCGCTACGTCGACGAACTGTCCTACGACGAGATCGCCGAGACGCTCGACCAGCCCATCGGCACCGTCAAAGCCTCCGCTCACCGCGGTTTGCTCGCCGTGCGGGCATATCTGGAGAAGCACGATGACTGACCCGCGCTTGCGCGACTATCGCGACGCCACCCGGCGCTCGACCTCGCCCGACTTTACGACGAAAATCTTCTCCGGCATCGGGGTCGATCGCTACACCAGCGCCGCCAGCGCCCTCGGCGACGTCTACATCGCCTGGAGCGCACGCGGCCTGTCGGCGGTCCGGCTCGCCGGCGACGACAACGCGTTCGAAGCGTGGTACGCCGAGCGTTTCGCCTGCCGCGTCGTCCCGGCCGTCGAAGACGATTCTATCTCGTCGGCGGCCCGTGCGAAACTTCACGGCGAAGACGTCGAGGTTCCGATCGACTTGCGCGATTGTTCGCCCTTCGAACGGCGCGTGCTGGCAAAGGCCGCGGAGATCTCCGCGGGCAGCGCGCGGCCGTATGCCTGGCTTGCGCGGGAGCTGGGAACGCCCACCGCGACGCGTGCGGTCGGCAACGCGCTGGGCCGCAATCCAGTCCCGCTGCTCGTACCGTGTCACCGCGTCATTCGCACCAATTGTTCCGTCGGCGGCTACGTGTTCGGCGCCGCGACGAAGCGCGAACTCCTAGCCCAGGAAGGCGTCGATTTTGACGCGCTCGAGCGCATCACGCGACGCGGCTTCCGATACGTCGGTTGCGACGCCGGGTGGTTCTGCCTGCCGACCTGCGGCGATGTCGCGACCCGCGTCGACGCGCCGGGGTATCGCTTGTTGCGCACCGCCGCCGAAGCCCACGCGCACGGCCTGGTGCCGTGCCGGCTGTGCCGTCCGATCGCGGCCTAGCAGGCTACCCAGGTATCCGGCGCCCGCGCGGCGAGACGTGCACATCTGATGCCGTCTCCCAGCGCCATCGAATTCTCGGGCGTCCAGAAATGGTTCGGGACCAACCACGTCCTGGCCGACATCGATCTCGCGATCGCGCCGGGCGAGGTCGTCGTGATCGTCGGCCCCTCGGGGTCGGGTAAGAGCACGCTGATCCGCTGCATCAACGGACTCGAAGCCGTGCAGCAGGGGACCGTCACCGTCGACGGCAGGCGCCTCACCGCCAAAGGCGGCGAGCTGGCCGCGATCCGGCGCAATGTCGGAATGGTGTTTCAGGCTTTTCACCTCTATCCGCACAAGACGGCGCTCGAGAACATCACCCTCGCGCCGATCAACGTCAAGCGCGTGCCGCGCGAGCAGGCCGAAAGCGAGGCGCGTGCCTTGCTGGAACGCGTCGGCCTCCCGGAGAAGGCGGCGGCGTATCCGGCCGAGCTCTCGGGCGGGCAACAGCAGCGCGTCGCGATCGCGCGGGCGCTGGCGATGCAGCCCAAGGTGCTGCTCTTCGACGAGCCGACCAGCGCGCTCGATCCCGAGATGATCAAGGAGGTGCTCGACGTCATGAAGGCACTGGCGCATACGGGCATCACCATGGTCGTGGTCACCCACGAGATGGGATTCGCGCGCGAGGTCGGCGACCGGGTTGTGTTCATGGATGCCGGACACATCGTCGAGCAGGCCGCACCCGAACGATTCTTTTCCGCGCCGGCCAATCCGCGGGCGCAACTGTTTCTCTCGAAGATCCTCGCCCACTAAGGAGAACTCACGATGATCCTTGCCCGACGCGCCGTGCTCACGGCGACGCTCACCCTCGCGGCGACGCTCGTGCTCGGGTCGTCCGTGCCGTCACGCGCCGCCGACGACAACTCGGTCGACGCGATCCGCAAGCGCGGCACCATCAAGATCGGGGTGAAGTACGACGCGCCGCCGTTCGGCTCGCTCAACCCGCAGACGAACCAAGTCTCCGGCTTCGACGTCGACATCGCGCGCGCGATCGCCAAGAAGGTCCTCGGCTCGGCCGACAAGGTCGAGCTGGTTCAGGTGAAGTCCGACAACCGCATCCCGCTGGTGCAGAACGGCGACATCGACGCGTTCGTCGCAACGGCGACGATCACGCCGGCGCGCATGAAGACGATCGACTTCTCGAGCGTCTACTACCGGGCCGGGCAGTCGCTGCTGGTCAAGAAAAGCTCGACGATCAAGAGCTACAAGGACCTCGACGGCAAGGGCGTCTGCTCGGTGCAAGGTTCCACGCCGGAGCAGACGATTCGCCGGCTCGTGCCCAAGGCGAACGTCGTTACCTTCGAAACCTATCCGGAGTGTCTGACCGCGCTGCGCGGCGGACGCGTGGACGCCGTCACCACCGACAACGTGATCCTGGGCGGATACGAGGCGCAAGACCCGAGCCAGCTGCAACTCGTCGGCGGACTGTTCACCTTCGAGCCGTACGGCATCGGCATCCGCAAGGGCAACGCGTCGCTCGTCAAGGCGATCAACGACACGCTCGCCGACCTCAAGAAGAGCGGCGACTACGCCAAGATGCACGAAAAGTGGCTGGGCAAGAAGCTGCCGCCCGACTTCAACTCGTGGTTCGGGATGGCCGCCGACACGGCCGCGGAGCAGTTCGCCAACCAGAAGCCGGGCTGAACGAGGATGGACTGGTCGGTCCTGGGCGAGAACGCCGGATTGCTCGCCCAGGGCCTGCTGGTGACGGTCGAGGTCTCCGCGCTGGCGCTGCTGCTGGCGCTCGGACTCGGCGTGATCGTCGCGACGTTGCGCGTCGCGCCGTCGGCTGCGCCGCGCCGCATCGGCGCCGCGTACGTCGAGTTTCTGCGCAACATCCCGCTGCTCGTGCAGCTCTTCTTCTTGTTCTTCGCGCTGCCGAGCATCGGGATCAAGCTCGACGCGTTCGTGTGCGGCGTGCTGGCGCTGGGGGTCTACACGTCGGCCTTCGTCGCCGAGGCGATCCGCAGCGGGATCGCTGCGGTCCCTAAGGGCCAGCTCGAGGCCGGGCTGTCGGGCGGGATGACCTACCCGACCGCGATGCGGCTGATCGTCCTGCCCCAGGCGATCGGGAAAACGATCCCGCCGCTCGGCAATACCACCCTCAATTTGATCAAGAACTCATCGCTGGTGAGCACCGTGTCGGTGCTCGACGTGCTCGGCACGGCCAACCTCCTGGGAGCGCGCTCCTTCCAGTACGTGCCGATGTTCGCCGGCGCCGCGATCTGCTATTTGATCCTCACCCTGCCGACCGCGTATGCCGTGAACGTGCTCGAAAAGCGGTACGCGCGATGACCGATCTCGGGTGGTTGTTCAACCGCGGAACGCTCACGTTTCTCGCCGGGGGCCTCGGCGTCACGCTCGAGCTGGCGGCGATCGCGATCGCGATCTCGTTCGTCGCCGGGATCGTTCTCGCGCTCGCGCGGCTGTCCCGCTGGCACGTGCTGCGCATCGTCGCGACGATCTACATCGAGGGGATGCGCGCGTTACCACTGCTGCTGGTCATCTTCTTCGCCTATTTCGCACTGCCCCGGATCATCGGGGTGAAGCTCGATCCGTTCACCGCCGGCGCGATCGCCCTGTCGGCTTTCACCGCGGCGCTGGTCGCGGAGATCGTGCGAGCGGGGATCCTCGCGGTGCCCAAGGGTTTGCTCGAAGCGGCCGCGTCGCAGGGTTTGTCGCCGGCGCAGATTTTGCGCATCGTCACCTTGCCGATCGCCGTGCGCCAGATGATGCCGGCGCTGGTCGCGCAGTTCGTAACGCTGCTCAAGGACACGTCGCTCACCGCGGTCATCGGCATCCTCGAGCTCACGCGGCGCGGTCAGATCGTCTTCGCGCAGCCGCCGTTCCAACCGATCCCCGTCTTCGCGCTGCTGGCGCTGATCTATTTCACCGCCAACTTCGGACTCGCTCAAGCCGGTCGCCGCCTCGAGACGCGCACGCTATAAGGGGACGTCCGCGCCGGCGACGAAAAACGGGCCCGGGTGTTTCGGTGGAGGGTGTACGCATGGCTGGGTTCGAGTACGACGTCGTGATTGCAGGCGCGAGCTTCGGCGGCGTCGCCGCGGCGCTGGCCGCCGCGAGCGACCCGAAGGTCCGGGTGGTGCTGCTCGAGGCCGGCACCTGGGCCGGCGGCCAAGCGACGTCGCAGGGGCTGACGCGCTGGGACGAGACGAAAATGGATCTGACCGAGACCACCTGCTCGGCGAAGTCGTATCGCGAGTTGCGCGATGCGATTCGCGACTGGTACCGGCAGAACGCGACGCTGTCGGCGGCCGGCAAACAGCAGACGTATTTCAATCCCGGCTCGGCGTCGCCGGGAAACCCGTTCAGGGCCGATCCGAACGTGGTCAGGACCGTCATCGACGGCCTGCTCGACGCCGCGGCGCCGCGGCTCGACGTGAAGTACGGTGTACGGGTCACGGCCGTCACCCTCAACGGCGGGCTCGTGCAAAGCGTCACCGTCAACGGCGGCGACACGTACGCCGGCAACGTCTTCATCGACGCGACCGACCTGGGCGACCTCCTGCCGCTGTGCGCCGGCCTGGCCTGGACGATCGGCGCCGAGTCGTTCGCCGACACGCAGGAGCGCGACGCGCCGCCGGAGGCTCATCCCGAATGGATCCAGCCGATCACCGTGCCGATCGCGCTCGAGCTTCGCCCGGCCGGAGAGTCGCATCCGATCGACAAGCCCGACGGCTACGAGCAAATCGTGATCGACCAGAACTTCCACGTCGTCGACGGCGACATCAACAGCGTTATCACGGTGAAACCACCCGGATCGGAGACCGTCTGGGACTATCGCCGCTACGTCGACAAACGCAACTTCGTCGACCCCGACTACGCGTGCGATCGCAGCACGCTCAACGTCGGCAGCAACGACTACCAAGCGGCGACGATCCCGACCGGCGACGCGCAACAAGACGCCGCCATCATCGAGCAGGCGCGCACGGTGTCGATCGCGTTCGCGTATTGGCTGCAGACCGACGTCGAACACGACGATGACGCCACCCAAAAGGGCTACCCGAATCTCATGGTCCGCACCGATGCGTTCGACCGCGACGACGGAACGGCACCCGCTCCCTACATCCGCGAATCGCGGCGCATCGACGCCGAAGAGCGCATCGTGCGCCAGGACATCGACCCCGCCGATCTGCCGCCGGGCTCGGTGCGCGCAAAGCTGTTCGCGGATTCGTGCGGCATCGGCTTTTACGGGATCGACGTGCACCCGGCCACCGGTCCGGGCACCGAGGAGCACAACTTCGGAACGTTGCCGTTCCAGATCCCGCTCGGCTCGCTGTTGCCCAAGTCGCTGAGCAACTTCGTCGCCGGCTGCAAAAACATCGGCGCAACGCATCTGACCTCGGGCGCCTATCGCGTCCACCCCGTCGAATGGGCGATCGGGGAAGCCGCCGGCGTACTAGCGGCGTTCTGCACGACCCAGAACATCGCGCCGAAGGACACCTACAAGGACCCGGCGCGCGTCGTCGCGTTGCAGACCCGCGTCCTCGAACGCGGCGCCCCGATCTTCTGGTGGGCCGACGTCCCGTTCGAGAACAACGAGCGCGCTTTCGCCGCGATCCACCTCTGCGGGGTGCGCGGCATCTTCGAAGGCGACGGCCAAACGCTCGATTTCCAACCCGGCGACGAGTTGTCGCAGGCCGGCCGCGACGCCGTCGACGAACGCGTCGGGCGTCAACTCCCCTGGCCCGACCAGACGCTAACCCGGGCCGACGCCGCCGTCTGGATCTGCGAGCAGCTCGGCTTCCTGTAGCGGCCCCGCCGCACGCCTTATGACTTCCGCAGCAGGTCCCGGAGGTCGTCGTCCATGCGATCGGGTGAGACGTGCAGCGTCAGCTTGGTCGGCCTGGGCTTGCGAGCCGGCCGCGGCCGAACGACGCGACCGCGCAGCGCGCGAGCGAGGATCAGCACGACGACCGTGGCGATGAGCGCGAACGGCAGCGCCGTCAGGACGAGGTGCATGGCCTCATCGTACCATCAATACCACCCGTCGGCGAGTTGCGCGAGGCCGTAGAGCGTCCGGTCGGTTCTTGCCGCCGTCAGCCCGGGGTGCTGCGCGGCGATGATCTCGAGCGGCCCGCGCAGCGCCGCTTCGAAGGCCTCGCGGCGGCGGCGCTTGGCGCCGACGAGGGCTTCCATCTGCTGCGGCGAGAGATTCTGCGCGACCGACCCGTTGACCGCGGCACGCAGCGCTTCGATCTCCGATCGTGCGGCATCCGCGAGCGTGGCGACGCGCGTCCCGTCCACGTGTGACAGCGCCGTCGTCGCCGGCATGGCGGGGTCGAGCGGATCGAAGCCGCCATAGACGAGTCCGTTGCGGCGAAAGAGCGCGCCGATCTCGGCGCGCGCGCGTTCGCGAACCTCGTGGACCCGCTCGCGGAAGGTGGCCATCGCGGCGAGCAGCGCCGCGGCTGCGGGCGGCGGCAACGTCTGCTCGATCGCGCGACGATAGTCGTGGTCAGCCTCGTCGAGCGTGACGACGACGGGGGCGAAGACGCCGCGAAACTCCGGCTCGCCGCCGTCGAGCCGAAGCTGCGAGCTGGCCGCCGCCGCGAGCGCCAGCGCCAGCGCCGGCCCGGCTTGGGTCCGCATTCGTCGACCCTTCGCGAGGCGGACGCTCCGTCCGCTATGCGCGCTGCCGGCCTCGGAACCAGGAGCCGGACGTGACTGCGGAAGCGACCACGATTCCGTAGGTCAGCATCCCCACGCCGAGCGCGGCGAACAAGAAGACGAGCGACCCCGTCGCGCGCAGCACGAGCCACCCGCCGCCGATCGCGATCCCCATGCGCAAGAATCCGGCGAACAGCGGCCAGCCCAAGCGCCCGGCGCCCTGCGACGCGAAATACAGCGCCAGACCGAGCCCAAAGAATCCGTAGAACGGGCCCACCGCACGCAGGTACGCGCTACCCGACGAGATCATGACCGGATCCGCCCCGAAGAGCCCCAGCCACCGGTGTGGCCACAGTGCAGCCGCCACGCCGATCGCTTCGGTCATTGCGAAGGCGATCGCCCCGCCGACGAGCGCGATTCGTAACGCGCGAGCCGGCTGTCGGGCGCCGATGTTGGTGCCGACGAGCGCCACCAGCGGCGCTCCCAAACCGAACACCAGCGGGATGAGGAGATACTCGAGCCGCGCGCCGGTTCCGTAGCCCGCCACCCCCGCGGGTCCCGCCACCGTCGCGACCAAACCGGTTGTGAACCCGATGGTGAGATTGGTCTGGACCGACGACACGGTCGCGACCGCCCCCATCCCCAAAATGTCGGCGAAGATCCGGCGCTGCAAGCGGCGCAGCCGCAAGCGCACGACGCTGCGCCCGGTCAGCACGTAGAACGCGAGCGCCGCCGTGCCGCACGCGAACGAGACGAGCATCGCGACACCCCCGCCGGCGATTCCCAGCGCGGGGAACGGCCCCGCGCCGAAGATCAGCAACGGCGAGAGCGGGATGAGGATGACGGTACCGGCGCAGATGACCAACGCCGGTACGAGCATGTTCCCCGTTCCGCGCACCACGCTGGCCAGCCCGTTGGTGGTCCAGATCAGCACGTTTCCGGCGAACACGACGTTGGAGTAGCGCAGCGCCGCGTCGAGCGACGCACCGCGCCCGCCGAGCGCGAAGTAGAGCTGCGGCCCGAACGCAAGCATCAGCACCGACGCAATCAAGCCAAGCGCGACGTTGACGATGAGCGCATGGAGGACGAGCGCGTCGGCATCGCCGGTGCGCCGCGAACCGAGCGCACGCGCGATCGCCGAGGATATCGCGCCGCCGAGCGAACCTGCCGCGATCATCTGCATCAGCATGACGCCGGGAAACACCAGCGCCATACCGGCCAGCGCGTCGGTGCCCAGCCGTGAGACCCAGAACGTCTCGATCAGCCCGGTGCTCGCCTGAGCCAGCATCAGCACGATATTGGGCCAGGCCATTGTCAGCAACAGCGGGACGATCGGCCCGCGCAACAGGGCGCTCGTGCGCGGATCGATCCGGGCGGGTGGTTCGGACGTCGCCGCTGGGGTCAGACGGATCGCCTGTGCCATCAGGGCCATCGTACGCTAGTCCCTTGCTTTTTGCAACTAACTTGCGCTATGCTGACGGCGGTGAGCTCCCGCAAGACATTCGGCTCGAAATCCTGTTCGATCGCGCGCACCCTCGATGTGGTTGGCGACTGGTGGACGCTGCTCGTGCTACGCGACGTCTTCTTGGGCTTGCGGCGTTTCGACGAGATTCGCGCCAGCCTCGGCATCGCCACCAACGTGCTGACGTTGCGCTTGAAACGGCTCACCGACGCCGGCATCCTCGAGCGCCGCGCGTATCAGGAACACCCGCCGCGGTTTGAATACAGCCCTACCGACAAGGGCCGGGATCTCTACGCGGTGCTCGTCGCGCTGTTGCAGTTCGGCGACCGCCATCTGCGTGGCTCGGAGCCACCGCCCCGCGTCCTGGTTCACGACGTGTGCGGAAAGGCTAGCGAGCCGTCACTCGTCTGCCCGCACTGCCGCACCGAGGTCACTTCGCGCAACGCGCGCACCGTGCCGCGCCGCGACCTGCCGCGCGCCCTCGAAGCCTCGCGTAAGCGCAGCCGCCGAACCACCTCGTAGCGCCGTTACTGGGGCTGGCGCGGGGCGTTACCGCGCGGTGAGACGGTTCGCGCATGAAACGTTTCTGCTTGGCCATCGTGCTCGCCACCGGCTTCGTCGCCGCCGCCGCACCGGCGTATGCCCAACCCGCGCCTGGGCTCGCCCCGGCGGATCGTTACTTCGGGCGGCTCAAGATGAGCATTCTCGGGGTGCGCAACTCGCTGATCGATCTCTCGGCCCGCGTCGCCGCGCATCCCGAAGACGCCGTGTCCGTCTACGAGCAGACGCTGCTCGTCGACGACGCACTGCACGACTGGGCCGCCCAGTTTCCGCACGATCCGTGGCTTCCGCGCTTCGCGCACGGCCTGGCGGAACTGTACCGCAAGGTCGACACCGAGGACGCTCGGATCCGCAAGAACGATACCTTGGACTGGCTGATCGCGACCTATCCGCAGAGCGAATACGCTCAACGACCGCGCATCTAGCCAGGAGGCTCTAGGCCGTCCGGAGCAGCTCCTTGAGCTGACTGGACGGTTCGACACCGAGCTCCGCGTCGAGCACCTTGCGATAGTGACCGTACTCCGCGACCGCCGCGCCGCGACGCTTCGCCGCCAGATGCGCGGCGATCGAGAGGCTCGGTCCGGCTTCATCGAACGGCTCGAGCTTGGTGAGATACTCGCCGATCTGCAGGGCTCCCGCGATGTCGTCGCGCTGCAACGAGTCGCGCGCTATCAGCTCGCCCAGCAGCACGGTCGTGCGCTGCAGCCAGTGCTCGGTCGATTCGAACCATTCGAGATCGAGCGCACCGGCGGGACGGCCGCGCCGCAGCCGCTCGAAGATCGCCGCAGCCTGCGGAAACTCGCTCACTGCGGCCCCCCGGTCGACGGCAGCGCGCAACGTGGTCAGTTCGCGCAGGTCGACTTCGACCTCCGCACCGAGCGTATAACCGCCTTTGAACGAGACGATCGCGTCGGCATCGCCGAGCTGGAGCCGGGTGCGGCGCACGCACATCTTGAGCGCATTGCGCGACGCTTCGAGCGGCAGGGCGGGCCAGAGCTTGTCGCACAGCGCGTCGCGCTTTGCGGGCCGGCCTTCGATGGCCAGCGCCGTCAGCAGGTTCCAGCTCCCCTCGGAGATGTCGAGCTGCGCCCCGTCGCGCTCGACCGATCCGTCGGAGATCCAGATCCGCAGGCGGACCGCGTCGCTGGACGGCTCGAAGCCGGCGCTGCGCGCACGCATGCGGTTGACGAACGAGGTCAGCGTCGCACCCGGCTCGCCGAGTTCGTTGAGGCGTTTGACGCTCTCGCGCAGCGCGAAGGCGTCGACGCCCGCGACGATCTCGAGGGCCTCCTCGAGCCGCCGGCGGCGCGCCGTGGGCACCTTTTCGGCCACCGCGACGCGGGCCAGGATTCGTAGGAAGGCGTTGCCCGACGTGTCCGCGGCGGCAAGTGCCGCAACCGCGTATTCCGACGCGCGCACAGCGTCACGATCGTCGGCCGCGGCCATGATGTACGCGCAGGCATCCCATTGGCCGGCGGCGGCCGGCCGCGGTGAAAGCTTGCGGCCCCAACCGGCTAGGCTGAAGTTGAGCAGCAGCGGCAACTCGTGGTCGTTCATGAGCAGCTCGAGCTGCGTGCGATAGGCTTCGACGAGATCGTCTTCGCCCGCCAGCCACGCGCCGAACAGACCCTCGGCCAGCGCCGTCCCGATGACCGCCGGTGCGCCGCCGTCGCGGGCGCTCGAGAGCATTTGCTCGACCATTTGATTCTCGATCTCCCACTGCCCGCGAGCGCGGGCCGCGGCGATCTCGATACCGGTGAGCTGCGAGAACCACGTGCGTTGGGCGAGGATGTGGCGTTGCATCTTGTGCCACGTCGCCAGCGCTGCGTCGTGCAATCCCTCGCGCGAATCGATCGTCGCGCGAGCGGCCAACACATGGAGGTGGCCGGCATCTTGTGCGCCCTGCTGCGGGATTGGACGGCCGCGCTCGAGCATGGAGCGCGCCGCGGCGATCCGCCCGGCGTCCGCCAGAAGGATCGCGGAAAGACCGACGATGGTGTCGACTAAAATCTCCGAAGCGTCGGGCGCCAGGCTCGCCAGCACCATCTGGGCCTCGTGCGCGAGAACGTCGGGGTGCTCCGAGAGACGGCGCGCGCCGATGAGAGCCGCCCACACCTCCGGAT
Source organism: Vulcanimicrobiota bacterium (assembly GCA_003140215.1). Classification (GTDB taxonomy): domain Bacteria; phylum Vulcanimicrobiota; class Vulcanimicrobiia; order Vulcanimicrobiales; family Vulcanimicrobiaceae; genus Vulcanimicrobium; species Vulcanimicrobium beijerinckii. The sequence goes on along the minus strand of PLJL01000004.1, from coordinate 1,011,928 downwards.
AGCAGGGCAGCGACGCGCGGTCGTAGTGCTCGGGCAGGCTGGAAAAGATGTACAGCGCATCGAGCGCGGAGCTGCCGGTCGAGCGAATCAGCTCGGACGCTTGCGCGATCTCGCCGGCTTGGACGTAGCATTGCGCGGCTCGTGCGACCTGACCGCCGGCGACCCAACCCTCCGCCAGCGCGAGCTGCGTGGTGTGAACCTTGTCCGCGTAGCGGTCGCGTACGACCGCGCGGATGAGCGGGCCGACTTCGGTGCGCTGCGCGACGCGGTCCGACGCGACTTGGTATTTGCGGCTCAACAGGCTGCCGATGCGTTGCCCGCTGCGCTCGCCGAAGAGCCCGTCGAGCTCGGCGGTGCGAAGGTCGTCGAAGCCGGCCGCCGCGCACAGCGCGAGCAGGACGTCGGCCGGGAGCTTCGCCAGCACTTGGCGGTCGACGAAATCGAAGATGTCCCGGAACGCTCCGGCGTTGAGGTCGGCAAACGCTACGTCGAGCGTCCCTTCTTGCGCCATTCGGGCGCACGAGAGCGCCGGCACCGGCCAGCCTTCGGTGAGGCGGCCCAGGCGGTACATCATCGAATCGCTGGGATTCGTCGCGGCGAAGAGCGCCCGCATCTCGGCATCGTCGAACGCGAGTTGATCGCGGCGCAGGGTCGTGAGCAGGTGTGGGGCGGCGAAATCGCTCAGCAGACCGGCGGGATCGTACCGCGCGCAGATGATGAGCTTGCCCTGCGGCGGAAGATCCTTCATGAGCTCGGCGACGAGCGTCCGTGCGGCCGCGTCGTCTTCGAGATACTCGCCGTTCTCGACCACCAAGGTCAACGGTTCAGAACGGCCCTGCCACGCGGCCCCGAGCAAGCGCGACAGCTCGCCGGTTTCGAGCGCTTCGACGTCGCCTTCGATCGCGAGCGCAGCGGCGAGCTGTCGGCCCAGGCTGGGGCGCGCGTCGGCCGGCGCGCAGTCGACCTCGTACCAATGGGCGTCGACCCGCGCGATCCGCTGGGCGATGTGGCTCTTACCGAAGCCGGCCGGGGCGACGAGAGCCGTGATCGGCACAGCGCGACGACGGATCTTTTCCAAAACGCGTTGACGGCTCACCAGCAACGGAGCGTTCGCTTTGGCCGGGCCTTCGTGTAGTAACTCCATGCACGAAACGGTAACGTCGCCGGCTGCGCTCGGCGTGAAGAAGTCCGGAATTCCAGCGAGCGGATCGTTCTCAAGTCACGGAAATGAGCGCTCGGCGATCCATCTGACCAAAATTGCTCACGCCTTGCTCTGTCGCCCAAGTACAATAGTGAGTCCGGGCGCTTGACGCGCATTACATCGTTGGGGAGGACCGGAATGCACGACACGGAGCGTCTGCGGCTCGTCGTTGGAACGGCTCCGGCTCCGGAGGTTGCCGCAGCGCGCAAAGTACTCGTGGTAGACGACGAGCCGGAGCTGCTCGAAGCGCTCTGCACGTATCTGCGCGACGAAGGCTTTGCGGTACTGTGCGCGGGCGACGGGCCGGCGGCCGTCGAGCAGTTCGGGGAGCATCTCCCCGACCTCGTCATCCTCGACATCAACCTGCCCGGCTTCTCAGGCACCGAGGTCTTGCGCCGGATCCGCTTGGTGCGCGACGTCCCGGTCATCTTGCTCAGCGCGCGGGTGCACGAGGTCGATCGGGTGGTCGGGCTCGAGCTCGGAGCCGACGACTACGTCGTCAAGCCGTTCAGCCCGCGCGAGGTCGTCGCCCGCGTGAAGAGCGTGCTGCGCCGCGCCGAGCGCGGCGAGCGCCGCAGCTCATGGAAAGAGCGCCGGGTCGGGGCGATCTCGATCGATACCGTCGCTCACGAGGTGCACGTGAACGGGAAGCCGGTTACCGTAACGCCGACGCAGTTCCGGATCCTCGACGTGTTGTCGTCGCACGTTGGGCAGACGCTGACCCGTGACCAGCTCCTTGCGTGCGTGAGCGGCGAGGGCGACGTCTTCGATCGCACCCTCGATCGCCACATCGCCAACCTGCGCGCGCGCATCGAGCCCGACCCCGCCAACCCGCGTCACATCCTCACGGTGTTCGGAGTGGGCTACAAGATGGTCGATCCCGCGTGACCGTCCTACACGACATCCGCAACCACTTGGCGGTAGCGATCGCCAACGTCGAGGGCTTTCGGGACGGTGTCCTCGAGCCGTCGCCCAAGCGGCTCGATGCAGTGCTGCACGCGCTGAGCCAGGTCGACACGCTGCTGAGCTCCCGCCCCGACAATCGCACGCTCGACGATCGTGGACCCACGTAGTAAGCCGGCCCAGGGGAGCCACGTGCACGATTCCGAGCATCTGCGGCTGGTGGTAGAAGCCGCTCCGATCGCGATCATCGTTGCAGACGGCAACGGCCGCATCACGCTGGCCAACAAGCAAGGTGCACACCTCTTCGGATACGATAGCGAAGAGCTGATCGGGCGCTCCATCGAATCGCTCGTGCCGGAACGTTTTCGCACCAGCCACGTGGATGTGCGCAACACGTATCTCGGCGCTCCGAAGCCGTGGGCGATACGCAATGCTCGCGATCTCTACGGATTGCGCAAGGACGGCACCCAGGTCGCGCTCGAGATCGGCCTGCACCCGATCTCGACCCCCGAAGGCACCTTCACGCTGGCGGCGATCGTAGACATCACGGAACGCAAGCGCGCGGAAGAAATGCGCCTGCAACGCGACCGCGCCGTCGATGCTTCACAGTTGAAGTCGCAATTCGTCGCCACGATGAGCCACGAGCTGCGCACGCCGCTCAACGCCATCATCGGGACGGCCGAGCTGCTGAGCAACAGCCCGCTCGACGATCGGCAGCGCACCCACGTGGAATCGATCGAAGCGTCGGCGGAGGCGCTGCTGACGGTCATCAATAGCATCCTCGACTTCTCGAAGATCTGGGCCGGAAGGGTGGATCTCGAGGCCCAAGACTTCGCGCTCGACGATCTTCTAACGGCGGCCGCCGACGTGGTCGCGCAGGACGCTCGGCAAAAAGGGCTGACGCTCGACATTTCCGTCGATCCTCTGATCCCGCGCGTCCTGCGCGGGGACGCGGATCGGCTGCGTCAAATCCTGCTCATTCTCGTCGGCAACGCCGTGAAGTTCACGGAGCGCGGGCAGATCATCATTCGCGCATTGCCGATCGGGATCTCCGATTCGCGCGCGACCGTACGATTCGAGGTTGCGGACACCGGCGTCGGCATCGCCCCCGAGATCCTGCCCAAGCTGTTCTCGCCATTCGTCCAGGGTGACGGTTCCGCGTCGCGCAGGTACAGCGGAACCGGACTCGGGCTGGCGATCTCCAAGCGTCTCGTCGAGCTGATGCAGGGCGAGATCGGCGTCAAGAGCGAGCCCGAGGGCGGCTCGCTGTTCTGGTTCACGGCGCAGTTGCTCAGAGCCGAAAACGGCGAGCGCGACTCGCAGCGAGTTGGAGAATCACGGGCCTTCGCCCGCATCGTGGAGGCGCTCGACAACGATCCCGCCGCAGGCCCGCGCGAGGCGCCGCCGCAGGTACCATCCGCTGCAAGCGGCACGCATACAGGGGTGCTGGTCGCCGAGGACAATGCCGGTCTCCAAACGATTCTCACGCATCAGTTCGAGGTGCTCGATGTGCCGCTGACGATCGTCTCCGACGGAGTAGAGGCGCTTGCCGCGGTGCGCGCCGGGCACTTCGGCCTCGTTTTCATGGACTGTCACATGCCGAACCTCGACGGCTTCGCGGCGACGCGTGCGATCCGCGACGACGAGCGTACGACGGGCACCCACGTACCGATCGTTGCCGTGACGGCGAACGCGTTCAAGGAGGATCGCGCGGCCTGCCTCGCCGCCGGGATGGACGACTACCTCTCCAAGCCGGTCCGGATCAACGACTTCCGCACCATGATCGACCGCTGGACCACGCCGGCCAAAGCTGACGTGTAACGCGCATGTCCATTCGCAGGACCGCAGCGCTGGCCGGCGCCTCTCTGTTTCTCGCGGTGACGGTCGCTGCGTATGTGTTCCTGCGCCCCTACGACGTCGCATTCATGCCCCACGGCGCGAGCTATCTTTGGAGCCCGCCTCTCCTCTGGACGCACGTCGTCGCCGATGCGATCACTGCGGCGTCCGACATCGCGATCGCCGCGGCGCTGGCATATTTCGTCTTTGCAACGCGCGAAAAGATCCCATTTCCTTGGGTCGTGATCGCCCTGGGAACGTTCATCTGTGCCTGCGGCGCGGCGTATAGCCTGGACATCGCGACGCTCTGGATTCCGGCGTATTGGCTATCAGCCGACTTCAAGGTCATCACCGCAATCGCCTCAGCGGTCACGGCGGGCGCGATGCTGTTCGTGCTTCCGCGCGTAACCGCTACGCTCGTCAAGGCGCGCCTATCCGATGCATTTCACGTCGACATGACCGCTCAGCGCGATCGAGCCGTCGGGGCGTCGCATTTGAAGTCGGAGTTCGTCGCCACGATGAGCCACGAACTGCGCACGCCGCTCAACGCGATCGTCGGAACGGCCGAGCTCCTCGGCACAACCCCGCTCAACGAGCGCCAGCGTACCTACGCCCAGACGATCGACACGGCGGCCGAGGCGTTGCTCGCGGTGATCAGCAGCATCTTGGACTTCTCGAAGATCGAGGCGGGCAAGATCGATCTCGAGACGCGCGTCTTCAGGCTCGAGACGCTGGTCGCCGCCGCCGCCGGAGTGCTCGCGCTAGAGGTCAGACAGCGGGGACTCACGCTCCACACCTTTGTCGATCCGTTGATCCCTGCGGTCTTGCGCGGCGACGCAGGCAGGCTGCGCCAGATCCTCCTCAACCTCGTCGGCAACGCCGTGAAATTCACCGCATCGGGGTGCGTCGTCGTCCGCGCGCGTCCCGTCGCAACATCGAGCCGGCACGTCACGGTGCGCTTCGAAGTGCAAGATACGGGCATCGGGATCTCCGCCGAGGTGATACCGCAACTCTTCAACCCGTTCGTCCAAGGCGACGCGTCCGCGTCAAACGGCGGAACCGGGCTCGGGCTCTCGATCTCGAAGCGCTTGGTCGAACTGATGCAGGGTGAGATCGGCGTCACCAGCGAGCCGGGCATCGGGTCGATCTTCTGGTTCACGGCTCGATTCGGCCGGTCGAGCGTCAACGGGGCGGCGCGTCACATCGCCGGCGGGCGCGCGGTGTTGGTGTCCACGGACGACCTGTTCCACGAGATCGTCGCGCGATACGCCAACGCCTGGGGGCTGCCGAACCGATCCTACCGGACGGCCGCGGAGGCGATCGCCGCGCTGGAATCCTCCGGCGCCGGCGCGGACCGCGATTGGATCGTCATCGCCGACGTCGATACCGTTGATGCGGTCGGCATCGCGGACGCAATCGGCCGGATCACCGCACCGCCGCGGATCCGTCTGCTTCGCATAGGCCGTGACGAGCAATTGACCAAACCGTTGGGTCCGTCGCAGCTCTTCGAGCAAATCGTCGAGACGCTCAGCGGGGATGCCAAGGTTCCCGTCCCGGCCTGGGACGGCGTCGACCGCAGGATCAGGTAGCCGGGCCGCGTCAGTGCGGCATCTCGTCGTCGTCGAGCCCGAAATAATGGCCGAGCTCGTGAATGACGGTCTCGCGGACTTCGTGCACCGCCTCGGCCCGCGTTCGCGCGACGCGGTTGATGGGTCCGCGGAAGACGGCGATCTCGTCGGGGAGCAACAGCATGTCGTGCGTCCGCTCGGTGAGCGCGACGCCGCGGTAGATTCCGAGCAACTCCGAACCGGCGTCGGGGTCGTCCTCGAACGCGGCGTAGTCGTCTTCGGTCGGCTCGTCCTCGACCGCGATCACGACGTTCTCGACGAGGTCGGCGAACCGCTTCGGAAGTGCTTCGAGCGCCTCGTCGACGACCCGCTCGAACTCAGCGCGCGTCAGATCCCCGCGAGCCATCTCGCCCGGGCTAGGGTGTCGAGGTGGGCAATGGGGACGGCGGGCGGACGGTGTTTAGGCCGCGCGGGAAGATGACGTTGAGCAGGGACTTCGCCTGCTTGTACCCGGCCGGGACGGCGAAACGGGTCAGCGGCGGGAGGCCGCGGGTCAGGTCGTCGACCGCATAGGAGAGCTTTGCGCTGAACGGCGCCGCGCCTGGTTCGAGCGACACGTCGAGCGTCATGGGAAACACGACGAACTCGTCGGCGATCTGCGTCGTCGCCGCCACGTGCGACGTAGCTTGATCGCCTTTGTTGCGCACCTGCAGATCGAACGCCAGTCCGGTCGTCGGAAGGCCGGCCGTCGTGGTGTGCCCGGTCATTTTCAAGCTTACGTCGAGGACCTCGAGCTTGCTGAACGGCGACGTGCCGCCCTGCGGCGGACGGGGCGTTGCGGTCGCACGGGGGCTGGCGCCGGACCGCGGCGTCGGGCTCGCGGCCGCGCGCGGCAAGAACGGCTGCACGCGGAATTGCTTGGTGACGTCGCTCCACACGGTGAGCGTGTTCGCGCGGCGGTCGATGACGACGGTGCCGCTAATCGGCGGTACCGGGAACGTGTCGCTCTTCACCGACAGCACGTCGACCCGGGTCAGATTCGCGCGCTGCGCCACGCCAAGTTCGACCGCGCCGGAGTACGTGTTGCCTTGCGCGGTCACGGTCAGGATCGCATGCGCCCGAGCCGAAAAGGCGATCGGGGTCGGTGCGGGGGTCGGCGAGGGCGTCGGCTGGGCGCCGGCCGCGCCTCCGAGCACGACGACGGAGATCGCCGCGCAGGCGCCGATCCGCGCTACGTTCATCATCATCGTCGAGCCGTTGGCCGCGGCAGCAGGCCGAACCTGGCCGGGGGGCTGCCGCCTTAGGGTTGCGGCACCGACTAGCCCGGGTTCGCCGCCGCACGCTCGAGCAGCAGCTCGCGCTCGCGCGCATTTCGCGTGAGCGCGGCCGCGCGCTCGAATTCCAAGCGCGCCTCGGCCGAGCGCCCGAGCTTTTCGAGAAGGTCACCGCGCACGCTGGGCAAGAGGTGATACCCCCGCAGCGACGGCTCCGACATCAGCGCATCGGCGAGCTCGAGACCGGCGGCCGGGCCGAACGCCATCGCGACCGCGACGGCCCGATTCAACTCCACCACCGGTGACGGTGCGAGCTGCGCGAGCGCATCGTACAGCGCCGCGATGCGCGCCCAGTCGGTGTCCGCAAACGCGTGGGCGCGGGCGTGGCAGGCGGCGATCGCGGCCTGCAGTGCGTACGGCCCCAGCGCGCCGCCGAGTTGCTCGGCCCGCGCGAGCGCGGCGAGGCCACGCCGGATCAGCAGGCGGTCCCAGCGCGCACGATCCTGATCGGATAACCGGACGGGCTCGCCACCCGAGCCGATGCGCGCGCGAGCGCGCGACGCCTGGATCTCCATGAGCGCGACGAGACCGTGAACCTCGGGCTCGCGCGGGACGAGCTCGGCGAGCACCCGGCCCAGACGCAGCGCGTCCTCACAGAGCGCGGGTCGCATCCAGTCGTCGCCCGCCGTCGCCGCATACCCCTCGTTGAAGATGAGGTACAGGACCTCGAGCACCGATGACAGCCGGACGGCGAGCTCGGCCCCGCGCGGCACCTCGAACGGGACGCGCGCCTCGGACAGCGTCCGCTTGGCACGGACGACGCGCTGCGCGATCGTCGGCGCCGCGACGAGAAACGCGCGGGCGATCTCTTCGGTCGTCAGACCTCCGAGCAGCCGCAGCGTCAGCGCGACGCGCGCGTCGGTCGCCAGCACGGGGTGACAGGCGATGAGCACGAGACGCAGGAGGTCGTCGCCGACGTCGTCATCGATCGCGGCTTCGAAATCCGGCGCCGCGATCTCGCGAGCCACCAGCTCGCGGCCGAGCTCCTCATGCTTGCGGTCGAGTCGCGCGCTGCGGCGCAGCAGGTCGACCGCGCGATGCTTCGCGGTAGCCATGAGCCAGGCTCCCGGATTGTGCGGGATCCCCGACTCGGGCCACCGCTCGAGCGCGGCGACGAGCGCGTCCTGGGCGAGATCTTCCGCCACGCCGACATCGCGCACGATGCGGGCGAGGCCGGCGATGAGCTTGGGCGATTCGATCCGCCAGACCGCGTCGATCGCGCGATGCGCATCGCTAGCCGGCACGGCGCTCGCTCGGACGATCAGGCGTTCTTGAGCTTATGCGCTTGCGCGATCAGCCCGGGCTCGTTGCGCAAGGCTTCGTTGTCGGGCGAGACCCCGCCGTCGACGAAGTCCGAGAGCTCGAACACTTGGCGAATCTCGATCTCTTCGTCGCTAAACGGGGCGCGCTTGATCCATTCGATCGCCTCTTCCTTCGACTTCACCTGGATCAGCCAGTAGCCGGCGACGAGCTCTTTCGTCTCGGTGAAGGGGCCGTCGATCACGGTTTGCTTCCCGCCGGAGAACGTGATCCGCGCGCCCTTCGAGCTGGCCTGTAGTCCGTTGCCATCGAGCATTACGCCGGCCTTGACCATCTCTTCGTTGAACCGGCCCATCGCATTGAGCATCTCTTCGGTCGGCATAGCGCCCGCTTCCGAGGCCGCGGTGGCTTTGACCAGCACCATGAATCGCATCGTCGTGTGTCCTTCTTCGGCGGGGGGGTTCGCGCTCGGCAGCCGGACGGTTCCGACCGGCTGTATCGAGGCCTCTACCCACACGTCGAACGAAGGGCGGCGAGATCGACAATCACCAATAGGCTCTCGAGCACCCACCGCCGAGGGAGGGCCTGACCATCGGATATCCGGTCGTGCACTTCGAGGTCGTAGGAAAGGACCCGAAGGCCACGTCGTCGGCCTCGTCCAGCAGCCGGCCGCCGGCGCCTAACCGGGGCTAAACAGGGCCGACCACATAGTTGTGAAATGCAACCATATAGTTGTATGATCGAACCATCTGCTGCTGGAGGAACCCTGTGACAACGAAGTTGAGAATCACTGTCCTGTCGGCGGCGCTCGTCGCCGCACTCTCGTCGATCGGCGCCGCAAGTGCCACGCCTCGGCAGACCGAGGTCGAACGGAACAGCGAGCACGTCATGCCCTTCAGCATGAATGCAACGATGCACCGGTTCGTACCGACGCCCGACGGCGGTGTCCAGACCGTCACCGTTCATACCGGGGACGCCAAACAAGTCGGTCTGGTGCGCTCGCACCTGCGAAAAGAGGCGCAGGCCTTCGCGCGCGGTGACTTCACCGATCCGGCGGCGATCCACGGCGGCACGATGCCCGGCTTGCAAGCGATGCACGCTGGAGCGAAGCGCATCACGGTCCGTTATTCCGAGCTGCCGAGCGGGGCCGCCATCACCTACGCAGCGCACGATCCGGCGCTCGTGGCGGCGATCCACGCCTGGTTCAAGGCGCAGGTGAGCGACCACGGGCCCCATGCGAGCATGAAGATCTAGCGGAGGAGCCGGCCGGGCCCTGTATTGACAATCTCAAATATAATCTCTAGAATCGACGAATGTCAATGCAGCGTTGCTGCCCGCCGGCCCTGGTGGACGCGACCGATCGCGCCGCCGATGCGGCTCTCCTCAAGGCCCTGGCGGATCCGCATCGCCTCACGATGCTCGCCACGTTGGCCCGCGCCGAGGATGACGTCTGCGTCTGCGACTTCACCGGCGCCCTGCCGCTCGAGCAACCGACGGTCTCGCATCACCTCAAGCTGCTGCGCGACGTCGGTCTGGTGACGTGCGAGCGGCGCGGAACTTGGGTGTACTATCGCCTCGCCGCCGACGCGCGAGACCGCCTTGAAGCGACCCTGCACTCCGTCATCCCGCAAAGGGCCCTGGCATGAAGATGCATCTCAACCTGGCGACGCGCGACCTCGACCGCAGCGTCGCCTTCTACTCCACGCTCTTGGCTGCCGAGCCCGTCAAGCGACTCCCTGACTACGCGCTCTTCATCACCGAGCAGCCGGGGCTCGAGCTCGCGCTCGACCTCGACGGCGCGGCTCGAGCCGGCGACGGCGAGCATTTCGGCATCGTGGTCGATTCCGCCGACGACGTCGGCGCGCAGCTCGCGCGGCTGCAAGCGGCCGGCCACGCGGTTGATGTCGAACGCGAGGAGACCTGTTGCTACGCGGTTCAGACGAAGGTCTGGGCCACCGACCCGGAGGGCCGGCGCTGGGAGACCTACTTCGTCCACGCCGAATCCGACGTGCGCGACGATGCCGACACGACGTGTTGCGCGTAGCATGGCGCTGACCCGGATCGTGCTGCGCATTCGCATGCTCTTCGGCCACGTGCCGAACGCTGAATGGTTGCGTGCCGGTCTCAACCGCGCCGTGGCGCTCGATCGTGCCCGGGCGCACGCGGCGATCGCCGAGATGGAGCGCTGTCTCACCCTGCGCCGTTCGGGCGGCGATTGCCGGCGCTTGCACGCAGCGCGATGAACCTGCGACCGGTCGTCGCGGAATTCATCGGAACGGGATTGCTGCTCGCGGCGATCGTCGGGTCGGGGATCATGGCGCAGCGACTGTGCGGCGGCAACGCCGGCCTCGCGCTCCTCGCGAACGCGCTTGCGACAGGTGGAGCGCTGGTCGCTCTCATCCTGGCGTTCGGATCGGTCTCGGGCGCGCATTTCAATCCGGCCGTGACGCTCGTCGACGCGTGGCAAGGCGGCCTCGCGTGGACATCCGTCGTTCCGTACGTCGTAGCACAGATCGCGGGGGCGCTGTGCGGGACCGCGCTAGCCAACGGCATGTTCGGGCTGCCGCTCTTCTTCGCTTCGACGCATGCGCGCTCGGGCGCGCTGCTCGTGCTGAGCGAACTCGTCGCGACATTCGGTTTGCTCGCCGTTATCTGGGGCTGCGTCCGCGGCCGGTCCGCCGCTACGCCGTATGCGGTCGCCGCCTACATCGTGGGCGCCTACTGGTTCACGCCGTCGACGTCGTTCGCGAACCCGGCCGTGACCATCGCGCGTTCCGTCACCGATACCTTTGCCGGCATCCGGCCGCAGGACGCGCCGGCGTTCATCGCTGCGCAGCTGGTCGGCGCCCTGGGCGCCACGGCGCTGTTCGCTTGGCTGGCTCCCGTCACCGGGACAGCGGCACAAGCGGTGGTCATGCCGCGTGCCGCAACCGGCGAAGGCTCGCCGTGAAGTCGCTCGAGACGGTCTTGTTCGTGTGCGTTCACAACAGCGCTCGCAGCCAGATGGCCGAGGGCTTCGTCAACGCGCGTTACGGCGAGCGGCTCCGTGCGCACAGTGCGGGCCTGGAGGCCGGCGCGCTCAACGCCGTCGTTGTCGACGCGATGCGGGAGGCCGGCATCGATATCTCGGGGCTGCGCGCGAAGTCGGTGCAGGACCCCGACATTCGATCGCGCGAGTACGACTACGTGGTGACCGTCTGCGACGAGGCTCGCGCTCAGGCGTGCCCCGTACACCCGACGCGCGGTGAGCGCCTGCATTGGTCGTTCCCCGATCCGTCATCGTTCGCCGGTACGCTCGGCGAACGGCTCGCCGCTACGCGCAATGTCCGGGACGCAATCGCGTGCCGCATCGACGAATGGATGATATCGCTCGGGTCGCTCCGCGCCCAAGGCAGCGTGTGACCGACAATCGGCCGATGCTCGATCACGTCTCGATCGGCGTGTCCGATCTCGCGCGGTCCACGGCGTTCTATGACGCCGTCCTTGGTTCGCTCGGATTCGTACGGGTTTGGAGCGCCGGCGATGCGTCCGGGTACGGAACGGCCGGCGGCGATGACAGCGTGGCCATCAAGCAAGAACCCGCAGAACACATTCGTCCCAGCGCTCGCTCGCATATCGCCTTGAACGCACCGAACCGCGAGGCTGCGCGCGCGTTCCATGCAGCCGCCCTCGCGCTCGGCGGCACCGATGACGGTGCGCCAGGGTTGTGCCCGGAATACGGCCCAGGATATTACGCCGCATTCGTTCGCGATCCGGACGGCTATCGGCTCGAAGCCGTGCTGCACGAATAGCTCAGTAGGCTCCCGACCCCTGCCGCGTATTAGAAACGCCGAAGCCGAGCGTCGCATTGAGCGTGTGGGTGGTCCGTCCGGCGTGCTGGATCACGTCTTCCATTCCGAGGCGCACGCCGCGTGAGATGAGGCGCGTCGCGCCGACCGTGAGCGAACGCGCGAACGTATCGCCGCCGGTGTCGTTGACGCCGTCGTAGCGGACGATGACGAACGTGGCGCGCGGAAGCTGATAGCGCAGCTGCAGGAACCCGCCGCTCGACGCGATGCCGACACCGTCACCGTTGGGACTGGTGTCGAAGCCGGTTTGCAGCAGCGTCTCGACCGCGAGCCGGCCGCGATAGAGGTTCACGCCGACTGCGCGGCGCTGGAACGCATCGGCGATCGGCCCCAGATCGCGCCGGCCTGCGTAGTCGTACGCGCTCAGCACGAGGCCGCCGATCGCTTCCTGCGCTTGGACCATGCGGTCGATCCCGGCCTGCGGCAGACCGGAATGCGGGTCATGCCCTTGAGCAACGACCAACATCATGCTGGGCCCGCGGACCGGACTGCCGGCCGCGAGGCTGGCGGCGTTGCGCGGATCGATAAAGGCGAACGGATTGGCGCCCACCGTCTGGTCGAACACCGCATAGTGCTGGTTCGTCTGACGAAACGTCTCGGGATCGACGGAGAGCGGCAGCGTGATCGACCCGAGCGTTGCGCGGACCGGCGCGCCCGCGAACGATCCCGGCGACTCGTATTGGATCCAAGCCTCGCGCGTCGACCCGGGCCGGCCACCGTCGAGCAGATAGAACTGTCCGGCGGCGGAAAACTCGCGATTCACGCGAACGGCGAGGAACGCTTCGACCTCGTCGACCGTGGCCTTGGGTAGCAGCGAGGGATCCGGTTCGCTCGTGTACGCGAGCTGGCCGCGCAGCGCCACCACGGGCTTTCCGCCCATGCCGAGATTGGGCAGACGCAGGTCGTTGCGCAGATAGCTCTCGCCGAGCTCGGTCGTCGCGCGCAGCGAGACGTGGCAGGCATCGCATTGCAAGCCGGTCTGCATCGAGAAGGCCGGAATCGCTTCGGCGCGCCGCGCCGCCCCGGCCAGTATGGTCGCGGCGCAGACCGCCGCAAAGGTGAGCTTGCGGATCATGCGCGGGTTCCTCCCTGAAACGCGACGAGGCGGAATGCCTCCGCGGGCGTGGCGTTCGCCTCCTTGGCGAACCGAAAGGCGCTCAAGAGCTCGTCGAGCGCTTCGGCGCGTTCGCGCGTATGATGGCTCGAAGCGTCGACGCGATTGAGCTGCGCAGCGGTCTGTTCGGTCGCCGTCGCGATCTGGTGCATGGTCACGGCGCCGCGAGCCGCGCTCTCCGCGATCGCGCTGACCAGCCGATGGATTTCACCGCTCACCCGTTGTTGCTCCGCGGCGCCCGCCGCGTTCTGCCGCGCGTCCCCCGCGACGGCGGGGATGCGCTCGGCGAGCTCACCCGAGGCGCGGCGCATCTGCGCGGCCGCCCCGGCGACGTCCCCGGAGATGCGGGACGTCGACTCGATCGCCGCGCGGATCGCGGTGAGGGCGCCGTCGGCCGCCTGCGCGAGCTCGACCCCGCGTGCGGTCGCACCCGAAGCCTCGCGCATCGCCTGCGCCGCGCGAACCGCGTCGTTGCGCGTCGCGGCCAAGATCGCATCGATCTCGCGCGTGGAGGTCCGAGAACGCTCCGCCAACCGGCGGATCTCCCCGGCGACGACGGCGAAGCCGCGCCCGTGTTCGCCGGCCCGGGCCGCTTCGATCGCGGCGTTCAGGGCGAGCAAATTCGTCTGGTCCGCGAGGTCGTCGATCGTCGAGACGATCTGGGAGACCTCGACCGAGCGCCGTTCGAGCGCGTCGATCATAGCTGCCGCGTCGGCGCTCAGCGCGCCGATCGCCGCCATCGATTCCGCAGCGCGCCGAACCGCGCCCGACCCGTCTTCAGTTTGACGGTTGGCTTCCACGGCGGACGACGCCAGCCGTTGTCCGAGCTCATCGAATTGCGCGATCTCGTCATCGAGTGCGGCGACCGCGAGCGACCCTGCGGCTGCGGCATCGGCCTGGCGGCGCGACGCTTCGGCGATCGATGCGGCACCGTCGGCCAGAACCGTCACGCGTTCGTGCGCGTCGTCGAGTTCCTTGGCTTGCTCGCCCGAGTCGAGCGTCGCATCGCGGACCGCACCGAGGATCTGGCGGGCGGCAATTGCCGATTCCGCGGTGCTCGCCGAAACCGCGACGCTCTCGGCGACCAAGTCCTCCGAAACGCTCGCAATCTGACCGACCGTGGCACGCAGGCTCTCGCCCATCGCGCCGAAGGCGATCGCGATTTCGTGCATCCCGGCAACGAGCTCGTCGTAGGTCGCGCAGAGCACGCCGATCTCGTCCGGTGACGCCGCTCCCAGCGGCGCACGCGCGGTCTCGTAGCACGCGTCCAGATCGCCGCCGGCCAACGCACGGAACGATCGCACGAGCCGCTCGACGTCGTCGTGAGCGATCGCGTGCAGCGCGGAGGTCACGCGTCGCAGCCGGACGCTGACCGAACGGCCCACGACTAGGGCCACCAGGCCGAAGATCACGATTGCGACGGCGGTGCTCAGGGCAAGCGTCGTCACGACGGACCGGCCGGCAGCATCGAGCTCGGCGCCGGCGGCGCGCGCACCGTCCGCGGCGAACGCATAGAGCTTCTCGGCTTGGCCTCGCATCGCGGCGAACTGCGCGTCGTCGCTGCGCAGGCCGCGCACTGCCGCCGCGCGACGGCCCGCGAGCACGTCGGCGACACGTCTGACGTAGTTGCGGTCGAGCAGCGCCGCGCCGTCTTCGATCTGCTGCTCGAAGATGTCGATCTGCTCGAGGCGATTGACCGGGATGAGCGTCGTCTGATCGCTATTGCGAAGCCGGGCGAGCTTCGACCGTAAGGCTGCCCGCGCGCGTGCGAGCTCCGCGCGGTATCCGGGATCGCCGGTTGCGACGAGCCCGCGCACGGCGCTTTGCTCCGCCAGCGCCGACGACACGACCTCGCGAACCTCGGTTGCAACGGATCGAAGTGCTTCCGTATGCGCTGCAGCGAGCGACATCGCAGCGATGCCGCGGTGCGTCACGACCGCGACGGCGATCATCAGCAGGATTCCGAGACACGATCCAATGGCGATCTGCGCACCGACCGCAAACCGCACGCGCATCGAACGCTACTTCGGCTTGGCGATCGCGCAGCTGGCGATCGTCGCGATGTCGTCGAACGATTTGTGGACGTTGATGACCAAGTCGCCGGCGGTCAGCTTCTCGAACGGCACGTCGACCGTCGTCGTCGATCCGCCTTTGACGACCGAGCGCAGCATGTAGAGCGGGCGCGGTTGGTACTTATCGCACTTCCCGGTGTGGAAGTGCGCCGGTTGCGGGTCGCCGGAGCCGCCCTTCATCTGCAGCTCCACGAGCGTCTTCGTGCCCTGGGGGGTGAGGATCGCGACCCCGCTCTCCCCCGAGCCGTTCATCGCGTCGAGCGGGATCCGCAAGGGCGCGTCGGCGGCGGTCGCGCCGGCGACGAGGCCGGCGAAGCACGACAAGCACAACGCGGCGATATGCGCGGCACGGCGGAACAGAAGCGGCACGGAAACCCTCCTTGGCTACGAATCCTTCGTCTCGCACTCTATCGGAAGATCGTGAGGAGTTTCTGAAACCCTGCGACGTCAAGCAACCGTAAAGCCAACCCTGCAAGGATTGTACAAGACGCTCGGGAGTGCCGCTGCTACCCTGCGACTATGCAAACGCAAGGACGCCCTCGTCACCGCAGCCGCGCTCCTCGGTAGCCTCAGCGCTGGATCCACGGCACAGCGCGTGGTCGAGCGGTACTACGGCCCGCAAGCCGCCAGGGGCGCGGCGTACAACATGGAGTACCGCCGGACGCCGCGGCCGCTAAGCATCAGCGACGTCTGATCGCGTCTACCGCTTGGCCTTCGCCACCGGCATCGTCCACCAGACGAACGCGCGCCATGCCGGCGTACCGATCCGGTCGGCGCCGTTGCCGGCGTTGGTTCCAGACAGCCCCACTTCAGTGTACAGCCGCAGATATCTCGCGATCTGGACGGTCAGGTCGATGTTGCCGTAATGGTTGATCGTGCCCATCCCGTCGTCCGTCATCTCGCGCCGAAACCCGACGACGACTTTGTCCTTGAAGATCGGCTGGTACGCGTTCAGAATATATCCGCGGCCATTTGCGGGAGCGGTAGCTCCGGCGATGGGGTAACTGTCGTGCGTGGTTTGGTAGACGAACAGCACACCCGGCACGCCATGCGTCGGATCGCGCTGGAAATATCCGGCCAGGGCTGAGAACCTGTCGGTGAGGCCGTCGGAGATGGGGAACGTTCCGGTCGTCCCGTAGACTCCGACCTCGAGCGGATTCTTGGGGCGCATGAACGCGGCACGGTATTGCAGCGCTTTGCCGTTGCCCGGGACGAAGTCCGAGGCGCCGTTGAGGTCGGCGTCGCTGCCGACGTACGCGGCTTCGGCGCTTAGGGACCCGTGGAGGTATCCGGCCTTCGCGCCCCACCGGTTCGCGTCGAGCTGGTAGGTGTGCTCGCCGACCGTGACCTCGGGCGTGTTGAACGGGGCGATCTCCAACCACATGCTGTAGGGCGACGGGGCCGGAACCTCGAGCTTGCCGACCTCGAGATAGCCGTTGTGCTTGAACAGACCGTTGTAGCTGACCCAGGCCGTGTCGAGGCCGCCGCCCTGGTTGTCATTCTGGAGCCACTGCTGCACGTGATACGAAAAATTGTCTCCGACGAGGCCCACGGCGTGGACGGCGACGTTGCCGAAGATTAATCTGTGCGTGTCGGGCGCCGAGGCCTGCGAATCGTAGTTCGTTTGGTAGCCGACCCAGAGCGGCACGACCTTCTTGAGCACCGCCGCGTCCATGTATGCGTATTGCGAGCGCTGAACGTACCGGCCGTACGCGTTCAAGGCCGGCACCGCGGTGTGACACTGCGAACACGAGACGCCGTACGCTTCCCCAAAGGTCGGCATTGCGAGAACCGGCGTGCGGCCGGCAAAGACGAAGGCTGCGACGCACGCAGCGCCGAGCGTGACTCGCAGCATGCGTTTTACGGCTTGACGACGATCGTCAACGCCATGTCGGCGTGGCCGGGACCGCACACGATCGTGCACTGGACCTTGTACGTCCCCGCCTTCTTGGGCGTGACGCTGACGGAGACGGGCTTCTCCGACGTGATCATCGTCGATGGAATCCCGAGCTCTTTCGATGCGACGCCGTGAACGCCGGCCGCCGACGTGAAGCGCAGCGTTTGCCGCTTGCCGACGTGCAGCACGATGTGGTCCGGCGCAAACTTCTGGTCCGCCGTCGCAACGATGTTCAGGACGGGGAGGGCCGCAGTCTGAGGCTTGGCGGCCCACGTCGGGACGCTGACGCTGGCAACCGCTAGGATGGCCCCGACAAGGGCGATCGCTGAGGCACGCATGGATTTTCTCTTTCGGTCCATCGTGCGAGGGCGGTAGTAGCGTCGGCGGACGAGGAACCTTCACCCTTACCCGGTTCGCACGGTTCCGTACCAACCGCAAGGCTTTTGTCGCCGTACCGTCCTAGGTAAGCGGCAACCCCTCTTCGTGGCGCCGAGCGCCCTGGGCTTGGAGAGACCGCATGAGCCGCTACGTGACAGCCGCGCTCGCATGTGCATTCATCGCTGCGGGCGCATCGACGCTGCATCTGTTCGCAAGATCCCCCGCCGGCGCCGCGGTGCCGGACGGCAAGGGCATCTTCGCTGCGAAGTGCGCAGCCTGCCACCAAGCGAACGGCGCCGGCGGCGGACCGTTCCCGCCGCTTGCCGGGAACGCCGACGTGACGGCTTCCGATACGTCGACGCTCATTCTTACCGTCCTCAACGGACGCAGCGGGCCGATCTTGGTGAACGGGAAGACGTTTAGCGGCGCGATGCCCGCCTGGAAGGACCAGCTTTCGAGCGATGACATCGCGGCGGTTCTCACCTACATCCGATCCGCGTGGACGAACAAAGCCGCAGTCGTTACGACGGAGCAGGTCGCCGCGGCACGCAATCCTACCGCCCTGAGCGGCGGGCAGATCTTCGCCGCCAAGTGCGCGGCCTGCCACCAATCGAGCGGGCAGGGAACAAGCGCGTTTCCGCCGCTCAACGGCAATCCTCACGTGAGCGCCGCCGATCCCAAAGAGATGATCGCGACGATCGTGAACGGGCGCTCCGGCGCGCTGGCAGTGAACGGCACGACATACAACGGGAAGATGCCGGCTTGGAAAGGCCAGCTCTCTCACGCCGATATCGCGGCCGTCGCGACCTACATCCGCTCCGCCTGGACGAACAAGGCTCCCGGTGTGACCGAGCAACAGGTGGCGGCGTCGGGCCCGGCGGTCCTCAGCACCGTCGGAGCCTCCATCTACTCGTCGAAGTGCGCGGCTTGCCACGGCGCGGCCGGACAAGGCGGAGGCCACGGGACGTTTCCGGCGCTCGCCGGCGATTCACTGGTCAACAACAGCGATGCGAGCGGGATGATCGGGCTCATCGAGCACGGACGCAGCATGATGCCCTCATGGAAGGGGCAGCTCTCCGCCGGCGACATTGCCGCCGTTGCAACATTCGTTCGTTCGGCGTGGGGAAACAAGGGTGCGGCCGTGAGCGAGCAAGACGTCAGCGCGGTAAAGTAGCCGGTCCCCGGACAAGCGCGACCTGCGAGGCTGCGCCCCCCGGCGGCGGGTTCTGGCGCCGCATCACCCGCAGGTGGAGAATTCTCCACGGGCGGTGCCGCGTGTCGGCCTGCGCCTCGATGTGCATGCCGGGACGAACGAACCGAAGGCCGGCACCCGCGGCGACGCACTCTTCGATGCCGCGGCCTTCGGTCTCGGTCGGCCCGCGGGCAACCCGCAAGCGCCCGCCCTGCGCGTCGACGGAAAGGACTTGGCCGGCGAACCAGACCTCGTACCCGCGTTCGCTACCGAAAGACGGTCGCGCGGTGAGCGCTGCGATGCCGACGCCGACCGCGAGCAGCGCACCCAGTCGGCTTGCCATTCTAGCGACTCCCACCGACGATGTCCCGGCCCAACACGATCGTGACGTCCGGCGCGTTCTGCTCGCTCGAGCGCCGTGACGGCACGGCGACGATCGTCGCCCTGGGTCCCAGCGCCTTCTGCACCAGCAGCGATACCGCGGATGCCGCCGGAACTGCTTCGATCCGCGTGACGGCGAAATCGTCGGTGGGAGCGTTGCGGATCTCCGAGACGTTGAACCCCTTGCGCCGCAGGTCGCTCGCGACGCGCGCGGCCAGACCCACCACGGTCGTCCCGTTCTCGATGCGAATCCGGACGTCGCCCAAGGCTGCACTCGAAGGGACGGCGGCGACGTCGGCGACCGGTTCCCGGAGCAGCGCGGCGACGAGCCGTTCCTTCGCGGCATCGTCGGGAACCAGCGAGTCGCCG
The DNA here is from genome assembly GCA_003140215.1 of Vulcanimicrobiota bacterium. GTDB lineage: Bacteria > Vulcanimicrobiota > Vulcanimicrobiia > Vulcanimicrobiales > Vulcanimicrobiaceae > Vulcanimicrobium > Vulcanimicrobium beijerinckii. The sequence continues at coordinate 992,575 of PLJL01000004.1, read as the reverse complement.
TAGTCCGGGAGAATGACGGTCGCCTTGTACGGCACTTGCGCCGTGTGAATATCGCGCGGCTTGAGGTGCGCGAGGGCGAGGAGCGACGAAAGCTGCTCCTGCGACGTAAAGTCCGTGTCGACGTCTTTGTGCACCACGTCCAGGAGCGCTCGCGCGTGGGTTAGCGTGTTGAGCTGATTGCGGGTGACCCGCTCGACGAGCGCGTGAATGACTTGCTGCTGGCGCATGATGCGGCACGGATCGCTGCACCAATCGTGCCGAAACCGCGCGTACCCAACGGCGCGCTCGCCGTTGAGATGTTGCAAGCCCGGCTTGAGGTGCACGTGCAGGTGTCCCCAGCTGTCGTCGTAGTCGACCGGGCCGTTCGGGCCGATCCCCTTGAGAGCGTCGGAGTTCTTCACCGCGACGTCGATGCCGCCGACAGCGTCGATGAGGTCTTTGGACGTGTTGATCCGCATCACCACATAGCGGTCGAACGGCGGAATGCCGAGCCAGTCGGCGATGACCGCTTTCGACGTCGTGATCCCGCCGTCGGACTGGGCCTGGTTGATCTTCGCCTTCTGGCCGTTGGGCATGGTCGCGACCATATCCCGGGGCACCGACAGCTCGTTCAACCGATGGTTCTTGAAGTCCAGTTTGAGCGCCATGATGATGTCGCTGCGTGACGATTTCGAGGTCTCTTGGTCGAGCCGATCGTAGTCATAGTCGAGTCCGATGACCAGAACGCTGAGCTGGTCCTTGCCGAACAGCGTCGCCGGCTCCGGAACGAAGTACTGTTCGACCGCGGTGACGACTTTGGTCACCTGAGGCGACTGGCGAAAGATCGTCGCGCCCAGAACCACCGCCGCGATCGCAAGTGCGAGGACCGCGGCGACCCCTTTCACGGACAGGAGCGCCCGAGCAAGCTTCCCCATGCGGCGGGCTTCGACGGCGCGCTGCGGATCACTGCAAACGAGCGCGCCGGAGAAAGCGTCATCGCATCTCGCCGAAGGCGGAGTGAAGCCGGCGCAGCGCTGCCGACAAACGGCTCTTCACCGTTCCGAGCGGAAGGCTCGTCTCACGAGCGATCTCGGCCAGGGTGCGCTGGTCGTAGTACGCGCGCTCGACGATGTCGCGGTGTGCCGACGGCAGCGCTTCGAGGGCGCGTTTTACGCGGCGCGCCTCGACGGGATCGATCGCGGCCGTTTCGTCGACGGCGACCGGCGTTTCAGAGACCGCCCGCAGTTCGCGCTCGTGCCGGCGCTGCGAACCGCGCAGGCTGTCTATCGCTTCGCGCCACACGCACGAGGTCAGAAACGGCAGCAGCGCGCCGCGCTCGGGACGATATGCGCGCGTGCTCCACACCCGCATGAGGGCAGCGTGCACCGCATCTTCGGCGGCGTCAGGGTCGCCCAGCACCTCGAACGCGACCGCACGCAGGCGAATCGCGAAGGTTCGGTACGCCTGTTCGAACGTCAACTCGTCCAGCGACATCTCTGTCTTCGGTACGCCGAGCCGCCGGCCTGAACGCCGACCGGCGTGCTATAGATTTTTCCGAGGACGGCCGCGCCGGTCTCGCGCTCGTAGCCGCCGTGAAACGCCACAAAGGGCTTGGTCCGTTGCCCGAGGGCCGTATACTTCGCCTCCACCCACGCCAAGTTCGCTATGTCGTCAAAGCGGTAGAGGTGCACGGCCGTGGTCAACCCGTTCGTTCCGGCGTACCCGATCCGCGCGTACTGCAGGCCGGCTGTCGGGATACTGTTGCCGCCGGGAACGAAGGTGTTTGCCGGCGTCCCGGCCGTACCGGCCGGAAACGACGTCATCAGCGTGTTCTTCTCGAACGTCGAGTTGACACGGCCTTGGAAACGGATCATGTCGGCGAGCTCGACGGACCAGACCGGCGATGCCGAGTAGACGAGATCGATGCCCTGGAACGCCGTCGGCTTGATTCGCGTGTCGGACGAGCTCGTCCACAGCGTGTTGAAGACTTGGTCGCCCAGCTTGACGTTGAGGTGCGGGTTCTTGTACTGCACGTATGCTTCGTACAGCGCGTTGAGCGCGAAGCCGGGCAGCGAGTCATCGGGATTGAGCGCCGGCGCCTTGAGCTTCCCGCACGGCGGGCTCAGGTGTGAAACCGGACTCACGCAGCCGTTCGTCGGAACCGCGACCAAGTACGATGCGCCGACCGAAAAGGGCGTGTCCGCGAACCGGTAGTCCGCATGCAGCGCGAGGCCTAACTCGATCGACTGCTGATTCACTTGGCCCGCGCCGCCGATCCCGGTGCTCGCGTTCTGCCGCGTGAAGTCGTAGGCGCGAAAGCTGCCGCGAAACGAGAACGCAGGTGGCGCCGCCGACGCAGGAGGGAGTTGCGTCGACGGCGCCGGTGACGGCGCTGGTGGCGGCGACGACTGCGCCGCGGCCGGTGGGCCGATGAGCAACGCCGCCGCTAGCGTGACGATGAACGTGGCGCCGCACGAGCGCAAGGACGTCATTCGAATTGACACAACATCCGGCGTACGTCGCCGGCACGGTTCGCGGTTCGGGAGCGCAACCGCGAACCGCAATGGCTACCGCAGCGTAGCAGCTGTCGTCGCTGGGCCGCCGGGCGCGGTCCAGTGGCGGCCATCGGCGAACGTGACCGCCGCGACGGTGCACGAGGCCGCTCCGTCGCCGTACGAGCCGGTGTTGCCGTCGAAGAGCCGTTCGATCGAGACGCCCTTGCTGAAGCGGCCACGGTCGGTCACCATCGTATGCGACCCGTCGCGCATCACGTCGAAGGTGACTTGGGTCGCGACGACGTCGTCGGTGTTCGCAAAGCTGAGCTGCAGCATGCGGTAGGGGGTCGTCAGGCCGAACTCGGCAACGCTCGCCGTATTGAGGAAGTCGCTAACCGAGCAGGTGCTGACGGCGACGGGGGCGTTGGTGGCGATGCCCGTTTGCGGCATCGTCAGTGCTCCGGTGGCCGCGATGATCGCGAAAATGTGTTGCATGACGGACCTGATACGCCACTGCGGCGCGCGCCGGTTCGGGCACGAGCGGTGCTCGGCGTCAGGTACCCGTCGGGCGATACTCCGCGATCACACGATCCGCGATCCTGAAGCCCTCGGCGGCGATCGGAACACCGCCGTAGACACCGGCTTGCAGCAGGATCTCGACGATTTCGTCGTCGGTCACGCCGTTGTTCAACGCGCCGCGCACGTGAACTTCGAACTCATGCCAACGAGCCATCACCGACAGCATCGCGAGGTTGAGCATGCTGCGCTGTTTGTGGGAAAGGCCCTCGCGGACCCATACCGTTCCCCAGCAATGCTCCGTTGTGAACTGGCGAAACGCCGCCTGCAGCTTGGTCGGGGTGGGGCCGGGCCGATCGACGTGCTCCGCGCCCAGCACCTGGCGGCGAATCGCGCCGCCCTTTTCGATACGCTCGTTTTCAGTCATGGCGGAGTCTAGGAGGTTGTGTCGGCCCGGCCCTCTTCGCTAGAATGAGAGGTGCGCCGCTCGCCCGCCGGGGCGAGCCGGTGGAGGAGGGTCGCTCAGATGGATCGCCTGTACCGCCTCCTCACGAGTCTGGGGCTGCTCGTCGCGAGTACGTTTGCGGTATTCGCGTTTTTGAAAATTAAGCCGAGCGCTCTCGCTGCAGCGTACCACCATGAGCTCCGCGCTGACGAGCCGTTCTACCTGCAGTACTTTACGTGGCTGTTCCGAGTCCTCCACGGCGATCTGGGCTGGTCCACGTCAGACGCGCAGCCCGTATCACAGGGCATCATCGAGCGGCTGCCGGCGACGCTCGAATTGGCGCTCGTCACCTTGCTGGCCGCCATCACGCTCGGCGCCCTTGTCGGCTTCGTCCGGGCGCGAGCGCACGCGCCGGCGCGCGAGCTTCTGGCCGGCTTGCAGCTCCTCTTCCGAGCGCTACCGGTACTCCCGCTAGCAATGCTGCTCCAACTGGCCGCGGTGTTTTCGCCTTGGCCGCCGCCGGCCGGCATCTCATCCGTGGAGGGCTTCGACCTGCGCGATCGATTCAACCACCTGATCCTGCCGGTCGCTTCAATGGCGGTGCCGTTTGGGGCCTGGGCATCGCTGATCTTCTACGACGTCATACGCGTATCAGACAGCGCTTCGCGCGTGCCGCTGCGGTGCCTCGCTGCAACGGGGGCGCTGACGGCTGCATTGATCGGACCGCCGTTGCTGGCGGCGTGCGTCATGATCGAGCCGATGTTTGCGTGGCCCGGAATCGCCCGACTGTTTTACAGCGGTGTGGCGCAGGCGGACTTCGGGCTGACCGCGGGTTTCCTTCTCACATACGTCATCTGCATCGTGCTGGTCAAGCTCTGTTCCGAGTTCGCGCTGGGGATTGGGGATTGGAGGTTAGCGCAACAGACGGGGGCGCGGCCGACACCATCGAGTCGCCCGCGACGCTTCTCCGCAACCGGCATCGTCGCGTGCTTTGTGCTGGGCGTCGCCGCATTGGGAGCCGCAAGCGCAAACCTGATAGCACCGGTGGGCCCGTACCTCATCGATCAGGTCCACTGGTCGGGATATCCGTTGGCGCCAGGCGTTGCCGGGCACCCACTTGGGACCGATGAGAACGGTCGCGACCTGCTGGCGCGCCTACTCGTTGGCATGGGTACCTCGCTCGGCATTGCGGTCGTAGCAACGATCGTCGCGACCGCGATCGGCGCCGTCGTTGCGAAGGCGACGATGGCAGTGACTTGGTTCGATGACCGCGGCGCGCTCAGCACCGCCGGCATTCGCCCCTTCGCCGCGCTTCCGTTCATGCTGACTACGGTGGTAGTTGTCTTCGCCACGCGGCATGTAACCTCGATCATGAACCCGCTTGGGATTGCGCTCATCATCGCTGCGGTATCGTGGCCCGCGATCGTTCCGGCGTTTCGAGCGCTCAGCCTGGCGACACTCGGCAGCGTGGTCGGTCTTACGGGCTGCGCGCTGCTGCTAGAAGTGACCCTGTCGGACCTCGGTTTCGGCGTTCAGCCCCCGCGGGCGTCGCTGGGCAATATGTTCGCGAACGCGCAGAGCAATATGACGATGGCACCGTGGATCGTGCTCGTTCCCAGCGTCGTCGTGGTCGCGTTGCTGTTCGCACTCTACGCGATCGCTGACGAGCTGCATGATTTTCCAACGCTGCCCACGGAGACTGAATGATGCGAAATCTCATGGCTGCCGCGTGTGGAGCGGTCCTGGCGCTGCTGTATGTCGCTCCCGCGCCGGCGAGTAGCCAACTGGTCGGAAGCTGGTCGACCACTATCGATTGGGAGAACCGGAAAGCCGGCCTCTACATCATCCTGGCCATCACCGCCGACGGCCGTATTCGCGAACGCGTGAGCAATCATGCCGGCATGGCGTACGCTCTGGCCGGAACCTACCGAATGGATGCCGCCGGACAAACGATGCGCTTTACCTGGACCGACTATTCACCCAAGGCGATCTGTGTCGGTGGGAATTGCACGCGGATGGGTCCGCCCGAGCCGTTGGGGGTCGCGCATACCAGCCGGATTCGCTTCGGGAACCCGAACTTCTTCATCGGAACTACGGACGACGGCACCTCGACCAAGTGGATCCGAATGCACTGACGTAACGGCCTACATCATGCCGACGGTCGAGCCGCCTTCTCGACCGGTCGGATGCGGCTGACGCTGCGGTTTTCGGCCCAGTGCGCGTTGTGCTTGCCGAAGACGACGGGCCGGCCGGGGAGCGAGCGCGTCGCGAGCCACAACCGTTTGAGGTGGCGCTTGTATCCGGACGCGGGATCGTCGACATAGGCCGTGCGACCGTGCAGCACGTGGTAGTTGTTGATGAACTGCATCTCGCCCGGACGCAGGTCCATGTAGACGTTGAACTGCGGGTCGTTCGCCATCGCGCTGACCGTCTCGAGCGCCTCACGAGCCTGCGGCGCGAGGCGGGGCGCCTCCCGGTGGCGCTGCGACGCGGAGATGTACTTCGGGATGAACCGCACGAACAGGCGCCCCGCGTGCTCGCTCAAGACGGGGAACGTGTAGTACGGCAAACCGCCCGGGGGCTGCTCGCCGCGGTAGTCATAGGGAAGGGGCTCGTAGAGCGCGGCCACGAGGTCGGGCCGCGTCCGCACGAGCTCGTTGTAGATCGCGACCACGTTGGCGACGCACGAGAGCCCGCCGCTGCGCGCGGCGCGCAGGCACATCAGGCCGACCAGATCCGAGCCGTCGGTGTGATAGTCCAGCGCGACGAGGCCGATCTCGTTGCCACGCACGTCCGGATCGTCGTAGCCCTTTCCTTGATCGGTGACATCGCCCATCACATGGCCGTGTTTGTTCTGCGCCCACGGGTCGCCGAGGTGCGTCCCGATCCCCCAATAGAGCATCGTCAGGTCGTCGTCGCCGTACCGCTCGACCGGCAGGGCGCGCAGTCGAACGAAGCCGCGGCCGTCGATGAGCTCGCGCTCGACGCCTGCGAGCTTCTGTGCCAGCGCATCGAGCGGGAACTGCTCGCGCCCGATCTCGCGCAGATCCACCGACACCGCTTTCGCGACGGCGAGCGCCGCGTCGAGCTCGCGCAGATCGCCGGCGTCGAGCTCGACCGTCCAAGTCGCGGGATCGGCGACGTCGCTCGCGCGCCAAGCGACGTGCGTCTCCAACGGCTTGGGTTCGAAGGCGATCACGCGACCTCCATGACCTGTGGCCCGCGAACCAGAGCTCCCGGCAGCGCACCGGTCGGTTCGCCGTTGCGATAGACGATCGCGCCCGAGACGATTGTCGCATCGTAGCCGCGCGCCGCCTGCAGCAGCCGCTTCGCGCCGGAGGGCAGATCAAAGGTCATGACGGGGCGTTCGATCCGCAGACGGTCGAGGTCGATCACGTTGAGGTCCGCTTTCATCCCCGGCGCGATGACGCCGCGGTCGTGCAGGCCCACGGCGCGCGCGGTATCCGCGGTCTGGCGCTTCACCAGCCAGCCCACGTCGAACCGGCCTCGACTGCGGTCGCGGCCCCAGTGCATCAAGAGATACGTCGGAAAGCTCGCGTCGGAGATGACCCCGACGTGCGCGCCGCCGTCGCCCAGACCCGGAACGGTGTTGGGGTGCGCCAGCATCTCACGGCACACGTCGAGATCGTACGCCGCGTAGTTCGCGAACGGCGCGAAGAAAAAGCTGCGCCCGCCGTCCTCGAGCAGCATGTCGTAGGCGACCTCGGCGGCGGAGCGGCCTTCGCGCCGCGCGATGCTTCCGAGCGACCGTTCGCGCGGCGGCTCGTAGTCGGGCACGTCGCCGAGCGGAAACAACGTCTCCATCCGCAGCAGCCGGCGGCGCAACGCCGCTTGGGCCGGGTCGGGCTCTTCGGCAAGCACGCGCGCCCGGAACGACGGGTCGCGCATCACCGCGACCTTCGTGGCCAGTGGCTCGGCAGCGAGCGCACGCACCGACGGGTGCGTCGAGAACGGGTTCAAGCTCGCCTGCAGGCCGAGCAGGACCCCGAGTGGACGCGGGGCGACTTGGCCCGAAATCGGCAGCCCGGCTTCGGCGGCGGCTTCGATCATGTCGAGCAGCGTGCGCCACAGGTCGGGAACGCCGTGTCGCTGGGCGAGCGATATCGTGAGCGGGCATCCGGACGCCGCGACGATGCGGCGGATCATCGCGAACTCGGTGGCGGCATCGGGCGTATCGAAGTCCGAGATCATCTCGATCGCGCCGTGTCCGGCGTCGCGCAGCCCGAGCGCGATCTCGGTCAACTCGGCTTCGGTCGCGTGCAATGACGGGGTGGGGTCGCCGCTCTTCGTGCGGTGGTTGAGCGTCCGCGAGGTCGAGAAGCCGACGGCTCCGGCCCGCATCGCCTCGGCCGCGAGCGCCCGCATGCGGGCGGCGTCCGCGGCCGTGGCTTCCTCGAGCCGCGCCGCGCGATCCCCCATCACGTAAAAGCGCAGCGCGCCGTGCGGGAGCTGCGCGCAGAAGTCGATGTCGTGCGGCCGCCGCGCGAGCGCGTCGAGGTAGTCGCCGAACGACTCCCACTGCCAATCGATTCCGGCGTGGAGGGCCGTCCCCGGAATGTCTTCAACGCCTTCCATGAGCTCGACGAGCCGGTCGCGGTCGGCGGCGTGCACCGGCGCGAAGCCGACGCCGCAGTTTCCCATGACGACCGTCGTCACGCCGTGCCAGCTCGAGGGCGCGAAGCGCTCGTCCCAGATTGCTTGGCCGTCGTAGTGCGTGTGGATGTCGACGAAACCCGGCGTCACGAGCCGGCCGCGTGCGTCGATCTCGTCGCGGCCCGGTCCGGGAATCGTCCCGACCGCAGCGATGCGACCGCCGGCCACCGCGACGTCCGCCTCGAACGGCGCGCCTCCGGTGCCGTCCGCAACCGTTCCGCCGCGGATCACCAAGTCGAAGCGTGCATCCATCGATCCTCCGCGCGCCGCACTGCGCCGCCGGACCCTGGCTTAGCCGGTTCTGTGTGGGTAGCCTGTCGAGCCGCGAACGGCGTGCTCAGAAACCTGACAAGCGGCACCGGGTTTACGCGTTAGGTCACCTTGGCTCATTGAGGAGATCGACATGCTGGGAGACAACGACGCGATCGCGACGATCGCGGTCAAGGATCTACGCGCGGCCCGCACGTTCTACGGGGACACGCTGGGCCTCAGGGAGCAAGCTGGTTCGGACAATCCGGAAGTCATCATGTACCGGAGCGGAGCCTCGAAGATCCAAGTCTATCGGTCACACTACGCCGGCACCAACGCGGCGACGGTCGTCACGTGGGCCGTCGGCGGCGATCTGGAGTCGATCGTGCAAGCCCTCGCAGCAAAGGGCGTCGCCTTCGAGCACTACGACTTACCTCAACTGGAGCGACAGGGCGACATCCACGTCGCGGGCGACGGGCTGCGTGTCGTGTGGTTCAAAGATCCGGACGGCAACATCCTGAGCATACTCAGCACCACCCGCGAATAGGTTGGGTGGCGGTTCGCTCCCGGTCCCGAGGATGCGCGCGCGCCTCTTAGGATACTAGTTGACAGAAGGCACCCAGTGGTGTAAGGTGCAACTACGATACTAGGAGGTACGATGCCCCGCAAAAGAGCGCTTGTGCTCACTGACCACGAGCTGCGGTTGATGGAAGTGCTGTGGACGAAGCGGCGAGCGACGGTGTCCGACGTTACGGGGGCCCTGCCGCCGCCGGCCTTGGCGTACAACACCGTCCTCTCCACGCTGCGCACGCTCGAACAAAAGGGCTACGTCGCGCACAAGGAGACCGGGCGCGCGTTTACGTACCGTCCGCTCGTCGAACGCCATGACGCGGCGAAGTCTGCCGTCAATCACGTGCTGGCACGCTTTTTCCAAAACTCGCCGAACGCGCTTGCAGTGACGCTCCTCGACGATGTTCCGTTGCGCGACGCCGATCGTGAACAGATTCGCGAGCTGCTCGAGCGCAAATCCAAAGCGCGCAAATGAGCGCTCCCTTTGCCGACGCGGCGCTCCCGATCGTCGCCGCCTTGTTCGACAGCATTTGGGAGGGCGCGCTGATCGTCGGCGTCGTGTGGCTGGGCTTGAAGTGTCTACCGAAGCTGGGCGCCGCGACGCGCTACGCGATCTGGTTGAGCGCCCTGGTGGCACTGATGCTGATCCCGGTCATAACGGTCGGTCTGTCCGAGCGGAGCTCCGAGCCGGCGCCTGACCCGGCTGCGGCGAGCGCGCAGAGCGGCCCGGCGGTCGTCACGGCTTCACGACCGCGAGCCCATCGGGCGGCAGCAGCGTCCCAGCCCGTCGTCACGGCCGGCGAACCAATACCTGAAGCCTCGTCCAAGTCGCGAATCACGATACCCCAGAGCCTGGCTTTGGCGATTACGCTCGTCTGGGCGCTGGTAGCCAGCGCGCGCGGCGTCCTGCTCCTGCTCGACGTCCGCGCCCTCGCCGCGATCCGACGCGATGCTTGGCCGTGGTCGGCCGTCCACGACTATCCGATCTTGCTCTCGGATCGCGTGCACGTCCCGCTTGCCGCCGGCTTCGTTCGGCCGGCCATCATCCTGCCTGCATCGATCGTCGAGCAACTACCCGCCGACGCCGTCGAAACGATCGTCATTCACGAGGTCGCGCACCTGCGGCGACGCGATGTGTGGACGAATGCTCTGGCGCGCATCGCCGAGGCGTTTGTCGCGCTCAACCCTGCTGCGTGGTTCGTCATGCGCCGACTCTCGATTGAGCGTGAGATCGCGTGCGACGATTGGGTCGTCGCACGGACCGGCGCGGGTGACGCCTTTGCGCAGACCTTGGCCACGCTGGCGGGCAGGGTTCGCTTTCGCGGACCGCTCGCCGCTCCCAGCGCTCTCGGCTCGCGACACGCGATCGTCGAGCGCATCGAGCGCCTCCTCGACGCTCGCCCGCGGCACCTACGCCTTTCGCTCTCGGCACTTGGAGGTGCACTCACGGTGCTCGCGGTCATCGCGCTCGTGACCCAATCCGTTTCGCCGGTGCTCGCCTACGCGCCGCAGCCGGCTACGTTACGTTCTGCACCGACACAGGTTGCCGCGACGTGCGCGGTCCGGGACCACGGTATCGTCGCTCATCTCTTCCTGGCCCCGGCCTATCTGCAACGGCCGACCGATCCCCCAGGGTATGAGCTCCTGGATGCACGCAAGGTCGTGGCCCGGTTCGGCGCAGCGAACGTTGCGACGTTCGATCTGACGGTGGACGCGGCGGGCAAGCCGCGCAAGGTGACGATCCTTTCAGCGCCGCCCTATCCCGGTATGGCGGAGCACGTCACGCATCTCGTGATGTCGACGCTCTACGGCCCTGCACTCCACAACTGCGTCCCAGTCGCAGCGACGATCCGGACCGCCGTGGGGTTTGGGACCCCCGAAGCAGGCGCGTTTTCCATCGTCGCTCCATCGTACCCGAAGGGCTGGAGCGCCCGCTACGCGTCGGCATGTAAGGTGCCGAGCCTGCTTCACGGTGGTGTGCCGGCGTTTCCTGACTCGATGAAGAGCCTGTCGGTCGCCGCGGAATACAGCACGTCCGTACGCGTTCATGTCGATGCCGCGGGCGCCGTCACGAACGCAGCGATCGTGAAGTCGAGCGGACAACCAGCCCTCGACGATGCGGTGGTGGCCGCCGCACAGGGAGCAACGTACCCCCTTACGGAGAGCTCGGGGTTCAAACAAGTACGCCCACCCCACGTGTTTATATCGTGGAACGCAGCCAATGGGTCGAGCACATACACGAACTGCAAACCCTTACCGACCGACTACGTGTGGAATACGACGTTCGCACGAAGAGTCCCGATCGGGCTGCCGTCGGGCTGGCTGCAACAAATGGGGTTCAAGCAAAGGTAATGCATCGAGTCGGAGCCCTTACTCAGCGCGTCTGCGCTGTCGCGCTGCTGACCCTGTCCGTATCCGTTCCCGCGCAGGCTGCGCTCCGCCCAGCGCTGACGAGCGGGCAAGTCGCGACGATCGACGCCTTCGTCGTACGCGAAATGAAGCGCGAACACGTCCCCGGCGTCGCCGTCGGCGTCTACAGCCGTGGAAAGATCCTGCTCGCCAAGGGCTACGGGACGGCCAATGTGGAGTTGGCCGTCCCGGTCAAGCCCCAGACGATCTTTCAGTCCGGCTCGGTCGGTAAACAGTTCGCTTCCGCCGCCATCATGATGCTCGTCGAGGAGGGCAAACTTTCGCTCGACGACAGCATCACCATGTACTTTCCCGACGCCCCGGCAAGCTGGAAGCCGATCTTGCTCAAGAACCTCTTGTCCCACACCTCGGGCCTCTCCGAGTACGAGACTCCGGAGCGCACCAAGCCCGGCGGTCCCTTCTCGTTCCGCATGGATTACACCGAAGACGAGCTGGTCAAGAACGTCGAAGCCCTGCCGATCGAAAATCCGCCCGGCGACAAGTGGGACTATCGCAACACGAACTACCTTCTGCTCGGCATCCTGATCCACCGCGTGAGCGGAGCGCCGTACGCGGACTTCCTCGACCGGCGCATCTTCAAGCCGCTGGGCATGTCCGCGACGCGCCTCATCAGCGACGCGGACATCATCCCAAATCGCGCCGCCGGTTACGAGTTGCACGGCACCGAGCTCAAGAATCAGGAGTGGGTCTCGCCCACCTTCAACTCGACCGCGGACGGCACGCTCTACTTCAACGTCCTCGACCTCGCGAGGTGGGACGCAGCCCTCTATACCACGCAACTCCTCAAACGATCCAGCTTCGACCGCATGTGGACGGTCTTTCCGCTCAACGACGGCAAGCCCAACCCGGCCGGATACGGCTTCGCATGGTTCATCGGAAACCAGAACGGCCACAAGGTCATCGAGCACGGCGGCGCCTGGCAAGGCTTCACGTGCGACATCTCCCGGTATCCGGACGACTCGCTCACCGTCGTCGTCCTCACCAACCTCGACGGCGGCCACGCGCGCCCGGCCATGTTCGCGCATGTCATCGCCGGCCTCGCCGACGCGCCGCTGCTCCCACCGAAATTCACCGCGATCGCCGACGCGCAACCCGCGATCGCAGCCTCACTTCGCTCGCTGCTCGACCGCATCTCTGCGGGCCAAGACATCCGCGACCAGACCACGCCCGACTTGGCCAAGCTCATCTCTCCGGAGGCCACGAAGTCCGTTCAACAGCTGGTTTCACCGGTCTGGCCCGGCGGAACACTCACCCTGGTCATGCGCATCCCGGCTCCGAACGACCCCACGCGCACGCTCTCGACTTTCCGCCTTACCAAGGGTGATCAGGGACTGCTCGTCAGCTATAGTCTCACTCCCGACGGGAGGATCGCCGCCCTACGTTTCCAACCGGATCGCGAGTACCAATAGCAGCGTCGCTCGTCCCGCGCTAGCCGTAAGGCCGGCTGCACGAATCGCCACGCCGGCGTTCCGTCGTCTCCGTCGGTGCCGAGAATGACCGTGGGCGAGCCACTGCCGGTGCAATAGAGGTTCATCCGGTGGCCGCCGATATCCACGAAACGCTGCGGATGCATGTACGCCGCAACATCGGAGCGCAGGGCGGGGCCCGCCACTGCGGCACCGGCAGCCCGGTAATTAGAACACGGCGATCAATAACGTGGCAAGGAAGATACGCATCACCATTGTTGAGCTCCCAATCACGGCGACACGAACCCGCGTGCCCGCAGAAACGCTTGGCCTGCCGGTGAGAGCATGAAATCGACGAAGGCGCGGGCACCGGCCGGATTGGACGAGCTCTTGAGTGCGGCGATCGGGTAGACTGCCTCCGGTGACGTGCCGGGCGGGAAAGCGATGATCCTGACTCGGCCGGCGAGAGCCGGGGCCGTCGCGTCGGTCGCGTACACCACGCCGGCGTCGCCTTCTCCCAGTGAGACCTTCGTTGCGACCGCCTTGACGTCGAGCTCGTTCGAGACGACGTTGCGCTCGACGAACCCGCCGAAATCGGCCGGGAACCCTGGCTGTCCGTTCAGCCGGCGGAATGCGGTTCGCGCGTAATCTCCGACCGGGACGTTCGAGGCGGCGAGGACTACTCTAACGCCCGGCTTCGCGAGATCGGCCAGCGCGGAGATCTTTGCCGGATTGTCCTTGGGGACGACGACGACAAGTCGATTGCGGGCGAACGGCCGCGGCGACGTCGTGAGCAAACCCCCATCGACGGCCACCTTCATCTGCGCCTCGTTCGCCGACGCGAAGACGTCGCCGGGGGCACCTTGTTTGAGCTGCGTTACGAGCGTGTCCGATCCGCCGTACGAGAACGATACTCCCACGCCGGTCTTCTTGGTGAACGCCGGCGCTGCGGCGTCGAACGCTTCCCGCAACGAGGCAGCCGCGAAGACGACGATCGCTCCCGGCTCGGCGGCTCGTACCGGCGCGACCGAGCCGGCAGCGGCGAACGCCGCGACGAGTGCCAGCCTTTTCATGCCCGTCGGTTTCGGCGTACCCGACGGCCGCCCCGCCACTCTTGACAACAGGCGGGCGACGTAGGTGTCGCGCCCGAGAGGCCACGAACGTCCGCGCCGGAGGTAAGCAGCGATACGCATGCCGGGCGGTTTCGGTAGCCAGGTACTGGCCCCGAACAATCGCGGGATCGTGCTCGATCTCGTGGTCTTCGGTGCCGGTGTTTTTCTTTTTCGAGCGCTTGCGATTCTTGCTAACGCGCTGGTGCACGCTGCCCGCACGGACATGCGGGCGCGGCTCGCGGTCGGACTCTTTTTTGCGGCCCTCATCGTCATACAGCCGCTGGGCCCGTTGTTGAGGCGGTGGTCCTTCCACCAGAGGAATGCGTTCGGCACCGACTCGGGCGCCGGTTGTCTCGTGTTCTGGTTCATGTTCGCGTACTTGGCGCTGATGTTCGCTCTGTGCGGGGCTGCGGTAGTCATTCTCGGCGACGTCTTCTCCGCCGGCGCAGACGTGAGCGTGGTGCTCGCTCTCGTCGGCTTCGTGTGGAGCATCATCAGCGTCGGCTTCGTCTACCGCTATTTCGTGCCGCCGACAAAGCCGCCACGCTGGACGTTTCTCACCACACCGGCGGCCGCGCATTTTGGCGACGCGTTCATCTACCTCAACGTGATCGGGTTTCAGATCCTCTGGGTCAGCGTGACCGCGAGCGGGGCGTTCCGCGAGATCGTGACCGGGACACCGTTGGGAAGACCCGGCAGCCTCACCGACGTTCTGGGACGGCTTGTGGTGATCGCAGCCTGCGCTGTACTGCTGTATCTCCCGGCACGGATCTTTTATCTGGCCGAAGACAAGCATCGCGCACTCACGTGGGCGACCGTGTTGCTCGCGAACCTGCCGCTCATCCTGAGGATCGCGTTCGCGCCGGCGGTGCACAACTGAGGCCGTGGGGTCAGCCGCTGCACTCCGGCAACTCGCCGCTGGGCCACGTCTTCAAGTTCAGTGCGGGAACGCCGTCGACCAGCACGATCTCCACAGCCAACGCCGTAGAACGCGGATTCTTCGTGGACGGACACCAAACGTCGTTTCGCGGTCCGCCGGGCTGGTCTTCCGTGATGGCTGCAGCGCTCGCCGGTTCGCGGTAATAGCGTATCTGGCGGAGTGAACGCTCGAGACTCGCTACGGAACCGAGCGTATTGGGTGACGGCTTGTAGAGTTGGATGTCTCCGGTAACGCCCGGCTCCTGTTCGTTCCAGCGCAACACCGATGCCAGCAACCGTAAGTTGCGAAGCTCGATATGGTACGGGTCCAGCCTGATCGTGTTGGGCGGATTCCGCTCGACGACTTCGACGTTCGGCGCGATCGGGATCTTGACGCGCTTCGCCACGGCGTCGTACACCGGGTCGCCGGGGCCAAGGCGGGCCTCCGCGCGGAGTGGCCAAAGCGCTGCGACCACGAGGAAAGCGACGGTCAAGAGCCCGCCGAGAGCCGAGTTCTGCGTACTACGCTGCAATATTCACCCCCACGCCGAACCAGTAGGAGCTCGGCTCGGCGCGCCGCCGATCTCGCCCAGGTACGGATTCATTGCCCGTCGGGAGACCCCCGCAGCCGCGGGGACTCTCGTCGTCGGCGCCAAATCCGTCGAGCGAACTAGTCCGTATGCCTGCCGCCTCGAGGTGCCCCCGGATGCGCTCGATTGCTATACTGGCCGCCGTCGCGTTCGCGACACTAGCCGCTCCATGCGCCGCGGCGCCGCCAATCGAGATGGCGGAGTTCATGGTATCGACCGGTGACGCCGGTATCAGCCTCTACCTCCGCAACAAGCACCCCCGGGGGATGGCGGCCTTTCGGCCGGACAACGTCGTCCTGTTCGTGCACGGATCGACGTATCCGGCCGAAACGGCGTTCGACCTACCGCTCGGGGGGATGTCGTGGATGGACTACATCGCACAGCACGGCTACGACGTCTGGCTGGTCGACGTGCGCGGATACGGCAAGTCCAGCCGTCCGCCGGAGATGGATCAGCCCGCGAGCGCGAACGCGCCGATCGTGCGCACGGCTACCGCCGTCAAAGACGTCGGCACCGCCGTCGACTACATCAAGTCGAAGCGCGGCGTCGGCAAGATCGATCTCATGGGCTGGTCGTGGGGGACGACCATGATGGCGATGTACACGGCCGACCACAACGACAACGTGAACAAGCTGGTACTCTACGCGCCGCAGTGGCTTCGCGCGGCGGGCAACGTCGTGCTCACGGCCCAGAGCGGTCCGCTGGGCGCGTACCGGAGCGTCTCGATGTCGTCGGCGAAGACTCGTTGGCTGACCGGCGTCGCGCCCGAGAAGGCGGGCGATCTGATCCCGGCGGGGTGGTTCGAGCAGTGGGCGGCGGCGACGCTCGCGTCAGATCCCGTTGGTTCGAAGATGATTCCACCCGTGCTGCGAGCGCCGAACGGCACGGTCGCCGACACCGCCGAGTACTGGGCCTCGGGGAAGCCGCTCTACGATCCGTCGCGCATCACGGTGCCCACCCTGCTCGTCCATGCCGAGTGGGATCAGGACCTTCCTACGTACATGGACGAAGCGTACTACAAGCTGCTCACGAACGTGCCGTACAAGCGCTACGTGCAGATCGGCGAAGGCACGCATACGATCATCATGGAGAAGAATCGCATGCAGCTCTTCGCGGAGGTTCAACTCTTCCTCGACGAGCGGCGCGCAGTTCCGTAGGCCCCCGCAATTTCGTCGCCGCCGGTTCAGACAGCGGCGACCCGCCCGCCGGGCCGAGCCGTGCCGGAGCCCCCGCTCAAGCGGCGTGCGCTCCATCGCTTGGCCTGTATTGATGGCGTTGGGGCGGGCTTCTCGCGCTAACGCTCTAGCGCGCCGCGCCTTGCAGCATTGTAACGATGCGCTGCGCCTCCATCATCCCGCTGATGGCGCGCGACCCGGGCCAGCCGAACGCCGGGACGCCCGTCACGCCCGCAGCGCGCGCGGCCAGCATCGAGGCCGCGATTGCACCGGCATACGCGTGTGACGTCCACGCCGCGCGCAGATCGTCTTCGTTGATACCGAAGGGCGCGGCGAGTTCGGCGACGACCTGGAGATCGGCGATGTCGGCACCATCGACGAAGAACGCGCGAGAGACCTCGTGATGGAACGCGGCCGATGACTCGTCGCCGGCGCGAGCCCGCACGAGCTCGCCGGCCTCGAGCGCGAGGCGAGAGTTGACGTTGCGGCGCGGCGGCTCGATCGGAACACCGACCTGCTGCGCGAGCGTGCGCAGCCGGCGCTCGACCGCGGGCCATTGTTCATCGCTAAAAGGCTTGGGCCCACCCGCCGGCGGCGTATCGGGATGCAACTCGAACGGGAGCCACCGCGTCGGCACGCCAAGCTGCTGCGCTGCTTGCTCGACCCAGACCGAGCCGAGGTAGCAGAATGGTCAGATGACGTCGGACCAGACGAGGAGGGGGCGCGGATCGCTCATGAGGTGCCTTTCCCTTGGGCGAGCAAACCAGCCTCCGGCGGTGTCTATAGGGAGAGGGCGGTGAAGCGTGGCCGGCGCGCGATCGGAAACCATGGGTTCTCTATCTGCATCTGCATCTGCATCCGCATCGGCGCACGGCGCGACCGAGTTCGAACGTCGCCTGCGGGAGACTCAACGCGTGGTCTACCAAATCGCATATGGGGTCCTCGGCAACGAGGCCGATGCGGAGGACGTCAGCCAAGACGTGTTCCTGCGCGCGTATCGCAAACTCGGCGGCCTTCGGGATCCCGAGAAGTTTCGCGCTTGGGTCGCGCGCATGAGCCGGCGGCTTGCCCTTAACCATCAGCGCGCCGCCGGCCGTGCGCAGCGTCGCAACAGCAGCTGGCTCGAAAACTCGGCACTGCCTGCGGCCAGCGCCGAGACCGAGGTTGCCGCGCGCGACTTCACCTCACGCCTGCGCCACGAAATTCATTGCCTGCCCGAACACTTGCGCAGCGTGCTGCTGCTGAGCGCAGTCGACGGTTTGGACACGCGCCAAGTTGCGGACGTTCTCAGCATCCCGCACGGCACCGTCCGATCGCGACTGCATTCGGCGCGCAAACAATTGCTGCGGAGATTTTCACCATGACGCCGTGCGGGCGGTGGCGCGAGGAGCTGATCGACCACGCGCTCGACCAGCCTGCGAGTGCCGCGTTGTCCGTGCACCTGGCGACGTGTTCCGGCTGCGCCGCCGCGCTCGCCGACTGGCGCGCTCGAATGGGGCAGCTCGATGCGGGCGTGCGCGCGCTTGTGGTCCGCGAGCCTGCGCCGAATTTACGTGCCCGCGTGCTGGCCGAAATTGGTTCGGGACCGACGCGCTTCCCGTTGGCTTGGGGAATGCGCACCGCCATCGTCGGCGCGGTACTGATCGCGAGCATTGTCTTGGTTACGTACGGCGTCGCTCTCAAGAAAGGGGGCGCGCAATCAACGGCTCTTGCCTCGGCCGGCGCCGCTCTCTCGCACTGGCGAGCGCCGACCGACGTCCTGCTCGAAAATACACGCTACTAAGGAGAGACCGATGCGACCGAAACGTGTAATCCTCGCACTGCTGATCGGCTGGCTCTGGCTGGGCTGGAGTCCGGTGGTCGCGCAGCCAACCCCGGGTATGCCGGGTCCGGACCCGATCGCGCAAAACCTCTTTCCACCCGACCTCGTGTTCGCGCAGGCCGATGCCATCGGCCTCACCGACGCACAGAAAATGGCCATCCAGCCGGTGATGCTGAGGGCGCAAGCGCGTTTTCTGGAGCTCCAACCCCGACTTGCGCGGGCCGTGCAGACGATGGCGAGTTTGCTTGGCCAAAGCCGCGTCGATGAGTCGCAGGTCTTGTCGCAACTAGAAAAGGTCTTGAGTGTCGAACGCGAGGTAAAACGCACGCAGATCGGCTTGATGATTCGCGTCAAGAACGTGCTAACGGTCGAGCAGCAGACCAAGTTGCGTCAACTTCGGGTCGACTCCGGGTCGCGACCCTGAGGCGGCGAGCCAACATTTCGTCCTGCGGGCTACTCTTATTGAGAGGATGGGCACACCAGCAGAGGACATCGATCAGGACGTTGCCACGGTAATCGCCGCAGCGAGGGGCGACGCCGCGGCACGAGCTGCGCTCGTCGAGCAAAGCTGGGACTGGGCGTATCGTTTGGCCTGGCGATTGCTGCGCAATCGGGAGGCGGCGGAAGACGTAGCGCAGGAAGCCTGCGTTGCGGCCATACGCTCACTGCACGACTTGCGCGAGCCGGCGACGTTTCGCGCGTGGTTCTATCGCATCGTTGCGCGCATCGCGGCGAGGCACGCGCGCGCACCGATGACCGAAACGATCGAGCGGGTCGACCTTGCGGCGTTCGCGCACGACGTCGACGATTCGCTCGACGTCAACGCGGCGATCGATGCGCTCAGCGAAACGCTGCGCGTTCCGGTGCTGCTGTTTTACGCATTCGACATGCCGAGCGCGGAGATTGCGCGTGCCCTGCAGATTCCCGACAGCACCGTGCGCTGGCGCCTTGCGGAAGGCCGCCGGCGGTTGCGCAGCATTCTTTCCGGAACAGCTTCAAACGAAAGTGTGGCACGATGATCGACTTCGACCTTGAGAAGCGGGTGCGCGCGGCGGCGCGTGCGGCGGTAAGAGCAGTGACCGTGCCGGAGCCGCCGGAGTCGCTGCGGCTACTGCGCGTCGGCGTGGCGCCGCGTCGCACGAGCGGGTGGCTTTGGGCGGCGGCCGCGGCTGCGGCGGTCACGTTGACGGTTGCCACCGACGGCGGGCGCGCGGCGATCGCATATGCGGTGGAGCAAACTGTGAAGGTGTTTAGCGTGGATCCGGACAGCGGAAAGCGTGTTGCGGTGTCGTCGATCAGCATGCAGGAGGCGCTATCGACGTCGGCATTCCCGGTCGTCGCGCCGCGGGGTCTGCCGCCCGGGGCGCGTCTGCTGTCGATTCAGCGGATGGGCGATCCGGAGACTGGACGGCCCACCGTAACGTTTCACTATGCACTCGCGGCGAGGCCGTTCGACATCTCAGAGAGCGCGTTCCCGTCGCGTGCGGGCGCAGCGAATCAGGCGGTTCGGGCGTCTTCGACGACGCTGCCCGAGCCTGGTAGCGCGAATGCGAAGGTCGTCTCGCCGACGGTGGCATTTCACGCCGGCCGGACCCAGGTCATCGTGTCCGTTGCCGGTGGCGCGCTGGCTGATGCACAGATTGCCGCCATTCGAACGGCCATGACGGCGGGTGCAATGCACGGGCACTAGGACGATGACGCGGGCGGCCGCCCGCCTCACGGAGCGGGCGGCTGGTCGGGGGCGGAAAAGCCGCCTCTACCGGATTTCGGGTATGGGCGCGCACGTCGGCGTGGGCGAGGATGAGACACCCACTGTTACGAGGTTGTCCATGCGAGCACTCCGGCTTTTCCCGATATCCCTGGCGGTCGTCGCGACGGTCCTGTTCGCCGGCTGCGGCGGTCGAGGTTCCTCGAGCGTGCTTCCGCGCGCGGCGAGCGATGCCGCCGGCGGCGCGATGACGTCGGAGCTCGCCCGAACGTCGCCGGTCGCCGCGCCGACGGCTCCGCCCGACGCGCCGGGTCACGCAAACGCGGTTCCGCCGTCGCCGGCGCGGGGCGCCTCGCGGCCGGGACAGGTCTACAGCATCTACCTGACCTCGTCGATCGGCGACACGGTCGCCTTCACCGTCTTCGAACCCGCGACGGTGACCGGCGGAGCAACGTACCCGCTGGTGCTGCATGGACCGGGCTGGGGGAATAGCCGCACCACCACGCTCGGATCGCCGACGGCGAGCTCGAGTGCCGGTTCGAGCGTCGGCAGCAACCTCGCCGAGCTGGTCGCGGCCGGCTACGGCGTGATCAGCTTCGACCAACGCGGCTTCGGCGAGAACACCGGCGTCGTCGATTCGATGAACCCCGACAAGGACGCGATCGACATCCTGGCCGTTCTCGATTGGGGCCAAGCGAAGCTGCCGTGGCTCGCGTACGGTCCGACGTTGGACGGTCGCGATCCGCACGAGCCGATCGTCGGCGCGATCGGCGGGTCGTACGGCGGCATGTACCAGCTCCTCATCGCCAACGCGGACCCACGCCATCGCCTCCGCGCGATCACGCCGAACATCGCGCCGAACGATTTGAACTACGCGCTCGTTCCGGGCGGCGCGTTCAAATCGCTCTGGAACGACATCCTTTGGGGGGACGGTCTCGGAAACGGCAAGCAACGGCTCGACCCGTTCATCACGACCCAGTTCTTCGCGACGGACGACACCCTCAACAACACCGAGAGCTCGTACTCGCACGACTACTACGGGTGCCACAGCGAAAGTTATTTCTGCAACGGAACGCCGGTTGCGACGAACGGCGGGGCGGGGACCGCGCCGCAGCGCCCGCCGACGACCGTGCCGCCGCGCGTGCATGCGATGATCTGGATCGGCGTGCGCGATACGCTCTTCGACTTCAACGGCGGATACGCAAACTACGAGTGTCTCAAGCGTGCGGGCGGCGACGTGCGGCTGCTGAGCTATCAGGCCGGGCACAACAGCATCGGCCTCATCCCCGATCCCGGCGTGACGGCGTTCTTCCCGTCCGGCGACGCCAACGACTCGCGTTGCGGTTCGACACTCAACGAGGACGCCGCGCAGTTGATGTGGTTCGATCGGTACCTGAAAAACATGAGCGGTGCGGCCGCGGCCATCCCGACTCAGCCGTGCATCTCGCTGGCGGCCGGCGATGCGGTCACGCTGCCGGAGGTTCCCACGCATACGAGCGGCCACAAAGAGACGACCTTCGACGTCGGTACCTTGACCACGGTCGCGGGAGCGAACGTCGATGTTCCGGCGGCCGTCGCTCTCTACACCGCGCCGGCGAGCGGGGCGGTTGAGGCGGGCATTCCGCACGCGACGCTCGATGTCGCAGCCGTCGGCGGCGTCGCGGCCGGCACGCCGATCGTGTTCGTCGGCGTCGGCCAGATGCACGCCGCGCACCCCGGAGTGTGGGATCTCGTCGACAACCAGTTGACGCCCCTGCGCGGTTTGGGCCGCTTCGACGTCGATCTCGCCGGCGGCGGCGCGCGGCTCCAACCGGGCGATCAGCTCGGTGTGCTCGTGTACGGCCTCCAAGATCAGTACGCGCGCAACGGAACCGCCAGCGCGGCGAAACCCGCCGTCGTCCCGGTGGTCGTGACCGGAAGCGTGTCGCTACCGATCTTCAACTCCGCGCTGCCGTCGATCTAGCAGAGCCCGCACAAAGCAAACACTTCCCGCCCGGGCAACGTCTTCTCTGACGTGAAGGACGGTACTGGGCTCTCAGCCCTGGCGAGCGCCGCATCCGAGGGGGGCGAAGGCGGGCACGAAGCCCTCGTCCGCGTCCTGTGGCCGAACGCGTATCGGATCGCTTGGTCGATCCTCGGCGAGCGCGAGGCGGCCGAAGACGCGGCGCAAGCTGCCTGCGCTGCAATCTGTACGAAGCTAGCGACCCTTTCGGATACGCGGGCTTTCGTTGGGTGGGCGTATCGGATCATCGTCTCGCACGCACGCGATCTGGCCCGCGCCAGAAGGCGCTTGCGGCTGCGCGAAGCGCTGGGCTATGACGAGGCGACGGACGCTTCGACGCACGACGATCCGACTGTCCGCCTCGATCTCGAAACCGCAATCAGCCGGCTGCCCGAGCCATTGCGGCTCGCGCTCGAGTTACACTACTTTGTCGGCTTGACCAGCCGCGAAGTCGGCACCGCGCTCGGCGTCCCCGCGGCGACGGTGCGCTTCCGCCTCATGCTTGCGCGGCGGCGATTGCGGCCGCTTCTCTGCGACAGCACGGCGTCGCCCACCACGCTGGAGGTTACTTCATGAACAACGACGCCGAACTCATCAGGGCCGCGCTGGAGCGCAGGTTTGGGCGTGTGGCCATCCCGGCGTGTCCCCACGGTGCCTGGCGTGCGACGGCGGCGGAGCCGGCGACCAAGGTCCGCCCGAGAGGGCTGTCTCGAAGATTCGCCTACGGTATGGTGGTGCTCGTCGCCGTCGCGATCTCCGCACTGACGGCGCAGGCATCGAACGTCATAAAGCTGGGGTACGCGACTCTCGTCGGACCGCTCTTCGTTTCGTCAAAGCCTTTGCTGCCGATGATCCACGCGGCCGATCGCCTCACCATCGCGCAAGCGCAACGCCGCATGCCCTTCTCCATCGTGGAGCCGGTAGGGCTGCCGGCGCACACGCGCTTTCTCTACGCGGCCGTGGTCAGCGAACAACCAATCCCTCGCGTTGCGCTCAGCTATGAGGCGCATGTCGCTAGCC
This sequence comes from Vulcanimicrobiota bacterium, assembly GCA_003140215.1. Classification (GTDB taxonomy): domain Bacteria; phylum Vulcanimicrobiota; class Vulcanimicrobiia; order Vulcanimicrobiales; family Vulcanimicrobiaceae; genus Vulcanimicrobium; species Vulcanimicrobium beijerinckii. The sequence goes on along the minus strand of PLJL01000004.1, from coordinate 969,464 downwards.
GGTACTATCGGATCTCGATCAGCGAGTCGACGGTCGCCATCGGTCCTCCGGTCGCGCATTTTGAAGTTCGCACGCGCGAGGGCGGCACGAAGACGTGGACGGTGCCGATGCGCAGGTGGAAACACGGCGCCGTCATCATGGACCTGTTCGACCAGGGACTGCCGGCCGGGATGAGCGATCAAATCGCTCGCGCCAACACGCAAGAGTAGGACCCGGGACGAAACGCCTCAGAGGCCGCGGTGCGCCTCAAATGTGCCATTATTGTTGCTTCTAGCCACGATAAATGCTAGAATACTTGCATGGCCAAGCGCGTAGCCCCGCTGCTCCCACCGATGGAGCGCCGGCTTTCGCGGCTTGGTGGCCGAATCCGCACCGCTCGGCTCCGCCGCCGGCTCTCGGCAAAACTCGTCGCAGAGCGGGCCGGTATGTCCGTGATGACGCTGCGGAACGTCGAGAAGGGCGGCATGGGCGGCACGCTCGGCGCGTATGCCGCCGTGCTGCACGTTCTTGGACTGGACGGCGATCTCGATGCGGTCGCAGCCGTCGATACCCTCGGTCGTGATCTCCAGGATGCGGCCCTTCCCCAGAGTACTCGCACGAGGAGCGCATCACGATGGAAGGCGTGATCGAGGTCTACGCAGATTGGAACGCCGACGAGCCGCCGAAACGATTCGGGACCCTGCGTGTGCACTCAGGGCGCACCGGCGAACTATTCGATTTTACCTTCGATGACAATGCGCTTACCGATACGGCCCTGACGAAGCAGACGCTCGACCCGGACTTGGGGCTTTTTCCGGGGCCGCAATTTCCCAAAGATGGCCGCACGATGTTTGGCGTCTTCAAGGACTCGAGTCCCGATCGGTGGGGAGAAACGCTCATACGGCGCCGGTTCGATCGCGACAAGCGTGCCGGCTTGGTTCCCAAGAATGCGCGCCTAGGCCAATCGGACTATCTGCTCGGCGTCCACGACGCGTTTCGATCCGGAGCGCTGCGCTACAAACTGACACCGGATGGCCCGTTTCTGGACGACTACGAGGGGAGCGCTGCACCGCCATTCGTCCGCCTGCGCGAACTCGAGGCCGCGAGCCGCGCGCTCGAAGACGACGTGAATGAGGATGATCCCGCAACAGACGAATGGCTTCGCTTGCTACTCGCTCCCGGTGCGTCACTTGGCGGTGCCCGACCAAAGGCAACTGTCGCCGATGTCGAGGGTAATCTATGGATCGCAAAATTTCCGAGCGCCAAGGATCGTTACGACGTCGGCGCGTGGGAGCTCGTCCTTGCGAGGCTTGCCGGGCGTTGCGGCCTACGCGTGCCGATCAGCGATGCACGTACATTCGCGAGCACCGCGCATACATTCTTGGTGCGACGCTTCGATCGTCGTACATCGGGAGCTCGCATCCATTTTGCTTCCGCGATGACGCTCACGGGCAACAAAGATGGTACCGACGCGTCCATGGGCGCAAGCTACCTCGAAATCGCCGAAGTCATCATGTCGCAGGGCGCCGCGCCGCGCGAAGATCTCATCGAACTCTGGTCGCGTATCGTCTTCAACGTCATGGTGTCCAACACTGACGACCATTTTCGTAACCACGGCTTTCTCCTGACCCCGAATGCCGGTTGGCGGCTCTCGGGCGCCTACGATATGAACCCGGTTCCGGGCTCGTCCGGTCTCTGTTTAAATATCAACGAGAGCGACAATGCACTCGATTTCGATCTCGTGCGATCCGTCGCACCGTATTTTAGGATAGGTGACGCTCAAGCGACGCTAATCATCGATCGCATCGGAAACGCCGTCCGCGGCTGGAGCGAAATCGCCGCCTCACTGGGGATTAAGAGAAGTGAGCAAGACGACATGGCTGATGCATTCACGACCTGGCAGTCGCCGTAGGAGGACCCGGAGACCGTCATCTATGCCGAATGGGGTGGAAACTCACACAGCCGGCTATTGCTTCGACAGCTTCTCATTGAGACGCGCCAGGATGCGATAGGCGTTGGGCGCCGCCGCCAGCATCGCGAACGACGAATAGTCCCGCACTTCACGTTACGTCCTCGGGGCCTTGATGAGCCGGCGCTCGTTGCGCGAGCCCGTCCTGAATATAGTACGCGATGAGACGTCCCCGCGAGGCAAAGCCGAGCTTCGCGTACACCGACCCGATGTGCTTCTCCACTGCCTTGACCGTGACTGCGAGTTCGGTCGCGATCTCGCCGTTGGAAAGACCACGCCCCGCGGTGCCCGACGCGGCCGGACACAATGGTCGGGAATCTCCCTGAAGTAGCGCAACAAGCGAACGCCTCCTACCGCGCGGCACGCTGCGGCGACTAGCCTAGGGTAAAGCTCGATCGAGTCCGCATATTCACTACCCGTTCACACGGCTCAGCGAGGCTGAACGGACCACGATCCCGGAGGAAGCATGCGCGCACCCAAGGCCAAAGCATCCCCGCATCCGGAAGACGCCGGCGAAGAGCACAAACTCGAAGTGGAGGCTCTCGAGCATGCTATCCATCACGAGACGACTCAGCACGCGCCAAAGCTGCACGCCCAAAAAGTCAAGGCGACATCGCTAGCCCCTCGCTCGCAGCAACGCCGCTTTCCGAGGTAAGGACGATCTGAAGGTCGCGGGCGGTCATTGCGCTCTGCGTCGGGCACGTCTACTATGGCACCATGAGAACTCCAGGTGACGAGCCGCTTCCGGCAACGCTCGCCTTCGTCTTCGCCCTCGGCACGCTGATCCTCGTCGGGTGGTTCGCGATGTACTTCCTGCTACGGGCGAGGTGGTGACGTGCACGTCCATCGCCAGGAGCGGATCTGGCTGACGTTCGGACTCGCAATCCTCGTTCTATTCGCCGCCGTCATCACCACATCGGCGATTGTCGACGGTTTCGTGCCGCCCAGTCGCGTGCAGAGTATCGATCCGACGAAGGTGGGCCAGACGCCGCCCTTCGACCACCCGGGGTTGCGGAAGATCGCCGACGGCGCCTACGAGGCGTACTACGTCGCGCGGGTCTTTTCGTTCGCGCCTGCGGAGATCCGTGTTCCCGTCGGCTCCCGGGTGACGTTCTACGTCACGAGCACCGACGTGGAGCACGGTTTCAGCATTCCCGAGACGGGAGTCAACACGATGGTGACGCCCGGCTGGGTCAGCAGCGTCTCACACACGTTCAAGCTGCGCGGGACCTTCCTGCTGGTGTGCAATGAGTACTGCGGCGCCGGCCACCACATGATGGCGGCAAAGGTGACGGTGGAATGATGGGGAGCGCCATCGGCAGCGCTACGACCGCCCAGCGTGCCGGCGCGTCGTTCGAGCTCTCCCGCGCGGCCGGCGACCTGCTCGTACTCGCTCACATCTACACCGCGACGCTCGTGCTCGGGATCGGCGCGCTGTTCGGTGTGCTGCAAGGCTTCTCACGCGCGAACCTGATCGTGATGCCGTCCTGGTTCGACTACTACCGCATGCTCACCGCGCACGGCGTGCTGATGGCACTCGTTTTCACGACGTTCTTCATCACGGGCCTCTTCACATACGCCGTCTACCGGAGCGTCCTGCGCGACCGCTCGCCGAGGCTGGGCTGGATCGGCTTCTGCGTGATGCTGGTCGGAACCGCCATGGCGGCAGTCGCAATCCTAAACGGTAGCGCGACCGTTCTCTACACGTTCTACGCGCCGCTCAAAGCCAGCCCGTTGTTCTACTTCGGCGCTACGTTCCTGGTGCTCGGGACGTGGGTGGTCGCCGCTGACTTGTTCCTGAACGTCGCCTGGTTCAAGCGCACGGCACCGGAGGCGCGGATCCCGCTGCCGGCCTTTATGGCAACCTGCACGATGATCATGTGGATCATCGCGACGCTCGGCGTCGTCGCGGAGATGGGGCTGCTGATCCCGTGGTCGCTGGGCTGGACGAGCGGGATCGACGTCGGCCTCACACGGATGTTCTTCTGGTACTTCGGGCATCCGCTGGTCTACTTCTGGATCATGGGCGCGTACACGATCTGGTACGCGGTGGTTCCTACCACGTACAAAGGGGCCATCTTCAGTGACGCCCTGACGCGCCTCGCGTTTATCATGCTGCTCCTCCTCTCCACGCCCGTCGGACTGCACCACCAGTATCTCGATCCCGGCATCGGAGCCGGTTGGAAATGGATGCACGCGATGACGACCTACGGCGTCGTGATCCCGTCGTTCATGACCGCGTTCGCGATCTTCGCGAGCTTCGAGATCGCGGCACGCAAAGCGGGCGTCCGCGGCTTCGTGAACATCGTGCGGTGGTTGCCCTGGAAAAACCCGGTATTCGTCGGCCCTGCGCTTGGAATGATCATGTTCATTTTCGGCGGGTTCGGCGGCATCGTCAACAACTCGTATGCGATGGACGTGCTGGTGCACAACACGATGTGGATCGTCGGACACTTCCACATCACCGTCGGTGGCCCGGCTGCGCTGACGTTCATCGGCGCGTCGTACGGATTGATCCCGGCGCTCACGGGCCGCAAGCTCTTTGCGCCGAAGCTCGCGCTCGTGCAAGTCTATACGTGGTTCGTCGGAATGGCGATCATGTCGACGGCGATGCACTGGGCCGGGCTGCTCGGCTCGCCGCGTCGCACGTCGGACGTGAGCTACTTCGGAGCTCAGGGCGCGGCGACGTGGCACAACGAGATGCTATGGGCAGCGCTCGGCGGGGCGATCATCGCGGTTTCGGTGGTGATGTTCATCATCGTCGCTACGGGGACATATGTCGCGAACCAGCGCGCCGAGGCGAAACCAACATTCGACTTCGCGCCCGCGCGCGCCGGCGACGACGCGCTCTCAACGCCCCCGGTGCTCGACCGGCTCGGCCGCTGGGGCGTTCTCGCGATCGCGCTCGCGGTGCTCGCGTACGCGGGACCGGTCGCGCAGCAAATCCAGGCGCACGCGTATCTCGCTCCCGGCATGAGAACGTGGTAGGGGCGCCGCCGCCGATCGTGGCGCACGTGCAGACTCCGGCGCTGCGCGAAACGCGCGCGTTCGTACCGGTGCTGCACGAAGGCGACGCGGTCCCCGCCGTCGCCCTCGTCGACCAAGGCGGCCACCGGTTCTCGCTGCAGGCTACAGGCGGCTTCACGACAATCGTCTCGTTCATCTACACGCGCTGCCGCGATGCGCGGATGTGCCCGCTCGTCGCCGCGAAGTTTGCGCACATGCAGCGCGCGCTCCACGGCTCGCCCATTCGCCTCGTCGCCGTGACGCTCGATCCGGCATACGACACGCCGGAGGTGCTCGCCCGCTACGGTGCCGTGTACCGCGCCGACCCCGCGATCTGGACCTTGGCAACCGGGACGCGCGCGGCGATCGACGAGCTCGCCGGCCGGTTCGGCATCGCGGTGGAGCGGCCGGCAGCCGGGGTCGTCGCCCACACGGAAGCCGCGATCGTCATCGACGCGCGCGGGCGCATCGCGAAGATCGTCGACGGCGCGACGTGGACTCCGGACGACCTGCTGGCGACCACCCGCGATGTGGCTGGTCTCGACGCGAACGTCGCACACCGCATCCGCCTCTGGCTCGCGAGCTCGGCGAGCGCACTTTGTGGGGCCAGCGGAACGGCCGGCTTCACGGCAGGCGCGGCGCTCGCGCTTCTCGTCGGATCGGCGGCGGCATTCGGGATGATCGCGCGCCGAGCGTTCGCCAAGCCTCGTTAGTTCTGCGCGAGTAGAAGACTCTTGATCTCGCCCGGCAGCTCGGATGCCTCTGCTGGATCCCTTTTCGCATATCTGACGAGGCGAACGCCGGCGAAGCGCAGACGATGCCCTACGTCGCGACGCGTGCCGCCGACGGCAGGCTCACGCTCGACAATTTGAGCGCGGACGATCCCGAAGGGCTTGGCGCTTACAGTTTCGCGACGATCTCGTCCGTCGAGCCGACCTCGCCGATGCGTGGAAAGATGATGCTCAGTGCCCGCTCATGGGCTTCGAGGTTCACATCGGTCATCGCATCCGCCGCAAACGTAAGGTTGTATGCACGCTCGAATGCATTGCGTGCCGTCGACTCGACGCCGATGCTCGTGGCAATTCCGCACAGCACGATGTTGGTCACGCCGCGACGACGGAGCTGGAGTTCGAGGTCCGTTCCATAGAAGGCCCCCCACTGGTGCTTCAAAACCAAGATGTCGCGCGCCGGATCGGCGTTGAGCGCCTCGGCATAGTCGCTAAAGCCGGCCGGCACCGACGTGATAGGCGGGGCGGCTTGGACGCGCGTCTTGATCAGATCACCCATGTCCGCGGACCATCCGACGCGAACCAAAACGACCGGCAGGTTCCTCGCGCGAAAAGCATCGACGAGCTTCACCACGTTGGCGACCACCGCTTGTACCGGGTGGACCGCCGGCCTCGCCAGGATCCCTGCTTGGATGTCGATGACGACGAGAGCGGATGTGGGATCGAGTGCGGTCACAGGCACGTTCAGCGGTCCTCCGTCATCACTTCGCGACCGTGAACTTTCCGTTCTCGATCTGCGTGACCACGATCGAGAAGGTCGAGAGCCCGTTGTGATCGGCGCTCGTCATCCGATACGTCCCTGAGACGCTCTCGGACACCGTGGCACCGATGAAGTACGGTTCACTTGCCGCACCCACCGAGGGCGGAGGGGCCGCGGTGACGGTAACGGCGAGTCCGAGCGCAAGCGCGCCCAGCCGCCAGGTGATCGAACGCACCAGAGGACTCTCCTTCTATCGGCCGCGCTGAATCAGGGAAGCCCCCGTACTCCGCCACCGATGACATCGTAAAGAAAAATCGAGGCTGCGTATACACCGGTTTTCGGCGCTCGCTGACAAATCGCAGGAACGGAGGCGAAGATAAGCCGGTGGGGGTTCGCGTCCGTCTCTTCCCGGCACGTCCGAGCCGCCCTCGGCGCGTCGTGGTCGGTGCAATAGCGCTGTCGCTGCTGTTGCACGCGTTCGGCGGCGGGCTGTTCGCTTGGATGGCGCGGCTCTTGCCCACGGCGCCGCCGCCGCATGACGACGAGGCCGTCGCCGTCAGCGTTACGATCGAGCGCGTGAGGCCGAGGCCGACCGCCTCTCCCACCCCGGAACCGAGTGCGACGCCGGTACCGACGCCAACACCGCTGCCGAAGGCGAGCGCCGCTCCGGCGATCCCGCGCGTGGCCACCGCGCCGCGCTCGCCGCAGCGGCGCAGCGTCGCCGTGGCGCACGTCGCGCCGCACGAGCTCGCGCGAACCCGGCCGGACGCGAGTCCTCAGCCGCGCCGTGCCGCCGCGGCAAAGGGCGCGTACACGCCGAGCCAGCTCGCGGCGCTGGAGGGGCAGTTCCGGAACACGATCGCGGCGGCGCAGAGCGCGGTCGCCGAAGGTCCGCCGCAGACGGGAAGCGCCGACCGCGGAACCGCATCGACGATGAAGCGCTACGACGCGACGGCGATCGGCAGCCCGGCCGACGAGTTCGGCGGCGGCGGCCTGTGCGACAACCTCTCCGAGGAGACACGCGGCGAGCGGACCTACATTTACTGGCGCTGCCGTGTCCGGTACAGCGACGGTTACCGGGAGATCGTCGCGTTTCCGTGGCCGTTCGTGTATCCGCGTGGCCATGCGCCGCGGGGGCGCGAGACGTTCCCCGCGCAGCCGCCGCCCGACGGATTTCAACTCCCGCAAGTTTTCGCACTGTCGCGCCAGGTCTGCTATTACTTCCGCTCGCGCTGCGATGCCGTGCTCGAGCGCGAACGTGCCTCGGGGGCGCCCAACTACGGCACGCCCCCGTAGCGTCGCCGGCTTGACCTCTCCGGCGGGTCTCTGGATCGCGCCGTATAAATTGGGAGTACGCCGTAAACTGAGGGAGCACGTGATGGCAAGAGAAACAATTGCGGTGCTCGGCACCGGTACGATGGGATCCGCGTTTACGCGACGGCTGCTCGGAGCCGGGATGCACGTGCGCGCCTGGGACGTTTCCTATCCCGCTGCCGCGCCGCTTGCCGATGCCGGCGCCGAAGTCGCCCGCACGCCCGATGACGCCGTCCGCGACGCCGGCGTCGTACTAACGATGGTCCCGACGATCGCGTCGCTCGAAGAGACGATGCCGCGGGCGCTCCCGGCGATGCCGGCCAGCACCATCTGGTTGCAGATGAGCACGATCGGGGTCGACGGAACCGAGCGGGCGATGGCGCTCGCGCAGCAGCTCCGCCCCGATGTCGTGTTCGTCGATGCTCCCGTCTCGGGATCGAAGGCACCGGCGGAACAGGGGAAGCTGCTGATCCTGGCGTCGGGCCCCGCCTCGGCGCTCGACGCATTGGCGCCGGTATTCGGCGCGCTCGGTCAGAAGACGATGCGCTGGGAGCGCGCCGGAAGCGGCTCGCGCATGAAGATGGTCCTCAACATGTGGCTCGCAATCCTAGGCGAAGGGATCGCCGAGACGGCGGTGCTCGCGCAATCGCTCGGCGTCTCGCTCGACGATTTGTCGGACTGCCTCGGGAGCACCGCGCTCAATGCGCCATGGGCGCTCGCGAAGCTGGGCAAGATCGAGCACGAGACGTTCGATCCTGAGTTCTCGCTCGCGCTGGCAACGAAGGATCTGCATCTCGCACTCGACGCCGCGGCGCGCGCGAAGCAGAGCCTGCCGATCGCGCAGACGATCGGCAGACAGTGGGACGACGCTCTGCGCGCCGGCTTCGGCGACCGTGACGTCGCCGGCGCGTATCTCCAGCTGCAAATAGACCGGATGCAGTCGAAATAGCCAGCTAGAGAGGGTTCTCCGCGCGGTCGAGAGTAGCCGCGAAGCCAAATGAGCGCGCTCGCGAACCGGCCGAATCCCGCACTCCTCGTAGTCGATGTGCAGAACGCAGTCGTCGCGGGGGCTCACGAGCGCGACGCGTTCGTCGCGAACGTCCGCAGCCTTGTCGAGAAGAACTACCGCGATTCGTTTGAGGACCGGCAATGGAAAATAGGCGCGGGACGATGCCTGAAACCGAATTGGGCCGTTCAAATCAGGAGCGGGCCAACGACTGCCTCGCACGCTTGCTCGTCGTCATCGCGCTTGGCGTGCCCTTAGCTCCCATCGCGCTAGCCGCGTCTCCGGTCGGGGGATGGGGCGAAATGTTGCTTGCGGTACCCATCTTGCTGGTATGGGTGATTGCTGGTATCACCTCGCTCATATGGAGTGTCCATTCGGCAATGAGGCAGGCATGGAGGCGAAGTCTTATGACTTCGATCCTGCCAATTGTGTTGCTCCTTGTCGCGCTGAAGCCACTTGGATTTCTTTCTGCGTGCCACCATATAGGAGAAGTGGCGCGTTTTTTCGGCCTAAAGTCATCGTATGATCAGCAAATAGCTGCCCTCCCAGCCAACCAGCGACCAGGTCTGGTCGTGTTCATTTGGGACGGGTTTCTGGGCGCTGAAAATGGCGTGCTCTATGATGAGACCGATCAAGTCACTTTGCCACCCGGCCACAAATCTGCCGATTGGTTGGACAGGGCAAGCCACACCGAATTAAAGGCCGCAACTCAGAATCCGCCCGAGGGGAATTGCGGCTACTCGGTTCGACCGCTATGGGATCACTACTATCTCGCAGGCATTTGGTGCTAAAGCCCCCTCCACATGACGTCGGCAACAGGTCCGAAAAGCGTCGGCCCTAGGCGAAGAGTCTGCGCACCCGCTCGCCGTAGCCGCGGCCTGAAATAACCTTCGTGCCGTTCCTCAGGACGATCACGTATTCGCCGTGCGCCCAGGGCTCGAGCCGGAAAATGCGGTCGACGTTCACGATGATCGAACGGTGCACGCGCACGAATCCTGCGGCGCCGAGCTGGTTTTCAAGCTCCGAGATCGTCTCGCGAATCCGCAATGCCTGCGTTCCGAGGTGAAGTACGGCATAGTTTCGATCGGCCTCGAGCCAGTCGACGTCCCCGACGGGGACGAACTGAATTCCGTCCCTGGAGCGAATCGTCAGCCGCTCCGGTACCGCCATCCGCGCAGCAACGCTTTCGAGCAGCGCGTCGATCTCGGCGCGCTGGCTCCGGCCGGCCCCGCCGAGCCGCGCGCGGGCACGTTCGAGCGCCGCGTTGAAGCGCTCCGCGGTGTAGGGCTTGAGCAAATAGTCGATCGCGTTGACGTCGAACGCGTGCACCGCAAAGCGATCGTGCGCGGTGACGAAGACGATCGCTTCGGGCCGGTACGGCGGCGGTAGTGCCTGGAGCACCCCGAACCCGTCGAGCTCCGGCATCTGAACGTCGAGAAACAGGAGCGATGGGCGCAGCCGGCGCACTGCGGCGACTGCGTCATGTCCGCTCGCGTACTCCGCGACGAGTTCGATGTCGTCCCATCCCGCAAGCAGCGTGCGAATCCGCTCCCGCGCCAGCGGCTCGTCGTCGACGATCATCGTCCGCAACCGCGCCACGTCAGGTCGCGACCAGTCCGACCCGCCGCGGGATCGACACGATGACCTCCGTTCCGCCGCCGTCGCGGTTCGTGACCTCGAGTCGCGCCGCCGCGCCGTACAGCTCCGCCAGCCGCCGGCGGGTATTCCGTAGGCCGATCCCCTCGATCAGGCCGGCGTCCGGCGGAAGCCCGCGGCCGTCGTCGGCGATGGAGAGGACCAGCGCGTCGCCGGCCGCTTCGGCGCTGACGCGGATCGTGGTACGCCGGCTCGATTCGTGAACGCCGTGCCGCACGACGTTCTCGACCAGCGGCTGCAGGAGAAAGCTTGGGACGCGCTCGTCGAGCAGCGCGTCGCCGACATCGAAGCGCCACGAAAGCTGGTCGCCGAACCGCGCGTCCATAATGTCCAAGTACAGCCGTGTCGTCTCGAGCTCTGCTCGTAGCGGAACTTCTTGCGCGGACGTCGAGTCGAGCGTCAAACGCAGCATGTCGCTCAACCGCGAGAGCATCGTGTCGGCGGCGCGCACGTCGCGGTGCATCAGCGTCGAGATACCGTTGAGCGTGTTGAACAAGAAGTGCGGGTCGAGCTGCGAGCGCAACGCGTCGAGTTGCGCCGAGGAGAGCTGCGCTTCGAGCGACGATGCACGGACCTCGGCTTGCCGAGCCGCGCGGTACCCCTCAATCGCGATCAGCAGGGCGACGAAGATCACCTGCGAGAGCACGACGCCGAACGAGTCGTTGACGAGCAGGTAAAGGAACGAATAGTTTCGGTGGATCAGCGCGTGGTCGAGCGGGGTGTAGACGACCCATTTCAAAACTACGCACGCCGCCATCACGACGGCGTAGAGGAGCAGCGTGCGGCCGATTCGCGGCGCGATGATCGGGAAACGCCGCACCAGCCAGACGTAGATCGGCGTCGCTATGCCAGTCGTGTAGTAGTCGAGCATGGTCGATTCGAGCGCGGCCGGCCACGGACGGTGCACCGGGCGCGACGACGACGACGCCAGCCACTCGGCGAACGAAAACAAGCCGAGCACGGTCCACACCGCAGTGTAGAAGAGAATGTCGCGCCAGATGCCGGTCCGCGTCCGCATCGCGAAGGAGATTCCGCTCTCGCGGCGCGCGGTTCCCGCTCTCGCGGAGCACGTTTCATGTCGAATGCAGGTCCGTCCCTCGCCGCGGCCGGTTCGTCCCACAAGCCTTTATCCGGCCTCGCGACGGCATCTACGCTGGCGTCGCAATGCGACGCCATCTCTCATGCATCATGTTGGCTACGGCCTTCGTTCTCGCGCCGGGCGGTGTCCGTGCCGCGGTCTCCGCAGGCGCATCGTTCACCGCCGTGCGGGCACCGCATCCCTTGTCCCTTGATCCGTCGATGCGCGATTCAGCTTGGCAGACCGGACACCTCGGCGCGGAGCCGTTTTGGAACCTCACTACGCGCGCGCCGGCGCAGCTCGGAACCGACGTCTTCATGCTCTACGACGACCGCAACCTCTACGTGGGATTCCACGCTGCGCAGCGCGGCGCGCCGGTCGTCGCCGCACAGAGCGCAAATAACGTCGGCTTCGGGCTCGACGACTTCGTCGGCGTTGCGGTCGACACGAGCGGGGTGGGGAACCTCGTCTACTTCTTCGAGACGACGCCGCGCGGCACACGCTACCAGCAGGCCAGCGAGAACGCCCGCTACGACGCCCGCTGGCAGAGCGCCGCACAAGCCAACGGAGAGGGATGGAACGCCGTCCTCATCGTTCCGTTGAACGTGATGCGGCTGCCGGGAGCAACACATAAGACGTGGCGCTTCAACTTCGTTCGCAACGTCAGCGCGCTAGGCGAGCACTACACCTGGGCGTACGACGCGCTGATGGCCGACGGACCGGTCGGCTCGGGCTGGCCGCTTTCGGGCGACGCGAAATACTGGCCGGCCGTGAGCGTCGACGGCATCGCGTCCGGCAGCGGCTTGCGGCCGAAGGCGCGCGCGGAGATCTACGCGCTCGGCAGCGGCGGCAGCGATCGCACCCAATTCGCGCAAGCGAACGGAGCGTTCCGCTCCCAGAACGTCCGCGCAATGGGGATCGACTTTTCCACGCCGATCACGAGCACGATCAACGTGGTGGGGACGCTCAATCCGGACTTTTCGAACGTCGAGATCGACCAGCAGACGATTGCGCCTCAGGAGTTCCAGCGCGCGCTGAACGAGTATCGCCCGTTCTTCGCGCAAGGTGCGAAGTTTCTGAACGCGAGCGGGCTAGCGTTCTCCAGCCCGACCAGCCCGAACAACGAGATCTTTTATACACCCGGCGTCGGACCATTCGACCGCGGCGTCAAGGTCGAAGGCACGTTGGGGTTCCAATCGTTCGGCGCCCTCGCGTTTCGCGGCTTCGACGAGACGACCGGCGATGTGTTCGATGACGTTGCGTACGGGTACAAGCACGCCTTGCCCGATCGGTCCTTTTCGTACTGGGCCGATGGCGTGATCGCGCATCACAGCCAGGCGGGAAGCGACGTGACCTCGGACGTCGGCGCCATCGCACAGAACAACAAGAGCGGCCTCGAGTACGGAATCGGTCAGTCGTTCGAGCACGGCAGTTGGGTCCCCGATCGCGGCGTCGCGTACTCGACGTTGTCGTTCGTCCTCCTGCACAAGCCGAACTGGGAGTGGGCGATCGGACGTAACGACCTGAGCCCGCACTTCAACCCGATCGACGGGATCACGTTCAACTCGGACATCCACGGCTTTCAGACGTTCGCTTCCACAACCGGATCGACGCCTGCGATCAAGAACTACACGCTCCAACTCAATGCGGACCGCTGGCGCGACGAGTCAGGCGCGGTGCACGAGTCCGACCTCCAGCTCGGCCTGTCGGCGACGTTCAAGAACGGCCTGTCCATCACGAACCTCGGACCAAGCTTCGGGACGCTGCGCAGCTACGACGCCCTGGCCGACGACCACAACTGCACGGGCGGCGTCCTCGGCAGGACGTTCTTCACCGGCTTTCCGTGCTATCGCGGCGGACGCGACGAGCACTTCAACTTGTTCCAGGCGGCGTTCGGATACAAGGACGGCACGCCGACGCCGATCGACCTCTCCGTCTCGTTCGGTCCGTTCGGAGGCAACGATACGCGCTTGTATTCGGCCTCGGTGTCGCGCCCGCTCGGCCGCCTCTCGCTCGGGTTCGAATACGACGGCACGGTGCAGCGTTCACTCACCACCGGCGCGCTCGACTCGCAGTGGTTGCGGCGCGTCTCCATCGGCGCACCGATCGACGCCGAGTCGAACCTCTCGATTTCGCTGCGATCGATCAACGGGCTCGGCGGATTCGCTCCCCAGGCCGGCACGAACCTGGCGTTCGCCTACCACCGCCGCTTCGGCAACGGCGACGAGATCTTCCTGAACTACGGCACGCCGGCCGCATTCAGCACCCTCCATCGCTTCATCCTGAAATTCGTCTTTCACGTGAACGGCGACACCGGCACCTAGCGCTAGAGCGCTTGCTAGTAGATCCAACGACGATGGCGCCCGCGCGACCCTCGGGAAGGACACGGTTTGTCGCTCCTCAGAAAAGAGCCCGGCACGGCTAGTCACAAGGGCTAACGCAATGACATTGGCGCAATCGGGAAACACCCCACGCCTGCAAGCGGCAGCGTTGAAGGCCGATCTCTATTCTCGTTGCCGCTCGCACGTACTTTCACGTCTGAGCGACGTAGCGACCGACACGTCGCCGTTTCACCACCTCTTCATCGACGAAATCTTCCCGGCCGACTTCTATGCTTCGCTCCACGACCACATGGTAGCGCTCAAACATGGTGATAGCATCGAAGCGCGAACCCAGGACAATCCGGACTTCGTAACTCAGCGCTGCAATCTGTTCGAAAGCACGGACGACGTCGCGTCCTGCATCCGAGCGGTTTTCTCAGATCCGGGCATAAAGGAGGCCCTTCTCGAGAAGTTCTACGTCGGACCGCTGCAAGACCTCGCCGGTTCGTTGTCCATCCATCAGGAGTTCGAGTATACGTTCACCAAGGCGGGACGCTTCCAAAACGTTCACGTTGATATCCCGCCGAAATTTCTGTCATTCGTCTTCTACATACCGGAGCATCCCGTCCCGCCGAACGCGCAAAAGCGCAATGCGACGATCCTCTACGACAAGTCGCTTGCACCACGCTACCGAGCGCGCTACTTAGAGAATTCCGTCTGCATCTTTGCTCCGCATTTCTATAGCTATCATGGATTTTCGTCGAGCATCGATCGAGAGGCGCTCGTGATGTTCTGCGTGAACGCCGGCGCGCTCTCGGCATGGCAAAGCATCAGGCGAGCCCAGAAGGAGCAGCCGCCGTTTGCCGAGTTTCTCGACGGAGTCGAACGGAAGCTTCGCGCGCATCCGCTAAAAGAGTATTGGGGCGGCGAAGACAGGGTCATCTCAGAACGCGCTGCGTGTCTCGTAAACGCGCCGCAAGGGCGCGTTCTCGGCTAACGGATGGTTCAAGTCCGGGCAATCTCACGTCGTTGCGGGCGATAGTCGTTCCGCCGATACTCGCCGAGGAGATCAGCGAGAATCCATGCGACTCCGGCAATCGCGAAGGTCTCGGCGGTCTCGCTCCAATTCGTATGACTATGGGGACCCGAAAGAAGCAACGGTACCCACACGACTAGCCCAAAGATCGCGATCATCATTATCAGTAGGCGAGTCGCGAGAAGTGCCAGCCGGTTTGCAAGAAGAGCCCCGGCCGCGAGTGCGAATGCAGCAGTCGTCGTTATCGCCCAAAACATTTGACTTGGCGGAATCCACTTCGGAACAAGCGCAGCGGTAGCGTTAAGATAAATCGCCTGTTCGAGGGCAAAGGAAGCAACACAGATGCCGAAAAGAATGCGGCCGACCCGACTAAGCGTTTCCGGTGCCCATGCCGATGAAAAGCGCGCATAAACGATCGCCGCTCCGGTCACGAGCGAGAACTGCTCGAAGAAGTTTCCCCAGCTATTGTAAATCCGCGGTGTGGCAACGATTCGCGGCAAGCACAGCAAGGCGAAGGCAAGATAAGCCGCACCAAGGACGACTGCGCCCGTTTTCGCGGTCCGACGGAACTGAATCGCAGCCCCGCCGAAGATCTGGGCGGCGGCCGCCGCGTAGACAAAGACCGGGCCATCGGTAGCGTTCAAAATGGAACGCAGTTGATCCCAATCCTTGTAGTCGTGCCAGACCAGCGTGATGAGACCAAAGGCCAAAGCCGCCACTCCAAACACATGTCGGCCGAGGTTCGAAATCGGCGTTGATACGGTCATTTGTTTTCAACCTCGAACGGCGACGTCTCGCCCGCAAAGGCGAGTGGCTCAGGGGCTGTTGCCCAGCACGATCATCGGCGCCATCACGATCGGCGTGGCAGGCAGCGGCCGCGGCAAGCGCGCCGACACCATCCGCGTCGTGCCATTTTGGTTCAGGCCGTTGGGCAGGTTCGTCGACGGCCAACACCCCACGAAGAACGCGGCCGACGCCACCGGTACGGTGAGCTCGATCGTCTGCAACGGCGCGGTCGGTGCGGTGAACACGTGCGTCAGCGGCCGCACTCCAATGCGGGGCGGCGCTCCGGCGCCGAAGGTTCCGCAGCTAATCGTCACGTCGTTGAGCGGAATGTTCGTCACGCGAACGTGAATATGAATCTTGACGCGACCCGGTGCGGCTGAGGCCGCCACGGCGGTTGCGACGGTCCAGGCGGTCACGAGGGCTAGGAGACGGAATCGGTTCATACGACCCTCCTCATTCGGCCAGTATGCTCGCCCTGACGGCCGCTCGCCTGCAAAGGCGGCTCCAAGAGATCAGCGCTGGGGCGTGTTCCACGACGTGCCGTCGGCGTACTCGACGTGCGTCACGAAGCACGCGGGCAGCTGCGTCCCTAGCGGGTCCGGGAGCGACGGATCGCGCAAGGCTTGGTTGAAAACGAGTGCGTTCGGCGCGTACCTTCCGCGCGCTCGCCCGGAGCCGACGACCTTACCCCGCACGCCGATCGCGAAGTCGATCTCGGTCGCCACGCCGCTCGCAGTGTTACGGAAGTCGACGAACACGTATCCCCCGGGCACGGTGGGCTCGCCGCCCTTGACGTACGAGATGCCGCTGCAGCGCAGCACGTCGACCTGCGCGCCGGGCGTCTGCGGCGTGTCCCACGGGGGGAACTCCGGCCACGCGGGGTTCTGCCACATCGTGCCGTCGGCGAACACGACGCGGTCGATGCGGCACTGCAGGTGCAGATCGCGCAGCGGAAAGACGTTCCAGTTGACCGTGTGCTCTGACCGCGTCGGTGCTCCGGGCACGATGGGACCGGGGCGACCGAACGTCATGATGCGGTCGCGGCCGGCGAACAGCGACATAAGGACCTGCGTCGCCACGACCGGTGCGCGCGAGAGCAACGTCTCATGGAGGTAGAACACCGGCGTGTCCTGAAACCGCGGGACCTGTAGATCGCACTGCTGCACGGTCAGCGGCGCGCCCGGCGTCTGCACCGGCGGCGCGCCCGACGTCGGCACGATCGTCGGATCGCGCCACGTGATCCCGTCGGCGAAGTCGACCGCAGAGACGCGGCATCCGATGGATCCGCTGAGCGGCACGACGCCTTGCGCGATGCTGACGGCGCTCGAGCCCGTCGCACCCGCGAGCGTACCGGTCTTCGCGAACACCGTCACGGCCGGGACGCCGTCGACCGTGAGCATGAAGGTGAGGAGCCGCAGATCGGCGCGTCCGTCGTTGCGGTACGTCACGTCCAGCTCTTGTTGGCCTGGGCCCGCGACGCGGGTCGCGCTGAAGGGGAAGTAACCGCCGTTGCGGACGTCGCAGCGCAAGACCGACACGGGCGCGTCGGGTGCCGTCTGTGCGCGCGCGATACCGGCCGTCGCGACCCCGAGTACCGCGAGCAGCGCCGCGGACACGCGCACGACGGCACGGTACGGGAACTGTTGCAGCCGTCGCTCCGCGCCCATGCGCACATGATGCATCCGGCGGCTGAGAAGCGCCCAAGAACGCTCGCGTTGCAGGAGCGCGCGAGGCCTTGCTCTACGTCGCCCCAGAACGCTAGAATGGCGCGGTCTCACGAATGAAGCCGAATTTCACATTGAACCGGCATTAGAATCTTTATCTTCACATTGAACGTGAGAGCGGCCTGACTGCGGCGTCAGTAAGGGGATCGTAGCGGTCCGGTCAAGGCGGCACGTATCGTGAGGTGGTGTCCGGAGAGCGCTCCGCGGGCCATCGGGCTTGCTCGCCCGCAGGT
Source organism: Vulcanimicrobiota bacterium (assembly GCA_003140215.1). Lineage (GTDB taxonomy): Bacteria > Vulcanimicrobiota > Vulcanimicrobiia > Vulcanimicrobiales > Vulcanimicrobiaceae > Vulcanimicrobium > Vulcanimicrobium beijerinckii. The sequence continues at coordinate 951,868 of PLJL01000004.1, read as the reverse complement.
GTGAAGTGCGCCGCGTGACGGCGCAGAGGGGCAACGTTTCCTACTGGGTTTATCCGGAGTGCTGATGGACGTACTGTAGCTGTCGCGCGCTTTCACACAGCAAGATCCCTTGGCCGAGCGAGGGGCGGAACACCGAAGGCTGTCGCGCAAGAGGACGAACGCAGATCCAGCGTGACCGATTCGCGTTCACTTTTTGTACGTGTCCGTAATCCCATAATTGGTGTGTCCCGGATACGATCTGATCTCAATGTCGATTTGCGAACCATCGCCCTTTGTGTACTTAAACGTTCCGATCTTGGGGTCGTGGTCCGTCTCCTCCGCCACCGTTTGCGGAGGAAGTGCGTGCCTATAAAACTTGTAAACCTTTTCGAACGAATCGGTCGTCGTGAAGGTCACATGCGTACCGATTGCCCGCGAGTAGAGCGTGATCTTCTGTAACCCGCCGTTGATCGGTTTCCCGCCGGGGTAGATCGGAGCACCGGCGTCCGCCGCACTGACAGAGCCGGCGTTAACGCCGGACTCGCCCGGCCCAACCGGCGCGGCGGCTCCCATTCCACGCGAGCAAAAGGCCGCCAGTACGATCACCGTAATAGAGGTGGGCAAAATGCGTCTCAGCATGCCAGTTGCTTGTTGCGCTCGCGCGTCAAACCCCTCTAGGGCCATTACGCTATAGCATGCCGCCGGCGAACGCCTTGAGGTCCGCGGGTCAAGAATGTTATATTCGCTTCTCCGGCGGAGTTCTCAGTGCGTATGACGGTTGCCAGGGAGTCCGTTTCACCGCCGCTCGCGGTCGCTACGTTCGACGCGCTCTACCGCGCCGAGTTCCGCCGCGTTACGCGCATCGCACGCCGGATCGTCGGCGACCAGGCAGAGGCGGAGGACGTCGCGCAAGAGGTCTTCGCCGCGCTCGCGGCTTCTTGCCGCCCTTGCGATCGAGGCGAAAGATGCCGGGGCTCTTTGAGCGAAGCGCCCTTGGCGAACGTCAGCTTCACGTCGTGCGTTCGCCATCCTGCACGCCGGCGCTTTCCAGAATATTTCCGGACTCTCATCATTGCGCAGTTCGGTTTTTCGGCCGACGCCGATCGTTGCCGCCGCGCCGCCGCATCCGCATCGGTGCCGCTCATACGGTTCATTTTGACGCGACACGGGCGATTCCTCAGCCGCCTTCGACCTGCGGCGCTCGGAGGACCGTTCCTGACCGTCGGCGTACGCGCATTGCGTGATCGCCGATGGACCCCGTATGAGCCCGCTATGAAACTGGTCATGACGCTCCTCGTACGGGACGAGGAGGATATTCTCCGAGAGAACCTCGAGTTCCATCTTGCTCGAGGCGTCGACGAGATCATCCTCATGGACAATCTTTCGGTAGACCGTTCTGCGAGCATCGCCGAAGAGTACGCGCGCGCCGGCGTCCTGCAGTATATGTTTCAACCACGGGACGATTACTCTCAAGGCCGGTGGGTGACGCAGATGGCTCGACGCGCCGTCGATGAGCTCGACGCCGATTGGGTAATCAACAGCGATGCCGACGAGTTCTGGTGCCCGGACGCGGGGTCGATCAAGGACGCCCTCGCGTCCGTCGGACCGGACGCGGTGGCGGCGTCGGTCGAGCGGACGAATTTCGTTACTCGCCTCGAAAACGGGGAACCATTCTGGCGACGCATGGGCGTTCGGCGAATAGTCTCGGTAAATTCGCTCGGGGAGCCGTTGCCCAGCAAGACGGCGCATCGCGGTGCAACCGACGTCGTCGTCGGGCATGGAAATCATTACGTATCTGTGGGCGGCCGGTTGGCGTCTTGCGTCCCCGCTCCGATCACGATCCTCCACTTCCCGGTTCGGTCTCGCGCGCAGTTCTTCAACAAGATCGTCAAAGGCGGAGCAGCTTACGCGCGCAATACCGAACTCGATCATACGATTGGAAAAACGTGGCGACATCTCTATCAATTGTATCAGGAAGACAAATTGGATCAGGCTTTTGAAAGGGAACTGATGACCGACGAACAGATCGTTCACGGTCTCGCTGCCGGCGTGCTCGTCAGAGATGAGCGCTTGATCGGCGCTCTCACTTCCCGCACGCATCGGTCATCGCTCGCAGTCGCCTCGTCGGCGTGATGTTGAGCCCCGCCCGCAACGTGACCGTGGTCCGGTGAAGGCAGAGTCCCCGTCATGATGGAGCGCGGCGTCGTGACGCTCTGCGATAGCAAGTATTATCCGGGCCTGCTCCAGTTGCACGCGTCGATCCAGACCAGCGATCCCTGCTGCGTGATATGTTATGACGGAGGCCTCACCCCGGTACAGCGCCGCGATGCGGACCGACGAGAAAACTTACAGGTCCTCGACCTCCCGGACGACCCGTTGATCGCGGAATTGATCGCGGCAACCCGTGATGCGATCCCGTTGGCAAAACCCAACAAGCGCATCTGGCCGCTGTGGATCTGCCCGCTTCTTATACGCGCGGCTCCGCTGAGAAATCTGTTCTGGCTTGACTGCGATGTCGTCGTCTTGCGCGGTCTGGGCGAGCTGTTCGCGATGCTCAACGACGGGCCCGTGTTCACCCCGGAGAACAAGGCGCCCGAGTTGACTCCCAACCGGCCGTCACTCTATCGCCTCTTGCCGATTCAGCGTCAATTCGATCCGAACGTTCCCGTCATCAACGGCGGCGTGTCGGGGTGGCGCCGAGGCCGCGACGATGCGCTCCTGGAGGCCTATATTCTTCCCGTGGCGGCTGCGGCGCGCGATCGCTCGGTGCGCGATGCCATCTCTTGGCACGACCAAGGCGCGTTGATCTGGGCGATTCAGTCGTTGGGTCTCGAGGACCGCGTGCTGCCGTCCCCGACGTGGAACCTGTGCGCAGATAACGCTACGGTGGCGGCGGAGACTCTTACGTGGGACGACGGTCTCGTCGAGCGGCTGCGGGCGGCGCTGCCGGAGGTCAGGATTCTCCATTGGAACGGCCGGAAGACTCCCTGGCCGGATGGATGGGAGCCGAGCTCATCAACAAACGGAACCGAGACCGTTCGGCTCGCAGGTGAGGCCAAAAGAGCAGCGCGTACGCCGGAATGAGCAGCAAATAGACGAGGTCCGCTCTGGCCGCGTCCAACGCAAGAACGACGGGACCCCAAGCTTTGTAGAAGCTTTCTTCGAGAAACGGCAGATAGCGTTGGCCCTGCGGCCGAAAGGCGGTCACAGCAAGGCGGCCGGTGAGGGTCTTGGCGATCTCGTAGGCCAGATACGCGGAGACGAAGAGCCAGAGGATGACGCCTCCGTTGCACGACAGCAGCACACCGCCGAAAGCGGCCACTTCAAGCGGAAGCAATGCAGCGAGGATGAGCGTCTCGAGGCGCTCGTGCCCCAAATCGTGAACGACGCTCCTCAGGCCCACTCTGCGGTCCTGATCGGCCGTGTGAAGCTGGTGTGATAGGATGCCGCGCAAACCCGCCGCCGTCGACCAGACCCCTACGCAAACCGCGAGCTCCGGGGTGACGGGGCGAAGCTCCCACTGAGTCACCGCGAGTAGTGCGAGCATCGCGGGGTAGACGTGGGCGGCGAGTGCGTCGGCGAGGACGCCGAGCCATCGACGCTCCTTGATGCGGAGCGGCGGCACGGAGTACGCAAGCGGCAGGCAGAGCGCGATCAGCGTCAGGATTGCGCCCAACGCTCCTGCGGCGGTTAGGGCAAATATCTCCGCGCACAGCGCCGACGCGCCGATGATCGCCCACATTCGCGCTGAACCCGCGGCGGCCACGGCATTGGCCCGGCCTAAGCGGGCGTCTTCGTCGACGTCGAAGAGGTCGTTCAAAGCGTAGCCATAGTTGCCCACGGCGCACACCGACAGGACGACCATTGCAAGGACGACGAACGCGCGGGCCGAGAACGGCCGTCCGTCGAGCAGCACGACCACCAGGGTGACCGAGAGCGGGACCTTGTTGAACCACCACGCTCTGGGTCGAACGAGTATCATACCGGCCGCATCGCTTTCCTTGAATCGCGCTAGCGTACCTGGAAAGCGGTCGTGCGAAAGGCAAGGTCGTCATCAAGGTGAGGTAGGCCGGAGAGCACTCGCGGGGTCGCATCGTGCTCGGAGCGATGATTATGGGAACGGCGCGAGCTGGCCGGCGGCTCGCCGCAGCGCCGAACTGCAACGAGCCGAAACGAACGTACCGTGAACATCGTACGCGCGCCACACGTCGCGCTCGTCGGCGTGAAACTCCCAAATGCAGGCCTGCGATGTCCAGGATCCGTCCGCAGTCATCGAGGTGAGCAAGTGCTCGACGCCACGTTGTGTCGCCGCCGCATATGCCGGATGAGACGCGGTCGCGGTGACGGCCAGCGCCGTCTCGTACGGGTCACCGTCGGCGCCCCACGAGCCGTCGGCGTTCTGCGAGCCGCCGATGAATGAGAGAGCGCGCGCAACCGCCGGCGCGAACCGCGCGTCGTCGCGCAGGAGGTCGAGCACGAGCAGCGTTCCGTACAGAGAGCTCGGGTAGAAGTACGAAGGCCAGAAGCCGCGCTCATCCTGCGCCCGCAGCAGCACATCGTAATCTATCAGTTTCTCGAGGTGCGTGCCTCGCAGCGCGAGGTAGACGTTCGCGTTTACTTCGGGGTGCGCGAGGAGGTTGTTGCGCGGCGACGCCTCCGTCACCAGCGATGCCGGACCAGGCCCGTCGAACGTAACGAACAGCCGCTCGCGTTCGCGATAGAATCGGACGAGACACTCCGGCGGACGGTTCACGCCGAGCCGTCGCAACGTGCGGATAACGTAGGCCGTGTCGTCGGAGTCGACGTGAAAGACGCGGAGCTCGTCACGGTGGTACGGCCCGGGCGGCGAGAAGCCCCACACTCCCCCGTTCTCCTCCGACAGGATCCGGACGAGGATGATCGTCCTGTCGATCTCGTCCAGCAGCCCGCTCATCGCCTCGGCGAGGAACGATGCGACAAAGACGTGTCCTTTATTGTCCGAGAATCGCGGCGTCCCGTCGCTACCGACGCATGCGAGGCCATACGCACCGGACCGCAGTCGCTCGCGCAGAAAGGCCGATGCCTTCGCGATCGCGCTCTGTACTCGACTCTCCATTGTCCTTGGTTCACGCCCGACGGCCGGCTATCCCGGCGTCCTTGCGGGCCGATCACGCGATGGTTCGTAGGCCCGCGAGTGCTGCTTTGAGTCGTTCGTCGCGAACGTAGCGCCCGTCGCGCAATCCTGCCTGCACCTCATCCGGGTCAGGCGCCTGGGCGTCGAAATACGCGCGCAGCACGCCCTCCTGCCAGAGCCGATACAGCTCCTGCCATCGCTTGACGGGCTGATCGGGATTGCGCTCGCTGGCCTTTCCCCCGTTTACGACGACGCCTTCAAACTTCTCGTAGGACCGCATCGGGAAATGCAAGATCTCAATGCCGGCTTCGACCGCAGGAAGTTCGCGGCCGCCCACGCTCGCGCTGTGATTTCCGTACCCCACTTCGATGTCCGGACGAGCGCGATGGCATACCTTGCCCGGCCACGGCTCTCCGCTCGGGCTCAACAGACGGGCGTATCGAACGGTCATCTCGTCGGCGAAGAATGTCCCGCGCGTCAGCCCACGCGGAACGAAGTGTTTTCTGTCAGCGGCTACGGCGTGATGCTCCGGAGACACGCCGGACAACGCGCGCTTCAAATCAAGGCCGTCAGCATACCAGAACTCGTCGGCGTCGTTGTTGATGACCCAGTCGGCTCCAACGTCGTACGCCGAACGCGCCATCTGCGTCACCCAGCGATCCTGCGAAAACGTGTCCTCCGGCTGGTACAGATATGTGACGAGTCCGCGGCGGCGGTAGAGTTCGAGCAACGATTCCGTCCGGTCCGTCGAGAGATTGTTCATGATGATGAAATGATCGACGCCGGAACGCAAATGAAAGTCGAGATTAGACGATATAAGATCGTCCGCATCTCGCACGAGCAGCGTCATCACGAGCTTCACACGTCAGTGCTCCCGACATCGAAAACGCCGCGTATGCTGCGGCATGTTCTCGCGCTCCTCGCTGATACCGGGCTCGCCAGCACGAGCATCATGAGATATCTACGACGAGAATGGGCTTGCCTCACGCTGTGGCCTTATTTCACGGGCACTGTTACCGTCCTGTATTGACGGTAGGTTGTTACGTTTAGCCGCTCGCTCGCATCGGTGAGCCGGTTCGCCCAGGTTTGCGAACCCTCGCATTACTGCGAGCTATTGGTCGAGGTCTTGTCGCGCAGCGTCAACCTTGATCGAGGGTCGTAGACATCTCGGATTTCGAGAACTTCTCAAACACACTCCCGCCGTTTGGCGGGAGTCTCCTTCGGTTAGCGCTCGAGAGGTGCGCTGCGGCGTTCAAATTCTTCACGAAATGATCGGAGTTCTGTCTCTACGGTCTCCACGCGAACTTCGATGTTTCCCAATCGACGCTCAACCCTTCCGAATCCCGCGCGCATCTAGGAGCTGCAGGATCTTCGCTCTTGCTTCGTCTTCCATGGAGCCCCAGGACGCTTGAGCGCTAGAACGTCAGAAGGTCAGAACGGCGCTGTCTCAACAATGAATCGGCTTCACATTGAATCGACCATAAGGCCATCATTTCACATTGAATTCCTTCCGAGAGAGCAGTACCGACGGCTGAAGATTTTCGGCACACTGCCCATTTTCGACGCCGCGCGCCCAGCTTACCCATACGCTGATTTAGACCCCGATCAAGCGTGTATAATCGGATCGATGCGCCCCGATCTGGACCTGCGCCAGGAAAGTCCGCGGTGGGCGCGCCATACCGCGGCATGAAACCACGGCTCATCCCGCTTGTCGGGCTTTGCTTCGGGTCGCTATTCGGCGCGGCGTACGCGGCCGACACGCTGGATCTCTCGACATTCAAGCAAACCATGAGGAACCCGAAGATCGTCGTGGACACCGCGCCGGTCGGCGGGGTCCGCATGAGGTGGGGAAACGGTGCGTACGACTACGGCTACGGCGCCTGGGTCGCGTGCGCGACATTCGCGAACGACGGTCCGAAGACGGCAACCGCGGTTCGCATCGCTTTTTACTATCTGGACCAAGACGGCAAGGTGCTCGGAAAGGACGTCCTCGAGCGCAAAGGGACATTCTCGCCGGGTGCTACGATCGAAGGGCGCGGCGGCGTGATCCAGCCGCGGTTCACTGATGGCTGTTTGAAGCCGAAGAACGATTCGCGGGACCGTGAGTCGATCGCGATGGTGGTCCAGGGTGCAACGTATGACGACGGTACAAGTTTCGAACGTGAGGTCGACTTCCGCACGACGCCACCCTCGCCGAAGCCCTAACGCTCGCTGGCGCGACGTCCGTCTTGCGGTGGGCCGCCGCGCGCCCATACCCGCCCGCAGGCGGCGGTGCCGTTTTTTTTGGGGGGGGGCCGTCAAGGGCACGCCGGCAAGGCGCGACCTTGGGTCGCGCCGCAGCTCGAATCGGACCAGGTCCGAGCGGTCGGCCGATGCTGGGCTGATCGGCCGACGCCGCCATTGCCGCCTCAGAGGGCGCTCGCTTGCCTGCCTGACCGCCGGGAGCTGATCACTCGCGCAAGAACTTGCGCTGACTTCACACTTCTGTTATGCTCAGCCCATGAGTAACCGCGATGCGGACCTCTCACCCTTGGGATCCACGCACGCCGTTGCCGCCGACCGCCGGCGAGCTCGACATCCTGACTATCAGCGTGCCCACCTGCGTCACGAAATGGCGGAGACGATCGCTCGGTTCCTGATTGGGTACCGGCAGCGCTACGGACTTACTCAGGCGCAACTCGGAGCGCGCTTGGGAATGAAAGACTCGGCGATCAGCCGGCTCGAGAGCGGTGATCACGTTCCGAACGCAGACACGCTGCAGCGGATCAAAGAAGGGTGCGGCGCCGAAATCACTTTTGCGATGTCTGAGAGTTCCGGGGCGCACGAGCTGGCGTCGGTCTAGTCTCATGGCGCATCATGGCCAGCGGCACGGGGCGGAACACGTTTAGCCGCATCCATTCGCGCCTTGAAGTCGTTCCACCGAGACTTAGCTTGCTCGATTTCCGCTGGCGGTATTTTTTGTGTTTTCTTAACGAAAGCGTGGAGCAGAACGATGAACCCGTTCTGCGCCTCGTGATAAAGAACACGGTAAGCAAGTCCGTCAAAGTCACACTTGAGCCGGCGCAGCTTCCCGTCGACCTTCTTGCTGTGCGGTGACGGAAGCATCGGTCCTAATTCATTCAGCCGATCAATCTTACGATCAATTGACTCTTGATGATCCGGCGGCAGACCATCGATGAACGCGTTCACGGGCTCATTGCCATGACGATCTCGATAATAGACCGTCACCCACTTTGATCGACCTGCCCCGGTACTCACATCAACCCACAGATGGATCCCACATCTTACACTTCTTCGCTAGCATCCGGAATCATGCGGCGCCTCAGTGACTACGGACTCCGACAGCTTCGTGACGCACCGGCGAGCGCGCAAGATCAAAGCCGCCGATGTATGCTCAGGCCGGTCTGCGCGCAGGACAGCTCGCGTGAAGGATGTTCGATGAAGCCCACCGTCTCATTGACTCCCTTGTCCGCGCGACGCTGACCGAGCAGCACTACTGACAGCCGGGTCGGCCCGCGCGTGGTGGCCAGCGAGCACATACGGTCCATCGGGCTGCCGCGCTGTTGCACAAGATCGTGGATATGTCAGTTCCCTTTCGTCGGTGTGAATGCGGAGCATTCATCGATTCGAAAAAACAGTCGCAAATCGCGACCGCCCACGCTTCGCTCAACGCTACTCGATGCCGATCGACGTCGGGTGGCGTTCGCCCCCGATCGTTTGATTCACTGTGAAATTCGCCGACAGCGAAAACAGTCGGCGCGTTTGAGCGGTAACAGGACTAAATAGTTATTTCTTTCCTACCGAGATGACAATCTGGTGCGGAGAATACCCGCCGGGCAGTGCGTAGGGGCGCTCGGGGGTCGGGTTTCGAGGCACCGCGCGGGCTGTCGTTCATGGCACCCCAGCTGGGCGCGAGTACCGAGCGGACGGTCGCTTTTGGTAAACGCACGCCGCGCGCCATAATCCGCCCGTGTAGAAGTGGCTTGACCGCTTTGCGGCCGATGCCGCCGATGGTCTCGACGGTCGCCGGTCGATCGCGGGTCGCTCCCAATGCGGGCGGCTTTCAAGAATGGAACGTGCGATCGAGCGCCTGCGGCGGACGCGTCGGCCGCTGGCCCCCTTCGAATAGGAGCTTGCCAAGCAGGGCGTGTCAAGCCTACAATGAGGACGCCCTCGCCGGCGCTGCCTCTCAGACACGGGTGAACGATGCACAGCGATTCGATCGATACCGTCCTGCTCATCCACGGCTACAGCGTTCGAACGCTGAACAGTTGGGGGCTCCTCCCCGACCTCTTGCAAGGCGCAGGTTTACAGCGACAAGCGATCTACCTCTCCGCCTTCGTCTCGCTCGACGACTACGTCAGTTGCAGCGACTTGGCCGTCGCGTTGGAAGGCAAGATCGCCGCGCTCGAGCGGGATCAGGCGCTCGATCTCGGAAGGACGGCTCTGATCTGTCATTCGACCGGTGCGATCGTCACGCGCCGTTGGTTGTTGAACCGGCGCAGCGCGGGTGCGAAGACGCCAAGCCATCTCATCACCTGCGCGGGCGCGAACCACGGCTCGACGCTGGCTCAGCTCGGACGGACGGAGCTCGCACAGATCTTCCGCGAGCTCACGCAGCAAACCGATGTCGGACGGCGCGTCCTCGAGGACTTGGACTACGGCAGCGCGTTTCTCCGCGCGCTCAACCGTGAATGGATCGATGCCTGGAACGACGCGAACGCGCCGCTCTGGAAGGATACCTACTGCTTCAGTATGGGTGGAACCGACCACAGCTTTTGGCAGAACCAGCTGGTATGGCAATCGCGCGAGCCCGGCTCCGACGGTACCGTCCGCATCAGCGGAGCAAATCTCAACTACCGCTTTCTCGATCTCAAACCGCCGTACGATACGGTCATTCCGGTCGTGATGGCTCAGCCGGCCCCGCATCTGGTCACCGTGAATGACAACCCCGCAAAGGTGTATTCGCACACGAGTCAACGGGCTCCTGATACGAAGGGCCTCGTGCTCACGGGCGTCACGAACATCGTCGAACAACTCACCCATTTCGGCAAGAAGAAGGTCCCCGTTTCGTCGCAGACCTTCGGAATACTCGAAGGAATCCAAACGCCGGCTGAGCGTCCCTTCCGCGCGCTGCAGGAGGCGTTTGCGGTGCAGAATGACCAGGCGTACGCAGCGCTCGCGGACGCCTGGTACAAAGAATCAATCGCCTGGACGAACGCCAATCCTGACGAGGCCGATGCGACAGTCGTCGTCGCGATCACCGCAGGCGGCGACGTCGTGGACGACAGTTTGGTCGTCATCTACGACGCGAGCGGTCTTCAAAGCATGACGGCCAGCGTGATCGGAACGCCGATCAAGAACGAGTTGTCACCGAGTATCGTCTCGTTCTACGTCAATGCGTCAGCGTTCCGCGCCACCCATCCGCACTCCGTACACATCGAAGCGCGCACTGATACGCCCTATGTGACCTACGACCTGGAGATCGACGGACCGTTATCGGATGACACCGTCCACTCGCTCACCGACAACCAATTCACGTACGTCAACGTGGAGGCGACGCGCGACCCGAGCGGTGCATTGGTCCTTTACAGTCTTGCGAATCCCGGACTCCCGGGGATCTTGAACGCTAACTACCCGCCGTTCGACCCGAAGGTCTCTCGACCGTAAGCTCCACGCGTTCGTCGCTCGCGACCGGCGGTACACGTCGGCGGCGCCGTAGACCGGGAATCCGCCGACGACCGTCGGCAGCACCTGATACCGTCGCTCCACGTCGAGAGATCGGCGCGCTTCCCTACGTCGAGCCTGCCGAGCTCGCGGTCGAGCTGACGATCGCCGTTTCGAACGGCATTGTCGGCGTACGCCATTAACGTTCCGCACGGCGGTCCAGCGTGTTGGTACGAGACCTCGAGCGATGCTCGGAGCCTCTTCTCTTGCGCTGCGATCTTTAACGGAGTCAGGGTGTAATTCGTCAAACATTCAGAGTGAAAGAAAATCGGTTAAGGGTGAAAAATCAAAAGGTTTTTTGGAGCACCGTGCACCGTTCTTAAGCGAGGTGACACGAAAATAGCCCCGTGGTTACAGGGCTATTTCCTGGGCTTTTTCTGATTTCGCGCTGTCTGTCACCCTGATTTTCTTGATTGGACGCGAGCCTGATCTCGCGTCCGAATTTCGTAGAACGAGCCTTTGCCCCCGCGCCGGAGCTCGCCGGCATCCCGGGCGCGCTCGCCCAGGACATCGGCCGACCAGGGTAAAAGCCGGTTGTCCGCATCGACTGGTTTCTCCAGGTGGGGGTGAAACATGACGTCTGATCGCAACGGCCAGCCGGACCCGCGGGCGTGGCTCATCGGGTTCACATCGGCCGACCCGAACGCCTCGGACGGCGACGGCCGGCCCTGGGGTGACGGCACGGCGGTGGCCCGCCGGGCGCGGGAAGGACGCGCGCCGTGGGACGAGGGCTGCCGCGTCACGGCGATGATCGGCGGCTTCGAGACGCTCTCGGCGATTCGCGACACCTTCGAGGCGGCGATCGCGCAAGCGGAGGCGATGGGGAGCCGCGTGCCGCCCGGGAGCCGCGGTCACGTCTACATCGCCGACTGGCTGTTCAACGCGATGCGCGATCTCTCGACCGACAACGCCTGGGGTACCAGGCCATGGGGTGCCAACGCCACCGCAAAGCGGGATCAGACCGCGCTCGGTCTCGTGCTGCGGATGATGTCGGCCGGCATCACGGTCCGGATGCTGCTCTGGATGCCGACCACACTGCAAGCGACGCAGATGGCGCAGCACTCGCTGGAACACTGGAGCGTCGCGACAGCGATTCAAGAGCACAACGACAAACTGGTGAAGTTGTGGAATCTCTCCGCGCCGGTCGGGATCGTCGCGCTCGATCTTCGGACGGCTGCGCCGCTGACCGCATCGCTGCACCAGAAGACGGTGGTCGTGCGCGTCGCCGACGTGAACGTCGCGTACTGTGGCGGCGTCGACCTCGCGTTCACGCGGCGTGACGTGCCTGCGCTCGGCGGGTACGCGCTCGTCGGCAACGGCGACTGGCAATCGGGGAGCCAGATCCCCGACCCATACAAAGGCTGGCCAAAGGGCCCCAACTTCCCGGGCGGCTATCCTCCGTACCCGTGGTGGCGCGCTTTGTGGGTGACGAAACCGGAACGCTTCCCCGAAGATCTCCCGGCGAACGTCTACGGGGCGACAGACTGTCGCTGGTTCGACCAGCATCTGCGGCTCGAAGGCCCCATCGTCGCGACGCTGGAGGAGCAGTTTTCGGAACGCTGGGTCATCCAGACACGGCTGTTCGTCTTCGACCGCGACGGCGCCGACATCGGCGGTGACAACCAAGTTCAGTTCACCAGCGCGGCGGCATTCACCGGCGGACAATTCGGCACGATCAACCCGCTGCCCGTCGCGCGGCGCCTCGCGGCCGTCGGCGACGCCGTCGTGCAGATGTGGCGAACGATCCCGCTGCGCGGCGAGCGCTCGCGCCCGCCGTTCGTGCGGGGCGAGTTCACGATCCTAGCCGGGATCGCTCACGCGCTCACGCGGACCACCGAGCTGGTGACGATCTGGGACCAGTATTTCTGGAGCGTGCCGCTGGCCCGGCTGCTCGCAGCGCGGCTCCTGTCGTCGCCGGCGCTCCACGCGATCATCGTGCTCCCGCCGTTCGGGACCACGGACACCGCGAACGAGCTTCGGTTGCGGAAGGTCGCGCTGCGCGCGCTCTGGGACGACCTCAAGACCCCGCAGAACCGCGCGCGTGTCGCCGTCGTCGACGTTTGGCTGCGCGAACTCGGCAAAGCGCAGCCGAACATGGGCATCTATAACCACTCGAAAGCGCAAACCTACGACGACGTACTGCTGGTCTGCGGCTCGGCGAACATGAACCGCCGCTCGTTCGAGTGCGACGCCGAGCTCGACTGCGCGGTGCTTCACCAGACGACGACGCGCGGGCACCTCGCGCGCCTCTCGACGGTCGCGACCAAGACGCCGTGGCCGGGCGACTTCGCCGCGGGCTGGGGCGCGCGCTACTTCACCGCATTCCGCGACGCCGTCGTGAACAAACAAGCGCCGTTCGCGATCGTCGATCCGTTCTTTGCCGAGAATCCTGGTGTGCCGTCGACGCCGAACGGCATCCCGATTCCGACTGACGGGATAAAGCCCGACTTCCTCTTCGAGCCGTCGTCGATCGTGCCGCCGCACGACGCCAACGTGTGCCAGTTCCCTGAGGCCGGGGGCGACCCGAAAGCCCCAGGACGCCTCGACGAGATCACGTTCTTGCTCGAGCGCTGCCACCACGGCGACGCGTGGCCGTGGCGCCGCCCGGAGACGAACCCGATCCCGATCGGCTTCACGCTCTCGGTCGTCAAGTTGATGGCGATGTTTGCACGTCTAACGCTCTGACTCCCGAAACGCCGGCATCCGCAGCTACGATCTGAAATGCAGAAGGACTCGCCGATAGCGGGTCCTTTTTCTTTGCGTCGAGTGCGCGACTACGGAGAACAACGAACCTACATTTCATAGCGAATGGGCATCCTTCGAAGCGTTTTCCTCGGTCGTGAAGCGGTTAGCAGACGGATTTTGCTGGTCTCGCGGCCGTCCACGGAAAAATGTCGACGGAACCAGCATCCCCGTTGAAAACTCTCGGGAGCCATGTACCGCTTGGTTCAACGAGACACTGTGGCAAAACCGATCTACCTTGGACGAGAAAACGTCTCGAAAGAGGACTTCCCCGCAGCGGCGCGGCAGGCGGCTCGCAACTGAGGCCATCGAGGAGTTGATCGTGATAAAACGTGGGGATTTCGTGCTGACTCGTCTTTATCTTTTTCTCTGCGCGCTCGCCGCCGGGGCCACGATCCTCGTCGCGACGACGCCGCCTGCAATCGCCGCGGAGCTGATCGTCAACGTGAACTTCGAGCAGGGCCGAAACCCCGGCTCGTTCGCGACGCTGCGCCCAGGCGACCAAAGCATCACCGGCTGGACGGTCACCGGCGTCACGGTCGACTATATCGGTACGTACTGGCGCGGTGCCGATGGCGGGCGAAGCGTCGATCTCGACGGCACGCCGGGTCCGGGCGCGATCGTGCAAAATATCGCAACGCGTCCGGGAGCCCTGTACGTCTTTACGTTCATGCTCTCCGGAAACGGCGACTGCGCTCCCGACGTCAAGCGCATGCAAGCGGTCGCGGGGGTGACGGCGCATTCGTTTGCGGTCGATACGAACCGGATCAGCGTGTCGAAGCGCAAGTGGGTTCGCGAGTCGTTTACGTTTCGGGCTACCGCCGCGCTGACGCGCATCACGCTGCGCAGTCTTGACGCGCCGACGAACTGCGGCGCGGTCGTCGACGACGTAAGCGTCACCGGCCCGCGGGGTTCGCTCGCTGCGCCGCCCGCGACGATCCCGACGGCGGCGCCGCCCGGCACGACCGGAACATCAGGCGCCGTCCCGTGCTACGTGAACGCCGGCGCGCTCGCCGCGATCGCCAGACCGTGCTTCGGGCCGCCCAGTTCGATCATCACCGTCATCCAAGAGCGTCCCACGCCGCCGGGCTTGACGTTGCTGTTCACCGCGAACCTGACGTTCAGCACCGCCGGTGCGGTGACGACGCCGCTTAGCGCATTTTCCGGCGGGATCGCGACCGCGACCGCACCGGCAGCGCTGTGCGCCGGCTCGTCTCCACACAAATGGAACGTGTGGTTGGTCGATGCTGCCGGAATGTCGCATGGCGTCATCGGCGATTTCACGATGACGAGCTGCCCGTAGCGCTGCGCGGGTGCGGGCGGCGGCGCCCTCCACTCCAGGCGTCTGAGGGCTCGCTCGCCGTTACCCTACGGTGTTCGATTCAAACCCGCGCGACTCTACCGATCTCCCCACATCGTGCACCAATGCGCACGACAGCGTTTCAGACCTCAGCGCGCGGTGACGGCGAGCGGCAGCAGGCTGCGATACGCGCGGTCGTCGCGCAGGTCGTTGAAGACGCGGTCCAGCGGCAGCAGAATCGTCCACGGCTCGTTCGTCTCGACCGCCGTGCGCAGCTCGCCGATCGCCTCCGCGCGCTCGCCGAGGCGAGCCGGGCGTATGCGCGCTTAACTATACCTGAGGAGAATCACGTTCATGTCCCCCGATGCCGCTCTGATGCGCTAAAAGCTCACGTGCGATATTCGTCTGCGCTCGCGTTCGCTTTGTGCAGTGTCCTAGCAACGCCGGTTATCGGCAGCTCGGCCACGGAGACCGGGCACGCGAAGTTCCTTTCATGCTTCTACGGCGGCGTCGGCGAAGTGCCGGACCCGATCCCGTCTGGCTACGAGACAGAGTATGCGGACGGGGAAGTCGAGATCACGAATGTACGTGAGGTGCGACATGCAACGGTTTCCGGCTTTATTCTCACCGATGCCTCGGGACGAGTGACCCGAATGAGACGGGTGGTCGACGTACGGGTTCGCGACGTAGGCCGTGGAGAGAGTTGGCCGTGGGATGGCAGGCTGCCCGTCGGAAAGATTGATCTCCTTATACGCGTATCGCTTCTCGGGCGACCAGATATTACGTCGCGCTGCAGGATCATCATTGGCCCGTACATCGTTCAACGGGCAGTCGATGGTGAGTGGCCGACGTAACCTCTTGTCGAAGCCGGTTCTCATCCGGTGAATGCGAGCTTAAAGCGAAGTCCGCGATGACGGCTTGGGTCACGCACTACAACGAGTCGCGGCCGCACTCGCGCCTCGACTACCTCCCGCCGGCGGAATGGCGTAACCGGCAGGCCGAATTAAGCGCCTAATCTGTCCAGAAACCGCGGAGTCACTTCAGATCAGCACAGAGTGGCCAGCGATGGAACCCAAAAGGCGTTCGCGCCACCTATTCGTCAGCGACACTATCCTTGGCCGCACTAGAGTATCTCGGAACGCTTGTCGACATCAATGATGCGCCCGCTGATCTCGTCGCCGTTGTCGCAGAGTTAGATGAGAGAGCGGTCGAAGCCGTCGATGTGGCGGCTCTCTCGGTTCGCAGGTGACCTCTAGCCGCATGTGCGGCCTTTGGCTGGGTACAACGGTTAGACGTGCCGTCGCCGCGCCACGGGCTCGAGGGTTACGTAGGCGGCACCCGCGTGAGAAGCCTTAAAGGTCCCCGAGGATACGTAGGGCCAGATCGCGCCACTGATTAGCGCTGCGTTCGTATTCGGCACACGTTGCTGGGTCGCCGAAATCTCTAACCCACGGCGCGTAAACGAGAATGGATGGTTTTCGGCATTGGTTGTCTTCCCCAAGGGCGTACGCGGTGTGGAGCAGATCAAGTTCAGCGGTCTCTGATTCCGGCGCCTGTACCCGGAGCCAGGCTGAATGTCTAAAATTGCGATACCTTCGCTCATCGGTCTCGGCGGATACACGCGCGACCGCAGCGTTTTTGAGGGTATATTCGTAAGTCTAGTTCGCACCTCGAAGGCGCCCTGATCATGCCGAGGATCCGCACGGTGGCACCGCCTCGAACGACCCGTCAACGGTCGAAGCTGTCGGCTCACGCGTTTTCGAGCACATCGAAAGCTCACGGTAAAGAGTCGCGCGGCTGACGCGCATTTGGCGGGCGACATGGGCGATGGTGGCGTCCGCAGCGGTCAGTGCGAACCGCGCCAGCTCGACCTGAGACGGGCTGAGCCCGCGTCGCCGACCACAGTGGATGCCGCGTCGACGTGCGGCGCGGATTCCCGAGACCGTACGCTCGCGGATCAACTCGCGTTCAAACTCGGCGATCGAGCCCAGAATGCCGTATACCAGCTTGCCTGTCGCCGTCGATGTATCGACCGCCTCGGTTAGCGACCGCAGGGCGACACCGCGATCGCGCAGGGATTCGACGATTTCGAGGAGGTGCCGCAGCGAACGTCCGAGGCGGTCTAGCCGCCATACGACAAGAACGTCGCCCCTGCCGACAGCGGCGAGCGCCCCCGTTAGCCCCGGCCGATCGCGACGAACTCCGCCGGCGGCATCGTCGAAAATCTCGTGGCTGCCGGCTGCGCGCAATGCATCAAGCTGGAGCGCCGAGGTCTGGTCGTCGGTGCTGACCCGCGCGTACCCGATCGTTTTCATCTCCCAAAGATGCGCGGCGCGTCTGCCAACAGGGTGGCCGTTTCGGACGGCCCTTTTGAGACGCGTGAACCCGCGCGGCTCCGTTCACTCCGGAAATGTCCGAAAGGGAACCGTTTCGGACGCGAGCCCGGCGTTTCGGCCCGGGACCTCAGCCTGATCGCGGCGACTGTGCCGCACAGCTGGCATAGAGTGCTGCTTGTGATAGGTGAGAAAGGCCCGTAATTCAAGGATTTTCGATGCCGGAGGATC
The DNA here is from genome assembly GCA_003140215.1 of Vulcanimicrobiota bacterium. Classification (GTDB taxonomy): domain Bacteria; phylum Vulcanimicrobiota; class Vulcanimicrobiia; order Vulcanimicrobiales; family Vulcanimicrobiaceae; genus Vulcanimicrobium; species Vulcanimicrobium beijerinckii. Next base: position 934,443 of record PLJL01000004.1, on the reverse strand, counting down.
CCAGAGCTCCTAAGAAGGGTTCGTTTCGCCTTCATGCCCTACGTCTTCACCGGGCCGTGCATCGGAACGAAAGACAAGTCCTGCATCGACGTCTGTCCCGTCGCTTGCATCCACGGTGGCGACGCCGACCTCCAACTCTACATAGCCCCCGAGGCGTGCATCGATTGCGGCGCATGTGTGTCCGCCTGCCCCGTCGAAGCAATGTATGCCAAATGCCGACATCCCGGACGAATGGAGACACTATTCCCCGATCAACGCGGACCACGACAACTAAGGTCTCTCGTGTTCAACACTCGGGGATCGCAAGTCGTTGGGCGCCGGCGTCGACGATCTGTTTCCCCGCCCGGCATTCTTTGGAAAATGAATGAAACGATGTCGACTGCGACTGTTGGCAGTCTAAGCCCCCGCGAGCGGTTCGATGAGGCTTCCGTTGCCGAAGACGTCGCCATCTTCAGCGCGTTTACGATTTCGGCGACCCTGTGGCTGTTGATCACGACCGCGATCGGGCTGCTCCTTAGCTTCAAGTTCACGTATCCGGATCTGGCGACGAATCCGCTCCTTTCGTTCGGACGTCTGCGGGCGATCCACACGAACGGCACGTTCTACGGCTGGGCGTCGGTCGCGCTTACCGGTCTCGCGTTCTACGTCGCCGCGCGATCGTCGGGTGTTCATCTGCGCCAAAAGCGGCTCGCGTGGGCGGCGTTGTGGTCATACAACATTGCCGCCGTCCTGGGAGGCATAACCCTCGATCTCGGCATCAGCAACGGCAGTCAAGAATATCGCGAATGGGTCTGGTGGGTCGCAGCCTTCTTCCTCCTCGCAGTCGTTCTGAGCGGAGTCGTCGTCGTTGCGACGGTTATGGCTCGGCGTGAACGCGAGATCTACATTGCGAACTGGTACACGATCGGCGGCTTCATCTTCACGACGATCCTGGGCGTCACTGCGGCCATCCCGATCTATCAGTACGGTCTAGGTCAAGTGGCGGTGCAAGGGTTCTACATGCACAACGCCGTCGGGATGTGGTTCACGTTCCTCGCGCTCGGTGTCACGTACTACTCGCTTCCGAAACTTCTGAATCGTCCGATCTATTCGTACGCGCTCGGCGTCCTCGGCTTTTGGACGAACCTCGTGTTTTACCCGGTCATCGGCGCGCATCACTACGAGTTCTCGCCATTGCCGTGGTGGTTTCAGACGCTGGCGATCGTCTTTAGCGTAGGGATGCTCGTGCCGGTCTGGGCCGGCACCGGAAATTTTTGGCTGACGATGCGCGGCCGCTGGGCGACGGTCCGCCGCTCGTATGCACTGCCGTTCTTCTTCGTCGGCGTGTTGTACTATTTCGTGGGTTCGACACAAGGCACCGTCGAGGCGTTTCGCAGTCTACAAGCGATATGGCACCTTACGAACTTCACAGTCGGGCACTCGCACCTCACGATGTACGGCTTCATCACCTTCATCGCCTGGGGCGGCATCTATGGACTCTTGCCGATGGCGACCGGGAAGCGCCCTCCGCTGCTCCTTGTCGGATTGCACTTCTGGCTTGCGTTCTTGGGTGTGACGATCTACGTGCTGGTTCTGTCGGTCGCCGGCACCGTCCAAGGCATCACATGGGCGAACGGCGATCCGTTCATCGCGTCCGTCGAGGCGGCGGCGCCCTATTGGAGCGGGCGCGCCGTCTCCGGAACGATGATGTTGCTGGCGCACGCCATTTTCGCCTACAACGTCTGGCGGATGACGCTGGCTCCTGCGCCGACGACGACATCCTCGTCGCCGATATCGCTTGCCGCGGAAAGTATTCGCACATGAAACGGCGCGGCATGGACAACGTGCGCGTCCTGGTACTGAGTGCCGCCGGCGTCTATGCGTTTATGGCGCTCGTCATGGGAATCATCCCCGGCGCGATCTTGTCGAAGACTCCAGCTTCCGCGGGACTCGTCCCGCTCGACGCGGCAGCCGTGCGCGGACGCGACGTGTACGTCGGCGAGGGATGTTCGTACTGCCACACGCAGCAGGTCCGTCCGCTGGCGCAAGATCGCGTCTGGGGTCGACCTTCGAGGGCGGGCGATTACGCGTTCTCGACGCCGCAGCTACTCGGTTCCGAGCGGACGGGACCCGACTTGAGCAACATCGGCGCACGCCAGCCGAGCGACGTCTGGCAGTCGATCCACCTCTACGAACCGCGTGCGCTCGTGCACGGATCGATCATGCCGGCATATCCATGGATGTTCGTCGCCAAGGATCACGCCGCGCCCGGCGACGCAGTCGTGAGCATTCCGCCGGAATACGCGCCACCGGGGAAAGTCATCGTCGCCACGCGCGAGGAGCAAGATCTCGTGGCCTACCTGAAGTCACTCAAGCAGCCGTCCCTTCCGTCACGCGCGCCATCACCATGAACGGTATGCAGATGGGGCCCCCGGCCGGCGGCGATCTTTTGGGCGCGATCGTCGTGATCGCCGGCGCGCTCGTCACCCTGCTCGCGTTCGTGCTGGCCTTTCGCGTAACGTTCTGGCCCGGCGAGACGGCGCCCGACCACCCAAAGAACCTCATCTTTAAGGACGACCGCTGATGCAGCCGTCGGAGGGTTATCCGGAAAGCGGCAAGGTCGTTTCACTCAGCGTCTATCTGGACGACGCGACGGAACCGCTCGCGACGTATCATCCCCCGGCGACGGCCGAACTCGACACGACCGCACTTGAAGACGGGCCCCATGTGTTACGTGTCCGGGCACAGGATGCGCTCGGACATGCCGGGGTACGAGTGATTCCCTTCGTCGTTCAAAACGGTCCTGGAATTACCGTCACGGGGCTGCGCGCGAACGAGCGTGTCAGCGGACGGCTCGAGCTCGCGGTCAACGCGTTCAGCGCCAATGAGCCGTTCGACCCGGTGCGTGCCGAGTCTAGCGGACCGATTCCCGTGTGGACGTGGGTCATGTCGGCGCTCATCGCCGCGTGGGCCGGCTGGTACGGACTGACCGAGTTTCAGCAGCCGACCGCGTTCCTTCAAGGTGACGCGCCTAATGCTGTTGCGGCGGCAAACGCACCGATGGGCGAAAAGGCTCCGATGGCGTACAGCGGCCATGGCGTCGCGGCTGGCTTCGACTATGCGGCGACCGGGCCGCAACTGTACGCCACCAACTGCTCGGCCTGCCACGGGGTAAACGGCGCAGGCGTTCCGGGTGGTTTTCCTGCGCTCGCCGGCGATCCGGTCGTCACGGCGAAAGACCCGAAGTTGCATATCGGCATAGTCTTGCGCGGACTTCATGGTAAGACGATCGTCGGTAAGCCGTATGCAAGTCAGATGCCGGCGTTTCCACAGCTCAGCGATAACGACATCGCCGCGATCATCGATCATGAACGCACGTCGTGGGGAAACAACTCGCCGATCATCAGTCCCGACGACGTGAAACGTGCACGCTAAGCGTTTGGAGATTCAACATGAAACGTTTTCAATTTCGACTTGTTTCCCTGGACCGAGTTGCACTTCGCGAAACGAGTTCGGATGAAATGACCAAATTGAACCGTCTAGGCCAGGAAGGCCGGCATATCGTCCACGTCAAGGAAGATCCTCAGCACAATCGTGACCCCTTGATATTCATGGAGCGCGAGGTCACGCGATGATCGCCCACGGCGACTGCGCGCATCGATCCACGCCGCTGGACGCCGCCGTCTGAACCAAGCGGCCGCTGTCAGCGCGTAGCATACCACACGATGCCATTCGAGAGCCGCCTTTTCGTCAAGACGTCGCTGATCGCGCTTCTGCTCGCCTTCGCGGCCGGCGCGGCGCTTGCGATCGCCGAGAGTCTCGGTATCGCCGTGAGACCCATCTGGTCGGTCGAGCACGCGCATCTTGCGTTTGTCGGGTGGCTCGTAAACGTGGTAATCGGTATCGCGCTCTGGATGCTTCCTCTTGCGCGCGACCGGTACCCCGAGACGGCTGGGCGCTACCCAAAGCGAGGCCCGCTTCTTGTGTACTGGCTGCTCAACGGCGGACTCGTGTTGCGCATCGCCGTCGAACCAATGCTGAGCGCGGGACTCGTCCCGCGGGTCGCATTGTGCATCTCTGCGGTAGCGCAACTGGTCGCCAACATGGTGTTCGCGCTTATCGCATGGCAGCGCGTCCGGGGACCGTCGCGACCCGCACCGGCGTACGATGAAGGCTCGCTTCTGGATCCCGCCTGTCCCGCTCGCGGTGGGCATTGGGGTTCCAATCGCTTGCATGGTGTCTCGTGCTGCTGCACGCCGTTCGCCCGAGCTTCGGCGTCGAGCTCGCCTGGGTTCACGCCGTCGCGCTCGGCTGGCTCACGCTCGTTGCGCTCGCCGTGCTCTTGCACGTCATCCCCAGGTTCACCGACCTCGCGTGGCGCGCGGAGGGTGTCGCGCGCAGTGCCGTCGTCGTCGTCGCGGCGGGGTCCTTGGCACTGGTCGCCTCGTTCGCGGCCGGTGTATCGAACGGTGTTGCGGCATCGGGCGCGGTTCTCGGCACGGCCATCATTCTGTACACGATGCTGGCGGTGTGGACGTTGAGCGGGACCGCGGGCGACCGACGATCGGCGACCATCGCCCGCGGGCTAGCGCTGACGGTCGTCGCGTTGGCCGCGACGGCGATCCTGGGCGCAGCCCTCGGCGGCGCGTACGCGGGAGGAAATCCGATTGTGCTTTCCGCCGCACCCTCACACGCTGTGATCGGGATCGCGGGCTGGTTGACCGTGCTCACTGCCGGTGTGTCGTCGCGGACGTTCCGTCCGCTCTTGGGTCAGCAGTCGCGATGCCCCCGCGTGCATGCGCTGGCCGGCGCGGGCCTGCTAGCGGGATCCGTCGTCGCGGCCGCGGCCGCGCCGTGGTCGGCACCGCTGTTCCGCGTCGGCGTGGTCTTGATTGCGGACGGTGCCCTCGCGTACGCCGCGGACGCCGCCGACATTCTGCGGCTGCTCAACGGTGCGCGCGAAATAGCTGCTGCGACACCGGCTGGCAGGACTGCTCTCGTGTTGTCGAGTGACTCAGGGACGATATGCTCGACGCTGCGCGAGCGGTCTGACGGTCGCGTACAGAAAATAAAGAGTACACTTTGGACTCACAGCAAAGTCTGGTTGCAGCGAGGCTCTTTGAACGAGTTCGGGCTGCTCTAGGAAATCCCGTCATGTGAAACGCGGAAGACGTTCAACGTCTGCCGATGACCCGGCTCCGACCATCACGCGCCGGCAGGACGACATCGGGTTTAGGGAAGCGTTTGAAGAGGCCATCGTCGATCATGGTCTCGGCGTCCTTCGCGATCTCTTCGGCGGGTTAAAAGAACCTTCATCACCGTCAACCGCGACGAATCGCGGGATCGCGCGAGCAGCGTAGTCGTCTTAACAGCCATGTGACGTGCGCGTCATGGACGCAGGCGTGCATTACCGGCACAGTCTTTCCGTCGCAGTCGGTCGTCGAGACCTTGCTGGCATAGGATCACCAGATCGCTTCCGCGACCGGCAGCGCGTCCCACGTTTTAGTCGTCGCATCACTTTCCAAAGGCGTGATCAACGGCGACGCTCTCGTCTACGAGCATTGCGCTATCTATCTCGTGGTGCAGTAATTGCGCCGCGATTACCGATTTGGCGTAACGGTTGACGCTGCAAACAGCTAGGACTCTGCGATTTTTCAAATAGAAGGCGCTGAACGAGCCCGTATCTGGAGCGCCTCGGATGACAACGCGATCCCACGAAAGCGCCATGCCGCGATAAATTAGTCTAAACTCGTATTGATCCGAATAAAAGAATGGAACTGTATCAAAGGCCTCCAGCTTACCAATCATCGCCTTCGCCGCAGCTTCTCCTTGGCGTTGAGCATTGTCAAAATGCTCCAGACGGGCTGAGGCGCCGAGACGGGGATGCCACGAATTCGCGACGTCCCCAGCTGCGAAAATACCCTCGACGTCTGTGCGACAAAATTCATCAGTCACGATTCCATTCTCGATCTTGAGGTGCTCCGCTATCAATTCGATATTCGGCGTGACCCCGATTCCCACGACAACCATGTCACAATCGACCGTGCTGCCGTCAGAAAAAACCGCCCTTTCGACGTGCCCAGCGCCGCTGAAGGCCGTGGTTTTCACACCGGTCTTCAACGTAATGCCTTTGCCGCGGTGGTAGCCGGCATAAATCTCGCTCAGTTCCTTTCCGAGCACGTGCGCGAGAGGAAGGTCAGGACCCGTCAGAGTCACCTCGCAGCCGAGTTGTCGCGCCGACGCAGCCACCTCGCAGCCAATGAAGCCCGTTCCGACGATCAAAACGTGCGGATGTTGTTGCAATAGCCCACGAAGCATGTCGCAGTCGCGAAGCGTTCGCAGATACAGGATCCCATCCAGATCGTGGCCCGGGACGTCCATGTGCCTCAACGCAGCACCCGTCGCCATGAGCAGCTTGTCATAGAAGACCCTGCGGCCGCCGGATAATTCTAAGACACGAAGCGAAGGATCGATGCGCGCGACGCGCTCGCCGAGTTGTAATTCGATCGCGTGGTCTTCATAGTAGTTGGGCAACTCCAAGAGCACCCGCTCCTCGGAGAGTTCTCCACGCAAGCGATCTTTGGAAAGCGGCGGCCGTTCGTACGGCGAGTCCGTTTCCTGACCGAGGAGTATGACACGACCTTCGAATCCTTCTAGACGAAGGGTCCGCGCAGCGCTGAAGCCTGCGAGGCCAGCTCCGATGATCGCATAAACTTTCCCCTTGTCACTCACGATGCGCCGTGTCATCTCCCTCGCGGGATCTAAAGCCTACTTTTTCGTGGGTTCCATCACAGAACGGTTTGTTCTGCGAGCGTCCACATCGGCACAGATAGATTGCGCCAGCCTTGTCAGCCTCCGCGCGAATGTCTATCCGATCACCGCTGGGCCAGACAAGTTCGATATCTCCGGTAACCATATTCGGTCCATCCAAAGTCGGGGTAATCCGAACGGCCATTTTCTGCTCCTGCCGGGAAGATCCGACGCACAAGTTTACGTTGATCCCCGTCGCGCTCGTCTATTGTAGAGTGCTATCAACGTATCGTCAATCGCACGTCCACGTGGCAAAGAGGGCCTTGGTTCACACGACGTGATCCGTTCATGCCGGTCGGTATTGCCAGCGACCCAGCGATACGCGCAACGCGGGCGATCGGGGTCACGTTTGGCTTTGCAGCTAGCGGCTTCAGAGCGACTTGAGGTACTGCACCAAGTCGTTCTGGTCTGCGGTCGCAAGGCCGAGCTTCAACGTCATGTTGTAGTGCGCGACGACGTCGTTGAGCGTCGCATAGCGTCCGTCGTGATAGAAACCGCCCTTCATCCGCGATGCACCGATTCCGCGCAGGGGCGTCGTGCGATAGCGGTGATCCGGCGAACGGTCGGCTTGGAAGTTGTCGATGCCGATCTCCGCGCCGGTATGCATGTTCCAGCCGCCTTCGGTGAAGCGCGTCGCCTGGTGGCACGAGATGCAGTTGGCACGACCGGCGAACAACGCTTGTCCGCGGGCGGCGGCTGCCGCATCGAACGACGCCGGCGGCGCGGTCGGCGCGGACAGCGACATCTGGTAGTAGTGCAGCGCGGCTAGCTTGGGGGTCACCAAATCGGGAGAGTGCCGGACGTGCCCGAAGTGCGCTTTCGCCGCCACCGGGAATTGCTTGGCGTTATCGAGCCGCGTGTCGGTGAAGTCTCCCTGGCCGTGCATTTCGAGGACGGCGACGAACGCGTTCCAGTACGGCACCGAACCCCAGCCCGTGTACGTGTGAAGGTTCACGCCGGCCAGACCGTATGCCGCTGGGATCAGCGTCGCAGCCGATTTTCCGTCGGGCCGGAACGCCTTTCCGTCGAGGAACAGCTCGGCGTCGAACTTGCCCGGGCCCCAGCTCTTGAGCACCTTGTCGATGGTCGGGCGATTGACGCCCAACAAACTCTGGACGACCGAGAGGTCCGGCGCCAGGTCGATGATCGCGCCGACGTTCAGATCGCGGTTCGGCCAGCCGTCGAGCCGATGACCGATGCCCGGCGCAACCGAATTGTCGACGGTTGAATGGCACAGAGCGCACGAGATGCCGACCGACGTGAGCTCCTTGTCGTTCGCCGGGCCGAACGAGCCGACCACGCCGACGACGGCCTTCGCCTTTAGCAAAGCGACGGTCGTTGCTGGGGTGTTCAGATCGACGTTGCCCGCCTTGATCGCCGCAACCAGTTGTGCCGGCAGCCGGTCCACGTCGACCTTGAGACCGACGCTCAGAGCCGTTTTCGGGCTCACGCCGCCCCCGACGCCCCCGAGCGCGGAGCCTTCGATCGCCTGGTGGAGCTTGAGGGCGCCACCCCAGAACGCTTCGTCGCCGAAGGTGTCGTCGCGGAAGATGGCTCGACCGTCGTTGAAGAGTGCCGTGGCGTCGGGTTCCGCGCCGGTCCCCGAAACTGTGTCGGCTATCTGCGCGACCACGGCAGACCCGTGGACCGCTGGACCGACCAACGCCGCGATTGCACACAGGCTCACCGCGAACGCGACAGAAAGCGAGCGTCGCTTCATCGTCTTCAAAGCCTCCACTATGGACCCGGCTTCGTGTCGCAGCCCGGCCCAACGGTCTTCCGTGTGGTATTAGCCTACCCCCTAATTCGAATCTTGTAAAGACGGTTCATCGACACCGCTTATGGGAACACGTGCAGTTTGCGCGCGAGTGCGTATCGCTAGAAGGGTACTGCGACCAATTGCGGGCGTCGTTCAAAACAGGCTTCTTGCTCGACGGAACCAAGGAGAAACTGTTGAACTGATCGCGCAAACCGAAGACCATCGCCCAACCGGCGAAGAAATTGCGGCTGTCCAAACCGACTCTACCGGGATCGAGTCGACTCCTGAAGAAACGGCGAACACCGCCGGAAGTTCATGCCGCGCCGCGAGCGCGCTGCGCCTTTTCCCAATCCGCACGGAACTGCACTATGCCGCTGTCTGTGAGCGGATGGTGCACCATCTGCTGGAGCACTTTGAACGGCAGAGTCACGATGTGAGCGCCGGCGAGCGCGGCCTGCGTCGCGTGCAGCGGATGGCGCATCGACGCGGCGAGGACCTCCGCGCGGATCTCGTGTGTCACGAAGACCTCGACGAGTTGCCGGACGACCGTCATCCCATCCTCGCTGATGTCGTCCAGACGGCCTACGAACGGACTTACGAGCACGGCGCCGGCCTTCGCGGCCAGGAGCCCTTGATTCGTGCTGAACACGAGCGTACAGTTCGTGCGGATGCCCTCCGCACGCAGCCGCGCGATCGCCTCGAGCCCTTGCTCGCTCATCGGAATCTTGACGACGATGTTCGGGGCGATCTTTGAAAACGCGCGCCCCTGTGCCACCATGCCGTCCGCATTCTCAGCGACCACTTCGGCGGACACCGGGCCGGGCGTGAGTGTACAAATTTCGGCGAGCACGGATTCGTACGAACCCCCCGCAGCTTTGGCAAAAAGCGTCGGATTCGTCGTCACGCCATCGAGAACGCCCCAGCGCGCCGCAGTCCGGAGCTCCTCGAGGTCGGCGGTGTCCAAGAATATCTTCATGGCGCGCGCCTAACGAACGCTCGTCGGGCGCCCCCCGCTCCGTTCCTCGACCCCAACGCCGAAGTGATAGGCCAGGTGACCACCGAGATAGCCCCCCACCGCGAGCACGAGAACCCCGATGATCGTCAGCACGATCCCAGCGCTCGAAACGTTGTTGCCGAGCCGAAGCCAGAACGCGACGACGAAGACCGCAACGCCCAGCAGGTTCAATGTCATGTGCCGGGTCGCCGTTGCCTTCGCATCCGCCGGCATCGACGCCGTCGCGTAGTCGATAAATCCAAACAGGGCGGCAAGCAGCGCGCCGACGATACCGAATCCGATAAGCACAACGCTGACCTGCGGCCAGAAAGGATTACCAGTGAATGCCAGGATTATGTCGCATACGAGTGCGCCGACGAAGAATCCGATCGGGAAGGGGATGAGCATCGGGTGAATAGGGTGACCGCCGATGGTGGCCTTACCTTGCATGTAAACCTCCGGTTATCGGTGTTGCCGCGTCGGCCCTCAAACGGCCGGTTTCAGCTCGTCGATGAATTTCAAGGCCTGCGCCGGACATGATCGGCCAGTCTCGGTCGATGATGCGCTTGATGCGCCCTGCTTCGATGTCTCTCGCCGCCTTCGTATCGAAATCCAGGGCCAACCCGATCAGACCGTGTCTCGTTGGGTACCTCATGAACCGGCACGCATCCAGACTCACGGATATTAGTTTACGCGCTAATACTCCCCTTGTAAAGGAGGTTTCGAGATTTCGAACGTGGAGAAGAAGCTAGAATTTGCCTGCGAGTGCGTCTCAGCGCGAGGCGGCTACAGCGACCCATGGGCGGCCATCGCGCAGAACAAGCTCTTGTTAGACGGTACAAAAGAGAAGCTCTTGAATGCGACCGCACGTGAACCTAAGACGATCGCGCAGCTCGCATCCGAGCTCCGTCTTTCTCAGCCAACTATTCACTCGCACATAAATGACATGATGGCGGGCGAACTGTTGCGTGAGTCGGAAGAACATGAGAAGCGGTATCCAACGGAACGATACTACGAACCGAATTTCCCAGTCGTGCGAGCCGAAGAGCGCGCCGAGTTCGAAGCGATCTGCGATTCGATCGCGGAGCGCGTTGCTGATCTCTTTGAGAAGAACGTTCCGCGGCTGCGGAGCGCTTTCGACAAGACCGGACTCGCGGCGCGCGGATGGACGTTCTCTGATCTCGCGCAGTATTGCTACGCCGGCGAGCAGCGCAGCGCGCGTAAACTTCTTGAACAGCGCGGCGTGCTGCCACGACGGAAGAAGCACGAGAACGGCGCTGACTGGCTTTTCTGGGCTCAGGAGCAGTCAGCAAAAGGCGACGGCTAATCGCGCCCTTCCTGCATCCGGTTTGGCAGCTCGTTCAGGACAAACTTCAAACCATCGTTCGAACTCCGTATCGTTCGAATGCGACGACACCCTCATGCGCGACTGAGTGCCTTGCCTGAGTGGTGCACGATGGTTGGTTCCCCCGGGTGATGGTCAGTCTCGCGCACGCTGTACATTGTGTTATCTGCGTTGGTGCCCATCTTGGACACACCAGTGACCGTGCCATGGCCGATGGCACTGCGATAATGCCATGACACTTTGGTGCCAACGGGGATTGTCTTGAACGTCTTTTTTTTTGTAGCCATATCATCTCTCCCTCGAGGTTGACGTACTTTCATTTTCCCAGCCAACTGCCACCGCGTGCAAGGCTCGGTCGCCAAGCATCTACTTGTCGTGCTCTTTTTGACTCCCCTGGGCCACAGTCGCTCAACCAGGTACCGTGTGCCCCAGCCACCCCGGATCGCCAGCCACAAGCGCCTTGCGAGCGGTTGCCATGAAGATCGCAGCGTGACACCAAAAACTCCCGGATAACCGGCGTAGCTACGGTCAAGGTTGACGGGAAAGGAGCGATATGGCGACACCAGATATTACGGGCGGGTTTGATTGCGACGAATCGCCCCAGGCCAGATCGCTCGCAGAACGTTTGCAGAAGCAAGTGCATAAAGCGTTCGCCAGCGCGGGTCCCAGCAGTCAAGAACTCAAAAACCTCCTGAACGGAACGCGTCTCGGGGAACCGCTACACGTGATCCTTACCGATGTTCCCATCGGTGCGTGGACGGCGGCTCTGGCTTTCGATGCGCTGGAATTGATCGGTGGCCGCGCCGAGTTTGCCGTCGCCGCCGACGCTTCCGTCGCGATCGGTATCGCGGGCGCGCTCGGTGCAGCGGTCACCGGAATTACCGACTGGCAGGATGCGGATGCGCCAGCTCGCCGCCTCGGCATGATCCACGGCTTCTTGAACCTGAGCGGGACGGCGTTGTTCGCAGCTTCGCTGCTCTCGCGCAGGCGCAAGGCACGGGGTGTAGGCCGGATATTGGGCGTGCTGGCGTACGGCGTGGTGACCGCCGCAGCGCGTCTGGGCGGGAAGATGGTGTACGAGTACCGAGTGGGCGTCGACCGCACCGCCCGCCAAACATTTCCTCCCGATTTCGTGCCGGTATTGGCCGATTCCGAGCTGGCGGAGGCGCAGCCGAAGCGCGCCGAGCATGGCGGTGTTCCAATTCTGTTGGTCCGCCGTGGAATCCGAATCTTTGCCATGGCCGAGACGTGCTCGCATTTCAACGGTCCGCTGTCGGAAGGCGAACTGGTGGGCGACAGCATTCGGTGTCCTTGGCACCGCTCGCGATTCGCGCTGGAGGACGGCAAGGTGCTCGATGGGCCGGCGGTCCATCCCCAACCGTGTCTGGAAACGCGCGTGCGCAACGGTCAGATCGAAGTGCGTAGACCGCTTTGCGAACCTGCCGTACCGGAGCCGGCGGGAGCCGCAGCGTCACCGAAGCCGGCGTGAGCGGAGCCTGCCGCTCTCCATTATTCTTGCGCCTACCGCCGCGGAACACATGCATCCCGACCAGCGCCAGAGCGGCGGCCGTCAGCAAGCCGCTCGTGTACGCGGCGCGCTGGAAGCGCGACGGCAGCGCGGGGCCGGGCGGCAAGTTGAAGACTTCCGGCCGGTTCGGGCAACAAGAAAAACGCGTTGAGCGAGCCGACGTTGCGGGTCTCATCGCCGTCGACGCCGTACAGATTGCGCTTCTTGCCCTAGCTGCTGGAGTTTCGCGACGCGCGCCGCGGCCTTTACGCGTAGGTCCTCAACCCGCCCGAAGACGATCGAGTCGGTCGGACATGCTTTCGCGCAGGCGGGTTCGAGGCCGTCCTTTTGGCGGTCGTAGCGTGCATTTCTGCGCCACGCCCGCGTCGGGCTGCACCGCGATGACGCCGAACGGACACGACGGAACGCAGTAACCGCATCCGTTGCAGACGTCCGGCTGCACGTACACGTCGCCGAACTCGTTACGAACGATTGCTCCGGTCGGACACGATTCGAAGCAGCCGGCGTTCGTGCAGTGCTTGCAGACGTCGGACAGCATCATCCAACGCGAGGCGACGGGCACCTCGCGGTCCATTTGCTCGACGAACGCGACGTGCCGCCACGAGGCTGCCGACAAGCGCGACGTGTTGTCGTAGCTGTTGCCGGTAAACGCGTAGCCGTCAGCCGGCAACTGGTTCCACTGCTTGCACGCCACCTCGCACGCCTTGCAGCCGATGCACAGCGTGACGTCGGTAAAGAACCTCATCGTGCTCTCCGGGTGCTCCGTGCTGGGCTCTACGCCCCTAATCGTCGATCCCACTCGGTTCTCTCCCTGCTGTGACGTCTTGGACGCGGCACAACGACTATGATCTGTTCCGCGGACGCTAATAGGCAGAAGCACGGCCTACGTCGTCTCGCGTTTCGAGCCGAGCAAGTAGCAGATGATAGTACAGCATTCCTTTCTGCGGACCAAGGGCACGGAGGATTCCGTCGACGTCGAGCGGCGCGTCACCAGCGACCAGCCTGAGGTTGCGAGCGACGCTCGAGTCGTTCATCGGAAACACGTCGAGCCGCCCGAGTCCGCGTAACAGAATGACTGTGGCCGTCCACGGGCCTATTCCTTTGAGCCGGCAAAGCAATTCAACGGCGTCCGGACTCGCTCGCTCTTCCAACATGGTCTCATCGAGCATTCCTGAGAGCAGTGCGTCACCGACGCGTCGCAACGTCGCCAGTTTCCTTTCGCTGAGCCCAGCGGCTAACAAGAGACCATCTTCGGTACGTTGCACGCTCTCCGCGCTCGGAAACGTGTGCATGACGCTACCATCGTATGTGAGGGGCGGGGACGTCGCAACGATGATCTTTCGTAAAATCGCGCTCGCCGCGTGGAGACTGACTTGCTGGAAGACGATCGAGTTGACGCACGCCTCCCAAAGAGTCGGGTAGCGAGGCGGCTTCACGCCGAGCATCCGTTGTGCAAGCGGGCGAAGCCACGAAAAGCGAGCGGCCGCACGATTGAAGTGAGTGAGTTCGCGATCGACTCCCAGCATCCGGCGCACGAGCGCGATCGCTCGCGGGTGCTCGCCCGCATCGCCATCCAGCGTAAGGGTAAGCATATCCGGCCGCGTCTGCGTGACTCGTGCGATTGATGGCTCGTAAGAGCTGCCGAACGCGCGAATGTACTGCCCATCCGGCGTGAACACATCCACGATGTTTGCGGACAATCGCCGAAGCGCGCTGACGGTGAGGTCGAGTCGATACGGGACTGCGACATCGATCTCGTAAGTCGAAGAACGTACGATCGGCTTAGACCCTGTTCGCATCCGGTGTTTCTCAACTTTAGACAGACAATGGGATTCTAGCGTACCCCGAAATTGCGGGCCCGCATCGCAGAGGTTCAGTTCCGCCGGCGACGACATCTGGCTTGTTGCAGGGTGACTTCACGGCGACGATGACGTGGCCGGTTGCCGTCGGGCAGACGCGCCACCGCGCCGTACTCGCCGACGTCCGGCAACCGCCTGCTGTAGTGCTGGGACGGGTGCAGTCTCGGATGACCACCGGCGGGTCGCAAGGACGAACCCGAGAATAAGGACATAATGACGAAGCGGCCGTTCAGCAAGGGCGATCATGTGCGTTGGAATTCTGAAGCCGGCCACGTCAGCGGGACGATTATTCGAGTGGTCACGTCCCAGATTCAATTCAAGGGGTACACAGTCCATGCGAGCGAGGACGAACCGCAGTACGAGATCCAAAGTGACACGACGGAGCACATCGCGATGCACAAGGGCTCCGCGTTGCGAAGACTCGCTCACACAGCGTAGGTCTGCCGCTTCACGGTTGTCCTCGCGCGTGCGCTGATTAGGGATGCCGCACGTTACTATCGGAAGTGGGTCGATGGCGCAGGAGTTGCTCACGCTCGGACACGGAACCGCGACCGCCGACGAGCTCGCCTGGCTGATCCGCAAAGCTGCGATCAAGTCGATCGTCGATGTCCGGACGGTTCCCAAGAGTCGGCGCCACCCGCAATTCTGGCGCGAAGAGATGGAACGCTGGGTGCCGGAAAACGCCGGAAGCGCGTATATCTGGGAACCGACCCTCGGAGGCTTTCGCAAGCGCAATCGCAACAGCGACAACGTCGCGCTGCGGCACCCCTCATTCCGCGCATACGCCGACTACATGGAAACGGACGCCTTCGCGACCGCTCTCGCCGCATTGCTCGCGGCGGCGGCGATGACGCGCCTCGCGATCATGTGTTCTGAGACGGTATGGTGGCGTTGCCATCGCCGGCTGATATCCGACGCGGCGGTCCTTCTACACGGGGTGCAGGTCCGCCACTTGATGCACGACGGCAACTGCGCCCGCACCTGTTGACGGCGGGCGTGCGTGTCACCGAGACGGGAAAACTCCGCTACGATGTGCTCGTCGCAGCGTAAAACACCGTTTGTATCGTGGTGGCGGCGTCGTGCGTGTGATCTGAGTACGCTTTCAAGCCGCTTGAAAGCGTAGCATGGGTTGATTTCGACTTCGGGTACACCTCGCTCCAGTTCGGGTGGCTTCGCGCGGATGCAGGGACGTCAGCATCGAATACGCTGTGCACATTCCGCAGGTACCGGCGCAGGAACGCTTTTGCGGACGTCGCGACATTCCGTGTGAGGATCTAAACTATGCGCAGCATCTTTGACGCCACCGTCTGGATCACGGTTGCCAACGTGCTGTATTTGGTGTCGTACTCGATACGCGACATCCTCTGGCTGCGCGTCCTCACGGTCGTGGCGGCTTTTTTTCTCATCCCATACTACTACCTACAGGCCGCGCCATTGTGGACGCCGGTAATCTGGAACTTCGTGTTCATTGCGATCAATGGGTATTGGATCGTCCGGCTGACACTCGAGAGGCGCCCGGTGCACCTGACGGCGGATGAGCAGCGGCTCAGAGAACTCGCGTTCCCATCGCTCACGCCGCGAGAAGCCCTAAACCTTTACAAGATGGGGATGTGGGAAGATATCGAGCCGGGGGAGTCCATCGTTGAGCACGACAACGCGCAGTCACGGTTTTCGGTCATTCTGTTCGGCGTCGCCGATGTGGAGCAGCGCGGTGAAACAATCGCGGAACTTGGCGAAGGTCAGTTTGTTGGAGATCTCGACTCGCGCGCCGGCGACGTGGGCGACATCGACGTCGTGGTCCGAACCCCCGTGCGCGTCATGTGTTGGGCACGCAGACAACTCCAAGCGTTTCTCAAGGAGAGACCTGACGTCGCGCTCGCGCTCGAGAGAAGCGTCGGATTGCAGCTGAGGCGGTTGCTCGACACGACGATGTCCAAGCTACACGGCGGTCCGGCCTAGCACGCCGACTGGCGAGACAGGAGCGGTCACCGCGTAGGCCGCGACGCGATCGCGGAGCACGGCGGCTCGCCGGCGTCGTGGCGCCTTGTGCCTCGTGGATTGGCCTTCTTCCCGATAAATCCGATACACACGCTTGCGGTTGACGACCCATCCTTCACGACGCAGCAAGACGTGAATGCGTGGGTAACCGTAACGTACGCGGGTCGCGGCAATTTCATCGATGCGTGCGCGCAACGCCGGCACACGGTCTAGCTTTTAGACGTGATCTGCTCGCATACGTTCCTCACCTCGCTCGACGAACGATGCCATCTCATCCGCTAATCGTTGGATCGCGAGTTGGGCGACCCTTCGCCCCAGGGCGGCGTCGAAAACACGCCCGGCGATGCCAAACGGCGGAACATATTGCCCCTCGAGTCTGAGCTGGGTGAGCTGACCATTCGGCCGGACCGTGATGAAGCCGTGAATCACAGGCAACGGCAACCAGCCACTTCCGTGCCAGGTAAAAGAGAAGGCTTCGTGCTGGCGCGAATGATCGCTGACGTCGCGGACTAGCGACGCCTCGCACCAGACGTGTGCACGTCCCCACCCGAAGGGTCCGACCCGGTGGTCCGGATTCGCCGCATGAAACGCCTCGATCAACTCGATCGTTAAGCTAAACGCACAACGCACGTCTCGCACGGCATGGAGTGGCGTCATGTTTGTTTCAAGACGGACAAGCCGCTTGCGAAACGCGGTAATCTCGCGGAATCTGTTGGTGACGTCGCGCAGGATTGCTGCGATCCCGATCATGCCGCCCTGCTCGTCGCGAACCGGGAGAATCGTGAATTCGACGGAGATGCGTGAGCCGTCCTGACGCTGAGCGGGAACCGCGAGCAGATCACCGGCACCGTAGCGCGTTTTGCCGGTCCGCATCGTCTCCGCATAGCCATTCCAGTGACGCGCTCGAAGGTTTTCGGGAATGATGATGTCCAGTGATTGTCCAAGCGCCTCTGCTTCTGAGAACCCGAAGATCCGCTCGGCGGCATTATTCCAAAATCGGATCAGGCCGCTGGCGTCCGCATAAATCACGGCGTCGGGAGCGTCGTGGACCAAGGTTCGAGAGAATCGATCGGGATCGAAGCTGACGGTCATCGCGTATTCCCGTGGATATTGGCTTCGTGGCGCGAACCGCGGTTATACTGAAGCCATTGGCGGGTGACCTGCTTCTACAAGGGATCAGACGCAACCGGCGTCATCGCGCGCCGTTCGGGCCCCCAAAAGACGAAGGACGCATCGAGCGCTCGCACGCACCGGCACCCGAAGAGGATGTCGTGCTCGAAGCAACGCGCTTCAAGATGCATACGCCTCGTGAGCGTGGACGGCGTACGGTATTCCGTCACATTGACTGCGCGCCGTTCGCTCATCGTGCAATGGCCGTCCTTGCGAATTTCCGTTCGTCCGGAAGGGCGCGATGGCCCGGCGTAATTACGCGCCTATGCGACAACGCCCGATACCCGATCCGCGCATCTGCGACCTAAGCCGCAGCGCTGCACAACGTGACGAGAGAGTGCATGCCGAAGCGACGGCGAGCTTGGCGCATTGATCAGGTGCAAAGGTCGAAATGAACAAAGAGGCTATTACATCCGCCGATAATGTGGTCCGCTCGTACCCTCGCGCGGCGTCCAGCGCGGGCCGATCACATCGGTCGCTTTGCAATCGATGCAGTTCGCAGGAGTCACGGCAAGCTCATCACCACGTCGCTCGTACACGCCCGCCGGACACATGTGCTGATACAGCTCCGCGACGACCGGCGGGATATCCGCGCCGACGATGAGGTGCGACGGGATGTCGTCGCGCGTCGCGTTGCCGGACCGGTAGTTTGCCTCGAGCTTGCTGAATGTGAGCGTGCCGTCTGGAATGAACGGAGTCCGCTCAGCGGGCGCTTCTGCGCGCGGCACATCGGCGTCGGGAGGCGCGACGATCTTGCGTCCTGGGAAAGCGCCTTTTGTCAGCGTCATCACGCCCGCCTTGATGCCGCCGACGTAGAGATTCGATCCATGAAACGCGAGGCGCATGTTACGACGCTTGCGGAGATCGGCTGCGATGTAGCTTCCGTCGACAGCGCGATCGTATGCGCCGAGCGCGCCGCCCGATGTGTCGCCCGACTTCAACGCGTCGAAGATCGCGCGTGCCGCGTACATTCCCGACTGCATCGCGTAATGGATTCCCTTGAGCGACGCGACTTCGACATATCCGGCTGCGTCGCCGATGATGACCAGACCGTCGCCCGAACGGCGGTTCCGGAGCGCGTAGTAGCCGCCCTCGGGGATCGTCTTCGCGCCCCACTCGACCATGCGGCCACCTTCGAGTATCGGGCGCACCAATGAATGCAGCTTGAGCCGTTGCAGCATGACGTGCACGTCAAGCGACACCTCGGGATAGTCCATTCCGACGACGAGCCCGATCGCGACGAGATCCGAAGCGAGCGGGTAGATGAAGCTGCCGCCGAACGCGTTGCTGGGCAACGGCCACCCAAGCGTGTGGATGACCGCGTCGAGCGCCCGCGTCGTCTCCCAGACCTCCTTCACGCCGAGCGCGAAGACTTGCGGGTTCTCGCCCGTGATCCGCTGCCATTCGCAGTAAGCCTCCGACAGCATTCCGCGGGTACCCTCGCTCAACACGGTCACGGTCGCTGCGATCTCCGCCGGCGGCAGGTAGGCGCTGCCATGCGAGTAGTCCCGCCTGAGACCGGACGGCGTCGTGCGCACGCCGGTCACGCGCTGGCCGTCGACCAGCAATGCATCAACCGGAAACCCGGTGAAGACGTTGACCCCTAACGATTCCGCCTGCTGTCCAAGCCAGCGCACGATCTCTGATATCGACGCGATATAGTAGCCATGGTTCGCCATCGTCGGCGGTGTCGGAATCCGGACGGCACGACCGCCGGTGAGAAAGTACACGCGCTCGCCGCGCACGGACCCGCGGAACGGAAGATCCTCTTCCGCGATTTCGGGGAAGAGTTCCCGGAACGCGCGCGGGTTGACGATCGCGCCCGAGAGGTTGTGTTCGCCCAGCCCTTCCGCCTTCTCGAGCACGGCGATCTGCACGTCGCCGAGCGTACCGCCGCTCTCGTTTTCTCGCTTCACGAGACGCGCGAGTTCGATTGCCCCGGCGAATCCGGCCGGTCCGCCGCCGACGAATACGACGTCCATCGTGAGGGCATCGACATCCGGCGCGTCACGAACGACGATGCGGTCAATCGGAAGAGGTGGCTGGTAGCGGGAAGGGACGATCGGCATTCGTGCCTCAGTGCTCACTTTCCAGCGAACGGCGCGCCCGAATCATCCGCAGACCCTTTGCCCTGGATGTACTCGCTCGCGCGGGTCCTCTCGTTCTCCTGCTAGATATACGGTAGCAGGTCGAAGTATTCTTGATCTTCGTTCGCCCCGCCGTGGCCTTCGCCGACGGACTTCTCCGTCTCGACGAAGCGAATCTCCCGAATCCACTTGACCATTTTGAATCCGAGCTGGTTTTCGACGCGTAAACGTATCGGCGCACCGTGCGCTTGCGGCAGAGGCACATCGTTCATCTCGTACGCGAGAAGGCACTCGGGCTTGACGACATCTTCGAGTCGTTGCGTATCGTAATAGACTCCGCCGAAGGTTCCTTCGCCGAACGAGATGAACTCGACGACGCGCGCGCCCGGCAGCGGTTTCACCAGCCCGATAAGGCGCACCATCGAGATGCCACCCCACTGTGCGATTCCGCTCCACCCCTGAATGCAGTGATGCAACGAGACGTGCTGTTCGTGACCGAGCGCCCGAATCTCGTCCAGACTCAAGTCGACAGGATTCTCGACGCGGCCGCCGACGCGCAAACAGTAACCGCGGAAGTCGTCCGCCGCGAGGCGTTTCCATTCATCAGAATCCGGCATCTTGCCGTTCGCCCAGAAGTAGGGCGAAATGTCCTTTCGCGTGTAACGTTCCGCCGGATCGAAGCGAGCCGAGGCGCTCACGCTAAGCTCTAGCGGAAAGATCAGCGCCTTGTGCAAGTGCTGGATCAGACGCGGATACTTCCACGCGACCACGTGCGCGACGATCCACGAGGCGACCACGAGGGCAAGGCCGACACAGCCGAGGATCAGGCCGAGCGACCGCGTATCGTCGGTGCCCAAAACGATATGGTTGAAGTTACGCTGCGCTCCGGTCCAGATCACGAGGCTGACGTGCACGATCGTGAAGGCGACGAATCCGCAGAGAAGCAGAAAGTGGATCGAACGACCACCCTGACGGCCACCGAATAGCCGCGGATACCATGGAAAAGCGTTATCGACGGCCGGGGACATCGCGATTCCCGTCAAGATGGAGAGCGGCGCCATGATGAAGACGACGCCGAAGTACACGAGCTGTTGAAGCGCATTGTACGCGTAGTAGCCGTTCGGCTCGACCGGAAAGTAAAGAGTCGCGTAGTGTACGAAGGTCTCCCATGCGTACGGAACGACCGCCCACGATGTGGGAATAAGGCGGGGCCATTGCCCGCTAACCAAGAGCATCCCGACATAGATGATCCCTACCGCGATAAACCCATAGTCGGTGATGAAATGCCAGGACCGGCCCATCCCGGGAGTATGTCTGTAGCCGGGTAGCGCGATGAGCGGTGAGATATAACGCGCATCGTCCTTCGCAGTCCAAACGCGGTCCTGAGGAACGTCGATCGGCGTAAAACGCACCCATTCCGTTCCCGGCGTGCAGTCGTTTTGCCAGTAGAGTCGTGGATGGTCCATGAGGATCGAGAGACCGCTGCGGATCAGGAGAAAGAGGAAGAACAGATTCGCATAGTGGGTCCAGCGGATCCATATCGGAAAGCCGCGTGGGACGCCGTTCGGCGCGCCGACGGTGATGCCCGCGACCGGCGAGGACGCGGAGTGGATTCCGAGCACGAGCACTTGCAACCACGCGAGCAGGATCGGCACGGCGGCGACGACGACGAGCCAGATGATGTACCGCCGCCCTAGGATGACGACCATTCGACGATCGTCAGGCACGTGAACTCTCCGACGCGCTTCGTCAAACACGAACATGGACGATCAACCGCCTAGAGGCTTCGCACGTCGAACTGCAGCTCGTATTCGCGCGATTCGCCCGGTTCGAGCATGGGCAACGTGCCTCGACGCTCGGCTTCGATGCGGCCTTCGATCGTCGGGCAGTTGGCGGGCTCCGCGGCCATCACGTACGTTCCATATCCGAGCATCCGCCACGTGAACAACGCGGGGAGTTGGTCGGGGCGGTAGCTCACCGTCAGCAAGAGGCCGTTGCAAAGGCGCGGATTGCAGACCGTCGCGAAGGCCCAGCCATCCGCATCCGCCTCGGGCTCGTGGATGAAGACCTGCTCGCGAAAACCGGCTTTCGGTTTCCCGCCTCGGTTCCACGTCGCGATGCCTTTCGCGGCTTCGTCGTCCCGCGGCGTGACGGCGGTCTGCGAAACAGTCCAGAACGTCTCCTCGTCGAGCAACGGATATCCGATGTTGCAGTGATAGAGCAGCATGTGCGGAATCGGCGTGCCCCCTTCGTTGGTCACCCGGTCGCGCAGCACGAGACGGTTGATCCCGATCGGCATCGTCCAGGACCGCTCGAGGCGAAGGTTCTCGCCGAACATCCGGGCTTCGCGCACGACTCCCTCCACATGGATTCGCGGTTCGGGAGCCTGCCAGTCTACCGACGTCGCGACGTCTTGTGCAGGGAGCCAGTTCACGCGCCCGTGCTGCGACCAACTGCCCCACCGGTCG
The DNA here is from genome assembly GCA_003140215.1 of Vulcanimicrobiota bacterium. Taxonomy (GTDB): domain Bacteria; phylum Vulcanimicrobiota; class Vulcanimicrobiia; order Vulcanimicrobiales; family Vulcanimicrobiaceae; genus Vulcanimicrobium; species Vulcanimicrobium beijerinckii. The sequence goes on along the minus strand of PLJL01000004.1, from coordinate 912,446 downwards.
GAGCCGGGCGGCCCGAACGCCGTAAGGCCGCACGTCGTCACCAAGCCGCCGAAGAAGCCGCGTTCGAATTCCTCGACCGTCGGCACGTACGAGCGCGGAGACGCGAGGCCGCCCGGTCCAAGCCACGTGAGCGGAACGCCGCGGTAGTTCAGTTCGAGCGCGTCCAACGCACGGTCCGTGACGAGCGTCGCGCAAAGTCCGCATCCGTTGCGCAGCTCCAAGCCGCGCACGCCTTCGGCGCGACCGTCGTCGAAGCGCATCGACGTCACTCCCGCCAGTCGGCGGAGGTCGCCGGTCCGGCGGCGCAACTCGCGTACGTCCGACCGGCCGCCGAAAACGATGGGAGTCACGCCTCCCACAGCATCGCTCTCGTCCAGGCGCCGCCGCAGCCGCGCAGTTTGATCGGTACGGCGACGAACAGCCGTTTGAGGCCGTCGGTCACGGCGTCCGGAAAGCACAACTCCTCGACGATGAACTTGCCTGCACCCAGCAGGATGCGATGCGCCGGGCCGGCTTTGGCCGGATCGCCGTATCCGCCCAGGCTGACCGCGTCGATCCCGACTCCGGCGACTCCGCGCTCCAGCAACGCGCGGGCGCCCGCCTCGCCAAGATAAACGTATTCGGTGAGGAACTCGCGTGTGTTGGCCCGTTTGTGGCCCCATCCTGTGTTGAGCAGCGCGACGTCTCCCGGAGCGACGTCGTCGAGCCGATGCTGGAGATCCTCCGGATCGATCGCGCTTCCGTCGACCTTGTGACGAACGTCGAAGACGACTGCGGGCGCGATATACGTCTCGAGCGGAATCTCGTCGATCGTCTTCCCGTCGGGGAAGAAGTGGTACGGCGCGTCGCAATGCGTTCCGGTGTGCGTGCTGATCTCGACGATCTCTTTGTTGACTCCCTGCACGGCCTGCATGTAGAACAGCCGGATCTGCGCCGGACGTGGATTGGCATCGGGATATTGCGGACAATCCGCGAAGACGGGCTGGCTCAAATCGTAGACGGTCGACGGCGCCTTCATGACGATATCTCGCTCGCCTTCGCCGAATGCGTCCGCGGCGGCTCTTGGCTCTTTCTTCGCGCGATGGCCGAGTTCCAGATGTTGTCGAAACCGAGCGTGCACCTGTCGAGCAATTGATCGAAATTCGTACGCCACAATGACCCGGGCAGCGATTCGCTCGAAAAGATCTCGACGACGAATGGGCCGATGTAGCCCGCCTCGTTCACAGCGTCGACGATCTGGACGAGCGGAGCCGTGCCATCGCCCGGAACGAGCCGGTCGTAGTAGCCGAGAGGCGATCGCCAGTCGCTGACCTGCACGACGAATATACGGTCACCGGCTCGCCGGATTGTTTCGCAGACGTTCGGGCTCTGCCAGATGTTCCACGTGTCGACGCATAGGCCGAACGCCGGATGGCCGACCTCCTCGACGAGTTCGAGCGCGTCTCCCAACGACCAGATGGAGGAGTCGACGTTCATCAAGGTCGGATTCAGCGGCTCGAGCGCGATCCGGACTCCATGTGCCTCGGCGAATCTTGCCAACTCTCCGAACTCGCGTCGGGCGGTCTTGAGGACCGCGTGGATATTCCCGTCCGGCGCCGCCCCGGTGATGACGACGAACGGCGAGCCCTGCGGAACGTGCGGGGCGATCGCCTCGATCGAGTCGCGGATGTGGCGCAGGCGATCGGCCGGGGCGTTCGGCTGAGGTTCGAGCAGGGTCGGATAGAGGGAATGGATCCGTGCCTGGACGGAACTGACCTTGAGCGAATGCGCAGGAACGAGCGCGAGCTGCTCTGCGATGCGGGTGGGATCGAGCTTGAATTCCGTGATCTCGATCGCCTCCATGCCGTGGCTCCGGTACCGTTCGACATCCTGCTCGAACGTCCAGGACCACGTCGTGAACTCGCTTATCCCGAGGTCGTACACGTCGCTTGGCATGCTGCTACGTCTCCTGCTGCAGTTCGATTAGCCAGAACCCTTTGCGTTCGAGTTGTATTGGGACGCCGACGCGGAGCTGATCGGCGGAAATCGTGTCGTCGTCCACCCACGAACCGCGCATGCTGTCGAATGATTTCATGCGATAGGTACCTTGGACGCCTTCGCTGATACGCACGGCCGTGGAGATCGTGCGCTCGACCGTGTTTCCGACGAACAGCACGATGTCGGCCGCCTGTCGCAGCCCCAGCGAGACGGAAGCGTGCCCGTCGGTGGCGACGAGGTGGCTGATGTCATGCTCATAGGCGATGTACGGCGAAGACTGGTGGAATGCGAAGTTCGTGTACATCCGTATCTCCGGCGCGCGCGCGACGAACCACGTCAACGATGTGCCGCGGTACGGAAGGTTCTGCACGCCAAGCCACTTCCAGTCCGGAGCGAGGCGCGGCGAGACCGTCGGCGTCCCTCCCGAGAGATCGAGGCCAGCGGCGCCTTCGATCGCCGCCCAGAGGTACCGCGGCGGAAACCAGGGCGAAAGCATCATGCCTTGGTTCGTCAGCGTCTCGCCGTGCAGCCATTCGGAGAACTGTCCCGGAACCGTGTTGTTCTTTCTCGGATCGCGCGAATAGTGCCGGAAACTCGTCGACAGCGCGTAGGCCATGAACGCCGCGCTGAAGCGTGCCGCTGCGAACGCGAACCAGAACGTCACGCCGACCCAGACACCGCCCAGCAGGCCGAAGCCGTGGGTCGGGCCGTACTCCGGCGCGTCGCGCGGGACTGTCCGGATCCCCGCGTCGGTCCAGAAGTCGTCGTTGCTCAGCCGGCTGATGATCCGCGCGGCCGTTTCGTCCGAAGCCACGCCGAACATGACCGGAAAGACGAGGTCGCACGTGATGTCCGTGCGGGGTTCTCCGTCGACGTCGATGTTGAGATAGTACAAGCCGTTTTCGGGGTTCGTCAGGTGATCGTTGATGGCGTCTCGCAGCTCGTTCGCACGATCCGCGAATTCCGCGCTTTGCTTGTGCTTGCCGAGAACGCGCGCCATGTGTCCGACCGTCGCCAGGGCCGCGTAGCATTCGGAGTTCAACTCCGTGGTTGCACCCGAAAGACGGTAGTTGTCGATGACGTTACGCCAGCCCACGATGCCCCAATCCTGCGTCTTGACCGAGGTGCACCAAACGAGACCCTGGTCGTTGCGCTGGCGGAGTAGGAACCGTCCGGCGCGCAACGCCGCCGGGTACACGCGCTTGAGGAACTCTTCGTCCCCGGTCGTGTTGTAGTGATGCCAAAGCGCCAGGATGAGCAATGGCGTGTTGTCGTTGACGTTGAGCCCATAGTCGGCGCTCTTGCCGTTGCGGACGTCGTAGTACTCCACGATCATCCCGGAGCGCTCCTGACGATCCACGTACGCGAGCAGCGACTCCCGCGCAAACTCGGGCGTGAGATAGTCCGCGCCGAATGCGAACCATGCCGTGTCCCGACCGACGCTGTTGTTCGATCGCGTGGGATCGTTCACGAACGACCACCCGGTGGGGGAGTGCAGCTCGGTGCGAAGCATGTTGGCCTTCGCCCAGAGCACGCCGCGATTGACCTCTGCATCGGGCGTCACCACCACGGATCGCGCGAGCACTTCGGTGTAGTGCTCCGTCGTCCGTTTCAGGGCGTCGTCCGCGTCTGGACACGAACGGTAGGCCTTCTTCGCGGCCGCACGACCGCCGGTTGAAAAGGACAGGGTGTACCAGACGCGTGCAGAGTCCCCTGGCCGCAGCGTGTGACTCGTGTGGAAGACGCCGAGCGGATCGCTTGGAGGTGTCTGGGTGGAGTTCGCGAGCGGACCCGGGCACCGCGCGGAGATGGCCTTCGCAGTATCGGATGTCGCTTCGTAGCTCGTCGGCGGCTGCGACATGCCGAACATGCGCACGTGGTCGGGATTTGTCTTTTCATTCCATGCGACCAAGGCGTGCAAGTCCGCGTCGTACGCCACGCGGACGTCGTGCGGCATGTGCCCCCGCATCTGGCAGAATGCGTAACTTCCCATCTGTACGGCGGTCCCACCGTCGTTGCGCAACTCCATGACGTAGTACGCGGCCGGTACGTCGGCATCATCGCCGCCCGGCTTCGGATTGAGCACGAAGAGGGTCTCGTGCACGGTCACGCCGTTGCTCAGCGTGAAGTGGTGCTCCTGACATTGCGGGCGGATGACGAAGGAACCCGGCAGCGCCGAAAGGTGCACGCCCGTGCGCTCGTCCCAGTGATGCAGCACGACGGCGCCGAACAACACCTCGCCGGCGTCGGTCGCGTAGACCTTCTCGATCGCGCCGGTCGCTTTGATGACCATGCAGATTTTGGGGCCGCCGAGCGTGCTGCCCACCGCGAGCTGGTCATCCGGGACGGAATAGTATCCGATGCGCTCGCCAGTTCCCGAGACGTCGGCGGATCCCGCCGCCACGCTAGAGCCGGCCCGACTTGCGCATCATCCCACCGTCGATGACGTATGTGGAGCCGGTGATGTATGCCGCCGCGTCGGACGCGAGGAACACGCACAGCGCCGCCACCTCCTGGGGTTTGCCCATGCGGTGCAACGGGATCTCATCGAGTAAGGCCTTCATCTTGACGGCGTCCGCCTCGAGTGGCGCGTCCATCGGCGTGTCGATTGCCCCGGGAGCGACGTTGTTGACGGTGATGCCGTGCGGGGCCAGTTCGACGGCGATCGTACGCATGAGCATCCGCAGGCCGCCCTTGGCGGCGCAGTACGGGCTGTTCGTCGGCATCGGCAGGTCCTCATGGACCGATGAGATGTTGATGATGCGCCCACCTCCGTCTTGCGCGACCATCTGCTTGGCAGCTCGTTGGCTACACAAGAACGGCCCCGTGAGATTGACGGCGATGACCTTGTCCCATTCGGACTTCGGCGTCTCCAGAAACGGGTATTCGTGCTCGATACCGGCATTGTTTACGAAGATGTCGAGCCGTCCGAACGTCTTGACGGCATGCTCGACGAGCATGTCGACCTGTTGCGCGTCGCTCACGTCGGCCGCAACGGCGGTGGCACTCCCGTTCACGGTTTGGAGCGCATGAACGAGCTCATCAGCTTTGTCGCTAGGGCCGACATAGTCGATTACGACGCGCGCCCCTTCGCGTACCATCTCCGTCGCGATAGCGCGTCCGATGCCTGTCGCTGCGCCGGTGACGATCGCGACTTTGTCCTGAAGTCTCATGTCATTCGATGCTCGTGATGTCTTGCGGAAAGGGGAGTGAAAGTGCCCAATCCAGCGCAACGCGTGCTTTTCGATACGCGCCGGGCAGCCGCGCGAGGTAATATGCGCGCCACATCAACCACGCCGGAAGGCCGGACACCATCGTCCGCCCAGCGATGTCTGCAAGCCCTTCGCGGTCGCCTAGCGACGCCATCATGCCGGCCTCGCGATAGCGAAACGGACGTGTCGAGCGACCGCGAATCGCCGCTTCGATGTTGCGGGCCAGGAGCGGCGCTTCGCGGACGGCGTGCTGCGCCGTCTGAGGATACGAGCCACCTCCGGGCTTGGGGATCTGCGCGCAGTCGCCCAACGCCCAGACCCCGGGTCGCCCCGGGACCGACATGTCGGCGTCCACCACGATCGCATGGTGTTTTGAGTGTTCGAGTGCGAGGTGCTCCACCAGCCTCGAAACGCCTACACCGGCGCACCATACGACGGTGCCCGTCTCGAAGCGCTTGCCCGACTTGAGCGTCAACCCGCCGGCGTCGACGGACGCCACGTCATCCTCGAACACGACTTCGGTTCCCCGGCGCACGAGCATTTGCGCCGCGCGATCGCCGAAGCGCTGCGGAAGCTGTTCCAACAGCCTGCCGGTGCCGGCGACGAGGATCATCCGCGCCGGCCGATCTGCAGCGGGATATTGCTTGCGAATCGCGCGCAGATATGCCAGCAGTTCGCCGGCGCATTCGACTCCGGCGAAGCCTCCGCCGACGACCGCGAACGTGCGGAGCCGCCGGCGTTCGACGTCGTCCTGTGCGACGGCGGCGGCTTCGAACGCCGCGATGATCTTCGAACGCACGCAGACGGCATCGTCGAGCGTCTTGAGCGGAACGCTGTGACCCTGCGCGCCGGGGACGCCGTGCGTCGAGCTGTCCGAGCCCAGCGCGATTACGAGATGATCGTATGTGATCTCGGTCACCTCGCCGGTTACCGAGTGCGTCGCTTTCACCGACCGCGAATCGAGGTCGACCGCGGTGGCGCTTCCGAGCACGAAACGCGCACGGCCCCGTAATGCCGACCGGATCGGCTGCGCGATGTGCCGGGGCTCGACTGAGCCGCTGGAAACCTCCGGCAACATCGGTGTGAACAACAGGAAGTTTTCGCGGTTCACGATCGTGACGTCCAATTGCGCGCGGCGGCGCGAGCGCGTGAGCGCGCGCGCCACTCCCAGTCCGGCGAAGCCGCCGCCCAGGATGACGATCCGCGTCATGCTACCGTCGCCATCTTTTCACAGCGCGCGCCGTGATGAAGCCGGCGGCGAGACAAGCCAGCACGAGTACCCCGCGCATCGTCGCGCGACGCGACGACGTCGCGATGTCGGGCATGAACTTGAGTTCGGGACGGGGACCGAGCTTCGTGCCCGAGATGGCCATTGCGAGGACTTGTGCGATGTGGAGACCCTGGCGGTCGGTGGTCTGCGCGATCTGCTCGCGGCAGCTGAAACCGTTGGTGATGACGAGCGTCTCCTGGTCCGCCTCGCGCACTTTGGGCAACAGCACCCGTTCCGCGCATGCGATCGACACGTCGTAGTGCTCACCGGCTTCGAACCCGAACGCGCCCGCCATGCCGCAGCAACCGGTGTCCGGCACTTCGTAGTCCAGTCCGATTTTCTTCAGCAACGTTTCCTCGGCGCCGAAGTCGAGCACCGCTTTCTGATGGCAGTGGCCGTGCACGACCGCCTTGCCCTCGAGGTGCGGCCAGGCGAAGTCGGGGACGTGCTGCACGAGGAACTCGCTCAGGAGCAGCGTGTGGTCCTTGAGACGTTGCGCGTCTTCGCGACCAGCGAGCAGATCGACCATCTCGTCCCGGAACACCGAAACGCAGCTCGGCTCGAGACCGACCACGTAGGTACCGGCCTCAATGTACGGCTTGAGCGTGTCGAGGATCTGCTCGAGCAGCGGCCGCGCGAGCTCGAGCATCCCGTAGTCGTAGAGCGGCCGGCCGCAGCAGAGCGATTCCGGTGGAACCACCACCTGGAAGCCGGCCGCTTCGAGCACTTCGACGGCGGCCTGCGCGGTCGTCGGATGGAAGTGGTTGTTCCACGTGTCCGCCCAGAGCACGACTTGCGTCTTGCCCTTGTTACGGACGCCTCGTTTCGCGAACCACGCCTTGAACGTCTGCGGCGCGAACATCGGAATGCGGCGTTGAGGCGCAACCGTGGCGAGCGCTTTCGCGATGTCGCGCAGGCCGGGCGTCTGCGTCACGAAGTTCACCACGGCCGGCAAGCGCTCCGCGGCGCGTGCCCACCAGTACATGAGGCCGAACGCGTAGGCGGCAATCGGCCGCCGCTTGCCCTCGTAATAGTGCGAGAGGAACTCCGCCTTATACGTCGCCATGTCGACGTTGACCGGACACTCGCCACGGCAACCCTTGCACGCGAGGCACAGGTCGAGCGCATCCTTGACGGTTTCGTTGTGCCATCCGTCCCGCAGCGGGTCGCCTTCCAACATCTCGAACAGGAGCCGAGCGCGACCGCGCGTCGAGTGCATCTCCTCGCGCGTCACCATGTAGCTCGGGCACATCGTTCCGGCATCGTGCTTACGGCACTTGCCGGTCCCGACGCAGCGGTTCGCGGCGTACGCGATGCTCCCGCGATCTTCCAAGAACGAAAAGTGCGTCTTGGGTTCCCACGGATCGTAGTGCGTGCCCCAGCGGAGATTGACGTCGACGGGGTAGGCGTCCACGACCTTGCCGGGATTCATCTTGCCGGCCGGGTCCCAGATCGCCTTGAACTCGCGGAACGCTTGCACCAACTCGTCGCCGAACATGATGGGGAGCAGCGCCCCGCGGGCCTGTCCATCACCGTGTTCACCCGAGAGCGAACCGCCGTACGACGTCACCAGGTGCGCGGCCTCGTTGAGGAACGCTTTCCAATTCTCGATGCCTTCGGCCGTGAACAGGTCGAAGTCGATGCTGCAATGGATGCAGCCCTGCCCGAAGTGACCGTAGAGCGACGCGGTGTAGCCGTGCTTGTCGAACAGCTTGTGCAGGTCGCGCAGGTAGTTGCCGACATCCTTCGGAGCGACGGCTGAGTCTTCCCAACCGGGATAGAAGTCGGGCTGGCGCGGGACTTTGGACGTCGAACCCAAGCCGGATTCGCGGATCTTCCAGAGCAGCTTCTCTTCGTGTTCGTCGTCGACGAGCTTCATGCTCGGCGGATGCTCGGTCGCCTTGAACGCGTCCATCAGGCCGTGCGCCTGGCGATCCGCGACCTCCCTGGTCGCGCCGCCGAATTCAACGACGAGCCACGCCCCGCCGGCCGGAAACATCTTGCGGCCGCTGGTCGACATGCCTTTGTCGTGCATGTACGTGAACATGCTGCTGTCGATGCCTTCGAGCGCGATCGGCTCGTGCGCGTTGCAGAACGTCACGTTGTCGCCGGCCGTGAAGATGTCGGGAAAGCCGAACACCGCCATCGTTCGGCACGGCGGGCTCGGTACGAGCCGCAGCGACGCTTCGAGGACCGTCACGCACGTGCTTTCGGTCCCGACCAGCGCGCGCGCAACGTTGAAGCCGTACTCGGGCAGGAGTTGCTGCAACGGATACCCGGAGACGAGCCGCGGGATGTCCGGAAACCGCTCGCGGATCAAGTCGGCGTATTTATCGCGTAGCGCTTTGAGGCGCGCATAGATCTCGCCGCGTCGTCCGCCCTCGGCGATGATGCGTTCGAGTTGCTCGTCGCCGGTGGGGCCGACCGTGAGCCGCAGTCCCTCGTACAAGAGGACGTCGAGCTCGTCGGTGTTCTCCTCGACCTTGCCGGCCATCTGTGCGTGCATCCCGCACGAGTTGTTCCCGATCATACCGCCGATCGTATTGCGGTTGTGCGTGGCCGGGTCCGGCCCGAAGGTGAAGTGCTGTGTCTCCGCGGCATCACGCAGATCGTCGAGTACACAGCCCGGCTGGACGCGCGCCGTCTTGCGATCCCAATCGATCTTCACGATGCGGTTCATGTACTTGGACATGTCGATCACGACCGCGGCGTTGCACGTCTCGCCGGCGAGGCTCGTTCCACCGCCGCGCGAGACGATCGGCGCGCCGAACTCCCGCGCGACGGCGATCGCGGAGACTACATCGTCGGCATCCTTCGGCAGGACGACACCGATGGGGATCTGGCGGTAATTCGAGGCGTCCGTTGCGTACAACGCGCGGTCCCCGTCGGTGAACCGGACCTCGCCGCGCACGCGCGCACGGAGGGCAACCGCGAGGGCATCCCGATCCACGTCGGGATCCGTGACGGCGTCGAGCCGCGTTCCCGAGGGCGGGACATGGGAGGCCATGTGCGACGCACGCGCCTGTTCGGCGGACTGCAGAAACTTGATCATCGTGCCTCAGATCGCGTAACGGGCGGCGTCAGCGTGTTTGAATTCCAGCCCGATTCCGGGCCGAGCCGGGTCGGGATGAAGTGAGCCGTTGACGGGCTCGAGCACGCCGTCGAAGAGCATGCGCTCGATGCGAGCGTGATCGAAAAAATACTCGCTGTGGCGCAGTTGCTTGCAGGCCATTGCAGCGTGCAGATGGAGGTGCGGCGCGCAGTGGGTCGAGAGGGGCGTCATGGCGCTCTGGCACAATCCGTCCACGGCAAGCAGCCCCGAAAAGCCGCCGCAACGCGTGGCGTCCGCCTGAAGAACGTCAACGGTCTCCGCTGCAATCATCCGCGCGAACGTGTAAAGCCCATACCCGTACTCACCGGACGAGATATCCATCCCGGGCGGCGCGTGCTCGCGCACGAAGCGCGTCCCCGCGTAGTCCTCGCGATAGACCGGCTCTTCGAACCACGTTACTCGCTGCTCTGCAAACTTGTGCGCGAGTCCGATCGCCTGTTGGGCCGAGTATGCACCGTTGCCGTCGATGAAGAGCTCGGCACTCGTGCCGATCGCCGCTCGCGCCGCCGCCACGCGAACGGGGTCGGCCTCGGGGTCGCGGCCGACCTTCATCTTCACGCGCGGTATGCCGTTGTCAACCCAACCCGCGAGCTGCTCGCAGAGCTGCTGCTCGGAATACGCGGTAAAGCCGCCGCTGCCGTACACGGGAACACTGTCACGGACCGCGCCGAGAAGTACGTAGGCCGGAACGCGGAGGAATTTTGCCTTGAGGTCCCAGAGCGCGACGTCCACCGCGGAAACCGCCATCGACGTAATGCCGCCGCGTCCAAGGTTGCGCGCGGCAGCATACATATCGTCCCACCGCGCTCCGATTTGGGCAGCGTTTTTCCCTTGGATTGCGTCGCGCAAGACCGTCTCGATCAATTTCGCCGTGGCAGCATCGGCGTAGGTAAAGCCGATCCCAGTCTCGCCCGCCCCATGCACCTCGACGTACACCAGCGTCGTGGAATCCCACGTCAAGGTCCCGTCGGATTCCGGCGTTGCCGTGGGAACTTCATAGGCGCGCACGTCGAGTGCGTCGATCCGCATATCGTCGCGCATGGCAGTCGTCGTCATCGCTACTTCTCCGAGCCGTGGGGCAACAGTCCCGCCAGCACCTCTTTGATCGATTCTTTGATCACGCCACCTTCATCCGGATCGCCTTTCGAAAGCGCCGAGAAGAGGTTGTGCGCCTGTGCGAGCGTGATATGCGGCGGCAACTGCGAGATGTTCGAATCGACGACCGCATCGAAGACCACCGGCCGGTCGGAGGCCAAGGCGCGATCCCACGCCGGGCCGACGTCCTCCGAGCGCTCGACCCGAATACCGTTCAGACCGATCTGATCGGCGTATTGCGCGTAGTTGAAATGCGGCAAGTTCTGGGAAGCATCGAATTTCGGGTTGCCGCTTTCGATCCGCATCTCCCAGGTGACCTGGTTGAGATCCGAATTGTTCATCACCAGAAAAATAAGCCGCGGATCCTCCCACCGTTTCCAGTACTTCGCTACGGTGAGCATCTCGGCGTTGCCGTTCATCTGCATCGCGCCGTCGCCGGTGCACGCGATGACGACGCGGTCGGGGAAAGCGAACTTCGCTGCGATGGCGTACGGGACCGCGGATCCCATCGTCGCCAGGCTGCCCGACAGCGAGGACTTCATCCCGCGCCGCATGTGGATGTTTCGCGCGAACCAATTGGTAGCCGTGCCGGCGTCCCCGCTCAGGATCGTGTTGTCGGGCAGCCGCTCGTTCAACTCCCAGAAGATCAGTTGCGGATTGATCTGCTCGCCTTTGACGTGGCAGCGCGCCTCCTCATCCCCGTACCAGTCTTTGAGGTTCTTGGCGATCTTCGTGCGCCAGGCGACATCCGTTTTGGACTTGAGCAACGGCAGCAGCGCCGCGAGGGTCTCACGACTGTCACCGATAAGATTGAGCTCGGTCGGAAAGCGCAATCCGACGTTGCGCGCGTCGATGTCGATCTGCACGCCGCGAGCCTGCCCCTCTTTGGGCAGGAACTCCGAATATGGATACGAGGTGCCCACCATCAGCAAGGTATCGCACTCGTTCATCATGTCGGAGCTCGGACGCGTTCCCAGCAGTCCGAGCGTGCCGGTAACATACGGCAGATCGTCGGGAACGACGTATTTGCCGAGCAACGCCTTGGCGACTCCCGCACCCAGACGGTCGGCAACCGCGAGCACCTCGTCGGTCGCGTTCGCCGCGCCTTGACCGACCATCATCGCCACGCGCTCGCCGCTATTGAGAATATCGGCTGCACGCTGCAGATCGCGTTGCGTCGGTATGATGACCGGCGCCGAGTATCCAACGCTGCTGCGCGTCATGTTGTGCGTATGCGGCGGCTTGGGTACGGCCTTTTTCTCTTGCACGTCTTTCGGAACGATCACGCAGGTGACCGCCCGAAAAGCAGCAGCCGTTCGGACGGCGCGGTCGACGACGTGGCGCATCGCCGCAGGGCTCGACACCGTGTAGACATACTCCGTCACGTCCTGCAGCAGTACTTGGAGGTCGACTTCTTGTTGATACGAGCTTCCAAGCGCCGTCGTCGCGGCCTGGCCGACAATCGCCACCACCGGCGTATGGTCCATCTTCGCGTCGTACAGACCATTGAGCAGGTGCACGGCGCCTGGGCCGGACGTCGCCAGGCACAGGCCGACGTCACCAGTGAACTTCGCATGCGCGCACGCCATGAACGCCGCCATCTCTTCGTGGCGAACTTGAATGAACTCTAGCTTGTCGCCGATTCGATCCAAAGCGCCCATGATGCCGTTAATGCCATCGCCCGGGTAACCGTAGACTCGCTTGAAACCCCATTCGACAAGCCGTTCGAGTAGAAAATCGCTCGTGTTCACGTCGTGTTTCTCCGGTGGTGCTGATAGATGGAGGCAGTGTTAAGCGAGTCTCTTGCATCGGATCGCGTTGTTGCCGCCGCTTGAAGCGCGCACATTGTTCCCCATACCGGTGCAATCGGCGCGTGCCACAGTTCTTCGGCAACCCACTGCTGAATTTTCTCGGCGGTACGCCTCGTGGTCGCTCGTGCGAACATGCAAGCAGCCTCGTGGCTGGCAAAACTCTGGTGCATTCAACCAAGCCGTCGCACCCAATCGACGGCACTACGCTCTCCCTCGGGGGCATTGTACCCCTCCTAGGGAGGGGTCACACTGTCAGTCGAGTTGGCGCAAGAACGCCAGCGCGCTCATGAGCTCATCGATTGCCGCATCCGCTTTGCCGGCGTTGACAGCGCCGACGAACGTATGCTCGAAATAGTGCCGAAGGGCCGTGCGGATGGTCGCGTCGAGAGCGCCTCGCACCGCGGCAACTTGACGCAATACGTCGAGCGGGTACGGGTCGTCCTCGAGCGCCAAGATGATGTGGTCGAGGTGCCCGCGCGCGGTCTTGAGGCGATTGACGATGTCGGACTTTCGCTTCGGCTCCAAAGGCTTTCGAAGCCGGTCCAAGCCACGGTTGCGTCGCACGGGATCTGTATGCCCCTCCGTCGGACTCCCATTCAGGGGAATATTATACCCCCTCCCAGGGAGGGAGGACAATCAGCGGCCGCTGGCCCTGGCCAGATGAGGGTCTCCCTGTGTCGTGCGCTCGGCACAACCCTGGTGTGACGCGCGCTCTACGGCTTTCTTATTGACGGACATGCATGCATCTGGGGCCTCTGTTTCCGCTCGGGCAGTTGGGTCAACTGAGATGGCGGCGTAAGAATGCTCGAACATGGTCCCAGCGATCGGCAACTACACGAGCTGGGAATGATTCCATGGTTACGCTGGTTTGCGACGCTGGAGCATCGTAGTGCTGGATCTCCACAATTTTGCCAGCATCTTCAAGATCGTTGCGGATCCGCTGCATCACGTCATCAGCATCGACACGCGAAGTAGCGAAAATGAGCAAGACCGGGCACTGGACGTCATGCGGATCGAATGGCGCCGCCGGGTGCCAGTCCCCTGTAGGCCCGGTGCCTGCGTCTAAGTGAAGGATGACTGCGGCGGCGATGCCGGGGACGGTAGACGCGATAGCACCGCAGCCCGCACCGAATGACCAGACGGCGATGTTCCCATGCAACACATCGGGTCTGTCGTTTAGGAGAGTGACGGCTGCGGCGATATTGCGTTTGATCTGTGCGGCATCAAACCGTTGCTCGAGCGATGGGAACGCGAGCGCGACATGTTCTTGGCTTGAAAGCAACTCTGCCACGTGGACCAACTCGGTCGCGGCGGTGGGATCTTCCCCGATGACAATGACGGCTTGGTGCTTTCTGGAGTCGGCTGGGAGTTTGAGATGAACCCGCACATCTTCAAGCAGAATCTCTTCAGTTTTCATATCAAAGGAGAACCATTTTCGCTTTCCGTGTGAATTTGCGTCCGCGGCGCTACGCAATCGATCGTTTGCAAGCTCCGACGCAACACCCCTTGGGTGAAGATCGAAGAAGCGGGCGATGCGCGGGAGAAGTGGTCTCTACGACCCGAGTCCGGACCCGCTGCGGTGGGACCACTTCTCTTCCGACGCCAGGTCTCCATGTGGATTCGCGTGTCAATCAGGGGCCGCGGTACGTTCTGTACGAAATGGACCTGATGGCGCAGGATTTGCTCACGCTCGGACACGGAACTGCGACTACCGACGAACTCGCCAAGCTCATCCGCGAGGCCGCGATCGAGTTGATCGTTGACGTCCGCGCGTTCCCCAAAAGTCGACGTCATCCGCAATTTCGGCGCGAAGAAATGGAGTGCTGGGTGCCGGAACGCACCGAAAGCGCATATGTTTGGGAGCCAGCCCTCGGAGGCTTTCGTAAGGGTAATCGCAACAGCGACAACGTCGGTCTGCGCCACCTCTCATTTCGCGCGTACGCGGATTACATGGAAACGGATGCCTTCAACGACACCCTCGCCGCGTTACTTGCGGTCGCGGCGGCGGCGCGCCTCGCGATTTTGTGCTCGGAGACGGTCTGGTGGCGCTGTGATCGCCGGCTAATATTCGACGCCGCGTACCGGAGCGGGGCGGCCATGAGTCATGGTTAGCAACAGCGTGCGATTCATCCCCGGCGGGCGGTCTGCCAGCTCAGTTTTCGGACTCACCAACCGTTCGAGTCGTTCTAGCCCAGCCCGCCGCCGCCGCCGAGCGTCCCGCCGTCGGCGAGTTTGGTCAGCTGCTCCGGAATCGCTTCGAGCTCTACGATAACGTTCTGGCCTTCGATGCGCTTGACCACGACCCCCACCGGTCCGTTTCGGCGCGAACAGGACGGTTTCGTCGGGCTTGAAGTCTGTAGGTTTCGCGTTCAAGCTTTCCCGGATTGCCGAGCAGCGTTACGTATTTCGTGTTGCCCAGGCCGCGTAATGCTCGCCGTGTTCAGCGCGCCAATTCGGCGTGGTCGCATCGTCGATCGCGGCTTCAAGTGCGCCGCTGCCGTCGCGTGCGCACTCGCACCACGAGTCGCGGCCGCGGCAACCGGCAGCGTCGTGACGCTCTAGGCTATGTCCGCACGGGCAGAAGCACCAAATAATCCATCAGCATCGCCCCCTGGTGGAATCGAATCGGACAGTCAACGCATCTTTTCCTCCGACCCCGTCGGTACTGTACCGTATCGAATCGTGCATGCGTTACGTGGTGGTGATGACGAGCGCGACGTCGAATGCCGCGCGAGGGCCCTGCGAACGGAATCCCCAGGGCGTCGAGTTCGACAACGGATCGGATCGAACGCATCGGACGGTCGTCTTCAGATCCGCGAGCATCGATTCCAGCGCGATGCAAAGACGTTATTTACGCGAAGTGGTAGCTGCCGCGAGCCGCACGTCCCGGAGCAGCAGCGGTAACAACGGTGGCGTTCCTAAGTGTAGCGCTACTCATCGTACTGAGGCCCGGTTGCCATTTCGTTGCTTCTGCTGTCGACGAGCTCGTTAATCCGACGACAGCATCCGGTCACACAGTACTCTCGATCGATTCGGTGTTACTGCCGGCCAAATCTCCGCTCTAATCGCCTCGGAGTGTCGGATCCCGCTAGGCTAAAGCGCGGCCTCAAACAATCCTGATGCGCGCGGTCCGGCGGTGCGATCGGGTAGGCTGCTGGTGGTCAAACGTCGTACAATAGGCCTCATGATCAGGCGGCTCATCATCGTTCGGCGGCGACCGTCAGAAGCGATCAAGGAGCTAGGGAGGGCGCTTGAGCGCCGGCATGGGATTCAACCCCTAGGCGACGGTGAAAGCCGCCCCGACGGGTATTACACGCCAAATCACTATACCGCACGAGGCTTGTGCCCCGTCGTTGACGCGAAAGCGGCCCGCGCAGATCAATTCAGATAGGGTCAGCGTTCCGCGCGGAAATCCGTCAAGCTCCTGCGTGGAAGCAGCGAACGAAAGTCTCGGATCGATCCCGGCGGCCTTCAAGTCAGTCCTCGACCGAACCCGGCAGCCGGGTCGGAGCGCGTGATGCCGAGCTAGCCCGAGCCCCTTCGCGGCGTTCCGCGCACGCCGATTCGTGGACAGATTTTGTCTTTCGTCGTGCTGATGGGTTGTCGTGGTCATCGCGACCGCGAGCGTGGCTGCGCGTGACTCGGCCCGCAGCGCCTGGGATGTGATGCTTACTGAGCATGGCGCCGGGCCTTCGTATGACGCGTGCGCAATCCATTCCGGAATGCGCAGCCGCAACCCCAACCGTTCGCGGCACGGACCGCCTAAGCCGCTAGCGCGCGCGTCCTTGCGCGCTGGCAGCGCGGCGTCGTCGCGGCGGTGTGATACCGATATCATCGCAGAACGACTCAAAGCTATTCCACGATTTCTTGATTCGCTTATAGAGTCCGTCAGTATGCAAACGTAATTCCCAGCTAGACGGTGGGTGTTCAAGGAGCCGCATCAGCGAACGATATTCTTGTCGGCACATCTCACGTTTTGTCGTCTCGTCTGTCCTTGAACTTCGATGTCGACGGGCAGGATACGTCTTCAAATCGTCGCAAAACGCCGCGAACCCGCCCCACTGAATTCGGATTCTTTCCCCCAACCATGCGTTCAGCCGATTGAGGTCCGTCGTGTTTGGCAAGAAGCCGACACGATTACGCAGCGCGAAGTACTCCGCTACACATTCGCTGCGCAATATCGGATTTGGATGTTCGGTCCGGCCCGTTAAAACCGGCTCGAGACCCGCTTCTTCACGGAAGGCACGAAACGGGCCCCAATTCGCTCGTATGCTGCGATACAGGTTAGAATCGGTTCGCAGGAGATCCGAGCTAGACAGTACTCGTCCCGCTTTCCGATTGAGTGCGTAGTACCGACTAAGACATTGCTGACGGCCATCGCGGACCGGTCGCCGACGTGGTGATTCGAGCTCGCTCCACTGATCGGGCTCTGCTGTTCTGACGTCGCGCCGGCGAAGATGTTCCTTCGTCCGCGAAGTAGCATGCTCAATTGCCTGCCGCGTTCTGTCAGCCACATCGGGCCACGCATAGGCATAGGCCTGCAGCAGGCCATTCAATTCATCACACGCCGGAAACGTACGCGCAACCGTAACAAGCCGGATATTGAAGCCCGGGCCGCGGGGCCTGTCGCCCGCGAGAATGCCCTGCACCTCAAGCATCCGAAGCGCCTTTTTGACGACCACGCGATCGTAGCCGACGGCGACCGCCACGCAAAGCCGTTCGAATGTCCAGCCGAGAACGCCAATGCTCGCGAGAATGCCGGTTGCAATGGGGCCTCCGAAGAGAGCGGACCGGTCTCCCGTCCACCGTTTCAATTTCGGCCGATTCGGCATTTCATACACGCGAACCAACGGGGGCAGCGGATACATCTCCTCGAGCCTCACGAGGAGGCGCCCCGCCATGCGACAGACGCGGACTCGGAACAGCCGTCCATCCTCTTGGGTCGTCGTGGGCTCAACCATTGCTGTGAATTATACCATCGGCACAGCCCAAGATGTAAGTGAGCCGTTAAGTTAAGTCAGCCGAACGAAAGAACGAGGGCTGCGCGATGCACGGCCCTCGTCTTGCGGAGAATCCCGGTCCTGGCTTGAGTTTTCTCGTCTCGTTTGAGGCTGTCTTAACTTAACGAGTTTACTGCCTTTCAAAACGGCGCTGTCTCACAATGAATCGCCATTTCACATTGAATCGGCATTGGGGTCTCCATTTCACAATGAATCGGGGGTTGTCGCCATCATTTCACATTGAATCCCGTTTGCGATAGGATGCCAAGCCGAATCCGCGGCCGGTCGCCGGTGGGGCCGTGCCCGACCGCTCCGGACGAGTCGGGCGGCTTGCCAGCGCCCGCGAGGGCCGCGCGGGCAAACGCCGGCATAAATTGATCCTGCCGCCGCGAGACGGCGCCCGAGCGGGGGAACGCGCCCGCGAGCCAATGGAAAAAGGGCACAATGGCTCTAGTTCTCGGGATCGACGCCGCATGGACGGAACACGGCTCGAGCGCTTTGGCCTTGCTCCGCGTCGACGAGGTCGGCCGGAAGGTCATTGCGGTTGCGCCATCCTACGCGGGCTTCATTGGACTTGCGCGCGGCGAGCCGGCCGAGTGGAGGCAGACGCCAAGCGGCATACCGATAGTTCCGGACCTCCTGGCTGCGGCTACGGTGCTCGGAGGCGAACCCATTGATGTCGTTGCCGTCGATGTGCCCATGTCCCGACGGCCCATAGTCGGGCGGCGCAATGCCGATAGAGCGGTTTCACGAGCATTTGGAGCGTTCGGGGCAGCCGTGCACAGTCCGAGTGCGTATCGTCCGGACAAGCCCGTCACCGGCATGGTGCGAGCCCTTGAAGCGGCGGGCTACGAACTTGCGACGACGAGGTCGAAATTGCCGGCACTCGTCGAAGTCTATCCCCTCGCCGCCCTCGTTCGCCTCTTACGTGCTGGGCGACGT
Organism: Vulcanimicrobiota bacterium; assembly: GCA_003140215.1. Lineage (GTDB taxonomy): Bacteria > Vulcanimicrobiota > Vulcanimicrobiia > Vulcanimicrobiales > Vulcanimicrobiaceae > Vulcanimicrobium > Vulcanimicrobium beijerinckii. The sequence goes on along the minus strand of PLJL01000004.1, from coordinate 894,027 downwards.
CCGGCCTATAAGGTTTCAAAGATTGCGCGCTACGGATGGCCAGGAACCGTCCGCGAGCGGATCGATCGACTGTTAGAGAATTGGGGCTCAATCTGCGAGGCGCTCGTGCGAGAAGTCGGCGCAATCGGGATCGACTTTCCTGAACGAAGTTCGATTCGCTCGGCGGCCAGACTGAAACCGTACGAGGATGCGATCGACGCCGTTGTCTGCGCGTGGGCGGGAGCGTGTTTCCTCGACGGTACGGCCCGGCCGTTTCCGGATGACGACGGGGACGCAGCGATCTGGATTCCTGAGCCGCGCGTAGGGCAATAATTCCGCCTTCGAAGAAGACCACGGTGGCGCGCGTCCGCACGTCGAAACGGTCGGACTGGACCATTCGAGTTGCTTACTCTTGCAACCTAGAGCCTAATCGTCACCGTTTGCCCTCTTGACCCGACGCCCTCAACATCGAGTTCGACATGGATCGTGAGGACGTGCGACATGTCGTCATCGTCCACGCCAATCTTGCCAACGCGATTTACGCATTGCAAGGGCGTAAAAGCTTGCGCAGAAGTACTGTCGGTATAGGGAATAGCAGCGAGGCGAACCACATCGAGCTTGAGAAGGCTCTCTAACCAGGGCGAGCCGCGAAAGGCTTGGTAGTACTCCACCAGCCGCGCTCCAAATCTTGGATGAAACCTGTCATCGCCTCGCTGAAGTGATAGCTGAAGGCGAATTTTTTGTTCTAGCGCGGCGAGTCCGGATACCGTAGCTAAGTCACCGTTTTCGAGCACGAGATCACCATCTAGTGAGAGCGCGATGTCAGTACCCAAGTTTGCCGCATTGACTCGAGCAAATGGCGCCTGGACTTCGCATCGCACTTCATATCCGCGTTCTTTACGGACTAGGGCGGGCGCCGATCGCAGCAACCGACCATCGCCCAATTCGTTCAGAAGTACGTACCGATCGTCTTCGCGGCACTGCTCGAACGTGCTAATGAAGTCGACAAGAGCCTGCCTATCGCCAATGACAAAATGCTGCAATTCCAGCAGCCAGGTGGCGTCGTCCAACTCCTTGAGGCTTCCGAAGGCTACGATATCCGGCCCGATCGCGATCAGGTCAGACTCGGCCAGGGTATTGCCCGATGGTGCGCGCAGCTCCGCGAAGCAACGCGCTTCATGTACCCGCTTTATTTCATGCAGAACGGCGACGGCGTGCGACATGTTGACGGCCGGAAAGCGACGGCCTTGCTGTTACGCAGTCGTGCCGCTCGATCTGCACAACGCTCTCAAGGTGGCACCGCCGGCGAAGGCCGGATGGAGGGGCCTGACGCCGGACGCGCGCCGGGACTTCATCGACTGGATCTACGCCGCAAAAGCACGCGAGGCGTGGAAAAGTCGAATCGAACATATGTGCGCGATGCTCGCGGCCGGGAAAAAGAAGCTGCCGACTGTACGGTCGGGATAGCCCGATCGGCGAGCGCCGATGTCGAGAGCCGGGTTCGGGCTTCGACTCTCGGACGATGCGGCCCGGGCCGGGCGTCACCTCCACAGCAGCAGCCGGCCGATTGGAGCCGCCGATAAAAAACATGTTCTGCTCATGAACACGATGAAGGCGCGGGCGGGAGGCCTCGACTGGCCGGAGCACGCGCTCGACGATCATATCGCGTACATGTTCGCGCAAATGCTCGCCAAACAATGCGCGCCGGATCAGCTGCGGCGGTTCATCGGGTGGGGAACTGGCCCCTTCGCTAGATGATCGGGCCGTACGAGCCGAGCGACGAGGATCCTGGCTACTGACCTGCGTCCGAGTGACGTTTGAATCCCAATGGTGAGGAGGAAGAACGCCTGACCGCACCAATCCCCAAGCCTCGCTTGAATTTCGAGCCAAGCCAGCATTTACAAAATGGCCACAGGTGTGCATCCGTATGAAGACCCTGATCGAAGGCTACGGTAAAGCCGTACGGGACAACATCGACTTCGTTTGCAAGCTTCAGACCTGGATCGCAATTATCGCGGCCGGGCTCGTTCTCGCCGTGAATGAGCACCTCAGCAAAGGGCTTGGCCAGCTTGCGATCATCCTGGTTTTGTTCTCAATTCCAAGCGCGGCATGGCTGGCGAAAATCCGAATTCGCAACTACGAAACGTCCATCTGGCGAGAGACTCGTCCCGATCTCGACTTCTCGGGCAGGTGGAAATTTGAGGGCCGGTTCCTCCAGGCGTTCAGACTGCTGCCACACGAGCCGCTGCCGCCGTCATTAAAGGGCGATATAACGGTCGAACAGACGCCGTTTTGGATAAGCTTGAATTCTGGAAGACTTGTGTCGACGGTGAGCCATGCCGATTTGGGTGGCTGGAGCTGGTTGTCCGCCGCCATCAGTGAAGGCGGCAAGCAAATCTATGCCGCATACAAAGTCGACGAGATGCCCGACCCCGCTCTAAAGACGCTACGCAGCGAGGGCTACGGTGTCGATAGTTTTACGGTCACCGAATGGGACCCGCCGGCAAGCGGCACAGCGATTCACGGCAGACCGCGGGTCATGAGAAACCACTGGTACGATTGCGTACGCGAAAACGATGCCGTCCTTTTTATCGGCGAAGCGACTCTACGCCGGGTTGATTCGTGATTCCCGAATCCGTTTCGGCGTGGTCGCACAGGACTGCGATGCGCGAGCGGTCATGCTGTGTCGTTAGACCGTCGCGCAAAGCGCGGCGTGGTCTGCCGTGGATCGGCGAGATCACCGTCGCTCCCATCCTGTTCCTGTCGTCAAACCCGTCGATCGGGGATGACCGCCACGCGCTCGGATCGTCGACGGACGAGGCGCTGCGGGACTCGCACCACCACGCGTTCGGCGGCGGAACGCGGCCGTAGGTCCTCGACGCCTCTCTGCGTATCAGGGGTCGGCTGAAACACATGAGCATGAAGCATGACAAAGCTACAAAGTGGGGGCGGCGCGGTCGCCATCTGCGGTACGAGATCGTTGATGCAAGAGAGTTTCGTCGCTACCAAGCCGCGCTCTATTGGGCGATGGGGCAGCATCGCGGGCTCTCCAGCGAGGACGGCGGGGCAATGGTTCAAAGCATCATCCACGTCTATGAAGAGTACAAGGCCCTATTAATCCGACGCATTACTAAGGCATCCGAGACAGCTGGCGGTGTTTCGCTGATCGGCCTTCTAAAAGACATCGCCGCGTGGCCGGCAATAGCCGCAGAAATGCTTCCCGCACTGCCACCACACGCAGAGGTGCTAGCCGACCTACAACGTCTTGAAGCCGCCGTGAAGCCAGTGAACGATGTTGCGGACAGGATTTATGCCCACGTTGATCCGCGGCCACCGGGACCGCTCTGGGAAGCGTTTGCCGGCCGCGACGAAGCCCTCGACGTGATGCTCGATGTCGGCGTCAAGTACACGACGATCCTCGACGGACCGTTACCGGATGAAGTGTACAAGGGCCCGACAGAGTTCGACATCCGTGAGCTCTTCGGGACGCCATGGATTGCGGAAGAGGACGTCGTCCCCAAGTTCGGCACCCACGAATTAGACTAGTCGATCCTGCATCAGCGAGACTTGCCGCGAGTGCGCGGGCATATAGAGTTGCAATAGCAATCAAGGGCCTGTCGGTCACTGCCCACCTATCGACCTGATCTTAGGTCTTCTAGTGGTTGGCGCCGAATGATGAGAGACCGTGGAAAGCCGTCCCTTGTACGTAACGCCGGACACCAACTTCCTGTTGCATGGCAAGCCGCTCGAAGAGGTCACGCCATCGATACTAGGGCTCGACCGCCCGTTTAGCTGGCTCTTGGTCGATAGCGTGGTGGATGAACTCGACGAGAAGACGCATCACACCAACAACCGCATCAAGCGCCGCGCCCGATCCGCGCTGAGCCGTCTGGAGGACCAGGAAGGGCCAGCGAGTTCTAGTGCCGTCGTCGAGTTCTTTAAGCCCGCCGTACCGATCCGATACGCCGATGAAGGCTTCGACCCCGCGAAGAACGATGACATAATCCAGGCCGAAGTGATGACGTTCGGTCGCGAGCGCCCAGAAGCCGACGTCGTTCTTCTCACGCTCGACATCGGTATGCGTCTCAAGGCGAGACGGCGGGGCATCCGCCTTGCCGTGCCGACGGTCGACATCCAAGCGGCTGAAGAAGTCGACGAAGTCGAACGTGAAAATCGTCATCTTCGAGCACGCGTCGCTGAGTTTGAGAACGCGCACCCAAACCTGGATCTCGTGTTCCTGGACGGTAGCAACGAAATCGAATGCCAAGTATTTCCGACGCTATCGCCTGACGCGGTCGAGCGCATCGCGGCCACTGTCGGGAAGCCTGAGCGCGATCTCGACGCGGTCAATTTCATGGGCGGAATCTGGCGTGACGATCCTCGCTATGACGAGAAGCTCGCATCGTACGTCGATAAGGTGCGACTGGCCCTGCCCGACCTTTGGCGTCGCCACGGAGCGCTGGTGCACCTCGCGTTTAAATTGACGAACGATGCGGACGTCGAGGCGACGAACGTCAGGGCGGATCTGAAACTCCCTCCGTTCGTTCGAGCGCCCGAGCGGAGGCCTGAGAAGCCGGGCCTTCCACGTAAGCCGAGTCGCATAGTGTTGGCCGGCAATCCTAATGCGCCGTGGCGACTCGCGGCAGCGCTGTCCGCGGCCTCCCCGCCGAAGTTCACGTTGCCGTACCTGACAACGGCCCAGCCGGTACAGATCACCAGCTGGGGACCAAGCCTTCGAGTCACGGGTCTCGTATCATACGGTGAACCGATGGTACGCCAACGCCGCTCCGTGACGCTCGACGCGGTAACGTTGGAAATTCATCAGATTCCGCCAGCGTTTAGCATCGGCTATGAGATTCGCGCGAGCAATGGGATGGGCGTGAAAACCGGGTCGTTGCTGGTACGGCTTAGGCAGACGTCGCTCGACGAAGCGATCGGCGAAATGCTCAGTGAATTGTTACCGACCGATGAGATCGCCAAGGAGATGCTTCCGAACGAGGCCGGTGACGACGAAGAGGCGCAGTGACGCGCTTGCAACGGGTGCGGGCCTTCGCTGCGCCCAACAAGCTCGATGAGATCGTCGTTGGGTGATATTTCGGCTCTCAGGCAGCGAAGCGGATCACCTATGCGTTTTGGGGTCGTCGCCCGTGTTTTTAAGCCGTCGGGCGTGCTCGAAGGTGGGTCACTTTTCGGCCGGCGTTAACACCCCGTTACGGCCTCGGCGGCAAGACGAAGAGACCGGTCCTATGGCCCCCCGTCGGCCGATGCGCTTCGGACGCCGTGGCGATCCCCGAGCGGCCGCGCGATGATTTGACCCAATTCGGGCTGGGGATTGAGCCGCAGCGCCGCCAGGACCGAGCTCTTGTCTTGCGAAGCAAGAGGAACGATGCTTCGGGTGCCCGCAATGATCATCGCCGGTCTCGTCGCCACTGCTTCTAGCGAAGCTCTCGCGCAAACTCCCCTCGGAATTCCGAACGCGGGAAATGGTCCGCCGTCGGGTCCACCGGTCCAAATAGAAGACTGCGTCGCGGGTGGTACCGGTGGCGCGCTTATTTCAGAAAGCGATCGTCGGTTCAAAGTAGTGTTCACTAACGAAGGGCATGTAGCAGCGGACTTGATCCGATTCCGTATTGACTTCGGTACCGAATCACTCGCGATTCGCGATGCTGGAAGCTTTGCGCCTGGAGTTACGATTACACACGTCTTCAAGAGGCGCGGCGGCAATATCTACGCTTCGCCGCTATTCGCTCCAGCGAAACTACGTTGCTCGGTCGATGCCGTGCATTTTAAGGACGGCTCCGAATGGACGCCGGCAGCGGCTGCGGCAAATGCGGTTCGTGCGGCCGCTGCGCTTAGTGGCAGCGGATGGATTGGCGTGCAAATGGATCAAACGCCGCAAGGCGTTGTCGCACACCTCTTGATCCCCTCTGGCCCAGCCCGCGCGGCGGGGATGATGCAAGGCGATATCATTCAGAAAGTCGACGACCAACATGTTGCGACGGTTGCCGAGGCGCTCACCCTGATTTCATCGGTTGAACCGGGCTCCCAACTGAAGATTACGGTCCTGCGTGACGACGGACAACACGATTTGCTGGTCGTCGTGGGACGGCGGCCTCAATAATCCTACATTGGGATTCAGGATCCGCGGTGAGACTACGAAGAGCCAATCCCTTTAAAAAGGTCGCATCAATCGCTGTAGAAACGTCGGGATCGAAACATGCGTGAAGATATGACGTCATTCATCGAACGTCTCCCTATCGTTGAGCAGCGTTTCGGCGTCAGTCTTGCCGGTCTATACGCATACGGAGACGGTGAGTACATATACGTCAATGGTGAACTTCGGTCAGAGCGCACCTTGGACGCCGACCTTGAGGTGGTCGCGAATCTCTACGACGCGGGCGGGCGCATGCTGGGAGCAATGGAACACGTTGTATCTGCCGACAATTTCATAGGATTCGATTCATTCTCGATGCTTCAAGACCTCGACGAAGACCAGCCTCACGTCACTCGCATCTTGCTGTTCGTGAAGAAGTTCTAAGCGTCGGTCCGTCGCTCTGCGCGGACGTCAGTGCGCACTGCCCGCGACGACGATCGCGTCGTATCGAAGGCGTGCGAGAAGGACCTCGCCTCGGTCGAGGCTGTGCCGTAACAAATGGCGCCGGGTTTTGGGGCCGAGGTGCGGCCAATGACGGCCGATCCCCAGCGGCGGCGCAGTCTCGAGGGCGGTCGCGCGAAGGGTGGCGCGTAGGTCTGCATCGCCGAGGATACGCTCAAGTGCTTGAGCTGCGACATCTGCAGATGTCGCGCACTGCACATCAGCCGCATGCGCGCCAATTGATACGCCGTTCATTGCCGCCGCACACAGCGCCGCCAGGTAGCGGTTCAGCGCGTTACCCCCGTACGTCGCCGCACGCGCCCCGCTCTTCGTCAAGCGAACCGGGATAATGCCCGGTGCGAGGCCGTCCTTCTGGACTCGCCCCCGCTCACGATCCATGTAAGCGCGAAGCGTGGCGGACTCGAGGGAGCTCGGCGCTTCACCGGTCAGGATCGTGCGTGCGCGCTGCATCACCTCGAAAGACGTGTCTCCGCCCTCCCCTGACCATCGTGGAATCGCGCCGGAGCCGGTCGGCTCGACATCGAGGACCATCCGCTCCCGGTCCGCATGGATAACGCGCCAACGTCGGCCCGCGAGGACGAATGTTACTTCGCGGCCAGATGGAATCGGATACGCGCGGTCCAGCGTGCCGATCCGTTGGGCAGCGTGACGAACCATCCAGCCGGCGTCCGCTTCGAAGAGGGCATAGAAGTCACGGTAATTTGCATAACCGAACCGCCGCTCGGTCTCCGGGCCGATCACCAGCATATCGCCGCGCTCGACCTCCAGAAAGCCGCCAGCTACTTGCTCGTTGATAAGGTCGAAGAAAGCCTCCTGGGAGACACCTCGGAAAGCGCCGGCGCCCAGGAGAGTCAGTTCTATCTGGGCAGCGGTCATGGAACCACGTTCTCGCACGAACTGGATCACCTGCTGAAACAGAACCTGCAATACCATATCGTCCGGATACGCCTCTTCGACAATTCCGTCCAATGCAAGGTCGGTCACGGCGAGAGCGACCGGCAGCTCCTCCTCGGACGTTGCGTACACGATACCAACAGACGAGGCGTCGCCACGACGACCCGAGCGACCCACCCGCTGCAGCAGCGAAAGGGCGCTTCCCGGTGAGCCGATTTGCACGACGAGTTCGAGATCACCGATATCAATTCCAAGTTCCAGACTCGACGTCGCGACAATCGTTCGCGGACCGCCTTCACGGAACGCGGCCTCCGTCACGGCTCGCACGTCCTTGTCCACGGACCCGTGATGGATGTACGTTTCGATGCCCCGCTCATGCAGCTTTGCGGTCACGTTTTCAGCGTCGGCGCGCGACGTTGTAAAGACAATCGCTCGCCGGCCGGCCACATGCTTCTCAAGAACAGCCACCAACCGGGTGAGATCCTCCGTCGCACGCTGCCCTTGCGAGAGGTCCGGGCGGCGAACTTCCGGGATTAGGCCCACTGCCAGACGCCGGCCGCGCGCTCCATAGTCGACGATCGGCTCGAGGCTCGTCGCATCTGAACGCGCCGACGAGAGCCACGTGGCAACGGCTGCTGGACTCGCAATGGTCGCGCTCAACGCGACGCGTTGCAGCGCCCGGTCCATCGTCGATTCCAGGCGCGCGAGTACAGAGACCAGCTGGGCGCCACGGTCGTCCTCGACGAACGCGTGGACCTCGTCGATGAGAACATAGCGGACATTGCCGAGGAGTGCACCATGGCCGTACGCGTCCGACGAAAGCATTACGTCCAAGGACTCCGGCGTTGTCAAAAGAGCGTGTGGGGGCCGACGCAGAATGGAGCGGCGACGCGAGGCCGAGAGGTCACTGTGCCACCATTCAACCGTCAGGCCGTTCTCTTCGAGGAGGCGATAGGCGCGACGCACTTGATCGTTGATCAGCGCACGCAACGGAGCAACGTACAGCAATGCGATCGGCGACGCATGATCTTGAACGATCCGTGACACCAGTGGCAGGAGCGCGGCTTCTGTCTTGCCCGACGCTGTCGGTGCCACGAGTAATGCGCCGCGGCCGGCCTGAATAGGAACAATAGCGCGTGCCTGGATCCCGCTCCACGCGGTCCATCCGTGGTCGTCGATCCACCGACGCACGCCTTCACTGAGAGTCGAGTATGGATCTTGACCATCAGATGGACCGATCGACATTCTATACTTCGGCGAGCACTACGTCATCGAGCGTGGCGTCCGTGTGCTCGATCCGTTGAACGTGATCGCCTGATTGTTCTAACACTGCGGCCACATCGAGATCTTGTTGTCGGGCGTCGAGGGCATCTACGAGCGCCTTAAGATAGCCTCGTGGCTTCGATCGAATGTCGCCAAACTTGGTCGCCGCAGCCGTCATGAATTGCTGGAGCTCCGCGTCGCCAAAACGTCCGCCTGCATCGTAGTCGTATGCATGTCCATGAATTTCACGAACGCGACGTGAAATCTGCAGCAAGGCTTCGCCGCCAAGCTCCTCGAGCCGGATGATTGGCTGACGTAGGTCGCGCTGGCTGCTGACCTGCTGAGAGCGGATGCGTTGATAAAGCGCGGAATACGACGCGATGCCGCGGAACTCGTTCTCGAACAATTCGGCCGTCCCGGCGAAGAGAATGAACGCGCTCGGGAACTCGACATCACCGATGTCGATGATCTCGCGGATGGCAGTGTATGCAGCCAGGCGCTGCGGCGCCTGCGCCAAACGGTAGATCGCCTCCGCTTCATCGACGAGTACGACGAGTCCGGGAGCACCGCCGTCTTTGAGAAGCGCTACGATGCTGCGAAGGCGGCGGAACGCGGCTTCTGGGGTGAGCTTCCCGACAAGCCGTAACGCCTTGCGCACGTCGGCTTCGATGGTCTCGCCGCGAAGCCACGAAAGCGCACCATCCATAAGTAGATCATTTCCGTCGCAGTATGCCCCGTAGTAAGAACGGAGGCCAACGCCCATGCCGGCGTCAGCGTTGGCAATCCGCGCGATCGCTTCACGTAAGGCAGGATTCTCCGTCAGAGGCGTGCCCGGATGGTACTTCGCGAACCAGCGCTCGATCAGTTCGGGGAGGGCGCACGAGGCACCCGAGCCCGGCGTGCGCAACCCTCGAACGATTTCGCCCAGCACCAGATCCCGCCGCCCGAACGGCACCTCGCGGCTGAGGTTGACTACCGATACCGCATAGTCACGTGAAAATGCGAGTTCCCTGAGAACGGCACACATGAACGTCTTACCGCTTCCGTAGTCGCCACGCAGGAAGCGCGTCTCGAAGCCGCCGTCTGCCACGAAATCCAAGATACGACCAAACTCCGCGACCTCGCCGTCGCGTCCAACGCATAGACGAGTAGCACCGATCAGAGGTACTTTTCCGATCTTCAGCGCCTTGATGATGCTTAGTTCTGCATTCACGGTGAACTCTTACCGTACGGGCAGCCCCGAGGTAGCCAATCAGACCTCACGCCTGGACCCCGAGCGGTGGCTCGGCCCCGGTTCCTGCGACGAGCGCGGCGACGATCTCGGAACGTGACTTGCGGGTATCCTGTGCGATCTGCTCAATCAAGTCGGCAAGAATGCGCGCACGCGCTGCGGAGCCACGAAGCTGGTGCTGCAGTTCGGTGGTGAAGCGTGCGCACGCAGTACCCATGCGAAGGTCTGCCGCCACAGGTGCCTCCACGTCGAGTCGCCAGGGCGCTCTGAGGCCCCGGGTGAGATAAAAGAAGCCGCGGCGGAGTGCACCTATCCCGCCGTCAATGCCGAGCGCGGCAGTGAATGCTTCATGTTTCTTCCGAAGATCCCGAGAAAGCGCTATCTCACCCTCGATATATGGCTTGATGTCAGCTTGCCACAACACGAGCACCATCGTTATGCGCATGTCCACATCCCAGAGCCCCTTACTGGATAGGCACAGACCTTCGACCGTATCGCTAGGCGGTAATACCGGCAACACCGTCGCTGTGGCGTTACGGCGAATCGGAATTGCCGAGCCGGTGCCGGTATGCTGAACGAATTGCAACTCGCGATCCGCAGGGCTGAGAAGATCTCCGATGAGCAACTCGGATGCCGCCATTACCCGAGCGATCGCGAGCATGACGGGATCCTGTGCTGTGTTCGTGTAGGTCGGAACATCGATAGCTCGCGATGCGACGCCACGGATGTTGATCGGATACCCGGCGAACGCTACGTAGCCGCGGCGTTGCGGCGCCGTCGAAGCTGCGGCGGCCACCACGACATCGGCAGGCTCCGCCGCGCGTACGACCCGAAGCGCCTGCACGAGCCGGTCCCGCTGTCCGTGCCCGTACACGAGGTGCACCAGGTCATCGGCGTTCGGCGAACGGTTGTTCAGCAGCGCCAAATCCACTCGTAGCCGGACATCGGGTGCACTCTCGATAAGCTCGTCATAGGTAAAGTCGCGGCGCCAGAGACGTGCCGACACCAGCCACGAAGCGATGTACGACGCAAAATGCTCGTCGGCACGGTACGAGTTCCGGAGAAATGCGAGGCGCTTCTCTAACTCCACCAAGTTTGCGCTTCGACAACCGATCTCGTATGCGTACAGGAAGCGGTACGTTAGCGGCACGTCGATGATGACGCCGGACAGCAGTTCTTGTCGCCAATACACATACGCGCGCTGCTGCTCGGGAGTAAACTGCGCGTAAGATGGATAGTAGATTTTGCACGGTGGTATCTCAACCGCAGGCAGACGCCCCGATTGCAGAGGCGGAAAGCCATCGGCCGCCGCTCGCAACACTCCGTTGCGCACTGGTGTAGCTATTGGCGGCACTCGCTGCGGGATCGAGTCGGTAGAGCGAACTGGATCACCTGAGCTTTCTCTCGCCGCACGTTCACCGATACGCTTCGACGGTGACGCTACGATACCGCGTTCGTCCTGCGACGACCGAAACAGTGCGTGCGCGTCGCTCACTCCGAGCAGACGCCAGAGCGACTCGAAGAGGCTCACCGTCGCTATATCGATCTCATCGTCGGGCCTTCAGCACGCACCGGCAGGTCAAGGAGGCCGTCGAACAAGACCCGCATTGCACGACAGTCATCTTCGTTATAGTCGAGAATACGTTGCTTCGCGCTCCCGTCACCTCGTAGGTGCCGGTCGTACCACTCGATCGATGCCGAGCCAGACGGATGCGTGTCACGCCAACCGAAGCCAAGGTGCTTCGCAAGTGTCTTTAGCGAATAATCCATGGTCGGCCACTCGCTTTGCTTCGAGACAACATCGTAGAGATCTATCGTGATGTCCGGGTCGAACAGGCCTTCAATGTCCTGAGCGGAGCAGACATCTGGATAGCGCTGCTGTAGCCCACGCCACCATGTACGCTCATACTTTGAGTAAATATAGACGATACATGGGCGTTGCGAGCACACAAATGACCACGACTGAGCGAAAGCCTCGCGTTCCGCATCAGCCGTATCTCGATCCATGAAGAAGCCAACATAGCGCTCCGTCACGGAGTCGTGGTTGATACGCACGACAAAGCCGTGCAGGTAACACCGGTCTCGGAAGGTTTCGATATCGAAGAAGAGCTCCGTTCCGCACGGATTGGGCGTCAGCGGAGCCTTTAGGTAAGCACTACCGCCCGAGGCGCGAAGAACCGCGCGATCGCGGTATGCCGCGAGGGTGTCGGCACCCACCCCTTTGATTATACTTTTGCCTTTCTCGTCTAGGAAGTCACCGGGGGCAGAGGCGGCGAGCTCGCGTATGGTTGTTACATAGGGGAAGAGTACGCGGCGGCGACCGCGCCCGACTTCGGGAAGCAGCGTCAGGTCATTCGTACGCTCGAGCTCGGCCGTGCATGCGTGAAACCACCAGCACTCCTTGCAGTCACCACTCAAGGCCGGTGCCGAGGACGCTGTACCGGCAAGGATGGCGCGGACAGAGCTCAACGCCTCAAGATAGTCATCCCAAAGCGTCGTCGGCATCTTCGGGCCCTTTGGAGCCCCCAGGTCGTAGACGACCTCATCACCCCGCACATCGAGCACGAATGGACGCCTGCCGGCGGAACGGCCTATACGTTCGAGGACGTCGACGTGGAGGGCGAGCTGCACGGCGTAGTGCACCTTGAGCTTTCGCTGACCCGAGCTCGGGCCTTCGTCCGCTGCGCCGGACTTGACGTCACCAGGCACGTATCGGTCGCCGTCGAGTCGCAGTAAATCCGGCTCACCGACCAGATCGTCGCTCGTAATCCGGCCCCCAAGGATCAAGCGTTCGTGACGATCCATTGCTTCCAGCGTCGCACGCTCTCTTTCCGCAGCAGTGGAATGCGTGCGATCGATAGACGTGCCTTCTAGCTTAGCGAGTTCCAACTCTTCGTGCGATCTGGCATGTCGCCAGAGCATTTCCACGAACGGGCTTGCGTCGTCACGGAGTTCCTCGTCACCATATAGGTCCATCCACGGACGGTGCTCGCATTTCAAGAAATTGTAGAGCATGGAACCCGTGACCACACGTGGAGAGACCATAAGAACGCACCCGTTTACAGAGAAGAACCTTGAGGGTGTTCGCGTTGGTCGAAGGCTAACCCACCTCCGAGAGGAGATGCCGAACTACAAAGACCCGGATCGGCATTGTTTGGCGACGGGAGGCTCGATCCTCGTCCTTGCGCGCGATTTACCCTGCTTCGCGGCAACGGGTCGGTAAACCGCAATCGGCCCCGGCTACGGTTTCGCGTCTTCTTGAAGCTTCACTGCCTTCTCCGTTCCAGGGGTACGGGGCGCGTCAAAAGTCGAGTTCCGCGATTTCGACGCAGCAGCAGCCGGGATGCGCCGGCGAGAGTACTACTCCGACGTGTGGGAAGACGCAACCAATAGCGACGGTCGTGCCGTCCGCGGCGCTGCACCGGCTGCAACACAATCCACTCGTCCATTTCATGCGTCTCGCAAATCCGTCGTCACGCATTGCGCGCACGTTGGCGATACTGCCTCTCGACATCGCGACGCCGTGCGCGAGCACCTCGTAGAACTTGCGTAACTCGCGACGCCGATTTGCCACCTCCCAGCTAGTGCGGCCCTCCCGTTCCAACACCACTATCCTCTCAGCAGGTGCGACGGCGCGCAAACGTTGCGCGAGCTCAGCCTTCGAGCGGCCTTTCACACCGAATGGAAGCGCGTGCGCCCGAAGCGCCTCGGTTGAGAAGAGCTGGAGACCATCTTCGCGTTCCGGCGTCTCGCCGTTGACGTTCCACCAAAGCCGCGCACCTTCCGAGCGCAGCCACGCGCGAGCCTCGTCGTATTGCGGCCACCGGGGAGGGCGTTCGCCGAAAACGCCCGCGAGCGCCTCACCTTCCGCACGGGTGCCGCCCACCGCGATCGCGAGCGCACCTTCGATCGTGGCGCGCGCGCTCACTACCTCACCCGCACCGGCGAAAATCGGATGCTCGCACCAGTGTCGCGGCAGCGGGTCGCATTCAGAGGGGGCGGGTGCGACCGGCTTCATCGGAACGTCCTTCGTCCGGCCGCCTACCAGCCGTTGCAGAGCGGAGAACATGCCGCGGCTTGTTGCCGTGTTTCGGCGCCTTACCCTGCTCTTTTTATAATGCGCGAGGGAATCAGCGCATCGAGCGCCGCGACCTCGTTGCGCTTTACACGAACTTGACCGGTGCTCGCTCCCAGCGGTTGTGGCTGAACGTGACGTGACCCGTAGATTTAGGAATTTGACGAAACTCGAACGTATGCTCGCCTATCTTCCGACCTCGAGGTTAGAGGATACTCGGGGCAATGGATGCGGGTGCAATACGGATCAAGTATTTCGATGTTGAGGGATCGTCGTGTTGTCCCAAGCCGACCCACGTGATGGCAGCTTACCGTTCCAAGATCAACCAGATTGCTTCTTGGTGCGAGCACGGCCAGAAGATCAAGTCCCTAAACATCGCCACATACGGTCATGAATTCGGCGTTTCGCCCTCCAACACGGGGGCGTCGAAGCAGCCATCCTGGTATCGCGTAAGCGAGCGCCGGCGGTTCGAGATCCTTGAGCGGGACGGATTTGCGTGTGTGTGGTGCCGGGAGCCAGTTACCTGGGAAAGCACGCCTCAGATCCCGGCGGCGGACCTCGCCGCGGATGAATTTGACGCGGGCAGCGGCGCCGACGAGTGGAACACAGATAATGCGCTCCAGGAACGCGTATTCTTCGATAGCGACGCGGACCATCTGTTCACTTTGGCCGACTATGCGCTACTGAGGGGACACGTTAATCCGAACGTCCTAAAACTTGCGGCGCGAGAGTGGATTGTGACGGCCTGCGAGCGGTGCAACCGGGGCCGCCGAGCCCAGCTCACGCCAGCTCGTTCCCTGCTTTCCGTTTATGCCCGCCACTTGCTCGAGCGCTCCGGAACCCCCGATTGGGACGACTTGAGCGACTTTGTGACCGCGGTGCGGGCCTTACGGGTTCGGCGGGCTAGACCCGCAACCGGAACAGTGGGATAACGTTCGTCTCGGCGGCGGAGATCAGTACGGGGCTCTCGTGCGCGATGAGCGCGCGCACTTGTGCGACGTCTTCCTCGACACGCATGGTGCCCTCCTGACAGTCGCCGCAACATTTGAGAGCGTCGAATGCGACAGTCGACCTGCGCTCGCGCTGTGCGAGCCGGATCGAGGCGGCTTCTTCGGCGCTGACCAGGTACGAGCGCATCCGTAGCACGACGGTGTAGATCTTCGCGTCGTCGGCGGTCGCCATGGACGAGTGTTGCACCGGGTATCCATAGTGGGGCCTTGGGGACGGCGTGGACGAATGTCAAGATGTGGACGCGGTGGACGTCGGTGGAGAGTGTGGACGGGGCGACGTCGACGTCCTAGGGCAGCCCCCGCGACTTCAAACGCCAGAACGCTAGAACGGAATCTCTTCTTCGTCTAGCGCTGCGTCGAACTCGCCGCCGGTTGCGGGGGTTGCGGTGCGCGGTTTATCGTAGCTGCCGCCGCCTTCGCCCGGTGCGCGGTTGGCGCGGTCGAGCATTTGCATCGTGTTGACCACGACCTCGGCCGCTTTGCGCTTCTCGCCTTCCTTCGTCTCGTACGAACGGATCGAGAGCCGCCCGTCGACCAGGCACGACATGCCCTTCTTGAGGTACGTGTTGCACGTCTCGGCGAGCTTGTCCCAAGCGACGCAGTCGACGAAGTCCGTCTCCTCCTGCTGCTTGGAGCGCCGGTTCACGGCCAGCGTGAACTTGGTGACCGCCGCGCCCGATCCGACGTAACGGATCTCGGGGTCGCGCGTCAGGTTTCCGACCAAAGTGATTCGATTGAAGCTGCCCGCCATCTCGTCTTCCTTCTGCTGAGTGCTCTTGCCGCGTCAGCGTACGCGGCGGCAGTGCCAGGTGTCCGGCACAGTGGACCGGGGACCCTTGGGTCAGTCGTCCTTGCGGATAACGATCTGGCGCAGGACCGACTCGTTGAGGCGCAGGCGCCGCTCGAGCTCCTTGGCCTGATCGGGCTCGCTCTTGAAGTGCATCACGACGTAGTAGCCCTCGCGGACGTCGTCGATCTCGTAGGCCAGCCGGCGCTTGCCAAGCTTCTCGAGCTCGCCGACGATCTCGCCGCCGCGGGTCTTGAGGTCGTCGGCGATCGCCGTGGAGCGCTCGTCGACCTCGGTCTCCTCCAAGCTCGGGCGCAAAATATAGGTGACTTCGTAGTCGGTGACTGGCATAGGCCCTCTCTGGACGCCGGCGGAGCCGGCGGCCCGGCGCAAGCGGCCGGGCAGCGGGAAGTCTCGGGGCGCCGGAGGCACCGCGGAGAACCCCCGGATCGTATCACGCGCTCGTTAACGGCGGCAAGCGCGGGTACGCTCCTGAGGACCGTCCCAGGGAAAAGTCCCAATGTTTACGGAGGTCCGCCCCTCCGGGAGTAGCTGCTTGTCGATCGCCGATTTCGCCGTCACCCGCCGCGTGACGGTCGCCATGATGGCTTGCGCCATCGTCCTGCTGGGGCTGTTCGCCCTGCCTCGGCTCCCGGTCGCGCTGCTCCCGACCTTCCAACCGCCCGTCGTCTCGGTCACGGTCAACTACGGCAACACCGCGCCGTACACGATGGAATCGACGGTCACGCGGCCGATCGAAAACGCCGTCAGCCGCGTCTCGGGCATCGACTATCTGCAGTCGAACTCGTTCACCGGCCAGACCGTCGTCCGCGCGACCTTCAAGTACGGCACCAACATCAACGTCGCGGCGACCGACATTCAACAGCAGATCGCGCGCGCCGCAACCCAGCTCCCCAACGACCCCAACCTCTCGCAACCGCAGATCGTTAAAGCCGATCCCAACGCGCTGCCCGTGGTGCGCCTCTCGGTCACCGACCCGACCCGCCCGCAGCGCGACCTGTACGACCTGTTCAACAACCAGCTCGCCGACGAGTTCGCCGGCGTGAGCGGCGTGGGTTCGGTCAGCGTCTTCGGCGGCGCGCAGCGCGCGATCATGGTCGAGACCGATGCCAACGTTCTGGCCGGATACGGCCTCGATACGAACGCGGTCGTCAACAAGATCAAGAACGAAAACGTCGATGCGCCGGCCGGGTTGCTCGCGATCGGACCCAAAGAGTTCACGATTCGCGCGAACTCGCTCTACCAGAACGCCGCCCAGGTGGCGAGCACCGTGCTGGCCGTGAAGAACGGCGCACCGGTCTACATCCGCGACGTCGCCCGCGTCACCGACGGGATTCAAGAGATCCGTTCGTTCGCTCGGCTCGACGGGGTGCCGTCGATCGGCATGTCGATCACCGCCCAACCCGATGCGAACGTCATCGCCGTCTCCGACGGCGTCTACGCCAAGATCGCCGACTTCCAGAAGCGCTATCCGACGATGCACTTCGGCGTCGTCTTCGACCAACAGGGGTTCATCCGCAGCGCCGTCGATGCACTGGTGCACACCGCGATCTACGGCGCGATCCTGGCGGTCCTGATCATCTTGCTGTTCCTGCACTCGTTGCGCTCGACGCTCATCGTCGCGATCTCGCTTCCGATCTCCGTCATGGGGACGTTCTTCGCGGCGTACATGCTCAACCAGTCGCTCAACATCATGACGCTGGGCGGCTTGGCACTCGCGGTCGGCCTGATCGTCGACGACGCGGTCGTCGTCATCGAGAACATCTACCGCCACTTGGCCGAGGGCGAGGCGCCGCGTGAAGCGGCGCGCAACGCGACGGCCCAGATCTTCATGGCCGTCCTGGCGTCGACCGTCACCGTCGTCACGGTCTTCATACCGCTGCTGCTCATCCCAGGCTTGCAAGGGTTGATCTTCGGTCCGTTCGCGCTGGTCATCATCGTCGGCGTCGCGATATCGCTGCTCGTCGCCACGACCACCGTGCCGATGCTTTCGAGCATCATGCTCGACCGCAGCAGCGCGCACGCCGGCGCGCACGAGGGTGCCGAAGCCGCCCCACTGGGTCCGTATCAGCGCTTCAGCGCCGGCTTCGACCGCTTGTACGGCCACTTCGAGGGCGGATACAAGAAGCTGCTCGGCGCGGCAATCGACCGGCCGGCGATCGTGCTCGGCACGGGCCTCGTTCTGCTGGCTCTGGCAATCATCGCGGTGAAAGTCGGCGTCGTGAAGACCGAGACGTTCCCCGCCTCGTCGTCACGTTTCGTGCGCATCAACGTGCGCACGCCCAACGGCACGTCGGTCGCCGTTACCAACCAAGTCTCGCAAAAGGTCGAGGATGCGCTGCGTGCCGACCCCAACGTCGCGGACGTCTCGGTTTCGGTCGGTTCGGCGTTCGGTGGCGGCGGCACGCGCCTGGTCACCAATCAAGCCTCGATGGCGGTCGCGCTTAAACCGAACATTCGCGGCCGGGCCGCCGACGATTTCGTCGTCCAGTGGCAGCAGCGCTTGGGCGGACTGGTGCGGCGCAGCGGCGCCTCGCAGACCGCGCCGAGCAGTCAGGTTGCGGCGGAACGCGCGAAGTACCGCCCGCTGCGCCGCGCTCTCATCGGCACGACGGTCTCAGCGAGCAGCATCGACATCGTGCAGCAGACGGTCAGTCAGGGCTCCGACGCCGTCGCGATCCAGCTCTACGGCCCCGACATCAACAAGCTGTACAGCCTCGGGCAAGGCGCGCTTCCGCTGCTCTCCGAGATCCCCGGAATCGTCCGCCCCGATACCAACGTGACGCCGTCGCAGCCCGAGGTCGACATCAACGTCGACCGCCGCGTCGCCGCGCAGCTCGGATTGTCGAGCGGCGACATCGCCAACATCATCTCGACCGCGACGAGCGGAACGATCGCCTCGTACTGGCAGACCAACGGAACGCAGTACCCGATCCTGGTGCAGCTGCCGGCGGCCCAGCGCCGTTCGCTCGACTCGCTCAAGACGATGCTGATCCAGCCCAACGCCGCCGCGCAGGGCGCGATCACGGCCGGCGGCGGCGCGGCGACGGCCGGTGCCTCGGGCACCGGCGCCGCCGCGAGCGGGGAGTCGTCGCAGTCGCTCAACGCGGTACCCCTTTCGGGCGTCGCGCAGATCACGCTGGGCCAAGGCCCGTCGCAGATCCCGCGCCAGAACAAAGCGCGCTACGTGGAGATCGACGCGCCGGTGATCGGCGCGACGCTGGGCGAGGTGCTCGCGCAGGCCACCCAGGTGATGGACAACTATCGGCTGCCGGCGGGTTACCGCTGGCAATACGGTCCCGCCGTCACCCAGAACACCAGCCAGTTCCAGGCGCTGACTCTGGTCGTCATCCTCGCGATCGCGCTGATCTATATGCTTTTGGCGTCGCAGTTCGAGTCGTTCCTCGATCCGCTGGTCATCATGACGGCGGTTCCGTTCGCGGTGATCGGCATCATCGCGTCGCTGTGGATCACCCATCGCGCGTTCGGGCTGACCGCGTTCATCGGGTCGCTGATGCTGGTCGGGATCGCGGTCAAGAACGCGATTTTGGTCGTGGAGTTCACCAAGCAGCTGCGGCGCGACGAAGGCTACGACGCGCGCGAAGCGCTCATGCATGCGGGGCCGATGCGTCTGCGGCCGATCCTCATGACGACGCTGGCGACGCTGGGCGGCATGCTGCCCATCGCGATCGGGCTAGAGTCGGGCTCGGAGACGCAAGCGCCGCTGGGCACCGTCGTCATCGGCGGACTCATCACCTCGACCTTGCTTTCGCTCGTCGTGGTGCCGACGATCTACCTGTGGGTTGCCCGGCACATCGAACCGCGCTTCTTGCCCAAGCCGCCGTCGTTGCGGCGCCGCGGCGGCGACGGTCGTACCGTCGTCGAGAAGCCCGAGACCGTTCCCGCAGGCTGATCCGCTACGCCCGCGTGCGAGGGTTGACACGCGGGCGTACAATTCTAGAGGACATCCTCGTTAGGTGAGGCGTCCGCGCGAACACAGGCTGCTGCCCGGAAAGGTCGAGAGACCCCAATGGGTGACCAGGCCCCGCCGAATCAAGGCGGGATCTAACGCAGCTGAGACGATGATCTCGTCTCTACGGCGCGCGGTGCCGAACCCTCGACGTTGAGGAGTACGGTGGCCTTCGAGGTCGCCACACTGTTCGGCCGTCGAGATCGCGAGCGATCCGGCGGTCTTTTTTTATTTTCGGCCAGTTCGGCCCGAGAGGAGGTGAGGTTCAGCGATGGACGGCGGCAGTAGCGGCACCGGCAATCAACCGCCTTGGTGCAGGCGGCAACTATGCTCGCGCGTCGTCCGTGATGACGCGCCACCACACAGGGAGTAGCGTCATGCTGAACCTCATCCTGTCGCGCGCCCGCGCGGCCGAACTCGACGCGCACGTGCGCGCCATCGACACGCAACGCCGTCGCGCCGACCGGGCGGCCGCGACGGCCAAGATGACCGGACCGCCGCGCCGCGCGCACGCCGCGCGGCGCCGAGCCGCGTTCCCGGATCCTGTACGCGCGATGATCGCCGAGGCTTAGGAGCGGAAACGGTGGCGTTGATGGAATCTCCGGTGATGCGCCGCGTCGCGATCCTCGGTTTGGCCACGGCCGCGGCCGCGGCGGTGTCGATCGCTACGCCGACGCCGGCCCGGGCGCAAACCACGCCCGCACCATCAGCGTCGCCGTCCGGATCGCCATCGCCGGCTCCATCCCCATCCCCGTCGCCGCGTCCCGGTACCCTGCGCGTTGCGCTCGACGCGCACCTCACGTTCGTGTCGCAGGGCACGCGCGGGCCGGGGATCGCGCCGCCCGAAGCCCGCGGCTTCGCCAACGGCGACCCGCTGTCACCGCTCACGCCGTACGACGTCTTTTCGAGCGCACCGCTCGTTCCGGGCAACGCGGCGGAGTCTGCACTCTACCTGCGGCCCGCGTACTTCGGACGCGCGTTCGATGCGACGCTCACGCTCGCGGCAGGCTACGTGCGCGGCAGCGTCACCAACGCCGCGTATTGGGGCGAGTCGCTGCTTCCGACGTTCAACCCGCACCTCGGGGCGCAGCAGCTCCCCTACCGTATCGTGTTTCCGGCGCACGCCGGCGCCGACGACGGTACGGCCTTCGTGACCTCCGTGCTCGCCGGCAGCATCGCGACCAAAGACGGCAACCTCGCGCTCAAAGCCGGCTGGTTCGACTTGACGCAAACGGCGCCGTTCGTGTTCGTGCAGCCGGCGGCGCCCAATGCAGCCCCCGCGATCGGGATTGCAACGGCCGAAACGCTGGGCGACGGCCCGCCGTCGCTCGACGGCTGGCCGGCACCCGCGACGACGTTGCCGCTGCACGGCGTCGACCTCGTTGCCAAACGCGGCCTCGCGACGCTCGAGCTCAGCGACGCCGCGCTGCCCGCGTTGCCCGGCACGCCGGCGCGGCTGATTTCGGGCTCGCTGACGATCGATCACGGCGAGGGCACACGCTACGCGGCGCAATACGTGCACGTCGGCACGGGCGGCGACCTCGTCGCCACGACCGTACTGTACGGCGCGAACGGCAAGCTCGCGTTCGGCCCGCAAGGCCCGCTGCCGGCGGCGACGATCGGCGGACAGCGCCAGCGCATCTACGGCCTGGGCGCCGCGTTTCACGCCAACCGCGCGCTCGACGCGGTCGTCGAGCTCGGCCACTCGACCTACGACGCCGACGCCGTCGCCGAACCCGGGACCGGCAAGGCCGGTAACTACGTGCACCTGGGTGCGACCCGCACGGCCGGACGCGCCAGCGTCACGCTGGACCTGTACCGCAACGAAGCGTACTACGCCAACGCGCTGTTGCCGTACGGCGTCCCGGAGAACGTCTGGAGCGTCGCGTGGTCGTGGCCGGGTCAGTGGCTCAAGTCGAACTACCAGCTCATCAACGACTTCCCCGTAAACATCGACCGCCAGGGGTACCGCGTGAAGTTCAACCTCAAGCGCGGCGACGGCCCGCTCGACGTGCGCGCAGCCTACGCGAATTTCGTGGAGATCGACCCGATCACGATCGCCAACGCGCTGCGGACCGGCTTCATCGACGGATTCTTTCTGCCGCAGGCCGATAGCGCGGCGACGCTGGGGCGCCAGCAACAATACCTCTTCTTCGCCGGCTGGCACCCGCGTTTCGGCGACCTGACCTTCGACTACGCCGAGGACACGATGCGGCGACCCGCGGTCCCCGGCCACCCGCAAGACACCGTCTCGTACGACAATCCCGAAGCGGTGCTGACCTTCGCGCGGCGCATCGGGCCGCGCACGCAGCTCTCGTTGGGACTCGCACGATACGGGATGCGCGGCAGCTTCGGTCAGGCGTACACCAACATCGATTTCGCCGAACGCGTCGCGTTCGCCGGGATCCAGCTGGCACAGAGCCCGCACGCTACGGCGCTCATCAGCGTGCGCCGAACGGCGTTCGGCGGCATCCCCAGCATGCTGGGCGGACCGCCCCCCGACTTCACCGGCACGCTGTTCGTGTTCGAGCAGCGCTACAAGCTCTGAACCGCGCGACAGCGACGCGTCACCCGCCCAAGTAGAGTCCTTCGAACATCGCGTCGACCTGATAAGCGAACCCGGGCAGCGCCGCGTGCACCACTGTCTCGCCGGGGCCGAACCGCGTGGTCGGCGCCGTGCAGGTGGCGGGGTCGAGAGCATGCACGATCACCGTGCGCCGTGGCGGATCGACGACGAACACCACGGTGGTACCCGCGGCGAGATACGCGCCGATCTTCCAGTTCAGCACGCGCTCTGGTTCGCCGGATGACAGGATCTCGACGGCGACTTCCGGCGCGCGCGGCGGCAGCTCAGAGGCAGCGGGTCCGAGCGCATCGAGCGCTTCGTTCGACAGGTACGCGACATCGGGAACGAGCGACGCGAAGCGATGACCCGGCGCGGTAAACTCGTGACGCCACTCGTGATACGCGTCGCCGCGCCCATCCGACCAAGCTTTCAAAGCCACCGTCCAGCGGGACTCTAGTTCCTGATGCCGCCGCTTACCGCTAATCTTCTGCACCAGCCGGCCGTCGACGAGCTCAATCGCCGGCTTGGTCTCGGGGATCTCGACGCGAGCCAACATGCAAACCTCCGAATGCCACTCTATCACTCGCGGTGCGGTCGCCGTCAAGGGCACGCGCGCGTCAGCTGCTGACGCGGGCCTCGCGTTTGGTCACGCGCCAGACGTTGCGCACGTCTTTGATCGCTTTGAGCTTATGCAAAAGCTTTTGAAGATGCTCGAGATCGCTGATCTGTGCCGTCAGCGAGATCAGCGCGCTCTTGTCGCGTTTCGCGCGCGCGTTGACCGAGCTGATCTGCGTCTTGAGCTCGGCCGCGACGCCGAGCACGTCTTGGAGCAGCCCGGAGCGATCGTTAGCCTCGATCTCGATGTCGACGGCGTGCTGCAGCTTCGAGGCGTCGAGCCACTCCGCTTCGAGGATCCGCTCGGGCGCCTCGTTCATGTAGGCGGTGTTCGGGCAGTCGGCGCGATGGACCGAGACGCCGCGCCCGATCGTGACGAACCCCATGATCGGATCGCCGGGGACGGGGCTGCAGCACTTGGAGAGGCGCACGAGCACGTCGTCGACGCCGGCGATGCGGATGCCGCTGGAGTTGCGCGCAACGCGGCGGGTCGTCGCCGGCCGCGGCAGCGCGGCGATCTCGACGACGTTGTCGGCCTTGGACTCCTCGCGCAAGCGCTGCACGACGTGCGAGGCGTTCACGTCGCCGAAGCCGATCGCGGCGAACAGGTCGGTCGCGCTATGGTAGTTGAGCTTGTGGGCGATCTTGCCGATGACGTCGCCGCGCGCGACGTCGACGCGCAGCCCGGCGCGCGCGAGCTCCTGCTCGACCGCCTCCTGGCCGCGCAAGGTGTTCTCTTCCTTTTTCTCTTTGCGGAACCACTGCTTGATCTTGTGCTTAGCCCCGCTGGTCTTGACGATCGAGAGCCAGTCCAGCGAGGGGCGCGATGACTTGTTGGTGAGGATCTCGACGATGTCGCCGTTCTTGATGTGCGAGTCCAGCGGGACGATCTTGCCGTTGACCTTCGCACCGACGCAATGGTGGCCGACATCGGTGTGCACTTGGTAGGCGAAGTCCAGCGGCGTCGCGGTGGCCGGCATCGAAAACACGTCGCCCTTGGGCGAGAAGATGAACACCTGCGTATCGAACAGGTCGAGCTTGAGATTTTCCATGAACACGCGCGAGTCGCGCATGTCGTTTTGCCACTCCAGCAGGGAGCGCAGCCAGGTCAGCTTCTGACCGGCCTCGTCGTTCTTGGCGCCCTCCTTGTAGCGCCAATGCGCCGCGACGCCATACTCCGACGTGCGGTGCATCTCCCAGGTGCGGATCTGCACCTCGAGCGGATCGCCGCCGGGCCCCACGACGGTGGTGTGCAGCGACTGGTACATGTTGGGCTTGGGCATCGCGATGTAGTCTTTGAAACGGCCCGGGAGCGGCTTCCACATCGCGTGCACCACCCCGAGCGCACCGTAGCAGTCTTTGACCGAGTCGACGATGATGCGCACGGCCGTGAGGTCGTAGATCGTCGAGAAATCGCGGCCCTTGAGCATCTTCTTGTGGATGGAGTAGAAGTGCTTGGGGCGCCCGGTCGTATCGGCGGTGACGCCGACCTTCTCGAACTCCGCCTTGAGGTCGGCGATCACCAGCGCGACCGCGTCCTCGCGCTCCACGCGCTTCTTCGCAACGCGCTCGGCGATGTCGCGGTAGGCGTCGGGGTCGAGGTAGCGCAGCGACAGGTCCTCGAGATCCCACTTCACACGCCAGATCCCCAGCCGGTGCGCGATCGGCGCGTAGATCTCGATCGTCTCGCGCGCGATAGCCTGCTGCTTGGGCGCCGGCAAGCTCGCCAGCGTGCGCATGTTGTGCAGGCGGTCGGCGAGCTTGATGATGATGACCCGGATGTCCTTGGCCATCGCCAGGAACATCTTGCGCAAGTTCTCGACCTGCGCATCTTCTTTGGATTGATACGGGATGCGGGTGAGCTTGGTGACGCCGTCGACGAGCGCCGCGATCTCGGCGCCGAACTGCTCGGCCACCTCCTCGTTGGTGAGGACGGTATCCTCGACGACGTCGTGCAGCAACGCCGCCGCGATCGTGTCGCGGTCCATCTCCAAGTCGGCCAGGATGTCGGCGACCGAGAGCGGGTGGGCGATGTAGGACTCACCCGAGGCGCGGTGCTGACCCTCGTGCGCGCGGTCGGCGGTCTCGTAGACGCGTTCCAGCCACGCCCCGTCCAGCGACGGGTCGTACTGCTGGAGCTTGGTGACGAGATCGGTGATGGTCATCGGGATGGAGCCCTTATCTTATCGGAGACCCAGCGCGCAACGCAAAGGGTGCGCGAAAAGCACGGGCCCGCAGCCGCAACCTGGTCATGGACCGAGCACAGGACTATCGAGCCCCGCGACGGTGTCGTTGCGAGGTCGGACCCGGGGGCCCCACGCCCTAGGCGTGGGGGGCGCGGAGCCGGGGGCGGAGCGCCTTTAATACCGTATAAAGCTCGTCAGCTCGACGTCTTCGAGGGCGGCTCGGCCGCCTAGGGCTTCGAGCTCGATGAGGACGGCGGTCCCGACCACGTTCGCCCCGAGCTTCTTGAGCAGCCGCAGGGTCGCGGCGATCGTGCCGCCGGTGGCGAGCAGGTCGTCGACCACGAGGACCCGATGGCCGTGCCCGACGGCGTCGGCGTGGATCTCCAGGGTGTTGGTCCCGTACTCCAGCGCGTACTGCTCGCTGAACTTCTCGCCGGGGAGCTTGCCGGGTTTACGGACCGGGACGAACCCCGCGCCCAGCGCGTAGGCCACCGGCGCTCCAAGCATGTAACCGCGTGCTTCGATCCCGACCACGGCTTCCACCCGAGCGTCGCGGAAGCGCTCCACGAACAAGTCGATGGTCGCTTGAAAGCCCTTCGGATCGGCCAACAGCGGGGTGATGTCGCGAAACAGAATCCCGGGAATCGGAAAGTCGGGGATCGCGCGGATCAGCTGTTCGATGGGCACGCTCACGGCTCGCCCGCTTCGCCCTCGGCTCGATGTGGCCTGCGGTCACATTTGCTCGCTCCGCGGAGACGGCAAGCGCTGCGGGGGAACCTCGGCCACCTCACGGCTCGTTCCCCCCTGTGCGATCTTTCCTCGATTCGGGGAACAATGGAGAAGCTATGAACAAAACGCTGACAGCGGCGGCGCTCGCCGCGACGATGACCTTTGGCGCGGTTGCGCCGGCGCTGGCTAACGGTGCCGCTAGTACCCGCAACATCCTCATCGGCGGCGCGGCGGCGGCGATCCTGGTCACCAACTACAACCACAAAGTCCGTGCGAAGCGCGAACAGCAACGCGAATCGACGCGCCGGCAGGCGTCCTATCGCCAGTCCTTCTATCAGCGTCACGGCTACTATCCGACCGACGCGCAAGTCCGCTCCTGGTACGTCGGCCAATACGGCGTTTCGCCGTAAGGGCGACGAGAGCTGACGGGAGAACGACGTTGAAGCCACCCCGCCCGGGGTGGCTTTTTCGTCCCGCCGAAGAGAACGCATCGTGATCGACTTGAGGCGCTACCGCGATCGCATGATCGTCGCCGTCGCGCTCGCCATCGGATCGCACGAGATCGCCCTGGGTCTTCTTCACGGCCCCGATCACACGGCGGATACCGAGCGCGACGCGGTGGCGACGCGCATCGTCATGGAGACGCCGCGTCCGACGCCGACGCCGCGACGCACGCCCAAACCGACACCCACGCCGCAGCCGACGCAACCGCCGACGCCCCAACCGCGCATCACGCCGCCGCCGCACAGCACCCCGGCACCGGTCCAGCAGATTGCGGCCCGTGCGAAGGGCCACCCGGCGCGGCACCGCGGCGGCGGCGCGCACAAGGCGATCGCCAAGGCGCCGACGGGAACGTATGCCGACCCGCATGCCGCCGGGGCAGGGACCGGCTCGGGCCCCGGCAACGGCAGCGGTCAAGCCCCGGGAACCGGCGGCGGCCTGGGCGGAACGGGCAGCGGCAACACCGGGACCGGGAACGGCGCCGTCAACGCGAACTCGCCGTGCGGCTTCGTCGATTTCAAACCAACCGCGGCGCCGAGGTATTCCAACGGCACCGCGTTCGAGCCGGTCCAGGCGACGGTGAGCTTCCCCGACGGTCACACCGAGACCGCGCGCTTTCCGTACGTGTGGCCGTATCCCAACGGCGAGCAGACCGATCCATGGTCCGACACGAACTTGAAGAACCCGAACTTCGTCACCACCCTGCGCTTCCCGCCGGCGGGCAGCGACCCGTCGACCTTTCCGCCGCTGATCCAATACATCATCAAGCATACCGATCAAGGAGGCTACACCGACTTGCCGCCGTGCCCGAAAGGCCGTGGGTGAGGCGCATCCACGTCGCGGTGGACGCACACAATCTCGCGCGCGACGATCGCGGTATCGGCCGGTACGCTCGCGCGGTGTTGTCGCGCGCGGTGCGCGACCCGGCCTTCCGCTGGACCTTCGTCGTGCGCGACCTGTGGCCCAAGCGCAGCGCGATCGCGCACGCGATCGGGCAAGCAACGGTGACCGTGGCTCGGCGCATCCCGCCCGACGCCGATGTCGCATGGTTTCCGTGGAACGGGATGTTCGTGCGCACCGACGTGCCGGCCGTCGCCACCGTCCACGACGCGGCGCCGTTCGCGTTCCCCGCCGCCGACGCGCGCCGGCGCGCGACCGAACAAAACCCATTTCTCGCTACCGCCGCGACGGCCCGACGCATTCTGGTTCAGTCGCAGTTCACCGCCGGCGAGGTGGAACGGCGACTGGGCGTCGACGCGGCGCGCATCGTGGTCACGCCGCTGGCGGTCGACGCGGCCTTCACGCCCGGCGCCGGCGGCCCGCTGCCGGCCGGGCTGCACGGCCGCTACGTCCTCCACGTCGGCGCCCACGACGAGCGCAAGAACACGCGCACGCTCATCGATGCGTTCGAGCGCGCGTTCCCGGGCGGCGACGTGATGCTGGCGTTCACCCGCCGGCCGCCGGTGCTGCCACGCGGCGGCGTCGTCGTCGATGCACCCGACGACGACGCACTGGTCGGGCTGTACCGCGGCGCGGCGCTGGTCGCCGTCCCGTCGACCTACGAAGGCTTCGGGTTTCCGCTCCTCGAGGCGATGGCATGCGGCACACCCACCCTGGCGGCGCGCGCGGGATCGCTCCCGGAGGTCGGCGGCGACGCCGCGGCCTGGGTCGACGACGCCCACGACCCGGCGGCATGGGCCGGCAGTTTGCGCGCGCTGTTGGCCGACGACTCCGTGCGCACAGCCTTGGGCGCGCGCGGTCCGGCGCGCGCGGCGGCGTTCTCGTGGGAGCGCTGCACCACGCAAACGCTGGGCGTGCTGGGTGAGGTCGCGGCGTTAGCGTGAGGGCGCTGCTGGTCGCGCGCGCCGACGGCGCTCGCAAGCACGGCGGCGACATCGTGCACGCGCAGCGCACCGCGACGGCGTTGCGCGCGCTGGGCGCCGACGTCGATCTCGTCTTCACCGACGCTCCCGATCCGCGCGGGTACGACGTCGCGCACGTTTTCGGCATCTTCGAACCCGAGCGCGCCGCGAAGCAGATCGGCGCGATCCGCGCGCACGGCACCCCGCTGGTGCTCTCGCCGATCTGGCTCGACCTGCGCGCCTTCTTCGCCGTCGCTCCGCGGGTGGAACGCGCGCTGGCGGCGCGCGCCGCCGCCGCGGTCGAGCACCGCTTGGCGCGGCTGCACCGCATCGAATCCGAGCTGCCCTGGCGCGGGAGCATCGCCCGCAACGCCGACCGGCGCCTGCACGCGCAACGCGCGCTCGCGCTGGCCGCCGACGTACTGCTGCCGGCCAGCGAGGTCGAGGCATACCTCTACGGCGAGCGCCTGCGCGTCTCGGGCACACCGTTCGTCGTCGCACCGCTGGGGGTCGACGACGAGGCGTTCGCCCTCGAGCGTCCGCGCGCACGGTCCGGCGTGCTCTGCGCCGGCCGCGTCGAGCCCAAGAAGAATCAGGCCGCGCTGCTGTACGCGCTGCGTGACGTGGACGTCGACGTGACGATCGTCGGCGGCGCGCACGACCCCGGCTATCTCGCGCTGTGCAAACGGTGGTCGACGCAGCGCACGCGCTTCGTCGAGCACGCCCCGCACGCCGAGGTCGTGCGCATGATGTCGCAGGCGGCCGTCCACGCGCACCCGTCGTGGCTGGAGAGTCCGGGACTGGCCTCGCTCGAAGCGGCGGCGACGGGCGCACGCGTCGTGGCCGGAGACCGCGGCTGCGAACGCGAGTACTTCGGCTCCGACGTCGACTACGCCGATCCCGCCGACCCCGCGTCGATCCGCGCCGCGGTGCTGCGCGCGCTGGACCGCGGCCCGCGCGACCGCGGCGACACGCTCGAACGGCGCCTGGGGGCGCTGACCTGGCAGCGTACCGGGACGGCGACGCTCGAAGCGTACGCGCGCGCCCTGGCGGCACACGCCTGATGCGAATCCTCGTCGCCGCCGAGCGGCTCGGCCGAGCTGGTGGGATGGAGCGCTACGTGGAGATCGTGCTGGCGGCGCTGGCGGAGCGCGGTGCGACGCTGCACGTGCTCGCCCGCGAGGTCGACGCCGTCCCTGCCGGCGTCACCGCGCAGCGCGTCGCTTGGGCCGACGAACACGATCCCCCCGACGGCGCGGCGCGGTCGGAGGCGCGGCGCGCCCTGGCCGAGTTCGGCCCTGACATCGCGGTCGCGCACAACGTGATGGATGCCGGGATCGTGACGGAGCTCCGTGCAGCACCGCGCTTGGCCTATCACATCCACGATCACCGGCCGTGCTGCCCCAACGGCGACCGCGTCTTTCCGCACAGCGGACGCAACTGCACCCGGGCGTTGGGCCGCGCGTGCGTTCTCCACGCCGTCACCGACGGCTGCGCGTACGGGCTGCGGCCGCGCACGCTCGCGCTGATCCGGCGCCGCGAACAGCTGCGCGACGCCATCGCCGCGGCCGACACGGTGATCGCGGCGTCGCGCTACGTCGCCGAGCGCGCCGCGCAGAGCCGCATCCCGCGCGAGCGCATCCTGGAGATCCCGCTGCCGCTCCCCGACGACGCCTACGCCGAGCAGGTCGCAGCGCCGGCGCAACGCTCGATCGTGTTCGCCGGCCGGGTCGTCCCGCAAAAAGGGCTGGGCTCGCTGATCCGCGCGGTATCACGCATCGCCGCGGATGCACGCCCGCTGGTGCGCGCGTTCGGCGACGGTTCCGAGCTGGCCGCTGCGCGCGACGAGGCGGCGCGAGCCGGGGTCAACCTCGACGCGCCCGGCCGCGTGCCGGCCGAGACGGTGCGCGCCGCGATCGACGCCGCCGCGCTGGTCGTGCTGCCCTCGCTGTGGGCTGAACCGTTCGGATACACCGGGATCGAAGCCCTAGCGCGCGGCCGTCCGGTGATCGCCTACGATGTCGGCGGTGTGCGCACGTGGCTCGACGACGGCGTCAACGGCGTAGCCGTCCCCGCCGCCGACGAGCGCGCGCTCGCCGGCGCGATCGCGGCGCTGCTCGACGACCGCAGCCGCCGCGAGCGCATGGGCGCGCGCGCGCGCCGCGATGCCGAACGCTTTCGCGCCGCGCCGGTCGTCGGGGAGCTGCTCAGCGCGTATCGCCCGGGCTGATGCCGCGCCGCTCGATCGCATCGATCGTCCACTGCTCGCCGTCCCAGGCGAGGGTCACCGTTTCGCGGACGTGCACCGCACGGCCGGAGTGCGCCCGATCGCCGGCGTCGAGCCACGCGACGACGGTTCGGTCGGAGAGTTGGCGCGCGCGCACGTTCGGATCGACCAGAACGACGTAGCGGTCCGCGAGCTGCTGCTGCGTCAGGCGCGCCCGGTAGCGCGGCGAAAGCATCCCGTAGGCGATGGCCCAGTGGCCGCCCTCGACCTGCTGGTAGAACCGCTCCATCACGTCGCTGAGATCGGGGTTCTTGGGCGCGGGTGCGTGCGCGTGCGGCGCCTCGGTCGACGTTGAGTTCGTGCACCCGGAGACGCCGAAAAGGACGGCGAGGGCGGCGATCGGGACGAGGCCGGCGGCACGCATCGATTCGTCCATTGTCCCGAGCTGGGCGTGGGCCCTGGGGGCACCACGTCGAACGCTGCGGCATGCGTTCGATCCTCGTTGCCGCGCTGAGCGCGTCGCTCGTTGCCCCCAGCGCGTGCTCGGGGAGCGCCGGCGATGCAAGCGTTCCGGCGAGCTGCAGCGCCGCGGTGAACGCGCGCCTCGCCCAGCTGGTCGCCGAGCAGCATGACGGCCCCGTCGACGGCATCATGGTGTGCGGGACCGCCTTCGGGCCGTCGCGCCCGCAGCGCGCGGGCCCGCACGGCAGCCACCAGTTGATCCCGCTGCGCGTGCCGCTCGATCCCGCGGGCCACAGCGCGCTCGTCGAGGTCGTCACCAACGACGTGCTCGACGGCCGCGTCACGGCCCCGCGCGGCGCGACGGTGTTCGCGCTGGGGCAGTACTTCCGCACGACGCCCGGCCAACGGCCGTTCGTCGCGGGTATCCACGACGTGCACTGCGCGACACATCGCGGCGCCGCCAACGGATGGGTGGTGGTCGACGGCGCGAAGTATCCGCCTGCGGGCTGCTAGCGGCTCGGCGGCGGGATCATACGGTGCAACAGGATCGCCACAACCACGTAACAGACGACCGCGGCGACGGCGATCCACCACACCGGCTTCCAAACGAGCATCGCGATGACGAGCGCGGCGAAGAGCCCGTTCTCGATCAACAGGCGCAGGCGGAACATCGTGACGCTACTCATGACCGTTCTACCATTGACATGTGACGTCCGTGGACCTGTCAGCGCAACAGCGGTACGGCGCTGGGGTAAATCGGGCGGTCGATGACGGCCTCGAGGACACCGGCCTGCGCGGTCAGCGCGATCTCGGCGAAGCGCGCGAAGGCCTCGCGCGTCGCCTCACCTTCGGCATAGCGCTCCGACTTGCCCAAGTCGACCTTGCCGTCGACCGAAAGAAAGCGCACGTAGCGTCCGTCGTCATCTTCGCCGACGTCGACGATCCCGGCATCGGCGAAGATACGCACCGCGGCCGTGATCGTCCCGGCCTCGACGCGGTCGAATCCCAGCGTCGCGGCGACGTCGGCGGGCGTCATGCGCAGCGTCCCGTCCGACGTCAAGCGTTTCATCGCCGCGTAGAGCCGGCGCAGCGTCGGCATCGTCGGCGCTTCGCGTTCGATGAGGTAATCGTTGATGTTGCGGTCGCTCTCGCCGAACAACAGGTGGATCGAAGCGACGGCGCCGTCGCGGCCCGCCCGTCCGGCTTGTTGGTTGAACTCGGTGAAGTCGAAGTTGAGATGGTAGAGCACGACGTGGCGCACGTCGGGCAGGTCGATCCCCTCCCCGAACGCCGACGTCGCGACGACGACGCGAATCGCGCCCTCGCGAAAGAATTTCTCGACGTAGGCTCGCTCGGCCGTCCCCACCCCCGCATGGTAAAAGGCGACCGCCGCCGCGCCGCGGGCATGCAGCTTCTGAGCGATCTTGGTCGCCTCGGTGCGCGAGTTGCAGTAGACGATCGCCTTCGCTCCGTCGCTGACGAGCCGCTCGAGATACGCGAGCTTGTTGGTCGTCCCGCGAGCGTCGACCACGTGCAGGTTGTCGCGCACCGTGGGGTCGATGACCCAGGCGTCGATGCG
The DNA here is from genome assembly GCA_003140215.1 of Vulcanimicrobiota bacterium. Lineage (GTDB taxonomy): Bacteria > Vulcanimicrobiota > Vulcanimicrobiia > Vulcanimicrobiales > Vulcanimicrobiaceae > Vulcanimicrobium > Vulcanimicrobium beijerinckii. The sequence goes on along the minus strand of PLJL01000004.1, from coordinate 861,454 downwards.
CAGCGCGGCGCGGATCTTCGCGAAGGCGTCGTCGCCGGCGGTCGCGGTCAGCGCGAGCACCTGCGGAGCGCCCAGCGCTTCGATCGCCGCACCGATGCGCTGGTACGCCGGCCGATGCGTCGACTCGGCCAGATGGTGGGCTTCATCGACGACGACGAGCGCCGGCCGTGAGAGCTCGCCGCGAAATCGCTCGAGATGGAACTGCACGAACTCAGGCGTCGCGCAGATCAGATCCCAGGCACCCGATTCGAGCGCATCGTTGAGCGCGGCGCGCTCGGCGGCGTCGATCGCACCGTTGGCCCGGTGGATGCGTAGCCCCAGCGGCGCGAGCCGCCGCACCAACGCATCGAACTGATCGTTCGCCAAGGCGCGCAGCGGGTAGAGCACGACGGTCTTGTGGCCGCGCTCGAGCGCGCGGACGGCTGCGGGATACTGGAAACACAGCGACTTCCCGCGCCCGGTCCCCATCACCGCGAGCGTATTGCGTCCCGCGTCGAGCCGTTCGAGCACGGCGCGCTGCGCCTCGCGCAGCGGCTGCTCGCCGATCAGCGACCGCAGAACGTCCTCGCGCGCCGCGGCCGCGCGCGGCGACTCGCCGCGCGGCGTCGCCTCGCGCAACCGCGTGACGTAGATGTTGATCCCGAACGACCGCGTCCCACCCCCGGTCACCGCGGTGACCTCGGCGCCGTAGCGCTCGCCGGCATCGACGTTGGGCGCGATGCGCGCCGCGATCTCGCGCCGGATGAAACCCAGCTGCAGCGCGCCGAACCACACCCCGATCGCGTTGGGATCGAACCGATTGGCACGATCCCGGCGCAGCTCCACCGCCTCGCCGGGACGCAGCGCCGCGACCACGTCTTGACGCCCCTCGAAGCTCACCCCCACGACTTTGGTGTTGAAGCCGCTCGCGGCGCCGATCGTCGCATACGGATCGCGGTCGAGAAACTCGTGCGCGTTGGCGTAGAGCTGGTCGAGGAATGCGCTCGCTTCCGGCGCAGCGTCAACCGCGCTCGCGGTCGACGGCGGCGAGGCAACGGAGAATTGCTCGAGCAGCCGCTCGAACGCGGCCTCCGAGGGCGTGGGCGGCGGAAGCTTCATCCGATTCGCGGCGGCGGGTCGCGCGGAGCGCGACCGCCGCGGGTTCGGCGAAGCCGAATCCACTACGGGATCGTCTTGTGTTCGGGTTCGGGTGCCGCCGGCTTGTCGAGGTCGAGTTTGATCTCGCCGTCGGCAGGCACGTCGTCGTCACCGAGGTTGAGCGTGATCGCTTCGTGGCCCAGCTCCGCCGCCTCGTCGTGCAGCCCCATCGACTGCGCGTCGAGCGGGTCGATCGGATCGGCCTCGCCGTCGGCGACCTGCGGCTCGGGCTTGACCGGCAGCTGCGCGCCGAAGTTGCGATTCTCCAACTTCTCGAAGTCGATCTGTTCTTGGGGCGTGCGCTTGTACCGCGGCGGCTGCGTCGTCCGCCGCGAGGCACCTTGGCGCTCGAGCTCGCGCCGCGTGCGCCGCGCCGCGGCCACCGCCTCGCGATCGCGCTGCGCCCCGGCCGAGCTGCCGCCGCGCGCTGCGGCGACGGTGCGGGGTTGGGGGGTCAGCGACGAACGCCGGAAGATGCTGCTGCGCTTGGCCCGCTTCTGCATCACCGCGACGAGCGGAGCCGAGAAGAAGATCGAGTGATAGCCGCCCGAACAGATGCCGACCAGCAGCGCGAACGCGAAATTCTGCAACGAAGCGCCGCCGAAGGTGACCAGCGCGATCAGCGTGATGACGACCGTCGCCAGCGTGTTCACCGAGCGCGTCATCGTCTGCAGGATCGACGTGTTGACGATCTCGTCGAACGGCTTGCCGTCCATGAGCTTGACGTTCTCGCGGATCCGGTCGAGGATGACGATCGTATCCATGACCGAGTAGCCGATCACCGTCAAGACCGCGGCCAAGAAGGCGTCGTCCACCCGTCTTCCGGCGATCGCGTAGATGCCGATCATCATCAGCGAGTCGCGCACCAGCGCGACGACGCAGACCCAACCGAAGATCAGATTCCAGCCGAAGCGGAACGCGATGTACAAGAACTGGATCGCGATCGCGATCAGCAGCGCCTTGATGGCGTTGAAGAGGTACTCGCGCGAGAGCGACGGGCCGACCGTCGAGATCGAAGACGCTCCGCGATCGACCGGCGCGACGCTGCCCAGCGCTTGCCAGAACGGCGCCGAATGGTTGCCGACGTCGGTCTGCGTCTCCACGGTCCAGCGTTCGTCGGCGGGCTCGCCCGCCTTCGACAGCGTGTTGATGCGCGCGTCGGTAACGTTGATCTTCGCCAGCGCGGCGGCGATCGCGTCCTTGGAGGTCGGGGCCTTGAACTTCACCGTGACGTCGGTACCGCCGGTGAACGACAGCCCGAGCCGCAGCGGCGAACCGTCGCGGATCCAGTGGTAGCCCATGAAGAGCAGGCCGGCGATGATGAACGCGTACGAGATCGCCGAGACGGTGCGGAACCAGCCGACGACGTTCCAATTGAGGTTGCGGAAGAACACTAGTGTCGCGCCTCCGCGGGGGCGATCGTCGCGGCCGGGCCGGGGCCGCCGGCGCCGTAGGCGGCCTTCGAGGTGACGAGATTGTTCTCGACCACGACGTCCATGAAGAAGCGCGTGATGACGACGGCGGTCACCAGCGAGAACGCAGTGCCCCAGAAGAGCGTGTAGGCGAAGCCCTTCACCGTGCCGGTCCCCAGCAAGTACAGCACGCCCGCACCGACGATGGTGGTGAAGTGCGAGTCGAAGACCGAGCTGAACGCGCGCTGGAAGCCGATGCGCACCGCGACGCGCAGCGACTTTCCGGCCCACAGCTCTTCCTTGACCCGCTCGAAGATCAGGACGTTGGCGTCGACGGCCATACCGATCGAAAGCACGAAGCCCGCGATCCCCGGCAGCGTGAGCACCGCGTGTGCGACCGAGAGCAGCGCCAACAGCATGAGCACGTACACGAACAACGCGAGGTCGGCCAGCAGGCCCGGCAACCGGTACATCACGATCATGAAGATGAGGACCAGGCTCAGCCCGACGATCGAAGCGACGAGCGACTTCTGCAAGTCCTCATGACCCAGGGTCGGGCCCACGTTGTCCTTGGAGATGATCGTGATCGGGACCGGCAGCGCGCCGGCGTTGAGCTCGTTGGCCAGCGTGGCGACCGTGTCTTCCGTGAACGAACCGTGGATCATCCCGTCGGTGGAGATGATGCCTTGGATCGTCGCGTCGCTGACCCACTTCTTGTCGAGGAAGATCCCCATGATCTGCTGCATGTGGTCGCGCGTCATGGCGGCGAACTTGGTCGGGTTCTTGGTGATGAAGTCGACCTGAGGCTCGCCGCCCTGCCCGAAGCCGGGATGCGCGCTCTTCAACTCCGAACCGCTGTAGACCACGGGCCCGCTGTCGAGATACGCCTGGCTCGGCTGGCCGGGCTTGAGCCCGACGGTGCCGGCGTATTTCGGGTCGCTGCGCGCGCGCTGGCTCACCTGCGGCGGCAAGATCTTGAACTCGAGGACGGCCACCTCTTTGAGCAGGTTCTCGAGTTCGTCGGCCTGTTTCGGGCTGATCTTCGGCAACTCGATCAGCAACCGGGTGTCGCCGACCTTCGAGATGATCGGCTCCGAGACGCCCGCGGAATTGATGCGCCGGTCGATCACCAGCTCGACCTGGTTCTGAACGTCCCGGGTGATCTGTGGGACCTCTTTGGTCGGCTCGAGCTGAAGCAGGACGCGCGCGCCGCCCTGGAGGTCGAGGCCGAGATGGATCTTCGTCTGGATTGGCACGATCGCCCATGCGCACAAGCCGACCAAGACCAACAAAAAGACCGACTGAACCGGCCTCTTGAGCTTTTTCCACATGTTAGTTAATGAGGCCTGAGCCCCTCGCACTCAGTGAGGCTGAGCGGGCGAAAGGGCGGGGAAGGGGAGAACCCCCGGATCGTAGCATGGGGGCCGGACAGCGTCAAACGGCGCTGTGGTCGTCCGCGCCGATGGGGCTCGACGGCCGGATGCACGGAGGACGTTCGTGACCGACGGCAAGGGGGTCGACGCAGGACTCCTGCAGACACGCTACCGTCTGACGAAGCAGCGTGCGGCGATTCTGCGCGCACTCGAAGACGGTGCCCACCTCACCGCCGAGGCCATCCACGAGCGCGTCCGGGTCGAGCTTCCTGCCGTCAGCTTGGGAACGATCTACCGCACGCTCGATATCCTGCGCGCGATCGGCCTGGTGCAAGTGTTCGCCCACGGCGGCGCGGCGCGCTACGAGGCGGCCCTCGACAAGCACCATCACCTGGTCTGCCTGGCGTGCGGCGAGATCGTGAACGTCCCCGCGCCGCAAGTCGCCGCGATCGCCCTGGCGGTGGCGCAGGACAACCGTTACAGCGGCGTCGACGCCACCCTGGTGATCAGCGGCCGCTGCGCGCGCTGCGCCGGCCTCGCCCGCCACGGCATCGGCCTGAGCTGAGCGGCGCAGTAGCGGCGGCGGAGTTGCCGGAAGCGACCATTGTCAGCTGCGGTTCCGGCGGTCGAACGCCTCGCTAATATCAGCTAGCCCTGCGATCAGCCGTTCGTTTGGGATATTGGGTGCGCACCGGAACCTCTGACACAGCGTCTCGTGGTCAACCAGGTTGAGGTCGACGACACCCTGCAAGAACTCGAGATCCTTCTGGCGTCGAATGCTCAGCTTCGACACGGTCAAGTCATGAATTTCCGGGAAGATGGCGTTGACGTCGCATGACTCGCCGTTGATCTCCGCGGCCCCGACAATTTCCGTGATCGCGCGACCGCGCCAGTCCGCGGGGAATCGTGCAAGGTTCGCCGGCACTGCCTCGATGTAGACGTTGGTGGCGATATGGTAGTCGGAGTCCTGTCCGAGACGCAGCATCAATTCTTCGTAGACGAGGCTAGTTTCGCCGTATCCGTGAGACGGGTATGTGTCTACGTCGTTCGAACCGATGACCACATCGATATCGGGATCAGGCAATGTCCCATGTACCGCCTGGGAACCGATTATGACGAACTCCGTGTATCCGCTAACTTCGGCCGCCTTCAAGATGATGTCGAAGACGTCTCTCTTGCGCATCAGCGCGCGACGCCCGAAGAGCGGGTGTATTGGCGGAAGATGTCATCGCGTTCGGCTTTGCTGACGAAGGCGCGAAATGAGATGACGGAACGCAGAACTTGGCCACGTTGGGTCGACTCCGTAAGCGCTTGGCGGAGGGCGTCCGCGCCGCGATTGATGATGTCGATCCAGAGGCGAAGGTACTTATTGTCGTGGTGAAGCCTCTGCTCGCGCTGAACAAATCTTCGAAACGCGGCGATGCCGTCGGGTGAAAGGCGCTGCGCGGCAAGCCGGCCCAGAGCCAAAGCAATGTGGTCGTTGGTCTGATAGAGATGGGTCGCATCCGCGACGCGGTCGTTCATGACCTCAACGTACGCGGACTGCCCGCCTTCGATGAGGCGGCGGACGCGCGCGGGTGCGGTTTGTATTGCGCGTTCCAGATCGCGTTTGGTAACGAGGCCGCGACGCATGCCCTCTCGCACGGCCATGGCGATTTGCTCGGGGTCAGTACGTGCGCGTGCCGCGTCAACGATCGACTGAGCCAGCGAGGTTGCACGGAACCCTTCGTGCTGCACAACGTCGCCCGGCGCGAACGGGCGTGTCGTCGTATGCAACTCGACATCGGCGGCCGGTGCGGTGACGTAGCGGCGAGCGCGCGGGAGGGTGAAATGCAGCCGTGAGGGTGCGACGTCCGATACACCGTACAGCTTGAGCGCAGATTCGTGAGAGACGATGGCGTCCTTGCCCAGCGCAGCCGCTGCAGCAATAAGCGGCTCCTGAGGACTCGACGGGTAGTCGGCGATGCGATAGACGCCGTGCCCCAGCCGCTCGACCGATCCCGTGCGCGAGTGATAAGCGAGCGTGCTGGAGCTCAAGCCGATTGCCCGAGCGGCAGAGGCCGTGAAAATGCCGTTCCCCTTGCCCGCAAGCTGAGCCAGCTCACGGCGTCCGGCGCCTCGCAACGCCCTCGCATCTGTCATGAATATAGTTTATACCATCAAGTCTTTCCATGACAAGTAGAGGGTTGCCAAGGCCAACCCTTCGCTCGCTTATTCCCCTATCATACCTGGCAACCGAGCAAGGTTGGGATTGCCGGGACGCGCTCCCGGCGCTTGCCCACCGCGTAGGAGCAAGCGGTAGACGCCGGCGCTGGCGGCGGTGCGCCACTGGGGCGACGTGCGCAGCGCGGCGCCGAGTCGCGTGTTCCCGTCGGCGATGACCGCGTCGACCGCGTAGGCGCGCAGCGTCTGCTGCCAGCCCGGCTCGCGGCGCGCGATCCGAAACGCGGCGCGCCAGACTTCCAGGGGATACGGATCGGCGCGACCGTCGAGGAACACGCGGATCCCCGGCGCGCCGACGGCGCCCCCGCACCAGGCATAGTCTTGGCACAACAAGCGATGTTCGCCGGGCTGCCGCTGCAAGAGGGCGATCAAGGTGACCGCGCCGGGCGCCGGCGCCGGAGAGCGCAACAGGGCGATCCCGCCAGCGACGGTGAGCGCGAGCACCGCAGCCGCGGCACCCAGCGCGGGGAGCGATCCGATCGGCCGCGGCGCGACGCCGATGCGCGCGAGCGCGAGGCCGATCCCGCGCGCCGCATACGGCGCGGCCACGAGTGCGAACACCGCAGCGTTGCGCGCCGCGGTGCACAGCAGCGCCGTGGCGACGGCCAGCAGGAGCAAGCGCTCAGGCGACCTGCGGCCTTCCTGCAACGCCCAGACCGCCGTCGCGATCAGCAGCGGCAGCGCGCCCAATGCGAACGACGCATCGGAGATCGCCGACGGTTGCCACTCGCGAATGAAATCCTTGATGGGACTGTGCGTGAGCGCGGCGGCGTAGCCGACCAAACCGAATCCGAACGGGTTGAGGCCGACCGCGATCGACGCCGCGACGGCGCACAGAACGCTGCGCCGGACGTTCGCGCACAGCCGGCGCTCGCGCCAGACGACGCCGAGCGCCCACGCCGACGCGAGCACCGGGGCCAACACGGCGCTGGCGTGCAGGTTGGCCCACAGCGGTACGATCGCGCCGCAGACGAGCCAACCGGCTTCCCACTCGAGCGCGGCGACGAACACGACGAGCAGCAGCCACGCGACGACTTGCGCGCGAACGCCGAACGAGGCGCCGAGCGCGAGCGCGACGGGCAGCAGCACGAGCGCCGTCGCCGGCGCCGCTGCGTGCGCACGCGCCGCGCGTATGACGACGACGGCCAACGCGGCACTCGCACAGCCCGCCGCCACCAGCGCCAGCAGCCAGCCCAGAGCGAGACGCCCCGCCAGCGCTGCGGCGATGCTGAAGGCCCATTCTTGCGGCAGCCATGCGCTGCCGGCCGCGGTGAAGGTTTCGTGACCCAATGCCGCCGGCAGGCGTGCGTTTGCGAGAATCTGATTGCCGAGCCAGGTTTGCCAAGCCAGATCGCCGTCGGCGGGCGGACCGTACACCGCGACGATGCCGAAGCGCACCGCGAAGAACGCGACGACGGCCAGCGGCAGCGCCCAGGCGGCGCGGCTCACGCGCTGCGAAGGACGAGTGGGATCGCGATCGCCGCAACCAGATACGGTGCGAACGCGATCGGTTCGCTGCCGCGCCGGCGCGCGAGCGCGACCAGCACGGCCGCGGCGCACGCCAGCCCGAAACCCAAGATCGCGGCTTCGTAGCCGAGGACGGCACCGCCGAGCGCGACGAGCTTGACGTCGCCCCATCCCATGCCGCGGCCGCGCGACGCGATGGCCGCGCCGGCGAAGGGCACGAACACGATCGCCGCCGAGGCGACGACCCACCATTGCTGCAGCGCAACGGCGGTGATGATGACCGCTGCCAGCGGCACGAGCGTGAAGGCGTCGGGGACGATGCCGCAGCGTACGTCGCTGCACCAGATCGCAACGAGCACGCAAGCCAAGGCCGCGACGATGACGAGTTCGGCGCCGGTGACGCCGCGCCACGCTTCGAAGGCGCCCGCCGCGGCTGCGACCGCGACCAGCAGCGAGGCCGGTGGGCGGCCCGTGCGGGGGCCGTCCTCGAACGGGGTGATGCCGGCGCAGATGCGGCGGGCCAGATAGACGCCGCCCAACGCCGCTGCGCCGAACGCGGCTGCTACGCCGAGCACGATGAGGACGTTCATTTGAAATAGTCCGCCAGCACGGCGCCGAAGATCATCGTGAACAGCGCCGGCAGCATGAAGAACGCCATCGGGATGACCATCAAGACCGGCAGCTTCGCCGCGATCTCTTCGCCGCGCAGCAAGCGGTGCTGGCGCGACTCGGTGCCGAGGTCTTCCAACACTTTGGACAAGTTGGAGCCCAAGCGTTCCGACTGCACGATCGCGCGCACCGTCGTCTTGAGCTCTTCCTGGTCGACGCGTTCCGCCATCGCGCGCAAGGAGTCGGCGCGACTGCGCCCGACGCGAATCTCCGACAGCACCGCCCGCAGCTCGTCCCCGAGCGGGCCGCTCACACCCGGCACCGCGTACGCCAGCGCGGCGTTGAACGCGAGCCCCGCCTGGACGGTGCTCGACAACATGTCGAGCAGATCCGGCAACGCCCGCGCGATCTCTTTCTTGCGCTTTGCGACGGCGCCGTTCAAGCGCGACAGCGGAAGCTGGGCAGCGCCGACGGTCACCAGCGCGATGAGCCCCATGTAGACGAATCCGTCGAGCTGCAACAGGATGAAGAACCCGACGCCGACCACCAGCGCGGCGACGCCGAACAACACGCAGCGCACGATCAGCCGGGCCGGCGTCACGGTGTACCATCCGGCCTGCGCGAGCTGGTGCTGCAACTTGCCGCGTTGCTCGAAGGTGATGAACTTTTCGACCGTCCGCTGATCGGCGCCGATCTCCCAGCCTCCGGCCAGGTCGCGCATGCGGTTTCCGACCGGGTTGCCTTTGGGCATGAAGGCCGCGATGAGCGCGAAGACCGCGCACGCGCCGGCGACGGTCATCAGCACCATCGCCAGCGGCGACAACGTCATGATGGTCATACGTCGAACGCCATGATCTTGTTGAGCGACAAGCCGGCGGCGATCTCCAGCGCGGCCACCAGGCCGAGCGACGAGAGTCCGATCTTGGTGAAGAGCAGTGCATGCCCCATCGCCGGTTGGGTCAGCATGATGAACGCGCCGATCACCAGCGGGAGCGCGAGGATGATCATCCCGCTGGCGCGCCCTTCGGCGGTCAGCGAGCGCATTTTGGCGACCAGACCGCGCCGCGCGCGGATCGTGTCGGCCACGCCTTCGAGGACCTTGGCAAGATCGCCGCCGGTCTTGGACTGCACGCGGATCGCGCGCGCGCTCAACACCATCTCGGGGCTGGGCATCCGGTCCGCGACCTCATCGATCGCGTCGAGGATGCCGATGCCGATGTTGGTCCGGCCGATGACCCGCAAGAACTCGTGCCGGGCCGGGTCGGCGAGCTCTTCGGTTACGATCACGATCGCCTGGCGCAGCCCCAGGCCGACGCGCAGCGAGCTCGACATCATCCGCAGCGCCATCTCGAGCTGGCTCAAGAACGCCTTTTGGCGCCCCTTGAACCGCAGCTTCAACCATGTGCCCATGCCCCAGTACGCACCCGCGGCCGACAGCGCGACCACGCCCACGTCGACGAGCATCGGCGGTTGAAAGAACAGGATCACCAGCGCGGCGATGCACAGCGAAACCCCCGCCGCGATGCCCACCAGCTTGGTGACGTTCATCGAGACGTTGGTGCCCTTGGCCTTGGCTTCGAACGACGCGATCAGCTTGCGCACCGGATCGAGCAGCGCGCCGCCGAAGGTGAAGGCGCCCAAGCCGACCGCTGCCGTCAAACCGATGACGATGAGGAGGATGGGATCCATCACCAGAGTCCCGCCGCCGCCGGCAGCGCCGAGAGTTGCGTGATGTCGAACGGTATGCCCAGCTCGCTGAAGCGCGGCATGCACTGCGGCTGAACGCCGCTGTATTGAAATTCGCCCACCACGAGCTCGTCGATCATCGACATCTGTTTGAAGCTGACGATCTCTTGCATGGTGATGATGTCGCCTTCCATGCCGACGACCTCGCTGATGCTCATGATCTTGCGGCTGCCGTCGCGCAAGCGCGCGGTTTGGATGATCATGTCGACCGCGCTGCAGATCTGCTCGCGAATCGCCCGCACGGGCAGGTCGAACCCCGCCATCATGACCAGCGTCTCGATGCGCGAGAGCGCGTCGCGCGGTGAGTTGGCGTGCACGCTGGTGAGCGATCCGTCATGTCCGGTGTTCATGGCTTGGAGCATGTCGAGGGCCTCGCCGCCGCGGCACTCGCCGACGATGATGCGGTCCGGCCGCATGCGCAACGCGTTGCGAACCAGGTCGCGAATCTTGATCTCGCCGGTCCCCTCGATGTTGGGCGGCCGGGATTCCAGGCGCACGACGTGGTCTTGGATCAAACGCAGCTCGGCGGCGTCCTCGATGGTGACGATTCGTTCGCCGGGTGGGATGAAACCGGAGAGGACGTTGAGGAAGGTGGTCTTGCCCGACCCGGTTCCGCCGCTGACGACGATGTTGAGGCGCCCTTGCACTGCGGCGCGCAGCAGCTCGACCACCGCCGGCGAGACGGCGCCGAGGCGGACCAGATCTTCGATTTCGAGCCGCTTCGTGCCGAAGCGGCGAATCGTGACCGTGGGGCCGTCCAGCGAAACCGGTTCGATGATGGCGTTCACGCGCGAGCCGTCGGGCAGCCGCGCGTCGACCATCGGCACGGCCTCGTCGACGCGCCGGCCGATGGGGGCGATGATGCGCTCGATGATGAGCCTGAGCTGGCGCTCGTCGAGAAACGACTTGTCGGTCAGCTGGAGCTTCCCGAACCGTTCGACGAAAATTTTCTTGGGGCCGTTCACCATGATCTCGGAGATGTCGGGATCGGCGAGCAGCCCTTCGAGCGGGCCGTAGCCGACGACTTCGTCCATGACCTCGTCGCACAGCGGTTTGATCAGCTCCATCGAGATGCGGCCCGGCTGAACGATCAGCAGGCGTTGCACGAAGTCGAGGACGTGCTCGCGCATCTCCGCGATCTTGCGCTTGTCGGAATCCGCGACCGTCGCGGCGTCGACGTGCTTGGCCAGATCGTTGTGGATCTCGATCTTGAGGGCTTCCCAAGCTCGCCGTTCGTCATCGCCTTCGCCGTCCAGGGCGGAGAGTTGCGCGGCCTTGCGGTCGGCGGCGCGCATCTCGTCGCGGCGGGCGTCGGTCCGGCGCTCGCCGATCGGGGTCTTGCTCACGATTAAATCGAGCAGCTCCGCGTCGGGGGCCAGGTGTGCGATCTGTTGCGCGAGCGCGGACACGGCTTTGAGGTAGCCACGGTCGCTGCGGGCCGGAATCTCGGCCAGCACGGGGAGCTCGAGCAGGCGCTCCACCTCGCGCCGCGAGACCTCGACGGCGCGGGGGTCGCGGATGTTGATCACCACGCCGATGCGGTGCTGCGGGACCGAGCGCAAGTGGTCGGCGATGAGCGCGCGTGCGCCCGTGATGCCGAGCATGTTGGGCTCGACGACGACCAAGAACTTGGTGGTGCGCGACATCAGCGGCTGCAGGGCGCCGGCGAACGCCTGCGAGGCGTCGACGACGATCGTCTCCACGTCGCCGAGTTCCGCCACGATCTGCTCGACCTGCTCCGCGCGCAACGAAAACGACAAGGCCAGCTTGTCGACGAGCTCGACGACGCGCAGTCCGTTGACCAGCGCAATGGGGAGCGCGCCCTCGAGGCGCAAGCCGTCGAAGGTGCGTACCGCGTCGAGCAGGACCGCGATGCTGCGGCGTCCCGACAGGTCTCCGTCGACGAGCGCAGCCGGCGCGAGCTTCTGGATCTCGCGCGCGGCTTCGAGCGCCAGCGTCGAGGTTCCGGAGCCGCCCTTGGCGCCGATGAAGGTGAGGATGCGCACGGCTAGTTCGCGGTCGCGCCGTCGATCACGACGACGCCGTGCTGCACTGATTTTCGCGCCGCAGGGTGCGGCGCAACCGGGAGCAGTCGCGGCAGGGCGGCGAGCGCGGGCGGCATCTGCGCGCCGAACAATCCGGCCAGCGGCGGCGGTGGAACCTTGCGCAACGGTGCGGGCAGGACAAGCTTTTCGACCGGCAGCGAGCGCTGCGACTCGACCGGCGAGCGCAGGGCCAAGCGCAGTGTCGCGTTGATGTCGGCACTCGCCAGCAGATCGGCTTGCGCGGGGCTCACGCCGAGCGTCACCGTAGCGACGTTTTGCGCGTCAGCCGCCGCCACCGGCGCCGAGTTCTCGAGCTGTCCGCCCAAGGCCAGGACGAGGGCGCCACGCAAGATCGTACGCGCTTGCGGCGTTTCGACACCGACGCGAGCCGGGATGGCGATCACGTCGACCCGGTCGCCGGGCTGAATCAGGCCGGCGACGTCTTTGACTTTGTCGGCGGCGATCGAAATCGCACGCATCCCGGGCTTGAGTACCACGGACAAGGCGACGTTCTGCGGGCGGCCGACCTTTGAGCTCGTGATCGTGCTGCCGGCCGGGATGCTGATGAGCGAGTAGGTTCCGACCGCCTTGGCGGCGTCGAGGATCGCGCCGGGCTCGACTTCGGATGCGCGGCGCTGGGCATGGCGGAGCATGTCGGCGCTGATGACCACGCGCGCCGGGATGTCCCGGTCGGCGATGACGACCTCGCGCTGCGCTTGCACTTCGAGCGCGGCGGTGCGGCGCACCGAGGACAGGTAGTTCAGGGTGAAGAGGCCCGTCGCGACGGCCAAGACGACGGCCACGATCAGGCTGATACGTTTTTGCTTCATGATGTCAGCCTCAAGAACGGAAAGGCGTACGAGCATTCGACCAAGGCCGCACCGCACGCGATGGCGACGGCATACGGTATCGCGCCGGACCCGCCGCTGGGAAGCTGCAGGGTGCCGGTAACGAGGTTGAGCGCGAAGCTCTTGCCGCGTGCCGCGAGATCGTGGCGCGAGGCGAGGGCGATGGCGGCGAGCGCGAGCACGCCGCCGCTGACGAATGCGTACAAAAGGAAGCTCACCAGCTCTGGTAAGCTAAAAACTGCGGCTACGGCGGCGGCGAGCTTCACGTCGCCTCCTCCGAGCCAGTGGCGCGCATGGGCGTACGTTCCGGCGATGAGAACGAGCGCAGCAGCGCCGAGCGATCGAAGCAGGTCGGCCGCGCCAAGCCCGCCGTGGTAGATCAGCGCGGCGGCCAAGACCGTCACGATGAGCCAGTTCGGGATTCGCCGAGTCGCGAGGTCGAACAGGGCGGCGATCGAAGCGCCGCCCAGAACGACCCACGCGATCCATGACGCGTGGAGCATGCTACTTGATGTTGCCGGCGGCGTTGGTCAGCGATGCGCTGGCGTTGGTTCCGACGAGCTTGACCGCGACGATGCAGACCGCGGCGATGAGCGACACGATGAGCGCGTACTCAACGAGGGTGGCGCCCTCGTCGTCGCGGAGCATCGAGGTGAAAGCGTTGAACATGGGTGCTCCTTCGAGCGGATGATGGCTCGCTTGCCGCGATAGAGGAACCGCGGTCATAGCCACCTCGACAGTCTGCACCCCGGCGGTAACGAGCCGGTCCGGCCACAGCACCCCGACGTCGTTACCGTGGGGTTACCTGGACCGCTCAGCATGGAGCCCATGAACCGCTATCGGAGGACTCTGCTTACGCTCGTGCTGAGCGCCACGCTCCTGGGTACGGCCGCGGCCGGCGCCGGGGCGTCCGCGCCCACCGCGTTGACGCTCGAATCCGGCCACTCGGTGGTCATCGAGGCGCCGCAGCTCGTGCGGCTGGCCGTCGGTGACGCCCGGATCGCCAGCGTGGTGGCGGTCGGGGACATCCAAGTCGTCGTCAGCGCGAAGGCCCCCGGCAGAACCTCGGTCATCGTGTGGACCCGAACGGCGCGCACGTCTTATGAAGTGACGGTTACCGAGCAAACGCTGGACCGGATCGCCGGGATGATCCGGGTCTCGCTCTCGGAGCCGGACGTCTCCTTGGTCAATTTCGACCACTCCATCGTGGTGCGGGGGAGCGTCGAGGACGCGGCCCACTTCGCGACGCTCAAAGAGATCCTGTTGCGCTTCGACAAGCTCGAGACGGCGCAGAAGTACAGCGTCGTCAACGCCGTCACCGTACGGCATCCGCTCGGCAACCTTGTCGCAAACCTCACCGCCGCCATGGGGCCCAACGACATCCACCTCGATCCCGACGCCAAAGGGAACGTCGTCGTGAGCGGCCACGTCAACGACCGCGCCCGCGCCCAGTGGGTCCTCGAGCAAGCCCGCGGTCTGGCCGGCGCTTACCTCGCCGGCGACGGAAAGATCATCGACCGCCTCAACGTCGCGACCGTCAGCCAGATCGACGTCAAGGTGCGCATCTACGAAGTCGACAAGACGGCGCTCGATCAGATCGGTCTGCGACTGCAGTCGGCCACCCCCGATGCTAGCGGCAACCTCGTCCTCGGCTCGCCGTCGTTTCCGCTCTTGGAGGCGGCGCAGGGGTTGGGGAAAGCGCTCAACGTCGGCGGCTTCTTCCGCACCACGCGGCTGGCGCCGACGCTCGATCTCCTCGTGACCAACGGGAATGCGAAGCTTCTTTCCGAGCCCGAGCTCGTCACGATGCCCGGAACCGAGGCGACCTTTCTGGTCGGCGGCGAGATTCCGGTTCCGATCTCGACGGGCTTAGGAGCGGTCTCGGTGATCTTCAAGGAGTTCGGCGTGCGTCTCAAAGTCACGCCGACGATCCTGGGCAACGGCAGCATCGAGACGAAGATCGACCCTGAGGTCTCGGACCTCGACTTTCAAGACGGCGTCTCGCTCAACGGCTTCGTGATCCCGGCGCTCAAGACGAGCCGGCTCTCCACCGACGTGGTCACCGCGTCGGGCGAGTCGATCGTGCTGGGTGGGATGCTGCGCCGCATCGAGCAGCGCAACATCACCAAGATCCCGCTGTTGAGCAGCCTCCCCTTCATCGGCAGCCTGTTCAAATCGACGCGCTACCTGCACAACGAGACCGACGTCATCTTCGTGATGACGCCCAAGATCGTGATCAAATGATGCGCCCGCTGACCGACCTGCGCTGCATGTTGCGCGATCAGGCCGGGGCGACGCTCACCGAATACGCCCTGATCGCCTCGGCGCTCGGCGTGCTGATGCTCGTCACGATGAAGCTCATCCAGACCGAGACCGGTACGCAGCTCAATGCGGCCGGGACCGGGCTGACCGGCCTCGGGACGAGCCCGCCGTGAGAGCTCGCGGCACCGCGCTCGTCGAGACCGCATTCGTGATGAGCATCGTCCTGATGATCCTGTTCGGATCGATCCAGCTCTCGGTGCTGGCCTACACGCAAGTCTCGCAGGACGGCGCGGCGTTCGTAGCTAGCCGCACCTACGCTCAAGATCCGGCCGGCGGCACCATCGGAGCCACGACCGCCGCGCACGGCGTCTTCACGCACGTTGCGGCATCGGCGATCGTGCTCACGCCCTCGGCCAAGAGCGTCTCGGTCGTCGTCACCGGAACGGCGAACGGCTTGCCGGTCGCCGGAAGCCCGGCGACCTTCGGGGTGAATGCCCACGTCAACGAACCCCTCGGAGCAGCGACCCCCGCGCCGGGAGCCGCCTATCCGTTCAGCGTGACCGACACGCTGCAGAACTACTATACTTCACCCGGCGACACGTATGCCGTCTCCGGCCTGAACCAGCCGCGGGCGATCTTGCTCGCGCAGAGCATCGCGCTGAGCAAACCGGCCGGCAGCCGCTTCGCCGAGTGGTACTGCCGCGCCGCCGTCTACGCGGCGATCCGGCCGCCGGCGACCACCGCGAACGGCTCGCTGTTCTGCTACTTCGACTTCAACTGCTTCTTCGACCCGATGCGGGCGTTCAGCCCGATGGACCCGATCTACGACTGGGACACGGGGACGACATGCGCGTAGCGCAATACCGCGAGCGCGGCCAGACGCTGCCCCTGTGGACGCTCGGCTTGGCGACGATGTTCGCGCTGATGTTCTTCACGGTCAACTACGCGAACATGGTCCGCTGGCACATTCGCGCCCAAAACGCCGCCGACAGCGCGGCGTCGGCGGGCATCGCGACCGACGCCAACATGAACAACCAGGCCAACATGCTCGTCTATTCCGCTGCGGTAGAGGAGACCCGGATACGCTACCTGCTCCAAGCGATGGCCAACCTCGTGTACGACCCGGGAGCCTGCAGCGGTCAGACCGCCTGCGACGCCGACCTAGCGAAACTGTCGGCCGCATACACGATCGCGTCGACGAACTACACCAACATCACGCTGCAAATGAAGAACGTCGACGGCCTCATCGGCGGCGGGCTGGCGAACTCGCCCACCACCGCGACCGCCTTGGCGGCGAGCCATTGCGCGGTGCTCGACTGCGGGTTCACCTACACCACCACGGTCGACACCGCTCACGAGACCGTCGACGTCGTCGCCTGCAAGAACGTCGCGACGCTCTTTCCGAAGATTCTGGGGCTGGGCACGGCGAACGCTTTCAAGGCCGTCGGCCGGAGTGCAGCGACGCTGGCCCTGATCCCCGAGACCTTCATACCGGCTTCCAACAACCCATCGACCGGACTCCCGTACCAGCCGACCGAGAGCCCCGTCGGCGTGAACACGTCGGCTGATCTGGCCGTCAACTTCGCGTCGCTGTCGATGCAAATGACGTGGTTTGCGGCCGGCCCGACGCGACCGAAAACGCTCGTCGGAACGTACGGCTGCTCGTGATGCGCCAGCGCCAGCGCGGTCAGGCCCTCATCGAGACCGTCATCTTCTTGCCCGTCGCCCTGATCGCCATCTTCGGGGTCATGTATTTCAGCCGCTACGGGGTGCTCTCCGAACGCGCCCAGAGCGCGGTCCGCTACGGCGCGCTGGTTTCCTACGGCGCCGCGCCGGTCTACAGCGCCCGCGGCATCTACGACGCGATCGCCAGTGGTCCCGTCGCGACGACGACCTGCCCCGCCGCCGTCGGAAGCGATACCCAGAACGCGCTGTCCGAGCAGAACGGCGCCGGCCCGACGCCGTCGCCCTACTGGCGTCCCGACAGCGCAACGGCGACCTGCACGCAAAGCACCATGAGTTTCGCCGGACCGGCCACGGCGGCGTTTCACACCTTCACGGTCACCTCGTCGACTGCGACCGCCAACGTCGCCGTGCCGTTCGCGCTGACGAGCCTGTTGGGCTCGACGACGCCCGCGGCCGCAACGTTCGGCTACGTGCGCAGCGATCCGCCCGGGATCATCATGTACTGCACGGCGACCGTGGGAACGGCGGTCGCGGCCGCGCTGGGCCGCGTGTACGGCGTGGGCGGCGTGTGTTGACCCAGTCGACGTACGACCTGGCCCTGGCGCAGTTCGAAAGCGCAGCGCTGCGCGCTACGAGCCTCGAGCCGCTGCGGCAACGAGCGCTTTCGGACCTGCGGCGGATACTCGGCGCCGACGTGGCTGCGCTATACGATCTCGACGGGCCTTCGGGCACGCCGCTCCTCCGGCTGTGCGACGGACGAACGCTCGAGGATGTCGCTATCGCGGGCGCGGACCCGCAGATCCAACGGACCCTTTTGGGTACGGACACGCTCTCGCAGACGTACGCCGCCGGCGACCCCGCGTCGGGGCTCGGGACGACGCGGCTGACGGCAGCCATCCACGGGCGGCGTAAGGCCGTCACCGTGATGGTCGCCGGCACCTCGGCGCCGGCTGGTTTCAGCGCGGCGGACGCCCAGTTCATGACGGCGCTGGCCGACGTTCTCGCATTGGCGCAGCGGCGCACCACGAAACTGGAAAGCCTCTCCGGCGTCGTCGATCAATATCGCCAGGTATTCGACGAGAACCCCAGCGCGATGCTCATCGCGGATGCGGCGACGGGCCGGTACCTCAGCGCCAACAAGGCCGCAATCGCGCAATACGGCTACTCCCACGAACAGCTCTTGACCATGACCGCGTTCGAATTGCGGGCTCCCGAAGCCCGCGACGACCTCCCGGATGCGGATGCAATCCTCACACGCGACGGGAGCATCGCCTTCGACTCGGTAAACATGACGGCGGCCGGCCAGCGCATCAACGTACACATCACGGTCGTCGCGATGAAGTACAATGGCCGCGATATCCACATCATTACGGTTCAAGATCTCACCGACATCCATCAGGCCTTAGACCGGCTGCGGCAAAGCGAGGCCAACGTCGCGCGCGCGCAAACGCTCGGGAAGTTCGGAGACTGGTGGTACGACACGGGCCTGCGCGAGCATCATTGGTCCGACGAGTTGTTCCGCATCTTGGGGCTCGCTCCGGCTGACGGCGTGCCCGCCGGCGACCTGCCGTACCGGCCGTTCATCCATCCCGACGACGTCGCGGACGTCGACGCCGCCGTCGAAAGCGCGATCGGCGAACACCAGCCGCGCGGTGTCGACCATCGGCTCGTGCGCAGCGACGGCGAGGTGCGCTGCGTGCATTTCGAGGTGTTCGCGGAATATGACGCCGAGAACCACCCGGTTCGGTTGATCGGGACCGTGCAGGACATCAGCCGCCGAAAGTACGCCGAAGCCCAGTTGGAACATCACGCGCACTTCGACCGCCTGACCGACCTGCCGAATCGCGCCCTGCTCAACGACCGGCTCGAGGCCGCGATCGCGAAGGCGTCGCGCGACAACACCGCTGCGGCGGTGCTCTTCATCGACGTCGACCAGTTCAAGATCATCAACGACACGATGGGTCACACCGCCGGAGACCGCTTGCTCACCGCGATCGCCGACCGGCTGCGCAAGAATACGCGCTCCACCGACTGCATCGCTCGCATGGGCGGCGATGAGTTCATCGCGGTGTTGTCCGATATCGGCGACGAGGCGCACGCCGCCGAGATGGCGCGGCACCTGGGCCGCGTCGTCGCCGAGCCGATCCGGCTGCACGACCGCGACATCGAGGCCGGCATCAGCATCGGGATCGCGATGTTTCCGGCGCATGGGACCGACGCCGAGACGCTGATCCGCAACGCCGACACGGCCATGTACGAGGCCAAGCGGGCCGGACGGGCGACCGCGCGATTCTTTCGCTCCGAGATGCACGATGCCGCGACCGAGCGGATGCGGATGGGCACCGCGCTGCGCGAGGCGATCCGAACCGAGGCCTTCACGCTGGCGTACCAACCGATCTTTTCACGCGACGGCACGCTGCGCGCGAGCGAGGCGCTCATCCGCTGGCCCCGCGACGGCGGTCTGGACGTGCAACCCGGCGCCTTCATCCCGTTCGCGGAAGAATGCGGGCTCATCGTCCCGATCGGGACTTGGGTCTTGCGGACCGCGTGCGCCCAGAATGCCGCTTGGTGCAAGCTGGGCATGCGGCTGCGGGTCAGCGTGAACATCTCGGGCAAGCAGCTGTGCGAGCCCGACTTCGCGCAGGTCGTGCACAGCGCGCTGCGCGACTCCGGGCTGCCGCCTGAACTGCTCGAGCTCGAGATGACCGAAACAGTGATGTCGCTGGATCTCGAGCGCACCGTAGCCGTGCTGGACGGCCTGCGCGCGGCCGGCGTCCGCATCTCCATCGACGACTTCGGCACCGGATACAACTCGCTCGAGGTCTTGCGCTCGCTCCCCGTCGACACGCTCAAGCTCGACATGTGTTTCGTGACCGGGATCGCGACGAGCAGCATCGACCGCGCGATCGCCGTGGGCATCATCGCGACCGCGCACAGCATCGGGTCTCAAGTCATTGCCGAAGGCATCGAGACCGTCGAGCAGCGAGCGGTGCTCAACGTGATCGGGTGCGACGAAGGCCAAGGCTTCCTCTTCGCCGCGGGGCTCACGCCCCAGCGGTTCACCGACAAGTACGCGCCGCTCGCCAATGGGTCGCGCCGTCCGGTGGCCGCCTAGCGCGCCTCGCACGCGTCCTCGAACAAGGCGTGGTGAACCAGCCTGATCAGCGCATCGGAGATCGCATGGCGCTCGCTCGGCGGAGTGTCGATCAGCCGCCAGAAGAGCACGTTGACGACCAGCGCGAGCGTCGACACGTCGACGTCCGCCCGGCACCCCGGAGCCGCCGCCGCGATCGCAAGCGCGCTCCCGATGCGAGCGGTGATGACCGCCTCGATCGCCTCGTGAAGCGCCGCCAGCGCCGGGTCGCGCACGACCGCTTCACGCCAAGCGCGATACGCGCCGGCGTTCACCCAGCGCGTCTTGAGTCCTTGACGCAAACGCTCGAGCGCATCGTCGGGGCTTTCGTTGAACTGCCGTGCGGAGTGCCGCGCGTCGAACTCGTCGAGCAGCGACCGCATTACGACGAGCAGCACCTGCCGCTTGGAGCGGAAGTGCCGGTAGAAGCCGCCGACCGCGCTGCCGGCCGCTTTGGCGATCTCCTCGACGGTCGTCGCCTCGTACCCGTTTTGCCCAAAGAGCGCTTGGGCCGCGCGTACGATGGACTCGCGTGCGCGCTGGCCGCGGTGTTGTTTCGGCGACGGTTTGAGGTCTTCTCCAGCCAGCATGTCGGGCCACACCAGCTCGCCGCCGGAAGCTCTCAGGAGCTGCGGCGCGGCGTTGTCACGCGGCGGCGGTGACGGTAAAGGCATGGGTGCGGGCCCCTTCGTTGGCGGTCTGCGTTGCTGCGGAACCGCATCGGGCATCTCACCCGCTTGGCCCGTTTGGGTCAGCGTGCCGGCGACACCCGCACCGGTACCATTCCGCCGAAGCGGATGCATAATGTGAGGTTCGGTTCATGTGTGACGTCACTCACGGCGCGAACGTGAGTTCGCTTTCACGCGGAACCGCACGGCCACCCGGAGCCTGGCTTACCGCTATTTGCGGCACGTTTGTGCCGGGCTCCTACCGCTGCCTCGGCTGCCCTTCGCTCCCGGCTGCGGCAGCGGCTTCAGCCACGGTGCTGTGCGCTTCGTTCATGAGGCACCGCACGAACGGGGGGATGAGCGGGTTTCTGTCGGCGGCGCGCCAGACGGCTTGCAGATCGACCGCGGGCGGCTTGGGACGCAGCGCGCGAAACACGAGTCCCGGGATCGGCAGCTCGCGGCTCGTATCCACCATCAGCGCGATGCCCAGTCCCGCCGCGACGGCGATCGCGAGCATATCGCTCGAGTCGACGGCCTGCACGACGCGCGGAACGAAGCCGACGCGCGCGCAATATCCGCGCGTGAGCTCGCGGTATCCGAAGGCTTGGTACCACGCGATCTCGACGAAAGCTTCGTCGGCAAGGTCCGCGGCATCCACGACGCTGCGCCTCGCGAGGCGATGATTCTCGGGCAAACCGACGGCGAGCGGCTCGCTGCGTAGTGTCGCCGACTGCAGTCCGCCTTCGAGATTCACCGGCCCACGCACCATGGTCACGTCGATCGTTCCTTGGCGCAGGTGCTCGATGAGCAGTCCCTGCAGCGGACCCGTCAACGTCACCGACGCCTGCGGATGCATCTCTCGCAAGCGGCGAATCGCCGCCGGGACGAGCCCGTATTGCGACGTGCTGCGCGTCCCGAACCGCAAGTGCCCGGTCGCCCCGCGCGCAGCGTCGCGCAGCAATCGTTCGGTCAAGGCCGCTTGCTTGAGGACGGTGCGCGCCTCACCCAGCAGCAGTTCGCCCGCCGGCGTCAACTCGATCTGGCGGTGCTCGCGCGAGAACAAGACCGCGCCGAGGTCACGCTCGAGGGCGCCGATCCGCCGGCTCAACTGCGGTTGCGTCATGCCCAGCGCGGCCGCCGCCCGGCCGAAATTCCGGTGCTCGACCAGCGCGATGAACTGCTCCAAGTCACGCAGCTCAAACACGACCGTTCGATACCTTGGCGGCATAGGTCGCGACGCTCGGTGACATTGGACCTCTTGGTGACGGCACGCTAGAATACTACATTGACTATTTCTTTCTGGCTATGACGAAAGCATTCGGAGGCGCCGCGCGATGAACCAGGCGGCCAATTCCGGACTCGACCCGTTCGAATACCTTTCGACCGCCGGCGAGGCGGCGTCCAGCCGAGAGTTCGCGCCGGGAATGGTGGTGTTCTCGCAGGGCGAGCCAGCCGACGCGGTATTTTACATCCGCACCGGCAAGGTCAAGCTGTCGCTGCTGTCCCACCGCGGCAAGGAGGCGATCATCGCGCTCCTCGGGACCGGCGATTTTTTCGGCGAAGGCGCGGTAGCGGGGCAAGCGGCACGTATGGCGACCGCGACGACCCTCTCGGCGGCCACGATCGCGCGCGTGCCGGAAGCCGTGATGCACCGCGTGCTGCGCGAGCGCGCCGAGTTCGCCGAGCGCTTCATCAGCCATCTGCTGGCGCGCAACGTGCGCTTCGAGGAAGATCTGACGGATCAGCTCTTCAACTCAAGCGAGCGGCGTTTGGTTCGAGCGCTCGTGCGGCTCGCCGACTTCGGCAAGGCCCGCGGCGCCGACCCGCTGATCGCCAAGATCAGCCAAAAGAACCTGGCCGAGATGGTCGGGACCACCCGCTCGCGCGTGAGCTTCTTCATGAACAAATTTCGGCGGCTTGGATTGATCGAGTACGGCGGCGAGGACGAGTTGCGAGTGCACGGCTCGCTGCTCAACATCCTGACCCAAGACTGACGCGACTACTCCGAGAAGTCTTGCACGTAGAAGGTCTCGTGCGTTTGGACGGTGACCACGGCGACGCCGAAGCGCCGCTCGCGCGGGTCCAACAGGTTGCGCGCGTGCGGGGGACTGTTCATGAAGGCCGCGTGCGCGTGCGGCTCGTCGCGGTCGAACGCGATGTTCTCCGACGCGTAGGCCGCCGGCCAATGAAAAGCGCGCAAGCGATCGCCGAAGGTCACGCCGTCGGGGTTGGTATGGCCGAAATAGGCTCGCGACGCCATCTCGAGACCTTTGGCATACGCAAAACGGTCCAAGGCTTCGTCGCGGACCAGCGCCGGGAGCCCGCGGCGCGTCCGTTCCGCGTTCGCGTCCGCCGCCAGGGCCGCTTGCTCAGCGGGGAGCGCCTGCGGGGCATGCGGGCTGATGAACGAGATCGCGATGACCTGTTCGTCGCCCTGTGAGGCGCTCACCAGTGAGGCCGGGGCACCGTGGTATGGCGCGGAGCTCAGGATCCCGAGCGCGAGCGCTGCCGTGGCGGCGCGTCTGAGAGGTTTGAAGAAGGGCTTCATGCCCCCAGTCTGGCGCCGAGCGGTAACCCCGCCGCCCAATCGCCGGAAGGGCCGGTAACGCGCCGGGTCTTAGCTCGACAATTCGCGCCGCTTTTCGAAGTAGAGCTTGGCCTTGCCGACCTCGTCCCCCAACGAATCCACCGTCTCTTCCATCGAAGCGAGCGCGGCCGCGTGCTGCTCGCGCAGCGTCCGTTTGGAAACCTTGCCGGTGGCGGTGTGCGGCAGCTCCGCGACCACGATCACCTCGTCGGGCATCCACCACTTCGCGATCTTCCCGTCCAAGAACGCCCGCACCGCCGCGGGGTCGAGCTCGCGGCCCGCCTTGGGCACCGCGAACAACACCGGGCGCTCGGACCAGGTGGGGTGCGGGACGCCGATCGCCGCCGCTTCGGCGACGTCGGGATGGGCAACGGCGACGTTCTCGAGGTCGATCGAGCTGATCCACTCGCCGCCCGACTTGATCACGTCCTTGGCGCGGTCGCGGATCGCCACGTAGCCGTCGGGGTCGACCGTCGCGATGTCGCCGGTGCGCAGCCAGCCGTCGGCGGTAATGCCGCGCGCCGTCGCCTCCTCGTCCTCGAAGTAACCCGAGGCGATCCACGGCCCGCGCACGTGGATCTCGCCTTGCGCGACGCCGTCGAAGGGCTGCGCGACGCCGGCGTCGTCGACGATGCGCAGCTCGACGCCGAACAAGCAACGCCCCGCGCACGTCTTGTAGTCGATTCGCTGCGGCAGCACGTCATGCTCCGCTTTCGGTATCCCGAACGTGCACGCCGGGCTGGTCTCGGTCATCCCCCACGCGTTCATCACACGCACGTCGTACTTCACCTCGAAGGCCTCGATCATCGAGCGGGGCGCCGCCGCCCCGCCGACGCCCAGCAGCTTGAGGCTCGAGAAGCGCAAGTCGTTGCGCTCGAGGTGCTCGAGCAGCCGCAGCCAGATGGTCGGCACGCCGCAGGACAGCGTCACCTGCTCGCGCTCGAGCGCGTCGTAGAGTGCCGCCGGGTCGAGGTGCGGATCGGCGAAGACGAGCTTCGAGCCCTGCATCGGCGCTAGATACGGCAGGCCCCACGCGTTGGCATGAAACAGCGGAACCACCGGGAGGATCGAGGTCTGCGAACCCGCGCCGGCTTGCCACGACGCCGCTTGCGCGAAGGTGTGCAGCAGCGTCGAGCGGTGCGCGTACAGCACGCCTTTGGGGTTGCCGGTCGTCCCCGAGGTGTAGCACAGCGACGACGCCGTGCGTTCGTCGAGCTCGGGCCAGACGATGTCGTCGGGGAATCCGGCAATGAGCGTCTCGTAGGCCAGCGCGCCCGGCAGCGACGTCGGCGGCAAGTCGTTCTCGGCGCACAGCACGACGTAGCCTTCGACGTGCGGCAGCTGCGCCGCGAGCGGCTCGAGCACCGGCACGAGGTCGGCGTCGAGGAAGATGAAGCGGTCGCGCGCGTGGTTGACGATGTACGCGATCTGCGCTGCGAACAGCCGCGGGTTGATCGTGTGCAGCACCGCGCCGATCCCCGAGACGCCGTAGTAGAGCTCGAGGTGACGCTGCGTGTTCCACGCGAAGGTCGCGACGCGCTCGCCGGCGGCGACGCCGAGCCGTTGGCGCAACGCGTGCGCGAGCTGCGCGCTGCGCGCGCGCACCTGGCGGTAGTTCGAGCGTTGATCGGGCAGGCCGGTTCGCTGGGTGACGATCTCGACGTCGCCGTGCCACAGCGCGGCGTGGTCGATCAGCCGCGAGATCTGCAGCGAGCGGTCCATCATCAGCCCGGCCAGCACGGGTGCGGACTTCTCCGCGATCACGAACGTCCGCCCTCGAGCGACCGGCCGATGATCTCGCGCATGATCTCGTTGGAGCCGCCGTAGATGCGCGCCACCCGCGCGTCGGCCCAGGCGCGTGCGATGGGGTACTCGAGCATGTAACCGTAGCCGCCGTGCAGCTGGACGCAGGCGTCGAGGACGCGGAACTGCAACTCGGTCGTCTCGAGCTTGGCCATCGCCGCCGTCGTCGCGTCGAGCCCGCCCGCGCAGTGCAGCTCGATGCAGCGGTCGACGAAGACGCGAGCCATCGCGACCTGCGCTCGCAACGTTGCGAGCGTGAAGCGGGTGTTCTGGAAATCGAGGACGCGCTCGCCGAACGCTTCGCGCCCGGCGCAGTAGGCGATCGTCTGTTCGAGCGCCGTTTCGCAGACGGCCACGGCGGTTACGGCGATCGAGAGCCGTTCCTGCGCCAGCTCGCTCATGAGCAGCTTGAATCCGCCGCCTACGGCGCCCAGCACCGCATCGTCGCCGACGCGCACGCCGTCGAAGGTCAGCTCCGCGGTGTCCTGCGCCTTGAGGCCGACCTTGCGCAGCGGGCGCCCGCCGGAGAAGCCCGGCGCGCCGCGCTCCACCACGAAAAGCGTGACCCCGCGGCTGCCCGCGCCGGGATCGGTCTTGGCGACGACGACGATCAGATCGGCGAGGACGCCGTTGGTGATGAACGTCTTGGCTCCGGTGATCGCGTAGCCGCCGTCGACGCGGTCGGCCCGCGTCTTGATCCCCGCGAGGTCGCTCCCCGCGCCGGGCTCGCTCATCGCGATCGCGCTGATGAGCTCGCCTGCAGCCAGAGGCGGCAGCCAGCGCTGCTTCTGCTCGGCTGTTCCGTAGTGCAGGATGTAGGGCGCGACGATGTCGGTCTGCAGCAAGAAGCCCGGACCGGTCGCGCCGACGCGCGCCAGCTCCTCGGAGAAGACGGCCGAGGCTCGGAAGTCGGCGTCCGCGCCGCCGTATTCCGCCGGCAGCGACATGCACAAAAAGCCCAGCTCGCCGGCGCGCCGCCAAATCGCGCGCGGGACCACGCCCTGCGCTTCCCACGCGTCATGAAACGGGGCGATCTCGCGTTCGCAGAAACGCCGCATCGCGTCACGCAACGTCGCGTGTTCGGGCTCGAAGATCGTACGCGGGATTCCCGGCGGGCTCGGAGCGATCATCGAAACTCCCTCGTGGCGGCGCTCGGACCCGCTTCGCTAAACCGCCGGAAACGCCCCCGCGACCGCCGCCGGCGCGTCGAGCACGGCGACGGGTTCCAGCGCGACCTCGGGCGGGAGCTCGGCATAGGAGTAGACCGCGACGGCCGGGACGCTGCGTTCGAGCAGCTCGGCCAGCAGCGGGCGCAACGCCGCGGTTGCGACGATCGCATGCGGCGCGCAACTCGGGTCGGCGGCGTAGCGCGCGATCTCGGTACGCACGTGCAACGCCGTGCGCGGATCGGGCGCCGGTCCAGCCTCAGGCGACCACGTTCGCGCCAGCTCGGCCTCGAACGCCGGCGCGACGATCAAGGGTCGCAATGCACGGACGCCGTCCCGGCGCAGCTGCTGCGGGACGATGACGCGGCGCACGGCCTCGGCTAGCTCGCGCGGATCGCGCGTCGTCGCCGCGGCGTCGACCATGGCTTCGAAGGCGGCGACCGGATCGCGCGGCCACGCGCGCTCGCGCAATAGGTGGACGAAGGCGCGGTGCGCGACGCCGACTGGAAGAACCTCACCGACCTCCTTCACGACCGCCGGCACCGAGCCGCGCAAGTGCTCGACGAGCGTTGCAAACTCCTGACGCCCGAATAGGTCGGCCGCATGCGCGCGTGCGGTCTCGGCGAGGTGCGAGCCCACGATCGAGATGGCATCGAAGGTCAGCGCGCCGGCGGCCACGGCCCGCTCGCGCGATTCGTAGGTGATCCAGCGTGCGGCTAAACCGTAGACCGGTTCGGTCGTCGGCTCGCCGCCGATGCGCTCCAAGCGCTCCGGGTCGCCGACCGCGACGAGGCGCTCGAGCCGCAGGATCCCTTCGCCCGCGACGCGGTCGCGCACGCGCAGCGCGTAGCTGCGCGGATCGCGCAGCGGGTCGTCGCGCAGCCGGACGCCCGGGATCACGATCCCGGTTTCGGCCGCCAACGCCCGCCGCACGTCGGCGATGCGGTCGAGCAGCGTGTCACAGTTCGGCGCGGCGAGCAGCGGATAGAGGTCGGCGCCGACCTCGATCGCCAGAGCGTCGACGCCAACGAGGCCGAACGCGGTCTCCGGCCGCCGCACCAATTGGCGGCGCCGCTGCTCCGCCGCCGCGTGCGCTGCTTCGTCGACGCGCCGCCGGTGCCGTTGCGCGAGCTGTGCCCCGCCCAGCGCCGTGATCCCCAACGTGGCGAAGAGCGGCCCCGGTAACGACGGCACGCAGGCCAGCGCGAGCACGAGCAGCGCGGCGATGCGCAAGACGTCGGGCCGCGCCAAAAGCTGCGCCGCGAGATCGGCGCCGAGGGCGCCGTCGCCGGCGACGCGCGTGACCATCAGCCCCATCGCGGTCGAGATCAAAAATGCGGGCAGCGTGGTGAGCAGCGCGTTGCCGATCGACAGGATGGCGAACGTTTCGATCGCCTCGAGCGGCCCCATCCCGTGGTAGACCGTCCCGACGAGGACGCCGCCGAGCAGGTTGAGGACCACGATTACCAGCGCGGCGATCGCGTCGCCTTTGACGAACTTTCCGGCGCCGTCCATGGCGGCGTAGAAGTCGGCTTCACGCTGCACCCGCGCACGCTTGCGCCGCGCGACGTCGGGGTCGAGCAGCCCGGCGTGCAGGTCGGCGTCGATCGCCATCTGTTTGCCCGGCATCGCGTCGAGCGTGAACCGCGCGCAGACTTCGGCGACGCGTTGCGCGCCGCTGGCGATCACCACGAATTGAATGGTGATCAGGATCGCGAAGACGATCAACCCCACGACGACGTTACCGCCGACGACGAAGGCGCCGAACGCGGGGATCAGCGCGCCGACGCCGCCGGGATCGTGGCCCTGCGTGAGGATCAGCCGGGTCGCGCTCACATCGAGCGAGAGCCGGAACAGCGTCGCCAACAGCAGCGCCGGTGCGAAGGCCGAGAACTCCAGCGGTTCCTCGACACGCAGGCTGATCAGCAGCACCAGCGCCGAGCCGAAGATGTTGAGCGCCAGCAGCGCGTCGAGCAGCGGCGGCGGCAGCGGCACGATCAGGATGGCGACGACGCCGAGCACGAGCACGGCGAACGAGCCGGCCAGTCGCGAGCCCGTCACAGCACGCCCTCGCGCGCCAGCGCGGCGATTATCTGCGCGACCGCGACGTAGGCTTGCGCGGGGATCGGCCGCCCGCTCTCGCCGCGGGCGTAGAGCAGCCGCGCGAGGGCGGCGTCTTCCACCACCGGGATGCGCCGCTCGCGCGCGATCGACTTCACGCGCAGCGCCGCCGCGTCGAGCGCGCGCACGAGAACCTCGGGGACCGGCACGGCGGGCGGCGCATAGCGCATCGCAACGGCGACGTGCGCGGGGTTGACCACCACGAACGACGCCTCGCGCAGCCGCGAGATCGAGCCGCGCACCAGCGCACGATGCGCGCTCTTGCGGCGCAGCCGCGCCTGCGGATCGCCGTCGTGTTCCTTGGCGTCGCGCTTGAGCTCCTCGAGCGACATGCGCAGACTGCGCAGCCAGCGCCGGCGCGCCAGCGCATAATCCGCCAGCGCGAAGCCCGCGCCGACCGCGGCCGCGGCCAGAGCGGCGCGCAACGCCGCGCTCCCGGCGAGCGACGCGGCGGCGAGCGGCGACGCCGACGCGGCACCCGAAGCGACGGCGTCGCGGACCACCGGCGCGACGGCGAGCAGCGCGACGGCGAACGCCAACGCGCCGCGCAATGCGGCGACCGCCGCTTCCCCGCCTAGGATGCGTCTGAGGCCGGCGAACGGTTCGAGCCGAGCCCCATCCAGCCGCAGCGGCGTGACGTGCAGCCCGCCCGACTGCGCCAGCGCGACGGCACAGCCCGCAGTCGCCGCGGCCGCCACCGGCAGCAACGCCGCGACGGCCAGCAGCGCATACGCCGACGGCTCGATGTCGGTCCCCCGCCGCGCCGTGACGCGCAGCGTGTTCGCGGCGACGCCGGCGGCCAATGGCACGGCGACCAGCGTCGCCAAGATCGCCGCGCCGAACGCCGCGACGCTGGTCGCCTCGGCCGAGCGCGCCACGTTGCCCTCGCGGCGTGCCCGCGCCCGCCGCGCCGGCGTCGCGTCGAAGGGCTTTGCGCCGGCGCTCACCGTGCGTCGCCGGTCGTCACCACGGCAGCGGCAGCCACGGCCGCGCGCCCAGCGGGGCGACCAGCGGCACCATCGCCAACGTGACCGCGAGCGCCCCAGCGAAGACCGGCGGAAACGCGAGCGCGAAGCTGGCGAAACGCGGCACGACGCGCGCCACCGCCGCGAGTGCCAGCTGCAGCGTCGCCGCCACCGCGATCGCCGGCGCCGCGACGAGCAACGCGGCGGAGACGATCGTGGCCGGGAGCGCGTATGCGAAGCGCGTCCACCCGTGCGTTGCGGCGAACGCGCCGGCGCCGACGTGCGCGAACGAGCCGGCGAATGCGCGTACCACTGGCACCCAGCCGTCGAGGAGGAAGAACGCGATCAGGAACGCCGACGACCACAACCGTCCGAAGGCCTGAGCGCCGGCGACGTTCGCGCCCGGCACGCTGCCGCGCACGCCGAGATAGTCGTCGATGGTCCGGCCGGCGAAGTACGCGCCGTCGTAGAGCAGCGCTGCGCCCAACCCGATCGCCGCACCGAGCGCGAAGTCCCCGGCCAGCGCCAGCGTGAACGCGGCGAAGCCCAGCGCGGGGGCGTGCGGGACCTGCGGTGCGACGGCAACCGCGAGCGCCAGCGCGAGGCCGGCGCGCACCAACGGCGGCACCGACGGGTGCGCGAACCCCGGCGCGCGCGCGATCATCCCCGCCGATCGGGCCAGCACGAGCAACGTCGTCTGCGTCAACCGCGCGTCACCAGCGGGATGCGCGCGACGACCTCGGTGAACAGCTGCGCGCACAGCGCCATTCCGAAGCGCCCGAACAGCGCCACCATCGCGCCGACCGCGAGCACCTTGGGCAGGATCGTGAGCGTCTGCTCCTGCACCTGGGTCGCGGCCTGCAGCACCGCGACAACCGCTCCGACGAGCGTCGCGATGACGAGGACCGGCAACGCCAGCACCGCGGTAACGAGCAGCGCGTCGCGCAGCAGACCTTCGAAGGCGTCCATGCGACCAGCCTGGCGCCACGATGTTGCCGCTGCGCGTCGCGGCGATGACGGCGCTTACGCCGCGGGCATCGGAGCGGTCAGCGCTCCTGTTGGGTCGGGCGAATCAGCACTTCGTTGATGGCCATGTGGCGCGGACGCGTCACGACGTAGACGACCGCATCGGCGATGTCGGCCGCCTGCAGCGGATCGTCGACGGGGTTGGCGCGGGCGAGCTGCTCTTGGACCTCGGGCCGGTTGTGGCTGCGCAGCTCCGTTTCGACTAGGCCGGGCTCGATCAGCGCGATGCGGACGTGTTTGCGCGTCACCTCTTGGCGCAGCGCCTCGCTGAACGCCCCGACCGCGAACTTCGTGGCGTTGTAGACGCCCGCATTGGCCCGCGCATTGCGGCCCGCGACCGAGCTGACGTTGATCATGTCGGCGACCCGCCGCGGTCCGTCCTGCGCGGCGCGCAGCAAGTGCGGCAGCGCTGCGTGGGCACAGAACAGCAGCCCGTTCACGTTGAGGTCGAGCATCCGGCGCCACTCGTCGACGTCGGCGTCGGGGATCGGCCCGAGCAGCATCAGGCCGGCGTTGTTGACCAAGATGTCGAGCCGGCCGAGTTCGTCGACGGTGCGCTCGACGAACTCGCGGGCTTGGCGCTCGTCGGTGACGTCGGCTTCGAGCACCAGCGCCTGCCCGCCCGCGGCGCGAATGCGCGCGGCGAGCGCCTCGAGGCGATCCTTGCGCCGCGCCGCCAGCGCCACGGCGGCACCGTGCTGCGCCAGCGCGAGCGCCGTCGCTTCACCGATCCCGGAGCTGGCGCCCGTGACGAGCGCGGCCGTGCCGTGGAGCGTCGTGGTCATCTCGACCGTTTCACCATGCGCGCCGGGCCGCCTTGAGCGCGGAGACGACGGCATCTACGCGGCCTGTGTCGCGCCGGGATCTTGCCGCCGCGCGTCGCGGCGAAGGATGGATCGGTTGCTCAAGCATGCAACAGAGGCGGCAAACCTCGATACTGCTAGGAGCAACCTCCATGACCGACGGTGTGGCACAGCGAGCGCAAGCAAACGCGATCATCCTGGTCCCTGGATTTGAGACATCCGTAACGCGCGAAGCGTCGCTGACGCTGCTCCTCGCAGGAATCCGTCAGTACAACAGCGGCGTAGGCTACGCCGAAGCGACGGCGACGATCGAAGGCCTAAGCGGTACGCAGGTCACCGTGCGCGACGCGAAAACCGAAGTCGTCACCTCGACCGATATCTTCGAAGTCGAGTGGAAAGCCAAGTTCGACTTCGCGAGTGCGGGGAAATGGTGGCAGAAGTTGCCAACGGGTTTCCTTCTGCTCTTCTCGTTTCTCAATCTCCGGCTCGTGAAGTCGTTTCGCGAGTCTCCGTTTTGGGCGGTCGCGATCGTGCTGAGTCTCTCGCTCATCGTGTTGTGGCTGTATGGCACCGTTGCGATCGCGTTGACGGCGATAGGTCACTCAGGAGCGTTTGGCACCGACTGGGACAAGCGAGTGAGCGACCTAGGGGCGTCGATGTTGGAAGTCAAACCATTGATCTGGGCAACTGCGGTCCTGACGGTTTTGAACGTCGACGTCGATCGCAGCATCGATCTCGCGGACCTTTTGCGCCGCTATCTCTTCGGAGCCACGGATCGAACAGGCGTGACGATGCGCGCCCAACTTCGTCAGACGCTAGCGCAAGTCGTGCCGCGCGTCACCAACGCTGGGTACCGACACGTCTCTCTCGTAGCTCATAGTTTCGGGTGCGTGATGGCTCTGGACTATCTCGACCACGAGGACTCTCTACGCCATCCGATTCGACTCGTAACGCTCGGCGGCTTTCTGAAGTTTTTGTCGGCCGAGAACCCCGCGCTCGTCGACCCCTTGATCGACTCCTGCCTTGCAAATGCGGACGTCACCCGCTGGCAAGACTTCAATTCTTCAAATGACTGGATCGCGACGACGACGCCGATCCGCAGGCCGAGCGTGAAGTATTCAGCGCGTAGCGCCGTACCCACAGTCTCTCTGCCCGATCGGATCACGGGGAGATCACATTCGTACTACTTCGGTGACGAGACGGTCATAGGCGCCATCATGACGCCGCCGGAGAACAGCTGACGTCGGATCGTCTCTTCACCACGCGCGCCGGGCCGCCTTGAGCGCGGAGACGACGGCCCTCGTCGCGGGCGAGCGGTTGAGGGTGTAAAAGTGCACGCCCGGCGCGCCGCGGGCGAGCAGGTCGGCGACTTGCAGCGTCATGTAGGCGACGCCCAAGTCGACGATCGCGTTGGAGTCGTCGCGGCGCGCTTCGAGCTCGGCGCGCAGGCTGGGCGGGATGACCGCGCCGCACCCGCGCGTGAAGCGGTCGATCTGGTCGTAGTTGGTGATCGGCATGATCCCGGGCAGGATCGGCACCGTGATCCCCCAGCGCCGCGCCTGCTCGACGAACTCGACGTAGCGCGCATTGTCGAAGAACAGTTGCGTGACCAAGAATTCCGCGCCGGCGCGCACCTTGGTCGACAGCGCGGCGAGGTCCGCATCGAGGCTCGTCGCCTCGGGGTGCTTCTCGGGATAGCACGCGCCGCCGACGCAAAACGCGAACTCCGACTTGATGAGGGCGATCAGGTCGCTGGCGTGCGCGAAACCGCCCGCCGCGGTGACGAAGGCTTCGGTCCCCTTGGGCGGATCGCCGCGCAGCGCCATGATGTTCTCGATCCCGCCGCGGCGCAGGTCGTTGAGCAGCGCGCGCAGCTCGTCGGCGGTGGCGCCGGCGCACGTCAGGTGCGCCATCACGTCGAAGCCGATCTCGCTGCGCAGCCGCTTGGCCAACTCCACCGTGCGCGTGCGCGTCGATCCGCCCGCGCCGTAGGTGATCGAGACGAAGCCCGGGTCGAGCGGCTTGAGCGCCTCGATCGTCGCGAACAGGTTCTTCTCCGCCGCGTCGTCCTTGGGCGGAAAGAACTCGAACGAAAAGAACGGCCGCCGGGTCCCAATCTTCTCCGCGATGCGCATGATTAGGCACCATTCCCCGAGGGCGCGCGGAAGACCATTTTCTTGGTGTCCACGATCCGGATGACCGGCGGGTTTGGACACGGCATGATTTACGATCGCCAGAGTGCTTGGGTGATCGCGTGGATGTGGGCGGCGGACGCATCGAGGGCCAGGAACTCGGGCTGCCGGTCCTCGTAGAAGGCCGACAGAGAGTGCGTTGCGCAGGCGCGTCAGTGCCCGGGAAGTAGCATCCTGTCCACGCGAGTGATGACGTACGCGAAGAGAATGAGCGGCAGCCCGACGAGGAGCATTACGGATACGACCAACGCCGTAATAAGGACCTTTGACGGCTTGCCCGTCGCACGCTTTGGTCCGTTCATTCTCACCTCCCGCGGCGCGTTGCCCGCATATCGGACATCCAGTTCCTGCGGCCACTTGAATGCCTCCTTTTGGCGGCATCCGTTCCTTCCCAAGAGCTGGTTCCGGTCTACCGAAAGCTCTGCATGACGCCGTTGCAGACCAGCGCCCAGCCGTCGACCATCACGAAGAGCAGCACCTTGCAGGGCAGCGAGATGATCGGCGGGCTGAGCATCACCATGCCGAGTCCCATCAAAATCGCGGCGACGGCGAGGTCGATCGCGACGAACGGGAGATAGAGCGCCACCCCGATCGCGAACGCCGAGCGCAGCTCACCCACGACGAAGGCGGGGATGAGCACGGTCAGCGGCACATCCGCCGCGGGCTCGTCCGGCGCACGGCGCGCGACGCGGGCGAACACGGCGAGATCGCGCGACTTCGTTTGGCGCAGCATGAACGCGCGCAGCGGCCGGCTCGCTCGGTCCAGGAACGCCGCCTGGGTGAGCCTTCCCGCCGCGTACGGCCGGATCGCGTCGCGCTGCAACGCGTCGAAGGTCGGCGTCATGATGACGAACGTCAGCACCAGTGCGAGGCCGGTGAGCACGGCGTTAGGCGGCAGCATCGGGGCGCCGATCGCCGAGCGCACCAGCGAGAGCACCACCACGATGCGCACGAACGCCGTCGAGAGGACGAGCACGAACGGCGCCAGCGAGAGCAGCGTCAGCGCCGCGAGCACGTCGAGCGGCAGCGTCGAGTGCCCGTGGTTGGCGATCCGCAGCAAGTCGTCCATGCGACCAGCTTGCGGCCCTGCGGCGAGCACCGCGTAGCCGCAATGTTACGGCGCCGGTCGGCCGGGCCGGTGCGGCGAATCGCGCCACGGTTTGCCGCACTCCTTGCGGCGAATCGCTTGCCATCGGGCCAGCCCTGGCCTTCGACTCGGAGCCCCTGGTCGAGCCGCTCGGGCGCGCTCGATATGGGCAGGGTGAGGTTCAGGGTGCGGTCCGTAACCTCGGCTTCGTCCAGCGCCAGAATATCGAGGTGGACGCCCGAACCGAGGATGCCGTCGAAACATCGGCGATCGAGGGCGCTACGGTCAGTCGCTCGAGCGTTCGGTCATCGGTCGCTCGGCGGCTGGAGGCTGCCGGAGCCGGGGCCGCAACGGATCCGTACGCCGAGGGTGTGACCTCGATGATTCTGGACGCAACGCGAAAGCACGCAGAAGGGCTCACGCTCGAGCGTCTTTTCGGCTGGCAGGCCGGCCTGTTTCCCAGGGCTCGGGGCGCGAGTTCGCGCACCACGGTCGGCGCCTTTCGTGACGATGCTTCCGGGCCTATGCAAGTAGTGTCCGGCAGAGTCGATGCTCCAATCGTCCACTATGAGGCGCCGCCGGCCGGGCGCCTCCGCGACGAGATGGAGCACTTCATCACCTGGTTCAACGGACCGCCGGCGATCGACGGTCTGGTTTTCGCCGGGATCGCGCACCTCTGGTTTGTGACCATCCATCCATTCGACGACGGCAATGGCCGGATTGCACGCGCGATTGCCGACACGGCGCTTTCACGGGCCGAACAGTCACCCTTTCGCTACGTGAGCATGACCGCACAGATCGCGCGCGAGAAGAACGCCTACTATGAACATCTGGAACGCGCGCAACGAGGCGATCTCAACGTAACACCCTGGTTGAAATGGTTTCTCGAATGCTACTACCGCGCAACGCAAAGATCACTGGAAACCATCAACAACGTTCCGGCGCGGTCCAAATTCTGGAGCCACGCGCATGAGGCCGGGATATCGGCGCGCAATAAGTACGTCTTAGAACGGTTGCTTGAAGATGACTGGCAAGGCTTTCTCACCACGCCGAAATACGCAAAGCTCGCGAACGTTTCACTCGACACCGCACAGCGCGACATCGCTGACCTCGCGCTAAAACAGCTCATCGTGCGCAACCCCGGCGGCAGTAAGAAAACGAGCTATTCGTTACGAAGCTTTGACGACTGGGCTACGCCGTAGCCCGCGCTGGGCGCGGGGCCCGCGATGCTAGACCTTTTCGATCAGCTCCGTTACGCGCACGCCGAAGTTCTCGTCGATCGCGACGACCTCGCCGCGGGCGACGAGCCGGTCGTTGACGAGCAGGTCGACCGGGCCGCCCGCTTGGCGGTCGAGCTCGACCACCGAGCCCGTGCCCAGCTTGAGGATGTCGCGCACGAGCATCTTGCACGTGCCCAGCTCCGCCGTCACCTTGAGCGGCACGTTCATCAAGAGGTCGAGGTTCTTGCCTTGCTCGGACATGATCACGGGTGGTGGGCTCCCAACGCGACGTCGTGGATCAGAAGGGCGGTGCGCGATCGGACGACGCCGGGAGCGCCTGCGGCAAGGCGCCGGTCCCCGAGTCTCAAGGTTGCCGCAGCACCGATCTTGGTATCCAGCTTCACCACGTCGCCCGGGCGCAAGTGCACGAACGACGCAGCGTCAATGGTACCTTCGGCAAAAACGGCGTGCGCTTCCACCATCACCTCGTCCAGCACGGCGGCCGGAAGGGCCCCCGCGGGGCCCGCCTGCGGGAGGTCGCGGACGATCCCGATCCCCAGCGTCAGCGCGATCGGGGTGCCGACGCGCAGGTCGAAGTAGGCCACGCACGCCGGGACCTCGTGGGCTTGGACGGCCCGGCACGGGTCGCGCTGCTCGGCGTAGAGCGGGTCGAAGGCGCGGGCGCAGCGCGCCGCGATGCGCTCGAGCGCCAGTAGCTCGAGCGCGCTGCAGGCGTCGGCTCGACCGTCTTCGCCGGCGCCGTCGGCCTCGCCGAACGCCCGTAAGACGAGCCGCCGTGCGTCGGAGCG
This sequence comes from Vulcanimicrobiota bacterium, assembly GCA_003140215.1. Taxonomy (GTDB): domain Bacteria; phylum Vulcanimicrobiota; class Vulcanimicrobiia; order Vulcanimicrobiales; family Vulcanimicrobiaceae; genus Vulcanimicrobium; species Vulcanimicrobium beijerinckii. Next base: position 825,066 of record PLJL01000004.1, on the reverse strand, counting down.
CGGCAGAACGAGGATGACGTCGGTCTGCCGGCCGCGGCTCAGAAAGAGCAGCGCCTCGCGGGCCAGGGCCGGCCAGCAGTCGGCCCCCAGCGCCGCCGGCTCACCCAGCACGAGTTCGCAGGCTTCGCCGAAGAGCTCGCGCAGCGTCTCGCGGACGCCGTTGGCGACCACGCAGGCGGCCTCGATCGGGATCGATGCGCGCACGGCGAAACGCAGCGGCCGGACCCCGCCGCGGCGCGGGCCGAAGGTCGCGGAGGCGATCATTTGACGAGGTCGACGGTCGTCTTTTGGACCGCCATGCGGGACTTGAGCGCAGCGCCCAGCGCTTCGAAGGCGCGGTAGGCTTCGTCCAAGCGCGCGACCCCCGCGGCGACGTCGATGCCGCCGGCGTCGCGGCTGAACGTCGCCAGCACCGGAAACGTGTCGTCGCCGGGCGTCCCAACGTGCGGCACGACGCCCGGCGGAGCGGCGGCGCGGGCTGCGTCGAGGCGCTGGAGGTGCGTGCCGGCCGGAAAGCGCGCCAGCGCCAGGCGACCCAGTACGATCCGCTCGTCGGCGCGCGTTCCGGTGCGTGGGTCGATCGCGGCGCGCGTGTACGCGACCGTGCCGTCGCTCTCGACGCGCGCGTCTGCGCCGCGTCCGAGCGCACGATCGGTGGGCGGCACGCGCAGCGGGACGGGAACCGCGCCGCGCGCGTCGCCGCCGGGATACCCCAACACCTCGGCGCCGTCGCGCGTGCGCAGCACGCCGTCGGCGAGCGAAAACGTCCCGTCGCGCTCGTACGCCCGGCGGCCATCCGCGGCGCGCGTCACCAGCCACGCGCCGGGCGGCGGTACGACGCTGAGCGGATCGCTCGACGGCACGAGCCGCGGGCCGGTGCCGACGTCGTCGTTGAGCGGCAGCGCGCCGGCTCGGAAGATCTCGCGCAGATCCGTTGCGCGCGACAGCACGCGGTCGTAGGCGTCGAGCGGCGACGCTCCGTGCATGCTATGCGACCTCCGCCGGGACGCCGCGACCCGCCAGCGCGAAACGAGCCTGCGCCAGCGCGCGCTCGACACGCTCGCGCAAGGACGGCGCGCAGACGGCCACGATGCGCGTTCGCGCGCCGATGCAGCGCACCACGACGTGTACGCGTCCGCCGCCGGCGCGCAACACGAAGCCGGCGCCCGCCGCGTTGGGTCGGCGCCGCGCAACCGCGGTCTCGATGCGGCGCGCGAGCTCGCTGGCCGGCGCGCGCCGCTCCGCTCCGCCGGGTTCCGGCTTGCCGCGCGATCCCGGCGCGGCCGAGCATGCGGCGCGAACGATGCGCGCCGCAGCGGCCGGCGCCGGCGCGGGGCTCGCAGTGCTGCGCAACGGCGGTGCGAGCCCGGGCGCGCGAGTCGCAGGCGCGAACCGGGGCCGCCGCGGCGCGGCTCGTTCGGCGAGGTGCAGCGCGCTGTACCACGCTTGGGAGAGTGCGCGGCGGTCGGCGGCGGCAAGGTGCGTCGCGACGACCGCGACGCCGGTGGAATCGTGCATGAGTCGGTGCCTCCGCCCCGACCCTACCGCGCCGGCTACGACCCGCGTGTTGCGCGAATGTTACGTAGGGAGGCTAGCGCGTCCGGCTCCGCCCGTCGTCGAAGCTCGCACCGCGCGCCAAGTACAGCGACGCATTGGCCAGATCGAACGTCGCGACGAAATTGCGCAGCACGCCCAAGCCGACGTTCCCCGCATCGACGCGATCGGCGAAAGCGCCGTTGTTGGCCAGGACGACGTCGACGCTGCGGTGATAGAGTTCGTAGCCGCCGAGCTTGACCGCGTCGAGCGAGGTGTGGTACGTCGCATTCGCCCCGCCCAAACCGTAGCTCCACGACGAGGTCGCGGAGAACGGGACGACCCCCGGATGCGCGTCGAGGAACGGGCGGTACAGCAGCATCTCGCCGCTGTTTCCGGTGTCGACGATGAACGGCGCGTCGAGCCGGTTGTTGACGCGCACGGTCGCCTCGGCCAACTCGCGATCGACGTCGAGGTCGATGCGCGTGCCCTGCGGCGCGAACGATCCCGGCGGGCCGAAGCGCAGCACGTGCTTGGCGAAGTCCATCTCCACCATCGCCCAGGCGAAGAACGGGTATCCCAAGATGCCGTCGATCTTCATTCCACCGCCGAAATTCTGGGCGATGTCGAGCGACGACACGACCACGTCGTCGACGTGCGCGCCGTCGACGTCGATCTGCGGCAGCGTCGCGGCGGTGAGCCCGCCGCTGCGCGACGCGCCGCGTACCTCCATCGCTCCCTGCCCGGCGACGCCCGCGGCCTTGAGCACGGCGGTGTCGACGAGGATCGACTGCGCGCCGGTGTCGAGGATGAAGAACCAATCCTTGCCCGCGATGCGCACGTTGACACCGACGTGCCCGCCGCGCTCGATCAGCGGCACGACGTGGACGCGGTCGGTTGCGAGCAGGCGCGGGGCGAGCGCCGCAAACGTCGCCGGATCGACGACACCGTCGAGGATCACCGACGTCGTCTGCTGCACGGTATCGAAACGATGGTCGCCGTCGCTGACCACGTTGCGAAAGGCGATCTTCCGCCCTTGCACGTCGCGCCAGTCGGAGTAGTCGACGAACGACGGGCCGTCGCCGTCGAGGTACTCCAACCGCAGCGGCAGGCCGCTCGCAGGATCGATCCACAGCGTCTCGGGCTCGCCGCCTTGGGCGTTGACTTCGAGCCGCCAGACCCTGGCCGATCCGAAATCGCCCCAGCCGGCGAACCGCGCCAGCTCGGGGTGCTTGACGAACTCGCCGGAATCGAGCAGCTCCTCGGTGAGCGCGCGCCGGCGCAAGTAGCCCCGTAGCTCGCGCACGTTGCCGTTGGAGTTGCGCAAGTACAGCTTGTCGCCCAGACGCAACGACGTTTCGCGGCGCGGTCCGAGCACGTCGTCCTCGCGTTCGTTGGTCCCGTCGCGCACGATGCGATACGTGCCGGTCAGGCCTTCACCGCTGAGCGTTCCTTCGGCTACGAACGTCTTCACGTCGTCGGCGTGGGTGGCACCGTCGTACGCGCGCAGGATCGTCGCGACCGGCACGGTCGCTTCGGCCGCACGCTTCGCCGCAGCGGGCGTCGCCAGTGCGACTGCGATCGTCAGAACGAGAGCGGCGTGCCCGAGGCGCTCAGCGACCGCTGTTGTACTTTTCGAACGAAGCCAGGACGTTTTGGACGTAGTTGCGCGTCTCGGCATACGGTGGAACGCCACCGTACTTCTCTACCGCGCCGGGACCTGCATTGTAGGCGGCGATCGCCAAGCGCTTGTCGCCGCCGAAGCGGTCGAGCAGGCCGCGCAGATAGTGCGTGCCGCCGGCGACGTTCTGCGCCGGATCGTAGGCGTTTTTTACGCCCAGCGACGCCGCGGTCGCGGGCATGAGCTGCATGAGGCCTTGCGCCCCCACGCTCGAGGTGGCGTTGGCGTTGAAACCCGATTCGTTGGCGATGACGGCCTTGATCAGCGCCGGATCGACTTGCCACGTCTGGGCGTTCTGCTCGACCAGCGCGTCGATCTGGGCCGGCGGGACGGGTGCCGCCGCGCTGGGCGCGACGCCGCTCCCCGGCGCATCCGAGCCGCCGGGCTGGAGGCCCAAGGCGGGGTTCGCCGGGCGCAGCGCGTCGGCGAGGGCGCTCGCGAAACGCGGCCCGGCCGCCGCCGGCGGATTCGCCGGGGCGAAGGCTCCGGTGATCTCCGCGATCCGGTTCTGAACCGCGGCGATGTCAGCGAAGACGTCCATCATGTGAGGATATCGGCGAGTCGGCGCAGCTCCGTGAGGGTCTCCCCCGACGCCGACGGCGCCGGCCCTTGGCGCAAGAACCGCTCGATCGCGGCTTCGGCGGCGACGCAGCGGGCCAGGAACGGGTCGGCCGAAGCGATCCCCAGCGACAGCGCATCGCGAGAGTCCTCCAGCGCTGCCGTCGCCGCGCGCAGCACGGCAGCGGCGGCGGCATGCTCGGCCCCGGCGACCTCGGCCAGCGTGCGGCTGACGCTGCGCGCGACGTCGAGCGCGGGGAACCGGCCGGCCTGCGCAAGGCGCTCGCTCAGCACGAGGTGGCCGTCGAGCATGGCGCGCGCCGCCTCGCAGACCGGATCGTGCTGCTCGGATCCGTCCGAGAGCACCGTCGCGACGAGCGTGACGCTGCCGTCGCCGGACGGTCCGGCGGTTTCGAGCAAACGGGCCAGCAGCGCGAACGCGCTGGGCGGGTATCCCGCTCGGCCGGCAGGCTCGCCGGCCGCCAGTCCCAGCTCGCGGGCGGCGGCGGCGATCCGCGCCAGCGAGTCGACCACCAGTAGCACGTCCAGCCCGCGGTCCCGCAACGCTGCGGCCTGCGCGAACGCCAGTTCGGCGGCGCGGACGCGCTCGGCCGGCGCGCGATCGCTCGTCGCGCACACGATCGACGTGCGCGCATCGACGGCTGCGCAGCGGCGCTCCGCCTCGCGACCGCGCTCGCCGACGAGCGCGAGCACGACCGCATCCACCGCAGCGCCGCGCACGATCGCGTCGAGCACCGTGGACTTGCCGACGCCGGCGGCGCCGAAGAGCCCGACGCGCGCGCCGCGCCCCAGCGCCAGCGGGCCGTCGATCGCGCGCACGCCGGTCCACAGCACCTCGCGGCACGGCCGCCGCCGGCCGACCGGCTGCGCGACGAGCGCGGCTCGGCGGCGTCGTCCCGGCGGCGCGGGCAGGCCGTCGAGCGGTGCGCCGGCGGCATCGACGGCGCGACCCAATAGCGGCGTTCCCAGTGCGGCGGCGAGGACCGCCGGATCGGACTCGATCCGGTCGCCGGTCGCGACGCCGTCGACGGCGCCGAACGGCGAGACGACGACGCGCGATCCGTGCAGCGCGGCGACGCGGCCGCCGACCGTGAGGTCACGGGCGCAGACGCGCACGCCGTCGCCGATGCGCGCGAACGGCAGCTCGGCCTCGATGAGCAGACCGCGCGTCGCGAGGACCCGTCCGTTCGGACGCCCGATCATGCGAACCCGTCCAGGACCGTCGCGAGCCGGACGCCCAACCGCGCGTCGAGCGTGCCGCCGTCGAGCTCGAGCACCGCGTCACCCGCAGCCAGGCCGGGATCGGCGACGCACGGTGCGGCGCGCACGTGCGCCAGGTCGGCGGGGGCGACCCGCACGCGCACGACCGGCACGCGTTCGCGCACGCGCCGCAGCAGCGATTCGAGATCGCACGGTGCCAAGCGCAGCTCGCGCGCGAGCACCTCGGCGGCGAGTTCGCGGATGAGCCGCGCCGACGCAGCGTCGAATGCATCGGCGAGCCGCGCCCGAAACAGGCGCGCATCGCGAACTGCGGTGTATACATCATCGGGCGCCGCGCTTGGCGGCTCGGGAACCGTCGCGAGTGCCGCTGCGTCGCGCTCCGGATCGGCTACGCCCGGCGCAGGCGGGGCGACGGCCGCGGCGCGCAGCACGTCGGCCAGCGACACGAAGTCAGCACTCACCGATGAGTTCCTCGGCCGGCGGGACCAGCGACGCATTGTCACGCGCGAGACGCCGCACGATCGCGGCGCGCTGATCGGCCGGATAGAGTTCCAGCACCGCCGCCGCGGTCGAAGCCGGAAGCGCGGAGATGATCGCGGCCGCCACGTGCGGCGGCTCGCCGTCGAGCGCGCCGCGCACGCGCGCCGGCGGGATCCCGGCGACGGCGCGCGCCGTGCTGCGCGCCGACGCCGACTCGACGATGCGCAGCGCGACCGTCGTCAAGGGTTTCGCCGCGAGCGCGACCACCAGCACGAGCGCAGCGGCGGTGAGCACCTGCGGGGCGAGTCCGGCCAACGCGAGCACCCAACCCGGCGCGTGCGCTTGAGGCGCTCGCGCGACCTCGCCGAACGCCACCGCTTCAACGCTCAGCACGTCGCCGCGTTCGGGCCGCGTCCCGACCGTCGCGGCGGCGAGCGCGCGGATTTTGGCGAGATCGAGTCCGCGCGACACGTCGACGAAAATCGCCACCGTCAAGCGCGCGGTTGCGCCGGCGGCGGTGACGCGGCGCTCCTCGCGCGTCTCGCTGCCGCGGTCCTCGGTCGTGCTGTTCTTGGAGTACTTTTTCGCAGTCGACGCGTAGCGCTCGTCGCTGCTGCTCCGCGCGATGCTGCCGCCCAGCGCCGCACGGTGCACGTCGCGCACGTCGCGCCGTTCGGCCACCGGCTCGCGGTGCACGCGCACGATGGCGGCGCCCGGGCCGAACGCCGCGTCGAGCGCGCTCTGCAGCGCTGCCTGCACGTCGGGCGCGTCTTCGCCGCCGTCCGCGTCGAGCGCCAGCCCGCGGTCGTCGAGCACGGTCACGCGCTCCGCGTCGAGGCCGGGTACCCCGCCGGCGACGAAGGCCTTGATCCCGGCGACCGCGCGCGCCGAGAGCCGCGTCCCCGCAACGAGCGTTACGCGCACGCTCGCGCTCGCGTCACGACGAGTCTCGTCGGCGTACACGCCTCCGCTCGACGGCGCGATCACCACGCGCACGTCGGCGACACGATCCAAACCGCGCAGGCCCAGCGCGAGATCCGCCGCCAGCGCGTCGCGCGTCTGCGCTTCGAGGACGGCTTGCGGCGTCAGCGCACCCAGATGCGCGAGCGCTTCATCGCTGCCCGCGAGGTGCGGGTGCGGGACCCCGGCGAGCGAGAGTTTGAGCAACAGCTCGCCGCGCTTGGCTCGGTCGACGCGCAGATTGTCGGGGGCGGCCGCATAGGGAACGTTCCACGCCGCGAGCCGCGCTTCGACTTCCGCCAGCTGATCTGCGCGCAACGGCGTGGCGAAGAGCGCGACGCGGGTGTCGCGTGACGCGACGAAGCCGAACGCCGCGACCGCCAACAGCGCGGCAGCGGCAACCGCGCCCAGCAGGCGCGCCCGTGGCGACGCCGCACGCAGCCGCGCGAGGAACGCCGCCGCCGGCATGGGTTAGATCTGCATTCCCAACAGCGTCGCGAGCGACTGCGCCGTGCGTTGGGCCGCGGTCGCCGCCACCTGCACCGCGATATCGGCGCGCGCACGCTCGACGACCATCTCTTGCAAGCCGCCGCGGTGCGCGGCGAACGCCGCCTCGGCCCGGTCTGCGTTTTCGAGCAGCGCGCCCGCCGCGTCGACGAGCTGCGCGAAGGCGTTCGCCGGGCCGGTCGCCGGCCGCGGTCCGCGCGGCGCCGGCGCGTCGGGGACGAGCAACTCGACCTGCATCAGAGCCGTCCGACGTCGAGCGTGCGCTCGGCCAGCTTCTTGCCGACGTCGAATACGCTGGCGTTGGTCTCATACGCTCGCTGCGCCTCGAGCACGGCGATCATCTCGGTGAGCGCGTCGGCGCCCTCGCCCGACCGTGCGGCCACCACGAGGTCGCTGCGCGCGTCGTCGCCGCCGGCATCCTCGTCGTCCGGAACGCCGGAGAAACCGTCATCCGAAGCGCGCGCCGCGAAGCGCGCGACGAAACGCGGATAGGGGTGGTCCGGAGTCGAGGCCTGCGCCGCGGCGACGTTGCGCGCGGCGACGTCGAGGAGGGTCCGCTGGACGCTCATCCCGTCGGCGGCGATCGACAGCAGGTCGAACTCGCTCACTTGGCCACCGTGTGCAGCTCGCCCAGGTGCGCTTTGACCGCGCCGAGGAGCGCCTCTTCGAAGAGCGCCGCCCGGGCCAGCCGAGCCGCGGCGCGCTCGTCCCGTGCCGCTTCGGGGGCCAACCGTTCGACGCGCTCGCGCGCGGCCAGGGCCGTGCCGATGATTGGAGAGATGGGATCCAAGGCCATGGCCCCATGGTCCGCTTCGCGCATGACCCTCGGGTTGCCGCGATGTGATCCCGCGCGTCCCGCCATGGCCGGCCGCCGGCGGCATCGCCGATGAACGCCGCCGAGGCCGCCCCCGACCCGCTCGAGGCGCTGCGCGCTCGCGCGGCGGCGAGCGGCGATCCCACCCTGGTCGCAGCGGTCGCGAGCGCGGAGCGGGCCTTCGAGCGGCTCGCGCTCGAACGCGCCGCCGTCACGAGCCGCCTGTCGGCATCGTCGACCAACGCCGAGCGCGAGCTGGCGAAGCTGCGCACGCTGGGGCGCGTCGCCGAGACGGTCAACTCCTCGCTCGAGCTCGACGTCGTGCTGCGCAGCGTGCTCGACACGGCGGTCGAGGTCATGAAAGCGGAACGCGGCTTCCTCATGGTCGCCAACGCCGACGACAAGCTCGAGCTCACGACGACCTACGGGATCGACCGCGCGACCGTCGAGGGCGTCGACATGCGGCCTTCGCAGACCACCGTGCGGCGAGTGTTCGAAACCGGCGAGCCGATCGTCACCACCGACGCCCAACAAGACCCGCGCTTCAACGTGAACCTTTCGGTGCGCGCGCTGCGCCTGCGGTCGATCATCTGCGTTCCGCTGGCGATCAAGGCACGTACCATCGGCGTCGTCTACCTCGACTCGCGCGTCGCGCCGGGGCTCTTCTCGCCGCACGATCCCGACCTGCTCACCGCCTTTGCCAACCAGGCCGCGCTGGCGATCGAGAACGCGCGCTTGTTCGACGCGCAGCGCGCGCAAGTCGTCGAGATCAGCCGGCTCGAACAGCTGCAGGCGCGCGTTCTGGGCTCGATCACCAACGGCGTGATCACCGTCGACGGTCGCGGTCAGATCGCCACCTTCAACGACGCCGCCGCCGAGACGTTCGGGGTGAGCGGCGCGACGATGATCGGCAGACCCGCGCGCGCGCTCGAAGCACTCATCCCCGGTATCACCACCCTGCTTGCCGACAATGTGCTGCCGTCCCAACCGGCCGAGCTCGAGGCGCATCATCCGACGCGCGGCGCACTCGCGCTCGAGGTGCGCGCCGCGCCGATCGAGCTTCCCGACGGCGGCAGCAAGCACGGCTGGGCGATCGCGGTGACCGACCTGACCGAACGCCGCAAGCTCGAGCGGCTGCACGCGGCGGACGTCGAGCAGCGGCGCGCCATCCGCGACGCGTTCTCGCGCTATCTGGCGCCGCACGTCGTCGAGCAGCTGATGCACGCTCCGGGCGGCTTGACGCTCGGCGGCGAACGTGCCGTCGCGACGATCCTGTTCGCCGACATCTGCGGTTTCACCGAGCTCGCCGAGCGGCTCGACGCCGAGGCCGTCGTCGAGATCCTCAACGGGTTCTTCAGCGCCGCCGTGCAGACGGTGTTCGAACACGACGGGCTGCTCGACAAGTTCTACGGCGACGGGCTGATGGTCGTCTTCGGACCGCCGCGGGTACGCGACGACGACGCGTCGCGCGCGCTCGCCGTCGCCGCTGCGCTGCACCGCGCCGCCGCGACGATCGAGGCCGACGGCAAACCGTTGCAGCTGGCGATCGGGATCGCGACGGGCGAGGTCGTCGCCGGCCACATCGGCAGCCCCAAGCGCATGGACTATACCGTCGTCGGCGACGCCGCGAACCTCGCCAGCCGGCTGCAGGGCGCCGCCCCGCCCGGCCGCACCTATGCCGACGGGCGCACCTACGCGCGGGCGATCACACCGCCGCCGGCCGAGAAGCTCATCGCCAAGATCCGCGGCAAAGCCGAGCCGGTCACGCTCTTCGCGATTCGCTGAGAATTCGGTAGAACTACGGACGGTCGGCCAAGTGGTGCCGCGCTACCGTAAAGCCCATGATGATGCACGCCAGCGCCGACCCACTCGCCGCCGCCACCTCGATCGCCCGCGCCGCCCGCCGCCGCGCGGATGCCGACGAGCATCCGGCAGGCGTCGCCGCCGTCGTGGCGCTGGCCGGCGGGGTGATCCTCTCGCTCGCGGCCCTGGCTGCGATGGCCGTCAGCCCCGCGGCGATCCCGCTGTGGTGCGCCGCCCACGGCGGTTGCCCCTAAAAGGCGCCTGCCCTGAGCCCTCTCCCAGGGGAGCGGTTGACAATGCCCAAAAAGGCTCATTCAACCTGCTCGCCTCTCTCGGAGGGTCAAACTCTTCATGACCACGCGAATTCGTAATATCAACCCGCTCCAGCTCGGCATCGTCTACGCCGTGTTGTACGCGCTGCTCGGAGTCATCATCGGAGTCTGCTTCGCGCTCATCGGGATGGTGGCGAGTTCCATGGCGCCAAGCGGCGCGTTCAGCTTCGGCTGGCTGTCCGTCATCATCTTCCCGATCCTGTACGCCGTGATCGGCTTCATCGCCGGTCTCATCGTCGGCTTCTTGTACAACCTCGTCGCCGGCTGGACCGGCGGCATCGAACTGACCTTCACCACCTCCCCCGTCGGCGCAGCCGCCCCCTAGCCGCGCGTCGCGCCCTCCATCGGTAGAACTACGGACGCGCGCCGCGCACGCCCGCGCTAAACTATGCCCATAATGAGCCTCAGCTTCTTCGTGATCATCGTCTGCGCGATCGTGACGCTCGCCGTCGTCGGAATCGTCACAGGCCTGCGCTACCTGCGCAGGGATCGGCCCAGACCGGAACGGCCGCCCGAAAAATGGCCCCTGCGCGTCGTCTACGCCATCGCCGCGCCGATACTCGCGTTCGCAATCGCCACCGCCCTCATCTGTCTCCTGCTTGCGGGCTCCTGCGGTCTGGAGTTCGGCTTCGAACAGGGCCTCATCGCACTCGAACTCGGCGGCGTGCTCATCCCGCTTTTCGTCGCCGTCCTCGCATTCGGATTCGCGCTCTGGCGCGGACGCCAAGTCGTGCTCGTCGAATGCGCGCTAGCCGCGCTCACCGCCATCGCCATCCTCATCTACGGCCTAGCAACCATACCGGCCTCAACCAACCAACCCACCCACTGCCAAATCCAAGGCCCCTAACCCGGTCGCCCGTGCGGGCAACTCCACCATCCCGCCGCCCCACCCCACGGGCGCACCCGCCACGATCGCATGGTGGCGCGGGCGCGCGACATCGGCTCGGCGGACACTTCGGAACGAGCGGAGCGCAGGATGCGCGAGAGCGATGTGACGACGTAGCAAAGCCCGGGCAGGAAGCCCAGGCTTTGCGTGTCCGACGAGACGATGTCGCGCGCCCGCGCCACCGCCACAATCCACCCCTCAGCGTTTAGAGAACTGAAACCGCTTACGAGCCTTCTTGCGCCCGTACTTTTTCGACTCTTTTTCCCGCGGATCGCGCGTCAAAAGCCCGTTGCGCCGCAGCGGCTCGCGCAGCGATTCGTCCATCTCCAGCAGCGCACGGGCGATGCCGTGACGCACCGCACCGGCCTGGCCCGAGACACCGCCGCCTTCGCACTTCACGTCGACGTTGAAACGTGAGAGCGACTGCGTAACCTCGAGCGGCTGGCGCACGATCATCTGTAGCGTCGGACGGGGAAAGTATTCGTCGACGGGCTTCTTGTTGACGGTGATGACGCCCTGACCGAGGGTCAGGCGAACGCGGGCGATCCCGCGCTTGCGGCGGCCGGTGCCCTGGAAGACATCCTGAGTTTGCATTTAGCGGAGCGGCTCCGGCTGCTGAGCGGTGTGCGGATGGTCCGCACCGACGTAGACCTTGAGGCGGTTGAGCTGCACGTCGCGCATGCGATTCGTCGCCAGCATCCCGCGGACCGCGCGCTCGATCAGCCGCTCGGGATATTTGTCGCGCACCTGGGCCGCGGTTTCGGTCCGCAGGCCGCCCGGGAACCCCGAGTGGCGGTGGTAGACTTTTTGCGTCCACTTCCGCGCGGCCAGCTCGACCTTCTCGGCGTTGATCACGACGACGTGGTCGCCGTCATCGATGTGCGGCGTCCAGGTCGGCTTGGTGCGTCCCGAGAGGGCGCGCGCGATCTTGACCGCCAGCGTCCCGAGCCGCTGCCCGGTCGCGTCGACGATGTACCAATCGTGCTGAGTCTCGGCCGTCTTCTGCTGATATGTGCGCATGGGTCCGTCGGCCCGGTGACGGGCCTGGAAGGCAAAGAACGCCGCGGCCCCTCCACCGCCACAAGGCAGGATTGAGGCCACGGCAACCTACGCAGTATACGGGCGACGGTGGCCCGCGTCAACCGAGGAACGCTCGTCGCGGCCTCGCCGGCACGCCGAGTTCGGTCCGTCTCGCTGGTGGGCAAGGCGAGTGTCATTTCCCGGCCCCCGGCCTCAGGGCGCCGCGCTCCGCAACCGATACGACGATTGATGGGCTGGCTCGATATCGTTCTCGTCGTCGTTGCCGCGGTCGCCGTATTCGCGGCGGGCGCGGCCCTGCTGGCGTACCGTCGCGCCACGGCCGGCGCGCAGGCCGCCCAAGCCATGCTGCGCGGCGCCCTCGACATCGCCGGAGCGGGGGCGCTCGAAGAGGTCGTCGGCACGCTGATCGAGGCGCGCCGGCGCGGCGAGGCGATCGCCGGGCTGGCGCCGGCCGTCGACGAGCTCGCCGAGCGCCACCGCAAGCTCATCACGGCGGTCAACGCGCGCGATGCGGCGGGCACCTCGGCGCAGGAAGCGCTGCGCACCGCGCTGACCCAGCAAGACGGCGCCAACGCCGCGGTCGCCGAGCTGACCAGCGGCGTCACCCAGGCGGGCGCGGCGGTCGAGGAAACGGTGGCTTCGATCAGCACCGTCTCGGGCAACATCAACGGACTCGCCGACAACGTCAGCAACGTGAGCTCCGCGATCGGCGAGCTGGCCGTCTCGGTCAATCAAGTCGCCGGAAGCGCGCGCGAAGCGTCGACCCTCTCACTCGAAGCCGACCGTAAGGCCAAAGACGGCGGGATCGCCGTCGAGCGCCTGGTGCGTTCGACGCGCGAGGTCGCCGACGACATCAAAGGCGTCGTCGCGAAGATGCAGGAGCTGGGCGCCGCCTCGGAGCGCATCGGCGCGATCGTCGAAGTCATCGACGCGATCGCCGATCAGACCAACTTGCTGGCGCTCAACGCGGCGATCGAGGCCGCGCGGGCCGGCGAGCACGGCCGCGGCTTCGCCGTCGTCGCCGACGAGGTGCGCAAGCTCGCCGAGAGCTCGGCCCAGTCGACGCGTGAGATCGGAAATCTCGTCAAAGACATTCAGGCCAAGACTGGCGAGGTCGTCAAGTCGACCAGCGCGTCAGGGGCCAAGGCGGAGAGCGGGCTGCAGATGGCCGACGTCGCCGGACGCGCGATCGGCGACATCTCCTCGGCGGTGAGCGAAGCGAACCGGCTCATCGAACAGATATCGATGGCGGCCCGCGAGCAGGCCAGCGGCGCGTCGGGGATCGTCAACTCGGTCGAACAGATGAACAACCTGATGCGCGAAGCGGCGCGGTCGCTCGACGAGCAGAACGTCTCCAACGGGCAGATCATCACGATCATCGCCGGGATTCAGCACCACGCCGTGCAAGTCGAAGACGCGATCGCACGCCAGCGCGAGGCCTGCGATCATCTGCTGCAGTCGGCCAAGTCCCTGGCCGCCGCGAGCCGTATTACGCGCGACGCCAGCGCGGGGCTCGACGGCATCGGCGAGACGTTGCGCGAGCAAGTGCAGCGCATCGCCGGCGGCGATGCCGCCCCGAACCGGCCGGCGGGCGACGTCGCGCGGGTCTAGGAGTCTAGCCAGCCGCTACGGAGCTATCTCGACGGGCCGGTAGGAATCGAAATCGTCGTAGGTCACGCCGGCGAGGTATAACCCGTGCGCCGGCGCCGTCGCTCCCGCAGCGGTCCGGTCCCGCGCCTCGAGCGCGTCCCGCGCGAAGCCGACCTCGCGGTAGCCGGTGGCGCACTCGACCAGCGTCCCCACCATCACCCGCACCATGCGGTGCAGGAAGGCGTTGCCGCGCACGGTGACGCGCAGCAGCTCGTCGCGCCGCGCCAACACGATCGCGCGCACGTCGCGCACCGTTCCACCACGCTCGGGACTTTCGCCGCAGAAGGTCACGAAGTCGTGCTCGCCCAGCAGCGGTTCGGCGGCGGCTAGGAAGCGCGCGTCATCGACGGCGCGTGGGACGTGCCAGGCGCGAGCGCGCCAGACCGCCGACGGGTAGCTGCGGTTGAGGATCAGGTACTCGTAGATTCGTTCGCGCGCACGATACCGGGCCGAAAAATCCGGCGCGACGAGCATCGCCCCGTGGACGACGAGATCGGGCGGCGTGTTGCCGTTGACGGCGAGCGCGAGCCGTTCGATCGGAAACTCCCGCTGCGCGGAGAACGAAACGACCTGGCCGGTCGCATGCACGCCGGCGTCCGTTCGCCCGGCCGCCGTGACCTTCACCGGTTGGTGGAACAGCCGGCCGAGCGCGGCTTCGAGCGTGCCCGCGACGGTGCGCAGGTCCGGCTGGTATTGCAGTCCGTGAAACGCGCTCCCGTCGTATTCGACGACGAGCCGATACGTCGGCACGCGCGTTGGAGTTCACGAAATCGGCGTGACGGCCTTTCGGGAGGTCCGATTCTCCGAACCGAGCGTCGTGACGAGCGCCGCCACCGCGTCGGGATCGAACAACGTGCGCGCCGCGGCGAGCCGCTCGAGCGCCTCTTCGTGTGGGAGCGCGGCGGCGTAGGGACGTCCCGACCGCATCGCGTCGTACGCATCGACGACCGATACGAGCCGCGTCTCCCAGGAGATCGCGAGGCCGCGCAGCCCGTCGGGGTAGCCCGAGCCGTCGAGCCGCTCGTGATGGGCGCGTACCACCGCGGCCAGGCCCGGTGCGCCGTTGGCGTGCAGCATCTGCTCGCCGCGCGCCGCGTGCGCGCGCATGATGCGCCACTCGGCTTCGCTCAAGGTGTAGCGCGCGTTGAGCAGCGAGCCGCGGATGTAGAGCTTTCCGATGTCGTGAAAGAGGCCGGCCTGTCCCAGCGCGATCGCTTCGGCGTCGGAGAATCCGACCGTCGTGCCGACGCGGGCGCAGAGCATCCCGACGTTGAGCAGGTGGCGATGCGTCTCGTAATCGTGCGCTAACACCGCACCGAGTAACGTCGAAGTAAAGGGCTGCGCGAACAAGGCGCCCAGCACGCCCCCGTGGTCATCGAGCATGGGATGCTCCGGATTTTGATTGTCGGCGCCCGTCCTTGCCCACCCGATCGAAAGCCGCCGCGGTAGTGACAACGCGGCGTTCTCAGAATGCGTCTCGTTCCGTCCGCTCGGTCGTTCTCAGCCAATCCTCAGAGAACAAAAAAACGAGGCTGCCTTGCGGCAGCCCCCGTCGGGCGAGCAGGAGCTTCGCCGTTGGCTTAGACGGCCACGGCGCGGCGCGGGACGTCGCGCTTCTCGTCGAGGTCGAGCAGGTCGGGCCAGGTCGAAACGTCGGTACGATCCGGCGCTACTGCGTTGCGCAGATCCAGGAAATACTTCTCAGCGTCGCTGCCCGATTTCGGCCCGTGCTTGAGGAAGTCGTCGTTGAAGGTCGCGATCTCAGCGAGCGACTTCTTCTCGACGAACGGCTTGAGGTAGGCCTCGATCTCGGCGTCGCTCTGCGCCTTTTTGATGACGTCGAGCAGCGCGTTGCCGTCGATGCCGAGGAACCCGAAGACGGCCTTGTCCATCGGGCAATCGTAGTTGTACTCGCCGGCGCGCTCGTTGGCGAGCGCGATACCCTTGTCGACGGCGCGTCCGAGCTGAACGACGCCGAGCAATTTTTCGCGCACCGAGCGCGGATACGAAGTGGTCAAATCACGTTTGAGCATACGAGTCCCCCAAACCGCCGCGGCCGGGGCCAGTTTCAGGGCCCACTAGGTAGCGGGTAAGCGGGCCCTCAGCCCCGCTGCGCGGCCAGCACCGCGGCGTACGCGCCGTCGAGGTCGGGGATCGCGACTACGGTGCCGGCGGCGTCCCGTCGTCGTCATCGTCGTCGTCGTCGCGAACGTTTTCGGGGAGGGGGCGTTGTAGCGGGAACAGCAAGACGTCGCGGATCGAGCGGTTATTGGTGAGCATCATCACCAGCCGGTCGACGCCGATTCCGATGCCGGCCGTCGGCGGCATCCCGTACTCGAGCGAGGTGACGAAATCCCAGTCCGCGGGCGGGATCTCGGCGTCGCCGGCGGCCCGCTCGAGCGCCTGCAACTCGAAGCGCCGGCGCTGATCGTCGGGATCGTTGAGCTCGGTGAACGCGTTGGACAGCTCCATGTGGGCGGCGAACAGCTCGTACCGCTGGGTGAGCTCCGGATCGTCGCTCATTCGCTTGGCCAGCGGTGAGATCAGCACCGGGTACCCGTAGACGAACGTCGGCTGCAACAGATGCGGCTCGACGACCCGTTCGAAGAGCTTGTCGAGCGCGTGCGCGTGCGTCGGGGAGTCGGGGAGACCGAAATCGCGCAGCAGCAGCAGGCACGCGTCGGCGTCGAGCAACTGCTCGCGCTCGAGCCCGCCGAACTCCTTGAACGCCTCGAGGTAGCCGATCCGGCGGAACGGCGTCGCAAAGGTGATCGTATCGTCGCCATACACCATGCTCTCGCCGCCGTGAACCGTGCGCGCGAGGTGCGCCATGAGCTCCTCGTTGAAGCGCATCATGTCCCCGACATCCCAGAACGCGGCATAGAGCTCGAGCATGGTGAACTCGGGATTGTGGGTGGCGTCGATGCCTTCGTTGCGAAAGGTGCGCCCGATCTCGTAGACGCGCTCCATACCCCCGACGATGCATCGCTTCAGGTACAGCTCGGTCGCGATGCGCAGGCTCAACGGAATGTCGAGCGCGTTGGAGTGGGTGTTGAACGGCCGCGCCGACGCGCCGGCGGCGATCGTGAGCAGCACCGGCGTCTCGACCTCGAAGAACCCGCGCGCGTCGATGAAGCGGCGCATCTCGGCGATGATCCGCGAACGCACGATCATCACGTCGCGCACCGGCGGGTTCACGATCAAGTCGACGTAACGCCGGCGGTAACGTTTCTCGACGTCCTGCAAACCGTGCCACTTGTCGGGGAGCGGCCGCAGCGACTTGCCGATCACCTCGAGCGAGCGCACGTACAGCGAGAGATCCCCGGCCTTGGTCCGGAACACGAAACCGGTCGCCCCGACGATGTCGCCGCGCTCGATCAGCTTCGCGACCGCGAAGGGTTCGGCGCCCACGTCGTCCCGGCGCACGAAGAGCTGAAACCGTCCCGTGCGGTCGTGCAGATCGAAGAAGATCACGCCGCCCTGGCCGCGCACCGCCAGGATGCGGCCCGCGATCGACCACGCGTCGTCCTCGGCGCGGCCCTGCGCTTCGAGGCCGGCGTAACGGGTCGCCAGGTCGGCGGCGTGCGCGGTGACCTCGTAGCGCGTGGCGGCGAACGGATCGACGCCGTGCTCGCGCAGCGCGGCCAGTCGTGCGCGCCGCGCCGCTACGAGATCGGGCACGGGCGCTACGACGCCTTCTTGGTCTTCTTGGGATCCTTGTTGATCGACTCGATCTTGTATTTCTTCAAACCGCTGGGCGTCGCGACGTCGACGGTCTCGCCTTTCTTGCGGCCCATCACCGCACGCCCCAGCGGCGACTCGTTCGAGAGCCGCGCGTTCTTGGGATCGGCCTCGGCCGACCCGACGATGGTGAAGTCGCGCGAAGTGCTCGAGTTGGTTTCCTTCACGCGGATCGTCGCGCCGAGGTGGACCTCGTCGGCGACGTAGTCGCTGGCATCGATGACGCGGGCGTTGCGGATCATCGCCTCGAGCTTGAGGATGCGTCCTTCGACGAAGGCCTGCTCTTGCTTCGCGTCCTCGTACTCGGCGTTTTCAGAGATGTCGCCGAACTCTTTGGCTTGACGGATGCGTTCGTTGACCTCGCGGCGATGGACGCTCTTGAGCTCGTCGAGCTCTTCCTCGAGCTTCTTGAGCCCATCCCGGGTCAAAACGATTTCTTTGTCGTTCAAAAGCGACTCCCGATACGTGATTCGCCCCTAGTTCGGCGCCCGGCGAAGGGCCCATCCGCGCCAGAGCGCTAGGGGAAGCCCGATGATTGCGGAGGCGGCGATGAAACCCCTGGTGAGGGTATCGTCCGCCGCGAACCCTAGCGCCAGGATCACGCTCAACGCCAGCGCCGCCGTCCCCGGCACAACGGCTCCCGACCAGCGTGCGGTTCCCTGCGAAGCGAAGAAGCGGACCGCGGCTAAGGCGCTCAGCACGAACAGCAGGCCCAGAAACCACGACGTCCCCGCCAAGGCCACGCCGAACGCGCCCTTGGCCGTCGGCGACAGGCCGGCGAGCAACGCGAAGAGCGCCGAGAGGGCGGCGATCGTGACGATCGCGGCAGCCGGCTCGGAGCGCTTGTCCAGCGTGCCCAAGCCGCGCGGGAGCAAACGGTCGCGGCCCATCGCGTAGATGCTGCGGGTCAGGTAGACCAGCGTCGTCTGCAGCGCTGCGGCGAGCGAGACCAGGACGGTGGCGGTCAAGACCGGCCGCCACGCGCCGCCGAGCAGGTCGCCGACGTATGCCAGCGCGTCGCTCTCGTGCGCGGCGAACCCCGCCGCGCTGCCGATGCGCGCGAACGCGGCGATCGCCCCCAGCAGGACGGCGCTGGTGAGGACGAGCCCGGCGAGCCCACCCCAACCGGGTACCGAGGGCGCGCCCTGCGCCTCCTCGGCGGTCGAAGCCGCGACTTCCCAGCCGTCGATCATCCAGATTCCAACCACCATCGCCGGCACGAGAGCGCCCCAGCCCAGCGGCAGCGGGGCGAAGGCGACGCCGTCGGAGCGCGGGTGCGCAGCCGACAGGCCGGCCGCTGCGGCGAGCACGACGACCTCGGCCCCCAGCAGCGCGAACGCCACCAGCGCCGTCGGACGCAAGCCATACCACAGCAGCAACGCCGCCGCGACGATCCAAGCGCAGGCGACGAGCGCGACGGCGAGGCCGTTGGGCGCCAGCGCCGGCGCGACGAGATCGAGCGTGTACGTCCCGGCGGGCAGCGCCGTCGCGAGCACCGCGAACAGGTTTGCGACGAGCAGCACCCACGCACCGTAGGCTCCGGCCTCAGGCCCGAACGCCGCCCGAATCCAGGCATACGAGGAGCCCGCGTCGCGCATCCGCTCGCCCAAACGCTTGTAGCCGACCGCGATCATCGCCATCAGCAGCGCGACGAGCGCCAGCGCCAGCCAGGTCCAGCGCCCGGCCGTCGCGAGCATCGCTGCCATCGTCGTCGCCAGCGAGAAGGCCGGGCCCATCGACGCGGCCGCGACGACGATCAGATCGCGCAAGGCGAGGACGCGAACCAGCCGCGGCGCACCGGTCATCAGCGCCCGCGCAGGCGCGACTTGCGGTAGCCGTACAGCGCGTAGATCGCCAGCCCCACCACGAACCACACCAGGAATCGCAGCCACGTCAGCGCCGCGAGACCTTGCACCGTCAGCCACACGCACAGGACGATCCCGATCGCCGGGACGACCACCGGACCGAACGGAACGCGAAACGGCCGCGCGACCTCGGCGTGCGTGAAGCGCAAGACCATGACGCCGGCGCACACGATGACGAACGCCGACAGCGTGCCGATGTTGACGAACTCCAGCAGCGTCTGCAGCGGGACGCCCAGCGCGAGGATCGCGACCACGATCCCGGTCCCCAGCGTCATGCGCACCGGCGTGCGCGTGCGCGGGTTTACCGCGCCGAAGGCCGCCGGCAGCAACCGGTCGCGCGACATCACGTAGAAGATGCGCACCTGTCCGAGCAGCGAGATCAGCATCGACGCCGCGGTCCCGGTGACCGTGCCGACGAGCACCAGGCCGAACAGCCACGGATTGTTTCCGGCGTGCGTCACGGCGTCGAGCATCCCCGAGTTGGTGTCGATCTTGTCCCAGGCGACGACGCCTACGGCTACCGCCGCGACCGCCGCGAAGAGCAGCGCCCCGATGAGCAGCGAGAGGATGATCGCGCGCGGGACGTCACGCTGCGGGTTGTGCGCTTCCTCGCTGGCCACGGTCACGGTATCGAATCCGATGTAGGCGAAGAACACGAGCGCGGCGCTGGTCACGATCCCACCCAGCCCGAGCGGTGCGAAGGGGTGGTAGGCGCCGGGCCTGACGGCGCCGCCCAAAAACACCACGAATCCCACGAGCGCGACGAGTTGGATCACCACCAGCAGCACGTTGGTCGCCGCCGACTCGCGAATCCCGATCGCCAGGACGAGCGCGAGAATCACGATTGCTACGCATGCCGTGACGTCGAGCTGGGAGTGCGCGAAATCGATCCGGCCGTGCGCAAAGATCAGGTTCGCCGTCTGCGCCCACGACGGCAGCGTGAGACCCGTTCTGGCCAGCAGCTGCTGCAACGCGCCGGAAAATGTTGCCGCGAGCGGAGCGACGCTGATCCCGTATTCGAGGATGAGATCCCACCCGATGACCCACGCGACGATCTCGCCCAGCGCCGCGTAGGCGTAGGTGTAGGCGCTGCCCGCGACCGGGACCATCGAAGCCAGCTCGGCGTAGCACAGCGCGACGAACAAACAGGTGATCCCCGAGAGCCCGAACGCGGCCACGACCGCCGGGCCCGCGGCGTGCGCGCCGGTGCCGACGGTGGTGAAGATTCCGCCGAGCATCGTTCCCAAGCCGACCGCGACCAAGCCCCACACGCCGAGCACGCGGCGCAGCGGCACGCCGTCGGACGGCAAGCGTTCGCGGTCGTGCGCCTGGCGCGCGAAGAGATTGCGGACGAGCGACAAGCGCTACGCGCCGCTGAACTCGATCACGCGCGGTTTGAGGTCGAGCTCGCGCATCAGTCGCCGGTAGTCGTCCTCGGTTACGTCGGCCCAGCGTTTGCCCAGCAGCGCGATCATCGCCGCCTCGACGACGTTGGTGCCGAACGAACGGCCGCCGAAGTCCGGCGTCGTCGTCACCAGCCGCGCGATCCCGTGGCCGCGCAGGAAGTCGACGTCGCTCGCGGTGACCGTGTTGGTGAGGATCGTCTTGCCGTCGAGCCGCTCGGGCATGAACTGCCGCATGAAGTGATAGTCGCCGGCGATGATCTCGGCGTCGTCGTAGTACTCGGGGTACTTGGGCTGCGGCGCACGATCTTGCTTCTTCCCGGTCGGATAGAAGAACTGGAACGGCAGCTTGCAGGCGTCGGGAAGATACTTGCGCGCCATCTCCTCGAACTCGTCCAGCCCGCGGACCGGCCGGTCGAGGTCGAGCGCGAAGATGAAGTCGCCGAAGACCACGTCGGCGCCGGCCTGGACCAGCGCCTGCGCCATCCCGAAGCGGTCGAGCGCGCTGACCATCAGCACGCGTTTGCCGCGCAGCTCGATGCCTAGCACGTCGTGTAAAAATGCGATCGCATTGCGCTCGAGCGTATTCTTGAGCCCGCTACCGTCGACCACCGGGGTTTGCGTGGCGGCAGCGAGCAGCCGCAACCCGTCGCGCAGCGCGTACCGCTCTTTGCCGGCATACAAGTAGACATCGATCCCGCCCAGCCCGATCGCGTCGACGGTGCCGTCGAGCTCTTTGATCCGCGCAATCGCCTTGTCGATCGAACCATCCGTCCCCACCCGCGAAATAGCGAACCGCTCGCCCAGCAAATCCACTTCCGCATGATGATCCCGCGACGACGAACCGAGTGAAACGGACACGACTTTTTTCACGCCGGGTCCTTGCCAAACTGTTGCGGTTGCGTGATAGACGCTATGCTGGGGCGATTCGGCGGTCCGACAACTGGTCCTGACAGCCACGTTGCGCGGGTTCGACTCCCGCTCGCTCCAGCCCGGCGATGGCGCGCCGGTTCACGGTGTGGTAGACTGGTCAAGTCAGGACCTGTTGTCACACCGCCGCGGCCGTCACGCTCACCCAGCGTGGCGGCCGTCGCCATTTCTCGCATCATGCGGGTTGTGCGGCCGTCACAGCAGCCTCGTGATGGACGGGGAAGTTTACGCTGTTGGCGATGAAGCAGAGTCCGTGCGCGCGCTCGTGGAGCGCAATCGCTTCGTCGATGCGCGCTGAGTCGGCGAGCGCGACCTTCGGATGCAACACGACTTCGCGAAAACGCATCACCCCGTCGATCAGCGTCATCTCGCCATGCGCGTCGTCCTCGTACGCGACCACGGCAATGCCGGCGCGCGCGCATTCCGCCAGGTACGTCAGCAGATGACAGGCCGAAAGTGCGGCCACCAACAGGTCCTCGGGGTTGTAGCGCGTGGCGTCGCCGAGAAAGTGCGGGTCGGCCGAGCCGCGCAGCTCGGGCTTGCCGTCGGCCTCGATCGCGTAGTCGCGCGAATACGTCTTATACGAGGTCGTCGCGCCGCCGGCGGCGCCGATCCAGCGCAGTCGCGTCGCGTAGACGTGCGGGTGAACGTTCATGCCGTCGCCGCCCGGCGCTGCTCCGCGGCGGCGCGCGTGCGCGCGACCTGTTCGCGCGAGATCGGCAGGTCAAACGCCCGCATGTCGGCGAGCGAGAAGCCGGCCTGCTCGGCGAGTGCGTCGATCTCGCGCACCTTCGCGAGGTCGATCCCGCGCCCCAGCGTGTACGGCTCGCAGCGGTTCTCCAGCGCCAGCACCATCGTCTCGGACATGCATGCAAGCGCGGTGCCTTGCGGCAGCCCCATGTCGAAGGTCGCACCCGGCTCGCGCACGCGCCACCAGCGCATGTCGCCCGGAACGCGCATGTTTCCGCCCTCGACCACGAGGACGTCGGGCCGTTCCACCGCGACGCGCCGGCTGACGTCGTGCGGGAGCGAGAGCTCGCACACGACCGCACCGGTGCGCAGGTCTTCGGGCTCGATCACGTCCTGCGTCGACGAGGTCGCGGTCAGCACCAGCTTGGCACGCTGCACCGCCGCGCCGATCTCCGTCGTGAACGACGCGTCGCAGGGCAGCCGCTCGCGTACGCTCTCAAAGAATTTTCGCAGCCGCGTCTCGTTGCGAGCGACCAGGATCACGTGTCCGACGTGCGGCGCGATCAGCTCGACGCAGGCGGCGCCGATCGAGCCCGTCGCGCCCACGACGACCGCAGTCGCGGCGCGCGCGTCGATCCCCATCTCCTGCGCGCCGCGAAACAGGCTGCGCACGCCGGCGGCGATGGTCAGCGAGTTTCCGGTGGTCACCGGGATCGGCGAACGCTCGTTGATCGTCACCCCGCCGTCGCCGACGACGCCGGTGAACGCGCCCAAGCCGGCCACCTCGGCGCCGAGATCCGCGCCGATCGCGATCGCTTTGAGGATGCGGTCGTAGACCTGCTCGCGCGGCAGCTCGAGCATCTGCGTCGGCAGCAGGCCGGCGGCAACGAACCAGCCCTCGGTCTCCCGGCCGTCGGGCGTGCGAACGCCGGTCACGTGAGCGGCCGCCCACGACGGCATCCACTCCATGATCTTCGCGATGATCGGCTTGCCCTTGCCCTTGGCGCCGGGCTCGTAGCGCACGACGTCCTCGAACGAGAGGGGGTGGATCACAAAGCAGAATTTCGCCATCCCGCCGCCCCGATTCGCCCCTCCGCCGCCGGGAGCCCGCGACCCGTTGGGGGAAAGGTTTGCGGGCATGCATCAGACGCTCTCGACCATCGATGAGCTCCTCCGAATCCCCGCCCCCTGCCCGGCCCCGATCGGGCTCGCGTGCGACGGGACGGACCTCTGGATCGGCTCCTTCGAGACCCATCGTATCTACGGTCTCAACGCCCAACGCGGCACGGTCTTCGAGGAGTCCAAAGCACCCGGCAGGCCATACGGTCTGACCGTGACCGGAGATGCGCTCCGGGTGGTCGTCGGCGACGAGAACGACGACCGTTTCATACGCCGCTACATCATGGGCAAAGACTTCAAGTCCGACGCGATCGCCTGTCCCGATCACACCGGATCGTTCTTGGCCTACGACGGTGACCGGCTGTATCTCAGCCAGCGCGACCACCGGTGCATCCTCGAGCTCGACCAGGCCGGCACCGTGCTGCGCTCGATCCCCGTCCCCGCCCAGATCACCGGTATGGTGGTGGTGGCGGGACGCTTCTACCTCGCGACGACCGAGAGCCGCGAGAGCGACGACTATCGGCTGCTGTGCCTCGATGCACGCAAGGCCGAGCCTGAAGTCGTCGAGCTCGCATCGATCGGGTTTGCGGCCCGCAGCCTGGGCTTCGACGGGACGAAGTTTTGGACCAACTGCCGGGCTGAGAACCAAATCGTCGCGTTCGCCAAGCCCGGCTGAGGGGTCCGCGGCGCGGACGGACGGGTGTCGCCCGAACCGCGCACGAACCAAGCGAGCGTGACGGCTCGGTTTCGACGCTCGAGCGTCCGGGCGGCCCTCGAGGCGATGACGCAAGATCGGGCGCTCGCCACTGAGGCGCACGACGCGCTGTGGGCGGTGCTGTGGAGCCGGCGCTACGACGATGTCGACGAGCCGGTGTGGCAGCCCGAGTCGGCGTACTCGGGGATCCTCGCCTTCGCCCGGCCGCTCGATCAGGCGAACATTCTGGCCGCGGTCGACACCGGCAAGGGGTTCATCGTCTTTCGCGTGCCGGGACCCGCGCCGCCGATCGTCAGCCGCGTGCGGATCGTCACGACGGGGAACGACCAGTGGCGCATCGCCGAGGTGCAGCCGTTGGGCTTGGGGATCGAGGTGCGCTTCGACGATCCCAACGCGCCGGCCGACAACGCCTGGATCGCACCGTTGCGCGACGGCGTGCGGCGCGCGCGCGAACAGCTCGACGCGCGGCGCGAACGGATCGCCGCCCGCCGCGCGCAACTCGGCGCGCTCAACGAGCCGCCGACCGTCGAGGACGTGTGGCGCGAGGAGATCGCGGCGATCAGCGACCGGGTAACGCTTGCGACCGACTACACGCCGGCGGAGCACGCGGCGCTGGCCCGCGCGCGCAACAAAGGGCCGCGGTTCGCCGACGAAGAGGAGCACAAGATCGTCGCCGCACGCAAGCGCCGCTTCACCGAGCGCGGGAGCGAGGAGATCGCGCGCTTTCGCGAGAGCGCCTGGCCGGAGCTGCGCGACCGCGTCGCCGAGGAGCGGCGCAAGTACGAAGACTACCGCAGCGAGGTGGTGCGCCTGGAGGACACGCTGCAACGGATGCGCGCCTTCGGCGAGCGGGCCGCCAAGGCGGGGGTCATGCTCGACGAGATCGAACGCGCCGCCTTTCGCGTGCGCGGCTCGGCGTACGACCCCGCTCGGATCGAAGAGCCCGCCTATGCCGAGGAGCTGGTGCGGGCGGTGGAGCTGCTGCACGCCGCGATCCCGCAGCGCGCGCAGTCGGGCGCCACGCGCTTTAGCGCGTACCGCGCGCCGACTGCAGGACCGTCGGTGATTCCGCCTCGCGCTTGAGCGCGACCAGCATCATCTCCGCGTTCTCGCGCACCTTCTTCTCCAGCGTCGGACCGATCAGCTCGGCCAGCGTCGGGACGCCGAAGTCGTACTCGACCGTCAGCACGACGTGCGTAACGTCCCCGCGCTGCTCGAACGTCCAAGCGCCCTCGAAGGTGTCGAGGTCGCCCTCGATGAGCGCGTAGTCGATCCGCAGCGCGGCGTCGTCGAAGCGATCGTCCTCGGTCCACTCGATCGGCGCATCCTCGACCAAGGTCTTCCAGCGCGTGACCACCCGATCCGGATGCCGTTCGAGCACCACGACCGTCTCGACGTCAGGCATGAACTCGGGGAAGCGCTCCTGTTCCTTGGCCAGCTCGTACACCGCGGACGCCGCGGCCGTGACGTCGATCGCGCATTTGACGAACGGCATCAGGGCAGCGTTCCGAGCTGCTCGAACGCGCTCGCGACGGCGGCGTCGAACGCGGCCAACGCCGTCTCCACCTGCGCGGCGCTCACGATGAGCGGGGGTTCGAGGCGGATCACGCGCTGCGCGTTGAGCGTCCATGCCGCCGTGACGCCGCGTTTGAGCAGCTCGGGGATGATCGTGCCGCCGTACCCTTCGCTGCGCAGCTCGACGCCGACGAGCAGGCCGGCGCCACGCGCTTGCGCGACCACGGCGGGATAGCGCCCAGCCGTCGCCTGGGCGCCGGCGAGGAGCTGGGCGCCACGCGCGCGGGCATTGGCGACGAGATCTTCGTCCCGCAGGACGTCGAGCGCGGCGAGCGCCGCCGCGCACGCCAGCTCGTTGCCGCCGAAGGTCGAGGTGTGCAAGAGCGGCTGCTTCGCGTAGGCTGCGTTCCACACCGCCGGACGCGCCACGTACGCGCCGATCGGAACGACGCCGCCCGACAGCCCCTTGGCCAGGGTCATGACGTCGGGCACGACGCCGTCGCGGTCGCAGCCGAACAGCTCGCCGCAGCGGCCCAACCCGGTTTGCACCTCGTCGGCGATCATCACCGCGCCGGCCGCATCGCAGATCGCGCGCACATCGCGCAAATACCCAGCCGGCGGAACGTTGACCCCGCCTTCACCTTGGACCGGCTCGACGATGACGGCGGCGACGTTCGCGTCGACGACCGCGCGCAACGCAGCGGCGTCGCCGAACGCGACGTGGCGCACGCCGGCGAGCAGCGGCAGAAACGGATCGCGGAAGGCGTCGCGTCCGCTGGCCGAGAGTGCTCCCAGGGTCTTGCCGTGAAACGCACCGTGGGTCGCGACGATCGCCGGACGTTTGGTCGCCGCTCGCGCGAGCTTGAGCGCGCCCTCGACCGCCTCGGTGCCGCTGTTGGCGAAGAACGAGATCGAAAGATCGCCGGGCGCCAGCTCCGCCAGCCGTTTCGCCAGACGCCCCATCAAGGGGTTGAACATCGTGCGCCCCGACAGCGCCATGCGGTCGAGCTGATCTTTGACCGCGGCGACGACGCGCGGGTGCCGGTGGCCCAGCGTGAAGACGCCGTAGCCGCCGGCGAAGTCGAGGTACGTCTTGCCGGCGTGATCGGTGATGATGCAGCCCTCGGCACTCACCTCCACCGGCGAGCCCGACAGCTTCATCACGCGCGCCAGCGGCGGGTTGAGATACTTGCGGTAGTTCTCGTAGACTTCATCGAACAGCGCGGCCGGGCTCGCCGCGCCGTATAGGGGGCTCACGCGACGGCGAGCTCGCTCGCGTGCAGCTCGAGCTGCGCGATGGTCTGCTCGAGAAGGTCGAGCGTTTGCGCGGCGGTCTCGGTGCGCATGAGGCGCTCGCGCAACGCGCCCGCGCCGGCGAAGCCTTTGAGATAGTACCCGAGATGCTTGCGCATCTGCGGCACGGCGCGCGGTTCACCCCATTCCTCGACCATGGTGCGATAGTGATGGACCGCGAACCGCAGCCGGTCCGGCGCCGCCGGCGTGGCGGCCGGTTCGCGGTTCTCCATGAGCGCGCGCAAGCGCGACACCAGCCACGGGTTTCCCAGCGTCGCACGACCCAGCATCAGCGCGTCGACGCCGCTCTCGCGCAGCCGGTGTATCGCGTCGTAGGGGTCGGTCAAGTCGCCGTTGCCGATCACCGGGATGTCGACCGCGCGCTTGAGCTCGGCGATCTTGGACCAGTCCGCGCTACCCTTGTAGAACTGCTTGGCGGTGCGCGCGTGCAGCGTGAGCGCCTGCACCCCAACGGCCTGCGCGCGTTTGGCGACCTCCACGAAGACCTGCTCGCTCTCGGTCCAACCGAGGCGCATCTTCATCGTGACCGGACAATCGACGGCGGCGACCACCGCTTTCATGATCGCCTCGCAACGCGCGATGTCGCGCAGGCACGCGCTGCCGCCCTCGGTCTTGGTGACCTTCGGCGCCGGACACCCGAAGTTGATGTCGACGATGTCGGCCCCGCACTCGCGCACGACCTTGGCGGCCAGCGCCATGATGGCCGGATCGTTGCCCCAAAGCTGCGTCGAGACCGGCCGCTCCACCCCGTGCTGGTCGATCATCTCCATCGTGCGCTTGGCGCCGTACTGCAGCGCGTTGGAGGAGACGAACTCGGTGACGGTCAGCCCGAAACCGAACGGCTTGTAGAGGGCGCGCAGGGTACGGTTGGTCACGCCCGACATCGGCGCGAGCACGATGGGCGGCCAGACTTCGATGGGGCCGATCGACAGCGGCGCGACGGCACGCCCTGCGACGGGTTGGGGATGGGGCACGACGACAGAGTGTACCACGCCGATACGTGCGTGCCCGCCTCGCCGCAGCGGCGGCGTAGAGGACGGCGGCGCTGGCGTCGGCCGCTCCGGGGAAGAAGCAGGCGCGCCGCCGTCCTCTTCACAGCATACGCCGGCCGGGCCGCCGCCGGATGTGCATTTTGGTACAGAACCGTACTCACCGCCCGGTGAGCAGGGTTTCGACGCGCCGGCGGCCGGAGGAAGCGCGATGAGCGAGACCGTCACCCCGGCCGGCGGCGCGCCCTGGTTCTATCGCAAGCGCTTTACGGTTTTCGGGCTCGTCTATGGTGCCGCGTTCTTCTTCGGCTACGAGCTGGCCGGATTCACCGGCCAGCCGCTCGCCCCGGTGTTCGTCACCTCAGGCCGGCCGGAGCTGGCCGGCGCGCTGGCGGTCGCATGCGTCCTGGGCGGCTACGCCCTGCGGGTTTGGGCCTCGAGCTACCTGGCCGCCGCGATCGTCTGGAAGGAGGACGTGCACGTCGGCGAGCTGCGCGTCTCGGGGCCCTACCGCTTCACGCGCAATCCGCTCTATCTGGGCAACGTGATCCAATCGGTCGGCGTCGGGCTGCTGGGCCCGTGGCCGGTGTTCGTGCTGGTCGTGGCCGGGGTGCTCGCGCTCGACCTCGCACTTATCGTGGTCGAGGAACGCGCGCTGGCACCCCGGGCCGGAGCAGCGTACGCGCGCTACCGCGCGCGCGTCGCGCGGTTCGTTCCGCTGCCGTGGAAGATCGCGCCCGGCGCCGGGCAGCGCGGCTCGTTAGCCGACGGTCTGCGCTCGGAGATACCGATGGCGGTGCTGGCCGCCGGCGCCATCATCATCACCGCGTTGCGCTGGCCGCGTTAGCGTCGCCCGCCGGCGGCGCGCCGGGTTACCAGATCTTGCATGTCTTTGCGACCGGCTTGACCATCGCGTCGCCGGCTTTGCAGTGGAACGCCGCCGCGAACTCGGGGAGGTTTTCCAGCGTCCCGATGACCCGGTTGCGGTTCACCGGATGCTCGTTGCTCTGACCCAGAAACCGCGCGAACTCCGGCGTCTCGTTCTCCGCCCACACCGTGGCGAACGCCAGGAAGAAACGCTGCTCGGGGGTGTAGCCGTAATACGTGCGGCGCGGCTTGCCGGCCAACGATCGCTCGTAGGCGTTGTACGCGATGCGCAACCCGCCCAAATCGGCGATCGACTCGCCGGTGACGAGCAACCCGTTCTGCTTGACGCCGGGTGCCGCTTCCATCGATCCGTACTGCTTGGTGATGCACGCGGCACGGCTGGTGAACTGCTTGCCGTCGGCGCGCGTCCACCAGTCGCTCAGGTTTCCGACCTTGTCGTACAAGCGGCCTTGATCGTCGAAACCGTGCGTCATCTCGTGCCCGATCACCGCGCCGATCGCGCCGTAGTTGAGCGCGTCGTCGTTGCTCTCCGAGAAGAACGGCGGCAGCAATATCGCCGCGGGGAAGGTGATGTCGTTGTTGGTGGGGTCGTACTGGGCGTTGATGAGCTGCGGCGGCATCCCCCATTCCAGGCGGTTCGTGGGCTTGCCGATCTTGTGGATGTCGTAGGCGCGGGCGAACGCTCGGGTCCGCTGCAGGTCGCCGAAGAAGTCGGTGCGCGCGATCTTGAGCGCCGAGTAGTCGCGCCATGTGTTGGGATACCCGATCTTCTGAACGATCGCGGCCAGCTTGTCGAGCGCGCGGGCCTTGGTCGTCGCGGTCATCCAGTCGAGTCCGCCGATATCGGTCTTGTACGCGGCGCGCAGGTTGCTCACCATCGTCTCGGCGTGAGCCTTGGCCGTGGGCGGAAAGCGCTTGGCGACGAACAGCTGGCCCAGCAACTCGTCCATCGCGCCGTCGACGGTATGGATGCAGCGCTTCCAGCGCGGCTCGAGCTGCTTGAGCCCGTAGAGCTTCTGCGCCCAGGCGAAGTTCTCGTCGACGAACGCCTTGGAGAGCTCCGGCGAGCTGGTGCTCACGTAGTGCCAGCGCAGATAGGTCTTGAGGTCGGCGGTCGGCGTGCTCTTGAGGATCGCGTCGAGACCGCGGAAGAACGCCGGCTCGTCGACGTTGACCGGCCACGCCGTCGCCGAGCCGGTCGCCGCAAGGTACTGCGGCCAGGAGATGGCGCTGCCCAGCGTCGCCAATTTGGCGATCGGGTATGGGTTCGTCGTCACCTTAGGATCGCGCAACTGCGCCTTGGGCAGCGACGCCGCGGCCAACGCGGTCTCGACGCGCAGGACGGTTTGCGCATCGGCGGCGGATTGGTTGGGATCCTCGCCTACCAGCGCCAGCTCGCGGCCGACGTGCGCGGCAAAATCCTCGCGCAACTGCTTGGACTTCGCGTCGCTGCGCGTATAGTAGTCGCGCTCGGGCAGCGAGAGGCCGCCTTGGGACAGCTCGCCGACGGTGCGCGCCGACGCCGCGGGTTCGGGCTCGGAGGAGTAGGTGAAGAACGCGCCGCCCGAGATGCCGTCGTGGTGCATCTTCGCGACCAGCCCGGCGAGACCGGGCAAATCGCTCACCGCGTCGATGGCGGCGAGCTGCGGCTGCAGCGGCGTCGCGCCGACGGCCTCGATCGCCGTTTCGTCGGTGCACGCGGCGTAGAGGTCGCCCAGTTTTTGATCGCGCGAGCCCGCGGCGGCGTGCGACGCCGCGGCCGCCTCGAGGCCGGCGCGCAGCGCCAACAAGTTGGCCTCGTCGAGCTCGTCCCAGTGGCTCCAGGTCACGTGGTCGCCGGGGATCGGGTGCGCTTTGAGCCAGCCGCCGTTGGCGAACTGGTAAAAGTCGCGGCAGGCGGGGCACGTCGCATCCCGGTTGGCGGCGTCGAGCGCCGCGGCGACCGGCGCCGGTGCCGCGTCGAGGCGAGCGTTGCCGCCCAAAATCAGCGCGAGCGACGCGAGCACCGCGGCGGCGCGGACGAACAGACGAAGCAGGGGCATCGGATACCTCACGACCGAGTGACTCCTATTTCTTGCGGAGGTGCCGGTCCGCTTTCCTGCGTGACTAGTCGCGCGCCGCACGCAGGTGGTCGGCCCGCAGCCCCTGCAGCACGAGGTTCGGTTCGACCCGGTCGATCACCGCGGTCTCGGCGGCGACCACGGGCGCCATCCCGCCCGACGCGATCACCCGCGCGCCGGCGCCCAGAACCGCCCGCATGCGCCGCACCAGCTCTTCGGTTTGGCCGACCGCGCCGTACACCAGGCCCGCCTGAATGGCGGTGACGGTGTCGCGTCCGATCGGCGTACCCGGCGCGACCAGCGCAACCTGCGGGAGCTTGGCCGTGCGCCCGACCAACGCGTCGAGCGAGACCTGAAGCCCGGTCGCGATCGCAACGCCGGCATACGCGCCCGCGTTGTCGATCGCACCGAACGTCGTCGCGGTGCCGAAATTGATGACGATCGACGGCGCGCCGACGAAGGCGACCGCCCCGATCGCGCCGGCGATGAGGTCGCTGCCGACCTCGGTCGGGCGATCGGTCAGCACGCGGATCGAGCGTTGCGTCGCAGCGGTGAAGAAGGTCGGCCGCACGCCGAAGTACTTCTCGCACCCCTCGGCCAAGGGCCGGTCCACCACCGGCACGACCGACGAAACCACGATCGCTTCGATCTCGCCGATCGAAAACTTCGCCGCGGAGAAGAACGCCGCGAACAGCACGCCGTACTCGTCGGCGGTGCGCCGCCGCGCGGTCGTGACGCGCCACGTTCCGACCAGGGTGCCCGCGGCATCGAACGCGCCGAGCTTGGTCTCGGTGTTGCCGACGTCGATGCACAAGAGCATGCTAGGCCGACCCCGCGCGTTTGAGCTCGAGGATCGCGTCCCAGAGGCGGGCGGCGAGCTCGCGCTTCGAGCCGCGTCCCAGATCCTTGCGCCCGTCGGCGCCCCACAACAGGACCAGCGCGTTCGGGCCCGCGCCGAACCCGCGTTGGTCGCCGACATCGTTGACGGCGATCGCGTCGAGTTGTTTGCGCCGCAGCTTCGCGCGCGCATTGACCTCGAACGCCTCGGTCTCCGCAGCGAAGCCGACCAAGAACAAGCCGTCCTTGGCCGCGCCCAAGCCGGCCAGGATGTCGGGGTTGCGTTCGAGCTCGAGCGGCGCCGCCTCGTCGCTCTTCTTCACCTTGTGGGCGTGGGTGGTCGCGGGGCGCCAGTCGGCGACCGCCGCGGTCGCGATCGCGATCGTCGCGTCGCGCGCGCGCTCGCGCACCGCGGCGTCCATCTCGCGCGCGGTCGCGACGCGCACCGTGTTCGCGCCCGCGGGCGGCTCGAGCGAGGTCGGACCCAGCACGAGGTCGACTGCGGCCCCGCGCGCGAGCGCCTCGCGCGCCAACTCGATCCCTTGCGTCCCGGTCGCGGCGTTGGAGAGAAAGCGCACCGGATCGAGCGCTTCGCGCGTCGGGCCGGCGGTGATGAGCACGCGCTCCCCGACCAGATCGCGCGTGCGCTGCAGCACGCCCTCGATCGCGGCCAGCAGCACGTCCTCGTCGGCCAGGCGGCCCGCACCGTGCTCGCGCTCGGCCAAAAATCCGATCCCCGGTTCGACGATCGTCGCACCACGCGCGCGCAGCGTCTCGAGATGCGCGCGCGTCGCCGCGTGTTCGAGCATCGCGGTGTTCATCGCCGGCGCGATCACCAGCGGCGCACGCGTGGCAAGCACCACGTTGCTGAGCAGATCGTCCGCGAGGCCCAGCGCGAACTTTGCGATCGTGTTCGCCGTCGCCGGAACGATCGCGACGACGTCGCTCTCGCGCGCCAGCGCGATGTGCGGGATCTCGGCGGTGCGCTCCCAGAGCGAGGTGTGGACGGGGCGCCGCGACAGCGCGGCGAACGTCGCCGCGCCCACGAAGCGCCGGGCGTCGCGGGTCATCACGACGTCGAGGATCGCGCCCGCCTGCACCAGGCGGCTGGCCAGCGCGGCCGCCTTGTAGGCGGCGATCCCGCCGGTGACGCCGAGCAGCACGCGCCGCCCGTTCACGCCGGCACCGTCTCGTCCGCAGCGCACCGCACGGAGATCGGCTCGTTGTCGATGAGGCGGGTCGAGCCCAGCCACGCGCTCGCGATCGCGACCGCCGGACCGTGCAGGTTCGCCGGCGGCTCGAACGTAGCGGGGTCGACGACGTCGAGGTACGCCTCGCGCAGCAACGCCGGCAGCTCGGCGCGCCCGCGCGCGACGGCGCGGTCGCGGTCGTACTCGCCGTCGTGCACGGCGCGGGCGATCGCGCTCAGCGCGCGGTGCAGCGCGGGTGCCGCGGCGCGCTGTTGCGCGTCGAGGTACGCGTTGCGGCTCGACAGCGCCAGCCCGTCGCTCTCGCGCACCGTCGCGCACACCACCAGCTCGAGCGGCAAGTTCAAGTCGGTGACGACGCGCCCCAGCACGGCGACCTGTTGTGCATCCTTGGCGCCGAAATAGGCGCGCTCGGGCAGCACCGTGGCGAACAGCTTGACGCACACCGTGGCCACGCCTTTGAAATGGCCCGGTCGCAAGGCGCCTTCGTAGCGCGCGCCGACCGCGCCCGGATCGATCGCGGTCGCGAAATCCGGCGGGTACATCGTCGCGGCGTCGGGGGCGTAGATGAGATCGACGCCGGCGTCACGCAGCGCCGCCACGTCGCCGTCGAAGGCACGTGGGTAGCGCGCGTAGTCCTCGGCCGGACCGAACTGCAGCGGGTTCACGAAGATCGACACCACCACGGTGCGGCATTCCGCGCGGGCGCGCTCGACCAGCGCCAAATGGCCGGCGTGCAGGGCGCCCATCGTGGGCACCAGCCCCACCGGCCGCGCCGCACCCAGCAATGCTTCCCGTACCTCGCCGACCGTCCGCGCGATCCGCACCCTACCGCCCCAGGTTCACGGTGCGTGGTCCCACTATTCGTGCGTCACGCGAAGGGTCGTTCGCCCGATGACGAAGGGCTGGCCGAGGTCGATCGGCTCGGGCGCACCGAGCGACCGGCCCGCAACCCGGGTCCCGTTGCGGCTCGCCAGGTCCGCCAACCGCAACCCGCCGTCCCCTTCATGGTAGAGGCGCGCATGCTTTCTGGAGATATACCGATCGATCGTGATGCAGGCGGTTGCCACCGCATCGTCACGGCCGATCGTGATCTCTTGCTCGAAAGCCCACGTCTTGCCGTCGAGCGGGCCGCTCATCACCTCCAGGACGTACATCGCCCGACCGCCTTCGCGCGAAGCGGACGATCGGTCCTCTCCACAGGAAGCATGCCGCGTTGAAACCAGACGACCACCCCCTCCTGGAGATCGACCCCGAAGCGCTGCGCGCCGCCGAGTTCATGCAGGCGCAAGAGCTGCTCGGCGGGATGGTGGGACGCCGCATCGTCGAGGCGCGGCTCGAGGACACCCGCATCGCGATCGAGACCGACGACGGCTCGATCTACTACTTCTACGGCTTCATGGGTGAGGACACGCCCGAAGCGGCCGCGCCCGACGCCGCCGCCACCTAGGGAGGGTCTGATCGCAGGACCGCGTCGGCGGCGAGGATCGCGCCCAGCGCCGCGTGCTCGGCCGTCACGCCGCCCTGCAGGTACACCTCGAACGGCGGGCGCAGCGGCGCGTCGCACGACAGCTCCAGCGTCGCGCCGTTCACGAACGAACCGCTCGACATGATGACCGGATCGACGTAACCCGGCACTGGTCCGGGCTCGGGCGCGAAGCGCGCGTTGAGCGGCATCGCGCGCTGCAGACCGCGTGCGAAGGCGATGAGCTGCGCCGGTGCGCCCAGCCGGATCGATTGCACGATGTCGGTGCGCGCCGCGCCGGCACACGGATCGACCGCGAATCCCAGTTCGGCGAAGAGGGCGGCGGCGAACTCGAGGCCGCGCAGCGACTCGCCGACGACGAGCGGCGCGTAGAACAACCCTTGCACGAGCGCGCGACCAAAGCCCAAGGTCGGCCCCAAACCGGCGCCGATCCCGGGCGCGAAGACGCGCGCCGCGATGCGCTCGAGCAGGTCGGCGCGCCCGGCCACGTAGGCGCCGCCCGGTACCAGCCCGCCGCCGACGTTCTTGATCAGCGATCCGGCGATGACGTCGGCGCCGGCCTCGAGCGGCTCGCGCTCTTCGACCAGCTCGCCGTAGCAGTTGTCGACGAAGACGACCGTTGCGGGATGCGCCTCGCGCACCGCCGCGACGATCGCCGCGATGGCGTCGATGTCGAGCGACCGCCGCGCGGCGTAGCCGCGCGAACGCTGAACGAACAGCAGCGCCGGCTGCTCGGCCCGCAGCGTCGCACGCAGCGCCGCGGCTTCGGTTCCACCGTCGGGGGCTCGCGGCACCTCGACGTAGCGCACGCCGCGCGAGACCAGCGAGTGCGGGGCGGTCACGATGGCGTGGCGCAGCGTGTCGTAGGGCGCGCCGTTCGCCGCCACCAGCGTCGCGCCGGGCGCGACGAGGGCGTCGAGTCCGGCCACGATGGCGTGCGTTCCGCTGACGATCGCCAGCCGTGCCAGCACGCGTTCGGCCCGAAAGACGCGCGCTAGGAGCGATTCGTAGCGCTCGCGGGCCGCATCGTCGTAGCCGTAGCCTGTCGTCCCGGCGAGGTCGCTCTCGGCGATCCCTTCGTCGAGAAACGCGCGCAGCACGCGCGCGTGGACGGCCGTTCGGTGCGCGTCGCGCCGCAGCAGCCACGGCGCGGCGGCCGCCGCGGCGGCACGCACGCGCGGATCGACCTCGAGCGCGCCCAACAGCGTCTCGATCACGCTCGCATCCACGCTACGCGCGTACCGCGCGCGCGGCCTCGGCGCGCTCGTAGACGCGCACGAACGGCAGCCAGATCGCGCCGGCAAGAACGACGTTGCAGGCGACGAGCACGCAGGCCCGCCAGTCGAGGGTCGTGACGAACGCGCTCACCAGCGACGGCACCCAATACGGCATGTAGACGACCGGCCGCGCGACCAAACCCAGCGCGATCGCGGCGAACGTCGTGCTCGCGAGCGCAACCGGTGCGACGACGAACGGCACGGCCAGCACGGGATTGTAGGCCAGCGGCAGCCCGAGGATCACCGGCTCGTTGACGTTGAACAGCGACGGCACGAGCGTCGCGTAGGCGAACGTGCGCAAGCGCGCCACCCGGCTGCGCAGCAGCAGCAGCACCAGCGGCAACGTCGCGCCGGCGCCGCCGGGAAAGACGAACAGGAACGTCGTGACGACCACGATGTGCGGGATCGGCGCGTGATGGCCCAGCGCCGCGATGTTGTCGCCCTGCAGCTGCAAGTAGACCGGGACGACGATCGCCGCGAGCAGCGCGGGCCCGTGGATCCCGACCAGCCACAGGGCGGCCTCGAGCGCCGTGATGGTCAGCAGCGCGACGAAACTGTCGCCCAAAGTCGCCAGCGGCGCGAGCGCGGCGGCGAGCCCGCTCGCCGGCGAAAGGTGCAGCGCGAAGAGCGCGCCCGACGCCGCCACGACGCCGGCGGCGCCCGCCGCGGTACCGCGGACCGCACCGAGGCGCCGCCGCCCCAGCGAGATCGCCCCGGCCGCGGCGAGCGCGATGACGATCGCGGTAAAGATGCCGCTGATTCCCAACGTGTGCGCCAAGGACGCACGATCGCCGAGCGCTTCGCGCGGCAAGGCCATGACGAACGCGAACGCGCTGACCGCGAGGCCGACCGCGACGGGATAGCGCAAGCGCCGGGCCAGCGCAAACGACAGCACGATCAGCATCACCACCGACGCGATCGCAAAGGCGCTCGGGATGAAGGCGACGAGGAGCCGCAGGCCGGCCGGCCATCCGACGAACGGGCGCGCCAGCAGCACGACCGCGAAGCGCGCGAGCAGCGCGGCCAGCGCGACACCGAGGGCGACGGGAAGCGTACCTTGCAGCGCGCGCACCGCCGGCGCCTCGGTGAAGCGCTGCGCGAACGGCGCTACGGCACGTTCCAGCCGCGCGATGAACCCGTCGCCGGCCGGAGAAGCGTCGAGGTGCGGCTCAGAGCCTCCGGATGACGGCCTCGACCCGACCGACGATGGTGACATCGTCGGCGTAGATTGGCGGCATCGCGGCGTTCTCCGGCTGCAGCCGCACGCGCCCGTCCTCGCGGTAGAAGCGCTTCACGGTCGCCTCTCCGTCGATCATCGCCACCACGATCTCGCCGTTGTTCGCGCTGGGCCGCGGCTCGACCACGATCAAATCGCCGTCGAGGATCGCCGCGTCGATCATCGAGTCGCCCTTCACCCGCAGCATGAAGCCGCCGGCGCGCGGCACCCATGACGCCGGCAGCACGAACTGGTCCTCGAGGTTCTCGGTCGCGGTGATCGGGACGCCGGCGGCGACCCGGCCGACGATCGGCAACGTGACCGAAGCCATCGGGGCGAGCTCGCCTTCGGCGCGTGCGGCGACGAGCGCGCGGGGCTTGGTCGGATCGCGCTTGAGCAGCCC
This sequence comes from Vulcanimicrobiota bacterium, assembly GCA_003140215.1. Lineage (GTDB taxonomy): Bacteria > Vulcanimicrobiota > Vulcanimicrobiia > Vulcanimicrobiales > Vulcanimicrobiaceae > Vulcanimicrobium > Vulcanimicrobium beijerinckii. Next base: position 787,923 of record PLJL01000004.1, on the reverse strand, counting down.
CCGCCGCTCGAGGGTCTTGAGGTGCGACTGGACGGTCGAGGACGAGGAAAGCCCGACGCGCTCACCGATCTCGCGGACCGACGGCGGGTAGCCGTGCTCGAGCGAGAACTCGCGGATCACCTCGAGGATCCGCTGCTGCTTGTCCGTAGTGGCCCGTTCGGCCATCGAGCCCCCCTTGAGAATGCCACCCAGTAGGCATTGCGCCATGCGACGCTTTGCGAACGGCGTCACAACGACGCCGCCGTGATTGCGGGTATCCTACCATACCAAGCCCGCCCAGGCAAACATATGTTCGCACCCATATTGACTCCGACGGACTCACCTTGGTACCATATGGGGGACGAACGAGCGTTCGGCACAACATCTAGGGATTGGGGAGCATCATGTACGGGACGTCCAAACGGAAACCAACCCTCATGCCGCTGGTCGCGCTGGGCGCGCTCAGCCTGGCCGTGACGCTCCCGGCCTTGTCCAGCACCGTCCACGCGGCCCCGCCCGTGACCTACACGACGGTGACCGTGACGAGCGGACAAACCCTGTGGAGCCTCGCCGAGGGGCGCACGCAAGCCAATGGCGACGTCCAATCGACCGTCGACCAGATCATGGCCGCCAACCACCTCCACACCGCCGCCCTCCAAGCCGGCCAAAAACTCCGCCTCCCCCAATAACCCCGGGGAAGCCCCCCACCCCCGAGAGCGCCCCGTCTAAGGGCGCTCTTTTATCAAGCCGCAGGGCCCCACCACGACCACCTGCCACGTGCCCGGCAACTCCACCATCCCGCTGACCCCACGAGGCGCCAGCGCCCCACCCCCCGGCCCTCAGCGATGGGGCGCCGACCAATCGCGCACCGACAACCTTCCGGCCAGGAGGGGCGCGGGCGGGCGTGGTTCATCCCGGGTACTTGCGCAGGAGCGGAGCCAGGATGGCGAGAGCGACGGAGCACGTAGCGACCGAAGCGCACGAAGCGCGCAGGGAGCGTGCCCGGGAGGGACCACGCCCGCCCGCGCCCCGAGCCCCAGCCCCAAATACGACGGTGCAAAAGAAAAACGGCCCCCGCCGAAGCGGAGGCCGTAATCATGTTCAGCTGACGCCGAGGCCTAGATTTTGATCCGTGCCTCGAAGTACATGTTGAACGGGAAGCCCGGGAACGTCGGGAAGTACGGCAACGTCCCTTGCGGCTGGAGATTCCAACCCGGGTTGAAGGCGTTCCCGATGAGCGGGTTCCCGCCGTCTTCCGGAGTCGGGGTCGTGTAACCACAAGCCTGGTTCACGCCGAAGGCAACCTTCGTGCCGCCCCAGCAGCGGTTGATGATGTTCGCGAAGTTCCCGACCAGCGTCACGCGCTTGTTCACGTCGTACGTAATCTGCGTGTGCAGCTGGATCGAGTTGGGCGCTACGAGCCCGCCCACGCCGTCGAATGCCTTCGTGAACTGATTCGGGATCGCGATCGCCTGGCCGCACCCTACGGCGTCGAACGGTGCTCCACCCGGAGCGCCACCGTACGGATAGCGCGGGTCTCCGACCGTCGAGCCGGGGAGTGCGTTGCAGCCCCCATCCGGCACGATGCCGGGGGTCGAGAGCGGCACGCCGTAGCGCTGACCGCCCGCGAACTGGAGCGCCGGCGTGATCGCCAACGGCCCGTGCTTGTACTGCAAGAGCAGTGTCGCCACATACGGTGCCCCGTACGTGGTGTACCCGCCGGCACCGGCTGCGCCGCCCGGGAACAGCGAGAAGGTCGGGAAGTTCGCATTCACATCCACGAGCGCTTGCACCGGAGCGTTCCAGTACGGGTTCGCGATCGTGCCGGGGCCGCACGGCATGGGAGCCCCGGTCGTCGAGTAGCAGGCAGACGGCGCCATGCCGCCCTGGGTCTTTCCGCAGCGTGCATCGGTCGGATTCACGGCACAGAAGGACGTGTAGGCGTTGTAGGCCTGGATGCCCTGGTTGATCGGCGTCACGACCGAACTGCCGTTGCCGAGATTGGTGTAGTTGATGTAGCTGTTGGTGTAGGTGAACGACATGCGCGCCGCGAGTCCGTTGCGCGAGAAGTCACCCTTGTCGACCTCGAGCTCGAAGCCTTGCGACGTCTGCTTGCCGACGTTCAGCCCCGAGACGAAGTTCGTCCGCTGATCGAGGAAGAACTGCTGGATCTGGTCCTGCGTTTTGCGCAGGAACGGCGTGAACTTGAGCGCCGTGTCCCGGCCGAACTGATGCTCGAACGAGAAGTCGTAGTTGTCGGCGATCGACGGCCGCACCGGATGCGCGGGCGTCGTCGGCAGACCGAAGTTGCCGAAGCGCGCGAGGCTGGCGACATCGTTCGGTTGCAGGAAGTTGTACTGCTCGAACGCGCTGTTCGGAGCTTCGGCATAGCGGCCGTAGCTCAGACGCAGCACCGTGTTCGGATCGACCGTGTAGGTCATTCCGATGCGCGGCTGGAGGATGCTGTACGACTCGACTTGGTTCGGGACGTTGACGATGTTGGTGCCGTTCACCAGGTTGTACGCGTTGTAGAACAACTGGCGTGCCGGCGAGTTGGTCGTATCGGCGCCGTCGAACACGAAGCTGTCGTAACGCAGCCCGAGGTTGATGTTGATCCGATCCGACGGTTTCCACTGGTCGGTGATCGACGCCGAGGCGAACTTCGGCACGACCGTGTTGAAGGTCGCGCTCACGCCGGTGTTCCCGACGACGTACGCGCACGGGCCACCGCACGTGTTGCCCCACGTGCTCGCAGGCGTGATCGTACCGAGGTACGCCTGTTTCGCGGTGAAGCGGGTCGGGGTGAACGCCCCGAACGCGCACGGGCCGGACGTGCCGGCCGGGCCGTTGTAGCAGATACCGCTGTACGGGTTCGTCGAGTTGACGAGGAAACCGACCTGCGGGTTGTTGCCGATCCCGGAGTTGTTGTAGCGCATCGTCGAGGCCGTCGTGTACGCGCCCTGCACCGAGATGAGGTGCTGCGAGTTCACTTGGTCCGAGAACTGCGCGCTGACGCCGCGCGTGTGGCTGTCGAGCAGGTACTGGGCCGGGATGCCCAGGTTGAACTGCAGCGCCGATTGCGGACCGTTCTGCAACCAGTCGGAGTAGTACGTGTAGCCGTACACGCGCAGGAACGCGTTGGTTCCGAAGTTGCGCTGGTACTGCAGCTTCACGATCGCCTGGTTGTTGTTGAACGCGTCCTCGCGGTTGGGATCGATGGACGCGCCGAACGCACGCCCACCCGGGGTGTCGGGGAACAGATAGGGCGCCCCGGCACCGTTACCGCCGGTGAATCCGGCCGGAAGGACGGTTCCGTTCGGCGCGGCCATGAAGTGATAGCCGTCCGCGTAGGTGGGCGTGCCCTGTCCGATAGCATTGAGGAAGGCGTCGCCGCCTTGATCGTTGGTCGAGTTCGGGATCCGGTTGTTGATGAAGTTGTTGTCGAACAGCACCTGGACGTCGTCGCGGTTGCCGTCCTTGCGCGGGATCCCGAAGTGGAGGTTCACCACGGTATCGCGGTCCTGGATGTACGGGACGAACCCGCTGAACGCGCTGTACGGGCCGAGCGCCCATGCATACTGGTTCGACTGCCCACCGTTGGTGTAGTCTTGGCCTTGCGGGCCGTGGCACCCGATCGGGGCCGCGCTCGGGCACGGTGCTAGGGCTGCGCCCCAGTACGGCTGCAGGCTCGCGCCGTTGTACTGATCGTAGTACCGGAAGGACTGATTGTACGCGCCGGCACCGAGGTAGTACGAGAACGTGCGCGTCGGGTTGGCGCCGCCAGCCTCGAACGACAGCTTGTTGTACAAGATCGGGGTGCCGACGGCGAGATCGAGGTTCCGCGAGGCCGGCGCGGTGCCGGTGCGGATGACCTGGTTGATGTAGCCCGAGATACCGTTCGCCTCGGCGTTGGCCGCCGGTGCGCCGGTGTAGACCTGCAGCTCCTGCTGTCCCAGCGAGGAGAGCGGCCCGGACGGGTAGTTGTCGAACGCGCGGTTGACCGGGACGCCGTCCAGCTCGTAACCGATCTGGTCGTAGTCGCCGCCGCGGATGCTGATCGTCGGGCCGGCGCCGATGTAACCGGCTTGGCCGCTCGTGACGAACACGCCCGGAACGGTGGCGATCGCGGACCACGCGCTGTTGAGGTTACCGCCGCCGCCGACGCCGGAGGCCTTGTCCTGCGTCACGGCGTTGATCGAGTAGACGTCGGACGTCGTGCCCGGTTTGACCAGCGCCCCCGCGGCGCGCGAGGTCACCGTACCGATGACCTTGAGCTTCGTGGGCTGCTGGACCGAGACGTTGATGGTCTGGTCGGCTTGGACCGTCACGCCGCTCACCGATACCGCGTCGCGGGTCGTTGACGCCGGTATGGAGACGGTGTACGTGTCGGGGTTGAGCGAGATGAACGAGAATCGTCCGGTCGCATCGGACGTCGTGGTCTGGGATTGCGAAGGGCTCGCAACCGTGACGCGCGCGCCGGCGACGGGTTGGCTTGTTTGAGGATCGACGACGGTGCCGCTGATCCCACCGGTCGTGCCTGCCAGAACGCTTGTCGTTCCCTGGAGCACGAATGCGATGAGCAGCAGAACCGCGACGACACCTTTCCTCACGGAATGAGGTATTGCCACGAGCACCAATCCTTTCGAAGGGTGGTGGTTTGATCGCGCCGCAAAGTCCAGCCCCTTCCGGGACGGACTTCAGTGCGCACCGGTCCCCCTTCGAAAGAGGCGGGGGACCTTCCCCTCAGAGATTCCTCAGGGTCGTGTGCCGCAGCCCCGCTCGGCCACCGTCACGCCGTGCCCATCGTGGCGTTCGAGGAAGGTGAGCCCTTCGTCGATCCAGCCGTCGAGGCCCGAGCCGAGGTGGCGCTGCACCTCGAGCACGATGTGGCGCCGGTTCTTGAGCCAGGCGAGCTCGGCGCGGGTGGTCGCGAGCCAGACGGCCTCGCCGCAGTCCTCACACTGGTAGCCGCCCTGCACGGCTAGGCCGGGATCGGCTTGAGCCGTTCCGCCAGCAGCCTGGGGATGTCGGAGGGCCGGTCGGCGACGGGGACCCCGGCGTCGGCGAAGGCCTTGACCTTGGACTCGGGGGTCCCGGTGTTGCCCGAGATGATCGCCCCGGCGTGGCCGAGCCGCTTCCCCTTGGGCGCGGACCGTCCGCCGATGAACGCCACGACCGGCTTGTCGGGGATGTGCGCCTGGATGAATGCGGCGGCGTCTTCTTCGTCCGAGCCGCCGATCTCGCCGGCGACGACGAGGGCCGTGGTCTCGGGGTCGTTGGCAAAGGCACGCAGGCAGTCCACGAAGGTCGTCCCGATGATCGGGTCGCCCCCGATCCCCACGCAGGTCGATTGGCCGAAGCCGGCTCGGGTGAGGCCGTCGACGATCTCGTAGGTCAGGGTCCCCGAGCGCGAGATCATCCCGACGTTGCCCTCTTTGAAGATGTGGCCGGGCATGATGCCGACGAGCGACTTGCCCGGCGAGATGACCCCGGGGCAGTTGCCGCCGATGATGCGCATCCCGGACGTGGTCGCGACCACCCGCAGCATGTCGTGCGCCGGGATCCCCTCGGTAATGCACACCGCCAGGGTGATCCCCGCGTCGTAGGCCTCCCACAGCGCATCGGCGCCCGCGAACGGCGGAACGAACAGGATCGAGTGCGTCGCCCCGGTCGCGTCGACCGCGTCTTTGACCGTGTCGAACACCGGCTGGCCGGTCTCGATCGTGGTCCCGCCTTTGCCCGGCGTCACGCCCCCGACGATCTGCGTCCCGTACGCCAGCATCCGCTGCGTGTGAAACGCCCCTTCGCGCCCCGTGATGCCTTGCACGATAACTTTGGAGTTCTTGTCGAGATAGATACTCATGTTTAAAGGCGCTCCGCCCCAGGCTCCGCGCCCCCCACGCCTTCGGCGCGGGGCCCCCCGACCGTCGAGCCCGGCGTCACTCTGGTACGATCCGGATTCCCCCAGGGGGCTCGTAACAACATCTTCTCTATCTCCCGTTCGCGAGTGCGACGGCGCGGGCGGCGCCTTCGTCCATCGTTTCGACCGGCACGAAGCCTGCGGCGTCCAAGATGCGGCGGCCCTCCTCAGCATTGGTGCCGGTCAGGCGCACGACCAGCGGGACCTTGCGCACATCGTCGCCGGCGAGCGCCTCGACGATGCCTCTGGCGACCTGATCGCCGCGCGTGATCCCGCCGAAGATGTTGATGAACATCGCGTTGACGCGGGGGTCGGAGGTCACCAGGTTGTAGCTCTTCTTCACCAGGTCGGCTTGCGCGCCGCCGCCGATGTCGAGGAAGTTCGCCGCTTCGCCGCCGGCGCTGCGAATCGCGTCCATTGTGCCCATCCCCAAGCCCGCGCCGTTGGCGATCACCCCGATCGTACCGCCGAGCTTGGCGTAGTTCGACATCCCCAGCCCGATCGCGACCGCGGCGGCCTGATCCTCGTCGGCGGGCGATTCACTGTTCCACTGCGCGATCTCGGGATGTTTGTAGAGACCGTTGTCGTCGAGCTCGACCTTGGCATCGCTCGCGATCACGCGACCATCCTTGGTCAACACCAGCGGATTGATCTCGACCAAGTTCGCGCCGTAGTCCATGAACAGCGTGTACAGCGCGCCGAGGATCGCCGGGAACCCTTTGCGATACCCGGCCGGAAGCTCGGCGGCGAAGGCGAGCCGGCGCCCGATGTAGGGCGAGTAGCCGATCGAGGCATCGACCCAATACTTTTTGATGTCGTCGGGGTTTTTTTCCGCGACCTCTTCGACGTCCATGCCGCCGAAGCGCGAGACCATCACGACCGGCTTTTTCGCCGCGCGGTCGATGGTGATCGAGACGTAGGCCTCGCTCGCGATGTCGACCTTCTCCTCGACGAGCAGCGACTTGACTTCCTCGCCGTCGGGATTCTGGACCGACTTGAGCACTTTGCCGAGCAGTTCGCGCGCCAGCGTCTCACCCTGTTGCGCGTCGTCGGCGAACTTGATCCCGCCGGCCTTGCCGCGGCCGCCCATCATCACCTGGCTCTTGAGCACCCACGATCCGGGATGCTCGGTGAGATACGCCTTCACGTCGCCGGCGTCGGTCGTGTAGACGCCGTTGGGCGTCGGTATCCCGACGCGCCGGAACAGGTCTTTGCCCTGGTACTCCATCAGCTTCATGGCGCGCCGAGCGTTCCGCGCGGCGAAAGACGAGCCCTGGACGACAATCGTCGCACTTCGCGAGAGGCCGCAGGCGGGCGGCGCGCCGAAACTTCCGCGCAGCGAAGGAGGGCCGTTCGCCATGCGCTGCCTGCTTGCTCTCGGCGTTCTCGCGGCACTGGCCGTTCCCGTCGCGGCGACCGCCGCCGACGCACCGCTCAAGGTGTTGCGCTCGCTCGTCTACGACGTGCAGTCGTCGGCGCACAGCTACCACGAGAAGAAAACGTCGGGCTTCAACTCCGGCATGGGCGGCGGCTCGCCGATGTCGGACAATCCGGGCGTCTCCTCCGGTAACGGGACCGCCGGTGTCGGCCTCGACGGCGGCGAGACCGGGCGGCTGACGATCGACATCGTCGCGGTGACCAAGGACGGCGGCCTCGTCGTCGACGCGACCTATATCGGGACGCGCACGAGTCAACCCAAGACGCGCGTCGCGCTGTACGCCGACGGGCGGCTGGCCGCCGATCCGACCAAACAGCTCGGCCCCGAGGCGCTGCACGTCCTGCCGCTGCTCGCCCGCGGGTTCATCGCGGATCGCAACGTGAGCCCGGGCTCGTCGTGGACGATCGCCGCGCCGCCGCCGGCGAAGGGGAACACCACCTATCGCGTCAGCAGCGTCGACGGCGTTCAGGCGACGATCGCACTCGAGGGCTCGATCTCCGTGGCCGGCATCAACGGCTTCGACGAAAGCGACCACGGGACGACGAACTACGCGACCGACCTCGTGTCGCCCATGTCGTACGATCTCACCGCCAAGATCCACCGGCAGATCGGTGTCGACGAGTCGATCACGACCAGCACGCACATGATCGTGACGCTGGTCAGCGACACGTTCTTCAAGAAGTAAGCCGCGCTGCGGTGTCCGACCAGCAGCACGCCGTCGTCCTGTTCGACGGCGTGTGCAACGTGTGCAACGCCGCGGTGCGGTTCATCGCGGCGAACGATCCGGCCGGCCGCTTCGCGTTCGCGTCATTGCAGTCGCCGCGGGCGCGCGAGCTGCTCGGCGAGCGCGTCTCGGACCCGCTCGAGCCGGACTCGGTCGTGCTGCTCGACCACGGCCGCCGCTACGAGCGCAGCGACGCCGCGCTGCACATCGCGCTCGGCCTGCGGGCCCCGTGGCCGCTCGCGTTCGCCGCGATCCTGATCCCGCGCGCGGCGCGCGACGCCGCCTACCGTTGGATCGCGCGCAACCGCTACCGCTGGTTCGGGCGCAGCGATACCTGCCCGCTCCCCACGCCGGAGCTGCGCGACCGCTTTCTCGATCCCGGACCGGACCCGGACGGGGCATGATGCGGCGTGCAGGAGGTTACCGATGCGGTCTGCTTCGCTCGCGCTAAGCGTTGCGCTGATGCTCGCCGTGCCGTCCACGGTACGCGCCGCCGACGTCAAACCGCTGCGGACGCTGACGTACGACGTCTCCTACACGCTGCAGACGAGCCGCGACACGCACGTCTCCGGTCTCACCGGCGGCGACCTGCACACGACCGAGTCGGGCCGCGCCGCGGTGCAGCGCGGCTTCACCAGCACCGACTACGGCCGCCTGCAGATCGACGTGATCGCGGCGCCCGCCGACGGCACCCTCGTCGTCGACGCGGCCTACTCGGGCCGCGAGTCCGTACAGCCGGCGATCCGCATCGCGATCTTCCGCGACGGCACGATCACCTATGATCCGAAGCGGCTGCTCAGCGCGCAGGCGCGCCGCATCGTCCCGCTGCTGTCGCGTGGGATCCTCGCGGACCGCGACGTCAGCGCCGGCGCGAGCTGGACGACGCCCTTGGCGCGGCCCGCCACCGGGAACACCACCTACCGGGTGAACCAACGCCAAGAGTCGCGGGTGACGCTCGCGATCGTCGCCGACTTCACCGTCCCCGGCCCGTCCGGCTACGAAGAGCACGACGACGGCACGACGACGTATGCGCTCGACGTGCTGTGCCCGGTCACCTACGACGGCCGCTTCCGCGTCCGTCAGCAGATCAGCCCAGAGCAGCTCGAATCGAGCGACTCGCGCGTGACCGCGACGCTGGTCAGCGACAGCTTCACACCAAGGACTTAATCGAGCCGGCCCAACAGGCTGCGTGCGATCACGAGCTGCTGGATCTCCGAGGTCCCTTCGTAGATCTCGGTGATCTTCGCGTCGCGGTAGTACCGCTCGACCGGGAACTCCGTGGTGTAGCCGTAGCCACCGTGGATCTGCACGGCCTCGGCGGCGTGCTCGCGCGCTTTGGTCGAGGCGAAGAGCTTGGCTTTGGATGCCTCGATGACGAACGGCCGGCCCGAGTCCGCCAGCGCCGCCGCGCGGTAGACCAGCAACCGCGCCGCATCGAGATCGGTCGCCATGCGCGCGATCTTGAACGAGATGCCCTCGAACGCGCCGATCGGTTTGCCGAACGCGCTGCGGTCCTTGGCGAACGTCACCGCGGCATCCAAACACGCGGCCAAGATCCCGGTCGCCTGCGCAGCGATGGCCCTGGCGACGCTGACCTCGGGGCGGGTCGGCAACAGCGTCCCCTTGTCCGCCGCCGCTGCAGATCGCAGCGATCCCCAGACCGCCGCCGCGTTGGCGCAACTGCTGCACGACGGCAGCGGCGATGCGCGCACCCGAGGCCCCGATCGGATGCCCGAGCGCGACCGCGCCGCCGCGCACGTTGATCGTCGACGGATCGAGCCCGAGCCGCGCCGCGGCGGTGAGCGCGACGGCGGCGAAGGCTTCGTTGATCTCCCAGACGTGGATGTCGGCGGCACGCAGCCCCTGCGCGTCGAGCAGTTTTTGCGCCGCCATCGCCGGGACGAGCGCCAGGTAGGGCGGATCCCAGGCCACCGCGGCGTGGTCGACGATCTCGGCGATCGGCGTCGCTCCGACGCCGCGCGCGTACTCGGCCGACGACAGCACGAGCGCCGCCGCGCCGTCGTTCACGCCCGGCGCGTTGCCGGCAGTGATCGTCCCGCCGGCGTCGATCGGGCGAAGCTTCGCCATCGCTTCGATCGAGGCGTCGCGGCGCACCGGTTCGTCGCAGTCGACCCGCGCGTACTGCGCGTCACCCGTCAGGTAGGGCGAGTACTGCGCCGGGTCGGCGATCATGGTCGGCGGCGGGACGTGATCCCCAGACGACGCCGCCTGCGGTACCGGCGCCGGCAAGCGCCGGGATGCGCGCGCGCGCCGGCTGCGGCAGCGCGTCGACGACGATGTTGCCCTTGGCCTTCGATCCTCTTAGTCTTTCTTAAACTCCGCCGAGGGATCTCACACTCCCGTCGTCAATGCGCAAGGCTCCGTTCGCACGGGTCTTGAAACGCGAGCTAGGGTGAACAACAGGCACTCAAAGGGTGAAGACTGATGGCCGATAGATTCGATGTAAGATCGTACGGGGCTACCGGAAATGGAACGACCGACGATACCGCAGCTATAGGGGCCGCGTATAGTGCGCTCTCGGCCGCTGGCGGCGGCACTTTATATTTTCCGCCCGGAATCTATGCGATCAGCTCGACGCTGACGCTCGGTAACGGTGGGACGTCCGCGTCGACGCTCAGCAGGATATCGGTTGAAGGCGCCGGCGCGGGTTCGGCCACCGCGATTCAATTTGGCGGACAGGCCCCCCCGCAGGTGTTAGCGGCGCCCAATACGTCGCGAATTCTTTGGATAGGCGCCTCAGGCGCGAATAACGCCGTCGTGAAGATACCAGGGGCGATCGACACGTTCTCGATGCGAGACATCGAAATCGACGGCAAAGGTGCGGCCGGACTAGGGCTCGTTGTCTTTAGCCTGAGCGGATCGCAGTTCAACAATGTGCTGTTGCGGAACTGCACACAAGCTCATCTTTGGCTGAATAGCAACGGCTACCTCGTCGGCGCGAGCAACAATACGTTCACGAACCTTGGAATCGTCACGACGGTGAACTGTGGAGCGACCGCTGGAATTGCCTTCGGCGGAGTTCCGAATGACATCACGATCCTCAATGGACAGGCTGGAGGCGACCCCCCGAATACGGGACCAACTTTCGCCTGGGGTTGCCAGCACAATGTCTTTAATGACGCCTCGGTCTGGGTTGGACACTCGACTGGAGCGGTTGCAGTTGACCTCCGCGATGGGGATAACAATACGTTTTTCGGGGGCTCACTGGGCGGGGATGCAGCCGCCGTTCAGATGTCTCAGAATCCGAATCGCACGGCGTTTCCGGGCCCGTACAACTTCATCGGCATGAACTTGGCGGCTAATGATCCGGCGAACACCTTCAAGAATCGAGGCGCATTCACATTCGCCGCCGGTCTGTGGCCATGTCTCGTATGGCCGTTCGGTAATAATGGATTCCCGATTCCCGCCGCCCAATGGATCAACGGAATGACCGTTGCCGGGCAGACCTTCGGCCCGACGATGAATACCGGAGCATCGCTGTTGATGGTCTCTCGGGGCGGGTCGTCATCTGTCGTGAACACGACCGCCGAGACGGCGTTCACCGGGATGCCGTACAGCCTTCCGGCTGGTTCGGTGGTCGATGACACGATTGGTGCGCAAAATGGATTCATGCTCCGCGTCAAAGCCGAGGGAAACTACAGCACCACCGGGTCGCCCACGCTTCGACTTCGGATGTATTTGGGCGGCGTGTTCGTCTGCGACACAGGCGCCGTGACGTGCGTCGCGGGCGCGTCAAACGCCCAATGGACATTCGAAGCAGACCTGGTCACGAACTCCAGTGCCAATACGCTGTCGATTTCGCCGAAGTTCAACATTGATAACTTCATCCGTGTTGGAATTACTCAAGCGGCGGCGATCGGTCTGTCGGCGGGAGGTGCTCTCACGTTCACCGCAACCTGGGGAACGGCAAGCCCATCGAACACTGCCAAATTGCTCTTCTTCACAGTTGAACTTCTCAAGAGTCAGGCGTTCTCATGAGGGAACTTCTCACTGAATCCGCGGTCGCTCGCTGAGCGACCAACTCCCATAGAATCGGCGGGCTGAGCGCCGAAGCTCGGCACATCGAAGACCATCCTGCCCGACATCGAAAGGTCGCAGGATGCCCGTGGACGGTCGCGTTGGATTGGCGCGACGCACTTGTTCGTGCACTGGCGCGCCGACGCCGGAGCGCTGCGCCGCGTCGTTCCCCCGGACCTGGAGCTGGACACCTACGACGGCGCTCAACGACCCAGGGGTCGCTCCCTCACCTCCAGCCACCAACGTCATCGCCGTCGCCACAAGCCGCAACGGTCACTCGAAGCGGCCGAGAATCCCTCGAGCGATCACGAGCTGCTGGATCTCCGACGTGCCTTCGTAGATCTCGGTGATCTTCGCGTCGCGGTAGTACCGTTCGACCGGGAACTCCGTGGTGTAGCCGTATCCGCCGTGGATCTGCAGCGCCTCGGAGGCGTGCTCGCGCGCTTTGGTCGAGGCGAACAGCTTGGCTTTGGATGCCTCGACGGTGAAGGGACGGCCGGCGTCCGCGAGCGCCGCAGCGCGGTACACCAGCAGCCGCGCGGCGTCGAGATCGGTAGCCATGCGCGCGATCTTGAACGAGACCCCCTCGAAGGCGCCGATCGGTTTGCCGAACGCGCTGCGGTCCTTGGCGAACGTCACCGAGGCGTCCAAACACGCGGCCAAGATCCCGGTCGCCTGCGCAGCGATGCCGATCCGCCCCGAGGTCAGCGTCGCCAGGGCCTGGGTCAGCCCGGCGTTTTCGGCGCCCAGCAGCGCCTCGGCCGGGACACGCATGTCGTCGAAGGCGAGATCGACCGTATTGGAGGTGTGGATGCCGAGCTTCTCGGTCGTTTTCTCGACGACGACGCCGGGGAGCGCGGTGTCGACCAGAAACGCGCTGATCCCCTTGGATCCCGCGCCGCCGGTGCGGAACATCGCCATGATCACGCCGGAGTACGCGCCGTTGGTGCACCACTGCTTGCGCCCGTTGAGCACCCAGCCGTCGCCGTCGCGCCGTGCGGTCGCGCGGATCGCGGCGGCATCCGAGCCGGCGTCGGGCTCGGTGAGGCCGAACCCGGCGATGACGTCGGCGGTCGCGAGCGGCTCGAGCCAGCGCGCTTGCTGCGCCGCGGAGCCCAGCTTGGCGATCGCGTTGCAGATCATCGAATGCACCGAGACCGTCACCGCGGTCCCGGCATCGACCTTCGCCAGTTCCTCGATCGCCAGCGCGTACGACACGTAGTCCGCCGCCACGCCGCCGAACGCTTCGGGGACGAGCATCCCCATGAGCCCCGCCGCAGTGAGCTTGGCGTACAGCGCGCGCGGGAAGACGTGCTCGCGATCCCACTGCGCGATGTGCGGCGCGATCTCGCGCTGCGCGACGTCGCGCGCGACCTCGCCGATCGCGCGCTGCTCGTCGCTGAGTTCGAACGCGCCGGGCCGCGCGGCTTCGATCACGTCGTGGCCCCGGCGTAGTCGTAGAAACCGCGTCCCGACTTCTTGCCCAGCCAGCCGGCGGCGACGTACTGCTTGAGCAGCGGACACGGCCGGTACTTCGAGTCGCCGAACCCGTCGTAGAGGACGTTCATGATCGCCAGGCACGTGTCGAGCCCGATGAAGTCGGCCAGCGTGAGGGGGCCCATCGGATGGTTCATCCCCAGCTTCATCACCGTGTCGATCGCCTCGACCGAAGCCACGCCCTCGTAGAGCGCGTAGATCGCCTCGTTGATCATCGGCAACAACACGCGGTTCGAGATGAACCCCGGAAAGTCACGCACCTCGACCGGCGTCTTCCCCAGCCCCAGCGCGAGATCGCGCACCGCACCGAAGGTCGCGTCCGACGTCGCGATCCCGCGAATGATCTCGACGAGCTTCATCACCGGCACGGGGTTCATGAAATGCATCCCGATGACGTTGGCGGGTTTCGACGTAACCTGCCCCAGCACGGTGATCGAGATCGACGAGGTGTTCGAGGCCAAGATCGCTTCGGGCGGCGTGTTCGCGTCCAGGAAGCGGAACAAATCCAACTTCAGATCGAGACGTTCGGTCGCCGCCTCGATCGCCAGCTGCACGTCCACATCGTGCAGGTGCGCGCGCGGGTCGATGTGCGCGAGAATCTCTCCGCGCTGCTCCGCCGTCATGCGCCCCTTCTCGATGTCCCGGTCGAGCCGCTTCGCAATCCCTTCGATCCCGGCCCGAATGCGCGCCTCGTCGACGTCGTTGAGGAGCACCTCGTGCCCTTGGGCGGCGAGCACCTGCGCGATGCCGCCCCCCATCTGCCCCGCGCCGACGACTACGACTCTCACACGCCTTAGCCGACGCGCACGAGAACAGCGTCCCCCTGTCCTCCGCCGCTGCAGATCGCCGCAATCCCGAGCCCACCGCCGCGTTTGCGCAGCTGTTGCACGACCGCGGCGACGATGCGCGCCCCGGAGGCGCCGATCGGATGACCCAGCGCGACCGCACCGCCACGCACGTTGATCGTCGACGGATCCAGCCCCAGCCGCGTCGCGGCGGTCAGCGCCACGGCGGCGAACGCTTCGTTGATCTCCCACACGTGGATGTCGGCGGCGTGCAGCCCCTGTGCGTCGAGCAGCTTCTGCGCCGCCATCGCGGGCACCAGCGCCAGGTACGGCGGATCCCAGGCGACCGCGGCGTGGTCGACGATCTCGGCGATCGGCTGCGCTCCGACCGCGCGGGCGTAGTCGGGCGACGACAGCACCAGCGCTGCGGCGCCGTCGTTCACGCCCGGCGCGTTCCCGGCGGTGATCGTTCCGCCGGCGTCGATCGGGCGCAGCTTGGCCATGGCGTCGATCGAGGCGTCGCGGCGCACCGCTTCGTCGCGGTCGACCGTCGTGTAGGGCACGTCGCCGGTCAGGTACGGTGAGTACTGTGCCGGATCGGCGACCATGCCGGGCGGCGGGACGTGATCCCATACGGCGCCGCCGGCGGCACCGGCGCCGGCCAGCGCCGGGATGCGCGCGCGCGCCGGCTGCGGCAACGCGTCGACGACGATCTTGCCCTTCGCCTTGGTCGCGACGTTGACCGGCACGAGTTCCGCGGCGAAGTCGCCGGCTTCGTGCGCCTCGTACGCGCGTTTGTGACTCTGGTACGCGAACTCGTCCTGCACCGCGCGGGTCACGCCCAGCTCCGCCGCGACGCGCGCGCCTTGCGCCGCCATCGCTTCGTCGAAGTAGTAGTCCCACAAGCCGTCGTTGATCATCGCGTCGACCAGGACGGCGTTTCCGTAGCGGTAGCCGTTGCGCGCGCCGGGGAGCAGGTAGGGCGCGTTGGACATCGATTCCATCCCGCCGGCGACGACGACGCGGTTGTCCCCGTCGCCGATGCAGCGCGCCGCGTAGACCACGGCCAGCATCCCCGAGGCGCAGACCTTGTTCACGGTCTCGGCCGTCGTCGTCTTGGCCAAGCCGGCCTTGAACGCCGCTTGGCGCGCCGGCGCCTGGCCGGCGCCGGCCTGGATCACCTGGCCCATGATGACGTGCTCGACGTCGGCCGGGTCGATCCCGGCGCGCACGATCGCGTTGCGGATCGCGTCGGCGCCCAGCGTGGTCGCGGTCAGCGCGGCCAGCGCACCGCCGAGGCGGCCGAACGGCGTCCGCGCCGTGGAAAGGACGACGGTACCAGATTTCATAGCCCTTAGGACTTCGTGGAAAGGCCGACGGGTTCCCGAGGGGTCTGCGTGCACACGATGGTGGTGTCGGGGTCGCAGCTCTCGCACTCGAACTGCACGGTGACGTGCGTGATCTCGAAGTCGTCGCGCAACGCCGTGTCGATCGAGCGCAAGATGGCGCTCGCTTCGCTCAGCTTGCGATCTTCGAGCACCACGTGCGCAGACAGGGCGTGGGAACCCGACCCGATCGTCCAGACGTGCAGATCGTGGACGCCGGCGACGCCCTCCACCCGGCCGATCCGGTCGCGCACCGCCGGAACCTCGGCATGGCCCGGCGCGCTTTCGAGCAACACGTCGGTCGCCTCGCGCACGATGCGTACCACGCCGGCCACGATGATCGCGCAGACCAGGATCGAGAGGGCGGGGTCGATCCAGCCCGCGCCGGTCAGGGCGATCAGCGCGCCGCCGGCGACCACCGCGAGCGCGCCCAATGCGTCGCCCCCGACGTGGAACAACGCGGCGCGAATATTGAGGTTGGTGTGCTGCGAGCGCGCCAGCAGCAGGCCGACCCCGACGTTGACCGTCAAGCCGATCGCCGCGACGAGCGCCATCAGCCCGCCGGCCGGGAGCCCCGGATGCAGCAACCGTTTCACGGCCTCGACCAGGATGAGGATGGTGACCGCGGTGAGCAGCGCGCCGTTGGCGAGCGCTGCGAGGATCTCGTAGCGTGCGAAGCCGTAGGTGCGGCGCTGCGTCGCCGGGCGCTTCGCCTGGACCGCCGCCGCCAACGCGATCCCCAGCGCGACGACGTCGAGCGTGACGTGCGCCGCGTCGGAAAGCAGGGCCAGCGATCCCGCGCGCAGGCCGCCGGCAAGCTCGAGCGCGGCGACGCCGGCCGTCGCGACGAGCGCGACCTTGAGCGGTCCGGTCGATCCCGCGGCGTGCGCGCTCACGCGCGCATTGCCTTGAGGGCGAGCACGCCGAGCATCGCCGCGAAGGTCAACCAGGTGCGCGACTCGGCCTTGCCGATGACGTTGGGATCGTACGTCCCGTGCTGCGGGTCGGAGGGTTCCAACGCCGGGACGATGCGCGGCACGCGCGCGCAGTACGAGTCGAAGGCCGGTCCGAAGGTCGCGCGCAGATAGGCTTCTTCGTGCGGGACGATGATTGCGTAGATCCCGATCATCGCGGCCAACGAGCCCCCGACGAGCACGAACCGCGCGGCCGCCGAGTTCCTGCCGGTGAAAGCCAGAGCGAACCCGGCCGCGGTGACGAAGTTGCCGGCATACAGCGGGTTGCGGACGTAGGCGTACGGCCCGGCCGTGACGAGCGCGGGCGCCGTCACCGTGTCGCCGCGGGTGGTCGCGCCGCTGTAGCCGACCGCCCACATCCGCACGACCTCACCCGCGAACGCGAGCGGCAAGCCGGTGGCGATCGAAAACGCGCTCGGTTTGCCCAGCGCGGCCAGCGCGACGGCGGGCAGCGCGAGCAGCGCCCCGCGGTTCGCGAAGACGAAAGCGTCGAAACGATCCTGTTCCGAGCCGGTCGGTTCCGAGTCGTCGTCTGTTGTCATCCTGAGGCTACCAGTCTGGCACGGGCGTCGTCGTAGACGGCGCGCAACGCCGCCGCCAGGGAGATGCGGGGGGTCCAACCGGTTGCGCCGTGCAGCTTGGCGGCACTGCCGACGCTGATCGGGACGTCCGCCGGTCGCATTCGCGCCGGGTCCTCGCGTACCTCGACCGGGACGTGCGCGATCTCGATGAGTCGCCGCAGCAGCTCGCGCATCGTCGTCGCGGTGCCGCTGCACACGTTGTAGATCTCACCCGCCGTCCCGCCGCCCTCGAGCAACGCGACGTACGCGGCGCAGACGTCGCGCACGTCGAGGACGTCGCGGCTGGCCTCGAGGTTGCCGACGCTCACGCGCGGCCGGCCGCCGGCTGCGGCGCGCGCGATCTGCGCGGCGAACGCGGCGACGGCGAAACGCTCGTCCTGACCGGGCCCGATGTGGTTGAACGCGCGCGTGACGACCGCGTCGACGCCGAACGAGGCCGCGTACGACAGGGCGAGCGCCTCGGCCGCGACCTTGCTGGCGGCGTACGGATTGCGCGGGTTGGGCGCGGTCGTCTCGAGCAGCGGATAGCGGTCGGGCGGCTGCGCGCCGTAGACGTCGGCGCTGCTGGCGATCAGCACGCGCGGGCGCGCGCCGGCGCCGGCTGCGGCGCGCGCCGCCTCGAGCACGTTGAGCGTTCCGAGCGCGTTGATCTCGAAGGCTGCGCGCGGATCCTCCAGTGAGGCCGGCACCGATGCCTGCGCGGCGAGGTGCGCTACCGCCTCGGGCTGCGCGAGATCGAACGCGGCCCGCACGGCCAGCGCGTCGGTAACGTCGATCGGCAACGCGTCGTCGTGGGGAACGCGATCGGCCTCGACGACGTCGTGGCCGCGCTCGCGCAGCGCGGCGCTCAGATGACGCCCGACGAAACCGCGCGCGCCGGTCACGAGGACCCGCACGGTTACGCGGGCGCGAACGGGCGCAGCCGGTCGAGGTCGGCCAGCACCATCGTCTCGACGAGGCGTTCGAACGAGACCTCGGGCTCCCAGCCCAGCTCGCGGTACGCTTTGGACGCGTCGCCGACCAGCACGTCGACCTCGGCCGGCCGATAGAAGCGCGGATCGACGACGACGTAGCGCTCCCAGTCCAGATCGGCCGCCGCAAACGCGAGCCGCACGAAATCGCGCACCGAGTGCGTGCGCCCCGTAGCAACGACGTAGTCGTCGGGCCGCGGCTGCTGCAGCATCAGCCACATCGCGCGCACGTAGTCGCCGGCAAAACCCCAATCGCGCTGCGCGTCCAGATTCCCCAACCGCAGCTCCTGCTGCAATCCCAGCTTGATCCGGGCCACGCCGTCGGAGATCTTGCGCGTGACGAATTCCTTGCCTCGACGGGCCGACTCGTGGTTGAACAGTATTCCGCTAACCGCAAAGACATCGTAGGACTCGCGGTAGTTGATGGTGATCCAGTGGCCGTAGATCTTGGCCACGCCGTAGGGCGAGCGCGGATAGAACGGCGTGGTCTCGCGCTGCGGCGTCTCCTGGACCTTGCCGAACATTTCGGAGCTCGAGGCCTGATAGAACTTGATCTTCGGATTCACCGAACGGACCGCTTCGAGCACCCGCGTGACGCCCAGCGCGGTGAACTCACCGGTCAGCACGGGCTGCGTCCAAGAGGTCGGCACGAACGACTGCGCGGCCAAGTTGTAGATCTCGTCGGGCCGCACCGCGCTGACGATCGCCGTAATCGAGCTTTGATCGAGCAGGTCGCCGGAGACGAACTCGATCTCGTCGACGATGTGGGCGATGCGCTCGTGCACGTCGGTCGAGGAGCGCCGCGTCATCCCGACGACGCGATACCCCTCTTTGAGCAGCAGCTCGGCGAGGTACGAGCCGTCTTGACCCGTGATCCCCGTGATCAGGGCTGTTTTCTGGGACACGAAAGACCTTTCAGTTGAGGATTTGCACGTGCTTGCCGCTCTCGTCGAAGACGAAGCGGGTCTCGAACAGCTCGTCGTTTTCGGGGCCGACAACTTTGGACTGGATCACCAGCCGGTGCACCAGCTTGTCGTTGTGCCGAACCACCCCGGAATAGAAGTAGTGCACCAGCGGCGTCACGCGATCGTCGAGCGCCGCCAGGCGATGGCGGTCGACGAGCATCTGCAGCAGGCGGTTCTGCAGCTCCTTGGGCAACAGGCGCGCGGTATCGTCCGGGGTCATGCGGACGGTGGTGAGCTCCTCTTGGGCTTTGTTCGCTTCGCTGACCGGGCGATCGGTGGTGTAGCGGATGATCGCGTCCCAGTCGTCGGCGGGGATGCCCGTAAAGCGCATCCCGTAGCGCCAGACCTTGCGGCCTTGGTGCTGGACGTTGTCGTGCCAGACGACCCTGGCGCGGATGCGCAGATTGCGCTCGTCGAGCTGCACGCGCACCTCGAACTCGTCCGCCACGATCGGCTCCTGGGTCAACATGCACAACCCGCCGCCGCTGATGTCGAGGCCGATCGCGGCGCGCGTCGACTTGCCGTCCAAGCTGTACGTGGCGCGGTAGGGCTTCCGCTTGCGCGGAAACTTCCGCCGGTTCGATTCCTTTCCGGTGAACCACGCCAGGAGCTCGGGGAGCATAGCTAGCGGGTGACTTTGGCCGTGCGGCATCGGAAGTCCCGGGGGGGGGCGGCGCGGGCGATCAGCACGAGGCCGCAGAATACCGGCCGCGTGAACGGCTTCGACCCCCTCGATCTCCCGGGTACCACGCGACTCACCTGATGCTTCGCGACAAGAGCAACAGCTCCGAGGCCGAACGTCTTCGCAACGACATCCTCGCCCGCACGCGGACGTACTTCCGCGCGGCGTACGAGGAGCGCAGCTTCAGACCCGACGAGGACGCCGTCCCCGTCAGCGGGCGAACGTTCGACGAACGCGAGCTGGTGGCGCTCGTCGACGCCTCGCTCGACTTCTGGCTGACCGCCGGTCGCTACGCGTCGCGCTTCGAGAAGGAGTTTGCAAGCTGGTTCGGCGTGCGCGAGTGCGTCCTCGTGAACTCGGGGTCGTCGGCGAATCTGTGCGCCTTGATGGCGCTGACGTCGCCGGAACTGGGCGAACGCCGGCTACGCCCGGGGGATGAGGTGATCACGGCGGCGGCGGGTTTTCCCACCACCGTGAACCCGATCGTGCAAGCCGGCTGCATCCCGGTCTTCGTCGACAGCGAGCTGACGACGTACAATGCCGATCTCACGCAGTTCGAGCGCGCGATATCGCCCCGCAGCAAGGCCGTCATCCTCGCGCACACGCTGGGGAATCCGTACGATCCCGAAGCGCTGCGCGACTTTTGCCGCCGGCACGACCTCTGGATGATCGAGGACACCTGCGACGCGGTGGGAGCGACCTGGAACGGCGCGCAGGTCGGGACCTTCGGCGATCTCGCGACCGTCAGCTTCTACCCGGCGCATCATCTGACGATGGGCGAGGGCGGAGCGGTGCTGATGCGCTCGCCGAAACTCCGCAAGATCGTGGAATCGTTCCGCGACTGGGGACGCGATTGCTGGTGTGCGCCGGGCAAGGAGAACACGTGCGGCAAGCGCTTTGACTGGCAGCTCGGCGATTTGCCCTACGGCTACGACCACAAGTACACGTACACCCATCTCGGCTACAACCTCAAGCTGACGGACATGCAAGCCGCGGTCGGCGTCGCACAGCTCGAGAAGATCGACGGCTTCATCGCGGACCGCAAGCGCAACGCGCAACGGCTCTTCGGACTGCTCTCCGAGGTCCCATGGGTGGGGCTTCCGGGCGAAGCGCAGGGTGGATCGTCGTCGTGGTTCGGCTTTCCGATCCGCGTCCTGCCGGGCGCGCCGATCGATCGCAACACGCTCGTCGCGCGCCTTACCGATCGCAAGATCGGAACGCGGCTCGTCTTCGCCGGCAACCTCGTGCATCAGCCCGCGTACGCGAACGTTGCCTATCGCAGCGTCGGCGAACTGGTGAACGCCGACGTGATCATGAACGACGTTTTCTGGGTTGGAACCTTTCCGGGCCTCGGCGACCCGGAGATCGAGTTCATCGCTCGCGCGATCGTGGAAGCTCCCGCTACGGCCGACGTCTCGAAGTGATCTCGCTCGCCTCCGACCTGGACGAGGTCGTCGAGGATGCCGAATCGGACATCGCAGTGTTCCGCGGAACGCGGTTCTACGTCACCGGTGGAACCGGGTTCGTCGGCACCTGGTTTCTGGCATCGGCCGTGCACGCAAACAACCATCTCGCGACGTCGATCCGCCTCGACGTGCTGACCCGGGACCCGGACGCATTTGCGCGCCGTTCGCCGGCCATCGCGAACGCGCCGGGGGTCACGCTGATTCGCGGTGACGTCCGCGACGCGGCGCCCGACCGTGGAACGTACGACGCGGTCTTGCATGCCGCAACGCCGGCCAGCGCGGCGCTCAACGAGAACCGGCCCGCCGAGATGATCGACACGATCGTGGCCGGTCAGCGTGCGACCCTCGCCGTCGCGGCGCGCAGCGGCGCGATTCCATTTCTGTTCACCAGCTCGGGTGCCGTCTACGGCCGCCAGCCGGCCGATCTCTCACATGTCGGCGAGGAATACGGCGGCGGCCCGGATCCGCTCCAACCGCGCGAGGCCTATCACGAAGGGAAGCGCTGCGCCGAACTGCTCGGCGCGATCGCAGCCGCGTCAGGCGGGCCGGCCGTGAAGGTCGCGCGCCTCTTCACCTTCGTGGGGCCGTATCTTCCGATCGACACGCACTTCGCCGTCGGGAACTTCATCCGCGACGCAATCGGGTCGGGGCCGATCGTGGTGAGCGGCAGCGGAAACGCGGTCAGGTCCTATCTCTACGCCGCGGACTTGACGAGGTGGCTGTGGCGAATCCTGGCCCGAGGTTCGGCAGGTCGCGCCTACAACGTCGGTTCGGAACACGCCGTATCGGTCGTCGAGCTCGCCCAAGCCGTGGCCAGCGCCTCGGGCCGCAGTCCGCAGATCGAGATCCGCGGCCCAGCGGAGGCATCGGGGCCGGCCCATCGCTACGTCCCGTCGACGGCACGCGCACGCGCGGAGCTCGGCCTGCGCGAACGCACCTCACTCGCCGGCGCTCTCGACCGAACGCTGCGCTGGCACCGCGGCGCCGTCACCTAAAGGTTCCCCCAGCAAATCCTCCGTCGCCAAGCCGTGGGCCGAGCGCACGATGAACGACGGACGGTGGCGCGTCTCGTGGTAGATCATGCCGATGTACTCGCTAACGAGTCCGAGCAGCAGGAACAAGAAACCGAAGAGCATCAGCATCAGCCCGGTGATCGTTCCGAAGCCATCGAACGGCACGCCGTAGAGGTAGGCGCGCGCGACGACGCCCACCAGGATCACGAACGACAGCAGCGCGCACGCCGCCCCCAAGAACGGGATGATCTTGAGCGGAACGTTGGACGACGACAGAATTCCCCGCAGCGCGAACGACACGGACAGAAGAAAGTTGTAACTCGATCTGCCGCCGTGCCGAGGCGCACGTTCGGCCTCGATGCCGCACGAGCGAAAACCGATGAACCCCCACATCGCTCTCACCATGCGGTTCCGCTCTCCGAGCCGGTTGAAGGCGCGGTACACGAGCCGGTCGACAAGCCGGAAGTCGCTGGCATTCCGAGGTACCGGCGTGTCGCTGACCCGGTTGATGATGCGGTAAAACGTCGCTGCGGCGAAGCGCCGGAACCGGCTTTCGTCAGGGCGCCGGCTGATTACCTGATAGATGTTCTCGTAGCCCTCCTCCCACTTCTCGATGAAGCGCGGGATGAGCTCGGGGGCGTCTTGCAGGTCGGCCGCCATGATCACCGCTGCGTCACCCTGCGCCGCGGACAGCCCCGCGGTCATGCCGCCCTCCATCTGGAAGTTGCGCGAAAGCTGGATGACTTTCCAGCGCGGGTCGTGCGCGCGCACGGCGAGGAGCTTCTCATAGGTGTCGTCGGCCGACCCGTTCTCGACCGCGATCACCTCGAAGTCGTAGCGCTCCGCGCACAGGTCGAATACGGCACCCAGGCGTCGCGCCAGTTCCTCCACGTTCGCGCTCTCGTTGTAGAGCGGCGTGACGATGGAGATCAGCTTGCGCGGGCGGGGAGTTGCGAGGTCCGGCATGTCAGCGCGCAAAGATGTCGCCGGTGCGGAGGTACGCATCGATGTGCGCTTCGAGCTTCGCATCGATCGCCGTCGAAACCACGCGAACGTCGCCGCAGCCGTAAGGCAGGATGAGATTGACGCTTCCCGATGCGGCTTTCTTGTCGCGCCGAATCGCCTTGAGCAGTCCGGCGGCGCCGTACGCGGCGGCTGGGCGCAGCGCGAAGGCTGCCGCCAGGAAGCGGTGTACCTGCGCATAGCCGGCCTCGGCGAAGTACCCGTTGCGCATGGCAATGAAGTTTGCGACGTCGACGCCCCATGCGACGGCCAACCCGTGCGGTACGGCGTTGTCGGTGACGGATTCCAGCGCGTGGCCGAAGGTGTGACCGTAGTTGAGCACTCGGCGCAGATCGCGCTCGTACTCGTCGACCTCGATGATCCGTCGCTTGGTCTCGAGGCTGGCGCGGATGTGCCGATCCAGACGCGGTCCGCGAAATCCGCCCGCCTCGACGTCGCGCTCGAGCTCGGCGAACCGCGCCGCGGAGTCGATGATCGCGAGCTTGACCATCTCACCATAGCCGGACCGGACGTCGTCGTCCGAAAGCGTGGCAACGAACCGGTGGCACATCAGCACGCGGGACGGTGAGTGAAACGTGCCGATCTGGTTCTTGAAAGCTCCCAGGTTCACCGCACTCTTGGCGCCGATGCAGCTGTCGGCCATGGCCAAGAGCGTCGTGGGAACGAAGACGAACTCGATACCGCGAAACCAGAGGTGCGCAGCGAGGGTCGCCACGTCTTGAACGATCCCGCCGCCGATGCCGACGACGACGCTGCGCTTGCCGGCACCCGCCGCCTGCATCGATAGCATCACGCGCTCGACGCCGGCGAGGGTCTTCTCGCGCTCGGTCGCGGGCAGCCGGTAAACCGGGATGTCGCCCAGCGCGGCAAACGCGTCGCGGTAGAGTTCGGCCACGCGCTCGTCCGCGACCACGATCGCGCCGTCGATCCGGGCGATTTCGGCCAGCAGGGCGTCGAGGCGGTCGAACGAGTCGAGCCGATAGTCGCCCTGCGCGGAGGCGACGATGAACGCGTCGGTCGACGTCATTGAACCAAGAATCCCCCGTCGATCACCACGGTCTGCCCCGTGACGTACGTGTTCTCCCCGGAGCACAGCCAATACACCAGGTGCGCGATCTCGTCGGGCTGCGCCAGCCGCCCGAGCGGCACCATCCCGCACAGCGCTTCGAGCTGCTCCGGCGTGTTGTTCCTGCGCGTCAGCTCGGTGTCGACGAAACCTGGGGCGACGGCGTTGACCAAGACGTTGTGCGGACCGAATTCGATGGCGGCCGACTTCGTGAACCCGATGAGCGCAGCCTTGGTCGCGGTGTACGCGCCCCGGGCACGGCGGCTCTTGATCCCGTAGACCGAGGCGATGTTCACGATGTGCCCGCGCCCGCGCGCGCACATCATCCCGCCCAACGCCCGCGTAAGCGACCACGCGGACAGGACGTTGGTCTCGAACATCCGGCGCAGCTGCGCTTCGGGCAGAGCCTCGATCGTCCCCAACACGTTCTCGCCGGCGTTGTTGATCAAGACATCCACCGCCTCGAGATCGGGACGCCCGATGAAGCGGCGCACCGACTCCGGGTCGGCGAGGTCGAGCTCGGCCCGCGTCGGGGCGACGACCGTGCGCCCCGCGGCGCGGAAGCGGCGCGCGATCGCCGCGCCGAGCCCGCGCGCCGCGCCGGTGATGAAAACCGATCCGGGCGCCGCCCCTACGTCCGTTGCTTCAGAACGTTCCAACGGCTCTCCAGCATGTCGATGCGCCGCGCGTCCTCGCCGTGGATCGCACCATAGTACTCGCGCTTGTTGATCAACCAGAGCAATTCGAAGTGCACCGCGTTGAGCAGACCCTGTTCGATCCCGGGGCCGTCCAGGGCGGCCGCACCGAAGACCACCTTGCGCGTCTCGAAGCGCGTCAAGTGCTCGCTCCGAACCCGCCGCAGCGCCGGAACGGCATCGCGCGAGATGCCGCCGCCGACGACCAAGTCGAGGCCGGCCGCGCGGCACAGCTTCGCCGTCTCGAGCACGTGGTTCGTGACGTCGTCGTCGTTGATGGTCATGCGGTCGCCGCCGGTCGAGCCGACGAAGTCGACCCGGCCGAACACGATGCCGTCGACGCCGGGACGCGCCGCGGCGAGCTCGACCAGGGCGGCGCGATGCTGGTAGCCGGTGATCGTCTCCAGGTTGAAGAGGAAGTCCGCATCCTGCGCCTCGTCAGGGTTGAATACCGTCTCCTTCGCGGCGATGTATTTCGAAAGGGCGTACGGCGTTTCGACCATCGGAGCGACGATGTAACGGACGCCGATCTGCTTGGCCTCGAGGAGGTCGCGCATCGCTTCGCAGCCGCCGATCTTGACCGTCAGCGGCAGGCCGGCGCGCGACGCGATCTCGACGAGCCGCAGCAGCTCGTCGGGACGCGTCCCCTCGGCTTCGAACTCGGCCTTGACCGAGACGTATCCGTACGCGCCGGCGCCTTGCTCGAGGATCTCGACCATCCGGCGCTCGGTCTCGTTCACGACGGTATCGTGCTCTCGTGGGCGCCCAGGTACCGGAGCACGTCTGCAGTGACGTCCGGCGCCAGCGGCGGACTCATGAGGTGAAGCGGCGCGGACTCCATCGAGCCGCTCGCCGTGACGCGGCTGGTGATCTTCGGATAGTACGTTTGCTCCGGGTCGACCGGGACGAGGAATCCTGTCGGCCCGTCGGATCGCAGTGCATCGAGAATCTCGTCGTCGTGCTCCCAGCCCGTGCCCAACACGACCAGTGGCATCGCGTACGCGCGGAACAGCGTTTCCCAGTTCGGGAAACCGAGGCCGCTCTTCACGTCGCAGCCGAGGTACCCGTCGAAATAGTTCCGCTGGGTCATCCGGATCGACGCGTAGCCCTCGTTGCTCATGAGAAACATCTTGATCGGCAGACGATTGACGGCAACGGTGGCAAGCTCTTGGAGGTTTTGGCTGAAACCACCGTCGCCGTCGCACAGGACCGTGCGGCGGCCACCGCCCGCAAACGCTGCTCCAATCGCGCCGGGCAGCCCGTAGCCCATCGCGGCGAGGCCCTTGTCGGTCACCACAGCTTGACCGAAGCGCTGCTCGAACGCCTGCATCGCCGTCGTGAAGGCGCCGCCGCTCGAGCACGGGACGATGATGTCACGCTCGTCGCACAGCTGCGACAGCGTTTGCATGAACTCGAACGGATCGAGATATCCCGGGGCATGCACATTGTGTGGGTCGGCAAGCGGCAAACGCGCGCGAACGAAGCGACAGAACGCGAGCCACTCGGCATGCGTCCCCAGATCGCGCTCGAGGAGCGCCTCCATGAACGCGTCCGCATCGCCGGGCACCGCGACGTCGACCCTCGGATGACCCTTCGTCAGCTCGGCCTCGTCGATGTCGACCTGCACCACCGTGGCGAGCGGCGCGAACGCCTCGTGGTTGAACCCCGTCTGCTGCAGCCCCAGCCGGGTGCCTACGGCGACGATGCAATCGGCTTGCGCGATGAGCACGTTGGCAGAACGCTGGCCGAAGGTGTTCGGCCGTCCCGCGTAGTGCGGATCGCGCGCGTCGACACGATCGGTGGCGTTCCACGTCGTCATCACCGGGACGTCCATCGAGCGCAGTGAGGCGCGCAGCCGCGATGCGGCCGCGCGCGAGAACCCTCCGCCCAGCAGGAACACCGGACGCGCGGCGTCCCGGACCAGCGCGGCAACCTCGGGCGCAGCGTCCCGAGCCCGGCGCACCTGGGCTGCGCTGACGGCGGCCGGACGCGGCGCGTCGTTGCGTTCGAGGTCGCTGCGATCGACGGGGGCGCCTTGCGCATCGAGACAGATCTCGAGAAAGACCGGTCCCTTTCGCGCTTGTTCGCCGCGTCCGACGAGTCGCGTGAACGTCGCGCGGTCCACCGGGCGTTCGATCCGTTCGGCGACGACGGTCACCGGCTTCGCGAGCGCGATGCCGTCGATCTCCTGGATCCCGCGCTGACGCAACGTCGGGCCGGCGAGATCGGTCGACTTGACCTGGCCACCGAGCACCAAGAGCTCGCGGCTCTCCAGGAACGCTCCGGCCAAGGCCGTGACGATGTTGGTAAGGCCGGGACCGGCGGTGACCAAGGCGAACGCGCGGCCGCCTTGGGCGCCGCGAATCTCGTTGAAGTACTCGACCGCGACTCCGGCAGTAACCTCGTGCACGACCGCGACGCAGGTGAAGCGCGTTCGAGCAGCATCCAGAAGATGCATGATGTTGCCGCCGGCGACGAAGAAGCAGTGGGTGTAGCCGAGGTCGCAGAGCCAGTCCGCGAGCAATGCGGCATATTTGCAAGGAACCGGCACCCCACGCCGTTACGGCGCAGTTTCGGGCCGTTCCCGCCCACGTTGTTCACCAGGCCGCCCGTGCGATGGCGTCCCACTGCTCGGGCCCGGTGCCGGTGAGATCGTAGAACGCGATCCCGATCGCGCCGCTACGGCGGCTCGCCTCCACCGCTGCGCCGACCTCGTCGCCCGACGGCGCGCCGCGCTTGGAGAGGACGCCCGTCTGCGCTCCAACGTCGATCGGGATCGGGCGGCCGGCGAGGCGGCGGACCAGGCCGATCGATTCGCCGACGGCGGCGCGCACCGCGGCGGGCGAGTCCGCGGCGCCGAGCATGCGCCAGTACGTCATCGGCTGCAGCACGTCGGCGTCGCGCGCGATCGCCGCGTAGGGGAATTTCGCGGCATCGAGATGCTCGAGGTACGGGTCTTCGACGGTGGCGACGAGCAGCACGCGCGGACCGACCGCGCGACGCAACACGCCGAGATAGTCGCGCAGCGCGGCGTAGCCGAGTGGACCGTTGCCGAGAAACTCGCCGCCGCGCTCGAGATCGACCGCGAGCCCGCTGATCGCGCTGCCGCCCGGCGTGCGGTACGCCGCTACCTGCGCGTCGCGCGCCAGATCTTCGAAGGACGGCGTGCGCGGGACCGTCCACCCGATGACCGCGACGTGGTGCGCGACGAGGCCGTCGATCAACCGGTCGATCGTCGCTTTCGACTCGGGCGTCACTTCGTCGAAGGCGCCGTACGCCAACCGCAGCTCGATCGAGCGTAGCCCGGCGTGCACGGCCGCCCCGACGATCGCGTCGACGTCGAGCTTCGCATACGACTCGTCGTCGAGCGGATCGCCCGAAAACGCGAGCCACGCCGACTTGCCGCGCAGCGCGTCGACCGAGCTCGGCGGCAACTCCGGCGGCACATCGGCGTGCACCAGCGCCGGCGCACTGCGCGGGCGGACAACGGCATAGCGGGCGACGCGCCCGGGCTCTACCACGCGATCGTCCCACGATGACGCCGGCGCCGCGAGCATCGCGGCGAGCGTGCGGCGCCCGCGCGCATCCACGCGATACACGCGCACCGCGCCGGTGCGCGCTCGCGGAAACCAGCCGATGCGCACGAGATGCGGCCCCACGGCGGCGGCAACGACGCGCGCAACGCGCCAGCCGCGCGAGTCGAATGCGGCGCGCTGCTCGCCCAGACCGGCGGGCCGATTGCAGACCACGCGCACCGCGACGGGGCCGTCGTCGCGAACCGCGACGATCGCGGCCGGCCCGCCGAAGCGCAGCCGGGTCTGCCACTGCGCGGTCCCGGGGGTCGCGAAGAAGTCGAAGTCGGCGCCGCGCCTGATCCGCACGACGTTGCCGCCGGCGTCGCGCAAGACGACGCGCACCAGCGCTCGCGCCTCGCCGTCGGGGCTGACGCCGAGCGGTCGCACGTCGAGCGCGAACGACGCCGCGGGCGCACCGCTCCACAGCTCGGTGGGCTGCGGCGCCGGCGCGCTCGTCGCCAACGGCACCGGCCACGAGTACGGCGCGGGACTCTGCGCCGTCGCTACGAGGACGAGCGCAGCGAACGGCGCGCGCAGGCCGTTCACCGGAGCCACTTGCGCAAACCGCGCGGCGCGTCGGAGTCGACGGCATTCGCGCGCCCGATGCTCAGGGCGAGGTATTGTCCGACGACCAGCCAGGCCAGCGTGTTGAAGGCTTCGCCCGTGACGGGACCCAGCAACGTGACGTCGCCGCTGGGCGCGCCGACGACGTAGCGCTGCGCTCCGGCCGCGCCCGCTGCGGCGAGCGGGCGCTCGACGATGTCGCGCGAGGCTTCGTCCACGATGCCGACGATCGCGGTCGACGCGTCGAGCATCGCCGAGCTGCCGTGCCGGAACTCGCCGGCCGGGAAGCCCTCGGCGTGAACGTAGCTGGCTTCCTTGATCTTGAGCGCGAGCTCGTAAGCGACCGGGACGCCGTAGCCGGCCGCAACCACCGCGACGCTGCGGCAGCGCGCGATGCGCCGGGCGGCGGCTTCGACGACACCGCCGCCGTCGCCGGCGAGCCATGCGCGCACCTCCGCAGCCGTTTCCAGCAACGTCGCCGCGGTCCGGTTGTGGGCGCCGCCGCACAACGCCGCGGCCCACAACAGGAGCGCCGCCATCGAGGTTACGCTCTTGCTCGCCGGAACGGCCAGCTCGGGTCCGGCCAGGCAATCGATCGTCACCGCGGCCCGCTGGGCCAGCGGCGCGGCGGCATCGTTGGTCAGCGCGACGAGCCGCGCCGGGGCGAGCAGCTCGATCGCGTCGAGCAGGTCGGTCGAACGGCCGCTCTGCGACAGCGCGACCACGCACGCGTCGCGGTAGGCGTTGCGGTCGAAGCGCGCTTCGGTCGCGGCCAGCGCCGCGGCGCGAATCCCGCGCCGCCGAAAGGCGAGCGCGCCGAGCATCCCCACGAACAGCGAGCTGCCGCTGCCGACGAACAGCACGTCCCGCCCGGCGACCGCCGCGGCGAGGCGCTGCGCGCCGTCGGATGCGGCGAGGCGGCGCCACACCTCGGGCTGCTCGCGAATCTCGGCTTCGAAGTGCGCGCCGAGCATGGGCTAGTGTGCTGAACCAGAAGTTCCGTGCAAAAGATCGCGAAGGATTTTTGCTCGGATCGAGGAGTGATGAGGGAGCAACGCCGTAGCGTTGTGACCGAAGAACGACGAAGAGCCGGGTGAAAAGCCGAGTGAGATTTTGTGCGCGAACTTCTGGTTCGGCACACTCAGTCCTCGACGAAGTGCGACAGCACGCGGCCGCGCAGTTCGCGCAGCGCCGCCGCTTCGCCGATCCAGTCGTCGACCGTGAACGCGAAGATCACCGCACCGTGCTTGGCGTTGGCGGCGTAGCCGGCGAGCGCGCTGGCGTGCGCGAGCGTCCCGGTCTTGGCGAACACGTGCTGCTCCGCCGCGGTCCCGGTGAACGACGCTTTGAGGGTGCCGCGCACGCCGGCGAGCGGAAGATCGTCGAGCACCACGTCGCGGTTGGCACCATCCCAGTCGTACTTGAGGATGGTGACGAGATCGTGCGGCGTGATGCGGTCGTAGACCGACAAGCCGCTGCCGTCCTCGAGCGCGACCGTCTCGGCGTCGATGCCGAGCTTTTTCAACCACGTCTTCTCCCACGCGATCCCCGCCGCGCTGGGACCTTGGCGCGCACCGTCGGGGGCGCCCAGCGCGCGCAACAACTGCTCGGCCAGGATGTTGTCGCTGGGCTGCCACAGGTCGCCGAGCAAATCGGAGAGCGGCGCCGAGTTGTGCGTCCAGACGATGCGGTCGTTGCCCGGTGCCGCGGCCGGCGGCGCGGCGCTGAGGTCGGGCAACACCCGGAAACCGGCGCGCGTCAGCGCGCGCGTTGCGGCGGCGGCCGCGTACCGCGGCGGCCAGGGCACCGCGATGTCGAGGTGCTCCGCATCGGCCCCGGCTGCCAGCGAGCCGATCAACGTCACCCGGTCGAGGCCGCCGGACGGTACGTCGCGCGTGACGTCGAGCGTCGACGCGCTCCCCTTCTCGCCGGTCGTCGCGCGCACGTCGATCGCGAAGCCGAGATCGGCGCGGCACGGCGCGGCCACGATGCACGCAGTGCCCCACGGCCGCACGGCGACGCTCACCGGCGCGCCCGGCCCCGCGCCCGGCGTCACGTCGAGGGTGACCGTATTGTCGTTGAGGCTCAGCGGGGTCACCGGCGCGGCGTAGTACCAGGGGAAATCGTCCCACGACCAACCCGGCAGATACGGCGGGAAGCGGCGATCGTCGATGAAGCTCACGCCGTGCACCGCGACGACGCCGGCCGCCCGCAACGCGGCCGGGAGCTCCGCGAGCGCGGCATCGTCGAGCAGCACGTCGCCGCCGCCGCGCAGCATCACGGATCCCTTCACCTCGCCGTCGACCACGCTCGCGGACCCCGGCACGAACGCTTCGGTCGTGAACCGGAAACCCGGTCCCAGCTTGTCGAGCGCGGCGCTGCCGACGAGCAGCTTGAGCGTCGACGCGGGCTGGAACAGATCGTCGGCGTTGCGCGCGTACAGCACGCGCCCGTCGCGCGCACCGATCGCGTAGATCCCGACGTGCGCGCCGCCCAGCGTCTTCGCGCCGGCGAGCAAGACGTCGACGTTGGCCGATAGCGAGGCGATCTCGGCATCGGTCCACTGCGCCCCCGCGGCGACCGGCTTGGCAATGCCGGCACCCAGGCTGCGATCGACGGCGCGCGCCGGCGACGCGCACGCCAGCGCCGCGCACGCCGCGAGCAACGCGACGGTGATCCGAGGATTCATGCCGCTCGACGCTTCCTGACGCAGGGCCGGCGTTCCGCCCGCCGTTGTGCGAAAACGTGTGTCGCGGGTGCGGAACGGAGTCCGTCGAAATCGCGGGGCATGCTGCTCTACGGCCGTGCGCACCGCTTCTCGTGATACGAGCGTTTCCGCGCGAACCGACGGTCGACGCCGGCGGCAGCCTCGTGTTGCACGTCTCGACCGACGCGCCACGATACCGGCTGCGCATCGAACGCTGGAGTGACGGCGGGGAGATCGTCCTCGAAGCCGGGCCGTTCGGCGGTGAACATGCGCCGCCGGGGACGGTCGACGTTCCGTGGGACTGGCCGTCGATCGCGGTGACGCTGCCGCCTGACCTGGCTCCCGGCGCCTACATCGTGCGTTTCGCGGCCGAGGGCGGCGCGGGCGGACGCGGTGCACCGCGCGACCACACGCCGGATGCACGCTGGGGAACCACCCTGTTCGTGGTGCGCGGAGCGTCCGTCGCGCGCGTCCTCGTGAACCTTCCGCTGTTCACGTATCAGGCTTACAATGTCGCGCATACCGACGTGATCTCGGGCGACGGCGAAGGCGCGTGTCTGTACACGGGAACCCGCCGCACCGCGACGCTGCTGCGCCCGGGCGGCGGTACCGGCGGACACCCGTGGGACCAATACAATCCGGACGTCTACGACGGCACGTCCCCCCGCCAGGCGTTCGCCCATTGGGATCTCTACGCGTTGCAGTGGTTCGCCCGCGAAGGCATCCCGGTCGACGTCTGCACCGATCTCGACCTGCACCGCGGCCAAGTCGATCTCGCGCGCTACGCGACGCTGTGCTCCTTCGGCCACGACGAGTACTGGACGCGCGAGAAACGCGCGCACATCGAGGCGTACGTCGAAGGCGGCGGAAGCGCGGCGTTCTTCTGCGGCAACACCTGCTACTGGCGACTCCGCTACGACGAGGCAACGGCCGTCCTCACGCGCGACGGCCAGTGGCTGGACGATCCCGAAGACTCCCTGACCGGGCTGACGTGGCGCCGCGGCGGCGGCAAGTGGATGGGGCCGCGTCCGCCGACCGGCTACCGGATCGAACGCTCGGACCACGCGCTGTTGCGCGACACCGGTTTACGCAATGACGAGGTGATCGCGGCGGGCGCGTCGCTGGTCGGCTACGAGTTCGACGGCGTCGACCCCGAGCACGCGCCCGAAGGCCTCGTCGTCCTCGGGCGGGCCGACCCGATCGAGTGGGACGTTTCCGACGGAAGCGGCAGGCTGTGGCCGGGCAGCAACGCGGCGATGGTGACGTTTCGCCGCGGAGCCGGTACGGTGTTCAACGTGGGAACGACGGATTGGCCGCGCGCGCTCGCCTGGGGTGACGCGGGCGTGACGGCGATTACGCGCTCGGTCATCCGCGCGTTGTGCGCGGGCGAGCTAGCGTAGGACCAGGATCTCCCAGGTGAGGTTGTGCGAAACGCTCACCGCGGCCGCACGATCGACCAACGCGTAGCGTCCCTTCTCGCACTCCGCGACGATGAGGCGCGCGAGGCGCGCACCCCGCCCTTCGTCGTTGGGCTTGTACAGCGAGACGACGATGAGGCCGTCCGGGGTCACGAAGTCACGATACCGATCGAGCGACTCCAGCGGCGTATCGGTGTGCTGAAGGACTTCGCAAACGACCACCGCGGCGTAGCGCACGCCGGCGGGGGCGACGAACGCGTCGACCGACGAAACGAACACCGTCCCGCCGGTCAGCCGCCGGCGCGCCCGCTCGACGGCCGTCGGCGAAAGATCGAAACCCGTGTAGCGGAAGCGGCCGAGGTCGAGGTAATGGCTCAGGACCGCTTCGCCGCTGCCGGCGTCGAGCACGTCACCACCGGGCAAGAGCTTGTTGACGTATCCGGCTGCGACCGCGTAGTGCGGAATCTCGCCGATCCCAGTCAAATAGTCCCACTGGCCGCGCCGATGGGTTTCCTCCCAATGGTCCTCCTGTTTGAACGTTGATTGCCACGCCGCGTACGAATCCCGATCGGCGGTCATCGCCCGGCCTTCGCCAGCGTTCCGACCCACAGCCCGCGCGGCGTGTTGGGCGCGAAACCGTCGACGAGACCAGCGTCCGTCGGGCCGTGAAAAACGATGGTCGCGCCGTCCGCCAGCGCATCGTGCCAGCGCGTCAATTCGCCGCTGGCCCGACGGCCGAAGAATGCGAAGTCGAACGGCTCGCTCGCGGCCGGCCGTTCCCCGGCGTCGTCGCGGAACGTGACGAGCGCGGCCAGGCCGGCTGCCGCGACCTCGGCGGCGGCGTACGCCGCGGCGCCGTCATCCCGGGTGAGCGCCTCGAGCTCGCCGAAACCGTTGTCTCGCAGCGCCGCGGCGATCGCGACGGCACTGCGCCCGAGCCAACCGCTCGTGTCGAGCGCGCGGCGCGGTTTCACCAGCCGCACCAGCGCGTTGAGAAAGTCGAGCACTTCGACTTCCGGGGTGACGCTGTCGAACATCGACCACATGCGTGCCGCCGCGCCGCCGCAATTCCCCGGCGTCCGTTCCGGCTGCGGATCGAGCTGCGGGAAGACTCCGGAGTACCGTCGCGGCCGCGGCTGCTCGCGCGCGGCGGCGACGCGTGCCGACCATCCCGCGGTCCCAAAGCCGGGCTTGGAGGCATAGTTCCGGCGGTAGTAGTCCGGGTCGCGCTCGAACTCGGCAAGCTCGTGCCCGAGGTTGCGGATGTAGCGGCGGTCCGACCAAGCGCACCAATATCCGGCCGCCTTGACGTCGGCGGACAGTCGGCCGTCGTCCGGAAACGCGAACGCGTCCGCGTCGCGCTGGGGCAGATTGTGCACGCGAATCCCGTGCACTCCAAACAGCTCAGCCCGAAGAATCGACGAGGTTCCGACGTTGCCGTGCGCTTCGTAGACGATCTTGCCGGACGAAAAGCGGAGGGTCGCGGGCTGCGGCTCGCCGGCGTAGTCGTCGGACGGGACGCCGCTGAAGAGCGAGAGCTGGCCCAGGCCGCCGAACACGCGAAACGCGTCGACCACGTGCTCCTGCCAGCCGGGCAAGAGCACGATGTCGTTCTCGTTGATGTGGATCAGGTTTCCGGTCGCGCGCTCGATGGCTTCGTTGAGCGCCTCGCCACCCAAGTTTTCCGAGTGATAGATCGCCCGCAAGGCCGGGATGAGCCGCCTTCCCTCCTCGATGACCTCGCGCGACGTATCGCTACTCGCGTTGTCGATGACGGTGACCTCGAACGGCTCGACCGCGGTCTGCGCAAAGCCGCGCAGCGTCTGCGCCAGCAGCTCCGCGCGGTTCCAATTGAGGATGATGGTGCTGATCACCCGGGTTGTCGATCGCTGATGCGCCGGGCGATGAACGTAGCAACGTCCCGCGGCAGCGTCCCGCGCCCGAACCCGCCGTCGTAACCGAGCTCGGCGGCGAGCAGGTTCGTCACGCGCGGGCCGCCGGCGATCAGCAGCAGCCCTTCGCGCGCGTTCTCGGCTTCCAGCAGCTCTGCGAGCGCGGTGAAGTTGGCGATGTCGCTGCCCTTCTGGGTGACGACTTGCGAGGCCAGAATGGCATCGACGTCGCGCTCGCGTGCGAACCGCACGAGATCCTCGACCGCGATCTGGCTGCCCAGATTGAACACTTCGAACCCGCGATACCGCTCCAAACCGTAGTCGCCCTTGTAGCCCTTCATGTTCAGGATCGCGTCGATCCCTACCGTATGCGCGTCCGTCCCGATGCACGCGCCGACGACCTTGAGCTTGCGGCCGACCCGCCGCGCGATCAGCTCGTCGACCTGCTCGATCGACAGGGCGGCGCCGGTTGCGGACGGCGCCCGGATCGTCGAGGCGTCGACGGCGACGAGCGTGCGCGCGTAGACGACGAAGAACGAGAAGCCGGCGCTGATCGCCCGGCCCTCGACGACCGAGACGTCGCTGAACCCCATCTTGGCTACGAGCTGGCGCGCCGCTTCGTCCGCGGCTTCGTCCCACGCGATCGGCAGGGTAAACGACAGCTGGACGGCGCCGTCGTCCTGCGTGTCGCCGTACGGCCGCACGAGGCTCACGCCGGGACCGCACCGCCGGCGAGCGCGTCGGCGAACGGGTTCCAATACGCCGCGTCCTTCGCGAACACGCCGTCGTAACCGCGGCCGCCGTCGCGCGGCCGCCGAATGTCGGCGAACGTCCCGTCTTCGATCGCCCGCATCAATCCGCGCTGCGCGACGCCGTCGAGGATGCGGACGGCACCGCTGAGAACGTCACGGGCGCGCAGCTCGATCCGCCCGCCGGCCTTGATCTCGATCTCGTCCCCGAAGTGGCGCGCCGTGGTCATCACGTAACGCGCGTTCTCGAGCGCCAGCGCGCGGTCGCCCAGGAACGGCGTGTGAATCGCCTCGGTCAGCATCCCGCACAGGTGGATCGTTTGATGCGTCATGACCGACGTGAGGTTGAACATGGCGTCGATCAAGTGGCCTTTGAAGATGTTCCCCGTCATGTGCTTGGTCGGCGGCATGTACTTGAGCGGCGCGTCGGGGAAGATCTGCCGCGTCAGCTGCGCTTGCGCGACTTGGAGCAAGAACCCGTCCTCGAGGTCGGGGTCGATCTCATAGGCGTCGCCCAGGCCCATCTGAGCGGCGGGGAGCCCGGCGCGGCGTGCGAACGCTTCGTTGACGAACTGCGACGCCAGCACCGCGGGCGCTTGCTCCACCGCATCGGCGGTCGTGAGATAGTTGTCCTCGCCGGTGTTGATCACGATCCCGCTACGCGCGTTGAGCTGGCGCGAGAAGTGCTGGTCGACGAACGTCCGCTGCATGTTGATGTCGCGAAACAGGATGCCGTACATCGAGTCGTTGAGCAGCATGTCGAGCCGCTCGAGCGCCGCCAGCGCCGCGATCTCCGGCATGCACAGGCCGCTGGCGTAGTTGGTGAGCATCACGTAGCGCCCCAACCGCTCCGACGCTTCATCGAGCGCGGCGCGCATGAGGCG
The DNA here is from genome assembly GCA_003140215.1 of Vulcanimicrobiota bacterium. Classification (GTDB taxonomy): domain Bacteria; phylum Vulcanimicrobiota; class Vulcanimicrobiia; order Vulcanimicrobiales; family Vulcanimicrobiaceae; genus Vulcanimicrobium; species Vulcanimicrobium beijerinckii. The sequence goes on along the minus strand of PLJL01000004.1, from coordinate 750,932 downwards.
GAAATTTTCCTGGGTCGCGTAGGTGCCGCCGAAGCCCTCGGTCGTCGCGCCGAACGGAACGTAGTCGAGCAGCGACTGCGCCGTCGACCGGATCACGGCCACGATCTGGGCGCCGCCTTCGGCCGCGGCGACCGCGGCGGTGCGGTCTTCGTAGATGTTGCCGCTCGCAACGATCACGTAGAGCAGCGGCGGCTCGCCCTGCGGCAGCCGGGCCAGCAGCGCGGTCCGCAGCGCCCGCGCCGCGTCGATGCGCGCCAGCCCGGCATCGATGTGAACGCGCAGCGCGGCCCGCAGCGCCGTTTCGGGCGTGCCCGCCGGGTCCGGCAGCGCCTCGCCGGCGGCGACCGCAGCGGCGACCTGCTGCGGCGTTCGGCCGCTTTCGGCGATCGCCGCGCCGAGCGCGCGGGCGACGCCGGCCTCGCGCGCCGGAAGGGCGTCGATCAACCGGTTGGCGAGCGGAACGCCGGCGCCGTCGACGCCGTCGACGCCGCACAAACGGGCAACCGCCCGCTCGACGCTTACCGTCGAGTGGCGCTCGATGAAGTCCTCGACGGGGTCGACGATCGCACCGGCGAGCCGGCGCGCCCGCGCGACCGCCTCACGATCGATCCGCAGTTCCATGCAGACCCGAGCGTTCCGGGCCCGCCGGGCGCGTTCCGCCACCGAATCGTTCGGCCGCGCCCGGCTCGCCGCTCGGCGCTGCGAACAATTGTCGCTTCGTAATGCTGTAGTAAGCGCACGTAAGCTGCGCGACATTGCCGCAGTCCATACTTCGACCGGGGAGCGTGCCGATGAACGTACTGCGGCCGTGAACGCGCTTGAGGATACTACGGCAAAGTGTGATCAGGAGCGCCAGGCGTCAGGTGTGGGCAAACGAAGTCGGGCTTCCCGTAAGTTGCCGACTTTTCCAACCACTTTCGATTCAAGAGGGGTGTCCATGAAGCGTAGTATTTTCTCCTTTGTCTTTGCGGCGTTTGCCATGTGCTTCTTCGCCATGACGTCGCTCGCGTCGGCGCAAGCCACCCGGACCTGGGTTTCGGGCGTCGGCGACGACGCGAATCCGTGCAGCCGCACGGCACCGTGCAAGACCTGGCCGGGCGCGATCTCCAAGACCGCGGACTGCGGCGAGATCGACGCGCTCGATCCCGGCGGGTTCGGCACGGTCACGATCACCAAGGGCATCAAGCTCGACGGCGGCGGCGGCGAAGCCGGTCAGGTCGCATCGATTCTGGCCGTCGGCGTCCCGGGGATCACCATCAATAACAGCAGCGCTGTTTGCCAATTCGACGTGATCCGCAACCTCGACATCAACGGCATCGTGGGCTCAGCCAGCGGATCGGGGACGATCGGTATCAACGTGCTCCAAGGCAAGAACGTCGCCGTCGAGAACGTCGACATCGAGAACTTCGCGCAGCAATGCATCAACTTCCAGCCGGCGAGTTCGATGAACCTCATCATGTACCACTCGAACCTCGAGAACTGCGCCGGCGGCGGCGTCAAGACGTTCACCAGCAGCGGAACCAACCGCATCAACATCGAGAAGTCGACGATCCAGCGGTCCGGTATCGGCGTGCAGTCGACCGGAAACAGCGACGTCAACATCCACAACTCGATGGTCTCGAACAACGCCGGCGGCGGCGTCGAGGCCAACGGCGCCACCAGCCTGGTCAGTGTCGATCTGTCGACGGTGTCGAACAATCAGGTCTTCGGCGTCCACGCGACGGCCAGCGGGACGATGCGCGTGACCAATACGAGCATCTACTTCAACAACGGCATCGGCATGTCGACCGACGCCGGCAGCACGATGCTGACCGGTAACAACAATTGGCTAGGCGGAAACGCCTCCGGCGACGGGACGAAGACGGGATCGGTCACCATCCTCTGATCCGCTAACCTTCGGTTCGATCCGAATCCGCGACGGGCTCACGCGAGCTCGGCGCGGATTCCTTTTTGTTACCGCGTGTTACGCGCCGTCCGTCGCGAGGTACCCCGAGCGGAAGGCGCCAGGGCTCGGTAAGCGAAGTCAGCCTCTCCTTAGGTTGCCCACGTTCCCAACCGGTTTTTCAAACCGATTTTCGAAGAGGGATGTCCATGAAGCGTAGCATTTTCTACTTTGTCTTTGCGGCGTTTGCCCTGTGCTTCTGCGCGATGACGTCGCAAGCGTCGGCGCAGGCCACCCGGACCTGGGTTTCGGGCGTAGGCGACGACGCCAACCCGTGCAGCCGCACGGCACCGTGCAAGACGTGGCCGGGCGCGATTTCCAAGACCGCCGACTGCGGCGAGATCGACGCGCTCGATCCGGGCGGGTTCGGCACGGTCACGATCACCAAGGGCATCAAGCTCGACGGCGGCGGCGGCGAAGCCGGTCAGGTCGCGTCGATTCTGGCCGCCGGCGTCCCGGGGATCACCATCAACAACACTAGCGCGAATTGTCTATTCGACGTTATCCGGAACCTGGACATCAACGGCATCCAGTCCGGGACGGTCGGCATCAACGTGGTCGCGGGCAAGAACGTCAGCCTCGAGCACGTCGACATCGAGAACTTCACCCAGCAATGCATCAACTTCCAGCCGGCGAACTCGATGAACCTCATCATGTACAGCACGAATCTCGAAAACTGCGCGGGCGGCGGCATCAAGTCGTCCACCACCAGCGGCACGAACCGCCTCAACATCGAGAAGTCGACGATCCAGCGCTCGGGCCTCGGGGTTCAGGCGACCTCGAACAGCGACGTCAACATCCACAATTCGATGGTCTCGAACAATGCGGGCGGCGGCGTCGAAGCCAACGGCGCAACCAGCTTGATCAGCATCGATTTGTCGACGGTGTCGAACAATCAAGTCTTCGGCGTGCACGCGACCGCCAGCGGGACGATGCGCGTGACCAACACGAGCATCTACTTCAACAACGGCATCGGCATGTCGACCGACGCCGGCAGCACGATGCTGACCGGGAACAACAACTGGCTCGGCGCAAACGCGGGCGGCGACGGGACCAAGACGGGGTCGGTCACGATTCTCTAACGTCTTCGCGTACGACCCGAATCGCGGCGGGCTCGGCCGAGCTCGTCGCGGTTTTTTTTTGCCCACCCACCGAGCGGTCGTGCGCTACCCCAGCCCAGGGTGTCAGCGGGAGCGGAAGGCGTCAGGCCTCGGCAAACGAAGTCAGGCCCTCCTTAGGTTGCCCACTTTCCCAAACCCAATGTTTTTCAAAGAGGATGACCATGAAGCGTAGCATTTTCTCCTTTGTCTTTGCGGCGTTTGCCCTGTGCTTCTTCGCCATGACGTCGCACGCGTCGGCGCAGGCCACCCGCACGTGGGTTTCGGGCGTCGGCGACGACGTCAACCCGTGCAGCCGCACCGCACCGTGCAAGACCTTTGCCGGCGCCATCTCCAAGACCGCCGACTGCGGTGAGATCGACGCGCTCGATCCGGGCGGGTTCGGCTCGGTCACCATCACCAAGGGCATCAAGATCGACGGCGGCGGCGGCGAAGCCGGTCAGGTCGCGTCGATTCTGGCCAGCGGCACGAACGGGATCATCATCAACAACTCGAGCGTGAACTGCAATTACGACGTCATCCGCAACCTCGACATCAACGGCGCCGGCAACGGCAGCGTTACCGGATTGGTTGGGATCAACGTGCTGCAAGGCAAGAACGTCGCCCTCGAGCACGTCGACATCGAGAACTTCACGCAGCAATGCGTCAACTTCCAGCCGGCGAACTCCATGAACCTCATCATGTACAGCACGAATCTCGAAAATTGCGCGGGCGGCGGCATCAAGTCGTCCACCACCAGCGGTACGAACCGTATTAACGTCGAGAAGTCGACGATCCAGCGCTCGGGCCTTGGTGTTCAGGCAACGTCGAACAGCGACGTCAACATCCACAACTCGATGGTCTCGAACAACGCGGGCGGCGGCATCGAAGCCAACGGCGCGACCAGCCTGGTCAGCGTCGACCTGTCGACGGTGTCGAACAATCAGGTCTTCGGCGTGCATGCGACGGCCAGCGGGACGATGCGCGTGACCAACACGAGCATCTACTTCAACAACGGCATCGGCATGTCGACCGACGCCGGCAGCACGATGCTGACCGGGAACAACAACTGGCTCGGCGCAAACGCGGGCGGCGACGGGACCAAGACCGGGTCGGTCACGATCCTCTAACGTCTTCGCGTGCGACCCGAATCGCGGCGGGCTCGGCCGAGCCCGTCGCTTTTTTTTGCCGGGATGTGCGTCGAAGGTCTCGCGGCGCCGGCCGGTCGAAGCGAGCCGCGATGACCGAGCTGCCAGCGCTGGGAGCCGAGAATGCATTGGCGGTCGCCGGCAGCCGTTGGGCGCGAGCGTGCGCGAAGCTCCCGCGCCTGATACTTCACACCGGTACGCCCAAGACCGGGACCACGGCCCTCCAGCAGGCGCTGTTCCGCCACGGCGACGCGTTGCTCGAGCACGGCGTCTGGTATCCGCCGATGCGCGTCGACCCGGTCGAGAAGAAGCATCACTACCTCGTGCAAGCCTTTACCGGCGCGGATGCGGGCGCACTCGCGGAAGCGTTCGACGAGATCGTCGCCGGCGCGCCGCCCCGGACGCGCACGATCGTCTTGTCGGCCGAAGGCTTGTTCAACGGCTGGTGGGACTATCCGCCGGAGGGAAAAGCGTTACTGCGTCACCTCGGCACGCTCTTCGAGCTCGAGATGTGGACGTGTTTTCGGGAGCCGCTCGCCTTTGCGCTCAGCCAGTACGCGCAGCTGCTGCGTAACCCGCGGCTGTACTCGCCGGCGTACGGCCTCGACGTCGGGCTCGACGAGATCCTCGACAACGCGTGGTTCGCCCAACGCCTCGACTATCTCGGCTTCGTCGTCGAAGCCGAAGCCGTCATCGGCGCCGGCCGCCAGCGGCTCTTCCGCTACGGCCCGGACATCGTCGAGCGCATCTTCCGCGCGCTCGGCGCCGAGCCGCCCGCGCAGAACCCGCCCGACGTGCACCCCTCGCTGCGCACGGCCGGCGTCGACCTGATGCGCGTCGTGAACCGGTATGACTTACCGCCCCAGCCCAAAGCCGTCGCGGTCGGGTTCGTGCTCGAGCTCGACCGTCTCATGGGCGAGCGCGCCGAACCGCTTCGAGCCTCGCCGGCGTGCGCCGAGCGCATCCGGCGGATGACGCAGCGCAGCTGGAGCGAAATCGAGGCGCGCCTCGAGTAGCGGCGGCCGCCACCGAAGGTCTTTCGGCGCGGGCCGGTGCAAGCAAGCAGGCGTGATCGACCTTTCCGTCGTCGTGTCGGCTCACGATCTGCGCCGGGAGATTCCGCGGACGGTGCAGTCGCTCTCGCCGCCGTATCAAGACGGGATCGATCCGGCGCGCCTCGAGATCATCGTAGTCGACAACGGATCGAGCGAACCGGTCGATGCGGCCTGGTTCGGAGGCGTCGCCGCCGAGGTGCGCATCATCCGGTTTCCGCCCGGGAACCCGTCGCCGTGCGCGGCGGTCAATGCCGGCGTCGCCGCGGCGCGCGGCGCACAGCTCGCCGTTCTGATCGACGGCGCGCGGCTCGGCAGCCCGGGGTTGCTCGCGCGCGCCCGCACGGCGATGCGACTGGCCGACGACGTCTTCGTCGCCGCGATGGGCTTTCATCTGGGCCACGAGACGCAGCAAGTCTCGCTGGCGAAGGGCTACGGGCCGGAGGTCGAGGATCGATTGCTGGCGGCGATCGGCTGGCCCGCCGACGGCTATCGGCTCTTCGAGATCTGCGCGCGCGGCGAATCACATCGCGAAGGCGTCTTTTCCCCGTTTCCCGAGGCCACGGCGTTCGTGATGCAGCGTTCGAGCTTCGAACGTCTGGGCGGCTTTCACGAGGGGTTTCGCTACCGCGGCGGCGGGCTGGCGGCGTTCGAGTTCTTCGAGCGCGTCGTCAAAGACGATGCGATCACGCCCGTTGTGCTCATCGGCGAAGGGACGTTTCACCAAGTACACTACGGCAACTCGACACGGGCCGGCGGCGTGCGCCAACGCGAGTCGCCGGACGGCCCGACGATCTGGGACGCGATGGCGCTCGAGTTTCACGAGTTGGTCGGGCACGCGCCGCTGACCGTGCAGTTGCAGCGGCCGCTCCTGTTCGGCCGCTGCCGGAACGACGTCATCGAGCGCTGCTTCTTCGCCAAGACGGGGACGTGATGCGCGCCGAGGAGAGCGTTCCGCTGATCGAGCTGCCGGGCGCGGGCAGCGACTCCTACAGCGACGGACCGGTGGAGGACGCCATCCTCGCGAGCTTGCGGCGCGGTGAGACGCCCGCCGAGATCCTCGCGCTCGAACGGAGCTGGCCCGCGCTCTACCACTTGTCCGACGTTCGCCGCAACCTGCTCGAGTGGTTCCCGTTCGATCCGGCGTGGCGCACGCTGGAGATCGGCGCCGGCTGCGGCGCGCTGACCGGGCTGCTGTGCGAACGAACGAGCGCGGTCATGGCGGTCGAGCTCTCGCGCAAGCGCGCCGAGATCGTTGGGGCTCGCCATCAGGCGCACCGCAACCTCACCATCGCCGTCGGCAACGTCCGCGCGCTCCCGGCCGGCGAGCCGTTCGACCTGGCGACGCTCGTCGGCGTGCTGGAGTACGCTCCGAGCTTCATGCCGGGGCCCGATCCCGCCGCTGACCTGCTCAAAGTCGTCGCGCAGCATCTGGTGCCCGGCGGCACGCTGATGATCGCGATCGAAAACCGGTTCGGTCTCAAGTACTGGGCCGGCGCGCCGGAGGACCACACGGGCGTGCCCTTCGAGGGGATCGAGGGCTACGTGCAGCGCGCCTCGGTGCGGACGTACGGCCGCCACGGAATCGAGCAGCTGCTGCGGCGGGCCGGTTTCGGTTCGATGCAATTCTTCTTTCCGATGCCCGACTACAAGCTTCCCCAGGACATTTACTCGGAGGAGCGTCCCCCCGAGCCGGGCGAGATCGCACGGCCGTTCCCGAATTGGGATCGCGAGCGGCTGCGTCTGTTCGACGAGCGCGCGGCACTCGACGGCATCGCGCAGAGCGGGGCCTTCCCCTTCTTCGCCAACTCGTTTCTGGTCGTGGCGCAACGCGGCGGCACGCCCGCCGTCGCGCGCGACGCGGAAGAGAGCGTGCTGTTCGCGCGCTACTCGCGCAGCCGCCTACCGCAATACCGCATCGAGACGCGGATCGTCGAGACCGCCGCCGGGATCGTCGTGCGCAAACGCGCGCTCGAGCCCTCGGGCGCCGCCCACGTCGCCGCGATCGTCGCGCACCACCAAGCGCTGCAGGTGCTCACCGGGCCGTTGCGCGTCCCGCAGGCTACGCTGCGCGACGGCGCCGCGGAGGTGCGTTACGTCGCGGGCACGAGCCTGGAGTCGATCCTCGTCGATGCGTTGTTGCGGCACGATCGCGAGGGAGCGCGCACCGCGGTCGGCCTCTTCGCAAGCCTGGTGCGCGACCTTTCGAGTCCGTCGAACGGCGTTCGCGGCTTCGGTGACGACGGTACGCCCGGACTGGTCCTGACCTCGGGGATCCTCGACCTGACGCTGGACAACTTGATTTGCGACGCGGAGGGTGTGTGGTGGCTCATCGACGTGGAATGGCGGCGCTCTGATCCGGTCTCAGCCGATTTCGTGCTCTCGCGCGGACTCGAGAACTTCGTGTGGAAACGCCACGCGCTCATCGCGGGGGTGCTCGACCCGCAGGAGCTCTTCGACCGGGCGGGGATCGAGGCCGCGCGCCGCGGCGAATTCCTGGCTCGCGAGCGCAACTTCCAAGTGCTGGTGCGCGGCGGCGACCTGCTGCTGGCGGTCGACGCGGCGTTCGAACGCCCGAGCCGGACGCTGGAAAGCCTCGAACAGGAACGGCTGGACCTCGCGGTCGCGTTGACGAGGGAGCGCGCGGCCCGCGCCGGGCTCGAGTCCGTGCTGGGCCGGACGGCCGAACAAAACCGTGAGGCACGCATGCTCGCCGAACAGCGCGATCAGCATGCCGCGGCGCGCATCGCGGAGTTGACCGACACGTTGGCTCGCACCGAACGCAGCCGGCGCGAGATCGCGGCCGAGCTGGACCGCGTTCGCAGCTCGGAACCGTAGGGCTGCTCGCTCGCGGAGGCGCGCGCCCGAGGCGCACAGTAGTCTTGACCTCACATGCCGCTTCGCTACCTGCGTCCGCTCCGCGCCATCGGTGACAGCCATAGCGGCCCGCTCAACGGGCTGATACTGGTCGATCCGGCGACCGGCGAGCCCGATACGTTCGGCCAGGCGTGGTGCGTGCAAGGGCTGTCGACGCGCACGGCCCTGCAACCGGACGGTGAGCCGCATACCGCCGTCATCGCCGCATTGGCGGGCTTCCATCTGTTGCGATCGCTGTCGTACGACTACACCGGCGACGCCGTGAAGGTGAAACTGGGCGACCGGCACTTTACCGCGAGCTTCCTGGCCAAGACCGCACCCGTCCTGTTCCTCGCCGGCGAGCTCGACGCGCGGGAGATCGTTGCATCGATCCCGGGCGACGCCGAACCGTTGCTGCCGTTCGAAGCCGACCTCTCCGCCTTGCCGGCGACGGGCGCGGGCGCTCCGGTCCCGGCCGCGGTGCTCCAGGAGCGCATCGTGCGCACGTTCCGCCCGCTCTTCTCGATGTTGCAGAAGCTCAAGCGGCTGGGCCTCGAACGGATCGCGCTGGCGAGCTTGCCGCCGCCCACCCCCGACGACGACGAGTATTTCCGCTTGACCGGCGTGCGGTGCAGCGCGCGCAGCCGCTATGCCGTGCACCTCTTCATCAACTCACTGCTGCGCACGTACTGCACGCAATCGGATACGATCTTCATCGACACCTGGGCGCAGGTCACCGACGACAACGTCGTCAAGCCGGGCTACCTCGTCGACGGGTTGCATTTCGGCCCCGAGGGTGCCGCGGCCGTGCTGCAGCAGTTGCGCACTCTGGTCCTGGAGGTGAGCGTGCCGTGAAATTTCCCTACGCCGGGCTGCCGAGCTTCCAGATCTGGGCGCGCGCGGTCGCCGATCGGCCCGAAGGCTTCATCGACCCGCAACACGCCGCGCGCTTCACGATCGACCGTAACCTGCGCATCTCGTCGGCCGGCAGCTGCTTTGCGCAGCGCATCGCCGAACGGCTGCGCGACGCCGGATACAACTACTTCGTCACCGAGCCGGGCCCGATGTGGGAAACGCCCGAGGAGCTGGCGGCGCGCAGCTTCGGCGCCTATTCGGCCCGCTTCGGCGACATCTACACGACCCTGCAGCTGCTGCAGCTGGCCCAGCGCGCGGTCGGCGCGTTTTCGCCGCAAGAGCCGCCCTGGCCGTTCAAAGGCGGCGTGGTGGATCCGCTGCGGCCGCGCGTCGAGCCGCAGGGTTTCGCGTCGGCGGCCGAGCTCGAAGCCGATCGCGCCGAGCACCTCGCGGCGGTGCGGCTCATGCTCGCCGAGAGCGACGTCTTCGTCTTCACCATGGGGCTCACCGAGACGTGGTGCTGCACCGCGGACGATACCGCGCTGCCGCTGTGTCCGGGCGCCGGGATCGGGACCTTCGACGCGCAGCGCTATGCGTTCAGAAACCTGACCGTCGACGAGAACGTGCGCTACTTCGAAGCGTTCTTGCAGATCGCGTGGCGCCTCAATCCTGGTCTGCGCGTCATCCTCACCGTCTCGCCGGTACCGCTGGCCGCGACGATGGAACCGCGGCACGTCGTGCAGTCGACGGTGTGGTCGAAATCGGTGCTGCGCGTCGCGGCCGAAGAGATTCGCCGCCGGCACGAAGCGGTCGACTACTTTCCGTCGTACGAGATCGTCGCCGGCGGCTTCGACGGGCACGACGGCTTCGAGCCCGACCGGCGCTCGGTGAGCACGCCCGCCGTCGACCGGGTGATGCTCTCGTTCTTTCACGCCTACGCCGCGCAAGGGCAACGACCGCCCGCCGCGCTCCTGCCGCAAGCGGTCGTACCCAAGCCCGAGAACGACGTCTGCGACGAGGTCTATTTTGAACGTTTCCTCGAGGAGAACAGCCGAGCCTGACGCGTGACCGCGCATTGCGGCTCGGTAAAATCCCCGTTTCGACCTTCTCGACCCGACCAGAATACGCTATAGTAGGTCCGCCCGGGAAGGCGTCGCTTTGCTCCGTCGTGGGTTCGGAAAGGTTCGAAACGGTATGATTACCGGACGTATTTCATTGGTGTTCCTCAGCGCACTCTTGCTCGCGGGCTGCGCGGGCGGTGCGTCAAAAGTCGTTCCGTCGGCGGCGGGCTCCGGCAACAGCGGCGATACCGTGACGGGGGTGGTGAACCGCCTTACCGGCGCGCCGGTACCGTTCGGCACGCAGATCCCGGCCTGCGGAACGCCGCAACCAGGCCGCGAGACGTGCAACGCGATCATCGTCGCGCTGGGCGTCGTCGGCCCGGGCCACGTCGGAACGGCTGCGAGCAGCCGCGCGATTCGCAACTACCCGGGCGGCGCACCGTACATTCCGATGGACTTGTGGACGGCGTACAACACGTATCTCGACGCGGTCTACAGCGGGTCCGGGCACTCGATCTGGATCGTCGACGCCTACGACGATCCCAACGCCGAAGCCGACCTGCAAGTTTACCGCAACGCGTTCAACCTGCCGACGTGCTCGAGCGCCAACGGCTGCTTCCACAAGTACAACCAGGACGGCGTGATCGGCCGCTATCCGCCGCCCGACCCGATGGGCGGCGGCGGCTGGGCCGTCGAGACGTCGCTCGACCTCGACATGGTCTCGGCGATGTGCCCGCACTGCAACATCAACCTCGTCGAAGCCAATGACCCCACCACCGGTAACCTGTACTACGCGGCCGGCGTGCTGGCCGCATCGGCCCATCCCGACGCGATCTCGATGAGCTTCGGCCACGCCGAGCGCAGCACCGACCCCGGGCTCGATCACTTTTTCGCCAGCGGCGCCAACCCGCCCGGCGCCGGGGGCAACCTGTTCATCGCGTCGTCCGGCGACAGCGGCGCCTTTCCGGGGCCCAACTACCCCGCGATCTCGCAGTTCGTGATGTCGATCGGGGGAACGACCCTCAATCGCTCGGTCGGCAGCCCGCGCCTGTTCGTCGAGAGCGCGTGGTCGCAGTCGGGCGGCGGCTGCAGCCAGTACCAACCCAAACCCAGCTGGCAGTCGGACCCGTCCTGCTCGATGCGCTTCGGCAACGACATCTCGGCGGTGGCCGATCCGAACACCGGCGTCTTCGTCTACGACAGCTACCTGGCCCCGAGCGGTCAGCCGTGGGTGGTCGTCGGCGGCACCAGCGTCGGCGCACCGCTCATCGCCGGCATCGTCGGGGTCGCCCTCAACGGGCAGTCGATCACCAACCACTACATGTACACGCACACCGCCGCGCTCAACGACATCGTCGGCGGGAGCAACGGTAGCGGCGGAACGTACTGCAGCGGTGCCACCTACTTCTGCACCGCCGTGACCGGGCAAGACGGGCCGACGGGCTGGGGCACGCCCAACACCATCGGCGCGCTCTGAGGCCTGCGAGCCTGCGCGATGAGGGAGGCGCGGGTGTCGTGCTTGTAGGGTGGCAGGCGTGTTATGGTGCACACATATCCCGTTTGTCGTTCGGATCATGAGGGATGTCGGCGTGAAGGTGCGCCGACACTGCGGCCCGCGTGCCGCAGTCCTGTGGCGAGCACCGGCCCGAGGGATCGGCTATGATCGTGTCCGTAACCGCGCCCCAAGAGCGCATCGACCACGAGCCAGGAGGACAGCGGTGAAACGTCTGTTCGCGACGCTGGTGGGGAGCGTCGCCCTCGCGGCCTGCGGCGCCGACGCCCGCGCGCTGCCGCTCCGCGAGGCCCGGCACGATGTCGGGGTCGCGCTGACCTCGCCCGTGGCGACGACCCCCGCGAGCGGCGTCCTCGTCTCGCTGGGTGACGGCTATTCCGACTGGACGATCATCGGCTGGGGCGACAGCATCACCGAGCAGTACTCGCAGTATCCGAGTTTCACGCCCTCACTGCCCGGAAACGGCCCCGGCTACCTCGATCGCGTCGCGACATCACTCGGTTTTGGGCACGAAGTCAACCTTGGCATCGGCAGCACGACGCTCGAAACGTGCGCTCCCGCCGACCAGTGCGCCAACGATGCGGCGTCGGGGCAGGCCCGCTTTCGCAATGCGGGCGACCTTGTCTCGTACGCTGGCCCGAAGTCGTGCGTCGTCCTCGCGTACGGAATGAACGACGTGAACGCCTCGCCGCTCTATCCCAACGACCTCAACCCGACGAACTTCGGCGCGGTCTACGATACCGTGATCGCGGCGCTGGTCGCGAAGGGAACCCCGCGCTCGTGCATCGTCGTGACGGGGATCAGCTACGAGTCCCCGACGTATTGGTCGTCGCGGGTGCAGGCGCTGACAGACTTCAACGCTGCGGCCCGCGCGGTTGCAGCGCGCAACGGCGTCGCTTTTGCCGACACCTACGCAGCCATCGCGAACAACGGCGGCCTCGCGTTGATCGAATCCGGGCCACCGTTCATTCACCCCACCCCCGACGGACAAGGGCGCATCGCACAGATGGTTCTACGCGCGTTGGCCTCTGCGCCCTAGGGCGCGCCTCATCTACTGATGCCGATTTCCGGTCTGGGAACCTCCGCCGCCAAGACGGACGTGCCGCCGCTATTCGTCTCGAGCATCGTCGTGCCGATCAGCTCGCCGTCGTAGGGAATCCCCAATTGGTCGCGGCTCGTCCCAGTCGCGTTCGGCGGCCGGACGAGCCTGCGCGCGCACGCGCACCAGCGGGCGGCGCAGCGCGAAGACGTGATCCGAACGCGGCGCGAACTGCACGTCGTACATCAGCGCGTTGAGGAACAGCTGCACCCCGATCAGAAACGGGAGCACGACCAGCATCACGGTGCCGGTCGAGCGCGGTAGCCCGGTGACCGCGGACTGGATCCATTCGACGACCCCCAGCCCGCCGGCGCCCACCAGCAGCAGCGTGCCGAAGACGAGGTACAGCGTCCCCAAGTTCACGTCGAAGACGAAGTAGCGCAGCAGGATGCGGCGCAAGAACCTCCCCAGCAACCGGGGCGGAAACTCCCACGCCACCTTGCGGATCGAGAGCGAGCTTTGCTCGTCGCCGTAGATCGTGGTCATCTCCAGCTCGGCGATGCGCGCGTTCTTCAAACCCAGCGCGCACAGCACGCTGATCTCGAAGAAGAACGAGTCGGCGAACTGCTCGAGGTCCATCTCGGCCAGCGCCAGCCCGTTGAAGGCGATGTAGCCGTTGGTCGGGTCGAGCAGGTTCCAGTAGCCCGAGCTGAACTTGACGAGCAGGGAGAGCATGGCGTTGCCGAAGAGGCGCAGCTTCGGCATGCGCCCGAGCACGTCGGTGTTGGCGAAGCGGTTGCCCTTGACGTAGATGAGATCGGGATCGGCCTCGAACAGCTCGACGACGCGCGGGATGTACCCGACGTCCATCTGCCCGTCGGCATCGATCTTGACGATGATCGACGCGCCGATCCGAATGCACTCCGCGAAGCCGGACTTCATCGCGCGTCCCACGCCGCCGTTGCGTTCGTGGCGCACGACCCGCACCGCGGCGTTCGCGCCGAACTCGGCAGCGACGAGGTCGCCGCTGTGCTCGGGGCAGGCGTCGTCGACCACCACGACGGCGTCACAGTAGCGCAAGGCCGCGCTCACCACCGCGCAGACGGTCGCGCCGGCGCGGTAAGCGGGGATCACGCAGGCGATCACGGCGTGGAATCCGGGGCGTCGGTGAGTTGCGGAAGCGCCTCGTCGCGCGCGCCGACCACCGTGGCCGGGAGCGGCCACGGAATCGCCAGCCGGGCGTCGCGCCAGTGCACGCCGGCCGCGTGCGCCGGCGTATAGGGCGCCGAGAGGAGGTAGTGCAGCTCGGACTCGGCGCTGAGGGTCTGGTAGCCGTGGGCCAGCCCGGCGCACAGATAGAGCATCCGCGGTCGTTCGCCGTCCAGCTCGAATGCCTCCCAGCGGCCGTAGGTCGGGGAGCCGCGGCGCGCGTCGAGGACGACGTCCCACACCGTTCCCCGCGTGCAGCGCACGACTTTGTGCTCGGCGAACGGCGCGGTCTGATAGTGCAGGCCGCGGACCACGCCGCGCTGCGAGTTGGTCGCCCACCCGTGCTGCGGGTAGTCCGCGCACAACCCGTGCGCGCGGAAGACCTCGCGGTCGAAGACGCGGGCGAAGCTGCCGCGCTCGTCGCGATGGACCTCGACGTCGATCACCACGAGCCCCGGGATCGCCGTCGGCGACACGGTCACGGCAACACCGCCAAGTGTGGAACCGCCGTCACAAAGCGTCCGCCCCAGCCGCGCACGAAGGCCATCTGCGCGGTGATCTCGGCGGTCAGGTTCCAGGGCAGGACCAGCACGTAGTCGGGGCGCGCCTCGCGCAGGCGTTCGACCGCCTCGACCGGTAGCCGGCTCCCCGGCAGCAAGCAGCCCTGCTTGTGCGGGTTGCGATCGACCACGAACGGCACCAGGTCGCTGCGTATCCCGCAGTAGTTGAGCAGCGTGTTCCCCTTGGCCGCCGCGCCGTAGCCTACGACGCGTTTCCCGTTCGCAGCGGCGTCGATGAGAAAGCGCAGGAGCTCGTTCTTGATCGCGTGGACCCGCGGCGCGAACGCGGCGTAGGTGCGCAGATCGGCCAAGCCGCCCTCGCGCTCGAGCGCTCGCAGTGCCTCGACCGCCGGTGCCGGCGCGCGGGCCGCTCCCGCGTGCCCGACCCACAACCGCAACGAGCCGCCGTGCGTCGGGATGCGCTCCGCGTCGACGACGCGCAAACCATGCGCCGCGAACACCGGCTCGACGGCGAGCAGGGAGAGGTAGCTGAAATGCTCGTGATAGATCGTGTCGAACTCCGTCTGCTCGAGCAGCTGCAGCAGGTGCGGAAACTCGAACGTCGCTATCCCTTCGGGCGCCAGCACGCGGCGGAAGCCTTCGACGAAGTCGTGGATGTCGGGCACGTGCGCCAGCACGTTGTTCGCGATCATCATCGCGGCGCGTCCGTGCTCCGCGACGATGCGGTCGGCCTCGGCGGCGCCGAAAAAGGCGGTCCGCGTCGGAACCCCGTTGCGGCGGGCCTCCTCCGCGACGTTGGCCGCCGGCTCGACGCCCAGCACCGGGATGTCACGCTCGACGAACGCCTTGAGCAGATAGCCGTCGTTGCTGCCGACCTCGACTACGAACGAGCGGGCGCCCAGGCCGAGCCGGCCGATCGCGCGCTCGACGTGCGCGCGGCTATGCTCGAGCCACGAGGTCGAGAACGACGAGAAGTACGCGTAGTCGCCGAAGATGCGCTCCGGCGTTTCGAACACGCCGAGTTGCACGAAGTAGCACCGCCCGCACACCATGGGGTGCAACGGGTAGAACGTCTCGGCGCTCGCGGCGTGCTCCGGAGCGATGTAGGCGTTCGCCAGCGGCTGCATCCCGAGATCGACCAGCGACTCGCTCACCACGGCGCCGCAGCCTCGGCAGGTCAAGCGTTGCACGCGGGCCCCGCAAACGCATCGATGTCGGCGTCGCACAACGCGCGCGCATCCGCGCCCTGTGACCATGCGCGGTACCACTCCGCCGTGCGGCGACACGCGACCTCGAGGCCGAAGCGCGGGACGATACTCAACGCGCGCGCCGCCTTGCCGGCATCGAGTCGCAGCACCGGGGCCTCGGCGGGTTGGATGCCGGCGGCGCGCTCCCACGCCGGTGCGCGTCCCCAGGCGGCGTAGAGCAGGTCGATCACCTCGGCGACGGTGCGATGCCCTGACTCGCCCGGGCCGACGTTGAACGCCGACGCGACTTCGGCATCACCGCCGAGCAGGCGTTCCGCCACGACCAGGTAGGCATGCAGCGGTTCGAGCACGTGCTGCCACGGCCGTACCGCGTCGGGGTAGCGCAGCACCAGCGGTGCCTTGCCCAGGAGCGCATCGATCGCGTCGGGGACGAGACGGTCGGCGGACCAGTCGCCCCCGCCGATGACGTTGCCCGCGCGAACGGTCGCCAGCAGCGGGCCGGCGGCGAAGTACGACGACCGGTACGCGGCTGCGACGATCTCCTGCGCCGCCTTGCTCGCGCCGTACGGATCGTAGCCGCCCAGCGGATCGTCTTCGCGGTACGGCGCGCCCGAGCTGCGCGGCAAGTAACACTTGTCGGAGGTCACCACCACGACCGCGCGCACCGAGTCGCTGGTGCGGACCGCGTCGAGCAGCGCCGCCGTACCGGCCACGTTGGTCTCGAACGTGCCGGCGGGATCGGCATAGGCCGCCCGCACCAGCGCCTGCGCGGCCAAGTGGAACACGGCGTCGGGCTTGACCCGCTCGACGAACCGCCGGACGGCGGAGCGGTCGCGCACGTCGCCGAGCGCCGATTCGATCGCCGCGTCGAGGCGCAGCGCGCGAAAGAGGTTGGGCCGGCCCTCGTCGGCCGGCAGGGCGTAGCCCGTTACCGCGGCGCCGGAACGCGACAACCACCACGCCAGCCAGGCGCCTTTGAACCCGGTGTGGCCGGTCACGAGGACGCGCTTGCCGCTCCAGGTCACGGGCGCGCCCGCCGCGGCTCGAGCAACCAGCGCAACGCCGGCGGCGTCGCTTCCTTGAGCGCGAGCGCCGGACGCTCGACGAGCACCCAGCTCCCCGCGGCCATCGCCAGCGCACCGGCGAGTGGCACGGCGGTGGAGACCGCGACGCCGAGCCGCGACAAACCGCACTCGGCCGCGATCTGCTGCAACGGAAACGCGTAGATGTACAACCCGTACGACAGGTCGAAGCGCCGGTCGACGTCGCGCAACGGAAGCTCCGCCGCCAGCCACAGCGTCGCCGCGCTGAAGCCGATCGGCAGGACCAGCCCGTAGATCGGGTAGTGCAGGGCCACCGCGGAGATCACCAGGCCCGCGATGCCCAGCGCGCGCGTCAAGCGGATCCGGTCGCGGTACAGATACGCCGTTGCGCCGGCGAAGAAGTACACGATCAACTCGGCGACGAGGCGGTCGTTGCCGCGCACCACGACGTCGAACGGAAACGGCAGCTTCACGACGCCGTCGAGCGCGACCGGAACCGCGTAGGCCAGATAGAGGACGGCCGTCAGCGCCGCGACGACCGAGCGCCTGCGGCGTACGAGTCCGACCGCGGCCAGCACCCCGACGGCGAGATAACAACCGAACTCGAACCGCAGGGTCCACAGCGAGCCGTCGAAGGCGCGCGGATACGGCACCTGTGACAACAGCCCGGCGACCCCGTATTGGCGCATCGTCAGATCGGCGTTCACCACGAGGTACCGCCACGGCGAATCGCCGGCAGCGGCGACGTATCCCGCAAGGCTGCGGCCTTCGAGCAGCGCGACGACCGGCGCGAGCACGAGCGCGGTAACGACGAGACACACCCAGAAGGCTGGGAAGATGCGCAAGAACCGGTGCCACAAGAAACGCGGCACCGTGCGGGCGCGCTCCGCGCTGCGGGTGATGAGAAACCCGCTAAGCACGAAGAACCCGGCGACCGCGATGTTGCCCAAGTCCTCGTGCTCGCCGCTCCAGCGGCTGACCGGGTCGTCGCCGAACCCGCCCAGCGTGAAAGCGTGCGAGAAGACCACCAGCGCAGCGAACGCAAGACGCAAGAATCCTATCGCATTGTGGCGGAAATCGAATGCGGAGAGCAGCACGAGCGCTTCGGCCGGCGCGCCGTCACGCCGTGGGCGAGGGCAGGTCGTTCCAGACGTTCCAGGGCGCGCGCCCCGAGTCCCACAGCTCTTCGAGCAGACGGCGCTCGCGCAGCGTATCCATCGGCTGCCAGAAGCCTTCATGGCGAAACGCGTATAGCCCGCCGTCGGCGGCCAGCCGTTCGAGCGGCTCGCGTTCCAGCGCCGTCGCATCGCCGTCGATGTAGTCGAAGATCGCCGGCTCGAACACGAAGAAACCGCCGTTGATCCAGCCCGCGTCGGTCTGCGGCTTTTCGGTGAAGTCTTCGATCCGGGCACCGTCGTGAGCCAAACGAATGTTGCCGAACCGCGCCGGCGGCCGGACCGCCGTCAACGTCGCACGCGCCCCGCGCGACTCGTGCGCTTGCACGAGCGCCCGCACGTCGACGCTGGCGAGCCCGTCACCGTACGTCAACATGAAGCGCTGCTCGCCGATCAGCTCGCGCAGGCGAAGGAGCCGTCCGCCCGTCTGGGTGTCGAGGCCGGTGTCGATGAGATGGACCTTCCAGCGTGGATGGCGCCGCTCGAGCACCTCGACCGCGCCGCTGCCGAGATCGATCGTCAAATCGCTGTTGCGGGCTTCGAAGTTGAGGAAGTAGTCCTTGATCAAATCGCCCCGGTATCCCAGGGCCAGCACAAACTCATCGAAACCGTACGCCGCATAGACGTTCATGAGGTGCCACAGGATCGGGTGTCCGCCGATCTCGATGAGCGGTTTGGGCCGCACCAGCGTCTCGTCACCCATTCGGGTCCCGAGTCCCCCGGCAAGGATCACAACCTTCACCGCCAGTAGGATCGACACGTCCGGCATGCTTACCTCCCCGCGAAACACCGCGGAAGGACCCGCGCGCTGCAGGCCCGTACGGCAGGCGCGACCATGAATGTAGAACCTGCCGCAGTCGTGCGCGCGTTACGTGCGCTCGGGGCCAACGCCGAGGCTCGCGCGGCACTCACCGCGACGCTTCGCGACGTCGAGCCGCTGCTGGCCCAGCCCGGCCAAAACGTGCGCACCGAGATCACCGGTCCGATCGTCGACGCGCTGCACGCCGGCGTCGAGCGCGTCGAGGTTCAGCTCGCGGACGGGTTGACGTTCAGCGCGCTCTACAGCGGTCAAATCGCACGCGACCTCGCCATGCGGGCCGAAGAGCATCCCGACCACGTCTTCGAACCGCAGACCACCAAGCTGCTGCTCCACCTCGCGGCGGGGGCGCGCAACGTGATCGTCGGCGGCGCGTACTCGGGCGACCACGCCGTCCTGATCGCGGCGGCGCTCGCGCCGTCCGGCGGCACGGTGCACGCCTTCGAGCCCAACGCACGCCAACTCGCGATGCTGGAGGAGAACGCGCGGCGCAACGGGCTGACCAACGTGCGCGGGATCGCGCTGGGACTGTGGGACGACGAGAGCGCGCGGCTGAAGTTCGCCGGCGCCGACGAGCTCGCGCGCACCGAACCCAGCGCGGCCGGAGCGATCGCGGTGACCACCATCGACGCGTACTGCGCGCGCGAACGGCTGGACTCCGTCGGGCTGGTGATGCTCGACATCGAAGGCAGCGAGCTGCACGCGCTGCGCGGCGCCCGCGCGTTGTTGGAGCGCCCCGACGCGCCGCACGTCGTGTTCGAGATTCACCGCTCGTACGTCGATTGGTCGGCCGGGCTGCGCGCGACGGAGATCGCACGCTATCTCGAGGAGTGCGGCTACGGGCTGTACGCGGTGCGCGACTTTCAATCGCACGTCGCGATGCGCGACCTGCCGGTCGAGCTGGTGCCGCCCGACTCGGCGTTTCTGGGGGGCCCGCCGCACGGCTTCAACATGCTCGCGCTCAAGGATGCGGCGGTGCTCGACGACCCGCTGTTCCGAATCGTCCCCGGGGTCAGCCCGAAGCTGCTCCATCACCGCGATCCGCAGCTTCATTATCCAGCGGCTTGGCAGCGGCGCTGACGATGCCGCGCGTCCTGGTCACGGGCGCGAACGGCTTCGTGGGATCCGCCGTCGTTCCGTTGCTGCTCGCCGCAGGCTACGACGTGCACGCCGTCGTCCAGGCCGCCGGCGCCGGCCCGGCGGGAGCCACGACGCATCGCTGCGACCTCATCGACGAGCGTGCGGTCGAGGCGCTGTGCGGTCGGGTGCGCGCGACGCATTTGCTGCACCTGGCGTGGTGTACGACGCTCGCCGATCACAAGACGTCGGCGGAGAATCTGCGCTGGGTCGCCGGCGGGGCGCGACTGCTCGAAGCCTTCCGGGGCAACGGCGGAACGCGGGTGGTCGCGGCGGGAACGTACGCCGAATACGGGAGCTTCAGCGGCGTCTGCGAGGAGACGACGCCGGCCGCACCCGCGGTGCTCTACACGGCGGCGAAATGGGCCGTGGGTTCCCTGGCGCTGGCGTACGGGGCGCGCGAGGGGTTTCCCGTGAGCTGGGCGCGGCTGTTCCTCGTGTACGGCGCAGGCGAGCCGGCGATCCGACTGATTCCGCAGGCCGCGCTCGCGCTCGCGCGCGGTGAACCGTTCGCGGCGACGGACGGCCGGCAAGTGCGTGACTTCGTGCACGTAAGCGACGTCGCCGCGGCGCTCGCGCTCCTGGTGGGCGCGGACCACCATGGGATCGCGAACGTCGGTACCGGGACGGGCCGCTCGATCGCCGACGTGCTCTTCGCGATCGCCGGGCGGCTGCAACGACGCGAACTGGTGCGTCTCGGCGCCATCCCGCGCTCGGGGCTCGAACCGGACACCCAGATCGCAGAGCCGGCCACGCTGCGCGCGCTGGGCTGGTCGCCGCAGCTGGACTTCGAGACTGGGCTCGGCGCCGAGGTCGACCTCGTCGCCGCCGGCGCGCTACGCTCGTGACGACCGAACCGATCACCCTGGTCGTCCCGTTCGCCGGCGGCACCGGGTACTTGCACGAAACGCTCTCCAGCGCGCTCCGGCTCGAGGGTGCGGATTGGCAGCTCATCGTCTCGGACAACACGCGCGATCCCGCTGCAGCGGCCGAGGCACAGGCGCTCGTCGCGAGCTTCGGCGACCCGCGCCTGACCTGGCGTGCGTTCGGAACGCACGTCGTCATCTGCGCCAGCTTCAACCGGGCCATGGACTGCGCCCAGACCGATCTCGTCGCGCTGCTGCACGCCGACGACCGCATCAAACCGAACTATCTCACGACGATTCGCGCGCTCGCGCGGCACTATCCCGATGCCGCGGCCTACTACTGCGGAGCGCGCATCATCGACGCGGCGGGCGAAGCGGTGTTTTCGTTCGTCGACTATGTGAAGCGGTTCATCGTCTCGCACGGCGCGGGACCCGCCGTGCTCGCGGGCGAGGGCGGCGTCGCGGCGCTGGCCCGGGCCGACTTCATCATGGCACCGACGGTGTGCTTTCGGCGCTCGCGGCTCGCCGGCGAACGCTGGCCGGAGGATCTGTACCAGGCCGCCGATCTCGAGTACTTCACTCGCATCCTCTTCGGCGGCGGGACGATCGTCGGGACCCACGAGCCGGCTTACGAATACCGGCGCCATCCGGCGCAGAACACGGCGCAGGTCAACAAGACGCTGTTCCGATTCCGCGAAGAGGCGGCGGTGTACGATCTCATCGCGCAGCGCGCCGCGGCACGCGGGTGGTCGCACGCCGCGCGCATCGCGCGCTTGAAGATCGTCACCCGCCTGCACCTGCTCTACGAGGCCGCCGGCGACACCCTGCACCTGCGCTGGCGCAGCGCCGCGAACAAGATCGGGTTCGCCGCGACGCTGCGCTGACGCCGCGCTAGTAGATCGTGGGGAACGCGCGCTGGGCCGCGTGGACTTCCTCGAGCAGGCTCATCCAGGCGATGTTGTACCAGCGCGGGTTCGCCAGCCAGCCGACGTCATCGAGCGGAAGCTCTTGCAGCATCGCGTCGATCGACTCGAGGACCGTTACCGCAGGCGTGAAGCCCAGCCGCTGCGTCAGCTTGAGGTTCGACATGCGGTAGTCGCGGACGAGCTTGGGCAGCGGGGCCTCCTCCAGCGTCACCACCCGGCCGCGCAGCGACAGCGATCCGGCGACCAGCATCGCCAGCTGGCGCACCTGGTAGTTCTCCTGCATCACGTTGAAGATCTCGCCGCCCACGAGGTCGGCGGACGCACGTAAGCACGCGATGTGCGCGCGGGCGACGTCACCGACGTCCACCAGCGGCCGCCACTGCCACCCGCCGCCGTGAAGGTAGAGCTTCCCGACCGTTGCCGCATCCTTGAGGAACGTGTTGACGACGAGGTCGAAGCGCATCCGCGGCGACCAGCCGTAGACGGTGCCTTGGCGCAGCACCACCGGCGCGAAACGCGCGTCGCCCAAGCGCAGCAGCGCGTCCTCGGCGTATTTCTTGGACAGCGAATAGGCCCCGCGCGGCTGCACCGCCGTCTGCTCGTCGAACATCCCCGGACCGATACCGTCGTAGAGCGACGCGGACGAGCCGAAGACGAAGCGCGTGATCCCGCGCGCCTTGCACGCCTCAGCCAGGCGCTCCGTCGCGATGGCATTCATTTGCCAGTTGGCTTCGGGGTTGTACTCGGCGGTCGGATCGTTCGACAGCCCGGCGAGGTGGGAGACCGCGTCGACGCCCTCGAGCCAGGCTGGATCGAGCTCGCGCACGTCGCCGGCGACGTACGTCAACGTTGCGCCGCTCTGTTCGGCCAGCCGTGCCAAGGGCGCGTCTCCGAAAAAGAAGCGATCGACCACGCGCACCGTGTCGCCGCGTTCGAGGAGCTGACGGCACAACTCGAGGCCGATGTACCCGCCGCCGCCGGTGACCAGCACGTTCATCGCGCCGTTGTTCCGCGTGCCGGCCCCGGGTTCCGCCGCGACCTGTACCCGCAGGAATCGAGCGCCGCTTGCCGTCACACACAGCTCGGCGCTGATCTTTCGCGATCGGGTCTACCGGTACGAAGGACGGCGAACGCGGCACTAACGTCGCGCGCACCGCGTACTGTCCCGGACTGCGCGTCGTCGCGACGATCGAAGGCCGGCCGCGCACCGCGCCGATCGTCGTCCTGCTGTGCGGGGCGCTCGACGTACCGCAGTTCTGGCTCGAAATCGGTCCGGAGCGGCTCACCGCCGCGGCGGGCTGCGCGACGAGTTCTTGCACGACATGTTTCACCTCAACGAGGCGGCCGCGTTCATCAGCGTCGAGCAGGTCGCTCGCGCGGTCGACGAGATCTAAGCGCGCGCCGCGGCGAGTCGAGCGGCGCGCGCGGCGAGGAACTCGTCGAGCGCGGACTCCCACGCGGGCAGCGGCGCGATCTCGGCCCGCGCGAATGTCGTGTTCTCCAGCGCCGAGGACATCGGCCGCAGCGTCGGATTTCCCATCGATGCGTAGGTAATCGGCTCGAGCGGCGCGTCGGGCAACCCGGCCTTGACGAACGCGGTTCGGACGAACTCGTACCAGCTGCACGCCCCGACGTTGGCGACGTGGTGCGTTCCGAATGCTGCGGCATCGATGAGATCGCGGATGGCGCGGGCGACGTGCGGCGCGTACGAGGGCGAGAAGATCATGTCCGAGACCATCCGCGTCGGCTCGCCGCGCTCGGCTTGGCGCAACACCTTCTCGATGAGCGTGTAGCCCTTGTTCGAGGTGCCGATCGTCCCGAACACGCCGCTGGTGCGCACGATCCAATGCCGCGGGCCGTGACGGCGGGTCAGAAACTCTCCGGCGGCCTTGGACGCACCGTACGCGGTGCGCGGCGCGACAGCGTCGTCCTCGCGATACGGGCGGCTCGACGTACCCTCGAAGACGTAGTCGGTGCTGACGGTGGCGAAGGCGACCCCGCGCGCCGCGCAGGCCTCGGCGGCGCCGTCGACGGCCAGCGCGTTGACCGCGAACGCACGCTCGGGCTCGCGCTCGCAGGTGTCGACGTTGTGAAACGCCGAGCAGTTGATCAAGACCTCGGGATGCGCCTTGTCGAGCAGCTTGCACACCGCGCTCGAATCGTCGAACGGAACCTCGGCGTGGCGCGGCGTGACGAGGTCGCGTCCGGCGAACGCGGCGACGAGCGCGGAACCGAGCTGACCCGACGCGCCGACGATCGCGATGCGGCCGGCGCTCACGCCGGCGCGAGCTTCTTCATGCGCTCCTCGGCGACGAGCTGCGTCGCCCGGTACAGCGACTCGAACTGGCCGGCGTCGGTCCACCAGCCGTCGAGCACGTCGTAACAACAGTCGCCGGCCTGGATGTAGGCGTTGTTGACGTCGGTGATCTCCAGCTCGCCGCGCGCGGACGGCTTGAGGTCGCGCGCGTGGTCGAACACGCGGTTGTCGTACATGTAGATCCCGGTGACCGCGAAGTTGCTCTTGGGCACCTTGGGCTTCTCCTCGATCGCGACGATCCGTTCGCCGTCGAGCTCGGCGACGCCGAAGCGCTGCGGGTCCTCGACCTCCTTGAGCAGCAAGCGGCAACCCGAGCCCTGCTTCTCGAAGCGCCGCACGAACGGTGCGATGCTGTTCTGGATGATGTTGTCGCCCAGGATCACCACCACCGGATCGCCGGCGGCGAAATGCTCGCACAGCCGCAGCGCGTCGGCGATCCCGCCTTCGCCCTCTTGATAGGTGTAGGCGATGTGCGGCAGGCCGAACTCGCGCCCGTTGCCGAGCAACTTAAGGAAGTCGCCGGCACTGTTGCCGCCGGTCACGATCATGATCTCGCTGATCCCGGCGTCGCACAGCGTCTGCAGCGGATAGTAGATCATCGGCCGGTCGTAGATCGGCAGCAGATGCTTGTTCGTGACCTTCGTGAGCGGCCTCAGGCGCGTCCCGAGCCCGCCAGCTAAGATGATGCCCTTCACGGTGATGGTGTCTGTTTGCACATCGGCGCGGCTATTCTTCGCTAGCGGAGGGCATACTGGCGGCGGTAGTAGTCGCGGAACTCGCCGGATTTGATGGGACGCCACCAGTCTTCGCGAGCGCGATACCAGGCGACCGTGTCGGCCAGGCCGGCGGCGAAGTCCACCCGCGGCGTCCAGCCCAGCGTCCGCGCCTTGGCTGAGTCCAGCGCGTAGCGCCGGTCGTGCCCCGGGCGGTCGGTGACGTGGCGGACGCTTTCGTCCCAGGTGCGCCCGGTCAGGCGCAGCAGCTCGTGCGTGATCTCGAGGTTGGTGCGGCTGTTGCCGCCGCCCAGGTTGTAGACCTCGCCAGGGGTGCCGTGCTCGAGCACGTGAGCGATCCCGCGGGCGTGATCGTCGACGTAGAGCCAGTCCCGAATCTGGCCGCCGTCACCGTAGACCGGGACGGTCTCGCCCTCGAGCAAGTTGGTCACGAAGAGCGGGACCAGCTTCTCGGGATACTGGTACGGGCCGTAGGTGTTCGAGCCGCGCGTGATGAGGATCGGCGTCCCGAAGGTCGCGAAATACGCCAGCACTTGGAGGTCGCCGCCGGCCTTCGAGGCGGCGTACGGGCTGCGCGGGCGGATCGGATCGTCCTCGACCGACGCGCCCTGCTCGACGTCGCCGTAGACCTCGTCGGTCGAAACCTGGAGAAAGCGGGCGATCCCGTGCCGCCGGACCGCTTCGAGCAGCACGTGCGTCCCCATCACGTCGGTGCGGATGAACGCCTCGGGGTCGAGGATCGAACGGTCGACGTGGCTCTCCGCGGCGAAGTTCACCACGGCATCGACGCCGTCGCCGACCGCAGCGTCGACCGCCTTGGCGTCGGCGATATCGCCTTTGACGAAGCGGTAGCGCGGGTCAGCGGCGACCTCGGCGAGGTTGGCGGGGTTGCCGGCATAGGTCAGCGCGTCCAGCACGGTGATCGCGAGGTCGGCGCGCTCGGCCAGCACGAGCCGCACGAACGACGAGCCGATGAACCCGAGCCCGCCCGTGACCAGCCAGCGTCGATGTGCCATGACCGGCCGCGGTGTTCGTGCGGCCACGAAAACTCTCCCGGTCCGAACGGTTGGACTATAGGGCGTAGCACATAGGGGCTAGAATGAACTGCTCCCGTCGAAGACACTGCGCTCGGCAACCAGTCGGCGGACGAGTTTCGGAGGGCACAGGGTGCTACTGACCCGGACGCGGCTGGGGGGCTTCACGCTCCTGGCATTCACGCTCTTTGTTCAGGGCTGTGGCGAGCGACACGGGAGTACGAGCACGATCCCGCCGGCAGACGTGCCGACGATCAAATCCGTCTCGCCCGCGCTGATCCCGGCGCCGCCGATGGCACGCACCGCGATCTTGCCGCCGTCGGCGATGACCTCGATCCGGCGTCCGCAGAGCGCGATCTCGCTCGGGGGATTCACGCAGATCCCCGGCGGCGCGAGTTTTGTCGCGGCCGCGCCCGACGGCTCGATCTGGGTGCTCTCGAATCAAGGCGCCGGACCGGACCAGTCGATCTGGCATTATGCCGGCGGCGCATGGTCGAACATCTCGGGCGGCGGAACGCGCCTCGCCGTCGCTCCGGACAACTCGATATGGGTGATCAACGCAGCCGGCGGGATTTATCACTACACCGGTTCGTGGACGCAGATCGCCGGCGGCGCAAGCGACATTTCGGTGGGTCCCGACGGCTCGGTCTACGTCATATCGAACCAGGGCGGCGGTCCCTTCGGCCGTGGAGCCTGGCGTTACGCGAACGGCGCGTGGACGCAGCTACCCGGCGGCGGCGTCCGCGTCGCCGCCTCGTGGGACGCCGGAACGTATCTCGGCAACATCACCCCGGGGACGCTGTGGGTGCTCAACACGCCGGGTGACCTCTGGTACTGGAACGCGACCTTCGGTTTCCACCGTCCGGGCGGCGGTGGCGTCGAGATGGCCCCGACCACCAACGGCGGGATCTTCGTGCTCGGATTTCCCGGGGGGCCGTCGGGCTATCCGATCTGGTACAACGACTTGAACACCGGCACGTGGACCCAGCAGTGCGGTACTGCGGTCGGCCTCACGACGAGTGCGGCGTACTTGTACATCGTCGCGGCCGGAGGCGGCATCTACCGGGCGCCGTTGACCGGCGGCAACGGCAGCTGCGGTACGCCCGCGGCGCCGGTCGTCGGCTACCTCGCGCCGACCACCACCGGTTCGTTCGCCGGCAAGTTGGCGTCGGTGCAGAGCGGCGCGACCGTGGTCGGCATCTCCACCGTCGAACTTCCCCCTGACGGTTCCTCGGGTTTGACCTCGGACAACCTCGCGTTCAACCTCGGCAGCACGGTGCTCTCAACTGGTCGCCTGCCGATGTCGGTGCGCGCGCCGCAGCCATCCGGACAGCGGCACGACCTGGAGCGGCCGGCTGAAACTCCGGATCAGATCGCAGCGCTTACCTCACGGCTACGACACGCACCAATCGGGGCGAATCGGCCGCTCGCGGTCCGGCACACCAGCGCACTCGGAACGACGGTTGGGGCGCATACGCAGTTCTGGGTCAGCGTCTTTGCGATCGGATCCTCCTCGAGTTACGATATACAAGTCGGTGCTACGCTCGAAGTGGTCGCAAACAACGGCTACGTGTGGGTCGATGACGGGCTCGTCGGCACTTCCGCCTTCAACGCGGCGACGATCGCGAAGCTCGCGGCAGACCTCGACAACGCGTACGCCTCCGACACCATCCACTACGGTCCAACCGGTTTCACCGCAAGCGCACTTGGTCTAAGCAACGGCGGGTACTACGCGTGCGACAACACGGGCGCGCAAACCGGGACCGTGCCTAAGTATGTCGTACCGCCGGACTCGAAGATCAATGCCTTCGTAATCAATACGAGCCGGTTCGGTGCAGGCCTCGGCGGCTACTTCACCACGTACAACTACCTGTATCAAACGGCGTGGAACTGCCTGATCGGGAAAACACCGAACGGCGGCGGCCCGGCGTACACGGCCCAGACCATTCCACATTCGAACGAAGCGCCGCTTATCTATGTCGGATGGAACACGAGCAGCTCGACAAGCTATGAGACCGACGAAGATCTCGTGCGTGGGACGGCGCACGAGCTCCAGCACCTCATCAACTTCGTCGACCATGCGATCCTCAACGATGCGCCCAGCGAAGACTCGTGGATCAATGAAGGTATGTCGATGCTCTCGCAGGACTTCGCGGTGAACCGAAAGTACGGGCTCGCCCACGACGCAGCCGATGCATTGTACTACGCAAACCTGTTTACGAGCGCGCCGCAGAACTTCGCACTTACTGCGTTTTTCGGGATCGACGCGGGCCAGGCGTCGCCGCAGCCTGCCTGCTCGGGCTGTTACGGCGAGGCGTATTTGTTTCAGCGCTACCTATATGACCGGTTCGGCGGCGACGCGTACCTGCACGCGATGCTCGGCTCGCAAACCGGCTACGCGGCGCTGCAGCAGGCGACCGGCACGAATCCGCAGACGCTTATCTCGGACTTCGCGATCGCCGTCGCCGCATCGGGAACCGGCGCGACTTCGGATCCGCGCTTCGGAATCGCCACGCTGAGCCTGCCGACCGCGTACCCCGACCAGTTCGGACGCACGTTGGCGGTCGGCGGCCCGGCAACGACCGCCTTACCGTCGAGCGCGAGCCCGTACACCGGCACGTTCGCCTACTACGCCGTCGGGGCGAACGCGCTCAACCAGAACCTTTCCGCGAAAGATCTAGGCGGCGGTTTCGGGCTGAACGTCGGGGTCGTCCAGCGCTGATCAAGCCGTAGCCTCAAGAGCATCGCACGAACTGTCCATCCGGGGGCTTGGGTTGGTCTGTATCCCTTCGGGGGTCCATACACATCGTATCGGTGACTCCGTGCGATGGTGTTGCGCCGGCGATGATCCCAATCGGGCTGTACGGCATTGCACGCTTGGGCTAGAATGAGCTGTCCCGCCGAAGCCGCTCTCTTCGGGCCTTTTCTCGGCGGCGTTTTCTTGGGGGCAAGGGTGCGGGTAGTCCAGACCCGGTTCGGAGCGCTTCCGCTCCTCGCCGTCGCGTTGTTTGTTGGGGGCTGTGGCGGTCAGCACGGTAGCGTGAGCGCGGTCCCGGCAGTGGACGTGCCGACCGTCAGATCCGTCTCGCCTGCGCTGATCGCCGCTCCGCCAATGGCGCGAACGACGCTGTTGCCACCCTCCGCCATGACGTCGATCCGGCCGCAGATTGCGATCCAGCCGCTGGGATGGACGCAAATACCGGGCGGGGCGAGTTTCGTGGCGGCAGGCCCCGACGGCTCGATCTGGGTGCTCTCGAACCAAGGCGCCGGCCCGGACCAAGCGATCTGGCATTACGCGAACGGTGCCTGGTCGAATATCTCGGGCGGCGCGACGCGCCTTGCGGTGGCTCCCGACAACACGCTGTGGGCAGTCACGGCAGCCGGCGGGATCTTTCACTACACCGGTTCATGGACCCAGATCGCCGGCGGCGCCAGCGACATCTCGGTGGGACCCGACGGCTCGGTCTACGTCATCTCGAATCAAGGCGGCGGCCCATTCGGCCGCGGAGCCTGGCACTACGCGAACGGCGCATGGACGCAGCTCCCGGGCGGCGGCATCCGCGTGGCCGCATCCTGGGACCTCGGAACGCACCTCGGCACCATCACGCCGGGAACATTGTGGGTGCTGAACACGCCCGGTGATCTCTGGTACTACAATGCGGCCAACGGCTTTCATCAACTCGGCGGCGGCGGCGTGGAGATGGCTCCCACCTCCAACGGCGGGATGTTCGTGCTCGGATTTCCGGCGAGTCCGAACGGCTATCCACTTTGGTACAACGACTTGAACACGGGCACGTGGACGCAGATGATCGGCGGAGGTGTAAGCGTCGCAACGGACAGTCGGCACGTCTATGCAATCGGGAGCGCGGGCGGGATCTATGCGGCCCCGGTGACCGCCGTCAGCAACGCCACGCCAACTCCGATGCCGACCCCGACAGTGCAGCCTGGGAACGGTACACCGCTCGCCGGCCCGAACCTGAGTCCGACCAATGGGTGGGGGCCAACCGCCGTCGCGAACGCGTTTAACTTTCCCGTTCAGAGCGGATTCGACGGAACGGGCCTAACCGTCGCGATCGTCATAGACTCGGCTTTCGACGGTAACGACCTTGCCGCATATCTGTCGTACTTCCAGACACCGCACACGAGCCGCCGAATTGCTTCCACGATGGTTGACGGCGGCGCCGGCATCGGCCCCGACCAAGGTGAAGCGTCGCTCGACAACGAGACGATCGCCGGTCTGGCGCCGGGGGCGAACGTCACTACCTATGTCATTCCCGACCTGAGCTACGCATCGATAGTCGACGGGTACAATCAGATCATCACCGATCATACCGCTGCCATCGTGAACTCGTCCTTCGGAGGCTGCGAATCCCCCGGCTCGGTCGCCCAGAACAGCATGAGCACGGTAATTGCCCAGGGCGTCAGCAACGGGATTGCGTTCGTCGCGTCCTCGGGCGATTCTGGCAACGAATGCGACGTCTTTGAGGTCGGCGCGAGCTACCCGGCGAGTGACCCGAACGTGATCGGCGTCGGCGGCACCGAGACGTACCGTCCGGCGGGATTCACACTGACGAGCACCACCGCGTGGAACGATTCTGCGGTTGGATCGCCGGCCGGAACCGGAGGAGGCGTTTCGGCCTCATTCGGCCTTCCCGCCTACCAGGTCGGTCTACCCGGCGTCGCATCGACGAAAATGAGAAATGTCCCTGACATCGCCATGCCCGCCGAATATGACGCCATCTATCAGCAAGGCTGGTTTCACGTATATGGAACGTCGTGGGGTGCTCCGGCATTCGCCGCGATGCTGGCGGAGGTCTATCAATATTGTAACGCGCAGTCGTTGAACCCCGCAGCGCTACCATACCTAGCGTATCAGCGGGCCGGCTACGGTGCGTTTCTCGACGTGGTCAGCGGAAACAATCAAATGAACGGCCTCTCCCCTTCGTACGCTGCTCATTCCGGGTATGACAATGCGACCGGCATCGGCGTTCCGCTGGGGGTGCCGATCGCGCTGGCGCTCTGCCCGAACCGCGTTCCAAGCAGTCACATGCGCGAGTCCGCATCGTCGCGAGCGCTCGCGGCGCGCGGTCCGTCGACGCCCGTGGCCGCGGACGTCGTGCCCAAGGTTCGCGACCTGGTCTATCAGGGTCCGCGCCCACAAAACCAAACGACGCAGATTCAAATCGTGCTCCGGCCGACGGCGACCATTTCCGCCGACGAGCGTACGGTCGTCGACGCTCTCGAGGCTGCAGGCTTCCGAATCACGCGCACGTTCGGGAACCATCTCGTGGTCGACGCCGAAGCCTCAGCCGCTGCGGTGGAGCGACTCTTCCAGACCCACCTCGTCAATGTCACGCAAGGGCGCCATGGCACACGCTACGCACCCAATCAGGCCGCCGTCATCCCGGCGTCGCTGGCGCCGTATGTCGCCGGCCTGACCCTCGATAACGTCGTGACGATGCACACCAGATACTAGTAGCGACTAGGGTTTTCTCCGGCGTGGCCGCGGAGCTTCGCCAAGGGTCGAGGTCCCGTCGGGCAGTTCGAGCTTATGAAGAGGGCCACCAGATCGACCATGAATTGTCCGGGTTTAGGGGACCGCGGAGGTCGGCGGGGGACCCGCTGCGCCGGCCGTTTTGCGATTATTGGCCTCCGTTTGTCCGACAATCTGTCCGCAAAATTGTCCCCTGAAAATGACTGCGGGGTCGGGCGCCCGCCCGGTCCGCTCCCACCCGGCCGCGGGCGCGACAAGGAAACTTCCGGACCGGGCTACGGTACTAGGCACTAGGATGACCGTGCAGTCAGTCCCCGACCTCACCGACGAGCGCCTGGTCCAGGCAGTCCTCGACGGCGACCGCGACGCCTTCGGCGAGCTGGTCGAGCGGTACAAGCGCGGGATCGCGTCGTTCATCGGCGCCTCGGTGCGCCAGCCCTCCGACGTCGCCGACCTCACCCAAGAGACGTTCCTGCGCGCGTACGCGCACCTGGCGACCTTCAACGCCGACCTGGGCCGGTTCTCGACCTGGGTCTACCATATCGCCCGCAACGTGGTGCGCACGTTCTTGGGCCGCTCGCAGCGCCGCCCCGCGGTCGCCGGGCTGGGCGAGGACCAGACGCTCGAAAACGCGCTCGCCGACATATCGCGCGAGGCCGATCCGGCCGGCGGCGTGCTGCGCGCCGAAGCCGAGGCCGAGGTCCGCGCCGCGCTGGCCGAGCTTCCCGAGCGCACGCGCACGGTGCTGGCGCTGCGCTTCTACGACAACATGGACTACCAGACGATTTCTTCCACGATGGGCTTGTCGCTGGGCAACGTGAAGACGTTGATCCACCGCGGCAAGCTCGCACTGGCGCACAAGCTGCGCGAACGTGAAGCGGTGGCCGAGGGAAACTGCGCAACCCGGATGTTCCGGGTAGTCGGAGGTCTCGGTGAGCTGCAACTCGTCTGAAGCGCTCTTCGAGCAGTACCTCGACAACACGCTGTTGCCCGCGCGCCGCGCCGTGCTGCTCGCGCACCTCAACCACTGCGGCCGCTGCAAAGGCGTGCTCGAAGAGCTGCGCGTCGTCGACGCGCTGATCGCCTCGCCGCGCCATGTCGAGCTGCCCGAGAACTTCACCTTTGCGACGATGGCGGAGGTTCGGACCCTGCCGCGCCCGCAGGTTTCGACCGCGCCCGTCTATGCGTATCTCATCGCGTATCTGGTCGCGGCTTGGCTGCTGGCCGGCGCCGGCTTTTTGTTCGCTGCGAGCGCGATGCGCGCGTTCGGAGAGACCGCACTCGACGTGAGCGCGCAGATCGCCCACAGCTTCGGGGTCGTCGAGCACGCCGGCGCCCGGGTACTGGGCGACTTCGGCTCGCTGGGGACGCTGTTGGGCGGCGCGATCGTCCTCGACGTCGTGGTCGCGGCTGCGCTCGTCGTCGGCTTCACCGTCGTGCGACCGCGCCTGGCAGAACGCCTGCGCCCGTGAACCTCCGTTACGTCGCACTGCTGGCGGGTTTGCTCGCCGCGGCCGCATTGGTGCTGCCTGGTACGGCCGATGCGCGCGGTCGCGACGGCGGCGAGACGGAGGTCTTCCAGAACGTCTACGTCCCGGCCGACAAGGTCATCGACGGCGACCTCAACGTCATCTTCGGCGACGCGACCGTCGCGGGCGTCGTGCACGGCGACTGCAACACGCTCTTCGGCCGCTGCACGATCGTCGACAACGGCGTGGTGGACGGTACGATCAACGGCGTCACCAACGACGGAGTGCGCAGCATGGTGCCGTGGGCCGTCGGCCGGGAGTACGGGATCGGCGCGCTGGCCGGGCAGGATCACCGTCTGCTGGTGAAGCTCGCGGCGAGCCTGGTCGTCGTCCTGGTCTTTTTGCTCTTCCCGCTGCGGATGCGCGTCGCGCTCGACCGGGTCGAACGGCATCCCGCGATGTCCGCACTCACGGGCGCCGTGGCCATGGTCGCGATCGTGCCGATCGCGATCATGCTGATCTTGAGCATCGTCGGGATCCCGCTGGTGATCCTCGAGGTCGCGGCGATCTTCGCAGGCGTGTGGATCGGCACCGGCGCGATCGCGCTGTTGGTCGGGCGCCGGCTGTGCGAGCTCGTCATGCCGACGTCGACGCCGTCCCCCTTGGTGGCGCTGATGCTCGGGCTCGCGGTGGTCTCCGCCGCCGAGATCGTGCCCGTCGTGGGCTGGGCCGTCACGGCGCTGGTATGGCTGGCCGGCCTGGGCGCGGCGATCCTGTCGTTCATCCGCTCGACGCAGCTGGACGCGGCCGTCCATCGCGCGCCCATCGGCGGCCCGCCGATGACCGGGATACGCTGACCCGAGCGGGTCCGACCGCCCCCTGACCGCGGGGCGGGCGAGCGCGGCCCGGATGGGAATGTACGGTGCATGGACGTCGTTCTTCCATCGCCGCGGCTGGCGCGCCGCGTCGAACGCCTGCGGCCCTCGGCGATCCGCGAGATGCTCAAGGTCACGCAGGATCCGGCGATCATCTCGTTCGGCGGCGGGCTGCCCGCGGCCGAGCTGTTCCCCGTCGCGGACGTGTCCGCAGCCCAAGACCGCGTCATGCGGACGCGCGGCGCGGCGGCGCTGCAATACTCGGTGACCGACGGGGTCTTGGAGTTGCGCACGTGGGTGGCGCAACGCCTGCGCGGCCAGCACGGCATCGACGTCACGGCCGACGACATCGTGATTACCGGCGGCTCGCAGCAAGGACTCGATCTCTTCGCGCGCGTGTTCCTGGACCCAGGCGACGTCGTCGCGCTCGAAAACCCGTCGTACCTCGGCGCCATCCAGGCCTTCGATGCGTACGAGCCCAGCTATTTGCCGATCGCATCGGACGAACATGGCATCATCCCCGACGAGCTGGCCGCGGCATTTGCCGGCGCCGATCCGTTGCCCAAGTTTCTGTACCTCGTTCCGAACTACGAGAACCCGACCGGCAGAACGCTCGCGCCTGAGCGGCGACGCATCATCATCGACGTGTGCGCGCGATTCGGCGTTCCGATCCTCGAAGACGACCCGTACGGTGAGATCTGGTTCGATCGGCCGCCGCCGCCGCCGCTGTGCGCCGGCGCCGCGCGCGGCGGGGTGACGTATCTCGGGACGGGCTCGAAGATGGTCGCGCCGGGTTTGCGCGTCGCGTGGATGGCGATCCCGGACCGCGACCTGCGCGACCGGGTGGTCACCGCGAAGCAAGGCGCCGATCTCCATTCGAGCACGTATGCGCAGTACGTCTTCCACGCCTACGTCGAAGACACGGCGCGGCTCGACACGCACCTGCTGCGCGTGCGCGCGGTCTACCGCGAACGCCGCGACGCGATGGTCGCCGCGCTGGGGCGCGAGATGCCGCCTCACGTGCGCTGGAACGTCCCCGACGGGGGGATGTTCCTGTGGGCCACCGTCGGCTCGGGGATCGATACCGAAGAGCTGTTCGAGCGGGCCGTCGCCGATGGGGTCGTGTTCGTACCGGGACGCCCGTTCTATCCGCACAACGACCGCGGCGACGGGATGCGGCTCAATTTCTCGGCGATGCACGAGGACCGGATCGCCGAAGGGATCGCGCGGCTCGCCCGCGCCGTCCGCCAAGCAGGCGAGTAGCTCGCAAGAACCGCGGCGCACTCGGGCGAAGCGTCCGCGAATCTCCATCACGTTCATCGAGAGAGGTACTGCGTGGGTCTGGTCGTGACCGGAATCTCCCAAGACGGCGACACCGCGGCGCTCGAAGCCGCGCTCAAGGCAGCGGGACTGCCGCTCGATCCGATCCAGCTCATCGGGCCCGACGACTCGACCCGGGGGACCGCTTCGCGCGGCCTCGCCAACCCCGGCCTGCTTACCGGCGGGATGGAAACGGGAACCGGCGTTCCGGGGGTGACCACCGGGCTGGGCGTCGCCGGCGGCTACGGTACCGAGTATTTCCGCAACGAGACGCTCAGCGACCGGCTCGGCGACCTCGAGATCCCCGATGACGAAGTCCAGAACTACGTCGAAGCGTTGCAATCCGGGCGCAGCATCGTCGCGTATTTTGCCAAGCCTGAAAGTATCGCGCAGGTCGAGGCGATCTTCCGCTCCGGCGCGCTCACCAAGGTGAAGACCTTCTGACCGATTCGGCACCCGCCCAACGCCGGTGGGGCCGTGGTGCAATCATCGCCGCCGGATCGGCTTTTCTGATCTGGGTGGTCGCGGTCGCCGTGCACGTCTACGCGTTTGACGACGCCGCCGCCGGCGCGGCGGTGCGCGAAGACCTTTCGCACCTCGGCCAAATCCTGCTCCACCTGCCGCGCAACGCTGCGCTGGTCTTGGCTCTGCTCTTCACCCTGGGCGCCGCGATCGCGCCGGGCGACGCGCTGCTGCGCGCGTTTCGCATCCCCGCTCGCGATGCGTTCGATCGGATCGCCTTCGGCGCCGCGGCCGGCCTGGCCGTCCTCATCGCGGTCGCCTACGCGTTGGCGAGCGTGCACCTGCTGCGCGCCGCCGTCGAGCTACCGCTGCTGATCGCCGGCTTCGCGGTTTCGGCGCTCGCGGTGCGGCGCTGGGTGCGGACGGCGCCGCCGCTGCCCGACGAGCTGCGCGCGCCGCGCGCCCTCACCATCGCGATGTGGGTTCTGCTCGCGGCCGCGCTCTACGTGTCGTTGCTGGCGGCGCTCACGCCCGAGGTCGGCTTCGACGCGCGCTACTATCATCTCGCCGAGGCCGCTCGCTACGCGCAGCACGGCGGATTCTACAACCTCGTGGCGTCGGAGCGGATCTGGGCGTTCGCGTTGCCGCACTATGAGGAGACGTTGTACGCGTTCGAGTGGGTGCTCTTCGGAGCGCTGGGCGCGAAGCTGATCGCGTGGGGCAGCGCGGTTACGACCGTGCTCGCGCTCGTCGCGTTCTCGCGAGCGTGGTTCTCATCGAGCGCCATCGGCGTGATGGCGTCGCTGGTGCTGTTCGCGTCGCCGGTCGTCGCGTGGTCGGCGACGACCGCCGGCAACGATCTCGCCGCGGTACCGCTGGTCATCCTGGGGTTGCATTGCCTGCTGTCTTGGCAGCGCACGGGCGCCGGGGCTTCGCTGGGCGGCGCCGGTTTTTTCGCCGGCATGACCTACGGCATCAAGACCTTCGGCGCGTTCACGGCGATCGCGCTGGGGCTCGTCGCTGCCGGTCTGCTCGTCGCACGCCGCGTCCCCCTGGGGACCGCGCTGGTCCGGCTCGTCCCGTATGCGGCCTGGGCGCTAGCGGCGCTCGCCCCGGCGCTGATCACGGCGCAGTCGATGATCGGGGATCCGATCTTCCCGCTGGCGCCGGGGATCTTCGCATCGCAGTACGGTGCCGCGGCGATGGGCGCCAACGTCTCCAACGCGATCGGCGGGCGGTTGTGGGAGACGCTCAATCCGGTCAACCTCGTGTCCCTGCCGTGGGCGATCACGACCGACCCGCTGAAGTTCCGCGATCTGCCCGGACCGCTGTGGCTGATGCTGCTCCCGCTGTGGCTCGCCGTACCCTTTTTCGCGCGCCGCCGGACCGAGGTGATCCGTCCGATAGCGGCGTTCGCCGCCGTGTTTTGCGCGCTGGTGCTCGTCAGCGGCGCGGTCGAGTTCCGGTACGTCGAAACCGCGCTGCCGGTCGTCGCGCTCTTGATCGGCTACGCCCTCTTGGCCGTCGATTGGAGCGACGCCAAGGTGTTGCAAGCGACTCTGATCGCCGCGGTGCTCGTCTTCGGCGCGCTCGGCAACGGCTTGGCGACACCGCTCGAGCGCGGCGCGCTCAACCAAGCCGTGATGGGCACGCAATTTCTGAACTTCGCCTACATCTACGAGGGCGCACCGGAACGCACGTTGGGGCTGCAATACGTGCCGATGCTCGAATACACCAACGCCCACTTGGACGCGCAGCACGACAAGATCTACGACGCCGTCAACTTGCAGTTGATGAACATGTACAGCGATACCGAGCTCTACAACGGGACGTCGTACGGGTCACCGACCGCGCTGGGCGAGTGGGCTCTGGCCTCGCCGGATGCGCTCGCGCGGCTGCGCGACGCGGGCTGCACCTACCTCATCGTCTCGAAAGACATGCTGGGGTCCTTACGCACCACGCCCTTGTGGCCGCACCTGCGGTTCGTCTACGAAGCGCCCGGGGGAGCGGTGCGCACGACCGACGAGCTGTTCCGCATCGTCGACTGAGGGCTGAGCGCGTCGCTAGACGACGAGGCCATCTTCGCGGTACGAGCGTTCGATCGGGAGGCTGTAGTGCTCCGGGCGGTGCCGCGCGAAATCATCCTCGACGACACGGCGGTGCAAGTCTTCGGCGATGCGCTGCGACGACTTTCCGTCGCCGAGCACGGTGTAGTCCCAATGCTTTCCGAACAGCGACTCCAGTTTGCGGAACACAATGCCGCTTGGGTACTTTTCTGGGGCCGTAGGGTCGA
Source organism: Vulcanimicrobiota bacterium (assembly GCA_003140215.1). Taxonomy (GTDB): domain Bacteria; phylum Vulcanimicrobiota; class Vulcanimicrobiia; order Vulcanimicrobiales; family Vulcanimicrobiaceae; genus Vulcanimicrobium; species Vulcanimicrobium beijerinckii. The sequence goes on along the minus strand of PLJL01000004.1, from coordinate 713,469 downwards.
ACTTGACGCTCGAGCCGACGTCGTAGACCTGCGGGCGCTCCGTGGACTTTCTCATCTGCAAGGACGGAACTTGGAGCACGCACGTCTCCTCTACGACCGTACCGGAATCGGTGATCACGCCGCGTGAGTTGACCATCAGACATAATATCTCGTCGTAGCCGATCGGATCGACCATGTGCACGTGAGGGGGCAACGTGATTCCGAGGCCGCGGATGACCTTCTGCGTGCGGTAGCTGGCCGGGAAGTAGACCGGGTGCGGCGCGGCGCCGATAAGCTCGACGATCGCGCGCAGCGAGGGTTCGATGTGAACGTTTTCGCGACGGTGGCAGGTCATCAGATAGAACTTCTCGCGCTCGATCCCTCGCGAGGAGAAGAACTCCGCGGTCGCCATCGCATCGAACTTCGCCTTGCGCGAGAAGTAGTAGTGCTCCAGAATGTCGACGATCGGGTTCGTCACGATGACGATGTTGCGCGGGTTCAGGCCCTCGCGGACGCCTTGTTCTTTGTACTCGTCGAAGTAGGTGTAGATGACGTCGGCCAGGTGATCGATCGTCGTGCGGTACTTCTCCTCGGGCATACGCCAGTCGTACGAGCGCATGCAGCCTTCAATGTGCACGATCGGAATGTTGAGCTGGGCCGCCGCTAGGGCGCCGGTTGTCGTGTTCGTATCGCCCAGGAAAACGGCGGCGGCGGGTTCGAGCTCGGCAAGCACTTTGTACAGACGCGATATGACCGACGCGACAACGTCCGCGTCGGTTTCGCCGCCCGCACCGAGGTCGATCTGCGCCGGCTCGATGCCGAGCTCGCGGAAGAAAATGTCCTTGAGATTGTCGGAGTAGTGTTGCCCCGACCAAATGAAGACGAACTCCATGTCGGAATAGCGGCGCAGCTGATTGATGACCAGCGCGGCTCGGATGACGTCCGGACGGATTCCCAGAATGAACGCGAGTTTTTTCATGACCTCATCTCGATGCGAGCAGCTCGGTCAGTAGGGGACTCCAGCCCGGCGCCGACGCGTACCGGTTGAAGGCACCGTACTTGCTGGCGAGGACGCGACCGAACGTCCCGGAGCTTGATGTCGAGCACCGAACTTCCCGAACGTTACCCGTCACGTCGTTGAGCGCGGCGAGCAAAGCGTATTTGGTGATCGGTTGATTCGGGCAGAAATGGTGGACGTGCGAGACGCTTCGCAACGCTCCGAACGCGTCCGCCGCAATGATCTCGGCAATCGCGTCGGCAAGTTGCAAAGTGGTCACGCCGTTCCAGCGTTGATCTTCATAACCCGAGACGACCGATCCTTCGGCGGTGCCGAGGAACCATTCAACGAGTCCGCGCCGGCGGCCGACATCGACGCCGACGAGCGAACAGCGCACGGTGAGTGCCGCGGCGTTACGAGGCTCGCCGAGCAGCTTCGTCATACCGTATACGTCGGTCGCGTCCGCCCGCGCACCCTCATCGTACGGCTCACGCGCTCGTCCTGAGAACACGCCGTCGGTGGAGACGTGGAGCAGCCGCGCGCCGTGATCCGCGGCGCTCGCGGCTAGCGCCAGCGGAAACCGGGCGTTGGTCGCTATTGCTTCCCCTCGCCATGCATCATCGGACTCGAGTTCGGGCGAGGCCAGGACCGCGGCGCAGTTCAGGACGTAGTCGTACGACCCAGCTGCGAAGAGCGCTCGCAACGCAGCGTCGTCGCCAACTTCGAGGTAGCGCGGCGCCGCGGGGTCGCGGCGCTGCGTCCCATCGACGCGCGCGAAGCGTTCGCCCAGTCGGGCGACGCAGGCGCGCCCGAGCATTCCGGTCGCGCCGATGACGAGGACGGAGGCTTTCAGAAGAACCGCAGCGCGGGGAGTGGGGTCGACCACATCCCTTCGAACCACGCCTCCTTTGCGCGAATGTGGTCTGCGTAGTTCCATGCGGTCACGAAGCAGACGTCAGGCGGCCGGCGCCGCATCTCCTCGGGGAAGACAATCGGCGTATGCGTCCCCGGCATCAGCTTACCGGCGCGCAGCGGCGAGGCGTCGACAACAGCTTCGAGATAGTCCATCTCACAAACATTGACCCACATCGTCGCCTTGCCGGCCGCGCCATAGCCCCAGATACGCCTCTTCGCCGCCGCAAGATCGGCGTACACGTCGCGCACGATCGCGATGCGTCGCAAACTCTCGTCTGCGAAGGCATGCCATGTCGACGCCTCCGCGAGGTGGTTCTCATTTTCGTATGCATACAGCGCGTCCGCGCCGGGCTGCCGCGGGCGGCCGTCGCGCGCGGCGAAGACCCGCAACGATCCGCCGTGCATCGGAATGCGCTCCGCGTCGAACACGCCAAAACCGTGCTGCTCGAGCAAGCGCCCGAGTGAGGTCAGGCTGTAAAACGTCAGGTGCTCGTGGTACAGCGTGTCCCATTGCAACGTCTCGAGCAGATCGCCGGCGTACATGACCTCCAGCGCGAGCACGCCGTCGTCGGCTAGAAGCTCAGCGGCCGCGGCAAGAATGCGTTCCGGCCGGTCGTTGTGGGCGAAGGCATTGCTTCCGGTGACGATGTCCGCGGTACCGGCACGACCACGGATTGCGTGCGCGGTTAAAACATCGAAATACCCGGTAACGACGTCGAGGCCCTTGCCACGCGCCAGCTCGGTGATGTTCTGCGACGGGTCCACGCCGATCGCCGTCACGCCCGCTTCCTGCAACGGCGACAGCAGCACTCCGTCGTTGCAGCCGAACTCGACGACCACGCGCGGCGAGAAGCGCTCGCGCAGCGCAGCCCCGTACGTGCGGAAATGCTCGACTAGCGGTGCGATGGTGCTCGATGAGAACGAGTAGTCCTGAAAGAGTATCTCAGGATCGACCGGGTCGAGAATCTGCACCAGCCCGCAGCTCGAGCACACGTGCACGGCGAGCGGAAACCGTCGCTCCGACGCAATCAGCTCGGGGCCAGCGAGGAAGCCTCCAGCTAAAGGCTGAGGCCCGAAGTCGAGGACGAGCTCGAGGGTCGAGCGGTCGCAGCCCCTGCAAGTCGTACGCGGTGGAGAGATCAAGCGTGTCATGCGGGTCGGATGCCTCGTGCGCTAAGCAACGCGTAGCGGAGATAGGTACGGAACACGTCGGGCTGGTACTGGAAGGCCGTCGGCCGCAGCGCCTGGGTGCGCGACGTGAGTACAACCGGAACTTCGATGAAACGCGCTCCGAGGGCCTTGCACCACCACAGCTCCTCGACGATGACGGCGAAGCCGCGCTCGCGCAGGTGCATTCGTTGCAGCAACTCAGTACGCACCGCCCGAAAGCCGTTGGTGCAATCGCGCACGCCGATGCGGAAGAGCGCCGCCGCGACCACGTTGCCGGCTACCGAGATCGCGCGACGCTGCCACGGGATCCCGCGCATCCCTCCCCCGCGGCGAAAGCGGGTTGCCTTGATAACGTCGGCACCGCTTTCCATCGCCGCGACGAACTTCGGCAGATCGGCCGGATCGTTCGTGAGATCGCTGTCCATGAAGACCACGTAGTCCGCGCCTTCGGTGACCGCGCGCTCGACGCCGCTCCGAAGCGCTGCGCCATACCCGCCATTCGCCTCACGCTCGACGTACCGCAGTTTCGGAAGCTCGCGGGCAAGCCGGCGCAGGATCGTACGCGTTCCGTCACGGCTTCCATCGTCGACCACGATGAGTCCGGCGCGCTCACCATACGTCGCAAGCGCCGTGCTCACGAGCCGCACGCTGGTCTCGGCCACAGCCTCCTCATCGTACATCGGCACGATCACGCGGAAGGTGGGGGGGGCCGCTGTCACCGCTCCTCGACCTGCCACACATCCCACAGCCGCGCGTCGTAGCGAACGTCATCCGTCGCGCTCTCGTCGAGCGTCGCGGTCGAGAAGTACAGCAGAACCGCGTCATCGGTCAGCGTCATCGCGCCGTTCGCATAGCCAGCCGGAACGTAGAGCACCGCCGGCTTGCTGCCACTGAGCACGAAGCGTGAGACCGCCGCATCGGGCGATGGGTGGTCCCAGTCATCGACTGCGACGCATGCTACCACCGCTGCGCCGCAGACCACCGTCACATATTTCGCCTCGCGCCGGTGCGCGTGCCAAGCCCGAACGAAACCGGTGCGGTGATTGCGCACCGAATAGAAGCGGCGAACGCCGGCGAAGTCGAAGTCGTTGACGAAACCAAGCGCACCGCGGTCGTCGACGGCAGCTCCGCCGGCGATCAGCCGCGGCGACTCAACACCGGATGCCATCGTCAACGCGAGAGTGGCGCATAAATGCGCGAAAGTTCGTCGGGATCGTGGAACCGGTCGAGTGCATGCCGCGTCATCGCGACGTTACTGTACGCCTCTTCACGGTAGTGCGCATATGCGCCTTGGCGATGCTTTTCGATCAGCTCGCGGATCCCGTCCTCGAGCGAGGTCTGCGCCCGAAAGCCCAATGTACGTTGAATCTTGTCGAACGACACCGCGTAGTTACGCTTATCGGCCGGGTCCTCGGTAACCGTGATCTCGACCGGCCGGTACGTCTGCGCAACGGCCTGGACCGCCTTGGCGAGCCCGAGGATGGTTGTGTTCAAGCGCTCGTCACCGACGTTGAATATCTGGCTCTGCACCACGAGGGGATCAGCGTCAATCGTCTCAGCGATCGCGCGGCCCAGATCGCGAACGTGGATGAAAGGTCGCCACTGGTCTGGGCCGACTACGGTGATCACCCCGTCCTCGATCGCCTGCGCTGCGAAGAGGTTCCCGACGAGGTCGAAGCGCGGTCGCCGCGAGTGACCGAACACCGTGGCAAACCGCAGGATGGTGATGAAAAAGTCGTCCGGCGTGTTGGAGAGCAGCTCGCCCTCGCTGTCGATCTTCGTTTGCGCGTACAGCGAAACCGGAGTGAGCCGGCTCAATTCGTCGACGGGATCGTCACTCACACCGTACACCGAGCAGCTCGATGAAAAGATGAAGCGTCGCACGCCCATCGACTGCGCGATGGCCCGAACCATTCGCGTCACAAAAATGTTCGTGTGCCGCGTGAATTCAGGATCGACCGCGCAGGCAGGATCGCCGACGAGGCCGGCAAGGTGAACGACTGCCGACGCGCCCCGCATCGCTTCCGTGAGCCGCGAGATATCTGCAGCGTCGCCCTCCACAAACGAGAAGCGTGGATTCGCCGCGAAGTCTGACAGCGAGGAGCGACCGTACATCAGCCGGTCGAGGACCCTCACCGCGTGACCGGCCGAAAGTAGCTGTTCCACCGCGTGAGTTCCGATGTAGCCTGCTCCGCCGATCACCAGCACCGGTCCGCGGTCGTTCACGGCTACGGCCAGCGACGTGCGCCGCGCGGTCTGCGCGATGCCGAGCAGCAGGCGCGCGACAATGATCGGCCCCCCGGCGATAGCAACCCAGAGGAGCGCAAACGGCACGTCGTTTGAAATGAGGGCGGCAAGCGCAGCAGCGATTGCGACGGAGAGGGCCAGGGCGAGCGCTTTGACCCGCCCGGGCGAGAAGCGCAGACGGCCGTAGATGCCGAGCGCCAGGCTGGCTGTGACGAGGATCGGAGCGAGCACGAGCATTGCGCACCACAGTCGCCCGTCCGGCGACGCGTGTCGCACGAATGCGGCGTCCAAGGCGAGCGAGAGCATCGCAGCGCAAAGAGCAACGGTTCCGTCGTAGAGGACACGCGCCTCATTGGGCCCCAGCGCGCGGGCGGAGATCCCGCGGCGGAGCCGCGACGCCATATACGACCGTACCCACTTCATGCCGATGAAGGCTACGCCGCCCACGCCATCGCTCCCCCCGGCGTCGAAGGTGCGACGCCTCAGGGACCACAATCTTCGGAGCATGGGCAAGGTTTCGACGTGCAGTGTATGCGCGTCCAGTCGCCGCATGAGTTCGGCGGGGGTCACTACGCGCAAGACGACAAGTGCAGCGGCCTGGTGTCGTCAGTACGAATGAACCTCGACCTTAAGCCCTCGCTACAGCCGCCGGCACTATCCGACGCACCGCTCTTGCTGCTCGGAATCGTCGGCCTCGCCGGCCTGACGTTCGGGTGGCTTGTCGCGATCCTGCTCGGGCACGTGCTGCACGTTCCGGCGGCTCATTATCCGGAAGGAATACTCTCGCCGATCGTCCTGTCGAACTACTCGAAGCTTCAGGAGATCGTGCTGTACCTACTCTCGTTAGCGGCAAGCGGTCTCTGCGTGGCCGGCGCCGTCTTCGAATGGCGCTGGTACGTCGAGAAGCTACGGGCGGTGGGGACGAGTCTCGCGACGGCGCGCTGGACCGCCGCGGCGACGCTCCTGGGACCGATCGCGTACGTTGTCCTTCGCATCCCCGGCGGTGAGTTGCTCACCGATGTGGCCGTCCTTCCTATTGCGCTCGCCATCGTGATCGCGTTGCAGGTCGTCATACTGCAAGCATTGCAACGGCGCGCGACGGGTCGCACGGCCGCTGCCGATACGCCTGGGGACGACAACGAGATCACGCTGCCCCCGGCACCGGCGCTGCCACAGCTCGTCGGCGATCTCTCGGTGTTGGCTCGCCTCGTGATGGTCCTGTTCGCCGGGTACTTATTCGGGAGCTACCTGCCGTTTGTCGCAGCATCGCCCGAAACCGCCGATCTGTTGGCCGGCGCGTGGTTCCTCTGGCCGATCGGCGCCGTCGTCGGTCACATGCTGCTGGCGCGACGGCTCGCAGAGGGTGAGAACGCCGAGAAGGCCGCGGCGACAAACGCACTCTATCCGTTTTTCCCGGCCCTGGCGCTGTTGGCAATGCCGCTCTTGTGGGCAACGCTGCTAGGGCGCGCCGTGCTGTTCGGGGCGGTGGTGATAGCGACCGTCGCCCTTGCCGCGGCGGTCCGATCGCGACGTCTGCCGCCCCTCCCGGCCTGGTGCGTTTCGGTAGCTTGCGCGCTGTTCATGGCGGGATTCCTCGCGACCAGTGTCCTGCTTCAAAATCCAACACTCTTGCCGGGAGCATTCGTCGGCCCGTTCGATGGCGAAAACTGGTTCAGCTGGATGAGCGACGGGACGTTCGGTCGCGTTCCCTTCCGCGATTTCGCGTGGCCCTACGGACCGCTGATGTACTACGTCGAGCTGGCGTTCGTCAACGCGTTTCGCCTCGACTCGTATCGGGTGCCGTTCACAGCGACGGAGCTCTTCGTGGCGGCGCTGCTCTCGTGTTACATCATGGCTTTCATGCTACGCCGCCGGGCGACGGCGCTGCTCGCAGCGCCGGTTCTGGTAGCCATGTACGGCGGCTCCGTCCAACTGCGAGTGTGGCTCGGATGCGTGGCGGTCGTCACGATCGTCTGGGCGTTGGAGCGACGGTCGCGCATGATCCTCATGCTGGGTGGAATCGCATGCGTCGTGGCGCTTCTCAATTCGCCCGAAATTGGGATGGCCGCAATCGTCACATCGCTTGCGACGATCGTCGGGTACGGGTTCGCCGTACGCGAAGAGCCATGGCGACGCGGCGACGTGCTTCACAATCTCGGATGGTTCGGGGTCGGAGCCGCGATCGTCGTCGTCCCGGCCGCGGTACTCGGCGCCGCGACGCACGTTCTCGTGCCGTACGTGGTCATGACGACGCAATTTATTTCGATCGCTGAGGCTTGCTGCGCGACGCCGTTTCCCCCAATGTTCGTCGGCTCGCTCCTCGCCGTTCCGGCCGGGTCCGATCCGCTCTGGCTGCTCCGGGACGAGACGTTCCGGATCTTCTACGGACCGCCCGTCGTCATGACCATCAGCATCGGGTTCGTTGCCGTGCGCGCACTCGTGAAGCGTTCGATCTCACGTGAGGATGCCGCGCTCGGCGCGATGACGCTCTTCTCCGCCATCATCTTTCGCATCGCGCTGGGTCGCTCGGAACCGGGGCACTCGGCGTTCGCCATGCTGCCCACGATGATCGTCGCGATCTGCCTAGCCGAGCGCGCGCTTTTCGCCGCGGTTCGCTCGCTACGCGAACTCCGCGCGGCGCTCGCCGGCCGCCGGGCCACCTCCGCATTCCTGACGTCGGTCCAGGTAGCGGCGTTAGGCGGATTCGGCGTGCTGCTTGTCGGCGTCATCTTCCATGCGCAAACGACCTTCAACCAGTGGTTCCTTCCGGTGTCCAAGCACGTTCGAACATACTACTCGATCGAACGCGCGCTGCCAAAGGAGATTCCGGTGCCGGCGGGGTCGCGCCTGATTCAAAGCGCGGACGGCGAGAGGTTCTTCTTCCGTGAGGGGACCGTCGACGACATTCCGCCGACGCTGGCGTTTCTGCGCAGTTCGCTCGGTCCGCGCGATACGGTGTGCGGAATTCCTTTTCTCTCCCGCTACCAGTTCCTGATTCATCGCCCGTCGGCCGTCCCGCTGGGATGCAACATCTGGGGCCTCGGAGAGATGCCGGTCTGGCGGCAACGCCTCCTCGAGGAGCTCGAAGCGACGAAGCCACGCTATCTGGTCTTCAACGACGCCGATTGGCCGGACCCGGATGGCATTCCGTGGATGGATCGCGAGCCCGAGCTGGCGGCCTACTATTTCGACCACTATCACATCGCCAAGCGCTTCGGGAAGACGACGATCTACGAGCTTGGCGCGCCGCCGGCGCCGCCGTCGATGCTCGATACAAGCGCACCGAACGCGGCTCCGGACCTTCGCACCGGCTGGTACGAACAGGAGATCAATCCGCTGGGCGCCTTCCGCTGGACCGCGAAGACCGCTACCGCACGGCTGCGGCAGCTACCGGACCAGCGAACGTTCGAATTCGACGCACAGATCATCACGCCCCAAGTGCCCGGAGCGCCGCCGCAGACGCTGACGGTCGACCTGAACGGCCGCGCGATCCTGACGACGCCGGTGGCCAACCCACAGCTGTCGGTGCAGCGTTTTCGTGTCCCAATACCGCCGGTGCAGCGGCCGACGACGGTCACCGTCGGCTTTCGCTTCGACAACAAGTTCGCCGCGATCACCGATCCGCGCGTGCTCGGCATGGCGATCGAGCGCTTCGGTTTCGTGCGCGGAACGACGCATGCGTTTGCACGGGCACCGCTGGCTACGCCGACGCCCGCGCCGACGCCGGCCGCAGTAGCCGCCGCCGCAGCCGCCGCGGCCGACGCGCATGCGACCCTCGCGCCGGCCGCGCAGGGTGTGCCGGCTGCCAACGTCCCGCCAGGGCTAGATCGTTATCCCGATCAGCTGCAAGGCCTCATCCCCGCTGCCGCACCGGGCTGTTGCTGGATCTCGCTGCGCAATCGCTTCGCGGTGGAGATTCCGCCCAACGCGCACCGGATGGTCTTGACGTTCGCGGTACCCGGCAACGCCTTTGCTGCCGGGGAAGAGGGGATCACCGCGACCTTTGGCGGCTCCGCGCCGCAAGCGCATCACGGCTTGCCGGTCGGACCACAGACCGTCTCGTTCGATATTCCGTCAAGCGTCCACCCCGGCCGCAATGTGGTCGACCTCGTCCTCGACAAGACCTTCGTTCCCGCCGAAAAGCACATCAACGCCGACATGACGCACTACGGCGTCATCCTCCAGCGCGTCGACTTCCCGTGACCGGCCGAGCGTCAGCGAGGTCGAAGGGGCGGCAGCCGATCGTAGAAGCGCGACGCTGACGACCCGAAACGCTGCATCGCGTCGCCCTCGGCGAAGAGTTCACGGGTGGTTACAACCCGAAACCGCGCAACGATCGCGTCGAGCAGCGTCTGCACCAGCGCGAGCCGCGCCGCGAGGCTGCGCTGCAGCGGGATGACGCTTTGCGCGAGCGGACCGTGCGCGGGGTAGTCGAGCAAATCGACCGCGTGAAACAGGTAGACGTGCGGACCTGCCGCGCGGCGCAAGCCGTCGAGCGCGCGCACGACCATCCCGGTACCGAACTTGTAGGCGAAGGTGGAGTGGATCGGCAGCCTAGTCAGCGGATCGACCGAGATCGGCAGCTCGACGATGCTCGCGCGCTGCTCCGGCGTTCGTGCGCGCAGCAGGCACGGGCGGCGCGGGGCGACGAGATAGCGGCTCCGTCCGAACGTCTTGCCGGCGGCGGCGGCTGATTTGCTCTTTAGATACCAGTTCATCAAAAAGCACGCGGGCCCCGGCAGCACCGAGCTCTCGTAGCGATAGCCGAGCCGCTCGAGGACCAGGAGGAGCTCGTCGTCGACGTAGTACCCGGGCGCGCGAAAGCCGATCGGGGCGCCGCCGCAGAGCGCGGTGAGCGCCTCGTGCGGGAGCGTGATCTCGCGCTCCTTATCGGCGAAACTCCGGCGCGCCAAGTCGGGCAGGTGCGACTCCGAGTGGTTGGCCAGCTCGTGCCCGGCGCGCGCGGCGGCCTCGCAGAAGCGCCGGCACGACGCGAGCGCGAGATCGCGCCCGACCATGAAGAACGTCGCGCGAATCCCGCGCGCCGCAAAAACCGCCAGAAACCGCGGCAGAGCGTCGTCGAAGATCGCGTCGGGCCCGGCCGCCGCGCCGACTCCGTACTCGTCCTCGAGGATCCAGAGGTTGTCGACGTCGATGTGAACGTGCAGCAGCGGGCGACGATCTGCCGCCGGATCAGATGTCGGGGACGGTGATCGCATCACGGTGGCCGATCACTTTACCCGTGCCGACGACGATGTCGTACGGCGCGACCGACTTCGAGATCACGGCGTTCGCACCGACGACCGATCCTTCGCCCAGCTCGACGCCGGGTAGAATGACGCTGTTGGCTCCGACGAAGCTGTCCTTGCGCAGCGTGACCGGCGCCGAGCGGAAGGCCTTGAGATCCTCCGGGATCATCGGACCGCTCATGCGCTTGCCTTCGACAGGATGCTCGGTATTGGAGTAGATCTTCACGCTCGCCGAGAGGCCGACGTAATCTTCGAGGACGATCGGCGCGCGTGCGCCGATGATCGAGAACGGCGCCACGTGCACTCGCCGACCGATCGTGATCTCTCCGATGTACGCATTGAGGATGCAGTTGATGTCGATCCAGACGTAGTCGCCCAGCGAGATGTTCGCCGGGCCGGTGAGGTAGACGCCGGTGTCGATGAGCACGTTGCGGCCCATGTGCTTGAGGAGCGGCCGGTAGTAGAATTCCCGCAGCTTGTAGCCGAAGCCGCCCGGGATGAAACGGATGAATCCTTCGAAGAGCGCTCCGACGCTCTTCCACGACAAGACGGCGAGCTGACGAGCGGTGAGGCGCTCGCCCCTCAGGAAGCGGCCGAAAGCGTCGTACTCGAGCTGATAACGCTTAGACATCCCACATTACGTTTGAGGCGCGCGAGGTCGTGCCCCTTCTTTCTCACGGCAGCGACGCACCCGCCGCCTGCAAGGTTTCGCCCGCAGCGGCGTAGCAGAAAGGGACCGATCCACGCCCGAACAGATAGGAGCAATGCGCCAAGAACCCCGATCGCTCGGACCGCGGACCGCGGGCCCGGTCCCGAAAACGATCTGCGTCGTTCCGGCGTACAGAGCGCGCGACACGATCTGCAGCGTCGTCGAAGCGGCGCTTTCCTGCGCTTCGATGGTCATCGTCGTCGACGACGCGTGCCCCGACCGCTCGGCCGACCTCGTCGAGCAACAGTTCGGCTTGCTGGAATCGGTGGTTGTGATCCGCCGGTCGGCGAGGGGCGGCCTCGGCGCCGCGACCAAGACCGGGATCGAGCGCGCGCTCGAGCTCGGCGCCGGCATCATCGTGAAGCTCGACGCCGACGATCCCACCGACGCCGCGCGCATCCCGCAGATCGAGGCGGTCTTCGAGGCCGCGCCGGACGTCGCGATGGTGAAGGGAAACCGGTTCGCGGACCCCCGCGTCCTCGACGTCATGTCCGCGGCGAGCCTGTTTACAAACGCCGTCTTGTCGATCTGGGCGAAGCTTGCCTCGGGCTACTGGAGCGTGCGCGACCCCGCGAACGGCGTCGTCGCCTTCACCGCGCGCAGCTTGCGCACGTACGATTGGCGAGCCTTCGCCGACTCGGACTTCTTCGCGCTCGACGCACTGTGCAGCTTCGGACTGCGGCGCGCGCCGATCGCCGAATTGGAGATGACCGCAGTCTACGGTCCGCCACCGAGCCTGCGATCGCTCTGGGCCGCGATGGTGACCTTCCCGGCGCTCCTCGTAGGGTGTTTCGCGCGCCGCGTCCTGATGCACTATGTTTTGCTGGATATCAACGCGGGCTCGCTGTGCCTGCTTTTCGGCGTCCTGCTCACCACGGGCGGCGTGGTCATGAAGGCCCCCACGGCGCTCATGTGGGGGTTGCAGCTGCTATTCGTTGCGACGCTCTACGACGTGTTCCGCGCGCCCACCGTGAAGTGCATCCCCGCGTCGGAGCTTTCCGCGATAAGCCGGTCAGCGGCGCCGCAGCGCGTACGAAAGCGCATGTTGCAGACGATGCCGTGGCACGTCCCCCAAGCCGCGCGCCAGACTGCGCTCGCGCTGCTCCTCCCGATCGGACTGGTCGCGTGGTTCGCGATCGTCGCGATCAACACGTATGCGTTCGCGCCGGCAGCCTGGGACTACTTCACGGTCCAGACCGGAGCCGCGCTGCACTCTTACGTCGGGCGAGTGCGCAACGTCGAATCGCTACTGCTCTCATGTTCCTTCGTGTTCTCGGCGATCTTTCCGGGCTACCTGATGACCGACTTGGCTCGCGTGACTTGGACTAGCCGGACGGAACGCCTGATCTTCTCGGTGACGTTCGGGCTATTCTTCTACACGTTTGCATTTCTCGCTCTCGGCGGCATCGGTCTCTTGAGGCCGCAGCCGCTATTCGCTCTCACGGTGCTCTGCGCAATCGGGTCGATCGCAGTGCTGTTTCGAGAATCCAAACGCGACCGGTACGACTTTCTGGGAACGGTCGTGGCCGCAGCACCGACAAGTCGGGCGGTCGATGTCGTCCTCGGTATCGCTCTGGCGTTCTTTTTGTTCATGGCACTTCTCGGCGCCCTCAACTACGAGATCCGTTTCGATGCCGGCTGGTACCACTTGGCGGAAGCCCGGCGCTGGGCACTCCAGGGGCGCATCTCGGACCTGCTCATAACGAACCGCTCGCTGACGGCCGGTTTGCCGCACTATCAGGAGGTGCTGTACGCCGGGGTCATTTCCATGTTCGGCATCATCGCGGCGAAGGTGCTTGCCTGGGCGGGTCTTCCGCTCGCGCTGGCGGCAATGGCGGTTCTTGCCGCGCGGTATGTACCGTCACGCACCTTCGCCTTGCTGGCCGCCGTCATCTTCGCCAGCACACCGATCGTAGCGTACTATTCCGCTGGATCGGGCTCAAACGATTTGCCCCTTGCGTCGATCACCGTGCTCGCCGCGTATGCGCTGCTGCGCTGGAATGAGACGCGTGCGAACGGCTGGCTCGTGCTTGCGGGCGCGCTTTGCGGCTACTCGATCGGCATCAAGACGACCGGCCTGTTTACGCTGGTCGCCTGCGGATTGCTAATCGTCGCTCTGGCAGCCGTCCGCCGACGGCAATCGCCCGACGCCGCCGGCACGGGCGTCCGGTCCATAGCGGCGGGCCTGTTCGCGTACGCCGGCGGCGCGCTCGCGTTCGTCGCCCCGAACCTAATCCAGTCTACACTCTGGACGAGAGACCCGGTTTTCCCGCTGTTCCCGCTCCTTTTCAAGAGTCCGTACGACATTGTATACCTTGTCGAACCGAACTGGTATTCGCAATATGCGCACGACCTGCCGGCGCACCTGTTCTACCTGTTAACCTTGCCCTGGTGGCTGACGTTCGCTCATAACAGCGTCGCCGGGCCGATCTTCCTCGTGATGGCTCCGCTCGCCGCTTTGACGCTGCTTCTGCCGCACGAGCGGCGGCCCGTCATGCTGTTCCTCGCGGCATTTTGTGCGATCTGGGCGGCACTATTCAACCTAACGCCAACGCTCTGGTTCCGGTACATCGAAGCGATCGCGCCGCTGCTAGCGCTCCTGGCTGCGTACCCGCTGTTCGTCGGGTCGCAGGGCATCCCAGGTTGGAAGGTCTCACGGGCAGCAACCGCGGCCGTGCTGGCGTTGATGATCGCGATGAACAGCCCGTTTACGGTGCCGTTTCAGAAGAAAGCCAGCGAGCCCGGGAACGAGGGCGCCGCGAACATCGATTGGAGATACCTCCTCCAGAACGGACCGCCGCCCGTCGGCGCACCTGCGCCACCCGCGCGCGCGGAGACGATTGCATACTTGAACGAGAACCTGCCCGCCGGCACGAGGGTGTACGAGGACGCGGACTTGTTCCCGTGGACGCTGTATATAAACGCGGAGATGTACGAGCCGTCGCCGGATCCGCGCGCCTGGACGCTGTACTCACCGGAGGCACTCGACCAATTGCGACGGAATCACATCGACTACGTCGTGGCGTGGAATAGGAACCTTCCGAAGCTCAAGGCGTCGTCGCTGGCCGGGCACTTGGAGACGATTTGGTCGTCCAAGGTCGACGCCGCCGGCGACGCCGACGCAATAACGCTCAACCGCATCCGATAGGCGCGCCGCCCGACATGCTGCCAAAAGCAATCATCGCGATCTACTCCGCCGTCCTGCTCGCCGGCGCGGGCGGCGCGCTGGGGTACGTCATATTCTCGCGCTGGCGCGAGCGGACGCGGCTGTTCTGGGCGCTGGTCGCCGCCGCAGCGGTACTATCCGTCCTCGTGTTCCACCCCGCGGATCAGACGCTCGACGAGTTGCGCACGTGGCTGCCCGACACGGCGGTGCGGTAGTCAGCCGGTCGCGACGGAGGCTGCGCTCTTGGTTTCCAGCGGTTGAGCGCCGGATGAGAAGTGGTTTAGGATGACGTCGAAGATTTCGTGGTTGTCGAGCTGCGCGGGTACGGCGATCCCGTCCGCGTAGACGTCACCCTCCGGCACGTGCGCTCCGGTCCGCTCGGCGACGAGCTCGAAGAGTTCCTCGAAGGGAACCGAGGTCTCGCCGAACGTCAAGGTGACGCCCACGCTCACCTTGTGCTCGAAATCGATCTGATAGAAGAGCTCGGTCTCACCGACTCGTTCGACGTAAAACGGTGTGGTGCCGTCCGAAAGGCGACAGGCGGCGATCACGCCCTGCGCGTGTTCCGCCTCGGCGGCCGTCTCGAACAACAGATGCGCGTCGTGCGTCATGCCCTGCTCGACTCGCGCCCCCGTCACGCCGAGCACGTTGAGAACGTTCTCCGGGTTGCGCTGCCGGTAGACGCAGAAACCATGGCCGGCGACGTTGGCCTGTTTGAGGCCGTTCATGACCAGCAGCGCCTCGCCGGGTTGACGGTCGGCCAGGATCGCGCCGAGCATCGCATCGCACGAACGCAGGCCGACCTCCATCTCGGGATGCAGCTTGTCGCCCGGCAGCCAGAAGTGATGCTGCAGGTGCGCGATGTGGTTGAGCATGATCACGGAGAACTCCGGGCGGTGTTCGCGCCGCAGCTGTACGAACAACAGCGCGGACAAGTAGTCCAGAAGCGTGGTGAAGGTGTGAACGCTGCCCCCCGTGCGCATCAACGGCCAGACGCTCGACGCTCCGAATCGCGCCGCGACACCCCAGTACTTCGGCGTCAAGAGCCGTGCGAGCAGCCGGAGCGCACCGCGGATCACCTGGCCTTTGTCGAGATCGAGATAGTTCTGCGAGACGTAGCGCGGCAGCGCCAGCAGATCGTTCAGCTCCGCGGGGACCGCGTGCTCGTCGTACGACCACGGATCCGGCATGAAGAACGCGCATCGCGCCGCGTCACCGCGCGGGGCGTTCATCACGCCCCAGGCGCCCCAGGAGTTGCCGCGCTCGGCGACCTTCGTCCAGATTTGCGGCCGACTCTGCGCGCGCGTCTCGCCGACGCGGCGAACCTGGTGTACTTCGGTCGGCACGCCGGAATGCACGCCGACCCACTGGACCCACGGATCGAGCCCGTGGTACTCGACCCGATCGGCGGTCGTCGTTCGCGAATGCGCCAGGTCGAGCACCTTCGCAACGTTGCTCAGGCCCAAACGTTCGGAGGCCGCGCGCAGAAAGGACGGATCGAACTCGTTCAGTTCGACCACAATGAGCTGGGGTTTCGACGCAGAACGTGCGGCGGAATTCACGAGAAGCGACCTTGCGCGGCAGGAGCGGAGGCCGGAGGGCTCCCGTGCCTGGACCCGAAAATCCTTCCGCGCGATGAGTCTACGGGGATTTCGAACGATCGGTCTGACCGCGGCCGCGGTGACGCTGTCCCTGGCGGCGTGCGGGCCAGGCAAGCAGAGCACCGGCTCGCAAGCAGGGACGACCGCCGTGTACCCAGCCGGATTCGACGCGCAGACTGCGGCGCACGATCTCAAAGGCATCTCGCCGGCGGCGCAGCCGCAGTACTGCTGCTGGACGCAGCGGCGCAACCACCTCAACGTGCAATTCCCCAAAGACGCGCGGTTCGTCAGCTTCGTCATCGACGTCCCCTCGGATGCCTACCGCGGCCGCAGCCAGGGGATCACCGTCGCGTTCCCGGCGGCGGCGGCGCAGCACCAGGCCTTGAACGTGGGTCACCAGGAAGTTCGCTTCGAGATTCCCGCCTCGGTTCGCGGCCGCAAGGAGCTCGTCGATGTGACGCTCGACGACGCTTTCGTTCCGGCGAAGATCGGATTGAATCACGACACGACGGAGTACGGCGTGTTGCTGCGCTCGATCGCCTTCTCGCCGTAGGCATGGTCGGCGACGTTGCGGAGCGCGTGAACGGCGCGTCGACTGCCATCGTAACCGGAGCCTCGCGAGGTATCGGTGCGGCGATCGCACAGGACCTGGCGAGTCGCGGCTTTCATGTCGTCGTCAACTTTCGTGAGGACCTCGCGGGCGCCGAACGGACCGTCCGCGCGATCGAAGGCGCCGGTGGCTCGGCCGAGCTGCAGCGCGCCGACGTGACCTCTCGCGACGACGTCGCGCGCCTGGTCGGCTCCGTGGCCGCGAGCGGCCGCGCGATCGGGGTCTTGATCAACAACGCCGGGATCTTACGGGACTCGTCGTTTCGCAAGATGGCGCCCGACGATTGGCGCGCCGTGCTCGAGACGAATCTGATCGGCGTGATCAACGTGTGCCACGCGGTGGTTCCGCACATGATCGAGCGCAAGTTCGGCCGCATCGTTACGATCGCGTCGTTCGTCGGTCAGTCAGGAAACTTCGGGCAGACGAACTACGCGGCGGCAAAAGCGGGGATCATCGGCTTTACCAAGTCGCTTGCGCTGGAGTTGGCGCAGTACGACGTCACGGTCAACGCGGTCTGCCCGGGCTTCATCCGCACCGGTATGTGGGACGCGATCCCCGAAGCGGCCAAGGAGAAGCTGGTGAGCCGGATCCCGCTGCGCAGGGTCGGGAGCCCCGACGAAGTCGCGCGCGGCGTCCGGTATCTGGTCGAAAACGGCGACTACGTCACGGGGCAAACGCTCAACATCAACGGCGGAATCTACATGTAGCCCAATCCGGTGCGGCAGGTCGCCGGGCGGCGCTCCAGCAGCGCCACGACGAGCGTCGCCAGGAGCGCGAGGCTGTGGCCGACCACAACGGTCCACAGCACGTCGGCGATGGCGGCGTGGCGCAACGCGACCGTGACGACCTCGCCGAGGCCGATGACGACGAGCGGTGCGACGTGACCGAAGCGATGCAGGCCGACGCGCACTGCGACCGCGACGTTCGCCGCCGCGAGCGCCGAGGCCGCGAACGCATACGGCAACAGCCACGGCGCCGCGGGGCTAAAGCCGGCGCCGCCGACCGCCGCGAGGACGCGCTGCGGCGCCAGCACGACGATGCCGATCGCACCGGCCGCGACGCACAGCGCTACCGCCGCACCGAGGATGGCGACCGGCCGGACCGAGACGCGCTGGGCCCGACGCGACACGATTTTCGGAATCGCGATCATGGGAACGAAGGCGACGCCGGTGTAGATCGCGCGCCCGACCAGCGAGACCGCGCTGTACAAGCCGGCGACCTCGGAGGCGAAGAAATGCCGCACCAAGATCACGTCGAAATAGAGCATGATCGTGAGCATGAGGAAGCCGGCGCCGCTACCGAGTGTGGCGGTCCAGGCGCGGCGCAGGTCGAGCGTGCGCGCGGCGACGACCGGCCACAAGACCCGCAGGCGCACCGAGGAGACGGCCAGCGGCACGAGCAGCGAGAGCAACAGCGCCAGCAGCGCGCCGCGCACGCCGGCGGCGCGCGCCAGCGGCACGACGGCGGCGATCCGCGCGATCCCCTCGATCAGCATCGATGCCGCGAGGTCGACGAATCGTCCGGCACCTTGAAGAATCCCGCGCTGCAACGGGACGATCACCGCGGCGACCGCGGCGGCGGCCGCGAGCGGAACGAGCAGCGAATCCGTCGCGTGCACGAGCAGCGCCAGCGGTTCCCGCAAGACGATCGCCGCCGTGAAGAGCAGCACCGCCCCGGCCCACGCAAACCGCTGCGTCGCGCGCGCGATTCCCGCCAGTGGCCGCGGATCGCCGGTCGCGGCGACGTCCGCCACGAGTTTGCTCAACGCGTTCTGGGCGACCAACGCCGGCGCGCTGGCGATGAGCGTCAGCGCGACGAGCGACATGAACTCGCCGTACTCCGCGACCGATAGCGTGCGGCCGGCCAACGCGTAGAACACGTAGTTGGCGACGTTGACGACGACGAGCGCAACGAAGACCAGCGAACCGTGACGCCAGATATCGCTGCGCGCGAGTCGCATCAGAATACCGCTCAAGCGAGCCACCCCCGCCCGTTCGCCCCTGCGGCCTCGGCGGCCCCGGGCAAGCGGACGGCGCTCGCGGGGCGCAGGGAAAGCGCGGCGACCGCACCTAATCGGTTGGCATGAACCCTCCCGCCGGCGCGATCGACGCGATCGACATTCTGCCCCTCGTGTCCGAGGATGACAACGCCGAGGCGCGCGTCGGCGACGTCTTGGTCGTTCGCGGCTGGGCGCATCAAAGCGGTGCGACCCCGATGTTCTCGCTGCTCATCGACGATCGCAGCGAACATCCGATCGAGCGCGGCGTTCCAAGACCGGACGTCGCGGCGGCGCTGGACGACTCGAGCGCGGTCGAATCCGGGTTCACCGTCTCCGTCCCGACGGTCGACCTCAAGGACGGCGAGCACGTGGTCACGATCGTCGTCTCCGCCGGCGGACGGCGTCAGGAGATCGCCCGGGCGCAACTGCGCTTGTCCGCTCCGGTTGGGCTTGCGAACCTCCCCGCCGCTCAAGGCTTTCTCGATAGCTGGACCGACGAAGAGGGCCATTCCGAACCGATCCTGGGGGATTCGGTGCGCATCCCGCGCCGCAAAGTCATCCGCATCGACGGCTGGGCTGCGGATACCGTCGGCGACTCCGCCGCGCTCGCCGCCTTCGCGCTGATCGGGGATCATGTCGTGGAAGCGGCATACGGTTTCGAGCGTCTCGACGTGGCGCGCGAATTCGGCGAACACCACGCGTACTGCGGCTTTTCCGCGTCGTTTCCCGGTCGCTATGCGAGTCCCGAAGGGACCCCCCTGCGCATGGTTCTCCTGGCGGCGGACGGATCGACCTTGCGCCCCTCGCAGCCCGAGGTCACGCTGGTCGGATACGACTGACCGGCGCGTCTTCAGCGCACGACGATAACGGCAAAGTTGCTTTGCAGCACGCCGTTGCGCAGCAACCGCCGTTCTTCGGCGAATAGGCGCTCGAGCTCCGCGGCGTCTTCGGGCCGGCGCTCCGGATCGAAATTCGCGACGATGTCGGCGAGCAGCCACTGCAGGATCGTCCCGCCGTACGGGCGGCGGTCCACCGGCTCGAAATAGGTCGACAGCAACGGTTCGATCGCACTGGAGCGAATCGCCTCGGATGCATCGCCGGCGACCATCGCGCCGTACCCCGGCCGGGTGAACGTCCGCACCACCTCACCGGTGGAACCATGGATTCGATACCGCTCGTCGAGTGATTCGAGCAAGCGCTGACCTTCACGGACCGCCGCGTCGGTCCATTGAAACCGGCTCGGCCCGACGTACTCGTTCATCACGAACAAGCTGCCCGGTCTCTTGCAGCGGCGCACGTTCGCGAAGAGTTCCTCCAGCTCGAGCATGTGATGCAGCGCCATGTTGACGATGACGCAGTCGAAGACGTCCTCGCCCAAGTCCGTGGTCGTCACGTCTTCGCAACGGTAGTCGATGCGGTCTTCCAGATGGGTCCCGGCGATGCGGTCGCGCGAGACGCGGATCGCTTCGGGGCTGACATCGATGGCGACGACGTGGCGCGCGACGTCGAGGCGGCAGAGGTCGAAGCCGACGCCGTTCGCGCCGCAGCCGATCTCGAGCACGCGCTCGGCCGGGCGGACGTAGTGCAGGCAGGCGAACGTGAACCAGCTCATGTCGGGCGACCCGGTGACGGCCATGTTGATGTACTGGTTCACGATGTACGGGAGCTCGAGCCAATCGCGCGGCCGTGGCGGCCCGGTCTTGAAGCGATCGTCCCACACCGACGCAGCGTGCGCGGCGACATGTCCCTCCATACCGGCCGTTTTCAACCGCGTAGGCGGCCGCGCCTGGGAGGGGCCCCCGCGCGTTGCGTCCGAATTGCGGGGCATGGACGAGATTGCCGGCGCAGGCGGCGCCGACCGGGGTGCCGCGCTCGCCGAGGCGCTGCGCGAGCGCACTGCGGCGCTGGAGCGCGCGCAGCGCGACGCCGACGCGCTGCGCGCGGATTTGGCGGTCCGCGACGGCTATCTTGCCGACCTGCGCGCTCGCTTAAGCGAAGCCGAAGAGCGGGCGGATCAGGCGACCCGCGTCGGCGAGGTCGCGCGCGAGCGTCTATCGCAGCTGGCGAGCGCTGCGTACGTGCACACCTCGGTCGACGAAAACCTCGTTCGGCAGCGAATCGCGGCGGCGATCTTGCGCGTCAGCGAGCTGAAAGACCGCGAACGCGCTCAAGCGCTACGAGCGCTGCGGGAGTTACGGCGCCGCTAGTCCGGCGCGCGGAGACGTCGTCGATGATGTCGCGCCAGGTGCGGCGCGGCGCGGTGCGCCACCGCTCGGCTTGCCGGCGGGTCGCTGCGTGCGCCCGCGTCCAGGCGGCCTCGTCGCAGAGCAGCCGCAGCACGGCGTCGGCAAAACCCTGCGGGTCGTCCCGAACGGCGATCGCGTCGGGCTCGTCGAGGACGATCCCCTCCGCACCGGTGGTCGTGGCGACGACCGGAACCCCGTATTGCAGTGCCTCGATCGTCTTGATCTTGACGCCGGCGCCGAATCGGATCGGAGCGATCGCGACGCGCGCGGCGCCGTAAGCGCCGGCCAGATCGTCGACGAAACCGACCAGCCGCACCGCCGAGGAACGCAGTTGCAGAACCTCGGCCGGCGGGTTGCCCCCGGTGACGATCGTGACCGCTTCCGTGAGCCCGTCGGCGATGAGCGGCGCGACCTCGCGCACGTACCAGCGCAGCGCGTCGACGTTGGGCGAGCCGGGCCCGGCCATCCAGCCGGCGACGAAGATCGCGTGCGGCCGGCGCCCGGCGAACGGCGCGGTCCCCGCGACGATGCCGCGCGCCGTGGCGACAAGGTGGTCGATCGGCGTCTGCGGCGCGAAATCGCGCAGCGTTTTCTCCTCGACGCCCGAGACGCACACCAGGTGATCGGCGCCCCGGGCGATGCGGCCCTCCAGGTCGTACGCCGCACGGTATTCGCGCTCGCGCGACGCCCGGCGCACCGGATCCGGTTCGAGCTCGAGCTGCTGGCGGATGCGGCGATGGAAGAGCGCCTCGGCATCGTAGATCACGGCTGCGTCGGGATGGTAGCGGCGGATCGCCGCCGCCGCGCGCTCCCAATTGTGGGGCCGGCTGATCACCGCGATGTCGATGCGCGTCGCCGGATCTCGGATGTACGCGTTCAAGTCTCCGTCGACGACCTCGATCCCCCACTGCCCGAGACTGTTGCCGCTGGGCGCGCCGGTGGTCGGATAGAACGTCAGCGAGTAGGGTCCGTCCGCGAGGTCGGCGCACAGCTCGGCCATGCGGCCGTAACCCGATCCCAGCCCGGCGTCCGGCAGCCGGTCGTCGACGATGAGCACCTCCGCGACGCTGCCTTTGGCGCGCCGGATCGCCCGCGCCAAGGTCACCGCGTCACTCGGATCGCGCGGCTCGAACGCCGGGAGCGTCGACTTCCAGATGCGCCGCAGCGTGCGGCCGTTGCGCCGAAACAAATACGATTTGAAGTCCGAGGTGGTGCTGGCCGACTCCGCGTGCACGAGCTGTGACGCGGGCTGATACAGCACCGCCCAGCCGCCTTGGCGCAGCTTCAGCGCCAAGTCGACGTCTTCGTAGTACGCCGGGAAGTAGCGCTCGTCAAAGCCGCCGACGCTCTCGAACACGCTGCGCCGGACCAGCAGCGAGCAGGCCGATGCATAGTCGACCTTGCGCAGTGCGCGATATCGCGGAGTGTCGCCGGGCAAGCCGCGTCCGACCGGGGCCGTCGAACCGTCGGCAACGATCACCGAGCCGGCCTCTTGAACGGTCCCGTCGGCGTTGAGAATTCGGCTGCCGACGGCACCGGCGTCCGGTCGCGCGTCCGCGGTCGACACGAGCGCTTCGAGCCACCCCCAGCAGACCGTCACGTCATCGTTGAGAAATACGAGGTAGGGCGCGCGCGCGTGAGCGGCGCCGAAATTGCAGCCGCCGCCGAAGCCCAGGTTCGCTTCTGACTCGACGATGCGTGCGCCGTAGGCCGATTGGCGCACCGTCGCCGCAACGTCGGGAGCGACCCCGTTGAGGACGACGATCACCTCATACGGGAAGCGCGGATCGGTGGACTCGAGGACCGAGCGCAGGGCCGCTTCCAGATAGGTCGCGTTCGCGTAGACCAGGATGATGACCGAAGCGCGCGGGGCGGGCGTCTCTTCGAAGCGCCGCAGGATCATCCCGTAAAGAGCCGCCGCAACCGCTGCAGACGCGCGCGGAATCGCGACCGGGGCGGCGGCTCCGCCCGCTCCATCGTCGCAACCCGTCGCGTAACGCTCGCCGCCCGCATGGTATCGGCCGACCAGCGTACTCCCACCAGCCGCGGCACGCTGACCGCAGGCGGCGGCGGGGACTGCAGGAGCGCCAACCGCAGCTCGACCTCGACGAGCACCGAACGCGCACGCAGCCGGCTCAGCTCGCGCTCGCGCGCGTCCTTCGCCCGGCTTCGGGTTACGGCGGCGATACGCTCGGAAGCCGCCTCGACATCCTGGCGCGTCGTCTGCTCGACGGCGAGCAGATTCTCCAGGGTGGCCGCACGCTTGCGCAGCGCCGCGGGTTCGCTTGACAGCCGGGCGATCGTGCGGTCCCGCTCGGCGCGCGCCGCGTCGCGCTCCTGCTCGACCAGGGAGAGCAGCGCCCGCACCGCGCGCAGGTTCGCCTCGGCGTCGTCGCTTGCGGCGGTCTTGCGCACCAGCTCGGCGGCGGCGGCTTCGCCGCGCGCCAGCGCGGCCTCGCGCTCCGCGACGAGCCCGTCGGCGACCCGTTGCACGCGGAACAGCTCGGTGCGCAGATGCTCGATCGCGCCGACCGCGGCGGCGCGACCCGCGCGCAGCTCCTCGACGGCGGCCGTGGAGGACTCGGCCACGGCGTTGAGATCGACGAGCTCCGCTCGAACGGTCGCGAGCTCCTCGCGCGCTTGCGCGGCGATCTCCCGATCGTCGTCGCGCTCGGCCAGTTGCGCGCGCAGTTCGTCGACGTGCGCGCGAGCCTGCTCCGCCTCGACGAGGTCGGCATCGAGCCGAGCGAGATCGTCGCGCGCTCGCTCGGAGGCGGCGAGTGCTGCGTCGCGAGCCACGATTGCGGCGTCGCGAGCCGCGAGTGCTTCGTCGCGTTCCTTGCGCGACGTCTCGCTGAGCTCGACGGCGTGTTGGTAGTGCTGTTCGACCTCCGCGAGGCGCTCGGCCAGCGCGCGCGAGCCGTTGCTGCCGTTGATGCGCGCCGCTTGCCCCTCGAAGCGCACTTTTGCCGCCCCGTCACGGGCCTGCGCGAGCTCGGCACGCAACGTGCGCACCGTTTGCTCGAGGCTGGTGATCTCGGCCGTGAGCACTTCGAGCGCCGCGACTTCGGCCAGCGGCGCGGCCCGTACGACGAATTGCAGCGTCTCGGCGTCCTGGTCGCGCATGATCTCGGCGATGACCGCGAGATCGAAGTCTTCGCGCCGCACGAACGGCACGAGATCCGAGCTTTCGAACACGGACGCCGTCGTGCGCTCCACGCGGGTCGCGATGAAGCCGCTCTCGGACAAGAGCTTCAGCACCGACTCGCGCGTGTAGAACCGCAGGTGCGAGTCGTCGAGAATCCCCAGCTGTTGGTATTCGAAGCGGCCGCGCAAGAGCGCCAAACGCACCGCGCCGTGCGCCACGTTGGGGATCGAGACGACCGCATAGCCGCCCTCGCGCATGATGCGCCGGCTGGAGCCGAGCAGCCGCGCG
This sequence comes from Vulcanimicrobiota bacterium, assembly GCA_003140215.1. Taxonomy (GTDB): domain Bacteria; phylum Vulcanimicrobiota; class Vulcanimicrobiia; order Vulcanimicrobiales; family Vulcanimicrobiaceae; genus Vulcanimicrobium; species Vulcanimicrobium beijerinckii. Next base: position 689,145 of record PLJL01000004.1, on the reverse strand, counting down.
GGGTTGCGCAGGTGCTCGAGCACGTCGGCGAACACGACGACGTCGAAGCGGTCCTCGCCGACGATCTCGTCGAGCTCGACGTGGTCGAGGTCGGCTTTGATCGTGCGTTCGCACGCATCCTGGGCAGCCGCCAAGCCCCCCTCGTCGATGTCGATTCCCACCACGGCGTTTCCCGCCTGGTGCAGGACCGCCGCGAGGTTGCCGGGCCCGCAGCCCACGTCGAGGACCCGCTTGCCCGACCCGACCATCTCGCGAATCCTCGCGTACGAGGCGTTCGGGTCGGGGGCGGCAAGCTTGTCAGGCGGCAGCGCGGCGTACGACTTGCTCTCCATGGACGTTCTTTACATTTCCCTCCGGCACCGTGTTTGCACCTCTATCGGCGCAACTCGAAGTCCTCCGACGTCACCGAGAGGTGCGGGCTGTAATGCGGATCGCCGGCGAGCGCCGAACCCCAACGCTCCAGCATCAAGTCGCGCTCGGCGTCAAAGCGAGCCCGCTTCGCGGGCGTGTCTTCGGCCCCGCGGCTCTTCGATTCGTGATGGTACAGCACGACATGAGGCAGGTACACGTTGTAAAGGCCCAGCGAGCGCGCCTTGAGGCAGAAGTCCACGTCGTTGAACGCGATCGCCAGCGTTTCGTCGAAGCCGCCGATGCGCTCGAACACCTCGCGCCGCACCATCATGCAGGCGCCGGTTACCGCCGAATAGTTGTTGACCGTGCGCAGCACGTTGAAGTATCCGCCCGTCGTCGCGTCGGCGTACTTGTGGCTGTGCCCGGCGACCCCGCCGATGCCGGTGATGACCCCGGCGTGCTGGATCGTCCCGTCGGCGTAGAGGAGCTTGGCGCCGGCCGCGCCGATGCTCGGCCGTTGGGCGTACTCGACGAGCGCCTCGAGCCAGTCGTCGGTGACGACTTCGGTGTCGTTGTTGAGAAAGAGCAGGTAACGTCCGCCGGCCTGCGCGGCGGCGTAGTTGTTGATCTCGGCGAAGTTGAAGGGCACGTCGTGGCGCAGCACCCGCACCCGCGGCTGCGCGGCCGTCCAGCGCTCGAACGCCTGCAGCGCGGTCCGCTCGGTGGAGCCGTTGTCGACGATGAGCAGCTCGAAATCGGGGTAGGAATCGCGGGCGAAGATCGAGCTCAGACAGCGCTCGAGGTCGTCGGCGTGATCGCGGGTCGGCACGATGATGCTGACTTTGGCGGGGTCGCGAATCACGTAGCGCACGACGTAGCTGCCGGCCTCGGGCAACTCTTCGACGCGGCCGGGCTCGTCGCGCCGCGTCAGCGCTTCTTCGATCGCGCGCCGGCCGGCCTCGAACGCGTAGCGTTTGGACGCCGCGCCCGCGGCCGCCGACTCGGGATGGATGCGCCAGTGATAGAGAATCCGCGGGATGTGCTCGATCCGGGGCGTCTGCTCGGTGATGCGCAACACCAGATCGTAGTCCTGGCTGCCTTCGAAGCCGGGGCGAAAGCCGCCGACCGCAGCGACGAGCGCGCGCCGGAAGACCGCCAAGTGGCCCGTATACATGCGCGCGAGAAACGAGTCCGGCGACCATTCGGGTTTGAAATACGGCTCGCTGCGGCGGTCGAGCTCGTCGATCTTGTCTTCGTCGCTGTAGATGAAATCGGCGTCGGACGAGCGGTTGAGCAGCAGGGCCACCGCGAACAGCGCATCGGGGGTCAAGACGTCGTCGTGATCGAGCAGCGCCACGAACTCGCTCGAAGCCAGCGCCAGCGCGGTGTTGCTGGCCTCGCAGATGTGCCCGTTGTGCGCGCGAAAGGCGACCTTCACGCGGGGGTCGGCCTGGTACTCTTCGAGGACCGCGCGCACGTGCGGCTGCGTCGACGCATCGTCGGCGATGCACAGCTCCCAGTGCGGATAAATCTGGTCGAGCACCGAGTCGAGGGCTGCGCGCAGGTACCGCTCAGGGGTGTTGTACACCGGCATCACGATCGCAATGCCGGGGGTATGCGGGAGGATCTGCACGGTTTCGCGCAACAGCGCCGCGTCGCTCGGGCGCAAATCGTTCGCCGCCAGCCAACGCTCGAACATCGAGACGCGCGACTGCGCCGGCTCGAATTCCGAGACGATCAGATCGACCGGAGCCTGCGCCCCGACCGGATGCAGCCCCATCCGGTGCTTGAGCTCGAACCACGCGTTGCGCGCCTTCCAGAACTTGCTCTCCTGCATCGAGCGCAGCAGCGGGCGCACCGCTTCGGCCGAGGCGCGCGTCGCCGTCACCCACGTGTTGACCGCGTCCAGGCGCCGGCGCAGTTCGTTGCGCTCCGCCTCGAGCAGCCGGACGTAGTCGCGCAGCAGCGCCTCGGGTTCCGGTGCGGGAGCATCGCGCCCCGCGTCGCCGCCGTTCGAAACGTCGCTCATGGCCGCCTCAGTGGGCTTGGAGGTGCGACGGGCTCGCTGCCAAGTCGTGATAGGTGACGCACCCGGCCGCAAAGTAGTGGCACACTAGCGCGCGACGCGAGGTCCCGGCGCGGACCCGCGGTGATCCGCCGTGGATCAAGTTGCCGTGCCACAGCAACACGTCGCCCTTGCGCGGCGTGAAGTAGTGCGCTTGCAACCCGGCTTCTTCGATCAGCGCGTCGATGCGCGGTTCGTAGCGCTCGTGATACGGCTGGTAGCCGCGCTCGACGAACTCCTGCGGTGAGATCCCCACGTCTTCGGCGAAAAGATACGGCAGGCGGTGCGAGCCCGGATAGTAGACCAGCGGCCCCGAGTCCGCGACGATGTCCTCGAACGCCAGCCACGACGCGGCCAGATATCCCAGCGGGTAGGTCGTCATGTGGACGGCGTCCGAGTGGGCCTTCTGCTCGGAGGCCTTGTGACCCATGATCGTCTGGAACGGGATCGCCTGCGCGTCGAGGAGCATCGAGACGACCTCGACCACCGCCGGGTCGCGCAGCAGCGCATCGATCTCCGCTACCGCGAAGTGCGGGTTGAGCGTTCGACCGGGATACGGCTCGTCCGCCGACGGGGCGGCGTCGGGAACCACGGCGCCGTCCGCCACGGCGCGTTCGTAGGCGGCCCATGCCGCGTCGAGCCGTCGCTCGTCGAAAAAGCTCTCGAGGACGACGAACCCGTCGCGCGCCCAGCGCCGCGCGTACGAGGCCTCGGACGCCGAGATCTCGCCGCATTCGCGGCGGCGCTCGATCGCGGCGGCGGCGTCGGGCAGATCGAGCCACGGGCGCGGGCCGACCGACGGAAACGATGACGCGCGAAACGCGGCCAGCGCCTCCGGCGGCGCCGGCACGTCCGGTACGACGGCTCGGAATCGCGGCGCAGCCGGCCGCCGCAAGCGCGCGAGCAAGTTCATGGCGTCGACCCCTTCGAGCGCGGCGCGACCAGGGTCCCTTCGTGCGGGCGCCCACCGTCCCTGGTCGGCGCGCGGTAGTCGCCCCGCGAGAGCCACTTCTCGATGAGCGCGTATAGCACGATGAACAGGTAGCGGCTCCCCATCTCCTTGATCCGGAACTTCGAAACGCCGTGCCTGCGGTTGTACCAGTTCGTCGGGATCACCGTCCAAGAGTACCCGCGCACGATCGCTTTGAGCGGCAGCTCGACGGTGATGTTGAAGTGGTGCGACAGGATCGGCGCGACGCCCGCGATCACCTCGCGGCGATAGCACTTGAACGCGTTGGTCACGTCGTTGTAGCGGATCCCGAACAACGCGGCGATGAAGGCGTTCGCGGCCCGGTTGAGCAGCAGCTTGGGGAGCGGGTACTCGACCACGCGCGCGGCGCGCGTGAACCGGGTGCCGAAGGCGCAGTCGTAGCCGCGCTCGATCGCCCGCCAGTAGGCGACGATATCGCCCGGATCGTCCGAAGCGTCGGCCATCACGATGCAGGCCGCATCGCCGCGAAACGCCTCGAGCCCGGTCTGGATCGCGTTGCCGAAGCCCTGGCTGCGCACGTTCGGCACGCAGCGCACGGTGGGCCAGGCGGCGGCGGCGCGGGCGACCGCCGCGGCCGTCCCATCGGCGGAATGATCGTCGACCACGACGATTTCGAACGGCACGTCTTCCGCAGCCAAGCGCCGCGCGATCTGGGTCACGGTGTCCGCGACGTGCTCTTCCTCGTTGTGCGCCGGGATGACGATCGACAGCACTAGACCGCGGCGTGCTCGTCGCGCTCGGCCCGCCAGCGCTCGACGTTGCGCTCGTACATCTCCTCGAGCAGGCCGCGCAAGTCGTAGCGCTGCTTCCAACCGGGATAGTGCGCCTTGAACTTGGCCATGTCGCTGATGTACCAGATGTGGTCGCCGATGCGGTTGGTGTCGGTATAGGTCCAGTCCAGCTTGCGCCCGGCGACGTCTTCGCACAGCGCGATCGCCTCGAGCATCGAGCAGTTGCTGCGGCGCGTCCCGCCGGCGTTGTACACCTCACCGCAGCGCGGTGCCCGGAACACTTCGTCGAACGCCGTGACGAGATCGTGCGCATGGATGTTGTCGCGGACCTGCTTACCTTTGTATCCGAGCACGGTGTAGGGGCTGCCGATCGCGGTGCACTTCAAGAGGTAAGCCAAGAACCCGTGCAATTTGGTGCCGGAATGGTTGGGGCCGGTGAGGCAGCCGCCGCGAAACACCGCGGTCGGCATCGAAAAATACCGGCCGTACTCTTGTACCAGCACGTCGGCGGCGATTTTCGAAGCGCCGAAGATCGAGTGGGTCGACCGATCGATGCGCAGGTTCTCGTCGATCCCCTCCCAGTACGGATGGTCGCGCGCGATCTCCCAGCGCGACTCGAGCTCGACCAGCGGGAGTTCGTTGGGCGCGTCGCCGTAGACCTTGTTGGTCGAGGTGAACACGAACACGGCGCTCGGCGCGTGGTTGCGAGCGGCCTCGAGCACGCACAGCGTGCCGTTGGCGTTGACGGTGAAGTCGGTGTGCGGATCGGTTGCCGCCCAATCGTGGGACGGCTGTGCCGCCGCGTGGATCACCAGCGCGACCCGCTTGCCCAAGCGCGCGAAGAGCGCGTCGATCGCCGCGGCGTCGCGAACGTCGGCGTCGACGTGCGTATACTGCTTGGGAAAGCGCGCCTGCAGCGAGAGCCGGTTCCATTCCGTCGACGCGTCGGGGCCGAAGAAGCGCCGCCGGAAGTCGTTGTCGATCCCGACGACCTCGTGCCCGCGCTCGGCAAAGTAGGCGACCGATTCCGAACCGATCAGGCCGGCCGAACCGGTGACGACGACGACGGACATGGCGGGAAAAGAGGCTCCTTTGGGGGCAGGGTCCGAGAGACGGTTCTCGGAGGCTCGTGCGAACTCCACCCGGTACGGTCACCCGGCTCGGACGCTACTCGGTCGCTTCCTCACGGATCGAGCAGATGACGTCGATCAGCTCGCCGATGTTTTTCGCGCCGTACACCGTATCGAGGGGCAACTCGAATCCCAGGCCCTGCTCGATCTCCATCAAGAGCATCGTGTGCGAGAGCGAGTCCCACCCGTCGATGTCGGCGGCGCTGGTCTCACGACCGATCGACGTGGAGTCCACGACGCGAAACGTCTTCGCAACGGCGACCGTGACGACGTCGCCGACGTGGACCCGGAACGCGCTCATCGGTGCGGCCCGAACCGTCTCACGCGGACACCGAGGTCGCGGCGAACTGCAGGTACAGCTCCTTGTTCTTCTTGCGGCTGATCTTGCCGCTGGTGGTCTTGAGCAACTGCCCGGCCGCCACGATGTGGACCGAATGCAAGCCGAGCCCCGTTCGCTCGAACACCTGCTCCTTCACGTTGCGCTTGAGCATCCGCTCATCGGCATCGGGCTCGCGCTCGAGCAAGACGACGACGGCCAGCGCGTCCGACCGGGCGTCGTCGACGCCGATCGCGACGCATCGCCCGGGCGCTACGCCCGAAACGGTATTGACGGTCGCTTCGATCTCGTGCGCGTAGTAGTTGCGCCCGTGCACGATCATCATGTCGTCGACGCGACCGGTGACGTAGACTTCGCCGCCGGCGAGGAATCCGAGATCGCCGGTGGAGTACCAGCCGTCGCGCAGCACTTGCGCGGTCTTCTCCGGCATCCGATAGTACCCCGGAAAGAGGAACGGGCTGCGCACCGCGAGCTCGCCGATCGCCGCCGCCGCCGGCTCGGAACCGTCGGGTGAGCGAACGGCGACCTCGACGCCCGGCAGCGGACGCCCGCACGACACGATGTCGATGACCCCAACGCTCGGATCGTGCGCCATCGCGACGACGCCGCGATCGAACGCGTCGCGTTCCAAGCGCATCCGGGCGGGCGGGCGCGACAACTCGGTTTGCGATACCCCGAAGACGTTCTCCGCCATGGCGTAGCAGACGTGGACCCTATCGCTCGTGATGCCGGCGTCCGCAAACCGGTCGACGAAGCGATCCATCGTATCGGCCTTGCAGGGTTCCGAACAATTGATGAAGGCGCGAACGCTCGAGAGATCCCAGGTGCGATTGCGGGGCGCCAGGTTTGCGATATGTGAAAACGCGAAGTTCGGCAGCCAGCAGAGCGTCGCTTTGAAGGTCTCGATGGCGTCGAGCAAGATCGCCGGCCGCGCGACCCACTCGAAGGGGTCGAGTTCGATGAGGTGCGTGCCGCGGACGACCGACGACATGAAACAGGCGATGAAGCCCATGTCGTGATAGAGCGGCAGCCACGACGCGATCCGATCCCCGTCCCCGAACTCCAGCACCTCCGCGTACGCCGCAACCTCGTCCAGGATCGCGCGATGCGTCAGCATCACGCCCTTCTTCGCGCCGGTCGTCCCCGAGCTGTGCTGCAGGCAAGCCACGTCGTCGAGCTGCGCTTCCACGACGTCCGGCTCCGGTAGGCCGGGCGGCGCATCGAGAATCGATTCGCGCGCGACCAGCAACGGAACGGCGACCCGCTCGAGCGCTGCGAGCGCGGCCTCGACGTTCGCCTCATACGTGACGACGAGCTGCGGGCGGATGCGCTCGAACAGCGCGACGTGATCCTCCCAATACACGTCGAGCGGCTGCTTCACCGTCGGGAACGCCATGAACGACGGGACCGCGCCGGCCAGCATCGCGCCTAAGTAGCTGTAAAAGAGATGCGGGGAGTGCGCGAGGATGATGATGATCAGGTCGCCGCGAGCGATGCCGAGCGCTTTGTACTGCCGGGCATAGGCGGCGCTGCGCCCGTAGAGCTGCGCGAACGAAACCTCTTCGGTCTCGCCCGACGCGGCGTAGAACGTGCAGAACGGGTTGGAGCCGCGCTCACGGGCCCACTTCCGGACCAAAGCCGGAATCGTCGCCGCGTCCTGGCGATTCACGCGATTTCGCCGGCGGGACTCAACTCGGCGCGTTCCTTCCGTACGGCGATCGAGTCGGATATCATCGCCAGGAGATACTCTTCGTACGACTTCGGCGCTTCACCGAGGATCTCGTATCGCTCGGTCGGATCGTACCATTGCAGCTCCAAAAGCTCGGCCACGCGGGGGTGTATCGGGATCGCGATGCTGCCGCGCGGGCCGCGAGGATACTTCCCTGCGAGCCGATTGAGCTCGTGCCAAAGCGTGTCTTCGTTGCAGAGCGACATAAAGCGATCGCAGTTGCGCCACAGCCGCGCGACCAATTCGCTGAGCAGGGAAGACGAGGGGTGATTGATCGTGAAGAACAGGCGCGACTTCGCGAACGTGTCGAAAATGAAGTCGGCGATCTGCACGTCGCACTTTCCGTCCCGAAAGGCGAGTCGCGCGCGTTCGAGGCGCATCATCTTGTTCATATCGGGCGCGTACTCGTCCCAACGTTGCAGATAGTACGCAAGGATATCGGCGCTCGCCGCGCCGGATTCGATCATTCCGACGATCACCCGGTCGCCGTACGGGAAGCGGCCCCACGGTGCCAGCGACGATCGCGTCACGTTGAACGGGTTCGTGAGCAGCGTGAGCGGCCACAAGAGGTTTAGATCGGTCGACGGAAAGCGAATTCGCGCCGCATCCGGGGGCAAGAGCTCGGCGTGCGGGAAGTTGACGTTGAATTCGAATTGCTCCAACAGAACGTCACAGGTCGCGATGTCTTCGATCGACGCCGGGGTCGGCGGGATGTAACCCGGCTGCACCGAGATATGCGAAACGCGGTAGCGGCTGGCGATCGGTTCGATCTCTTGAAGCAGCCCCGTTATGTTGTCGGCTTGACAATTTCCGTAAACGACCAAAGACTTCCGACCGTCAGGTAAACCTGCGCTCGTCGGACTCTCCCCGCCGTTCATCGCCGTTCCGTCGTCGTCAGGACAGCCAGTCTCCTTCCGGGACCTCGCGGATCACCGCGTCGTCGACGTGGATGATGTCTCCCCAAGCATATCCGGACTGGGCGTACCAGCGCGGGTGGGTAACCCAATGGCGGACGCCGTCGCGGATGAGGAAGACCTTGAGGCCTTCGTCGGTCGGCGACGTGCCGCGCACGACGATCTCACCGCGAACGTTCTGGCGTGCGAGCTCGATGAGCTCGTCGCCGCGCCGGAAGGCGTTGTCGCCCGGGACGGTTTGCAGGTACTGGCGCACCGCCTCGCCGGCGTGCCCGTCGAAACGGATCGTGCCGTGATCCAGCCAGATCGCGCGATCGCAGGTGCGCTCGATGTATTGCAGGTTGTGCGAGACCAGCACGATCGTCGAGCTGGCGTCCCAGAAGGTGTCCAGGCGCGTCGCCGACTTGCGCAAGAAACGCTCGTCGCCGACCGCCAGCGCCTCGTCGAGCAACAGGATGTCGGGACGAAACTCCGTCGCGATCGCAAAGCCCAGCCGCGCCGCCATCCCGGACGAAAGCGTCTTGGTCGGCTGATCGCGCAACGGGCCCAGCTCCGCGAACTCCAGAATCGCGTCGATGCGCTCGCGTACCTCGGCCTCCTCGTGTCCGAGCAGCACGCCGTAGTACACGACGTTATCGACCAGCGACAGGTCCGGATCGAAACCGACGCCCAGCTCGATGAGCGGCGCGAGCGTACCGTCGACGCTCACGCTGCCGCGCGTCGGCTTCAGCACGCCGGCGATCACCTTGAGCAGGGTCGACTTCCCGCTGCCGTTGGGGCCGATCAGCGCGATCTTCTCGCCGTGGCCGACACGCAGCGAGACCGCATCGAGGACCTGTTGACGGCGGACCTTGCGAACGCGCCCGCCCACCAAGTCGAGCAGGGTGCGCTTGAGATCGTAGTGCAGCTCCTCCTGCGTCCGCCGGATGAGCGTAATGTCGCGAAGATCGATTGCGGCCGACGTCACAGCAGATCCATGAACTCGGACTGCGTGGCGCGGAAGAACAGGCCTCCGAGCACCAGCGCTACGAGGCCGACCACCAGCCCCAGCCAGATGAAGTGGAAGTGGATCGGCCCCTGCCCGTAGACGACCTCGCGCAGCGCGCTCATGTCCTGGGCGATCGGGTTGAAGGCGAACCAGCGCCGCACGCCGCCCGACGCGACCTCGATCGGGTAGAACAGCGGGCTCGTCATCCACAAGATGAACCCCACGATCTGCCACAAGTACGGCAGGTCGCGGAAGAACACGAAGAGCGCCGACAGCGCCAGCCCAACGCCCGTCGAGAGCAACAGGATCGCGAACAGCACGACCGGCACCAGCAGCGCGCGCACCGGATCGTGCGCGAGCACGATCGACATCACCAAGACGATCGGGAGCGCGGTGACGGCCTGCTGGAACAGGTTTGCCGCGATCGCCGAGAGCGGGAAGATCGCGGGCGGGATCGCCATCTTGTTGAGCAGCGGGCCGTTGGAAACCACGCTCGTCAACGCTTCATTGGTCGCATTGAGGAAGAACGTCACGACGGCGAGCCCGACGAACGCGGAGACGACGTAGCGCGCGATCGATCCGCCGTAGTACTGGCTGAACGTCGTTCCGAAGATCGCGGTGTACACTGCGGTGAGCATCAGCGGATTGGTCAGCGACCACAGCACGCCCAGCGCGCTGCCCCGGTAGCGAACCTTGAGCGAGCGCAGCGCCGAGATGCGGATCAGCTCGAAAACGCGGCGGCGCTGCGTTTGGCCCAGCGGCATCCCGAGTACGGCGAAAGTGGCGATCGGAGGGCTCCTTGAGGCGAGTTGGTCAGGACCAGAGCGGGGCCACGAGACGTTCGTTCTCGCGGATCCAGTCGAAGATAGCGACGAGCGTCTCACGCGGCGACGCGCGCGGGGACCACTCGGTTTCCGCTGCGACGCGCGCGTTGTCGGTAATGTAGAGGCGAACGTCCGAGGGACGGTTCTCCGGTACGCGCGCGATCTCCACCCGGTTCCCGGTGATCTCCTCGCACAGCGCGGTCGCCTCGGCGAGCGACAAGCTCGATGCGAGCCCGCCGCCGACGTTGTAGGCGCGGCGCGGGAGCGTGGCGATCCCGTCGATCTGGCGCAGCACCAAGTCGCATAATTCCCCGATCGCGACCAGATCACGCACTTGCTTCCCGGTGCCGCCGTAGCCAATGTACGCGAGCGGTCGGTTGAAATAGTGGTGCGCCATCCACAACGCGAACACGCCTTGGTCGACCTTGCCCATCTGCCACGGGCCGGTGATGACGCCGCAGCGGTTCACGATCGTGCGCAGGCCGTACATCGCGGCGTACTCCGTCAAGAGCAGCTCGCAAGCGAGTTTTGTCGCACCGTAGAGCGAGCGCGCGCCCGCGAGCGGAAAGTCCTCGCCGATCCCCGCCGGCCCGACGCCGGGCAGCGTCTGGACCGGGGCGATCGCGAAGCGCGTCGTCCCCTCCTCGACGGCGATCGCGTCGAGGGAATCGATCGGATACACGCGGCTGGTCGACAGGAAGACCACGTCGGCGCCGTCCCGGCGCGCGACTTCGAGCAGGTTGACGGTGCCGTTGAGGTTGGTGTCGATCACCGCCGGCGGGCCGGTTTCGTACGCCGCGAGCACCGCCGGTTCGGCCGAGCAATCGACGAGCAGGTCGAAACGCAGCCCCGGAAAGACGAGGTCGTCAGGCCGCCGGATGTCGGCGTGGCGGAACTCGACGCCCGCCGCGGCGAGGCGTGGCACGTTCCACTCCGAGCCGCGCCGCTTGAGGCTGTCGACGGCGAGGACGCGCGCCTCGGGGTAGTGGTCTCGCAGGCGCAGCGCCAGGTTGGAGCCGACGAAGCCGGCCCCGCCGGCGACGAGTATGGTTGACGGCATGGTCCTCGGTGCGCCGTAGTCGGGCGGCGCGGTCGAATCCTCCCGCGCGAAGGGGCGCGGGTCGGCGGCGCGAACCGCCGACGCGGTGATCGTGCCCCGACAACTGCGGCTCACCGGTGCAGCTTTCGGCGCGCTGCTCGCGACGGCGTGGGGGCTGTCGCTGCTGCGGCCGCCGGCGGTGATCGGACCCGGGCTCGACGAGTCGTGGCGCGTCGGTCTCACCTTGGCCGCCGAGCACGGGCTGCGATTCGGGCGGGACATCGTGTTCACGTTCGGGCCGCTCGGCTTCGCCCTCCAAGGCGTCCCCGATCCCGCCTTGGCCGGGACGGCGCTGCTGGTGAACCTGGTGCTCGCCGGGGTCGCGGTGGCGGGGCTCTGGACGGTGATCGGCGGGCCCGGCAAGACCGTGGTCAAGGCGGCGCTCGTCGCGATCGTCGTGTTCGTGGCCACGAACGTAACCGTCGACTACGTCGCCACGATCGGCATCGTCGCGCTGCTGATGCGGGCCGGCCGCCATCCGCGCCTGGCGCCGTTCGTCGGCGCGGCGGTCGGGGTGGTCGGGCTGATCGGCGCCCTCTCGAAGTTCACCCTGGGCCTCGACGTGCTCGCGGCGGGGACCGCGGTGTGGCTGGTCGCCGTGCTGCGCGGGCCACGGCGCCGGCGCCGCGGCGCCCTGTTCGCGGCCGCCCTGGCCTACGGGATCACCGCCCTCGGGCTGGCCGCCGCCTTCGGGTTCGCGCCCTCCGCCCTGGGCGCGTACCTGCGCGGCGCTGCCGAGATATCCGGCGGCTACTCGGCCGGCATGGTGCTGCGGGGGCCACGCATCGAGATCGCGGTCGCGCTGCTCGCTGCGGCGGCGATCGCCGTCCTCGCCGGCGCCGCCGTCCGTGAACGCAAGCCCGCGCAAGCGCTGCTCGCCGTGGTGGTGACGTTTTTGGCCTGGAAGCACGGCTTCGTCCGGCAGGACGGCCACATTCTCTACTTCTTCATGACGGCGGCCGCGGTCGTACCGCTGCTCGGGACGGTGCTGCGCCGCGGCCGCGCAGCGCCGGCCGGGGTCGCTGCGACCGCGCTGGCGCTGGGCGCGCTCCTGTGGGCGCAATCCCGGGTCTGGCACGAGATTCCAGCGTTCTTCGAACCGGCGCGCGTCCGGCACGGCGCGGCCTACGCCCTGCATCCGCGGATCACGACGGCCCGCCTCGCCGCCGCCCTCGACGCCGCGTTGGGACCGGACCGGCTCCCGCCCGGCGTCGCGGCGCGCCTGGGCACGGCGACGGTCGACGTGCTGCCGTGGGAGACCGCGATCGTGCGCGAAGGCGGACTGCGCTGGGACCCGTTGCCGGTCTTCCAAGCCTACAGCGCCTACACGCCGTGGCTCGACGGGCTCAATCGCGACGCGCTCGTGGAGCACGGCGCCGCGTACGTGCTGTACCGCTATCTGGCGATCGACGGGCGCTATCCGTTCGGCGAGGCCCCCGCGACGACGACCGAGCTGGTATGCCGCTACGCGGTCGCGCTGCCGCAGGTGACGACGGCCGGCGGCGACAGCTACGTGCTGCTGCGCCGCGAGCCCGCGGCGCATTGCGACGCCGAACCGGCGGGGGGCGCGACCGCGCCGGCGCTCAACGCTCCGATCGCGATCCCGCCGGCCGGGTCGCCCGACGCCTTCGTCGCCGCCGCGTTCGCCCTGCGCCCGACCTGGGCTACGAAACTGCGCACGCTGCTGTGGCGCGCGCCGGAGACGTTCGTCGCGGTGCGCTTCGCCGACGGTTCGACGGGCAGGTGGCGCAGCGTGCCGGCGACGCTGCCCGACGGCGTCGTCGTCTCGGCGTTCCCGCGCGACGATGCCGAAGCCGGACGTTTCTTGGCGCGGCGCCCGGTGACGGCGGTGCGCGATCTGACGCTGGTCGCGCCGCCCGGTGCGTACGTCCTCGACGGCGTCACCTTCACCCGCTACCGCCGCCGCTGAGGCGGGCAGCGCCGCGCGAGCTACCGAAGGCGCAGCGGTGCTGGCCTGCATCACCGGAGCCGCCGGATTCATCGGTTCGCATCTGTGCGACCGGCTGTTGCAAGACGGCTGGGAGGTCGTCGGCGTCGACAACCTCGCCACCGGCGACCGCCGCAACCTGCGCGACGCGGAGGCGAGCGCGCGATTCCGCTTCGTCGAGGCCGACGTCGCGCAACCGTGGGACGCGTGGGGCGAACAGCTCGAAGGAGCGCAGCGCCCGCAGCTGGTGCTGCACTTCGCCTCGCCCGCGAGCCCGGTGCACTACGAGCGCCTCGCGCTCGAAACCCTGGCCGTCAACGCGGCCGGCACGATGCACGCGGTCGCCTTCGCCACCCGCAACGCCGCGACGTTGCTGTACGCGTCGACGAGCGAGAGCTACGGCGACGCGCTCGAGCACCCGCAGCGCGAGACGTACTGGGGCCACGTCAACCCGGTCGGGATGCGCTCGTGCTACGACGAGTCCAAACGCTACGGCGAGGCCTACGTTACCACGGCCGTTCGCAAGCTCGGCATCGACGGGCGGGTCGCGCGCATCTTCAACACCTACGGTCCGCGCATGGACCCCGCCGACGGCCGCGTCATCCCGAACTTCTGCGTCGCCGCGTTGCGGGGCCGCGCGCTGACCGTGTACGGCGACGGCTCCCAGACACGCAGCTTCTGCTTCGTCGACGATCTCGTCGACGGCATCGTGCGCTTCGCGACGCGGGCGGGGCTGGGCGGGCGCGTGATCAACCTCGGCAATCCCGACGAGTACACGGTCCGCCGGCTGGCCGAGGTCACGGCGCGCCTGGCGCGAGTCGACCTGCGCATCGAAGCACGCCCGCTGCCCGCCGACGACCCGGTCCGGCGGCGGCCCGACATCAGCCTGGCGCGCGAACTGCTGGGATGGGAGCCGTGGACCACGCTCGAGACCGGGCTCGAGCGCACGCTGGACTACTTTCGCTCGGCTGCGTCGAGCTGATCGGGGAGCTTCACGCGGCCGATCCCCAGATAGCGTAGCCCGGCGGCGCGCACTTTGTCGGGATCGAAGACGTTGCGGCCGTCGATGAGCACGGATCCGCGCATCGAGGCGGCGCAGCGTGCGAAGTCGAGCGCCCGAAACTCGTTCCATTCCGTCGCGAGCACGATCGCGTCGGCGCCGCTGACGCTCTCGTACATGTCGTCGCAGAACACGATGCCGTCGGTTCCGAGCGCCTCGCGCGCGAGCGCGTTGGCGATCGGGTCGTGCGCGCGCACCGCCGCGCCGCGGTCGAGCAGCCGGGCGATGAGCGCCAGCGCCGGCGCGTCGCGCACGTCGTCGGTGTTGGGTTTGAACGCCAAGCCCAGCACGGCGACGACCCGGCCCCGCAAGCCGCCTAGTTCGCGCTCGAGCCGCACGACCGTGCGCTCGATCTGACGCCGGTTCACCAGCTCGACGGCGTGGAGCAGCGGCGCCTGGTAGTCGCGCTCCACCGCCAACTGCTCGAGCGCGCGCACGTCCTTGGGGAAGCACGAGCCGCCGTAGCCGATCCCCGGATTGAGGAACTTCGTCCCGATCCGCTGATCGTAGCCGATGCCGTTGCAGACGGCGCGCACGTCGACGTCGAGCAGCTCGCAGATGTTGGCGATCTCGTTGATGAACGAGATCTTCGTCGCCAAGAAGGCGTTCGCGGCATACTTGATCATCTCGGCGGTGCGGACGTCGGTGACCACGATCGGCGCTTCGAGCGGCGCGTACAGCTCGCGCATGACCTGTTCCGCGGCGGCGTCCTCGGTTCCGAGCACGATGCGGTCGGGGCGCAGGAAGTCCGCGACCGCCGAGCCCTCGCGCAAGAACTCGGGGTTGCTCACGACGCTGATCGGATGCTGCGCGCGCGCGTGACGCCGGATGATCGAGGAGACCATCTCACCGGTCTCGACCGGGACGGTCGACTTCGAGACCACGATCTTGGGGCCGTTGAGCGCCGCGCCGATGTCGCGTGCCGCCGCGCGTACCGCGCCCAGGTCGGCGTGGCCGTCGGCGCGCATCGGCGTCCCGACCGCGATGAAGATGATCTCGCTGCCGCGCACCGCTGCGGCGACGTCGGTGGTAAAGGTCAAGCGCCGCGCTTGCACGTTGCGGGCGATCATCTCACCCAGCGACGGCTCGTAGAACGGAACCTCGCCGGCGTCGAGCCGTTCGATCTTCGCGGCGTCGTTGTCGACGCACACCACGCGGTTGCCCAGCTCCGAGAAGCACGTCCCCGTGACGAGTCCGACGTAGCCCGAGCCGACGATCGCGATGCGTCTCATGGTGTGGCGGTTCCCAGTTCGGCTTCGGGCCCCGGCGGCCTCGCGCCGCCCAACGACGTCGCCGTCGCGAGCAGCGCGAGGGTGTGTCCGACGACGATGGTCTGCAGCAGATCGCCCGGACCGCGGTGGCGGATCACGATGCTGGCGATCTCGCCGGCCAGCACGCACGCGAGCGGGACGACGAAGGCCATCCGGCCGCGCGCGACGTTGTAGGTCGCGACGACGTTGGCCAGCGCCGCGGCCGCGATCGCGTACACGTACGGCACCAAGAACGGCGCCCCGCTCGCGAAGCTGCGCCCGGCGACCGCGACGACGACGAACTCCGGAAACAGCGCGTAGAAGCCGATCGCCGCGGCGGCGATCGCCGCCGCGACGCCGAACGCTTGGAGAAAGAGCCAGCGCGTGCGCTCGCGGCGGGCCGCGCGCACCGCCGCCTGCGGCAAGAGCACCGTCGGCACGAAGGCGAGGACCGCGTAGAGCGCCCGGGCGGCCAGCGCGGCGGCGCCGTAGAGCCCGGCGGTGTGCGCGTCGAGGTACCGTTTGGCCAGCACGACGTCGTACAACAACAGCACGTTGATGCACACCACCGCGACGGCGACCGACGCGGACGTTCGCGCCACGGTGCGCAGCGAGAACGTGCTGGGGGTGCCGCGGCGGTGCGGGACCGCCGCGACGAACGTGTAGACCGCGGCGAGCGCGTACCCCAGCGCCATCCCGGCGACCGCCCCGCGCACCCCGGCGGCGAGCGCCAACGCCGGCGCAAAGATCGCTTTCGCCGCGGTTTCGGCGACGTTGGAGAGCGCAAAGGCGCGAAACCGCGAGGTCCCCTGCAGCACGCCGCGCAGGAACGGCAACGCGAGCGCGCCGCACAGCGAAAGCCCGGCGAAGGTGACCAGCAGCGGATCCGCGAGGTGCAGAAAGCGCGCCAGCGGGACCGAGACCGCGATCAACGCCGCGCCGCCGACCGCCGCCACCGTCAGCGTCACGCGATCGATCGCCCGCACCAGCCCCGCCAGCCGGTCGGGATCGAAGGTCAAGTCGGTGGCCAGCTTCGCGACGACCATCTGCGCGATCTGCGCGGGTGCGCTCAAGATGAGCACGATCGCGACGAGCGACGAAAACGTTCCGTACGCTTCGACCCCGACGGTGCGGCTCACCAGCGCGTAAAAGACGTAGCCCAGCACGTTCGCGGTCATCAGCCCGACGAAAGTGATCCCGGCGTGCGCGGCGACCCCGGTGCGGCGCGGCGCCCCCGGTTCGGCGGCGATCCCGGTCACAGGCGCAGCCCGAAATCTTCGGAGTCGACGGTGAGGTTCTGGTTGTAGTACGGATCGCGCGCGGCGAACTGCGGCCAGCGCCGGCGGATCGTGCTCACTTCCTCCATCGCCCGCGCGACCTTGGCCGGCGTATCGTCGCCGCCGCGGCTCTTGGACTCGTAGTGGTACAGCCGCGCGCGCGGGACGACGACGTTGCGGTAGCCGGCCTGGCGCAGCTTGAGGCACAGGTCGACGTCGTTGTACGAAACCGCCAGCGTCTCGTCGAGTCCGCCGACCTCGAGGTACTTGCGCTTCTCGACCATGAGACAGGCCCCGGTCAAGGCCAAATAGTTCGTGTCGAGCTCGAGGGCACCGTGGTACCCCGGGCCGTTTCCGGGCAAGTAGCGGTGCGCGTGGCCGGCCAGCCCCAGGATGCCGAGCACGACGCCGCTGTGCTGTACCGTGCCGTCGGGATACAGCAACAGCGCGCCCACCGCGCCGACCTGCGCGCGGCGCGCCTGGCCGAGCATTGCGTCGATCCAATCCGGTGCGATCACTTCGGTATCGTTGTTGAGCAGCAGCAGGAACGCCGCGTCGGCGGCGCGCGCCGCCTCGTTGTTGAGCCGCGAGTAGTTGAAGGGAGCCGGGTCGCGCAGCACGCGGAAGCGGGTGGGCTCGCGGCGCTCCCAGAGCGCGAACAGCTCCAGCGTCGCCGCTTCGCGGCTGCCGTTGTCGACCACGAGCAGCTCGAAGTTGCGGTACGTCGTGCGGCCGAAGACCGATGCGATGCACGGGCCCAGCAGGTCGCTGCGATCGCGGGTCGGGATGATGACGCACACGCGTTCACCGGCGGTAACGAAGCGCACCTCGACGCCCGACTCGACGAGCTGCAGCTCGGCCTCCTCGCCGCGGCGCCGCAGCGCGACCTCCACGGCGAGCGCGAGATCGCGGTTCTCGACCCGGTTGCGCGCGTCGCGGTGACACAGTACCTGCGCCACGTGCACCACGCGCGACGTCGCTTCGGTGACGCGCAGCAGCGCCTCGTACCAGCGTGCGCTTTCGAACACGTCGCGTACGCCGCCGACGCGCTCGAGCAGGTCGCGGCGCATCACGCACAGCCGGCCCACGTAATCGCGCGTGAGCAGGGTCTCGGGCGACCAATCCGGCTTGAACCACGGCTGCCCGGGGACCTCGCGCTCGTCGATGGCGTCCTCGTCGGAGTACACGACGTCGGCGTCGTCTTGCAGCGCCAGCGTCAGCTCGAACAGCGCGTGCGTTTCGAGACGGTCGTACGGATCGAGCGGCCCCACGACGTCGCAGGCGCCGTAGCGATCGCCGCCCGCGGGCACGATCGTGACGCGCTCGTCCTGCGCCACGATCGCCGCGACGTCGGCCGGAACTTCGGCCGGATCGTCGAGCAGCACGCGCGCCGACCAGCGCTCGTAGACCTGATCGCACAGCGAGCGCAGCGCCGTGGCGACCCCGCCGGTGCCGCGGCCGCGCGCGTCGATTACCAGCGCGAGGCTGACCGGCTTGGGCAGGAAACGCGCCATCGCGCGCATTCGCTCGACGTCCTCGCCGCGCACGCGATGGTGCTCGCGGAACAACTGGTACGGATCGCCCAGCGCCGCGAGCTCGACGGCGCGTGCATCGGCGTCGGAGACGTGCACGGGATCCTCGGCCGGACCGACGCCGAAGCGCCGCCGCGCGTCGAACCAGACGTCCCGCAGCCGCCAGAAGCGGCTGACGCGCATCGCCTCGATCGTGCGGCGCTGCCGTTGCACCAGCGGATAGAGGTAGGCGACGTGGGCCAGGAGCGCATCGCGCGAACGGCCGTCGGCGAGCGCGCCGATGCCGTCGATCGCTTCCGACGTGCGCGCCGCGACGCGGCGCCAGCCGCCGCGCCGCGCGACGTAGGCGGCGCCCGCGGCGGCCAGCGTCGCCAGCGCCGCGTCGCCGGGGAGTGCTGCAATCGCCTGCGCCCAGCCGCCGCGCGCCACCACGATCCCGCCGCCGGTCTCGCGCACGAGCAGGGCCGCGCCCGAAGCGTCTTCGGAAGCCAGCACCGGCTTGCCGTAGGCCCACGCCTCGACGACCTCGGGTACGAAGCACAGCCCGGCGCCGCTGACCGCCACCGCGCGCGCATACGCGAAGAAGGCGGCACGATCGCCCTCGGCGGTATCGGCCAACGCAACGACCTGCGAGTCGCCGCTGCGGCGCAGCTCGGCGGTCTCGAGCGGATCGCCGCCGACCGCCAGGACGTACGGCCGGCCGTGCGTGACCCGATCGACGCGGTCGCGCCGCAAGTCCTGGCGCGGCACCACGTCGGCGCCCAGCCCGATGATGCGCGTGCGCGCGCGCGTCGCGGGGCCGTACAGCTCGGCGACGAGCAGCGCTTCGGCTTCGGTGGTGCACAGGATCATGCGCGCCCGGGCGACCGCGGCGGCGACCGCCGGCAGCCGCGCCGCGGGTTCGTCGTCGAGCAGCGGCACCAACAGCCCGCGCTCGGCGACGTCGATGAGCGCGTAGACCGTGGTGGGCACGGTGAGGTCGAGGAACAGAAACGCGTCGTACCGGTCGGCCGACGCGCGGACGTGGGCTATCAGCTCGGGGCTGCGCAGCCGCTCGTCGAGCAGCGCGCCGCTGCGGTCCTCGAGCGTGATGCCGGAGCCGCGCACCGCCAGCAACGCTTCCTCGAAGGCGACCCGATCCGGCGCGCTGACGCGAAAGCGGTGCACCGGAAACGGCTCGGTGTGGTCGGTTCCGGCCACAAAGAAGTTCGCATCGGGCGCATCGGGCGTGGTGGTGGTGGTGAACACCTCGATCGCGACGCCTTCGAGCGCAAGATGCGTCGCGTACGCGAACGCGAAGCGCTCCTTGCGGCCGCGCAAGTCGCGTCCGAAGAACGGTGCGACCAGCGCGACGCGCTGACGTCCGGTGCTGTTCACGGCGCGCCGGCCGGCGCCGGCGCCACGACGTAGGCGGCCGCGCGGCGGCGCTCGAACAACCGCCGGGCGGCGACCTCCGCGACGGCGACGCCGACCACCAGCCAGTACGCCGACGCGACCTTCGGAAAAAAGAATAGGTCGTCGAAGATCTGGTGCGACGCCAGCGCAACGGCCGCACCCAGCGCGCCGACCACCAGCGGCCGCCGGACGCCGCTGCGCCGCAGCGTCACCATCGTCACCCCGAACAGCGCGATCGTCGCGACCAGCCCGACGATGCCGGTCTCGGCAAGGCTCTGCAGATAGATGCTGTTGGCATGGGTGCGCACGCCGGTCAACCCGACCTCGCTCAGGTCGAGCTCGTAGTTGCCCGCGCCGACGCCGACCGCGGGCGACGTTTCCCACAAGGCGATCGCGGCCCGCCACAGCTGCGAGCGGTTGGCGAGATGATCGCCGGCCTGCGGCGCCTGATCGAGCGAGAAGTATCCCGCCGGCACGCCGGCTCGCAGCGCGAGCGCGCCCCCGAGCACGACCACCAGCGCCACGCCCGCGGCGAAGCGCAGCGCGGCGCCGCCAAAAGGCCGCAGCACCAGCAGCACGACCGCGACGCCGATCGCGGCACCCACGATCCCCGACCGCGAGATCGTCAACACGTCGGTGACCGCCGCGATGCCGATCACCGCGACGAGCACGCGGTCGCGGTGAACCAGCGCGCGCGCGACCAATACCGGCAGCGCAACGTCGAGATAGCCCGCGAGTTGATTGGGCCCTTCGAGCGCGCCCGCGATGCGCGGGATGGAGCGCTCGTGCAGCCAGATTCCGCTGTGCGCACCGACGAGGTACTCGGCGAGCGCCGAGAGGCACACCAGCCCGACCGCGAGCTCGAGCGTGCGCCAGAACGGCCGGTCGTCGGGATCGGTGGCGAAGGCGGCGACCGCGCCCAGGAACAGCAGCAGGTACTCACCGTCCTTGAGCGCCTCGCGCAGTACCGGGCCGAGGTGCTGCGCGTGGATGGCGCTCAACGCGATCGCCAGCAGCGTGGCGGCGAACGCCGCCAGCATCGCACGCACCGGAAACGTCCGGAACGCCGCCAGGTCCGGCCGCGAGAACGCCAGCGCGACGAGCATCCCGATCAGGCCGGCCTTCAAGGTGGTGATCGTGGTCGGTCCGGCGTAGCGCGCGAAGTCGAACGGGGCGAGCACCAGCAGCGCGGCGACGCCCAGCGCCGGACGCCGCCGCGTGAGCAACGCGACGCCGACCGCGCACGCCAGATAGACCAGCGCGCTCGCCGCATCGACCGGCACGTGCGTCTCGTGACGCAACGTGACGGTCCAGGGTGCAAATGTCACGCGGGGCGTGACTCTGTCATGCCGGGCGCGACTCTGTCATGCCGGGCGCGACTTCGTCATGCGGGGCGTGACTCTGTCATGGCAGCGGGACGAGATCGCGCGGACGGCGGCGCAGCAGCAGATCGATCGCCAGGTGGAGCTCTTCGGAGTCGACCAGCCGCGCGAGCGCGATGAACACGAACACGCCGAACAGCAGGTGCTCGCTCAGATTGGTGACGCGCGCGATCATGGTGGGGGCGGGCGGCGTGCGCGTGACCTGCACCGCGGCCAGCGCGAACGCCATCACCGCGGAGCAGGCGCCCACCTTGAGCAGCGAGACGCACACCGCGCCGAGATGAAAACCGCCCAGCGAGCGCCACGCCACGGCGACGAGCGCGATGGTCTGCAGCGTTTGCGAGACGGCGTTGGCGAGCAGCAGCCCGCGCGCACCCAGCGACGGCAGCCAAGCCAGCGACAAAGCGACGTTGAGCGCGACCGTCGCGACCGCGATGGCGATCGAGATCCGTACCGCCCCGCAGGCGTACAGACACCGCGTGAGCACGACGTTCGCCGCCAGCGCGACCAGCCCGACCGCGGCGAACGGCAGCAGCTGCGCGCACAGCACCGTGGCTTGCGGGGTGAACGCACCGCGCTCGAACAGCGTCTGCACGATCGGCCCGGCCAGCATGCATAGGCCCCAGGCCGACGGCAGCGTCAGGAAGATCACCATCTGCAGCCCGGTGGCGACGCTGCGCTTCATCGCCGCGCGATTGTGGTGCGCGAACTGGCTGGCGAAGAGCGGGAAGATCACCGTCGCGATCGCGGTCACGAAGATCTGCTGCGGAAAGCCGACGATCTTGACGGCGAAGTTCATCCCCGCGATCGTCCCTTCGGTCATGTGCGATGCGAAGAAACGGTCGAAAAACAACGCGACCTGACCGGCCGCCGAGCCGATCGCGATCGGCGCGAGCACGTGCATCAGCCGCACGAGCCCGGGGTGGTGCACGTCGAATGCGAACCGGAAGCGCCGCAGCGCGAAGAACGTCGGCAACAGCGCGAGCAGGGACACGAACGCGCCCGCCAGCGCACCGAACACCAGCGCGTACGCGCCAAAACGCGGCTCCGCGATCCACACGAAGCCGATGATGCAGACGTTGGCGACGAAGCCTTGCAGCGCCGCCGCGCCGAACCGGTGATACGCATTGAGCAGCGCACCGACCACGCCGGCGATGCTCGCCGCGACGATCGTCGGCATCAGCCAGCGCGTCATGATGACCGCGGTGTGTACGTGGGCGGCCGCGTCGCGGCTGTGCTGCGGCACGTAGATGTGCGGCACGTACCACGGCGCGAGCCAAGCACCCACCGCCGCGCCCAGCCCGAGCACGACGAGCAGCACGACGACGACGGTCGACGCAAGGTTCCACGCTTCGTCCTCGCGCTCGGTGTTCACGTAGTCGGTGAACAAGGGCACCAGCGCGGTGACCAGCGCGCCGGTGAAAACGCCGAACAAGATCACCGGAACCACGGCCGCAGCGAGGAAGGCGTCCAGCTCCCACGAGGTGCCGTAGAACTTCGCGTAGACGACCTCGCGCACGAAGCCCAGGATGGTGGACGCGAGCGTCGCGCCCATCACCAGCACCGTCGAACGCGCCAGGCGGCGGGGAGTGCGGCCTTCGGCTACGACGGTCAGGCGGCGGTTAATGCGCGCCGACCCCCCGCAGCACGGCCGGGACCGTCTTGGCGACGATCGCGAGGTCGTACCACGGCGACCACGCGTCGATGTAAGCGTTGTCGAGCGCCATCCACTCTTCGAACGAGAGGTGCGAGCGCCCCGAGATCTGCCATAGGCAGGTCACTCCGGGCTTGACGACCAGCCGGCGCAGCGCGTACCCATCGTAGTGCGCGACCTCTTCGGGCAGCGGCGGGCGCGGCCCCACGATCGCCATGTCGCCGAGCAGGACGTTGAGGAAGTTGGGCAGCTCGTCGATCGACGTGCGCCGCAAAAAGGCGCCCAGCTTGTGGAGCCGGGGGTCGTCGCGCATCTTGAAGACCGGCCCGTCGGCCTCGTTGAAGCGGCGCAGCTCGGGGAGCAACGCGTGGGCGTCGCGGATCATCGTGCGCAACTTGAACATGCGGAAGCGCCGTCCGCCCAAGCCAACCCGGTCCTGCCGGTAGATCGGGCTGCCGCCGCTCACGGCGACGATGCCGATCATCGCGCCCACGACGACCGGCGCGGCGAGGATCAGCAGGCCGGCCGAGATCGCGACGTCGAGCGTGCGCTTCGCGGGGGCGAACCAACCCGGCCGAGCCGGCGCCGCCGGGAAGGGAACCCCGGCCGGCAGGTCGCCCGAGCCGGCCCGCGGCTCGCGACGCAGCTCGACGACGCTCACGTGCGCACCGCGGCGAGGATCGCCTCGATCCGCTCCCCGACGTAGCCCAGGCCCTCGACGACGCCGAGATCGCGCCCGGCCCCAGCTCCGTATTCGAGGTACGGGACGAACTCGCGGGTGTGGTCGCTGCCGGGCTGGGTCGGATCGCAGCCGTGGTCGGCGGTGAAGATCAGCGCGTCGCCGGGCCGGATCCGCTCGAGCAGCTCGGGGACGCGGGCGTCGAGGCGCGCCAGGGCGTCACCGTACCCGCGCACGTCGCGGCGATGTCCATACTTGCTGTCGAAGTCGTTGAGGTTGACGAACACCAGGCCGTGATCCGTGCTGTCGGCGAGCTCGAGCGCGCGATCGACCGCCTCGCCGTTGTCGGCGACGCGGACGGACGACGCGATCCCGTGACCGCTGTAGATGTCACAAATCTTCCCGACCGCATGCACAGGTACACCGGCCTGCTCAAGCCTGTCGAGCACCGTCGGCGGCGGCGGAATCGCGTAGTCCCTGCGGTTCGGCGTCCGGCTGTAGTTTCCGGGGGTCCCGACGAACGGCCGCGCGATCACCCGGTTGACCTCGTGCGGCGGGACGAGCATGGCCCGGGCCCGCTCGCACCAGGCGTAGAGCGTCGCCAGCGGGACGGTTTCCTCGTGCGCCGCGACCTGGAACACCGAATCCGCCGAGGTGTAGAGGATCGGCCGGCCGGTGCGCTGGTGCTCCTCCCCCAGCTCGGCGATGATCTCGGTCCCCGAGGCGGGCCGGTTACCCAGCGGCGGCCGGCCGGCGATCGCGGTGAAGCTCGCGATCACCTCGGGCGGGAAGCCCTGCGGATAGGTCGGGAACGGGACCTCGGTGATCACCCCGACCATCTCCCAATGACCGGTGATCGTATCCTTGCCCTTTGAGCGTTCTTTAAGGCGGCCGACGGCGGCAGCCGGCTGGTCGGAGGCGGAGAGACCGCGCACCGGGGTGATGTGCCCGAGGCCCAACCGCTCGAAATTGGGCAAGTGAAGGCCGCCCAACCGATGCGCGACGTTTCCAATCGTATTCGCGTTGGCTGCGTCGTGGTAGGCGATCGCATCCGGAAGGGCACCGACGCCGGCGGAGTCCATGACAAAGGCGAGAATGCGCGGCATGCCGTCCACCGCGGTTCCATCCGGCGCAGGACCGCGCCTCCCGTAACGCGCAACGCGTGAAGCTGCACATGCGCTTCCCGGCCATCATCGCGTTCGTCTCCACCGCGTTCGCGGCTGCGACGTCGCTCGCGGCCGCCGCCCCGCCGACCAGCCTCGACGTGAGCGCGAAGACGGTCGACTTCTACTTCAACCGCTTCATCGTCACCGCCGACGGCGACGTGCGCGTGCGGCTCTCCGACGGTACGGTCGTGCGCGGGCAGACCTTCACCATGGACCTCAAGCTCAACCGCTATCTGGTCGCGGGCGACGTGCACGTCGACGGGCCGGCGATCCACCAAGCCGGGGCGGCCTTCGCCGGCTACCCGGACCTGGACCGCTCGTACTTCCTTCCGGCCGACAGCACGCCGGCGCGCGTCACCTACTTCGGGCTGGACTGGAGCACCCCGCGCGTCGGGCGCGAACAACCCGGCGACGCGTTCTACTTCCCGGACCTTACCGGCGAGCGCCCCTACATCATCGCTCACGGCGCGCGCATCGTGCCCAAGACCGACGTGCTCTTCGACAACGCGCGCGTCTACACGGCCGGCGCGTACGTGCCGTTGCCGCGCTATCTCGTCACGTTCTCCCCGAACCCGCACTTCAACGAAAACGGGTTCGCCGGGGCGCGCGCCGACGTGGGTTTGCCGTTCAACGGCTCGGAGCACAGCGTCAGCGCGCTGCACCTGCGCAACGACGCGTTCAACGGCACGTACTTCGCCATCGATCAGCACTTCGTGTGGAACGACGACTGGATCGTCGCTTCGATCGACCCGCTCACCCAGGAACAGCGCCAGTACAACCTCATCGGCTACAAGAAGTTCTCGCCGACGTTCACCGGCCGTCTGTTTCTTCAGGAGTCGGCCGGGTCGCCCGGGCTCATCAACCGGCCGATCAACGCGGCGGCGTTCGGCCAGCTGCAGCTCAACGCGGGCCTGCGGCGCTCGGGCTTGAGCCTCACCACCGACAACTACTATCAGTACATCCTGGGCTTCACGCCCAACCTCGTCAACGACGCGTTGCCGACCGGGGCCTACGACCCGCGTTGGCGCGAACATCCCACCGACGCGCTGCTGGCGTGGACGGGGTTCGAAAACCGCTTCTTCAAGGGAGCGCCGCTGTTGTTCCGGCTGCGCAGCGGGATCGGGATGGCGCACGACATCTACGGCGAGGGCGGCTACCTCAACGAGCAGCCGGGTCCGCCCAGCGCGTGGTATCACTACGCCGGCGCGACCGTCTACACCGCGCCGATCAAGCTGCGCAACGGCATCTCGGTCAGCACCTCGCTGGACAAGCAGCGCACCTGGTACTCGGTGCCGCACCAAGTCGACCTGACCGACGCGCGCGTCTCGCTTTCGCGCACCTTCGACCGCCAGCACATCAACACGTTCCTGGCCTACGAGAGCCGCACCACCGCCGACTACTGGGGCGGCGCGCAGCTCGCCGCATACCCGCTGCCGCTGGGCGGCGACACGGTGACGACCGAATTCGGGACCTTCGGCGGGCAGAACGCGTTTCGTGGGTTCGCGACCTCGCGCGGCCTCACCGGTTCGTTCGTCTACACGCCGACGCAATACTTCGGGCTCAACCTGACGCTGGCGCGGTTCTCCGATTTTCCGGCGCCGGTACCGGGGCTGTACGGTCAGCCGCCCTGGCAGCTCTCGGCTGATCTGCGCCTGCGGATGTCGAAGCAAGTGCTGGTCGACCTCACCCGCGCCTACTACTTCAACTTCGCCAACGAACGCTGGACACCGCAGTTCGGGATTCAATTTTCGCCGTGACCATCCGCTTCGTCTCGTCCCTGCTCGCCGCCGCCGCGGTGATCGTGCTCGCCCTGCCGTCGTTCGCGCAGGGAACGGTCGTGCGCTTCACCGGCCAGCTCCTCGACGTGCGCAACGGCTTCGTGTACTTCACCACCGGCGACGCGTTCAAGCTGGCGGCTGCACCGCGCATCGCCGACTACGACACCGGACAGCCCACGGCGCTGCAGCCGCGCCCCAAGTTGTTCGCGCGCGCGATCCTCGACCCGGCGACCAAAGAGGTGGTCGAGCTCGACCTCACCACGCGCCGGCTGCCGCCCGACGTCGCGTATGCGAGCGTCACGCAGTATTCCGCCACCCAGGCGGTGACCGTGCGCGCACCCGAGATCGTCGGGCAGAGCATCACCGGGCGCGAGGTCGCCGTCGAGTTCGTCGTCACCGTCCCGCCCACGACCCGGCTGGCCACCGATGTCTACATCAGCACCGACTACAGCGGCTGGAACCCGCGGGCGATCAAGATGGACCGCATCGACGGACAGCGCTATCGCGCCGTGCGGCGGTTCGCTTCGGGGACCAAGTTCGCGTTTGTGATCACGCGCGGTTCCTGGAACTCCGTGGAGTTGGGGCAGAACGGGATCCGCCCCTCGCCGCATCCGTACTTCACCAAGGAAGTCGACGCGCAAAGCGTCCCGGTGACGGTCTACGCGTGGTCGGACGACCGGCCCAACGAGCCGCAGGCCGCGCAGCCCGGCGCGATCCCGACCCCGTTCAACCCCAATCCGTTCCCCGGCGGCGGACTGTATCCCAAGCCGCGCGCGACGCCGCCGGGCGGCTTCCCGACGCCACGACCCGGGCAGCCGCCGAACCTGCCGCCGCGCTAGTGTGCTGCACACTAGGATGACGCGCTGGGGCTTGACGCGAGCGGCGCTTGCGTGCCTCGCATTCACGGCGGCTCCGGGTGCGGCCGACGCACGCCCGACCGCGACGGTCGACGGCTCGATCGTCTTCTTCTCCGACACCTTGGCGCTGATCGTGCGTGACGGCGCGACCGTGAAGCTGGCCGACGGAACGCGCGCCCACGCCGACGCCGCGTACCTCGATCTGCGCACCGACCGGTTGGTCTTGGCCGGCCGCGCCCACGTCGCACGCGGCGCCGCCGCGATCGACGGCGACGCGATCGCGCTCGAACTCGACGGCACGCGCGTCGACGTGCTCGATGCCGCGTCGGGCGTCGGGCGCACGACGCGCGCGCTGGGCCCGACGACGGCGGCGGACTTCGACGCCGAACGTTTCGTCTTCCCCGACGTCGACGACCGCTACGCGTTCATCAAGTCCAAGCACGCGACGATCACGCCGCACGCCGACGTACGCTTCTCGCCCGCCGCGTTCCCGACATCGGTGGGCGGCGTGCCCGTGCCGTCGTACCTGCACACCTTCGCGACGGGCGCGGGGTTCGGCTCGACCAGCTTGGCGGGCGCGACCTTCGACCAGCCCTACGGATTGTGGGGTTCGCCGACCTCGCTCACCGCGCTGCACGCGCGCTGGGAGGACGGTCCCGGCGCGGCGCTGGCGCTGCAGCAACAGATCGTCTCCGGCGACGACGCCTACGTCGCCGCATCGATCGACGCGCCGCTGCACGGCTACTCGGTGCACGGCTTCACCGCCTACCGCCGGATCGGCTCGCGTTTCACCGCGATCGCCGACGCCAGCGGAACCATCTACGGCACGGTCGCACACGCCGGCTTCACCGCCGCGTTCGGCGCGGCCGGGGGGCGGCTCGACTACACGCGGGTCTCCGGCGGCGGGTCGTCGTTCAACGCCAGCCTGCGTACGCCGGATCGCCCGCTCCCCGGCGGCGCGACCTGGCGCCTGCGCGGCGACTTCGGGTTCGACGCGCAGCGCGGCGGGCTCTTGGGACTGCTCCCCGATGCCCACAACTACGCCACCGTGTGGCGACACGGTCTCGACTTGAGCGTGTCGACGCCGGTCGTGCGCGTGCCGTTGGGCGCCACGATGGCGACGTCGCTCGACACCTCGCGGACCTGGTTCTCGTTTCCGCACCATCGCGACGCGTTGGGCGCGAGCGTGAACGTGACGCGCCCGCTGGCGCGCAACCTCAAGCTGTTCCTGAACTACCAGGGCTCGTGGGGCGCCGACGTCTATCCCAACACGCAGGGGCTCTTCTATCCGACCCCCACGACGCCGCTCATCACGCCCGACGGAACGCCGTACTTCGGCTACGCGGCCTTCAGCGGCGCGACGACGTTTCGCGCGCAGAGCGGCGAGCTGCAGTTCACCCCCAACGGCACCTCGCTGCGCTTGACGGTCACGCACACCGCCGACTTTCCGCAGTTCAACGGCTTCGGCCGGCCGCAGTGGGAGGTGCGCGGCGGCGCCCGCTTCCGGCCCTTCCCCAACATCGGGATCGACGTCTCGCGCGCCTATGACTTCGCCTGGGGCGGGACGCGCTGGCAACCGCGCTGGAGCTTTGCGATCACGCCGTGATGCACGCAGTGACGCTCGCGGCGGCGGCGGCGGCCGCGATTTTCCGAATCGTCCCGCTAGCGTGCGACGGCGACCGCCTCGCGGTCGCCGGGGCCGGGGTGCTGCGCTTGGCGGAGGGAACGTCGTGCAGCGCGTTCGTCCCCGGGCGCGCGACCGCGATCGCGCTCGACGCCGACAACCGGGTGACACCGCAGCGGTTGACGCCCGCCGCGCTTGCGGCGGCGAAGATCCCGCGGGCGGCGTACGTGCTGGCGCCGGCGGCGGGCCGCGACGCCGACGAGACGGCGCTGGTGACGACCACGATCGACGTGCTGGTGCCGCCGCGCACGCCGCCCGGTGACGACATCTACATCAGCACCGAGCGCAGCAGCTGGTCGCCCGCGGAGATCCGCATGGACCGGGTCGACGCGCGGCACTTCCGCTTGGCGTTGCAGCTGCACCGCGGCGCGCGGCTCGCGTTCCGCGTGACGCGCGGATCGTACGGCACCATCGAGCGCAACGAGGCGCGCGCGTTGCCGCCGGCCCACATCGCGCCCGGCGAGCCCGACGCGCACGTCACCGTGACCATCCCCGCCTGGGCCGACATCGATTAGCGCGTTCCGCGCACGGGACCACGTAGCGCTCAACGCGCTGTGGCTCGGGATCCACTTTCAAGACACGGCGCTCATCGCGATCGTCGTGCCGGCGATCGTGCTGCGCATCGCGCCGCACGATCACACCGCGGTCTTGTCGGTGCTCGCGACGCTGGTCGGCGCGGCGGTCGCGCTGGTGCCGCCGCTGGCAGGCTGGCTTTCGGATCGCGCGAAGCGCCGCGGCGGAGACCGGCGCCGCGAGACCGCGGTCGCACTCGGATTCGACGTGGCCGCAATCGTCGCGATGGCGTTCGCGATGTCGACCGGCGCGCTGGGCGTGGCGCTGGTCGCGGCGACCGTGGCGATCACCGCCGCACAGACGATCTATCAGGCGCTGCTGCCCGAGCTGGTGCCGCGCTCCGCGTGGGGAGCCTCGGCCGGCGTGCGCGGGGCGTTCACGCTGGCGGGCACGGTCCTCGGCCTGCTCGCCGCCGCGCTGCTCGCGCCGCAACACGCGCTGCTCGCCATGGCGGCGGCCGTCGCGTTCGCCGGCGTCTCGCTGACGGCGATCCCGGCACCGGCGCCGAGCGCGCCGCCGCCGCCGCACGCGGTGATCCGCGATCGTCACGACCTCTGGGTGACCGTCGTCGCGCGCGGCTGGATCGTGCTCGGCATGACGCTGCTCAACACCTACGTGCTGTACTTCTTCAGCGACGTGCTGCGCGTCGCCAACGCATCGGTGGGCACCGGCATGGTCGCCGGCGCCGCGCTGCTCGGCGCGATCGTCTCGAGCATCGGCGCGGGGAAGCTTTCCGACAAGCTCGACCGGCGCGTCACCGTCGCGCTTTCGGGGGTGCCGATGACGCTGGCGGCTCTGGGTTTCGCGCTGGTTCCCGACGTACGGCTGATCTTCGTGTACGCGCTGCTGTTCGGGCTGGGTTTCGGCGGCGTGTCGTCGGTCGGGTGGGCGCTCACGCTCGATGCGATCCCCGAGCTGGGCGACGTCGCCCGCGACTTGGGGGTATGGGGCACGCTCTCGAACCTGCCGTTGATCGCGGCGCCGCCGATCGGCGCCTGGATCATCGCCCACGGCGCGACGACCGCGGACGGCTATCGCTGGCTGTTCGCCTCGGCGGGGATGTGCTTTGCGATCGGTTCGCTGTGGGTGCTGCGGGTCGGGCACAAGCCGCTCGTCTCGATCTGGTCGGTGCTGCTGGTCGGGTTGACCTCGGCGATCCGCCAGCCGCTCATCGCGACGCGCATTCGCGTGCGCCAGTGGGGCCGTCTGCCGCTACGCCGCGGCCCGACGGTGCTCATCGCCAACCATCAGCACGAAGACGAGTCCGAGATCATCGTCGAGCGCACGTACCTGCAATCGCGGGGCCGGCCGGCGTTTACCGCGTCCTCGCGCCGCATGTACGAGCCGGGCTTCTTCGCGATCCGTATGCCGTGGCTCGCCCCGCTGATGCGCGGGGTGAACGCGGGTCCGCTGTTCGTCGCGATCGGGATGCTGCCGCTCGAGAACGAGCTGTCGGCGCGGCCGCTGCGCAGCCTGGCGCTCGACGTACACGCACGGCACGGTGATCTCCCACTCGAGCTGGTCTTCCGGCCCGACGCGCTCGCCGCGCTGCCCGCCGGAGCGCGGACGCTCGCCGATCTGCTGGCGCCGGCGTTTTTCATCGCGGGCGAAGCACGCGTGCGGCTCTCACACGTCCTCGAACCGTACCGCCGGGAGGCGCTGGTCGCGCTGCGCGCGGGGGTCGACGCGGACATCGCGCGCATCGTCGACGTGGTGCGCCGCGGCGCGACGTTCTTCGTCACGCCCGAAGGATTCTACAGCACCGACGGCCGGATGCGCCCGCTCAAAGGGATCGTCGAGCACCTCGTCCCGCTCGCCACGGTGTGGTTCGCGGCGATCGCCTTCGACCCGTTCCGCGGCCGCAGGCTGCAGTTGCTCTACCGCGTCGTCCAGCCCGCCGCCCCGGCGGATCTCGCGACGTCGCTGGCCGCGGCGCGGCCGGTCACCACGAGCGCGTTGCTCGCCACCTGGCTGCTGGCCGTCGATCTGCCGTTCGGCGCGCACGAAGCGGCCGACGGCGTCGTACGGCTGCGCGACGCGCTGCCGCGCGGCGCATTCGTCGATCCCGAGCTGGCACGCGACGCGCGCGCGTGCGTCGACGATGCGCTCGCAAATCTGGCGGCACGCGGGCTGCTGCTCGACGACGGCGGGCGCTACCGGCGCGGCGCGCGGCGCACCGATCCGCGCTTCCCCGGCGTCGCCGACATCGTCGCCTACCAGGCTGCCTTCCACGCCGAAACGGTCACGGCGCTGGAGCGTCTCGCCGTCAGTGTACGCTGATAGGGATCGCGCGGCTGGTTTCGACGCCGTCGACGCTGCGCGCGATGATGTGCAACGTGTAGCCGTGACGCAGCCAGGGCGGCAACCACCACGGCACAGTGTAGGTCAGCGAGAACCTCCCCGGCGCGTCCTCGTGCATGGCCACGGCGCGGTACTCCACCCGCGCCTCGACGTAGTGGACGTTGTCGGAGGTCTCGACGTCGCCGCGCACCGGCCGCCCGGCGCGGACGTCGGTGGTCGAGATCGAGAACGCTTTGATCGCCGGATACCCGTGCGGCGGCGGGGTTGGGCCGACGTGCGCGAAAGGGGCGGGCGATTCGGCCGGACCTTGACCGAGCACCAGAACGAGGCCGAGCAGCGGCGCGAGCATGTGCGTCATCCTTTCGCTGCAACGTACGCCGAGCCCGGCAGGGCACGGCCGGGAGACCCGGCGAGCGCCGAGAACAACCGGGCGTGGCCTCTCTCCCGCACGACCTCGCCGTGCGCCGCGGCGCGGATGCGACGCTCTCCGTCGTGGTCCCGCTCTTCAGCGAGGCCGACAACGTCGACGAGCTCTTGCGCCGCATCGGCGCCGTGATCGCCGGGCTGTCGGTTGCGCCGGCAGCCTACGAGGTGATCCTGGTCGACGATGGCAGCCGCGACGCCACGCTCGAAAAGCTCCGCGGCGCGGCCCGCGCCGACCCGCACCTGCGCGTCATCTCGCTCTCGCGCAATTTCGGCCACCAGATCGCCGCGACCGCGGGGCTGGACGCCGCTCGCGGCGACGCGGTCGTCCTCATGGACGGCGACCTTCAGGATCCGCCCGAGCTGATCGAGGAGTTTCTCGCGAAGTTCCGGGAGGGCTTCGACGTCGTCTACGCGACGCGGCGCCGGCGCCTGGGCGAGAGCCGTTTCAAGATCTTCACCGCGGCCGTGTTCTACCGGCTCATCCGGCGCCTGACGAACGTCTCGATCCCCGTCGACACGGGCGACTTCCGTTTGATGAGCCGGCGCGTCGTCGCGGCGCTGCGCGACTCGCGCGAGCGCCACCGCTTCATCCGCGGGCTCGTTTCGTGGGTCGGCTTCGCGCAGACCGGGATCGAGTACGAGCGCGCCGAGCGCCATTCGGGCGAGTCGAAGTATCCGGTCTCGAAGATGCTCAAGTTCGCGATCGACGGGATCACCGCGTTCAGCGAGATCCCCCTGCGCATCGCGACCTGGTTCGGCTTCATCGTCAGCGTGTTCGCGTTCTTGGTCGGCGCGTACGAGGTCGGGCTGCGCATCTTCACCGGCTACAACTTTCCCGGCTACACCTCGACGATCGTCGCGATCTTGTTCTTGGGCGGCGTGCAGCTCATCACCATCGGGATCCTGGGCGAATACGTCGGCCGCGTCTACGACGAGATCAAAGGCCGCCCGCTCTACCTCGTCGCCGAGAACGTCGGTGCCGGGCTCGACGCGAGGTCGGACTCGCCGCCCAGCACGGTGCCGCCCACGAGGTAGTTGCGCACGTAGTCCGTGACCGCGTCCTCGAGCGGGGTCATCGGGCGCGTCCAACCCGCCGCGTGCAAGCGGTCGATCGTCGCTACCGTGCGGTACTGATACTTTCCACGCAGCGCCTCAGGCATGTCGATGTAGTCGATCCGCACGTTGCGTCCGAGCGCGTTGAACACGGCACGCGCGAGGTCGTTCCAACTCCGTTCGATCCCCGAACCGACGTTGTAGAGCCCGCCGGCCCGCTCCGAGCGGGCGAGGAACGTGGTGATCTCGGCGGCGTCCTTGACGTAGAGGAAGTCGCGCGTCTGCTCGCCGTCGGCGATCCCGTCGCGATAGCTCTTGAACAGCCCGATCGTGCCGTGCTCCCCGATCTGCTCGTAGGCCTTGGCGACGACGCTGCGCATGCTGCCCTTATGGTCCTCGTTGGGGCCGTAGACGTTGAAGTACTTGAGGCCCACCGCGCGGTCGAGCAAACCTTCGCGGCGCATCCACAGGTCGAAGAGGTGCTTGGAGTAGCCGTACATGTTGAGCGGTCGTAAGGCGTGGGGATCGAGATCCTCGCGCATGTCCTGCTCGCGCGCGCCGTAGGTCGCCGCCGATGACGCGTAGACGAACCGCGCGCCGCGCTCGAACGCCCAGCGCGCGATCTCCTGCGACCGCCGCACGTTGTTGGCGATCAAGTACGAAGCGTCGCGTTCGGTCGTCGAGGAACAGGCGCCCAGATGGAACACGGTCGCGATCGCCCCGAACGCGCCCGGATCGGCCACGATGCGCGCGTAGAACTCCTCGGCGTCGAGGTAGTCGGCGAAGCGCAGCGGCACCAGGTGGCGCCACTTCTCGCTCGTCCCGAGCCGGTCGACGACCACGCAGTCCTCGAGCCCTTCGAGGTTGAGCTGCCGCAGCAGCGCGCTGCCGATCAGCCCGGCGCCGCCGGTAACGATCGTTGTGTGGGCCGCGTGCGTCGCCATCAGCTGCGCGCGTTCGACGAGGCGGCGAGGTCGGCATCCCGGACGATCGCTTCGACCAGCTTGCGTGCCGGCGGAGCGTGCGCTCCCAGCGTGAACGCGCGCGCGACCGCGGCCGGATCGACCGCGCTGCCGGCGCATTCCGCCAAAACGTCGCCGGTTCGGACCGGGGTCCCGACGCGCGCGATGATGCGAATCCCCGCGAACGGGCCGTCGGCGGTCGTAAGCTCGCGCGCGAGCTCACCGATGGCCGCCGCATCGATCCGCGTCACCACGCCGTCGCCCGTGGCGGCGGCGGTGGCGCGATGCGGGTGCGCGGCGATTCCGTCGAGCGCGGCGCGGCTACCGCCCTGGGCCTCGACCAAGAGCGCGAACCGTTCGTACGCGGCGCCCGACTGCAAGGCGTCCAGCGCGCGCGGCTCGATCTCGGCCGCGGCGACCCCGCCGACGCGCAGCATCTCGTGCGCGACGGCGAAGATCGCTTCGGCGAGGCGCGGATCGCGCTCGTCCCCGCGCAGAAAGTCGCGCGCTTCGACCGCTTCGATCCCGCTGCCGACCGCGGCGCCCAGCGGCTCCTCCATGTCGCTCACCAACGCGCTCGCGCGGCGCCCGAACGACGCGGCCAGCCGCACCAGCGTCTGCGCCAACTCCGTCGCCTTCTCGACGGTCCGCATGAACGCGCCGCTGCCGGCCTTCACGTCGAACACCATCGCGTCGGCGCCGCCGGCGATCTTCTTGGAGACGATCGACGCGGCGATGAGCCCGATCGACGGAACCGTACCGGTACGGTCGCGCAGGCTGTAGAGCTTGAGGTCGGCCGGGACCAGCCGGCGCGACTGCGCGGCGACCGCGCAGCCGATCCGGTTGACCTGGGCGACGAAGGCGTCGTTGTCGAGGTCCGTGCGCACCCCCGGGATCGCCTCGAGCTTGTCGAGCGTACCGCCGGTGTGGCCGAGCGCGCGGCCGGAGAGCTTGGCGACCGGGACGCCGCACGCCGCGACCAGCGGCACGACGATGAGCGACACGGTGTCCCCGACGCCGCCCGACGAGTGCTTGTCGACAATGGTGCGGGTGGAACCGAACGACAAGACGTCGCCCGAACGCACCATCGCGTCGGTCAATGCGGCGATCTCGGCGTCGGCCATCCCGCGGATCGTGCAGGCCATGGCGAGCGCCGCGACCGGGGCGTCGTCGATCTCGCCGGCGACGTACCCCTCGATGATGCGCCGCCAGACGCCGGCGTCGAGCGCCGCGCCGTCACGTTTCGCCGCCAGCGCGAGCCGCAGCCAGGGGTGGTCGTGCATCGTCGCGTCGGATTCGCGCGCCCGGGGCGCGAAGCCCTCGGCGTGCTCGCTCGCCTGGGCGTGTCGTCTCGGCTCGTCGTCGCAGCGCTCGCGCTCGCGTGCGCGCTGGCGGTGCCCCTGCGCCTCTCGGCCGACGTCTGGGCGTACGCCGCGTACGGCGCGCTGCTCGGCCACGGGATCGACCCCTGGGCGCGCGCGTACCGCACCGCCGACGTCACGACGCTGCACGACCCGCTGCTCGACGCCGCCTTGCAGGCCTGGGACGGCTCGTTGCCCCGCGACGTCTACGGCCCGGCCTTCACGCTGCCGTGCGCGCTGCTGGTAGCGGCGCTGCGGCCGCTGGGACCGGGCGGGATCGTCATGGCGCTGCGGATCGCGTCCGCCCTGGCGCTACTGGCCTGCGTCGCGCTGGCGGCTCGGACGCGCCGGCGGCTCGCTACGCTGCTCGCCTACCACCCGGTGGTCCTCTGGAGCGCGGCGGAGGGCCACAACGACGTCTGGTGGCTGGCGCTCGTGCTGGCGGCCGACCGGGTCCGCGACCAGCGGCTGCGCCTGGCGGTGCTGGCGGCCGCGGCGACCGTGAAGGCGGTCGCGCTCGTACCGCTGGCAGCCGCCCTCGCGATCCAGCCGCGCCGCCGGCGGCTCGTCGCGGCGAGCGCGACCCTGCTCGCCCTCGTCGCCGCCTACGCGCCGCTGGTGTGGTCCGTGCTCGCGCACGGGCTCGACCGCTCCGGCGGTCCGCCCAGAATCTCGCTGGTGCACGCGCCGGCGCTCGCGGCGTGGTGCGGCTCGCCGCTCCCGCTCGTGGTGGGGGCCGGGCTCGCGGCGGCGGCGATCGCCGCTCTCGTGCAGGCCTGGCGCCACAGCGACCTGCTCGCCGGGTCGGCGC
Organism: Vulcanimicrobiota bacterium; assembly: GCA_003140215.1. Taxonomy (GTDB): domain Bacteria; phylum Vulcanimicrobiota; class Vulcanimicrobiia; order Vulcanimicrobiales; family Vulcanimicrobiaceae; genus Vulcanimicrobium; species Vulcanimicrobium beijerinckii. Next base: position 652,837 of record PLJL01000004.1, on the reverse strand, counting down.
TGGCGGGCTGGCTGCTCCTGCCGTCGCCCGAGCCTTGGTATGCGGTCTGGCTGGTCGGCGTCGTGGCGCTGGCGGATTGGACGCCCGCCTCCCGCGCGCTCCTCGCCGCCTCGATCACCGGGCTGGCGGGGTACGTTGGGGATCTCGGCCCGGGAACGGACCTCGCGAACCCGGCGTTGGTGGGAGGAACGATGCTCGCCCTGTACGTGATCCCGCTGGCCGTGGCGCTGTGGCAGCCCGCACCCGCCCCCCAGCCGCAGCCGCCGCCGGTCGCGCGGACCGCGGCGCCGGCGCCGACCCAGGCCCCGACGCCGGCGGCCACCACCACGCCGGTACCACCGTCGCCCTCGCCGCAGGCCACCGGCACGCCCAACCCGTTCACCTATTTCGTAACGCCGACGCCCGGGCCCAACGGCGCGCCTAGGATCACCGAGATCGCGCTCAACGACCGGGTGCTGCACAAGGGCGGCTGGCTGCTGGTGCGCGTCATGACGAGCCCCGACGTCGTCACCTTGATCGCACGCACGATGGGCCGGGAGATCGGCATCCCGCAGATGTCGCCGGGCGTGTTCGCGGGCCAGGAACAGCTGCCCGGCGGCATCCCGTTCTTCTTGCTCAACCGCAACTACGACATCGAGTTCATCGCCTCGACGGGCGACGGCCGAACCAGCACCTATACGATCCCGGTCCGCCTGGAGCGCTGACCCGGCCGCAGAGGCATGGCGACGGCGACCGCGCCGTGATATCCTCGGTGGCCTGTGGCCGCCCTCGCTCCAAGCCTCGTCCGCGCGCTTCCGGCCTCGTCTCGTCCGCTCGCCGAGCTGATCGAGCGGCTCCGCACGCCCGCCGCCGACCACGGGCTCGCGTTCGCGCTTCACGAGACGACCGGCGCGGCCCGCCCGTACTTGCTGGCCGCGTTGCACCGGGCGCTGGGCGGACAGATCTTCGTCGTCACCGCGACCAGCGACGTCGCCGAGCGCACCTTCACCGACCTGACCTACTACTTCGGCGAGTCCGAGGCGCGCACGGTGGCGCTGCTGCGGCCGCGCGACGAGACGCTCGGCGCGCTCGAGTCGCCGTCGGAGCGCAGCGCCCGCATGACATTGCTGGCCGACCTGTGCGCGCGCAAGCCGCAGGTGATCGTCGCGCCGGTCGCGGCGCTGCGCCAGTTCGTGATCCCGCGCCGCGCCTTCGAGGACGCGTCGTTCACGCTGCGCACGAACGAAACCGCCGGCTGGGAACCGACGCTGCGGCGGCTCTACCGGCTGGGCTACGCGCGCGTCGACGTCGTCAGCGCGGCGGGTGAGTACGCGGTGCGCGGCGGGATCCTCGACGTGTTCGCGGCGACCGCGGACGCGCCGGTGCGCGTCGAGTTCTTCGGCGACGACGTGGAGTCGGTGCGCGCGTTCGACCTGCAGTCACAGCGCTCGACCTCCGAGCTCGAGGCGATCACGGTCACGCCGTGGCTGGAGATTCTGCGCGACGAGCAGCTGCGCGCGAACGTTGTGGCGCGCGCGGCCGGCGAGTCCAACGTCATCTCGGCCCTGCGCGCCTACCTCGCCGGCGGCGCCGACGTCCCCGAGCCTTGGCTAGGTCTGGCGTACGACGAACGCGCGACGGTGCTCGACTACTTGCACGCGGCGTCGCTGGTCGTGCTCGAGGAACCGGGGATGCTCGACACGATCGAACAGGGACTCGACGAGGAACGTTCGCGCGGCGCGCAGGCGCTGATGGCCGGTGTCGACTCAGGCGAGCTCGACGTGCGCGACGACGAGGTCGGCGAAGCGCTGCTCGCCGACGTCGTCGCCCCGTTCCCGCGATTGACCGACTACGCCGAGCGGCTGGCGCAACGGCGCGTGCTCGTGGTGACCGGCGGGATCGAAGGCGGCGATCTGCGCTGGCTGCCGCGCGCGCTGGAGTCGTTCGTGCTCGAGACCCGGCCGGCCGAGCACTTCAACCGCCGCATCGAGATGTTCGTCGGGGCGGTGCGCGAATGGGTCGCGGCCGGCGACACGGTGTGGCTGGTCGCCAGCGGCGCGTCGCGCCTGGCCGAGATCTTGCGCGCGGCGAACGTGCGCGTCCTTCGACAGGCTCAGGATCGCACCGCGCCGCTGGTGCACCTGCGCGCAGGGACCGACGGCGTCGCCGTCTCGGTGGCGGCTCCGCGTCAGGGCACGGTCTATGTCGACGGGGGCTCGATCGAAGCCGGCTTCGCCATCCCGATGCTGCACCTGCACGTGCTGGGCGACCGCGAGATCTACGGGCAGCCCGCCAAACGCGTGAAGCTGCGCGCGGTGAAGGAAGGCGTTCCCGTCACGCTGGCCGACCTCAAGGTCGGCGACTACGTCGTGCACGCCGTGCACGGGATCGCGCAGTACCTGGGCCTGCGCAAAGAAACGATCCTGGGCGCGACGAGCGACTACCTCGACCTGCGGTACGCCGGCACCGATCGCATGCTGGTGCCGGTGCACCAGATGCACCAGGTCACCAAGTACAGCGCGAGCGAGGGCGCCGCGCCGCGCCTCTCTCGCATGGGCGGCGGCGACTGGGCACGCACCAAAGCTCGCGTCTCGGAGAAGCTCGCCGAGATCGCCGAGGGGCTCGTCGCGCTCTACGCCGAGCGCGAGGTCGCGCACGGCCACGCGTTCGCGCCCGACACGCCCTGGCAAGCCGAGCTCGAGGAGTCGTTTCCCTACGAACCGACGCCCGATCAGGCCAAGGCGATCGACGACGCCAAAGCCGACATGGAGCTGCCCAAGCCGATGGACCGGCTGGTGTGCGGCGACGTCGGCTACGGCAAGACCGAGGTCGCCGTGCGGGCAATCTTCAAAGCGGTCGCCGACCAAAAGCAGGTCGCGCTGCTGTGCCCGACCACGCTGCTGGCTTCGCAGCACCACCGCACGCTGCTGGCGCGCTTCGCCTCGTTCCCGCTGCGCATCGAAGAGCTCTCACGCTTCAAGAGCAAGAAAGAAGCGCAGGCGATCGTCGACGACCTGGCGCGCGGCAAGGTCGACGTCGTCGTCGGAACGCACCGGATCTTGCAGAAGGACGTCGTCTTCCGCGACCTCGGCTTGATCGTCGTCGACGAGGAGCAGCGCTTCGGCGTGATGCACAAGGAGCGCCTCAAGCAGCTCAAGGCCACCGTCGACGTCCTGACGCTCTCGGCGACGCCGATCCCGCGCACGCTGCAGATGTCGCTCATGGGCGTGCGCGACCTGTCGCTCATCCAGACCGCGCCCAAGAACCGCATGTCGATCAAGACCGTCGTCGTTCCGGCCTCGGACGCCGTGGTGCAGCGCGCGATCGTCAACGAGCTCGACCGCGGCGGCCAGGTCTACTACGTCCACAACCGGATCGAGTCGATCTACGGCGTCGCGCGCGCGCTCGAGCAGCTCGTGCCCAAGGCGCGCATCGCGGTCGGCCACGGCCAGATGCGCGAGCACGAGCTCGAGCCGGTGATGTCGCGGTTCATCGACGGCGAGATCGACGTCTTCGTTTCGACCACGATCATCGAGAACGGGATCGACATCCCCAACGTCAACACGATCGTCGTCAACGACGCCGACAAGTTCGGGCTCGCGCAGCTCTACCAGCTGCGCGGCCGGGTTGGGCGTTCGAACCACCAGGCCTACGCGTTCCTGCTCTACCAGGCGCACAAGGCGCTGACCGAGGAAGCCAAGGCGCGGCTCGAGGCGATCCGTGAGTTCACCCACCTGGGGAGCGGGCTGCAGATCGCGATGCGCGACTTGGAGATCCGCGGCGCGGGCAACCTCTTGGGCGCGGCGCAGTCCGGCTTCATCGGCGCCGTCGGGTTCGACACCTACGTGCAGCTGCTGTCCGAAGCGATCTCGCGGCGCCGCGGGGTCGCCCCCGAGCGCACCGACGCGCGCGAAGCCGTCATCGACGTCAAGCTCGACGCCTACGTCCCCGACGACTACATCCCGCAGGTCTCGCAGAAGATCGCGATCTACCAGCAGCTCGCCGCCGCTCGCACGCTCGATCGGGTCGAAGACGCGGTCGCGTCGGTGCGCGACCGGTTCGGGCCGCCGCCGCCGCAGTTCGACGCGCTCGTGGAGATCACGCGGCTGCGCGTGCTGGCGTTGAAGGTCGGCGTGACGCGCGTGGTGATCAACGAGCAGCGGCTCACGCTGGGCGTGGGGACGGGGTTCGCCCTCGATCCCGCGGCAATCCCACGGCTGCAGTCGCTCACCAAGAACAAGTTCCGCTTCGGCGAGGGGAAGATCACCATCGATCTTCCCGCCCGCAGCGCAGCCGATCAGCTGCCGATGTTACACGCGCTCCTCGAAGCGCTGTAGGAGCGGGCTAGATCGCGCGCAAACTTCCGGGGAGCGAGATGCGGGCCGGGTCGCCGAAGAACGAGGTCGAGATCGCCATCAGGCCGGCGTCGGCGGAGGTGTTGCGCTCCTCGGCCGCCAGCGCGATCATGATGTCGGTGATCTCTGCGTCCCACTGGCGTCCGCGGCCGTCGGTCAGCGCGGCGATCGCCTCGCCGTAGGTCAGCGCGCGGCGGTACGGCCGGTCGCTCACCATCGCGTGGAAGGAGTCGGCGACGGACACCACCCGCGACTCCAGCGAGATCTCCTCACCGAACAGGCCGAACGGGTAGCCGCGGCCGTCGAAGCGCTCGTGATGCGTGCCCACGATCGGCGCGTACTCGGCGAGCGCGGGGATCTCCGAGAGGATGTCGGCGCCGGATTGCGCGTGGCGCTTCATGATCTCCCACTCGTCGGCCTCGAGGGCGGACGGCTTGAACAGGATCGCGTCGGGGACGCGGATCTTGCCGATGTCGTGGAGGATGCCGGCTTTGACGATGCGTTCGCACACTCCGGGGGCCAGGCCCATCCGGCGCGCGATTCGTCCGCCCCACTCGCCGGTGGCGCGTGAATGATTGCAGGTTGCGTCGTCGCGTGCGCGCAGCATCGCGAGCAGACTCTGGATCGCAGTCTGCAGCGCCGGCTCGTCCGCGCCCGACGACACCACGTCGTCGAGGGACTGCGTCGCGGCGCGCGACTTGACGATCTCGAGAAAGACGACGATCGTCGCCATGTCGGCGTGCTCGGCGTGCGCGAGCTCTTCGGCGACCTCGCAGGCGGTCTCGACCATCGCCAGGACGATCGGCGCGGGGTGCGCGTGTGAAACCATGCGGGACCAGTGGACCACGACGTCGGGCAAGCTCTCCGCGATCGATTGCGAGAGCGCATGGACCAGCGTGCGCACGATGAGCGGCGACACGCAAACTTCATCGCATTGACGCATCCGTGCGACAATGGCGTTGGCGACCTCGACGCGGCGTTCGTCGAGGAGTTCGGCTATCTGAGCGCGGCTGGTGTGGCCGTGCGAGCGGTTGTCGTCATGCATGCGCGTAGATCCGTCTTTGCGTTCGCAGAGCGACGCTGTGCGGCGCGGGTGCCGCGGCGTGCGCTACCCTGCGTAAGCCGTGCGGACGTTCCCTTCCATATCACGGCGACACCCGGTGGTCGCGAGCACGTCACGCTCGATTTGGGCGACGCGACGAATGACGTCGTGAAGGTTGATACGCGACAGCTCGGACATCTCGTCGACCACGGTCTGGCCGGCGGCTGCGAGCACGTCGTCGATCTCAGCGCACCACTCACCGGCGCAGCGAACGAGTTCGCGCAGGGGCTTGATGTCGGCGCCGTTGACGACACTGCGAACCAACGCGGCTGCGGAGCGAACGAGGTGCATGTTCTCGGCGGTCGGGAGCATCGAGGTGCACGAGTCGATGAAAAGCCGCGTCTTGTCGATCGGGCGGCGGTCTTCTGCTAGCTGATACATGGCGCGTTAACCCAGGATCGGGGGGATGCTGCCCGTGCCGTGGACGAGGGCAAGCACCGTGTTGAGGACCGACCCCAACAGGTGCGATAAATCAACCATAACCGGCTCTCCTAGAAAGCTCCGGGGGAGGGAAGTACGGAGAGCATATGCGATAGGCACCGCCCCGCGCATGGGGCGTACGCCTCATTCCCGCCGAAAAGCCGCGTCGCGACCGGGTTTGTCGGCCGCGAAGGTTTAGGAGTAGATGCCGAGGTCCCGCGCGCGCTGGATCGCTTGCGCCCGGTTGCCGACCTGCAGCTTGGCATAGATGTTTCCCACTTGTCGCTCGACCGTCTTCTTCGACTTACCAAGCGTGGATGCGATTGCGGCCAGGGTCAGCCCGGCAGGCAAGGCGTTGAGGATCTCGAGCTCGGCAACTGTCAACCCGTGACGCGGGCGCGCGCTGCTCGCGGCACGACACGCCTCGTTGAGGAATTTCGCGTAGCCGAGCATAACGGGGGGCGTGCGGCTTTCGTCCATGCCGTGAACGTCGATGATCCCCGCGAATATCTGCTCGGGATCGGCCGCCCGCGATAGCGCACGCCGGCCGCGCACCGTGTCGCCGATGACGAGGCAGACCGCGGCTGCGAGGATGCGCGCCAGGCGCCGGCGGCGGGCGTCGAAGAGCGCCTCCTTCCCGGAACGCTCGACTGTTTGGCTGATGGTGCGGCGCGCCAATCGCCGAGCCAGGTCGGTGTGCCAGACCGACAGCGCGACGACTGCCAAGAGCGCGTCGCACAGCGAGCGCTCTGCAAGCGAAAGGTCTTGCACGTTCCGAAGCGACGTCAAGGCAACGCGAACGGCGTCGAAGCGGCCGCTCCAGCCTTGAGAAAGCACGTCGGCGATCATGTACTGAAAGCGTTCGCGGTAGTATTGTTCGTTGAGCGGGTTGGCCAGGAGACGGCCGCGCAGCGATGTCAGACGCCGTTCGTCGCCTGCCTCGGCAGCGACGTCGAGCTGTGCCAGCACGCCCCAGTTCTCCAACGACCGGTCTTCCGCGAGGTGCGCACTCATGGTCATGCGTCGAGCATAGTACCTCGCCACGTCTGCATCGCCGACGAGGTCGTGGGCGATGACGTACAGGATCGAGTATGACCGCGCGGCGTTGCGGTGTGATTCGAGGCGCTCGTGCCACCGTGCCGATTCGAGCGCGCGATCCTGCGCTTCTTCGAAGTCTTCACGATAGAATGCCGCCATCGCGGTGCGCTGCAGTACCTTACCGACAATGATCGGATTGTCGACCCCGCGCCCTGTCGCGAGCGCCTCGCGAGCGAACCAGGCGCTGGCTGTGTCGTTTCCTTTGCGGGCGGCAATCACGGCTCGCAAAGCGGCGAAGGCCGGCCGCAGCTCCGCAACCTCATCGGTGACCTCATCGAGCGCTTCTTCTGCCGCGTCAATTTGGTGCGTGCTGAAAAGCAAGGGGATAAGGAGCTCGAGAAGATATTGGCGCACGCTGCCTTCGCAGTGGCCCACCGCGCGCTTCAGGAGCGCCAGGCCACCCGGGATATCGCCGCCCGTCACCGACTTCATCGCTCGCAAGCCAATCGCAATCGGATCGCGGATCCGCGCCGAGGCCGGAAAACGCGCTAGCAGCGCATCGATCTCGGCCGGGTGGCCCTCGCTTGCGACCTCATAGAAGCGCTCCAGCGAAACGATCGGCTGGTGCTCGGGACCGTTCAGCATCGTCCTGGTTGGAAGCGGCCGCCGCGCTCTACCGACGCACCGATCACCTGACCGAGCCCGCAAGGGCGCGACAAGCCGCAGAATTCCCCGGCGCGGCCCATCGCCGTCACACTTTCTGAATCCCGCCTGAACTCCTGTTCAGTACGGGCGCATAGCGGGCGAGCAAACGCGGTAGTAGCAATAATCAGCTACGTTCGTTATTGCCTTTGGACGCGCCGATTGCTTGCATAGCAAAGAGGAGCGTGCGTTTGCCCAGCCAACCGTGTCACCAGAACCGGCGAACGCCGTGTCTCGTTTTCAAGAAGTAGCGGCCTATGACTCGCGCGGGTGCCGAAACGTCAACAATCACGCTCGCCTCCGTTCATCAGTTCGCCCTAACAGCGACCGCACGAACGTTGCGCCAAGCGCTACGCGATATGAATGGCTGCTCCATGCCTGCGGATCTTACGTTGCGAGCGCTAACGTGCTCCTTTGATTGCGACACGCAGGGCGCGATCGCGCTACTACGCCGCGCCTTAAAGCATCGAAAGGCAACGGATGATGACCGCTGGTACATCAACGACCTCCTGTGTGCGACTCTCATGAGCATCGGCGACTATGCCGGCCTCGAGAATGCTGTCGCCGCCGAGCGCGCCGCGCCGCCTCGACTAATACCGGCACAGCAGGCCAAAGAGTCTATGCTGCACGCCGTTGGCGGCCGACGATCGCAGAGTCGTTTCCTGGCGAGAAAGGCGGCGGCATCAGCTCGGAGCGGTGATGCTCCACTCATTCTCGCGCAGGTCTTGCTTCGTTGCTCGTTGGCAGCCTTCTATCGCAGCGACTTTTATGACGCGATGGAACTCTCGCTCGAAGCGGCACACCTCTACGAGGCGCACGGGGCGTTCGTCGGTGCCACTTCGTGCCACTCGATAGCGGGCGTAGTCGCACAAGACTGGAAGCGAGATTCCCAAATGGCGGCCGAATTTTATGCTCGCATGGTCATGAACGCAGAGCGTGCCGGGCACCAGGCAATTCTCCGGTCGGCGCTCGCCGGGTCATTCTCAGCCGCAGCAGAACGCTTCGACGCGCCAGCTTGCGAATCCCTACACGAGCGCTTGCGTTCTTATTCCGCTCCGCAGCAGCATCAAGAGAACTATCCATATCTACTCGGCGAGATTCTCGGTTTCGGCTGGACCGCAGACTTCGGCGCGGCCGAGACAGCTATCGTCGCGGGAACCGCAACCGCAAAATCTCAGCAAGAGGCCGCCATGCTCGAGTCGCTTCGATCTTTGATAGAGGCAGCTCGATGGGATGTCGATGCGGCCAGAGCCCGGTCCCGTGCGGCGTTCCAACTGACGGAGGCTGGTGCCGAGGACGAACCGCTCTACCTACGCCGCTACCGGGAGACAGCTCGGATCCTGGCTGCGGCGACGTGCTTCGTAATCGGCGACCGAGTGCGCGGCGAACGCGCCCTTTCGGCGCGGTTCGATCCAGGCCATCGGTATCTGTCGCTCTTGACGGCGCAGTCGATCGACACTGCGGACTTTCCCGAGGTGTTCCGCGGTTACGCCGAGTTCGCTCGAGTCGCATCGGTGAGCGCAAATGCGGCTCGTCCACGAAATGGGCTGACACCGGCTGAATTGCAAGTGCTCCGCGCCCTCCCAACCGGCGCAACGCTCACTGAAATCGCCCGTGAACTCGCAAAGTCGAAGAACACGGTCGCACGGCAAGTCGAAAGCATCTACGAAAAGCTCGGCGCCAGAAACCGCGCACACGCCGTAGAGAATGCCCGCCAACTCGGCATTCTGAATTAACTCGCGCCGCGGTTGTCGGCCGACGGCGGCTCTATTTGGGTTGTAGTGGACGTGGCTCGCTCTTTGGCCAGGCAACGCAGATCACTGAGTTGTCCGACAGCATGTTCATCGGAACGACCTTCGCCGAATCCAGGCGCGCCCCACGCGAAGCCGGCGGCGTTACCAAGATCGCTGTACCAAGCAGAATTGCAACAATCACTGCGTGTGCGTCACTGTTCTTCCGAAGATCACAGTCGCAGGGGCTCCGCGAAGCAAGGTTCGACCAACGTCGCAGCAGGGAGATCCGGCAGCGAATCTCGATCGACGTGCTGTGAGTACGCCCGCCTCACCTTGCGGATCTCACGATACGCTCTATTCAATGCGTCTGGACCAGGCGCCTGAATGAGAGCGAAAGCCGGCGGACCAGCCGCCACGTTGTATTCATCTACCGAGTGATCAAAGTATCGGGGATTCGGAAGATAGTATCGCTTCCCTGACACCGTGCGGAGAATCCATCCTGCGACTAACCATCCATCCACGAGGATGATGCTCTGCTGGACGATGGTTCCCCCTGGAACAGCATAGCCAACCTTGAACGAGTTGAACGGAGTACAGTTGTCCCCACGTGCTGCCTGGGCTCCGAGCGCCGCGGATGCTGTCGATGCGTTCCCGAAGACCAGAATCAGTAGAGCCAGCCGCGCCACACGCGTCGTTGGCCGTGCGAGAGCGGCAAACGGGACGGGAATGGCGACAAAGAGTTTCACGATTGGGGCCGCTTCTACTTGGGCTGCGGCGGTAGCGTTTCGTTCTTTGGCCACGCGACGCAAATTGCCGTCGACAAGTGCTGGCCGGACAGCGTGCGGCGCCAGTCATCCCTAAGCTGATACTGCGCGACACTGCTACCCGGCGCTTCGATGGGTTGCATCCGAAGAGCGGCCGGCTTTGCAACGACGAGCCTCAGCCAGCGACCGAGTTCGTCGGTGGCCGCCGGCGTCATGTTCACCGGCCTGCGGGTCCCGAACCACGAGTCGCCTCTCTGCAACCGATAGACGAACCCAATAATCTCGGTCTGTCCACGATTGTCCCAGCGGAGAGAATCGATTCGGACGACGTCCGACAAAGCCGAGTTGTCCGACAGCATGTTCATCGGCACCACCTTTGCCGAATCCAGGCACGCCCCGCGGGAAGCCGGGGACGTTCCCACGTTCGCCATGCTGAGCAGGATTGCGAGAATCACTGCGTGTGCCGCAACTTTGTTTGAGTGGCCACGCCGTCCCACGCGGGACTGAAACAGGGATTCGCGGCTAGCTTCGAGCCCTTCGCCATTGCCTTAATCAGGAAAGCAGGGGCGGTGGCAGAGCTCGGAACAATGTTAACCAACTGGAACCATGCGTTGACCGCGCTTGAGATGTTGCCGCCGGTGATTGCTCCGATCGGAACCGCGGGGCTCGTCGATGAAACGCCGATCTGTACAACAGGAGTACCGCCGGTTGCGCCAACTTGAGCATTTGGCTGGAAGAAGTTACCGGAGCCGAATGTCTCATAGACCCAGCCGACGATTAGCTGTAATCCCGGTCCGACGAACTGCACTTCGTCGATCTGCTTGATCTCGTTGGCTTGCGTATCAACGCCATTGAACCAACCGCCTATCGATTTAGCCGAACCCTCGCAGGACAAACCAGCTTTCGCCGGTCCAACATTCGCGAGCTGAAATGCGCACGACGTGCCGAAATCCGGATCGTTGAAACAGCCACTGTACTGGCCGGTCGGGTCCACTCCGCTGTTCGAATATGGGATCCCGGGATTGTTGCGGTTGTAGTGTTGGTTGATCACCAGGTCCTCGCCGGGATATCCCGCGTTGGCGCAATCGGTGGGGTTTGAGCATATAACGGTGTATGAAAAGTATCCGGTTCCGGCGAAGCCGGCAAATCCGCTCGGGTCCCACACGTAATTCGCCGGAGTCCCGAAGTCCCAAGGCCCAGCGCACACGGGGCTCGATGCGTCGCAGTTCCCGGGCCCGCCTGGCGGGAGGTACGGGCTCGTCCCGCCGCCGGTCTCGGGCGGCGCATTCGGATGGAGGACGATCGACTGGGTGTGCCTCGTTCCGGGCACGGAACTGGCACTCTGGCCGGCTGAACAGCCGCCGAGTAACGACGCAACGGCGCAAAACGCGAAGACCTTTAAGAACATCGCGAGTCTCCCTCTCGATCATTGAGAACGGGCAGAGCATGTGAGTTCTTCCGAGGATACGGTCGGGCTGCGTCAGTCGCATGGGCGGAACACCCTATGACCTCCGAAAAAGCCCGCGTTCAGTCAGCTACGACCGACGTCTCCACAGCGGTGCCCGGGCGGAAAACGCACGTACCCGCGTCGCGCGGCAGCGAGATTCGGACGGGGACGCGCTGCGCTACTTTCACGAAGTTGGTCGGTGCGGAGAGGGTCGGGAGCGTTGAGAGTGCGTTCTGCGCGACCGGCGCGAACCCGATCACCGTGCCTTGCACCTTCGCGCCGCCGCAAGCGTCGACGCTGATCTCGGCGCGCATGCCGGGATGGATGCGATGGATCTGCGTCTCCTTGTAGTTCGCCGTGACGTAGATGCGGTTGGCCGGCGAGATCGTCACGACGGCTTGGCCCGGGGTGAGCGTCTGGCCCGCCTCGGCGTTGCGCGCCGAGACCCAGCCGTCGACAGGCGCCGTGATGCGCGTGTCGCGCAACGCCAGCTGGGCCAGACGAACCTGTGCGCCCATCGCGTCGGCTTGCGCATCGGCGGCGACCGCCGTGTCTTGCTTGTTGACCACCCGCGACGGCGCCGCGGACTCGTCGACCTTGGCCTGCGCCATCGGGATCTGCGCCGCCGAGGCGCTCGTACCACGCTGCGCCGCGACGACGTTCGCGCGCTGTTGCGCCAGCGCCGCGACGGCCATCGTGACCGCGGCGCGCGCGGTCTTCACCTGCGCGACCGCGGCGTCGTAGGTGGCGCGAGCCTGCGAGACCGCCGCTACCGCGGTATCGACGGCTGAGGTCGCAACGTATCCTTCGCGTGCCAGAACGAGCGCGCGATTGCGATCCGCTTCGGCCTTCTTCAACGCCTCCGCCGCCGCCGGCACCGCGGCCGTCGCGGACGCCAACCCGGACTCTGCCGCCGCGACCTGCGCTTGCGCGACCGCGATTGCGCGCTGCGCGGCATCGGCCTGCGAACGCGAGAGCGACGTCGACTGGCGCGCGATCTCGACCCCGCCCGTTCCCTCGCGCACCTGCGCGGACTGCAGCTCGCCTTCGAGCGTCGCGGCGTGACGCGCCGCGCTCGCGCCGGCGCGCAGGGAGCGCAAGTTGCTCTGCGCGAGGTCGAGCGCCGCGCGCTCGTTGGCGTCGTCGAGGGCGACCAGCAGCTGACCGCGATGCACGAATTGATTCTGCTCGACGAGCACGCGGGCGATGCGCTCGGCGATGCGACTCGTCACGAACACTTGGTCGGTGTCGATCATCGCGTCGTCGGTGTAGACGCGATGGCGATCGTAGAGCAGCCAGTGCCCGGCAAAGTACGCGCCGACGACCAGCACCGCCGCGCCCGCGAGCACGCGCAGCCACACGCGGCGGGTCACCGTCAGGCCGGCGCTCATGCGGACCGCGCTTCCTTGCGGGGCGCCCAGCGAAACAAGATCAGGAACGGAATCGACAGCACGAACAGCAACGCCACGATCACGAAGGTCTCCGAATATGCCGCCGACGTGGCGGCGCGCACGACCAGCTCCTGCAGCACCGACGCCGACATCGTGGCCGCGTCAGCGGCCGAATAGCCGTGCGCGGTGAACCAGCGCTCGATCGCGGCGACGCCGGGATCGTTGACCGTCGTGTGCCGCATGCGCGAGGCCGCGGCGGCCAGGGTGGCGATGCGGCTGTGCACCACCAGGCTGCTCAGAATCGCGAAGCCGAAGCCGATCCCGACCTGACGCGCCAGACTGCCCAGCCCCGAGGCGGCGTCGACCAAGCGCTTGGGCACGTGCGCCATCATCAGCACATTGAGCGGAACGTAGAGCAAACCGATCCCGGTCCCTTGCATGAAGCGCGGCAGCAGCGCGTGATCGAATCCGGCCCGGTCGCCCAGATAGGCGAACCACAGCGTACCCGCCGCGCACAGCGCGAGGCTGACCGCGGCGACCCAGATCGGCGCGACGGTCTTGCTCAGCCGCCCGGAGAGCTCGGTACCGATGATGCTGCCGACCGCGGCCGGAACCATGATGTAGCCGGCCAGGTCAGGCGCGTACCTGAGCACGTCTTGCATGTAGAGCGGTACGATGAGGGCGGTCCCGGTGAACCCGATCCCGGTGATCACCGCCAGCACGATCGCGACGGCGTACGACGGAATCGCCAGCGGGCGAAAATCGACGAACGGGACTCGGGCGGCGAGCTGGATGCGCACGAAGACGTAGAGCGCAAGCACCGAGACGACAAACGCGCCGGCGACGATCGGGGACGCGAACCACTCCTGACGCGGCCCCTCCTGCAACACGAACTGCAACCCGGCGAAGCCGGCGATCATGATCGCCAGCGAGGTCCAGTCGAAGGGGCTGCGCTCGCCGCGCTCGCTCTGGTCGCGCAACACGCTCCCGACCAGGAACAACGACACGATGCCCAGCGGCACGTTGATGAGGAAGATCCAGGGCCAGCTCGCGTTCGCGAGCATCCAGCCGCCCAGCGCCGGCCCGATCGCCGGGCCGACCATGACGGCGACGCCGTAGGTTTTGAAGGCCCGCGACAACTCCGCGGCCGGGTACGCGTCGACGAGCGCCGCCATCGCCAACGGCAGCATCAATCCGCCGCCGACGCCCTGCAGGAACCGCATCGCGGTGAGCTCGAGCAGCGACGTCGAGAGCGCGCACAACAGCGACGCGACGGAAAAGACCGCGATCGCGAAGAGCATCGCCTTCTTGCGCCCGAAGTTCGCCGCGGCCCAGCCGGTCAAGGGCATGACGAACAAGCCGGCGAGGACGTAGATCGAAGAAATCCACGAGATCTCGTCGATCGACACGCCGAGGTTGCCGGCGATCGTATCGAGCCCGACATTGACGACCGTCCCGTCGATGAGTGCCATCCAACTCGGGATCAGCACCGCGAGCGTAACGAGCCGCAAATAGGACCTCGACGCCCGCGCAGTCCCTTGGTTCACCGCGGCATTCTAGCGGATCGCGCTCACCGGCGGAAGGGTTTCGTGCAGATTCTTCGCTTGGCGTCCCGCCGAGGAGACCCTCGCAGGTGTCCGGCAACGCAAGCGCGCGGCCGCTCCGCGCAGCCCCGCCCGGCACCTCCGGCGTTAGAACAAGCGCGTCTCGGCCAGATCGAGATCGTACTGCACCTTGCGGAAGATCTCGTCGGGGATTTCGCCGCGGTCGCGCAATCGCATGATCGCTTGGCGCTCGGCGAGCAGCGCTTCGTTCTGCGCGACGTGGTCGAAGCGGCTCGCCGCGGTTTCGTGCGGCTGCGCCTGAGGCCGATGCGACCGCAGGTGATCGATCCGGTGCACGTACTCGTCGCGCAGCCGTTCGATCACTTCGTGCTCGGCGTCGCTGTGGGCCGCAGCGCGCAACTCGTCGAGCTTGGCGACGCCGGCTTCGAGCGCCGCGACGCGGACCTCGATCTCGCGTTGTTCGCCGTCGCCTTCGCGTCCGAGCCGCAACCACTTCACCAGCGGGATGAGCGTGAGCCCTTGTCCGACCAAGGTCACGAAGATCACCACGAAGGTGATGAAGACGATGGCGTCGCGCGCCGGGAACGGCGCGCCGTTCATCGCGTACAACGGAATCGCGAGCGCCGCCGCGAGCGAGACGATGCCGCGCATCCCGGTCCAGCCGATCAGCGCGACGTCGGCGAGCGGCGGCATCGGATCGTCGCGGCGCAGCCGGCGTATCAGCGCGCGCGGCAGCCAGGCCATCGGGAAGATCCACAGCAGCCGCACGACGATGAGCACCACGCTGATCGCCAGCGCGGCCGGCAGCAGGGCCGCCGCCGCGTGCGCGCCGCCGTGCACGAAACCGCGCAGCTGCAGGCCGATCGCCATGAAGACGAACGCGTTGATGACGTAGATCCACAACCGCCAGACGTTCTCGCCGACGAGCCGCGTCTCGGGCGAGTAGATGACGGCCGAGCGCCGCCCCAATTGGATCCCGGCGACGACCGCGGCCAGCACGGGCGAGACGTGCAGCGCTTGGGCGCTCAGATACGCGGCATAGGGGGTGGCGATGATGATCAAGTTGTCGATGAGCGAATCGCTCAACTCGAGCCGGTCGAGCACGCGCGCGAGCCGCTCGACGCACCACTCGATCGCGATCCCCACCAGGATGCCGCCAAGCGCGACGACGACGAACGAACCGGCAGCGTCGAGCAGCGAGAACCCGCCGGCGACGACGGCGCCGACCGCGTAGGCGTAGATCACCAGCGCCGCCGCGTCGTTGACGAGGCCCTCGCCTTCGAGGATCGCGACGATGCGGCGCGGGACCGCGAAGCGTTCGAAGGTGGCGATCGCGGCGATCGCATCGGTCGGCGAGACGATCGCGCCCAACACGAAAGCGGCGGCCCAGCCCAGCCCGGGGACGACGGCGTGCGCGAGCAGCGCGACGGCCGCAGTGCTGGCGACCACCAGTCCGACCGCCAGCAACAGAATCGGCCGCAGGTTGGCGCGAAAGAGCGTCAGGTCGGTCGTCCAGCCGCCGCTAAAGAGCAGCGGCGGCAGGATCGACAGGAAGATCCAGTCGGGCGCGATGCGCACCGGCGGCAGCCCCGGCACGAACGCCAGCGCGGCGCCCGCGAGCACGAACACGATCGGGTACGGAACCCCGAGCCGCTTGGAGACGATCGCGAACGCGACCGCCGCCGCGAGCCCCAGGACCAGCAAGACCGGCTCGCTCATCGAACGCCGATCCGCCGAACGGCCTGCGGCAGCCTTCAAGGCGTGCGCCGGCCGGCAAGCGGGTACTCACCGTTGGTGCACCCCGACGGCGGTCTCCCCGGTCAGGTCGACGACGCGATCGAGTCGATCGCCGAACTCGAACGCAAGGCGCTCGCGGCGGCGTCGCTGCACCAGCGAGCGATCGAACGCTTCACGCTGGCGATCGGCCGGCCGCGCACGGTCTACATCATCATCGCGTCGGCGGCGGCCTGGATCGCGCTCAACGTCGCGCTGCGGCTAATCGGGCACCACGAGATCGACCCGCCGCCGTATTTCTGGCTCGACGGCGTGGTGGCGCTGGCGGCGCTTCTCATGACCATCCTCATCCTGACGACCGAGAACCGCATGAGCGAGATCCAGGAGCAGCGCTCCCGGCTGCACTTGCAGATCAGCATGCTCGGCGAGCGCAAGGCCGCCAAGCTCATCCAGCTGCTCGAAGAGCTGCGCTACGACATGCCGTCGGTGCGCAATCGCCAGGACCCCGAAGCCGAGGAGCTGACCCTTCCGGCCGACCCGCACGAAGTCGCCGAGCAGCTGGAAAAGCGGACTCCGGCGCGCGGCGAGCTCCCGGCGGACTAGAACGGCGAAGTCCGCAAAGCGCCGGAGGAGGGACGCCGCGCGCCCCGAATCCGGGGCAGGTCGCTGCGGACTCACACGGCAGCCGCCTTTTCCACGTCGTCCTTACTGACGGAGATCCGATGTCCCGTATTCATCGCGGCGCTGCCGCCCTCAGCGCGATCGCGCTCTGCGTCTCGCTCGCCGCGTGCAACAATAGCTCCACCGGCGGCGGCTCCGCCGGCGGCAACGTCGCCAGCGTCAACGGGCAAGCGATAACGCACGCCGACTTCGACCACAAGCTGGAGTCCAGCCCCGCGGCAAAGCAAGTCCTCACCCAAATGGTTCAGCAAGCGCTCATCGATCAGTACGCGCGCGACAAGAAAGTCGACGTCAGCCAGGCCGAGATCGACAAGAAAGAAACCGAGACCAAGGCCAAGTTTCCGGCCGGTCAGTTCGAGCAGATCCTCAAGCAGCAGAGCCTCACCGAACAAGACGTTCAGCTGATCCTCAAGCAGCAGCTGATCCTCGAAAAGGCGATTGCCCCGCAGATCCACATCAGCGAGAGCGACATCAAGGCGTTCTTCGACAAGAACCGCGCGCAGTTCGACAAGCCCGAGCAGATCCGCGCCCGCCACATCCTGACCGTCGATGAAGGCAAGGCCAAGGAAGTGCTCGCCAAAGTCAAGGCCGGCGGCAACTGGGATGCCTTGGCCAAACAGTATTCGACCGACCCGGGGAGCAAGGACAAGGGCGGCGAGCTCGGCTTCTTCGGTCGCGGCCAGATGGTCGCGCCGTTCGAGAAAGCCGCCTTCGCCGCCGGCGTCAACCAGATCATCGGGCCGGTGAAATCGCCGTTCGGCTATCACGTGATCCAGGTCGAGGAAAAGAAGCCCGCGACCAAGGCGTCGCTCGCGGCCGTGCACGATCAGATCAAGCAGCAGCTTACCCAGCAGCAGCAGGCGCAGCAAGTGCCGCTGTTCCTGCAGCAACTGCGGTCGGGCGCGAAGATCGAGGTCTACGACGACCGCTACAAGGCCGCGTTCCCCGAGAGCGCGCCCACCCCGCCGGCCACCCCGGCCGCGACCGCCGCGCCGGCTCCGGCCAGCGCCGCGCCCGCCCCGGCCGCTACCAAGAAGTAGCGCCCAGCCCCAACAGCACGCGAGGCGGGAGTCGGATCGACCCCGCCTCGCGAAGTTGTGGGCGTGATCCGCATCGTGGGCCTCGGACCGGGCGATCCGGGGCTTCTTACGTTGGGCAGCCGCGAGTCGCTGCGCGCCGTCGGCCGTGCGGCGACCGTGCTCGCCCCGCCCGAGCTGGTACGTTTCCTCGAAAGCGACGGCGTGGTGATCGAACGGACGATGATCACCGACCAGGGACTGTTCTCGCGCGGCTCGAGCGAGGTGATCGACGGTTTCGTCGAGCGCGTCGACGAGCGCGACCTCGGCTTGGGCGTGTTGGGGAACCCGCTCTCTGATTTTCTGGGGCTGCCGATGCTGTTGCGCGCGCTCGACCGGCGCGGCGTGGGCGCCGAGATCATCCCGGGGATGCCGCGCGCTACGCTCTCGGCGTCGATCACGATGCCGCTCGTCCCGCTCCCGCCGGGTTCGACGCACCACAATTGGGACGACCTCGTCGAGATCATGGCGCGACTGCGCCGCTCGTGCCCGTGGGACCGCGAGCAGACCCACGCATCGCTGGTGCGCTACCTCATCGAGGAGACCTACGAAGTCGTCGACGCGATCGAGCACGGCGGCGACGGCGACCTGTGCGAAGAGCTGGGCGATCTGCTGTTCCAGATCGTGTTCCACTCCCAACTTGCGACCGAGCGCGGGAAGTTCTCCGTCGCCGACGTGATCGACGGGCTGTCGAACAAGATGATCCGCCGTCACCCGCACGTCTTCGGCGACGTCGCCGTCGCCGACGTCGCGGCCGTGTGGGCGAACTGGGAACAGCTCAAGTCCCAGGAAGCCGCCGGACAGTCGCGCACGTCGAAGCTCGACGGAATCCCGCAGCACATGGCGGCGCTGCAGCGCGGACAAAAGATGCAGGAGAAAGCCGCGCGCGTCGGGTTCGACTGGACCGACCCGCGCGACATCACCGAGAAGCTGTCCGAGGAGCTGCGCGAGCTGGCCGAGGCGCGGCTCAAAGCCGGCGATCTCAAGCCCGAGGACCCGCACGTGCGCGAGGAGCTCGGCGACGTGATGTTCACCGTGGTGAACCTGGCGCGGCGGCTGGGGGTCGATGCCGAAGGCGCGATGCGCGACGCGAACGCGAAGTTCGAGCGCCGCTTCCGCTACATGGAAACCTACGCGACCGCGAGCGGGCGCCAACTCAACGAGATGACGCTCGACGAGCTCGAGGATCTATGGCAACAAGCGAAGACGGCGGCGTAGGCCCCTTCGACGGGGCTCACGCGGAGCGTGACACGCGTCAGGGTGACAAGGTTATCATCCGCGTGCGGATGAGCGCACACGATGCGCACTACGGCGGCAACCTCGTCGACGGCGCGCGCATCCTGGGCCTGTTCGGCGACGTCGCGACCGAGTTGCTGATCCGTCACGACGGCGACGAAGGCTTGTTCGTCGCGTACGATTTGGTCGAGTTCAAGGCACCCGTGTACGCGGGCGACTACATCGAAGCCCGCGGCCGCATCACGAAGGTCGGTACGACCTCGCGCACGCTGGAGTTCGAAGCGCACAAAGTCATCGCCGCGCGCCCTGACGAGTCGCCCTCGGCGGCGGACGTGCTGGACGAGCCGGTTCTCGTCGTGCGCGCGCGAGGGACTTGCGTCGTGCCGAAAGCAGTGCAGCGTCCGGCGCGATGATCCGCTAGAGGCCGACGCTCGCGAGCAAGGCGCCTTCGGCGAGCGCGCGCAGCTTTGCGTAGGCGACGTCGCGGTTCATCGGGGCCATGCCGCAGTTGGTCGAGCAGACGATGCGCTCGTCGGGAAGGTACCGCCGCGCCAGCTCGATCGTCGCGCGCACGTCGTCGGGCGTTTCGACGCGCTCGCTCGCGACGTCGATGACGCCGACCGCGACGATCTTGTCGCCGGCGAGCGCGAGCACCTCGGCCGGTACGTGCGAACCGGCCAGCTCGATCGAGATCTGCTCGGCTTGGCTTTTGGCGAGCAGCGGCAGGACGTGCGCGTACTGGTCCCAGCGCTCCCCGAGGTTGGCCTTCCATTGCACGTTGGCCGGGATGCCGTACCCGTAGCAGACGTGCACCGCGGTTGCGCACGAGGCTCCGCTCAGCGCGGTGTCGAGCGCGTCGATCCCCCACGCCGCGACCTCGTCGAAGTACACGTTGAAGGCCGGCTCGTCGAGCTGCACGACGTCGATCCCGACGGCGATGAGGTCGGCGATCTCNNGTGATCTTGAGCGGACCGTCGGTCAGCGTGCGCGCGAAGCGCATCTCCTCGACGTGGATCGGCGCCGTGCGGCGAATCTCGCCGGTGACCGTCGGGCACACGGCGTCGTAGCGGTCGTCGCGGATGCCGCGGTTCTGGCGCTTGAGCGCGTCGACGCCGCCGAGGCGCTCGGCGAACCCGTGCACGAAATGCCGCCGTGACTGCTCGCCGTCGGTTACCGTCTCGATCCCCGCGCGGAGCTGCTCCGAAACGGCGATCCGCGTTGCGTCACGCTGCGCGTCGGCGAGGTCGGGGCCTTCGAGCCGCCAGGTCGGAAAGATGCGTTCGGGTTCGGCCAGCCAGGCGGGCTTCGGAAGACTCCCGGCGATCGTCGTGCTGAACGGCATCACGCGCCATTCGCCGCGATCGGGTGTGCCTCAGCCCGCTCCGTTCGTGCTCGGAACCACCATCGCTTCAGGGTCTTCGGCCGCTCTGACTTCCGCGCATGGAGCCGGCTCGACCGCCGCCCGCTGGGAGGCTGGGGCAACGCGATTCACGGGGCCGAACACGTGCTTCCGAATTTCGGACTGAATGAACACGCCCGGCGTATATACGAGCTCGACGGCAAGCGCGTCTTCCGCGAAGCGCAGCCGCTCTTTTTCGTATATCGCACAGAGCAGACGCCAGGAATTCTTCAAGAAGTAGCCTGCGGCGGCGGTCCCCTCCGCCGTGCGGCCCGCACACACGAACGAGGGCGCCACCTTCTGATTCATCGTCACGGGCACGCGCACGATCAGCGCGAAGTCACGCGTAGCAGACGGTTCTTCGTGCTTGACACCATCGAGCTTGAAGTCGTCCTTGCACTCATCCGTGTCGGCATAGAGGATCTCGAACAGCTGGCTCATGGCAGCCATCATGTACGTTAGCCGATTGAAGCCGAGACCGATCGCAACAAATCCGCGCTGCGGCGGCGTTCCGTTCACGAAAGATGTATCGGGCATGATCGTGAAGGTCGTGTCGAACTCTTCGAAGAGCTCTGCAATCCAGATCGCGGCACGCAAATCCTGAAACGGGACGACGGTGGTCCCTTTCGGATGCGCGCCGTTGCTGCCGGGCGGGCTCCAATTCGTCGTGATCTCCGGTGCCGAGAGGTCCGGAACGACACCCAGCATCGGCGCACCACCGAAGAAGAGGTTGAATTTCTTGCGCTCGCCGCTGACGCTCCACCAGCGCACGAGCGCGGTGAGCACCTGGATGAGGCCGGCCAGCAGCACCGCCGTCGCGATGACGATGGCCGTGTCGAATTCTTTGGAATGCCGGGCTGTGGCGGGCAGCCGTACGAAGAGCATCGTGAGCGCAACGAACCCGGCCACCACGAAGATGAACGGCGTCAGCGCTTCAGCGCCCCCGAACCGATGGATCAGCCGCTCTTTCCAGTGCCCCGCCGGCCGGCCCGCCGCCGTCACGCGGTCCGAAGTCAGCGCTTCGCCATTGCCAAGCATCAGCGAAAACCCCCGTGCGCGCCGCATACCCTCGATGCGGGGCTTTTCGGTTCGGCAGCGCTCGTTCTGCTCCCTTGGACGATCGTTAAGATTTCGCAATCGAGACGGCATGAAGCGCGCCGCGATGCACGGAAGCGGCTTCCGTTGCGCTTGGATAAGTTCATGAAGGTCTCGCGCCTGGCGAAGCGCCGCGCGGAGGCCAAGGACGGCATCGAGGCGGGGCGGATCACCAAGGATGGGCGTTCGCTCAAGCCGGGCTATGAGGTCAAGGCGGGCGACGTGCTGCTGATCCACTACCGCACGAAGTTTCTGACCGTGCGCGTGCTGCTGGTGCCCGAGCGCGTGCTGCCGTCGCTCAAACCCGCCGACCTGTACGAGATCGTCGACGAGCGCAAGGACGATCCCGTCGCCTGGCTGCGCTAAATGCCGCAACGCTCGAGACTCTCTTCGGACGCCAAGGATGCGCTGGCGCGTGACGTGCCGCGCGACGAGCGGCTGCGCGATGCGTTGCGCCACGGCTTGGCCTATTACGGCGGCATCGACGTCGGCGGCGAGCTGGTCTTCCGAACGCGCCGGCCGCCGGTCGCGCGTCTGGCCCGCACGCTCTTCGAGGATGCGCGCAGTGCCGCGCCGGTCCGGCGTGGACACGATGCGCGCCTCTACAAGGCCACCACCTTCGAGATCGATCTGGGGCCGGTACCGGCGGCGCCGCGGGCGCGGCCGCGGCGGCGAGACGAGCGGCGCGCCGAACTGCGGGCCGCGTTCCTGTGCACGGGCTCGGTCGCCGCGCCGCAGCACGGTTACCACCTCGAGTTCGTCACGACCGATGCTGGCCGCGCCGACCGCATCGCCGCGCTCCTCGCCGCCGAAGGGATCGAGGCGCGCCGGATGATGCGCAAGGGGCGCCGCGTCCTCTACCTCAAGGGTCTCGACGCGATCGTGACCGTTCTGGGCGCGATCGGGGCCTCGGGCGCGGTCTTTCACCTCGAAGACATCCGCGCCGTCAAGGAGACCAAGAACCGCATCCACCGCCTGGTCAACACCGAGGCGGCCAACGTCGTGCGCGCGGCGGCGGCGGCGGCGGCGCAGCGCGAGGCGATCCAATTCCTGGCCGACGCCTACGGTCTGCGCAACCTCTCGCCGGTATTGCGCGAGGCGGCGCAGCTGCGCTTGTCGCACGCCGACGAGACGCTCGCTGAGCTGGGGCGTAGGTGCAATCCCCCGGTAAGCAAAGCTACCCTCAACGGCCGGCTCGCCGCGCTCATGCGCCTCGTCAAGCGCTTGCGCGGCGAGCGAGAGGAGCCGGAAGTTTCCCTCGTCTAAACCGGATGGTCTATGCGCATCGGTATCAACGGGTTCGGCCGGATCGGCCGCAATTTCACCAAGGCGCTCTTGGAGCGCTATCCCGAGGTCGAGATCGCCGCGGTAAACGACCTAACCAGCGCCGCCGAGTGCGCGCACCTCTTCAAGTACGATTCGAACTACGGGAGCTACGCGGGCGACGTCACCGCCGGCCTCGATGCGATCGTCATCGACGGCCGGACGATCAAGGTGCTGGCCGAGCGCGATCCGGGCAAGCTGCCGTGGAAAGACCTCGGCGTCGAAGTCGTCGTCGAGTCGACCGGAATCTTCACCGACGCCGCCAAGGCGCGCGCGCACATCGACGGCGGCGGCGCGAAGAAAGTCATCATCTCGGCGCCGGCCACGGGCGAGGACGTCACCCTGGTGCTCGGCGTGAACGACGCAGCCTACGATCCGGCCAAGCACGACATCATCTCCAACGCGTCGTGCACCACCAATTGCCTGGCGACGGCGGTCAAGCCGATCGTCGATACGCTGGGCTGGGTCAAGGGCTTCATGTGCACGATCCACTCGTACACGAACGACCAGAACATCCTCGACGCGCCGCACAAGGATCGGCGCCGTGCGCGCAACGCGGCGACCAACATCATCCCGACCTCGACCGGCGCGGCGAAAGCGCTTTTCCTCACGATCCCCGAGGTCAAGGGCACCTTCGACGGGTTCGCGTTGCGCGTCCCCACGCCGACGGTGTCGATGGTGTACCTCGTCGTCCAGACGGCGAAGCCCACGACGCGTGACGAGCTCAACGCGATCCTGCGCGGTGCGGCGGAGAACGGACTCAAAGACTACGTCGAGTACACCGACGAAGAGCTCGTCTCGAGCGACTTCAAGCAGAACCCGCACAGCTCGATCATCGACGGCAAGCTCACCAACGCCAACGGCGACCTGATCCAGATCGCCGCTTGGTACGACAACGAGTGGGGCTATTCGTGCCGCCTCGCCGATCTGGCGCGGATGATCGCCTCCAAGATTCCGTCTTCGGTCGCGTGAAGCTCCCCCGCTCGCTCCTCGCCGCCGGCGCCGCCGCCGTCGCGGCGACGATGTGCGCCGGCGCGCCCGCAGCCGCGCGCCCGCTGCAGCTCGACGACCTGCGCCGGATCGTCGCCGTCTCGTCGCCGGCGATCTCGCCCGACGGCAAGCGCGCCGTGGTGGTCGTGAGCCGCATCGATTGGAACGACGACCGCTACGACCGCGATCTCGACGTCGTCGACCTCGCGACGCACGCGCGCCGCACGCTCACCTATCATCGCAAGGGCCTGGGCGAGCCGCGCTGGTCGCCCGACGGCACGAAGCTCGCCTTCATCGCCGATGCTTCGACAGACTCAGCACAGGCTACGGGCGCCGGCGACCAAGCCAAAGCGCAGGTGTTCGTCATGCCGATGGACGGCGGCGACCCGCGACCGTTGACCAAAGCCCCCGAAGGCGTCGACCAATTCGCATGGCGTCCCGACGGCGGCGCGATCGCCTACGCCGCGAGCGACGCGCTGCCCAAGAACAAGGGCGCCGCACGGTTTCACGACGCGTTTGCAGTCGGGAACACGCCGATCACGACGCGCAAGCCGCCGCGCCCGGTCCATCTGTTCGTGATTGCGACGAGCGGCGACGCTGCGGCGAAGCAGCTCACGTTCGGCGGCGCCAGCGTCGCCACCGGTGAGGCGCAGTCGTCGCTGTCGTGGTCGGCCGACGGAACGTCGCTCGCGTTCCTGCTCGCGCCCAATGCCGTGCTCAACGACGCTGACCGCGCGCACGTCGAGCTGGTCGACGTGGCGAGCGGCAAGCTCAGTCGTTTGACGCCCCATACGGGCTACGAGTCGGATCCGCACGTCGCACCGGACGGCAAGCACGTCGCGTACCTGCACTCGACCGACGACAACCAGATCACGCTGACCGCAGCCTACGTCACCACGCGCGAGGGCGGCGCCGGCGACGACCTGTCGCGCGCCTACGACCGCGCGGTCCACGACCTGGCCTGGCTGCCGGATTCGAGCGGGATCGTCTTCACCTGCCACGACGCGACGGCGACCGCGATCGTCCGCGCTCCGCTCTCGGGGCCGCCGGTCCGCCTCGACGTCGGCGAGTTGAACATCGCCTCGCCGCTCGACGGTGCCATCGCGCGCGACGGCTCGATGGTGTTCGTCGCGACGAGCACCAAACAACCGGCCGAGCTCTACTACCGCGCGGCGGGCGCCGCGCCGGTGAAGGTGACGGACTACAACACCGCGATCGTGGGGCTCGACCTCGCGGCTTCTGAGCGCTTCACCTTTGTGACCTCGCTGGGGCCGCAGGGCGACGCCGTGCTGCTCACGCCGCCGGGCTTCACGCCGGGCACGAAGTACCCGCTGGTCCTGCTGATCCACGGCGGGCCGACCTCGGCCTCCACGCGTTCGTTCGACCGGCTCGGCCAACTGATGGCGGCGCGCGGCTGGCTCGTGCTCGAACCGAATTACCGCGGCAGCGACAACCTTGGCCTGGCCTATCAGCGCGGCGTGCGCTACGACCCCGAGGCCGGCCCCGGCAAGGACATCATGGCGGCGGTCGACGCCGTGCGCGCGCGCGGCATCGTCGACGAGCACCGCATCGCCGTATCCGGCTGGAGCTACGGCGGGATCATGACGGCCTGGATGATCTCCAAGTATCACCTGTGGCGCGCCGCGGTATCGGGCGCATCGGTCAACGACTGGACGACGGACTACGGGACCGCCGACGACCTGGATGCGGACAAGGCGCTCTTTCACGGCTCGCCGTTCGTCGGCAACAACAAGGCCGAGTACGATCGCGCCTCGGCGCTAAGCTACGTCAAGGACGTGACCACGCCGCTGCTCATCCTCTCCGACGTGGGCGACAATCGCGATCCCTTCGCGACCTCATCGATGTACTTCCGCGCGCTGCGCGACAACGGCAAGGACGTGAGCTTCATCGCCTGGCCGATCGACGGCCACTTTCCGCGCGACCCCGTGCGCACCGCGGACGTCTACACCACCTGGATCGACTACATCGCCCGACACTTCCGATGAGCTCCGCGAACCGTTTCGGCGGCTGAGCGATGTGCACGGTGCTGTTGCTACTGCGTCCGGACGGCGCGTGGCCGCTGATCCTCGGCGCGAACCGCGACGAGCGGCTCGACCGTGTCTTCGACCCGCCGGGCCGGTATTGGGACGAAGCTCCGGGGATCGTTGCGGGTCGCGACGCGCTCGGCGGCGGGAGTTGGTTCGGGGTAAACGATGACGGCGTCGTGGCGACGATCGTGAACGGACCCTACCGGCTGGGGCCGCTCCACGGCAAGGCGACGCGGGGCGAGTTGGTCGTGCGCGCGTTGGGCGCGCGCGACGCGCGCAGCGCGGCCGCGGCGCTCGGTACGCTCCCGCCCGAACGCTATCGCGGCTTCACGCTGCTCGTCGCCGATCGCGGCGAAGCGTTCGCGTTGAGCAGCGACGAGCGCCGCATCCGGGTCGATGCGCTCGCACCGGGCCACCACATCATCACGCCCGAGGGTTGCGACGTCCCGACCGCCCCCCGGTACGCCGCCCACTTCGCCGCGTTTTGCGCCGCGACGCCGCCCGATCCGGCGGCGGGCGCGTGGGCGAGCTGGACCGAGATTCTGCGGCACGACGACGACGCCGACCCGCACCGCGCCATGACCATCGCGCCCGCCGGCGATTTCGGGACTGTCTGCAGCGCGCTGCTCGCGGTGCCGCGCGAGCCCGCGCGACCGCCGGTGCTGCTGTTCGCCGGCGGTCCGCCGACCCGCACGCCGTACGCGGTGCTCGCGGCGCCGTGGGATCGCGGCGCCCCCGTCGAAGGCTCGGCCTGATGCGCTTTAAGACGCTGCGGGAGGCCGAGGTGCGCGGCCGGCGCGTGCTCTTGCGCGAGGACCTCAACGTGCCGATGAAGGCCGGCGCGATCGCCGACGAGACCCGCATCACCGCCGCGTTGCCGACGCTACGGTGGCTGCACGAGCAGGGCGCAAAGACGGTGATCCTGTCCCACTTGGGCCGCCCCGACGGCGGGCCCGATCCGGCGTACTCGCTGCGCCCGATCGCCGCGCGGCTCGCCGAGCTGCTCGCAACGCCGGTCCGTTTCGTCGAGGATTGCGTGGGCGACGCAGCGGTCGCCGCGTCGCGCAGCCTCCCCGACGGCGGTTTTGCCGTGTTCGAGAACGTGCGCTTCCATGCCGAGGAAGAGGCCAACGATCCCGGCTTCTCCCGCGAACTGGCGCGCTCGGGAGACCTCTACGTCAACGACGCGTTCGGCACGGCCCACCGCGCGCACGCGTCGACGGCCGGCGTGGCCGCCGTGCTCCCGGCATACGCGGGGTTCTTGATGGAAGCCGAGCTGGCGGCACTCGCGCGCCTCGTCGACGCGCCGGCGCGTCCGTTCGTATGCGCGATCGGCGGTGCCAAAGTCGTCGACAAGGTCGGCGTGTTCGAGCACCTCGTAGCGAAAGTCGATGCGTTCGTGATCGGCGGCGGGATGGCCAATACATTTCTCGCCGCGCAAGGCATCGAGGTCGGCGCGTCGCTGCGCGATCCCGACCTCACCCCGGCGCAACGGATCATCGCGATGTCGGTCGCCCAGGGCGTCGCGCTCCACCTTCCCACCGATGCGGTCGTCGCCGATGCCTTCGACGCCGACGACACGGCGCGCACGGTCGCGCTGGACGCCGTCGGCGCGGCGATGATCCTCGACATCGGCCCGCAGACCGCCCGGGCGTATGCGGAGGTACTGCGCGGCGCCAAGACGATCGTCTTCAACGGCCCGATGGGCGTCTACGAGAAGGCGCCCTACCGCGAGGGGACGCGCGTGGTGGGAGCGGCGATCGCCGAGGCGACCCGCCGCGGTGCGTTCAGCGTGGTCGGGGGCGGCGATGCCGCCGCCGCAGCGCACCTGTTGGGTTTCGCCGATGCGATGACGCACGTCTCGACCGGCGGCGGCGCCACGCTGGAGTTCCTCGAAGGCAAGACCCTCCCCGGTATCGCGGCACTGGAACGGTGACCTCGTTGCAAGCCCCACGCAAACCGCTTATCGCGGGCAACTGGAAGATGCACAAGACGATCGCGCAGACGCGCGCCTTTATCGAGCAGCTGCGCGCGCTCGACCTCCCGCTGGGCGAGGTGGATGCGGTGATCTGTCCGCCCTTCACCGCGCTGTGTGCGGCGGGCGAGCTGCTCGCGGGGTCGGGGATCGGTCTCGGAGCGCAAAACGTGTGCTGGGCCGAGGAAGGCGCGTTCACCGGCGAGATCGCGCCGCCGATGCTCGTCGAGTGCGGCGTGACGTGGGTCGTCATCGGGCACTCCGAGCGGCGGCATCTCTTCGGTGAGCTCGACTATCGCGTCAACGAGAAGGCGCGCGCGGCACTCGCATACGGCATCACGCCGATCGTCGCCGTCGGCGAGACCGCGCAGGAACACGCGGCCGGAGGTGCGCGCGATAAAGTCGTCGCGCAAGTGCGCGCCGCCTTCGAGGGCATGCCGCGCGACGACGTCGCGCGCTGCGTCGTGGCCTACGAGCCGATCTGGGCGATCGGGACCGGGATCGCCGATACCCCCGAGGAGGCCGACGAGATCATGGGCGAGATCCGCACCGCCGTCCCCGGGCTTGCGCAGGTGCGCGTGCTGTACGGCGGGAGCGTCAGGCCCGAGAACGTGGCGGCGTTCGTTGCGCAACCCAACATCGACGGCGGGCTCGTCGGGGGTGCCAGCCTCGAGCCGGCGTCGTTCGCGGCGCTGCTCGACGGCGCGCGCAAAGGCGTTGCAGCGTGAAAGGGCGCCCGCCGTTCGTCTTGGCGATCCTCGACGGCTGGGGAACAACGACCACCGTGCACGGCAACGCGATCCTCGCCGCCGACCTGCCGAACTGGAACCGCATCTTGGCCAGCTATCCGAACACGCTGCTCGAGGCCAGCGGCGAGGCGGTCGGACTCCCCGCGGGGGTGATGGGCAACAGCGAGGTCGGCCACATCAACATCGGTAGCGGACGGGTCGTTCCGCAAGGCGTCGTGGTGATCGACGAGGAGATCGCCGGCGGCAGGTTCGCGGCGAACCCGACGCTGCACGCGTGTCTGGAGCACGTCGGCAAGACGGGCGGGACGCTGCACCTGATGGGTCTGGTCTCGGACGGGAAGGTCCACAGCTCGCTCGATCACGTCGAAGCGCTCGTCGACGCGGCGTGCGGTGCCGGCGTCAGGCTGGCGATCGATGCGTTCCTGGACGGCCGCGACACCCCGCCCAGCTCCGCGCAAGCATACCTCGAGCGGCTCGAGCGCCGGTTGACCCAGCACGGCCGCGGCGACGCGATCGCGACGCTGAGCGGGCGCTACTACGCGATGGATCGCGACAAGCGCTGGGAGCGCACGCGCAAGGCCTACGATGCGCTCGCCGGTGACGAATCGCCGCATCGCTTTGCAACTTGGCGCGAGGCGCTGGCGGCGGCGTACGCACGCGGCGAGACCGACGAGTTCGTGGTGCCCACGATCGTCGGCGACGCGCGCTCGGTGCGGGACGGCGACGCGTGCATCTTCTTCAACTACCGCCCGGACCGCGCACGCCAGCTCACCCTGGCGTTCAGCGATCCGGCCTTCGACCACTTCCCGGCGCGCCGCTACGCCGACCTCGTGTTCGCAACCATGACGCGTTACGAGGAGAACTTTCCCAACCCGGTGCTGTTCGGACCGCGGCCGCAGTACCACGTCTTCGGCGAGATCGTCTCCGACGCGGGGCTGACGCAGCTGCGGCTCGCGGAAACCGAGAAGTACGCGCACGTGACCTATTTTTTCAACGGCGGCCGCGAGGACGTGTTCCCGGGCGAAGACCGCATCTTGATCCCTTCGAACCGCAGCGTCGCGACGTACGACCTCGCGCCGGAGATGTCGGCATCCGACATCACCACGGCGGCGGTCGAAGACGTCGCGCACCACCGCCACGACGTGATCGTCATGAACTACGCCAACGCCGACATGGTCGGGCACACCGGCGTCTGGGACGCCACGATCTCCGCGCTCGAGACGCTCGACGTCGCATTGGGCCGCCTGGAGCAGGCCGTGATCAAGGCGGGCGGGATCCTGGTGCTCACGTCGGACCACGGCAACGCTGAGGAAAAGCTCGATGCCGACAGCAAACCGCTCACCGCGCACACGACCAATCCCGTGCCGCTGGTGTTGATCTGCGCGCAACCATTGGGCACGTTGGGCGCCGCAGGGAAGCTGGGCGACCTCGCCCCCACGCTGTTACCACTGCTCGGCCTGGCGGTGCCGCACGAGATGACCGGGACCAACTTGCTCGTGCCCGGCATGCCGCCACACGCACAGGACGCGCGGCCATGAAACGCAAGCGACTCGAAATCGCGGCCGAGTACCTGCGCGACAAAGCGGGCGGCGAGCTGGATTGCGCGATCGTCCTGGGTTCGGGGCTGGGTGCGGTGTTGAGCGAGCGGCTCGGCGGCATCACGGTCCCGTACAAGAAGATCGCCGGGATGCCGGAGGCGCGCGTCGCGGGCCACGCCGGTGAAGCGCACATCGGCGTCTTGCACGGGCGCCGCATCGTCGCGTTCAGCGGCCGCTTTCACCTCTACGAGGGGCGCGACACCGACGACGTCGTCTATCCCGTGGTGGCGGCGGCGCACGCAGGCGCGCACACGTTCGTCCTGACCAACGCCGCGGGCGGCGTCAATCCCGACTACCAGACGGGCGACTTGATGCTGCTCGCCGATCAGCTCAACCTCACCGGTACCAGCCCGCTGATCGGCCCGGAGCTACTGACGGGCGCGAACGCACGCTTCGTCGACATGGTCGACGCGTACGCGCCGCGCCTGCGCGAGCTGGCCCGCCACATGGCGGCGGAGTACGCGATCACGTTGCGCGAGGGGGTGTATGCCGGACTCGTCGGGCCGGCCTACGAGACTCCGGCCGAGGCGCGCTACCTGCGCACGATCGGCGCCGACGCGGTCGGTATGTCGACGGTCCTCGAAACGATCGCCGCCCGTGCGTTGGGGCGCGACGTCGTCGGCTTCTCGCTCATCACCAACGTCCACGGCAGCGGGGCGGCGACCTCGCACGAAGACGTTCTCGAAGCGTCCGCGCGCAGCGCGGAGAACGTAGCTCGCATGATCGAAGGGATCGTCGCGAACCTCCCCTGACCGCGACAGGGCTAGGGCACGCGCTCCAGCGGCGGTGCCGCGGCGCCGCCGCTCATCGCCTTGGCCACCAGCGCCGCGGAGCTGCGCACACCGTACTTCGCGAACAAGCGTTTGAGGTGGTTACGGATCGTGAACTCGCTGCGGTCCCATTCCTGCGCCATCTGACGAACCGACCAGCCCGCGCATAGCGCTTCGAGAACCTTTCGTTCCGCCGCCGAGGCGTTCGCGCGCGGCGCGGCCGACGCGGAGTGCGGCAGGCCGGAGGCCCCGCCGTGGCGCTGCGCGAGCAGCGGATGATGCGGCGCTTTTTCCAGCAGCGCGGCAATCCGATCCCCGCTCGCGGTGTCTCCGGCGGCGGCCAGATCGGCGGCGGCATAGGCGGCGCGCCGGCGGTATCCGAGCCGCTGCCACAGCGCGAATGCTTCATGCAGCCGCGCCACGCCGTTCTTGCGGCCCAAAGCGGCTTCGACGATCCCCCGCGCGTGCAGCTCGGTCGCCGCGACCCGCATGTCGCCCGTGAGCGCATGCCAACTCACATCGTTCTTGGGGAGCGCCGCGTAGCGAACGAGCCACTCCGACGCCGTCATCGGATCCAAGCGCGCCGCGACGCAGGTCGCCTCGAGCAGCCCCATGTGTTCCGCGATGCCGGCCTCGTTCCAGGCGACGGCGCGCAACATCTGCGACGCCGCACGCATCGCGCGGCGCGCTGCGGTCGCTTCGCCCAGCACGCGAAACAGCTCGGCCGTCTCCAGCCGCGCCTGCGCGGCGAGCACGGAGCGCTCCGCCGCGACGCCTTCGGCCGCGTCGAACGCATCGAATGCGGCGTCGGCGTCGCCGTCGTTGACGAAGGCCAAACCCGAGTGCAGCTGCGCGTTAAAGGCGTCGTCGACCCGGCTGGGCGGCCACGCGAACCCGTGCTGCTGGGTCCGAAAGTACGCCGCGAGCGACGCGTCGGGAAGCTCGGCTGCGAACACCGCAAGCATGTGCAGGATGCGCGCGACGAGCTCGTCGTCGCGTTCGGTGCCGCTGCGCAGTGCGGCCAGCGCGAGCCGAAATGCGCGGGCCGCGCCGGGATAGTCACCACGCGCCTCGACCACCCACGCGCTCAGCGCGAGCCCGCGTGCGTACACGACGCCCTGCGCGTCGTCGAGCGATTCGGCGATCCAGCGTTCGGCGTCGTCGAGCCGGCGCTGCGCGTAGGCGGCCCAGGCGCGGTAGTAAGCGGCCTCGGATCGCCCCACGGCATCGCGCGCGCCCGCATGCGCGTTTTCGATCATAAGCGCACCCCTCGACTCCTCACCCTGCCGGAACAATGCGATACCGAGCAACGTCTGCGCCGTCACGTCGGGCGGCAAGCGGCGAGCCAGCGGTTCGAGCCGCTCGATCACCGCCGCGACGTCACCCAGCCGTAGGTCGACGCGCGCCGCGAGCAACGTCGCATCGAGCGCGACCGCGCCTGGACGCGCCGCTAATCGGGACGCGACCTCTCGGGCCTCTTCATAACGGCCTTGCTCGAACGCCGTGACGGCGTGCTCCAGCTGCGGCTCGGCTCGAATAGCTCGGGGCATGGTGACGAAAGAGAGGAGGCGCCACCACGGGCGCCTCCTCCTGCCTAGAACAGGCTATCCCGGAGGCCCGTTTCCGGAAAGAGCATCGCTGCTCGAGGCTGGGGCGTTCGTCGCGGCCGAGTTGGCGCCGGTCGCAGGGGCGCCCAAGAGCAGGCCCGCGACGATGGCGGCAGCCAGCAGGATGGTGGTCATGGTGAATCTCCCAACGGATTTGTGGCGCAAATGAGCCACTGCCTCAAAACAGTCGGGATTAGCCCATATCAGCCCTCGCTTGGGAAGCGGACTTTAACGCAGGCGATAGCAGCCGCTCGGGTCGATCTCGAGGCGCCGGGCGCCGATGGTGACGCCGCGCACGGCGTGATCCCAAAACGACAGCACGCGCACGACGACCGGACGCAGCTGCGCAATGACGGCGCGCACGCGCGCCGAGACCGCGAGCACGTCGCGTGGCCAGGCGGGGTGGTCGCGCGGCAACGACGCCGGCTCGACGTCCGCATACGGCCCCAACGGGGCGGTGAGGACGGCCGGGGTTGCCGCCGCGAGCAACGGCTCGCGCGGGGGACCGGGGGCGGCGGCGTCCTTCACGGGCCCGAGCTCGCGCGCAGCGTGACATCCGTCAGTGCAGCGCGCAGCCGCGCGACCGCGAGCAGGTGCAACTGCGAGACGCGCTGCGGCGAGACGTGGAGCGGCGCCACCAGCTCGCGCAGCGGCCGCTCGCAGAAATAGTGCGCGAGCACGATGTGGCGCTGGCGCTGCGGCAGCGCCGCGATCGCGCCGCGCAACCGTTCGCGCTCGACCGCTGCGGCGACGACCGCTTGCGGGTCACCGCTCGCATCGGGCGCGAGCCGCTCGCCGATCGGCAACGGCGCGTCGAGCGAGAGCGGGACGCGGCGATGCGCCTCGGTGCGCGCCCGCGCGAGCGCCGGCACCTGCGCTTCCATCGCGTTGTACGTCGGAAGCGTCCCCAGCCGATGCGCGAGCGCGTAGCGCGCTCGCTCGGCGATGCGGATCGTGCGGCGCATTCGCTCCGCGACCGGATCCATCCGGCGCACGCCGTTGAGCATGGCACCCAGGATCACGCGGCGCGCGTACTGCTCGAGCGGAACGCCGCGAGCCGGATCGAAGCTGTCGACGGCGCGGATCAGTCCGACGTTACCGTCGCCGACGAGCTCGTCGACCTCGGCGCCGGGAACCATCCGGCGGACGCGCCGCGCCACCTGCCGCACCAGCGGCAGCAGCTCCCGAATGCGCGCCTCACGTGTGTCGACGCTCATCGGCGCGGGCGCACGAACAGCTCGTCCGCGACCGCCCCCAGCGCGACCTCCGCAAGCGGGCCGAGCCCCTGCGCCAGCGGCTTGAGAATCTCGCGGAACAGGACCGCGTTGACCACATCCTGCGCGCGGATGGCCGCGGGCTCAGCCGCGGTGGAGGTTGTTGGCGATCCGCAGCATCTCATCGGCGGCTTGCACCCCTTTGGCGTTCGCCTCGTACGCGCGCTGCGCGGAGTGTGCCTCGTAATGGCTCCGCGCGACCGAATTACTGGGCACGGCGCGACCATTTTGGGGCAACCCAAACTCGACGAACGAGGCGGCGCTACTCGACATCGAGGTGGGGTCGTGTCCCACAGCGGTGCGTCGATGCTTGACTCGGGCTCGGGCAACGGCGACTGGAGCGACCCTCAGGCCGGGCGCATCGTCCCACCAGCCCGATTAAACGGACGTACGCGGGCGGACACGGAACATCGGTGTCGTCGTGAGCTCGACCCGATGACCGCCGGTTCGCTGGCTGATCTGATACCGTACGTTTCCTCGCGGCTGTTTCGGCCAGATTTCCTGCGGCTCGTAGCCGCGAACGCGCATCGCCCCTTCCTGGATGGGATTGGGCTGCGCCGGCTGCTCGGAGCTGAGGCAACCGTTCGGGATCTCTTCGAACAGGTGTACGATGGCATGCGGCGTGCATACCGCGCCGAGTACCTCTACAAGAATGAGGTACTCCGGCGCATCGTCATCGCGCGGCACGACCCGAATCGGACAACAGTGCTGTTGGAGAAGCCAATCGCGCGATGGGCATCGCGGCTCGACATGCTTGTCGTTAACGACACGACGACGGCTTACGAGATCAAAACCGATCACGATGATCTCGGGCGAGTTCGAAAGCAGACGGATCTCGCGCTTGAGGCTTTCGATCGAGTGTATGTCGCGTGCTCTGAGCGATGGGTACCAGCAGTTAAAGAAGCCGTCGACGACCGCGTCGGCATCGTCGCGATGCGGCGGAAGGGAACGTTCACCCGAATCCGGCCAGCGGAGCCGAACGCGCACAAGGTGGACCCCGCCGCAGTTTTTCCGCTCCTCCGACAGACCGAATACCTAGCCGCGATTGAAGACTTGATCGGGCCGGTCCCACCCGTAGACGACGTCACGCGGTACGGCATCTGTTTTGAGCTCTTCAAGGGTCTGTCGGGCACCGCAGCACACAGCGTGCTGCTCGCCGCACTCAAGAGACGATTCCTTACCGGAACTGACGCCCAGCAGCTGCGAGGACTTCCATATAGCTTGGCGCATCTTTATTACCAAGCTACTGCGCGGGAGCGGCAGCATCTGTTCTCTCCCGCCGTCTTGGGGCGTACGGTCGGCTAACGACTCACGCTCTAACGGGTGATGAGCGTTGTACTTCCCTCTCTTGCGCGGTAAGCGCTTCGAAGGGCTCGCAATTAAGGCGATCGCGACCGACCTCGCTGCGGCGGGAAACGTCGTCCCAATAATCGAGCCCGTCGCAGGCGAGACCTGGATCCGTCTGAAGGTGGCTCTCGATGACCTCCCCATGGCGGTGATTACAAACCCGAAAGTAGGGCCGTACTCGGAGCTCAAGAAGCTAGAGAAACGAATTCAGCAGCCGATGCCCCTCAAAGCTGCCGGCGTCTACGGTCACCCGAACGTCATCTGGGCGCTCGTTATCAACGAGGGCACCCTTTCGAGTGAAGTGGCGGTCTTCAACGCCTTGTGTCCGGGGCGAAGGATGTTCGTTGTGATGGCGTCACCGACAGCCCACGGCGTCGACGATCCGATCCCCGCGGTGGTTCGATCCAATCCCGAGTACTTCGTAATCAATCACCACGCGCTCGTCCCAACGACAGCTCGGAGCGTGACCGTCGATCTTCAGGACGCTTTCCTTGCGCAAGACGAGAACGTCTCTTACCCTCCTGACGAGTTCTATTCGAACCGGCACGCCACCATTCGTACCGATGCGACGTTCGAACATTTTGGCGACTATTCCATTGTAGGGAAGAAATTCCGCAAAGGCGGTGGCAAGGCGAATAACGTTGCTCTTCACCACGTCTACACAATCGGCCCGAACCCGTCTGATTTGCGCATTAAGCATTACGTGTCCGCGAATGATCCCTCGGAAGCGACAATGTGGCACGACGCGCTGACCCAACTGGTCAACGATCTGCCGAGCCTTCGTGCGCTTTCTCCTCTGAATGACACCGCGGTCATACCGACCTACATCGCGATGCAAAAGAGCGGCGACTACCCTGGCCTAGGAAAGATGAAAGAGTGGGGCATACGCCACCAGCTGCTGCTCATGACCGTCGTTCAGTGAACGAGTAGAAGACGCGCGGGACCGTTTCCCGAACCTCGGACGATGTCCAATTCGATCGTCGAAGAGATCGTGCATCCTTAGCGCCGTTTGTGGCGCAGTCGCAACACCAGTCGCGCTAAACCGACCTCGCTCGCGTCGTCCCTCGGCGTATTGATCGCAGCACTCGTGATCGCATACGTCGGGAGTCGCGGCGCACTCGCGGTTCACCGCGCCTTCCCCGCGAAGCGTCGCCGCGTTAAACCGCTCCAACCACGAGCCCATAACGCATCCCGCGCGTGGTCCCGCGGTGTTCTGAGTGCCGTGCTATCCACCGTCTCAGCCGCCTTCGGTCCCGGCGACACGCTCGAAGTCTACACCTCGCAGAAGAACCACGTCGTCGAGACGCTGCGCGCCGGTAGGACGCACGTACAGAAATGGGCGGACACCGCCGCGTACATCCTGCCCCAGCGATTCGCCCGCCACAGCCATAAGCGCGCGTATCGCTGGATGGAACGCGAATACGGGCAGCGGATGCACCCGCCTGCTGGCGCCCCGGTCTGGGTCGGATTCGATCTCGCTCGCACGGTGAGACATCGGAAGAACGAAGACGCCATCCTGGTCCTCAGCGTGCCGCGCTCCGAACTGCTGCTCTCGATGTACGAGCCTTGGTGGCAGAGCGTCCTCGAAGGATGGTGCGCCGACCATGACGAGCATTGGGGGCTGCATTTTTCCTGGCCGTGCGCCTGCACCGGCCGGCGCCGTCGCGAATCGTGGAAGGCGATCTTCGATCTGAGTGGAGTCCCAACGGACTGGCAAGGAGTACTGGATCGCATCGAGCCCCAATGGGTCGTCAAGATGTACGCGCCGGGCGAGGAAGTGCCGATCCAATAGTGCGTCTCCCCTATGGATCGTGTGCCCGGGTGGCAGAAAGGCGAAAGTAATGCCGCGGGTTGGTGTGGTTTCACGAGTCGAACGAGAAAAGGTCCTTTTTGCGGCGAACGGCTTCTGCTGCTTCCCGCATTGTGCCGCCGACTTGGCGGATTATCTCTTTGACCATGACATGGCGCCGAAGGTCTCTCATATCGTAGCGGCTAGCGACGAGGGACCACGCGGCGACGCTTCGATGCCGGATGAGGAGCGCAATAAGAGCGAAAACCTCATCCTCTTGTGTGATGATCATGCACGCGCGGTCGATGTCTTGCCCGTTACTCAATATACAGCAGCTGCGCTTCGACAAATGAAGACGGCTCATGAAGCTCGCTGTACGGCCCGACGAGCAATTGGGCAGACATGGAACGGATTAGTCGGCGAGCCAAATTACGTAAATCTAAACCGTCTGTTTATGGACGCCACTCCGAATACACATACGATCGGCCCAATTAGCACGGCCCTCTCTCCGCCGCAGGCCTTCGAGACGATGCCGTCGCTTGAGTTCGGTTACTACATGACATTCGTCGAGAGAACGGTTGCGATGATCGAGCGCCGCGCCACGCCGTTGATGTCTGCGGACGATCTCATCGAACGCAATGAAGGCCGGCGGTTCATTTTTTGGCGCCGATTTCGGACAAAGTCGGTTTACGGAAGGCGTCGCCGGCCGGATACGTTCCGTGCTTCCTACGAGAACAGGCCTCACATCTACACGACCATTGGCGACGTTCGCATCATCATGCCTGTCGACGTCAGGTGGGTCACATCAAGCAGCGCGAAGGGTCTGTTTTCGGACGGTTCCGTAAACTTCGTCGGCGTCGCCTCACTTCGCAGCGCGGAACAGACCCGCGCAATCATGTCGCCGATAGTCCTTGGGAAGCCTGCGGATGGCGCGTGGGAACGGTTCGCGGCACTTCGCGCGGGAACTAACCAGCGTCAATAACGACTCCCCTACGACGGAGCAATGGAGTAGTGCGTTAAGGCTGAAGAATCTCACTTTCAGGGTCCGGGCGATGCGATCAGATGAAGCAGGGCTGGCTGCCGACGCGAGTCTGCGCCAGAACGTACCACGACCTTCAGCCGGACACGTCCTCTGCAGGTCACCAGCCGTCTCCCCTTCGGCGAGATGCCGCTTAGGCCAATCCCTACACCCCGCCGTTGTATGCGTTGCAGGGCGCTGATTGCGTCGCTGCTGTACACAGGAATCATCGGCGACCGCGCGCAGTAGGGAGACTGCGCGTAGCGTCCCAATTGCCCCGAGCGTTTCGATCATATCCTTGACCAGGCGGCCATCGTAGGCATAGCGCCGTAATCCGGCCATCAGCGCCTCGCGATTCTCAACGCAGTGAAGAGCGATCGCCTCCACTTCAAGACTCCAAAGCGATTTCAGGTCGGGCGCTGCGTCTTGATCTGTTGGAGCAGCGCGCCAGCTCGCGCTGCGAAGCTCATGCAGGACGACGCCGGCGGCAAGGCGGGCACCATTGTCCAGGTCGTCCCACTTCCGCTTCATCGCTGTGTGTCGTTCGGGCTCCATGCCACCGCGATACGCCCAATAGAGTGCTTCACCAATCGTGCTGAAAGCCTGATCGTATTCCGGAGCAGCTCTAAGTGCTGGCAGACGACTGTGGAGGGGCCGATGTTTCGCTGACTGCGCGCAGCGCGCCGTCCCTACCCTCTCCCGATATCTAGCCGAGTCCTGCGAAAACGACGAAGTTCTGCCGTTGCAAACGAACGAGCCGATGAACGCTGCTCCGCAACTGCGGCGCAGATGGAGGCCACGAGTGGCGATGAGAAGCGGATCGTGGGCTCGTTCGCGTGCGTATGAGCTCTGTCCACAGGGCGAATGGTCTTCTGCACAGCCATTCCGCAAGAACTTTCGGTTGTCCACGGTCGTTCCAGAAGTCGCTCACAGGATGAAGCGAGTATCAAGACCGCCATGGGCTCCTATACGCTAATTCTGTCGCGCGGTACTCACGTCGTTGATGCCGCCGCTGGGGAAGCGATCTTGGTAGCCTTGTCGAACCACGAACCGGTCGTGACCGTGGACGTGGATTTGATTTGCGACGGTTTCGTCAGACGGGATGTTCGGCTCTCGACATCGCACGTTATCGCCGTCATTCCAAACGTGACCGACGAAGCCGAATCCGATGAAATCCCGTTCGGCCCAAATGTCACGCCGTTTCGTCCGCTGCGACAGGCCCGATGATGTCGCGCGCGCCGTCGCTTTTTCGGTAAGCGTCGATCGAGTCCAGCACACGCTGGAGCGCGTCCCATTGTTCGCGCGACGCTCGGGCAGCCTTCTCGCTGCCGTCATGGTTCAGTTGGATATGCCGGCGAAGCAGCTCTTCGCGCGACGGTAACCGTTTGTGTTTTCCGTTGTTGTGCGGCCGGCAATACCCGAACGCGAGGGTCGTCGTCGCGATTCTGCGCATCTCTACGTCCCAGGCGCCCCAGAGGTCGTTTAGCACGGCCTTCGGCACGCCGTGATCGACTTGCAGGTGTGAGTCTTGAACTCTGCGGTTGATCTCGCCGACCACGTCCTGGTGGCCCTTCGCGATCCCGTCGAACCAATTTTGCAGGGTCGGCCGCGGCTGCATCACGTTCACGACCGACATGATTTCGCCGAACAGATCGGGGTGATGTTCCTTCAGCCAGAAAAGCAGTTTCTTTCGGTCATGCCAATCCCGCATTGCGGGCACCCCGCAGACCGCGCAGGCCCGCTGCTCGTTATGAATCCAGTCCGCTCGGCGTTCGTTGACGTCGAACCGGCGGTCCGTGTTCTTCGCCTTCGGCACGCCGATGAAGTCATGCGAAATAAGGCCCTCGAACTGTCCGCCGGGCCAGAAGTGATAGTGCTTGACCCAGTAGCCCGTCGATCCGTTGTCCTCTTCCCAGTCGAGTCGGTGCAACGAGCCGCAGAAGAACCCCACATTTCTGTGCTTGATCGTCGCAACCGCGACGCGCGTCGTCGACGCGCACGTCGGGCATGGTGGCCAATCGCCTGGCAGTTCGACATGGAACTCGCCCGGCTCGCTGACGCTCGACATGGGGACGCGCCAGGTACGCGGCGTTTTGCGGGCGCTCCCTCGGAACACATGTTCGCCGCGGCGCGCACGCGCGCATCGGCGTCTCGCTAGGCCCAACATATTGTGGGCGGCTAACTCGCAGACTCTACATGATCCGTTTAGTGCGACTCGGGAGACGCTTTGTAAAGATCGGCCGCTTGACCCAGACACGTCCAAATGGCCGAATCAAGAGCCAGGCTACACGCAGTCGCCGCCGGGCACAGCGTGGCGGGGTTCGTGTGCGAGCGGTTGCAGCGCGTGCGGTTCCTACGCATCGTGATCGCCTGATACCATGCACATTGCGAGGTCGAAGCGTTCGGTACGCCGGCCCTGCCCTTCGCCGGATCGGACCTGAACAGCGTGAGGCGAGGGCGCCCCTATTTTACGCGCACGCGTGGCTGAGGAACTCGCGCGGGTGTCCATTGATGCGCGGGTTGAGGATTCGGAATTGGGCGCGCTACCGCGTTATTGAAAGCTCGAGGCATAGGGTGCGTGCATCGTGGGTAGGCCTTAGCTGGACATCAGGCCGCGGCGCCCTCGTGGTCTTTGGGTGACATACGTCCGTCTCTGCGCGCGCGTGGGCTGATCACGTCGTCTGTATTCTCCGAATTGAGTGACAACTTCGGAGAATGGGCTCAAACGATGACGACCAGCGCTCGCTGGCTAGAAGAAGTCTCGCCCGAAGACAACTATACGATCGCGCACATTGCGCTCATTGTGTGCCTTTAAGCCTTCAAAAAACCAAATATTTTCCTTACATGTCGGCCATTGGTCGCAGCCCCAAAACGTGCCGTCGTTCTTCGCCGCAAATCGCATTTGCATTGTTCCGGGGCAGCCGTCCTTGGGGCACGGTAAATCGTCGGTCAAATCGTAGTTGATTTCGCGCTGGTTGATCGCGATAGGAAGGCCCACAACGCTTTGCGCCCCTGCGGCGAGTAGAGTCGCAGCCATCTCCACAATCGTCGCGCCGCTCGTCAGAACGTCGTCGACGATCAGCACGTTCTTTCCGGTGACCAGCCGCGGATCCGCGGAAAACGCCCCACGTACATTCTCTGCACGAGCACGGTAATCGCCGGCCTTTCGCTGTAAGCCGTAGTCTCTAATGCAATGCACTGCGGAAAGATCGATCAATGAATTGAGGTTAGTTTTCCGTGCTTGATCGACCGTTTTTGCCGCAAGCAAAAGCAGGTCTCCCAGCGGGTCTGATTTCTTGGAAGGCTTGGGAGGCACGCGGACGATCAGGTCGATCGGCGCGTTAGCCTTCGCGAGAAATATTGCGTCGCCGAGAGCGCGAGCAATGGGACTTCCCTTACGATCACCGTGCTTCGCGTGGAGCAAGCGTTGAGATGTTTGATGCTTTGCGTGGCGTGCTTCCCCCTCGGGAAAGTAGCGACCGGCTATAACGATCCTCATGGTATCGCTCACCACAGGATCCAGCCAATCCCGGCCGCGCAGAAATGGTTGAATGCTCACGTGCCCGGTGGAACCGGCGATCGAATGCCCGCCAGCCCTGGTCGAAAAGGCTTCGATAAGCCAACCGTCGCGGCGTCCGTTCTTGAGGACCCCAATTGTGGTCACGGCTTCGGCTGAGTCAGAAAGAAAAATGTCGGGCATTGTCAGCCCGACACCGTTGCCTATCAATATTGTGCCGACGCGAGTCTGGATGGCTTCCGGTATTT
Organism: Vulcanimicrobiota bacterium; assembly: GCA_003140215.1. Taxonomy (GTDB): domain Bacteria; phylum Vulcanimicrobiota; class Vulcanimicrobiia; order Vulcanimicrobiales; family Vulcanimicrobiaceae; genus Vulcanimicrobium; species Vulcanimicrobium beijerinckii. Next base: position 610,867 of record PLJL01000004.1, on the reverse strand, counting down.
CCTCCGCCAGAAATCCGACGTATATCGTGTCGTGGGGTTGACCATCGAGATCAACCAATGCATCACGGATATTCCCAGCAACCTCGGTCTGATAAGTCTGATCGAAGGTACGAATTCGAACTTGCGCTCCCAATTGGGCTTGCCACCAATCAAGTTCCGCTGGCGAGGCGAGAACGACGCTTGGGAGTATCGCTGCAATGCCCTGCACCATCGCAAGTTGCGCTTGCGGCGGACGGTCGATAATGAGATGGCGAACAACGGTATTCTCAAGAAGCATGCAGTCCGGCTACCGTCGCAGTTGACGCAACGAGTTCGCGTGGAGGAACGAGATGCTCCGATTCCAGAACGCCGAGTAGCTCTTCGATCGTCTTGAAAACATGTGCCCCCTTTTCAATAAGGCGGGCGGGCCACCGCAAGCGGTCGTTTTCGACGGCGCTGCATGGGATGAAGACTTTGCGGCCCTGCTGCAACGCTTTTCGCGCCTGAATCAAAGCACCGCTTGTCTCGGAAGCTTCAATGACGACCGTCCCGAGCGAAAGTCCGCTCATTGTTGCATTTCGCAACGGAAAGCATAGTGGCAATGTCTTCGAAGCAGGATGAAATTGCGAAACAACAGCGCCCAAGAAGCCGATGCGATCTTGCAGCGGGGCATGTTCCTTCGGATAGCTGCGGGTCAGAGGCGTACCAATCACAGCGATCGTGGTGCCGCCAGCCTCAAGTGCCCCGAGATGCGCTGCCTCGTCGATACCGTGAGCTAAGCCTGAGCAGACTGCGATGCCGCGGCGAACCAGCAGATTTGCAAGACGTCGAGCACGAGAACGCCCTTCAACAGTCGCTTCGCGTGTGCCGACAACGGAGAGCGACGGTATTTCAAGAACGTTTTCTTGCTGCCGTACGAACAGAAATCGGGGTGCGTCCTCGGTTGCCGCCAAACGCGCCGGATAGCCTGGAAAGCCCAGCTCGAGAATAACGTCATCGGGGCGAAGATGAGCAGAGCCCGCCGCGACAGCGGCGTAGGCCTTGAGCAATGCCGCATCGTCGAGATCTAGACGTCCAAACGAGCCGGCTGATCCTGCCGCGAGGGGCCTCGAAACGTCCAAGCCGCCACCAACCGCAATCTCCCAAGCGGTCTCGGTCTCGGCTGGGGACCTAAGAGATTCGAATAGAGCGAAGTAATTTGCCGCGTGTATGCGTGCGAGTCGCTGATTCCCGTAAGATGCAGACTCGGAATCCACGTTAAAGTAATGCCCGGCAGTCCGACGCGGACCGCAACTTTCGGCCATCGTTAGTCGAACACTTGTTCGATACGGGCTCTAATCCCTCTGTCTGGACGCTTGCTCTTCTTGCTAGCCAGCATTCGCCCTGGAAAGGCAGCATCGATCATGTCTTCGATTTCGCTTTCGGCCGAGCATATGCTGCCTGGTGAGGCCCATCTGATTCAGGATCCCGAACCGAGCCACTCCCAAGCTTAGCCGCCCGTTGGCTTGTGAGTCTGTAAAGCGCGGCACCGGGTTCGTCACGCCCGCATCAATATGGATCCAAGGCCGAGTTCCGAGCATCGCCTATTTTCGTAAACGGAAGAGGCCGCCTATTTCCCGTTCTATGCTCTTCCTAGCCGCACAAATAGGACACCTATAGTAGTACTTTGTGCTGCCAGGTCTAATCTTTGAGCGGATCGGTTCGTTCCGATGCGTTAGCATACACTCAAAACGTGGCACGGCCTTTTTATTGGAAAAAGAGTAGACATCTACCCGGGTGGCCTTAGCAAACCAAAGCTTCTCAAAGTGTGCCGTCGGTCTATTCTTTCCACCCAATGTCTTCCCAACGTAGAGGCAAGGTTTGACCCTTTGCTCGGCGCATGATTACGTAGACATTGTTCGTCGTTTGAACGTGCTCTTCGTACCACTCCTTAAAGGCCTTTATTTTCGCCGCCGATCCGCGGCCCCTTACTTGCCATTTCTTTTTGTGGGAGTAACTGGCGAGGACAGTGCTCGTGAGCTTTGAATGAAGCAAATGCTCTTCGGCAATGTCCTGCAAATTACTAATTACTTTGCGAACTTTAGCTCTATTGAGTTGTGGTCTAGCTCCGCGAGTCTTCCACACAGATGACCGCAGGTCGTGAGTCCAGTCGTGGAAGAGCGCTTGCAGCTCGTTTTCAAATGCGCGAGCGGTCTTTGGAAGAGCCATGGCGACCTCCGATCAAGAACGAACGCCCCACAGCCAAACGTATGGTCCGCGTGCTGTAGTCCGCAGCTCTTTGAGTGGAAACTAAGCCGATTCCTACGTGCACGGTAACTAGCGATGCTATGATGTGACCCCGCGGTTTCTGGACAGTTCAGGCGCTTAATTCGGCCTGCCGGCAGCGCCCCGTGCCAAGTTATCGCCGCTCGACGACCTCCGCGTCGTCCAGGGTACCAACGATGACGCGAGCGAATTGCCCCAGATCGCTCGGAATCGCGGTGCGGATGGCCGCGAGAGCTGACGACGGCAACTGCCGATCGTCCTCCAACGGCATGGCGAGCCACATCGGAGCATCGGCGTCGTAGCACCGGCTGATCTTGTCACGCAATTCGGTCTCGAAGTCCGCCACCGACGCGCTGGGCGAGCCGATTCGGGCCCGGCTACTGACCGTCACGTAGGTCGACGACGTTTCGACGACCGCGATCGTGACCTTCAGTCTCGACAGCACCGGCGCGACCGCGGGATCGGGCTTGAAGTACGCCACCCGCTCCAACCCGTCGAAGCGCATCGCTCGCAACGTCACGACGAGTTCCGCGACGACGGCGCGACGTTCGCTCTTCGCAGGGACGGTCTCCATGCCGAAAGAGATGTGCCGATCTTGCACATGGCGCCGGAGATCGTCGTCCGCCTGCGCGACAAGCATGAGGCCTTTGTTTAACGCGTCGATCTCACCGGAATGCCGTCCGGATTCCGACGGGCGGACGCGCCCGACCTCGACGTAAACCGAGGAGCCATCCTTCATCTTCACGAGCAGATCGGGCTTGCGCGGCTGGCATTTCTCGATGTCTTGCACGAGGTCGTCAATTCCGGCCCCGACGGCCAGGTACGCGAACGCAAACGCCTCGTACAGATCCTCCGCGAGGTCGCTCATCAACGGGGCGGCACGGCGCTCCTCATGGTCGCGGAAGGGAATACCCGCGTACCGCATGTCCAGGGCGCGGTTGCGGCGCGCGAGACGAGCTCCCGTCTCGCCCAACACTGCCGACCGCATCGCCGACCCCTCGCCCAGCGTCCTCGTCCCATTGGCTCTCATCTCTTCACCGTTTCACGGCAGAATGCCACCGCAACTCTAACTGTCGACGCCGAAGACGGTCCCGCGCTCGTGAAAGAGACGCCGGACATAGCGTACTGGTTCCAACGCGAACCGAATTCCGTCCCTGTCGCGGCAGCCTAGAACGGCCGTAAAGATCTTGTCCTATGGCCCGCGGAAGCGCGAGCACATCGCTTGCGGCCTGGAGCGCCTCACTGCGACGCGCAAACCATAGCCGCGGTTTGTGGTCGCTCGCTATGCTTTACGAGTCAGCGTGACAAACGTGACAAAACTGAATTACCGTGACAACGGTGTCACGTTTGCTTAGGCTCGCCTATACCCTGGGGACGGTCGATGGTCGGCCGATCTCGCTCTCCGCGGAAGAGTTCACTTAGTCGATCCGCCCCAACCGCTAGACTGGATTCGGCGGCCGCACACTGGGCGGCGCAGTGTCGCTGAAACCGCCGACAGCAGCGGTCACGGAATTCGGGCGGGTATATACGGGCGCAGTATGGACAGCCGCAGGACGCTGGGCGATCACATCGACGCAACCCGGGTGCGCGTTGTGGGACCGGGCGGCCCGGACCGGACAAACCCCTGGGCAGATCGGTTGAAGAGCATTGTCGTCGACGGCCGGAAACTGGGCGATCACGACCTACACGACGACAAGGAACCCAACAAGCGGATCAATGAGCTGCTCGGCATCGGCTATGCTTTGGTTGGCGCGGACGTCGATGGTGAGATCGCTGAGCTGCACTCGGTAGACCCACGACGGGAAAAGGGCAAGGCGACTGCTGACTTCATCGCGACGCTGAACACCGGACGAACGGTCCGCATCGAGCTATGTTCGCTCGTGGACGAACGAGAGCTGCAATACGTCAACGTTCTTCAAACGATGATGCGGCGAACCAACGAGCGGCTCGCCGCCACGTCGGGTGTCATCGAGCTTCTCGGTACGCACGCCCCCATATACGTTCGCTTTTACGGGGCGGTGCCCACACCGAAGACGATCGAACCCGTAGCCCAGGAACTCGTGGCGCTGATCCTCAGCGAGGGCTCCAAGCTGCCGTATACGCGATCGATGCGGCGCGTCGGACCGGAGTACCCTGCGTTGCATGCGCTCGACACGTGCTGGACGCGGGACCGCAGCGACGAGCTCACCCACGTCGAGATTCACCCGAACGTCCTCCTGCTGGGGAGACCGCAGCCGAAAGATGCGTTTCGACCGATGTTCGAACAGAAGGCCGCGAAGTTCGCCGCCTATTCCGACGATGGGGGTCCGGTTTGGCTCGCTATGTATATTCGTTCGCCGCTGACGATAGCGTACGGCGACGTCGAAGCGATCGCTGAGCGCGAGGTCGACTTCGACCCGCATCCATTCGAGCGGGTTGTTGTCGGATCTCTGACTATCGGCGTTACCTTCGAGCGCGGCCAGCCGCCAAAGCGTACATAATCTCGGCCTGCTCCCGATCCCCAGCGATTGGAGGCGCGCCGCGTTCTCGCCTTGGCGGTCGCGGATAGGCCACTCACGCAGAGTGAACAGTGTGACCTCGGGACTGCTCTCGAGTTACCAAACTATAACGCAGATCACGGGCCCCGAGCGGTTAAACGCGGGCTACCTCGAAGGACGTGGATAGAGAAAAGAACATGGCTGACTATCACATTCCGACTCTGGCCGATACGCTGGCTGCTACGCCGCAGCTATTCGAACATGGCGACTCGTCGCATCGTGCTGCGGACGACGAAGTGTTGTGGCGTTACATGCCGCTGTGGAAATTCGACGCAATGCTTCGCGACCGAGCGCTGTACTTTAACAAGCTGACCAACTTTGTCGAGACTGATCCACTTGAGGGAGCAATCCCGGCAAAGCAGATCATTGCTGACGCAATGTTGGCAGATGATGCTGCAGCATACCATAAGTTCATCGAGGCCGGGCCTATTAGTCAGACCTATATCAATTGCTGGCACCGCGGTGAAGTCGAATCACCTGAAATGTGGGAAGCATACGCATCGTTGAGCGAGGGTGTGATCGTAGTGTCGACGGTGGGCCAACTTCGTGCACAGTTCACTGGCTCGGATGGACTCAAAATAGGTGTCGTCGAGCCGGTCAGGTACATAGACTTCGAAAAGGACACCGTCGCGACACGTGATCCATTTGCGACGATCGCGATAAAGTCAGGGAAAGACTTTAGGCATGAGCGGGAGATGCGGGTGTGGTTCGTCTATCACATTTACGATATTAAAGCTATCTTGCCGTGTTTTGAACTAGTCTCGGTAAATCTCGCAGGCGTTGTCAGCAAGATTATCCTTGCGCCGCAGTCCAGCGACGTTTTTGCGAAGCGCGTGCGTGAACTACTCGTCAGTGCTGAGCTCCAGCATGTACCGATGCTTCGGTCGCGTCTGTCGTAACCTGGCAAAAGGGCAGGCCGTCCGGGTCGGGACGAAGTGACCTACACGCCTTCGCCCGACGCCTGCGCCGAAAAATGTGAGCCGATGGGAGAAACGTGCAGCACCCGTTACCTCGAAAATAGGTAGCAACCGGTGCGGCCCGGGCCCCGCGAGAGGCTTTGATGACTTCGGCGCATATCCGCAAGACGGGCACGGACGGTTGCAAGGTCAAATCGCCGGCGTGTGGCGCAAGGATTGGGATGCACGGAAAAGGTTAACGGGAGGGCATCGTGCCCTATGTTAAACTTCTCTCTAATGGGAGCGAATGAAGTAGCCGCCAATATCGCGATTCTCCGCAAGCTGCGGCGGCTCGTCGAAATGACGACCGATGCGTTAGCGCCGGCTGATCCCTCGAAGCTGGACGACGAAGAGATCGCACAGCGTCGTTGGCAAATTCATCTAGGCGTTCTCATGACGGACGTGGCGCGGTCGTTCGAAAAACTCGCTAAGGGCAACGAGATTCGCGGTTGCATCATCCTGTCGCGCTGCATGTACGAATATCGGATTCGAAGCGCATATTTGCTGAAGCATCGAGAAAGGGCGCTGGCAGTGTTCCAGACGGCGCGCAAGCGCCACTACTGGGACCTGCAGCGCCTGCCCCCGTTGGACGATGCGAGAGAAGCTGAAATGGCGCACGACTACCTCGATTGGTACAAGACGGCTGATTTGACCGACGAAAACATGGGGCTTCCTGGCGTCGTCGATATGGCCGTGGACCTCGCAGAGCCTGGCGAAGTACGCGTTGACCCCAACAAGCGAAAGTACGTTCATGACGAGGGCACCTCGTACACGCTCCCATCGTGGTATGTCCATGGCGGACCGCAGCTCATCATCGAACTGTTCGACGATTGGACCGACCCGCTGAATTGGCGCTACTACAAAGAAGTGCAGAGCTTGAGCCTGACTGCCGCGCTACAGGCGGCCTTAGAACACGCCGCAGCCTATTTGATCGTGTTGCGTCCGGCCTTCGGGCTCGACGTTGCGCCCGCAAAGAAGCTCTTTCACGAAGCGTGGGTCCTCAACGGTTTTGATAAGTTACACCGACGTTTGTGACGTGGCGCGGCCTCAAGCTTGCGGCCGCTAGAACATCAAAGGCTTGACTAATTGCAAAGTCGCCGAAGCTCATTGCCCGAATGGCGTTAATCGAGCGAATTTCCGGGAGATCGTCATGAGGCAGCGGGTTGCAAACGTGTTGAATAGCGTCCATGAATTGCCACATCTGCGCTGCGCGTGTTTGAATCCAGGCGTCGGCTGTGGTTTCCATCGATAGCTGTAAGAGCCATAGGAAGTCTTCAAAGCAGCCGGCAGACCACAACCCCCAAGCCCCGCTGCACCAGGGTCGCGGGATCGAGTCTCCGATCTGCCAGGCCCAGGCACTCTCGATGTTTCGCGTACCCTTGAGATAGCGGCGCACGTAGTCTTGGCGAACGCTTGGGCGCACAGACGTCTTGAGGTCCATCGCATTTACGAGTGCCTCTATCGTGATGACGCCGCCTTCACCGACAAGAGGGCGTAGCAAGTCCGCGAAGCGCTCCCGCACGTCTCTCGCGCGCTTAGTCAAGATTCTTGCCCCAGCGTATTGAGCCAGCTAGTCACGATCGCTGGGCTGCTCCTTAGCGGCTGGCCGGATCGGTTCGTCAAGGCCATTGACCCGACTAACGATCAGCTGGGCACACCGATACTCAGGTACTTTGCCCCGACGCAGCTTCCAGCGACTCCAGCCGCGAGTTCGCCGGCCGCGCCGAGGGAGCCGGCCGACAAGTCATGGCGGCGGATCGGTCTTCGGCGGAAGCACCCTGCACCTTCGCCGGGGCTGGCTTGCCAGGTTTGATGGGCGACGTCGCCTTGTCACGGTTGTCACGGAAAATTCGTTTTGTCACGTTTGTCAGCGTTGTCATGCTCGCTCGCATAACGAGAGGGCAGAGGCGCCCGATTCTGCGCCACACGGGTCGCGTTCCGCTGCCCTGTCCTTCTAGGACGCGTCGACGGCTGAGCGGGGCGACGGCTCCGGGTGTGGGCTCCGATCCTTGCGGACCTGGAGCGAGCCGCCGCCCACACGCCTATGATAGAGCCCTGGACGGGGCCTCGCTAGTCATCAAATGGACCCTAGCGTCGCCGTCCAGAACATCGAAACTCGCGTATGCACGGAGGAGGGTCAGTGCGTATACACAGCGAAGGCCCCTGTACCGATGCCAAAGCCGATGGAACACTCGACCGCGGACTGCGGAGGCCGGTTCGTACGGATCTATCAACGGCCGAACCGAACCGGCGCCGTCGTCCCCACCGGCTACCTGTGCAATCGCTGCCACACCTACCGACCGGACGAACTGCCAGTGACAAGTAAAAACGAATTACGGCCTGCCGTTGAAGCGATCGCCACGGAAATAAGCCTGCTGCTTTGGGACCGTCAAGTCGAGCGCAGATTCGAGGGGATCGTGCACGGGAACGCCGAGCTCCTCACGGCAGCTCAGCAGAACAATCCATTCCTCGTGGGCGTACGCCGCTGGTGGGCGACCTCTGCGGCGTTGGTTGTCCGCCGGCACGTCGATGGGGACGGGCTCAATACGCTTCGCGGAGTGGTCGAAGCCCTTGTTGGGCTCGAGACCCCGTTCGACCCAGGAAGCGCCGAGGTGTTCCGTGCGGACCTTGCGCGCCTCGAAGCGATCAGCTCGCGCTTCGGGCCGCATCTCAACGCGCTCTTGCACGGCGTTCCGAGCGGGAATCCCGTGACATTCAACGACCTCTACGACGCTATCGATGCGCTTAAGGAAATCGCGCAGCGCGCGTATGCCAGAATCACGAATATATCGCGCCGTCTTGACCCCGTGGCGCAATTCGACTGGAATGATATCTTCACGCGTCCATGGATCGCCGATGATGTTCAGGCGGCGTACGAACTCGGCACGGAAGGAGTGCCCTACGACGCGCTCTTTCTATCCAATGACGAGGGCTCTGCGTTGGCGCACGTCGCGCTTCAGGTGCGCAGCAACAGCGACGGCAGCGCCGAGATCATAGCCGTGAATGACGGGAAGGCTGCGGCCCTCGACGCGTGCGTGTTCTTGCCGTACGCTGCCACCGTCATCGACATTGATGAGCTCGCTGTCGGTGCATCCGTCAGCGCGACCCTGTCGCCCGAGCTAGCACATCAAGTCACCGGCCAGGCCGTCATCGAGTTCGCGGACATCTACGACACTACGTACCGGGAATATGCCGACGTCGTTGTACCGAGCGGACGCGTGCGCAAGCTTAGCCGTGTCGCGTTTCGCGTCGGCGGACGCATTGTCAGCCGAAATCCATTCGCGATCGCGCGATGAGAAGTAGGGTGAGACAGAGGGTCGCCGGCGTTACCGGCTAGTCCTCAAGGCCGGTCGCGATTCGTGATGTTGCACGACGCGCCGAGGCGCCGCCGACCGTCGGCCCGACTCAGCGGTCCCGAGCACTGCCAAGCGTTCCGGGGCCGCTGCCTTTCTGGCAAATCTCCACGATCGATTCCGCGTATTCCGAAACTCTCGCGCCGACCTCCAGCTAAGCGCGCTCGACGGAAGGCTCGATTAGACTTCTGAGTACCACCGCGATCCCATGGTGTCGGATCTGCGCAAGGCGCATTCGCAACGGTCGCAGCACGTCGCTCCATCGTAGAGATGCGAGCTGTGTAAGTTTCACACCCGGACGCCCAAGGATCGTCAGCCTTGGAGATGGGTCCTCTCCTGATTTATTCGCTCGCCTTCTGACTTATGCAGTGGCCTGCTGATTTATTCACGCACGGGCCACGGAGCAGTTCCCTTAAATCAGCAAGCCTACAAGAGGCGCAAGCTGCTTCACAGATCGGAGAGGGCGATCGCGGCGAGTGAGCTCCTCGCCGGCGAGAATCAGGCCTCGCTACTTTGGCAGAATCTGACCCTAAGGGGCGCTGTCGGGATTGATCATGCAGCCCGCTCTCCTGACGCGGGAGCCGGTAATTCGAAGCGGACTGCGTGCATGGCTCGTTGATCAGCGAATGCGATTAAGAGGCCCTTAGCTACGTGCAGATATGCTAGTCGGCGTAGGTTGTAGACGACCATGCGGGCTAACATTTCGCACTCCCGTGTGATCTCCAGTCGAGCACGAACTTTGTGGCCATGCGAGCGGAGCGCATTGTTGACCGACTCCACCAGCGATCGTGGGTGGGGGCCATTTTCTTCCTCCCGCTTGCGGTAGCGCGTAAGCGCCATATCCCAAATTGGATGACCGTTAGGCTTGTCGTGTACAGCGAACTCGATGTACGACGGATCCCCGCCCAATGAGGCAATTCGCGATACTGTCTCAAGCGAGCGGTATGCATTATCCGCGTGCCACGTATCGATTACTCCGAACAAGCTCATGGCATCGTCGACCTGTTGGTCGAAGAACTCAATGTCCGGCACGTTGGCGTTCGAAACGTAGCCACTGACGATTAGCTGTTTGTCCGTGTCAATCGTTATGTGCACCTTGCAACGGACGGCGCGGAGCACTATCGTCCGCTTCTCGTCGCGCAGCTCATACTTGAGAACGCTATACGGCGTTCGGTAGTGGTGAGAGTCTTGGCCGAAGTTTCTTGCCGGCCCCGCAGCGACGGCTGTCCTCCCGAGCAGCTTTCTGAGGGCGTCCCGAACGCGCAAATCCTGCATGGCCTTGAGACGAGTCGCGACCGGTATACGTCTCGCGAAACCGACAGCCCGCAGAATCGTCGGATCGACCGCCTCGCGACTCGCTTTTCCTGAAGCCGCGGCGACCAGGAGGTTCGCATATACTTCGGCGGACGATCGAGGCCGGCGGCCACGACGGTGGCGTCTGGGAATGAGTTCCTCGTGGGTCAGGGACGCGACAAGGCAACGGATCAGTTCCAGGGTGCTTATCGGGAGGTTTTCCCGAATTTCGTTGTACCGAGGGTGCTTGCGGACATTATCCGGACGGCCCGACGCGGGAATCTCGCCGCCGACGTACTCGCGGTAGATCCACAGCTCGGCCGCGATCACATGCTTGCACCCTGCGTTCATGATTCCGGAGCTTCGGAGCCGCGCGTGTTGCGGACACGAACAATTCCGAATGCCATCTTCGAGGTCGACGACGACGTTGTACCAGGCGGAGCTTGACTGGGACTGCACCTTGAAGTGCACGTCGCTGCGGTCAACGGGCCGCACGCCGTCGTCCTTCAGAATTGCCATCGCATTTCGTCTGGTCGCTCCAGACTGCGATCGATGCGCTCCGTCGGCATTGGTGCCTTCTGGACGCCCAACCTCGCCAGACGAGCCGGGTTCGTGATGCCGGCTCAATGTACTTGCCTTTGGGCGGCGAGAACGCAACTAGCGACCCACACATGGAGACAGCCGCCGTTCGAGCTGAAGCCAGCGCAGCAGCACTCGGTGCGCTGAATCTTGCCAGTTGCGTCGACGAGGACGATAACGAGTGGCTCGTCGCATAGCCATCGGTCCGCGAGAAACGCTTGCGCGACCGCGGCTGCGGCTGCTCTCGTCGCGCACAGAGCAATCACCGGAACGCTCGCCAGACCACCGAACAGCGAACCAGAAGGGCTGCGCTTGTCGCGTGAGATCTGTGAAACAAGAGCCGGCTGAAGGGCGGATGCGCGGCCGAATTGCCGAGAGGACGCGAGGAGTCGTGAATGGTCACGAAAGGGCATGAAGAAAAATACTCCGCGGGATTCGCATACGCACGCTTCGCGTGGTAAGATAATCCCAAGCTGGCCGTGGCGAGAGACTGCAAATATCACGCTTCGGCCGGTGCTAGGGCGGAGGCTCCGGGACACTGTCTCGGAGCCTCCGCCTTTCTCCGTGACAAGCTCTCTTACAGCGCGACGCGCTGCCGGTCAGGCCGTTGTTCCTGTCCTCCGTCGGCGCCGAGTCGAACCGCCCGGAGACGTAGCTTCTGCATCACGCATCGGCGCGTTGCCCTGTACGGCTGTTGGCGAGCGTAACCAGGCTTCGAATGCTTCGCGCGGGATGAGCAGACGCCGCCCGATTCGTATCGAGGGGAACTGCCCCGCCTTCGCTGCCTTTCGAGTGGCTTTTGTGCTAAGTCCCAACCGCTGAGCCGCCTCTTCGATCGAAAATGTTCCGCGTTCGATGCCTAGCGCCGTTTTGGACCCGTCGACGGATTCGCTAGACCCTCCGCGTCGATTGCCGCCCGGTCGCTGCACCCGTTGAACTTAGCGCGCGCCTGGGCACCCGTCAATCGGTCCAGATTTCGGAAATTTTGCACTCTTAGGTGCATATTAAAAGCAAAATGCACCAATGGGTGCAAACTCCGGGCAAAATGCACCCCACCGCCGGCGGACCAGAGCTAGGGGGCGTCAACAACGGGCGCACAGGGCGGCGCGCCCCTCGCAGAGGCCCGCTCCGCGGAAATCCGACATTCTTTCGACCCATCGTGGAGGGTTGGGGCGGTTCCTCGCGCGCAAGCCAAGACTATACCGCCTTCCTAGAGAGTGCGGTCCGCAAGAAAGAAGCTATCGCCGAGCTGATCCGCTTGCGGCCTGATTTGCGGAGCGACCTGAAGACTGGTGGTCCGACGAAGAATCTGATCTACGGTCTTCTCGACGAGACAAGAGCAATCCATTGCGCGAACGCGTATCTTGTCGGCGAGTTCTTCGCGAGTCGCTTCCATTGGTGTTGCGGTCTGGTTACCCTGTACGCGAGCGGGCACCTCGATGCGTACGTGGCAATGCTAGGCGAACTTCCGGCACTGGGTTTCACCTCTTCCGGGATCGCGGAGGTCGCTAACGTGACGGCGCTGGCAACGATGTCACACGAGCTGGACACCATCCTGACCAATGTTCCGCGACGGCGACACATTACAGTCGGCGGTGCATACTTGGCTGGGGCCAAGACGCTCTCGGAATGCGAAGCGATCTTTATGGAGCACTTTCCTGGTGATGGGGAAAAGCAAGTTGACGTCTTTGGTTTTCGGGCTCGAACACGCGAAGCATACCCTTTACGCGGAGATTTGACCTCGCGACTTTCGGTGCGCTTCGTCGATTGGATTCGCGGTGACTGGTTTCCGACGGGCCGGGACGAGCTAGACGCGCTCTATTACGCCGTGAAAGACACAAGAGTTCCCCTGCGTCACCGCGAGCATTTCGTCGACGATACGCTTCTAAAAGAGTGGCTGGAGACGGTAACTTAACCCTTTTTCGAGAGCATAAGGCTTCGTTGCCGGCCAAGATCGAGGCCCATTTGCTCCTCGGCCCACCCTCGTTTCGGGAACGTTTCGATGGCCGTCGTATGACGAGCACTCCGCGCCCCGTGACTGCTACAAATTTATGATGACTACTTAGCGGTATCGAGAACGAGATGGGAATAGCGCGACATCAAGCGCGCGATCGCAGCGGCCTGCTGGGTAGGCGCGAATCGATATCCACGTGGCGTTCTCGTAATCAGCATCCGCCGTACGAGCAATGCGAGATATTGTCCGATTGCACTGTCCTTAATACGAGGGCTCGCGAGAGCAATGATTTCCCTTTTGTCCGCCTCCCCGCGGGCGGCGAGCGCCGCAAGTACTCGGAATCGCAGCGCGTGCCCAAATACGTCTGGGATCCCAGCTTGTGATCCGCCTGCTGCCTCTTCACGAGCGTGTCCCAGCGCCGCGCCGAGAGTAGCTCGCAGTTCCACGAAGGCGGGGAACGCAGGGTTCAACGACACTTCAAAGTGCCGACTTGGCCGCGTTACACATATTGGACCGGACCGCGTTAAAAAGTGCACCGTTGAGCGAACTGACTGCCAGGAAACTCCAAATGCGGTCGACATTTCTCGAACCGTCCGTGGCTTGATCGCGACGAATGTGAGCAATCGCGCCTGTGCCGGAGTCATGAAGGGTAGGCGCTGTGCTACAAGATTATGCGTGGACGTCGGCTCACGGTTCTTGTTCCCTCGAACATCTCCGGGGACGCGCAGCACGTGTGCTCCTACGTCCAGCTCGGGGATCGCACGCGCCATCCGGCGCAGCAGTCTCCGTAACTCAGTTCCACCTATTCGAGAAGCCGGCAGCGAGTAGGTGCGTCGGATACGGTGCCGACGCCGTTCGAGAAGCCCGATCGAGACCAAGAAGTCCATCTCGTCACCTAGACGGGCCGAATCCTCGCCGAGACTCTCTGCGATTTCTTTAACGGTCAACTCACCTTGAACGGCAACAAGTGCGAGGGTTCGCGTTCGGATGGGGCTTCCGAACAGCAGCTCGGGATGCGCAGGTTCGACTGGTCGGGGGCTTCGCCGATGCCAAATGTGCGAGACGTCTCGCACCGGTTCGTATCCGGTGTCGCCGGCAGAAGCCAGCGTACACAAATACTTCTTCAGCTCTTTGCTGGCTGGGAACCCTGGGTCAAGCAAGGCATATGTCTTCTTGCGTTTGCAGCGGACGACCCGAACGACGCCGATACGCTGTAGACGCCTGCTGATGTCAACCGTTGAACGATAGCCCGCCCCCGCTCGGCGCGCGAGTTCGCGCAGGCGCACGGGCCCGTCGACGAGCGCTCTTAGGATCTGTGTACGCACTGGGTCGCCAAACTGAGCCGGCGGCTTGCGTCCGATAGGCTTCCTCGGGAGACAATGCATTGGTCCTTTAGCGTACGGGAGAGAGTGTCAGCTGTATGGCATTCCGGCACTCCGCAGCCGACGAGCAGAGGGGGTTGTGCTATGAGCCGCAGGCGCGGCGACTGCGGCATGGCGGACTGCCCGTGACAACCGTGACCCCGTGACAACCGTGACAAACTCAGTATTTGGTGTCAACCGTGTCAAGGTCGCTCCGTGAGCAACGCAACCTAACTTGCCGTGGCTCCCCGACCCGAAAGTCGAGCCTTTCGTTGAGCGCCCTCATGCGCGCCTCCGGGATGCGTGGTACTCTGAAGGCGATGGGAGAGTTTACCGACGAGATGCTGAAGGCAGTGGCCGCGGCGAACGAGCTGATAAAACGCGAAGTCACGCAAGCCCTAGCCGACGGGCACTCGACGCACTTTATGCGCGAGGGGCGAATCATCGAACGCACGCGCGACGGCGACTTTGAGCTGATTAAGGTTGGCGATGAGTTGGTGCGCTCGCATAAGGTGGCACCCGATCAAGGCTCTTCCGAGCCCCTTAGACCTGATCCCTAATGCGCCTCACGACAGTTGACGTCTTTGTCACCGCGAGAGGTTGGTCGTGATCAATCCACGCTGCGCGGCGGCGAGCGCCAGCGGCGGCGAGCTCTCTTGAACCTGCCGGCTAGTTCCATCATGGTTGCAGTGGCGGCTGCGCTGCTAGGCTCCTATGCCGCGTATCGCGGTGCGCGGATCGCGCGCTGCATGTCCGGCGCTCGGCGGTCCCTGGCCGCGATTCGCGAGCACGCCAAGCACCTGTACGTAGCGGCGCTTGGAGTATTCGCCTGCGCGTTTCTCATGCACCTGATCTCGTACTTGACTATGATCGCCCTCTTTCTTGCGAGCTACCTTGGCTGGCGACTCATAGCGACGCGAACGCTCGACAGGCACCTAGAGTCGCGCGGCTGCCCCTAAGAGACACCGGTACGCGGTCAGGCCGATAGTTATAACTATGAGAGGGAATTGGAAAGACCGTCGCATGCAGGCCTTGCGGGCCGCTACGGCCGCCGTCGTGATCGCGATTGAGCCCGGCTTCGGCCCGATGGACGACGAGCCAGTGCCGCAAATTCCGGGAATTCCGGTTGGCCGGCAGGTCACGATACCGGCGTCCGGCGCGGCGCAACGCTTCAGCGGCACGGCACGGATCGAACGTCACGACGGCGCGTTCACGACGATGCGCCCAGCACAGGTGCGCTCCGCAGAGTAGGCTAAGCGAGCTGGATTCACCAACCGAACGGAGGGGTGTCCAATGGGACCAGACCCGGCATATCATACAGACTCGCCCGAGTATGAGCCGAAGCATCGCGAGGTCTATCACGACCACAACGACTGCCCGGATGGTAAGCGCATAGAGAAGCGACACCGCAAAGACGGGAAGGGCGGCAAAGAGCGCTGCAAGGAGTGCATCCGCCTCGGCTAGCATCGGCGCTCCGGAACCTAATTTCCCAATTCGGGCCGGTCGGCTCGTTTGAGTCGAGCACGTACCAAACCCGCTGCAAAGCGAGGATCGGAAGCCCATAAGCGAGGCAGACCGCTACGGCACGCCAGCCTGACTCTGGCGTGCCGTAGAACCTCACAGTGGGCTCGGTGAACGCATGGCCGGGGCCCCCACAAATAGACCAGCCGGACGTAGCGATCCCCCGTGCCGGCCTCGGCGCCCGCGTTACCGTCACGCGCCCGGGCGAGGGCGGAAGCTTCGACGGCGGCGTGCCAGCCACCGAAAGGGAGGGGACCACTACCCGAACGCAACGCCGGAAATCCAGACGAGTCGACCGCGTTGCTCGGTCCCGTTTCCCGAGGACGTGGTACGCCGCCGTAGTAGTGTCGGCTCATGGGTGTGCCGATGGATTTCGCCGCGTTCGCAAACTCGGTCCGCGAGCATCTTTGGGTGCTCGAAACGGAGCCTGCCTTCCGTCTGGAGTCGGACTCCGCTCTGTTCATGTGGCGCGCCGACGTCGCCGAACTGCAGCTCCTGGACCATTCGAACCTGAGGATGTCGCTCTCTTCCAACGGCGCGTTGATCCGGACCATCGAACTTCCGATGAGCGCGTCGTCGGTGAAGTTAGTCGCCGACGGCATCATCGCGGTGTTCGAACCCGAAGGCGACTCCTCGATGTTCGAAGAGCCTGCAGATCTCTTCAGTCGCGTTCTTGATTCGCCAATAGCCCTGACAGCGTCATATTCCGGTCCACTCACGCTGAGGGGTTGGTCTCGGACTCGAAACGGGCTCGGCTCGATCACTGCCTCGGTCTCGGGCATCGAAGGCCAAATACAATCGCCATTCGATCGAACGGTGGGGCTTGCCGGAAACCTTGAACGGCTCTTGACCGACGACGAGCCTCTGGGCTCCAACGTTCCTGCCGACCGGTTTGGTACGGCGGAGGGCGGGAGCGCCCCGACGTATCGTGCGCGACAAACCCGCGAGCGTCGCCTTGAAACTGGTGGGAGAGACGTAGCCGACATCTTTTTCGTTGGCTTTGAACTCGAGGTGCAGTACAGCGAGGCTAAGCCGGTGCTGTATCGTCACGTCTTCTCATCGGCAAAGCTTCCGACTGGTTCGTCGTTCAGCGGCCAGTACGCTGCCCGGCGACTTGACATCCAAAGGGTTTCTTCGTTCCGCGCGCCCGGCGAAGAGATCATAGTGGCGGTCCACGATGGCGAACCCTTGGCCGAATTTGAATATCGAGCGCTTTGGCTCTCCGTGTCTTTCATGTGCGGTCGCCAAGTCGGAGTCTTCCTCACCGAGTCGTTCGCGGAAGACGGTTCTCTAGTTACGCGAACGTTCAAGCCGAGGATGACGCCCGGGCCCACCACCATCGAGCCGTTCTCGGTCCACCCATCGGCATACACACCGGAGGACTTCGTCGACGTCTTCCCCTCTGGGTTTCTGACGGCGATGAACGACGGCTTCCCGATCGACGTCGTCCTCATGCACCTCTTTGACGCCGAGGACCGCATTCTCGATCTGAAACTGCAGAGTCTCGTCCTCGCAATACATGCCGCGATCGAGGCGTGGCATAAGATCGCTCCGCCGGAGCCGATCATCAACGATAAGGCTTGGAGCTCGCTTCGAGCGTCCTTAGCGGAAGCGGTGAGGCCGCTCCTTGATAGAGCTCCCGACAACATCCGCAACGCCGTCAACAACGCTATCAACGGGGCGCGGAATACGCCCACGAAGGAGCGCGAGCGGCGCTTCATGTCCGACTGGAATATTCCAGCGTCAGGGGCGATGGAAAAGTACGCCTTGGCTCTGCGAAACACGCTTCTGCACAACGGTTACTTTCCGACTCGCTTCGAGGACGCCGATAGAAAAGAGCGCCAACAACGAACGAGCGCGGTTCAAGTCCTCAAGAATCTCGTCATATTGATTCTTTGCCGCGCAGTCGGCCATTGTGGAGACATTGTGGACCAACGAACGTTTAGTGGCACCATTGCGCTGGTGGCTGCGAGCCGGGTCTTTCCGCTGAAAGAGCGCGCGCCGACAACTCAAGAGGGATCGCTCCCAGAGCGGCAGGGCTGAATCCCAAATCCGGGTCGAATCGGCCAGCTTATACGACGTGACAGATCGTAAGCGACGACGCTGCTTGAATGGTCGCTCTGCTTGTGCCACAATTGATTGGTGCGCGGCTGTAGCCCGTCTCATCGCGCGAGGGCCAAATGGAAAGAACTGATACCGCAGGCATGCTACGACCCTCGTGGGTCGCGCTGGCGCAACTCTTAGCCGGTGCGGCGATCTTCGGGGCCGTTGGTTACGCCATGGTCCAGGGTGAGGGATGGGTACTGAAGACCCTCGGTGTGCTACTGCTGCTCGGTGTCGGCGCCTTTGTCATCGCCACACCATTCCGGGGGCTTCCGAGACGCGGGCCTTGCCCTCGTTGCAAGTGTCCAATGGAGGCGTCGGGGCGCGTTGAACGCGACTTGCTTTGCCCGAAGTGCTGCTCATATTTTGACGCGGAGAATGAAAGGCTTTCCCCGATCAAAGATCGAGAGCGAATCCGCTCCCAACCAACGTACGCAGTGCCGACGCCGTGGGAAGACCTACGAATTGTCACTTCGCCAACGATCGGCATGGCGTCTTCCGTTCCCGAAGCCCTCTTGGAATCCGCATTGGAGAAACCAGGCAACACTAGGACGTGGGAGCCGAGGTGGCCGCCTGGATGTTGCGTGTGCGGTCAGCCGGAAGTGCATAGGGTTCCGCTCATAACGCCAGTTGTCAAGCAGCTGAAATTTCGGAAGGAAAGCATTTCGATCGTGCTGTTGGGCGTACCGTATTGCAGCGAGCACAACGAGGGTGTCCGCATGAGAACGACCACCTTTGATGATCAAGAACACAGCTCGCGATTTGCCCTGCTCTTCAAGTCGTTTGCGTATCGGAATGCGTTCTTCGACCTCAATCCGGGTGAGTTCTACAAGAACCCCAGCAGTGCGTGAATCTTCATCGATGCAAGCTGCATTGAGGGACACACGGCGCGAGGACGTTCATAGTCGCCTCCCCCGGCACAGGGGCCGACCTCGGGTACTCGTCGCGGCGCGGCGATCGTCCAAATAACGATCGTGGAACGACCTCCTTTCGCGTTTCTCTCCTCGGTCTTCGAAGATCCAAAGGACGAGCCGCTACCAATTCGGCAGCGCATCTGGGCTCTTGGGGAAGCGTACGGCCGACCTGTTTGGGCCGCTGACTTCCCGCCGCTGCGCCGGGCGCGACTCAGCGGGCTGGCTTCGCTCGATAGGCTCGACGAGTGCCTTCGGAACATCCAGCGCTCCCAGATTTTCATCTGCCTGCTGCACAAGCGCCATGGAAGTAGCGTTGAGATTCCGGGCACGACCGAGAAATGGCGCGCTTCGTACTTCGAACTGGAGATATTCGAAGCGGTTTTGCTCGGCAAGCCGATTTACGTATTCGAATCGGACATCTTCGCGCCTGAGCAGCCGCTGCAGGAGTTGCTCAACACATTGGGTCCAGCGCTCAAGTTGCCGGACCGACGCCGGTCGGACGACGCAATTGTCAAGGAAGTGGAACGACTGCTCGCCGGCGACGTGCTCCCGAACAAGGTCGATAGTTCGCCGCCGCGTCAATACGAGTCCATCAGGCGGCTTGTGCGGTCGTTCGCGCGGGGTCGGGGAAGTGGCCGAACGCACCTGACGGATCGTCCCGAGCTCGAACTCTTGGGTGGGCGGTTCCAGGCCGACACGGCGCCGGAGGCTGCTAAGGTAGAGCGGGCGATCGCGGAAGCGAGGGCGGAATCGAACAAGCTAGAGCGCCTTACGCGCCTGTGGATTGCGATTCGCGAACTTGCCGGCGCTCCGTACGGGAAGCGCGGATTCGACGGCTTCCTGCCCCTCTGGAACGCCGCGCTGGGCGAATGGGCCAACGCCGGTTCGTGGTTCGGATTGCACGCGCACCTGTACATGGGCTGTTTGGCAGCGCTCGGCAGCATGGAACGCGTTCGCGCCGCGTTGCGCGACTCGAAGGTCACCATGCCGGATTCGCTCAGGATCGCACCGCACGGCGCGCTAGCGAGCGAGTTTTACGCCATGGCGAAATATCTGCCACCCGGCAAATGGCATAACAGCGCGCTCAGCCTTGCTGGCGAGCACATCGATGGCGCGCTGAAACGTCGCGGCGGCGACCGCGCCGGACAACTCTCGATTCGGGCCAGCATCAGACTTGCCCGCGGTGATGTCGCGAGAGCGGTCGCCGACTATCGACGCGTGTTATCCATTCGAACCGCTGAGTCAGAGGGCAGCGACTATATCGGTGACGCCGAATCGGAGCTGGGGTTTGCGATGCTCTCGGGGCGCGGGCGAACGAAGGGTGTCGCATATCAAGAATGCGGAGTCGAAAGACTCACCAAGGTCGGTAATCGACCCGGCCTGCTCGTACGCGCGAAGCGGAAACTTGCGATCGGCTACGTCGAAACGGGCGACTTCCAAGCGGCAGTGGAGCAGTTGGCGGGGGCGAGCGACGTGGCGATAGAGGCGGGTCTGCTCGATCAGCTCCTGGGCCTCCGACTGGTTGCAATGCGTCTCGCGCAGAAGGGCGTTGATCTGCCGCCCGCACTACGTTGACGTCGATTCCGGTCGCGATTCCAGCCAGCTCAGTAAAGTTGACGGAATTGTGACGGAATCGACGGCTCGCAACGAAAAAACCGCATGGTTGTCGCGCATTCATCGGCGAGGTGGCGCGGCCCGATGGCCCGTACACGAATGCGCGCTCGGGGAAGAAGTAGAGCGTTTCGGAGCTCAGCCGGAGGGCCGCAACTGGGACGTTCGTCTTGATCCCGGGCGGCTGCGCCGCGGTAAAGTTGGTCTTCTTGCACCGCTGCAGTTGGCTCGCCCCGGCGTGATATTTGTAATCAGCGTTTGCTCCGGACGCCTCGACGGTCCAGATACGCCGCTTGCATGGCCGCGAGGCCTTCGTGGAACCGCTCGTCGGCCTCCACCGCGTCAGGTTCCAGATCGTACATGAGGACCGTCGTGCGCCTGGTTTCATCACGTAGATAGGTCCAGATCAGCGTCGGGATCGCGATGATCGGGACGAGGAATCCGGCCGACCATCCCAGCGAAGTCCACGCGATCGCCAGAGCGAGAAAGCCGACCACCGCTAACGGGGTGATCTTCCAGATTGCCGTCCGACTCTGAATTTCCGCAAGCACGGAGTCCGACGATTCGTCGTGAATCTCTTCGGCGGGAGCGCTTCGGATTTCGGTGAGGCCATCGTCGACGTGCGGCTCTAGGTCCGCTCCAGGATCGCGAGCTCCTCGGCCGCGACCGCGCGCGAGACCCTCCGCTTCGGAAACGGGATAGGCACGAGCGTGAAGTACTACGTTTTCACGCTTCTTCCTCAGTCAACCGTAAGGTGGCGCTTAAGCGCGGCGACGACGGCGCTGATATCGTCGTCTCCATCGCGAGCGACCGAGAATTTCGCCTTCTTGAGGTCAGCAACGACTCGGTATTCGCGAGTCGACTTCGGCCCGTTCAGAATCTCCCTGGCGACGACGTCTGCCGTTCCGCCGGTTCCCGGAATCGGGATGAGCAGCCCGTCCGACAACGATCGCGCCACACCGACGTCGGCCTCCGTACCCGAGCCGCCTCCGATCAAGATCCATGTCTCACACTGCATCATCAGGTCTCGACGCCGTTCCAGCTCGAGCGGATGTCCTTTCAGTATGGAACGAACGAAGAGGCGACCGTGCATCGGATTGCCTTGATCATCCAGCCTTTCGATGAAGCCTCTCAACGTCGACGCGCCGACCACCAGCCCCAGTCCCGTCGCCAACCGCTTCTGACGATCTGCCAAGAACTCGCCGATGCTGCGGCACAATCTCTCCATCTTCAAACGGCCGGCCGAGTCCGGCCCGAAGCTGCCGTTGACGTAGACGCTGTGCCGGCTGCTCTCCCGTCTATGTTCGATGGTGATGTCATCGAGCAGCTGATCGATCTCGTCGAAGCCGTTGAACGCAAAGACGTTGATCCCGTACCGCGTCATGTCACCCGTCCAGCGCTTGAAGCGGTTGAAATCGTGCTCGTAGCGAGACGAACTGGAATAGGCCTTCTTCTGCGGGTACTGCATCACCGCGTAGTGCGACGGCGCTCCACCGCGAAAAACCGAGCGTATCGTAGCAAGGAGATAGTTGATATTCGGGTCCCTGAACGAAAGCCCGAGAAACAAGAACGTCTTCTCGATGTAGTCGGCCGCCAGGAGGTGCAGAAACCCGGCTCGGTCTCGTGCATACGTCTCGAAGTCGTGCTTCGTGATCACGCACGACTCGGGAGTTTCGACGGATCCGTGCATCTTGTACAGCACGGTTTGAGCATGGTGGCGAAGCGTCAGGTCGCCATGGTGCCGCTTCACTTCCGGGGCCGAACGCCGAACCTCGGCGTACGCGCGCTCCATCAGCGTATCGTAGTTCGTCGTCCAGATGTTGGCCAACGGGAGCCGTGCGAGTACCTTCATCGCCTCGGGGACCGGCTTGATGGTCTCGAACGACTCTTTGATGAGCTGGTTGAGCCGCGCCCGCTCTCCGCCGTCTTCATTGACCACGAACTGCGCTACGTCGACCAGATCGCAATCTTGGCGGACGTCGAGGCCGAGCTCGAGCGCCGCATCCTTGAGCAACCCTTGCCAGGTCGGGTATCCTGCACCTTGCGATAAGCCCGCACCGAGGAACGCAGCAGCGGAACGCCGTCGCAATGCCGAGCCGAAGTTCTCGATAAGCTGCCGCCGCATGCGGAGCATATCGTCACCACCCACAATAGCGGAAAGTGCTGGGGAGTGGGCGGCAAACCCTCTAACTAAAAGGTCTTTGCCCATCCCGTATCCCAGCCCGCAGCTGGCTGGGGATACCTGTTCGCGCATTCCACGGTTCTCTGCCAATACGTCGCTCCGTCGACCCCTGAATTGGTCGCGCCAAGGTCGTAGTGCCAGTTGGCGAGCACGCCCTCTGTCAGCGATCCGGCCTGAACCGCAAAGTGCCGCATTTGGATCAGCGCTTCGCAATTGACTTTGAATTCGTCGCCCGACTGCAGCCGCGCGTGCGCACACTCGTGATACGCGGCAAAGAGCATGACGAGCGTGCGCGCATTTGTCTGTGGGCCGGGAGCTCCTCCGCTGATTTGGCGAGCAGCCTCATCCATGAGCGGATAAAGCCTCAACATCGTCCCTTGGTAGTACGTAATGCGATAGTCACCGCCACCGCCGGCCGGCCAGTTGGTCGAGCCGATAAGACCGGTGTCCCTTGGATCCGACTCTTCGCGAACCACCAAGGGTCGACCGCCGCTTATCACGGTGCAGGTCTTCGTCGTGCCGTTAGGAAGCGTCAGCGATAATGCCGGCGTCCTTAGTCCGGCTATGACGTAGAAGGCGAACATCGCGGTCGTCGGAAATTTCAGCACGTTTAGCATGGGCGCACTCTTGTCGAACGTCGTGTCAGATTCTGCGATATTGTAGCGCTCTCCCGCGTCATCTCGGGCCACAAGGACGTGGCCGGGGTACGAACTTCTGAGACTCTGCGACACCCGCGAGCTATGCCCTGAGCTTGGCGCCCGGCCATCTCCAGCCTCGGTCGGTCTTGTCCCATAGACAGACCCTAGGGTTCCGCGCTATAGTGCGGTTTACGAAATAGAACGGGTGGGACGGCTGGCCTCTCGTTTGAGTGCGGGTTTTACAGCGTGGATGAACACGCGCTGTGAAAGGGTATGCGAGCATTGATGATCCGCGATACTCCGCGACGACCGTTTTTCAGCGTGGTAGGACGAGGCGACGTCTTGCGGCCCGGCGACTTATTCTTCCGACGGTGCGCTCAACGCGCGATGCTCGGTAACGTAAGCGTTGTCGTATTTTGACGTGACTCTGACTCCGGCCGTCACTCCTGGGCAGTCCGACGCGACGGCGCAGCCAGCGGTGCCGGACGTGCGGCGCGTCTGTGTCGCGTTCCTCGATTGCCACACGGTGGCACAGAGGGCGGCGAATTATCTCATCCTTTCGCAGAACCGATTACAGCGTGTGTTCGAGTTTAGTGTCTTCAACCTCGACCGAATGCGGGTCGAGGTAGCGAAGCCTGTGAATCACATGTTCGTCGACGAAACGGAACGCGAGCTTCTGACGGGCTTGATTCCTGCCTCGCGCGACGTCCCGCCGAGCGACGCCGGCGCAGACGGGACGCAGGGCGTGGAAGCCCAAGCGGACGACGGAGCGGAAGCCCCGGCAAACGACGGAGTCGACATCGACGAATATGTGGACAGGGCGCTCGCGCTCGTAAGGCTCGCTCGGCGCTACGTCGATCGTGAGGTGCGCACGGAGGATCTCGAGACCACGACCGTCCCGGCCAAATGGATCATCTTCACCGAAACACGGTTTCTCAACAACTACTATTCGTCGTCCACCGACGACCTAGTGGTCGTTAGTCTGGGCCGTTGGCGCACTGCAATGGCCCCGCCGTCCGCGCTGGAGTTCATCTTACGGATGACGCAGGCAGCAACTGCGGAGTTCTTTCTCGGCGTCCCGAGTGAGCACTACTTCACGAAAGGCTGCCTCTTCGACTATAACGAGTACATCCAGGACGCGCGGCTGATGGTTCTCGTGGGTGACGTCTGCGAGTCGTGCCGTCGGACCGCAATCGAAGCCGGCCGGGAGGCCGAGCTCGTCGCGCTGCTGTCGATCATCGATCACACGTGGATTGGCGACACGACGAAAAGCGATTCCGTAGCATCCGTGCTGAAGAAGGTCTTCGACTACGACCTCTACGTGTCTCGCGGGCTCTCGGCAAACCGCTTGGAGACCTTCTGGGACAATGTCACGTCATCATCAACCCAGGAGTTCATCCGGTTGCTTGCGGCCGTGCTCCTCGCGTATCTCTTGCTGAAGTTCGGTCTCAAGGCCGGTTAGAGAAGGGACCATGCGTGCACAACTCTTTGGATTCGCCCTCGTCTTGCTCGCGATCGTCCCGATGCACGCCGCGGTTGCTGCCGCGACTGCGAAACCGACCCCGACGATGTCTGCGCGCGCGTGTGTGCCGATCGTACCGAATTGCCAGTGCTTGGCATTCACCTTGCAAGGCGAACGTGAAAAGGCCGTACAGACTGAGGCGAACATCTACAACATCTTGCCAACGATCATTTGGGCAATAATGTGGATCATAATCGCCTTCATTGCAAAGGGTGCCGTAGTGGCCGTGGTCGAAGGAACCACTCCTAAGCAGTACTGACGGCGTTCGTCTTTCGGAGCGTGGACGTGCCTTCTCCTACTAACGATAAGCTGCAAGATATCTTGAAAAAGGCGACGGACGCCGGCGAGACCCTCGAAATCGAAGAGGTGCTCATCGTCAAGCCGATTCGCCGACGGCGGCGCGGCGGAAAGTCCGAACCGTCCGCCACAGCGTCAGGCGGGGGCTCTCGTCGCCGTCGCGCCAAGGCGGCGCCGCGCAAGAAAGCCGCACGCAACGGCACTGCCCGCAAGAAGGTTGGCGGGCGCAAGAAGGCCGCGAAGAAGGCCGGTGGCCGTAAGAAGGCTGGCGGGCGCAAGAAGGCCGCGAAGAAAGCCGGAGGCCGCAAGAAGGCTGGCGGGCGCAAGAAGGCCGCCGGCCGCAAGAAGACCGGTGGCCGCAGGAAGGCCGCCGGCCGCAAGAAGGCCGCCGGCAGCAAGAAGACTGGTGGCCGCAAGAAGGCCGCCGGCCGCAAGAAGACTGGTGGGCGAAAGGCCATACGCAAGGCCGAACGCCGCCGGTCTGCGCGCAAGTCGGCGGTTCGTAAGAGGGCCGCCTAGGCGGTGGGTCTTGGGGATGCACGTTGCGCTTCGCGCCGCGCGCCCCTGAAAAGCCGAGTAGTGTGGTTCCGCTGCGAAACGCAGCGATTGTCTGTTGTCGCGAAGTCACGGCGGTGTGGCGATATTGACTGGGATCGCGATCGTCGCGGAGGTGCCGTCGCTGCGGCTCGCGACGAGTGAGGTCTGCAACGTCGCTTGGCCGACCGGGACAGCGCTGAGCGGGAACGGAAATGCCGCCTGCCACTGGCCTGGCCCAGTCTGGACGAGGCTGATCGTCTGGGTGCCGACCTGGAGCTTCACGGTGTTGGCGTTTGAGGTCGTGACGGCGGCGATGCGTACCGGCGTGCCGTTGGACACGACCGTCGGCGCGAGCGTGGCGTAGAAGATCTGGACCGGATCGGTCGGGCGCGCGAAGTTGCTCTGCGGGGCCGAGCCGAACGTGAACACGTTGGTCTGCGCGAACGCCGTCGGCTGCGAGAGCGGCGCCGGCGACGCGGTGACGAGCCCGACCGGCGCGGCGATCGCGGGCGGCGATGCCGTCGGTGCCGGCGCGACGCCGCGTGCGGATGCGGCGGCTCGCGCGTGCGGAATCTGTCCGTTGGGCGCGGGCAGCCGCGTGTTCGGCGGCAGCGTCGGCAGCGGGGCAGGCGTGGGGATGGAATGCAGCGCCGGCCCGGGCAGTGCGGGAGCACCCGGCTTGACGATGTGCGGGGTGACCACGATGATCAGCTCGTTGCGTTGACCTTGCACGGAGTCGTTGCGAAAGATGCGCCCGATCAAGGGTATATCGCCTAAGAGCGGCAGCTTAGTGGTCGTGCGGGTCTCGTTCTCTTGAATCAGGCCGCCGATGATGAGCGTCTCGTCGTCGTGCAAGTGCACCGTAGTCTGGGTGTCGCGAGTGCTGATCTGGGGCACGCCGTTGTTGGTCCCGATGAGGCTGTTCACCACGGGATGCAGCGTGACGTTGATGCCGCCGTCGGGCGTGACCGAGGGGGTGATGTCCAGCGTAACGCCGGTCTGAAAGCTCTGCACCTGGGTCGTGGCGATCGTCCCGGCGTTGCCGGAGGTGGTGGTCAAAATCGAGATGGTGTCGCCGGCTCGGATCGACGCGGTCCGTCCGGAAAGCGTCGTGATGCGGGGGTCGGCCAGCACCCGTCCTTTGCCATTCTGCACGAGCAGATTGAGCTGCGCCGTGAAGGAGATCGGCGTTCGGGTGAGCGCCTGGAACTGCCCCAGGCGCCCGGTCGTACCGTCTGCGTTCGGCTGAGCCGGCATTTCGCTAAACGTGGTGCTTAGCGCCGCAGTGCCCAGCTGCAGGCCCAGGTTCTTGGCCACGCTCTCGTCGACTTCGAGCACCTCGGTGTCGAGCACGACCAGCGGCGGGACGACGTCGACCTTGTCGATGAACTGCCGCGCGGAGCGCACGCTGGCGGGTGGACCCAGCAGCGCGATCTGCCCCGGAGTCGGCAGTTGCACGACGCGTACGTCCGGCGTAACGATCTGTAGCGCTTGGGTGAACGCCGTGACCGCATCGACGCCGCCCTGCGCCGAGCCCGGGATGTACGACTTGAGCGTGACGACGTCGGTCGAGCCGTTGCCGGGCGGGACGCCTTGCCCCACCTGACCGGTTTGCGTATTCGGCGGCGCGTCGAGCTGGGTGACCGCGTCCGCGATGCGCTGCTGCTGTGCGGCGGTAGCCGTCACCGCAATCGCGTTGAGCGACGCGTCCACGGTGACGTCGAGGTCGCGGAAGCTGCGCCGCAAGAGATCCGCGACGGAAGACGCATCGAGTGTCCGGATACGATAGACCTGGGTGTAGCGTTCGCCGAAGCTGGGCAGATCGAGTTGTGCGACGAGCGCCTTACCGCGCTGCACGGCGTCGGGCGGCCCGGACAGGACCACAGCGCTGCCGGAGACGGCGACGTGCAATCCCGGCACCTGCGCCGCGAGCGCGCGCGCGACGTCGCGCGGCGCGCGCCGCGACACCGGGACGGCTTCGGTCGACATTGCGACCGGCGGCGGCGTCACGTTGGGCGCGTCCAACGCGTTGACGGCCGTCTTGATCTGCGCCATCTCGACCGGGCTCGCCGTGACGAGCAGCTGCTTGTCGCCGGCGAGGCCGAAGCGTGCTTTCGGAAAGGCCTTGCGTAGCTGATCCGCGAGCGTGCTGCCACGCGCCACACGCAACGGCAAGGCTTCGGTAGTCGCTGTCGTGGGGTCGCGCACGTCGATGCCCTGGACCACGCTGCGGATCGCCTGCACGTCGGCGGGTGCGGCCGTGACGATGAGGGCGTTGGCGCGCTCGTCCTCACGCAACGAGACTTGTGGAAACAGCGGCCGCACCAGCGCGGCCGCACGCTTGGCCGTGACGAGCGCCAGCGGGATGACGACCGGTCCGCCGGCACCGGTGCGTGCCGGGCCGTTCGATGCCGCGATGTCGTACACGCCGTCGCGAAGCCGATAGCCGGCGCCTAGCGGCTCGAGAATCGCGCGCAGCGCTTGCGCGAGCGTAACCCCGTGCAGTTCGAGCGTCACGTACCCGCTCACGCCGTCCGAGACCGCGATGTTGGCACCCGTTTGGTGCGCCAGCCGCAGCAGCACCGCACGCACGGGCTCGTTCTGCGCGTGCAGCGTGACGCTCGTTCGCAGCGGCTCGGCCGCTCGCGCCGGGGCGCCGTCGAGCGCTGCCGCCAAAGCCAGCCCGAGGCACAGAATCGCGCACCTGCTCCAGCGGTGCGCGGTGCGGAAATTCACGGTTGGCCTACTTGACGGGGCGAGCGATGAGCGCTTAGTATACGGTACCCTGTACTTTTGGTCAAGGTACCGGTATGACTAGACGCATACTGGCCTAGACTATCGGAGCAGGCGTCTTTTTCGTCTCCGCCTTCCGGGCGGGGGAGCTTTGCTCATGCCTTTGCGCCCTCGGACCACGGTCGCCGTCGTGCTGTGCCTGTCTCTTGTCGCCCCGCTGCCAGCGGCCATGGCACCCTCCGAGGCCCGCGGAGCAGCGAAGCTGCAGCCGACCACGGTCGCACTTGCCGCTCCCCCCGTCCGGGTGCACGTCCCGGAGCCCCCGCACGCGCGAGCGTCCATGCCGCCGGCAAGTGCGATGCGTCCGAAGGTCGTCCCCGCCGTTCGGCCGCCCACCGGCGTGCACGTCGCCGGTCCGCCGATGGCGCTGCCAACCGAGATCGATGCCGTAATCAAGGCGGCAGCGCGCCGACGCGCATTGGTGCCGGCGGAAATCACCGTGAAGCCTGCGGGCAGCGTACGGCGCGCTGCACCGGGTGCGGCCGCGCAGCCGGGTACGCGCCGCGCGCAGTCGCTCCCGGGTGATTCCACCGCCTCGGGAACCGGGATCAATCCGTGGTGGCGGTATCAGGAACAAGGCGTTCCCGGTGGCGGGCGCCTCATGGTCAACGTCGGGACCGGTAACCTTTTGCTGCAAGACGACGACATGGTGGTGCCTCACAAGGGCATCGCCATGGCCTTCCGGCGTACGTACAACTCGCAGAGCGCTGCGAGCGTTCCTCACCAGTTCGGCAGCTGGACGAGCCTG
The DNA here is from genome assembly GCA_003140215.1 of Vulcanimicrobiota bacterium. Lineage (GTDB taxonomy): Bacteria > Vulcanimicrobiota > Vulcanimicrobiia > Vulcanimicrobiales > Vulcanimicrobiaceae > Vulcanimicrobium > Vulcanimicrobium beijerinckii. The sequence goes on along the minus strand of PLJL01000004.1, from coordinate 581,724 downwards.
TACGGCAACGGCTGGACCAACACGTTCGATGCCCACTTCCTCTCGATGTCGTCCACGCTAAAAACGATCTACGACATCGACGGTGCGCGCTACGACTACTATTCGCCGCCCGGAAACCCGGCCGGAACCCCGTTGACCCCCCTCACGCCCGGGCAGCATGCCACCCTCGTTTTCGATGGATCGTGCGGCTGGCTCTGGACCAAGAAGTCCGGAACGTCGTACTACTTCTACGGCGGCAACCCTACGCTGTGGTGTCCGTGGCTCGGCTCTGTTGGCGGTTATGCCGGGCGTCTCTATCAAATCATTGGCCGCAATCGCAACACGTATCTGACCTTCAACTATACATGGGACAACGGCGACGCGTCTTCCACCGGGAAGATCAACACCATCTCGGTACAGGCCGAGTCCGGGATGAGTACAACGCTTACATTCGCAAACGTTGGTCCCTCGAATCTTCGCCTACTGCAGAAGATCACGTTTCCGGACGACAGGCCTGGCCAACCGGGAACTACGGTCCAGTACGCCTATGATGCCAACGGAAATCTCACCAGCGTGTCGCACCCGCCCAATAACACGGCTGGAACGCGACCGACGCAAGGGTTCGGCTATCAGGCGCTCGGCACGGGCTACGTGATGTGGTACGCAACCACGCCACGTTGGACTGGATCGGACGGGGGCTACATCGCTCTGGCCTTTGCTGGAGCTGACGTTCCGTCGTCGACCTTGAGCGGCTTGGCACACGTCGGTGTCATGAACCCAGCGGTCCCCGACGGCGTCAGTTCCGGGGGTTTGCAGAGCGGCTACACCACCGGCCCGATGGTGTATCTATACGAGTGGTACCAAACGGGCGTTACGACGCCGACCTACCGCGACTCGGATGGGCACTATACGAATTGGGTCGTTGACGGATTGGGCCGCCCGACCCAGACACAAGAATGCACCGCGACTACTGGAATTTGGACGTGCACTGGGACGATGCTGGCCACCAACGAGAGCTGGGATGCCAATAGTAATCTTGTAGCCGAACTCGATCCGCGAGGAAATGAGACCGACTACGCGTATGATGGGAACGGCAATCCGATTGCTGTGGCAGGGCCGCCGTTTGCGACATCGCAGGGTACATTTCGGCGAACGAAGTTGTACTCGTACGACTCGAACAACAACGTAACTGCCTATTGTGATCCGGTGGCAACCCACTCGTCGGTGCCGGGCGGCGACTGGACAGTCCGCCCTACGCCACCCCCGGCAGGTCAAGGGCTCTGTCCGCAATCGCCTTATGCGTCGCGATTCCAGTGGGCCACGACAACGATCGAGCCGTTTGGCGAGCTGGCCTCAAGTACTACGCCAGCAACCGCAGCCGCCCCAAACGGCTATACCAACACGTACTCATACCAACCGAGCTCGCAAGGTGGCGCTGACTACGGTTTGGTGACTAGCGTCGTCGGCGATCCAATCGTGCAGAATCCCGCAGGACAAGCGCCTGCGAACCTTTCGCCCTCCCAAACATTTCAGTACGACCTCAACGGGAATGAGATATGCTACTTCAATGGTACAGGTAGCTGGCTCTCCCAGTACGACAACCTCAACCGGCAGGTCGCGCTTGCCGACCCCGACGACAACGCCATTCCAGGATGCGGCAAGACTTCATCATCGTACCAAACCGCCAAATACACTCACTACTTTCCGGACGGCCAGGTCCAATATACTGAGACGTCAGCGCAGCATGCGGCAGATGTCGCCGCGGGCTCAACAGACGCAGCGGTATCCTTTACGTATGACTTGGACGGAGATAAGATCACTGAGGCGCATCATCACGGATGTGTCACGATTACGAATTGCTCCGCCGGTGTAACCACAAGCTGGTACGATGGCGCGGATCGCCTCGTCGAGACTATGCAGCCGTATGATGCGACCGTAGACTATCATCCCTACAAATGGCTTACGCAGCACCTCTACGACTTATCGGCGGGTGGAACGCAGACTCTCACGATTCCGGCGTCGTCGATTACGACGGCAACGTCAACGGCGCCATTCCGAGCATATGGTAACCTCTACGACACCAGAAGCTACGCCGATCTAGGATTTTCGGCAAACGACAGCGCTCCGCAATGGGTCGACCATCTAGGAACGGCGTACGATGCCCTCGACCGGACAACCGCAAGCTATGATCTGGCTGTCGGGGTAACTCCACAGCATCAACGCCTCTACGATCAAACTCAGACAACGTGGGGTCGCCAGTCGTCCGACACCAAAGCGACGGGAGAGTCAATCACTACGGACTACGATGCCGAAGGCAACTTGGCGTCGACCACCATTGCATATCCAGGCGGTGCTCCGCCTTCGCCGTCTTCTGCAGTAGCACCGTCGCGAACGTACACCTACGACTCGGGGGCGCGCGTCGCCTCGATCACGTCGGCTCTCGGAACGCAGTCCTATGCGTACGACGCGGTGGGCCACGTGCTTGCCGCGACTGAGCCAGTCGGCCAGGGCGGTAACACAATTTCATACGGTTACGCGGCAAACGGATGGCGAACTGCGCTGAGCGTTTCCGGCGCCCTCAACCAGCAACTTTTCACCTACAGCTATCGTGCCGATGGATTGCCGGCGCAGCAGCAAGTAAACAATGGCGGCTGGAAGTCATTCGTCTGGACCTACAGCACAGGCGGCAGGCTGCTACAGCGGACTGACCCCGCTAACGGCAACGCTGTTAATGAAGATCCGAGAACAAGTCCGCGAGGCGGCTTCGCCAGCACATTTCACCCGTTGACAAACGCCTATGATGCTTTTGGCAATAGAGCCGCAGTAACGTACAGTAACGGATACACTGTCAATGGCATTTCGACCGATCTCGAGGGAAACCAGTCGTCGGAGCTCGATAGTACGACGTATAACGCCGCGAGCGTCCAGTACATAGGATCGCATGTGTCTGCGCCGCGCAAGTTCTCGAACCGTGACGAGGTCGCGTTCGAAGGGCCTACCAGCACAAACGTTAGCAGCACCACGATTAACGAGTACGCCAGTGGTATCCAGTTGCCGGGCATGACCGGTGCGTATTCAGGCGGGCCTCCAGCGCGCAACACGGTATTTGGCTTCCCGCTCGGGCAGATCGGCTCATCTCCGAATCTGCCACTAAATCCACTCGACGGCTTTGAAATTTCAAGTGCCGGCCAGTACGCAAACGGAAACGACCCGACGAACTACACGAGCAACATCACGTACGACGCATCCGGGCGATTTGTGAGCTCGGACCTTCAACAGTGCACACCCAGCTACCAGTTCAATACTGCAGCGGGCTCCGAAGACAAGAAGCGGTTCACGTACGATGCTGAAGACCATACAACATCCGAATTCATCGGGGGGTTGGGGGTCCAAACATCTTCGGGCACGGCGTGTTCCTTTGGACCATTGGCGTCGTACTGGACGTACGTGATCTCTTGGGGCACAGGGGGTCACCCGTTCAAACTAGGCGTCACGTCAGGAAACTCGAGTACTTTCAACGAGTACATGCATTGGGACGGCGACTCGCTGCTTTTCACAACCAGCTCGCCGTCTGCCGGCGTTGACGACGTGAAGATCGGCGCGTTTGCCGAAGTGACCACGGCCGATGGGAATATGGCTGTTTATGATCGGGATGCTTCAGGAGTAATCCTAGACGCACATACGACGAGCTGGAGCACGTCCAACATTTCGTATAACGACACGTTCGGCGATCCGTCGCGAGTAGTCTTGGCGGAATGCAATGCATACGGTGCTGGGCCGCCATGCATCGTCATCAGCGAGCCGAAGCCGGAGAATATCTCTGGCTATGCCGGATTTAACGTCCAAGGCGTACGCGGCGTTGATACCTCCCTCGGCCACTGGACTACGCCTGACGCGCTAGCAAACGCGACGGCAGATCCGGCGTCGCAACTGCCATATATGTATGATCGGAACAACCCATATAGATATCAGGACCCAAGCGGATACGAAGGCCGAGATTGTCGTGATCACCCCTTAACGCCGCTGGTGAATTGCGCGGCGTTACCAAAACCGACAATGTCGCCCAAAGAAGCGGCAGAGCTGCTACAGCGGTTCAACCTCGACCCGCTCGACGGCAAACAGTTCCTACCGAATACCTTGCTCTTGCTCGGAGCGCTCACGCCGTTCAAAATGGGCGGGGGCGGGGCCGAGGCCACCGTGACCCTCTTCCGCGCGGTAGGCCCGGGTGAACTGGAGGACATCGCAGCCACGGGAACCTATCGACTTGGTCGCGGAAATGAGATAAAATATCTTACGCCGTCATTGGAAGCCGCTCAACACTATGCAGCGTTCTTCGCAAAGGACGGCGAATCGTACACAATCACTTCTGCGGTGTTTCATGTCGATAGGTTGCCACCGCTCCTCCAGGATCTTGGGGTGCCCGGGAAAGGGCAATACATACTGGATGCGAGCCATTTCCCGCACGGACCGGTCACTATCCATAAATGACTTCAGTTAAGCCCGAGGTAGTTCTTTTCGAGGGGGACCAGCGTTCCGTAGAACACTACGCGCGAGCCTTTCGTGACGTCGGACTTCGACTATTTTCGGTCGCGTACTCGACCCATGGAATGAAGAGCATACCCGGATTCGACGCGCTCTATTGGCCGCTGGCTGGAACTGAACGTTGGAACGTTCGACCCGTCGAAGACGTTGTTCAAGTGGTCAAAACGAGCGGAGCTGATCGAGCGGAGGGGTGGCCTGACTATATTTTGGCCGGCCTGGTGCTGAGTGCACCGAACGCAGTTGACGCCGAGACGGCCTTCAGGACCTGGGCTCGCGCTTTGCTCGCCGCTTCGAAGTCAGCGAGAAGTTCGGGCACTTTGAGAGTTAAGGTGCCCACGGAAATGATACGGTTGGCGGAAATTGCCCCTTCCCGAGCAGCGGACATATTATTCGGTGCTGAACAGGAATTCTTCGGTGAACTCGGAGCAAGTGCTCATTGAATTAAATGGGGATTGAGGCCTGATACGTGTGCACGCCTGGCACGATAACCTGCTATAGGCCTGTTGGTCCGCGCGAGCTGGAGTTAATACGCGAGTCGGGGTGGACGCGCTTTCCGCCGAGATTGCCCGAGCAGCCCATATTCTACCCGGTTGAAACCGTCGAGTACGCGACGGAAATCGCGCGCGATTGGAATGTTAGAAGTAGCGGCCAAGGGCACGTCGTACGGTTTGCTGTGGATGCAGCTTTTCTGGAGCGCTATCCCGTGCGTAAGGTCGGTGCATCCATCCATCGCGAGCGCTGGATACCGGCTGAGGACCTAAACGCATTCAATAGCGCAATAGTCGGTTCCATCGAGCTGATCGCCTCATACCCTGCCTGAGCGCATAGTTAGGAACGCTACGATTAGCTGAGGATTGTGGCCCGTTCTTTTCCCGCTCAGAAGCGACCGTTTCCAGCGACAGAAGTGCTCCGACCGGCGGTACGGCCGCCCCGGCGCGGTGGCGAAACGCGGCGCGGTTAGTCCCTGCGCTCGCGCCTCAGGTTACGGATATTCCTGACGGAGTCCGCGCCAATCACGGATATCAAGATTAAACGGTAAAGCGCGGTACGTCGGTAGGCCGGCACGTCGGATTCCGCGGCCCTGCAGACGTGACAAAAACTTGATTCGGCCCGACGAAGCTGACAAGCTCGCGACAGATCGCTGCAGAACGCTTGTAACGTCCCCCCGGTCGAAGCATTCTGAGGCACGGCCTCTTCGTTTTGGGGCAGTTCGCGTTGTCGGCAGCGACGCGTCGAATTACGCGGCACAGCCCGCTGCGCGCCGAGGATCTGCATCATCGCGTCGATGATCGAGACGTTGGAGCGTTCGAGCATCCCGAACGCGATCGACGGACCATCGTGCGCGCCGGGCGCGAACAGGCGCGCGCGTCCCGATCCCTCGGTCGCCGCGAACAGCGTCGCACCGAGCGGGCGCAATGCCTCAGGCGAAGCAAAGGCCGCTAGGCGCAAATGCGCAACGGTGCGTCCCTTCGCAGCCGCGGTGTCGATCACGACGCGCCCGTCGCGCTCGACCCGCGCAGCCAGCGCGCCGGCGGGGATGCGCACGCCCGAGAGCGCCCAGCCGGCACTATTGCGCAGCGTTCCGTCGGCGTCGCGAGCGAACTCGCCGTTGCGGGTGTAACCGCGCGCGCCGTGGCGCTCCACAGCGAAGAAGCCCGGTCCGTCGATCGCCAGATCGAACGGGCCGCCGCTGCGCACGAGCTTTCCTTGCGCGAACACGGCGTGCTTGCCGACGCTGGTCGTCCCCAACCCCAGCGCGCCGGCGCGCACGTCGGCGAAGGTCGCGCTGGCACCCTTGAAACCGGCGACGTCGGCATTGGCGAGGTTGTCGGCGACGATCTCGAGCTGCGTCTGCTGCGCCGCCATCCCGCTCGCCGCCGCGAACATGGCGCGGTTCATTGGACGCGCGCCACGTCGTTGGCCGACTTTTCGCGGGTCGCATCGATCGCGAGCAAGGTCCGCTGCGCCGTCTCGAAGGCGCGCTGCGCGCCCAGAATCGCCAGCGTCTCATCGATCGGGTTGACAGTGCTCGACTCGAGCGCGCCGGGGAGCACGTGCGTTCCCGCCGGGAGCGGGATGCGGTCGACGACGCGGCCGTGGTCGAGCACGCTGCCGTCGGCGGCGATCGTCGCTTCCGCGGAGACGCGCAACGCGCCGCACGCGCCGTGCAAAGCGCGCCCGCGGTCGTCGGTCAGCAAGCCGTCGCGACTGCGGGTGAACGCGCCCTCGCGCGTCGAGCCCTGGCCGACCCGGAACGCACCCGCGCCGAGCAGCGTGAGATCGAAGCGCCGCCCGGTGGTGCGGACCGCGCCCTGTTCGTCGGTGACCTGCGACGCGACCGCGAGGCCGCGCGCGGTCAGCGCGACGTGGGCGACAGCCTTACGGTAACCGTCGGTCGAGGCGTTGGCCAGGTTGTGCGTGGCGAGGTCGAGCTGCGCCCGAGCCGCACGCATCGCGCTGGCCGTCCATTCCAGTCCGTCCATGCCCCGATGCTAGGCAGCGTGTGGTTGCCGGCCTGTGAACGCCGTATGGCAGACGATGCAGCTTTGCGCCGACGGCTCTTAGCGCTATGCTAGTCCAGGATGAAACCGGTCTTTATCGTGTTTGCCGCCCTCGTGATGGCGGCTCGTCTGTGTGGCTTATCCGGCGCGTCCGAAGCCCGTCGGTACGCGTCTGCTCAAGCGGCGGCGGCGAACGTGTTTTATGCCGGCACATCGACACCACGCGCGGTTCGCACCAACGTTGTCGGCTCCTACGCGATCGCCGAGATCCGGGGCGGAAGTATGGAGGGTCAGACCAACAGCGACGCCGTCATTCTCTTGAAGAGATATTCGTTCGGGTGGCAGGCCGTTGACACGTTCCAAAGTCCTTGCGCAGCGAAGGTCGTCGACCAGCTTCCGCCGACGGTCCGCGCCCGGTTGCTCCGCGGGATGCCGGTCATCAAAAGCGTCAGTCCCGAATGTGCGCGTGACGACCGGGACATCGGCCCGGTCGCTGACGTCGCTGCCGTCCGTGCGCAAGAAGACGCACCGTTCGTGCCCTACGCTGTGGTGATCGGTGATTACGCCGTTACGGAACATTACGGGGCCGGCGGCGGCGACTCGCTCTATCGCCATGAAGGTAAGGCGTGGAAGCACGTTGCCGGCGGGGGCGGCGCGATGAGCGGCGACGACCTGCGATTGCAGGGAGTGCCTGCTTCCGATGTGTGCAAGTTCCCGATCTACAACTGCTCGGTGCATGCAGCGCGTGTTTCGCCTGGAGCCGCGGCGGTCGTACGGACGTTTTACGAGCTCTGGAACCACCATCGCTTGCACGAGGCGTACGCGCTTCTCTCCAATGGCTACCGGGCGGCGCACCCCTATGCGGCGTGGGAACGGTCGCACTCGACGGTCGTCAGCATCTCCACAAAGACGATGGTCACGGGTCAACCAATGGCGATCGGCGTCGAGATCGTATCGACGGACCACACCGGCAGCGGGACGGTCACCAGCCGATATGTCGGCACCTGGACAGTTGCCACCCAATCAGGAGCGTATCGGCTCGATCGAGTCACTTTGACGGAAGCGAAGTGAACCGGGCAGCTTAACGCGCCGAGGAAGTGTGCCGTGCCGAACGAATCGCTCACTCGCATGACTAGCGCGAATCCCGCTCAGCCTCTTCGAGCATGGGTGGAGGCGCGCGTCGCGCAACACCCGCACTGGTTCCACCGCATTCAGATCTACGACGATCTGATAACGCCGGGTTGGTCCGACCCGGTCGTGGAGAAGCTGCCGTACTACGGGCTTCCCGAACGCCTGGACGGCATGCGCGTGCTCGACGTCGGCTGCGCCGAGGGTTTCTTCTCGTTCGAAGCGGAGCGCCGGGGTGCCGCCGAAGTCGTTGCCATCGACTCGTTCGCGCCCGCGATCCAGCGCTTCGGAATCGTGCGCGATGCGATCGGATCGAAGGTCGACCCCTATCTCTGCAGTGTGTACGACCTCTCGCCGCGGACGTTCGGAACGTTCGACCTCGTCATGTTCTTCGGGGTGCTGTACCATCTCAGACATCCCTGGTACGCGCTCGAAAAGATCTTCGACGTGTGCAGCGGCGACATGCTATTGCAAACGCTGGTGACCGACGATCCGAAGTACCGCGACCTCTCGCTGGCGTTGTTCCACCCTTCCGGCATTGAAAGCGGGCCTGAGGGGGCGCGCCTGTGGGATCCGACCGTGGCCTGGGTCCCGACGCCGGAGTGCGCCAAGAACCTCACACGCGGGGTGGGTTTCGTCGACGTCGCCGACGTCACCAATGAGCCGGCCAAGCCCTTCGTGATGCGCGCTTCGGTCCCGAACCGGACCAGGGCGAGTGCCCCCGAGCCGATCAACGCGCCGACTTGATCCGCCCCGCGGCCGACGGTGCCCCGCCGCGTGAACGCCGAATGCCTGCGGCGAGGTTGTCGGCGACGATCTCGAGCTGCGTCTGCTGGCGCCGCCATCCCGCTGGCCGCCGCGAACATGGCGCCGTTCATTGGACGCGCGCCACGTCGTTGGCCGACTCTTCGCGCGTTGCGTCGATCGCGAGCAAGGTCCGCTGCGGCGTCTCGAAGGCGCGCTGCGCGACGCGCTGAGGCTAAGAGACTCGCAGCCCGCTAGCAATCAAATGCGACGCATCGCTTCATTGTATGCGTCGTCGTGCCGAGCCAGCAACAGTTTCACGGTTCGGTCGGCTTCGTATACCGTGAAGACGGCGCGCCATACGATACCGTTCGCGAACCTAAGATCTGCAGCGCGGGCGTCTTTGAGCGGGCCGTTCTTCTTCGGGAACTGTTTTGGGTTCGACTTCAGCGCGTCGATGAGCTGCCCGATGGTCGGCCGAAAAATCTCAGAGTCTTGTCCGTGCAGGGCCACGACTTTCTGGACTTCGCGATGCAGCCTAACGCGCCAAAGACGGTCGTCCGGCGCGGCTGTAGCGTTCGATAGGTCCGGCGGCTTCGTCGATGGCTTCGAGAAGCGCGTCGGCATCGACAAACTCGTCTTCCGCTGCGGCCGCGCGCCGCGCCAGCTCGCGGTCGTCCACGCGAGCTTCGCTCGGCGGAACGAGGAGCTCCGCGACGGCGACACCGAGCGCGCTGGCGATTCGTTCGATAACATCGAGCCCAACATCGCCCGCCGCACGTTCAACGCGGGAGAGGGTTGGCCGGGAGATCCCGGCGCGATCCGCGAGCTGTTCTTGGGAGAGTCTAGCCTTTGCCCGCCAGACGATGACGTTGACACGGAGAACCTCCCGCGCCGGAGCGCGTGCGGAAGCGACAGTCATTGCGTAGGCTCCTTGGCGGGGTGGACCAAAAGGGTAGCACCGATTCCCATAATTGTAAACTAGCTTATTCAATTCCGCATAACCCATACCGCTTGGCTGTGGCGCCTGGCCCGGGCGCCGGTGCCGGGACGCTGCCTCCTCGGTGGCGTAAACCCGGGGAGCGGCGGCGGGAGCGGTCTCCCCCGCCGGATGAGGATGGGATGCAGATCGGGATCTTGGGCTCCGGCAACATCGGAGCGAATGCTGCGCGCGTATTCGCCGCCGCGGGCCATCACGTACGGATCGCCAACTCCCGCGGTCCGGCGTCCCTGAAGTCGCTCGTCGCGGAGATCGGCCCCAACGCCGAGGCGGCCAACGCACAGGATGCTGTCGATTCGAGCGACGTCGTGCTCATCGCCGTTCCGTGGACCAAGCGCGAAGAGGCGCTGGGCGAGATCGAGGGTTGGGACGACAAGATCGTGATCGACGCGATGAACGCGTACACCGAGGACTTCGAGATCGAAGACCTCGGCTCGAAGACCTCGACCGAGTTCACGCGCGCGCTGGTCCCCGGGGCGCGCGTCGTCAAGGCGTTCAACACGATCTACTACAAGCGGCTGGCGACCGAAGGGAAACCCGGCGGTACCAGCGGCCGGCTCGCGATCCCCGTCGCATCGGACGACCCCGCGGCCAAGCGCGTGGTGATGGACTTGATCGACGAGATCGGCTTCGACGCCGTCGACAACGGCGGACTCGTCGAGGGCGGGCGCAAGCAGCAGCCCGGTTCACCGATCTACAACGAGCCGCTCGGGTCCAAGGAGATGAAAGCGCAACTCGCCCGCGCCTAGCGCGGCGCGCTTACTGAACGATCTTGTGGGTCGTGCCCGCGCCGTTGTTGAGCGGGAGCTGTTCGATGGCGTCGGTTTCGGTGTTGGTCGCGTCGGTCGAAGCGCTTGGCGCGGGTTCCACCGCCGGCGCGTTGGGATTGCGCTCGAGCAGCGACAGGTGCGACATGAGCAGCGAGCGCAGCTCGCTCTTCGCCTTTTCGGCCGTGTCCTGATGGCGTTGCGCGTCGCGGCGCGTCTCGTCGATGCGGTCGGACAGTGACGAGATCTCGCGCTCCGCGACGATGCGCGCCTCCTGCTTGATGAGGTCGGCTTCCTTGTGCGCCGCGGCTTTGACTTCGTCGGCGGTGCGCTGCGCCAGCAGCAGCGTCGACTGCAGCGACTCTTCCATCGCCTTGAAGTGTGAGAGCCGCTCGCGCAAGTCGGCGATCTCACCTTGCAGCGCCGTGCGCACCTGGTTCTCGTCTTCGAGCGCCTCGATGATCTCGTCGAGGAACTCGTTGACCTCGTTGCGATCGTATCCTTGCAGCGACTTCTTGAACTCTTTGTGCTGGATGTCGACGATCGTTATTTTCGCCATCAGCGGAGATCCTTGATTCCCAGGATGCCGTCGTTGTCGAGTTGCTCGCGAACGCCGGCGGAGTTGACTTGGACGCCGGCCGGAACCACGAGGTAGATGGCCTCGGCGAGCTTTTGGATGCGGCCGTCGATCGTGTACGCGACGCCGGAGGTGAAGTCGACCACGCGCTGGAGCAGGTTGCGATCGGCGCCTTGCACGTTGACGATCACCACTTGGCGCGCGCGCAGCGCGTCGGCGATCTCGGTAACGTCGCCGAACGAGCGCGGCGCGAACACCGCGACCGAAGCCCCCGGGCGCCGCGACGCGTCGCTGAGCGGCACGACGTTGCGCTTCGCCGCGACCTCGTCGGCGTAGAGCTGATCGTCCTCTTCGTCGTCGTGAACGGCGAACCAGGACAGGACTTTGGCGAAAGCGCTCATGCCGGGCTCCTCTCTCGGGCGGGACGGGGGCCGAAGATCGCGGTCCCGAGGCGGACCATGGTCGATCCGTGACGCACGGCGCGCTCCCAGTCGTCGGACATCCCCAGCGACAGCGTCGTGCCGCCGACCGCCTCGAACGCCGTGCGGGCGGTCGCGAACGCGGCGTCGACGTCGCCTTCGAGCGGCCCGATCGCCATCACGCCGTCGACGGCCAAGCCTTCGGCGCGCAACCGCGCGGCGAGCTCGGGCGCGTCGCCGGGGCGGGTTCCGAAGCGTTCGCCGGGCGAAACGTTCACTTGCACGAGAACGCGCAAACGGCGCCCCGCGTCGCGCGCGGCCTGTGCCAGCGCCAGGCCCGCATCGAGCCGGTCGACGCTTTGCACGACGTCGAACACCTTGACGATCGCCTTGGCCTTGTTGGTCTGCACGTGGCCGACGAAGTGCTTCGTGCAGGGGGGCAGGTCCGCATACTTCGCGCGCGCTTCCTGCAGGTAGTTCTCGCCCACGTCGGACAGCCCGGCGTCGAGCGCGGCACGCACCGCCTCGGCCGGCTGGGACTTGGTGACGGCGAGGATCGCGACCGACCCGCGCGCACGCCCCGCTGCGACGGCGAACTCGCCAACGCGAGCGCGCATTGTCGCCACGCGCTCGGCGACCGTTCCGCTGGCGAGGGACATGGGCGAATCCTTCACCGCGCTTGCGCGCGGGTCCCGCGCCGTAGCGTGTAGACGAGGAGCGCTGCGCCGATGACGATCTGCACGACCGCGACGAACTGCCCGCCGTCGAGTCCGATCACGGTGAAGCCCGGCTCGCGCCAGATCTCCGCGATCGCTCGGGTGATGCCGTAGATGGTGAACCACGTCCAGGTCACCACGCCGGCCGGCGGGCGCGCGCGATACACCAGCAGGATGATCGGCAGCGTCAGGATGTCGAGGATCGCTTCGAAGATCTGCGATGGGTACCGGTAGCCTTGCGAATACGCCGGAAACAGGATGCAGTACGGGTGGTCGGGCAGGCACAGCTTCCCAGGCAGCTCGTCGTTGATGAAGTTGACCAGCCGCGTCGTGAAGATGCCGATCGACAACAGCGGCACGATTTCGTCGCCCAGGACGCCGAACGCGAGCCCGGGGTGTTTGCGCAGGTAGATCAGGATCGCCAGGATCACGCCGACGAGCGCGCCGTGAAAGGCCATCCCGCCCTGCCAGATCGCGATGAAGTTCACCGGGTTGGCGAGGTAGTCGCCCAGATTGTGCCTGGTGATGAGGTCGGCGATCACGAAGCCGGTCCGGCCCCCGACCAGCACGCCGACGAGCGCGTAGACCAGGAAATCCTGAATCTCGTCGGAGGTCAACCCGAGCCGGCGGCGCCCTTCGGGACGGTTCATCCACAGGTAGACGCAGATGAACCCGAACAGGTACGAGAGCCCGTACCAATGGACCGGGATCGGGTGGTAGGTGAACGACCCGATGTGGAACTCGACCCCGACTCGAAACGCGATCGGGTCGATGTGCGGATAATCGAACCAGTGGCTCACCGCGGGCTGGTTACGGTCGCCGGGCCGGAACCGCCTCCCCCTTGGGCGGTGTATAGGGGCTCGTGGCCGCCAACGTCAACGTCCTGACCGCTTTCCTCGCCGGGCTCGTCTCGTTCGTCTCGCCCTGCGTGCTGCCGCTGATCCCGGCCTATCTCTCTTTCCTCACCGGGTCGAGCCTCGAGGAGCTCAAAGCTCAGTCCGACGCAGCGAGCCGGGCCCGCGTGATGCTGCACGCGCTGGCGTTCGTGGCCGGCTTCACCGTGGTGTTCATGGCGATCGGGCTGTCGGCGAGCGCGCTGGGCTCGGTGTTCGTCGACTACAAGGACTGGATCGCGCGGATCGGCGGCGCGCTGGTGATCGTGCTCGGGCTCAACATGATCGGGCTGTTCAAGATTCCGGCGCTCATGATGGACAAACGGCTGCAGTTCCGCAGCGCCAACCGCTCCGTGCTCGCCTCGTTCCTGGTGGGAATCGGCTTCGCGGCAGGCTGGTCGCCTTGCATCGGCCCGATCCTCTCGCTCATCATCCTCAAAGCGTCACAGCAGCAATACGGGCCGGCGGCGTTCTTCCTGTTCGTCTACTCGATGGGTTTGGCGGTGCCGTTCTTGATCACCGCCGCCGCGATCACGCAGGCGTTGGGAGCGCTCAACCGGATCAAACGCTACCTGGGCGCGATCGAGATCGGGGCCGGAGTCTTCCTAGTGCTGACCGGCCTGGTGCTCGTCACCGGAACCTTCGGGCGGGTGGCGGGCTGGTTCTACGGGCACGTGCCGGTCCCGGGCCTTTAGGAACAACGCCGGGCGCGTCGAAGCCCGCGGCGGTGATCCTGTTGTGGCTCGTCGCGGCCGGCGTCTTCGCCCTCGACCATTTTTCCAAGGCGTTCGTGATGGCGCATCTCGTCCCCGGCGCGCCGGGCCGAGTGATCGTGCCGGGGCTGCTGTGGTTCAGCTACACGCAAAACCCGTACGGCGCGTTCGGGCTGTTCGGGAACTCGCCCGTGCTGCTGATCGTGCTGGCGTTGATCGTGCTGGGCGTCTTCGGCTTCGCGTTTCGCGACGCGGTCAAGCATTCCAACGTCGTGCGCATCGCGTTCGGGATGATCGTCGGGGGCGCGATCGGCAACATCGTCGACCGCCTGCAGCACCGCTGGGTTGTCGACTTCATCGATTTCCACAACATCTGGCCGAACATCTTCAACGTCGCGGACTCCTGCATCACCGTCGGCGTCGTGCTGCTGGTATTGGCCTCGCTGCGCCGCGAGAAACACGCCTGACGCACCTCGTCGACAACGCCGATGCCGGCGTCCGGCTCGACGTTCTCGTCACGCGGCTGACGGGCTTCTCGCGCTCGCACGTCGCCGCCGCGCTGCGCGCCGGCGCGGCAACCGTCAACGGTGCCGCCGGCAAGCCCAGCACCCTGCTCGACCCGGGCGACACGATCGCGTACGCGATCGACGCGCCGCGCACGCTGTCGGCCGAGCCCGAGCAGCTGCCGCTCGACATCGTGTACGAAGACGACGACCTGCTGGTGGTCGACAAGGCCGCCGGGATGGTGACGCATCCCGCTCACGGTGCCACCGACGGCACGCTGGTCAACGCGCTGCTCGCCCACGTGCAGACGCTCCCGGGCGAACGGATCCGCGCCGGCCTGGTGCACCGGTTGGACCGCGACACGTCGGGGCTGCTGCTGGTGGCAAAGACCGACGCCGCGCTCGCGACGTTGGGCCGCGCGATGCAAGCGCGGTACATCGAGCGGGAGTACCGCGGAATCGTGATCGGCGTTCCGGACGATCCGGAGGGGACGATTCGGGGCGCGATCGGGCGCGATCCGCGCAACCGGATGAAGTACGCCATCCGCACCGAGGGCAAGCCGTCGGTGACGCACTATGCGTTGCGCGAGCGGCTGATCGGGACGAGCGAGCTGACGTTCTGGCTCGAAACCGGACGCACGCACCAGATCCGCGTCCACATGGCGGCACTCGGACATGCGGTCCTCAACGATCCGATCTACGGGCGCAGCGATTCGCGGCTTCCGCTGCCCGGTCAGGCGCTGCACGCGTGGCGGCTGCGCTTCAAGCACCCGCGCACCAAACAGATGATGAACTTCGAGAGCGAGCCGCCGCCGGAGTACGTCGCCACGCTGGCGATGCTGCGCCCCCCATCGTGATCGGGCAGTTCTCCCTGCATGCGACATCGGGCGCGGCGCGACAGGGGACGCTGACCACCGCGCACGGTGACGTTGCGACGCCGTGCTTCATGCCCGTCGGAACGCTGGGCGACGTCAAGCTGCTCGAACCGCGCGACCTGCGCGAGCTGGGCGCCCGCATCGTGCTCGCCAACGCCTACCACTTGTGGCTGCGGCCGGGCCGCGAGACGCTCGACGCAGCCGGCGGGATCCACCGCTTCATGGCCTGGGACGGGCCGCTCTTGACCGATTCGGGCGGCTATCAAGTGTTCAGCTTGGAGTCGCGGCGCGAGGTCGACGACGACGGCGTCACGTTTCGCTCGCACCTCGACGGCAGCGCACATCGCTTCACGCCCGAGTCGGTCGTTGCGTTTCAGGAAGAACTGGGCGTCGACATCGCGATGGCGTTCGACGAGTGCGTGAAGCTGCCGTCGGCCGCCGCCGACCTCGAGCGCGCCGTGGCGCGCACCAGCGCCTGGGCGCAGCGCTGCGCCGGCGCGCGCCGCCACGCGGACCGCACGCTGCTCTTCGGCATCGTGCAAGGCGGGCTGGACGAGGATCTGCGCGCCCGCAGCGCCGCGGAGCTGTGCGCGCTGGACCTGCCGGGCTACGCCATCGGCGGCCTGTCGGTCGGTGAGTCGCGCGCCGAGATGGACCGCGTCGCCCGCTTCACCGCCGAGCTGCTGCCGCCGCACAAGCCGCGCTATCTCATGGGCGTGGGGACCGTGCGCGATCTCGTGGCGGGGATCGACCGCGGGATCGATCTGTTCGACTGCGTCTACCCGACGCGCAGCGGGCGCCACGGACGCGTGTTGACGCGCGCCGGCGCCGAATACAACGTCCGCAACGCAGCCAACGTGCGCGACTTCGGGCCGCTGGATCCCGATTGTTCGTGCCGCGTTTGCAGCACCCACACCAAGGCGTACGTGGCGCATCTGTTTCGTGCCGGCGAGCTGCTCGCGCAACGCTTGCTCTCGTATCACAACGTCGCGGCGTTGACCGGGCTCGTCGCAGCCGCACGCGAGGCGATCGCGAGCGATCGCTGGTCCGCGTTTCGCGACGCGCTCGAAGCCGGCGGTGACGCCGCGCACGTGGAGGCGCGCGCGGGCGCGATCCCAAAGGACGACGCGTGAGGCTTGGGTCGGTCTGCGCGACGGCGCTGCTGTTTGCGTGGACGAGTGCGAGCGCGTGCGCCGATCCGGTGCAGACGACCTTCGCGCTCACCGTGAACCCACTCACCGGCCATCACGAAGTCAACGGCGCACACGTCGACAAGCTCGTCTTCGCGCCCGTACCGCTGGCCGAGCTCACGGTCGCCATGAAACGCAGCAGCATTCGGATCGAAGGCCTGCCGCCGGTAACCTTCGGCTACAACACCGCCGGAACCGGCGCAATTTCGACGCGCCTGGGCATCCTCAACGCCACCTATCGGCAGACGTTCGGCGGCGGCTGGTTCGCCGGGATCGGGCAAACGGTCTACAACCAGATCACGATCTATCGGTCCGTCAACGGCTCGTTTTTCTACACGCGCGGTCCCGACGTCGTTCCCATCAACGGCTCCGAGGCGCAGTACTCGCGCGTCACCGGGATGCGTCTCGAAGCCGGCCGCGTGCTGGCGTCGGGACGGGACCGGATCGAGATGTGGGCGGCGGCGGACCCGCGCATGCGCGGCACGCAGTTCACGCGCATCCCGACCTTCAATTTCCGCTGCTCGCCAGGCGCGGGCCCGCCGCCCGGCCCGGGTTGCACCCAGGTCGAGAACACGTATTCCGACCCGGAAAACGCGTCGCAAGTCGATCTCTCGATACGCGTCGGCCATCGCCTGTCCAAGCGCGGTGAGCTGCTCTACGGTTTGCGCTACTTGAACTACGTCGCGCACTACGACGACTTCCCGGGTCAGCTCGCCGATCGCAACGTCGGGTTCGCGCCGGTGATCGGCTACCGCCTCAAGCTCTGACCGGCAACAACCCCAACTGCCGTGCGCGCGTCACCATGCCGGCCCGGCCGCGGGCTTCGAGCTTGCCGCCGGCGTTGCGGATGTGCGTTCTGACGGTGTGTGGACTGCGTCCGGTGATCGTCGCGATCTCAGGCGCGTTGCGCCCGTCGGAGACGAGCTTCAAGATCTCGATCTCGGTCGCCGTGAGCGGTCCGCCCGGCGACCGCAGCGCGCGACGTTCGCGCGCCAGCATCGCCAACAGCGCGCGCGCCAAGCGTAGGTGGCGCAGCTCGTACTCCGGCATCCGTCTGCGGCGCCGAGCGCAGGCCGCGGTCGCCTGGCGGCCGTAACGTCGCGCCGCGTGGTCGTCGCCGAGCGCGAGCGAGGTCAGCGCAAGCAGCGCCCGGCACAGCGCGCGTTCGGCGTCGGACCTGCCGCACGCGTCGGCGAGAACGATCAAGGCATTGCGGCAGTCCGAGACCTCGCCGGTCCGCGCCAGGCGCAGCGCGTCCTCGATGGCCGCTGCGAAGCGCTCGCGGTACCGTTCTAACGATGCCAGCGCATCGAAAAATGCCACTGCGGTGGTCGGCGCGGATGCCGACGGCACGTTTGACCCTCCTGCGCGACAACCCGCTCCGCGTAGAGCCATGATAATGCGTACGCGTGAAGCCTAGCGCCTACCTCGCGGCACCGCGCTATGCGCGAACCATGGCCGAAAGGAACGCACTCAGTCGCTGGGACGGCGCCGCCGCGGGGCGAGTCGCCGCACCTTGGGCGGGAGCGGATCGTCCGGTGCCGGCGTGTCCTTCACCGCGAAGAGCCGCTCGATGTCGGCCCGGCTGTAGCTGGGAAAACCGAGCCGCCGGCGCATCGCGGCGCATTCCTCGAGGATCGCGATGTAGGGCTCGTCATCGGGGTCGACCAGCCCCGAGACGCCGGCCGGTAACGGATATGCCACCCCACGAGCGTACGGGTTCGGTGTGCCACGTGCGTGTCACAGGGGCGGACGCGCCGGGAACTATCCGTTCGGGCGCAGCTCGCGTACGATGGCGGCGCAGGGCGCGCACAGCGCGGGGTGCTCGCGATCGAGCCCCAGCGGGAGATACTTCCAGCAGCGCTGACACTTCTCGCCCGCCGCCGCGAAGAGCGCGACGCGTGACGCCCCGTCGGCCGAGGCGCTGAGGCCGCGGACCGCGGAGACCACCAGCGCCTCGCGCAGGTTGTCGCCCAGTCCGACGAACCGGTCGTACAACGGCGGCGCGACCTCGACGTGCGCGTCGAGCGCGAAGTCGCGCACGCCTTCGCTCGCCGCGACCTGCGCCCGCAGCTCTTTGAGCGCACTCCACGCCGCGAGCGCCTCCGCATCGACCGCGTCGACGTGCGGGAAGGAGAGGTCGAACACCGATTCGTCGGCGCCGCGCAGGTCCTCGGAAAGGTGCTGCCACGCCTCCTCCGCGGTGAACGACAGGATCGGCGCCAGCAGCGCGCAGGTCGTGCGGAAGATCTCGAAGAGCGCCGACTGCCCGCTGCGCCGGCGTGCCGCGTCGCGGCTCGACGAGTAGAGCCGGTCCTTGAGCGCGTCGCCGTAGAACGCGGAGAGATCCTCTTTGTCGAAGCGCTGGATCGCCAAGTAGGCGTCGTGCAGGCGGAAGCCGCGATAGTGGGCCATGACCTCGGCGGCGAACGCGTCGAACGCGGCGAGCGCGAGCCGGTCCAGCGGCTCCATCGTCGCGCGGGCGACGCGCGTCGCGGGCGTGAGGTCCGCGACGAGGCCGAGCAGAAAGCGCAGCCGGTTGCGCAGGTTGCGGTAGACGTTGGCGACGTTGTCGAGCAACGTCGCACCCAAGCGCACGTCGCCGACCGAGACGTCGGTCGACGCGGTCCACAGCCGCAACAAGTCGGCACCGTACTTGGTCATCGCTTCGTCGGCGGCGATGTAGTTACCGGTCGACTTGTGCATCGCGCGGCCGTGCTCGTCGACGACCCACCCGTACGAGATGACCTTCTCGTAGGGCGCGGTATCGCGGGTCGCGACCGCGGTGATGAGGTTCGAGCGAAACCAGCCCCGGTATTGGTCGGCGCCCTCGAGGTAGGCGTCGGCGGGGAATTTCATGCCGCGCTCGACGAGGACGGCGCGCCACGTCACGCCCGACTCGAACCAAATGTCGACGATGTTGAACTCTTTGGCGAACGCCGTCCCACCGCAACTCGGGCAGGCCAAGCCGGCGGGTGCGAAACGCTCCAAAGGTTCGGTCCACCACAGATCCGACGCGTTGCCTTCGTCGAACGAGCGGGCGCGCATCGCCGTCGCGAAGCTGCGCGCGAGCCGCGGATCGAGCAGCGACTCGTTGCACGCCGTGCAAACGACCGACGGGATCGGTGTTCCCCACACCCGCTGGCGCGAGACGCACCACTCCGGATGGTTGCCGACCATCTGCGACATCCGCGTCTCGCCCCACGCGGGCGACCAGCGCACCGTGTGGACGGCGTGCTCGGCGCGTTCGCGCAGCTCCCGGCGGTCCATCCCGATGAACCACTGCGAGGTGGCGCGGAAGATGACCGGGTTCTTGCAACGCCAGCAGTGCGGATAACTGTGCTCGTAGGACTCGCCCGCGATGAGCGCGCCGCTAGCGCGCAGGTCATCGACGATGCGTGCGTTGGCCTCGAAGATGTGCAGTCCGGCGTAGGGCCCCGCCTCGGCGGTGAACCGCCCGCCGGCATCGACGGGGTTAATGATCGGCAACTCGTAGCGCACGCCGGTTTCGAAGTCGTCGGCACCGTGACCGGGCGCGGTGTGCACGGCACCAGTCCCGGTCTCGAGCTCGACGTACTCGGCGAGCACGACGAGCGCATCGCGGTCCAGGAACGGGTGGCGCACCGCGAGCCGGTCGAGCGCCGCCGCGTCGGTCTGGGCGCGCAGCACCCCGGGGCCCGCGCCAAAACGCGCGAGCACGTCGGAGGCCAGCTTCTCGGCGACGATCACGTCTTCGGCGCCGACGCGATAGAGGCCGTACGTCGCGCCGGGCAGCAGCGCGATCGCGACGTTGGCGGGCAGCGTCCACGGTGTGGTGGTCCAGATCGCGATCGAGAGCGGCGTCCCGTCGTCATCGAGCCCGAACGCGCTCAGCAAGGCGCGCCGCTGCGCGTCGCCGGCGCGAAAGCGGACGTAGATCGAGGGTGAGGTGTGGTTCTTGTACTCGATCTCCGCTTCGGCCAGCGCGGTCTCGTCGTAGACGCACCACAGCGTCGAGCGCAGCCCTTTGTAGAGGTAGTCCTTCTCGGCGAGGTCGGCCAGCGTTTCAACGATCGCGGCCTCGAACTGCGGTGCGATCGTCATGTACGGATCGTCGTAGCGCCCGAAGCCGACGCCCATGCGGAACATCTGCTCGCGCTGGAGGTTCAGCCAGTACAGCGCGCGCTCACGGCAGGCGCGGCGCAGCGTCAGCGGATCGGCTTGGCGGAAGTCGAGCTTGAGGTGCGCCAGGGTCTCGCGCTCGATCGGCAGCCCGTGCATGTCCCAGCCCGGAACGAAGTCGGCGTACTCGCCGTCGAGCAGATGGATCTTGACCAGCGCGTCCTTGAGCACGCGGTTGAGAAAATGTCCCATGTGCAGCTCGCCGTTGGCATACGGCGGGCCGTCATGCAGCACGAAGGGCGCACCGCCGCAGCGGCGGTTCTGCTCGAGCCGGCGCAGGTAGGTGTGGCGTTCGGCCCACCACTGCACCCGAGCCGGCTCCCGCTTGGGGAGCTCGGCCCGCATCGGAAACTCGGTCTTGGGCAGGTTCAAGGACCAGCGGTAGTCGCGTTCGGGCGGCACGGACATGGAACGGCCCACGTTCGGGCGCAACCGTCACACGCTCCTGTTCTGAGCATGGACATCTCTTCCAGGCCACCGTTCCTGGCTCTATGCGGCTGGTTTCGCGGCGGTCTGCGTCGATCGCGAGAGCCTTTCGCTTCACAGGCTGACGAAAGTTCGCTGGCCGCGTATCGCGCAAAGTTCAGCGCCGTGTTGCGATCGCGGTCACGGGAGGTGCCTCACGGCTGGCGTGTCCACGTGCACTCCGGAAGCGCAAGGCCCTCGCTCTTTTCCGGCGTCCTAGCAAAATGGACTCAGCTCGGTGAGAGTTCAGAGCTGCGAAGATTGCATCGATCACTTCGGGCGTTACGGACGCGATCCGAGAGATACAGGCTCGCCGAAAGACGTCGGTCCAAGGCGGACGCTCGGCTCATAGGTCCGTAGGTCTTCGCTTCAATGCCCCGATAGACACCCGCGCCTCGTTCATCAGAGTTTCCCTAGAGCCGGTCCCAAATGGTCATCGGCGGCTTTTTCGCTGCCCCAAGGGAGTAGCGTACGTGCAGGCCCTCGAGATCAAAACGCTGCTTTGATACCTGCTCGATGGCATTATTGCCCACCGTAACGCTTAAGATATCGTCGCTCTGCCATTTCATCTTTGGCCAAGCCCAGCGTTCTGAAGTAGTTGGCTCATAGCGCAAAACGACTTCTCGGCTCTTCTGGGTGCCTCGGGAACGCGTGATCGCTACGACAATGTATCCATAACTCATCCCCGCCCAGGGTCCCCAACCGCAATCCCCAAGCCGAGCGGCAGCCGTGTCCCCCTTTGCATTGGAGGCGGACGCTAGATCCGAGATGCTACACGCATAAGGGAACATGCTGCTGTCGCTAGGCTCCCCCTGCGGGTCCCACCGCACCGCCGCCCCGAGTCCTCTCGATGCATCAGCTAGAACAAATAGCAGCACGGCCGCCATGGTGTGTACGCAGACGGCCCCGACGAAGCGTAGGGTACGTTCACGCCAACCGAGCCGAGCCCTCGCTACGGCATTCGCCGCGAGTGCTGTACTGAAGAGCAGGTAGCAAGCTACGCCAGTCAACATCGCATACCACGCCGCCAACGCTGAGATCTGGCTGATAAGATACACGCCGCAAACCAAGCTAAGGGCGGCTCCTGCGAAGACCAACAGCGATTTTTTCTTGCTGATGGCAGACATTGGACTTTCACTCGACGTCATAGGATTATCCACCTAGCCGCAGTTGGCCGCGGCCCAATCCCATCCGGCATTCCACAAGGACACGTCTGCTTTGAGCGCATCCAATGGAGTGACGTGAGGCGGCATTCTGGCGTAGGCGATACCTTGGGCATCCATGGCAACAAGCGAAACTCCTGCGCCTCACTCGTCGCGAGCCGCAGCGACGGCACCTCCGCGACGATCGCGATCCCCGTCAACATCGCGCCATCGTGATGCGAGATGCGACCCTCTATCGCCGACGCCGAATCATAACCCCGCGGGACTAAAGTTTCGCGGCTGCCGCCTTCGCGGCCGCGAGAAACTGCGGCGACGGTTTGCCGGGATCGGCGTTCCAGCTCATCGAGACGTAGTGCCCGTGCTTCACGAACGCGATCACGCTCGTCGGGCCGGCCATGTAGATCGCGTCGGCGCCGACGCCGGGGAGCGGCTTGGTCATCGACTTCACCGTGGCGAACGGCCGCGCGTCGAGATGCACGGCGACGAGCACGGCGCGCTTGAGCGGTCCGTCGTAGTGGCAGGTCTCCTGCGCGTAGCGGCCGTGACCGACGGCATGATGCCAACTCCCCTTGCCCGTGCCGCCGGTCATCGCTCGAACCTGCGCCGTCGGGATGAGCGAGCACGGGTCGATCGCCGCGCGCGCCGCCACCGGCGCGGCGAGGACGAGGGCGCCGAGCGCGGCGCCGAGGACGCATCGATTCACGAGCGAGCGGACCACGGGCTGCCGCCTACGCCGCGGCGGGGACGTCGGCGTCGCTGCGGCGCCCCGAGGTGCGCGCGGCTCGCTCCTGCGCCCAACCATGGCGCAACAGAAAGACGCCGAGCAGAACGTACCAGCCGTAGACGAGGCTGTGCGTCGCGGCGGCGACCAGGACGCCGGCGGAGACGATCAGCAGCGCGAACGCGATGCCCACGCGCGCGGCGGTGGTGGTCGCCGCATCCCGATCGCCCGAGCCGCGCCACAGGATCGCGCGCAATACGCGGCCGCCGTCCATGGGGTAGGCCGGGACGAGGTTGAACACCGCCAACACGGCGTTGGCGATGACGACGTAGGTGTCGAGCGTGCCCAGCGCGGTGCGCAGCGAGCCGCCGGGAGCGAACCGGTCGAGCGCGTAGAGCAGGCCCAGCGCGAGGATCGCGATCGCCGCGCTGAGCGCCGGTCCGGCCAGTGCGATGAGCGCGTCGGCCCGCGGCGAGGCCGGCTCTTCTTCGAGCGTGGCGACGCCGCCCAACAGGAACAGCGTGATCGCATTGGTGCGTACGCCGAAGCGGCGCGCGACGAGCGCGTGCGCGAGCTCGTGCGCGACCACGCTGCCGAAGAGCGCCAGGGCGCAGATCGCCGCGAAGGTGTATGCGGCGGGCTGCGGCAGCATGCCCAGGCCACGCGCCAGCGCGAACGTCATGAACGCGTACACGGCGAGCCACGAAACGTGCACGCCTACGCGGACATCGAACAGACGACCCAGGGTCAGAGTCTGCCGCGCCACAGTCGCAGCCGCTTCGCGCGTCAGCCCTCGGTTCCCGCCGCCTCGCGTGTCGTGCGTGTCACAAGTTCGCCAAGCACATCGAAGTTGCGCTCGGCGAGCCGCTCGATTTCGGGGCGGACGCTGCGCAAGTGCGCGGCCAGCTCGTCGCGGCGCCGCCAAGCATCGTCGACACGCGCCAGCAACGCGTCGGCCGCCGGGGGCGGCTGGCCCGGAACGAACAGCGGACCGGCGGGGTAGCGCAAGTCTTCGAGCAGCGCCGAGACTTTAGGATCGTACGGAATGGCGAGGAAGGGGACGCCCAATCGCGCGGCGAGGACCAGCGCGTGCAGCCGCATCCCGACGACCAGCGCGGCGCGTGCGACGACCTGGGCCGCTTGCGCGAGCGGGTAGTCCGGCAGCAGCACCGGCGTCGAGGCGCAGCGCCGGATGATCGTGGTGGCGACCTCGGCGTCGGGCGGGCCGCCGAAGGGAAGGAAGGCGACGCGCGCCCCGTAAACGCCGGCCAGGTGGTCGACGACCGCCGCCAGGGTGCGCGCGGTCGTTTCGGCGCCCTGCCATTTGCGGACCGCGACGACCACCAGCGGCGCGTCGGAATCGCCCAGACCTTCGGTCGCTAGATCCAGCGGTTCGGGCGCGGGGTCGATGAGAAAGACGGGATCGGCGGTCCGCTCGACCGGTGTCCCGGGAAGCAGCTCGCCGAGCAGCGCGCGCGACCGTTCGTCGCGCACCGTCGCCGCGCTGAGCCCCTTGCAGAACGTGCGCACCACGGCGCGGCCCCAAAAGTCGAGCGGACCGATCGATTGCGCGAAGACCATGGTGGGTTTTCTCGCGCGGATCGCCGAGCGGATCACGCCGCCGTAGTAGAGCAGGCTCCCCAGACTGGTGACGTTCTGCAGCAGGCCGCCGCCGCCGGAGAGCACGACGTCGGCGCGGCCGATCGCGGCGCGAACGCGCCCGAGATCCATGCGCGGGGTCGCTTCCACCCCGTAGCTGCGCGCAGTCCCCGCCGGATCGGCGCTGAGCACGTCGACCGCAGCGGCGGGCCAGCGAGCTCGCAGCCGCTCGACGATCACCTCCAAGAGCGCCTCGTCACCGAGATTTCCGAAGCCGTAGTAGCCGCTGATCAAGAACCGCAAGTCACGTGGGCTCGCCACGGCGGAAGCGGCGGTACGCCACGATCGCGATCGCACCGACGATCACGCCGATCACGGCGCCGTTGATCAGCCGCAGCACCGAGACCGAGAGGTGCGTGTGCAGGTGCGAGAACGTGTCGACCACGTCGGCCAGGCCGACGCCGATCGCCAGCGCGAACAGCCAGCCCCAGCGCGCGCGATCGGCCGGGACCAGCGCGGGCAGCAGCATCAAGGCGGGGAAGCCGACGACGAACTCCTTGAAGCGCGGCCGCACTTGCAAGATGCTGCTAAGATGCGAGCGCAGCGCGAGCTCCAACGTCGACGGCGCGATATCGCTTTGGTTGCCGCTGCGCGCCAGCACGAGATACCCCGCGGCCAGCAGGACGAGCCCGGCGACGAGTTGCAGCACCGTCACCGGCGCTTCGCTCAGCGTCGTGGGCGTGAGCTTGGAGCCCCAGCGCGGCGTGAACAAGT
Organism: Vulcanimicrobiota bacterium; assembly: GCA_003140215.1. Classification (GTDB taxonomy): domain Bacteria; phylum Vulcanimicrobiota; class Vulcanimicrobiia; order Vulcanimicrobiales; family Vulcanimicrobiaceae; genus Vulcanimicrobium; species Vulcanimicrobium beijerinckii. The sequence continues at coordinate 556,294 of PLJL01000004.1, read as the reverse complement.
ACAGCAGCAGACACGCCAGCGGCGGCACGGCCAACACTAGTTTGACGCCACTGAAGCGGTCGATCTCGGTCATCGTCAGCGGCGTCGACAGCAGCCCTACCACGACGAGCGCACCGCACAGGGTGACCAACGTCGCGATGACGAGGACGCGAACGCCGTCGAGGATCGCCCCGCCCATCGAGCTCGCCCGCGCGGCGCCGAACGCCGGGGCGATCGCCGCGAACGCCGCCACCGGAAAGGCGATCCCGCCGGCCAGGGCGAGGACCTTGCGGACCGCCATGTCGTGGTGCAACGCGAAACCCGCCAACACCAGCGCGACGTCGACGATGACAAACCCGATCAGCCAACGCCGGTCGCCGATGCCGAACTCGGCCAACAGCAACAGCAGGATCGCCGGGACGGCGAGCGACGCGAGCGCGATCTCCCACGGCCGGGTGACGAAGCGCTCGAACGGCGAGGCAGGGCCGACGCGCAGCCCCGCCGCGCGCACGCCGGCGGCGATCTGCCGGACGATCTCGACGTTGGACGCTTCGATCGAACGCTCGTCCCACTGGTGCGCGAACGGCCGCAGATAGACCACGCGCACGTTGCGCTCGCGCACGCCCAGCTCGTAGCGTTGCACGATCTCTTCGGGACGCAGCTTGTCCTGTTCGGTCTTGGCGATCGCCTGGACGCGCACCGTCGCGTCGGGGAGATCCTTGGCCAGCGCCTCGCTGCCGGCTTGGTTCTGCTTGACGTCGTAGGTCTCGACGGTTCCGAAGGTGAGCTTGGCGGCGTGCATGACGGCGGCGGTCGCGTCGATCGCGTTGGGGTAGCCGACGACCTGGTTGCGCAGACCGAAGAACACGACCGTGTGCGCGTCGTGGTGCTCGACGGCGTCGCCGAGCAGCGCGGCGATCTGCGGCGGCTTGAAGCGTTCGTCGTTCTGCAGCCGCGGGACGAGCTTGAGGCCGAGCTCGTGCGCGAGCGCGACGCGGTCGCCCGGCAAACCCAGCCCCACGGTCGCGAAGTAATCCGGTTGCGTGCGGATCGCGTACACCGCCGGAACGCCGGCGCGCAGCACGCGCACCGCGCGCTTCGAAAACTTGAGCGCGAGCTGGCGGGCGTAGCGCGAGCTGGTCTCGCGGTCGTAGGCGACGAGGTACACTTCGTCGCTGCGGATGCCGTGCACGGCGAGCCGCGCGAAGACCGGATCGCGGAACCCGGTCAGCCGCGCTTGGGCCAGCAAGGCCGTTCCGGCGTAGAGCGCCGCGCTCGGCGAGACCGCGACCTGACCGCCCAATTCTTCTTGGACCGCGAGCGAGGTCAGCCCGGCCTGCCGTAGCGCGACGAGAAACGCCCGCTGGTCGTAGGCGTACGAACGCGCGAGCGACACGAAGTCGGCGTCGTCCATCACGATCTCGACCCGGTTGGCCCGGTGCTCGTGCCGCTCGCGCCGTGCGGCGACATACAACGATGCGATCAGACCGATCGCAAGGACGGCCAGCAAGAGGCGGCGGTAGGTCACGGGCCGCGTCTTTCGCGCACAAACAGCAAGACCCGCCGTGAAGCGGGCCTTACTGCCGTCGCGTAGCAGGTTGCCCTACTACCGGGTGTGGGCGACGATTCGTAGCATCCCCGTTGGAGACGCGGCCCACACACCTGACGACGCATCATTGGAAGCCGCGGCGGCGATTCCTTGCGGTCGCCTTACCCGACCGTTAAGAGTGCTTAACCGCTCTCCGTAGGAATACGTAGGTCCGAGCTTCTCAGGATCTCCACGCCGGGGCGCGCTTGGAGACGAACGCGCCCATCCCTTCCTGCGCATCCTCGGCCAGCGCGTTCATCGACATGACTTCCTTGGCATAGGCGTATGCCTTGGGCTGATCGAGATCGATCTGCGCGTAGAAGGCCGCCTTGCCGAGCCCGATGACGAACCCGGCCGCCGACGCGATGCCGGTGGCCAGCTCGCGCACCGTCCGCTCCAAATCCTCGGACGCGACGACGCGGTTCACCAGGCCCCAGTCGGCCGCCGTCGCCGCGTCGATCGGCGTGCCGGTGAGCAGCATTTCCATCGCGCGCTTGCGGCCGATCGCGCGGGTCAACGCGACCATCGGCGTGGTGCAGAACAGTCCGATCTTCACTCCCGGCGTGGCGAACGTCGCGGCGGCGGACGCCACCGCGAGATCGCAGGTCGCGACGAGCTGGCAGCCGGCGGCCGTGGCGACCCCGGCGACCTCGGCGATCACCGGCTGAGGGATCGTCTGGATCGTCTCCATCAGCCGCACGCACGCGTCGAAGGTCGTGCGGTACTCGGCGACGCTGCGATCGAGCATCTCGCGCAGATCGTGCCCGGCGCTGAAGGCCGGCCCGAGCGCGCGCAGGATCACGACCTTGAGCGTGCGGTCGGCGCCGATCGCTTCGAAGCTGGCCATCAGCTCGCCCATGACATCGAGCGAGAGCGCGTTGCGTTTTTCGGGCCGGTTCAGCGTGACGACCGCAACGCCGTCGACGGCTTCGACCGTGATGTAACGAAGGGCTGGTGTCGCGAGCATGAGGCGCTCCAAGGGTTCGGGCGGTGACATCGTCTTCGACGCCGCGCGCACCGAGCCGGTTTCGTTCCGGTTGCTCGCCTTATACCAGGAAACGGCCTAAGAGAGCGCGCGCCTTCACTGGCCGCGCGGCCAGGGGATGCCGATGGTCAGCGCACCCTCGAGGGTGGTGGGGCCGCCGGGGATGGTCCGGCGCTGCTGGATCAGCACCCGCGCATGCGGCGTCACGTGCGCCTCGGCGTACCAGAGCAGCGACCGAGTCGCCGCCGGCGCCGCGGCGCCGTCCTCGCGGACCCCTAGGTACGCATGCGAGCCGAGCCGCCAGCGCAGGCGCACGAAACCGCCGTCCGAGTCGAGACGGTTGCCGCCGCCGTCGGCGTTGAAGTCGCGGCCCCACCATTGCTCGGCCAGAAACTCGAGCCGTCCGCGGCGCGCCTCGAGGTTGGTGCCCAGGCGGGTGTACCGGTCGTCGAACGCCGGCCGGGCGCTCACCCCGATCGAGCGCGAGCCGGAGAGCGCGTCGACGCCGACGTGCACGTCGTCGAGCACCGGAAAGCGCGCGTACAGGCCGAGCTCCGGCGCGGCGAACGACTCCGAGCGCCCCGTCGAGACGGGCTTCCCGCCGTAGGCCGATCCGCCGCCGTTGGCCACCGCCAGCGTCGCGCTGATGCGCCCGGCGCCGACGTTGCGCTCCGCTTCGAAGCCCCAGCGCGGCGTCGCCAGCGACAGGTCGTTGAGGCCGGTGAGGGTCCCTTCGTAGCCGTAGGTCGTGAGCGTGTCGTTGCGCTGCCCCGGCGAATGGATCAGCGGCAGCTCCATCAATCCGGCCCGATAGAGCACCCCCGAGTGCGCATCGCCGTAGGCGAGATAGCCCAAGAACAGCGAGGACGGGCCGCCGCCGCTGCCCAGGCTCTCGTGCACGAAGGCTTCGACGCGCCCGACCTCGACCGCGCCGAGGACCGCACCCGCGGGCGTCACCCGCCGCGTCGTTCCGTCGGTGGGGTCCTTCACGTAGCCGACTTGCTCGCGCAGCGCCACGATCGTCGTACCGTGCTTGGGCGCGCCGTCGAGCCGGTAGCCGCGCTCGCGAAAGGCGTTGCCGAACGCGTTGAGCTCGGGCAGCACCGAATGGCAGGCGCCGCACTGCAGGTTGTAGCGCTGCGCGAACAGCGGGACCGCGTGCGCCGGCTGCGGCGCCAATGCCGCGACCGCGGCGAGGCTCAGCGCCGCGAGAGCGGCGCGGCTACTGCACAACGATGGCACCCCGCATCGGCGCGCCGTAGTGGAAGAAACAACCGTACAGATAGGTGCCGAGCTTATCGGCGACTAGCACCGGCGACGCATCGCCGGCGCCCAGCGCGCCGCTGGTCCAGCCGCCCGAGAGGGTCGCGCCCGAGGTGGTGAGCGCCGCGGCGCCCAGCGGCGACGCCGCCGGAAACGCGGCGCCGCCGAACGACGATGCGGTGTGCGCGAACGAGTCGACGTTCACGAAGCGCACGGTCGAGCCGAGCGCGACGGTGGTGATGGAAGGCGAAAAGCCGCCCGCGCTCCCGAACGCCGTCGCGACGGCGGTCGACGACGTGAGTGAGACGTCGATCATCGTCGTCGCCGCGGCGGCGGTCCCGGTTCCGGCGGGCGGCGCACCGGGAGTGCAACCAGCCAATCCCAAGACAAGGAGGAGCGAAGTGATTCGCACCGATCGATCCTCGACTGCGGCCCTGAGAGCCGCATGAAGCCGATCGCGCGACGCCTTCAGAAAGCTTTCACGTTACTTCGAATCTCGGGAGGCGGGCCACGAAGCGGCTGCGGTCTTCGAGCACGAGATCGCCGCCGTGCGCGCGCGCGATCGCGCGGCAGATCGCCAGTCCCAGGCCGCTACCGCGATCGTCGTCGTCGGCTCGCACGAAGCGCTCGAAGATGCGCTCGCGCAACTCGGGTGCAACCCCGGGCCCGTCGTCTTCGACGCTGAGCGCGATGCGTGCACCGTCGGGCGCGACGCGCACCAGGACCTGGGTGCGCGCGTGCCGCCCGGCATTATCGAGCAAGTTCTCGGCCAGGCGCCGCAAGCGCCGTTCGTCGCCTTCGACCCAGCACTGCTCGGAGGCGGTGAGGTCGTAGCGAAGCCCGTCGCGGCGCCACCCTTCGACCGCCGAGCGCGCCAGCGCACCGAGATCGACCGGCTCCGAGAGCTTGGGCGCGACGCGCTCCTCACGGACGAGCGCGAGCAGATCGCTGATCGTGCCCGAGGCATCGAGCGCCAGCGCCGCGATGCGCGCCAGAGCGTCGTCGGCGTTGGTGCCGTGGGCGATCTGCGCGATGCTCGCGATCTGCGCCAGCGGCGTGCGCAGCTCGTGAGCCGCCTCGGCGGCGAAGCGCGCCTCACGTTCCCGGGCGGCGACCAACGGCCGCACCGAGATCAGCGCCAGCGCGTAAGCCGCCGCGCCGGCGACGACGAGCACCGGTAGGTCGGCGAGCGCGAGCCCCAAGGCGATCTTGCGCAGCTGCGCGGCATAGACGGCTGAGCCTTCGGGCGTGCTCAGGATCGGCTGGAGCAGATCGCGCTGGTGCGCGGCCAAGTAGAGGTACGCGGCGACGTCGACGACGACGAGCACGACGACCAGGATCGCCAAATAGGATGCGCACAGCCGCGCGACTATGAGTGCAATGAGTACCCCACTCCCCACACCGTCGCGATACGGTTCGGCGCGCCGACCGCGTTGAGCTTCTTGCGGACCGCGCTGACGTAGACGTCGACGACGTTGCTCGACCCGTCGAAATCGTCGCCCCAGACGCGCTCGAGAATCTGCGCTCGCGTGACGGCGATCCCCGCGTTGGCGGCCAGATACTCGATGAGCCGAAACTCGGTCGCGCCCAGGGGGACCTCGCGGCCCGCGACGCGCACCGCACGCGCACCGCGGTCGACGACGAGGTCGCCGACGGCGAGGGTGGCGTGGATCGGCAGCGCGCCGCGGCGCAGCAGCGCGCGCAACCGCGCCGCGAGCTCGTCTTCGACGAAGGGCTTGACCAGGTAGTCGTCGGCGCCCGCGTCGAGACCGCGCACGCGGTCCTCGACCGCATCGCGAGCCGTCAGAAAGAGGACCGGCGTGGAGACTCCGTCGGCGCGTGCATCGCGGCACAGCGCAAAACCGTCGCGCCCGGGTAGGACCACGTCGATGATCGCCGCATCGTACGTGCCGCGCAGTAACATGTCGAAGCCGCTCTCACCGTCGCCGGCGACGTCGACGGCGTACTTGCGCCGTTCGAGCATCGCGCGCACGGCGTCGGCGATCTCGCGCTGGTCTTCGATCACGAGGATGCGCACGCTTCGTCGTTTCGCTCCCTGCGCGCAAGCTCCGTTGTGTGAAGACTTCCTGAAAGCGCCGCGGCGATCGCTTCATCTGCGCCTCAGCGCGCGTGCCTAGCCTAAGCCCGATGCGCACTCACCGGTGGAGGTAGCCATGTTCCCGCAGCGCATCCGGCGGGCAGTCGCCGCCCTCGCCGTGGCGTTCGCGGCGTCGCTCGGGGCTCCGGCGGGGACGCAGGCGGCGGTTCCGGCCCACCCGGCGCGCGCCGGCGCCGGCGTCCCTCGCGACGCGCGCGACATCCCGTTGATCGATCAGAACGGAGCGCGTTTCACGCTGCGCGACTTGCGCCGCCCGACGGCCGTGATCTTCGTCGCGGCACGCTGCGGAGACGCTTGCCCGATCGCCGAGGCGCTCTTCGCGCGGCTCTCCGCCGCGCTGGGGCGCGGTCGTATCGATGCGCGCCTGCTCACCGTGACGCTGGACCCCGAGCACGATCCGCCGATCGCGATGGCCGGCTTGGCGCGCGGCTTTCACGCCGATGCGGGGCGGTGGCGCTGGGCCAGCGGACGGCCGGCGGACGTCCGCGCGCTGCTCGATGCGTTCAACGTCGCGCGGCTCGACGGGCAATTCCACGGCACGTTCGCGTACGTCCTCGACGCGCACGGTCTGCCGGCGCGTCTGGTGATGCTCTCGACGAGCGCCGACGGCGAGCTGCTGGGCTACCTACGCGCCGCGTCCCGCCACGGCTGACAGCGGCCCGCGGCTGTTAGAGCTTGTCGCGCAGATCGATGGCGAGCGCGCGCAGCACCGGATCTGCGGCGTCGCGCGCGCAGCGATCGAATGCGACGCGCGCGTCCGCGCGCCGGCCGTCGCGCATCAACACCGTGCCCAGCGCGAAACGCGCGCGCGCGTAGCCCGGGGAAAGCGCCAGCGCGTGCTCGAGCTCGGCGCGTGCAGCCTCGTCGCGTCCGGCGCGCAACTCTACCAGCGCGAGATCGTAATGGGCGGGGGCGTAGGCGGGGTCGGCGTCGATAAGCGCGCGAAAATCGGTCCGCGCGGTGGCCATGTCGCCGGCGCGCAGTGCGGTCAGGCCGCGCCCGTAACGTGCCAAGACCGAGCTCGGCGCGATCTCCAAAAACCGGTCGGCGGCGCGGCGCGCAGCCGCCAGGTCGCCGCGAAAGAGTTGGACCGCAACGAGGTTCGCCGCCGCCGCCGCGAAACGCGGATCACGATGGAGCGCCTCCTCGAGCAATGTCGCGGCGTCGTCGGCGTGACCCACGTGCATCTCGGCCAAGGCGAGGTCGTAGCGCGCCGTCGAGCCGCGCGGTTCGGGCAAGTCGAGCATGACGGCACGCCGGAACTCCGCGACCGCGGCCTTCCAGTCGCCCCGCTCCTCGGCGCTTACCCCGCGCATGAAGCGCTCGTGGACCTCCCGGTCGCGCGCCTGTTCGAGCAGCGTGCGGGCGTCGGTCGAGCGGGACGGTGCGCCCGGACCAGGGTAGGATTGCGCCGATGCTACCGCGGACGCCACGGCGAACGCGAGCAGCGACGCGACGGCCAGGCCCCTCATGTCACTCGCGCGGGAGAGCTGCTGCGGCGGCGGCGGTACGCGCGAGCGCCGCGCGTTCGGGCGGGCAGTTCCAACCGGAACGGCCGCCTTCGTTGATGGGCCCGAGCAGCGCAGGAGGCGCGCTGACGACCAGCGAGGCCGGGTCGTCGAGCAGGAGCTCCGCGCCTGCGGCGGCACCGGCACACGCGCCGAGCGCGAGCACCCCGGCGATCGCCCAGCGCCCGAAGCTCCTCATGCCGACCATGCTACACCATGCTCGTGAAGCGTTCATGAAAGGGGTTCTGGTCACGCTGCTCGCCTGCGGAGCGCAGGCGCCGGCGGCGGCCGACGAACTGCTCGTCGGAGCGCTGCGCGACCAGGACGGCGCGGTCGTCGTGGGGGCGCGGGTCGCGGCCCTCGACGCCCAGGGAACGGTGCTCGCGCGCGACCGCACGGCCCGCGACGGTACGTTCGCCCTCGCTACCCCCGCCCGGCCGGCGGCCGTTTTGGTGACCGCCGACAACGCCGAGCCGCTGCGCATCGCGGTCCCGGCCGACGGTTCGCCGGTGGCCGGGATCGTGCGCCGCCACCGGGCGGCCGACCGCGTCCCGACGGCCGCCGACATCGCCGCGCTCCCGGCCGGAACGTTCGCCGCGATCGCCTCCGTCGTGCCCTACCGGGTGGCCTTTCCGACGGCCGTAAGCGACCGCTGGCTCTCGCGCGGCCACGGCGTCGCCACGGTCGAGGAGCTTCCGTTCTATCGCCGCGGCGACGGCGGCGACACGACGAGCCTGCTCCCCGCGCACGCGATCGGAGCGCTCGACGTGCACGGTGCGCTCGAAGCACCGTGGTACGGCGATCGCGGCGGCGGCGGCGTGATCGATGCGCGGCTGTTCGACCGGCTCGACACGGCGCGGGCGACCAACGGCGACGCCGCGCTGCGGATCGGAACGCGCACCGCGGTGCTGGCCGCGACCTCGTGGGATTCCGACGGCCCGCGCCGGCTCGTCGCGGCGCACGCCTCGGACGTCATCGGCCCGGTTACCGCCGGCGTCGTAGCCGTGGTCGGCGACGCTCCCGGCGTGCACTACTCCGGTGCCGGCGCCAACTTCAACACGGCGACGCAGCGCATCGACATCGCGGCGCGATTCGCGCTCACGACCGACAACGCCGACGCGCTGGGTGCGTCGCGCGACTCCGGGAGCGTCGCGGATGCGTCCTTCGATGCGACCGGGCGCGGCCCCGATGCGATCGCGGTACGGGCCCGGTTTCGCAGCGAGCGCCTCAACTTCGGCAGCGCCGACGCGCAACACCACGACGCGGCGCTCGTCCTGGGCACCGCGCGCGGCAACGTCGTGCGCGTCAGCGCCGCGCTCGCGCTGGCGTACGGCGACGAGCACAACTACGGCAACGGGGCCAGCTCGGCGTACTCGCTGCTGCCCTCGCTGGGCATCGACGCGCCGCTGGGCAGCAACGTGACGCTGCACGCGGGGGCCGGTGCGTCCACCTTGGGCACCCCCGGCTACGCGCTGGCCCGGGGATCGTTGGGTGAGTTCGGAATCGCGTTTTCCGATCATCACCGCTTGCAAGCGTCGGTGGTGTCGTACACCGAGGGCGACCTGGCGCCGACGGCGGTGAACCGCGGCTTCGCCGCATCGCTGGGCTGGGAGTTGGCACCGCGCCTCTCGGTGCGCGCGTGGACGGTGCGCGACGGCGACATGCTCGATGCGACCGCGCCGCTCTATCCGGGCGGACCGCTCGACACGATCACCATTCGCCGCCGCTTCTACCGCGACGTCGCCTGGCTCACCTGGGACGCGCCGACGCGGTTCGATCTGGTGTTGCGGGGCGGCAGCATCGAGGGCAGCGTGCGCATTCCGCTGGGCGCACGCTACGCGCTCACCGCGGCGTCCTATCTTCGCGCCGACGCCAGCCGCGCGCTCAGCGCCGGTCTGGTGGTCCGCTAGGCGCTCATAGCCGGTCGATCTGCGCCGGCGCGCGCGCGGCGTCGAAGCGGTCGGGGCGCAGCGCCGAGACGTCGGCGAGCGACGACGCCGCGCCGTCGAGCAAGATCTCCGCGAGCAGTCGTCCCAGCGCCGGCGCATGCATCACACCGTGCCCCGACGCGCCGGCGGCGTGAAACAGATTCGGCACCGCGGGCAGGGCGCCGAGGATCGCGTTCCCGTCGGGCGACATCTCGTAGAGCCCGGCCCAGCATGCCGCGCGGTCGATCGGCACGGCGGCTAATGCCGGGACCCGGCGCCGCGCCAGCGCGACCACGGCATCGATCCACGCCGGGTCGACCGCGTCGTCGAACGGATCCGCAGCGCCGGACGCCGGCAGCAACAGCAGCACGCGCCCATCGCGTTCGCGCAGGTGAAAGCCGTCGCCGGCGTAGAGCGTCATCGGCATCGCAACGGGCAGCACGGCGGTCGGTACCGTGACGGCAACCTGACGGCGCAGCGGTGTGACCGGAAGGTCGACGCCGGCGAGCTGCGCCACGCCGCCGGCCCACGCTCCGGCGGCGTTGACCACGGCTCCGGTCGCGATCTCGCCGTGCGGCGTTTGCACCGCCACGATCTCCCCGCCGGACGCGCGCCGAAATCCCACGACCTCGGCTTCCCAGTCGAACCGCACACCGCGGCGCTGCGCCGCGAGCCGATAGCCGTCGAGGATCTGCAGGGGCCGGATGAAGCCGTCGCTGGGGCAATAGGTTCCACCGGCGATCCCGGCGATTTGCAGCGCGGGATTGAGCGTCGCGATCGTCCGCGCGTCGACTTCGACCGCGTCCTCGACGCCGGCGCCACGTTGCACGGCGAGCGCCGCGCGGAGGGAAGCGAGCTGCGCGTCCGTCTCCGCGATCCAGAGATAGCCCGCCGGGCGATACCCGCAATCGCCGCCGACCTCCGCGGCGAAGCGCTCGAGCTGCGCGCGCGCGAGCAACGAGAGCCGCACGTTGACGGCGGTCGAGAACTGCACCCGGAAGCCGCCGGTCGCGCGTCCCGTGCTGCCCGCACCCGGGCCGCGCGCGCGATCCAGCACGAGGACGTCGTCCGCACCGCGCGCCGCCAAGTGATAGGCGACGCTGGCACCGATCACCCCACCGCCGACGACGACGACGCCGGCGGCTAGACCCATCGAAAAGTGCGCGCGCTGATCGCCATCCCCGCGAACGTCCACAGGCCCAGCACGGCCAGCCACGCGCCGTAGTGCGACAACGCGGCGCCGCCGATCGCGACGTCGCGAAACGTGTCGATGAACTGCGTCGACGGCAGCAGCCGCAGCGTCGCCGCAACGGCGTGCGGAAAGCGGTCGATCGGAACGTACGCGTCGGACAGAAACGCCAGCGGAACCGTCAACACCGAGGCGATATTGTTCGCGCTCTCGGTCGTGCGCGCGAGCGCGCCGATGATCGTGCCGAGCGAGACGAACGTCGCGGTGCCGAGCACCAGGATGGCGAGGATCTCGAGCGGATTACCGGTGATGCGGACGTGGAAGATGAGGCCGCCGGCGGCGATCAGGATGATCGCCTGTGTCGCCAGCAGCGCGATCCGGTAGGTCACCAGCGACGCGAAGAACACCCACGGCGGCATCGGCGTCAGATACACCCGCCGCAACAGATGCTTCTCGCGGAACGTGGCGAGCATCACGCCGATGCCCCAAAATCCGGAGCTGAGGACCTGCGCGCCGATGATCCCCGGGACCAGAAACGACGACGAGCGGGCGTTGGGCCCGTCGGAGAACGCGAACGAGAACAAGACCAAGAAGAACACCGGCATCGCGAGCGTCCAGAACATCATCTCGCCGTCGCGCCGGAAGTACCACACGAAGTGCATCTTCGTCTGGACCGCAAACATTCGCAGCAGCGTCATTCGGTCTCCGCGAGCGTCTCGCCGGTGATGGCGACGAACGCGTCCTCCAGCGTCGGGCGGTGCAGGTCGAGCGATGCGATCTTGGCCCCCATCGCGTTGGCTTGCGTCACGATCGCCGCCAGCGCGAGCCCGGGCTCGCCGCGCGTCGCGAGGTTCCACTGGCCGCCGGTTTGCGTCCACGTGCCGAGGCCGTCCAGCGCGGCGGGCGCGAACCCGTCGGCGACGATCGAGACGGTCGCGTCGCCGCCGAATTGCGCCACCAACTCCGCCGCGGTCGCCTGCGCGACGATGCGACCGCGCTGAATCATGCAGATGCGATCGCTCAACCGCTCGGCTTCCTCGATGTAGTGCGTCGTGAGAACGATCGTCTTCCCCGCGGCTCGGAGCCGCTCGACCTCGGCGAAGAGGATGCGCCGGCCGAAGGCGTCCATCCCGGCGCTGGGTTCGTCGAGAAACAGCACTTCGGGATCGTGCTGCAATGCCAGCGCCAGCGCCAGGCGCTGTTGTTCCCCGCCCGACATCTGGCCGACCTGGCGGTCCAGCTTCCCGTCCAGCCCCACGCGCGCGGCCATCGCTTGCGGCTGCGTGCGAATCCCGTAGTAGGCGGCGTAGAGCTCGAGCACTTCGCGCACGTTGGCCTTCTCGGGCAAGGACGTGGTTTGCAGCTGGACGCCGATGCGCGGGCGCAGCCGCGCCAGGTCGCGCGGCCGCGTCGGATCGAGGCCCAGAACGCGCACCGATCCCGACGCGGGTTGCCCGATGCCGATGCAGCATTCGAGCGTGGTCGTTTTTCCGGCACCGTTGCGGCCCAGCAACCCAAAGATCGTTCCGCGCGGGACCGCGAAGCTGATCCCGTCGACCGCTGTGAGCTTGCCGTAGCGCTTTACGAGCTGCTCGACGACGATCGCTTGCTCCACGGTGCGCGAACCTTCGCCAGGGAAGCGCGGCGGCCCGGCAAAGGCGTGCTCATGCTGCGGGTTCACCTGTTCGGGCGTCCGCGGTTGTTGCTCGACGACGACCCGCTCTCCGTCGCCGGTCGGCCCAAGGTCCTGCCGCTGCTGGCATACTTGCTCGTGCACCGGCGGGCGCCGATGCCGCGCCGCGCGGTCGCGTACGCCCTGTGGCCCGACGACGGCGAAGACGAAGCGCGGGCCAACCTGCGCCGTCACCTCAACTACCTGCACGCCGTGTTGCCGCCGGCCGCAGTCGAGCCCTGGCTGCTGGCCTCGGCCGGCCAGTTGCAGTGGAATCCGCGCGTCGATCTGTGGCTCGACGCGGCCGAGTTCGAGCACCTCGCGGCGATCCCGCAGCGCCTCGCGGATGCGGTCGCACTCTATGCCGGCGACCTGCTCGCGGACGTCGACGACGAGTGGCTCGACGCGGAACGCGCCCGTTTGCGCGCGCTGTACCTGCAAACGCTGGGCACGCTGATCGCGCGCTTGAGCGCGGCGCGCGACTACGCGCCGGCGATCGCCGCCGCGGTGCGCCTGCTCGCGCACGATCCGTGGCGCGAGGGCGTGCTGCGCACGCTGATCCGCTTGCGCCACGAAGCCGGCGATCGGGCCGGCGCGTTGGCGGAGTACGAGCGGTTCGCCCAGGCGTTGCGCGACGAGCTGGGGACCGACCCGATGGCTGAGACGCTCGCCGTGTACGAAGCGATCGCGCGCGACGCCGCGCCGGCGCCCGCGCCGGCGCCGGAGCCGTTGCTGCGCAGCTCGGGCGCCACGATCTCGTCGTTGCCGTTCGTCGGCCGCGCCGCAGAGCTGGCGGCCCTGCGCGAGCGCTGGGAGGCCGCAGCGGCGGGCCACGGCGGTTTGGTGCTCGTCGGTGGCGAGGCCGGGATCGGCAAGACGCGCCTCGTGCGCGAGTTCGCGGCGGAGTGCGAGGCGCACGGCGCGCAGACCTACGGCGCCGGAACGACCTTCCCCGAGACGATCCCCTACGAGCCCTTCGTGGGATTGCTGCGAGTCGTCGCGCCGTTGACTGCCGGCGTCGCGGTCGATCCGTTGTGGCTGGGCGCGCTCGCGGCGTTGGCTCCGTCGATCGGCGCGCATGCGCGTGACGTACCGGCGTTGCCGGCCGTCGACCCCGAGCGCGAGCGTCTGCGCCTGTTCGAGGCCTGCACCAGGGTGTGGGAAGCGATCGCGACGCGCCGGCCGGTGGTGCTGGTCATCGAGGACGTCCACTGGGCCGGCGCCGCGACGCTGAGCTTGCTCGAGCACCTTTCACGCGGCTGCGTGCGCAGCCGCGTGCTGCTCGTCGCCACCTACCGCGAAGACGAGCTCGAACCGGCGCATCAGCTGCGCGCCTTGCGGCGGCGCCTCGAACGCGAAGGGGCCGCGTCGCACGTGGCGCTGGCGCGGCTCGGTCGCGAGCACGTCGAAGCGCTCGTGCGCGCGCTCGGCGAGGTCGATGATCCCGCCGAGCTGGCGCGCACGCTGCACGACCGCAGCGACGGGAACCCGTTCTTCCTCGAAGAGATCTTGCGCGACCTCGGCGAGTCCGGACGGCTGCACGACAGCTCCGGCCGCTGGTCGCTCGACGAGCCCGCGGGCGGCGTACCCCCGGCACTGCGCGGCGTGCTGACCGCACGTCTGGCCCGGCTGGGCGACGCGGCGAAGACGTTGGCGGAGGTGTCGGCGGTCATCGGCCGCGGTTTCGACGTCGAGCTCTTGCGCGAGACGACCGGTTGGCTCGAAGCTGCCGTGCTCGACGCGCTGGGCGAGCTGATCGATCGCCGCATCGTCGCCGAGCGCGGCACGCGCAGCGGCTTCGACTACGCGTTCAGCCACCACCTGATCCAGGCGCTGGTGTACGAGAACGTCGCACCCGCCGCGCGCGCGCGCCGGCACCGCCGCGTCGCGCACGTGATGGCGACGCTCTACGCGGACCGGCGCGACGACGTCGCGGCCGAGCTGGCGCTGCATTGGGATCGCGGCGGCGAGCCCGAGATCGCCGCGGAGCACTATCTTGCCGCGGCACGGCGCGCGCTCGAGGTCTACGGCAACGCCGACGCGGGGCGCCACCTCGCGCGCGTGCTGGAGCTGAGCACCTCGCGCCGTTTGCGCTTCGAGGCGCTGCTGCTGCGCGAACGGATCGCCGCGGCCGACGGCGATCGTGAATTGCAAGGGCGCATCGCCGACGAGCTGGCGCAGCTGGCCGCGGCGATCGACGACGAGGATGCCGTTTGCACCGTTCTGGAGCGGCGCATCGCGCTGGCGAACGTCACCAGCGACCGGCGGCGCGAGCGCATTTTGTTGGCGTTGCTGCGACGGCGCGTGCGCCGCTCGGGCGACGTGCGGCGGCTGGGCGCTTGGCTCGAGGCCGAGGCACGGTACCGGCGCGCGATCAACGACTTCGCCGCGGCGCGCGCGGCGTTCGGCGAGCTGATCGAGCTCACCGAGCGCAGCGGCGACCGCAGCGCGCACGCCAACGCGCGTCTGGCCTTGGCCGACACCTATATCTACGAAGGCCGGCTCGACGAGGCGTACCGCGCGCTGGACGAGCTGCGCGCCGCGGTGCAATCCGACGGCGACCAAGGCGCGCTGGTGCGGACGCTCATCGCGTTCTCGCGGGCCGCGCTCGCGCAGCAGGACTATGCGGCGATGTCGCGATTCGCGGCCGAGGCGCACGAGGTCAGCCACGCGATCGGCGACCGCGAAGGCGAGGCGCTGGCGCTGCACACGATGGCCAACGGGCTGGTGTACACGTTCCGCGTCGCCGACGCCGACGCGTACTACGTCCGCGCGCTCGAGATCTACGAGCGCATCGGACACCGCGTCGGATTGGCCAGCATCTTCGTCGACCTCGGCCTGTTTCACACCGAGCTGGGCCTGCTCGACCGCGCGATCGACTTCTACGCGCGGGCGCGCGAGCTCGCCGGCGAGATCGGGTCGCGGTTCGTGGCCTGCGTCGAGCGCATCGACTCGAGCTACTGCCGGCGGCTGCGCGGCGAGCTCGACCAAGCCAAGGACTGCGCGGCCCAAGCGCTGGTGCTGGCACGCGCGATCAACTCCCAGCACCTCGAGTCGGCCGCCCTGGGGACGCTCGGCGCCGCGGAGAGCGGGCTGGGCGAGCACGCCGACGCGATCGCGCACCTCAGCCGCGCGGTCGAATTGCGCCGGCCGGCCGGTGAGACGCCGCGGTTGGGCGACAACCTGTGCGCGCTCGCCGAGGCCTACGTGCGCGCCGGCGATCGAGACGCCGCGCGGCGCACCGCGGGCGAGCTCATGACGCTCTACGCGACCAATCCGAAGTTGGCGCCGCAGCCGACCGAGTGGCTCTGGGCGGCGGCGCAGGTCGAGCTCGCCTGCGACCGCAGCAGCGCGGCGCGCACGCTGTTGCGACAGGCGAACTCGGTGATGCGCGCACGCGCGACCGCAATCGACGATGCGGCCACGCGCGCGGCGTATCTGGCGCTGCCGTTCAACCGCGCGGTCGCGGAAGCGGTCTCGGCAGCGACCTAACGGACCGGCAGGTTAGGGGCGCGCCTCGAAGACCAGATTGAACGGGGTTTCGGTCGCGCGCCGGAACTGCGTGAACCCGGCTTGGGTGAAGACGGCCCGCATGCGTTCCTCGCCGGCCTGCGCGCCCAGGCCGAGCCCGACTTCTTGCGCGAGCGACGAGGGGGTACACAAGATGGTCGAGGCGGCATAGTAGACGCGTCCGACCGGGTTGAGGTTGTCTTCGAGCTTGTCGTTGGCGAACGGTTCGACCATCATGAACGTGCCGTCCGGCTTGAGCGCCGCGCGCATGTGCGCCGCCGCGCCGACCGGATCGCCCATGTCGTGGACGCAATCGAAGCAGGTGATGAAGTCGAAGCCGCTGCCGGGGAACGTTTGCGCCGACGCGACCTCGAAGCGCACGCGGTCGCCGACGCCGGCGCGCTCGGCGGAGCGGCGCGCCGCCGCGATCGAGCCGTCGTGATAGTCGAAGCCGACGAATTTCGACGCCGGGAAGGCCTTGGCCATCACGATCGTCGAGGTGCCCAGCCCGCAGCCCACGTCGGCGACTGAGGCGCCGGCGCGTAGCTTGGCCTCGACGCCGTCGAGCGCCGGGATCCAATCCGCGACGAGATGCGCGTTGTATCCCGGCCGGAAAAACCGCTCGGTCGCCGCGAACAGCCGCGAGTCGTGTTCGTGCCAGCCGAAGCCGCGACCGCTCTTGAACGCGTCGGTGATCGCGGGCTCGTCGGCGTAGAGCGTCTGCGCGATTTGATAGAGCCCGCACAACATGACCGGGCTCGTCTCGTCGGCGAGCACCGGCTGGTGCTCGGGAGGCAGGGTGAATTGCCGCGTCGCCGGGTCGTACTCCAGGTAACCGCTGGCGGCTTGATTCGCCAGCCACTCGCGCACGTAGCGCTCGTGCGTTCCGGTGCTCTGCGCGAGCGCCTCGGACGTGAGCGGTCCCTGCTCGGCCAGCGCGCGGTACAAGCCCAAACGGTCGCCGATGATGACGAGGGCGCCGGTCAGCGTCGCGCCGACATCGCCGACCATCTTGCCGACGAACGCGTTGAGCTTGGCCTCATCCAGAGGCGCGGGCGCCGTCGTTGCCGCGGCCATCAGCGTTCCTCGCGCAGGCCCGAGCGCAGCATCTCGGTGAGCTCGGGGCCGGCCTGGTGACCGTGGCTTGCAACGGCGTGCTGGGACGCCGCGGCCAGCACTTCTTCCTCGGTCCCGGAGATCTTGAGCGAGCAGTTGTTCTCGCTGGGAAATTCGCGGCAGTCGACGTACTTACGGACGGATACGGCCATGAGAGCCTCCTCGGTGTCGGAAAAGGAACCCGCCACCGCGACCATAGCGGGAGGCCGTCTCAGGAACGTCTCAAAGGCACGGCAACAGATAAGAGCGTTTAAGGCGGTTCATGCTTTTCTCATCATGAGCTTGCTATAGTTGCCAAGGAGCTTAGCTAGGAGGTATCCGTGATCCGTACCACCCGTTTTCTGGGCGGCCTCGCCGCAATCGCCGCCCTCGCCGTAGCGCTGCCCGCGCTCGCCGCCGACGGCCCCCACCGCATCTTTGCGCTGGCCGCGCAGAACGGCTCGGGAGAGCTCGGCACGGTGACGCTGACCGCCGTCGGCGACAAGACGCGCGTCGACCTCGCGCTCGCGAACGCGCCGACCGACGTGCCGCAACCCGCGCACGTCCACGCCGGCAGCTGCGCCACGCTCGATCCCAAACCGAAGTATCCGCTCACGACGGTCGTCGACGGGATGTCGACGACGATGCTCGACGTGCCGATGTCGCAGCTCGTCGCCGGCGGCTTGGCGGTCAACGTCCACAAGTCGACCAAAGAGATCCCGGTCTACGTGACCTGCGGCGAACTCGGCAAGAAGTAACCGAGCGGCAGCAACATCCGCGAAGGGGACGCCGCAGGCGTCCCCTTCTGTGTTTAGGATCACGCGACAAACCTCACGCTCCCCTCAGAAATACGCGTTACGCTCGGCCGGCATGCTCCGTGTAGACGCCTTCGCCCGAGCGACACCGATCGCCATCGCTGCGCTCGTGCTGTCCGCTTGCGGAGGCGGCGGCAGCAGCGGCGCGGCTCCGACGCCGGTTACTCCCGCTCCGACCGCGGCACCGTCGACGTGTGCGAGCGTGGCGCGCGAGCCGAATGCCGTCGGACGAATCGCCCGCGGATCGGGAACCCCGAGTTCGTGGATCTCACCCAACCGTCTGTACGTGACGTATCGCAGTGCAAGCGCGGCGAACGCGGCTCGTACCATCGCTTCGATCGCGCGCGGCGGCGACTCCGTCGATGCAGGCACCGAGGGCGGCCTCACGCGCCGGATTCTCACGCTCGCGCCGGGGAGCGACGCCGCGGCGGCGGCGAGCCTGCTGCGGAGCAGCACCGGCGTTCTCGACGTGCAGCCGCTGCACGTGCGCGTCGCGCTCGGCGACGCGTCGGCCAACGATCCGCTGCTCGACAACGTCGACCAATGGTACCTCTCCCGGACCAACGTCGATCCGGGGGCGTGGGGGCTCACGCATGGCCGCGCGGGCATCTCGGTGGCAGTGATCGACACCGGCGCCGACGAGACCAACGTCGACCTCACGTTCGACGTGCGCGAGAGCGTCGTCAACTCGGTGCGCGCGACGGGGCCCGGATCGGTGCAAGACACCAACGGTCACGGCACCAATGTCTCCGGCCTCGCGACGGCGACCGCGAACAACGGCTACGGCTTCGCCGGCGTCGGCTACACGATCCACCTGCAATCGTACCGGGTGTTCCCGCCGGCGACCGCGACGAGCGACTGTCAGACCGCCGACACCGGTGACGAAGCGCTCGCCATCCGCGACGCGGTTGCGAACGGCGCGTCGGTGATCAGCCTCAGCCTGGGCGCGCCGCAGAGCAGCGGCAACGATCCGGCCGAAGCGGATGCCGTCGCGTTCGCGATCGCCCAAGGGGTCGTCGTCGTCGCGGCCGCCGGAAACGACTTTCCCGGAACCGACGGGAATCAGCCCGATTTTCCGGCCGCCTATCCCGGCGTCGTCGCGGTCGGAGCGTCGGGGGTGCAAAACGCGGCAGCGAACCTCTATGCCTCGATCGTCGCCGAAACCGTCGCGTCCTACTCCAATTCCGGACCGACGCTCGTCGCGCCGGGCGGCGACGCGTCATCGACTTCCGACAACGACGTCCTGCACTGGATCGAAGGCTATTCGACCACCACCGCGGCGTTGCCGGCGGATCGTTGCACCAACAGCGGCGGCGTCTGCCGGGTCCTGTTCAACGGCACCTCGCAAGCCACGCCGCAAGTCGCCGGGACGGTCGCGCTGATGGAGGCGTTTCACGGCGGAGCGCGCTCGCTCACGCCGGCACGCGTGTTGCAACTGCTCCAGCAAACCGCCGACCCGATCGCCGGCGTCTCGAGCACGCGTCAGGGCGCGGGGCGGCTCAACGCGGCGAACGCGGTCGCCGCGGCCCACCCGTAGTCAGCCCGCCGGGCTGCCGTCGGCGCCGAGCCCCGGCTTTTCGGGGGCGATTCCCGGCGCGCCGAACACGCGCGGATAGATCGCGCCGGCGAGCGCGGCTCCGACGAGCGGGACGAGCCAGAACATCCACAGTTGCTCGATCGCCCAACCGCCGACGAAGAGTGCCGGCCCGGTGCTGCGCGCGGGGTTCACCGACGTGTTGGTGACCGGAATGCTGATCAAGTGGATCAGCGTGAGCGCGAGCCCGATCGCGAGCGGCGCGAAACCGCCGGGCGCGCGCGCATCGGTCGCCCCCAGGATGACCATCAAGAACATGAACGTCATGACGAGTTCGCAGACGATGCACGCGACGAGCGAGTACATCCCCGGGGAGTGATCGCCGTAACCGTTGGCGGCGAAGCCGCCCGCCGTGCTGAAGCCCGGTGCGCCGGCCGCGATCGCGTACAGGACTCCCGCCGCGACGATCGCGCCGATCACCTGGACCACGACGTAGGGCAGCACGTCGCGCGAAGGGATGCGGCGAGCGATCCACAGCCCGACCGTAACCGCCGGATTGAAATGGGCCCCCGAGATCGGCCCGAAGGCATACGCGCCGGTCAGCACCGTGAGTCCGAACGCCAACGCGACGCCCGCGAAGCCGATGCCCAGCTTCGGGAAGCCCGCCGCGAGGACGGCGCTTCCGCATCCGCCCAGCACGAGCCAGAACGTCCCGAAAAACTCGGCGGCCAGACGGCGGGAGAGGGCGTGCGTGACCATCGTGGTCGGTCGCTTTTCTGCTACCGGCGCCACGCCCTGCTCGTGAATTCCCCGCGGTAGAGACGCCCAAGTACACGTCGTCCAGCCTGTAGTCTTTGCCGGGTGGCGACCGAGGAGTACACTGGGCGCGGACGATCGTTGGGAGGCACGCTCTTGTCGCAGCGTTGGCTCGCCGTTTTTCTGATTTCGTGCATCGCCGGCAGCGTTGCGGTCGCCGGTAGCGGCGCCGCGCAGAGCAGCGGGCCGCCCGCGGGGCGCCCGGCGGGGGCCGCGCCGGGTATGACTTCGACGCCGTTCAGCGTCCCGGCGGGGACCATTCGCGTCAACCTTCCGGACGACATGGCCGCCGGCGACACCATCAGCGGCACGGTCATTGCCGAACCGGCCGGTCGCACCGATGCCGAACGCAGTGCCAATGCTTCCGTGCTGCAAGGGTACGTGGTCGACGCCGGACTGAGGAAGGCGAACGGCGGCATGCATCGCGCGTTAGCCACGCCGCTGGTTGTCCTCACGTTCAGCGTGCCGGACACCGCATCGACCATGCAGCTCATCCTTCGGGATGCGCGGGGCAAGGCCGTTGGCCGCGTCACGCTCTCCGCACACGCGCAACAGCCTCGGCCCGGAACGTCGCCGCAGCCGCAAGACTTCCGCTTCCCGGAGGTCGTCGTGGCAGGGCAGCCGCTTGCGATCCACGGTCCCTTCGATGGCGATCTCGCAAACACGACGTTGACGATTGGTGGACAGCCCGCGGAGATGCTCGCCGAATCGCCGCGCAAACTCGCCGTCGCACCGGCACCGAATGTCTCCGGCCCGAGCGAGTACCGGCTAACCGAAAACCGCCTCGCCGTCATTGCACCGTGCAGCGTCATTTCGTTGAAGCTTTCCGCGCCGAAAACCAGCTTGATGCGCGGCGAACGCGTCTCCGTGCATATCGCGATCGGGGGCCTGGCCGGAATTCGCACGCCGGTAAGCGTCAAGCTGGTGAACGCGACGCCGCAGGTCGTCACCCTCGCCGGCGGCGCACTGCAGGTCCTGACCGTGCGTCCCGATGATGTCGCACCGGGGGGAACGTACGCGACGGATCGCGACGTAACCGGGCTCGGCAGCGGCGCCTTTTCGATCTATGCAGAGCTCGATGACCGAAACCCGCCCGCCTTCGTCAACGGCACGCCCCCGTTGGGACACCGCGAGTAGAGGCGGGCGCAAACCTCGGCCTTTAGGCAGCGCGCACGGCCGCAAAATCCCGCGAATCCATCGTGCGGGAGACAGGGAGCGTCAAGCTGATCTCGGTTCCGAAACCCGGCGCGGGGCCGATGCGCACGTCCGGGGCCAGCGACTGGATCAAGAACAATCCGCGCCCGCTTTCGTCGTACGGGTCGTCCGGAAGGCTGGGGCGCGGGAGTTTGAACCCCGGACCCGCGTCGCGGACGCGGATGGTCGGCTGCTCGTCGGGCCACTCGATGAGAACTTCGACGAATCCCGGCGCGTGCTCGACCGTATTGGCGAGCAGCTCGCCGAGGATCAACTCGGTCGCGAACAGGTCCGCGCCGGGTTCGGCGTGTCGCCGTATGAAGTGCGTCAGCGCGATGCGCGAATCACGCGCCGAGTGAGCGTCACCGGAGTCGAACCGCCAGGTCGTCGTATGCGGGATCGCGGTTTCGAGATCGGTTGCTGCCGCGGTGGAGCGCCGCTTCTGCACGAGAGCCGCGCGGAGCGAGCGGCTGCCGAGGTTGGCTCGGCGCGTCACCGGGGTTGGGCCATCGTGTGATAACTCCATGCCCACACGGTAGCGCCGGCTGGTCCGCTCCCTGCGAAGAAGTCCGGAACATCGAGCCCCGAGCGTTCTCACGTGTGACTTGGCCGCAAGCGCCACGGTCCGTGAGCACGCCGGGGGGACATCGGTGGGGCTGGGCACGAAGCGCTGCGTCAGGAGGCGAGCGATGGCCGTACGATCTGTTGCCTATACGTGGTACTCCGCCGCGGACGTGCCGAAGATGTTCAGGTTCTATCGGGACGTTCTCGGACTGCGCGTCGGGCGCGTGCATCCGAGCGAGGATGCGCCGGAGTTCGTCGAATTCGACATCGGCAACGATCACTGGTTCAGCTTGTTGCCGGTAGGCTTCTTCGACCAGCCGGCCGGCACGAATCACGGCATCGTTTTCGAGGTCGATGACGTCGACGCGACGATCGAGGCCGTGCGCACGCATGCGAAAACGGCCGACGAGAAAGTCGCCGACTATCCGAGCTGTCGCATGGCGTTCTTCGAAGATCCCGAGGGTAACAAGGTCGGTCTCCATCAACTGAAAGCGGGCTAACGGACGCGTTGACGCCGCTGCGGCGCCTGCTCACGAACCCGCCCGCGCTGCTCGGCCTGCTCATCCTGCTCGACGTGATCGTCATCGCCGTGCGAGGCAACGCGCCCGCGCCGGCGCCGCAGCCGGTGCTGCGGCAGTTCGCGTCGACCATCGACGCGCAGTATCATGAGTGCGTCCCGCTCGGGTGGTTCCCAGACAGCCGCCCCTGGCGCGGGTACTTCCCCGGCTACAACGCGGATGTGACCGACAAGGGCGCTGCACTCCAGGCCCTCTGGGTTGCGGTTTTGCCTGCCCGGACCAACGATCGCCACGCGGCCGCAATCGGGGCCGTCCTCGACGAGTTGACTCGCCTGGGTCTGCTCGCGCGAGACGAGCTTCCCGGCCAGCTCCGCTACCACCTCACCCGCGAGGGCGAGCGGTACTACTACGAAGACAACCACCTTGGCAACAACGTCGAGGCGTGGCCCTACCTCTGCTTCTCTCGATTGCACGCCCGCGACGTCGCATGGGCATCGCGCCCGTCCAAGGGCGGGAAAGCATACCGCAACGACGTCACCGCGCGCATTCGCATTACGTGGGAACCGGCGGTGAACGCCCCGTGGGCGACGCCGTTCGTCAAGGCCCACGCCGTCGAGCTCAACCCCACGTCTAGTCCAGCCGTAGCGACGGTTCGCCGACACTCCGACGGAACGTGGGGAGTAGCGCAGTTCGACTTCGCGTTCCCGCTCGTCGAGAATCCCTCAGCTTGGACGACCGCGGTATGAGCGGTCATCCCGCGGATGCGGCTTCGCCTCACTTGTGCATCATCCGTTTCACGTCCTCACGCAATTCGGCTAGCTCGCGGAGCACGACTTCGTTGGGGCGGTCTTGTTGAGCGGAAAGGACGTCGAGTGCCGTGCCTACGCCGTGTGCGAGCGCAAGCAGTGCCGCCGATTCATCGGGTGCGTAGCTTTCGCCGTTGCGCTTTGCCTCACAGATGAGGACCCCCACGAGCGTGCCGCGCGAAACCATCGGAAAAGCGAACTCGCCGCGCAGCACTGAATCCTCGAGCGACCCCAGGTCGACCGGCTTGTGCCAAGCGCGCAGGGCTAGGATGCCGGGGTCGTTCTCGTTAGCGCTCGTGAGAGCAGCGCCGGTTTGTGCGACCGACGTAAACACCGCTTCTCCATTTTGGACCAGGATCGTCGCATCGGCGGCGTCGGTGTGTGCCTTGACCTCACGAACCGCCCGCTGCAGCAAGACGGAGCGGTCGGTGATATAGGAAGATTCGTGCGCGAAGCGGCGTAGCGCGGCTTCGTCCTCATGCCGCTTTCGAAAGAAGACGCGGTCGACGAAGCGATCGGCGTAGCGGTGGATGTAGCGCATCGAGAATCCAAGGCCCAGCGCCACGCCCATGCTGATGACGGTACCGGCGGTGCGACCGGTACGTGCGAACCACTCGCTCGCAGCCCATTCGACCAGCACGAATGTCCCGATCACGATCGTCGAAACGACGGTGAAGACGGCGGCGCGGTTCAGGAAGAAACCGACGTCGATCAGCCGGCGGCTGAGTGCAGCGTACGTCAGCGCGAGCGGAGCGACGAGGATCACCAGGTTGGCCGCGATGCTCCAGAAATCGGAATCGGCGGATGACGACGACGACGAGGTTGCAATCGCAAACACCGTGTAGTAGCAATAGATGGCCGCTAGCGGTAGGATCGTCCACACCGCTCGCTGGCGCTCCACTCCGCGGGATGCGGCAATTGCGAGCACCCCGCAGACCACTGCCATCACAAGTGCGCCCAAAAACGCAATGAGCCACCCAAACCCATGGGTCGGCGGGAGCGGATGGAACTGCGGGTCGATCGTTTCGGCAATCCAAAATCCCGAGTTCGCGATCGAGATCGCGACGAACACGTAACACAGCCATTGCGCGATGCGACGGGGCCGCGAGAGCGGCTGGGCGAAGCAGCTCGCGAACGCCGCCCACAGCGCGAGCACCAACGCCAAAGCTAGGCTGCTCAAGACGCCGAAGAGGACATACGGCCACGACCAGGGTGCCGCAAAACCGGTCGTCGCGCCGACGAGAACAAAAACGGTTAACCACGTCGAGAGCAGTCGCATCTGGGGAACGTCGGCGCGGCGCCACGCGATCAGAGCTGCAAAGAGCAGCAGCCAGAGGCTCCCCAGCGAACCGAGCAAGAAGTCCCAATATCGCTGAGCCGGAACCGGCTCCGGTACGAGCGAAATCTCTTTTTGCAGCGAGCCCCGGTGCACCGCGAGGACGAGCGGCCGCCCATTGAGCGGCGCCTCTAAACTCAACGTCGCCAAACGGTCGACAACTGAGTTTGCGCGCATGTCGATGAGATCGCCTCGACGAAGGCCCGCACGGTCAGCCGGGCCCCCGGGTTCGACGGAGCGAACCACGACATGCGCCGGTCCCGCGGCGCCATCGATCCTAGCTCCCAGCCGGCCCCACCACGGCGGCGCGCCGCCCATCCCGATCACGTCGAGCACGGATGCTACTTGGACGAGCGCCACGAGCGCGCAAATCGCCAGCAGCACCGGACGCCAGGCAACGCGCCTCATGGCAGGCTCTTAATCGAGGACGCCGCTGGTTCCCTTGCCCCTGCGCCAGGGCACGCCGGTTGAAAACGCGTACGTCGAGAGCTTTGTCGACGCCCATGCTCGTGTGGCCTGAGGAGTTGCTGTCCGATGAACCGTCCACGTGTCTGGTTGATTGCCGCACTCGTCGCCGCGACCGCGATCGCGACGGCGACGACCGCCAACGCCGCCCCACCGGCCGACCCCGAGCATGCGCGCCTCGCCGCGATGGTCGGCACCTGGGACGTCGAAATGACGTTCTGGTTTCGGCCCGGCGGCCCGGGTCTTTTGACCAAGGGCACGTCGACGATCCGGCCGCTGTTCGACGGGCTCTTCGTCGAAGAGAAGATCGAAGGCGTGCTGAACGGCACGCCGTTCACGACCCTCGCGTGGACCGGCTTCAATACGTCTACGCACCAGTACGAAGCTACGCGCATCGCGACCACCAACACCAGTCGCATCGCCGAGACCGGCAGCTACGACGCGACGACGAAGCAGTTCGAGCTGAAGGCGGACTACCCGATCGGCGCCGACACGTGGCACCAGCGCACCGTCATCGGACCCATCTCGGCCAACGCGATGATTGCGTCGAGCTACTTGAGCTTCGGCACGGTCCCGGAGTGGAAGGGCGTGGAGATCAAATACACGCGCAAGAAAACGTAGTCGAGCTGCGGCCCCCGCAAATCGTTGCGATGATCGAAACCGGTGGAGCCTCCGGTGCGGCGTCAGAGCGATGGCGGTTTTGGCGGGTTGTTGACGATCGTCGTGGAGCACTTGGTCAGAATCGATGGCGCGTTTAGATCCCACGCGTTGATGGAAGCGGCGCCGTGCGTGCCTTGGTCCAGATTGAAGCAGTCCCAGACGGTTCGGATGATCGACGTGTGGTCGAACGGGGCACCCGACGAGACCAGCCTGCTCCCGGCCGTCACGAACGGCGAGACGATGATCGCGGGCACGCGCCCACCGTAGATGTTGAAGGCGAAGTTTCCATAGGAAGACGACGCGGGCGGGATCGCGCTGCTCGCCGCCGCCGCGACGCTCGGCGGATACACGTGGTCGTACAATCCGCCGTGCTCGTCGTAGAGGATGACGAGCAGCGAGCTTTTCCACAGCGGACTCGCTAGCAGTGCGGAGTACAGGCCGAGCAGAAACAGCTCACCGTTGACGACGCTGATCGGCGGATTGTTCGGGAGCGGGTTCGTCGTAAAGTTCGCTAGCCCCGGATGATTCGAGTTGGGCGCCAGGCCGGGCACGGCATGCTTCGACGAATCGAGCAGATCCTGATAGCTGTTGCTGTAGCGCGGCTCGACGAACGAGTACGGCGGTAACGTCCCGTTCGCGAGGTCGGCCAGAAACGTGTTGGGCCACGCGCCGACGGGCCACAGGGACGACGTATCGGGATAGTCCGACTGATCGTAGCTGGCAACATTGATGTTGCTCGCACTCGTGGCGGCCGCGTTGACGTACTTTACTAGGCCCATGCTGATCGAGTAGTCGTGAAAGTAGACCTTCCAGTTCGGCTTCGCACTCAGGCCGAGCACGGCGTCGAGTTGAGCGAACACGCTGTTCGTCCCAAATCCGTCCGCCGCCCACGTCAACAGATACTGCGTGTCGTCGAGAAAGCTTTCGGTACTCGAGCCGCCGGGAGTGGCGCAGTGCGCGAACATCCGGTTTGCGAACGTCTGCGTCGGCGCCGAGGCGAACCACCCATCACAGACCATGAAATTCCGTGCGAGGTACGCCGTTACCGGCATGAGCCAGGGCGTGTAGACATGCATGACGTCGCGTACGGCGTTCTGCACGTTCCCGATCCCGGCGGAGCTAGCCGTCTGCCCGCCCGCGAACTGCGCGCGGTAGTTCGCGATGAAGCCGCCCATGGGGGCGGTCGCACTCGACGAGTACGGGTTGTCGTCCTCTTTGAATGCGGCGCCCTGGATCTGTTGCGCCATGTCGTAGAACGGTTCGCCAGGGTCGGTCTCGGGGATCGTCGGCGAATCGCCGGGACCACCCCAAGCGTTCAGGGCAAGACCCGTGACGGGGTCCACGTTGGACGCGCCCGGTGGGAGGCCGTTCAGCGTCAGTTGGCCGGCCGGCGCGCTGTTGTACGGGGCAGGATTCCCGGGCGCGTACAGCATCCCCAGAACGTTGTCGTACGAGCGGTTCTCGAGCATCACGACGATGATGTTGGTGATCGGCCCGGCGTACCCCATAAGCGTATCTACACCCCTCTAAGATCGCACGCTGCGCAACTCGGATGTTGGTCTATCACGATAAGGGGTCAAATCCCCCTAAGCCGAGCCTGCGGGGCCGAGCTCGAAATCGCCCGAACCCAACGGTGTCCAAACCGGCCCGACGGCTCGTCGAGCCTTTAGCTCAGCCCGCCGGGTGACCCGCGGCGCAAGCCGGTAGCTCGACAATGCGGCCCTCATGCAGAAAGTGCATCGAATGGCCTTCGGCTAAGGAGCGTTCGACTTCGCGGGCGCACGACATGAGCGCCCGAAGTCACCGCGACGAGGGTTATCGTGATAAAGCAGCGCGCACGTCTGCTGTTTTCGAAGACCTGATAGTTGCACCCTGAAGTGCGCGTTGCCTCAACGGGCTAGCGTGCCCATTACGAACTGGAGCAGCATCGAAAAGGTTTTCTGGATAGAGCGAATTACGGCCTTGCGCGTGGTCGCCCTAGCACTCCGTCAGCCGCGTTTCGCCGATGGTAAAGCGTTTTAGGACGAGGCTGTTCGTAGTTCGACGCCGCGACGGGTAGTTTCCAGGTTTGCGTCGCGCCGGTTAGGGTGATAAAGCATGTACATGCTCGGATGCGCAATGTTGTTCTATCACAATAACCCGCAAATCACCCTAACCCAGCGGCTCGTTGGAGAAATCGCGCTAACCTGCCCGGATCGTAGGCCACAATCAATGAGGCTGGACCTCTGCAGGGCGGATGGCAGCCCCCTCTTCGGGGCCAACGCAGAATTGTGATCCACTATTTCACGCGAACCGATACGCGGGGACTCCATGGGCTACACCGACGATGAACGGCTCGTAACCCTCTACATCGATCTCCTGAAACGATCGTTGCTCGATATCATTTATGACGACCATGAAGTCTCAGTAACCGGTACGCCTAGGGGCCCGCACTGGCCCGTTCGCGCTCATACCATGATTGGACAAAAACGCCTCGATAATTTGGAATTCTGCGCTCGAGATACGCTGCGTCGGGAAGTGCCTGGTGACTTTATCGAGACCGGCGTTTGGCGCGGTGGGGCGGCAATTCTCATGCGCGGCGTTTTACAAGCGTACGGCATTTCCGACCGGAATGTTTGGGTCGCAGATTCCTTTGCAGGACTACCGGCGCCCGACGTGATTCGTTATCCCGAGGACGCCGGCGATTCGCTGCACACCTTTGAAGCACTTGCCGTACCGCTAGCCGAGGTGCAACGGGCTTTTGATCGGTACGGGCTGCTGGACGAGCGGGTTCGGTTTCTCGAAGGCTGGTTTCGCGACACCCTTCCAGACGCGCCAATCGGCCAACTTGCGCTTCTGCGGCTAGACGGAGACATGAATGAGTCAACGATGATTGCGCTCGAATCACTGTATCCTAAATTGAGTGCCGGAGGGTATTGTATCGTCGACGATTACGGCGCGGTTCCTTCGTGCGCGAAAGCGGTCGAGGACTATCGGGACAGAAACGCGATTCGCGAGCCGTTAGAGACGGTTGATTGGACGGCCGTATGCTGGAGGAAAGAAGCTCGCTAAGGCGCCCGTTCATTGCTAAAGGCGGAACCGAGGACTGGGAGGTGGATTCCATATTTCTTGGCGAGATCATCATTGTCCGCGCTAAATCGCGCGAGAAGTCGGGCTCCGTCCTCAGCTTTCAATAATAAACCGCGCGATGCCGCCTCGCGTATTTCGCGATGGTGCGAAGGAGCTTGGTTATCTATTAAGAACTCGCAGGCGGTTTCCAGCGATATTCTACGATTCATTCGGCCGGGCAGGATAAATTGGTCGAACGCCGGATTCGCGCTCGGGGTCTGCACAATTGAAGCGAACTCTGCAAGTAAGAGGCTAGCTTCAGCGTTCTGTCGATAGCGCCGCACGGACATGCCGCGAGGCCCGGCCACATCAGCAAGAGCATCGAGCAGTTTCTTGTAGTCGAATTGGAAGATCCAACGATCGGCAAACGTAAAGGCGCCACGCTGAAGTATTATGTCTAGAAAGTCCGAAAAACACAGGCTAAGGCCGAAGTGGAGTAACGTAAGATATAGCGATTGCGCGTATTCACCTTGTGGACGCAGGTACGCGATGAATTCAATTTCGTAACCAATATCGCACAATGCGCGAGCCAGCTCATGCAAGGCCGCCGGCTTTGCATGAAGATATTCGAAATCCTCCGAACTCAAAACTACCACGTGCGACGCGACCCGCGCTATCTCCGATACGAGCGCGTTCAACGTTCCCGACTCGGGCCGGAAACGAGGATCCTCGTTCAATTCCCATGCAATGTTGTGATGACCGAAGTTTGGATACTCAGGTAAGTGATTCGGGCGCCCGGTCAACGGCGCGAGAATCCCGGCCGAACGCAACGCTCTGTCATTCATCGCCAGGAAGGCCTGTACGGACGTCGTTCCGGTCTTATGCGTGCCAACATGAACAAAGCATCGGCGCATGGCGTGTGATTCAAAAACGGGCGAGGCCTTCCCTCGAATCCGCCTTGGCGCGGCCTGGCCCTCCTGGATTCGGCTTCGTTTCTATTTGGAAACTCTCACG
This sequence comes from Vulcanimicrobiota bacterium, assembly GCA_003140215.1. GTDB lineage: Bacteria > Vulcanimicrobiota > Vulcanimicrobiia > Vulcanimicrobiales > Vulcanimicrobiaceae > Vulcanimicrobium > Vulcanimicrobium beijerinckii. The sequence goes on along the minus strand of PLJL01000004.1, from coordinate 526,688 downwards.
GATGTCTGCACCACGTTAGCGCGCAGAGGAAGTCCCATGGCGGCTATTCCGCCACGTATGCCGGCGTCGGATGCAGCAATGGAGGGACGTTCGTGGTCGGTCCCGTCCCATCGTCTCCGGTCTCACATGCCGCAATAGCAACATGTGCCGGATGTGGGCGATGACGGATTCGAACCGCCGACCTTCTCCGTGTAAAGGAGCTGCTCTCCCGCTGAGCTAATCGCCCGCCGCGCGGACGTGGTTTCGCCGCGCGGGAGAGGTGTCCCCGGATGGGGCACTGTCCCGGATGCAGCAGCGCCGCCTCGCCCTCGACGACTCCCGGCCGATCTGGCAGGCGATGCTGGTCTTCCTCGTCCCGCTGATGCTCAGTAACATTTTGCAGTCGGCGTCGGCGACGCTCAACAGCATCTACCTGGGGCGGCTCATCGGGGTCGGCGCGCTCGCGGCCGCGTCGTCGCTTTTCCCGATCCTCTTCTTCATGATCGCGTTCTTCATCGGGATCGCGAGCGGCAGCACGGTGCTGATCGGGCAAGCCTATGGCGCCCACAACGAGGAGCGGCTCAAGGCGGTCGCCGGCACGACGCTCGCCGTCGCGCTCGTCGCGGGCGCGGTGATCGGCGCGGCGAGCTGGTTCTTTCTGACGCCGCTGCTGCACCTGATCGGCACGCCCTCGGACGTCTTCGACGATGCGCTCGCCTACGCGCACGTCACGTTCTTGGCGCTGCCGCTGCTCTTCGTCTACCTCGCCTACACAACGTTCGTCCGCGGCACCGGCGACTCGCGGACGCCGTTCCTGTCGCTCATCGTCAGCACCGTACTGATCCTCGTCCTGACGCCGGCGCTCATTCGCGGCTGGTTCGGGCTGCCACAGCTCGGGATCGTGAGCGCGGCGGTCGGCAACATCGTGGCCAATGTCTTCGGTCTCGCCTACCTGCTCATCGCCTTGGCGGCCGAGAAGAACCCGCTCGCGCTGGACATGTCGATCGTACGCCACATGAACATCGAACCAAAGCTGTTGGCGGCGCTGGTGCGCATCGGGATCCCCGCCGGCCTGCAAATGGTCATGGTATCGCTGGCCGAGATCGCCGTCATCTCGCTGGTCAACCGCTTCGGCTCGTCGGCGACCGCGGCGTACGGTGCGGTGAACCAGATCGTGTCGTACGTGCAGTTCCCGGCGATCTCGATCGGGATCGCATCCTCGATTTTCGGCGCGCAGTCGATCGGGGCCAAGCGCTTCGACCGCTTGCGGCGCATCGCCCGGGCCGGGATCAGCTTGAACTGGGTGATCTGCGGCGCCCTCATCGGGCTCGTCTACGTCTTCAACGACGCGATCCTCACCCTGTTCGTCACCGACGCCAAGGTCATCGCGACGGCGCATGACCTGCTCGCGATCACGCTGTGGAGCTACGCGGTCTTCGGAACCACCAGCGTGCTCTCGGGCTTGATGCGCTCGAGCGGCACCGTGGTGTGGCCGACGCTGCTCTCGATCATCGCCATCTGGGCGATCGAGGTCCCGGTCGCTTACGCGCTCGCGCCGAAATACGGCTTGCGCGGCGTGTGGGTGGCCTATCCCGTCGCGTTCTGCTGCGGCTTGATCTTCCAGACGATCTACTACTACGGTTTTTGGCGTCGCAAGAAGCTCACGGCGCTGCTCGAGGACAACGCGCCCGTTCCGGCAACGACGTAGCCGCTCAGGTCACCCGCACGCTGGGAAGGGCCGGCAGAGCAACCGTTCGAAAAGACCCTCATGAGCCCCAAACTCCTGGCCGGCACGCTCGCCGCAATCGCCGGCGCGATCGTCGGCGCGATCGCCTGGGCCGCCATCACCGCGGCGACCAGCTATCAGATCGGCTACATGGCGCTGGGCGTCGGCTTTTTGGCCGGCCTCGGGATGCGCACGCTCAGCGGCGGGCGCGAACGCGCCGACGGCGTCATCGCCGGCGTCGTCGCGTTCTTGGGTTGCGTGCTCGGCAATCTGGGCGCGGTGGGCGTCACGATCGCGCAGCACGAGCACTATCCGATCGCCGTCGTGCTGCTCGCGTTAGCACGCCGGCCCGCATTCGCCGTAGACGCGCTGCGCGCCGACTTCAACATCATGGACGTGCTGTTCTATGCGATCGCCGTCTATGCGGGCTACCGCACCGCGCTCAAGCCGCCCGCGGCCCAGCCGGCCTAAGCTTCGCCGAAGGGGCTTGCCGGTGATCGTGTACTGCTAGCGCGAGGAGGGCGGCTGGCGCGGGAAGTGCCGTGCCAAATGGCGGCCCACTTCTTCGATCCCTGCAACTAAGCCGGCGGTCGGATCGCCCAGGCGAAAATGCTTCTCGACCGTCGCGGCCACGCTATTCCACACGTCTTGCCCGAGCCGTTCGTGCGCCCCCGCGTCGCCGACGACCGCAAATTCGCGCCGCGACGGGACGACGAAGAAATGCACGGCATTGCGATCGGGCGCGCGGTACAGACCACGTCGATGGAGAGCACGCAGCGCCGCAGCATGAACGTCGCCCGGGACGTGCGGGACGATCGAAACCGCGATCGGTGCAGCCGTCGCTTCTTCGGCCCGAACGATCGCCTCCCGAACGCGCTTCTTGTCGACGAACCGGTGCAGCCCCGCGTTCACCATGACCCGGTCGCTCCTCCCCCGCCCGAGAAACCGCCGCCTCCCGAAAATCCGCCGCCGCCGCCGCCGCCGCCCACGAAGCCGGCGCCCACCGAGAGCAGACTCCAGAGCCCGAACCCGCTGCTGCGGCTACTGATATACGGTCCGCGAGGCATGCGCGCGACCGTAACGACAACGCCGATCACGATCAGCAGGCCCAGCAGGACGCCGAGTGCGACCCCGACCGGGTCCGTACCGGTGTCGGAATACTCCGGCACCGGCGTTGCGCGCGGAACCGACGCAACGTCGCCCTTGCCGCGCGCTTCGCCCCCGATCGTGCCGAGAATCGCGTCAACGCCCGCGAACACGGCGTCGTCGGATTGTCCGGCGCGAAGCTTGGGCGTGATCGCGTCGCGGATGATGCGTGCCGCGGTCGCATCGGGGACGGTTTGCTCGAGCCCGTAGCCGACCTCGATGCGCACCTTGTGGTCGTTCGGGAAGACGAACAGGATCAGACCGTCATCGAGCCCCTTGCGCCCAACCTTCCAGCGTGCAAACGCGCGCACGGTCCAGTCCTCGGTCGGCGTCGTACCGGTCGTCGGCGCAACGTAGACCAGAACCTGATGTCCGGTACTGGTTTGATACGCGCGCAGGCGAGCGTTGAGGGTCGCAATTGTTTGCGGCTTCAGAAAGCCGGCCGTGTCGGTAGCCCATTGCGCCGGCGAGGGCGGGACGGAGACCTCGGCGCCGTTCGCCGCACTCATCAGCCCGACGAGCATCACCAGCGCCAGCGGCCAACGGATGGTGCGCATCCGGCTAGAGCTTCACCTGCGGAGCGGTCTCGGAACCCGGCTGCGATTTGAAATACGCCTTCTCGTTGAAGCGCGACCCGAACAAGCCCGCGACGAGCACGGTTGGGAACGTGTCGCGCGTGGTATTGAACGCCTGAGCGGCCTGGTTGAAGCGCATTCGCTCGACGGCGATCCGGTTTTCCGTCCCTTCGAGCTGCGCTTGAAGATCCGCAAAGTTCTGGGTCGCTTTGAGGTCGGGATAGTTCTCGACGACCGCCAGCAGGTGCGACAAGGCTGACGAGAGGCCGTCCTGCGCGGCGGTGAACTTCGCGAACGCGGCGGGGTCGTTCGGCACCCCGCTCCCAAGGTTGAGCTGACCCACCTTGGAGCGCGCCTCCGCGACGGCGACGTACGTGCTCTTCTCGAAGTTCGCGGCACCCTTGACCGTCGCGACGAGATTCGGGATCAGATCGGCGCGTCGCTGATAGACGCTCTCGACTTGCGCCCACTGTGACTGGACCGCCTGGTCGAGCGTGACCAATCGGTTATAGGTACCGGCCAGCGCCATCACCACGATCAATACGATGATGACGAGGCCACCCACGACGATCAGCGCCCGGTTCATTTGCTACTAGCCATTGAACGGACTTCACTATCCGGAGCGCCGAATCCGCCAACCGTGAGACTCGGCGCGCTGCATCACCGCCTCAGCACCTTCGGGGGGCACCGGTACTACGAGGGCCTGGGGCTCGTCGATGAATCCCGGCGCCGCGGCTGGGACCTCGATCTGCTCGTCAGCGTGTACGCCCGGGAGCCCGTCTTGCGCGGCCTCGGAAGCGACGCGCGGTCCGTGCTCTGCGACCCGGCTGTGAAGCTGATGCCGTCAGACGAGATCGAGCCGCACGAGATCACGTTCGTCTGCTGCATCGAAGGTACCGCGATCGAGGCGCAGGCTTTGGTGTTGTGCGCGAGCATCCGGCGTTTCGGAGGCGTCTACGCGACCTCCCCGATCGTCGCGGTCAATCCGCGTCCGATCCATCCCATCTCGGCACACAGCGAGCGCCGGCTGGCAGACCTTGGCTGCCGCTACGTCTGTGAGCCGCTCAACGAGACCGGCAGCCCCTATCTGACGATCAACCGCATCGTGACCGGCAGCTGGGCGGAGTCGCACCTCGACACTGCATACATCGTCCTGCTCGATTCCGACATGCTCTTCGTCCGCGCGCCGTCGTTCCGCCGCGCGGACGTGGGCGTCCGCCCCGTCGACATGAAGGGCTCGGCGTCAACCGGGATCGGGGACCCGCTCGACCCCTACTGGTCCGCGATGAGCGAGATCGCCGGCATCTCGCCCGACGCGCTGCCGTACGTGACGGCATCCATCGAAGGCACCCGGCTCCGCGCCAGCTACAACGGCGGGTTTTGCATCGCGCGGCGCTCGCTCGGTATCTTCCGCGAAGTGCGTCGCGTGTTCGAGGAGTCCCGCTTGCACGACCTGCGGCCGCTACGCGATCGCGGAGTCTCCGTTTTTGCATCGACGGGTCATGTCGGCCTCGACGCGAGCGAATGGTGGGGTTCCAGCCAAGCCGCGATGAGCGTGGCGATCCATGCGAGCACCCGCGACGTTCTGGTGTACGACGAGCGTTACAACGTGCCGCTGAACCTGATCACGGATAGCGACGGGGAGTTCCGTTGGCCGAAGCTCGACATCGTCCTGCTTCACTATCACTGGCTGCTCGGCGCCGAATACCGTGACGAGCTGTTGAACCGCATGCGCGTGCTCGGAATCGGCGACGACGTGATCGCTTGGCTGAGCAGCACCGCTACAACTCCAATGCGGAGCACAGACGCATGACTCGATCCAGCTCGTGAGGCAAGGCAGGAGGGCTGTCGAGCACGCGTGAGGCCAAACCCCGAGTCAGCCGACGCAGCGAGGCGCGGTCCTCGTCGCGCGCTAGCGGTTGCATCATCGCCGCAAACCGCAGTAACACCGTCAGCATACGATCGTATGCGGGACCGCGCCGCAGCGGCTCGATGTCGTTGCCCCGCAAAAACCCACTAATATCCGCGGCGAGGACATTGTCGTACAGATCGTAGTTCAACCCCAGACGCGCCCACAGCTTTTCACGAATGGCATGGGTCCTTCCCCGCGGGTTCTTCGAAGGTTGCCCCGTAAGCCCGCGCGGGTTTATTCGGTACCGCAAGAGAGGCTCCGCAATGTTGTGCGCCCGACAAACATCCAGCATACTAAACCAGAGGAAATGATCGTGGGAGATCAGTTCGCTTCCTTGTATGGGCCTGCTGCTTCGAAACAGCTTCGGCGAAAGGCGACCGACGAGTGGTAGAACGGATTGTGAAACAGAAGCGTCCACCGCACGTCGACATCGGTTTCGGGCATGCCCTGTGCGCCCAGGAGGCGCCCTTCCTCATCGATGAATCGGACGGAACTTCCGACTAAGCCGAGGTCGGGATCTCGCTCCAGCTCCGCTACCAGCCGTCCGATATGCGTCGGCTCCGCCACGTCGTCGGCGTCCAGACGAACGATGATGTCGGATTGCGCTTCCGCGATCCCTAGATTGCTCGCAGCGGCTGCGCCTACGTTCCGCTCGTTGACCACGACCTTGATGCGCGGGTCTCGCATCGCGAGTCTTTGGACCGTCTCGTCGCCCGTTCCGTCATCGACGATGATGAACTCGAAGTCGCTGAAATGCTGCTGCAGGATGCTGCCGACCGCTTCACCCAGAAAGCGCAGATCCTTGTAAACGCACATGACGACTGACGCTCGCGGATTGCTCGCGCCGAATCCGGTCGGGCTCAGACGAACCGTTCCACGAGCGGCGATTTCGCCGCCACGGCTGCCTAACCCGGCCCGCCCGCGACCCGAGAAAAGACCCCGTCTTGCGACGGGGTCTTCGTTTGGTAGCGCCAACGGGAATTGAACCCGTCTCTCCGCCTTGAAAGGGCGGCGTCCTAACCGATAGACTATGGCGCCCCGACAGGCGATGCTCGTGGGCCCGGCTGGATTCGAACCAGCGCGCGACCAGTTATGAGCCGGCTGCTCTACCGCTGAGCTACGGGCCCGTAGCCCCTATCCCTTCGACAACGCGGTGAAAGCTCTCTTCCCCGGATAGCGCGCGGCGGAGCCCAGCTCGTCGGCGATCGCCATGAGCCGGTTGTATTTCGCGACCCGGTCGCTGCGGGCGAGCGACCCGGTCTTCAACTGACCGGCGCCCGTCGCGACCGCGAGATCGCTGATCGTGGTGTCTTCGGTTTCACCGGAGCGATGCGAGATCACGACGCGGTAGCCCGCGTGGCGCGCGGTCTCGACGGCGTCGAGCGTCTCGGTAAGCGTCCCGATCTGGTTCACCTTGACCAGGATCGCGTTGGCGCAGCCGTCGCGGATACCGCGCTCGAGCCGCTCGACGTTGGTGACGAAGAGATCGTCGCCGACGAGCTGGACGCGCGCGCCGAGCATTTGCGTGAGCAGGTGCCAGCCGGCCCAGTCGTCTTCGGCCAGACCGTCCTCGATCGAGACGATGGGGTACTTGCGGCACAAGCCTTCGTACAGCCCGACCATTTGCGCGGCGTCGAGCGGATGATCGTCGGGCACGTGCGGCCAGTACTTGCCGTCGCGGTAGAACTCCGTCGCGGCGGGATCGAGCGCGATCCCGACCTCGTGACCGGGTTTGTAGCCGCCCTTTTCGATCGCCCGCACCAGCAGTTGCAGCGCCGCGTCGATCGAGTCGAGCTTGGGGGCGTAGCCGCCCTCGTCACCGACGAGCGTTTGATGCCCTTCGTCGTGCAGCGTCTTGCCGAGCGCGTGAAAGATCTCGGCGCCGCACCGCACCGCTTCGGCGATCGTCGGCGCGCCGAGGGGGACGATCATGCACTCCTGAAATTGCAGCGCGCCCTCGGCGTGCTTGCCGCCGTTGATCACGTTCATCATCGGCACCGGCAACGTCGCCGCGGACGGACCGCCGAGATAGCGGTACAGCGGGACGCCCAGCGATACCGCGGCAGCACGCGCCACGGCGAGCGAGACGCCCAACAGCGCGTTGGCACCCAGGTTGGCTTTGTTGGGCGTTCCGTCGAGCTCGACGATCGCGCGATCGATCTCGCGCTGCGCGGTCGCGTCCATCCCTTCGATCGCCGGCCCGAGGATCTCGTTGACGGCGGCGACCGCCTCGAGCACGCCTTTACCGCCGTACCGCCGCGGGTCGCCGTCGCGCTTTTCGACCGCCTCGTGGGCGCCCGTCGACGCGCCCGACGGGACCAGCGCTTCTTCCACCGCGCCGAACGACGTCGCGACCGCGACGGCGACGGTGGGATTGCCGCGCGAGTCCAGCACTTCGCGCGCCCGCACGCTCTCGATGAGCGGACGGCCACCGCCGCGCAACGACTCGATCGACATCGTTACGTTCCGCCGCTACTCGGCGAGCCAGGCCGCGAGCGCGTGCGCGCGCGTGAACAGCTCGGCGTCGTGAAAGAAGATCGCGACCTCACGCTCGGCTGCGGCGGGGGAGTCCGAGGCGTGGACGAGATTGCGCCCGACGGTCTGCCCGAAGTCGCCGCGAACGGTCCCCGGCGTGGCCTTGATCGGATTCGTCGCGCCGTTGGTTGCACGGCAGCCTTCGATAGCGTCGTGGCCCTCGACCACCAGCGCGACGACCGGCGTCGCGGTGATGTAGTCGACCAAGCCCGCGAAGAACGGCTTCCCCTCGTGCTCGGCGTAGTGGCGCTGCGCCTGATCCCGGCTGACCTGCATGAGCTTGAGTCCCAGGATCGTGTAGCCGCGCCGCTCGTAGCGCGCGAGGATCTCGCCGACGAGGCCGCGCACGAGCGCGTCTCCTTTGGCGAGAATCAAGGTCCGTTCGACTGCCATAGCGGAGGGGCTATACGTGCCGGACGATGACGCACCTCCGTGCGGACGCGATGGGTCGGGGTTCCTGGACGCCGCGCGCGTGCGCGCTGCGCTCGGCGGCACGCGTCTCGCCGAGGTCCGCTACGTACGCACGACCGGCAGCACCAACGACGACGCGGCGGCGCTGCTGGGCGATCCGTCGGCGGCCGGTGCGACGTTGGTCGCCGAGTTTCAGACGGCGGGGCGCGGCCGCAAGTCCGGGCGGCGCTGGCACGCGCCGGCCGGGTGCGCGCTGACGTTCACGACCATCTTGCCGGCGGCGGTGGCGACCGACGCGCTGTGGTGCGTCCCGTTTTGGACCGCGTTGGCCGTCGCCGACGGCGTCGAGGAAGGATGCGGCGTGCGGCTGGATCTGCGCTGGCCCAACGACCTCGATCTCGCCTCTCGCAAGGCCGCGGGAATCTTGTGCACGTCGCGCGTGCTCGGCGCGACCGCGCACGTCGGCTGCGGCATCGGGCTCAACGTGCGCCGGCCCGCAACCGGCTCGGAGCAGGCACGCACGCTGGCCGAAATCGATCCGCCGCCGGCGTTTCTCTCCGACGCGGCGCTACACGCCGAGCGTGAAGCGATACTCGCGGGGATCCTCGCGGCGATGGACGCGCTGGCCGACGTGCTCGATCGTCCCAACGACGTTGGGCGCGCCTGGGAAGAGCGCGCCGCGCTGCGCGGTACGCCCTACCGCTTGCAGCTCGATGCCGACGGCTCGGTGCTCGAAGGCTCGGCGCTGCGATTGGACCGCGACGGCGGCCTCGTCGTCGACGTCGCGGGGCGCGAACGGGTCGTTCACCTCGCCGACGCCCGCGTCGTGCGCTGAGGCGCTGCCCGCTACTTGACCACGCCGCCCAGGGCGACGTTCGCTTTGCCGAGCACGGCGATCGCGGTCGCCTCGAACGACGGATCGACGCTCAGGGCGAGGTTCGCCGAGGCGATGACGTGCGCCGGCTTCGGAATCATCTTCGCGGCGACGCCGCCGTCTTTGAGCGCTTTGGTCGCGATCATGGTGTCGGCGTTGGACGCGAAGTACAACAGGACGTCAGCCATCGCGTCTCACTTCGCGCCGTTCACCAATTCGTCGAGACCGACCGCCACGTCGTTGAGCTCGTTCACGCGCGCGACCGCTTGCTGCGTCCGCTCGGCCATCTCCGATGCTAACGTGTCGATCACGACGACGTCGCCCAGGATCTCCGCGTTGAGCGCCGAGGCCGCGAGGATCTTCTCCGAAACGCCGCGGACGGTCGCCGTGGCGACGCGGTGTGCGGACTCTTCAGGATGTGTTTCGGTCGCCGCCTGCATGAGCAGCTCGCCCTGGCGCTCGACGGCGGCGCGCGTCTGCGCGACGTGATCGCCCGACACCTCGCTGCCGACGATGACCACGGAGAGCTCGCGGGCCGAGGTACGCACCTGGCGGCTGCGCGCGACGAGATCGCGGGCGATCCGTCCGACGACCGGCAGCGCGATCGCGAGACCGATCAGGATTCCGACGATGCTCCAGCCCAGCATCGAAACGAGCGTGTGCTCTTGGATACGCGTAAAGGTCGCGAGCGGGACGCCGAACCAGCGCGACGCGACGACGTGCATCTGATCGTCTAAGATCGGCTCGACGCGCACCAGGTACTCGACGCCGCCTTCGAGGTCGGTGCCGTAGAAGGGCGTGGTGAGGTCCTTGACGCGGTCGCTGGCCGAATCGTCCACGAGCCGGGTCCCGTCGCGCCGTGTCAGCGAGCTGGAGATGAGCTCGCCTTGGAAGATCACCGCGGCTTTGCCGCCCAGTGCCTGCGCGGCTTGGTCGACGACGTCGTAGTAGTGGTCTATGACGATCCCGCCGTAGGCCGCGCCGATCGTGCGGCCGTTGGCGTCGGAGATCGGAACCGCCGAGACGATCCCCAATCCTTCGACGAGGCCTTCGCGGCCCGGGGTGGTGGACTCGATCTGCGGTTCGAGGAACTCGGGCAACAGCTCGTCGTGCGGGATTCGCGCGGCGGTCCGGACGGTCTCGCCCAGCAGCGCGCGCTTCACGAGCGGCGAGGGATGCTTCATCCCCGGCTTCCCACCGGTCGCGCGAGCGACGACGTAGCCGCGCGCGTCGACGATGGTGAGGAACGAGAGCCCGCCCTGGTGCGCGATCTCGGTCAGCGTACCGTCGAGGTTGCGCGTGTGCGCGGCGGTGCCGCGTCGGATCGTCTCATTGATCGCGGCTTGGCCGACGAGGAGCTTCACCAGGTCGCGCTTGGCGTCCCAATAGCCGGCGTAACCGGTAGCACCGCTGCCGACCTGCTGGGTCGCGAGCCCGTTGAGGTCGGTCGCCATCGTCTGGCGCGCGGCGATCGCGCCGATCGCCGACGAGATGACGATGGCCCCGACGAGGGTACCGATGAGTTTCGTGCGCAACCCGAGCTTCATACCACGATCTCCTGGGTGATCTTGTCGTCGATGGTGGTGTAGCGGCCGAGCCGGCCGTCGATCGCGGATGCGTGCTGGTTCATCTCATCGACGGAACCCAGAATGCGCTGCGCGGCCGACGTGACCTCGGCGTTGACGTAGGTGAGAACTTCGACCGACGACGCGTTCTGTGACGAAATCGCCGTGATGGAATCGAAGGCGCTCGACACCTCGCCGGAGTGCGACGCCATCTGTTTGGTCGCCGCGAGGTTCGCATTGACCGACCGTGCGATCTCCTCGATCGAGCGGATCACGCGGAACGTGTTCTCGGACATCGAGCGGGTGACGGCGCTGATCTGCCCGATCTGCTGGTTCGCGTCCTTGACCGCGGCGACGATCTCGCGCAGCGCGTCCGACGCGCTGTCGGTGGACGAGACGCTGGCCTCGAGGCGATCGGTGAGCCGCGACATGGCCTCGGTGACCTGGGCGATGACCGACTGCGTGGACCCGATGTGTCCGGCGATCTCTTTGGTCGCCTGGACACTGCCGTCGGCGAGTTTGCGGATCTCCGACGCTACCACTGCGAAACCGCGGCCGTGCTCGCCCGCGCGGGCGGCTTCGATCGCGGCGTTGAGCGCCAGCAAATTCGTCTGCTCGGCGATGCGGTCGATGACTTTGACGATGTCGCCGATCTGGTCGGAGTTCGCGCCTAGGCGGCGGATGTCGCCGCCCAGGTCCTCGATCGTCGAGCGGATCGTCGCCATCGCGTCGACGATGGTGTGGATCGCGGCGCCGCCGCGATCGGCGGTCTGCGTGGTCTGCGACGAGATGGCGAGCAGCGACTCGACCTGAGCTGAGACTTCTTCGATCGATGCCGACATCGCCGAGACGTCGATCGCCGTCTCGTCGAGCGAGCGGGTCTGCTGCTGGGCCGACCCGGCGAGCTCGGTGATCGCGTCGGTCATCGCGCGCACCTTGAACAGCGCGCCTTCGACGATCCGGGACTGCTCGACGATGCCGTCCTCGAGCTGTTTTTGGGCGATCGCGCCGCCCTCGATCACGGCCAGCGACGACTCGGCGGTACCGTGCAAGTCGGAGCCGGCGGCCCCGAGCCGCTCGGCCTCGTGGCGCATCCCGGCGACGAAACCGTGGACCCCGCCGACGAACGTGTTGAGTCCGGCCGCGAGTTGGGCCACCGGGCCTTCGGAGACCGTGCATTCCCGGGTCAGATCTCCGGCCGCGACCTCCCGCAGCTCGGCGCCGAGCAGCGCGAGGGCCCCGCCCTCGGCGGCCGGCACGACCGCCCGCGGATCAGCGGCCGGGCCGCCGGCCGGGGCGTCGCAGAGCCAGACCACCAGCACGAAGCCGCACGCGGCTAAGCCCAGCCCGGCGGCCAGGGAGCCTGGGGTCCCGCCCGCACCACGCTCCAGGAGCGCTGCCAGTCCACCCAGCCCCGCCAGCACCACGGCGGCCATGGCGGCGCGCACTCCGGCCGGGGCGCGGCGGCGCAAGGCGAGCAGACGGTCCAGGATCGGTCTCAACGAGCCCTCGCTGACGAGCGGATGAGATCGGAGACGTGCCCACCGCACGCTCCGTCCTTTCAGGCATCGGACGACGGCGGACCGCCCTTGAGGCCAAGGAGGCGCTTAGGCGGGGCGGTTCGCTCGGCTGCGTCGCTCGCAGGTCTCGCAGAAGTGCGAGTACTTGTTGTCGGTGTCGAAGACCGAGTCCGAATAGTACATCGCGCAGCGCGCGTTGTAGCAATGGCGCAGGCCCAGGGCGTGGCCGATCTCGTGGACGCTTTCCTTCAAGAGCCGCTGAAACAGCGCGTTCTCGTCGGGCGGGTCGCCGTAAAACTCCGAGCGCAGCCGGTGCAACGACACCGCCGCGCAGCGTTGCGTCTCGCTGGAGGATCCAAAGACGAACTGATGCGACGTCTTGTAGAGGTCGAACTCGGTCACGCCGAGCACGAGTTCCTCGCGCGTTTCGTAGGCGGAGGTCAGGCGCCCGACCAGCGAGCCGAAGAACAGTTGGCCGCGCGTGCTATTGAGGGCGCCTTTGGGGACGGCAAGCGAGGCACGCACGGCCGCCGTCGCGAGGAACCGCTCCTCCAGGCACAAAGCAAGCCGGGTGAGCAATCCTGCGTCGATCGCATTGATCGGAACGATGCTGATCTCGCGCACGCCGGTACTACAGCTTCGGTCCGCGCGTCGCGCGGTCCTGGCGCTGCGTCGGTCGAAGGCCGCAGCATGATCGTCGGGATCGGCCTCGACCTCGCCGAGGTGGAACGCTACGCGTTCGACGAGACGACGCGCGCGCGCTTCGCCCGCAAGGTCTACACCGACGAAGAGATGGCGTACGCGATGCGCAAACGCCACTGGGCGGAGCGGCTGGCAGGCTTCTTCGCCGCGAAGGAGGCGACGCGCAAGGCCTTCGGTCACGCGATCCCATGGAAGTCGGTCGGCGTCTCGCACGAGCGCAGCGGACGCCCGGTGATTCGCCTCTACGGCGGCTACGAAAAGCTGCTCGAGCAGCGCGGCGTGCGCGCCATCCATCTCACGATCACCCATACGGCGACGACGGCGGCGGCCGTCGTGGTGCTCGAAGGCTGATGCGAGCCGTCACCGCGGCGCAGATGCGCGCCATCGATGCGGCAGCGGTCGCCCGCTGCGGTGAGATCGCGTTGATGGGCGCCGCCGGCGAGGCGATCGCGCAGCTCATCGACCGCTACGCGCGCGGCGACGGCGCGGTCGTGGCGATCGCCGGCCCCGGAAACAACGGCGGCGACGGCTACGCCGCGCTCGCCGCGTACGACGGGACCCGGCGCCGCGTCGTGTACGCCGATCCGTCGGACAGCGGAAGCGCAGCGCGCCGCGACGCGCGCCGGCGCGCGCTGATCGCCGGCGTCGAGGAGCGGGCGTTCCCCGCCGACGCTGCGGCGCTGCGCGATGCGGCGCTGCTGCTGGACGGCATCTTGGGCGTCAAGGCGCGGCTGCCGCTCGACGCGCGCAGCGCCGAGCTGATCGGCGCGATCGGGGCGAGCGGCGCGCCGGTGCTCGCGCTCGACGTGCCGACCGGGATCGAGCCGACCAGCGGCGCGATCGACGGGCCCGTCGTGCACGCGACGGCGACGATCGCGCTGGGCCGCCCGAAACTGGGCTGCTTTGCCGACTCGGCCCGAGCCGCGGTCGGCGCGCTGTGGTGCGCGCCGATTGGGATGCGCGACGAGGACGCCAACGACGTCGACGAGCCGCGTACCGAGACGTTGACCCCGGCGGAGTTCGCGGCGCTGCTTCCGGTCCGCGGCGACGAGTCCGACAAGCGCGCCTCGGGCGCACCGTTGATCGTCGCCGGCTCGACGCAGTTTCCCGGTGCCGCCGTGCTGTGCGCGTGGGGTGCGGCGCGCGCGGGCGCCGGCTACGTGACCGTTGCCGCCCCCGAGAGCGCCGCCGCGGCGCTGCGGGCGCACCTCGTGGAGCAAGTCGTGGTCACTTACGACGAGCGCGATCCCGACGCGGCGGTGCAGACGATCCTTGCGCTGACGAATCGCTGCGACGCCATCGCGATCGGCCCCGGACTCGGCCTCTCGGAGGCCTTCGGAACGATCGTCAACGGCGTGCTCGAGGCGACCGAACTGCCGATCGTCGCCGATGCGAGCGCGCTCTACCATCTCGCCAAGCGCTTGAGCGCGTACCGCGGCAAGCCGCTGGTGATCACGCCGCACGCGGGCGAGTTCGCGCGCATCAGCGGGCGCGGCACGATCGGGTCGGGCGAGCGGCTCGCGCGGTTACGGTCGTTCATCGACGAGCACGGCGTGGTGACGCTGCTCAAAGGCCGCACGACGCTCGTGGGCGGACCCGGCGCCACCCACCTCAACCCGACCGGAACGAACGCGCTCGCGACCGCGGGGACCGGCGACGTCCTCACCGGGATCATCGCGACGCTGCTCGCACAGGGTCTCGCGCCGCTCGACGCCGCGCGCGCCGGCGCCTACTGGCACGGCCGCGCGGGCGGCGTCGCGCAGGCCTACCGGCATCGCGGCGTGGTGGCGCGCGACGTTGCCGAAGCGCTGGGCGAAGCCTCGCTCGTCCCGCCGCAAACGGCGGCGCCGATCAGGTTGTGGTGAGCTTGCGCAGGCCGGCTTCGTCGATGACGGGGATGCCGAGCTGCTCGGCTTTGGCGAGCTTGCTGCCGGCGTCGGCGCCGGCGACGACATAGTCGGTCTTCTTCGACACCGAGCCGCTGACTTTGCCGCCCGCAGCGACGATCAACTCCGCGGCTTCGTCACGCGTGAGGTTCGGCAGCGTCCCCGTCAAGACGAGGGTCTTGCCGGCCAGCACGCCGGCCGGTTCGCGCTCGCGCAGCGGTGCGGTCGTATCGACGCCGGCGGCCTTCAACCGCGCGACCATCGCGCGATTGGGCTCCTGCGCGAAGAACAACGCGACGCTCGTCGCGATCTCGGGGCCGATGCCCTCGCTGCGCAGCAGCTCTGCTTCCGTCGCCGCGGCGAGCGCGTCGATCGAGCCGAAGTCGCCGGCCAGGATGGCGGCGTTCTGCGAGCCGACGAAGCGGATCCCCAGACCGGACAACAAGCGCGCCAGACCGCGTTTCTTCGAACCCTCGATCGCGGCCAAGACGTTGGAAGCCGACTTCTCGGCCAGGCGCGGCAGCGAGAGCAACGCGGCGAGATCGAGGTGATAGGTATCGCTGACGTCGCGCACCAGCTTGGATTCGACCAACGCCGCGGCGAGCTGGTCGCCGACGCCCTCGATGTCCATCGCGCCGCGCGAGGCGAAGTGGCGCACCCGCTCGACGAGCTGCGCGGGGCATGACGCGTTGGTGCAGCGCGCCATCGGCTCGCCTTCGGGGTGGTCGACGTCGGCACCGCATACCGGGCAGGTGGTAGGCAGCGAGTACTCGGGCAGCTTCGCCTTGCGCAGCTCGAGCACGGGCCCGACGACGCGCGGGATGACGTCGCCGGCGCGAATCACGGTCACCACGTCGCCGACTCGGATGTCGTTGGCGCGGATGTAGTCCAGGTTGTGCAGCGTCGCGGACGAAACGGTCGTGCCGCCGATCTGCACCGGCTCGAGGACCGCGTTTGGGTTCAGCGTGCCGGTACGCCCGACGCTCACGACGATGTCGAGCAGCTTGGTACGCGCCTCGCGCGCCCGAAACTTGAACGCGATCGCCCAGCGCGGGTCCTTGCCGGAGGTACCCAGCTTGGCCTGCAGCGCGAGATCGTCGACTTTGATCACGACGCCGTCGATCTCGTAGTCCAGCGTGTCGCGCTTGGCTTCCCACTCCTCGACGAAGGCGACGACCTCGTGGATCGACGGCACCGCGCGCGCGTGCTCGTTCACCCGAAAGCCCAGCGCCCGAAGATATGCGAGCAGCTCGTGCTGGGAGCGCGGCGGCTCGGGCGTGTCGATCTCGCCGACCGCGTACGCATAGAACGTCAGCTTGCGTTCGGCCGTCATCTTGGGATCGAGCTGACGGATGCCGCCGGCGGCGGTGTTGCGCGGGTTGGCGAAGCGCGGCTCGCCGCGGGCTTCGCGCTCGGCGTTGAGCCGTTCGAAGTCGCTCTTGCGCATGTACGCCTCGCCGCGCACGTCGACGTGACGCGGTACGGCGACCGCGTCCCCGCGCAGCGCCAGCGGGATCGTCTTGATCGCGCGCAGGTTGGGCGTGACGTCCTCGCCGACGCTGCCGTCGCCGCGGGTCCCGCCGGCGGTGAGCTTGCCGCCGTCGTAGCGCAGCGACACGGCGAGGCCGTCGATCTTGAGCTCGCAGGTGTAGGCGACGTCGCCGCCGATCGCGCCCAGCTTGCGCACGCGCGCATCGAACGCGAGCAGCTCGCTCTCGTCGAACGCGTTGCCCAGCGACAACATCGGCCGGGCGTGAGCGTAGGGCGGGAACCCGGTCGACGGCGTTCCGCCGACGCGCTGCGTGGGCGAATCGGGGGATGCCAGCTCAGGATGCGCTAGCTCGAGATCGAGCAGCTCGCGCAGCAGCGCGTCGTAGTCCCCGTCGCTGATCTGCGGGTCGTCGAGGACGTGGTAACGGTGGTTGGCCGCGTCGATGTTCTCGCGCAGCTCGCGCGCCCGCTTCTCGTACGCCTTCAACGCCGAGGCTTGGGCGTGGCGATTTGCACGGGGTAGCCGTCGGGGTCCGCGATCACCGCGATGCGCCCGAAGCTCTCGTCGTGCGGTTCCTGCAGGATGGTTACGCGCGCGGTCCGGGCATCGGTGACGAACTTGTCGACGTCGTCGACGTAGAAGCCGAGCTGCAGCGAGCCCGGTTTGACGGTGAGGCTCTCGCTTGCAGGGTGCAGCCCGAGCATGCGGCCGTCGCCGAGATCGAAGTCGACCCAATGCGGCGCGGCGTCCGTTCCGAGCTTCAGCTCCAGGATCGTCTTGTAGAACCGCTTGGACCGCTCGAGGTCCGCGCACACGATCATCGCCAGAGCGAACTTGACCACGCCGCCACCTTCGACGCATGGCACGCAGGTCCGCCGCCGCGTCCGAGCAGAAGCGGGATCGCATGCCACTTCGTCGCGCGTTCCTCGGTGGCGCGGCGGCGGTCGTCGCCGCCGGCGGCTCTTCGAGTGCGCTCGCGTACGTCGTAGCGCCACCCTCGGATGCGTCGCATTCGCCTCACGACGAAGCGCGAGCCACCCTCGACGCGGTCGCGGTCGTCGCGGCCGCCCACCTGGGCGTACGCACCGTGTGGCGGCCCCCGTGGCTGTTTCCCTCCGACGAGCCGATCGCGTACTATGTCGGTCGCGGCGGCGATACCCGGTATCCCAACGAGCTGGTGATCTGGCTCAACCCCGATCACCCCGAGCTCGTGAGCCCGCGCGCGTCGCGGCTGACCGATGAGATCCCGCTGTTCACCGAGCTACTGCTGGCCTCGGTCGACGTGCGCTCCAACGGCGTGCCGTCGCTGGGCTTGGAACGCCTGGACGCCGACAAGCGGCGTGCCGCCGCCGCGGTGCTGGCGTCGAACGTCGCCGTCATCGCGCGCTACACACCGTACGCGGCGGTCGACGACGCGGAGTTCGCTCGGCGCAGCTTCGCCTTCGCCGTGCTGCGACAGTTGACGCCCGGCATCGGCGGCGTCGCGCCGTTGGTCGTGGTGGCGCGGGCGATGCCGGCGGGTGAAGCCGAGGCAGCCTACGGCGGACGCGACGCCGACGGCCGCGCACCGCACGGCTGGGGCGTCATCTACATCACGTCGCCGGCGCTGGTCGAATCGACGTCCGGCCACGAAGCGTGGGTGCGCGCGTTCGTCCTCGCCACCGCCGACCGGCAACCGGCCGACAGCGCGGTGAAGCGCGCGTACGACGACGCCCGCACGCATGACGAATCCGCCGGGCTCGGCCGGTGGGAGGCGCGGCGTGCGTTCGCGGCGCCCTACGTCAAACAGGTCGCGGCACTCATCGAAGGTGGAGGGTAGGATGGTTGGGTTCGATCAGACGACGACGGCCGAGCGGCGGCGCGCCTTTCGGGCCTTGCACGAGGGGCCGGCGATTCTCGTCCTGCCCAACGCCTGGGACGTCATCTCGGCCCGCGTCTACGAAGACGCCGGCTTTCCAGCCGTCGCGACGTCGAGCGCCGGGCTGGCGAACTCGCTGGGGTACGCGGACGGAAACGTCCTCGACATCGAGTTGCACCTCGCGACGCTCGAGCGCATCGTGCACGCGCTCGACGTGCCACTCTCAGCCGACATCGAAAGCGGCTACGCTCCCGACACCGCGTCGCTGGGGCAGTTCGTGCGGCGGCTCGCACAGACCGGCGTCGCCGGCTACAACCTCGAGGACGGGCTGTACGAGAGCGAGATCTTTCCGATCGAGCAGGCGGCGGAGCGCGTCGCGGCGGCGAAGGAAGCCGCGCCAGACGTGTTCCTCAACGCGCGAACCGACATCTATCTCGCGCACATCGGATCGCCAGCGAAGCGCTTCGAGGCAACGGTGGAACGCCTGCGCGCATACGCCAAAGCGGGCGCCGACGGCGTCTTCGTGCCGGGCATCGCCGATGCCGAGACGATTCGCCGGATCGCTGCTTCGGTAGCGCTGCCGCTCAACGTCCTGGCCGGGCCGACCATCCCTGACGCAGCCGCGCTGCAGCGCCTCGGCGTACGGCGCGTCAGCGTCGGTTCGTCGGTGATGCGCCGCACGCTGGGGGTGCTGCGCGAGATCGCGCACGAACTGCGCGACAGCGGCACGTTCTCCTTCACCCGTGAGCCCAGCGTCTCGTACGCCGACGCCAACGCGCTGCTCGAGCGCCGGGGGTAACGGGCCGAAGGCTGTTACATTGCGTTCTTGACGGCTTGGTAGATCGTCAAGAACGCTTTCGCCGTCTCCTTGTCGTCCCAGTCGCCGTTGTGGTTGTCGAGCATCGAGCCGACGAGTTGCGCGGCGATCTGCTTGAGCTGGATCTCTTGGTCGGGTGTAATCATGGTGCGTCGTCGTTCGACCCGGCCCCAGCAACTCCGCGCCCTCGCTGCGAACGGACCGGGGATGGCAGCATTGCCGTCGAATCCAGGTCTCATGGCTGACCTGCTTCGGTACGCCGTGCTCCTTGAACCCGACGATGATCTCGTCCGCGTCGTCGTGCCGGCGTTCCCCGAGATTCAAACCTACGGGACAGACCGGGACGATGCGCTTCGCATGGCCGAAGACGCCATCCGGCTTTCGGTGGAGTACCGCCGCGAGCGAGGCCTCGAGGTCCCCGAGCCTGACGCCGATGGCGCCAGGCTCGAAATCGTCAGCGTCGCCGCATAGCACGCCGCAACGTGAGCCTTAAGATGCCCGCCGCCAGCGGGCCGGCTCTCGTCCGCGCCTTGCAGCGCGCCGGTTTCGCCGTCGCGCGTCAAAGCGGTTCGCACGTCATCCTCGAGCACGACGATGGCCGCTTCGCATCGATCCCCGTGCACGGCAAACGTGACGTCCCGATCGGGACCCTACGCGCGATCCTCGCGCGCGCAGGCCTGGACGTCGAAGACTTGCGACGCCTCCTCTAATTCGGCACCGGCCCATGGTGCCACTGAGCTAGGCTTCGACGGGGATGCGGCCGGTCTTGGTGAGGTCGTCGAGCGTGACGAAGTTCGCGCTCTCGAGCTTGGCGATGCTCTCCGCGCTGACGCGGATGCGGCCCTTCGCGCGCTCGTCGGAGAGCACGCCGCGCAGATACTCGCCGGTGTAGGACGCTGGGTCCGCGGCGATCTCCTCGGGCGAGCCGGTGGCGACGATGGTGCCGCCTTTGTCGCCGCCCTCGGGGCCGAGGTCGATCACGTAGTCCGCGGTCTTGATCACGTCGAGGTTGTGCTCGATCACCAGCACGGTATTGCCCATCCCGACGAGCCGCTGCAGGACCTCGAGCAGCTTGTGGATGTCGGCGAAGTGCAGCCCCGTCGTCGGCTCGTCGAGGACGTAGAACGTGCGTCCGGTCGCGCGGCGCGAGAGCTCGGTGGCGAGCTTGATGCGCTGCGCCTCGCCGCCGGAAAGCTGCGTCGCCGGCTGCCCCATGTGGATGTAACCCAGCCCGACCTCGCAGATCGTCTGCAGCTTGTTCTTGATCCGCGGAATCGTCCCGAACAGCTCGGCCGCTTCGTCGACGCGCATCGCCAGGACGTCGGCGACCGACTTGCCCTTGTACTTGACCTCGAGGGTCTGCGCGTTGTACCGCTTGCCCTTGCAGACTTCGCACGGTACGTAGACGTCGGGCAGGAAATGCATCTCGATCTTGATGATGCCGTCGCCCTGACACGCTTCGCACCGCCCGCCCTTGACGTTGAACGAGAAGCGGCCTTGCGTGTAGCCGCGCATCTTCGCCTCGGGGGTGAGCGAGTACAGCTCGCGGATGAGGTCGAAGGCGCCGGTGTAGGTCGCGGGATTCGAGCGCGGCGTGCGGCCGATCGGCGACTGGTCGATCACGACCATCTTGTCGAGCGCTTCGGCGCCCTTGACGCGCCCGTACGTTCCGCCCGCCGGCTGGTGGTGCAGGTACTGGTTGAGCGCCTTGACGACGACCTCGTTCACCAGCGTCGATTTTCCGCTGCCGCTGACGCCGGTCACGCAGGTGAACGTGCCCAGCGGGATATCGACGTCGACCCCGCGGATGTTATTCGCCTTTGCGCCGATCACGCTCAGCGTGCTGCGGCCCTTCTTGCGGTGCTTCGGAACCGCGATGAACTGCCGCCCCGACAGGTACGCGCCGGTCAGCGATTGCGGATTGCTCTCCATGTCGGCGATGCTGCCGACCGAGAGGATGTAGCCGCCTTCGGCGCCCGCCCCGGGGCCGATGTCCACCACGACGTCGGCGGAACGCATCGTGTCCTCGTCGTGCTCGATGACGATGAGGGTGTTGCCGATGTCGCGCAGCGTCTCGAGGGTGGCCAAGAGCCGGTCGTTGTCGCGCTGGTGCAGCCCGATCGACGGCTCGTCGAGGATGTAGAGCACCCCGACGAGCGACGAGCCGATCTGCGTCGCGAGCCGGATGCGCTGGGACTCGCCGCCCGAGAGCGTCGTCGCGCTGCGTGAGAGGTTGAGATATCCCAGGCCGACGTTCTTGAGAAAACCGAGCCGCGCACGGATCTCCTTGAGGATCTGATGCGAGATCTTCGCTTCCCGCTCGTTGGGCCGGAAGGCGGCAAAGAACGCTTCGGCCGCCTCGACCGACAACTTGGTGATCTGATCGATGTTGCGGTCCGCGATCGTCACGCCGAGGGCCTCGGGCTTGAGCCGCGCGCCCTTGCAGACCTTGCAGCTCGACGCCGACATGTACTTCTCGATCTCTTCTTTGACGTAGTCCGAAGAGGTCTCGCCGTAGCGCCGCTGCAGGTTGTTCACGACGCCTTCGAACTGCGACTCGTACTCCCACTGATGGCCCGAGCGCGACTCGTAGACGAACTTCTGCTTCTTGTCCGCGCCGTAGAGGATGGTGTCGACGACGTCCTCGGGCAGTTCCTCGACGGGGGTCGAGGCTTTGCAGCGCCGCGAGCGCAACAGCCGCTCGACCTGCTGCATGTAGTACGGGTTGGTCGACGGATAGCGGCCCGAGCCCAGGTTCTTGGACCACGGCACGATCGCGCCGTCCTTGATCGACTTGGTACGGTCGGGGATCACCTTCCACTCGTCGATCTCGATCTTCTCGCCCAAGCCGCTGCAGGCCGGGCACGCGCCGTAGGGCGAGTTGAACGAAAACAGCCGCGGTTCGAGCTCTTGGAACGAGATGCCGCACGATGCGCAGGCGAACGACTCGCTGAACGTCGCCTCGACCCACCGGTCCGAGGGCTTGGGGGTCGCCGCGTTGACCGAGGCTTGGTAGAGCACGGTCACGATCCCGGTCGAGAGCTTGAGCGTCGTCTCGACCGAGTCGGTCAAGCGCGAGCGCACGTCGGGCTTGACGACCAGCCGGTCGACCACGACCTCGACGGTGTGCTTGCGCTTCTTGTCGAGATCGATCTTGTCTTTGAGCTCGCGGATCTCGCCGTCGACGCGAACGCGCGCGAAGCCCTCTTTGCCGATCTCCTCGAACAGCTTGGTGTACTCACCCTTGCGGCCGCGGATAACCGGCGCGAGGAGCTGGATGCGCGTCCCTTCGGGGAAGGCCAGGATCTGATCGACGATCTGCTCGGCGGTTTGCGACGAGATCTCGCGCCCGCATTCGTAGCAGTGCGGCACGCCCACGCGCGCGTAGAGCAAACGCAGGTAGTCGTAGATCTCGGTGACCGTACCGACCGTCGAGCGCGGGTTGCGCGAGGTCGACTTCTGGTCGATCGAGATCGCCGGCGAGAGCCCTTCGATGTAGTCGACGTCGGGCTTCTCCATCTGTCCCAGAAACTGCCGGGCGTACGAAGACAGCGACTCGACGTAGCGCCGCTGGCCCTCGGCGTAGATGGTGTCGAACGCGAGCGAGGACTTGCCCGACCCCGACAAGCCGGTGATGACGATCAGCTTGTTGCGAGGGAGCGTCAGGTCGATGTTCTTGAGATTGTGCTCCCGCGCGCCCTTGATAACGATGGCATCGAGGGCGTGAGTCCCGTCCGGCATGACTCGATCTTAGACCCCGCCCCACCCGGCTCCGTTGCGGCCGGAAAAAGGAAAGCCGGCCCCCCGAAGGAGGCCGGCCTCCGACCTGGAGCGGGTCAGCGCAAGCGCGCTATCTGACCTTGCTCATGTTGCGGAACGTGGTCGTCGACGGGCGGGCGAAGCTCGACGACGACTTGGACTGCACGCTCCGAGCGGAGCTCGACGTCTGGATCGCCCCCGCGCAACTCGCCGCCGTGCCGGAGCACGTCTCGATGTTGGTGATCAGGAACCCGTTGTTCGCGTTGGCGGTGTGACCCGGGTGCCCCGTCCGCGGCGACGCGGAGTTGCACGGGCCGCCGCTGTAGTCGTTGAAGTCCACGCACGTGTCGACATTGGACGTGTGGAACAGCACATCGTCGACCGCACGCGAGTACGGATTCGCGTAGCCCGGATCCGGCGCCGTGTCGAAGAGGTAGTAGTCCTCCCACGAGCGGACCGTCGTCGCCGGCGGCTGTTGCACGCCGTCGACGTAGATCGTCACCGT
Organism: Vulcanimicrobiota bacterium; assembly: GCA_003140215.1. Classification (GTDB taxonomy): domain Bacteria; phylum Vulcanimicrobiota; class Vulcanimicrobiia; order Vulcanimicrobiales; family Vulcanimicrobiaceae; genus Vulcanimicrobium; species Vulcanimicrobium beijerinckii. Next base: position 503,426 of record PLJL01000004.1, on the reverse strand, counting down.
GTCGTTGTCCGGCTGCACGAAGTTGATCGCGAGACCGATCTTGTGCGCCAGGGCCGGATCGACGTACTTCACTTCGTGCGCGACGAAGTTCGAACACGCCAAGCACGGCGCCGTCCCGGTGTGGCCCTCGACGTCGGTGGTGAAGATCAACAGGCTTTGCGCGTTGCTGCTGTGCGGGTTGGTCGTGTGCCACAGTCCGACCCACGCCATCCGCGCGCCGTTGTCGGCGTACACGGGCGAAAAGTCCATCTCGAGGTCGGGCTGGAAGGCGCCGGTCGACGACGTCACCACGAACTCGTACGAAAAGTACGGATTGCAGGTCGGACCGCACTGGACGGGGCCCGTGGTATTGGTGAGCGAGTTCGGGTACCCGGACGTCTTCGGGCCTTCCGGGGTGGCGAGCCCGGCGAAGCACGACGCCTGATACACCGCGTTGGAGAATTGCAGCGCCTTGGTGGGCTGCACGAAGCCGCTCCAATTCGCGCTCGGGTACGAGGTGGTGTTCACGACCTTCGCGTCGTAGTCGTTGTTGCTGCAGGAGTCCGAGAGCCAGGGTTTGCCGGAAGCGGGATCGGTCTGGCCCTGAATCGCCGAGCTCGAGTAGTTGTTGAAGACGATCGGGCCGAGAGCGCCGCTCGGGATGTTGACCGAGCCGCTCGAAACTGTCACGACGACGTTCCAGGTCTGCGTGCTCGAACCGTCCGAGAACGCGATCGTGCACGATCCGCCGGTCGAACCGGCGGTGACGGTGGTCGAGGCTGCGTTCGGCGGCCCGGACGGCGCCGACGCCGTCGCGATTCCCGCGCAGCTCGCGCTCGGCGTCGCCGTGTAGGTCAAGGAATTCGACGCGCCGGTTTCGTTCAGGGTGACTTGCGCCGTCTGACCCGGCCCGGTGAACGACAGCGTCTTATTGGAGTAGTACGGGCTCGCCGAAGAAAGGTACATCGGCGAGATCGTCAGCGTCTCGGGCGTGACGTTGTTTGCACCGACGGTGACCGTGACGTCGTAACCCGGCGCGGCGCCGCCGTCGTACCGGACGGCGACGGTGTCGGTGGAGTGGGTCAGCGACGTGCTGGTCCCGCCCGTCGGCGTGCCGTTCTTGACGATTTGCACGTGGCCGCTGCCGCCCGACTCCGAGAGTTGGACGCTGATCGGATTCTGATAGGGATCGTTGGAGCCGGCGGTGATCGGGTTGTTGCCGAAGTCCGCGGGGTTGAGCACGAAGCCGAGGTCGTGGCTCACGCCATCGCCGGGCAGCGACGCATTGGGCGCGAGAAAGCCCAGCGAGTTGATCACGCCGCTGATGTAGAGGGTGAGCGCATTGCTCGCCCCCTGCGTGATCGTGGCGGTCAGCACCCCGATGCCGAGCACGTGTGCGCCAGAAAACGAGTTGCTCACCGGCGCCGCATCGTACGTCGTCCCGACGAAGTCGTCGGTGCCGGGTGGGGAGGGGACCGGCACCGTGCAGGTGCGCGGCAGGCCCGTTTGTCCGCCGCACGCAGCCGAACCGGACGAGATGTCGGTCTTCGACTCGCCGATGATCGTGTTGCCGCCGTGCGCGTACACTTTGAGGTCGATCCCGTTGGTCGACGGCGAGATGAACTTCGGCCGCCGCACGCTGCTGGTGACCGGGCCCGAGCGGCCGCCGACGAGCACCGTCACCTGCACCGACTCGGGTGTCGTGCTCGAGGGAGGCGAGGACTGCGTCTGCGGGGCGAGCCTGACGCCGGCGCCGCCGCCGCATCCGGCCAACAATGCAAACGCCGTCACCGAAGCAGCCAGAAACTTGCGCACGCGCAGACGTCCTTTCGAGCGGACCGACAAGAAACCGGGCGCCCTCTAGTGTGCGTGCGCCACATCCGCCGGTCGATATACGACGGCCGACGGATTATACGACCTAGGGACATGAAAAGCCCGCACCGGGGCGTTCCGCCCCGGTGCGGGATTCGATTCGACCAGGCCTAGGCGGGAGTGGTCGGCGGCGCGGCTGGGGCGAGGGCGCCGGACGCGCGCAGGTTGAGGTACTCGCCGACGATGACGAGCATCGCGAAGGCGATGACGACCTGCGTGATGACGCTACTGATGATCGGGCCTAGGAACGGGATGAAATGGAGCGGCAGCGTCAGCAGCCCGAGCACGAACGAGATCACGAAGATGAGGATCGCGATGATCAAGGTCGGCACGAAGCGCTTGGTGGCGATCTGAAACGACTCGCTGATCGCCGAGAAGCCCGCGCGCTGCCCGATGATCGCCGCAGGCATCGCGTACAACGTGAAGATCCAGTACGCCAGCAGCACCAGCCCCAGGGTCGGGATCGCCAGAATCGCCGCCACGATGCCTAACAAGATCAAGCCGATCGCGGTGATTATGACGTTGCCCGCGCCTGCCTGAAATGCCGCCGAGCCGTCGGCCAGGGTCGTCGTTCCGCGGGCCCATGCGGCGCCGGCCATCCCGACCGTAAAGGTCATGGTCGCGATGTACGCCACGACTCCGATGCACGCCAAGATGGCGGCGTTCAGAAACACGTTGCCCATGCTCGCCATCGCGAGGCCGGGGTTGTTCGCGTAGTCCGTCGACGAGTAGACGTGCGGCGTCAGCAGGCCCGAGATGATCCCGACGATGGCGCCGATGACGATGCCGGGGACGATAATGATCCAGTTGCGCGTCAGGAGCTCCCACGCGCGGGAGAAGACGCTCTCGACCGGTTGCGGTTGTGAAGTCATCAAGCTAGCGGTTCACCCCCTCCTCTCCGGACCCCTTGAGCAGGCGAGCGGAATGACCCCCGGGCGCATACCCTTCCTAGCGGGACAACCGAGCGACCGGGATGACGTCGAGCACGGCGCCGATCGAGGTCACGACGGCGTCGGGTTGCGGCGCGCCGGGTGGGATCGGGGTAGCGTGGACGTCCAGCAGCACCGCGAACAGCCCCGCTTCGAGCGCTCCGACGACGTCGCGCGCATACCGGTCGCCCACCATCGCGGTCCGCGCGGGATCGCTGCCCAGCACCCGGCAGGCGTGACGAAACAGCTCGGGGTCCGGCTTCACCATCCCGACCTCGTCGGCCAGGAAGAATGCGTCCATCAGCCGGCGCAGGCCGAGCCGTTCGATCTTCTCGTGGTGCGTGGCGGCGAACCCATTGGTGACCAGGCCGAGCTTGCAGCCGTGCGCGCGCAGCGCGGCCAGCACGTCGACCGCCCCGGGCGCGAGTTCGAGGATGGTGCCGGCACGCGCCACGCCGTAGCGCGCCGCCGCGCGCTGCGCGAGCGCGCGATCGTCGAATCCCACCTCCAGCAACGCTTCGTACCACATGCGCTCGCGCTGGCCGGCGATCGTGTGCGTCAAGTGCTCGGCGGTGAGCGATGACCAGAAACGCATCGCCGCACGCTCGTAGGCGTCGACGAGGGTGCCGGGGTCGATCCCGCGCTCGGCGCCGATCGTCTCGGCGACCGTGCGCGCCGCGGCGAGGTAGGCGGTGGTGTCGTCGTGCAGCGTATCGTCGAGGTCGAACAAGACGGTATCGATCTCGCGCATCAGAAGCGCACCAGGAACGAACGCAGCGCGAAGGGGGTCAGCTCGAAGACGAGGTTCTCGTCGACGACCGCGGCGTCGCCGCCGACGGTGCGTTCGACGGCATCGATCGGGATCGCCACCCGCATACGGCCGCCGCAGCGCAGCGCCACCCGATGCCGCGCTCCGTCGCATTCGCGGACGCGCACGACCACGCCGCTACCGTCGTCGGCAGGGTAGGTGGCGACGATCAGCACCGCCGGGTTCTCGCAGGTGAAAAGCCGCACGCATTCGCGCGCCGCATAGGACACCCAGGCGTGCTCGAGCGCCGAGATCGTCGCGCCGGAGGTCGGCACGAACGCGTACGACAGCCGCTGTTCGCCGCGATCGGCGAGCGGGTCGGGCCAACGCGGCGAACGCAGCAGCGAGGTTCCGAGCCGCACGCCGCCGCCGTCGAGGCCGACCGCGCTCCAGCCGTAGAGATCCGGGCTGAAGACCGCCAAGCCGTGCTCGGCATCGCTCACGTGAGCCCAACGCTGGCCGGGAGCCTCGAACTTGGCGCGCTCGCCATCGGTCTCGGGATACGCGCTACGCACCAGCGTCCCGTGCTGCTGTCCGAAGCGCACCTCACGCGCGTGCAGCGCGATGCGGTGCTCCGCGCGCAACAACACATGGTTCTCCTGCCAGGCCGCGGCGAGGTCGACGCGCAGCCACGGCTCGTCCTCCAACAGCGCGATGCGCATCGTCACGCGCGAGCGCGCGCCGACCGCGAGCTGCACCATCAGCGCGCCGTCTTCGGCCAGCGCGCCGTCGGGCCGCACGCGCACCTGCTTGCGAACGTAGCTGCGATCGACGTTCCACGCGTCGTAGCGCTGCGGGCGGTCGGCGTACGCGGTGATGCCGTTGGCCAGGGCGACGAGGTTGGGCGCGTCGCGACCGCCGAGCTCGGTCACGGTTCCGTCGTCGCGCACGCGCGCTCGCAGGTACGCGTTTTCGAACAGCCACGCGTCACCGTCACGGCGCGGTTCGAGCGCCGCGGGCGGAAGCAGCCGCACGTCGCTGCGCGGCAGTACCGCGGCTGCCGCGTCGGCCACACGCGCCGCGATCGCCAGCGCGCGGTGCTGCTCGGCGTGGACGTCGGTGTAGACCGCACCGATCGCGGTGCCGGTGATCACATCGTGAAACTGCGCGCGCAGCACGATCCGCCAGGCATTGTGCAGATCTTCGGCGAGCGAACGGCGCACCGGCTCGGGCGCTCGCACTGCCACGCACCAGGCCGCGAGCTCTTCGGCGTAGGCGAGCTCGCGTTCGAGCTCGGCGTTGCCGGCCTTGACGTCGTGATGGGTCGTGTACGTCCCGCGGTGCGTCTCGAGGTAGAGCTCGCCGCGGTGTTCGGGCAGCACGTCGGGCGCGACTTCGCGCACGAACCAGTCGTGCACGCTCGTCCAGCCGCGCGAGCCCGCACCGACGCGGGCCAAGTCGGCGTCGGTCGCACCGCCGCCGCCATCGCCGTAGCCGACGACGAGCAGCTCGTCGCGTTCGCGCGCCGTCGCGACGCGGTCGTCGCCCAGCGGGCCGTCGTACGTGTCGAGCATCGCGGCGATGAGCGCGGAACCGTCGTCCGCCACCCAGCGAAAACGCGGATACGGCCAGCGCGTCGTGTCGTTCCATTGCAGCTTGGTGGTGGCGAAGTACGGTACGCCGGCGTGCGCGGCGAGGGTTGGAAAGGTGGCGGGGAAGCCGAACGTATCGGGCAGCCAGGCGACGTCGGGCTCGACGCCGACGTGATCGCGCATCCAGCGGATCCCGTGCGCGAACTGCCGCAGCACCGACTCGCCGCTGGGCGCGTGGAGGTCGCACTCGACCCACAGCGGCGCCACGCTGGCGTCCCAATGCCCCTGCGCGTGCGCGCGAATCCGCCCGCCGAGCTCGGCGTCGGCGCCGAATACCCAGGCATAGAGCTGCGGCTGGCTTTGCGCGAAGACGTAGCGCGCGTCGTTCTCGATCTGCCGCACGGCCGTGGCGAACGTGCGCAGCGCCTTGCGGTGCGCGGCCTCGTACGTCCACAGCCAGGCGACGTCGAGGTGCGCGTGTCCGACGAGCGGGACGTCGATCGATACCCCCGGCGCGGCCTCGTCGCGGACCTCGACCTCGAGTTGCCGGGCGGGGCGCTGCGCCGCGCGCGCGAGCATGACCCTCCAGCGCAGACCGTCACCGGCGGGCAGCCCGGCGACGGGCAGCGAGCGCCGTTCGACGTCGAGCAGGATCTCGTGTTCGCCGGGAAGCGCCGGCAAGTCGATGGCCGCGTGCATGCCGTCGAAGGCACCGCGCACGGCCCCGTCGATCCGCAGCAATGCGCCGGTTCGCGTCGGGTAGCGCAGCCGCAGCGGTCCGTCCGGAAACGTCGCGCGCGCGGCCAGGGTCACGGTCGCCTCGTCCGCGCCGCGCCGGTCGAGGCGGACGCGCATCAGAGCGTCGCGGACAGCCGGTCGTTCGCGCTCGTGCAGTTCGCGCGCGAGCCGTTCTTGGAGTCGAGGACGTAGCGGAACTCGACCGGGAACGGTGGGCGCTTGCTCTGATGCGGCAGCCGGATGCGAAACGCAGCGGGGTACTCCTCATCGGCCCCGAGCACCGGGATCGGCTGCGTGCCCACAACGGCGCCGCGCTGGAGCAGCGCGAGGTGTTGCAGCGTCCCGTCCGGTTGCGCCGCGCTGCCGCGGTTCTTGACGTCAACGGTGACGATGTAGTTGTCGAATGCCTTGTCGCGCGCGCGCACGATCTTGAGCCGCGGGTTCGCGACGAGCAAGTCGGACGGGCAGGGCGAGGGTGAGGCCGACGCGAGCATGGCGGCCAGGACGAACGGCAGCATCAGACTCCAACGTACGCGCGCAAGCGGGCTCGCACCCTCTCAGCGGGCGGGCGCTTCCCGGCGCGTGCCCGTCTCGCCGTCGAAGTAGTCGAGCCCGGGGCGATCGTGGACGATCGTGCCGGTCGCTTCGACCATGAGCTTCTCCGAATCGGGATAGAAGCACACGTCGGCGGGATCGGCGTTCGCGACCATCAGCACGACGGCGTCTTCGGCGGCCTCGTTCCACAGGCGGTGCGCCCCGCGCGCGTCGGTCCCGAAGGCGACGACGTCGCCGGGGCGCAGCGCGAACGTCCCCGCCGGCGTGCGCAGCATCGGCGTGCCGGAGACCACGACGAACAGCTCTTCTTCGGCGGTGTGCCAGTGGTAAGGGCAGTAGTGTTCCCCGCGCCGCAGGCGTCCGGCCGCGTACGAGAGCCGGCGCGCGCCGAGCAGCCATCCCAGCTCCGCCATCGCGCCGCCGTAGGGCGGCGGGTCGGCGGCAAATTGCATGTAGGCCACCTCGTCGAGGTTGACGCGGCCGGCCAGCACCCCGTCACGCGCGCCCAGCGCCGCGCCGATCACCTCGTATGCGTTGCCGAAGATGCAGGCGCCGTCGCCGACGAGCAGGTGCTCGACGTGGGCGGCGCGCAGCGCGCGCAGCGACAGGGCGGCCCGATCGGGATCGGCGACCTTGGGCATGATCGTGAGCGCACCGGCGGGCTTTCCCCACAACGAGTCCCCGACGATGGCCGCCTTGCGCGCGCGGTCGACCAGGGCGATCTCGCCCGCGGTCTTGAGCCCGTCGAAGCCCAGCACCCTCCAGCCGTGCACGACGTCGCCCGGTTCCACGGTGCGGCCGACGGCGTGGGCGAGCAGCGGGGCGTCGAGGCTGCTCGCGATCACCTGCGCACCGGTCGCTTGCGCAACGCTCGCGGTCGCGCGCTCGTGATCGCGGTTCGTCACCACCACCGCGGCGACGCCGCGCGAGATCAGCTCGGCCAACGTTTCGTCGTCGGGCTCGAGCGGATCGACGACGAGATTTCCCTCGCTCGTCTCGATGAAAAAGGCGTTGAAGTCCAGCCCGCGATCGGGCTGCCAACGCGACCAGGACCAGACCCCGGAAACCACTGTTTGGCGCATGGCGCGATCTCCGCCGCGCAGGCGGCGCAATCATCTTGTGAGCGAGCGCACGTCAGCAACGACCGGAACCGATCGGTTTGGCCGCCACGTTGGGTACAACAGCCCCGGAGAGGACTCATACAATGACCAAACGCCGCCTTGCTTCCCTGTCGCTCGCCGCGACGCTCGCCCTCACCACGCTTCCGGCCGCGCCGGCGCTCGCGGACGGCGCCGCCAGCACGCGCAACATCATTTTAGGCGGAGCCGCGGCTGCCGCAACGCTGCTGATCATCAACCACAACCGCAAAGTCCATCAGAAGTACGCGGAATACGATCGTCAACAGGCGCAGACGCAAGCCGAGGCGAGCAACGCCGAAGCCGCCTACGCCTCCGAGCGCAGCGCCTACACGCACGAAGCGGCGCTCGTCGCCGGATACCAGCACGAGGTCGCCGTGCAGCATCAAGAAGTGTTGCGCCTGCGGCACCAGCTCGCGCTCTCGCAGAGCGGCCCCGGCGGCACGCAACGCGTCGCGACGGGTCTCACGCAGACCTCGTTCCACCCGCTCGTCGCGGGCGCCCGGCAATCCGGCTCCGACCGCGGCCCGACGCGCGTCGCGAACGTCTCGTACGGCTGGGGCGCGCTCTAACCGGTGCGGTTCAGCGGCGTCTGCGCCGCGATCGCGCTGTCGATCGCGGCGTCCGCGTGCGCGCAGCACGCCGACCCCCAAGCGCTCGCCGATCAGACGACGCGCGCGGTCTACGACGGCGACTACGACCGCACCGTCGCGAACTTCGACGATACCCTCAAGGCCCAGGTGACGCGTGCCTCGGTCGGCCAGCTCTCCGATAAAATGCACGCGCTGGGCACCTATCGCGGCGTCAAGCAAACGGCGACCGATCCGGACAAAGGACGCTACGAATTCGAAGCGGCGTTCGACAAGGGGACGCTGACCGTCCAGCTGCGCGTGGACCCGAACTGGAAGATCGGCGCCTACCGGATCACGCCCCAAGCGACGACGACTCCAACGCACTAGTCGCGGTCGCGCGCCGGGCTAGGTGCCTTTTTCGGCGCCGAAGTAGTGGATGAACTTCACGATGAGCTGCGGGAGCGTCGAGAGCTGGCTGGCGTCACCGTACGCGAAGTACAGCTCGTCATGCGGCGTGCGGCGGTGATACGCGAACGAGAGGTTCCACGCCCGCGTGAACCCGGGCTGGTTGGCGAGATCGAGGAGCGGCGGCGTCCCGATGATGCGCCGCATCCCGATCGCCAGCGACGAGTTCGTGCCCGTCGCGTAGCTGTAGCCGAGCCGCTCGAGCCACTGTACGTTGGTCGTCGCGTTGTCCTCATAGGCGCGCGTGTCGTCCGCTTCCAGCGAGAGCGTGCCGCGCGGTCCGGCCCGCATCGTCGAACTGCGCACCCACGAGTCGACCCGGCCCGGGCCGAAGCGCCCGGTGTTGTAGACGAGCGACGTCGGAGTGGACGACGAGCCGTGGAAGCCGTTGCTGCCCGGGTCGTTGGCCGTGCCGCTGTGCCAGGTGACGCCGATCCCGTTCTGCGAGATCGGGGTGAAGACCCCGCTGTCGAGCAACAGGTAGCTCGACCCGACGCTGGCGTTGACGTCGATCCGGCTCTGCGTGAGGATGTCGAGAGACAAGCTGCTGTCGGTTTGGTTCAGCCCGCCGGTGTGCCCGTGGTAGCGATCCTCGAAGGTGGCGAACTGGATGCTGTTCAGCCACGACTTCTTGTCGAAGAGCCAGATCTTGTTCGCGTAGACCGCGTATCCGGCGATGTCGGCGTGCTGGACGAAACCGTCGACGGGCTCGTAGTACCGGCCGACCTTGCGCAGCGACGCGGCGAACCCGAACGTGTTCGAGTAGAGGTAGGTACCCAGGTCGTAGCGCTGTGCCTGGGACGGGTCGGCGACGTTCGTCCCGTGATCGTAGCCGTAGTCGAAGTACGCGCTGACGTGCTTGCTGTCGTTGTACGAGATCCCGCCGGTGTCGACGTGGTCGGTGAGGCCGGGGGCGTTCGCGGCGACCGTCTGCGCCGTGAGCGACCAGTGGTTGTCCGGCGTATGATAGCCCAGCGCCGCCGCGCCGTCGTTGCGGCTCGCGCCGACCGCGTCGAATCCGGCGAACGAGAACTGGCCTTGCTTGCCCTCGAACGCGTACCCGTCACGCGGGGTCGGGATCGACGGCGTGTAGAGCTGCGCGATGAACGGGCACGCCGAGCAGCTGAACCGTTCGTAGTAGTTCGCGCCCTGGGTGAAGAACGGCCGCACCTCGTTGAACGAACGCTGGTACGCGGTCGGCGAGATCGTTTGCTGGTCGACCTCGACGTTCGAGAAGTCGGGGTGAAGCGTACCGTATACCGACGACGTCGCCGTGATCGGTACGGAGAAGTCGCCGCCCATCCGCGAAGTCGTCAAACCCGAGCTGCTCGAGCCCAGTCCGCCCAACCCGTAGAGCGCGATGCGCGGCTTGGCCCGCGACGCGACGGCGGGCGCCATGCCGTTGAGCACGCCCGCGTAGTTCACATCGTCGCCGTTGGTCTGTGCGTTGCCGTAGCTCCAGACCTGGCGCTCCCCGGTCGAACGCACGATGCGCACCAGCTGCAGCTTCCACGCGCCGCCGGCGCCGCTGCCGCGCATGACCGCGATCGGGATCTTCATCGTCACGGTGAAGCCGCCGGCGTAGGCGGCGCCGAACGAGACCCACGTCGGTGCATAGGCGGTGTTCTCCGACGAGTACTGGTAGTGCGTCCCGTTGGACGTCGCCGCGAACTGGTAGTAGAACCCGCTGTTGCCGTTGGGCCACAGGTCGATCCAGACTTCGTCGTCGGTTCCGTCCCCGACGTCGTTGGTGTGCTGTTGCGCCATCAGCGCCTCGTGCTGCGTGACGTCGAAGCGCACGTAGATGTGCGTCCCGTCGGTGGCCAGGCGCGCCGTCGTGGGTTCGGACGCGGCCTTCTGATGCTGCACGTCCCAGGGCAGTGAGGCAACGGCCGCATCCTTCCAGCGCGCCGGGTCGGCCGACGGCTCGAGCGGCGGCGGTGACTGCAGGGTCGGGATCGCGAGCGGGATCGCGTTCGTCGCCGCCTGCGCCGCTAGCGGCGCGAGCGCTGCGGCGCACGTGGCCAGGCTCAAGCCGACGACGCGCACGGCCGTCCACCCTTTCGTTGTCTGCAAAACCGCCTCCGGGCGCGAACACTTATAAACTTAAGACTTGACCCGCGGCCACTCTACTACGGTTTTAGGAGGTCGTCAAGGGCCGGCTTGCTCGTGGGCGTTCTTGACCAGAGCGACGACCCGGTAGACGGCGTGGACGAACTTCCCGTACGGCGCGGTCGCGAAGAGCCCGGCCACCGCGCCCAAATGCAGCACCAGCAGGGCACCCATCACGCTCGTCGAGCGCAAGGCCAGCAGCGCCAGCCCGGTGCTGGCCACGAGTTCGAGCAGGCCGAGGAACGCGTAGTCCAAGGCGATCATGCGCGTCGATGCGGGGCGCGGATCGCTGCGCACCTTGACGGCGATGAGGCCGGCCGCTCCAACGACGATCGCGACGCCGCCGCCGGTCCCGAGCACGACCGGCACGCTCCAGTACGGATAGGGCGGCAACGCGTGCAGGAACTCTTGAAGCACGGCCGCGCTCGTCGTTGCTGCGAAGTCGGCCAGCACGCCCCAGAAGACGAGCGCGTGGAAGAAGCGCCGGCGCCCCGAGCCACGGCTCTGGTCGTAGCAGCCCGCACCGCCGCCCTTGAGGTACCGCAGGCTCAGCGCATCGCGCAGCGCGGTACGCAGCGCCGCGGGCGTCGCGAAGCGTTCGCCGGCGCCGATGTCGCGCGCGTACCGGCGCGCGCCGAGCGCGATGCAAACCAGCCCGAAGAGCGCGAGCGCGAGCGCCGACACGACCATCGCCGCATACGGCAGCACGCGATAGAATGCGCCCGGGCCGAGTTGGGGGGTCCACAGGGCCGCCGCGCCGGCCGAGAACGTGACCGCCAGCGCTACGATCGTGACGCCGGCAAGTACCGCGACGAGCGCGCCACGCCGGGGAGCGCGAATCATCCGCGCGAGGACGGGCGGCGTCCCGTAGCGTTCGTACGTCTGCACGCGCGCTTCGGTCATCGCGGCGGGGATGTTGATCGCGAACTCGTGCGGCGGCGTGAACATGCACGCGTCGTAGCACATCCGGCAGTCGTGACAGAGGTTCGCGAGGTAGGCGACGTCGCCCGATCCGATCGCCGTGCGCAGTTGCGCCGCGCCGAAGACGGCGCAGAAGCCTTCGCAGTAGCGGCAGGCATTGCAAACCGACAGCTGCCGGTCGAGCTCCGCCGTGAGGTCAAGCTCGAGCATACTGCGCCGCCTGCGCGCCGGCGATGCGGCCGAACACCGAACCGATGGTCAGACCGAATCCGGCCAGATAGCCGCGCGACAGGATGTTCCCGGCCATGCACTCGCCGGCGGCGAACAGGTTCTCGAAACGCGTGCCGTCGGCGCGCAGCACGTGCGCCTCGGTGTCGACGCCGACCCCGAGGTAGGTGAACGTGACGCCCGGCCGTAGCGGGTATCCGTAGAATGGCGGCGTGTCGATGCGCTGCGCCCAATTGGACTTCGGCGGCGTCAGGCCGGCGGTCGCGCAGCCGTCGAGCGCTCCCAATTGCACGCCGCATTCCGGGCGAATCGCCGCGTTGAACGCGGCCACGGTCTTCACGAGCGACGCCGCGTCGAGACCGAGCACGGCGGCCAGCGCTTCGAGCGACTCGGCGCGCTCGGGGCGGAACGCCGACGGAATGAAACTGCGGGCCGTCTTGGCATCGAAGATCGCGTACGCGGCTTGACCGGCTTGATCGGCGATCAGCTTGCCCCAGATCGCGTAGCGCTTGGGCCACAGGTCTTCGCCCTCGTCGTAGAAGCGCTCGCCCGCAGCATTGACGACGATGCCGAACGGGATCGCGTCGATGCGCGTCACGATTCCGCCGTCGAAACGCGGGGCGCGGGCATCGACGGCGACGCAGTGCAGGCCGCGCGGATCGCCGGCGCGGCGCGCGCCCGCGGTGTACATCGCTTTGAGCGCGATGCCGGTGTTGTACGGCGTCCCGCGGATCGCGAAGCGCGACGCCGCATCGCCCCAATATTCGCGCAGCCACTCGACGTCCGCTTCGAAACCGCCGGCGGCGACGACGACCGCGCCGCACGCCAGGCGCCGGTCGCAGGCTCCGTCCTCATAGACCACCGCGGTGACCCGTGCGCCGTCGTGCGACAGCTCGCGCACCGTGGCCCCATACACGACGCGAACGCCGAGCCGCAGCGCCGTCTCATAGTAGGTGTTGACGAGGTGCTTTCCGCCGCCGAGAAAGAACCCGTTCGTGCGCGACAAGTGCAGGGTCCCGTTGAGCGGTTTTTGCCAGCGAACGCCCTGCTCGGCCATCCAGTCCGCCAGCGTGGTCGACTCCCGCACGGTGAGCCGCGCCAACGGCTCGTCGGTCTCGCCGCCCGTGACGCGCAGCAGATCGGCGAACAGCTCCTCTTCGGTGTACGCCTCGGCCGCAGCGGCATTGGGCGCGTCGTGCGCGATGCGGATGTCCCGGGTGTGGCGAGTGTTGCCGCCGCGCATGTGGAGCGGCGCGCGCTCGAGCAGCACGACGCTTGCGCCCGTGCGCCGGGCGACGATCGCCGCGCACAGCGCCGCATTGCCGCCCCCGCAGACGGCCACGTCGGCCTCGCGCGAATGCACGGCCGGCTCAGCCCGCGCCGAGGTCGCGATGGATCAAATCCGTCACGAACATGTGGCCGGGCTCGTGGGTGATCGCGAACGGAACGTTGCTCGCCACGATGACGCTTTGGGGGGTCACGCCGCAGCCCCAAAACACCGGGACGTCGCCGGACTCGAGCACCGGCGGGTCGCCGTAGTCGGGCCGCAGCAGGTCGTCGATGCCCAGCGCTTCGGGGTCGCCCCAGGCGACCGGTTCGCCGTGGCCGACGCGATAGGGCCGCGTCACCGCGCGGACGCGCTCGATGTCACGCAGCTGGTAGGGGCGCATGCTGACCACCATCGGTCCGCGCAAGCGTCCCGCGGGCGCGAGCGGAACGCGGGTGCGATACATCGGCACGTTGCGCCCCAGCGCGTAGTGGCGTGGGACCAAACCGGCCGCGGCCAGCGCGTGATCGAACGTGAACGAGCACCCGATGAGAAAGGCGACCAGATCCTGCGACCAGAGCGCGCGCACGTCGCGCGGTTGCTCGGCGAGCACGCCGTCGCGCCAGACCCGATAGCGTCCAAGATCGGTGCGCAGATCGGCCCCGGCGGCGCAGCGCGGTTCGAATGCTCCCGGCGCCAGCTGCTCGACAACCGGACAGGGAACGGGATTGCGCGCGCACAGGTCGGCGAGCTCGGCGGCGTACTCGCGCGCGACGACGACGAGATTCGCCTGCACGTGCTCGGGCGCGAGCCGTTCGGTCGGAGCGGCGATCGTCCCGGCGCGGATGGCGGCGCGCGCGTCCCCGGCGGTCACTCTGCGATCCCGATCCCGTCGGCGCGATCGCGCTCGCGGGCGGACGCCGCGCGGCGCGCCGGATCGCCGTAGCCGCCGCCGCCGGCCGTGCGCACGATGATCGCGTCGCCCGGCTCCATCGCGACCGAGGTCTTGGCCGGGAGATCGCTGGTCGCACCGCCGCGCTTGACCAGCACGTGCGCGCCGGTCGCACCGTCGCGGCCGCCGTCCGCACCACGCGGGCGCACCGCATGGCGCTCGGCCAGCAGCGACGCGGTCGCCGAGCCGTCGCGCAGCGCGAAGGCGCGCACCAACCCCGAACCACCCCGGAACTCGCCGTCGCCGGCGCTGGTCTCGGCGAACTCGTAGGCGGTGATGAGCATCGGCATCGACCGTTCGATCGCCTCGATCGGGGTGTTGAGCGTGTTGGTCATGTGCGCGTGGATGCCGTCGATCCCATCCACATGGGGTCGCGCGCCCATCCCGCAGCCGTTGGTCTCGTAGAACGCCCACGACTTGCCCGCACCGTCGAGGCCGCCGATCATCACGTTGTTCATCGAGCCGCCGCTCTGCGCGGGGACGCGGCCGGGTGCGAGCTTGGCCAGCGCGCCCAGCACCAGATCGGCGTTGCGCATCGAGGTCTCGACGTTGCCCGCGCTCACCGGCGCCGGGCGGCGCGGGTTGAGCAGACTGCCTTCGGGGACCTGCACCGAGATGGGCGCAAACGACCCGTCGTTCATCGGGATGCGCGGGTCGGTCACCGCGCGCACCGCGTAGTACACCCCCGAAAGCGTCACGCCGTAGACCGAGTTGAGCGGCATGGCGCGCTGGGGTGCGGTGCCGGTGTAGTCGAGTGCGAGCGCGTCGCCGTGCTTTTCGAGCCGCACGCGCAAGACGATCGACGGTTCGCCGCGCTCGTCTTCCATCACGTCTTCGTGGGTGACCACGCCGTCGGGCAACGCGCGCAGCGCCGCGCGCGTGCGGCGTTCGCCGTCGGCGAGCGCCTTGTCGAGCGCGGCTTCGACGGTCGCGATGCCGTAGCGCTCGATCAGCTCGAGGAAGCGGCGCTCGCCGACGTTGTTTCCGGCGATTTGCGCGCGCAGGTCTCCGGCCCGCGCCTCGGGGGTGCGGGAATTGGCGCGCAAGAGATCGACCGTCTCGTCGACCACGCGGTCGTTGCGCACCAGCACGGTCGGGACGAACACCGCGCCCTCGGCGAAGAGATCGCGCGCGTCGGGCGGCATCGAACCGGGGACCGCGCCGCCGACGTCGGTGTGGTGCGCTTTGTTGGCGGCGTAGCCGACGAGCCGGCCGGCGTGATAGATGGCGCGAATCACCGTGACGTCGTTGAGGTGCGTGCCGGACAGATAGGGATCGTTGACGACGATCATCTCGCCCGGCCGCAGCTCGCGACCGTGCTCGACGAGCCAAGCGAGGCTGCGCCGTAGGCCCCACGGGAGCGAGCCGAGGTGCACCGGGATGTGTTCGGCTTGCGCGACCAGCCGCGCGCGCGCGTCGAAGAGCGCGCAGGAGTGGTCGAGGCGCTCCTTGATGTTGGGCGAGTAGGCCGCGTCGCGGACTGCGATCCCCATCTCCTCGCTGGCATAGATGAGCGCCGACGAGACGAGCTCGGCGGTGATCGGATCGAGACCGCTCATCAGGTCGACCCCATGACGAGGTTGCCGTAGCCGTCTACGCGTGCGCTCCAGCCACACGCGAGGTACGTGGTGGCGTCGTACTGTTCGATCACCGCAGGGCCGTCGAAGGCATCGCCCGGGCGCAGCAACGCGCGTCCGTACACCGGCGTCGCGACGAATGCCGCACCGTCGTAGACGTCGCGGTGCTCGCGCAGCGCACGCGGCTCGGGCGCGCGCCGCGCCGGAGCGGCGACCTCGACCAGGCGCGGCTTGGGCGTCGTGCCGATCCCCACGACGCGGACCGTGACGATCTCGACCGGATCCTGGCGCGCGGCAAAACCGTACCGCTGTTCGTGCCGCAGGTGGAACGCCTCGACCGCTTCGCCGAGCGAGCGCGGCGCGGTGACGACGAGCTCGGTCGACTGCCCGACGTAGCGCAGGTCGAGCTCGCGCACGAAGCTGCGATCGGCTTTGGCGACGCCCTGTTCGGCCAAACCCGAGTCGCCCTCGCGCGTCAGCACGTCGAAGAGTTTGCGGCCGCGCGCCCAGGTGCCCTCGTCGGCCGGCGCGACCAGCGACCGGACCGCGGTCACGCGCACGTCGGCGGCCAGCAATCCGTAGGCCGAGAAGACGCCGGGGGACGGCGGGACCACGATGCGCGCGACGCCGATGTCCGCGGCGACGGCGCAGACATGCAGCGGGCCGCCGCCACCGAACGCCAGCAGCGTGAAATCGCGCGGGTCGTGGCCGCGCTCGACCGAGACGATGCGCAGCACCTTCGCCATCTCGGCATCGGCGAGCGCGACGATCCCCGCGGCGGCGCGTTCGGCGTCCCCGCCCACTGCCGCAGCGACCGAGGCGACGGCGGCGCGCGAACGCTCCGCGTCGATCGGAAACGCGCCGTCGAGCAGCGCGCGCGGATTCAACCGCCGCAGCAGGACGTTGGCGTCGGTGACCGTGGGCGCATCGCCGCGTCCGTAGCACGCGGGCCCCGGATCGGCACCGGCCGAGACCGGCCCGACGCGCAGCGTTTTGGCCGCGTCGACCCAAGCGATCGTTCCGCCGCCCGCGCTGACTTCGGCGAGATCGACGAACGGAAAGCGCACCGGGTAGCCGCTGCCCTTGACCGAGCGTCCGCTGTGCGTCGAACCCGCCGCTTCGAACGACGCGCTGATCTCGGGGATGCCGCCGAAGATCGTCCCGGCTTTCGCGGTCGTCCCGCCCATGTCGAACGAAAGCACGTTCGCGATCCCCAGCGCACGGCCGACGTACGCGGCGCCGATCACGCCGCTGGCCGGCCCGCTCTCGATGAGCGTCGCGGGCCGGCGCGAGGCCGACCCCAGCGCCGCCATCCCGCCGTCGGAGCGCATGACGAAGATCGGCGCTTGCACGCCGGCGGCGCGCACGCCGCGCGCCACGCGTTCGAGGTAGGCCTGCACGATCGGCGTGAGCGCGGCGTTGAGGACCGTCGTCGAGAAGCGCTCGTACTCGCGATACTGCGGGTCGATCTCCGACGACAGCGAGACCTCGACCCCGGGGATCGCCTCGCGCAGCGCGTGCGCGACGGTTTGTTCGTGCGCGCCGTCGACGTCGGCGTGCAACAGGCCGACGGCGACCGCGGTGATCCCGCGCTCGCGAACCGTCTCGACCGCAGTCGCGACGGTGCCGGCGTCGAGCGGGACGATCACGCCGCCGTCGTGGGTGCGCCGCTCGCGCACGACGAGGCGGTCCTCGCGCCGCGCCAGCGGCTTGGGCCGCGTGACGTTGAGGTCGTAGATCGCGCTGCGGTTCTGGCGCCCGATCTCGAGCACGTCGCGAAAGCCTTCGGTGGTGATGAACGCGACGCGCGGCAGGTCCAGGTGCACTTGCCCGAGCAGCGCGTTGGTGGCGATGGTGCTGGCGTGGGCGACCAGCGCGATCTCGGCGGCGCCGACCTCGTCGAGGAGCGCGCGCAGCGCATCGAGCAGCCCGTCTTCGGGGGCGCGCGGCGTCGACGAAACCTTGTGCCGGATCAACCGCCCATCGTCGGCCAGCGCGACCAAGTCCGTGAACGTGCCGCCGATGTCGACCCCGACGCGCCAGCTCACGCCGCACCGATTCCCAGAAAAGCTTGTTGTACCAGGGGGTCGCCGATCAGGTCGCGGGCGTTGCCGTGGAGCACGACGCGGCCGGTTTGCAGCACGTACGCGGTGTCGGCGGCGCGCAACGCTTCGCGCACGTTCTGCTCGACCAGCAGGACCGTCGTTCCGGCCTCGGCGATGGCGCGCACACCGGCGTAGATTTGCGGGATCAGCTTGGGCGCGAGGCCCAGCGACGGTTCGTCGAGCATGAGCACCCGCGGGCCGCTCATCGTGCCGCGCGCGATGGCGAGCATCTGCTGCTCGCCGCCCGAGAGCGTCGAGGCGCGTTGCTCGAGGCGCTCGCGCAGGATCGGGAACGCGGAAAAGGCCGCCTCCAGCCGCGCCGCGCGATGCGCCGCGTCGCGGTCGACGTACGCGCCCAGCAGCAGGTTGTCGCGCACCGTAGCCGAGGCGAAGACCCGCCGGGCTTCCGGGACGTGCGCGATGCCGCGCCGCACGATTCGATGTGCCGGAACGCGCGTGATGTCGTCGCCGTCGAAGCGGATCGTTCCGCGCTCGGCACGGACGAGGCCGCTGATCGCGCGCAGCAGCGAGGTCTTGCCGGCCCCGTTCGCGCCGACCAACGCCACGATCGTGCCGGCCTCGGCCACGAGCGAGACGTCCTGCAGAGCGCGCATTCCGTCGTACGCGACGTCCAGGCCCTCGACGTCGAGCAGGGCGGTCACGGCGTGCCCGTCGCGATCGCACCGTGCTCGAGCGGCGAGCCCAAATATGCGTCGATCACGTCCACGTCGCGCACCGCACCGGCGGCGGTGCCGCTGAAGATCGTCTTGCCGGCCGCGATCACCACGACGTGCTGCGCGATCGGCATGAGCACTTCCATCACGTGCTCGACCATCAGCACCGTGACGCCGCGCGCGAGGATGCGCCGCAGCAACTCGACGGCAGCGCCGCATTCGGCCGGGGTCAAGCCAGCCATCACCTCGTCGAGGAGCAGCAACTGCGGCTCGGTCGCCAGCGCGCGCGCGACCTCGAGCCGCTTCTTGTCGGCGATGGTCAGCGCTCGCCCGAGGCGGTAGCGCTTGTCCGCCAACCCTACGAAAGCGAGGATCTCTTCGGCGTATGCGACCGCGTCACGCAGGTGCGGCCGGCGCAGCAGCGCGCCGGTCGTCGTCGCTTCGAGCGCGGTCATGTCGGCGAACGTTTGCACGATCTGGTAGGTGCGCCCGATCCCCAGCGCCGCGACGCGGTGGTAGGCCATGCCGGCGATCTCGGTACCGCGAAAGCGCACGCTGCCCGCCGTCGGCTTGGCGGCGCCGGCGATGCACGCGAACGCCGTCGACTTGCCCGCACCGTTGGGGCCGATCAACGCGGTGAGCGAACCCGCGGCGACGTCGAGGTCGACGCCGTCGAGCGCGCGCAGCGAGCCGAATTGCTTGACCAGCCCGCGCACTTCCAAGAGCGGGCTCACGCCGCGGCCTCAGCGCCGCGACGGCGCCGCAGCGCGTCGACGATCGTCCCGACGATCCCGTACGGACGCAGCGCCGCGATCAGGCAGATGATGGCGCCGTAGATCACCAAGTCGTAGCCCTTGCCGGCGCCCCCGAGCTGCAGCGCGACCGCCTTCGCCAACACCACGTACACGAGCGCGCCGACCGCCGGCCCCCACAGCGTTCCGATCCCGCCGACGACGCCGATGAGCGCGATGTCGATCGAGATCGCCAGGGCGATCGTCGAGGGCGGATCGACGAAGAGCGTATACTGCGCGTAGAGCACGCCCGCTACTGCCGCCATGGTCGCCGACCAGGCGAACGCGACCAGCTTGACCCGCCGTTCGTCGATCCCGACCGCCGCCGCGGCGGCGTGGTTGGCTCGCAACGCGCGCAGGTAGTAGCCCATGCGCGACCGCTCGAGCGCCATCGTCGCCAACTGCACCGCCGCGAACAAGATGAGCGCCAGGGCGACGTACGTGCCCTTCTGGGGGAACTGCATCGTCGCCCAGCCGGGCGCAATGGGCAACTCGAAGCCGGTGGCCTTGCCCAGCCAGGGCGTGGTGCGCACGAACGCGTCGACGAGTGCGGCGACGGCGATCGTAGCGATCGAGAAGTAGTGCCCGCGCAGCGCGAGGGTCGGAAAGCCGGTGACGATCGCCAGCAGCGCGGCGACCAAAGCGCCGGCCGGAATCGCAAGCCAGGGTGACAGGCCGTGCGTCACGCACAACGCCGATGCATACGCGCCGCAGCCGAAAAAGATCGCGTGCCCGAACGAGATGTTGCCGCCGTAGCCGCTGATCCAGTTCCACGACTGTCCGAGCACGGCGTACAGCAGCAATGTGAAGAGGAGATCGAGCGCGACCGCGCTGCGCAGGCCGAATACCGCGGCGGCGACGACGACCACGATTGCCCCCAGCGCGATGAGATGCGCCCTCACCGGCGCCCCAACAGCCCTTGGGGCCGCAGCAACACGACGATCAAGTAGGCGAGATACACCGGTACCAGTTTGAGCTCGGGTGAGAGATAGAATCCGCCGAACACCTCGAGCAGCCCGACCAGCAGCGCGCCCACCAGCGCACCTTGGATGCTGCCGAAGCCGCCTAGCGCGACCACGACGAACGCCGTGAGCGCGAAGGCGGCGCCGACCGTCGGATACACCGGGTACGACAACATCAAGAGGGCGCCGGCCGCGCCGACGCAGGCGGCGCCGATCCCGAAGGCCAGGCCGTTGATGCGCTGGACGTCGATCCCCATCAGCGTGGCGGCGATGCGGTCTTCGGCGACGGCGCGCATCGCACGTCCGGTTTCGGTGAATTCGACGAAGGCGAACAGCGCGGCGGTGAGCACGAGCGCACCGATCCCCTCGATCAGCGTCGCCTGCGAGACCGCGATCGCGCCCACCCGGATCGTACCGTGAAACGGCGGATTCGGAATCGACTGATAGTCACTCGTGAGGGTCGCCTGGGCCAGGCCCTGCAGCAGTACCAGCATCCCGAAGGTTCCGAACACCGTCGCTTCGGGCGGCCCCGCGAGAAGCCGCCGGATGAAAACGCGGTACACGACGATCCCGAACAGGAACAGCGCGATCGCGACGAGCGGCAGCCCCACCAGTGGGCCGATCCCCAACAGCGCGAGCGCCAAGGTCGCGTACATCGCGAGCATGAGGTACTCGCCGTGCGCGAAGTTCACGACGTCCATCACGCCGTAGATCAGCGTGAGGCCGACCGCGACCAGCGCGAACACCAGTCCCGTCAGCAGGCCGCCGACGAGCAGCTGCGCCGGTGTGGCTAGGGCGTCCACGTGCCGCGGGCTAGCGTTTCCATGCCGGCATCGGCCAGATCGGCGCGCGCACGGCCACGTCGGACGGCCAGACCGTCTCGTACTTGCCGTCCTGGACCTGTTCGATGATGCCGGCGCCGCCGTCGTTCTGGCCGGTGGCGTCGAAGTGCACGCGGTTCCACGGCATCAGGGTGAGCTTGCCGGGGATGTTGGTCTTCTGAAGCGCCGTGCGGATCGCGTCGGGTTTGGTCGAGCCGGCGCGGTCGAGGGCGTCGGCGAGGATCAGCACGCCCATGATGCTGCGCGCGGTGTTCCCGTCGAGCGGCTTGTCGCCGAAGCGCTGGCGGAAGAGCTGGTCGACGAGCGGCACCGATTGATTGCGGTGCTTGATCGACAGCGAGAAGACCTCGCGCGTAAATACGCCCTCGGCGTCGGCACCCAGCGTCCGGACGAAGCCCGGATCGATGAAGCCCGCGTCTTGAGCGAGGATCGCCTTGGGCGCCACGCCTTGCTCCTTGAACCCGCGCATGTAGAGCAGCGAATCGGGCAGGTACGATGCGATGATGATAACGTCCGGCGAGGCCGCTTTGACCTTCTGCACCTCGGCGTTCACCTCGGTCGTCGTCGCCGAATACGCAACACGCGTCACGATGTCGTAGCCCAGCTTCTTGCCGATCTGCTCCTCGGCGTCGCCGGCACCGGACCCGAACAAGCCGTCCTCACCGACGATCGCGACGCGCTTGACATCGATCTTCTTGGTCTTCTTCAACTCCGCAAAGAACTGGTAGAAGTTGTCGGCGAAGGTCGCGTCGTTGGGCGTCGCGCGGAAGAACCACTTCAGGCCGCGCGCGGTCAGACCGGGCGCCGTCGAGTCGGGGTTGAGGAACGGGATACCGTAGCGCTCGGCGACCTGCGAGGCCGTCGCGGTCGTCGACGACGCGTAGGTTCCGATCAGCGCGACCACGTGGTCTTGCGTGATGAGCTGCTCGGCCGCGGCGCGGGCCTGATCGGGCTTGGCTTGGGAATCCGCGAACACCAGCTTGATCCGCGCGTGCCCGAGATGCGGCAGGCCGCTCCTCCCAACCATCGGCAGCGGATAGCTGACGTGACCGTTGACGAGGTCCCGCGCGAGCTCTTGCGCGGCTCGAAGGCCCGCACCGGTCTGCGCCAACGGGCCGGTGAGCGGCAAAATCGAGCCGATCACGATCTCGGGCGGATCGGCGGCGCGCGTCGTGCCCGCCCCACCCAATGCGGTAAGCGCGAACGCGGCGACAAGGAACGCGCTGAGTCGACGGGCATGCATGCGGATCTCCTTCACTCGAATGGTGTTGCGGGGCTGGCCGCGACCGCGGCGGCGAGGACGCGCGCGAGCGCGTCGTCTCCGAGGGCACGCGCCACCCGCTCGTGCACCAGACGCGTCGCTGCGACGAAGCGGTCGCGGGCCGCGTCGTCGAGCGTGATGAGGGTCATGTGGCGCGCGAGCTCCTCGCGCAGCCGATGTTCGAGACGCTCGGCGGCGCGGCGCTGCTCGGCGATCGCGTCGTGCATCGCATCACGCACGATCGCAGCGCCCGAGCCCAGCGCCGCCAGAATCTCCGAGTTGGCGAAGAGCATGTGCGCCGAGAGCGCGTGCCGCGTCTCGATGAGATAACGTTGCGAGCTCCACAGCGCCAAACCGGCAATGTTGGCGAGCGAGTTTTCCTGCGCGTCGATCTCGCCGGCCCGCAACGCTTCGGCCAAGCGCGGAAACGGCAGCGGGACTGCCACAGCGCCGAAAGCTTCGGCGAGGTGCACGTTGATCGGCGATTGCTGCACGCGCAGCCGCACGCCGGCGAGCTGTGCGGGATCGCGCACCGCCGTATCGCGCGTGGTGAGCGACCGGAAGCCGTTTTCGATGATGCCCAGACTGGCGAGCCCGAAGGCGAGCCCGTCGGCGAGCGTTTTCTGCGCGAAAGCACCGTCGTCGAAAGCGCGCGCGTGGGCGAACGAGTCGAGCAGGTACGGTAGCTCGATGAGCTGCGCGTCGGGAATGAGATTGCCCACCACCGAGGCGGTAATCGAGGCGATCGCCACGTCGCCGCTGCGCAGGTCCACCAGCGTCTGCAGCTCGCCGCCCGGCGCTGCTGACGGCAGGTGGACCTCGACACGGATCGCTCCGCTGCTGCGCTCGTCGACGAGCGCGGCGAAGCGCCGCAGCGTCCGTCCGACGACCGAGTTCGCCACGGTCAGCGTCGCGGCGCGCAGCGTCGTCACCAGCCCCGCTCGGGGGCGCAGCGACGCGGTGCGCGGCGCCGCGACCGACGCGGCTGGCGTCAGGACGGCGCGTTCGACCCGGGCCAGCGCCTCGGGCGCGAGATCGGCCTCGACGGCGCTCAACGCGCGGCCGATCGGCTCGAGCTCTTCGGTCAGCCGGCGGCCGGCAGTGGTGGCGTGGACCCGGATGACGCGCCGGTCGTCGGCGTCCGGGCGCCGCTCGACGAGGTCGGCCGCTTCGAGCTTGTCGAGGTGACCGGACAGCGACGAGCCGTCGAGCCGCAGATCACCGGCGATGTCCGACGGCCGCAGCCCGCCTTCGTCGGCAGCAAGCAGCAAGAGTACGAAGTAGGGGACGTAGCTGAGCCCGTGCGGCCTCAGGCCGCGGTTGTACTCACGCACGATCCCGCGCGCGGCGACGTCGAGACGAAAGCCACGAAAATCAGCGGGGCGGAGCGACGGGAGCACCCGCGTGGCGGCCAGGCTGCCCTCCTTGCCTTGCGGCGGTAGGGCAACGATAGCGTCCGAAGCGGGCCACGTCAATATTTCGATTCCAAAGTATCGGCACGATTGTGGCGCCCACCAAGGTAAGCTCCTCGAGCCACCGAAGACCCGGCGTCAGGATGCGTGAGGTGGAGGGTCGGTCTCGGCTCCTGGCGCTGCCGCTTTGGCTGCTCCTGGCATTTCTTGCGCCGGCCGGCGCCGTCGCGGCACCGAGCAACCCGCCCAGCGTCACCATCGTCTTCATGGGCTCGGAGGTTCCGGGCTCGCCGGTGTACGTGAAGGGCTACCGCGTCTTGGCTCCCCTGGTCCGCGGCGGCGAGGTCCTGTCGCCGATGCGAACCATGCTGAGCTACCTCTCCGCGACGGCTCGTTACGATCCTCATGCACGCACGATCACGATCGCCGGACGCGGACACCGGCTCTTGCTGACCGTCGACAAGCGCCGCGCGATCTTCGATGGCAAGAAAGTCTCGCTCAGCGTACCGCCCGAAGTGTTCCGCGGCTACGTCGTCGTCCCGCTGCGTGCCGTCGCCGAACAGCTCGGTGCGACCGTGAGTTGGACCGAGATCAACGGCACCGTGATCGTCGACGTGACCGTGAACCGAGCGGTGGCATCGCCTTCACCGTCCCCGCCGCCGTGTTGCGCGGGCGCCAATGCTTGGTGGCAAATTTCACGGCGTTGGCTCCTCTTACTGTCGCTGCTCGTCGCAGAGGCCGTCGCCTTCGGATGGGTGATCCGGTACTTGTGGCGACGCGGGCTCAAACGCGTGATCGTGGTTCAGATCCTGCTCGGGTGGCTCGGCATCGTGGGCGCAACGTTGCGAGCGTTCCCCGTCGCGCTGAAGAAGGACGAGCAGTATCCGGTCGCCGACGGCCTGACCCAAGCCTGGCTCCTACTGTTCATCGTCGCCTTCTTCTTGCCGCGGATTCTCAAACTGAAGATCTTCAACGCCGAGCTCGAGCTCAGTGTCGAGACGAAAAACTCGACGGCGCTGCTGACGGAAACCGCAGAGAACCTGGCATATCTGATGCAGAACTGGACTCAGGGACTGGCGATCTTCTACGCCCTCTATGCGCCGGCGGCGGACCCCGATGCTCGCAAGGTGCTCGTGTACAACTTTGTGCGCGACCGTCTCGGTGAAGCACGCCTGTGGCTGGGAGCGACCGTCGTCAAACCCACGGACGCGGAGCTCGTCCAGCCCATTCCGGAGAATGTCCGCCTGGCGGTGTGGCTCTTCGACGCTAAGGCCAACCTGCTTCGGTTCTTCCATTCCAACGAGATCACGGACGAGGTGACGAGGACGAAGGCGTTCCGCCCCGGTGAGGGCCTCGCGGGGCAGGCCTTTCTCGAGGGACGGTTGTGGAATATCGCCGACGCGAGATCGGTCCCGGGCTTCGTCGAGATCGGCGGAGCGCCGAAGTTCGGCGCCGTCATGTGCGTCCCCATCTACCTTCAAGAACGGGGACGGCCGCTCGGCCTGCTCACGATCGACAAACAAGAGCGCTCGGAGTTCGTTCCGACCGCTGAAGAGATCGCGCAAGCACTAGCTGCGCTCATCGCGCTCGTCTGGCGAGAGGCCGGTGTCGCACCGCGCTGAGGTCGGAGCCGCCGACGGGCGAAGGTTCAGAGCCGCTGTATCTTCGCGGCGCCGGCGAATGCCCGTGACAGGATGACGCCGGGGCTCGACTCGGTCAGGTCGGGCGAAAGCTGCACCTTGGCAGCCTTCTGGCGCTTGATGTACTCGCCCGAGAAAGCAAGGAGGTCCGAGACGGCCTCGTCCGACGCGGCGGCCGTGCGGTCCGCGTCTTCCGACCGCGTCACTACGCTCTGATCCTGTTCCATCGCTTCCTCGCTTCCCATCTCCATGAACCGCTCCTACCGAGGCGGGGTTCCACCACTTCGCCATCGGGCCGCGGGCGAAGCCGGTTCAGGTGCGACACGCTAGCTTTGCTTCCCGGCACAATCGGCGAGACCTGCGCCCCGTCGAGGGCAGACCGGGGGGAGCGGAAAATCCGACGCCATGGCGACCCTCGCCCCGCGGCCCAATGCTCCCCTCCCGCCTGGTAGTACCGGCCTTCCCGTTCTGGGCGAAACGCTCGCGTTCGTTAAAGACCCGTTCGCTTTCGTCCAGGAACGGCGGGCGCGGTACGGTCGCGTCTTTCGCACCAGCCTGCTGGGGCGCAAGACCGCGGTCCTCGTCGGGCCCGAGCCGCTCGAGGCGTTCTACGATCCGGCGAACATCGTGCGCGACGGCGCCAATCCGCCGCACGTGCAATCGCTCTTCGGCGGCAGCGGCGTCATCAACAACCTCGACGGCGCGGCGCACGCGCAACGCCGGCTCTCGGTGAGCGCGACGCTCTCGCGCGAGGCGATCGAGGCGTACGTGCCGACGATGACGCGCTTCGTCGATGCGGCGTTCGCGCGCTGGACAAGCGCGAGCGAGATCGGTTGGAACGACGAGCTCAAGCGGCTCGCGATCGAGACGCTGGGCGCGGTTCTCGCGAGCATCGAGCCGGGCCCAGACCTCGTCGCGCTGGTGGGACGCTGCGAGCGCATCGCCGCCGCGTTCACCGCGCTGCCCATCCCGTTACCCGGCACGCCCTACACGAACGGCATTCGCGCCAAGAACGAGGCGTTGGAATTCTATCGCGGCCTGGTGCTCACGCATCGCGAACGCTCGTACGACGACGGTCTCGCACGGCTCCTCGCCGCGCGCGCCGACGACGGCACCACGATCGCGGACGCTGACGCGCCGGGCGAGCTGAACCACCTGTTCTTGGCCGGCTTCGTCGTCTTCGCGCAGCTTGCCGCGACGATCGTCTTCTTGACCGAGCACGCCGACGTGCGCGACCGTGTCGCCGCCGCGGCGACGACGCTCTCCGACACGCCCACGGCCGCCGAGCTGGTCGGCAACGCGTACCTGATGCAGGTGGTCGACGAGGTTCGCCGGCTGACGCCGATCGTGCCGATCGTGTTCGGCAAAGCTCGTAGCGCGTTCGTCGTCGACGGCTTCACCATCCCCGCCGGGTGGGGCGTCGCGGCCGCGGTGTGGTCGAACGACCGCGAAGCAGCGACGTTCAGCGACCCCGAACGATTCGATCCGGACCGTTTCGGCGCGCGCGCCGAGCAGCGCGCGCACGCCTACGCCTACACGCCGCAGGGCGCCGGCCCGCCGGACGGACACCGCTGTCCAGGCTTCGACCTCACGACCGTTTTCATGGCCCTGTTCACCGCGCGGCTCGTGCGCGGTTACCGCTGGGTGTTGCCGCCGCAAGACCTCGCGCCGAACTGGGCGCTCGTCCCACCCGTGCCGCGCGACGGCCTGCGCGCCGTGGTCAGCCCGCGCGAGACCTGACGTGCTGTCGACGTTTTCGATCGTGGCCGCCGATCCCGCGCAGAGCGAGATCGGGATCGCGGTGCAGTCCAAATTTCTCGCCGTCGGCGCGGTGGTGCCGTGGGTCGCGAGCCGCGCCGGGGCGATCGCGACGCAGGCCTGGGCCAACACCTCGTTCGGCCCGCGAGCGCTGGAGTTGCTGGAGCTCGGAGAGCCGCCCGAGCAGGTCGCGCAGCGGCTGATCGCCGGCGACGACGGCGCCGACGACCGGCAGTTCGGCATCGTCGCGCCGGACGGCCGCGCGGCGACGTTCACCGGCGCCCGCTGCATTGCGTGGGCCGGCGGGATCGCCGGCGACGGCTTCGCGGTCCAAGGGAACTGCCTGGCGTGGCCCGGGGTGGTCGACGCGATGGCGTCGACCTTTCGCGGCGCGTCGGGAACGCTGGCCGACCGGCTGCTGACGGCGCTCGCCGCGGGTCAGCGCGAAGGCGGCGACAAGCGCGGACAGCAAAGCGCCGCGCTGGTCGTCTGCAAGCCCGGCGGCGGCTACGGCGGCTTCAACGACCGCTATGTCGACCTGCGCGTCGACGATCACGCCACGCCGATCGCCGAGTTGTCGCGCCTGCTGGAGCTGCACAAGCTCTACCACTTCCGGGCCGCGCCTCAGGACGTGCTGACGATCGACGACGCGCTGGGCCGCGAGATCGTCGGGCAACTGGTCCGCGTGCGCGCGCTCGCGCGCCACGACGAAGGCCCGTTCGACGACGAGGCCCGCGCCGCGCTCGTCGCGTTCATGCACGTCGAGAACCTCGAGAACCGCGTCCGCAGCGACGGCAACGTCGACCGCCAAACGCTGAACTACCTGCGCAACCACCCTTCGACAAGCTCACGCGAAGCGTGACATGCGTCAGGGTGACATCGCGTGAAGCCGCGGTTCTTTGCGACGCCGGCCGCATTCCGCGCGTGGCTCGCGGAGCACGGCGCGACGAGTACCGAGCTGTGGGTCGGGTTCCACAAGAAGGCGTCGGGCAAGCCGAGCATCACCTGGCGTGAGGCGGTGGACGAGGCTCTGTGTTTCGGCTGGATCGATGGTGTCCGCCGTTCGGTCGATGCCGACCGGTACATGCAGCGCTTCACGCCGCGCATCGCGCGCAGCACGTGGAGCGCCGTCAATCTGGCGCGTGCGAAGGAGCTCATCCGGCTGCGGAGGATGCGGGCGGCTGGGCGACGCGCGTACGAGCGGCGCGACGACAAGCGCAGCGGATACTCGTACGAGCAGTTGAGCAAAGCGGCGCGACTCGACGAGGCGGCGGAGCGCGCGTTTCGCGCCGATGCAACGGCCTGGGCCTATTTCGAAGCGCAGATCCCGTCGTACCGGCGCGCCGCGATCGCCTGGGTCACCAACGCCGTAAAGGAAGAAACACGCCGCAGACGCCTCACCACCCTGATCGAAGACTCGCACGAAGCTCGCCCGATCAAACCGCTACGACGCCCCTGACGTCGTGCACGATCGTGGCCCATGCTTCGTCCTTCGGCGGAGCTCAGGACGGCTCAGCATGACAAAAACACGGCAGGGCGGTTAAGGAGGACCTTACAAGCGTTCATAGATCGGGCGGGTTCTCGGGCAGTTGGATGCCAAATCTCGCCAGCATCCGGCTGCGATTCGATTCGTGAAGACCTCTCAGATCGGCGCCACCGTCCCGCCTGCGGAGCATCCGCGCAATACGCTTGTAGTGCTGATCGATGAAGCGTGCTTGATCGGCCGGCTCGAGCACACTCGGTTCCTCTCCGCTGAAATATGCGCCGACACTCGAGATAGAATGAGTAGTGAGCAGTCGGTCCAGACACATGATGGAGACTTCCCTGTCGTTGAGATGGTAGACGAGGTGGATGCCGAAGTCGCGATTCACATAGTCGCGCGTGAACCAGCCTTCGTCGATGCCACCGATACGGCGGAAGCGGTACTTCGTGAGCACATCGATGAGCGCCTGACCGAAAACCCTACGTACCTGTTCGTCCATTAGCGTCTCGGTGTCACGCTTGCGCACGTAACGATCGTGGCCCATGCTTCGTCCTTCGGCGGAGCTCAGGACGACTCAGCATGACAAAAAGGCACTTAGATCGACCATTGCCAGGCGTTCCAGTTTTCGATGATGCCGTTGGGGTGGAATGACTTGAGGTCGGTGTTGACGGCTTCGATTTGGCGCGGCCACCACAGGTACACGAAGGGTGCGTCGTGCGCCAGCAGCTCTTCGATGACGGCGTAGGCCCGCTTGCGCGTCGGCCGGTCGTAGTGCGAGAGTGCTGCGTGCTGCGCGGCGTCCATCGCCGGATTGCAGTAGCGCGACCAGTTGAAGCCCTTCGGTGCGACTTGATCGCAGGTCAGCTGGGTCGAATTGTCGGGGTCGCTGCCCGCGTACCAGGTCTGCAATCCGGCGTCGAACTTACCGTCGGCCAGGATCCCCGCGTGGGGCGGCCCGTACAAGAGCGAGGTCGCGTAGCCTTTGAGCTCGGTCTCGACGCCGGCGTCTTTGAGCATCGATGCGATCAGGACGCCGCGATTGCGGTCGGTGAAGCTATCGCTGCGAAACGCGAGCCCCATGGTGAGGCGCTTTCCGTTCTTGGTTCGCACGCCGTCGGCACCGCGCTTCCAGCCCGCCCTGTCGAGCAACGCGTTGGCTTGCGGCAGATCGCGCGCCGCCGTACCAGCTTGCGGATCGAAGGCCCACATGAACGAGGGGAGATCCTCGGTCGCGGCAACGGTGGTGCCGAACGTGGCCTCGCGCACCAGCAGCGGCTTGTCGATCGCCAACCCGATCGCTCGGCGCACGCCGGGATCCCCGAACGGCGGGTGCTCGGTGTTGAAGATGATCGCGTCGTTGGCATTCATCGGAACGAGCCGCACGTCGATGCCGTCGACGGAGGTGAGCTGAGGATACATGCGCGGGGTCGCGGCCGAGAACCAGTCGACCTCGCGCGCGCGGACTTGGCTGGCGATGGTGTTCTCGTCGGGGACGAGATGGACCACGATCTTGCGCAGCTTCGGGCGGCCCAAGAAGTAGTCGTCGTTCGCGGCGTACTCGATGCGGTCGCCGCGCAACCAGCGCACGAAGCGGAACGGCCCGGTGCCGATCGGTTTCTGGTTGAACGGCACGCGGTTGAGATCGGGATACTGCGCCAACAGGTGGGCCGGCAGGATGTAGTACGGCGCGTCGCTGTGCGCGAAGAACGTCCGGACCGCCGGGGCAAACGGGCGCTTCAACCGGAACACCGCGGTGAAGCGGTCCGGCGTTTCGACCCGGATCACCTGATCGTAGCCGTGGCGCGTGGCCACCGCCGTCGCGGGGTTCATGATCGCATCGAACGTGAACGCCACGTCGCGGCTGGTGAACGGCGCACCGTCCTGCCAGCGGACATTGCGACGCAAGCGATAGGTGATCGTGAGACCGTCGCGACTGATCCCGCCGTTGTCGAGCGTCGGCACCGTCGCGGCGAGGATCGGGACGTCGCGGCCCTGCGCATCGGTCGCAACGAGCGGGTCGAACACGAATGCTTCCACGAACGCTTCGACCTGCTGCGTCGACAGGATCGGGTTGAACGTGTTCGGCGAGAGGCTCGTCGCGATGCGCAGCGTGCCGGGGATCGTCCAGGCGTGGCGGCCGCCCGGAACCGCGGTGACGGTGCGGGTGCACCCGCTCGTCGCGAGCAGCGACGCGCCGAGCAGTGCTCCGAACAGCGCGCCGCGCATGCTACGGCGTCCCGGCATCGCGTTCGGCCGTCGCAACGTCGGGATAGCGCTTGTAGCCCGTGAAGCGTTGCGTCAACGTCGCGTGTCCGCCGAACGGGCCGATGCGACCGTTGAACGTGCCGTCGGTCGCGACCGGAAACCAGCCGGCGGGGGTGGTGCCCCAGGTCGTCGTCAGGCTACCGGAGCCGGCGGGGCGCGGTACGACGAACGGGGCGACCGTCAGCCGCAAGACGCGCGCCGAGCGCTCGTCCACCACCATGAGGCCGCGACCGTGCGCGGCGTCGCGGTCGTCGCTGTCGTAGGCGACCGCGACGCTTCCCGTCGCGCATCCGGTGCAGGCTGCGAGCGAATAGCGGTATTCGCCCGCGTAGCGAGCGTCGTAGGGTTGGTGCACCGCCGTTCCGATCGCCGCGGGTCCGGCGGCGTCGCCGCCGCGAACGCGCACCGCCCGACCGTCGACGTCGACGATTCGCGCGTCATCGACTTGATCGGGCCGAACGAAGTGCGGCGACGTCTGCACCACGGCGTGCGAACGAAACCCGATCACACCACGCGACTCCTCCGCGAACGCTGCACCCACCCGCCGCACCAATTGCGCGACCGGTCCGGGCGGCGTGCTCGGCACCGGGTCGACCGCATACGCCGATGCGCCCACCGGCACCACGAGCAGCATGACGAGCGCACCGATCCGGGCTCGCTCCGGGTTCACGTTCCGATCAGCTCTTTGAGTGCGTGCTGGAAGATCTTGGGGGCTCTGCCTTGGAACAGCAAGCTCTCGTTGCCGCCGATCTGGCGGCGCAAGCTGACGAGCTCGTCGCGCAACGCGGCGGCTTTCTCGAACTCGAGGTTGGCGGCGGCGTCGCGCATCTTGCGCTCGATCTCCTTGGCCATCGCTTCGGCGACGTCGCGCGGCAAGTGCTCGGCGCGAACCGCGTTGGCGGCGTCGGCTCCGCCGGCCGCGCCGCTGACGAGGCTGAGGATGTCGTGGACTTCCTTGCGGATCGACTTCGGCTCGATTCCGTGCTCGAGGTTGTAGGCAACTTGCGTCTCGCGGCGGCGGCGCGTCTCGCCCAGCGCCCGGGCCATCGACTCGGTGACGACGTCGGCGTACATGATGACGGTACCCTCGACGTTGCGCGCGGCGCGGCCGATCGTCTGGATGAGCGACGTGCCCGAGCGCAGATAGCCTTCTTTGTCGGCATCGAGAATGCCGACCAGCGAGACCTCGGGCAAGTCCAGTCCTTCGCGCAACAGATTGATCCCGACGAGCACGTCGAACTCGCCTTTGCGCAGGTCGCGCAGGATCGCGATGCGCTCCAACGTCTCGACTTCGCTGTGCAGGTAGCGCACGCGGATCCCGTTCTCGATAAGATACTCGGTGAGGTCCTCGGCCATCTTCTTGGTCAGCGTCGTGACCAGGATGCGCTCGTTCTTCTCGGCGCGCTTGCGGATCTCGTCCATGAGGTCGTCGACCTGATGCCGCGTCGGACGCACCTCCACTTCGGGATCGACCAGCCCGGTCGGGCGGATGATCATTTCCACGACCTGGGTTGACTTGCCCAGCTCGTACGTCGCCGGGGTCGCCGAGACGAAGATCACCTGCTTCACGTGGTCGTCGAACTCTTCGTAGGTCAGCGGCCGGTTGTCGAGCGCGGAG
This sequence comes from Vulcanimicrobiota bacterium, assembly GCA_003140215.1. GTDB lineage: Bacteria > Vulcanimicrobiota > Vulcanimicrobiia > Vulcanimicrobiales > Vulcanimicrobiaceae > Vulcanimicrobium > Vulcanimicrobium beijerinckii. The sequence goes on along the minus strand of PLJL01000004.1, from coordinate 470,972 downwards.
GGCAGCCGAAAGCCGTGCTCGACGAGCGAGAGCTTGCGGGAGCGGTCGCCGCCGTACATTCCGTGGACCTGCGGGATGGTGACGTGCGACTCGTCGACGAGCAAGAGCCAGTCGTCGGGAAAGAAGTCGAGCAGACACCAGGGCGTCGAGCCGGGCTGGCGACCGGACAGCGGCGCGCTGTAGTTCTCGACGCCGTTGCAGTACCCGACCTCGCGCAGCATGTCGAGGTCGTAGCGCGTGCGCTGCTCGAGTCGTTGCGCTTCGAGCAGCTTGCCGTTGTCCTTGAAGAACTTGAGCCGCAGCTCGAGCTCTTCTTCGATCTCGACCACCGCGCGGCGCAGCTTCTCGTCGGGCGTGATGTAGTGCTTGGCGGGGAAGATCTTGAGCTCGTCCTTGGAGGTCACGTACTCGCCGGTGAGCTGGTTGACGACGTTGATGGCCTCGATCTCGTCACCGAAGAACTCGATGCGGTGGACCAGCTCCTCATCGACGGCGACGAACTCGAGCGTGTCGCCGCGCACCCGGAAGGTCCCGCGCACCAGGTTGAGGTCGTTGCGGCGGTACTGCATCCCGATGAGCTTGCGCAGGAACTCGTCGCGGTTGATGCTCTGGCCGACCCGGATGTCGGCGGCCATCTCGATGTAGTCCGAAGGTGAGCCGAGCCCGAAGATGCACGAGACCGAGGCGACGATGAGGGTGTCGCGACGCGTCAGCAGCGATTGCGTCGCCGAGTGCCGCAGGCGCTCGATCTCGTCGTTGATCGAGCTATCCTTGGCGATGTAGGTATCGGTGTGGGCGATGTACGCTTCAGGCTGGTAGTAGTCGAAGTACGAGACGAAATACTCGACCGCGTTGTTGGGGAAGAACTCGCGGAACTCGGCGCACAGCTGCGCAGCGAGCGTCTTGTTGTGCGACAGCACGAGCGTCGGCTTCTGAACCAGCTCGACGACCCGCGCCATCGCCATGGTCTTGCCGGAGCCGGTCACGCCCAGCAGCGTCTGCGCACGGTCACCCCGCAGCACACCGTTTGCCAGCGCCTCGGTCGCCTTCGGCTGATCCCCCGCCAACGGATACGCGGAAACAAGTTCAAAACGCGCCACGGTTACTACGACCTCCGCCGAGCTCAGCTTGGTGGCGGGGCACGCCAAGCCAGGACTGTTTGCCCTGCTTGACGCAGGTACCCGGGCTTCCCCCTGGCGCTCAGGCGCCGTCCGGAGGCAGAAGGAGCCGACCCGCCGTGATCCAGCCGCCCCTGTTGTTCAGCGGCACGTCCAACCGCGAACTCGCGAACGAGATCGCCAAGAAGATGCAGACGCGCGTCGGTAACGCGCTGGTCGACCGGTTCAAGAACGACGAGTGCCGGATCGAGATCCGCGAGAACGTGCGCGGCGCCGAGGTCTTCGTGGTGCAGTCCCTGTGCCGCTCGCCGCAAGGTGCGACCGTGAACGACTCGATCATGGAGCTGCTGCTGATCATCGACGCGCTGCGCCGGGCCTCGGCCAACCGCATCACCGCGGTGATCCCGTACTACGGCTACGCCAAGCAGGACAAGAAGACGAAAGGCCGCGAGCCGATCTCGGCCAAGCTCGTCGCCAACATGATCGAGAATGCCGGTGCCGAGCGCATCGTCACCCTCGACCTTCACGCGGCGCAGATCCAGGGCTTCTTCGACATCCCGGTCGACAATTTGATGGCCGCGCCGACGCTGTGCAACCACCTCAAGAACCTCGACTTGCAGGGCGACAAGATCGTCGTCGTCTCGCCCGACGCAGGCGGTGTTCCGCGCGCCGAGCTGTTCGCCAAGCGGCTCAAATCGAATCTGGCAGTGATCATCAAGCGCCGGCCCGAACCCGACGTCTCCGAGGTGACGCACATCGTCGGCCAGGTCGAGGGCAAGATCGCCGTCGTGGTCGACGACATGATCTCCACCGGCGGCACGCTGGTCAAAGCAGCCGAGGCGCTGCGTCAGAAAGGCGCGACCGACGTCTACACGCTTGCGACGCACGGGATCTTCGCCGGCGACGCGATCGCGCAATTCGAGAACTCCGAGATCAGCAAGGTCATCGTCACCAACACGATCCCGCGCACGATCGACTCGGCCAAAGTCGAGCACCTGACCATCGCGCAGATTCTCGCCGATGCGATCAAGCGCATCACTTCGAACCGCTCCGTCTCAGAGCTTTTCAATGCCGAGGATCCCGAGCACCCCCCTACGACAGCGGCTGAGACGCCTATCCCGGCCATAGCCGCAGCCGCCGTTTAGCAGTTTAGCAGTTTAGAAGTAAGGAACATGCCGAAGCACACCGTCTCCAGTCTGACCCTCGAGCCACGCACCGCCACCGGAACGACCAAGGCGCAAGCGTTCCGCCGCCAGGGCAAGATCCCCGGCGTCGTCTACGGGCACGGTGAGGCGACGCCGATCACGGTCGACGCGAAGCAACTCAGCGAGTTGCTCCTCTCGGGCAACAAGAGCCGCATCCTCGAAGCCAAGATCGGGGCGAAAAAAGACTCCGTGCTGCTGCGCCGTATCGAGGCCCACCCGATCAGCCGCAAGCCGCTCTCGGTCGACTTCCAGCGCGTGCTGCGCGACGAGGCGATCACCTCGAACGTGACGGTCGTGACGACCGGAACGGCGGTCGGCGTGCGCGATCAGGGCGGCGTCATGGACATCATCACCCACTCGCTGGAGATCAAGGGGCCGGCCCAGTCGATCCCCGATAACCTCAGCGTCGACGTGAGCGAGCTCTCGGTGCACCAGCACATCACCGCGGCGCAGGTCGAGCTGCCCAAGGGCTTCACGCTGATCACGGCGCCCGAAACGGTCGTCGTCTCGGTCGAGATCACCCGCGCGGCCGCCGGCGACGAGGCCCCGGCCGAGACCGTCGAGGTATTGCCGGGCACCGAAGTACCGCCCGCCGCGGTGTAGGCACCGATCACCGCCCCCGCGCTCGTCGTCGGGCTCGGAAATCCGGGCTCGAAGTACGCCCTCACGCGCCACAACGCCGGCTTCATCGTCGTCGACGAGCTGGCCCGGCGTTGCGGCGTCGGCCCGCGCGACTGGCAAAAGAAAAGCGGGGCCCGCTACGCGCTCGCCCGCGAGCGCAACGCGATCCTGGTCGAACCGCAATCCTACATGAACCTCAGCGGGCAGCCGGTGCAGGGTCTGGCGACCTTCTATAAAGTGGCGCCGGACCGGATCCTCATCGTGGTCGACGACCTCGATCTTCCCTTCGGCCGGCTGCGCATGCGAGCCGGCGGTTCGAGCGGCGGCCACAACGGCCTCAAGTCGCTCATCGAGGTCTTCGGTGAGGGCTTCCCGCGCCTGCGCATCGGGATCGGACGGAGCCTCGAGGAGTTCGATGCGATCGATCGCGTCCTGGGCGACTTTTCGGAGGCCGAACGGCAGGAACTCCCTGCTATTGTGGACCGTGCCGTGGGCGGCGTCGAGACCTGGTTAACCCAAGGTGTGACGCAGGCCATGAATCTCGTAAACGCTAAAGAATAAGTCCATCCGTCCGACAATCGACTTATGAGCCGGGTCGTTGCGTTCATCGCGGCGCTTGTCGCGTTAGCTCCGCTAGCTGTGACAGCGTCCGAAGAAGACTGCATTCAGCTTGCCTTCATCCGGCCCCGTCCACCGCAGGTGATCGCGACCGATGCGCGCGCGTTGATGAACGACGTGAACGCGGTGCGTGTGCGTCGGGGCCTCGTGACGCTCGCCGAAGACGAGGGGCTTTCCCAGTTCGCGCTCCAGGTGGCCAACCAGATGGCGGTGCGCCACTACTTCGGGCACACCGATCCGAACGGCGTCACGTTTCAGGACCGCCTCCGCGCCGCGGGCTTCGGCCGGCGCTTCTTCGCCGAGAACATGGCCTTCGACCAAGATGAGGAACACGCGCACGCGGCGTTCCTGCACAGCGCGGACCACTACGCCAACATCGTCGACCCGCACTCGCGCAAGATCGGCGTGGCGGTGGTCTCGGCCGGCGACGGTGAGGTCTTCTTCGTCGAGGAATTCGCCGATTAACGAGTAGAGGGCCGCTTGTCCGGCCCTTTGAACCGTTCGCGCGATACGCTGCGTTCCCGGGAAAAGGAGGACGCGATGGACCTCAACCGCCGTACGATGGTGATTCGTGTCGACGAAGCGACGCTCGGCGCGGAAGGCTCGACGTTCTTCGGCGACCTCGTGTTCCTCGGTAACTTGGGGATGCGGCCGGTGGTCGTGGCGCCGACGCAAGACGCCGCGCGCGCCGTCGTGCGCTCGATGAACCGCAGCGGCGATGCCGCGGTCGGACTCTCCGGCGCCGATGCCGGGATGATCCCGACGGCCGGGGGCGAGATCGGCAACGTCGGGACCAAACTGCTGCGGACGCTGCTCGACGCCGGCTTCGTCCCGGTCATCGAGCCGACCGGGTTCGGCTTCACGGGTACCGACGTCGCGGTCGCCGCCGACGATGTGGCGCAGGCGCTCGCCAGCGCGGTCGGCGCGGCGCGCGCGATCTTCTTCCACGACCAGGGCGGGGTGATCGACGCCAAGACCCGGCTTCTGGTCGAGCAGCTCACCCCCGCCGAGGCGCTCGAGGTCGCGGACGACCGTTCCCTGGCCAGCGACCTGCGGGCGGCCGTTCGGGCGGCGGCGCTGGGCGTGCGCGGCGGCGTCGGCGCGGCCCAGATCTGCGACGGGCGGGTCGCGCACGCGGCGATCGTCGAGTTCTTGACTTCGCGGCACCTCGGAACCCAGGTGGCGGGTACAGTCTACACGGGATGAACCTGCGTGCCTCGGCCGCGACGGCGGCGCTCCTTCTCGTCTCGGCCCCGCTGCTCGGCGCGGGTCCGGCGATCCCGGGCCTGCGGGCAAGCGGCACGATCGTCGTCCTGGCCGACATCCAGGGCCAGCCGCTCAATATCGGCGGCAACGTCGCGCTGTACCACAAGGGGTCGCTGTACCGGCTCGACGTGCTCTCGCTGGGCTTTCCGGGCGCCAGCGGCGACCTGAGCGCGCTCGCGGCGACCCTCATCGGCCCGGGCGGGGTCAGCATGCTCTACGACGGCGCGAGCGGCGGGCTCACCGCGTGGTCGAACGCAAACCGGACCTACTACTCCGCCGAGACCCCGCGCCTGACGGCCGCACCGGCCGGCACACCGTCCGCACCCGCGGCAGCGGGTGACCCGCTCGCCATGCTCGCGACCGTTTCGGGGGCGCTGCGCGACGTCCAGTCCGCGACGATCCAGATGGTCGGCCACAGCACCGTAAACGGTCACCCGGCGACCAACCTCGACATCCAAATGAAGCGCCAGTTGCCCGGCAAGTCGCCCGAGGACTACCACGCTCAGCTCGCGCTCGCCGACGATCTCAACGACTTCCCCGTGCAGATCACGCTGCGCAGCGTGCCGGCGAGCAGCGGCGCCTTCGGCGGCACGATGAAGTTGGACCTCACCTCCGTGCAGCCCGACAACCCCGAGGACAGCCTCTTCGCGGTACCGCAAGGCTACACGCGCGTCAGCTCGCTCGCGGGCGTCCTGCGCCGCTAGCAGCCGGCTAGGGCGAGAGCGTGGGGCCGCCCCCGGGACAGGGATCGGGCGTCCCGGCGGTCGCGGCGATGCGCCCACCCAACGGCGGACGGTCGTCGAAGTACCAGCGAATCGAGCGCCGGTCGCACAGCGGCACCAAATCGTTGTCCGCGTAGCGCACCATCGCGCGCACGGTCGACGCCGGATCGTGCGTCGCGGCGAGCGCCGCCCCGTCGGCGCGGGTTTCGAGGTTGCGCGCGTAGGTGTTGTAGATTGGATACACGACGATCAGCACCAGCCCCAAGAAGGTCGAGACCAGCGCGAGGCGCGAGAGCGCATCGTCGTCGCGCCGGAAGCCGACCCGATCGCTGAGCAGCACCGCGGCGGCGGCGGCGAGCACGAACAGCCAAACGGCCATCAGCGTTTGGCGCAGCGGGTCGCCGAACCGCACGTGGGCGAACGCGTGGGCGAGCGCCACGCGCAGCTCGGGCTGCGTCATGTGGACCAGCGTGACGTCGCCGACGAGCGCGCGCGAGGTCGGGCCGATCCCGGCGGCGTGCGCCGCCATCGCGTTGCTGTGGCGCGAGCTGGCGAGGACGACGACGGGCGTGCCCGGGACGCCGACCGCGGCGGCGAGCTGCGCACCGGCGGCGGCGAGCGCGTTCGGCGTCGTCTTGTGCGGCGGTCCGAACGGCAATAGGGGGGTGAAGGCGACGCCGGCGAGCGCGCCGGCGAACAGAGCCGCCATCACGACGAGGTACCACACGCGCAGCTTCTCGACCAAGCTCAGGACGCCGACGACGATCACGGCGCCGAGCAGCGCGTCGAGCCCGATGCGCAAGAGGTAGTCGAGGAACCATTGCGGGAGCCGCTCGTCGGTGACGCCGGCATTGAAGCCGATGCGATAACTCGCCAGCGCGAAGGGGAGCGCAGCAACCGGACCGAGCGCGCCCAGGATCGCCCCGAACACGGTGCGCTGCATGGCCCGGCTGCGCGTACGACGGCGCACCGCGTCGCGGATGCGCGCCCCGGCGCCCGAGCGCCACAGCCACCAAAAGGCCAGAATCTGCGCGATCCCCCAGCCGGTCGAGGCGACGTGCCGCAGATCGGCGATCGTGCGCGCGCGCCGCTGGCGTCCTTCGTCGACGAGCCCCGAGGCGTCGCGCTTGAGCAGCTGCTGCGTCGTGAGCATGTCGACGCGCGTGTCGAGCCGCGTGCGGGCCGCCGCGGCGGAGGGGGCGGCACACAACACCATGAGCGCGAGCAGCGCCGCGGCGAGGAACTTCAGAGCGGCCTCAGTGCAGCGCCGCGAGCGGCGCTTCGTCGGGTAAGGTCGCGGCGTGTTCCTGGGAAAACCGCTTGCGGTATTGCTCCCAGCCGCGGAAGTTTCCCGACCAGGTGTCGGGCGAGCCGAGGGGCGTCGCGACGTGCTCGAACGGGGACCAGTGGCCGTTCGCTCCACCGCCGACGAGGCGCTCGTAGAGCTCGATGTCCTTGGCGTGGTCGCGCGTCCCGTCGTGTGAGAGATACGAGACGCGAGCCGATCGGGCGACGCTGATCTGAAGCCGCTGCTCCAATGCCAGCGACGCTGCTTCGTCCGCAAGGATCAGCGGCGTGTGCCACTCTCCGAGCGCCAGCGCGCGCGGCTCGCTGTTGCGATACGCTTCGAGCATCAAGTCGGCGACGCGCTTGAGCTCGGGCTGGGCGTCGGGATGCGTGCGCTGCGTGAAAAAGTTCGTCCACTCGGTCGCCGTGATGATGACCGTAATCCACGCGAACGGTTCGAGGATGCGGTTGACGAGCTGCTTGTGCAGGTTGATGTCGCTCGCGGCGAGCCGCTCGGCGTGCGCGAGCGCGTCCTGCAGCGCCCGGCTCCACTCCGCCTGCGCGAGGACGCGCGCCTCGTCGGAGATCTCGTCCTCGGCCTGCATCCCGCTTTGATTGCGGCCCCACCAGGTCGGCAGCGCCGGCTCCGCACGCACGGCATCGATCATCTTGCGGATCGGCACGGCGCGCGACGAGCTGCTGTTCCGGGAAAACAGGCGGTGCGTCATGACTTCCGCGTGGATGAAACGCGGGTAACGCGCCTCCATCGTGGTGAGCCGGATCCCCGCGGGCGAGACGCTGTCGAGGAGAACGCGCGCGGAATAGGGCATGCCGGACGGTTCGCCGCCCAAAGGCGGAACCCTCAGGCGGCGACGTCGGCGGGTGAGAAGATCAGCTCGAACGAGACGTCCGGTCCGTCGATGAAAACCTGGTGGTCGCCCAGCCCCGGAATGTCGGTCTCGTGGGCGGCGATCCCGAGCGCGCGCAGCTTCTCCATCGTCTGCCGGTAGCCCGAGCAACGGAACGCGACGTGATCGACGCTGCCCACGGCGACGACGAGCGAGGCATCGCCGCGCGACGCGTCCGCAACGTGCGTCCGCTCTTTGGCGCCGGTGTAGCTGATGTGCACCACCGCCGTGCCGCCGGCGTAGAGCCACGCCCCCGGGGTGCCGAACGGCGGCCGCGCGCCCTCTTCCAACCCGAGCACCGAGACGCAAAACGCCTTCGTCCGCGTGACGTCGGCGGTGAGGATGTTGACGTGATCCAGGGCCGTAACGCTCATCGTGCGAGCGGTTTCTCGATCCCGCGCGCGATGCCTCGCGGACCGGTCGGGCGCGAGCCTCGCAAGAAGCGGCCCGGCGCTCCGCGAATCGTGAGCGGTGATGTGGCGTGAGGTCCTCCGTCCGGCCAGCCTCGGCGAAGCGCTCGGCGTCCTTGCGACGCACGGGACTTCGGCGCGCATCGTGGCCGGCGGTACGGACGTCCTGGTCGAGTTGCAGCGGGGCGTCAAGCCGACCCAGACGCTGATCGACGTCTCGGCGTTGCGCGAGCTCAAGTACGTCCGCCGCAGCGGCGACGCGATCGCGATCGGCGGGCTGGCCACCCACAACGACGTGCTGGCCGCGCCGTTCGCCCGCGCGGCGATGCTGCCGCTCGCGCAGGCCTGCATCGAGGTCGGGGCGCCGCAGATTCGCGCCCGCGGCACGCTCGCGGGCAACCTCGTGACCGCCTCGCCGGCAAACGACACGATCGCGCCGCTGCTCGCACTCGGCGCCGAACTGGTCCTGACCTCGAGCCATGGAGAGCGGACCGTCGCGCTGGCCGACTTCTACACCGGCTTCCGCACCACGGGGCTGCGCCCCGACGAGCTCGTCCGTGAGATTCGGTTTGCGGCGCTGAACACCGACCGGCGCGGCATCTTTCTCAAGCTCGGATTGCGGCGCGCCCAGGCCATCTCGGTCATCGACGTCGCGGTTATCGTCGTGCGCGATGCGGCCGAGTTGGTGAGCGAGGCTCGCATCGCACTGGGCTGCTTGGCGCCGACCGTCGTGCGCGCCGTGGCCGCCGAACGGTATCTCGTAGGCAAACGGCTCGACGCGGCGACCTGCGCCGAGGCGGGCCGGCTCGCCTGCGACGACGCCGCGCCGATCGACGACGTCCGCGGTTCGGCCGAGTATCGCCGCACCACGCTCGCGGCGCTCATCGCACGCGCGCTCGAACGCATCGCGAGCGGCCGCGAAGCCGACGGTTACCCCGACGCGCCGGTGTTGCTCGAAACGGCCGCGCCGCCGGCACGATCGCCGGCCTTCGACGGCACGATCGAGACGACGATCAACGGCGCGCCGCACGCACTGGTGAACGCTGCGTGCAAGACATTGCTCAACGCACTGCGCGAGAACGCCGGACTCACCGGCGCAAAGGAAGGCTGCGCCGAAGGCGAGTGCGGCGCCTGCACCGTGTGGCTCGACGGCGCGGCGGTGATGTCGTGTCTGGTGCCGGCGTCGCAGGCGCACGGTTCCACGATCACGACGATCGAAGGGCTGGCCGACGGCGCGGAACTGCACCCGTTGCAGCAGGCCTATATCGACTGCGGCGCGGTGCAGTGCGGCTTCTGCATCCCCGGGATGATCATGGCCGGCGCAAAGCTGCTCGAAGAACGGCGCGCGCCCTCGCTCGACGATCACCAAGCCGCCATCAGCGGCAACCTGTGCCGCTGCACCGGTTATCGCAAGATCCTCGACGCGATGGACGCGGCGGCGCGCGAGCTCAGCGCGCGCGAGGCGATCCCCGAAGCCGTGCACGCATGACCTTGATCGGCGCGCCCGTCGCGCGTCCCGACGCGCACGCCAAGGTGACCGGAGCGGCGCGCTATCCGGCCGATCTGGTACGCGGCGAGATGCTGCACTGCAAGACGGTCTTCGGCCACCGCGTGCACGCGCGCATCGACGGGATCGACGCGTCGCGCGCGCTCGCGCAGCCCGGCGTCGTCGCGGTGCTGACCGCCGCCGACGTCCCGTACAACCGGTACGGACTCATCGACCCCGATCAAGAGGTGCTGTGCAGCGAGCGCGTGCGCTACGTGGGCGATCGCGTCGCGCTCGTCGTCGCCGCAGACCCCGACATCGCGGCGGCCGCGGCACGGCTGGTCGAGGTGGCGTACACCGATCTGCCCGCCGTCACCGACCCGCACGGCGCGCTCGAACCCGGCGCACCGCTCGTGCACCCGCAGCATGGCACCAACGTCTTGCTGCACCAAAAGATCCGTAAAGGCGACGTGGAGGCAGCGTTCGCCCAAGCCGACATCGTGCTCACCGGGACGTTCACCACCTCGTGGCAGGAGCACGCCTATCTGCAGCCCGATGCCGGGATCGCCTACTACGAAGGTGAGACACTCGTCGTCGAGACCGCGGGACAGTGGTTGCACGAAGACTTGCGGCAGATCGCCGCGATGTTGCGGCTCGACGAAGGCGCGGTGGCGATTCGCTACGCCAAGATCGGCGGCGCGTTCGGCGGACGCGAGGACCTGTCGGTCCAGACGCTGCTGGCGCTGGCCACCTGGAAGCTCAAGCGCCCCACGGCGATCGTGTGGAACCGCGAAGAGTCGATCGTCGGCCACCACAAACGCCACCCCTTCCACATCACCGCCAAATGGGGCGCGAAGCGCGACGGCACGATCACGGCGGTCGAGACCCGCACGCTCGCCGACGGCGGCGCGTACGCCTCGACCAGCGTCGAGGTGCTCAAGTGCGCGACGATCTTCGCGCAAGGCCCGTACCGCGTCCCCAACGTGGCCACCGACGGGATCGTCGTGTACACCAACAACGTCCCCAGCGGCGCGTTCCGCGGCTTCGGCACGCCGCAGGCGCACTGGGCGGCAGAGTCGATGATCACCCGGATCGCCCACGCGCTGGAGATCGATCCGGCCGACATCCGGCGTAAGAACCTCTATCGCGAAGGCGACACCGAGGCCACCGGCGACGTGCTGCCGGCCGGCGTGAGCGTCGGCCCGGTGCTGGAGCGCTGCCTCGCCGAGATGACGACGCGCTTCGCCCCGCGCGCCGCGCAGGATCTCGATTCGCCGCTGCGGCGCGGGGTCGGCATCGCGGCGGGGATCAAGAACGTCGGCTATTCCTTCGGCTTCCCCGAGCAGTCGACGGCGACGGTCGAGTTGATCGCGACGTCGCGCGTCGAGCGCGCGCTGGTGCGCATCGGCAGCGCCGACGTGGGCCAGGGCGTCCACCTGATCTTGCGTCAGATCGTTGCCGAGACGCTGGAGCTCCCGCTCGAGGCCGTCGCGCTGGTGAGCGACGACAGCGCGCTCACGCCCAACGCCGGATCGGCCTCGGCTTCGCGTCTGACGCTGATGGGCGGACGGGCCGTGCACGACGCGGCGCTGGCGGCGCGCGCGGCCTGGGAACGCGGCGAAGCGCCCGCGGCGACGGTACAGTATCGACCACCGGCAACGACGCCGCTCGATCTCGAGACCGGTGCGGGACGTCCGAACTACTGTTACGGTTACTCCGCGCAGGCCGTCGAGGTCGAGGTCGACATCGGCACCGGCGTCACTCGTGTCACCAAGATCATCAGCGCGCACGACGTCGGGCGCGCGATCAACCGCCAGCAGGTCGAAGGCCAGATCGAAGGCTGCCTGGCGCAGGCGCTGGGCTACGCCCTCACCGAGAACTTCGTGGTGCGCGACGGCAAGATCGTCACACCGTATTTCAGCACCTACTTGCTGCCGACGACGCTCGACATGCCGACCGAGATCGTGCCGGTGATCCTCGAGCTCGCCGATCCCAACGGTCCCTACGGTGCGCGCGGCGTCGCCGAGATGCCGCTGGTCCCGTTCGCCCCCGCCGTCGCCGCCGCGATCTACGACGCAACCGGCGCATGGGTCAACGACCTGCCGATGACCCCAGAGCGCATTCTTGCCGCCATCACCGCCGCCCGGGATCGAACGACGGCCGCCGCTGCGGAATCGCTCGTCACGGTGTCAAGCGACTAGCCGCGAAGCTTGCCGCTCGGCGGGCCATTTAGTCGGTCACGTTGCCCAGGGAGGCGAGAGGTGACGCCGAAGCGTGGTTTTCGGGACCGACGCACTTGCGCCGGTGCGCGAGAATGCGAGGAGCAACGCGGTGGACGAGTCGTCGAAACAGATCAAACGGACGAGCATACTCAAGCTCGGAGGCGCCGGTGCGCTGGCAGCGATCGCGGCGCTATTGACTGCTGAACGTGCCGGCGGGGCCGATACGAAGCCCGGCCCGAAACCGGGGCCGACGGCGCTCACCGAGACGCCGATGGGTATGGACTACACCTCGAACTCGAGCCAGTTCAAGCACAAGCCCAAGGCCAAGAGCAAACCCAAGGCCCCGACGGCGACACCGACGCCGTTGCCTCCACCGACGCCGGTTTTCCGCGTGCTCGTCACGTCGACACTCGCCGATATCGACTCGGCCGACCATCGCTACGAAGTACCCAAACCAAAGGTCAAGGGAACAGACTCCGACGGTTGCGACCCCGATTTTCCGAAGTACAAATTCCCGATCTACGTCGGTGTTTGGCTGAAGTAAGCCCCTTCGACCAGCCGCTGCGCCGCCGTGCGCCAATCGAGGGCGGCGCAGCCGGCGATCGTTGCATCGAATTCCGTGCCAAGCTGCTCGCGCAGCTCCGCCTCGATCGCATCCATTCGCGGGGTGGGGTGCCAGAACGAATGGGTGCGCCGTAGCTCCTTTGCCAACCCCAGACAGTGGGCGGCGGCGGCGTAGTTCGCTTCACGCGCCCCGATCTCGCAGAACGCCTCGAACGCATAGATCAAGGTCGCCGTGGACTCGAGCTCGAGTGCCAAACGGAGCGTGCTTTGCGCGGCATCTTTGGCCTCTGCGAGCCGTCCTTGACGAACGTAGAGGACTGCCAATGAGGAGTGGAGGTCGGCGACACCCGACCGGCTGCCGACCGTTTCTTTCATCCGCAGGGCCTGCTGGTAGAGCCTCGACGCCGTATCGAAATCGGACCGGCGCATTGCTAGCGCGGCCCGAGCCGCGCACAACGCTCCGTCGAGATCCAGATTGCCTAGACGTGCCGCAGCTGATTCGGCCGCGTCAAGGCACTCTTCGGCACGGTCCAACTCCTCACGGTCCAACAAGACGAGCGCCGCGTTCATTGATGCGACCGCCTCACCATACGCATTGCCGGATTCTCGGAAGCGCCCGATCGCGTCGGCATAGAATGCGGCTGCCTCGTCGAGACGGCCACGGCGCTGTTCGATGACCGCGAGATTGTGCAACGCCTCCGCGACGCCGCCGGCGTCGCCGGTCCGCTCGTAGAGCGTTCGCGACTCCATGGTGAGGGCGTGCGCCTCGTCGTAGTCGTCTTGTTCGGTAGCGAACGTCGCCGCCCGCCGCAGCAAGCCGGCGCGCGTCCCGTCGTCGAGCACCGGCACGGCGAGAAAGCGCCGAAACCACGCGCGCCCTTCGGTGAGGTATCCGCGTATCTTGAAGTAGCGCGACACATTGCGAAAGGCCGTTGCTGCCTCGGACGGGCGCTCACTCAATCCCCACTCGAGCGCGCCGCGCAAGTTGCTGATCTCCAGCGCGACGGAGTCGAGCCAAGCCGCGAGCTCCCCGCCGTGCGCAGGCGTCGTCAACGTCTGTGCCAGCCTGCCGTAGTGGCCGAAGTGGCGCTCGCAGCACTCCGAGAGCTCTTCCGGGGAGAGCCGCTCGGCGAGATACTCACGCACGGTATCGTAGAGGACGTACCGCGCCGAGGTGGCAACCGGCTGCGCGGTGACGAGCGACTTGCCCGCGAGGTCATCGAGCCGCTCGAGGCATTCGTCTTCGGAAAGATGCGCGACGGCGGCGACCGCCGGGGTCGAAAATGAACCGTTGAAGACCGCCAGCGCGCGGAGCAGAGCCGCATCCGGCGCTACCAAAAGATCGTAGCTCCAGGCGATCGTGCCGCGCAGCGTGCGGTGACGCTCTTCGACGGTGGAGTCGCGTGAAACCAGGAGCGCGAGCCGCTTCGAGAGGCGTTCGTAGAGCTCGGGAAGAGGCATCGTCGTGAGGCGCGCAGCGGCGAGCTCGATCGCCAGGGGGATGCCGTCGACGCGGCGGCAGATCGCTTCGACTAGGGGGAGCTGATCCAGATAGGGCTGCTGCGGCGCGATCTCCCGAGCGCGCTCGATGAACAATCTCGCCGCATCTTCGAGTGCCGCGATCCGTACGACGCGCTCGCCCGCCAGATGCAGCGGTTCGCGGCTCGTGACGAGCACCTTGAGGTATGCGCAACGGCTCAGCAGCAGTTTGACGAAGGCCGCAACTTCCGACCGAAGGTGTTCCGCGCCGTCCAGAACGAGCAGCATCTGACGCTCCGCGAGCGACCGGGTGAGGGTCTCGACGATCGGCATCGTCGACTCCTCGCGAACGCTCAAGACGTCGGCAACCGCTTGCGCGATGAGCGCCTCCCCGTGCACATGCGAGAGCTGCACGAACCAGGCGCCATCCTTCAAATCGCCGATCGCGTCACCGGCCACTTGCAGCGCCAGCCGCGTCTTCCCGATGCCTCCGGGTCCCACGATCGTCGTCAACCGTCCCAGCGACAGCGCTTCGCGCACGTCGCGCTGCTCGCGGTCGCGGCCGACGAAGGTCGAGATCTGGAACGGGAGATTGTTCGGCCGGGCGTCGAGCGATGCGAGCGTCGGGAAGTCCGAGCGCAGTCCGGGCACGACGACTTGATAGATGGTCTCCGGCTTGCTGAGGTCTTTGAGCCGATGCGAACCCAAGTCGCGCAGCGAGACATCTCCGGGTAGCGCCGCACGCAACAGCGAAGCCGTGGCACTCGAGACGAGGATCTGCTCGCCGTAGCCGAGCGACATCAGCCTCGCGACGCGATTGACGGTCGGGCCGTAGTAGTCGCCCGGCGTTTCGACCGCAGTCCCCGTGTGGATTCCCATCCTGACGCGGAGCGTTCCGATCGCCGCGGGCCACGCGTGCATCGCTAGGGCTTGCAGCGCGCTCACCGCAGCGGCGAGAGCATCTTCCGGCTGCGCGAAGACCGCACAAAACGCGTCCCCCACGGTCTTGAACACCGTGCCGCTCCGAGCCTCGATCGCAGCACGAAGGATCGCATCGTGCGCGGCGAGAGCGCCGCGCATCGCTTCGTGCTCGGCTTCCCACAAGCGCGTGCTGCCTTCGATGTCGGTGAACATGAAGGTCACGGTCCCGGTCGGAAACGACGCAGCGCTCATCAGCTGACGAGCGCCCGCGCGGCGGCGTTGTGCCGCTTGACGAGCCGACCGAGGTCAACGCCCACCAAACGACCGTCGTGAACGCGGACATTGCCGTTGACGATGGACAGATCGACGCTGGGGATCCGGCAGAATACGAGCGACGCGAGCGCGTCGTGGAGGCTGCCGCCGGCGGTGGCGAGACCGTCCACGCGCACGCCGATGATGTCGGCGGCCATGCCGGGGGCGAGGGCGCCGATGTCGTCGCGGCCGAGCACGTCGGCGCCGCCGCGCGTCGCCAGGCGCAGCGCCTCGCGCGCGCTCAGCGCGCTCGCGCCGTGCGCGACGCGCTGGAGCAACATCGCGTGGCGCGCTTCGTCGAGCATGTGCGAGCCGTCGTTGGAGGCCGAACCGTCGACGCCCAGCCCGACGCGCATCCCGGCATCGCGCTGCGCGAGCACCGGCGCGATCCCCGATCCTAGCCGCATGTTCGAGGTCGGACAGTGCGCGACGCCGGTGCGCGCCGTACCGAGGCGCACGATCTCTTCCGGCGCGACGAAGACGGCGTGCGCGAACCAGACGTCGGGCCCGGTCCAGCCCAGCGACTCCGCCAGTTCCACCGGACGTTTGCCGTACTGCTCGACGCAATAGCGTTCCTCGTCTTGCGTTTCGCACAGGTGGGTGTGCAGGTGGACGCTCTCGTGCTTGCGCGCAAGCTCGGCGCTGGCGCGCATCAACTCCGGCGTCACCGAGAACGGCGAGCAGGGTGCCAGCACGATGCGCGTCATGGCGAAGCGCGCCGGATCGTGGTGCTCGCGGATGACGCGCTCGCTGTCGCGCAGGATCGCGCTCTCGTCTTCGACGGCTTCGTCGGGCGGCAGGCCGCCCTGCGAGCGGCCGCGCGACATCGAGCCGCGCGCGGCGTGAAAGCGCAGACCCATCGCGCGCGCGACGGCGATCTGGTCGTCGACGCGCGCACCGTTGGGCCAGATATAGCCGTGGTCGGCGGCGGTGGTGCACCCGGAGAGCAGCAACTCCCCGATCGCAGTGGCCGTGCTCGCGCGCACGGCTTCGGGGGTCAGACGCGCCCAGATCGGGTAGTGCGCGACCAGCCAGTCGAACAGGCCGGCGTCCTGCGCCTGCGGCAGATTGCGCGTCAGCGTTTGATAGAAGTGGTGGTGGGTGCAGACCAAACCCGGGAGCAGCACCAGCCCGCGCGCGTCGACGACCTCGTCGGCCTGCCCCGTCAGCTCGCTCGTCGGCCCGACCGCCTCGATCGCGTTGCCGCGAACCAGCACCGCGCCGTCCGCGATCTCCCGGCCGGCGTCGTCGAAGGTCGCGACCAGCGTCGCGTGACGGAGAAGCAGCGTGCGAATGGGAAGGTGTCCTACGATGACGAGCATCGCCGCATTGAACGCAGCGGATCGCGCCACGTTCGTCGCGGCGATCGGATTCGCTTTTGAGCACTCGCCGTGGATCGCCGAGGCCGGATGGGAGCGGCGCCCGTTCGCGAACCTCGAGGCGCTGCACCGGGCGCTGCTCGACGCCGTCGGCACCGCGTCGGACGAACGCAAGATCGGCTTGATCGCGGCGCACCCGGATCTGGCGGGTCGGGTCGCGCGTGAGGGCCGCCTGACGGCCGCATCGCGCGGCGAACAAGCCGCCGCCGGGCTCGACCGGCTCGATGCCGCCGAGCTGGCACGCTTCGAGGCAGCCAACGCCGCCTATCGGAGCCGGTTCGGATTTCCGTTCGTCATCTGCGCGCGCGAGCACGACAAGGCATCGATTCTGAGCGCGCTGGAGCGGCGCGTGAAACGGCAGCGCGCCGACGAGGTCGCGACCGCCCTCGACGAGATCGCGAAGATCGCGCGACTGCGCCTCGAAGACGCGCTGACGGCATGAACGGACCCTACCTCCTCGATTGGCTGAACCTGGTGTTCCGGTGGGCGCACCTCATCGCGGGGATCTCGTGGATCGGGGCCTCGTTCTATTTCGTTTGGCTCGACAACAGCCTCAGCGCTCCCGAGAATCCCGACGACGTACGGCGTGGCATGAGCGGCGAGCTGTGGGCGGTGCACGGCGGGGGCTTCTATCACAACCAGAAATTTCTGACCGGACCGCGCGGCGAGCCGCTCACCGAAGACCTGCACTGGTTCAAATGGGAGGCGTACTCGACGTGGTTCACCGGGATGGCGATGCTAGCCGTCATCTACTGGGCCGGCGCATCGACGTTCCTGATCGACAAGAGCGTGCTCGATCTCACGCCGCCGGCGGCGATCTCGTTGAGCATTGCGACGCTGATCGGCGGCTGGCTGGGCTACGATCTGCTGTGCCGCCTCTTCAGCGCGCGCCCGGTACTGCTCTGGACGGCGGTTTCGGCGTTTCTGCTGGCGCTCGACTGGGCGCTGTTCCACGTCTTCGGCGGCCGCGCCGCGTACATCCACGTCGGCTCCGTCATCGGCACCATTATGGTTGCCAACGTCGCGATGGTGATCATCCCCGGTCAGCGCCGCATGCTGGCGCAGATCCGCGCCGGTCAGGACCCCGATCCGCGCCCCGGGCGGCTGGGAAAGATGCGCTCCGTCCACAACACGTACTTGACGTTGCCGGTGCTGTTCATCATGATCAGCAACCACTATCCCATGACGTACGGCGGCGCGAACGGGTGGCTCGTCCTCGCGGCGATCAGCGCCGCGGGTGTGCTGGTGCGGCGCTTCTTCGTGCTGTCGCACAAGCATCGCTACGTCGTGGGCCTGCCGGTCGCGGCGGTGATCCTGCTGGCCGGCGTCGCGATCGCGATCCGGCCCCACAGTTCGGCGCCGCTGCGCGGCGGCAGCGCCGAATCCACCGTCCGCTTCGCGCAGGTCCAGCCGATCCTCGCCCGGCGCTGCACTGTCTGTCACGCCGCCAAGCCGACCCAGCCGGGGTTTTCCACCGCGCCGGCGGGGGTCTTCCTCGACACGCCGGAACACGTGCAAGCCAACGCGCACCGCATCGACGAACAAGCGGTCGCGTCGCACGCGATGCCGCTGGGAAACGTGACCCACATGACCGACGCCGAGCGCGCCGCGCTGGGCGCCTGGATCGCTTCAGGAGCCGCGATCTGATGGCCGCAACGATCTCGACGCACATCCTCGATACCGCGCGCGGCGCCCCGGGCGCCGGCATCTCGGTCGGACTGTTCGCGCTCGACGGCGAGCGCAGGCTGCTGCGCATGGCGGTGACGAACGCCGACGGCCGGACCGACGCGCCGCTCGCAACCGAACTCGGGCCCGGGACCTACGAGCTGATCTTCGCCGTCACCGACTACTTCGCACGCGACGGCATCGCGACGTTCTTCGACGAGATCCCGGTGCGCTTCGTCGTCGGTGCGGAGACGGCGCGGTACCACGTCCCGCTGCTCCTCTCGCCCTGGGGCTACACGACCTATCGCGGCAGCTAGCGCTCCCGACTCGCGGTTTTGTAGGCCGCCCAACCGCCGTGATGTGAGATGTCCTCGTAGCCGCGCTCATCGATGAGGCTGCGCGGGTAGATCATCGCGCTGACGCTGGTCCCGTCGTCGAGCTGGATCGGGGCTTCGTACAAGTTCGGCGGCTCGCTCGCCAGCAGGCTCGCATGCTGCTCGTCGCTCATCTCGTAGACCTCGCCGGCGATCGCGACGCCGCCCTTGGGAACTTCGTAGATGCCGGGATGCTTGCCCTCGACGGAATGCAGTCGATACAGCGGCTTCGTCTTCGCTTCGCGCACGAACCGCGCGGCGCCGAGGTTGGCGTGATCGGGCTGGCCCCGCAGCGCCGAGCCGCAGATGAAGAACAGCATCACGCGTCCGATGCTCCAACCGCGCCGGAGCCTCCTACCGCAGCGCTCGCCGCAGCGAGCAGGACGGCGACCAACGCATCGACGCCCAGCTCGAGATCGGCCGGCTCGGTGCGTTCGTCGCCGACGTGACTGCGGCCGCCGATGCTGGGGACGAAGATCATCCCGACCGGCGCGACGGCGGCGACGCACATCGCGTCGTGCCCTGCGCCGCTGACGATGTCGACCGCCTGCGGGTCGCGCTCCAGACATGCGGCGCGAACCAACGAGCGCATCGGCGGAGCCATCGTCACGGCCGGCCGGCTTTCGAGCAACGTGACGCCGATGCGCAGCCCGCGTGTCTGCGCGACCTGCGCGGCCTCGTCACGAATGCGTGCGTCGACCGCGGTGATGCGGCCGTCGTCGATCGAGCGCAGGTCGATACGCAGCAGGACGTGACCCGGAATGATGTTGGTCTGGTTCGGATCGACTACGAGCTGGCCGACCGTCGCGACGGTATCGCTTGCAGCGAGCGCCGCGCGCTCGACAGCCAACACCAACTCGCTCGCCGCGCACAGGGCGTCGGCGCGATGGGTCATGGGGACCGTGCCGGAGTGTCCCGCGACACCTTCGATCGCGACCTGGAAGCGCCGCTGCCCGGCGATCGCGCTGACGATCCCGAGCCGAGCGCCGCAATTCTCCATCACCGGGCCTTGCTCGACGTGCAGCTCGACGTAGGCTGCCGGCGGCGGGAATCCGTCGCGCACCGGCACGCCGTCGAGCAATCCGTTGGGTCCGCGCACGGCCGCTCCGAACGACTCACCGTCGTCGGCAACGAGCGCCGCCGCGGCGTCGTACGCCGTTTGCCCGGCGTATACCGAACTGCCCAAGCAGCCCAGCGGAAAACGGCTGCCCTCTTCGCCCGCCCACGCTACGACCTCCAGCGACCGCTGCAACGGCCGGCCCGATGCGGCGATCCGCTGGAGCGCTTCGAGCCCGCCGACGACACCGTACGCCCCGTCGTAGGCGCCGCCGTTGCGAACCGTGTCGAGATGCGACCCACACTGGATCGGCGCGCCGCCCGCGGCGCCGGGCGCGTCGAGCCGCGCGAACAGATTGCCGACCCGATCCTGCTCGAGCCGTAACCCGGCCGCGCGGCACCAGCTCGCGAGACGCTCGCGCGCGGCGCGCTCGGCGGGCGTGAACAAGCCGCGATCGATGCCCTCGCCGGTTGCGCCGAGCCGCGCGAGCTCCGCGAGGCGGCCGTGCAGTCTCATGCGCCGACCTCGGCGCGGTCGACGCGGGCCAGGTACGCCGCCCGCGTCGGCGCATCGATGAACGAGGCTTCGAAACTGTTGCGCGCCAGCAGCGCGAGCGCGCCGGGCGCGAGATCGAGCGCCTGCGCGACCGAGGCAAAATTCTCGCCCACGTAGCCGCCGAAGTACGCCGGGTCGTCGGAGTTCACCGTTACCACCAAGCCGGACTCGAGCATGCGGCGCAACGGATGGTCTTCGAGCCGGTCGACCACGCGCAACTTCACGTTGGAGAGCGGGCAGACCGTGAGCGGGATCCGCTCGTCGCGCAGGCGCGCCACCAGCTGCGGATCCTCGAGGCTGCGCACGCCGTGATCGACGCGCGACACGCGCAACGCGTCGAGCGCCTCCCAGACGTATGCGGGCGGACCTTCCTCGCCGGCGTGGGCGACGGTCTTCCAGCCCGCGGCGAGCGCGCGTTCGAAAACGCGGCGGAACTTCGAGGGCGGATGACCCAGCTCGGCCGAGTCCAGCCCGACGGCGACGATGCGCTCCCCGTACGGCAGCGCCGCTTCCAGGGTCGCCATGGCCGACTCGGCGCTCGCATCGCGCAGAAAACACATGATCAGCTTCGAGCTGATCCCGTAGAGCCGCTCGCTGTCGCGCACCGCCGACCACAAACCGTCGATGACGGTCTCGAAACGCACCCCGCGTGACGTGTGCGCTTGCGGATCGAAGAAGATCTCGGCGTGGACCACGCCCTGCTCGCGCGCGCGGCCCAGGTATGCGTGCGCGAGCTCGGCGAAATCGCGTTCGGTTTGCAGCACCGTCATCGCCGCGTAGTAGAGGTTCAGAAACGATTGCAAGTCGGTGAACTCATACGCCCGGCGCAGCGCATCGACCGACGGGAACGGCAACTGCACGCCGTTGCGTTCGGCGATCTCGAAGATCAGTTCGGGTTCGAAGGTCCCTTCGACGTGGACGTGCAGCTCGGCTTTGGGAAGGCGAAACGCGCCCGCGTGCATCAGCCCTCCGCCGGGTGGGTCGCGATCCAATGCCGCGCGATGTCGACGCGCCGGCAGATCCAGACATCCTCCTGCGCGACGAGGTAGTCGAGAAAGCGTTCGAGCGCCGCCGCGCGGCCCGGCCGGCCGGCCAGGCGCGTGTGCAAGCCCACGGACATCATCTTGGGCGCGGTCTTTCCTTCGCGGTACAAGACGTCGAACGCGTCCTTAAGATACGCTGAGAATCCGTCCCCCGACGTGAACCCCGGCGCCACGCTGAACTTCATGTCGTTCACGTCGAGCGTGTAGGGGATCACGAGGTGCGGCTTCCCGCCCACTCGCGTGTAGTACGGGAGATCGTCGTTGTAGGCGTCGGAATCGTAGAGAAACCCGCCCTCCTCGACCACGAGGCGGCGCGTGTTGAGCGAGGGCGCGTAGCGGCAGTACCAGCCGTAGGGGCGCGTTCCGGTGGTGCGCTCGATCGACGCGACCGCGCGCCGCATCTGCGCGCGCTCTTCTTCTTCGCCCATGTCTTGGAAGCCGATCCAGCGCCAGCCGTGCGAGCAGACTTCGTATCCCGCGGCGCGGATCGCATCGGCGGCCGGCGGATTGCGCTCGAGCGCTAGGGCCGCACCGAATACGGTGATCGGGATGCGGCGCTCGCCGAACATCCGCATGAGCCGCCAAAAGCCGGCGCGGCTGCCGTACTCGTAGACCGATTCGACGATGAGGTCGCGTTTGCCGGCGCCCAGCGCCGCGCCGGGCACCTCGGTCAGATACATCTCCGATGCCGCGTCGCCGTCGCCGATCGCGTACTCCGAGCCCTCTTCGTAGTTCATCACGATCTGCACGGCCAGCCGCGCTCCGTTGGGCCACTTCGGATCGGGCGGCGTCGCACCGTACCCGACAAAGTCGCGCGGATGGTCATAGCGGCTCACCGCCCAGAAGTCCGGGCCGATGCCGGAACGCTCCTCCTCGCGGTCAGCGCGGCGGCTACGGCTTCGACCAGACCGCGGTCCCCGCGGCGTTGCGGACATCCATGCCGATCTTGCCCGTTGCGTACGAGCCCATGACGACGCGTGACGTGCCGGAGCGGTCCTTCATCACGAGGTACGGCGCGTCGTCGTCGGCCGACAGATACCCGCGCACCTTGCCGTCGGTGCCGTAGAAGGCGATCTCGGGCAAGCCCTGGCTACCCTGGAACACGGCGACCCGTGTGACGTCGTTGGCGTCGCGGATCACGAATTCGCCGTTCTGCGTATCGGATGCCAAGAACAACTCGGCGCGACGTTTCCCCGCCGCGTCGAATTGGCGCAGCACGGGCCGGTCGGCGAGCAGATACATCGACTCGCGAATCCGTCCCGCCGTGTCGGAGAGGTCGAGCGACGGGTACGCATCCTTGTCGAAGCCGAAGGCGGTGCGCACGGATCCGGTGGTCGCGCTGACGCTCAGCCCGCGGGCGGAGATCGTCGCCTGCGCGCCAGAGTCCGCGCGCACCGTCAGCGGCGCCGCGGTAGGCGCGGGGGCCTGGCCCGTCGCGAGCACGATCGCGAGCACGCCCAGCGCGACCATGCGGTCCCGGCGCGCGGCGCGTTCGAGCCGAGCGATCCGCACCGCCAGGACCGCAGCGCTCACGGCGCCCGCCAGACGATGGCGTTGGCCGCGTTGCGAATGTCGAGGCCGATCGAGCCGTCCTTGTACCCGCCGGCATAGATGCGCGTCGTTCCGGCGTTGTCGCGCATCACCAGGTACGGCGAGTCGTCATCGGTCGAGAAGTACGCTCGCAACTTCTCGTCCGAACCGTACAGCCCCAGCTGCGGGTCGCCGCCCTTCGTGCGGAAGAGCGCGAGCCGCAGCTTCTCGGCCGCGTCGTTGATCAGCAGCTCGCCGTCGTTGCTGGCGTCGAGGCGCATCTCGGCGCGCCGCTTTCCGGCTTTATCGAACTGCCGCAGCACCGGCAGCTCGTTGAGCAGGTACATCGACTCGCGCAGCTGCCCCGCCGAGTCGCCGAGGTCGACCGACGGGCGATTGTCGACGTCGATTCCCACGAAGGCGCGCTCGTGTCCGGCGGCATCGCGGACCGTCAATCCCCGGGCGCTCAGCGTCGCGCTGACCCCCGTCGCATCGCGCACGACGACGGGCGTCGAGCTCGGCGCCGGCACCTGCGCCGTCGCCAGGGCGAGAACGGCGACCGCGACGACGATCGCACGATCGCGACGGCTCGAGGACTCCAGCCGCGCGACGCGCGCGCTGAGATCGGATCCGGACTGCTCCACGGAAACCTCCCTCCGGCCGCCACCCGAGAACGGACGATACGGCGCGTTTCCCGATCGCCGTCGACCGCTTCCTCTGCGGGAGGGGAGCCTGGCAGGCCTGAGGGCTCACCGAAAAAGGGCCCAAAAGGCTCACTAGACGCGCGGGCGGCGGTGGAACGAGTCTGACGTGAAGGATCACGCAAGCGTAGGATGGACCCTCAGCCTCGTTCTCGCTTTGGGCGGCTGCGGTGGCGGAGGCGGCACGACGAGCGGCGTCACGCCGACGACCGTGGTGATCACCCCGGCCGGCGGCAAGATCGCCCACGTCGTGGTCGTGATCCAGGAAAACCGCTCGGTCGACAACCTCTTCGGCGGATTTCCCGGCGCCGACACCGTCGCCACGGCGCCGACGCAGGACCGCGGAACCGTCGCGTTACGGCCGATTCGGCTCGAAACGCCCGGCGACGTCGACCACAGCCACTACAACTTTCTCAAGCAGTACGACCACGGCAAAATGGACGGCTTCGACGGCGTCGTGACGGGCAATTGGGGCGGTTCGGCGGTGAACCCGTCCGACGGCCTGGGCTACGTCCCCGCCGACGAGACGCGGCCCTATCGCGACCTCGCGCAGCAGTTCACGTTCGGCGACCGCATGTTCCAGAGCAACTCCGGACCGAGCTACCCGGCGCACCTGTACTTGATCGCGGGTACGGCGTTGAGTTTGTCGGAGAACCCGACGGCTTTCCCCAACTCCTACGTTTGGGGCTGCGACGGTCCGGCCTCCGCGCTCACCGACCGGCTCGCCGACGACGATCCCGGCGCCGTCGACGGACCGAACGGACCCGATACGCCGAAACTGCAGAACCCCATGTCGCCGTGCCTCGACACGCCGACGCTAGGCGACTTGCTCGATGCGCGCAACGTTTCATGGACCTACTACGCACCGCTGATCGCGACGCGAAACGGCGACATCTGGTCCGCGTTCGATGCGGTCAAACACGTTCGTTTCGGCGCCGATTGGTCGCATGTCGTGTCCCCGGAGAACACGATCCTCGACGACATCAAGCAGAACCGGCTGGCGCAAGTGTCCTACGTCGTTCCGAACTTCCGCGAGAGCGATCACGCCTCGGCGAGCGACGGCAGCGGTCCGGACTGGGTTGCGACGATCGCCAACACCCTGGGCACCAGCCCGTATTGGAAAGACACCGCGCTGATCGTGGTCTGGGATGACTGGGGCGGCTGGTACGACCACGTCAAACCGCCGCACCGCGACCGCATGGGGATGGGATTCCGCGTCCCGCTCATCGTCGCGTCGCCCTATGCGCGCTCGGGCTACGTCAGCCACACCACCTACGAGTTCGGCAGCATCCTGCGCTTCATCGAGGATACGTTCGGTCTCGGCACGCTCGGCCAAACCGACGCGACGGCAACCTCGATCGCCGACACGCTCGACCTCAACGCGGCTCCGCATGCCTACACGTCGATCGCGACGCGCCGCCGTTCGGCCGAGAGCTTCCGCCATTTGCAGGCCATCGATATCGGCCCCCCACCCGACGACTAAGCGGCGGTCGACGGGCCGTTATCGGCCGTTTTCGGCCGGACCTTAGCGCATGAGAGTTTGCCCTTGCGACCTGTAGACCGCCGTGCCTCCGGTCGAACACGGGTGTATGACAGTTTCGCCGCGCAGTTGGGTTGCGGTCTTGGTCCTTGCCGTCGCCGCCGGTTGCGGCGGGGGCGGAACGACGCACAGCGGGTTGATCCCGGACGGGAGTACGTCCGTCAAGCGCTCGAGCGACGTGATCAAGCACATCGTGGTCATCGTGCAAGAAAACCGTTCGTTCGACAACCTCTTCCAAGGATATCCGGGGGCAGATACCGTCGCGTCGGGCCTCGCGTCGGACGGCAGCAGCGTCCCGCTGCGGCCGGTATCCATGGCATACGGGCTCGACCCCAATCACCTCTACGCAGACTTCACGGCGAGCTCGGACAGTGGAAAGATGGACGGCTTCGACCACGTCGGCGCCTTCCCGCGCAACGAGACGAACATTGCGTACGCTTACGTGCCGCGCTCGGAAGCACAGCCGTACTTTGACCTCGCTTCGAAGTATGCGCTCGCGGACCGGATGTTCGCGTCCAGCAGCAGCGCGAGCTATACGGCGCACCAGTACATTGTCGCGGGTCAGGCGGCCAACGTCGTCAACGTCCCCTCGGCACTGCCGTGGGGGTGCGATGCTCCGGCCGGCACGTGGGTTCAAATGATGCAAGCGGACGGGACCATCGCGTCATCCTCCAATCCTCCCTGCTTCGACTATCAGACGATCGCCGATCGTATGGATCCCGCAGGCGTGACGTGGGCCTACTACGCCCCGCAGATCGGTGCTCCGGGCGACCTCGCCGGCTCGCTGTGGACCCCGTTCGACGCCATCAGACACATCCGCTACGGAGCCGACTGGACGAACAATCAAGTCGCCCCGGAGACGACCATCCTCACCGACATCGCGAACGGTACGCTGCGCGACGTCTCGTTCGTGACGCCGGATGCCTTTAACTCCGATCACGCGCGGTTCCCGTCGACGAGCGGCCCGGCCTGGGTCACCTCGATCGTCGATGCGATCGGCAGTAGCAAGTACTGGAAGGACACCGCGATCTTCGTAACGTGGGACGATTGGGGCGGTTGGTACGATCACGTCGCGCCGCCGAAGATCGACCGAAACGGCCCGGGATTCCGCGTGCCGCTGCTCGTGGTCTCGCCGTACACGAAGCACGGCTACGTCTCGCACGTGCAGTACGAGACCGCCAGCATCACACGCTACATCGAGAACACCTTCGGCCTGGGAACGCTGGGCCAGCGGGATGCCGGCGCCAATTCGCCCGACGACATGTTCGACTACAACCAGCCGGTCACGCCGTTGAGCGGGATCCGCCTGACGCGCAGCGTCCTGCGGGCGGCCTCGCAGCGCGCGCCCTCGCATCTCGTCCCCGACGACGACTAGCGGCGGCTACGCCTCGGTAGGCTTCGTCGCGATCGATCGAGCCGGGTTGCCCACGACTTTGCCGCCCGGCTCGACGTCGCGGATCACCACCGCGCCCGCGCCGGTGATCGCCCCGTCGCCCAGCGTCACCGGGGCCACCAGCGAGCTGTTGGTTCCGACGAAGACGTCGGCGCCGATCTCGGTGCGGTTCTTGTTCACGCCGTCGAAGTTACAGGTGATCGCGCCCGCACCGTAATTGGTGCGCGCGCCGACGCTGGCGTCGCCGATATAGGCCAGGTGGTTGGCCTTGACGTCGTCGCCGATCTCGGATTTCTTGAACTCGACGAAGTTGCCGATCCGCACGCGGTCGCCGATCACGTTGCCGTCCCGCAAATGCGCGAAGGGTCCCACGCGCACGTCGTCGCCCAGCCGCGTCGCCAGCACGACGCTCTCGCGGATGTCGCAGCGCGACCCGATCGCGGCGTCGGCGATGCGGCAGCGCGGGCCGATCGTCGTCCCGGCGCCGACGCGGGTCCGGCCCGAGATCGAGGTGCCGGGCAGGATCGTCACGTCGGCGGCGATGACCAGCTCCGGCTCGAGGTAGGTCGTCGCCGGATCGACGATCGTGACCCCGGCGCGCATGTGCTCCTCACACAAGCGCCGGTTGAGCACGGCGCGCGCCTCGGCCAGCTCGACGCGGTCGTTGACGCCCAGCACGGTGCGGTAGTCGGCGGCCGAGACCGCGGCGACGCGGCGCCCGGAGCCGGCGAGCAGCGCGACGGTGTCGGTGAGGTAGAACTCGCCCTGCGCGTTGCGGTTGCCGACGCCGGCGATGACCTCGCGCAACGCCGGTTCGGCGAAGGCATAGATCCCGGCGTTCATCTCGTCGATCGCGAGCTGCTTGGGCGTGCAGTCTTTCGCCTCGACGATGCGCTCGACACGCTCCTTCCTCGGATGGCGCAGGATGCGGCCGAAGGCCGACGGCAGCGGCATCCGCGCGGTGACGAGCGCGAGCGCGATCCGCGCGTCCGGATCGAGCGCCGCCCGCACGTCCTCGAACAACGACGCGCCGACGAGCGGCATGTCGGCGTACGCCACCACCACGCAGCCGTCGCCCGGCGCGAGCGCATCGAGTCCGATGCGCACTGCGTGCCCGGTTCCCAGCTGTTCGGATTGGATCGCCGTGCGCACGCCGAACGACGCAAGCAGCGGGTCGAGCTGCGGGTTGGTCACGACGACGACGTCGTCGACGCCGGCCGCCCGAAGCGCTTCGAGCACCCACCACAGCATCGGCCGACCGCACAGCTCGTGCAGCACCTTGGGCCGCGCCGACTTCATGCGCGTCCCCTTGCCGGCGGCCAAGACGATCGCCCGTGCGCTCACGCCGCCGCTCCATCGGATTCGTCGGGCGACGTGCTGCGCTGCCATTCTTTCTGTTCTTTGGCGCTCATGCCGCCCAGGACGTCGAGCGCGACGCGGAAGCGCTCGCGGCACAGATCGCGCCCCAGCAGCTCCATCGAGTCGAAGAGCGGCAGCGAGGTCGGGCTGCCCGTCATCGCCACGTAGTAGACGCGCGAAAGGTCGCGGAACTTTGTGCCCAGCGTCTCGCCGACGCTCTTGAGCACGACCTCGACGGTCGTCTTGTCGAAGACGGCCTGCGTGTCGAGGCGCCACATCGCGAGCGCAAGCGCTTTGCGCACGTCGAGCTCGGCGAGCTTGGCCCCCGCGAACGCCTCAGGCGTTACCGCCACCCGCCCCGCGAACAAAAACGCCGCGGTTGGGACCAGATCGCTCAAGCGCTCGACGCGCGACTGCGCCAGCTCCGCGATGCGGTCGATCCGCGCGCGATCGAAACCCCAGGACGCCGTGCGGTCGATCAGCTCGGCCGGCGTCAAATGCCGCAGGTACTGACCGTTGAGCCAGTCCAGCTTGGCGATGTCGAAGACCGGGCCGCCCAAGGAGATCTTCGCCAGGTCGAGCCGCTCGATCAGCGCCGGCAGCCCGAACATCTCCTGACCCTCGGGCGCCGCGGCGAGCAGCAGACCCAGAAAGTTGAGCAATGCTTCGGGCAGATAGCCCATCCGCTCGTAGAACAGGATCCCGGTCGGATTCTTGCGTTTGCTGAGCTTCGACTTGTCCGGGTTGCGCAGCAGCGGCAGATGCATGAGCACCGGCGGCGTCCATCCGAAATACGAGTACAACAACAGGTGCTTGGGCGCCGAGGACATCCATTCCTCACCGCGGATCACGTGCGTGACCTCCATGAGGTGGTCGTCGACGACGTTGGCGAGATGATAGGTCGGCAGACCGTCCGACTTGAGCAGCACCTGCATGTCGACCGTCGCGTATTCGAAGGGTACCGGGCCGCGGGCGACGTCCTCGACGATGCACACGCCCGCGGCCGGCACCTTCATCCGCACGACGAACGGTTCGCCGGCCGCGGCGCGCGCCGCCGATTCGGCGTCGGGGACCGCGACGCAGCGCCCGTCGTATTTCTGCGGAATCTTAGCGGCGCGCTGCGCGGCGCGCATCTCCTCGAGCCGCTGCGGCGTGCAAAAGCAGCGGAACGCGTGGCCCGTGGCGAGCAGCTCCGCGGCGTAGCGTTCGTAGATCGCGCTGCGTTCGCTCTGGCGGTAGGGGCCATGCGGTCCGCCGACGTCGGGACCCTCGTCCCACGACAGACCGGTCCAGCGCAACGCGGCCAGAATCGCGCGCTCGGACTCGGGCGTCGAGCGCGCCTGGTCGGTGTCCTCGATGCGGAGCAGAAAATCGCCGCCCTGCTGCTTGGCGAAACAGTAGTTCACCAGCGCGACATACGCCGTACCGACATGCGGATCGCCCGTCGGAGACGGTGCGACGCGCGTGCGCACGGTCATACGGCGCTCCGCTCTCGCTGCGCGCCCCCCGCGCTTCGCGCGGGGCCCCCGGTCCGACCTCGCAACACCATACTGGACAGCGCGAGATGCTGCTGCGCTCGGTCCATCACCATACTGCTGATCCTAACCGACAAGTTCGCGTCGTTTGCCGCACTCGCGTTCGACGAAGGCGATGATCTCGGACAGCGGCGCGCCAGGCGTGAAGATCGCGCGCACGCCGAGCCGTTTGAGCTCCGCGGCGTCGTCGGCCGGGATCGTGCCGCCGCCGAAGAAGACGATGTCTCCGGCGTCCTGCGCCTTGAGCTGCTCGACGACGAGCGGGAACAAGGTCATGTGCGCACCCGAGAGGATCGACAGGCCGATCCCGTCGGCGTCCTCTTGGATCGCGGTCTGCACGATCTGCTCGGGTGTCTGGAACAGCCCGGTGTAGATCACTTCCATCCCCGCGTCACGCAGCGCGCGAGCGATGACTTTCGCCCCGCGGTCGTGGCCATCGAGCCCGGCCTTCGCAACGATTACGCGCAAGGGCCGGAGCCTAGCGGTAGTGTTGGCGGTCAAAATACTGAGGTTTCCGTGTAGCGGCCGTAGACGCTGACCATTGCGTCGATGATCTCACCTTCGGTGCAGACCGCTTTGACGCACTCGATCAACGGCGGCATGACGTTGGCGTCGCCGGCGCAGGCGCGCTTGAGCGCGGCGAGCGACACCTCGACGGCGGCGCCGTCGCGGCTCGCCCGAACGTCCTGCACCGCGCGCGCTTGACCGCGTTCGATCTCGGCACCGATCTTGAGCAGGTCCGCCGACGGCGTCTCGTCGGGACGCTCGAACGCGTTGACGCCGACGATGATCCGCTCGCCGGACTCGATCGACCGCTGGTACCGATAGGAAGCATCGGCGATCTCCCGCTGCGGATAGCCGGCCTCGACGGCTTCGACCATCCCGCCGAACTCGGCGATGTGCGCGAAGTACTCCTCGACCTGGCGTTCCATCTCGTCGGTCAGCGCCTCGACGAAATACGAGCCGCCCAGCGGGTCGACGACGTTGGTGACGTTGGTCTCGTACGCGAGCACCTGCTGGGTGCGCAGCGCGATCTCCACCGACTTCTCCGTGGGCAGCGCCATCACTTCGTCCATCGAGTTGGTGTGCAGCGACTGGGTTCCGCCCAACGCTGCCGCCATCGCTTCGTAGGCGACGCGCACGATGTTGTTCTCGGGCTGCTGGGCCGTCGCGCTGCAGCCGGCGGTCTGGGTGTGGAAGCGCAGCTGCCACGAGCGCGGGTCCTTGGCCCCGAACACGTCGCGCATGCGCCGTGCATAGATCCGCCGGGCCGCCCGGAACTTGGCGATCTCCTCGAAGAAGTCGATGTGGCTGTTGAAAAAGTACGACAGACGCGGCGCGAAATCGTCGACGTCCATCCCGCGCGCGACCGCGGCTTCGACGTACGCAAAACCGTCGGCTAGGGTGAACGCCAACTCTTGCGCCGCGGTCGACCCCGCTTCGCGGATATGGTAGCCCGACACGGAGATGGTGTTCCACTTGGGCATCTCGCGCGTGCAGAACTCCATCATGTCGACGATGATGCGGACGTGCGGGCGGGGCGGAAAGATCCACTCTTTCTGCGCGATGTACTCTTTGAGGATGTCGGCTTGCAGCGTGCCGCCGAGCCGAGCCCGCGGGATGCCTTTGTTCTCGGCCGTCACGATGTACTGCGCGAGTGCGATCGCGGCCGGGCCGTTGATCGTCATCGAGGTCGTGATCGCGCCCAAGTCGATGCCGTCGAAGAGCGTCTCCATGTCGCGCACGCTGTCGATGGCGACGCCGCACTTGCCGACCTCGCCCAGCGCTTTGGGGCTGTCGGAGTCGTAACCCATCAGGGTAGGCATGTCGAACGCGACCGAGAGCCCCATCTGACCTTGCGAGAGCAGGAAGTGATAGCGCTCGTTGGTTTGTTTGGCGTTGCCGAAGCCCGCGAACTGGCGCATCGTCCACAGCCGCGAACGATACATCGTCGGATGGATCCCGCGCGTGTACGGAAATTCGCCCGGTACGCCCAAATCGGCGGCCAGGTCGAGCTGCGCGACGTCGGCCGGGCCGTAGAGGGTCTTGAGCGGCAGGTCCGAGATCGTGCGGTCGACGGCCCCCGAGCCTTTGCCGCTGCGAGGCGGCGTCCGGCCGGCCTTGGCGTCCCAGCGCTCGACGAGCTCGCCGTACTCCGGGGTGAGGCCGGGTCCCAGTCCCGACGCGCGATCGATCATCTTGGCCACGTGCTAGTGCTTCCTCCGGGTCAACCCGAGGGTTCGACCTCTTGCCGTCACTTTCCCGAATCGCCGGGGTTGCGCCCGTCACTGGGCCAGGAACGTCTCGAGCACCGGCATGAAGCGGTCGAAGGCGTCGCGCTGCAGCGAGTGGCTCGCGCCCTCGAACACCTCGACCCGCACGTGCGGGCCACCGCGCTCGACTAGCCCGGGCCGGTCCGCCGCAACCACGACGCTGCGGCGCGCATCGGCCAGCGCGACGAGCAGTGGCTTGGGGTAGCCGGGGACGAGGTCGCGCACGTCCCAGCGCCCTTCGTCGATGCCGTTCTCGACGCCCAGCGCGACGATCGGCGCAAGGGTGATCCGGCGCGCCGCGTGCAGCTTCGATTCGATCTCGACGTCGGGCAGCGCCGCGTGCGAAACCCGGATCGACGCCTCCCGCTCGTCGAGCGGCTCGCCGAGCATACGCCGGTACGCAGGCAGCGTTTGCGTGCTCCAGACGCCGCGCGCGACGTGCAGCATCGGGTCGATCGCGACGACGCGCGCCGGATCGACGCGCAGGCCGCCGGCCACGGCGACGGCGCCGCCCCACGAGTGTCCGACCAGCGCGTGAACCGGCTCGTCGAGCGCGGCGACTACCTCGGCGAGGTCATCGACGCTGCGTTGCAGCGTCATCGGGCCGCGCGCCGTGCTGTCGCCGTGTCCGCGCTGATCGTACGCGACGACGCGGTAGCGGTCGGCGAGGTGCTCGCCGATGCGCGCCCAGCCGCGGCGCGACGAGCTCAACCCGTGCACGGCGACGACGAGCGGCCCACGCTCACCCCACTGCTCCACCGTCGTCTCGGCCCCGTCACTCAAGCGCACTTGCCATTCGCGCGCGGACGGCGCACCCGCAGCCCCGAGCGTCACAACCCCTTGACGTGCGCGCGCACGGCGCCGGGGGCGCGCACGTTGCCCAGCGCCCCGACGCCGTCGCGCACGCCGAAGCGCTCCAGCACGATCTCCGCCGCGGCGTAGGGGTCGAGGTCGTCGCCGAGCTCGGCGACCACGCTCTCGATGCGCGCGTCCAGCGTCCCCAGCGCGAGCTGACGAACGCGGTGCGCGAACGCCGCGCGCCGCTTCGCGCGGATCGCGCCGCTTTCGCGCAGCCACGCATCGTGCGCGACGATCGCGTCCCAGAGCTTGTCGATCCCTTTACCTTGGAGTGCTTGGGTGCTCACCAGCTCCGGAACCCAAGCGTCGTAGACGAGCATCTCCATCATCGAACGGATCTCGCGCTGCAGTTGCAAGGCCATCGGGTGATCGCTCTTGTTGACCACGAAGACGTCGGCGATCTCGAGGACGCCGGCCTTGAGCACCTGCACCGAATCGCCGCTCCCCGGTTGCAACGCCACCAGCGTCGTGTCGGCGACTTCGGCGATCTCGATCTCGGACTGGCCCACGCCGACCGTCTCGACGAGCACGACGTCCTTGCCGAACGCGTCCATGAGTGAAACCGCGTCGGCGGTGGCGCCCGCCAGCCCACCGAGGTGGCCGCGCGACGCCATCGAGCGGATGAACACGTCGGGGTCGACGAAGTGCTCCGCGAGCCGGATGCGGTCGCCCAGCAGCGCGCCGTGCGAGAAGGGCGAACTCGGATCGACGGAGATCACGCCGACGGTCTTGCCGAGCTTGCGCACGTGCGCGACCAGCGCGGAGCTGAGGGTCGATTTGCCGACGCCGGGCGGTCCGGTGAGGCCGACGGTCACGGCGCGGCCGGTCAGCGGATAGAGCGCGTGGATCAGTCCGGCGCCGCGCCCCGACTCACAGCGCGAGATCGCGCGGGCGAGCGCGCGCGGATCGCCGGCACGAAACGCCGTCAGCAACGCGGCCGCGGCGTGGGGGTCGTCCATCGCGCGTTCGCGTTCACGGACGCGCGGTGCGGTTCCCGTTACGCCGTTGGGGCCGGCCTCACGCCGAATCAGCGACGCGCTCGACGCGCTGGCGCACATCGTGCAGGAGCTCTTTGACCGGGCGTTCGTTGTCATCCATCGCTCGCGGGCTCGTACCCCGGCCAGCGCGGCGGCCAAACGCTTCGAAGGGACCCCCTGCTCGCAACACCAGGGACTCCTCTCCGGCCCGCGTACCCGTCGCGGGTGAACGCCACGGGCTACGTACGCACCCCGACCATCGCGGGCGACCGCATCGTCTTCGCGTGCGAGGACGACCTCTGGTCGGTCGATGCCGGCGGCGGCGTCGCGCGCCGCCTGACGACCATCGAAGGCGAGTGCGGGCTTCCGCGCCTGTCGCCCGACGGGCGGCGGCTGGCGTTCGTGGCCCGCGCCGAGGGCAACCCCGAGCTGTACGTGATGCCGGCGCAGGGCGGCGCCGTTCGGCGCCTCACGCACCTGGGCAGCGAGACCCTCTATTGCAGCGGCTGGTCCCGCGACGGGCAAGCGATCTACTTCACCTGCGACGCCGGTTCGCCGTTCGCCAAGGTGACGCTGGCCTATCGCATCGCCGCCGGGGGCGGCGAGCCCGTGGAGCTGCGGATCGGTCACGCGCTATCGCTCGACGTCGCGGCGAACGGCGCGACGCTGATCGGGCGCAACGCGATCGACCCGGCGCGCTGGAAGCGCTACCGCGGCGGCACCGCGGGCCACTTGTGGGTCGACGTCCGCGGCAGCGGCGAGTACGTCCGGATCTGCCGCGAGCTCGACGGCAACCTAGCCTGGCCCTTGTGGCTGGGCGAGCGGGTCATCTTTCTCTCCGACCACGACGGCATCGGAAACATCTACTCGGTGCTGGCCGACGGGAGCGACTTGCGCCGCCACACCGACGAGCGCGAACACTACGTGCGTTTCCCCGCCACCGACGGAACGC
Organism: Vulcanimicrobiota bacterium; assembly: GCA_003140215.1. GTDB lineage: Bacteria > Vulcanimicrobiota > Vulcanimicrobiia > Vulcanimicrobiales > Vulcanimicrobiaceae > Vulcanimicrobium > Vulcanimicrobium beijerinckii. The sequence goes on along the minus strand of PLJL01000004.1, from coordinate 436,642 downwards.
GCATCGTGTACGCCTGCGGCGGTGAGCTGATGCTGCTCGACCCGCGCGACGACAGCGTCGTGCGCGTCGCCGTCGAGACGCCGTCCAACGCACCCGAGACCGCACGCCGGTTCGTCGAAGCATCCGAGCTGCTCGAGGGGTTCAGCGTTTCGCACGACGGCACCGCGCTGGGGATCGTCTCGCGCGGGCGCACTTACACGATGCCGTTGTGGGAAGAGGCGGTAACCGAACATCCGGGTTCGACCGCCGGGCAGGTCAGCGCGGACGAGAGCGCACGACGGCGCCTGCTGACGTGGCTGCACGACGACGCGCGGGTAGCGTACGTCGACGACTCCGGCGGATACGAGCGCATCGCCGTCGCACCGGTCGACCAGAGTGCGGCGCCCGAGTTCGTCACGTACGACGACGCCGGCGTGTTGCACGAGCTCGTCGCGTCCCCGGCCGGCGACCGGCTCGCGTTCGCCAACAACCGCCACGAGCTGTGGCTGCTCGATCTCGGAGCCGCGCCGCGCCGGCTCGATCAAAGCGTCGGCGCGCGCATCAGCGATCTCGCCTTCTCGCCCGACGGGCGCTGGCTGGCCTACGTGTGGTCGGCCAAGACGCACACCACCACGACGATCCGGTTGGTGGAATGCGAGACCGGGCGCACCGTCGACGCGACGAGCGCGCTGCGCGAAGACCGCTCGCCGGTCTGGGACCCGCAAGGCAAGTACTTGTACTTCATCTCCACCCGCGACTTCCACCCGGTCTACGACGCGCTGCAGTTCGAGCTCAGCTTCCCCGAAGCGTCCAAACCGTATCTGGTGACGCTGCGCGCGAACGAAGCGAACCCGTTCGTCGCCAAGCCCGCGCCGCTGCACAAGCCGCGCGACGACGACGATGACGACGAGGACGATCGCAAGCGTGCCAAACCCGAGATCGTGATCGACGCGGACGGGCTGGCGCTGCGCATGCTGGCCTTTCCGGTCGACGAGGGCGACTACGATCGCATCGCCGCAGCGAAAGGGCGCGCGCTGTTCTCACGCTTTCCGGTGCGCGGCATCCGGCCGGGAGAGCGCGACCTGCACGACGACGCCGAAGGCGAGCTGCAGGCATACGATTTCGAGCAGCAGCGCGGCGCGACGTTGGCGACGGAGATCGAGGATTTCGTGCTCGGTCCCGACGCCCGCACGCTGGTGTACCTCTCGCACGGCAAACTGCGCGCGATCGACGCCGGGGCGGACCTGCCCGAAGAAGGCGACGACGAGAAGCCGCCGGTGGAGATCGGCCGGCGCACCGGCTGGCTCGACCTCGGCCGCGTCAGCGTGCTGGTCGAGCCGCGCGCGGAGTGGCGACAGATGCTGCGCGAAGCCTGGCGGCTGCAGCGTGAAAATTTCTGGGATCCGCGCATGTCGGGGATCGACTGGGACGCGGTGCTGCCTCGTTACGAGGCGCTGCTGCCCAAGGTACGCGCCCGCAACGAGCTCTCCGACCTGATCTGGGAGATGCAGGGCGAGCTGGGCACCTCGCACGCCTACGAGAGCGGCGGCGACAAACCGATCCCGCCGCAGTACAAACGCGGGTTCCTCGGCGCCGACCTCGCCTGGGACGAAGCCGCTGCGGGGTATCGCATCGAGCGCATCCTGCGCGGCGATCCCTGGAACCGTGACGCCGACTCGCCGCTGGCCGAACCCGGCGTCGACGTGCGGCTCGGCGACGTCATCATGGCGATCGGGGGACGCGCGCTGAGCGCGCAGACCGGACCCGGCGCACTACTGGTCAACGAAGCCGGGCGCGACGTCGTGCTCACGGTCGCGCGCCATTCGGAGACCAAGCCGCACCGCGTGCTCGTGCGCACGCTCAAGGACGAACGGATGCTACGCTATCGCGCCTGGGTCGACGCGAAGCGGGCGCTGGTGCACGGGCGCACGCACGGGCGCGTCGGGTACGTGCACATCCCCGACATGGGTCCGTGGGGGTTCGCCGAGTTTCATCGCGGCTACCTCAACGAGTTCGACCGCGACGGGCTCGTCGTCGACGTGCGCTACAACCGCGGCGGGCACGTCTCGGCGCTGCTGCTCGAGAAGCTCGCGCGCAAGCGCGTCGGTTACGACGTGTCGCGCTGGGGCCCGCCGTTCCCCTATCCCGAGGAGTCCGTCGGCGGCCCGATGGTCGCGGTGACCAATCAGTTCGCAGGCAGCGACGGCGACATCTTCAGTCATTGCTTCAAGCTCTACGGGCTGGGGCCGCTGGTCGGGATGCGCACCTGGGGCGGCGTCATCGGGATCAACCCGCGCCATCGCCTCGTCGACGGTACCGAGACAACGCAGCCGGAGTACTCGTTCTGGTTCGCGGACGCGGGCTGGGGCGTGGAGAACTACGGCACCGACCCGACCCACGTGGTCGACATCGCGCCGCAGGACGACACGCGCGGCGAAGACCCGCAGCTCGACGCCGCGCTGCGGCTGGTCGAAGAGGCGCTCGAACACACGCCGCCGCGGCCCGAGTTCCCGCCGCGCCCGAACCGGGCGCGACCGCGCGGTTAGCCGCTCATGTCGCCCCGCGAGTGCGCGCGGTCAGGGCGTCGACTTCGATGAAGATCTCGCGCGCCGCCGGGTTGCGGCGCTGCACTTCGCCCTGGATGCGGTCGATCGCCGCCGCGACCTCGGCCAGTGTTGCGTCGTGCCGAAAGACGAGGTCGAGCGCGACGAGGATGTCGTCGGGACCCAGGTGCATGGTCAGCACGCGCCGCACCGCCGCCACGCTGGGCTCCGCAGCCGCGACCTCACGGATCGCAGCGACCACGTCGGGATCGGCCGACTCGCCGACCAGCAGGCCGCGTACTTGCCACACCAGCACCAGCGCGACGAAATCGAGCACGACGCCGATCGCGATCGAGGCGACGCCGTCGGGGCGGCCGTCGGCCGTCACCTGCGCGACGATGGTGCCGGCGAGCGCGATGAGCAAACCGGCGAGCGCCGCCGCGTCCTCGAGCACGACGGCGAAGACGCCGGGATCCTTGCTGGCGGCGACGGCGGAGAACAGCGAGACGCCCGGCTCGTCGCGCCGCAGTTGTCGCAGCGCGACGGCGAACGAGATCCCTTCGAAAACGAAGGCGATGCCGAGCACGACGTAGTTCCACAGCGGGTTTGCCGGCGGGTGCGGATCGCGTAGCCGCTCGAACCCTTCGATGATGGTCACCCCGCCGCCCAACCCGAAGATGACCACCGCGACGACGAAGGCCCAGAAGTACAGCTCTTTGGCATAGCCGAACGGATGCTGCGCGTCGGGTGCCTTGTCGGCGCGGCGCATCCCGACGAGCAACAGCGCCTCGTTGGCTGTGTCGACCCCGGAGTGGATCGCCTCGGCCGTCATCGCCGCGCTCCCGGTGAGCGCCGCGGCGATGCCCTTGGCGATCGCTATCGCCAGGTTCGCTCCGACCGCCGTGACGACGGTGAGCACGGATTCTCTCTGCGCCACGTTGGGGGGGCCGTTACGCGCCGCCGCGGGCACGACCTCGGAAGCGGCGCTGCATGCCGCCCGCTTGGGTACCTCGCCGGCCCGAAGTGACCCGAACGTCCTTGACGCCCGCCGGGACGGCGTGATACGCTCCGCGAGCCGAAGCAGGGCCGCAAGGTCCTCACCGGATGCCCGCGGGCGATCCGGTTGCATATCGATAGCGGGGACCGCTTCGGCGTCTTCGCTTTTTTTGTGTTCTTACCGGAGAGTTTGTCATAGCACGACCGCTGCGCATCAACGAGCAAATCAGAATCCGCCAAGTCCGCGTCATCGACGAGGCCGCCCAACAGCTCGGCGTCATGCCGACCGAAGAGGCTCTCAACATGGCCCGAACCAAGGGGCTCGACCTCATCGAGGTCTCGCCGACTGCGGTCCCCCCGGTTTGCCGAATCGGCGACTACGGTCGTCTCAAGTACGAGCAGTCGAAAAAAGACAAAGAGGCGCGCAAGAAACAGCGCAACTGGGAGCTGCGCGAAGTCAAGCTGCGTCCCAAGATCGACGTCCACGATTACGAAGTCAAGGCGAAGATGGCCGAACGTCTTCTCCTCGACGGCGGTAAGGTCAAGGTCACGATCATGTTTCGCGGACGCGAGATCACGTACACCGCGTTCGGAAAACGGCTGCTCGACCGCATCGCCAAGGACCTTGAGAACAGTGCCATCGTCGAACGCGAGGCCAAGCTCGAAGGTAAGAACATGTTTCTCATCATGGCTCCGCGAGCCACGCCGCTCGGTCCGCCGCGTTTCGTCCACCTCAAGACGGACACGGCGCACCACGAAGTCGAGACCGTGACCCACGCTGCCGACGAACACGAACACGAGCACGAGCCGGAGCAGGAGCACGGAACCGACGACGCCGGCGAGCACGAAAGCGGGACGGACGCGGTAGCCACCATCGGGGGAGCCAGTGCCTAAAATCAAGACCCACCGTAGCACCGCGAAGCGCGTGAAAGTGACCGGCAACGGCAAGGTCCTGCACCGCCACCAGTTCGACGGTTGCGGCCACATCCTCAGCAAGAAGTCGCGCAAGCGCAAGCGGAACTTCCGCCGCGATCAGCCGACCTTCAAGGGCGATCTCAAGCGTTTTGCGCCGCAGATCCCGTACCTTCTGTAGGAGACTGACACATGGCTCGTATCAAACGCGGTCTCAACAAGATCAAGCACCGCCGCAAGGTGATGAAGCTCGTCAAGGGCTTCCGCGCCGCACGGCGCCGCAACTACCGGGTCGCGAACGAAGCGCTGCTGCACTCGCTGGCGTACGCCTTCCGCGACCGCCGCGTGCGCAAGCGCGACTTCCGTTCGCTGTGGATCGCCCGTATCAACGCGGCCGCGCGCCGCGAGGGTTTGTCGTACTCCAGGCTCATGGCCGGGCTCAAGAAGTCGGGCGTAGCGGTGAACCGCAAGGCGCTCGCCGATCTGGCCGTGCATGACGCCGCGGCGTTCGCGCGGCTGACCTCGCTCGCGAAGGACGCCGTCGGAGCCGGGTCGACCGCCGCCTAACATCGCACACGCAGCGCCGTGAACATCGGCATCGTCGGATTCGGCACGGTGGGACAGGCGCTGGAGCGCCTGTTCGTTCGCGGCGGTCACCGCGTAACGAGCTACGACAAGTACGACGGCGAGCGGGATTCGCAGCGCTGTCTGGACGCCGTCAATTCCGGCGACCTGGCGTTCGTCGCGGTTCCCACGCCGTTCGACGAGCGCACCGGCAGCTGCGACGTCTCGAGCGTGCGCGAAGCCGTCGAGCGCATCGCGGTTCCGCTGTGCATCAAGTCGACCGTGCCGCCCGGCACGACCGACGCGCTCATCCGCGAGACCGGCAAGCCGATCGGCTACAGCCCCGAGTACATCGGCGAGGCGCCGGGACATCCGTGGCAAGAGGCCGACGCCTGCGGTTTCGTCGTGCTCGCCGGCGACCCGTCGGTTTGCGCGCTGGTGCGCTCGGCGTACGCATCGAGCGCGGCCGGAGAGCTGCGCTATGTCGAGGTCGACGCGCGCGCCGCCGAGCTGGCGAAGTACATGGAGAACTCGTTCTTGGCGACCAAAGTCGCGTTCGTGAACCAATTCGCGGATCTGGCCGCCCTCGCCGGCATCGACTTCACCACGGTACGCGACGTTTTTCTGCTCGATCCGCGCGTCGGCGAATCCCACACACTGGTCACCGCCGAGCGGGGGTTCGGCGGACGCTGCCTACCCAAAGATCTGCGCTCGTTGATGGCCTGGTCGGGTGAGGCCCAGGCGCCGTTGATCCGAGCGGTGCTCGCCTTCAACGAACGGCCCGCCGCCGTCTCGCGCTGAAACGCCGTAGCCGGCCTCGGGAACCCGCCGGCCGGCGGCGAAGGGCGGGCGGATGAGCCGAGTAGCACCGACGATCTGGGCCGCGGTCGCCGCCGCGGCGCTGCTGTGCGCGTGCGGTCGCGAGACGCGCCAGGAGAGCGCGCCGCAACCCCGCGTCGCGGTGAATCCCAGCGACTTCCCGCTCTACCCGCAGGCGACCGTCGTGACGGTCGTGCCGGTGAGCTCGGCGCAGATCTTCGCCGCGATGAGGGCCAGCGATCCGAACGCCGACCTGCCGCAAAACTTCCGCGGGCACGAGGTGATCGCCGAGACGGGCGCGTCGATGCAGCAACTCGGCGCCTGGATCGCGCGGTTGAGGGCCGCGCCGCCGCACGGGCTGCACAAGGTCACGGAGAAGAACGGCGAGGCGAACTTCGGCGGCAATGACCGTGGGATCGCGACGGGCGCGAGCTTCGAGAACGCGAGCGGCGATCGCACCGTGTTCATCATCGCCGCCGACCCGCGCAAACTGCACGAAGCGGTCGGACCGGCCTTCGCGCTGATCGAGAACTACCAGGCCGTGCCGGGGATGCTGCGCGGCCCGCTCGACGATTCGGCCAAGAAAGAGTTCGGCTATACGATCAGCGAGATGCTCGACGCGCGCAGCCCGGTCGGCGCCGCGCTGGCGACGCTCAAGCGCATGCAGTCGGGCAACCGGCGCGCGATCCTGCTCATCGACGAGTCGAAGGAGCGCTAGCCGGTTACGCCTTCGCTTCCGGGTCGACCTCAGCCGCGAGCTCGCGCAGGCGCGCGTCGAGCGCGCGGGCGACCGGGTCGACGTCGACCACGACGCGGCCCGCGTTTCGCACGTGCACGACGACGTTTGCGCGCGCGAACAGCAGCATCGTATCGCGCAGGCCGAACGCGATGTCGCCGGGCGCCGGGCCGACACGGAGCTCGAGCTCGTTCGACTGCATGGTCGCGAGGATCTCGAGGAGGCGGTCGTGTGCGGCCGGCACGGACGCGCACTCGAAGACGTCGATCGCGAGCAACGCGTCAGCGGCCTCGTCGTGCCGCCACATCGAGTGGACCGCAGCGTGATCGGCAACGCGGAGCTCGGTGCGTACGAGCGACCAGCCGCCAAGCTCCAAGCCCGTAAACGCGAACGCTTTGACATTGCCCCCGCTTTCGCTGTGTCCGAACCAGCTCTCCACGTCGTAGCGCTGCTCGAGGAATCTCCGGTGCTCTGCCTGCATGAGATACCTTCTCCTAGACGAGCGCGCGCCGCTGGCGCGTTCCGGGCTGCGGGTTGCACTTCGGGCGCCCGGTCGGGGCGGGTGTCGCCAGCCGGTCGCGGTACTCTCCGGAGCCGGTGGTTCCGAAGCGCGCATCAACCGGCAGCAGTGGTACCCACGGTGCGCCGATCGGATTCGGCCCGCCGTTGACTTTCAGGCACGCGTCGAACACGTCTTCGGCCTGCGTGCACGCGCCCTCCCACGCGACCTCGTGATAGCTGAAGCTGGTCCAGAATCCGCACGCAAGCTGGAACGTCGCCGCGCCGATCGCGATCATCTCGTTGAGATCGAAGCCGTAGCCCATCTGCGACTGCCAGAGATCGCAGCCGAGCGCGTCGGCGAACGTCGAGGTGATTGTCGCGCAGTCGCTGCAGTTGACGTAGATCCCGTTACCGACTCCGCCGTGCAGCAGCTGTAGGAAGGCGCTGCACTCGAACGGTCCACCGCTGTAGTTCGAGCCGCCGCCGCCCGGACAGTCGTACGTCATCACCGCGGGACCCAGCGCGTTCACGCTGTGCGTCACGCGCCCCGCGGCCGCATCCTTTGTCGTCGCACCGGCGGCCCAGCGGCACGCGTAGTCGAGCACGTCGCTCCAGAGCAGTTGCGTGTTGGCGGCGGTGTACGGCGCCTGCTGCCAGGGTGCCGTCGGCACGTCGAGGACGACGTAGAACCGGTGGCGCGTGATCCCGAACTGCTTCCACTCGTGGTGGGGCGGAATGCGGTACTCCCACTCCCACGTCTGGTCGTACAAACCGACGCGGCGCTCGTGCACCGGCGGGTCGATCAGCTCCAGCGTCACGTAGCCGCTGCTGCCGCTCACGAACGGAACCAGCTGCGGCTTCACACGATGCTCGGCGCGGATCTCGGCCTGGCCGAGCGCCAAATCCGTGGAGCTGAACGACGCCTGGATCGTTATCGTCTTGCCGTGCGTCGGTGCGACCGCGTACGCCGCAGGCGAGTCCTCCGGATTGACGCAGATGAAGCGCCGCCACTCGGGGACGGTGACGAAGTTCGTCGCGTTCCTGCGCAGGTTCAGCGCGTCGTGCGACGCGGAGCCCGTATCGTGGTTGAACTTGATGGCTTCGATGGCGATCATCCGCCCCACGCTTTCCCGCTCGTGCTCGGCTCGTGAAGTCGACCAAGCGTAGCACAAACGGGTGCCGGATGCTAGGGGCCCGAGCCGCGAGCCGCCCCGGCAAGCGCGACCGCGACGTGCGCCGCGATCCCGGCGCCGAGCGCGGTTTCGTCGATGTCGAAGGCCGGATGGTGGTTGGGGAAACGATGCTCGTCGTCACCCGCGCCCAAGAACCAGAAGCACGCCGGAACGGCCTGCGCGAAGTACGAGAAATCTTCGCTGCCCATCACCGGCGGCGACTCGAGCACGCGTTCGGCGCCGAAATGCGCGGCCAGCGTCGCGCGCACGAACGCCGCCTCGTGCGGGTCGTTCGCGGTCACCGGATAGGACGGATGCCAAGCTAACGAGCAGGTCGCGTTGGCCGCGGCGCAGGTGTGCTCGGCGATGCGCCGGATGCGCGCCTCCATCGTGTCGCGCGTCGCCTGGTCGAACGTGCGCACGGTGCCCTTGAGGGCGACGCGTGGCGGGATCACGTTGTAGGTCGTGCCGCCGTTGATCGCGCCGATCGTGATCACCGCGGGTTCGATCGGGTCGATCTCGCGGCTCACGATGCGCTGCAAGCCGCCGACTAGGTCGGCGGCGACGACGACCGGGTCCACCGCGCGCTGCGGCATAGCGCCGTGACCGCCGACGCCTTCGACGACGAGGTCGAACGAGTCGACCGCGGCCATCAACGGGCCGGGCCGCAACGCAAAGGCACCCGACGGAAAGATCGTCGTCACGTGCAGCCCGTAGGCGCGCTCGATGGCGAAGCGCTCGATGAGCCCCTCCTCGAGCATCGCCAGCGCGCCGCCGCCGCCTTCTTCGGCCGGCTGGAACACGAACGCGATGCGCCCGCACAGCTCGCCGCGCCGCTCGCGGACGACCTCGACGGCGCCCAGCAACATCGCAACGTGCGCGTCGTGTCCGCAGGCATGCGTGACCCCGGGGTTGCGCGAGACGTACGGTACGTCGTTTTCCTCGGTCAACGGCAGCGCATCCATGTCGGCGCGCAGCATGATCGTCGGGCCGGGCTGCGCCCCGTCGAGCAGCCCGACCACGCCGGTCTGGCCGATGCGCTCGTGCACCTCGAGCCCCAGCGCGCGCATGCGCTCGGCCACGATCCCCGCCGTGCGATGCTCCTCGAAGGCGAGCTCGGGATGCATGTGGAGATCGCGCCGCACGGCGACCGCCTGCGCCAGGAGTGAGGGGGGAACCGCGAGCGTCGTCATCGGGCGGGCGCGTTCGCCGTGCGGCGGCGGCGTCCCGGGCGGTTGGGCGGTTCGGGCCCGGGACCGGCCGCGGGGGCCGCGGACCTACGGTGCGAGCGGCCTCGGCCAAACGGGGCCGTCCCAAGCCGCCTGAGCCTGGCTCGGTTGACAAGAGCCGCACCGCTAGGCTTTACTCAGCGGACATGTCGCATCGCGCTGCGTATCGCTATTCGTACGGATCCACGAAATTCGTGTCGGTCGAGTTCGGCGTCGCGCAGTAGCAGCATCCACCACCCACTCCACTGCGCGGGCCCCTCGCCGAAGGCGAGGGGCCCGCTCTCTTTTCCGGACCAGCAAGGACGATGACGGCGACCATTCCACCGATGACCGTTCCCGGCGACAAGTCGATCGCGCACCGCGCGCTGATGCTGGCTGCGCTGGCGCAGGGGGAGTCGCGGCTGTTCAACCTCCCCGCCGGACTCGACGTGCGCTCGACGCAACGCGCGCTCGGCGCGCTCGGGGTGACGATGCGCCGCGAGGGTGACGTGCTGGTGGTCAGCGGCGGCGCCGGCACGCTGATCGCGCCGCCCGAGCCGATCGACTGCGGCAACAGCGGGACGACGATCCGGTTGTTGACCGGACTGCTCGCGACGCGGGCGATCGTCGCCACGCTCGACGGCGATGCGTCGCTGCGCGCGCGTCCGATGCGGCGCGTCGCCGCACCGCTGGCCGCCTTCGGCGCGCGCATCGAGCTGTCGCCGGCCGGGACGGCCCCGCTGGTCGTGCACGGCAACGCCGCAGCGCGCGGTGCAGCGGTCGCAATCGAGGTCCCCAGCGCACAGGTGAAGTCGGCGGTCTTGTTCGCGGCCCTAGGCGCGCACGGCCCGACGCGGCTGACCGGGCAGCTCGCGACGCGCGACCACACCGAGCGGCTCTTCGAAGCCTTCGGCGTGCGCTGCCGGCACGACGGCGACGCACTCGTCGTCGAGGGTCCGCAAACGCCGCAGGCGACGCAGTTGCACGTCCCGGGCGACCTGTCGAGTGCGGCGTTTCTGCTCGCGGCGGCCGCGGCGGTCCCGGGCGCGCACGCGACGCTCGACGACGTCGGGCTCAACCCCACCCGCACGGCGTTTCTGGACGTGTTGCGGCGCTTCGGCGCGGACGTCGAGGTATCGCAGACGAGCACCGGCCCCGAGCCGCACGGGCGCGTGAGCGTGCGCGGTGCACGGTTGAGCGCGGTGGTCATCGCTCCCGGCGAGGTCCCCGGCTTGATCGACGAGCTGCCGCTGGTCGGCGTTTTGGGCGCCTTCGCGCACGGCCGGACGAGCGTCTCGGGCGCCGCCGAGCTGCGCGTGAAAGAGTCCGACCGGATCGACACGTTCGCGCACGCGGCGCGCGCGCTGGGCATCGAGGTCGAGACCGCGCCCGACGGCTTTGCCGTGCGCGGGCCGGCCACGCTGCACGACGGCGCCGTCGTCACCGCCGGCGATCATCGCATCGCGATGGCCTTCGCGGTCGCCGGTCATGCTGCAGGGATCGACGTGCGGCTGGACGACCCCGACTGCATGGCCGTATCGTTTCCGGGGTTCGCGCGCGCGCTGGACGGCGTGCGATGAGCGCGCCGCGCCGCGCGGCCGTGATCGGGCACCCGGTCGCCCACAGCCGGTCGCCGGCGCTGTTCGCACGCTTCGCGGCTGCGTCCGGGATCGCGCTGCTGTACGACGCCGTCGACGTAGCGCCCGCCGACCTCGCCGCGACGCTCGCGCGCTGGCGCGCGACGCCGGAGTTCGTCGGTTGCAACGTCACGCTGCCGCACAAGGAACGCGCGCTCGAGCTGGCCGACCGGATCGAGAGTGCGGCGCGTGCCTGCGGTGCCGCGAACGTCCTCACCCGCGTCGGGCAGACCTTGGTCGCCGACAACACCGACGTCGCGGGGATCGAGGCTGCGCTCGCGCAATACGACGTCGCGCTGCGCGGTGCGCGCGTCGCGGTGCTCGGCGCGGGCGGCGCGGCGCGCGCGGTCGCCGAAGCGGCGCGGCGCGGCGGTGCAGCCGCGCTCACGATCGCGGCGCGCGACCTCGCACGGGCCCGCGCCGTCGCCGCCGACTTCGGCGCCGCCGCGTGCAGCCTCGACGCGGTGCCTGCAGCGGATCTCTACGTCAACGCCACGCCCGTCGGCATGCAAGGCCACGCTGCAGGCTCGCTGCTGCCGCGCGACGCGCAGCCGGGCTCGACCGCCTTCGATCTCGTCTACGTCCCCGAGGACACGCCGTTTCTGATCGAAGCGCGGGCACGCGGGATGCGCACCGTCCCGGGGACGGCGATGTTCGTCGCGCAAGCCGCGGCGACGTTCGAGCGCTGGTTCGGGTTTGCACCGCGACTGGAGACGATCGCATGAACTTGCGCTTCCTGACCGCGGGTGAGTCGCACGGGCCGGCTTTGATCGGCATCATGGAGGGGATCCCCAGCGGGCTCGCGCTCGACGCCGAGATGCTGCTGGCCCAGGCGCGCCGCCGCAAGCTCGGCTTCGGTCGCGGCAATCGTCAGGCGATCGAGACCGACGAGATTCGCATCGTGGGCGGCGTGCGGCGCGGCATCACCATCGGCAGCCCCATCGCACTGATCCTGGAGAACAAGGACCACGTGCGCTGGGCCGAGATCATGCGGGTCGATCCGCCCGCCGGCGGCGAGCCGGCGGCGCGCCAAGTCCACGTGCCGCGACCCGGCCATGCCGACCGCATCGGCGGGATCAAGTACGCCCGCGACGACCTGCGCGACGTGCTCGAACGCGCCAGCGCGCGCGAGACGGCGATGCGCGTCGCGCTGGGCACGGTGGCGCGCGCCCTGCTCGCCGAACTGGGGATCACCATCGCGAGCCGGGTGGTGCGCATCGGCGGCGCGGTCGACGACACGCCGTGGCGGGACGTGCCGCCCGAAGAGATCGACGCTTCCCCCGTGCGCGCGCTCGATGCGGCCGCGGCCGCAGCGATGGTGCGCGAGATCGAAGCCGCCAAGGAAGCCGGCGATTCGGTCGGCGGCGTGTTCGAGGTCGTCGCGCGCGGCGTCCCCGTCGCGCTGGGGTCGTACGCGCAATGGGACCGCCGGCTCGAAGGCGAGGTGGGGCGCACCTTCATGGCGCTCAACGCGATCAAGGGCGTCGAGATCGGCTTGGGCTTCGGCGCCGCGGCGCGGTTGGGTTCCCAAGCGCACGACGAGTACGAGCCCGGTGACGGTGTGCGCACGCGCTATCGCAGCAACCGCGCCGGCGGGATCGAAGGCGGGATGTCGACCGGGCAGCCGATCGTCGTGCGCGCGGCGATGAAGCCGATCGCGACGCTGATGCGACCCTTGGACTCCGTCGATCTGCGCACCGGCGAAGCGACGCGCGCGCACATCGAGCGCAGCGATACGTGCGCGGTGCCGGCGGCCGCGGTCATCGGCGAGTCGCTGCTCGCGCTGGCGTTGGCCGACGCCGTGCTCGACAAGTTCGGCGGCGACTCGATGGACGAGCTGCGCGAACGCGTCGCGGCTTGGGAGCGGACGGTTCGTGCCCGCTAACGTCTACCTGTGCGGGCCGCCGGGCGCCGGCAAGTCCACCGTCGCGCCGCTGCTCGCGGCGCTGCGCGGGCTCGAAGCGATCGACGTCGACACGCTCATCGAAAACCAGACCGGCCGCTCGATCGCGCGCTACGTCGAGGACGAGGGCGAGCCGGCGTTCCGCGAGCGCGAGCGCGAGGCGATCGGCGCGCTGGCCGCACGCGGCGGCGCGATCGTGGCCTTGGGCGCGGGCGCGCTCGAAGACGCCGCCAACCGCCGCAGCGTCGCGTCGAGCGGCACGCTGGTCTTTCTCGACGCCGGCTTGGCGACGTGCGCCCGGCGCGCCGCGCACGCCGCCGGTACCCGTCCACTGCTGCGCGACCCCGACGCGCTGGCGCGGTTGCACGCGGCCCGCCGGCCGCGCTACCTCAGCGCGGCGGTGCGCGTCGCGGTCGACGACGTGGCGCCGCCCGAGGTCGCGCGCGCGATCGATCTCGCGCTGGGCGGCGAACGGGTCGTGCGCGTCGCCGCCGGGCGGCCGTACGAGGTCACGATCGGACCGTACGTGCTCGACGATCTCCCCGCGCGCATCACGCCGCTCCCCGGCGGGCGGGTCGTGATCGTCGCCGACCGTAGCGTCGAAGAGCTCGGCGAGCGCGTCAGGCACGGCTACGCCGCCGCGCACGTCGAGGCTACGCTGCTGTGCGTCGACGCCGACGAGTCGCTCAAGTCGCTGGCGGCGCTGGGCGCGCTCTACGACCGCTTCGTCGACGCCGGACTCGACCGCCATGGGGTGATCGTCGGCGTGGGCGGCGGTACGATCGGCGACGTCGTCGGCTTCGCGGCGGCGACCTATCAGCGCGGCGTTCCCTACGTTGCCGTCCCGACGACGCTGCTCGCGGCGGTCGATGCCGCCATCGGCGGCAAGACGGCGATCAACTTGCCCAGCGGCAAGAACCTCGTCGGGACGGTTACCCAGCCGGCCCACGTCGCGATCGCGCCGCAGGCGCTGCGCACGCTGCCGCGCCGCGACGTCGTCTCCGGTTACGGCGAGATGCTCAAGTGCGGTTTGGCGCTCGACGCCCAACTCTACCGCACGCTGCGCGCCGGCGAGACGGCGCTACTCGACGATCCCGCGACGGCGCTCGACGCGATCGCGCGCTGCGTCGAGCTCAAAGCCGAGATCGTCGCGCGCGACGAGGACGACCGCACCGGTACCCGCGCGGTCCTCAACTTCGGTCACACCGTCGGCCACGCGATCGAGAAGGTCGCGGGCTACGGCACGCTGCGCCACGGCGAGGCGGTGATCGTCGGGATGCGCGCCGCGCTGGCGCTCTCGGTCGCCTGCGGCAGCCTCGACGACGGCGTGCGTGCCGACGCCGACGCGCACCTCGCCGCGCTACCGGTCCCGCCGGCATGGCGCGCGCTCGACCCCGCTGCGATCGTCGAGGCGACGCGCCGCGACAAGAAGCGCCACGCGGGCGGGACGCAGTACGTGCTGCTCGACGCGATCGGCAGCGCGCGGCTCCACGACGGGGTGCGTGCCGAAGACGTACGCGCCGCGCTGGCCGCGATCGGATACTCATGAACATTCTGGTCATCAACGGGCCCAACCTCAACCTGCTGGGCGAGCGCGAGCCGGAGATCTACGGGCGCAAGACGCTGCGCGATCTCGAGCGCGAGGTTCGCGCGCGGGCGCGCAAACTGCGCCAGCGCGTGCGGTTTTTCCAGTCCAACCACGAAGGCGCGATCGTCGACGAGCTGCACCGCAGCCGCAAGTGGGCCGACGCGATCGTGATCAACCCGGCGGCGTTCACGCACTACTCGTACGCGATCCGCGACGCCCTGCTCGCCGTCGCGTTGCCGGCCGCCGAAGTGCACCTCTCCGACGTCGACAACCGCGAAGGCGCGTTTCGCAAGATCTCGGTCGTGCGCGACGTCTGCGTCCATCGCTTCACCGGCCACGGGATCGGCTCGTACCTCGAAGCGCTCGATGCGTTGGCCGCCGACCACGCCGCGCGCAAGCAGCGCCGCTGATCGTGCGGCGGCTCGGCGCGGACGGTCCCGAGGTCGGCGCGATCGCGCTGGGCTGCATGGGGATGTCCGAGTTCTACGACGCCGTCCCCGAACGCGAAGCGATCGCGACGATTCACCGCGCGCTCGAGCTGGGCGTCACCCTCATCGACACCTCGGACATGTACGGCCGTGGCGAGAACGAGCGGCTCGTCGGCCGGGCCCTGCGCGGCCGGCGCGCGGCGGCGGTCGTGGCGACCAAGGGCGGCATCGTGCGCAGCGCCGCCGATCCGGCGTATCGCGGCCGCAACGGCCGGCCCGAGTATCTCCGCGCGGCGTGCGAGGCCTCGCTGCAACGGCTCGGTCTCGATCACGTCGACCTGTACTATCTGCACCGCGCCGATCCGGGCGTGCCGATCGAGGAGTCGGCCGGCGCGTTGGCCGCGCTCGTGGCGGCGGGCAAGGTACGCTACGCCGGCGTCTCGGAGCTGGACGCACCAACGCTGCGGCGTGCCGCCGCCGCCGTCCCGATCGCGGCGCTGCAGAGCGAGTACTCGCTGTTCACGCGCGACGTCGAGACGAACGGAGTGCTCGCCGCCGCCCGCGAGCTGAACATCGCGTTGGTCGCCTACGCGCCGCTGGGCCGCGGCTTGCTCACCGGCACCGTGCACTCGACCGGCGCTCTGGCCGCGGACGACCTGCGCCGCCGCGTGCCGCGCTTCGACCCGGGCAACGTCGAGCACAACCTCGCGCTGGTCGCCAAGCTGCGCGCCCTCGCGCAGCGCAGCGGCGCGTCGCCGGCCCAGCTGGCGCTGGCGTGGCTGCTCGCGCGCGGCGACGACGTGGTTGCGCTGCCGGGCTGCGAGCGCGTCGCCCACCTCGAGGAGAATGCCGCCGCCGCCGCGCTGCGGCCCGACGACGAAACGCTGGCGCGCATCGACGCGCTCTTTCCGGCGGGCGCCGCAGCCGGGTCGCGCCTGCGCGAACACGCCCCGAGCCGATCCGCCCGGCCGTGACGACCGCGTTCGCCGCGCGGATGGCCGAGCGGCTCGACGAAACGCTGGGCGGACTGCTTGAGCCGGGCCGCGCCGTCGCGTTGATCAACTTCGCCAACCACTCCAATCCGGGCGACAGCGCGATCTGGCTCGGCACGCTCGCCGTCTTGGAGCGCTTGCGCGTTCCGGTCGGGTATGCCAGCGACCCGTCGAGCTTCAGCGAAACCGCGCTGCGGGAGGCGATCGGTGACGGTCCGCTGCTGCTCAACGGCGGCGGCAGCTTCGGCGACCTCTACGGCGGCCAGCAAGGCTTGCGCGAGTACGTGCTGGAGCACTGCACCGACCGGCGCATCATTCAGCTGCCGCAAAGCATCTGGTTCGAGCACCGCGAGAAGCGCGACCGGATGCGCCGGCTGTGCGCCGCACACCCGGCGTTCACGCTGTTGGTGCGCGAGCGGCAAAGCTTCGAGATCGCGCAGCGGTGGTTCGACGTGCCGGCGCTGCTGTGCCCGGACATGGCCTTCGGCCTGGGGCCGCTGCACGAGGCGGCGCGAGCGGAACGCCCGCTGCTGTGGATCGGGCGCCGCGACGGCGAAGCGGTCGACCGCGGGCCGCCGCCGGCCGAGCTGCCCGTCCTCGACTGGCTCGACGCGCCACTCGACGACGAGATCTCCGTAGCGCCGCCGTTCCGCCCACGCGCCGAGGCGTGGCTGCGGCGCGGGACGCGGCTGGTGCTTTCGGCCGAGGTCGTCGTCACCGACCGGCTGCACGCGCACATTCTGGCGATCGCGCTGGGCGTGCCCCACGTCGTCCTGGACAACAGTTACGGCAAGATCAGCTCGACGTTCGAAACCTGGACGCACGAGAGCGGGCTGGCCCACTGGGCCGAGACCACCGCGCAAGCGCTGAGCATCGCGGCGGAACTCATTCGCGCGCGTCGATGACGGCGTCGCGCTCGCGGGGCGGATCGTCGAGGATCGCATGCAGCAGCGGCAGGAAACGCGCCGCCGGCGCTTGACGCCGCTCCGGCTCGACGATGTCGTGCGACGAGCGCAGCCCGACGAGCCGGTGCAGCCGGACGTTCGCGCCGCCGACCGCGCGCCAGAGCGCGACGAGATCGTCGATCGCGTGATTGTTCACCGACGACTCGCTGGCGTTGCGGACGATCTCGATGTGGCGCGCCTGCGGCGGACCCGTGCGGGCGTCGCGGCGCAGCAGCTCGGCCAACTCCAAGCACGCGGCCAACGAACGCGTGGTGTAGCGGTGATAGCCGTGTTGCGGGACCCCGCGTCCCTTGTCGATCGGATTCCAGTACAAGAAGCGGTTCGGGGTCTTCTCCAACAGCCCGCGCGCCCACGCGTTCCAGTCGCGCGGCAGGCGTTTGATCCCCAAGAACGGCGCGACGGCGACGGCGCGAAAGACGCGCGGGTCGCGGTGCGCGAGGTGCAGGGCGAGCGCGGCGCCCAGCGAGTGCCCGACCAGCACGATCTCCTCGCCGAGCTGGGCGGCGGCGTCGAGGACGCGTGCGCCGTGCGCGGTCAGCTCGGCGGCCGTGAGCCCGACCAGCGCTTCGGACATGCGGTCGGCGTGGCCGTGGCGCGGCAGCCGCGGGATCAGGACGTTCTCGCCGCGCGCATGCCGCACGCGGGCGAACTCCCGCCAGGTGCGCGGGCTGGCGGTGAGACCGTGCAGCAGCACCGTGACGCGCGCGGTGCGCGCGCCGTGATCGAGCACGACGGACCGCATCTCGTCGCCGAGCAGGTGGTCCTCGGTCGCATCGAGCGCGGCGACCAACGCCGATGCGTCGATGCTCACGCGTTCGCCAGCGCGATCACCGCGAAGCTGCGACTGTCGCTCTCGAGCGCTTCTTCGCGCACGACGGTGCGTAACGACGTCGCGGCCTCGCGCGCGAAGGCCGACGCCGCCGGCGTTCCGATCTCGGCGACGGCGCTCGCCACGATGATGAGGTCGTCGACGGCGCGCGCGATTCCGTCGTGCATCGCCCGTTCGGCGTCGCGGTGCGGGATGCGCACACCGGCGGCTCCGGTCGCCAGCATCAGGACGTAGTCTAGCGCCGCCGCGGTCGCCAGCGCGCGCGCGTGGTGCGGAGCGAGACGATCGTCGGCCGCAAACTCCGCGACCGCGCGAAGCAATCCCGTTTGCAGCGCGACGACTAGCCGCGACCGCTCAGCGCCCACAACACCGCAACCTGCGTCTTGGCATCGGGCAGCTCGTCGGCGCGCACCATCCGCCACAGCTCCGCCAGCGAGAATATCCCCAGCTCGATGTGCTCGTCCGGGTCGGGCTGCGGCTCACCGATGTCGTAACCGTCGACCGCGCAGAAGTGCAGCAGCTCGTCGCAGAATCCCGGCGCGCTGTACGCCGACCACAACCGCTCGACACGGTGCGCGACGTAGCCGGTCTCCTCGCGCAGCTCGCGCGCGGCGGCCTCCTCGGGGGACTCACCCGCGATCATCACGCCGGCGACGACCTCCCAATGCTCGCGCGCGAGCGGGTGGCGGTATTGGCGCACCAGCAGCATCTCGGCCGGACGCGGCCGCACGATCACGACCACAGCCTGTTCGTGCTCGACGACCTCGACATCGTGCGGCCTGCCGTCCTCGCCCAACAGCGTGTCGACTCGCAGATTCACCACCTTGCCGTCGTAGATCCGCCGCGTCGCCAGCAACTCCATGTCCGACCCTATTGGCTGGGGTTCGGCGACTCCCGCCAGGGCCGCGAATCGAAAACGGCTAGACGACCGTCGTGTTGGACAGCTCTTCGAGCAGCGTGGGACGATGCGGCTCCCACCCCAGCTCGCGAGCCGCTCGGCCGCTGTCGACCTGCAGGTCGCAGGCCAGCGCGTCGGCGTAGGGGCCGAACTGCGCGCGCGTCCTCGAGGGCGAGATGGGCGATGCGACCGTCGCCGCCGGCTGCGCGCGAAGCGGCGCGCGCGATCTCGAGATACGGGACCGACGCTCCCCGCGTCGCGTTGTAGACCCCGCGTGCGACGCGCCCATCGACGACGGCCCCGTAGAGCTCGGCGAGCGCGTCGTGCCGGACGGTCGGCCAACGGTTGGCGCCGTCACCGGCGATCCGCAGCGTTCCCTTCGCGGCTTGCGCGACCAGCCCGCCGGGGATCCCGCCGCCGTCCCCGTAGACGATGCCGGGCCGGATCGCGACCGTGCGCAGCTGCGGGTCCTGGGCGAGGACGAGCTGTTCGTGGGCGGGCCGCCAGGCCACGATCTCGAGCGGTCGCAGCGGAGCGTCCTCGGCGACGACCGCATCGCCGCGCGAGCCGTACACCCACACGCCGCTGGTGTAGACGAACGCCCGGCCGGGCCGCAGCGCCGACAGCAGCGCCTCGAGCGCGGCCCGTTCGAGCGCGACGGTTTCGGCCGAATAATCGAACGCGCAGTGCACGACGGCGTCGGCGCCGGCCGCCTGGGCGCGCAGCGTATCGAGGTCGCGCAGCTCGCCGCGAACCGGCTCGGCGCCGAGCTCGCGCAGCTTGCGCTCGGCGGAGTCGCTGCGCGCGAGCGCGCGCACGACGTGCGTGCGCCGGCGCAGCTCGCGCACCACGCTGGCGCCGACGTATCCCGTGCCGCCCGTGATGAAAACCGGCATCGTGGTCCCCTATTCCCCGCGCGCGGGGGCCCGCCGCGCGACGATCGTGACGATGTCGAAGACGAGCGCCGCTTCGACCGCGGCGATGGACGCCCCGATCGCCCAGTGCACGTGCAGGCCGATCGCCACGAAGGCCAGCACCGCCGCGGTGCAATAGGTGGCGGCCTTGGTGACTTCGACCGGCGCCGCCCGCGTGCCGCCGGCTACGGCGCGCCGCAACGCGAACAGCGCCGCCACCGCCAGCGCGGCCAGCAGCACCGCGGCAAACGTGCGGTGCAGCGCCAGCAAGCCCAGCGCCACGTTGCCGCCGGCGGCGACGACGGCGGCGATGAGCGCCAGCCACACGATCTCGGCGATGCGCGTGTCCTTCACGACCGGACAGGCGTTCGACGGCCTCGAAGGCCCGCCCGTGCCGACCGAACTCAGCCCGCACAACCCGCGCCTCGAGCAGCTGCGCGAGCTGCGCACGGCGCGCGGGCGCCGCGCCGAGCGCCGCTTCGCGGTCGAGGGGCCGACCCTGTTGGAGGAAGCCGTGCGCAGCGGGCTGACGCCGCGCGAAATCTACCTGACCGCGACGGTCCTGGAGCGGTTGGACCCGAGCCGGTACGAGGCCAAGGGCGTGCCCGTTTTCCTGCTCCCCGAACGCACCTTCGCGCGGCTCTCGGACGTCGAGTCGCCGACCGGCGTGCTGTGCGTCTTCGACCTGCCCGAGCACGCCGTCGCCGAGATCCTGGCCCGGGCCGGTCCGGTGCTGTTGCTGGCCGGGGTCAACGATCCCGGGAACGCCGGCACGCTGGTCCGGTCGGCCGAGGCCTTCGGGGCTGCGGGCGTGCTGTTCGGGCGGGGCGGGGCCGATCCGTACGGCTCCAAGGTGGTCCGCGCGGCGATGGGTTCGATCTTTCGCCTCCCGGTCGCCTCGGTGGACCCCGACGAGATCGTCGCCGCGGCGGCGGCCGCCGGGCGCCCGCTCGTCGCCGCCGACGTCGACGGCGAGGACCTTCGCGTCGTGGGTATGCCGCAGAACGCGGTCTTCGCAATCGGGAACGAGCGGCGGGGGGTCCGGGACTGGTTGCCGCGCTGGGACAGGGCCATTCGGATACCCCAGCATGGGGCCGCCGAGAGCTTGAACGCGGCGGTGGCGGGGAGCATCGTGCTCTACGAAGCAGCGCGTTGTCAAGAGGCTTGTCAAGGCGCCGAAAAACCCTGATCTGTCAAGACTTGGCGGGCAAATGGGGTGGTGCTATACTCGCCCTTGCCGACCGCGAACCACGCGCACCGAACGACGAAAGAGGGAGACCGCCGACGCACATGCGCACCTCCGAAGTTTTCTGGAAGTTGTTTAGCACCACGGGATCGATCAGCGCGTACCTGATGTACCGGCACTTGCACCCTTCGCCCGCCAACTAACGAGCGGGTGATGCCCCCGGAGCGGGGGTCAAACACCAGAAAGAAGTTGCAGAACGCCCGGTCCTCCAGGATCGGGCGTTCGCATTTGCATATGACCACGACCGGCATGACAGAACTCGAAGCCACCCTCGCCGCGCTGAGCGCGCGTTTCGACGAGGCCGTGGCGAACGCGTCCGACGCCCGCGCCCTCGACGACGCTCGGGTTGCGTTCTTGGGCCGCAGCGGCGAGGTCACCGCGGTGCGGCGCGCGATCGGCGCGCTGCCGCCGGCCGAGCGGCCCACGGCGGGCAAGCTGATCAACGCGGCGGTCGAGACGCTCGAGGCGCGGCTCGCGCAGGCGCTCGCGCGGGTCGAGGACGCGGCGCTGGCGCGATCGCTCGAGGACACGATCGACGTCACCTTCCCCGGCCCGCCGGCGTCGCTCGGCGCGCTCCATCCGGTGCGCCGCGTCGCGATCGACGTCGCGCGCTACTTCACCCGTCACGGCTTCGCGGTCGTGCTCGGCCCGGAGATCGAGACCGACGCGAACAACTTCGACGCCCTCAACATCCCGCCCGACCACCCCGCTCGGGAAGGACTCGATTCGTTCTACTTGCGCCCTGATCTGGTCTTGCGCACGCACACCTCGCCGATGCAGGTGCGCGCAATGCGCACGCACCCTGCGCCGATCGCGATCATCGTTCCCGGCAAGGCGTACCGCCGCGACGCCAACGACGCGCGCCATCTGTTCATGTTCCATCAGGTCGAAGGCTTGATGGTCGGCCCCGGGATCCACTTCGGCCACCTCAAGGGGATGCTGGTGGGGATGTGCCGCGAGCTGTTCGGGGCGTCCACGGACGTGCGCTTCCGGCCGTCGTTCTTTCCGTTCACCGAGCCGTCGGCGGAGATCGACGTGAAGTGTCCGGCCTGCGCCGGCCTCGGCGTGACTGCCGTCCTTCGACAGGCTCAGGATGACAACGTTCAATGCCGCACCTGCGGCGGCAGCGGCTGGTTCGAGCTGGGCGGCAGCGGGATGGTCCACCCCAGCGTGCTGCGCGGCGTCGGCTACGATCCCGCGGTGGTGACCGGCTGGGCCTTCGGCTGCGGGCTGGAACGAGTCGCGATGAAGCAGCACGATATGAACGACATCCGTGCCTTCATCGAGAATGCTCCCGGCTTCGCCGAGGGGTTGGCATAATGCGCGTGCCGTTGGCGTGGCTGCGCGACTATGTCGACTTGCCGCAGAGTCCCGATGAGACCGTGGCGCGGCTCGCGACGCTCGGGTTTCCGGTCGACGACGTCGAGACGCGACCGGCGCTGACCAACGTCGTCGTGGGCCGCATTGCCACGCTCGAACCGCATCCCAACGCCGATCGCCTGCAGCTCTGCACCCTCGACGTCGGCGCCGGCGCGACGCTGCTCATCGCGACCGCTGCAACCAATGTCGCCGCCGGCCAGACCGTCCCGGTCGCGCGCATCGGCGCGCAACTCGCCGGCGGGCTGACCATCGCGCCGCGAAAGATGCGCGGCATCGACTCACAGGGCATGCTCATCTCGGCCGAAGAGGTCGCCCTGCCCGGCGCGTGGTTCGAGGACGGGATCATGCAGCTCGAGCCGACGATTACGGTGGGGACCGATTTCATCGCGCACTTCCGTCTCACCGAACCGGTCCTCGAAGTCGACGTGACGCCCAACCGTCCCGACGCGCTCTCGATCGTCGGCCTGGCACGCGAGCTGGCGGCGTCGTTCGGCGTCCCGTTGCGCGAGCCGTCGAGCCAGGTGCAGTACGATGGCGACACCGAGGACGCGCGGGTGACGATCGAGACGCTGGACTGCAAGCGGTTCGTGTTCCAGCGGGTGAGCGGCGTGCGGATCCGTCCCGCACCGGCCTGGATGCGCGTGCGGCTAGCGCTGGCGGGACAGCGCCCGCTCAACAACGTCGTGGACATCTCGAACTTCGCCATGCTCGAGCTGGGCCAGCCGCTGCACTTCTTCGACTGGGACCACGTCGCCGGAAAGCATCTCATCGTGCGCGACGCGAAGGACGGCGAACGCTTCACCACCCTCGACGGACAGGAGCGCACCCTCGACGAGCGCGCCATCGTCACCGCCGACGAAGCGGGTCCGACCTCGCTCGCCGGGATCATGGGCGGCCAGCGCAGCGAGGTCGGCGACGCGACCGCCGAGGTGCTGATCGAGGCGGCGACGTGGACCGGGCCGCGCATCCGGCGCGCCTCGATCGCGCTCAAACTTCGAACCGAGGCGTCGACCCGGTTCGAGAAGTCGCTGCCGCTCGCGCTGGCCGATATCGGTGCCGCGCGCGCCGCGCATCTGCTCGAACAAGAAGGCGGCAGCGTCGCGATGCCGCACGCCACCGGCAAGCCGGCGTCCGCACCGGGCTGGGTCGGTCTGACCCCGGGCGTGGTGCGCGGACTGCTCGGTTTCGACGTGCCCGACGACGAGACGGAACGGGTGCTGGTCTCGCTCGGCTTCGCGGTGGACCGCACCGGCCCCGAGCTGCGCGTGCAGCCGCCGTACTGGCGCAACGACGTACTCATCCCGGCCGACGTGGTCGAGGAGATCGCGCGCATGGTCGGCTACGACCGCGTCCGCGCCGAGGTTCCAGCGGTGCAGCCGCAAGCGATCGACAGCGCGGAGTTCGACCGCGAGACCGAGCTCGCGACCATCTGCGCGGGGCTCGGGTACACCGAGGCGATCTCGCTCTCGTTGCAGCCGGGCGGCGTCGCGGAGCGCTGGCGCGCGAGCGGGATCGAGATCCCCACGCCGCCCGAGATCCTCAACCCGCTCAGCGAGGACCAGCGCTGGATGCGCTTCTCGCTCGCGCCGGCCTTGCTCGAGTTCGCCGCGCGCGACCGCGCGGCTCGGCCGTACCGCGTCTTCGAGCTGGGCCATGTTTTCGCGGCGGCAGAGCACGACGCATGTCAGGCTGCGCCTGAACCGCGCGAGACGGTCGAGCTCACCGCCCTGCATGCCGGCGGCGAGAGCGCCTTCGGGCGCCTGAAGTCCGACGTCTTGGCGTTGCTGCGCCGCGTTACGGGCCGTGAGGCGCACGTCGAGCGCGGCACGTACCCGTCGTTGCATCCCGGCAAGACCGCGGCGCTGCGCGCCGGCGAGACGCTCGTCGGCTACGTCGGCGTCGTCGACCCGCGCCTGGCCAAGGCGTACGACGTGGCCGACACGACGGCGCTCGCGACCCTCTTCGTGGCCGCGCTGCCGCGGTATCGCATGCCGCCCTACGTCGAACCGTCGAAATTCCCGCCGGTCGACCGCGATCTCGCGGTCGTCGTACCGCTCGAGGCGTTGGCCGGCGATCTGGTCGACGCGGTCCGTAGCGAGCCGCTCGTGCGCAGGGCGACGCCCTTCGACCAATACCGCGGACCGCAGGTCGGCGCCGGCAAGAAGTCGCTCGCGCTGCGGATCGTGCTGCAGAGCTACACGGCGACACTGACCGACGAGGAAGCCGACGCCGCGATGGCGCGCATCGTCGCCACGTTGCGCGAACGTTTCGGCGCGGAGCCCCGCGCCGCCGGAGGCCCATCATGACCTGGCCCGACCTGGTGATCGGTGCGATCCTGTTGCTGTTCGCGCTCAAAGGCTGGAAACGCGGCTTCGTCGCGGAGATCGGCGGCTTCATCGCGCTCGCCGCGGCGGTGTGGGCGGCGCTGCACTATCCGGGGGCGTTGGACTCCTACCTGACCGAGTACGGCCACCTCGGCGACGGTTCGGCGCACGTCGTCGGGATGATCGTGTTCGCGGCGATCGTCTACATCGCGCTCATGGCGATCTCGGCGGTGCTGTCGCGCATCGCGAAGCTCCCGGTGATCGGGTTGGGCAACGGCATCGGCGGCGCGGCGGTCGGCGCCGCCAAGGCGCTCATCGGGATCTGGATCGTGCTCTACGTGGCGCTCTTCTTCCAACTGCCGCGCGATCTGCGCGGCGACCTCCACAACTCCGCCGCGGTCGCCTACGTCACGCAGGACAACGCGCAGATCGACCGCTTCGTGATCGGCACGATGCCCTGGTTCATCCGCCCGCTGGCCTCACCGCTCTTCGCGCGCCACCGCGTGTAGCTAGAGATCGTCGCTCGGGGCGAGCAGCGCCGGCTGCTCGAACGGCACGTCGGGATATTTCAAGCCGCTGCCGGTATTGACGAGCAGCACGCGTTCGCCCGGCGCGATCCAGCCGCGCTCGCGCAGCGCCGCGACCCCCGCCAGCGTCGCGCCGCCTTCGGGGCAGACGAACAGGCCTTCGTCACGCGCGATCTCGCGCTGCTTGGCCAGGATCGAATCGTCGTCGACCGCAATCGCGGTACCGCCGGTCGCATACAGCGAGTCGAGCACCAGCGAGTCGCCCAGCGCCTTAGGGACGGTGATGCCGAACGCCACGGTGCGCGCGCCGGCCCAGAATTGCGACTCGCGTGCGCCCGCATCGAAGGCCCGCACGATCGGTGCGCACCCGGTCGCCTGCACGGCTACCATGCGCGGCATCCGCCCGTCGAGCAAACCGATCGCGTGGAGCTCGCGCAGCGCTTTGTCGATCCCGATCAGCCCCACGCCGCCGCCGGTCGGATAGACGATGACGTCGGGGACGCTCCAGCCGAGCTGCTCGGCGAGCTCGAAGCCCAGCGTTTTCTTGCCTTCGATGCGGTACGGCTCTTTGAGGGTCGAGGCGTCGAACCAGCCGCGGGCGCGGACCGCGCGGCCGACGATCGCGCCGGCGTCGCTGATGAGCCCATCGACGAGGTGCGTGCGCGCGCCGGTCATCACGGTTTCGAGCCGGTTGACGTGCGGCGCGTCGCGCGGCATCACGACGTGCGCTTCGATCCCCGCCCGCGCCGCGTAGGCGGCCCACGCGCCGCCGGCATTGCCGTTGGTCGGCATCGCGAACGCGGTGACGCCCAACTCCTTGGCGCGCGAGACGCCCACCGCGGCGCCGCGGGCCTTGAAGCTCGCCGTCGGCAGCAAGCCTTCATCCTTGAGGAACAACTCGACGCCGTAGCGCGCGCCGAGCCGCGCCAGCGGCAGCAGCGGCGTCATCGTCTCGCCCAGCGTCACGCGGTTGGCGCGATCGCGCAGCGGCAACAGCTCGGCGTAGCGCCACAGGCTGGGCTCGCGCTCGCGCAGCGCTCGCGCGTCGAGCGTGCGGCTCGCCGCCGCGAGATCGTAGCGTGCCAGCAGCGGTTTTCCGTCGCGGCACACCTGTTGCGGTACGTCCGCATCGTAGCGCGAACCGCACGCCGAGCACTCCAGGTGGCTGAGAGCAGAGACCATGGTCTGCGCGGTTTCTCATCGCGACTCGGTGCTCCCGCGCGCCGGGACGCGCGCGCAGGACGCAGAAGACCTCCGCAATGGCGCTGCCCAAGGCCCAGGCCGTGACGGCCAAGGGCCGGACCTACGGTGGACTCTCCGCGCTGGCGCGGCGGGCGGAGCGACGCCAACGGCTGCTCGACGCCGGGCTCGAGCTGTTCGGCACCGTCGGCTTCGCCAAGACGACGATCCCGATGCTGTGCGCCGCGTCAGGCGTCACGGCCCGGCACTTCTACGAGGATTTCGCGTCGCGCGAAGCGCTGCTGCGCACGCTCTACGACCGGATCGCCACGACCGCGTTCGAGCGCGTGGTGGCCGCCTTGCGCGTGCGCGAGCGGACCGTACACGAGCGCATTCGTAACGGCAACGCGGCCTACTTCCGCTACCTCACGCGCGACCCGCGGCGGGCGCGTATCTACACCATCGAAGCGGTGGGCAAGCATGCCGAGCTGGAACAGCACCGCCTCTCGATGCGCGAAGCCTTCGTGCGCAAGCTGACGAAGGCGACCGACCGGATGGACAACCGGGACGTCGACAGCCGGCTGCTCAGCGCCGCAATCGCCGGCGCCGCGCACGACCTGCTGCTGGAATGGGTCCTGGCGGCGCGCCGGCCGCCGGTGGAGAAGCTCATCACGACGATCACCACGCTGTGGATCCGGTCGTTGCAGATCGACAGCGCGCCGGTGCAGCGCTAGGGTCCTACGCCGGGGCGGGCTCCGCGACACGCAGCGGAGCCGCTTCCGTTTTCGCTCCGCGGTGCGCGACGTAGCGCGCGAGATGGAAGTCGGTGTCC
Source organism: Vulcanimicrobiota bacterium (assembly GCA_003140215.1). Lineage (GTDB taxonomy): Bacteria > Vulcanimicrobiota > Vulcanimicrobiia > Vulcanimicrobiales > Vulcanimicrobiaceae > Vulcanimicrobium > Vulcanimicrobium beijerinckii. Next base: position 409,570 of record PLJL01000004.1, on the reverse strand, counting down.
CCGAGGAGGCGCTCGACCATGGTGAGCCGCTTGAAGTAGTGGCCGGCCTTGTACTCCTCGCTCATCCCGATCCCGCCGTGCAGCTGAATCGCATTCTGCGCCACGAAACGGGCCGACCGCGCGACCTGAACCTTGGCCGCCGAGATCCCGCGTTTGCGCGCGGCCGGATCGTCGCGTCGATCCTCGAGCGTCATCGCGGCCAGATAGGCCATCGAGCGCGCGAGCTCGACCTCGACGAACATCTCGGCCATGCGGTGCTGCAGCGCTTGGAACGAGCCGATCGGGACGCCGAACTGGTGGCGCTGCTTGGTGTACTCGACCGTCGCTTCGAGCATCAGGCTCATGAGGCCGAGCCCTTCGGCGCACAGCGCGGCGACGGCGTGGTCGAGCCCCTGCTCGAGTAGCGCGAGCCCGCCGCCCAGCGGTCCGAGCATCGCTTGCGCGTCGACGCGCACGCCGTCGAAGCGCAGGTTGGCGACGTCGGCGCCGTCTTCGGCGGCGTACGGCGCACGGGTGAGATTGGGTGCTCCGGCGGGGACCGCGAACAGCGAGATCTCGTCGCCGGTGCGCGCCGAGACGATCACCGTCCCGGCGGTCGCGGCGTCGAGCACGCGTACTTTCGCGCCGCGGATCGCGTAGCCATCACCTTCGCGCGCGGCGGTAGCCGTCACCGCGGCGGGATCGTAGCGCGCGTGCGGTTCCTCGTACGCGACCGCGAACCGCTCCTCGCCTTCGACCAGGCGGCCCAGCAGCTCGCTGCGCCCGGCGGCGCGCAGGATCGTCCCCGCGAGCACGACCTGCGAGACGTACGGCGACACCACCAGACCCCGGCCCAGCTGTTCCATGACGAGCAGCGTTTCGAGCGGTCCGCCGAAGCCGCCCAACTCGTCGGGCGCGCCGATCGCCAACCAGCCCAGCTCGGCGAATTTCGGCCAGACATCGGTACCGGCGTGCGCGCCGGCGGCGAAGCGCGCGACGCTGTCCTTGATGAGGAGCTGCTCCGGTGAGAGCGTGAAATCCACGAATCTAGCTCCTTACAGCTTGAGGATGCGCTTGGCGATGATGTTCTTCTGGATCTCGTTGGAGCCGGCGTAGATCGAGGTCTTACGGTAGTTGAAGTAGCGCGGCGCCAGATGCTCTTCGGCGTACGGTCCCAGCGCGTCGAGCGCGAGCTCGCTGAGCGACTGCTGGATCTCGGTCCCCTTGATCTTGAGGATCGACGACTCAGGCCCGGGGCGCTTGCCCGCGGACTCCGCCGCCAGCGTGCGCAGCTCGGTGAACGCCAGCGCTTCGAGCTCGATCTCGACCAGCGCGATCCGTTCGTTGAGGCGGCGGTCGTCGATCGACTCCTGCGCCAGCAACTCGCGCAGCGTTTCGAGCTGTTGGTGACAGCCCGCGATACCGGCGGTGCCGGTGCGCTCGTGCTCGAGCAGAAACTTGGCGTAGGTCCAACCTTCGCCTTCCTTGCCGACGCGGTTCTCCACCGGCACCACGACGTTCTCGAGGTGCACCTCGTTGATCTCCTTGCCGCCGTCGATCGTCTCGATCGGGCGCACCGTGACGCCCGGCGTGCGCATGTCGACGAGGATGAACGAGATCCCCTCCTGCTTTTTCGCCTGCGGGTCGGTGCGCGCGAGCACGAAGATCCAATCGGCCCACTGCGCGGCCGTGATCCACGTCTTGGTCCCGTTGATCAGGTACGTTTCGCCGTTACGCTCGGCGCGCGTCGACAGCGAGGCGAGGTCGGAGCCGGCGCCCGGCTCGGAGTAGCCCTGACACCAGAACTCCTCGCCGCTGGCGATCTTGGGGAGGTAGCGCGCGCGCTGCGCGTCGTTGCCGAACTCGATGATCACCGGCGCGACCATGTGCAGGCCGAACGGCATCAGCCGCGGCGCCCAGCCGTAGGCGATCTCCTCGTGAAAGATGTGCCGCTGGACAGGCGTCCACCCCGTCCCGCCGTACTCTTTAGGCCAACCCGCCGCAACCCAGCCGCGCTCGTGGAGAATCCGGTGCCAACGCATGTAGTCATCTTTTTGGAGATGATCGCCGGCCTGGATCTTGCGCCGAATGTCCTGGGGCAGATGGGTCGCGATGAACTCGCGAACCTCGTCGCGGAACGCGCGTTCCTCGGGGCTGAAGGCCAAGTCCATCGGTTAGTTCCCTCGGTTCCTCATCGCACGAACGGAAGTGACAAACGTGTTATTCGACATGACCGGCCGAGTTGCTTTGATCACCGGCTCCTCCCGCGGGATCGGCCGGGCGATCGCCGAGCGGATGGCCGAGGCCGGCGCGAAAGTCGTGATTTCGAGTCGGAAGGCCGACGCCTGCGCCGAGGTGGCCCGGATGATCCAGGCGCGGGGCGGGGCGGCGATCGCGCACGCGGCGAGCATCTCGGACCGTGCGGCGCTGCAAGGGCTGGTCGACCGGACCATCGCCGAGTGGGGCCGCATCGACGTGCTGGTCTGCAACGCGGCGGTCAACCCCTACTACGGTCCGCTGCTCGACATCCCCGACGAGGCGTTCGACAAGATCATGGCCAGCAACGTCCGCAGCAACCTCTGGCTGTGCGGCATGGTGATCCCGCAGATGGCCGAACGGCGCGACGGGGCGGTGATCGTGGTCTCCAGCATCGCGGGCTTCAAAGGCAACACTGCGCTGGGCGCCTACGGGATCTCGAAGGCGGCGGACATGCAGCTGGTGCGCAACTTGGCCGTTGAGTGGGGACCGGCCAACGTGCGCGTCAACGCGATCGCGCCGTCGATCATCCGGACCGACTTCGCGCGCAAGCTCTGGGAGGATCCGGAGATCTATGCCAAGGCGGTCCGGGGCTATCCGCTGCGCCGCATCGGCGAACCCGACGAGGTCGCGGGCCCCGCGATCTTCCTGGCTTCGCGCGCCGGCGCGTTCGTGACCGGGCACGTGCTCACGGTCGACGGCGGCGTGACGATCGGCGAGGGTGGCTAAGCGGTCGAACCGCCCAGGTAGATCGCCTTGACGCGCTCGTCGCGCATCAGCTCGGACGCGGTCCCGGCCAGCGCGACGCGACCGCCTTCGAGGACGTACGCGCGATCGGCGTGGCGCAGGGTCAAGTAGGCGTTCTGCTCGACGATCAGCAGCGCCGTGCCGCTACGCGCCAGCTCGCTCGCGATCGCGAAGAGCTGCTCGACCACCTGGGGCGCGAGTCCGGTCGAAGGCTCGTCGAGCATCAAGAGCTTTGGACGCGCCATCAGCGCGCGCCCGATCGCCAGCATCTGCTGCTCGCCGCCGGAGAGCGTGAACGCCGGCTGTCCGCGGCGCTGGGCAAGCGGTGCAAACCGCTCGTAGACCGCGCTCAGCTCCGCGTCGAGCGAGGCGCGGCGACGCACGAACGCGCCGAGGCGCAGGTTGTCGTCGACGCTGAGCCGCGCGAAGAGCTGCCGGCCTTCGGGCACCTGCAGACATCCGAGGCGCACCGTGCGTTCGGTCGTCGCGCGGGCGAGATCGACGCCGTCGAAGACGATCGCGCCTGAGCGCAGCGTCGCATCGTAGCGCGAGATCGAGCGCAGCAGGGTCGACTTTCCTGCACCGTTGGGGCCGAGCACGGCGACCAGCTCGCCGGCGCGGACCTCGAGATCGACGCCGCGCAGCACGTCGAGCGCGCCGTAGCCCGCATGCAGAGCGCGCACCTCGAGCAGCGCCCGGGGCCTGCTCACGTCGCCGTCCCAAGGTAGGCGGCGATGACGCGCGGATCGTTGCGGACGCTCGCGGGGTCGCCGTCGGCGATCACTCGGCCGAACTCCATCACGATGACCCGCTGGGAGATCGCCATGACCAGCTTCATGTCGTGCTCGATCAGCAGCAGCGTCGTCCCGGCGTCGCGCAACGCGAGCAGGTCGTCGTTCAAGCGCTCGCGCTCGTCCTGGTTCAACCCGGCCGCCGGCTCGTCGACCAGCAGCAGCCAGGGGTCGGAGGCGAGCGCGCGCGCCACCTCGACGCGGCGGCGGTCGCCGAAGGCGAGATCCTTTGCGAAGACGTCCGCCAGATGCTCGAGACGCAGGCGCGCGATGATGGCGCGCGCACGTTCGGCGGCCTCGCGCTCGGCGCGGCGCGATCCCGGCGTCGCCAACAGGTCGCTCGCGAACGTAACCCGCCCATTGTCGGTCGCCGCTGCGACGACGTTCTCGAACACGGTCATCTCAGCGAACAGCCGCGCGTTCTGGAACGTTCGGCCGACCCCGAGCGCGGCGACGCGATGCGCCTGCCAACCGGTCACGTCGACTCCGGCGACCGCGATCCGCCCGGAGGTCACCCCACCGATACCGCAGATCGCGTTGAACAGCGTCGTCTTGCCGGCGCCGTTCGGGCCGATCAACGACGTCAGCGTGGCGGGCCGCAGCACGAACGAGACGTCGTCGAGCGCGACCAACCCGCCGAAGCGCTTCGTCACGCCGCGCACCGCCAGCGGTTCGGCCGGGCGCACGCGAACGGCTGCCGGCGCGGTGCGGGGCGTGACGACCGTCCTCGGCGCGCTGCGCACGCTCCGCGCTCCGGCGAACGCGAACCTGCGCAGCGTGCCCAGTACCCCGCCGGGCGCGAAGGTCACGCACAGCACGACCACCGCCCCGTAGCCGACCTCGCGCCAGTTGTCGTACTGGTGGCCGACGACGTTGAGGTATCCGATCAGCGCGGCGCCGAAGAGCGCGCCCGAGACGAGCCCTCCGCCGCCTAGCACGACCATCAGCAGAAAGTCGACCGACAGCGCGATCCCGACGGCGTCCGGATTGACCAGACCCAGGAACGCGGCAAAGGTCGCGCCGCCCGCGGCGGCCAGCGCACCGGAGTAGGCGAACGCGAGAATCTTGTACCGGCGGGTCGGAATCCCGATCGCCTCGGCGGCGAGTTCGTCGTTGCGGATCGCCTCGAACGCGCGGCCGGTGCGGCCGCGCAACAGGTTGAGCGACAGGACCGCAGCGCCGAAGGCGACGCTCCAGGCAAACCAATACGCGGCGTGGCCGCTGATCGTCAACGGCCCGGCCTGCGGATACGCAATCCCGGTGATCCCGCTGGCGTGACCCAGGAACGGCGCGGCGTGAAAGACGCCGGCTGCGATCAGTCCGAACGCCAGCGTCGCCATCGCCAAGTAGTGTCCGCGGAAGCGCAGCGCGATGAGCCCCAGCCCGATGCCGATCGCCGTCGCCAGCACGATCCCGACCGGCGCCGCGACCCAGAACGACCACCCGCGGTCGACGGTCAGATACCCGACCGAGTAGGCCCCGATGCCGAAGAAGCCGGCTTGCCCGACCGAGATCTGGTTCACGTTGCCGAGCAGGATCGAGAGCCCGATCGCCGCCGGGGCGAAGATCGCGACGTACGTTCCGGCCTGCGAGAGGCCCGCGTCTNNGCGTGCAGCCGCGCCGTCAATCGCGCACCGCGTCGCGCCGTCCGAACAGCCCCTGCGGCCGGACGAGCAGCATCACGAGCAACACCGAGTAGACGATCGGATCGGCGATGTCGTACGGCAATCGCGACTGCAGGAAGACTTGCAAGACGCCGACGACCAAGCCGCCGGCGACGCAGCCGATCGGCGACTCGAGCCCGCCCACGATCGCCGCGACGAACCCTTTGATCGTGAGCGCGAAGCCCGCCGCGCCGCCGACCAGCGTGATCGGTCCGATGATCGTTCCGCCGTACGCCGCGAGCGCGATCCCGAGCGCAACGCTCACCGCGCGCGTCGAGTTCACGTCGATGCCGATCAGGCGCGCGCCGAGCGGGTTCTCCGCAGCGGCCCGGATCGCTTTCCCGAAATAGGTCCGCTCGAAGAAGAGATACAGCACCGCGAGCGCCGCGATCAGCAGCGCGAAGACCCACAGCGACTGGACCTGCACCGTCGCGCCGGCGAGCTCGACCGAACCGGTCGCCGGACCGCCGAAGCCCGGCAGCGGCTGCGGGTTCGAGCCCCATCCGGGAACGAGCGCATGACCGTACAGCAGCACGAAGACCGCGCCGATCGTCGCGATCGTCACGCCCGCTTCACCGGTGCGGCCGGCCGGTCGCAACACGACGATCTCGAAGGCGAGGCCCAGCGCGAATCCCGCCAGCGTCGCGCCGGCCAGCGCGAACCACATGTTGAGGTGCAGCACGTCGACGCAGGTGAGCGCGACGAGGCCGCCGACGATCGTGAACTCGCCCTGGGCGAAGTTCACGACACGCGTCGCGCGCAGGATGATGTGGATGCCCAGCGCGATCAACCCGTACTCGCTGCCGACGGTGAGCCCGGCGACCAGCAGCTGGAGCACGCGCTACCTCACGGCGTGGGTGGTCGACGGCTCAGGGGTTGCCCCAAGTCCCGTTGCGCGCCATCGCGATTCGCACGTCGGCGGGCGTGAGTCCGTTGTGATCGCTCGGTGAGTACTTGAAGACGCCGTCGGCCAGCGGGATCGGTTTGCCGGCCTCCAGCGCGTTCGCTAGGCTCGTTCCGTCGGTCTTTCCGTGTGCCTCACGCAACGCAACAACGAGGATGTGGGCGGCATCCCAGCCGTTCGCCGCGAACGACACCACCGGCAGATGATATTCCTTGTCGTACAAGTCGGCGAACGCGCGCTGTTCGGGGCTCGGCGTTCCGGCCAGCGGCGACGCGGAGTACACCTCACCCGCAGCCGCGCCGCCGGCGACGTTCAGAATCGCGGGCGAGAGGATCCCCGATGACCCCAGGATCGGTACGTTCAAGCCCAGCGTGCGTGCGGCCCGAATCGCCAGCCCCGGCGTTGTGGTCGCGCCCCACAGGACGACCGCGTCGGGCTTGGCGTCGCGCAGCTTCACGATCTGCGGCGTGAAGTCGGTCGCGGTGCCGGGATAGGCCTCGTCGCCGACCACCTGCATCCCGAGCACCTTAGCCTCAGCCGCAGCGATCGTTGCGCCGCCGCTTCCGTACAGGTTCTCATCGTGGAGGATGCCGATCGTCTTCACCTTCAGCCGCGTTTTGGCGAATGACAGCAGCGCGACCGCTTCGAGCTGATCGCGCGGGTTCACCTCAAAGACGTTCTTGACCACGCCGCGCGGCGTGCGCCAGACGGATTCGGTCGGGGTCGTGTAGACCTGCAGCACGTTGCTCGCAGTGGTGACGCGCGAAACGGCGACGCTGGTATCGGTGCGCGTGCCGCAGAAGATCGCAACGTGTCCGCTGGCGATCATCTGGGTGGCCAGCTGCGCGGCGACGTCGGCCTTGGCACCGTCGTCGACGATGTCGAAGTGGATCGGACGACCGTCGACCCCACCGTGCGCGTTGATCTCGCGTTCGGCCAGCTTCACCGCGTTGGACTCCGGCACGCCCAGCGGTGCCGACGGCCCGCTGGTCGAGAGGATCGCCGCCAGCTTGATCGGTTCGGGCGCGGCAGTCGTCGTGACCGTCGACGCACCCACGACGAGACAGGCGATGCACGCCGCCGCCAAGGCGCTCGCGAACGTTCGGTTCATGGAGTCCTCCAAAGCAGGAATTGGAAGTCCGCTCGAGCGCAACGTAGCACCAGGCGAAGCGTTCTGTCAAACAACCTTTTTAGAAAACCGGAGGATCGTGGGGGTCATGCGCACCGCCGCCCTCGACGTCGACGCCCTGACGGCGCTCGACGTCCACGTTCACGCTCACGCTGCGGACTCCGGCGAAACCGAGGTCGCCGGCGCCGCCCGGAGCTACTTCGGCGAGACCGGCGTTCCACTGGCGCTGGACGACGTCGCCGCGTACTATCGCGAGCGCCGCATGGCATGCGTGGTCTTCACCGTCGACGAGCACCTCACCGGACGGCCGGTCGTCGCCAACGGCGACGTGCTCGCTGCCGCGGCCGCGCATCCCGACGTGCTGATCGCGTTCGCGAGCGTCGATCCGACTCGCGGAGCCGCCGCGCTCGACGAGACGCAGCGGCTGATCGCAGCCGGCGCACGCGGGTTCAAGCTGCATCCGCCGCTGCAGCTTTTCGAGCCCAACGACCGGCGCATCTACCCGTTTTACGAGATCGTCGAGGCGGCGCGGCTCCCGGTGATCTTCCACACCGGCCACAGCGGGATCGGGACGGGGATGCGCGGCGGCGGCGGCGTGCGCTTGAAATACGGCAACCCGATGCTCATCGACGACGTCGCGGTCGACTTTCCGGACTTGCCGATCGTGATGGCGCACCCGTCGTTCCCGTGGCAGGACGAAGCGATCTCGGTCTGCCTGCACAAAGCGCAGGTGTACATCGACCTGTCGGGGTGGTCGCCGAAGTACTTCTCGCCGACGCTGGTGCGCTACGCGGACACGCTGCTGCGTGAGGGTGCTGTTCGGCTCGGACTACCCGATGATCACGCCCGATCGCTGGCTGAAAGACTTCGCTGCGCTGCCGATCCGCGACGACGTGCGACCGCTGATCCTCAAAGAGAACGCCGCCCGGCTGCTCGGCCTGCGCGCGCGCTGACCTCCGCGAGCCCGGCGAGGCGCTTGAGCGTCGCGATCAGACGCGTGCGCTCGAGCGGCGTCATCGTGCCCAGCACGCGCCGCTCGTGGCGATCGTGCAGGCGGCGGGCGCGCGTGAGGAGCTTGCGCCCTTCGTCGGTGAGATGCAAACCGTTCGCGCGACCGTTGAGGGCGACGCGCCGCAGCAGCCCGCGGCGCTGGAGGCCGTCGAGCAGCGGCACGAAGTTCGCCTTCTGGATGCCGAGCGCGGCGCAGGCGTGCGACTGCAGGATCCCCGAGTTGGCGTCGATCACCGTGAGCACCGAGAAGTGCGCGGGGCGGAGATCGAGCTCGTCGAGCGCGTCGATGAAGTCCCCGAACACCTTGAGCTGCGCGCGGCGCAGCGCGTATCCCACGTACTCGGTGAGCGGCCCGAACTCGCCGGCGATTTCGGGATGTAGCGCGTCCACGGCGTGGCTCTTCGCGGCGGAGCGCCTTGACCCCGGCTCGGGTTCATGGTTATATCCCATAATAAATGTCCTTGGCGTTCACCCGCGACGGCGACGTGGGCATCCTCGAGCTCAACCGCCCGGCGAAGCGCAACGCGCTCGACGACGCCACCGTGCGCGGCCTGGAACGCTTCGCCACGGCGCCGCCGACGGGCATCGGCGCGCTCGTACTGTGCGCGGCCGGCGACCATTTCTCCGCCGGCCTCGATCTGTCGGACGTGTCGAAGCGCGACCTTCCAGCGTCGATCGCGCACTCGCGTCTGTGGCACCGCGCGTTCGAAGCGCTCGAGTTCGGAGCAATTCCGGTCGTCGCCGTCCTGCACGGCGCCACGATCGGCGGTGGGCTCGAGCTCGCGGCCGCATGCCACGTGCGCATCGCGGAGCGTTCGGCGTTCTACGCGCTTCCGGAAGGCCAGCGCGGCATCTTCCTGGGCGGCGGCGGATCGGTCCGGTTGCCGCGCCTGATCGGCACGGCGCGCGTCATGGACATGCTGCTTACCGGCCGGGTGTACGACGCCGACGCCGGGCAGGCGTTCGGCATCAGCCAGTACCTCGTCGACGACGGTGCAGGCCGCGCGACGGCGCTCGAGCTCGCGCACCGCATCGCCGCCAACGCGCCGATCTCCAACTTCGCGATCGTCCAAGCGTTGGGGCGCATCGCTGAAGCCCCGACGTCGATCGGCTACTTCACCGAAGCGCTGATGGCCTCGGCGGCCGCGACCGATGAGGAGGCTCAGCGCCGGGTGCAGGCGTTCCTCGACAAGCGCGCGGCCAAGGTGACCCGCTCGTGACGATGCAGGCCGGACCGGCGGCGCGAACCCTGCGCTCGGAGGTGGCGTTGCGAGCCTACCCCGATCGCGTCACCGACGATCTCGTGCGCTGGGCGAGCACGACGCCGAGTTCGATCTTCCTCGCAGAACGCCGCGCGGGTGCGTGGGAGACGATCGACTTCGCAAGCATGTACGAACGGGTGCGCCGGATCGCCGGCGCGCTGCTCGACGCCGGCGGGTCGCAGGATCGTCCGCTGGCGATCGTCGCGGAGAACGGCATCGACCACGCTGCGGTCGCGCTGGCCGCCATGCACGCCGGGATTCCCGTGTCGCCGATCTCGACCGGGTACGCGCGCAGCGACGCCGACCCGGCGCGCGTCGCGGCGCTCTTCGCGGTGCTGCAACCCTTCGCGGCGTTCGTCCCCGATGCCGGGCCGGCGGCGCGGATCGCTGCGGCGGTCCCGCAACTGCGGATCGTGCGCGATGCGGCGGCGCTGGACGGCGATCCGTCGAGGAGCGACCGCGCGCACGGCGCCGTCGGTCCGGACACGATCGCCAAGATCCTCTTCACCTCCGGATCGACCGGCACGCCCAAGGGCGTGATCACCACGAACCGCATGCTGTGCGCGAATCAGACCATGCTCGAGCAGGTGTGGCCCGAAGCGACGCGTTCGCCGGTGCTCGTCGACTGGGCGCCGTGGAGTCACACCGCCGCCGGCAACAAGACCTTCGGCATGGTGCTGCGCAACGGCGGCACGCTCTACGTCGACGAAGGGAAGCCCGCGCCGGGCGCGTTCGATGCGACGCTGCGGAACCTGCGGGAGATCGCGCCGACGTTCTACTTCACCGTGCCGCGCGGGTGGACGCTGCTGTTCGAAGCGTTCGAGTGGGACGAAGCGCTCGCGCAGCGGTTCTTCTCACGCGTCCGCATCCTGCTCAACGCGGGTGCGAGCATCCCCGAGACGCTGCGCGCCCGGCTCGCGGTGCTCGCGCAGCGCTATGCCGCCCGCCGGATCCCGGTCGTCTCCGCGTGGGGCGCGACGGAGACCGCGCCGATGGCGACGGCCGTATGGGGAGCGCGACCCGCATCGTACGAGACGATCGGCACGCCCGTCCCCGGCGTCGAGATCAAGCTCACGCCGGTCGAAGACCGCTACGAGCTGCGCGTACGTGGGCCCAACGTGACGCCGGGCTACTGGCGCGATGCCGCAGCGACCGCGGCGGCGTTCGACGCTGAGCGCTTCTTCAAGAGCGGCGACGCCGGGGCGCTCCTCGATCCGGCCGACCCGTCGCGCGGGATCGTCTTCGGCGGACGGCTGAGCGAGAATTTCAAGCTGTCGTCGGGGACGTGGGTCAACGCAGGCCTGCTGCGACTCGACGTCCTCGAGGCCGGCGACGGCGCGATCGACGACATCGTGTTCGCCGGCGCCGACCGAGACGAGGTGACCGCGCTGGTCTTCGTCGGCCGCGGGCTCGCGGAGGATCCCGCGAGCGCGGAGCGCGTGCGCGCGGCGGTCGCCCGCCACAACGAACGCAACCCGGCCAGCTCGACGCGCATCGCGCGCGTGGTCATCGCTGCGGAGCCTCCGAACGCGGCACTCGGCGAGATCACCGACAAGGGCTCGGTCAACCAGCGCCGGGTGCTGCAGAACCGCGCCGGCGACGTCGCACGACTCTACGCCGAGCCGACCGCCCCCGGTGTCATCGTTTCGTAGCTGAGCCTCAGGCTAGCTCGAAGAGCGCGGCGGCGCCTTGCCCGCCGCCGATGCACATCGTCACGACGACGCGCTTGGCACCGCGCCGCTTGCCCTCGATGAGCGCGTGGCCGGTCAGCCGCGCGCCGCTCATCCCGTACGGATGCCCGACCGAGATCGCGCCGCCGTCGACGTTGAAGCGCTCGAGCGGGATGCCCAGGCGCTCGCGGCAGTAGAGCGCCTGCACCGCGAAGGCTTCATTGAGTTCCCACAGGTCGATGTCGTCGATCGTCAGCCCCTGACGTTCGAGCAGCCGCGGGATCGCGAAGACCGGACCGATCCCCATCTCGTCGGGCTCCAGGCCGGTCACCGCCATCCCGCGGAAGTATCCGAGCGGCTCGATGTTACGCCGTTCGGCGAGCTTGGCGTCCATCACCACGCACGCCGAGGCGCCGTCGGAGAGCTGGCTGGCGTTGCCCGCGGTGATGTACTCATCGGGGCCGCGCACCGGCTGGAGCTTGGCCAACCCTTCGAGCGTCGTCTCGGGGCGGTTGCCCTCGTCGCGGGTCAACGTGACGTCCTCGTGGGTGACCTCACCGGTCTCCTTGTTCGTCACCGCTTTGCGCGTGGCGAGCGGGACGATCTCGGCGTCGAAGCGCCCGGCCTGCTGCGCCGCGGCGGTGCGCTGCTGGCTGATCAGGGCGTACTCGTCCTGGCGTTCGCGGCTGACGCCGTAGCGCCGCGCGACGACGTCGGCGGTCTCGATCATCGACATCCACAGGTCGGGCTTGTGCTCGGCGAGGTAGTCTTCGCGCGCGTGGCTGCGGTTCGCGGTCGGCTGCACGAGGCTGATCGATTCGAGCCCGCCGGCGACGAGCGCCGGGACCCCGTCGACGATGACGCGCTGCGCGGCGAAGGCGATCGCCTGCAGACCCGAGCTGCAGAACCGGTTGATCGTGGTGCCCGCCGTCGTGACCGGCAACCCGGCCCGGATCGCGGCGATCCGGGCGATGTTGTGCCCGGTGGCGCCTTCGGGCTCGGCGCAGCCCAGGATGACGTCCTCGATCTCGGCGGGATCGAGCCCGCTGCGGCGGACCGCGTGATCGATGACGTGACCGCCCATGGTCGCGCCGTGCGTGTCGTTGAAGGCCCCGCGAAAGGCTCTGCCGATCGGCGTGCGCGCCGTCGAGACGACGACCGCTTCACGCATGCGCGACATCCTTCGACGGCGTCCACGCGGCGAACGTGGCGCCGGCGGCAGCGAGCTCACGCAACAGCGGCGCCGGCGTCCAGCGCGCGCCGTGGACGCGTTCGAACTCCAGCATGTCGGCGACGATGTTCTTCAAACCGACCGAGTCGGCCCAGCGCAGCGGCCCGCCGCGGAACGCCGGGAACGCATAGCCGTACACCCACACGACGTCGACGTCGCCCGGACGCGCGGCGATCCCCTCGGCCAGAATCTTCGCGGCCTCGTTGACCAGCAAGTACATGCAGCGCTTGAGGATCTCGTCGTCGCCGATCGGGCGGCGCTCGAACCCGGCCGCGCGCGCATTGCGCTCGATCACCGTGTCGACGAACGGGTCGGGGAGCGGGACGCGGCTGCCGGGATCGTAGCGATAGTAACCAGACCCCGTCTTCTGACCAAAGCGCCCGACTTCGCACAGCTCGTCGGCGATCTTGGAGTAACGCCCCTCGGGCGGCGCCTGAGCGTTGCGCGCCCGCCGGATGCGCCAGCCGACGTCGAGTCCGGCGAGGTCGCCCATCGCGAACGGCCCCATCGGAAAACCGAAGTCGCGGATGACGCGGTCGACCTGCTCGGGCGACGCGCCCTCTTCGAGCAGAAACGCCGCTTCGCGGCCGTAGGGGTGCAGCATCCGGTTGCCGATGAAGCCGTCGCAGTTGCCGGCGACGACGCCGACTTTCCCCAGCTGCTTGGCGATCGCGAGCGCCCGCGCGATCGTCTCCGCGGAACTGCGCGCGCCGCGCACGATCTCGAGCAGCTTCATCACGTTGGCCGGGCTGAAGAAATGCATCCCGACCACGTCCTGCGGACGCTGCGTGACGGCGGCGATCGCATCGACGTCGAGCGTCGAGGTATTCGTCGCCAGCAGCGTCCCGGGTCGCGCGATGCGGTCGAGGCTGCGGAACACGTCCTGCTTGACCGGCATCTCTTCGAACACCGCTTCGATGACGAGGTCGACCCCGGCGGCCGCGTCGAGCGAGGTCGCGTAGGCGATCCGCGCCAGGCGCGCATCCATCTCGGCCTGGCTCAACTTGCCCTTGCGCTGCGTCGCCGCGTAGTTGCCGGCGATGATCCCGCGCGCCCGTTCGACCGCGTCGGGTTGCAGGTCGACCAGCGTCACCGCGATGCCGGCGTTGGCGCAGGCCATCGCGATCCCGGTCCCCATCGTGCCGCCGCCGATCACCGTGGCGGTGCGCACCGGGGCCGGGAGCGTACTCCCCGCGGGCGGTTTGGCGGCCTCGCGCTCGGCGAAGAACAGCGCCAGGCGCGCCTTGGACTGCTCCGACCCGAGCAGCTCGACGAAGCGCTCGCGCTCGCGCGCCAGGCCGGCCGCGAACGGCAAGCTCAGCGCGTCGGCGACGCAGTCGATGGCACGCTGCTCGGCCAAGCCGCCGCGGGCCTCGGGCTGCGCCCGTTTGCGCGCCGCGTCGATCGCGCCGTCGTCGGGCGGCGCCGCGAACTCGCTGACCCGCCGCCGCGGGCCGCCGGCCAGCGTCGCCGCGTGCGCGACCGCGGCGTCGAGCGGGTTCGATTCGGCGACCGCGTCCACCAGGCCGATCGCCCGGGCCGCAGCGCCGCCGATCGGATCGCCGCTCAGGATCAGCTCGAGCGCGGCCTTTGCGCCGGCCAAGCGCGGCGCGCGCTGCGTGCCGCCGGCTCCCGGGAGTAGGCCCCGCTTGATCTCGGGGAACGCGAGCCGGATCCCCGGGGCTGCGACGCGGTAGTCGCAGGCCAGGGCGACCTCCAGACCGCCCCCCATCACGTTGCCCTCGAGCGCCGCGACGATCGGCTTGGACGACGCCTCGAGGGCGTCGATCAGGTCGCGCGCGCTGGGGCGGGGCGGCGGGGCCTGCCCGAATCCGCGCATGTCCGCGCCGCCGCTGAAGTTGCCCCCGGCCCCCGTGAGGACCAGCGCGTGGACCCCCGGGTCGGCCAGGGCCGCCGCGAGGGACGCCAGCAGCGGCTCGATCGAGCGCGGGCCGAGCGCGTTGACGGGCGGGTTGTCGATCGTGAGGATCGCGACGCCGTCACGGGGAGTCATCGTCAGTTTCAACTTTCCAGCGGCGGGGTGGGGCGGGCGTTTTCGCCGGATCGCCCGGCGGCCCTGGTATCCGACAAACCCCTGTTTCTCATGGGCGGGTCCGTAACGTTTGCGCCTGGGGCACCTTTGCAGCGGGCTTTACGTTTGACAAACAGCTGGCTTGGATGATACTTCTTCCGTAATGCATTCGGAGGGAAGGCATTCTTCTTCCGTGGCACGGGGACGGGCGGACAACCAATTCGACGGGACGTTGAAGAACGCCGTCGGGGATGTACGCCGCGCCCGCCACGAGGGGCACCTCCAAGCAGCGCTCTCGTAAGGAGGCACCCTCACACAATGGATGCTTTGCATCTTCGTAAGATCAGCCCGCTGCTGACGGCGCTGTGCGCCGCCGTAGCCCTCTCGCTCGTCGCGACGACGACCGCCCAGGCACAGACCGACCCGGGTGCGGCCCCCGACGTCCCGGTCGCCGCCGCGGACCAAACCGCCCCAGCAGCCGCCCCAGCAGCCGCCCCAGCAGCCGCCCCGGCGCCCACGAGCGTGGCTCCGCCGCAGCCGGTTGCCCAGGTCGTTCCGCCGCCGGCCGTCGACAAGGCTCCCGTCCTGGCCCAGGCGCGTCCGGCTCCCAAGGCGACGCCGTTCAGCATGCTGCCCGTCATCGACTTCGTCGTGACGTTCACCCAGCCGGCGTACTACGCGAACCGGCCCGCATTGCCGGTGACCGGCCTCAGCCCGATCAACCTGTACGACCCGCTCGACGTCGGCGGCACCGTGCGCTTCCCGATCACGAAAAAGCTGAACTTGCTGTTCGACCGCATTACCGAAGGCACGGTCAACCAGCCGTTGGAGTGCGTCCTTCAGCCGGTCGCACCCGGCGGCTTCGCCAACCGGATCTGCCCGAGCGACAGCCGCGACATCATCCTGCAGTACCACGCGACGTATGCCTTCGACCGCTTCTGGACGCTCGACGTCGGTGACTCGTTCCGGCATCGCATCTGGACCAACGGCGGCAACGGTACGAGCACCGTGCCGTTCCTGTGCAACAACAACGGTCAGTCGACCGGCGCGAACTGCTCGGTCAGCTCGACCGAGCACCACTACGGCTACGCCGGTTTGACGTACACGACCAAGCCGTGGAAAGACCTTTGGAACAGCGTGTTCGCGCTGACATGGACGGCCGATCATCAGAACGTCGACCACCACGTCGGGATGCTCTGCAGCGCGGCGCTGATCAACGCGCTGACCGCGGCGACCGGGTCGGCCTCGCAGCTGACGTGCCCGAACGGGAACGGCAACGTCGGCTATTTCGACGAGAACCCGGGGACGAGCGCGTACTGGGAGACGACCCAGGGCGTCAGCTGGATCCTGCCCGTAGACATACGGCGCGGCGTGACGTTCCTGATGAACGAGCGTTGGGGCGCGCTGAACTTCTACGAGAACCCCACCCTCAACATTCCGTTCGGCACGACGACCGGGGTCCCGTATCGCTGGAACTCGGCGCTGACGATGCAGCTGAGCAAGCGGTTCAGCCCGGGCTTCACGCTCGCGCTGCGCCACTCGGACTACCATTCGGTTCCTCAGGGTACGCCGTTCGTGGGGCCCAACGCGATCCACGTCGGTTCGTGGGACGTCATCGGGACGTTCCACCTCGACACCAACAACATGTTCAAGTAGCCCATCGAGTCTCTCAGATGAGAAACGCCCGGGAGCAAGCTCCCGGGCGTTTCTTTTTGTCGCCCTGAGCCTAGCTCAGTAGCCCAGGTACGAACGCCGGACGCGGTCGTTGCCGGCCAGCTCGCTGCTGGGCCCGGAGACCGCGACGCGGCCGGTCTCCAGCACGTAGGCATGATCGGCAACCGCGAGCGCGACCGTCGCGTTCTGCTCGGCGACGAGGATGCTGACGCCGTCCTGCTGGTTGATCGTGCGCAGCAGGGCGAAGATGTCGCGCACGATCTTGGGGCCCAGCCCCAGCGACGGCTCGTCGAGCAACAGCAATTGCGGCTCGAGCATCAGCGCGCGCGCGATCGCCAGCATCTGCTGCTCGCCGCCGCTGAGCGTCCCGGCGGGTTGGTGCTTGCGCTCGGCCAGCCAGGGGAAATATCCGATGACGCGATCGCAGCGCGCGCGTACGGAGGCGCGCTTGCTCACGCAGTACGCGCCGAGCATCAGGTTCTCCCAAACCGAGAGGCTGCTCAGCGTGCCGCGGCCTTCGGGCACGTGGCCGATCCCGATCCGCGCCGCGTCCTCGGGGGTGCGCCGTTGCAGCGTGCGACCGGCGAACACGACCGTGCCGGTGGTTTTGATCGTGCCCGTCAAGGCCCGTAAGGTGCTCGTTTTGCCGGCCCCGTTCGCCCCCAGCAGCGCCACGATCGAGCCGCGGGCGACGGTCAAATCGACGCCGCGGATCGCTTCGATCTCGCCGTAGCGCGCGTGGAGGTCCCGCGCTTCGAGCAGCGCGCCCTCAGACGGTGCCAAGGTACGCCTCGATCACCGCCGGATTCTGCTGGACGATTTCGGGAGTGCCGTCGGCGAGCTTGCGACCTGAGGCGAGCACGATGATGTGGTCGGAGACGCTCATCACCAATTGCATGTGGTGCTCGACCATCAGGATCGTCGTTTCGAACTCGACCGCGACGCGTTTGATCGTGGTGCCGAGCTGGGCGACTTCCTCGTGGCTCAGCCCCGCCGCCGGTTCGTCGAGCAGCAGGAGCACGGGCTTCGCCATGAGCGCGCGCGCGAGCTCGACGCTCTTGCGCGTCCCGAACGGCAGCCCGCGGACCGGGCGCCCGGCACACTGCGCCATCCCGAGCCGGTCGAGGATCTCGAGCGCCTCCGCCCGCGCTTGCGCTTCGAATTGCCGGCCGGCGAGTCCGCTGGGAAACCGCGCGTGCCCGCCGACGAGCACGTTGTCGAGCGTGGTCATGTGGTCGAACAGCGCCACGTTCTGAAAAGTGCGCGCGATACGCTTTCCGGCGATCTGCTGCGGCGCGCACCGCAGCAGATCGTCGCCCTGGAAGACCACCTGCCCCGAACTGGGCTGGTAGAGGCGCGTGATGCAGTTGAAGCAGGTCGTCTTGCCGGCGCCGTTGGGGCCGATCAATCCGGCGATGTGGCCTTCGGCGACGTCGAACGAAACATCGTTCAACGCCGTGATGCCGCCGAACCGGATCGTCAGGCCGCGGACTTCCAGCAGAGACGCCACCCGGCTACTTCGCTGCCGTCGTCATCGTGCGCGTGTCGACGAGCACTCCCATCGGAGACCAGTCCGTCGTGAGCCACTTCGCCGCGATCATCTGCGTGATCGGGAAACGGAAGTCGGGCGAGCTGTGGATCACGACACCCGGGTAGGCCCACGGGTTGTCCTTCTCCGTGAGGTTCGCCGCGATGTCCATGACCTTCTTGCGCGTCAGATCCTTGCCGGCGCGCTTGAGCACGTCGCACATCGTGTACGCGATCGCCACGCCGTAGAGGTAGTTGCCGTCGTCCTTGTCGGCGCTGGGCAGATACTTGGCCATGATCTCGTTGTAGAGCTTCATCCCGGCATCGCCGGCGTAGCGCGCGTGGTTGGCCGGATCTTTGAGATAGATCGTGCTGATCACGCCGGCGACCGCGCCCGGCCCGCCCGCCTTGGACGCCGCGTTCATGAAGGGCACGGCGGCCGAAACGTTGTTCAGGTAGATCACCGGATGCCACGACTGCTGCGCCGCGAGCACCATCGCCTGAATCGCGAACTTGGGCGTGGCGAAGATCATGAACGTATCCGCGCCCGAGGCTTTGAGGGTCGCGATCTGCGAGCCGACGCTCGGATCGGTCGTCTCGTACGACGCCATCTTGACGATCATGTTCTCGTGCTTGGCGAGGCCGCGCTTCAGCCCGACGTTGTAGTCCTCACCGTAGTCGTCGTTCTGATACAGGACGCCGATCTTGGCCTTGGGGTGATTCGTCAGGATGTCCCTCGCGTAGATGATCGCCTCGGACTGATAGTCGGGCTGCCAGCCGATCGTCCACGGAAACTGCTTGGCATCCTTGCCCCACGTCGTGGCGCCCGTGGCGACGAACATGTGCGGGATGCCTTGCTGGTTGAGGTACGGGCGGATCGCGGTATTCACCGCCGTGCCGAGCGTGTCGAAGATCGCGAAGACCTTGTCCTGCTCGACCATCTGGTGCACGAGCTGCACCGCCTGCGGCGGGCTGTAGCCGTCGTCCTTGTCGATGTACTTGATCTTGCGCCCGTTCACTCCGCCTTTGTCGTTGACGTAGCTGAAGTAGGCGGCGATGCCTTTCCCGATGTTTCCGTATGCCGATGCCGGGCCGCTGTACGGATGCGTACCGCCCAGAACGATCTCGGTATCGGTTACGCCGGGATCGGCCGCCCGGGCAGGCGCGATCGTACTACCGGTTACGGCCAGCGCAAAGGCTGCGGCGAAGATGCCGGTCACGGTTCTGCTAATGAATGGTTTCACTGATACCTCCTCGATTGCGCCGAGCCGGCGCGTGACGTTGCGCTACTCGCGCGAGGGCTGATCGACCGCTATCGAAGCGGCGGGTGGAACGGTGGGTTCGAGCGCGGGCTGTAGCTGCGGCTGTCCGATCAGCCCGCGAACGAGTCGCTGCAGTCCGCCGACGATTCCGTCGGGGACGAACAGCATCATGAGAATCAAGGCGACGCCGTACACGACGCCGGGCGCGCCGGCGTTGATCTTTTGCGCAACGAACGGGAGAAACTCGACGACGATCGCTCCGACTAGTGCGCCCCAAAAGGTCAGAATTCCGCCCAGCACCGCCCCGATGAGCAGCGTGATGGAGAGCGCAAAGGTGAAGGTATCGGGGCTCACGTACGCCGTCGCCATCGCCAGGAACGCGCCGCCGATGCCGGCCAGCACCGCGCTCCAGCCGAACGCCAGCGTCTTGTAGTAGTACGGGTTGACGCCGAACGAGACCGCCGCGATGGGATTGTCGCGCAGCGCCCGCAACGCGCGGCCGAACTTGCCTTGCACCAGCAGCGCCGAGAGCAAGAAGACGACGCCGGTGACCGCCCAGGCCACGTAGTACAGCCAGTTCTGCGCGTCGAGCGGAAACCAGCCGGGGGCCTTTACCGTGTCCAGCGACAGCCCGCCGAAGCCGCCGGTGACGCTCTTGAAGTGCTTGAGAAACGACGGCGTCGCCACGGCCAGCGAGAACGTCGCGAGCGCCAGGTAGACCCCGGCCAGGCGCAGCGCGATGAGCCCGATGAGGATCCCGAACGCGCCGCTCGCGACGGCGGCGAGCGGAACGCCGATCCAGTACGGCCAGCCGGCATTGTGCGCGAGCACCGCGGCGACATAGCCGCCCAGCGCCATGAACGCGCCGTGACCCAGCGAGATCTGGCCGTTCATCCCGGTCAGGACGATCAGCCCCAGGATCGCGATCGCGTACGCAGCCACGAAGATGAAGTCGAAGACGATGAACGACGGGGCGATCGCCGGGAGCACCGCGATGACCACGATCGCCAGCGCGATCGCCGCTAGCCGTGGACCGTTGGAGCGCATCCCGGGAGCCGCCACTAGACGCGCTGCACCGTGGCGCGGCCGAAGAGCCCGGCCGGTTTGACCATCAAGACGACGACGATGACCGCCAATGCGGCCGCGAGCCGCAGCTCGTTGCCGATCGCGTCGACGTAGGTGCCGAGCAGGTTGATCCCGACGCCCAGGATCAGCCCGCCGACGACGGCGCCGATCGGGCTCTCGATACCGCCCAAGACCGCGGCGGCAAACGCGTAGACGATCACCGTCTGCATCATGTTGGGATCCAGGAACACCACCGGCGCGATCATGATCCCCGAGATCGCCCCGACGACCGCAGCCAGCCCCCAGCCCAACGCGAGCATCCAGCCGACGCGGATCCCCAGCATGCGGCTCTCCTCGGGATAGAGCGCCGCGGCACGCATCGCCAGCCCAAGCTTCGTCTTTTGGAAGAACAGCGAGATCAGGCCCAGCGTGACCAGCGAGACGACGATGACGCCGAGGTCCTGCGCGCTGAAGGCCACGCCGCCCAGTTGCAACGGCGAGGTCGGAAAGGGCGTCGGGAACGACTTGACGATGAAGCCCCAGAACCAGCCGGCCAGGCCGTTGAAGGCCGTGAACAAGCCCAGGGTCACGATGACCACGGTGAGCTGCGGCGCACGCTCGACGGGACGGATGACGAGCCGCTCGAGCGCAACGCCGCCGACGAACGCCACCAGGACGGTGGCGCCGAACGCGGCCCACATCGGCATCCCGTTCTGCACCAGCTGCCAGGCGATGTAGGTGGTGAACATCGCCATCTCACCTTGGGCGAAATTGATGATCCCCATGGCTCGATAGATCAGCACGAGCGCGAGCGCCATGCTGGCAAAGATCGAACCTGTCGCCAGACCGCTGACGATTTGCTGGGCGAGGTCGTGCAACGCGGTCGGCCTCTCTTCCCGGCGCGGAGCCGGGCATCTGCGCGAACCGAAGTCAGGAAAAGTGCTTCGTCGGAAGGTCGATTCCCTCCGGCGCGGCGGCCCCCCGCGGGTGGGCGCGGCCGCCCGGTAAAGACCGCGTTACACGGCGGCGGGCTGCTCCGCTTCGAGGAACACGTTGAGCGCGGCTTGCACGCCGGTGCCGGCGTGGATCGGTGCCCCGGCCTCGAGCAACGCGATCTCCAGCGCGCCCAGCGCGCCCAGCACGTCGGTCTGGGTGAGATCGCCCATCGTCCCGATGCGAATGATCTTTCCTTTGAGGTCCTTCTGGCCACCGCCGATCACGACGCCGCGCCCCTCGCGCAGGCTGCGGCGAATGGCGTCGCCGTCGACCCCGGCCGGCAGCCGCAGCGCGACCACGGTCGGGGAGTGCGCGCCGTCGTGCGAGTACGCCTCCAGCCCCAGGGCCTGCCCGGCGGCGCGGATCGCGCGCGCGTAGCGCGCGTGGCGCTCGTGCACGGCGGCGGCGCCGGTTCGCTCGAACTCGTCGAGCGCGGCGTCCAGACCGAACACGATCGAAACCGGCGGCGTCCACGGCGTCTGACCCAGCACCGCGAACTCGCGCGCTTTGCGGAGGTCGAAGTAGAACCGCTGCGCGGTGAGGTTGGCCTCGATGCGCTGCCAAGCGCGCGGCGCGACGGCGACCATCGTCAGACCGGGCGGTGCCGCGAGCGCCTTCTGCGATGCCGAAACGACGACGTCGAAGTCCCACTCGTCCATCCGGAACTCGCTCGCGGCGAGGCCGCTGACCGAGTCGACGACCACGTAGGCGCCGTGACCGCGCACGGCCTCGGCCAGCGTGGCCAGGTCGTTCTGCGCGCCCGTCGAGGTCTCGTTGTGCGTGAGCAGCACGCCGTCGAAGCGTGCGTCGCCGGTCGCCGCGGCGAGCCGCGCCCGCAGCGCGGCCGCGTCGACGGCACCGCCCCAGGGCGTGTCGAGCACCTCGACCTCGCAGCCGAAGGTCCGCGCGATGGCGACGAGCCGATCACCGAAGACGCCGTTGGGGCAGGCCAGCACGCGGTCACCGGGTCCGAAGAGGTTCCCGACCGCGGCTTCGAGGCCGCCGGTGCCCGACGAGCCCAGGATCAAGATCTGCGCGCGCTCGGTCCCGAAGATCGGTTTGAGGCGGCGCTCGATGCTCTCGAGCAGCGCTTTGAATTCCGGGCCGCGATGATCGATCAGCGGTCGCGCGGTCGCGCCGAGCACCGTCTCGGCGACGGTGACGGGACCGGGGATGAACAAGAGGTTCTTCGACACGAGTTCTCCGGCGGACGTTCGGTGCTGCGTGGTGTATTCGACATACGATGAAGTCCCCCGGCCGTCAAATCCGACTGACGGCGTACTCGGCCTGCGCGGGTTGAGCGAGTAAAGTCGGCTCTGCCGACCTGGCGCAGGTCCTGCGCCGCTTGCCACCCGTGACGGACCCGAACGTTCTCGTCGGACACGCGACGAGCGACGACGCCGGCGTCTACCGCCTCAGCGACGACCTGGCGCTGGTCCAGACCGTCGACTTCTTCACGCCCATCGTCGACGACCCGTACGACTTCGGCCGCATCGCGGCGGCCAACGCGCTCAGCGACGTGTACGCGATGGGCGGCATCCCGATCACCGCGCTCAACGTGGTCGCGTTCCCGGTCGAGGAGCTCGGGACCGAGATCCTGGCGCGCATCCTCGAAGGCGGCGCGGCGGTTGCGAGCCAGGCCGGCGTCGTCATCTTGGGCGGCCATACGGTCAAGGACGACGAGCCCAAATACGGCTTGGCGGTCACCGGAACGATCCGCCCCGGGCACGTCGTCACCAACGCAGGCGCCCGTCCGGGCGACCTGCTGATCCTCACCAAACCGATCGGGACCGGCATTCTCACCACCGCTCGCAAGCGCGACCTCATCGAGGATGCAGCGCTGGGTCCGGCGATCGCGCAGATGACGCGGCTCAACGACCGGGCTGCGCGCGCGATGCTCGCGCACGGCGCCCACGCGGCGACCGACATCACCGGCTACGGGCTCGTGGGGCACGCGGGCGAGATGGCGCGCGCCTCAGGGGTCGCGCTTGCAATCGACGCGCGACGGGTGCCGCTGTTCGACGGCCTGCTCGACCTCATCGCGCGCGAGGCCGTCCCGGGGGGAACGCGCGACAACCTGAGCGATCACGCCGCGTTCGCGCAGTACGCGCCGGGCGTCGCCGACGCGTATCGCATCGCGCTCTCCGACGCGCAGACGTCGGGCGGGCTGCTCATCGCGATCGCTGCCGCGGGCGCGGCCGGCGTCATGGCCGAGCTCGCCGATCTGGGCACCGCGGCGATCGTAGGCGAGGTGCTCGACCGCCCGGCGGGAACGGTCCTCGTGCGGTGAACGTTTTGCAGCGCGCGCTCGCCGGAACGGTGTTTGCCCTAGCCGCTCTGAGCGGCGGGACTGCGGGCGCCGCCGGCGGATGCGACCACACCGTGGCGGCACATCTGGCCGTCGACGCGCGCAGCCTGGGGCAGCGCGGCGCGTTTCGCGAAGCGACGGCGCGCTACGTCGCGGCCTCCAACGCGCTGGCGCGCTGCCCGGCCGCGGACCGGGGCGGACGCATCGACGCGTACGTCGACGCGGCGCACGCCGTGATCGCGGGCGCGACCTACGCTGCGGACAATCCCCGCGACGCGGCCGCCGAAGCACGGCTGGTCTCGCGGGCCACCGCGTTGCGCGCGCAGGTCAACCTCAGCGGCGCGGAGCCCGCGCAACTCGCCGCGGTCCAAGAAGCCGACGGCTGGGTCGAGGCCGCGCGCGCGCTTGGGCACGGGCCGCTGCCGCCGCGTCGCTGAGCGCGTGCGCTACGACGCGATCGTGCTCGGCCTGGGCGGGATGGGCAGCGCCGTCGCCGCGCACGCCGCGCGGCGCGGGATGCGCGTGCTGGGGCTCGAGCGCTTCGGCCCCGCGCACGACCGCGGTGCGTCGCACGGCCGCACGCGCATCATCCGCCAGGCGTATTTCGAATCGCCGGACTACGTGCCGCTGGCGCGCCGCGCTTACGCGCTGTGGGACGCGCTCGAAACGCGCACCGAGACGGTGCTGCGGGCGCGCACCGGCGGGATCTTCGTCGGGCGACCCGAGATGCCGGTCGTCGCCGGAACCCTGGCCAGCGCGCAGCGCTGGCAGCTCGCGCACGAGGTGTACGACGCGCGCGAACTGTGCCGGCGCTTCCCCGCGCTGACGCCGCGCGCCGACGAGATCGGCGTGTACGAGGCGGTCGCCGGAGCGCTGTTCCCCGAAGCCGGCGTGCATGCGCACCTCGCGGTCGCGGCGGCGGACGGCGCGGAGCTGCGGTTCGGCGTGCAGGCGACCGGGTGGGATGCCGGCGAGCACGGCGTGCGCGTCACGCTCGCCGACGGAACGCGGCTCGAAGCCGAGCGGCTGGCGCTGTGCGCCGGACCCTGGTTCGCGCGCATCGCGCCGGACCTCGGCATCCCACTGCGCATCGAGCGCAACGTGCAGTTCTGGTTTGCTCCGCGCGAGCGCGCCGCAGTCTCGCCGGAGCGGCTCCCGATCTGGTGCGTCGAGCGCGCCGGCGCGCGCATGTTCTACGGCTTTCCCGACTTCGGCGACGGCGCCAAGGTCGCGCATCACGGCAGCGGCGTCGACGCCGATCCCGACGCGCTCGTCCGCACCGTGCGCGCAGACGAGATCGCGTTCGCGCACGCCGCGCTGAGCTCGTTCGTCCCCGCGGCGGCCGGTTCGTTCGTACGCGCCGATCCGTGCATGTACGCGCTCACGCCCGACGAGCGCTTCGTCATCGGGACGCATCCGCGGCAACCGCGCGTCGCCGTCGCCGGTGGCTTCTCAGGCCACGGCTACAAGTTCGCGCCGGTCGTCGGCGAGATCGTCGCGGCGCTGCTCGCGAACGACGATCCCGGCGTCACGATCGACCTGTTCGCACCGGGACGCTTTACCTTGTCATCCTGAGCCGGGTTAAAGGGCGGGTGCCGGCGCGGCCGCCCGCTCCGGCAGCCATCATCTGCGCCACACCCATAACGTCGAAACGCGCACCTCGACCGGTACGACCACTTTCGCCACTTCTGCTGACGTTAGTGGGGGGGCCGCGGCGGCATCGTCGCGGCTCTCTTTCTTATCGTCGCCTTCATCTTGGGCAGTTGCGCCTTGCAAAGCTCAAGGTCACGAGAACCGGCTACGGCTAGCGAGCACCCGCGCTCATAGTCCGCAGTGCCCCTTGCTTTGTCACCTGCTCGGTATTCATCGACGCCGAGCATAAGCAGCACTCGAAAATCATCGCCTCCGAGCGCGAGGAATGTTC
Organism: Vulcanimicrobiota bacterium; assembly: GCA_003140215.1. GTDB lineage: Bacteria > Vulcanimicrobiota > Vulcanimicrobiia > Vulcanimicrobiales > Vulcanimicrobiaceae > Vulcanimicrobium > Vulcanimicrobium beijerinckii. The sequence goes on along the minus strand of PLJL01000004.1, from coordinate 384,138 downwards.
GAGCATTTCGAACCGCGTCATCAAGGTCGCCTAGCCGACGAGATGCGTCCGCCTCAAATCGATACGCAAGGGTGTCGGCCGGGTTCAACCGGATAGCGCGCCTTAAAGCATCTCTGGCAGCTGGAACTTGATTAGCGCAAAGAAATGCCGCCCCAAGATTGCGTAGGGTGAGTGCGTCCTTAGGCTCTAATCTCGAAGCTTCGCGAAAAGCGTCGGCCGCTTCCGCGCAGCGAGCGCCCTCAAAAAGGACGATCCCCCGCAACCGCAGCGAGCTGACACCTTCGTGCGACGAGCTCGATAACAATGCTAGAGCCTCGTCCCGCCGACCCATTCCAAGAAGAGCCCTGGCCTTGCTTTCCGTCGCGCGCGGTGAGGTACTGGAATGTTGCGACAAGTATACGAAGGCATCGGCGTATCGTCCATGACCCATGAGTAGATCGGCCAGAGCAATGACGGTAGTATCGTCGCGGTGTTCTACTGGGACGAGGGTAATGTAACGCTTTAGAATCAGTAGAGCACTCTTTTGGTCGTTCATACTAAAAAGTACGTACGCTAATCCTTGAAGACTGTCTAGGTCATTGGGATTGCGGCCCAAGATAAACTCATAGTCAGCTTTCGCCTCAGAGGGTCGCATCATGTCGACGAGAATCGCAGCACGGCGGGAGCGATAGGCGACACTGTCCGGCGTTAGTCCAACCGCGCGACTCGCCATGCTCAAGGCTTCGTCGGTGTTGCCACCTAGTTGAAGCAGATGCGCTAACAGCCAATAGCCATCGGAGAAGGACGGTTGCAGCTCGATTGCGCGCCGCGCGTCAGCAGTGGCTTCGGGAATTCGTCCAAGATTCTTGTATGTAAGAGCGCGATCGTACCACGGAACGGGATCGCCAGGAACTTGATTCGTCGCCTTTGTATAATCTTGGAGCGCCTCGACAAGATCCCCGCGAATGGTAGCCTGATTGCCACGTTCGACCCAATTCGTGACAGACGGAACTGAGTTAGCAGCAAGTGGACACAAGAAGATCCCAAGTGCGACGGCTATGCCAACGAGATTGCGATTGTACATGCGCATAACCCCGGACGCAATGACGGCAATACAGAGGCCTTACTGCCAAGACATTAGAGGCCCTGCCGTCTTTGAGCGGCTTCTGATTGCGAGGGAGAGCGACAGGAGCAGCGAGTTGCTCCCGGTGGACAAGAAACGGCACCGTCCAGACGACCACCCCGTTGCCCGACGATACTCACAACGCGGCAGGCGGAACGCACAGCGACTGGCACAACGGCTATCTGCTGGCCGTCGTCGACAAGCGGTAAGGCACCATCATGAGCGCGACGCCGGCGAGGATGAACGCACCGGCGACGGCTTCGAGCAGGGTGAAACGCTCGTGGAACAGGACCATCCCGAGGATCACGGCGACCATCGGGTTGACGTACGCATAGGTCGAGGCCAGCGCGGTGCTCGCGAACTGCATCACATAGAGATACGCGCTGAAGGCGAAGACGCTGCCGAAGATCACCAGCCAAGCGAAACCGCCCCACGACGCGGCGGCGACCGCGTGCACGTCGAAGCCGCGCCACTCGCCGAAGAGCGCCGCTTCGACCGCGAGCAGCGCGCCCCCGATGAGCATTTGCAGCGCGGTCGCGAGCATGAGGTCGGAGCTGCGCGGCGCGCGGCGTTGATACACCGAGCCGAACGCCCACGAGATGCTGGCCAGCAGGGCCAAGACCGCCGGCCATAGCGGCAAGGCGGCAATCGCCTTCGGCTGCAGCAGCAGGACCATGCCGACGAGTCCCATCAGCATGCCGGCGAGCGCGACGTGCGACGGGCGTTCGCGGTCCCAGGCGAACGCGATGAGCGCCATCCACACCGCCGAGAGCGACAGCAGCAGCGAGTTGATCCCGGTGGGCAAGAACTGCACGGTCCAGACGACGACGCCGTTGCCGAGCAGCAGCAACGTCGTCCCGGTGATCGCCGCCCGCACCAAGTCGTCACGCGTGGGACGGGCGCGGCCGCGCGCGGCACACAGCGCGTAGAGCAGGGCGCCGGCGAGGATGAAGCGGGCCGACGCCAGCACGAAGGGCGGCATCGTCGCGACCGAGTAGCGCAGCGCGGCGAACGTCGAGCCCCACAGGATCCACACCGCGGCAACGGCGACGACGAGCCGCAGGTCAACCCCGCGCACCGCCACCGTTCGCACCATCGTTCGACCGGCCACGTGCGGATGACACCCCGCGGGTTGCCGCAGTTGCACCGGCGGGAGGGTTGCCGGCCGCGCGCCGGGCGTGAACGACCGGCGGCATGAGATATGGTTCGCTCACGATTCCGGCCGCCGCGCGGAGCGCGGTCGACGCGGCGTTCGCGTACCTCGCGCGCGACCCGGTCGAGCGGTCGCTCATCGCGCGGCTCGAGCACAGCCGCACGCCGCACCGCATCGTCATCGACCACCGCGGCGACGACGCCTACCTGCCGTGGTCGCACACGATCCGCTGGGATCCGTACAGCGCGCTGCGCACCAGCAGCGGCGGACGCCAGTCGCCGGCACTGGGTCTGGGGCACGAGCTCGATCATGCCGCGGTCAACGCTCGGACGTACGACCGGTTGCAGGAGCGGCCCGATCTCCGCTACGACAGCGCGGAGGAGCGCCGCGTCATCATCGGCTCCGAGCGCCACGCCGCGCACACGCTACACGAGAGCACGCGCGACGACCACGCCGGACGCCTCTACCGCGTCGCCGGCCCGACGCTGCGCTAGAGCCCGACCGGCCTACCGGTCAGCGGCCGCGTTTTGGGGTCGCGCCGCGAGCGGAACGTTGCGTCGTGGCGCGCTTGGAGCTGGGCCGCAGCGCGACGACGTTGCTGACGCGTTTGACGCTGGCCGGCTCGGTGACGCCGAGCTGTACCGGCGTGATGACACGCTTGCCGAGCGCGTTCGAGAACACCTCGCTGAGCTCGTCGACGAACGCGAAGTGCATTGTGTCACGCACTTCCTTGGGCACGTCGTCGAGATCGATCTCGTTGCGGCGCGGGAGCAGCACCTTCTTGATGCCGGCCCGTTTCGCGCCCAGCACTTTCTCCTTGACGCCGCCGATCGGAAGCACTTGCCCGGTGAGCGTAATCTCACCGGTCATCGCCAGCTCGGGATCGACCTTGAGCCCGAGCAGCAGCGACGCGATCGAGGTCGCCAAGCTCACGCCCGCCGAGGGGCCGTCCTTGGGGATCGCGCCCGCCGGGATGTGGATGTGCAAGTCGTGCTTGGCGAACCATTCGTCGGCCAAACCCAGCTCCGCCGAACGCGAGCGCAGGAACGAGACCGCCGCCGTGGCGGACTCTTTCATCACGTCGCCGAGCTGGCCCGTGAGCGTGAGCTTACCGGAGCCCGGCATAGCGGTCGTCTCGATGAACAGGATGTCGCCGCCGACCGGCGTGTACGCCAGCCCCGTGGCGACGCCGACGGACGCCGTGCGCCGCTTGACTTCGTTGTAGAAGCGCGGCTTGGAGAGAAACTCGACGAGGTGCTCGGGCTTGACGCGGATCTTGAACTTCGCGTCCTCGGCGACGCGGCGCGCGACCTTGCGGAAGATCGTACCGATCTCGCGCTCGAGATTGCGCACGCCGGCCTCACGCGTGTAGTCGCCGATGATCCCTTTGAGCGCGGTGTCGGTGATCGCGGCCTGGGTCTCTTTGAGACCGTTCGCCTTCTTCTGCTTGGTGACGAGGTAGCGCTTCGCGATCTGGAGCTTCTCGAGCTCGGTATAGCCCGACAGGTTGATGATCTCCATGCGATCGCGCAGCGCGCTGCTCACCGAGTCCAGCGTATTCGCCGTGCAGATGAAGAGCACGCGCGACAGGTCGAAGGGTAGATCGAGATAGTGATCTCGGAACGAGTTGTTCTGCTCGGGGTCGAGCACTTCGAGCAGCGCGCTCTGCGGGTCGCCGCGGAAATCTCCGCCGACCTTGTCGATCTCGTCGATCATCATGACCGGGTTGTTGGTGCCGGCGTCGCGCAAGGCACGCACGATCGTGCCGGGCATCGCCCCGATGTAGGTGCGCCGGTGGCCCCGGATCTCGGCTTCGTCGCGCACGCCGCCGACCGAGAGCCGCACGAACTTGCGGCCCATCGCCTTGGCGATCGACTGCCCCAGCGAGGTCTTGCCGACGCCGGGCGGACCGACGAAGCACAGGATCGGACCGGTCAGCTTGTTCTTCAGCTTGCCGACGGCGAGGTACTCGACGATGCGGTCCTTGATCTTCTCGAGATCGTAATGGTCTTCGTCGAGGATCGCGCGCGCCTTGGTGATGTCGATCTGGTCGGAGGTCGAGACGCTCCAGGGCAACTGCGTGAGCCAGTCCAGGTAGGTCCGGATGACGCTGTACTCGGGTGATGCCGTCGGCACTTTCGCCAAGCGGTCCAGCTCGCGGTCGGCCGCCTTCTTGACGTCCTCGGGCATCTGCGCGTCGTCGATCTTCTTGCGCAGCTCGTTGGCCTCGGCGACTTGCGGGTCGCCTTCGCCGAGCTCTTCTTGGATCGCGCGCATCTGCTGGCGGAGATAGAACTCGCGCTGGTTCTTCTCCATCTCGCGCTGGATGTCGGACTGGATCTTGTGCCCCAGCTCGACGACCTCGAGCTCCTTGGTGATGAGCATCGTGAGCTTGCGCAGGCGCTTGGCCGTATCGCGCTCGTCGAGGATCGCTTGGCGGTCGGCGGTCTCGAGCCGCATCGTGGACGCGACGAAGTAGCCCAGCAGGTTGGGATCGGAGATGTTGTTGACCTCCATCTCCATCTCGCGGGGCGCTTGCGGCAAGTACCCCAGCAACTTCTGGAACAGCGACCCGAGGTTGCGCTGCATGGCGACGAGCTGGTCGGTGTCGCGCGTGATGTCGGGCAGCTCGGTGAAGGTCGCGGCGAGATACGGTTCGGTCGCCACGAACTGGTCGATGCGAAACACCGGGCCGCCGGCGACGATGCAGCGCAGCGTGCCGTCGGGGACCTTGAGCATCTTCTGGATCGTGCCGATCGTGCCGACCCGCCGCAGATCGTCGGGACCGGGGTCTTCGGTTTCCTTGTCCTTGAGCGCCACGAGGCCGATCTGCTTGCCTTCGCGCAGCGCCTCTTCGACCAGTTGGATACCGGGCCGCTTCACCACCGCGAGCGGGATGACGGTGTTCGGAAACAACACCGCGTCTTGCAGTGGGAGGATACCGAGGATCTCAGGCGCTTTGTCGGGTTTGGGCATTAAACGGGGGTCCTTCTTACCGTCATGCGGATCTCGGTCCGCACGATCGGGTACTTCTTCGTTTGCGCGAGCGGAAGACGGATCGTCAAGATGCCGTCGCGGTAGACCGCCGTCGCGCCGTCGCCGAGGACGGGCGCGGGGAGGCGGATCTGCTTGAGGAACTCGCCGTACTGGATCTCTTTGCGCAGCAGTGACGCATCGCGCGAGAGGTCGCCACGAGCGCGGATGCCGGCGATGACCAGACACTCGTCGTCGACGACGACTTGCAGCGAATCGGCGTTCGCGCCGGCCAGCTCGACGTGCACGACGACGGCGCGCGCACTCTCATCGAGGTGCACGTCCGCATTGGGCTCGAAACGCCCGTGCGCACCGCGGGGTGCGAACAACCGCTCGAACTCCAGTATCTCGTCGTGGTTCCGCACGCGACGGGTTCCTTTCCGTTCTCTTGGCGCGAAGCGCCTTAGCACTCCCGTCAACACACTGCCAACGCGCCGGGTTCCAGCGCCCGGGCCGCGGGCTAACTCGCCTGCTCCCACCTTTCCCATCGGCCGCGGCGACCTCCGTCTGCGCGGGCCCCATGCCGGCGTCGAATCCACAGACTCCACAGGCGCGTGTGTAAAGTAATACGGCGTTAATGTAGCAAGCACACGGGAGGCGCCGCGGTCCGGGGGAGCGGCCGGCGGACGACGAAAGTCTGGGGCCTCACTACCGGGCATTGGCTTACGAGCAGGATGGACACGACCGCTTCATCGCCCCGCCCCAGCGCGGACGGTCTCCCGCGCGCCGCGCTGCTGGACCGGGTTCGGGCCGCCGGGCCCGCAATCGTGGTGCTCGTCGCGCCGGCCGGGTTCGGCAAGTCGACCCTGGCCCGGCAGCTCGTCGCGGGGCTGTCCGCGGTCGCGCTGTGCGATTGCCGCGGGGTCGCCTCCGAGCTGGATCTGGCCCGGCGCGTCGTGGCCGCCCTGGCGGCGGCGGCACCGCGCGAGAGCGCGGTACTGTCGCGGCGCGAGACGCTGCTGGGCGACGAGCAGGCCGGGGTCGGCGAGCGCCTGGCAGTCGCTCTGGCGGCCTGGCGCGAGGAGGCGGCAGCGACCGCCTTCGTGGTCGAGAACGCCGAAGACGCGCTCGCCGACCGGGGCGCCCGCGGTTTTCTCGCCGCCTTGCTCGCGGTGCGCCCGGAGAGCCGCCGCATCGTGCTGTGCTCGCGCGAGCCGCTGCGCATGCACCTCTCGCGCTTCGCGCCGCCGCACCGCATCCTGACGCTGCGGGCCGCGGAGCTGGCCTTCGGGCGCGACGAGATTCGCGCGCTCTTCGCAGGCACCGGTGCGAGCAGCACGCTCGTCGAGCGCGTCGCCGAGCTCTCCGGCGGCTGGCCGATCGCGGTTCTCCTGTTGGTGCGCTTCGCGCACGAAGGCCGGCTCGAAGCGCTGCTCGACGCGCTCGACGACGTCGCGTACGAAGATCTGCACGAGTACCTCGCCGATCAGGTCTTGGCGGAGGCGGCGCCGGCGACGCTCGACGGGCTGCTGGCCGCCGCCGCGATCCCGCAGGCCCTCGAACGCGACCTGCGGCTCGCCCTGGGCAGCGACGCCGCGCTGGCGACCTTCGAGCGCTTCGCTGCAGGGTCGCCGTTTCTCGCCCAACACGACGGTGTCTACACCGTGCACCCGCTGCTCGCGGCGGCGCTGGCCGAACGCCATCCGGCGCGCATCGCCGGTCTGCTCGCGCGCACCGTAGCCGCCTATGCAACGGCGGGCGAATGGCAACGCGTCGCCGAGATCGATTTTGCCGCCGGCGATCAGGACGCCGCCGCGGCCGCACTCGAGCGCATCGAGGCCCGCAACGAGGCGACGCCGCCGATCGCCGTCGCGCGGTTGTTGGCATCGCTCGACGGCGAGGTGGTGCGGCGCCACCCGCGGCTCTGGTCGACGACCGCGCTCGTGCGAACGTTCACCGTCGACGCGCGCTCGCTGCTCGACGAGGCGGCCGATGTCGGGGCGCGCGTGCCGGACGGACCGGGCGGCGAACAGCGCGCCTTCGTGTCGGTTTTTCGCGCGCTGGTGCTCGCGTATGCCGGCGAATTCGAAGCGGCGCTCGGCGTGGTGGAAGAGCTGCGCGCGGCGATCGCCGCACCGGAGGTGCCGCAAACGCCGCTGCACGGCTGGCTGCTGTACTTGCGCGCCCTGGCCGGCGCGCCGCTGGGCCAGACCGGCGCCGCGGAACGGGACCTCGAGGCGGCTTGGCCGTTCATCGAGAGCACGCCGCTCGCCGCCGCGGGCGCGCTGTTGACGCAAGGCGCCGAGCTCGCGCGCGTGCGCGGCGAGCGCGACACCGAGCGCGAGCGCATCGCGCGGGCGCTCGAAATCGCCTACGGCGCGGGCCTGCGCAACTTCATCGCGTTCTACGAAGCCGAAGGGGCGTTCGGCGCGTGGCTCGCCGGTGACGGCGCCGCTTTCGGACGGCACGCCGCGGTGCTCGAGACCGCGGTCGAACGCGACGGCGTGCGCGGCTTCGCGTTCTTCGCCGCCGCCGCGCGCGGCCGGCTCGCGGAGCCGAAGCGCCACGACCATCCCGAATGGGTCGCCCGCGCGTACCTCGTCGCCGCCGCGAACTCCGTCGCCGCGGGCGACGCTGCGGCGGCGCAACGCGACGCCGCAAACGCAGTTCGGCTGGCCCAGGACCGGCAGGGTCCGTTCACCGGCGTGCTCGCCGCCCTGGCGCTCGCCGAGCTCGACCCGGCCCGCCGCGGCGAGCTGTACGCCCACGCCGCGACGCTCGCGCAACGCATCGACGCGGAACCGCTCCACGCGGCGGTCGGCGCTCTCGCGCACGGCGGCGACGCCGCGTTCCTGGCGCCGTTTCTGGGCCGCTATCGCACCGCCGGCGGTACGCCGGCGCGCGGCGGCGTGATCGTCGAGCTGGTGAGCGGCCGCGTCCTGCACGACGGCGAGCCGGTCAACCTGGCCGAGCGCGAGCACGCGCTGTTGACCGCGATCGCGATTCGGCCCGAGGCGGTCGCGCGCGGCCGGCTCACCGACCAGCTCTGGCCCGACCTCGGCGAGAGCGCGGCTCGCAACGCATTCCACGTTTGTCTGCACCGCCTCAAAGCGCGGCTGGGCGGCGGCGACGCCGTGGTGGTGCGTACGCCCGACGGCTATCGCCTGGGCAGCGGTGCGCGCGTCGACCTGTGGGAGATCGAACGCGCGCTCGGCGCGCTGCGCGGCGACGGGTCGCCCGGCGACGAGCACGCCCCGCAACTGCGCGAGCTGTACGGGCGCGTTCGCGCCGCGCGGCCGGCCCGGCTGGAGGCGTGGGAGTGGTTCGATCAAACCGAGCGCAGGCTGCGCGAGCTGCGCTGTGAGATCGCCCAGACGCTCGCCGAGCTCGCGCTCGAACGGGGCGACACGCAAGAGGCGCTGGCGCTGTGCCACGAGATGATCGCGTACGATCCGTGCGACGAACCGGCGCGCGAGATCGCGATCCGGGCCTACCTCGCCGGCGGCGACCGGGCCGCCGCGTTGCGCCACTTTCGGCAGTACCGCGACGTGCTCACCGCGGAGCTGCAGTGCGAGCCCTCCGCGGCGCTCGCCCAGCTGGTGGGCGCGGTCTCCTAGCCGACCTTCTTGCCGCCGAGCACGACCAGCGACGGCCGTTTCTCGAGCAGTCCGGCGTTCGTGCTGGGGTCGCCCGCGAACGCCACCACGTCGGCGAGCAGTCCGGGAGCGAGCCGGCCGCGGTCGGTCGTGCCGATCAAGTCGGCGGCGAGCGCGGTGGCGGAGCGCATCAGATCGAGCGGGCGCATCCCCATCGATTGCAGCAGCGAGAAATCTTTGGCGTTCTCGGCGTGCGGAAAGACGCCGGCGTCGGTGCCGTAGACGATCTTCGCTCCGGCGGCGAGCGCGCGCTGCATCCCCGTATTGCGCAGCTGTGCGGCTTGGTGCGCTTTCTCCAGGCCGCTGGGCTGGATCTTGTTGGGATTGCCGGGCTGCAAGATCGAGTCGAGAGCCCAGATCGTCGGCACCAGCGCGGTACCGCGCTCGCGCATCGCGCGCAAGGTTGCGTCACCGACGCCGGTGCCATGCTCGATCGAGCGGACGCCGCCGTCGACGGCGACCCGGATCCCCTTGTCGCCGTGACAGTGCGCCGCAACGTGCAACCCGAACTTCGTCGCCTCGTCGACGACGGCTTGGATCTCGTCGAGGTTGAACTGTGGCACGTCGAACGCGTCGCCGTACGAGAGGACGCCACCGGTCGCCGTGATCTTGATCAGGTCGACGTGACGCTTGACGTGTTCGCGCACCTTCTGCCGGAAACCGTACGGGCCGAACGACACACCCGACTCGATCTCGCGGTCGACGTGGACGAATGCCGGGAGATCGTTCGCGTCGCCGTGGCCGCCGGTGATCGACAGCGAGGGGCCCGCGGCCAACATGCGCGGACCGGTCACGACGCCACGCGCGATCGCGTTGCGCATGGCCAGATCGATACCGTCGCCACCGCCGACGTCGCGGATCGTCGTGAAACCGTTGGCCAGCATCGCCTGCGCGTTGCGAATCGAACCGATCGCCGCCTCGGCGACCGAGTCAGCGCTGCGGTCGCGGATGAGGTAGGCCGAGACGACGGCGGAGTTCGCGACGTGCGTGTGCGTGTCGATCAGCCCGGGCATCAGCGTCGCGTCGCCGAGATCGAAGACCTTCGCGTCGCTGCCGGCGTCGCCCGCGTTGAACGAGACGATGCGGTCGCCGCGCAGCACCAGCACGCCCGGTGCGCGCATCGCCGTACCGTCGAAGAGCCGCGCCGAGCGCAGCAGCGTCACGCCGTCGGCGGCGCGGGCGGCGTGCGGCCACACCACCGCGCCCAACGCGGCGCCCAGACCGCCGAGGAAGGCGCGGCGCTCGAGCAGCGCGCTCGCGCGGGCGAACGCGGTGGAATCGAACCGCCCGTGCGGACAGCGGCAAGCCGGCGAACGACGATCGTGCTGCATGGGGTTGGCTACGCCTTGCGCCGTTCGCGCGCCTGTGGCCGAGCAGGCTCGCGAACGGCGCGGCGGCGCCTCAGGTTGCTTGCCGGATCGTCCAGAAGTCGGAGGCGAGGCTGGCGGACGTAATGTAGGCGTAGGGCATCTTGAAGTAGCCCGACATGCCCCAGGCGTCGCCCCAGGAGTTGCGCACCAGGATCGTTTGCTCGCTGTCGTCGTAGCCGACCGCCAGCACCGCATGACCGCCGACGGCCTGCTGGGTTCCGGTCGGCATGATGAGGATGCCGGTGTTTGCCATCTCCGGGCTCTCGAAATACGAGTACACGGTGAAGCCGAAGACGAACGGGAATTTCTGGGCCAGGCAGCTCTTCATCTGAGCGATGTCTTGCACGACGCTGTAGTAGCGGACCGCGCGTGTCTTGAGCGCGTCGGCGTATGCCGGGGGCGGCGGCTTCTGCGCGAACTTCGTGATGTCGTACTGCCAATCGGCCTCCGGGCAGGCGCCCTGCGTCCCGACCGACTTGATACCGTCGCGAATCCGAGCGCCGCTGTCGCTGTCGACGGTGCCCTCGATGAAGCGCTCGTTGTAGTAGATGAACAGGCGCGAGGGCACGAACGGCGTGACGAGGTCGTACTCGATGGCCGCAGCGATCGCGTTCGCGGTGCAGCTTCCGAGCTGCCCCTGGTCGTAGACCGGCGGCATCTTCCCGCGCAAGTCCACGCTCGTCGGCAGGTTCGTCATGACCTCGAACCCGGCCGAGAACAACGTATCGCGCGCGTCGGGCAGGTCGCCGACCCAGCCGTAGCCCTGCACTTTGCGTACCGCCAGCGCCCCGCCCGCGACGGTCTTTGCTGATTCCATGGCGTCTCTCCGCGCGGTCGAGCAGCCACGGCGACAAAGGCGTCGCACGATCGCACCCGTTTACTCCCGCGGCGCCTCGTTACGGCCGCCGGTGGCTTACTTCCTCTTACTAGCTAGGGTGGCAAGCGCGGAGAGCGTCAGTCGACCTCGCGGGCGTTGAGGTCGACGAGCGCGCCGTTCACGCCGCTGCCGCGGTCGCTCGCGAGGAAGGCCAGCGCGTCGGCGACCTCTTGCGGCGTCGCGGCGGCGGCCAGATCTTCGGCGCTCAGATAGTCGCGCGCCGCCGCGGTGGCGACGCCGCCCAAGACCAAGGCGTTGGCGACGATGCCGTCGGCCTTGTGCTCGCGTGCGATGGCCTGCATGAGCACGTTGACGCCGGCCTTGGCGATGCCGAAGAGCCCGCGGCCCGGGGCGGGCTGCTTGGACGAGCCGGCCGTAACGACGACGATGCGGCCGCGCGACCGCGCCCCCGGACGGTACGATTGCGCGAGCATCGCGCGCAATGCGGGCAGCGCGAGGTTGTAGGCGGTCTCGACGAAGGCCGCCAGGTTCGCGCGCAGATCGTCGAGCGACGACTCGGCGAGCCGGGCGACGCGGCCGTCGCCGGCCAGGCTGACCATCGCGTCGATGCGGCCGAAGCGCTCGACGCATGCGGCGACAGCCGCGGCGCTTTGCACCGCGTCGTTCAAATCGGCCGCGAAGGGAGCCGCAGCCGCGCTTTCGGCATCGTCGAGGATGTCGTCGATCGCCGCTTGCGCGCGTTCGATGCTGCGCGACAGCACCAGCACGCGGGCGCCTTCGCGCACCAGCGTCGCCAGCGTTGCACCGCCGACGCGCCCCGTGGCGCCGGCGAGCACGATCGCGTCACCCTCGAGCAGCATGAGTCTCTCCCTTCTTGCGGCGCGTTTTCGGCGCCGGCTGCGCGCGAAAGCACGTTGCGGCATGATCGTCCACGACGCCCACGGCCTGCAAAAACGCGTAGCAGATCGTCGGCCCGACGAAGCCGAAGCCGCGGCGCCGCAAGTCGGCGCTGAGCCGGTCGGCCAGCTCGCTGCGCGCCGGGACGTCGGCGGACGTGCGCGGCCGGTTCACGATCGGCACGCCGTCCACGTAGGCCCACAGGTAGGTGTCGAACGAACCGTGCTCGCGCGCGACCTCGCGAAACGCCTGCGCGTTACGGATCGACGCGGCGATCTTGGCCCGGTTGCGAACGATCGTCGCGTCGGCGAGCAGCCGGGTGACGTCGCGGTCGCCGAAACGGGCGACCTTCGCCGGATCGAACCCGCGGTACGCGCGCCGGTACCCGTCACGCCGCCGTAAAATCGTCGACCACGACAAGCCGGCTTGCGCGCCTTCGAGGATGAGGAACTCGAACAGCGCGCGGTCGTCGTGCAACGGCACGCCCCATTCCGCGTCGTGATACGCGACCATGAGCGGATCGCCGCCCGCCCACGCGCAGCGCACGCGTTCGGTCACGCCGGCTCCGGCGGTTTTCCGGCCCGTTTGTACGCGCGTTCGTCTTCGAGCAGCGCGTGCACCATCGGCAAGATCGCTTCGGCCTGCCAGACGCCTTGCAGCACGGCCCGGTCGCCGTTGTCGTTGAGCAGCTCCCAACTCGGGCGCTCGGCGCAGCCGATCGCGGTGAGCCGCGCGTTGGCCGCATGCAACGAGGCGATGACGGTCTCGGCGCGCATCGCGTCCTGCAGCGCGTCCTCTTCGACGCCGGTGAACTTGGCGACGCACCGCACGACTTCGCTCTCACGCCCGAGCAACAGCCCGTCGACCATCGCGGCGCGCGAGACCCGCCGCCCGAGTACCACCGGGTTCGCGCCGAATGCAACGCCGGCGGCGACCGCGGCGTTGGCGTGCCAGGTCGTCGTTTCGGCGTTCTCGCACCACGACGGGTCGAGCTCGCGACCGTACGCCAAGGTGCCGCGCCGGTAGAACCAGGCTTCCTGGTCGCGAGTGAATCCGGTGCGACCGACGGGCGCGAGCCGCACGTCGAGCCGTACGTCGGGGGCGAGGGTGGCACGCAACGCGTCGAGCGCCGGCTGCGCCGCCAGACACCAGTGCGAGAGGACGTCGAGGAACGCCGTGACCTTCATGCACCACGCTTCGCCGCCGAATCCGCGGCCCCATTGCGGAACGATACGACGTTGGTCGCACGCACGGTATATGTTGTCGAAACTGATGAACGTTTGGGTCACACGCTCAACGAACGTATGATGTGACCCGGCGCCGGCGGTGCTTTAGTGGGCGTACGATGTTTGCATATCACGAATTCTACGACGGCTCGGCGTCCTCGCGAGGCCGCGCGATCGGCGCGGTCGCAGCGATCGCCGGGTTGTGCGCGCTGCTGGCGTTCGCGCCGCGCCACGATGCGACAAAGATCGTCGCCGGTGCAGCTTGTTCGATCTTGTCCGAAGACCGGATCGGCGCGACGCTCGGAACGCCGATGCGCTTGGCGCCCACCAGCGACACGGTCTGCCATTACGTGTCGACCGGAAGCGGCAGCGCGTCGGCGCTGTTCGTCATCGCGCGCCGCGAGCCGCCCGAACTCGCTGCAGCGGCGCCGCAGCTGCGCGGCGCCGGCGATGCCGCCGTCCGTTCCTCGACCGGGATCGACGTGCGCTACGGGGCGCGCTGGTACACGTTCGTCATCGTGCCCGACGACACGCACGGCTCGCGCCGGCTCGTCGAAGAACTGCGGCTTGCGAAGCTGGTCCGCCGCGGGGACATCGCACAAAACCGCTGACCTTTCGCGCTCGTGAGCCGCCCGCACCGCACGCCGAGTGGCGTGCGAGCGAGCGCCTGCGGCTCAGAATTTCCTCATGCTTGCGGTTTAGGGTAGGCCCTCTTGACTCGAAGGCATGAGGGGACCAGATGACGCCTAGCATTCCACGCACGGTCACCGCACTGTCGGCCGCTCTGGCCGTGCTTGCTCTCGCCGCCTGCGGCGGCGCGGGAACGAGCGCGCCCCAAGTTTCGCCGAGCACCACGCAAATGCAACCGGCGGACACGGGGATGTCGGGTGCCGTCCGGGTGCCCTCCGAGCTGCGCGGGATGGACGCCGATCTGACCGAGAACGACGACGGACACGACGGCGGGGTCGCCGTGCTGCCGCGGCTGCGGACGCAGCTGACGATCGGCTCGACGGTCGACCCGCTCAACGGCGATCAGAACCCCTACGGGCTCGACGTCGCGCCGGTGAGCTCCGGGCTGCTCCACAAAGGCGATCTGGTGATCTGCAACTTCAACGACGCCGCCAACGTGCAAGGCAACGGCACGACGATCGTCGCGCTCGCGCCGCACGCCGGTGCGACGCCCGCCCGCATCGCGCAGAACGCGGCGCTGCAGGGCTGCAACGCGCTCGCGGTGGGCCCGACCGGCAACATCTGGGCGGCAGCGTTCGACGCCAACGACGATGCGATCGTGTCGCCGGCCGGCGCGTTGGTCTCCACGCTGCCCGGCGGGCCGTGGCACCATCCGTTCGGCCAAGCGTTCTCAGCGCGCAAGGGGCCGTTCGGAGATGGCGCGTTCTACGAGAGCAACGCCATGGACGGCAGCATCGTGCGGATCAACCTCACCGCGCACGGCTTCACCTTCGATGTGATCGCGACGGGCTTCGCCGTCAACGGCGGCGCGCCGGGGAGCATCCTCGGGCCGTCGGGGCTGCAGTACGACGCGCAGCACGACCGGCTGTGGGTGATCGACGGGGCCGACAACAGCGTGACCGCACTGCAGTTCGTTTCGTTCATCCCGGCCGGCGGCGTGGTCGTTCACGCGAACGGCGCGTTCTCGGGCCCCGCGCACTTGCTGGCGCATCGCGTCTTCCACGGTGCACCGCTCAACGGGCCGATCAGCTCGGCGCTGCTCCCCGGCGGACACCTCGCCATCGGCAACACGCTCGACCCCAACGGCACCAACCTGATGGTCGAGATCAAGCCCAACGGACGGGTGGTCGCAACGAAGAACGTCGACACCGGAGCCGGTGCGGCAATCTTCGGGATGGTTGCCGCCGGGAGCGGTCAGGACGACACGAAGCTGTACTTCAACGACGACAACGACAACACGCTGCGCGTCCTGACGCGCTGACCGGGTAGGATGTCGGCGGGGGTGACGCCAAGCGCGCAGCGTGAGCTGCTGTTCGCGCCTGGGCTTCATCAACGCATTGGCCGTTAGCGCCTACGGTGTAGCAAGTGCCGCACCGGCTGCCACGCAGGCTGCGTCGCCCGCGCCGGCAGGCCGCACCCGCGTCGTCCTGCTCGGAACTGCCGGCGGGCCTGCCCTGCGCGCCGGAAGGTCGTCGCCCGCCGCGGCGGTCGTGGTCGACGGCGTCCCGTACGTTGTCGACTGCGGATACGGGGTCGGGCGGCAGCTCGTCGACGCGAAGATCCCGCCGGCGACGATCCGTGCGCTCTTCGTGACCCATCACCACAGCGACCACAACGCCGACCTTGGAAACCTGCTGGTGCTCGAGTGGGCGACAGGCGGGAAGACGCCGGTCGATGCGTACGGCCCAGCGTCGATGAGCAAGCTCGTCGATTTGGCGCTGCAGTACCACGCGTACGACATCGGCATTCGCATCCCCGACGAAGGCCGCGTCGATCTGCGGCCGCTCTTCCGGCCGCACGACATACCGGGCCCGGGCGAAATCTATCGCGACGAACGCGTCAGCGTCGAAGCTGCGCTAGTTCATCATCCGCCCGTCGTGCCGGCGTACGCGTTCAAATTCCGCACGCCGGACCGCGTCGTCGTCTTTTCCGGCGACACCACCTACAGCGAAAACCTCATAGCGTTCGCCAAAGGCGCGGATCTGCTCGTGCATGAGGTCCTCCTCACGTCGGCGCTGGATCGGCTGCTCAAGCTCGTACCGAACGCATCGCGCCTGCGCGAGCACATCATTGCGGCGCACACCGACGCCGCCGACGTCGGTCGGGTCGCCGCCGCAGCGGGGGTCAAGCGGCTCGCGCTAACGCACTTCGTCCCATCGTACGATCCGACGCTGACCGACGAGGACTGGGCCCGGCCCGTGCGCCAGCACTACGCCGGCGAACTCGTCGTCGGCCACGACTTGCTCGACGTCTGAGCGCCCACGAAAAAGCCCCGGGATTGCTCCCGGGGCCGTTTCGATCTCGTCTTCCCGTTGTCGCCCTTCGACGGGGCTCACGCGCACGTGACTCCGTCAGGGTGACAACGGAAGACTACATCATGTCGTAGCCGCCCATGCCGCCGCCGCCACCGCCGCCGCCGGAGTCCTTCTTGGGCTCGGGCTTGTCGGCGATGAGGGTTTCGGTGGTCAGGATCAGTGCGCCGATCGAAGCCGCGTTTTGCAGCGCCGAGCGCGTGACCTTGAACGGCTCGACGATGCCGGCCTGGACCATGTCGACGAGATCACCGGTCATGGCGTCGAAGCCCATACCCGGCTTGGCGTGCTTGACGCGATTCACTTCGACGCTGCCCTCGAAGCCGGCGTTCTCCGCGATCTGGCGGAGCGGCTCCTCGAGCGCGCGGGTGATGATCCCGACGCCGATCTTCTCGTCCGCGTTCTCGGTCTTGTTCTGGAGCGCGTTGAGCGCCTTGACAGCATGCACCAGCGACGAGCCGCCGCCGGGGATCATGCCTTCCTGCACCGCCGCGCGGGTCGCGCTGAGCGCGTCCTCGATGCGATGCTTCTTCTCTTTGAGCTCGGTCTCGGTCGCAGCGCCGACTTGGATCACGGCGACGCCGCCCGACAGCTTGGCGAGGCGCTCTTGGAGCTTCTCGCGGTCGAAGTCGGAGTCAGTGTCTTCGATCTGCCGCTTGATCATCTCGATGCGGCCCTTGATCGCTTCGGGCTTACCCTTGCCGTCGACGATGGTCGTCTCTTCCTTGGTGACCTTGACCGTCTTGGCCTGACCGAGCAGGTCCGGGGTCACTTTGTCGAGCTTGAGCCCGAGCTCTTCGCTCACGACGGTCGCGCCGGTGAGGGTCGCGATGTCCTTGAGCATCTCTTTGCGGCGGTCACCGAAGCCCGGCGCCTTGACGGCGACGGTGACGAACGTGCCGCGCAGCTTGTTCACGACCAGCGTCGCGAGCGCTTCGCCCTCGACGTCTTCGGCGATGATGAGCAACGGCTTCTGGACTTGCACGATCTTCTCGAGCAGCGGCAGGATGTCGGCGATCGCCGAGATCTTGCGCTCGGTCACGAGGATGTACGGGTCGGTCAGCTCGGCTTCCATGCGCTCCGAGTCGGTGACCATGTACGGCGAGATGTAGCCCTTGTCGAAGAGCATCCCGTCCTTGGTCTCGACGTCGGTCTTCATCGTCTTCGATTCCTCGACGGTGATGACGCCGTCCTTACCGACTTCGTTCATCGCCTGCGCGATGAGATCGCCGATCGTCTTGTCGTTGGCGGAGATCGACGCGACCTGCGCGATCTTCTCCGTCGAGTCGACCTTCTGGACGAGCTTCTCCATCTCGCTGACGGCCTTTTCGACCGCCGCCTCGATGCCGCGCTTGATCAGCAGCGGGTTGGAACCCGCGGTGACGTTGCGCAGACCCTCGCGGATGATGGCCTGGGCCAGCACCGTCGCGGTGGTCGTGCCGTCGCCAGCGATGTCGTTGGTCTTGGACGCGACTTCCTTGACGAGCTGCGCGCCCATGTTCTCGAACGTGTCGGGGAGCTCGATCTCTTTGGCGATGGTCACGCCGTCGTTGGTGATCGTCGGCGAACCGAACTTCTTGTCGAGGACCACGTTACGGCCCTTGGGCCCGAGGGTGACCTTCACCGCGTCGGCCAGGATGTTGGCGCCGCGCTCGAGCGCGCGCCGTGCGTTCTCGTCGAATACGAGTTGCTTCGCTGCCATGTGTGTTGCTTAGACTCCGACCGGAACGCGCGCATCGCTAACGATAGCGAGCACGTCTTTTTCCGAGATGATGAGGTATTCGGTGCCTTCGAGCTTGATCTCGGACCCCGAGTATTTCGAGTAGATGATGCGGTCGCCAGGCTTGACGTCCATCGGCAGCTTGGTGCCATTGTCGAGCGTGCGGCCGGTGCCGACTGCGAGAACGCGGCCTTCCTGCGGCTTCTCTTTGGCCGTATCGGGAAGGAAGACGCCGCCGGCGCTCTTATCGGCCTGTTCCACGTGCTCGACGACCACGCGGTCGCCCAGTGGCTTGAGATTCACGAAAACCATCCTCCGGGTGCTATTGCTTACCAGACGGGGGGACATGGGCTTGGCACTACTAGCGGTAGAGTGCTAGCCGGAGATTTACGTTAGCAGAGTCAGCCCCGGAGTGCAAGAGCTAAGACGGCTTTACGTTCGGGTTTGGCCGGTCGGATCGGCTGGTGAGGCGAGCTCTTTGGGCCAGATGGTGGCTCATGCTTCGACGGGGCTCAGCATGACAATGGGGGATGGTGGCTCATGCTTCGACGGGGCTCAGCATTGACAATGAGGGGCTCCGACGGGGGTCGGGGGGACATCGGGGAACGAGTGGCCTATCGTGGCCGCTCTCTCCGAGGTCGTGGTCGAACGCGTCGTGCGCTGCCCGTTCTCGATCGCGCACGACTATGCCGAGGATTTCTTCGCCGAGGTCGCCGCCCGGGGCGCCGAGGTCCGGGTCCCGTTGCGGGACCTGGTTGTGCTGCGCCGGCCGGTGCGCATGGTCTTCGAGCGCGAACCCGACCAGGCCGAGGCGGGCCGGCCCCACGATGCGCTCGCGGTCCACTGGACCGCCGGGACCCACCTCTTCCCGGACTTTCACGGCACCCTGCGGTTGCGCATCGCCTCCGTCGACGAGACGCGCTTGACCCTGGAGGGCTCCTACTGCCCGCCGCTGGGCCCGCTCGGCCAGATCTTCGACCTCCTGATCGGCCGGCACATCGCCCGGGCGACCATGGCCGACCTGCTCCGCCGGCTCGGCGACGCGATGGAAGCTCGCGAGGCAGCCTTCCGCTCGGGCTCGTCCGGGACCACTGCCTGACCGTCGCGAAGGGCGAGCGCCGTGGAAGGTAGCTTGACGGCGCGCGATCGACTCGTGGCCGGATTGGTCGCGGGGATCGGCGGCGGAATCGTCATGGACCTGTTCTTGTTCGCGGCGCTCATCGCCGGCGGGACGGCCCCGGGCGCGGTCGCGGCGCTGACCTGGGGCGGGTTGGCGGCCCTGCTGATCGGCAGCGGTGCGGCGGCGAATCCCACAGCGCCGGCGCTGGGCGCGGGGCTGCACTTCGCGGTCGCGATCGGCTGGGCGCTGGGCTACGTCTCGCTCGCGCGCACGCAGGCGCAGCTACTCTTGCGGCCGTGGATCTCCGGGGCCGCGTTCGGCCTAGTCGTCTACGTCTTCATGCAGATCGTCTTCATCACCGCGGGACAGTACCGCCGGCCGTCCGCGGCGGCGTTCGGGATCGCGCTCGTCGCGTACGTCGTCGCCTACGGGGTGCCCGTCGGGCTCATCGCCGCGCGGATGCTGCGCCCGACCAGCACCGGATGACGGCGTGATCGCCGAAGTCGCGATCGATCTCGGCGCGATCGTTCGCAACGCGCAAGCGCTCGCGCGGCTCGTCGCGCCGGCGCGGCTGTACGCGGTGGTAAAGGCCGACGCCTACGGGCACGGGCTCGTCCCGGTCGCGCGTGCGCTGGCGCCGCATGCGGCGCGGCTGTGCGTCTATGCGCTCGAAGAAGCGGTGGCGCTGCGCGACGCCGGGATCGATGCGCCGATCCACGTGCTCGGCCCGATCCCGCCCGCGGACCTCGAGATCGCGCACGCGACCGATGTCACCATCACGCTGTGGGACGGCGAGCTGTACGCGCGCCAGGTCGCCAGCGTCGCGCGACGGCGCCGGCGGCCGTTCGTCGTGCAGGCCAAGATCGACACCGGCGTCGTGCGGCTGGGCATATCGGTCGACGCCGCACCGGCGCTTCTGGAACGCTTCGCCGCGACGCCGGAATTCGAGCTCGCCGGCGCGTTCACGCACATCGCGGCGGCCGAGGAGCTCGACTCGACGTTCACGCTCGAACAGTTGGCGCGCTTCGGCCTGGCGACGCGGGGGCTCGGTGCGCGCGTCGAGCGCCACGCCGCCGCGACCGCGGCGGCGATTCTGTGGCCCGACGCGCGGCTCGACGCGGTGCGCTGCGGGATCGGGCTCTACGGGATCTGGCCCAGCGCCGAAGCGGAGGCGCTCATGCGCGAGCGCGGCCTCGTGCTCGAACCCGCGCTGCGCTGGAACACGCGCATCGTCGCGCTGCACGAAATCGAGGCCGGCGAAACGGTCGGCTACGGACGAACCTGGCGCGCAGCGCGCCGTTCGCGCATCGCGACGCTGCCGATCGGCTATGCCGAAGGGCTCCCGCGCACGGCCGGCAACGCCGCGCAGGTGCTGGTGCGGGGCCGGCGCGCACCGGTGATCGGGCGCGTCTGCATGGACATGGCCTTCGCCGACGTGACCGCCGTCGACGACGCGGCCCCCGGCGACACGGTCACGCTGATCGGCTCCAACGGCGCCGAGCGCCTCAGCGCCGAGGACCTCGCCGGCGCCTGCGGCACGATCGGGTACGAGATCGTCGCCCGGCTTCCGGCGCACGTTCCGCGCCGCTACGACGTTATCGGCACGTGATCCCCGCTCTCACCTTCGCTACCTTCGCGATCACGCTCGACGGCAAAACGGTGCTGCCGCGGGCGCGCGCCGCGGTGCGCGCGGGGCACGTGCTCATCCCGGTTCGGGCGCTGGGAGACGCGCTGGGCGCCGACGTCGGCTACGACGGTCCGACCCGCACGATCACCGTGCAACGCGGCGACCATTTCGCGTCGCTCGTCGTCCCCAAAGACGCGATCGTGAAGGGTGCCGCATACGCGCCGTTGCGCGCGGTTGCGAACGCCTTCGGCCTGCACGTGGCCTACCAGGCGGCGACGCGAACCGTCGCGCTGGACGAGGTCCGCGTAACGGTACCCGTCGCGCGCGTCACGCCGCCCGCGGCCCAGCCGGCGACGACCAATGCGGCGACGTACGCGATCACGCTGACACCCGCGTCGGGGAGCGAGGTGCACGATCCGTATCCGGCCATCACGGCGCGCTTCGCCGGCGCCGCGTCGATCGATCCGCGTTCGCTGCAGCTGATCCTCGACGGCCGCGACGTCAGCGCCGAGGCGGCGGTGATCGGCGATCAAGTCTTGTTCACACCGCGGACGGCGCTCGCGCCGGGTACGCATTCCGTGCGGGTCTTCGGCCGCGACGCGAGCGGTGCGCCGATCGCGCAGCAATGGTCCTTCGTCGACAACTTCGCGTTCGTCGCCGCACCGCCGCCGACGCCCTATCCGATCTCGGCGATCTGGATCGATCGCTGGATCAGGCCGGGCACCAACGCGTTCGACGTGTACGTCCACGGCGCGCCCGGCATCACGGGCTACGTCGGCGTCGACGGCGTCGGCAGCTATTTTCCGCTGCTCGTGTACACCGCCAACTCGTACGTCGCGCACGTCTTCGTTCCCAACGGCGTGAACCAACCGTTCGCGCGCGTCGCCGCGCGCCTGACGCTGCCAGACGGAACGGTGCAAAGCATCGTGCTGCCGCAGACGATCGACCTCGTCACGGCGCCGCTGGGGCGCGATCCGACCCAGCCGTCGTACCCGTCGCCGTTACCCAGCCCAATACGGCGCTCGGTCAACGTGCCGTCTCCGGCGCCCAGCGCGACTCCGGGCCACCGCCGATACCCGTTACGAACGTTGTCGCCGGCACCGTCGCCCACACCGACGCCGGCGGTGCAGAAAACGCCGGCTCCCAGCGCGACGGCTGCACCGTCGCCGCGACCGTCGCACCGCCCGATCATCCGCCGCACGCCGTCGCCGAGCCCGCCGCCAAGCTAGCGCACGGCCCGCTTTTGTACGCTGACGTACGTCGCGCGTGCTATAATGAGCGCGCGTTTCGCGCCGCCTCGTGGCGGAGCTCGCTGCTAGGAGTTCGACCGTCACCGTCAAGCCCGTACCGACCGGTCGCTCCACGCAGCGTCTCGCGTTCCCGTGTGGGAACAGTCTGCTCGATGCCTTGCCGCACACGGACCGCGACGAGCTCGCCGAGGATCTCGAGCTCGTCACGCTGATCGCGCACGAACACACGCACGTGCTTGGCACGTGGATGGAGCACGTCGACTTTCCCGTCGACGCCATGGTCTCGGTGGTCGCCTCATTCGAGAACGGCGACGTCGTCGAAGTCGGCGCGATCGGCCGCGAAGGCTTCGTCGAAGTCGATGCGGTGCTCGAGTCGTACTTCGCGCGGCGCGCGACGTACTGCCAAGTCGCCGGCCAGGTGGCACGCATGCCGATGGCGCGCTTCGTCGATCGCATGGAGACCAGCCTGCCGTTCGCGCGGCTGCTGCGGGACAGTGTCACCGCGGCGCTGTTTCGGACGCAGCAGTTCGCGGCGTGCAACGCGCGGCATACGGTGCTGCAGCGCTGCGCGCGCTGGCTGTTGATGACCGCCGACCGGGTCGGCCGCGACCAGTTCTCGCTCACCCATGATTTTCTGGCGATCATGCTGAGCGTGCGCCGCGCCGGCGTCTCAGAAGCCGCCAACGTGCTGCACCGCCGCGGGGCGATCGAGTATCAGCGCGGCGTGGTCACCATCGTGGACGCAGCGCGGCT
Source organism: Vulcanimicrobiota bacterium (assembly GCA_003140215.1). Taxonomy (GTDB): domain Bacteria; phylum Vulcanimicrobiota; class Vulcanimicrobiia; order Vulcanimicrobiales; family Vulcanimicrobiaceae; genus Vulcanimicrobium; species Vulcanimicrobium beijerinckii. The sequence continues at coordinate 361,451 of PLJL01000004.1, read as the reverse complement.
CGCCGGTGAAGCGTGCGAGTGCTACGAGGCCTGCAAGGCCGCCAGCGCCGATCCGAGGTCGAGCGTCCCCTCGTAGAGCGCGCGCCCCACGATCGCCGCGTCGACGTTGGCCGGCGTCCCGGCGCGCAGCGCGACGAGATCCGCGACGGTGCGCGCACCGCCGCTGGCCGTGATGCTCAACGGCGTCAGCGCGGCGACGTGCGCGAGCGCGGCGATGTCGTAGCCCGATCCCATGCCGTCGCGCGCGATCTCGGTGTAGACCACGCGCCGCATCCCCCATGCGGCCACACTGCGCACCAGGTCGTCGCGCAAGATGGCGCCGCCGCCCAGCCACCCGCGCGTGGCTACGACGTCGCCGCGAGCGTCGATCCCGGCGACGATGCGTTCGCCCCAGCGCTCCACGAGCGCGCGCGCGGTGTCGGGCGCTTCGACGAGCAGCGTACCGATCACGACGGCCTGCGCGCCGGCGTCGAAGCGCGCGGCGACGTCGGCGGCGCTTCGAATCCCGCCGCCGGTCTGCACCGCAACGTCGACCGCGGCGCAGATCGCGCGCAGCGCGGCGTGGTTCTCGCCGGTTCCGAACGCGCCGTCGAGGTCGACGACGTGCAGCGCTTGCGCGCCTTGCGCGACGAACGCGCGGGCGCGCGCCACCGGGTCGGCGTCGTAGCGCGTCTCGCGCGCGAGATCGCCGCGCTCGAGGCGCACCGCGTGACCGCCGCGCAGATCGATCGCCGGATAGATGGTCACGCGCGCGCGGCGCCGGTATGCGAGGCCGACGCGATGCGCACGAAGTTGTCGAGCAACCGTGCGCCGGCGGCGCGGCTCTTCTCGGGATGGAACTGCGTCGCCATCACGTTGTCCTGGGCGACGATCGCGGCAAAGCGCCCGCCGTAGTCGCACGACGCGACCGTCGCCGCCGACTCAGCCACCCGGTACGAGTGCAAGAAGTAGGCCCAGGCGCCGGTGGTCAACCCATCGACGAAGGGATGGCTGCGCTCGACCACGAGGTCGTTCCACCCCATGTGCGGGACGCGCGGGGCGCCGGTGAAGCGGCGCACTTCGCCGGGTAGGATACCCAGGCCGAGTGCGCCCCCGTACTCGTCGCTGGAGTCGAACAACACTTGCATACCGACGCAGATCCCGAGGAACGGTCGCCCGGCCGCGATCGTGCGGCGAATTGCACCGTCCAAGCCGCGCTCGCGCAGCGCGTCGACGGTCGCCCCGAAGGCGCTGTCGCCCGGCAAGATCGCCGCGCCGGCGGCTTCGACGGCGGCCGGGTCGGCGGTGAGCGCGAACCGCGCGCCGCGCCGCTCCAGCGCGGCGAGAAGCGAGCCGACGTTGCCGCCGCCGTAGTCGATCACCGCGATGCTCGCCGCCGTCATGGACGCCTGCGTTCGCTCGGCGGCGCGGCGTTGCTTGCCGCCGGCCTGGCGGTCCTGCCCGCACCCCATGCCCGTGCCGCCGGCGAGGCCGGTTTACGCGCGCCCACCGGGTTCACGGTTGAGCGCATCGCGACCGTGCCCGGCGCGCGCGAGCTCGCCGTCGCGCCCAACGGCGATCTCTTCGCCGGCACGGGCGGCGACGCGATCTACGTCGTCCCCGACGCGGAGAAGGCTCCGGGCGAGGCGCGGCGGTTCGTCACGATCGCCGACGGGCCGGTCGCGGGAGTCTTGCTTGCCGGCGATACGCTCTACGCCGCCGGACAGTTCGGTGTGTGGCGCATCCCGTATCAGTCCGGCGACCGCGCAGCGCGCTCGGCGCCGCAGAAGATCGCCAGCGTACGCCCGGGCGGCGGGGGGGTGCACAGCACCACGACGCTTGCGCTCTCCAAGGGCACGTTGTACGCGAGCGTCGGCTCGTCGTGCAACGCGTGCAACGAGACGGACCCCACGCGCGCCACGATCCAAGCGATGACGCCGGACGGGAAAAACATGCATGCCCGCGCGGTCGACATTCGCAATGCGATCGCGCTGGCGGTGCAGCCCGGCAACGGCGACCTATGGGCCGGCGTCGCGGGGCGCGACGAGCTCGAGCACGGCCATCCCTATGAGATCTTCGACGACGTCAGCGCGCACGCGGGCACGCCCGATTACGGCTGGATCACGTGCTACGACGATCGCAAGCCCATCGGTGGCGCGAGTTGCAGCGGCGTGGTGCTGCCGAAGGTGATCTTTCCCGCATACGACACGCCGATCGGCGCGGCGTTCTACCCGGCCGACGCAAAAGGGGCCTACGCGTTTCCGGCGAGCTACCGCGGCGGCGCGTTCGTCACGCTGCACGGCTCGTGGCACCGGCCGCTCGTCCCGCCGCGGGTCGCCTTCGTGGCGTTCAAGAACGACGAACCGGCTCGTGCGGTCGACTGGTCGAACCCAGACGTGCAGTGGACGGAATTCGGCGGCGGCTGTCAGGGCGCCGACGGATCGCGCTCGTGCCGCCCGACCGGCGTCGCCGTCGGCACCGACGGCTCGCTGTTCGTCAGCGACGACCTAACCGGCGCGATCTACCGAATACGCCCTCGCCGCTAGGCGGTCGGGGCGTAGCGGCGCTGGGCTTCGTAGCACTCGCAGCAGGTCTCGCGCAAGGCTTGCAGCTCGAGCACCGCGACCGACTCCTGCGCGTAGCGGATCGCGCCCATCTCTTGGAGCACCCACGTCGCTTCGGCCACGGACCCCCGCGGCAGCGCGAGCATCATGCCCAGAAAATCCTCGCGCAGCTCGAACTCGTCCCGCCCCAGCTCGTCGCGCAACATCAGGATCCAGCGGGCGAGGCGCTCGGTGAGGTCGTGCGCGAGATTGCACGCGATCAGCTGTTCGGCCAGGAACAGGCGCCGCAAGAGATGCCGCTGGATCGCGCGCGCCAGCGCGCGGCTGCGTTCGACGCACGCCTCGAACGCCGCGCGCTCCATCCGCGCCGCGCGTCCCCCGACCTGCGACATGACCGAACGCGGCGCGGCCGGCGCGTCGAGCAGCAGCTCCGCACCGATGACGCCCTCGCGGCCGACGGCGGCGACTTCGTAGACTTCGCCGCGGCGCAGCTCCGCGGTGATCGAAAACACCGCGTCGATCGGAAACAGGACGTCGCGGTACTCCTCACCGTGACCCACCACGCAGTCGGGTACCTCGGCCTGGAACACCGTCAGCCGTCCGGCGACGTGGTCGCGGTCGGCCGGAGGCAACGCGTCGACAAGCAGGTTTCCACCCGCGTAGCGCATTTCTCGGCTATTCCCGCCGCATCGCCGGCCCACACGCGCCCTCGCCTGTTCGCGCACCCGATCAGGCCGCGTGCGGGCCCTCGCGACGGAAAACCGGCAGCGCCACGACCACACGCGTCCCGCTCGCGTTGCGGGCGGCGGAGTCGATGACGATCTCGCCGGCGAGCGCACGGACGATCAGCAGTCCCCGCCCGGTCTCGGAATCCGGTCCGGGGGCGGGATAGACCGGGGGCATCCCGCAGCCACGGTCGACCACGCACAACATCGGCGGGTCGTTGTCCCAGTCGATGCACACGCCGAACGGCGGCGCGCCGTGCAGGACCGCGTTCGCGACCAGCTCGCCGACCACGAGCTCGGCGCCGTCGAGGTCGGAGCGTCCCGCGTCGGCCTGCGCTTCGAGGAAGCGCCGCGCGTCACGCCGTATCCGGCGCGCCTCGCCGACCTCATCTCCGACGTAGGACCAGTAGCGGCAGTCGTTTACACTCATCCCACTACCCCGGCGCGCCGGAGCCCAGCGCGCTCAACGCTTCGTCGGCGTTCTCGAAAGCCGCGAGCTTGGCATCGATCCCGGTAATCTCGAAGACGCGGAAAACCGAGTCGACGCCCGTCGCGTCGCTGATGTCGACCAGAACCGGCAGCTCGGCCGGTACCCGCTCGAAGGCGCTCCGGAACTCCGGATACCGTCCGATGTCGAGATTGCCGTCCAACCTGATCGGATGGAAACGGAGATCCAAGCTAGCCCTCTGCGCCTTGTAAAGTTCGGTGCGTCACCGCACACTGGCGCGCATCGGCGTCCTTCCCCAAAAGGCGGAAACTCTATCAGGCATTCCCAAAATCGGCCGCATCACGATGGCCGTTTTGGAACCCGGTCGCCGGCCGGCGGGGAACCGCTTTGTCGATGTCCTGTCCCCAGCGGCGTGACGCGGCCGGCCTGGAGGGCTTGGGCTGCGGCTGCTACGCTGAGGCGAAAGACGTGGTCGAGAGCGTCTACCGGCCCCGTTTGGCCTAGCGCGCTTCACGGAAAAGACGAAGAGAACGCACCAACGGCTAGGAGGGCCACCGGCTTGACGATCATGGCGGATCGCCGCGGCAGACTCGAACGGCGCAACCGGCCCGAGCGCCGGCGCGCCAAGGCGCTGCCCGCGGAGTACGACTTCTCGGCGACGAGCCTGGGGATCTCCGTGATCTGCGTCGTCGTCGTCGTGATGCTGGCGCTCTAGCAGGCTGCTAGGCGGAGCGTTCGGTCAGCGAGCCTTTCGTCGACGGAACGGTCAGCTCGGCGCCGCGCACTTTGGCCTGCCCGAACGCGCGCGCAAAGGCTTTGAACGCGGCCTCGCACAGGTGATGGTTGTTCGTCCCGGCCCAGCGCAGCAAGTGCAGGTTGAACTTTCCGTGGTCCACGATGCTGCGAAAGAAATGCGGGATGAGCTCGGTCGGCAACGCTCCCAGCGCCGGCACCGAAAGCGGGACGTCGTAGTTCAGATACGGCCGGCCGCTCAAGTCGACCGCGCACTGCACCAGCGCGTCGTCGAGCGGGACCGCGATCGACCCGAAACGCACGATTCCGGTCTTGTCGCCGAGGGCTTCGTCGATCGCGCGGCCCAACGCGATCCCCACGTCCTCGACGAGGTGATGGTGGTCCATTCCGTCACCGTGCGCGACGAGCGTTAGCCCTAACCCGGCGTGGGTCGCGAGCGCGCCCAGCATGTGGTCGAAGAAATCGACTTCGGTGGCGATCGAGATCGGGCCGCCGTCGAGCGCGAGCTGGAGATCGATGCGCGTTTCTTTGGTCTCGCGGCGCACGTGCGCGCTGCGCGCCGTCACGTCAGGCTGAGCCTGTCGCCATGCGGCATGTCACCCTGACGAACTGTCACGTGCGCGTGAGCTCCGTCGAAGGGTCGCCTGACCGTTGGAGGCGGCGCGCTGCGCCAGCGGTTCCAAGGCGTGGATCTGCGGCCCAACGTAGGTCGCCTGCGGCCGAATGAGCCGGTTGTGCGAATACTGCTCGAGAACGTGCGCGGACCAGCCCGCGACGCGGCTGCAGGCGAACACGCAGGTGAACTCGTCCTTGGGCAGCCCGAGATCGGCGAGCAGCGGCGCGGTATAGAAGTCGACGTTGGCGTAGAGTTTGCGGTCGGGCTTGGCTTCTTGGAGCACCTTGTTCGAGGCTTGCTCGAGCGCGACGGCGAGTTCGTACCAGCGCGAATCGACTTGCTGCGCGAGCTCTTTCGCCTCGGCGTCGAGATGCTGCGCCCGCGGATCGCGGATCTTGTACTCGCGATGCCCGATCCCCATCACGCGTTTGCCGCGCGCGAGCAGGTCGCGCACGTACCCCTCGGCGCGGTCCGGCTCGACGATCGCCTCGAGCGTGTCCATGACCCCCGACGGCGCACCGCCGTGGAGCTGCCCGGTCAGGGTCGCCACGGCCGCCGTCACCGCGCAGTACAGGTCGGCGTTGGTGGAGGCCACCACGCGCGCGGCAAACGTAGACGCGTTGAACGAGTGGTCGGCGAGCAGCACGAAGTAGGTGTCGAGCGCACGCTCCTGCTCGGGCGTCGGCTCTTCGCCGGTGCGCATGTAGAGGAAGTTCGCCGCGTGCTTGAGGTCGGGGCGCGGGGCGATCGGGTCGAGGCCGCGCCGCAGCCGGTCCCAGGCCGCGACGATAGTGCTGGTCTTGGCGACCAGCGGGAAGGCCGCGTCGACGCCCGAGGCGTGCGCGCCGGTGGGGTCGTTCGGGAGCACGTGCGAGAGCGACGAGATCGCCGTTCGCAAGACGTCCATCGGCCAGGCGTCGCGCGGGATCGCACGCAGGATCGCCAGCGTCGACTCCGGGAGGGCGCCCTGAGCGGCCAGCGAGCGGTGCAGCGCCTCGAGCTCGGCCTGGGCCGGCAGCGCGCCGTAGAACAGCAGATGGACGACCTCTTCGAAGCCGACGTTGGAGGCGAGGTCGTGGATGTCGTAGCCGCGGTAGGTGAGCCGCCCGATCTGACCCTCGACGTTGCTGAGAACGGTTTCGCCGACGACGACGCCTTCGAGCCCCGGGTTCACGACAGTGGACGGCATATCGGTCCAGGATTCTCGACGCACCGCGCGTCTCCCCACGGCGCAGCTTTTCGGCGCCGTCGAGAGGGCAACGTCCGACCAAAGTCTTAACTGGACTCTCCCCAGCCGCAGCGCTCAGCTGCCGCGCCGTCGTGTTCAGAGGAGGTCCTATGAGCCGTCCCCGTCTTAATCGTGGCTCGTTCGTCAAGCTGGCGGGCGCCGGCAGCGCCGCCGCGGTCTTCGGAATCCCCGCCTACATCCCGCAGATCGGCGAAGCCGCCGACGCGATCAAGATCGGGCTCCTCGAGCCGTATACCGGCGTCTACGCCGGACCGGCCGAAAACGAGACCCGGGGCTTCGAGATGGCCGCCGACGCATGGAACAAGCGCGGCGGCATCATGGGCCGCAAGATCGAGCTCGTGAAGGAAGACGAGCAGAATGACGTCGGCGTCGCGGCGCAAAAGGCGCGCAAACTCGTCAATCAGGACAAGGTCGCCGCACTCGTCGGCACCGTATCGAGCGGCGTCTCGCTGTCGGTCGCCGGCGTCGCAAACACGCTCGGCACGCTCTTCATGGACTCCGGGGGACACAGCGACGACGTCACCGGGAAGAACTGCCACTGGAACGTGTTCCGCACGTGCCACAGCACGTGGATGGAGACGCACGCGACGGGCTACGCGCTGGCCAAACGGTTCGGGAAGCGATGGTTCCTGATCACGCCGGACTACGCGTACGGCCACTCGCTCGAAACCGGTTTCAAGGACGTGCTTGCGCACAACGGCGGCAGCATCGTCGGCAACGAGCTCACGCCGCTGGGTACGACCGACTTCAGCTCCTACCTCACCAAGATCGACGCGGCAAAGCCGGATCTCGTACTCGTGCTCGTCCAGGGCGACGACTACACCAACTGTCTCAAGCAGATGAACCAATTCGGACTGCTCAAGAAGTATCCGGTCGGCGGTCCGCAGGTCGAACTGGAGCCGCTCTACGGCCTCTCACCCGAAGCGCGCCAAGGCTACTGGGGCATCGAATGGTACTACAAGAGCGAGAAGACGCTGGGGAAGGGCAACGCGGTCGCGCACAAGTTCGTCGCCGACACGATCAAGCGCTACGGTAAACCCCCGACAGCGCGCAACGCGTTCGGTTACATCACGCTCGACCGCTTGGCGCAAGCGATGAACGATGCGAAGAGCCTCGATCCCGTGAAGGTCGCGCGGGCGATCGAGAACGTGCACTTCACCTCGATCTTCGCCGGGAGCGGGTACTACCGGAAGGAAGATCATCAGCTGATGTGGCCGATGTGGGTCGCGAAGATCCGGCCCGACGGAACGCCGGGGGACAAGCTCGACCTCTTCGACGTCACCGACGTCAACGCGGCAGAAGCCGTCGAACAGACCATCGCAGAGAAAGAAAAAGTCTGCAAGCTCGGCTACCCATAGAGCACGTCCAGTGATCGAGCACATCGGGCCCCAGCTCTTCAACGGGCTGGTGCTGGGCGCGTTCTATGCGATCGTCGCGCTCGGGCTCTCGCTCATCATGAACCTCACCGGCACCATCAACATGGCGCACGGGAGCTTCATGACGCTGGCGGGATATCTCGCCTTCACGATGGTCTCGCGTGGCACGTCGTTCTGGTTCGCGCTGATCGCCGCGCCGCTGATCGCGGTGATCGTCGGCGTCATCGTAGAGCGGACGCTGGTGCGTCCGCTCTACAAGCGCGAGCCGTTCTACAGCCTGCTCATGACGTTCGGGCTCTCGCTCATGGCGGAAGAGATCTACCGCCTGATCTGGGGCCCCAACGGGGTCCCCTTCTCGCCCCCGCACGCGCTCGACGGCGCCGCGAGCCTGGGCTTCATGGTCTTTCCGACGTTCCGTATCTTCATCGTCGTCGTGCTGATCGTTGCCATCGTCGCGCTCGCACTCTTCCTCACCCGCACGCGCTTCGGGCTACGCCTGCGCGCAGCCGTTCAGGACAGCGAGATGATCGCGGCGCTGGGCACCAACACGCAGGTGCTCTACGCCGTCAACTTCGGCCTCGGTATCTTTCTGGCCGGAATCGCGGGGGTGCTCGCGGCGGGGATGCTCGGGCTCTCGCCGACCAGCGGTAACAACCTGCTCATGCCGGCCTTCGTCACCGTGATCATCGGCGGGATGGGTAGCCTGTTCGGCAGCATCGTCGGCGGGCTGCTGATCGGGATCGCGATCTCGCTCACCACGCTGTTCATCCCTGCCGCCAGCGAAGTGTCGATGTACATCCTGATGGCGGTCGTCCTCATGGTACGGCCGCGTGGGCTCTTCGGCGAGGAGGGCATCTTCGGGTGAAGGCGCGCACGGAGCTGATCGCGTCGGCCGCCGTCGTCATGGTGTTCGCGGCCGGCCCCGTGCTCTCGCCGCTGGCGCACCTTGACATATCGATCGTGAGCGAGGTGCTCGTCACGTCGATCGCGGTGATGAGCGTCAACCTGCTGCTCGGGTACACCGGGCTCCCCGCTTTCGGCAACGCCGCATATTTCGGTTTGGGCGCTTACGGCGTCGCGCTGTCGGTCAAGTACCTCGACGTCAACTTCATCGAGTCGATTTTGATCGGCATCGCTGCGGCGTTCCTGGGCGGTTTGATCCTGGCACCGTTCCTGCTGCGCCGGCGCGGCATCTACTTCGGCTTGCTCTCGATCGCATTCGGCCAGGTGTTCTACTTCATCGCGTACCGCTACACCGACGTGACCGGCGGCGAGGATGGGATGAACGTGCCGCGACCGCCGCTCGCCCTTCCGTCGGCGCACGTGGCGGTGAACGAGCTCGCCATGTACTACCTTGCACTGGTGCTGTTCGTCGTCGCGGTCATCATGTTTCGCGGTCTGGTGCGGTCGCCGTTCGGGCGCACCCTCATTGCGATCCGCCAGAATGAGACGCGGGCGCGCTACCTCGGGCTCAACACCGACCGGTTCATCTTCGTCGCGCTGCTGATCTCGGCTACGATGGCGGGACTTAGCGGCGCGATGTTCGCGCTGCTGATCAACTTTGCGGATCCGCTCAGGCTCGACTGGCATCAGTCGGGCTACTTCGTATTGAGCATGATCCTCGGCGGCGCGGGGACGGTGTGGGGATCGCTGGTGGGAGCGTTCATCTACGTGATCGGACACGACATCATCTCGACGATCACGCAGTGGTGGCAGATCTTCCTCGGCGCGCTCTTCGTGGCGTGCGTCCTGTTCTTCCCGCGCGGGATCCTCGGCACCGTCGACGTGCTGCTGCGGCGCTCACCGCAGGCGTTCACCGACGACGACGTGGACGCCGCGTTCGAGGCGCATGCGCCGGGGGAGGTGGGCCGTGGCGTCTGACGCGATCCTGCTCGAAGCGCGCGGCATCTCGAAGGTGTTCGGCGGCTTGCGCGCCGTCGACGACGTCTCGCTGCAGGTGCGGGAAGGGACGATCCACGCACTGATCGGGCCCAACGGTGCCGGGAAGACGACGTTTTTCAACGCGATCTCGGGCTTCGCGTTCCCCGAGCGCGGGCAGGTGACGTTTCGCGGGACCGACGTGACGCGCACCTTGAACTGGCGCCGTGTCGCCATGGGGATGGGGCGCACGTTCCAGACGCCTAGCATCTTTCCGGAACTGACCGTCGACGAGAACGTTCGGCTGGGGGTGCGCGCGCACGCGAAGCAGGCCTTCCACCTGCGCACCCCCGGCGGCGCGGCGAAGGCGGCTGTCGATGGGCGCGTCGACGAGCTGCTGGGGTTCGTGAACCTCACGGCGCAGCGCGACCGGCAGCTCTCGGAACTCGCGCACGGGTCGCAGCGGTTGTGCGAGATCGCCATGAGTCTCTCGACCGACCCGGTCCTGGTGCTGCTCGACGAGCCGATGGCCGGGTTGGCCGAAGCGGAGACCGACCGCATCATGGGCGTGATCCGCGACTTGCGGCTGCGGCTGGGCCTGACGGTCCTGTTCGTGGAGCACAACATGCGCGTCGTGCTGTCGCTGGCCGACCGCATCACGGTGCTCGACCGCGGCAAGCTGCTCGCGGAAGGAACGCCGGCGGAGATCGCCGCCAACGAGGCCGTACGCAGTGCGTATCTGGGCGAAGGCGTGCTGGATCATGTCTAGCGATCCTGGCGATTCAACGACCACGAAGCCACTGCTCGCGCTCGACGGCGTCTACACGAACTACGGCAAGATCCGGATTCTGCGCGACGTCTCGATGAGCGTCGGCCGAGGTGAGGTCGTCGCGCTGCTCGGACTCAACGGGGCTGGCAAGACGACGACGCTGCGCAGCATCCTGGGGCTTACGCCGCCGCGCGCGGGGACGGTGCGATACGACGGGCACGACGTCACGGGCTGGCCGGCGTACAAGATCGCGCGGCTGGGCGTCGGCTACGTCCCCGAAGGCCGGCGGATGTTCAAGGATCTCAGCACGCTGGAGAACCTGCAGCTGGCCGAGAACGCGCGCGGCGGCGAGTGGACGATCGCGCGCGTCTTCGAGCATCTCCCCAAACTGAACGAGTTGCGCGGGCGCAAATCGGGGCGGCTTTCGGGCGGCGAGCAAGAGATGCTCGCGATCGGCCGCGCGCTGGTATCGAACCCGCGGCTGTTGCTCGTCGATGAGCCCTCGCAGGGGCTGGGGCCGCTGATCGTCGAGGACGTCTACCGCATTTTGACCGAGCTCAAGAAGACCGGCCATTCGATCTTGCTGGTCGAGCAGAACGCGCTGCTGGCGCTGCGCATCGCCGACCGCGCCTACGTCCTCGACAGCGGCCGCGTGGTGCACAGCGGCCCGGCCGCCGAACTAGCCGCCGATCAAAACCGCATCCGCACGTTGATGGGGCTGGAGATTAAGGTCTAACCGCTCAGTGCTTGAGGGCGTAGGTAACGATCGCCGAGGCGACCACGTACACCGCCGACGGCGGCAGCGGAGCGGTCGTCACGGTACCCGGCGGCCCGATCCGGATTTGCTGAGGAGGGGCGCCGCTCGATCCGAGACGGAGGTTCTTTCCGGTCTCCACGTAGGTGATTCCGTCGACGTGCAGGCGGCTTGCCGCGGCGATCGCCTCGGCCTGTACCGCCGCATCGCGCATCGCCAAGGCGAGCGCCTCCCGATACGCCGCCTGAGCGTCGATGACTGTGTACTGGACCGACAGCGCAGTCGCCCCGGATGCGACCGCGGCTGCGACGACGCCACCGACGCGCTCGAGCGGCGCCACCGTCACCGCGAGTTGCCGCGTCACGACGTACCCGAACCGCGGTGCCGCGGTGGGGAAGGCGTAGGGAAACGGGCGTGCCGAGGGACCGGGAGTCGGATTGTATTGCACACCGTACGATCGCTGGTCGACGTTGGCGCTGCCGATCCCCAGCCCGCGCAGGCGCGCGATGAAAGCATCGTACGCGACCGGGCCGCAATCGCGGATCTCGGTTTGAAACACCGATGCGCGCGCGGCATCCAACGCCGCGCCGTCGAGCAGCGCGTTGGTCGATGTGGCGATCCGCGCCCCGACTACGTGGCTACCGGCGTCGAGCGAAACCACGACGCGAACCTGACCGCCCACATTGCTGCGCTGCGCAATCCCCGGGACCACCGGCTCGACCGCATGAATCGTCGTCGCCGGGACGTTCGGCCGCGCGCACGCCGGGGCATCGGCGCGTCCGACGTCGCCGAGACCGACCGCGAACGTCAACACGGCGAGCGCTTCAAACAGCCGGCAAGCACACCAGTTCCGCAACGGTGAGCAACGTTCGGGGTGGCTTTGGCGCGTTCCCCGCGAATGACGCATGATGGCAACGCTGGGATGGATTGGATTGGGCGACATCGGCGAGCCGATGGCGCTGCGGCTCATTGCCGCCGGTCACCAGGTAATGGTGTGGGGGCGTACGCCGTCGCGGCTACGGCCCGCGATCGAGGCCGGCGCGATCGCCGCGGCGACGCCGGCCGAGTTGGCGACGAAATGCGATGCCGTGCTGCTCTGCGTAACCGACGGCGACGCCGTCGAGGAGGTCGCGTTCGGACCGCACGGCGTCGCGGCCGGAATGCGGGCCGGCAGCCTGATCGTCGATCACTCGACGATCCATCCGCAGACCACGCGCCGCGCTGCCCGGCGAGTGCGCGAGACGGGCGTGGGGTGGGTGGATGCGCCCGTTTCGGGCGGAGCCGTCGGCGCGCAAGCGGGGACGCTGGCCTGTTTTCTCGGCGGCGAGCACGACGACGTCGCGCGCGTGCAGCCCTGGATCGCCGCGTACGCCGCGCACGTGACCCATTTGGGTCCGGCCGGGAGCGGACAGATCGCGAAGTCGTGCAATCAAGCCGTGGTCGCGGGGACGACGGCGCTGTGGGCCGAGGTGATCGCCTACGCGCGCCGCTGCGGGCTCGACCCCGACGCGCTCATCGACGCCGTCGCCGGCGGCTGGGCCGATTCGGCGGTCCGGGCCGCGCACGCTCACGACATGGCGGCGGGTCGTTTCCGGCGGGCGCGCGGCATGATCATCCTCAAGGACCTCGAGATCATCGCGGACATGGCGGCGGCGGCCGCGGCGCCGATGCCGGTGACCTCGGAGGTGACGACGCTCTACCGGCTGCTGCTCGCGCAGGGGCACGCCGCGGGGCCCGCAACCGCACTGGTGCAGCTCTATGCGGAGCGAGGCTCCGAGGATGCGGCTACTGGTCGTCCTCGATCGGACTGATCGTCACGATGTGGTCGACGTTGATCTCCACCGTGTGCGTGACGCGTTCGCCGCGCACCGTGTTGAGGCGGACCATGCGCGCATCGAGGGTCCCTGCCAGCCCGGTCCGGATCCCGCGGTAGCCGTCCTCGTTCGTGGTCAGGCGATGACCGTCGCTCAGGAAGATGTCGTAGCGCTTCACGCCAGCTTGCGCTCGTACCAGATGTCGTTCAAGGCTTCGTGCTTTCCGCACGGGACCAGCTCGCACATGTCGTGCAACTCGCGCGCAGCGCAGCCGCAGCGCCAGACGTGGTCGCGGATGTCGGGAGAGGCGCTCGCGGAGTACGAAAACGTTCGCCCTGGTAGACCGAGGGTCGCGCGCAGCAATGCAAACGTATGATCGTACAAAACAGACCCTCCGTGGTACCCAGACACTAACCGACGGCTCGCCCGCCTGCCATCTAGGCTAGGAGGCCATCGTACGGCACCTCGGACCCCGCCTTCAAGTCCTTTGGTCGATTCAGAACACCGTTTGCGGCAAACCTTAACCGCGCATGAACACTGCGAGCCGGCGTGAGGAGGACCGTCCTTCCGCGGGTACGTGAAGGGCGATGGGGACCCCGACCAACCCGCTCGCGCGCGATCAGCAGGCGCTCGACCTGTTCCGCAGCCGGGTTGAACGCGGCGATTGGCGCGCCGCCCGACGGCTCGGCCTCGCGTTGCAGCTGCATCGCGTAGCGCCGCAGCAGATCTTCGAGGACGACGCCGCCTACCTGCGGCGGCTGGCCGACGCGTACGCCGCGCCGCCCCAGCACCGGCACGCGCGCCGGGCCTCGTAGTCGCGGCACCGTCTAGGACGAGCTGCCGTCGGCGCGGTACAACCCGCCATGAGCTTGGAGGCGCGCCAGCTGCACCCGTTCTTCGCCGGCGAGCTGACCGGCGTCGATCTGCGCGCGCTGCGGACCGAGCAAGAACGCGCGGAGATCCGCGCGCTGATGGACCGCTACGCCGTGCTGGTGGTCCGCGAGCAGCAGTTCTCCGACGAGGAGCAGGCCGCGTTCGCCCGCGGGCTCGACGGCGAGCTGGTGACCAAAGTCGGCCGCAGCGTCATCGCTCCCGCCGCCCGGCTGAAGGAACCCGGCCTCACCGACATCTCGAACCTCGACGAGAACAACGCTATTCTCGAGCGTGACGACCGGCGCCGCATGTATTCGCTGGGCAACCGGCTGTGGCACAGCGACTCGTCGTTCCAACAGCCACCTGCCCGCTACTCGATGCTCTCGGCGAAAGAAGTGCCGACGTCGGGCGGCGAGTCGGAGTACGCGGACATGCGGGCGGCGTACGACGCGCTGCCCGCGGCGCTGCGGGAGCAGATCGCAGACCTGCGCGCCTTCCACTCGATCATCTACTCGCGCTCGACGATCGGCTTCACCGAGTTCAGCGACGCGGAGCGTGCGCAGTTCCCGGGCGCGGAGCAGCCGCTGGTGCGCGTCCACCCCGGGTCGGGACGAAAGAGCGTGTACATCGCGTCGCACGCCTCGCACATCGTCGGCTGGCCGGTGCCCGACGGTCGCTTGTTGCTGCGCGAGCTGATGACGCTGGCGACGCTGCCGCAATTCGTGTACCGCCACACCTGGCGCGTCGGCGACTTCGTGATCTGGGACAACCGCTGCACGATGCATCGCGGCCTGCCGTTCGACGAGACGACGCAGCGGCGCGACCTGCGGCGCGTCACCACGATCGACGCGTAACCGGCGCGACGTGCGGACGCAAGTCGGGATCGTGGGCGCCGGCCCGGCGGGACTGTTTTTGGCGCACCTGTTGCAATTGCGCGGCATCGAGTCGATGGTCATCGAGACGCGCAGCCGCGAGTACGTCGAGACGCGCGTGCGGGCCGGGCTGCTCGAACAGGGGACCGTCGACCTCATGGAGCGGACGGGGCTGGGCGACCGCATGCGCCGCGAAGGGCTCGCGCACCACGGCATCGCGCTGCGCTTCGGCGGGCGCAGCCACCGCATCGACTTCGACGCGCTCACCGGCGGCAAAGGCGTCACGGTCTACGCGCAGCAGGAAGTGGTCAAGGATCTGATCGCCGCGCGGCTCGCCGCGGGCGGCGATATCCATTTCGAGGTGCGCGACGTCTCGGTTGCCGATCTGGAAGGGCCGGTGCCGCGCATCCGGTTCACCGATGCGGCCGGGAACGCGCGCGAGATCAGTTGCGACTTCATCGGCGGCTGCGACGGGTTCCACGGCATCTGCCGGCCCAGCGTTCCAGCGGGCGTCCTGACGGAGTTCGAGCGCGTGTATCCGTTCGCATGGTTGGGGATTCTCTCGCACTCGCCGCCGCCGTCGGAGGAGCTGATCTACGCGCTGCACCCGCGCGGCTTCGCGTTGTGCTCCATGCGCACGCCCGAGATCAGCCGGCTGTACCTGCAGTGCGCGCCCGACGAAGACATCGCGCAGTGGCCGGACGAGCGAATCTGGGAAGAGTTGCGCGCACGGCTCGCGGGTGACGACGGTTTGACCGTCGCTGAAGGCGAGATATTCCAGAAGGGCGTGACGCCGATGCGCAGCTTCGTCGCCGCGCCGATGCGCTACGGCGCCATGTTTCTGGCGGGCGACGCCGCGCACATCGTCCCGCCGACCGGGGCCAAGGGGATGAACTTGGCGATCGCCGACGTCAACGTCCTTGCACATGCGCTCGACGCGTTCTACGCCTCCGGGAGCACGGCCGGTCTCGACGGGTATTCCGACACTTGCCTGCGGCGCGTGTGGAAGACGCAGCGCTTCTCGTGGTGGATGACCTCGATGCTGCACCGCTTCGACGACCGCGGCCCCTTCGACGAGCGCGTGCAGCTCGCCGAGCTGGACTACGTCACCAGCTCGCGCGCCGCCGCCCAGACACTAGCCGAAAACTACGTCGGGTTGCCGTTCGATATCTAAGGTCTTAGGCCTTATGGCTTGAACGCCGTGCCCAGCGGCTTGTTTGTGATGAGCTGGAATCCGGTCTGCTTGGGCCCGTTGGGTTCCGGGTTGCACGTAATGTCGTCGAACCCGGCGTTCGTCTGCGACGCGCTGACGTCGAAGATGTAGATGCCGTTCTTCGACGACGTTACCGACGAGTTCAGCGAGATCATCAACTTCGTGGCCGAGAGCCAGCTCATCGACGTGATCACGCCCGGGTTGTAGATGTAGGTCGCGCCGCACGAGGTCGTCGTCGCGTTGAACGGGATCGTGGTGACCAAGGTGCGCCCCGCAACGGAACTGCTGTAGATGAAGACTTGCGATGTGCCGGTGAACGACGCGCCGGCGACGGCGAGCTTGCCGTCCGGCGCGGCCGCGACGTAGTAGTTGGTGTCGCTGGTGTTGATCGTTTGCTGCTTGGTGACCGGCGAGAGCGTGTACGTGAGGATGTCCGTTTGCGGGGCCTCGTTGTTGGCGATCACCAGCTCGCTGTTCGTCGCGTCCCAAGCCAGCCCGACTGGATCGGTGATGTTCGTATCCGTGATGTCGGTCGTCCCCCCGGTCGAGGTGACGATCGTAACCTTCGGCGTGTGCGAGGGGCCGCCAAAGAGGGCGACCGCGAAGGTGTCCGACGACGATGAGAGTGTCGGGAGCGCGACGGTGAAAGTCCCGCCGTCACCGCCCTCTTCCGCGATGGTCAGGTTGGGGGTGCCGCTGCCGGTCGACCCGCTGTCAGCGGGCACGTAGTTGCCGGCCAGGACGAACTCCGAGAAGGCGATCGTCGTCCCGGCGCTGTCGGCCAACCCGACAGTCCCATGCTGGCCGTAGGCGAGCGACTCCGGTACGTCGATGTTCTGCGTAACGGTCGTCGATTGGGCCGAGCCCGTCGCGATCGAACCGACCGGGACGCAGGCGAAGTTGCCGTTGGGGTCGGCGGCGGCGCCGCTGCCGCCATTGGCGATCAGCAGGTCGCCGTTGACGTCCCACGCGATCACGAGCGGGTTGTCGACGTCGCTGACGCCCGTCTGGTTGGTCGAGGCGGTCACGGCGAGCGTCGCCGGACTGAACGCGGAGAACGTGTCGGCGCTGCCGCTCGTGCCCCCGATCGTCATGTTGTACAGGTCGATCTTCCCGCTGTTCGCGCCGGTCTGCTCGATCGCAGCCAGGAAGTTGTGCGCCGGCGGCGCCGGCCCGGTCGCGAACGTGTACGAGACACTCTTCGTGAACCCGAGCCCGTCGGTCGCGCCGTTCGTGTTCGCCGGCGTCGCGGTGACGGCGACCGTGGCCGTCATGCTCGACGTGCTAGGCGTGATCGTGTACGACTGCGTCGCTTGGGTGACTTTGACGTTGATGGTGCCGCCGGTTCCGGCGTCGGGGTAGCCGGCCCCGCCGTTGTCGTCGGTGTGGCCGTTCACCGCCAGAATCGGCCGCCCGGGAGCGACGATCGTCTTTCCGGCGAGGTCGGTGTATCCGACGGTGAACGAAACGGTCTGCGTGCCGACCGAGCCGAACGTCGAGGAGTTCGCGACCGTGCCGACCGCGCAGAAGCCGGAGCCCGTCACCGTCATCACGTTGGCGTTCGCGTCGAGGGTCGTGCTGAACGAGTTCGCCGTTGCGGCGACGACGGTGAAATTCTGAATCTGCTGCGAGAGGATATTGCTCGAGCCGTCCTGTGCCGAAATCGTGACGTTGTCGGTGCCCGGCGGTAGCTTGATCGTGAGCGTGCACGTCCACGGCCCGCTCCCCGGGCACGTCGCGCTGTTCAACGTGACGGCCTTCGCCCCGAGGTTGGTGGTGTTGAAGGTCGTCAGCGCCGCTCCGCTGAGCCCGACGGTGTCGCTGTTCAACGTGAAAACGATCTTCGTCGTCGACGACGACACGTAGGCCGGACGCCGCGCCTTGACGCTGGCCGTTGGCACGGGGATCGTGATCTTGAAGGTCGCGTCGGAGAGCGGGCCGTTGTAGGCCGCGGCAGCGGTCGAGGCCGGCTTCGGTGCAACGCTTCCCGCACCGCCGCACCCGGCGAGCAGCGCGGAACACAGCAGCAATGCGAGCGGCCTGTAAGGCCGCCGATCACCGGATCGTCCATGTCTTGCCGAATGTGCGGTCTGGTACAAGCCGACAACTACCCACGTCAAAAGGAAGACGAACGAGAGCCGGAATGGTGCTCGCGACTCCCGCCCGAGCCGATCAGTGCCCGACGCGCGCTTGCGTTTCCTGCCGCGAGGTCAGGTCGAGCGCTGATCAGCCCTTCACGATCCTGACGACGGTGTCGATGACGGCGGGTTCGACTTGGAGCGCGGGGTTGGTGTAGCCGGCGATGAGCGCCTCATTGGTGCTATGGTCGGGGGCGTGCTTGAGCACATGGTTCATGCCGTCGACGACGACGTAGCGCGCGGAGGGTAGCGCCGCATGCAGTTTTTCGGAGTCGACGAGCGTGATCTGAACGTCGGCGGTGCCTTGCACGATCGCGACGGGCGACTTCACGTTCGCGATCTCCGTGGCCGGATCATATTTCAGCCACGAGATCATGTACGGTTGAACGGAAGGCCGAGTCAGCCCCGCGAACTCCGGCGGTGCGTCGGTAACCGTATGTCCGGCGGCGAGCTGGTCGATGATGGCCATCGCCGCAGCAGCGTGGTCCGGCCGCATTTTGGTCAGTTGCTCGCGCAGAATCTGCGCCATGGGTCGACCGGCGCCTTCGAGCGATACGAACCCGTCGGCCTTGGCACGCGCTGCGGCCAGCATGCCGACCAGCGAACCTTCGCTGTGCCCCGCCACGACGACGTGTGAGAAACGCTTCTGTGCGCGCAGCTCGTTGATCCACGCGACCGCGTCGTCGACGTAGTTGTCGAAGCGCAGGTCCTCCTCGGAAGTCAAGGCTGAAGCACTGGCGCCGACGCCGCGCTTGTCGTAGCGCAGCGATGCGACGCCGCGCGCCGCGAGACCCAGCGCGAGCTGCTTGAGGGCGTCGTTCTTGCCCGGCAGCGCCGGGGTGTTGCCGTCGCGGTCGGTCGGGCCTGAGCCCGCGATGATCAGGACGATCGAGGGCTTGATGATCAGGGCGACCGGAACGCCGCCGCTCGGTGCTACAGGCAGCTCCAGCGTGCCGGCGAGGTTGCCGGTCGGCGTGGTCAGCGTGAGGTCGGTGGACGCGCGCACCAGGCCGGGGATCCCGGCGAGCGTCGTTGCGGCAATACCGGAGGCCAGGAAGCTCGTGCGCTTCATGGGCCTGCCTACCGGCGCACGCGCCGGAGGTTACGCCTGTGCGACGCGGACGGCGCTGCCGAGGTAGGCGGCGCGCATCTCTTCGCTAGCCAGCAGCGTGGCGGCGTCGCCGCTGAGCGCGACGCGGCCGGTCTCGAGCACGTAGGCGCGGCTGGCGATCTGCAGCGCCAGGTGCGCGTTTTGCTCGACCAACAGTACGGTCGTGCCGTCGCGCGCGATGCGCGCGATCGTCTCCATCACGTCCTTGACGACCAGCGGCGCGAGACCAAGCGACGGCTCGTCGAGCAACAGTAGGCGCGGCTTCGCCATCAGTCCGCGCGCGATCGCCAACATCTGCTGCTCGCCGCCCGAAAGCGTCCAGCCCAGCTTTCCCGACAGTCCGCGCAGCTTGGGGAAGATCGTAAGCACTTCGTCGACGTCGCGCTCGATCTCGGCGCGGCTCGCGCGGCGCGCGGTCGCGCCGAGCCGCAAGTTGTCGAGCGTCGTGAGCCCGGGGAAGATGCGGCGCCCCTCGGGCACGTGCGCGACCCCCAACGCGACCACGTCCTCGGGGTTGAGTCCGCCGAGCGCGCGGCCGTCGAAGCTGACGGTTCCGGCCGCGGTCGGGATGACGCCCGAGATCACCTTGAGCGTGGTGCTCTTTCCGGCACCGTTCGCGCCCAGCAGCGAGACGATCTCGCCCTCGCCGACGTCGAGCGAGATGCCGTGAAGCGCCTCGACCGCGCCGTAGCGCGCGACGAGGTCGCGCACCTCAAGCAGCATCGAGGGTGCCTCCCAAGTACGCCGTGATCACGTCGGGGTTGCGCGCGATATCGGCCGGCGGGCCTTCGGCGATGTGCTGGCCGAAGTTGAGCACCGTGACGCGGTCGCTCACCGACATGACCAGGTTCATGTCGTGCTCGATGAGCAACAGGGTCGTACCCTTGTCGCGGATGGTGCGCAGCAGCGCCACGAGCGCGTCGGTCTCGGCCGGATTCATTCCGGCGGCGGGCTCGTCGAGCAGCAGCAGCCGCGGCTCGCTCGCGAGGGCGCGGGCGATCTCGACCCGCCGCTGATCGCCGTAGGGCAAACTGCGCGCCGATGCGCCGGCGGTGCGCTCGAGGCCGACAAATGCCAGCAACTCGAGTGCGCGCTCGCGCGTCTCGCGCTCTTCCCGCGCGGTCGCGCCGCCGGGAAGGAGCGCGCCGACGAACCCGACCCGCGTGCGGACGTGGCGCCCGATCATGACGTTTTCGCGTACGGTCAGGTCGCCGAAGAGCCGAATGTTCTGGAACGTTCGCGCGATTCCCATTTGCGCGATCGCGTGCGCCGGGCGCCTGACGAGCTCGGCGCCGTCGAAGCGGATCGAGCCGCCGTCGGCGCGATACAGCGCCGAGATCACGTTGAGCGTGGTCGTCTTTCCGGAGCCGTTAGGGCCGATGAGCGCGTGGATGTCGCCGGCGCGCACGGTCATGTTGAGCGCGTTCACCGCCGTGACGCCGCCGAAGTGCTTCACTAAGCCGCGGATCTCCAGCAAGCCGCTCTCCGCTGCGGCGATCTGGTCGGCTGCGCTCACGCGGCCTCCGGGCTGCGGCGCGCAAATCGCGCCCGCACGCCCTCGAACAAACCGATCAGGCCGCGGGGCATGAACACGATCATCGCGATCACCGCCGCGCCGTACACCATGATGTACGAGGTCTTGAGCGGGCGCAGCACTTCGGGTAAGAACCACAGCAGCACCGCGCCCAGGATCGCACCGCTAATCGAAGACGAGCCGCCGACGATGAGCATCACCAGGAACACGACCGACTGGTCGAACGAGTACGAGTCGGGGCTGATGAACTTCGTCATGTGGGCCAGGAGGCTGCCGGCCAAACCCGCGTACGTTCCGGCCAGCACGAAGGCGACGATCTTGTAGCGCGTCGCGTCGATCCCGGTAGCGCGGGCGGCGATCTCGTTCTCGCGGATCGCCTCGAGCGCGCGGCCGACGCGCGTCGTCTTGATCCGCCAGGCGACATATGCGCACACGATCACCGCGACCAGCACGATGTAATAGTACCGGCCGTAGGTATCGAAGACGAACGAGCCGATCGCCGGCGGCGGGATGCTACCCATCCCGTCGCTGCCGTTGGTGACGTCTTTCCAATTGATCAACACGAGTTGCGTGATGATCCCGAAGCCGATCGTCGCCAGCGCGAGATAGTGGCCGGAGAGCCGCAGGCACGGATAGCCCACGGCCAAGCCGACGAGTGCGCTGAGCGCCATGGCTGCGCCCATCGACGGCCACACCGACCAGCCGAGATGCGTGGTGAGCCAGCCCGAGGCATATGCGCCGATCCCCAGAAACGCGGCCTGAGCCAGCGACAACTGGCCGGCGAAACCGAGCAGGATCCCCAGGCCCATTACGACGATCGCGTAGATCCCGGCGGTATCGCACAGCGCGAGCAGATAGTCGGAGTGCACGACCGCCGGCAACAGCGCGAGCACGACGACGAGCAGCGCGATCGCACCCGCCTTCGACCGGTTCACGCTTTTTCCGCGACGCGTTCGCCGAAAAGGCCCTGCGGGCGCACCAGCAGCACGCTGATGAGGATGATGAAGGCGATCGCGTCGACGTAGGCCGACGAGATGTAGAACCCGCCGAACGTCTCGATGACGCCGATCGTGAGCCCGCCGATGATCGCGCCGGGGATGCTGCCGAAGCCGCCGACGATGCTCGCCGCGAACGCTTTAAGCGCGATGAGCGCGCCCATCTCTTTGGTAACCGTGAACAGCGGTGCGACGAGCAGCCCCGAAATCGTGCCCAGCAGCGCGCTGTAGACGAAGGTGATGGCGACGATGCGACCGACCCGGACCCCGACCAGTCGCGCGGTCGCGCGGTCCTGCGCCGTGGCGCGCATCTGCTTGCCCAGCGTCGTGCGCTCGAAGAGAAAGAACTGGAACGCGATGAGCACTGCCGTCACTGCGATGATCAGCAGGTCCTGCGGGCGGATGTGCAACGGCCCGACCGAGATGGTGTCGACGGCGAACAAGCTCGGCATCACAATCGGTTGACTGCCCCAGATCAGCTGCGCCGCGTTGCGCAGGAAGATCGAAACGCCGATCGTCGAGATGACGACCGGCATCCAACCCCGATCGCGCAGCGGGTGGTAGGCGATGCGGTTGAACAGCAGCCCGAACCCGGTCATGAGCACCAGCACGAGCACGTACACGCCGACGATCGGCAGCTGCCAGTGGACGACCGTACCGAACACGGTGACCGCCGGCAAGATGAACGATACCGCGACGTAGGACGGGAACATGACGAACTCGCCCTGCGCGAAGTTCACCACGCCGACCGCGTTGTAGATCAGCACGAATCCGAGCGCGACGAGGGCGTAGATCGACCCGAACGCCAACCCGCTGACCAGCAGTTGCATGTTGGCGACCGGGTCGAACTGCATGTCTAGGTCAGCCCGTGACCGTCTTCACCAGGTGCAGCTTGCCGTCGACGTTCTGGCCGATCGAAACCGAGTGCACCATATTGCCCTCGGCGTCGGCACTGAACGTGCCCAGAACGCCTTCCCACTTCTTGATTGCGTGGAGTGATGCGATCGTCTGTTTGGGATCGGTGCCCTTCTGCTTCTTGTAGGTGTCGGCGAGCATGTAGACCGCATCATACACCCAGCCTGAGCCGGTGCCGACGTCGGGCAAGTGGTGGTATTTGCGGAAGAACGACGTCAGGAAGTGGGTGGCGACGTTGGAGTTGAAGCCGACGATGAAATCGAGCGCGCAATACGTACCGTACGCGTCCTTCCCGGCGACCTCCATCGCCGTCTGGTTCCCCAGCGAGGGAGAACCGACGACCGGGACGTTCAAAGCGAGCGACTTGATCTGCTTGAGGATGATCGCCGTGTCGCTCGGATTCTGAATGTACATCAGCACGGCGTCCGGGCCCGCCTGCTTGATCTTGAGGATCTCGGCCGTGAAGTCCTTAGCGTCCTTGGGATACTGCTCGTTGGCTACGGGGCTCATCCCCATCGCCTTGAGGTTCTGCACGATCTGGTCGGCGCCGCCGACGCCAAAGGCATCGCTCGCGTGCAAGATCGCGATCTTCTTGCCCTTCTTGTCCTTCACGGCGAAGTTGGTCATGCCCGCGGCGGTTATGGCGTCGGAGCCGCGTAGCCGGAACATCCCCGGGACGCCGAGCTGGGTGTTCTTCACCGCCGTTCCGCCCGTCATCCACGGAATCTCGTGCGTCTTCATCACCGGGGCCATCGCTTGAATCTGCGTCGAGAGGACCGGTAGCACGATCGCGACGACGTTTTCGCCGAGCAGCTTGTTCAGCGCGGCGACGGCAGACTGATTGTCATTGGTCGCGTCTTCCTCGACCATCTCGAATGGACGGCCGCCGTAAACCTTGCCGGGTCGGGCGTTGATCTCTTCGATTGCCAGCAGGACGCCTTCGTGCTCCTGCTGCCCGAGCAACGCGTTCGAGCCGGTCAGGCACGGGATCGAGCCCAGCCGGATCGGTTCGGGAGCGGCGCCGACGATCGCGGGGAAGCCGAACGCAGCGCCCGCTGCGGCGGCGCCGCTCGTTGCAAGAAAATTCTTCCGGTCGAGTCTCACGTGTGAGTTCCTTTCAGATCGGACGAAAATCCGTCGCTAGAACGACGGACCGATGCGGTTGATCGCGAAATCGCGGAAGCCCAGGACTTCCGCGGCGGGCTCGCGCCCGTTTGCGGCGTCCACGATCCACCCGAAGATCTCGTCGCCGACTTGTTCGAGCGTGCGCGTCCCGTCGAGGATCGCGCCTGCATTGACGTCCATGTTCTCGCGCATCCGCTCGAACATCGTCGTGTTGGTGGCTACTTTGATGACCGGCGCGATCGGACAGCCCGTCGGCGTGCCGCGTCCGGTGGTGAAGACAACGACCTGCGCGCCGCCGGCGACCATCCCGGTGAGCTGCTCGATGTCCTGGCCCGGCGTGTCCATCACGACGAGGCCTTTGGCCGCCGGCCGGTCGGCGTACTCGAGCACGTCGACGAGCGGCGTCGAGCCGCCCTTGTAGGCGGCGCCGAGCGATTTCTCTTCGATGGTCGTGAGGCCGCCGGCGATGTTGCCCTGCGTGGGGTTGCCGTAGCGCATGTCGACGTGCATCGCGCGAGCGCGCGCTTCGACGCGCTCGATCAGCTCGTAGAGCTTCGCGGCGACCGGTTCGGTGGCGCGCGCGGCGAGAAGATGCTCCGCGCCGACCAGCTCGGGCACCTCGGCCAGGATCACGGTCCCGCCTGCGCCGACGATGCGATCGCTGGCGTGGCCCAGCGCCGGGTTGGCGGTGATCCCCGAGAAGCCGTCGCTGCCGCCGCACTCGGTGCCGACGATGAGCGCGCTCACCGGACACTCGGTGCGCTCGTGCGCCGCCGCCTCGCGCAGCAGATCCTTCGCGATGGCGATACCCTGCGCGATCGTCTCGGTCGTTCCGCCGCACTCCTGAATGCCGATCACCTCGACGCGCTGACCGCGCTCGGCGATCTCCGCGGCGAGCGCTTTGGACTCGTTGGTCTCGCAGCCCAGGCCCACGACGAGCACCGCGCCCACGTTGGGGTTGGCAGCGAACCCGGCCATCGTGCGCTTCGTCTGTTCGAAGTCGGCGCCGACCTGCGCGCAGCCCGTGGGATGTCCCACGGTCACGACGTCGGGAACCTTGCGGCCGATCAAGTCGACGACGTGATTGGCGCACATCACCGACGGCAGCACCAGGACGTGATTGCGCACGCCGACGGTTCCGTTCGCGCGCCGGTATCCCATGAAGGTGCCGGTCATGCGAGGTCGCCGCGGCCGCGGGTGCCTTCGACGTTGTGGACGTGCACGTGCTCGCCGGTCGCGATCGCGGCCGACGCTTTGCCGATCACTTGCCCGTATTTGTGGATCAGCGTGCCGGCGGCGATCGGGCGCGTCGCGAACTTGTGGCCGCTCGGAACGTCGGAGATCAGCGCGACCGACGCGCCCGCAAACGCGACGCGATCGCCGCTCGCAAGCTTGCGCAAGGCCACTGCAACATCGTCGTCGTCCTTGAGGCGCAGGGCGGCCCCATCGTCGGAAAGCGGCATGGTAGGCCGCTAGGAATCGTCAGGTGATCGGACAACTCCTGCCGCCGTATGGATACGATCGGCGTTCCGCGCCGCCTCCACGCGCACGTCGTCGACGCGCTCGTGCCCAGGATCGTGAGCGGTGAGCTGGCGCCGGGCAGCCTGCTGCCGACGGAGCCCGAGATGAGCGCGCGTTTCGGGGTATCGCGGTCGGTCGTGCGCGAAGCGCTCCGAGTGCTCGGGGCCAAGGGACTCATCGATGTGAGACACGGGTCGGGGACGCGCGTCACCACGCCCGACCGCTGGGACACCCTCGATCCGTTGATCCTGCTGGCGCTGCGCAAACGTGGGGCCAGCGCGGCGGTGTTGCACGACTTGCTCGAAGCGCGCACGATCGTGGAGTGCGAGGTCGCCGCGCTCGCGGCCGAGCGCGCGAAGCCCGAAGAGCGCACAGCGCTGCAGGCGGCGCTGGTAACCATGCGCGAGTCGCTGCACGACCCGGCGCGCTTCGTCACCGGAGACTCTGCCTTCCACCTCACGCTGCTGCGCGCCGCGCGCAACCGCGTCCTCGAGCGCATGACGCAGCCGATGCACGAGCTGCTCTCGTACGCGCAAGCGCTCACCGACGCGATCCCCGGCGTGCTCACGCGTGCGCTCGCCGAACACGAAACGATCGCGGATGCGGTCGAGCGGCGTGACCCCGAGGCCGCGCGCAACGCGATGCGGGTGCATCTTGCCCAGACCCAACGCGACATCATCGCACTTACGGAGACGACATGAACGCCATCGACGCACGACTGGTTCGCGACATGCTCCAAACGCCTGCCATCGACAACGTCACCGCCGCCGCGCGCGTCACGCTCGGCGCGGTGCTGGCGCAGGCCGGGCTGCGGCCCGGGGCGCGGGTGGCGGTGACCGCGGGCAGTCGCGGGATCGCGCGCATCAGTGAGATCCTGCGCGGCGCCTGCGATGCCGTTCGCGAGACGGGCGCATCGCCGTTCCTCATCGCGGCGATGGGCTCGCACGGCGGCGGGACCGGACCCGGCCAGCGCTCGATGCTAGCCCACCTCGGGATCACCGAAGACACGACCGGCGCACCGATCGAGAGCGAGATGGACGTCGTCGACATCGCGCGCACCGAGCACGGGATCGAGGTCGTGTGCGATGCCCGGGCCGCGCTGGCCGACGCCATCGTCGTGGTCGCGCGCGTCAAGCCGCACACGGATTTCAGCGGCACGATCGAGAGCGGGCTGCTCAAGATGACCGCGATCGGCTTGGGCAAGGCGATCGGCGCAGCGCGCTATCATGCGGCGTTCGCGCGCTGGGGCTACGAGCCGATCATCCGCGAAGTGGCGGCTACGCTCTACGCGAACCTGCCGGTCGTCGCTGGACTGGCGATCGTAGAGGACAACCGTGGCGGGATCAACACGCTCGAAGCCTTCACCTCCGCGCAGATCGTCGCCGGCGAAGAACGCCTGCTCGAACTCGCGCGGCGGCTCATGCCGTCGCTGCCGTTCGAGTCGCTCGACCTGCTGATCGTCGACCGGATGGGCAAGAACTTCTCGGGCACCGGAATGGATACGAACGTGACGGGGCGCGCCGTCGACGGGCGCTCGCAAAAGGTGCCGCGCCCGGTGGTTCGCGAGCTGTTTGTGCGCGAGCTGTCGGAGGAGTCGAACGGGAACGCGACCGGAATCGGGCTGGCAGACTTCTGTTCGCGCCGCCTTGCCGACGCGATCGACTGGACGCCGACGTATCTCAACGTGCTCACCGCCGCCCAGCCGGCCGGCGCGCGCCTGCCGATCGTGTGCGAGAACGATCGCGACGCGATTCGCAACGCCCTCAACGCCGCCGGCGTGGAGGACGAACGCCACGCGCGCGTGGCGCGAATTCACGACACGCTGCACCTCGAGACGTTCGCCGTCTCAGAAGCCGCGCTCGCCGGGATGGACGGCGGCGGGCGCTACAAGGCGGGCGAGAAGAGCGACGCACTCTCGCTCGCCGGCGACGAGTTGGTGCCCTTCGCCGACGCAGTGCCGGCTTAGTGCGCGTCCTCATCACCGGCGGACTCGGTTTCATCGGCGCCTGGACCGCGCGCACGCTGCTCGAGCGCGGGCACGACGTGCGCGTATTCGACCTCACCGAGCGGCGCACGCTCTTCGACGCGATCACCGGCGAGCGCGGCCGAGGCGTCGAGATGCGGACCGGCGACATCACCGATGACCACGCGGTCGCCGTCGCGGTCGAAGATTGCGAGGCGATCGTCCACCTCGCCGCGGTGCTGATTCCGACCGCGCGCCAAGATCCGCTGCTGGGCGCGCGCATCAACGTGCTCGGGACGCTCAACGTGTTCGAGGCGGCCAAGCGCGCCGGCGTGCGCGGGGTCGCCTACGCTTCGAGCGCGGCGGTCTTCGGCCCCGACGACGGCATTCACCCCGAACCGCGCACACACTACGGCGCCTACAAGCTGTGCGGCGAAGGCAATGCGCGCGCGTACTGGGACGACGCGGGGATTCGCAGCGTCGGGCTACGCCCCTCGACCGTCTACGGGCCTGGGCGCGAGATCGGCGTCACCGCCGATCCGACGCTGGCGATGCGCGCCGCGGCGGAAGGACGACCGTACACGATCCGGTTCACCGGCGCGACCGGGATGGACTACGTCGAGGACGTCGGCACGATCTTCGCACGCGCCGCGACCGAAACGCCCGACGGCGCGCACGTCTTCAGCCTCCAAGGCCAGTTGGCGCGCATCGACGAGGTGCTCGCCGCCATCAAGGTCGAGGTGCCCGACGCGGACGTGCGCGCCGAAGGCCCGGCGCTCATGTTCGCCGCCGAGCTGGACGAGTCGCCGTTGCACGCGCTGTTCCCCGGCTTCGAGCGCACGTCGCTCACCGGCGGAACGAAGGCTACGATCGCGTTTTATCGGCCACGCAACTAGGCCGGAAGGTGGCCCACCCTTCGACGGGGCTCACGCGCACGTGACTCCGTCAGGGTGACACTAGTACGTTGAGCGGCCGCCGCTTAGGTCGAAGACGGCGGCGGTTGAGAATGAGCATTCTTCGGTGCAGAGCCAGGTGACGAGCGCGGCGATTTCGTCGACGGTGCCGAAGCGGTTCATCGGGATCTTCGAGAGCATGTAGTCGATGTGCGACTGCGTCATCTGCGCGAACATCGGGGACTCGACTGCGGCCGGCGTGACGCAGTTGACGCGCACGCCCGTCGTCGCGAGCTCTTTGCCGAGCGACTTCGTCAGCGCGATGACGCCGGCTTTGGAGGCGCTGTAGGCGGCGGCGTTGGGGTTGCCTTCTTTACCCGCGACCGAGCCGATGGTGACGATGCGGCCGTAGTCGGCGGCGCGCATCGGCTCGGCCACCGCGCGCAGGCAGTGGAACGTTCCGGTGAGGTTCACGTCGAGCACGTCGCGCCAGCCGTCGAGCGGATACTCCCAGGTGGTGAGGTTGGGCCCGGTGATGCCGGCGCTGGTGACCAGGATGTCGATGCGCCGCAGCGCGGTCAGCGTCAGGTCGCGCGCGCGCTCGACGGCGGCGTAGTCGCGCACGTCGACCGGCACCATGTGCGCGTCGTGGAGCGGCGACCCTACCGCGGCGAGCGCCTCGGCGCTCGAATCCCACAGGCTTAGACGCGCTCCGGAGGCAAGGAGGCGGCGTGCGATCGCCAGGCCGATCCCTGAGGCGCCTCCCGTTACGACGGCGACCCGTCCGCGCACATCCAGCTGATTCATGCTGCCGCATTGTAGCGTTCGGGCGATGAAACCCTCGCCCGAAGACGCGCTGGCCGGATTCATCGCGAAGTACAGCCCGGAGATCGCGGAGCTGGCGCACGCCGCGCTGGCCAAGATGCGCGCACTGCTTCCGGGCGCCGTGGAAATGGTGTACGACAACTACGGCGCGGCGGTCATCGGGTTCGGCCCGACCGAGCGCGTCTCCGAAGCGATCTTCTCCATCGCGCTCTATCCGCGCTGGGTCACGCTGTACTTTCTCAACGGCGCCGAACTGTTCGATCCCGACAAGCTGCTCCTCGGTGACGGGAAGGTCGTCCGCAGGATCGTCTTGGACGATCCGCAGAGGCTCGACGCGCCGCCGGTTCGCGCGCTGATGGCCGAGGCGCTGGCGCGCGCCGCGCAGCCGTTCGATCCGGCGCAACCGCACCGTATCGTCATTAAATCGATCTCGGCGAAGCAGCGTCCGCGCCGCCCCGCCCCGTCCCGGAAAGGTCAGTGATGAAACTACGCAGCCAGGAGTGGTGGGGCAAACAGGATCGCGACGGGTTCATCCACCGCAGCTGGATGCGCGCCGAGGGCTTCGCGCCCGACGTCTTCGACGGGCGCCCGGTCATCGGGATCTGCAACTCGTGGTCGGAGCTGACCTCGTGCAACGTTCACTTGCGGCGCGTGGCGGAGTCGGTGAAGCGCGGCGTGTGGGAGGCCGGCGGGTGGCCGCTGGAGTTTCCGACCATCTCGTTGGGCGAGACGTACATGCGGCCCACCACGATGCTGTTCCGCAACCTCATGAGCATGGACGTCGAGGAATCGATCCGCGCCAACCCGATCGACGGCGTGGTGCTGCTCAGCGGCTGCGACAAGACGACGCCGGCGCAGTTGATGGGCGCGGCCAGCGTCGATCTGCCCGCGATCATGGTCACGGGCGGTCCGATGCTCAACGGCAAGTATCGCGGCGGCGACATCGGCTCGGGGACGATGGTATGGAAGTTCTCCGAAGAGGTGCGGGCCGGAAATATGACCTGGCCCGATTTCTTCGAGGCCGAGGCCTGCCAATCGCGCAGCAACGGCCACTGCATGACGATGGGCACCGCGTCGACGATGGCCAGCATGGCCGAGGCGCTGGGGATCGCGCCGACGGGCAACGCGGCGATCCCGGCGGTCGACTCGCGGCGCTACGCGCTCGCGCAACTCGCCGGGCGGCGCATCGTCGAGCTGGTGCGCTCCGACGTGCGCATGTCGCAGATTCTCACTCGCGAGGCGTTCGAGAACGCGATTCGCGTCAACGCCGCGATCGGCGGCTCGACCAACGCCGTCGTCCATCTCCTGGCGATCGCCGGGCGCGTCGGGGTGCCGCTGACGCTCGACGACTTCGACCGGCTCGGACACGATTTGCCGCTGCTGGTCGACCTGCAGCCGTCGGGCCGCTTTCTCATGGAAGACTTCTACTACGCCGGCGGCGTTCCGGCGGTCGTGCGCGAGCTGGGCGAGCGCATCCACCGCGACGCGCTCACCGTCGACGGCACCACGATCGGCGCGGCGACCGCCGACGCGCCGTGCTGGAACCGCGAGGTGATTCGCCCCTTCGACGCACCGGTCAAGACGCAGGCGGGGATCGCCGTGCTGCGCGGCAACCTGGCGCCCAACGGCGCGGTAATCAAACCGTCCGCGGCGACCCCGGCGTTGCTGACGCACCGCGGGCGCGCCGTCGTGTTCGAAACGATCGAGGATTTCAAAGCGCGCATCGACGATCCTGATCTCGACATCGACGAAACCTGCGTGATGGTGCTCAAAGGCGCGGGCCCGCGCGGATACCCCGGGATGCCCGAGACCGGGAACCTGCCGCTCCCACCCAAGATCCTCGCCAAGGGGATCACCGACATGGTGCGCATCTCCGACGCGCGCATGAGCGGCACCGCATATGGGACGGTGGTGCTGCACACGTCGCCCGAAGCCGCGGTGGGCGGACCGCTCGCGCTGGTGCAGAACGGCGATCCGATCGCGCTCGACGTGCCCAACCGGAGGCTCGACGTGCTCGTCGACGACGCGGAGCTGACGCGCCGGCGCGCGGCCTGGCGACCGCAACCGCCCGCGTACGAGCGCGGGTACGCCAAGCTCTACACCGAACACGTGCTGGGCGCTGAGCGCGGCGCCGACTTCGACTTCCTCGTCGGCACCAGCGGCTCGCGCGTCGCGAGAGAGATGCACTGACGATGACTGAGCCACTCACCCTCGAAGAGCTCGAAGCGCTACGCCGCTATGACACCCCCACGGTCGCCAACGCGATCGAGACGTTCGACGTGCGGCCGCGCACGGCGGGCTTCATGTCGCCCGAGATCAAGAGCCTCTTCCCCGATCTGGGCGTGATGATCGGCTACGCCGTGACCGCCCGAGCGCGCGCGAGCAAAGCCGGCAAGGGAAGCTACTCGCGCCACGGTTGGTGGGATGCGATCGCCGCGGTGCCCGCGCCGCGCGTTGCGGTGATCCTTGACGTCGACGAGCCGCCCGTCGGCGCGTTCTGGGGCGAGGTGCAGTCGAACATCCACAAGGCGCTGCACTGCGTGGGCACCGTGACCAACGGCGGCGTGCGCGATCTGCGCGAAGTCGAGCCGTTGGGATTCCACTACTACGCGGGGTCGGTCATGGTGTCGCACGCCTACGTGCACATGCTCGACTTCGGCAAGCCCGTGAAGATCGGCGGTCTCAAGGTGCGCACCGGCGACTTGATCCACGCCGACCGTCACGGCGTACAGGTCATCCCGCTCGACATCGCTCGCGCGATCCCCGAGGCAGCCGAGAAGATCATCGCGCACGAGCGCACGATCATCTCGCTGTGCCAGTCGCCCGACTTCGCGCTCGAGGAGCTCAAGCGACTTCAGCCCTGACGGAAGGCTCGGCGAGGGCGACGCAAAAGGAGGCGGCATGGCCTCGGTGCGGCTGCAGTCGGTCAGCAAAACGTTCGGTGATACCGTCGTCGTCGACGACGTCACGCTCGAGATCGCGGACCGCGAGTTCCTTGTGCTGGTCGGGCCGTCGGGCTGCGGCAAGTCGACGACGCTGCGCATGATCGCCGGACTCGAAACGATGAGCGGCGGGGACATCTTCATCGGCGACCGGCGGGTCAACGATCTGGGACCCAAAGACCGCGACATCGCGATGGTGTTCCAGAACTACGCTCTCTATCCGCACATGAACGTCTACGACAACATGGCATTCGGGCTCAAGATGCGCAAGGTCCCCGCCGCGCAGATCGACGAGCGCGTGAAGGAGGCCGCCGAGATCCTCGGCCTGGGCCCGCTGCTCAAGCGCAAGCCCAAGGAGATGTCGGGCGGACAGCGCCAGCGCGCGGCGCTCGGGCGCGCGATCGTGCGCCACCCGGCCGTGTTCCTCATGGACGAGCCGCTCTCGAACCTCGACGCGAAGCTGCGGGTGCAAACGCGCTCGGAGATCGTCAAGCTGCACAAGCGCGTCGCGACGACGATGATCTACGTCACCCACGATCAGGTCGAGGCGATGACGATGGGCCACCGCATCGTGGTGATGAAGGACGGCGTCGTGCAACAAGTCGCGCCGCCTCAAGAAGTGTACGACCGGCCGGCCAACCAGTTCGTGGCCGGGTTCATCGGCTCACCGACGATGAGCTTTCTGCCCTGCAAGCTCCAAGCGGAGAACGGCGCGCTCTACGCGCGCGGGCCGTCGTTCTCGGTTCGCATCCCCAACGAACGGCGCGCGGTGCTCGACGCCGCGCACGCGCAGGCCGTCACGCTGGGCGTGAGGCCCGAAGACATCTCGCTGCATGCCGACGAGGCCGGTTCGATCGCCGCGGTCGTCGACGTGGTCGAGCCGCTCGGCTCGGAGCAGGTGCTCTACTTCACCTGCGACGGCGAGCGCGTCACCGCCCGCGCGTCGGCGGAAGCGACCGTCGCATCGGGCGACGCGATCGCGCTGGGGATCAACGCCAAGCGCATGCACCTCTTTGACACAGCGAGCGGCGCCGCGTACTTCTAGCGCTCAGGTACGCCGACACGCGGCGACGCTAGAAATCCGGGCAACGCTCCGTATTGTGCGTGAGCAGCGCCCCCAGGCCGAAGACGAGTGCAAGGACGATGAGCGCCACGACGAGTCGTACGATGGGATGACGCAAAGCGCGTATCCTCGTTGCGCCGAAGTACGCGACGGCTGCGACCACGAAGACGATGGGCAGCCACAGCACGAAGAGAAAAATCGTCTCGTCCGAGTAGTACAGCCAGGCCGCCCACCACTCGAAATTGTCGGTGCAGGATCGGCCGCCCGTGCCCAACGCGAGCGCAGTCCAGACGGCGAAGCCGAACAGGAGCGATAGGGGAATGCCGAGCCAGCGGTTCTGGTTCATGGGCGGATCCCGATTCGCAGGAGAATGGTCGTGGACCCGCGCCTCCTGGGGTTGGAGGAGAACGGTATGGTGGTGAAACGCGTTCTGAGGGGGTTGCTCGCGTCGATCCTGGTGCTCGGGCTGCTCGGCCCGCCTCGCGCGGGTGCCGCGGATGGCCCCGACGTGCACGGGATCGCACGCGACGGTTTCATCTACGGGTATCCGTTGGTGCTCATGATGATCACCAAGCGCATCGCGACGAACGGCCGCGCAAACGGACAGTTCATCCACATGCAGTCCGCGCCGACACCGCCGTTCCGGATCGTCGTCGCACCCAACGGCGATACGCGCTACTCGTCGGCCTGGGTCGACCTCTCCGGGGGAGCGCAGGTGCTGCACGTTCCTGATGCCGGCGGCCGATATTTCGTAGCGCAGGTCATGGACGCGTGGACCGACGTGATCGCCGACCCGACGCCGCGGATCCCGAACTCCGCGCCGGGCGACTACGCGCTCGTCGGGCCCCGCTGGAACGGGGTGATCTCCAGGAAATTGAAGCTGGTGAATTCGCCGACGAACGACGTGTGGGTCTTGGCGCGAACGCGGCCCCGCGCCGGCGACGACGCAAGCGTCATCACGGGCATCCAGCAGCGGTACACCATCGTTCCGCTCAACAGCTACTACGACGCATCGTATCAGGCGCCGCCGGGGGTGCTCGCGAACCCGAACATCGACACGGGGCCGACGCCGCCGTCGCTGATCGCGGGGATGAACGCCGCGACGTTTTTCTCGCTGCTCGCGGCCGGGCTGGCGAACAATCCGCCGCACGTGGGGGACGATCCGATCGTCGCCCGGCTCGCGCAGATCGGCGTCGCCGCCGGGAAGCCGTTCGATCCCAGCGGGCTGGGTGCCGGGGTCGCGGCCCTCGACGACGGAGTGCGTGAGGGGAAGGCGCTGCTCGACGGGTACGATGCGCCCTCGGTTCCCCACGCGAACGGCTGGCGCTGGACGAAAAATACCGGCCGCTTCGGCACCGACTACGCGTACCGGGCCTTCATCGCGAAGACGCTGCTCGCAGCGAATCTCCCCGAGGACGCCGTGTATCCGGAGACCAGCGTCGACGCTAGCGGTGCGCCGCTCTCGGGTGCGCGCCGCTACACGATGCATTTCGCCGCCGGGTCGTTACCGCCGGCGAATGCCTTTTGGTCGCTGACCGTCTACTCGCCGGACCACTACCTCGTGCCGAATTCGATCGACCGCTACACCCTACGCGACACGACGGCGCGGCGGAACGCCGATGGTTCCATCGACGTGGCGATCCAGCACGATGCGCCCAGCGGCGATCAGACGAATTGGCTCCCCACGCCGGCCGGCCCGTTCGTCGTGACGCTGCGCATCTATTGGCCGGGCCCGAGCGGGCTCGACGGCACGTACCGCGTCCCGGGGATTCAACCGCTGTGACAGTAGGCGCTATTCTTTGACGGAGCCGGACAGTCCCGCGACGTAGTATTCGACGAAGAAGAAATAGACTAGGATCGCGGGGAGGACGCCGATCAGCGCGCCGGCCATGAGTTGACCCCACTGGAAGACGTCGCCGCGGATCAGCTCGCTCGTCATCCCGACCGAAACCGTTTTGTTGCCGGACGACGACATGAAGACGAGCGCGTAGAGATACTCATTCCACGAAAGCGTGAACGAGAAGATCGCGGCCGAGATCAGGCCCGGCACGGCGATCGGGAAGATGATCCGCCATAGAATCGCGATGTTGCTCGCGCCGTCGACGCGCGCGGCCTCCTCGAGCTCGCGCGGGATGTTCTTGAGGAAGCCGATCAACAGCCAGGTGCAGAACGGCACGAGGAACGTGGCGTAGATCGGAACGAGCGCCCAGAGTTTGTCGAACCAGTGCAGCTGGATGATGATCGTCGCGAGCGGGATGAACAGGATCGCCGGCGGCACGATGTAGGCCAGGAAGATCGCCGTGCTGACGACCTCGGAGCCCGGGAAGCGCAGCCGGATGATCGCGTAGGCGGTGATGTACGAGACGAATACGCTGAGGACCGTCGAAGCCACCGCGACGAATAGCGTGTTGCCGAACCACTGTAGGTATGCCGTCTGCGTCAACAGATCGGTGACGTGCGAGAACGTGCCGTGGAAGACCCAGAACGGGTTGGGCGTGTTCAGCAGCTCCTGGTTCGACTTGAACGTCGTTAGGAGCATCCACAGGAACGGCAGCAGCAGGAACACGCCGAACAGCGCGAGTGGGACGTAGATCTTCAGCAGGCGCAGCACGTTACTTCTCGCGCACCGATCGGACGACAAAGTACGCTAAGATCACCATGAAGACGATCGGCGAAACGGCGATCGCCGCGCCTTCGCCGAGTTGGCCGCCGCTGATCGCCCGCTGATAGGCAAGCGTCGTAAAGACCTGCGTGGCATCCGTCGGTCCGCCGTGCGTGATCGTCCAGATCAGCTGGAAATCGGTCAGCGTGAAGATCGACGAGAAGGCGACCAGGATCGTGGTGATCGGCAGCAGCAGCGGCCAGGTGATGCGGCGGAACGCCTGCCACCCGTCGGCGCCGTCGATTGCAGCAGCCTCGTAGAGGTCCTTGGAGATCCCCTGCAGCCCCGCGAGGTAGCCGATCGCAAAGTACGGCAGCCCGCGCCAGATGTTCACGACGATCAGGGAGAATCGCGCGCCCCAGCCGCTGCCGAGGAAGTCGATGTTGCTGTGGATCAGGTGCAGCCGGATCAACAGCCAGCTCAGCGCGCTGAACTGCGGGTCGAGTAGCCACAGCCACGCCAGCGCGGAGAGCACCGTCGGCGCGACCCACGGCAACAGCATGAGCGCGCGTGAGATTCGGTAGCCGCGAAACCGCTGGTTGAGCAGCAGCGCGAGCGTAAGCCCGAGGAGGAGCTTCCCGAACTCGGCGCAGACGGTGTAGAAGACCGAGAACAGCGCCGCCCCACGGAAGATCGGGTCGGCGAAGATCGTCGCGTAGTTCTGCAGCCCGACGAACTCGCCGGTTTTGCCGATCGTAGCAGTCGTCAGGCTGAGCCAAATACCGAGCAGCAGCGGGTACGCGAGCAGCCCGAGCAAGATGATCGCCGCGGGCGTGATGAGCAGATAGCCCAACACCCGCGGCGAATCGAGCCGCGCGAGCAGCGGCGCCCGCGAGGTCACGCCCGCTTGTAAATCGTCTGCAGCTTGCCTTCCGCCTTCTTGGCGGCGTCCTTGGCCGTCATCTTGTTCACACACACGTCCGCGAACATGTCGACGATCACGAACTCATCGAGCGCCTGTGCGGCGGCCTTGCCCGGCTTGCCGTTGTACCCGTCGTACTTCGCGTGCGCGAGGGCGTCGCGATACGGCGTGATGTTCGGGTCGGACGTCCAGATCGGCAGATCGGCGTACGCCTTGAGGGCGGGCGTGACGTAGCCCTTCATCTCGGTGACCCAACGCTCCGCCTGCGGCTTGTCGAGCATGAAGCGGAGATACTCTTTGGCCGCGTTCGGATACTTGCTGTACTTGAAGATGAACGCAGAGGTGAAGTTGTTCGAGACCGTGGGCGTCTTGACGGGTCCCATCGGCGGCGTCACGTTGGCGAAGTCGGGGAAGATCTCGGGCGTGTCTTTCTTCCCGTTATACCAGATGCTGATCCCGTTCATCGTCATGCCGATTTTGCCGCCGGCAAACGCCTTATTGTTGCTGGAGTCGTCCCAGCCGGCAACGCCGTCGATGAACGTCTCGGAGAGCTGACGGGCGTACTCGAGCGCGTTGACCGTCTCGGCCGAGTTGATCGCGATCGAGTTGTCGGGGTTCGCCTGCTTGCCGCCGTACGCCCACAGGATCCAATGGGTCCAGCTGTTCGCGTCGCCGACGGCGTGGCCGAGCGCGAAGCCCGGCGGATGGCCGTTCTTCTTCAGCACGCGCGCGAGCTTCAGCATCCCGTCAAGGTCTTTGGGGAACTCGGCGTAGCCGGCTTCCTTGACCCAGCTCTTGCGATAGTTCAGCGCGTTGCCGGTGCACCCGACCGGAAGCGACACCCAGCGCTTGACGTCCTGATCGTAGCAGTACGATCGCGCGTTGTCGTACCACCCGCCATGCGCGCGGCCCATGTTGTCCACGAGGTCGGTCATGTCGACCAGCTTGTCCGGATACACGAACGGGTCGTCGTTCCAGCCCATGATGATGTCCGGGCCGGAGCCGACCTGCGCGGCGAGCGCGCCTTTCGGACCCATGTCGTTCCAGGACAGCGACTGGATCGACACCGGCACGCCGGTCGCGGCGGAGAACTTCTTCGTGTTCTCGTCCCAAATCGTCTGATCGCTCGGGACGAACGCCGTCCAGCGCAGCAGCTGCAGCGACGCGCCCTTCTCCGGCTTGAACGGCGAGTCAGCCGCGGAGGCGAGTGTGGGAAGGCCCCCCGCCAGCGCACCGGCGCCGATGCCGGCGGCGGAGAGTTGCAAGAACTTTCGACGATCGGGGTGCATCACGCGGAACTTCCTCTCAAACGGGCGAGGGGGAACACTATCCGGGTTGCCCGACGGTATCCTCCTACGGCAGCGCAGCGACGGGGCGCAAGTACGATGCAATTAGGAGTCCGTCGGCGAGCGTGCCGCCTTTGATCGAGATCGTGTAGGCGTAGCCGCCTTTGACGAACTGGAGCTGGAACGAGCCGGCGCAATTTGCGCCGCACGGGCCGTTGACGTACTTCGCGGGCGTGCCGTCGGCAAGTCGCGTCGACACGACCTTGCCGTCGAGCCGCGTCTGCTCGATCGGCGGCGCCTTCTCGCCGTAGACGTCGGCCTGCGTGCAGGCCGTCCCGCCGGTGCAGCCCGGGCCGCCCAGCACGACGTCGTAGCCGACTTGCACGTTGCGCTTGTAGTCTCTGAGGGGCTGCACGGTGGGGTAGGTTGCGCGGCCCCAGCTCGTGGGGACGCGCGTCGGCGCGAGCACGCTCACGCGCGACTGAACCAACAGCGCTTTTCCGGGCGCGGAGTAGTTCTGCACCGCGACGCCGGCCTCGCCCGTGTTCATGGAACGGCGCGGCTTCGTCGGAATGGAGCGCTGCGATTGCTTGCAGCGCGGATCGGTGATCCAACGAGCCAACTGTCGCCGAGAGATCAGCGACGCTTGGGTCGGGCACGGTCGCGGTCCGAGCGCGGGCGCGGGCGGCGTGTCCGCGCTCGCGGCGCTGTGGATCGCACCCGCGACGATCAACGCCGCAACGACGCGACGAACTACCGAAACAGTCAACGGAGCCTCCTGAAGGTCCACGCCGCTCTTCGCCCGCCGCGACCGTCCTACGCCGCGCTACTCCGCGGTTCCCTCGCTGGTAAGGAAATCGAAGTCGCAGCCGCGTTCGGGGCCCAGGATGTGCTGCGCGTAGAGCTTCGCGTAGCCGCGTCGTGGTGGCGCCGGCGAAACGAACTGTTCGATCCGTGCGGCGATCTCGGCATCGGTGAGCACGACGTCGAGGCGCTTCTCGCGCAGGCTGACGCGGATGCGGTCGCCGTTGCGTACCGCGGCGAGCGGACCACCGAGCGCGGACTCCGGCGAAACGTGGAGCACGATGGCGCCGTACGCGGTTCCGCTCATGCGGGCGTCGCTGATGCGCAGCATGTCGCGCACGCCGCGGGCGAGCAGCTTCTTGGGGATCGGCAGATAGCCGGCTTCGGGCATCCCCGCGCCGACCGGGCCGGCGTGTTGCAGTACCAGCACGTCGTCGGGCTCGACGTCGAGGTCGGGCGCGTCGATCCGTGCCGCCAGGTCTGCGAGGTCGCGGAACACGACCGCGCGGCCGTCGTGTTCCATGAGGCGCGGGTCGGCCGCAGCAGCCTTGAGGATCGCGCCGTTCGGCGCGAGGTTTCCGAACAGCGCGACGAGCGCGTCGCGCGCGACGATCGGTTCACCGAAGGGGCGAATGACGGTGCGATCGACGTACGCCGGGACGTGTGCGAGGCGTTCGTCGAGCGTCTCGCCGGCGACCGACACGGTGTCGCGGTTCAAGAGCGGCGCAAGCTCCCGCAGCAGCGCGCCGACTCCCCCGGCCGCGTGGAAGTGTTCCATGTAGTGGTCGCCGACCGGCTTGAGGTTTACCAGCACGGGCGTATCGGCGCTGAGCTCGTTGAAGCGCTGCAGCGTTAAGGGAATGCCGCGGCGGCCTGCGATCGCGGTGAGGTGGATGATGCCGTTGGTCGAGCCGCCCAGCGCAAACAGCACGCGCAGCGCGTTCTCGACGGCGGCGGGCGTGACGATCTGGTCGGGCGTGACGTCGTCGCGCGCGAGCGCGACGGCCCGCGCACCGGTGGCTTCGGCGACGCGCAGTCGCTCCGCGTGCACGGCCGGCGGCGTCGCGGCGCCGGGCAGGCTCATGCCCAGCGCCTCGGTGACGCACGCCATCGTGCTGGCCGTGCCCATCACCGCGCACGTGCCGGCCGTCGTCGCGAGGTTGGACTCCACGCCGCGGATGCGTTCCTCGGAGAGCTCGCCGGCGCGAAAGCGCGCCCACCACGAGCGGCAATCGGTACACGCGCCCAACCGCGTGCCTTCGAAGCTGCCGGTCATCATCGGGCCGACGACGAGCGCGATCGCCGGCTTGTTCGCCGAGATCGCACCCATCAGCTGGGCGGGCAGCGTCTTGTCGCAGCCGCCGATGAGCACCACCGCGTCCATCGGCTGCGCGCGGATCATCTCTTCGACGTCCATCGCCATCAGGTTGCGAAACACGAGACTGGTCGGCGAGAGAAACGGCTCACCCAGCGAGATGGTGGGGAAGTCCAGCGGTAGCCCGCCCGCGGTCAAGACGCCGCGCGACACCGCCGCGACGAGCTCGGGCGTGGTGCGATGGCAGTTGTTGAACCCGCCGCCGGCTGTCGCGATGCCGACGATCGGACGCTCCAGCATCGCGTCCGAGAAGCCCATCGACTTTGCGAACGTGCGCCGCAGGTACAGTGAGAACTCGCGGTCGCCGTAGTCGGTGAGTCCGCGCGACAAGCCGGTGCCGGATGGCTTCATGCGCGACAGCTCCGTCGCAGCGCACGGGCAGGCCTCCCTCGATGTGCCCGGAAGCGGCGGGCATGGGCCACTCCGACACCGTGTTCTCGGGCTCGATTCCCGAGGTGTACGATCGCGACCTTGGACCGTTTCTCTTCGCGCCCTACGCCGCGGACATCGCCGCCCGCGTGGCCGAGCGGCGCGTTTCGCGGGTGCTCGAGACCGCTGCCGGAACCGGGATCGTGACGGCGGCGCTGCTGCGCGCGCTCGGCGACGGCGCGACCATCGTCGCGACCGATCTCAACGAAGGGATGATCGCCTACGGCGCGGCGCGCGTCTCAGCGCCGCATCTTTCGTGGCTGCGAGCCGATGCGATGGCCCTCCCGTTCGCGGACGGGAGCTTCGACGCCGTCGTGTGCCAGTTCGGGGTCATGTTCATGCCCGACCAGACCCTCGCGTTTCGCGAAGCGCGGCGCGTGCTGGCTCCCGACGGACGATTCATTTTCAACGTCTGGGGAGA
Organism: Vulcanimicrobiota bacterium; assembly: GCA_003140215.1. Taxonomy (GTDB): domain Bacteria; phylum Vulcanimicrobiota; class Vulcanimicrobiia; order Vulcanimicrobiales; family Vulcanimicrobiaceae; genus Vulcanimicrobium; species Vulcanimicrobium beijerinckii. The sequence goes on along the minus strand of PLJL01000004.1, from coordinate 320,704 downwards.
CATCGCAGACAACGTGATCTCGCGCATCTGTTCAGATACCGCGGAGGCCGCGTTCCCCGATGACCCGCCGCGCTTTCTCCGGCGCACGCCGTTCGGGCATCACGACTGTGCGGCGCTCGAGCGCGGGTTGCGCGATGCCGGCTTCCCCGAGGTCGCGATGGAGACGGTCGACAAGCGCAGCGCTCCGTCGGCGCGTTCCGCCGCGACCGGGCTCCTCCAAGGCTCGCCGCTGCGCAGCGAGATCGAGGCACGCGATCCCAGTCGGCTCGCGGAGATCACCGCCGCGGCGGCGCGTGCGATCGCCGTTGCCTGCGGCAACGGTTCGCCCGACGGACGTGCCGAGGGCGGCATGCGCGCGCACGTGTTCACCGCGCGTCGCTGAGCGCGCCGGGATCAGCCGATGCGCTGCGCCTGACGGCCGACCCAGCGGTAGAGGAAAAAGACCACGGCGATGAAGGCCAGCACCCCCAGGATGTTTGCGCCGAGTTCGAAGCTGCCGGCCTTGAGTCCCAGGTACGGGAACACGTCCAGCGGTGCGTCTTTGTTGGTCGCGACGATGATCCCGGAGAGGAGCACCCCGAACAAGCTCTCGCCCACGATCAGGCCGGATGCGAGCAGCACGCCCAGCCGTTTCCCCGCGTCCGGATTTGGTCGCGTCGAGACCCAATTGTTATAGGCCTTCCCGGCAAATGCGCCGACAACCACCATGAACGTAACCGCCATCGGGAGGTAGATGCCCAGCGCCACCGCCAGCGGGGGGAACTGGCGGCGCACGGTGCGGCGCAGTATCTCGTCGATGGCGACGATCGCCAAGCCGATGAGCGCGCCGTAGCCGATCAGAACCCAGTTTATCTGCCCGGTGATCACGCCGTTCGCGAGCGTGGAGATCAGCGTCGCCTGCGGCGCGGCGAGCGGCTGCGCGGTGATGCCGTGGATCGGCGATCCCGCGAAGCCGTTTGAATGGTTGAGCAAGTCGAGGACCGGCGGGATGACCACCGCACCGAAGAGCACGCCGACGATGAGGGCGAGCTGCTGCCGCCAGGGCGTCGCGCCGACGAGCTGACCGGTCTTGAGGTCTTGCAGGTTGTCGTTGGAGATCGTGGCGACGTTGATGACGACCGCGGTGACGAAAAGCGCGAAGGCGACCAGCGCCTTGGCGGCGAGCGGGTCGTTCGGTCGCGCAACGGCGAGCAGCAACAACGCCGCGCCCAAGACCGTGAGGATCGCCAGCCCGGAGACGGGCGAGTTCGAGGAGCCGATCAGCCCCGCCATGTAGCCGCATACCGCGGCGACGATCAGGCCGGCGAGCACGACGTAGACGAGCGCACCGAGCACCAGCGGGATCGCGATGCTCGCCAGCGCGGTGCCGCTCAGAAACACGTACAGCAGCACAGCTAGAGGGACGAGGCAGAGGGCGCTAACGAGCAGGACGACATTGAACGGGATATCGCGCTCGGTGATCGGCAGCGACTCGCCCCGCCCGGCGGCGCGCGTGCGCGACGCCGCCAACGACGAGATCACCCCGCCGACGACGGGGCCCGCGAGGCGTCCGACCGACCACAGCGCTGCGACGCCGATCGCGCCGGCGCCGATCAAGCGCACTTCGTCGCGAAAGACCACCTTCGCAAGCGTCGTCACGTCGGCGGTCGCTGCATGGTACGACGACAGCACCGGGACGAGCACGCCCCAGGCAAGCACGATCCCGGCGAGCATCGCGATGCCGACGGAGAGGCCGACGAGGTGGCCGACGCCGATGAGCGCGAGCGACAGCCCAATGTTGTAGCCCGTCACGCTCGCGCCGACGCGAACGTAGGCGGCGACGCTCTCGGCGAAGAGTTTCGCTCCGATGATCGCGACGAACAGCGCGCTCGCGACCGAGCTCCACAGCACGGTCGCAAAGCCCGCCTTGTTTTCGGCGACGGCCGCCGGATCGACGTCGGCGTCGGCATGGCCGCTCGCGCTGGCACCGACTCGGAGCACCTCGGCGGCGGCGACGCCCTCGGGGTACGGAAGGTCGCTCCCGGTAACCATCGCGCGGCGCAGCGGGACGCTGTACATCACGCCGAGCACGCCGCCGACCACGCAGATCCCGAACGACTCCCAAAACGGGAATCCCGTCCACCAGCCGACCATCACCAGCCCCGGCAGCACGAAGATGATCGAGGAGAGCGTCCCGGCGGCGGAAGCCACCGTTTGGACGATGTTGTTCTCCCAGATCGTCGAGGTCTTGAATCCGCGCAGGACGGCCATGGAGATGACCGCGGCCGGGATCGACGAGGCGAAGGTCAGCCCGACCTTGAGCCCCAGGTAGACGTTGGCGGCGGTGAAGACCAGCGTGATGAGGCCGCCCAGGGCGAGACCCCGATAGGTGAGCTCTTTCCGGCGCCGGTCGTCGGCGATGATGCTGCTTGCCACGTCGCTAGCGTGGGACCGCGAACGAGCCTTTTCCTGTTTCGGGGGGCGGGTCGGAGATGGTGTAGAGGTACCAGCGGGATTTGGTGCGGGATTTGCGGTCGAAGTAGATGACGGCGCGGCGGCTGTCGGCCGTTTCGAGCTCGTACCAGTGGCGGGCTAGGTAGACGTCGCCGCGGTCGGTTACGGTCGAGCGCCAGGTGCGGACGACCTCGCGGACGACGAGCTCCTCGCCGCGCCAGCGGAAGCGCCGCGGGAGCGGCGGTTCGCCGGTGCTGAGCGCGGCCGAATCGACGAACTCTTTTCCCGGTACGAGCGCCTCGCTGACGAAACGCGGTCCGTCAGCGTCGTGCTGCATGCTCGCGGTGATAGACGGTCGGGGCCAAGCGCGCTTCGAGCGCGGCCCGTTCGTTCGCGTCGAGCGCGTACAGCGGCGGAACGAGGCGCGACCACACGTCGTCGCCGTGCAGCTGGGCGAGCAGATGGTGGATGGCCGGGATCGACGGCACGCTCAGGATCGCGGCGCGGATCGCCGCCAGCTCCCCTTGTCGCGCGTCGCCGTCCGCGTCGTCGCCGTCCGCCCACACGCGGCCGGTCAGCGGGGCCGTGACGTTGACGCTGGCGGAGATGCACCCGGCGTAGCCTGCGCGCCGCGCATCCGCGAGCACGGATTCCGAACTTGGAAAGAGATCGAGCTGCGGCAGCTCGCGGTGCAGCTCCGCGGCGTACGCAGCGTCGTTGGAGCTGTCTTTCAAACCGACGATCACGCCCGGATACGCTGCGAACAACCGTTTGACGAGCGGCACCGTGTACGGCACGCCGCTGTTCGCCGGGAAATTGTAGAGGTACATGCGCAGCTCGCTCGCGCCGACCTGCTCGATGAGGTTCGCGACGTACGTGAAGACGCCGTCCTCGGAGACGCCCTTGTAGTAGAACGGCGGGATCACCAGCGCGCCGCCGAAGCGCAGCGCGACCGCTGCTCGCGTCAGCGCGACCGCGTCGCCGAGCGCGCTCGCGCCCGTGCCGACCATCATCGCCGGCAGCGGCAAGCCCGAGCTCGCCAACGCCTGCATGATGTCGATCCGCTGCGCGACGGTGAACGAGGCGAAACTGCCGGTGGTGCCCAGCACGTTGAGGCCGTCGCAGCCGTTGCTCAGCAGCCAGCGCGCATGGTCGACGAGCGCTCCGTGATCGGGCTGGAGCGCTTCATCGACCGGCGTGGCGATCGCGGCTACGACGCCGCGAATTGCTACAACTTGCACAGGCTGCGGTCACGTGGGACCGGATACGAGCCCGACGCGACCGTGTCGACGTAGTCCCACTGGTCCTTCATCGCACTCTTGGCTTTGCCCACCAGCAGGTAGTACGGCTTGACGACCTGGTGATCGAAGGCGCGCACTTCTTCGCCTCCGGTCGGGCCCGCGTATTTGTAGCCTTCGAGCACCTTGGCGACGTGGGCGGGATCGGTGGACTTGGCGCGCGCGATGCCGTCGAAGGTCAGCTTGGCTTCGATGTACGCGCTGGCGCCGACGTATCCGAGCGGCTCGCCGTACGCGGCCTTGTAGCTTTCGCTCGCCTTGCGCGTGGCCGGCGTGGCGTCGTGCCAGTACTGACAGCCCACGTACACGCCGTCGAGATCGTCGGCGCCGATACCGGCGAAGTCGAGCAGACCGCCGCTCCACACGTAGAGGATCTTAGTGGTCTTCTTGAGGCCGAAGCTCGTGGCCGTCTTGAGCGCCTTGATCGCGTCGCCGCCGAAATTGAGCAAGCACAGCACGTCGGGCTTGGCTTCGGCCGCCTTGGCGATGAAGGCCGAGTATTCGGCTGCGCCCAGCGCGTGGTAGTCGTTCCCGACGAGCGTGAGGCCCTTCTCCTGCGCGACCTCCTTGACGTTGGTCAGCAGCGATTCGCCGAACACGTAGGACGGCGTGATCGTGTACCACTTCTTGGCCGCGGGAAACTTCGCGATGAACGGGTAGAGCGCCGCGCGCACGGCGCCGTAGGCCGGCACCGACCAGCGGAAGGTGTACCCGTTGCACTCCTTGCCGGTGATCTCGTCGGCGCCGACGCTGGTCCAGAACAGCGCATGCTTGTCCTTCATCACCTGCGCGATCGCCAGCGCCACCGCGCTCGAAGCGCAGCCGGCGAAGAAGCGCGCACCGTCGTGCACGTAGGCGTCGGTGGCCTGCTGCTGCCCGACGTCGGCCTTGGTCTGGTCGTCGCGCGAGATGTACTTGATCGGGTGGCCGCCGACCGACTTCTTCAGCTCGTTGACCGCTAGCGCGAAGCCGCGGTCGGTGTCGCGCCCGAACGCGGCATACGCACCGGTCGACGAGTAGATGCCGGCGAAGACGACGTCCTCGGCAGCTGCGGCGGGTAGCCCGGTCAGCGCGGCCGCGGCGACGGCACCGCCGCCGGTTGCGAGAAAGCGCTTGCGTTGCATCTGCGGTCCTTTCAGCTTAGGTTCCGACGCCGAGATAGGTCGTTTGGAGGTCGCTGCGCCCGCGCAGCTCGGCGGCCGTGCCGTCGAAGACGATCGCGCCTTGGTCGATGATCGCGGCGCGGTCGGCAACCTCGAGCGCGAGCTCGACGTTCTGCTCCACCAACAAGATCGCCAGACCCTCGTCGCGCATCGCCTCGATCGAGGCGATCACGACATCGACGATCCGGGGCGCGAGTCCCTGCGAGGGCTCGTCGAGCAACAGCAGCCGTGGGCCGGTCACCAGCGCTCGGGCTATGGCCAGCATTTGTTGCTCGCCGCCGCTGAGGAACCGCCCGCGCCGGTCGCGCAGCGGCACCAGCTCCGGAAAGATGCCGAAGATCCGCTCCGCCGGCCAGTCGTGCGAGCGCGTCGCGATCGCAAGATGCTCGTCGACGGTGAGGTCGGCGAAGATGCGGCGCTCCTCCGGAACGTAGGCGATGCCGCGCCGGTTAACCGCGTGCGGCGTGCTGCCCCCGATCTCGGCGCCGCCGAAGCGCACCGAGCCCGCGCGCGGCGCGACCAGACCCATGATCGTCTTGAGGGTGGTCGATTTTCCGGCGCCGTTGCGACCCAAGAGCGCGACGATCCCGCCGTCGGGGACGGCGAGCGAGACCGCTTTGAGGATCCAGCTCGATCCGTAGTAGGCGTCGACCCTGGCTAGTTCAAGCATCGCAGTCTCATGATCGTCTCGCACCCTTCGACAAGCTCAGGGTGACACGTGCTTTCCGAGGTAGGCCGCGCGCACGTCGGCGTTCGCGCGGATCGCGTCGGGCGTTCCGCGGGCGAGCACGCGGCCGAAGTTCATCACCGTGATCTCACCGGCCAGCCGCATCACCAGCGGCATGTTGTGCTCGATGAGCACGATCGTGTAGCGCGCGGACAAGGTCCCGATCCGATCGATCAGCCGCTGCGCGTCTTGGGGCGAGAGCCCTTGCGACGGCTCGTCGAGCAGCAGCAGCACGGGGTCGGTGGCCAGCGTGATCGCGAGCTCGAGCAGGCGCTGATCGCCGCCCGCGAGCTCACCGGCGAGCCGCGCGCGGGAGTCGAGCAGTCCGAACTCCGCGAGCACGCTCTCGGCCCGCGCGTTCGCGCCGTCCAGCGACGCCGCACGCCGCCACAGCGCGAAGCTGTCGCCGGTGCGCGACTGCGCCGCGAGCCGGACGTTCTCGAACGCGGTGAGCTTGGGGAACACGTTAGTGCGCTGGAACGAGCGGCCCATGCCGAGCTGCGAGCGGCTCGTCGCGTCGAGGCGCGTGACGTCGCGGTCGCCGAAGACGATCGTTCCGGCGCTGGGCTGCAGCTCGCCGCTGAGGAGGTTGAACAGCGTCGTCTTGCCGGCGCCGTTGGGACCGATGATCGCGTGCAGCGTTCCGGGGCGAATCTCGAGATCGACCGCATCGACCGCGGAATGCGCGCCAAAGCGCTTGGTGAGGCTACGCGTGTGCAGCACGACGGCTCCAGCGCTCGGTGATGCCCCACAAGCCGGTGCGGAAGAACAGCACGACCGCGCAGAACACCAGGCCGAAGATCAGCGGCCAGTGCGCCCACACATGGCTGAGCGAATTGGACAGCACGGTGAAGATCGCGGCGCCCAGCAGCGCACCGTAAGGCGATCCGATGCCGCCTAGCAACGCGGCGATGACGATGTTGGTCGAGGTGTCCAGGTCGATCGCTTGGAGCGGAACGAAGTGGAACAGCTCGGCGTACAGCCCGCCGGCGAGTCCGGACAGCGCGCCCGAGAGCGCGAACGCGGCGATCTTGAAACGCCGGACGCGAAAGCCGATCGCCCGCGCGCGCCCTTCGTTCTCGCGGATCGCGCGCAGCACCGCCCCGAAGGGCGAGTCGACGATCCGCAGCACCGCGGCGAAGGCCAGCAGCACCACCAGCGCCGTGAAGTAGTAGTAGCGCGTTGCGTCGTCGAGCGAGATGCCGAACACGTCGGGGCGCGGAATGCCCCGCAACCCGTCGTCGCCGCCGGTCACCGAACGCCATTGGAACGCGATGAAGTACGCCATCTCGTTGAACGCAAAGGTGAGCATCACGCCGTAGACGCCGCGCCCGGTGATCGCCAGCGCGCCGACGAGCGCAGCGGCGGCGCCGCCGGCCAGCAGCGCGCCGAGCAAGGCGATCGGCAACGGTGCGTGCGCATCGAGCAGCGCGCGGGCGGCGATGTACGCGCCGACGCCGTTGAACGTCGCCTGACCGAACGACAGAAACCCCATCTCGCCCAACAGCAGGTTGAACGCAACCGCCAACAGCCCGAAGGTGAGGATCTGCGTCTCAAGCTCGGGGTAGCGCAGGACCAGCGGCGCGACGGCGACGAGCACGACCAGGATAGCGAAGCGTCTCATCGCTTGCCGAAGAGTCCCTGCGGGCGAATGAGAATGATCAGCGCCATCGCGGCGAAGATCGCGACCTCCGAGGCGGCCGGATAGAGCATCGTCATCACGGCTTGGGTGAGCCCGATGAACAGCCCGCCGACGACGGCGCCCAAGTAGCTGCCCAGCCCGCCGATCACCACGACCGCGAAGCTGGTCGCCATGAGCTCGTTGCCCATCGCGGGTTGTCCGCCGCGGATCGGCAGGATGAGCGCGCCGGCGAGCGCCGCCAGCCCGACGCCGATTCCGAACACGATCGTGAAGAGCCGTTGCACGTTGATCCCGATGCAGTCGACCATCTCGGGATCGTCGATGCCGGCGCGGATGATCGCGCCGTAGCGCGTCCGTTCCAGCGCGAACCACACCGCGACGATCACCAGCGCCGCCGCAGCGACGAGAAACAGGCGGTAGTACGGAAAGGTGACGACGCCCAGAGGCACGCCGCCGTCGAGTCCGGCCGGAACGTTGATGCTGGTCGGGTTCGCACCCCAGATCAGGACGATCGACTCCTGGACGATGAGCACCAGCCCGAGCGTGAACAGGATCTGATAGACGTGGCCGGTGCGCGCGAGCCGGCGCATCGCGAACGCGTCGACGACCAGACCCAGGCCGGCGACGACGAGCGGGACGATCACGATCGCCAGCCAGAAGTTGCCGGTCAACGAGACGACGGTGAACGCGACGTAGGCACCCAACGCGTAGAACGCGCCGTGCGCGAAGTTCGGGATGTCGAGCATCCCGAAGATCAAGGTCAAGCCGGCCGCGAGCAACGCATAGATCATGCCCTGCACGATGCCGTTGAGCAGCTGGACTTCGATCAACCCGGACATGTCAGCCCGAGCGCGTGCGGCTACGGGCCGACGGTGACGCTGCCGCCGCTTGGCCCGCGCGCTCCCACACGTTCGTGCCGCCGACATAGGTGGCGCGCACGCCCAGCGCTCCCAGCATCGACGGGTCGACGGTGAGCGGGTCGCCATCGAGCACGACGAAGTCGGCGACGTAGCCGGGTGCGAGGCGCCCTTTCGTCTCCGCCTCGTCGGCGGCGTACGCGGACCCCGTGGTGTAGAGCGCGAGCGCTTCGAGCGGCGTAATGCGCTGCGAGAGTCCTAGCGGCGTGCCGTCGTAGCCCGTGCGCGTCACGCAGGATTGGAGCGCGAGCAGCGGCTGATAGGGGCCGCACGGATAGTCCGACGAGCCCGCGACCGCGATCCCACGATCGAGAAACGAGCGATGCGCGAACATGCGCTCGATGCGCTCGGGCCCGTACCATTCCAGCAGCTTGCCGCCGTGATAGTGGACGTAGCTGCCGAACGGCGCGGCGATCGCGTGAACTCCCTTCATGCGGCGCAAGATGTCGTCGTTGACGATGCTGCAGTGCTCGATGCGGTGGTGTACGTGGGGCTTGGGGTTCTCGCGATGCGCTTCTTCGAAGACGTCGAGCAGCTTGCCGATCGCCCGGTCACCATTGGCGTGCACGCAGACGCGGTTGCTCTCGGCGTGGGCCATGCGCACGACGTCGCGCAGATCCGCGTCGGACACCGTTTGCATCCCGTAGTCGTCGGTCGTTCCTTCGAAGGGCTGCTCCATCAGACAGGTACGCCCACCGATCGCGCCGTCGACAAAGGCCTTGACACCGTTGAACCGGATCCGGCCGTCGCGCGAACCCGTGCGCACCGCGTGCTGCGCGAGCATTCCGTAGTGCTCGTAGTGCAGGAGCAGGTTGACCCGCAGCGTGAGTGCGTCGCAGCTCTGTGCCGTTTGGAGCAGGGTGATGTCGTCGGGTCCGATCATCGCATCGGTGAGCGAGGTGATCCCGGCGGCGTGAAAGGCGCTTTGCGCCAGGACCAGACCGCGAACGCGGTCTTCGAGCGTGCTCGCCGGAGCGACGGTTTGCGGGCGCCGCGTCGCCTGCGGGTAGGCGAAGTCGAAAATCGCGGTCTCGAACAGGATACCGTTGAGACGGCCGCTGCCGTCGCGCCCGAACCTTCCGCCCGGAGGGTCTTCGGTCGACTCGTCGATCCCGCCCAGCGCGAGGGCCTTGGAGTTGACCACGCCCCAATGTCCCGCGACGTGGAGAATCAGGATCGGATGGTCGGCGCTGATCCCATCGAGGTCTCCGCGCGTGAGCACGCGGCCTTCGGCCATCTTCGCGTCGTCGTAGCGGCTGCCGCGAAGCCAGCCACCGGGCGGCGTGACGGCGAGCTGCTGGTGCAGCTTCACCCCGATCTCCGCCAGCGACGACACGGCGTCGATCGAGAGATCGAGGTGCAGCATGTCCTCGGCGGCGACGACGAGGTGCGCGTGCGCGTCGTTGAACCCCGGCACGATCACGCCGTCGCGAAAGTCGACGACCTCGGCACCGGCAAAGCGCTCGCGCAGCTCGGCGACGGACCCGGTCGCGGTGACGAGTCCGTCGGCGCTTGCGATCGCCTCGGGCGCGTCGTCGGTCATGGTAACGATGCGCCGCGCCCGATAGATCGTGGTCGTCATCGGGCCGAATTCGTCGGCGGGTCGCGGAATGTCCTCGCGTGAGGCACCACGAAGGCGAGCGGCGTGACGCGAGAACTGCCGCTAATCCATACCGACGACGACAATCAACGAGCGATTGCGCTTCTCGAGGCCATCCACGAGAACGAGCCGCTTACCCCGGAACAAGAAGCCGTTGCGGAGCTTCTCACGACTTTCATCGAGAAATTCGAGGAGGAGCGGCATGCACTAACCCCGGCATCGCCGCCAGCGATAATGCGGGAACTCTTACAAGCCAATGACTTGGAGCAGAAGGATCTGGCGCAACTCGTTTGCTCCAAAGGCATTGCTTCCGAACTCTTGAGTGGAAAACGGCGGATCAGCAGGTCGCAGGCACACTTGTTTGCTGACCAGTTCAGCGTGCCGTATCGCTTGTTTCTCTAACTCTTCGGACCACCTCGCCAGCCGAAAGACGGGCTCGCAATGGCAACAACGAAGTTCAAGTCCGTAGACGAGTACATTGCCTCGCAGCCTGAGGCGGTGCGGGGCATTCTCGAGCGCGTGCGGAGCACCATCCGTAAGGCCGTGCCTGAAGCTGAGGAAGTGATCTCGTATAATATCCCCGCGTACCGAATTCCGGCCGGGCGCGTGTTGCATTTCGCGGGGTGGAAACAGCACTACTCGCTGTATCCGGCCACCGGTCGTTTCGTCGCGGCTTTCAAGGACGAGCTCGCACCCTACGAGGTCAGCAAAGGCACGATCCGCTTTCCGCTCTCTGCGCCGGTGCCCGTGGCGTTGATCGGCCGTATCGCGAAGCTCCGCGCGAAGGAGCTCGCCGAACGACGGGCCGGCTAGGCGGTTTTGAGTTTGTGGAAGACGATTTTGTTGCCGTCGGGGTCATGGGCTATCGCGATCCAGCACACGGGTGACTCCATCTTCTCCATGGAGAACTTGGTGCCGTGCGCTTTGAGCGTGGCGACCATCGCGTCGAGGTCGTCGACTTCGAACGCAACCGCGGGACCCTGATCGCTGGGCGTCCAGTTCTCGCCGAGCGTGGTCAGCGCGAGAATGGCACCGTTGACGTTGTACTCGATCCACTTCCCGCCGGCCATCGCTTCGCTCATCTTCAGGCCCAGCACGCCCTCGTAGAATGCGCGCGCGCGGTCCAGGTCGGTCACCTTGTAACCCGTGAATGCGATGCCTGTAATCACCGTGGTATCTCCTGAGGGCTAGTCGGGGTGGAAAAAGTTGTGGCAGCCGAGATAGCCGCTCGGGCGCGCGGTTTCGAAGGAACCGCTGACGGCGAGACGATCGTCGGGGCCGGCGAGGTGGAGGCCGCGATCGTAACGCCGGCAGTCATCGCGGTACGGGCCGAGCGGGATCGACGGCATTTGCCAAGCTTCCGTTCGGCGCTTTCCGTAACTGTCCGGTGTCCTCGCGGCGCGGGCGCGCTCCGTTACGACGGCCTGGGATGATCGGGTCGATGAACGTACACGAGGCGCTCGAGTTGCTGGAACACGCTGCGACACCGGCCCCGCCGGGGTGCCGCTGGTTGAGCTGGGACATCTTGGGCGACGACCTGGTCCGGCCGATCCGCGGCTTCGCCGACGAGGAAGGCCGGGTCGGACTCGACGCGGCGATCGTGGGGCTCTTCGAGCTGAACAACGCGGCCAATCGCGACGAGTGCCTCAAGCTGATCCGCGACGCCGAGGGTATCGCGTGCCGCCGGATCGTCAGCCTCACCGTTGCCGACGCTCGCCCGCCTGGCGACATCGAGCGCGCTGCCTAGTTGGCTTACTAGTCGAAACAGGAACTCGGCCGCCCTGCGCTGCATCCTGCGACGGCGGTGGTGTGCCGCTTGTGTCGAGACGTGGGGGTGCGCATGGCTCAGAACGATCGCCGCACGAGTGTGCCGGCATCAATCGCCCTTTCGATCGCGCTGGGGTTCGCGCTGATCGGCGCGGCGCCGTCCAGTGCGGTGCCGCCGGCATCGCAAGACGTGAACCCGCTCGACCCGCCGATCCCTCGGGTCATCTTGTTGACGGGACGCGTGACGTCGCTCCACAAGGCGGTCGCGCACGCGAACGTCCGGATCCTACGGGCCGGCACGGTGGTGGCGAATACGCTGTCGGGGGCCGACGGGACGTACCGCTTCTCCGACGCGGCGCCGGATTCGGGCGTCCCCGCGACGATCGCCGCCGGGACCTATTCGCTCGAGGCGCAGTACCGAACCAGCATCCATCCCGCCGGAACCGTCGCGCTGCGGGCCGGCCGCACCCAACGGCGCGACATCGAGCTGCCGCTCCTCGCGCTCTTAGGCGGCGCCGCGCCGCCGCGCCCGCGTACCACCTTCTTCGCCACCGACCGAGTGGCCAATCCCGGCGGGACGACGGTCGACAATGCGTTTGGTAACGACCGCCCCATCCAACCGTGCTCCGGGCCGAGCGCGTGCATGCACCTCGCGTTCGCACGCGTAGCCGCGGTCGGACCGCCGAGCCTGCAGGCGCTCACCGTGACTCCCGACATGACCGCATTCGTGGCGGCGATGCGGGCCGAGTACCCCACCGCCGATACGGCGATCATCTTCGTGCACGGATTCAACAACGATTTCCACGACCCGGCGGTGCTCACGGCCAGCGTGGTCGCGGCGCTGGCGCCGAGCGCCGTACCCATTGACTACAGTTGGCCTTCGAAGCACGTGACGGCGCGCTACATCGACGACGAGTCGAGCAATCAGTGGGCGACCGACCACTTCCGCGACTTCCTCGTCGCCCTGCTCAGCGCTCCGAACGCCCCCAAGACCGTGCACATCATGGCGCACAGCATGGGCAACCGCGTCGCCGTGTCCGTGCTGCAGTACCTGCACAACGCGAAACCGGCCTTGACCGGACACATCGGTCAGGCGGTGTTCGCGGCGCCGGACGTCGACGCGGCGACATTTTGGGAGGCTGTTCCGGAGATGGCGACGGTGGCGCAGGGCGTCACCGTGTACTCCAGCGCTCATGACGAAGCGTTGCAGCTTTCGCGGCAGCTGCACGGGCATTGCCGCGCCGGTCTCACCGGTTGCAACGACACCGTCGCGCTGCCGCCGAATGCCAACGCGATCGACGCCTCGTTTTTCCACTGCGACATCCTGGGGCACGGATACTGGGCGGCGAGCGCGACGATCGTCGCCGACATCACCCAAACGATGAAGGACGGCGTAATGGCGGGTGCGACGCTGCGTCCGAATCTCCAGAACCTCGGCTCCAATAAGTACCGGTTCGCTTCGGCGGGCGCCGGCGGAAGCGGTTGCGCGGCCGAACCTCGCAACTGATTCCAATGACGATCGTCCCCGAGACGCAGGCGCAAAGCAACTGGTGCTGGGCGACCTGCGTGCGCATGGTGGCCCAAGCCGCCGGCTCGAGTCCGCCCGAGCAGTGCGCCATCGTGAACCAGTTTCTGAGCAGGAGCGATTGTTGCGTCAACGGTGCGAGCGAGGCGTGCGACAAGCCGCTCGAGGCGACGCGCATCCCGCTGCTGTACAGCGCGTTCGCGTTGGTCGCCGACGCGTTGGAACCAGGCGGGGCGGTTACCGAGCCGATCGTGCGTCAGGCGCTGCAGGCCGGTCCGGTCGTGCAGCTGCTGCTCGATCTTGGGAGCGCGTATCATTACACGCTGCTCACGGCGACGACGGCTGGCGGTTACGACGTGGTCGACCCGCTGTACGGACCGTTTACGAACACCTGGGCGTACATCGCCAGCGGGTTCGACCAGGGCGGATCGGTGAGCGCGGCGTGGCGAGTTCACCCTCGATGAACATCGCGCTCGTCGACGCGACTCTTGGCGAAATCACAGCGCGTCCGTAGAGCGGTACCAGCAACGCTCAGTAGCATTGCATTACGAAATAATTTCATCGTCGTGATGCGAGGGCTGGGCCATGATCCGTTGGGTCGTCTTCGTTGCATTGTTGATATCGTCGTCGTTCGCGTGTGCGGGATGCGGCGGCAGCTTCTGGGCTCTCCCCGATTGCATACCCGATCCGAACGATCCGTTCTCGTGTCCACCGACACCCGGGCCCACTGATGAACCGTCGCCACCCGATCCGACCTTGCCGCCGGGCTGCGTCGACGATGCGTACTTGCTCTATCCGTCCGGGAACAGCGTGCCGTCTGACTACGCCGGTACGATGTACCTGACGGTTCCCGACGGCGAGACGCCGGGAGCGTTCCTCGCGCTCTACGTCGGGCAGACGAATCCGGCGAACCAGGTCGCGCAGTTCGAGACCGGGACGCGGCTGGCCGCGGTCCCCGCGCCGGTGCCGTCGTTCGTCGCGACGCCGCCGACCGGGTTCACGGGTGTGTACTCATCGTCGAACCTCCCACTAATGCCAACGTGGGGGACGGGGATCACGTTGATCGACACGCGCAACCCGGGGTTCTGCTACGCCTTCACCTTCGCCACGCTCAACACGAAGGGCGTGCGCCGCACGACGCACGTCGACCGACGGTTTCGGCGCCCCTAAGCTGCGATGGAAAGCATCGTGTCGCGACGAAGACGCTCGGGTGACTGCAGATACTGTCGTGATGGTCCGCGCCGGCGAGACCGTGTTCGTCGTCATTACGAGCTTTGCGCGCGTCCCCGCGCCGGGCGAGCACATCATGCTGTGGCTCAGCGAAGCCGAGAGCGCGAAGCTTGGCTCCGCGTACGGCTACGGGAAGATGAAGGACTGCGTTCCGGCGATCGTGCGCGATACCGTCCTGCGCCAGAAGGATCAATGGCGGCAAGAACATGACGCAGCGCTGGGCGCCTTCCGGCATCCTCGAGGATCACGTCGCAGATCTGTTCGTCGAGGCCCTCACGACCGACGACTGGCATGCAAAGATGGCCCGTTGGACCTCAGGGGGCGACCCGCAGTAGGGAGCCCTTCAACGCTGTGCTCCTGGGGATGTCAAATCTACAATCAACTTTATTATGAAGAACGCCATCAGGAGGATTGCACCACTCCGGATCTCGGCGTCGCTAACGTTGTAGAACGGTGTCATCCAGGTGAACCAGCGCGGTCGCGCGATAGAAACTGCGAGGAACGCGATCATACACAACAATAGCGCCGAACGTGTCATGCTACGCTATGAAGTGCTATTACGGTGGTGCCGGCTTTAAGAACAAGATGGAGCAAATCATCACCAGCCCTACTAGCGTCGCGCCAACGCCGCCAAGGCGGTAGATGTCGCAAAGGTACCTCGCGGTCTCGGATTGCTGGGCCGGTCTCGCTCGTAAGAGAAAGAGCGCTGCCAGTACAGGAGGCACGGCATGCGCCTTTCCGGCAATGAAACTGGCAATCGTACGAGCTCGCGCCAAGAAGAGCACACCCATAGTCGCGAAGAAGATGCCGGCCAGGAGAAACGACAGATCCTCTTGCGACATCAGATGGTGCCGGGCAAGTCGCAAATGTTGATTGGGAGCGTACGCGGCCCATCAGTCGCCACAGCGCCTCCACCGAGGCTCGGTAGATTGAGGCCCGGGACGCCCTTAATCAAGGGGCTCATCAACGCCAATCCGCCACCTCCGACGGCTTTTGTTATCGTTGGCGGCTTTGCGAGCAGGCCGGTGCTTCCTGCGGCGCGCGACGATCGGCGTCAGGGGCAAACACTTTTGATCTCCGGCGCTGCTACTGAACCCAGATGTCGCGGGAGAGGACCTCGGCGAAGACGCTCTGTACGTCCTCGAGCCGGGTGGTCGGGTCGTTGTTGTAGTCCATGAGGCGATGGTGGTAGTGTCGGCCGGCGACCCGCGCTTCGATCGCCTTGCGCACGACTTCCATGGCGGGGCGGCGGTGGTGCGACGCGCCAGTCACGTCGATGCTCGCGCGGATTACCGCGCAGTAGATACTCCACTTCGTGGCGGTTGCGGGGCACCTGCGGTTGTCGGCACGGTTCCACACCGCAACGGATCCGAGAATCGCCGCCGCGCGCTCCACGATTTGACGGTCGAGTCCCGACGGCGGGACTTCGTTCACGCTGTCGAGCGAGAACTGCAGCGTCGTCGCCGTCGTCGAAAAGTCGGAGACGGGAAACCAGCCGTATTCCGTGCGCAGCACTCCGGTGGCGTCGGGGTACACTTCGAGCTCGATCGGCCCGTTGGGGCGTCCCTCGTTGGTCATGGCTCCCGCCCATGCGGCCGTCGGCGTCACCGCTTTGCGCCAGGCACCGGTCGTGATCGCCTTTTCGGACGAGAGTGCCAGGCGCGGCGTCTCGTCGAACATCGGCCCGCAGGCGCCCGTCCAGCGCGTATCTACGGGATGAAACTCGCAGTGCGAGAGTGGCGCGTTCGCGGAAATCGCCGCCCGTGGACCCGCAGCCACGAGCGCCGTTAGCAACAACGCCATCCGCCACGGCGCCGATCGAGACCGCATTGCTAGTAGACCGCTTCTGCGATGCTGACTTGTGTCAGGTGTTCCGTGCTGCGTCCTTCGGCAGAAAAAATGTGCCAGACGGGACTCTTCGTGTCCGGCGATCCGAACAGCGGGCCGGACTTCTTGCAGAAATAGTTCGCGCGCATCCCGGCGACGACCGACGAAGCGCCGGCGACGAAGACGCATTGGTCGCCGTTCGTAAGCCGCAGCGCCCACGGTATCCCGCTGCCCGCCTGACCGGAGTCGACACGCGGCAGAGCGGCAGTGAGTCGAATAATTGTGACGCTCGGCGAGAATGGGCTGAGCACGCATGCAACTTGGCCGCGGCTGTACGACAGCGCGAAGCACGGGTCGTAGAGGAGGTGCTTTGAGGCGCAGCGCCAAGCATCGGGCCGCGTCGTCACGATCGAATTGATCCAGCAGCTGCCGGTAGCACGCTCCACGACGTGCAGGCCGCTGCGCAAGTGGCCGTCCCCGTCGGCCGCAACAAAGACGTGCGAGACCGTCGCTGCCGGCTCAGCACCGACGGACGTCTGCGGAGCGAGCGCTAACGCGGCTAGTGCGAGGACGACAAGGGCTCGTGAAACACCGTGAGTCACCGTCTGCCCGCCATTTCTCAATTCACGTGCGTAGCGTCGTGTTCGGTCTGCCGGATGATCACAGGACCCAGGTCAGTCGCATCGAGCGGAAGCCGTACCGATAGGTGGGTGAGATTCGGTGTCTTGCCGGTCAGAATTGACACCCCGCGAATTGGACTGCCGTTCTTCTTCAATTGAGAAACCGTACCCAGCCCGCTCTGGTTTGCCGGGGTTTCGTACTCTACAACCTCTTTGCTGAGATACGTCAGCCTGTCGCCTTGGTACGGACCCCGCGGGAACGAACTTGCCGGCTGGATTCCTTCGGCGATTACACTCTTGACGAACGCCATGTGGGCGGGAAAGACTCGCGCTATGATCTCGGCGACCTCGAATCTTCCGGAGGTGCCGCCGAGCACGTCGGAAACCTGGACTGCCGGTCCGGTGAAACCGGCCCAGTGTGAAAGGAAGATCGGGTCGGCGATCGGGTTGGGGCTCACGTACAAGTTGCTGCCGTTGGAACCATAGGTTCCAAAACAGTGCCATCCGCGCGGCGCCAGCGTCCCGGATCCGTACTTGGCTTTGTAGTAGGCAAGCCGCGGAGCGATCTCAGATGAGATCGCCACAACCTTGCTGGTCCCCGGGGGTGCTTTGGCCGGGCCGGCTTGACCGTCGGATGCGCAGCCCACGAAAGGAACGCGCACCGTGAGCTGATGCGATTGATTTGCGGGCGCAGCAGCTTGAGCAAAGGAGCGGGATTGCTCGCTCATCGCAAGCGCAAGCACGATGACGCTGGTCGTGAAAACCAACGTGGCTCTCTTAGCACGGCGTTGAGCATGATCTTGCATAGGTTTCTGTTTGGACGCTAGCAAACTGATCTCATCCAAATTGTCGGCTCCTTAACATCTACCTTCCGTAGGCTAGCCTGTAGTTCACTATCTGCCGGATGAGACGAACTCGAGCCAGGTCGCGCGGATGTTTCTCAGCAAGGCCGGATAGACCAGCCATCTGCGAAACGGGTCGATGAGGGCCATGTAGAGCGGCGTGATCCAGCTTGCTTTGGCGACATACACCGCGAAGTAGTAGCGATAGCCGGTCGCCGTTTGCAGGAGCGCGCTGACCGCCGCGGCGTGGGCCGTGCGGTTGTGCACCTCGAGCAACGTCTCGTTCTCGAAACGATAGACGACGCGGAACGGTCCGTTGGGCGTTCCGGGCTCCACCGAAGACCGGGCGCGATCTTCAGGGGTCAGCCTGGTTTCGAACGACGCCGCGCCGGCATCCTTTGGTTCGGCCTCGAGGCGAAAGATGCGGCCGAGAAAAAACCGCAGGCGGAAGAGGGCGCGCACCGGCGACGGGAGCCCTCCGCTCCTTCGACTCTGACTCTCGGCGGAATTGAATTCGGCGAGCGTCACGGGTTCGCGCGACGCCGGCAGGTCGACCGCCCAAACGTCGTGCAACGGTACGTCCACAAGAAATGTATGGACCCGCAGCGGCAGCGCATTGAACTCCACTGCGGAAATCTGAGGCACTTGACGGCTGTGCGTTCGGGGTGTACGAGAAACCTTGTGAGTTGGGCCTGTCCGCGCTGCGATCGGACCTTTCGCTAGGTCAATCAACGTCATGCGTGCGGAGGCATAAAGGCCCGATCGGAATTCTGGCGGGTCAGTGGAACGGTGTCGGCGCCGGCAGCGGCGACGCGTAGACGGGTGGCTGCGCTTCCCACGTCGTTCCGTCGGCGTACACGACCTTGTTGATCCATGCAACGAGCCAATAGAACTCGGGACGTCCGAAAACGCGTATCCGTCTGAGCTGGCCGTCCAGGATCTGACCGAAGTGGCTGAGCCGACAATTGTAATATCCGCTGTTCTGCACGACGCCGACCGCGAACTTGCCGGTCGTATCGTACGGTTCGGGAATGCCGATCTTCAGGTCCGACGACACTGCCGCAAAGTCGAACTGCATGTGCACTACCGGTTTCGGTCCTTTGTTCACGTAGATGGCGCACGTCACCGGAAGGGCGACGTGATGACCCTCCTGTTCGACACCGTCGGCGTAGACTTTGGTGATCTCGATCTGCGACGCCGGGAACTGGATCGGGTACCCATCGACGTGATTCTCGTCGCCCCGCCCCGCGACGCTCACCGGGCCGCAGATCGCGAGCAGAAGCGCAACGGGTAGTACGAGGCGGCGGCTCAGCCCATGCGCTCCCTTCATGCCGCTTTGGTCGCGCCCGGGCGCGCCGGCTCCTGTTCCGGCTCGGACGGTGGCGTTTCAAACCGCCTGAATCCTCCGACGGCGATTCGAGTAGGACGGTCATGATGGGGAATCTCGGGTTTTGGCAGGCGTGGGTCTACCTGTTCGTCATGGCCGCCGCGTCCGCCACGATGGTCGTTTACCTGCAGCGCAAAGATCCAACGCTTCTGAGGCGCCGCACCCGCGGGCTGGGAGCCGAGAAGGACGCGAGTCAGAACGTCTTACAGGTCTTGGCGATGCTCGTACTCTCCGGAACGTTCGTGCTCTCTTGGTGCGATCATCGCTATGCGTGGTCGCATGTTCCACTCATCGTGGACATCGCAGGCTTCGCACTAGTAGTATTGGGGTTTCTGATCTACTTCATCGTCTTTCGAGAAAACACGTTCGCCGGTGCGACCGTCGAGGTGGTGTCCGATCAAAAGGTTATAACGACGGGGCCGTACGCCCGGGTTCGCCACCCGATGTACTCCGGATTACTCGTGCTGCTCTTTGGTACGCCGCTGGCGCTTGGGTCTTGGTGGGGGCTGCTCATGGTCGTTCCCATGGCGCTGATCATCGCGTTACGGATTCGTTTTGAAGAGAGGTTCCTTACGGAGAACCTGCCCGGATATGCGGATTATTGCCGGAAGCTTCGCTATCGTCTGATACCGTTTATTTGCTAGGTCGGCGCTACGGGCTTCGTTCTTCGCGGTTACGGCTGGTAGCCGTCGGCCATCCACTGCGCGTACTTCGCGAGCTGCTCGGGGGTCCAATACGGACCACCCGGCGGCATCTGCGGCTTGTTCTTGCCGGTCAAGCTGTCAGAGACGCTCTGCGCATTTTGGTGATCGTTCTCCGCGTTCGACATGTAGTCGTAGTCGTCGAGCAGGACGCCCATCGGCTTCATGTGGTCGATATCGACTTGGCGGAACATCGGGAGAACGTCGGTCGCGAACGAAAGAGCCATCATCGGCACTCCATGGCAAAATGCGATTCGCAGGCGGCTCAACCCGTCCGCGGACCCACCCGATACCGCCCCGTCCATGCTTCTCCTGTAAGCCGGAGCCAATCGGAGGCTTCATTTTCGGCCCGATCATGCGCGCTCAGCCGCGGCGGTCGATGACGCCGTCGCCGCTGGGAACACGGCGGGCTTCGCCGGAGGACTGCTCGGTCACGGTTGTTCGTTTCCGACTTCGTATTGACCCAGCGCGATGTACTGGTCCAGATCCTCGCGTCGGCCGGGGTAGTACGCTCGGGCATTGCCTGGATTTCGTCGCGGGTGGCGCCGGCGGTTGCGCCTTCGCGGCGGAGGGCGGTTTCGACGAGCAGCATCGCGGCGTCGAGCGAGAGGACCGGCGCGTCGGAGGCGGGGACCGCGCCGACGATCATGCACTGCGCGGCGCGATGATGATGTCGTCGACGCGCGCAACTGACGCGAATCTTCGCGAATTCTCAGGCCGTCCGGAGAGCGCTGCCAGCATCGCTCGCTACAGTCGCATCACGAGTTCATTTTCATCGTCGTGATGCGGGGGCTGGAGCATGATCCGCTGGATCATCTTCGTCGCGTTGTTGGTGTCGTCGTTCGCATGTGCGGGATGCGGCTCGCGGTTCTGGAGCTACAGCCCGTGCATTTCGGGCGATACCGACCCGAGCGACCCGCTATCGTGTCCTCCCACACCCGAGCCCACCTACGAGCCGTCGCCCACGAGGCTGGGACCCGGCTGCGTCGACCACGCGAGCCTGCTCTTCCCGTCGTCGAACACGGTGCCGTCCACCTATGCCGGTACGATGTACCTGACGGTTCCGGCCGGAGAAATGCCGGGATCGTTCCTGGCGATCGAAGTCGGGCAAACGAACCCGATGACGAAGGTGCCGCAGTTCGAGATCGGCACGCAGCTCGTCGCGCTCTCCGGGCCGGCACCGTCGTTCGTCGCGACGCCGCCGCCCGGATTCGCCGGCATCTACACATCGTCGAACCTGCCCGTCGTCGCAACGTGGGGGGTTGGGATCACGATGGTCGACACACGCGATCCCCCGGTCTGCTACCCGTTCACGTTCGCCACGCTCAATGTGAAGGCCGCACAGCGCACGACGCTCGGCGACCGAGGATATCGTCGTCCTTAGTCGGCTTCACAATGGTGCACGGTCAGGAAGCTAAGCGCTCTCAGTTTGCCGTTCATCTAGCGTGCACACATATGCAGCGATGATACGCATCCCGGCGATGGGCAATCCTTCAACCGAGCCGTGCGCTTCCGTAAGCGTTGACAGCATCATGCGCGCAGGATCACGATGCCGTCGCGGTTGGGGATTTGGATGGCCTCGCCTGATCGGGTGAGGTCTTCCATTGCGGCGTGGACTTCGTCGCGGGTGGCGCCGGCGGTGGCGCCTTCGCGGCGGAGGGCCGTTTCGACGAGCAGCATTGCGGCGTCGAGCGAGAGGACGGGCGCGTCGGAGGCAGGGACTTCGCCGACCATCGTGCATTGGGCG
This sequence comes from Vulcanimicrobiota bacterium, assembly GCA_003140215.1. GTDB lineage: Bacteria > Vulcanimicrobiota > Vulcanimicrobiia > Vulcanimicrobiales > Vulcanimicrobiaceae > Vulcanimicrobium > Vulcanimicrobium beijerinckii. The sequence goes on along the minus strand of PLJL01000004.1, from coordinate 299,278 downwards.
GCGTAGCCTTCGCGGCGTAGGATGTGGCGCACGACGGCGGCGCGCTTCTCGGGGCCGTGGTGGCGGTTCCATTCGAGGTCGGTGAGGCGGTCGTAGACGAAGCCGGGGGCGAACAGGTCGCGGCATTCGTAGGTGTCGACGTCGAGGCGCAGCGCGGTGATGATGTCGTCGACGGTCCAGACCGAGATCGCGTGGGTCTCGATCTCTAGCGCGAAGGATGGGCCGCGGTGGAGCACCGGGCCGACCAGGACCGCGAAGTCCGCATTGGCGGCTTTGCGGAATTTGGCGGCTTCTTCCGGACGGGGCTGCGAGACGAACTTGACGTGCGGCGTGCTCTTGCATTCAAGGATCGCGCGGTAGGCGAGCGGGCCGAGCGGCGCGTCGAGAATGCCGTCGGGGGCATACAAGCCGCCGACGTGCCGGCTGACGAAGCCGAACACGGCGAACGCGTCGCACACGGCCACTTCGAACGCGGTCGAGTCTCGGCCGACGGCGGTGGCGCGCAGGCGGGTGCTGATCGCGTCGAGCGACGCTGCGTCGATGTAGCGCGGGCGCGGCGCAAGGACGACGTCGGGCCAGTCGTCGACGCGGCGGAACTTGCGGGTGACGGGATCTTCGACGACGCCGGGCTTGCGGCCGTTCGCCGCTTCTTGCTGCATGTAGAGCAGCATGTTCTCGTAGATGGTTCGCTGCGTCGTCGCCTGCGTGAACAGACCCTTCTTGCGGCCTTCGTCGAAAATCGTTTGCGAGTCGCGCGGTTTGCCGTCGCCGAGCAGCGCGATGATCTGTCCGCGGAAGGTGTCGGCCGCTGCGCAGCGTTGCGCTTCGCGCGCGTGCCGGGCGCGGTCGGACATGGGCCAGGATTTCGCGTCGGCGAAGCGCTGGGCGGCGAGCTCGGCGGCGAGGCGGTGGAAGACGTCGCCCTGTGCGAGGCGGTCGGCGCTGTTCTCGGCGGTGAAGTGACGGTGGCCGATGACGCCGAGCTCGGCCCAATCGAGCGGCGTCACCATGGCGAGGTCGGGGCTGCCGACAATGGCGTACGGGACTGAGCTGAAGCGACCGACAGCGTTGGACCCGACGTTGACGTGGACGCGCTTTCTGCGGTGGTCTTGCGCATCGGCGGTCAGCAGGGTGGCGTTGCCGGCGACCGCAGACTCGGCGACATCGTGCAGCCACGCGCGTACGTCGGCGTAGGCCGGGGCGTCGCCGAGCGGGATGAAGAGCGCGCCGCCGTTCGCCTCGAGGACTGGGATGGCATCGAAGCGGCGCGCTCGTAGGACGTCGCGCACGGCCACCATCGCGCTTGCGACCTGCCTGGCCGACGCGCCGCGGCGCGGGCTCAGGAGAATGCGCGCGAAGCCGACGCGCTCGGGGTCGCGCGCGCTGGGCGTCCAGGTGCCGAAGCCGACCGCGCCGCGATGGACGAGCCACCGCAACGCGTTCGCGTCAGCGGCAACGTAGCGGCGCGGCTGCGGCTGCCCGGTGATTTCGACCCAGGGGATGATCTTCGGCAGCGGCTCGTGGACCGATCCGCCGTACTGCGGATCCTGGTCGAGGCCGCGCGGGTAGTAGATCGGGATGACCGGCGCCAGCGGAAAGTTCGCGGCGATCAGGTCGACGGCGCGCTCGTAGTGCGCCAGGATGGCGGCGCGCACGGACGGCGCGAGCGCGTGTTCGATCATGGATCCTCCACACCCCAGAGGGACGATACGAACGTCCTGTGCCGCCCGCTTTGTGACTGCGCGCTTCTTCTTCGGCGACCGGGTGGCGGTCCTTGGGCGGGCAGGCCTTTCTCTCGGAAGTGCACGATTGTTGTCGGCGCCGCCTCGGTCGCTCTGGGCTAACTGCCCCCGAGTGGCCTCGCAATTGGCGACACGCGGGACGCTGCTCACCCTCGAGCCGAGCGCCGCGGGTGAAGACATGCGGGGGCCTTGCGGTACAAACGCGTCCGAATTAGCGCCAGCTTGACCACCACCCTATCTCGTCAGTAGTGTGAAGATCGACGCGGACTCAGAGAAACGACGCCGAAAGTTCTTCCGGTGAACAAGTCGGAAGCTATGGCGCGTGTTCGCAGCAGGGGAACTGGCCCCGAACTGCAGGTCCGCCGAATCTTGAGCGAGCGCAAAGTTCGGTATCGACTTCAGCCTCCGGGGATGCCCGGTAGACCGGACCTGTACGTGGCTCGGACGCGCACGGCGGTATTTGTTAATGGGTGCTTCTGGCACCAGCACGGATGTCATCACAGCCGGCGCCCGAAAACCAACGTGGCGTTTTGGTCAAAGAAACTTGATGATAATGTAGCGCGGGATGCATTGGTTCGCGCAAAGCTCCTGGAAATGGAGGTAGCTGTTCTCGAGCTATGGACTTGCGAAGCAAGTAGGTATAGCGAAGCATTGGAAGACCTCGTCCGCAGCTACATCGCCTCACAGGCGAAACGGCTAGGTGGGGCATGCCATCCACATCGGATCCACAAGAGCAGCCGAATCTCGGGATAGTTTTGTAGAACACTGTAGTGCTCCGGCAGTATGATTTGGTGCAACGATGGCGCAATACACCGTCTTCCTCACCAAGGGAACATTCCTCGTCGATGAAGACGATGCCGAGCTAATCCGCGGAGCCGTGGCGGCCCGGTCGCCCTTCGTAGAAGTCACCGTTGACCTCCGCTGCGACGGAGTCGCGGCGCATCGTGCCGAGATTGCGACTTCACACGTCGTGACAATGGTCAAGGTTCCAGAGGCCGCCCCTGCTAGTGACAATGTGCGCCCCCTATTCGCAGTCTCTTGATCGCTCAAATGCACACCCGAATAGGTCTAGCGCCTTAACTTCTACAGTTGCGCATGAAGTCAATGCATACTTGAATTTGCCTTGACAAGTCAAGGCAAATGGCGATACGATAGGAGCCAATGGACATCGTCTCGATGTCCGATCTAGACTGAGCTTCGGGAAGTCCCCTTGACAGATTACTATTGCGTCGACGCCTTCTGTGGCGCCGGCGGACTGTCTCTCGGAATGCGTTCAGCAGGCTTTGAGCTCGCGTACGCATTTGATTCAAATGAAGCGGCGGTTGAGACCTACCGCCTGAATCTCGGCCCCCACGCCAGCGTTGAGCTGGCTGAAGGCGTTTCAGGCGCGGGACTACTGACGCGGTTGCCTGCAGGCGTGAACCGGATTGATCTTCTGGCCGGCGGGCCACCGTGCCAGGGGTTTTCGAAGCAAAAGCGTGGTGCGCATAAGGGTGACGATCGGAATCGACTCATCGTAGAGTATGCGCGAATAATCAAAGAGGCTCGGCCGAAGTACTTCCTGCTAGAGAATGTAGCCATGTTCGGTCAGAAGCGCGGAAAGAGCTATGCAAGCCGCGTGCTTGATGAATTGCACGAGCTCTACCGTTTCTATCCGCACTTCTATAATGCTGCGAACTACGGCTTAGCTCAAACGCGAGAACGCTTCATCCTTGTAGGCGAGGATCGCGAACTGCTCGCCCGGTTCAGAATACCGGAAAGTACAGTTCAGGCATGGGCGACCGTGGGTGAAGTATTGAACGGCCTTCCCGAACCCCCTGAGGATTGTACCGAACATGCCGCCTTTGCCAACCACTATCGTGCGAGGGTAACGAAGGCAAACGTCGATCGCTTCTCGTTCGTTCCGCAGGGAGGCGGTTGGCAAGATATTCCGATGGAGTATCGCTTGCCGTGTCATCAGGTAGTGGATACCACGTCGGGCGGATGGCCTGACGTCTATGGTCGGCTCCGCTGGGATGGGCAGTGCCCCACAATCACAGCCGGGTTTGATTCGTTTACTCGCGGTCGCTATGGCCACCCAATGCAAGATCGACCGTTGACGCCGCGCGAGGCTGCTCGGCTTCAAGGGTTCCCTGACTGGTTTCGTTTTGTTGGTTCGCGTTGGCACGTGCGTTTGCAGATTGGAAATGCTGTTCCACCACCGCTAGCGGCGGTAATCGGAGGCACGATACTGCGCGCGTTACGCGGCGAGCTCCAACAACACGATCAGAATGTTGACCAAGGCGTGCTCTTTGCGCTGCAACCGGCCGTTTAGTCTCCTACATCTTCCGCAGTAATCGTTTCGGACTCGATCGGCGACCCACGCGGTGGCAAGAATAAATGATCACCGTTGTGGCCCCTCGGAAGACTGCAATCAACGGTCGATATCATGTGACCGCATTCGTCGGTTGCAGCTTCCTCCAAAGCCCTTGACATGGCGGCAAGGTCGGTGGAGAACAAGTCGCCGAGCCGTCGGACCGGTACGGTAATAGAGTCATTGATATAGGCAAAGGGAGGATCAAGGTAATACAGTGCGTCGATGTGAGCGATGTATTTCTCGTTGAAACTCACTTGTTGGGGGACGCAAGTCTCTTGAACCGCATTCGCTCCTTTCAATAGCTGCGTCTCAGACACACACAATAAAGCTGATCGATACTTACCGGGAAACTCGGCGTCGAGAATGCGTTGGTGCGTAAAAGTCTGGCCAATTCGTTCGCGCGTCGAAGTCTTCACCGGGAAAACGAGCTTGTATCGCCCCGCGCCTGGGTCCAAAACGATATCGGTCGGCACACTGCCCTCCCCACTGTCGGGGATCGGGATCTGTCGTGTGAGCTGAAAACCACTTACAGCGACGAGAAGAGAGCCAAGCAACCATTCCAAAAACGTACCATTTCTCTTTCGAGACCCTCGTTGTGATAGGTCGATGACCGCGAAGAACGCCATCGCTGCCGAGTAAAGGACCCTGTCTATATTTGCAGGGCCCATCCTTCGATCTCTTTGGTTAATCGAGCCAACCATCTTGTCCCAGGATTCTTGCCACTCATCGTAGGAGTTGATCAAGAGAGCAGGACGATATGGTCTCGATATGTTTGTCGCATCGAGATTGTCGATGAACACCCAGTACGATTTCTCTTCTCCCTCGCGTTTTATGTTCGCGTAGTGGCTCGATAACGCTGTGCTTCGCAGTATCTCGTAACACTCTCTCGCAATTGGCGGAAAGAGCGCTAGGTCGAAGTGGTCGGCGCGGTAGACGGCGCCAAGCCAATTAAAAAGTTCGAATAGGCGATCGAGATCGGCCACAGGGCCTTTTCTGTTCGTCTCGTAAATCGCGCGTCCGCTTTACCTTGATATGTCAAGGTGGTGCGGACCATGCTACCTCACGAAGTCAAGGTGCGCCACAGGGTACCGACGAACTCCACTTGCTTTCCATGCCAGCAGGGGTGCGAACCTCGGACGTGGTCCGACTTCGAGTTAAGGAACTTGTTGCGCAGCGCGGAGTGACGTGGCAGGCGTTCGGTGAGGAAACTGGCCTCTCGAAACAGACTGTCTATGCCTTGATGACGAACAAGATAACGCGCTTAGACCTAAGGACGCTCGCAGCCCTGTGCGCCTATTTCGCCGTGGGTCCTGGGGAGATTTTAGAGTACCGGCCCTAGCACGTACCGGAACGATCGCTTGGCGGTTTAGCTAACCCGAATCTCACTCCCGCGGGCTAGGGCGTATTGCAATAGCCGCTCCACCAGGGCCTCAAACGAAATCCCCGCATGCTGGGCCTCATCGGGGAGAAGGCTCGTCGGAGTCATGCCGGGGAGCGCGTTGACTTCGAGGATCGTTGGGCGACCGCTTTCGGTCACGATGAAGTCGGTGCGCGAGTAGTCGCGTAGGCCGATCAGGCGGTGCACCGATAACGCCAGCGTTTGCAGGCGGGCGGTAAGGTCGTGGTCGATCGGGGCGGGGATGAGGTGGCGCGAGCCGCCGGGTTTGTACTTGGCGTCGTAGCTGTAGAACTCGTCGGACGAGACGATCTCCACCACCGGCAGAGCTTCTTCTCCCAGCACGCCGCACGAGAACTCGCGCCCGGGCACGAACTCTTCCGCCACGACTTCCGGCGTACGCGACGATGCGTCGATCATCGCCTTCGTCCACTCTTCGTGCGTCTTGACGATCACGACGCCGGCGCTCGAACCGCTCGAACGCGGTTTCGCGACCAGCGGCAAGTTCAGCGATCCCGGCAAAAGCGGCAGCGTCCCGCCGGTGAGGTCGAAGGTGTCCCAGGCCGGCGTGGGCAGGCCTTCGGCGGCGAGCAGCTTCTTTGTGAGGTGCTTGTCCATCGCCAGCGCGCATGCGGCAACGCCGCTGCCGGTGTAGGGGATGCGCATCCAGTCCAGCACGCCTTGGATCGTGCCGTCTTCGCCGCCGGGCCCGTGCAGTGCGTTGAAGATCACGTCGGGCGCGATCTCGCGGATCGCGTCGACGAAGCGCGCGTCGAAGTCGAGCGATTGCGCGGTGTGGCTGAGTGCGGCGAGCGCGCGCATGACCGCCGTTCCGCTCTCGATCGAGACCTCGCGTTCCGCGCTCGGACCGCCCATGACGACGGCGACCTTCAGACTAGACATTCGTTTAGAGCATCACTTCGGTAGCCGTGAATTCTCCGACCAGGTGGACTTCGAGCTGCAAATCGACGCCGAACTGTTCCTCGACCGCTCGCCGCACCCGCGCTAAGAGCGTTGCGACGTCGCGCGCCGACGCGCCGCCGGTGTTGACGATGAAGTTCGCGTGGAGGGGGGACACTTCGGCCCCGCCTTCGCGCCAGCCCTTGGCCCCGGCGGCCTCGATCAGCCGTCCGGCGTGGTCGCCTTCGGGGTTGCGGAAGCACGAGCCGGAGTTGGGGATCGCGACGGGCTGGGTCGCCTTGCGGCGGACCAGGCGCGACTGCAGGCGCTCGCGGACCGCGGCGGGGTCGCCGCGCTCGAAGCAGAGCGTCGTGCGCGCCACGATCGCGTCGCGGGGGATCGTGGTGTAACGGTAGTGCCAGGCCACGTCGATGGGGTGCGGGTCGGGTTTGGCCGGGGTCTGGACGACCACCTCACGGGCGAACTCGCCGATCTCGCGGTCGGTCCCGGCGTTCATGCGGATCGAGCCGCCGACCGTCGCGGGGATTCCGGCTAGGCCGTCGACGCCCTCGCCGCCCAGGGTCGCTACCTTCGCGCACAGCGCGGCGAGGGAGGCGCTTCCGCCGGCCTCCGCTACGATGGCGTCGGGTTCGGCGCGGACGTCGAGGGTGGTGAAGTCGCCTTCGAGGCGCAGGACGATGCCGCGGATGCCGCCGTCGCCGACGAGCAGATTCGAGCCGGAGCCTAGCACGAACATCGGGAGCCGGCGTTTGAAGACGCGGCGTAGGACGAAGGCGAGCTCGTCGGTGGTGTGGACGTCGATGAGCGCGTCGGCTGGGCCGCCGATCTTCCACCAGGTGACCGGGGCGAGGGGCTCGTCGAAGCGGGCGCGCTCGGCGAAGCGCTCACGGAGGGCGGCGCGGTCGGTGTCGTCGAGGACGCCGACGGGCTTCATCGTGGCCCACCCTTCGACGGGCTCACGCGAAGCGTGACATGCGTCAGGGTGACAATGAGGGGGGCATGGTGGCTCACCCTTCGACGGGGCTCAGGGTGACACTGAGGCCGAGGCGGTGGGCTACGGCGGAGATGGAGCCGGCGCCGAGCATGAGGACGAGGGCGCCTTCGGGGGCTTCGCGGGGGATGACTTCGAGCAGGGCGTCGACGTCGTCGACGTAGGTGACGGGTGTGCCCGACGCGGCTAGGGGGTCGCCGATGCTGCGCTCGCTGATGCCGGGGATGGGGCGTTCGGCGGCGGCGTAGACCGGGGTGAGGAAGACGTGGTCGGCGTCGCCGAGGGCGCGGGCGAAGTCTTCTTTGAGGTATTGGGTGCGCGTGTAGCGGTGTGGTTGGAACGCGACGATTACCGGGCGGCCGTGCGCGAAGGTGCGCGCGGCGGCAATCGTTTGGCGCACCGCGGTCGGGTGGTGGGCGTAGTCGTCGATGACCGTGAGCGCGCCGCGGCCGACGACTTCGAAACGGCGGCGCACGCCGTGGAATTCGGCCAGCGCGCGGGTGATCTCGTCGAAGCGGATTCCGGCGGCGAGCGCGGCGCCGATTGCGGCGAGCGCGTTGAGCACGTTGATCTCGCCCGGTACGCGCAGCTCGACGTCGCCTAGCGCGACGCCGCGTTCGCACACCGCGAACGACGAACCGAGATCGGCGTAGCGTACGTCGGTTGCGGTGATGTCGGCTTCGGCTTGCGTCGCGAAGGTCATCACCGGCGCGAGCGCTTGGCGCGCGACGAGCCGGCTGCCGCGGTTGTCATTGCCGACGATCACGCGGCCCGTCGCCGGAACCTTGTTGACGAACTGCGTGAACTGGCCCAGCAGCCGCGCCAGGTCGTCGTCGGACTTGACGTGATCGTTCTCGACGTTGTTGACCACCGCAATGGTGGGATTGAGGTACAGGAACGAACCGTCGGACTCGTCGCTCTCGGTGACGAACCACGCGCCCGCGCCGGCGCGCGCGTTGCGCTGCGTGTCGACGCGCACTCCGCCCACCGCGACGGTCGGGTCGAGTCCGGCGGCCTCGAAGATCGTTGCCAGCATCGCGGTGGTGGTGGTCTTGCCGTGCGTCCCGGAGACGGCGACGACTTTGTGGCCGCGTGCGAGCTCGGCGAGCATCGCGCCGCGAGTGAGGATGTCGAGCTTGCGCTCCACCGCTTCGACGAACTCGGGATTGTCGTGCGCGATCGCGGACGACACGACCACCGTCGTCGCACCGGCGATGTTTTCGGGGCAGTGACCCAGGCTGACGGCGACGCCTTCGGCCTCGAGGTCAGCGACGAGGCGGGTGCGACGAACGTCGGAACCGCTGACGCGCGCGCCGCGCGCGAGCAGCAGCCGCGCGATCGCGCTCATGCCGATCCCGCCAACGCCGACGAGATGGTAGGCCGTCTCACTCACGGGTGATCCACGTTCGCGTCGGGAGCGTCGCCGACCCGCGGCGCCAGCGCGCGCTCGATCCGGGCCACGATCGCCGCCGCGGCGTTGCGCGGCGCAAGCGACCGCGCGGCACGTCGCATCGCGGCGTTGCGGTCGGGCTCGAGCGCCTCCCGCAGCGTCCACCACAGGCGGTCGCCGTCGACCTCGGCATCGCTGAGCACCAGCGCGGCGCCGGACTCGGCGAAGAGCGCGGCGTTGACGGCCTGGTGCTGGTCGGCGGCGTGCGGATACGGGATGAGCACGGCCGGCGTCCCGGTCACGGCGAGCTCGGCCAGCGTCGACGCGCCGGCGCGCGCGACCACCGCGTCGGCGGCGGCGTAGGCGTCGGCCGGGTCGTCGAGGTAAGGCACGAGCCGCACGCGGTTCCCCGGTGCGAGCTCGCGCTCTTCGGCTTGCATGTACGCGAAGTCGCGTTCGCCGCTGACGTGCAGCACTTGCCAGTCGCCGAGGGTGCGACGGGTGACCAGCGCCGCGGCCGCCTCGTTGACCGAGCGCGCCCCCTGGCTGCCGCCGATCACCACGATCGTCGTGCGGTCGGCGTCGAGCTCGAGGCGCTCGCGCGCGCTGGGGCCGTCTTTGACCTGCAGCAGCGACGCGCGCACCGGCGCGCCGGTGAGCACGGCCTTGTGCCCGAACGATTCCTGCGACGCGGCGTAGGTCGTCCACACCTCGTCGACGAGCGGCAGGACGATGCGGTTCGTCAGCCCGGGCGTGACGTTGATCTCCAGCAGCGCGATCGGGCAGTGCAGGACCCGCACGAATCGCAAGATGCGCGCGGCGACGACGACGGCGAAGCAGACGTAGCCGCCGGTCGCGACGACGAAGTCGGGCTTGAAGCGCGCCAGCTCGCGCAGCGCGACGACGATCCCGGCGAGGTTGGCGAACATGGTGCGCAGCGTTTCGAGCGACCACGACCGGCGCAGCGGCGCGCTGGGGACGAAGCTGAGCGGGATCGTCTTGACCAGCGTGGCTTCGAGCCCGTCTTGGTTGCCGTAGAAGTGCGCCGCGTAGCCGTCGGCGCCGAAGCGCGCGCGCAGCGCTTCGTCGATCGCGAGCGCCGGATAGACGTGTCCGCCGGTGCCGCCTCCGGTGAACGCGACGCGCAGTTCCACGGACACGAAGGTTTCACGGCGGGCGAGCGATCCCATGCTCCCGGCGCCGCGCATCCCCGGGTACAAGCCAGCATGACACTGCTTCGCTCGCTTGCCGCCGGGACGGCCGCCGGCGCCGTCGGCACGGCCGCCCTCAACGTCGCCACCTACGCCGACATGGCGGTGCGCGGGCGCGCTGAGAGCGAGATGGCCGGAAAGCTGGTGAAGAACGTCGCTTCGTCGGCCGGGCTCTCCGCGCTCACGCGCGACGACGAGACGTCGCAGCACCGGCGCAGCGCGCTGGGGGCGCTGCTCGGTTACGGCAACGGGCTGGGCGTCGGGATACTCTACGCGATGATCCGGCCGTTGCTGCCGCGGCGGATCTCGGTGCCGGTTGCGGCGCTCGTCGTCGGCGCCGCCGCGATGGCGCTCAGCGACGTGCCGGCGACCAAGACCGGTGCTACCGATCCCGCGAAATGGAGTCCCGGCGATTGGCTGGCCGACGCGATTCCGCATGGAATTTACGGCGCGGCCGTGGTTCTCGCCGTCGAAGGGCTGCGTTCGCGGGAGGACGCCGGGTAGCCGTTCAGGCTCCGCGCAGCGACGCTTGATTCGAGATTTTGAACGAACCGCGCTCTTGGGATCCGCCGCGCATTGTGGGAGTCGTCACCAAAGATCTAACTTACTGCCAAAGCTGAACGGACACGCCGCCAAAAATGCCCACGAGCGGGTCGGTGCCACCACCGGTCCAACCGTAAGGATCGACTATGGCATAATTGTACGCGTTGTAGTTATTGGGCAGACCTGGAAGCAGCTTGATCACCTCAAAGTGCAGGTGCGGATTCTTAGGAGCACCGACCTCCCCGCTGTAGCCAATAAGCTGACCTTGCGTGATCGTATCGCCCGCACTCACGTTTATGACGCTTAGGTGCCCGTATTGCGAGATGTATCCCCCAAGCCCACGTAGCTGATGATCGATGCCGACATAGTTCTTGGCGGTACAAGTGTCGACAACGTTTGTGTCAACGCACATTTTCGGCGTGCCATCGGCATTGGGCTCGTGGAAGTTCATGACCACGATGCCTCCTGCCGCAGCGTAGACGGGAGTGCCGGGCGCAGCACGATAGTCGTAGCCTGGATGTTCGTCGTAGGACGCATAGTTTGCATCTCCGCAACCGCCGGGGTGTCTAACCAAGTCGGTGCTGTTGTCGCGCGGCAGGGTTGGTATGTGAAGCGCGCCGCCAACGCAAACGACCAGCAAAGGGGTGGAGCCAAGTGGCGGCCCATTCACCGACTCGCCGTTAAAGGCCGTAACCCTCCCGTCACCGCCCAGCTCGTTGCTAAATCCGTACTGCCAAAAACCGTTTGGATTTTGCTTCAGCGAATGATCAAGGACCGAGTTCATTATCTGCTTCGTGTATACGCCTTGGTCGTAAGCCACACTGCATGCTTGATCAGCGCACTTTAGTGGCGAGGCTAGGAAGCGCTGCGAGAACGGGCATTGATTCGCATGAGGTCGCTCCCCAGCGCAGGGGTCTGGCGTTGGCGTCATGGTTGGAGTAGGCGTCGGCGTTGGCATTAGGGTTGGTGTCGGGGTTGGCGTTGGCGTCAGCGGTGGCACTGGCGTCGGCGTCGGCGTGAACGGGGGAATGGGCGTTGGGGTTGGCGTTGGCGTCGACCCCGGCGTGAAGGTCGAGATCGGCGTCGGCGTTGGCGTTGGCGTTGGTCCCGGCGATATCGTTGACGCCGGTAGCGCGGCCGTCGGGGCGAAGGCGACGGCTATCGGCACGCTTAGGCCGCTCGCGATCGTGTTTGCTGAAATCTGTGACGTTCCGGCGTACGCGGTGATGGTGTGGCCGTTTGCTCCGCTCTCGTTCGCGACCCAGAGATGTCCGCTTGCATCAAACGCAATACCGGCGGGCGCACTCAGCCCGGCCGTAATCGTGCCTCCGGGTAGGGGCGCTGTGCCCGCGTATGCCGTGATCGTGTTCGTGTTTACGTTCGCGACCCAAAGATTGCCGCTGCCGTCAAAGGCAAGCCCGAACGGTGCAGAGATACCCGCGGTAATGGTGTTTGCGCCCAGTTGCGCTGAGCCCGCATAGGCCGTAACGGTGTTTACGCCTCCTCCACCGTTTGCAACCCAAAGGTTGCCGTGTACATCGAAGGCGAGGGCGCGCGGTCCCCACAATCCGGTCGACAGAGCCTGCGGGTTGGAAATCGTGTTCGCCGTGAGCTGGGTGGTTCCAGAGTAGGCGTTGACGGTACCCGGTCCGGGCCGTGGCCAGTCCCCGACCCACAGAACGCCACTGGGGTCAAAGGCAAGGCCGATCGGTGCGCTGAGTCCTGCGGTTATCGTGTCCGCCAGAATTTGCGTCGTTCCAGAGTACGCCGTGACGTTGCCGAAGTTGGTTACCCAAAGGATGCCGTTCCCGTCGAAGGCGAGAGCATTCGGCCCCTGGAGCCCGGCGGTGATCGTGTCGCCGACAATATGCGTAGGCGGAGATCCTGCATAACCCGTGATTGTTGAGTTGCCTGCGTCCGCAACCCACAATTCCTGAACCGTCGTCAGGGTCAGGTCGAGCCTGAGACTGCTGTTCGACATGGTAATACTCAACGGCACAGGAGATCCGCTAAATGAGCGGGCCCGAACCGTAAAGGCATTGCGGTTCCCGCCGACCGGCGTTACAACGACCGCGCTCGAGCCGCTCTGCATCGTGAACGTCGGCGCACCTGGATCGATGATGAACACCCCAGCTGCATCAAGCGCAGCAACGAAGAGGATGTATGGTTGGTTGCCGATGAGCTGATACCCCGTGGCCGGTGACCCGAGCACGTGCGGGTCGCCACTGGGGGTAACCACGGTGATCGACGCCGCGACACCGTTGAGCACCATCGGTGGCGCAACGTTCGCCTGGTTGGCGACGACCGTAACGCTCGTCGTCGCCTGCGAAAGTACGTGGCCTATAGGCGTCACCGGGGACGCTGAGGTCTGCTGAGCATCGTAGGTGGCGACGTTGAAGACGTCGTTCCCGACCACGGCAGGCGCGACGATCGTGCACGTCAGCGGCACACCTGTGCAGGCGGGATTACTCACTGTCAGATTACTTGCGATCGACGCGGGACTGCCGGTGAACGGCGTTCCGTTGACTGTCGCCAGCGTGATGATGATGGATTGCGTCGCGATCGAGACATAGCGTGGCGCGTGCGAATTCGCTGCCCCGCTGCGCGACGGGATGGTGATTGTGAAGCTCGCGGTCGCGGCGGCCATGGGGGCTTTGCTGGGCGGAGTGATTCCGCTCGAAGCCGGCGGCACGACTCGTGAGCCTCCACCGCATGACGAGAGGCTGTAGACAGCGAGTAATGCGAGTATGCGACTGCGCAACCGGCGACTCACTGTACCGGGACGCTCAAGGTCGTGACTCCGATCGGTATCGTTACAAATTGACCGTTGCCGCCGGTGACCGTCAGGCTCGTAGAACCCGCGGCTACCGGTGTGACCGATATGAGGTTCGATACGATATGGGCCGTGGCGACTGTCGTATCGAGACCGGAGAGTACGAATGGCCCCGAATACGACGGCTGACTCACGGAGATTACTTGCGAGAAGGTCGCACCGGTGCCAGAGAACACTAGTGAATTTACGCTGGCCTGCAACATGCCCGGCGGCGGCGTAGGCGTGGGCGTCGGCCCCGGTGGCCCGAGTGGAGTCGAATAGATCCCGCCGGCCTTGCCGATCGCGTAGACGTGCGCGCTATCGGTTGCGATGCTGATCCCGCCGCCGGACTGCGGGGTCCACGTGCCCGTGTTCAGGTCGTTGTACCAGAGCGGATAGCCGTTCGGGCCTTGCGGAAATCCGAGCACGAAGATCCCGCCGTTGCTGGTCGGGGCCATCTCGACGCCGCCGCCGCCGAGGTTGTGGAAGCCGAAGGCCGCGTTCCAGTACCACAGATCGCCGGGCGTGTTGAGGACCCACAGCGTTCCCGGCGTGATGTTGCCCAGGTACGTTCCAACATCCCACGAGGCCGCGACACGCACGCCGCCGCCCGGCAGCGCCGTCCACGCACCGTTCGTGTAGCGCCAAGCGCCGCGGCCGAACGGGCCGCCGCCTTGATTCGAGATGACGTAGACCGAGCCGTCGGGGCCGACCGAGATGTCGCTGGCGCCGCCGGCGATCTGCGTCCATGAACCGGTATAGTGATAGATCCCGCCCGCGGCAGTGACGGCCCAGAGCGAGTTGTCCGGCGCGACGGCGAGCCGGGTCGCACCGCCGGAGATGTTCGACCAGTTTCCGTTGGCGTAGTGCCAGATCGATTGGTCCGGGCCGGGGCCTTGGTTCGAGAGGACCCAGATCGAGCCGTCGGGGCTCGCCGCGACGAAGATGCCTCCGCCGGGAAGTTGTGTCCACCCTAGCGGCGCGATCGCGCTCTGGGGAGTCCGGACCGAGGTCATCGCCGAGGATGGCAAAATCGCGGTCCGCGCCATCGGTGGGGCGGGGATCGACGCGGGCGAAACCGACTTGACGGTCGCCATGCGCCCGTCGGGGATCGCGTTCGTGCCCGCATGGCCGCCGCCACACCCCGGGGCTAATAGCACAAGAGCGAGGAGCGTAAACACTCCCAACCGCGTCCGGGTAACCCGCACCCTATCCTCCGTACCGCCGACACCCGCGCCCACGCCCAGTTCCTCGGCGACTGGCAGCCCGTTCTAGCCCCTATGTGCTATGCCCTACAACCCGACCAGGTCTTTACAGGGCGCCGTCCGACCGGCCGACCGGGATCGTGGCTCACCCTTCGACGGGGCTCAGGGTGACAATGGGGATGGCGCTTTTGATTGTGATGCGCGATCGCTTCCTTGGATGCGGTTCTCGACTCGCGCCGGGAGGACGACGGCTGCGCGTTCAACCTCCGGGGGTGCCCGATGAGACTCTGCTCGCGGAGGTTGCCGAGCGGCTCGTGCGCTTTCGCACGCGGCGCGGGCTGACCGTCGAGGGCGCGGCCGAGGCTACCGGGATCGATGCGGAACGGCTTGCCGAGGCCGAGGCGGGAACGGTTGGGCTGAGCGAAACCGAGCTCGCGAGCGTTTGCGCGGCATACGGTGTCGACCTGAGCGAGATTTTCGGCGGGCGGGTTACGCCGATCCAAGACTATGCGGGTGGCGCGTAGTGGCCGAGATGGACGTGCGCGAGATCATGCAGATCTTGCCGCACCGCTACCCGATGCTGCTGATCGACCGGATCACCGAACGCGAGTTGATGGTGTTCGCGCGCGGCTACAAGAACGTCACCGCAAACGAGCCGATGTTCACGGGTCACTTTCCGGGCAATCCGCTGCTGCCGGGCGTGCTCATGGTCGAGGCGTTGGCGCAGCTCGCCGGCGCGGTGATCGTCGAGCCGGGCGAGATGGCGCGCAAGGTGTCGTACCTCACCGGGATGGACAAGATCCGCTTCCGGCGGCCGGTGGTTCCGGGGGATCGGTTCGACATGGAGGCGCGCGTCGACAAGATCAAGATGAACGTCGCCTTGATGGCGGTCGAAGGGAAGGTCGACGGCAAGCTCGTCGTCAGCGGCGAGTTGCGGTTGTCGATCGTTAGCGATCCGTCGCTGTCGGGTTACGAGACGTCGATTCTCTCGCTGTAGCGATCGTGGCTCACCCTTCGACGGGCTCAGGGTGACAATCACGTCAGGGTGACCGTGGGAGCGCCGAAAGTCGAGGGGATCGACTTTCCTCGGCGCGAAATTATCCTCGTGGCCGATCCGCGCGCTTATCGCGTCATTCTCGAAGCCGATCCGGACGACGGCGGATTTGTCGTACGGATTCCTGCATTTCCGCACGCGCACACCCAGGGTGAGACGGTCGATGATGCGCTCGCGAATGCGCGCGAAGTCATCGAGCTCGAGATCGAGGTCGCGATCGAACATGGTGAAGAACTCCCCGCACCGGACGCGGACGTTCCGGTACGTGTGGAGCGCGTCATCGTCAATCCGCCTGCAGCCTAACGCGCGGCGTCTCCCTCGGGCAGCCGTCGACCCCGAATGCTTGCCCAAATCCTTGACGACATCGGTATGAGTTCCGACGAGTTGCGCCAGCTGCTCTAAGAGAGTAGCGCGATGCGCATTCGTTGTTGGCGTGCGATCTGGTCCCAGCAGAGTTCGCTCAGTAGACCGTTCGAGCGATGTCGTTGCGCGCTACGTGGTCGGCGAACCACGCGTCCGTCATCGTCTCTGCCTCACCGTAGACGTCGCCGCGAAAGCACGCCCGCAGGTCCGCGGCGGTGACGGGATGATCGTGGCTCACCCTTCGACGGGGCTCACGCGCACGTGACTCCGTCAGGGTGACAATGAGGACGGTCAAAACGAAAAGGACCGCTTGGAAGAGCGGGCCTTCTCCTTTCACCCTTCGACGGGGCTCACGCGCACGCGACTCCGTCAGGGTGACAAACGAAACGGGAGAATGCTGGTGGGGGTGCCGATGTTTTGCATGGTGCCGGCGGAGGTGCCTTCGCGGGTGAAGATCGAGATCGAGCCGTCCTGATCGCGCTGGCACGATCCGTTGGCGATGTAGACGTAGCCGGGGCCGACGGCGAGCGCGAGCGGGGCGGTGATGCCGGTGTGGATACGCGCGACGGGCTGCGCGTGGAGGTCGGTGAAGACGTCGACTTCGGCGTCGGACGTGACGCAGGAGGGTGTTCCGGCGAGCACGGCTAGCGCGCCGTCGGGCGCTGATGCGATCGTGCGCGCGGGGAGGCCGACGTAGCGTAGCGTTGCGGTCTGTTCGAGCTCGGTAGTGTAGGCGCGGACTTCGCCGTCGCGCACGTCGTTGACGGCGAAGCGGGAGTCCGGCAGGGCGGCGAGCGCGTTGCCTTCTATCGCGGCGACGCGGCGCATTCGGCCGCCGCGGTCGTAGACTTGCAAGCGTCCAGCTCCCAGTACGACGATGGAGTCGCCGACGCCGAGCGCCGAGGTGATCCCCGACGGTAGCACGGGCGAGCCGATGAGCGTGCCGCGCGCGTCGTAGCGGCGCAGCAGCTGGGACGCGCCGTCGTAGGCCAAGAAGCCGTCGTTACCGGGGAAGAACGTGGTGCCGCGCGGGAACGTCTTGACCCGGCGCGCCTCGAGCGCCGGCGTCACCGACTCGACGGCGGTGAACAGATCGTCGTCGTAACCGACGAGTGCGCTACCGTCGGCGAGGGTGCTCAGCACGTGGTAGCCCGCCGCCCGCCCGCCGGCGACGGCGGGTTGGCGGTGGTCGCCTTCGGCGTACATCAGGAACGTCGGCGTTGCGATCAGCAGCGACGGCGGCGGCGGCGATGTTGCGCCGAGTGTTGCGAGCAGCAGCGCGGCCGCGAGCGCCGTGCGACAGGGATGGTGGCTCACCCTTCGACGGGGCTCACGCGCACGTGACTCCGTCAGGGTGACAATGAATCCTTTGGGGCACGGGGTGACATAAGTCATGACGTGCGGTAGCGGCCGATGTTGACGATTAGGCCTACGGCGATGAGGGAGACGACTAACGACGTGCCGCCGAAGGAGATGAACGGGAGGGGGACGCCGGTTACGGGCCAGGACGACGTTACTACGCCGATGTTGACGAAGGCTTGGATCACGATGAGGTACGTGCAGCCGAGCGCGAGCAGCATGCCGAAGCGGTCGGGCGCGCGCAGCGCGAGGCTCGCGGCGCGGATCGCGAACAGCAAGAACAGCGCGATGACGACCAGGCAGCCCAGCATCCCCAACTCTTCGCCGATCACCGCGAAGATGAAGTCGGTGTGCGGCATCGGCAGATAGAAGTATTTCTGCCGCGACGCGCCCAGGCCCAGGCCGAAGATCCCACCGCTTCCCAGCGCGAGCAACGACTGCACGATGTGGAAGCCGGTGTTTTGCGCGTCCTTCCAGGGGTCGATGAAGGCGAGGACGCGCTTGAGCTTGTACGGCGACGAGCCGACGGCGATCACCACGGCCGGCAGCATCGCCAGCGTACACATGATGAGGTGCTCGATGCGCGCGCCGGCGGTGAACAGCACGGCTAGCGCGGTGAAGATGTAGATCGAGGCAGTTCCCATGTCGGGCTCGACCAGCACGGGTCCGGCCAGCAGCAGCGTGATCAGCAGCACCGGCACGACGCCTTTGGAGAGCGATTGCACGCGGTCGTTGAGCTGCGACAACTTCGCCGCCAAGAAGATCACCAGCGCGAGCTTGCCCAACTCCGACGGCTGGAACGAGAAAGCGCCGAAGCCCAGCCAGCGGCGCGCGCCGCCGCTCAAGAAGCCGACGTGCGGGATCAACGTGAGCCCCAGCAGCAGCAGCGTGAACAAGACCAAGCCCGGCGCGAGCCCGCGCAGCTTGCCGTAGTCGACGCGATACGCCACGTAGGCGAGGAACAGTCCGAGCACGAGATAGACGAGTTGGCGCTTGAGGTAGTGCGCGGTGTCGTGGTAGGCCGCGTACGCGGTCGCGCTCGACGCGCTGTAGACCATCACCAAGCCGAGCCCGACCAGAAACGCGACCGCACCGAGCAGCAGCGCGTCGGGCGGCTTGAGGACGGGCTTGGGCCGCGCGGTGCGCGCGTAGCTCGCGCCGGGCTGCGTGGGGCGGACGCCTCTAGCGTGCACCGGCGACCGCCCCGAGCCCGCGCACGGCGCCGGCGAAGAGCTCGCCGCGATGTTCGGCCGAGCGGAACATGTCGAACGACGCGCAGCCGGGCGAGAGCAGCACGATGTCGCCGGGCTCGGCGAGATTGCTCGCGCGCAGGACCGCGTCGTCCATCGACGTCGCGTGCTCGACTTTCGCCCGCCGCACGACCGCGGCGATGTCGTCGGCGGCTTCGCCGATGAGCACCACGGCCTTGGCGCGCGACGAAACGACCTTGCCCATCGCGGCGAAATCGGTGCCCTTGGCTTTGCCGCCGGCGATGAGCACGATCGGGCGGTCGAACGAGCGCATCGCGGCGATCACCGCGCCGGGGTTGGTGGCCTTGGAGTCGTCGACGTACTGCACGCCGTCGATCTCGGCGACCGGCTCGAGCCGATGCCCCAGCGCGCGAAAGTTGCGCACGCCTGCGCGGATCGCGTCGAGCGGCAACTCGGCGGCCAGCGCGACCAGGATGGCGCCCATCACGTTCTCGATGTTGTGCGCGCCGAGCAGCGCGATCTCGCTGGTGCGCAGGATGTCGACCGGACGCGGATCGCCCGTTGGCGGCGCGTAGACGATCTGCCGGCCGTTGCGCAGGTAGAGCGTCGTGTTGCGGTGCGGCTCCGACGCGAACCACAGCTCGCGCGCCTTGATGCGGCTGCCGTCGTCCTGGCCTTGATTCGCCGAGGCGACGATCGGGTCGTCGAGGTTGCCGATAAACGTGTCGCCCGCGCCCTGGTTGGCGAAGATGCGGAACTTCGCTTCGGCGTACTCTTCCATCGACGGATAGCGGTCGAGATGGTCGGGTGTGATGTTGAGGATCAGGCTGATGCGCGGCTTGAACGAGCGGATCGACTCGAGCTGGAACGACGAGACTTCGGCGATCACCCAGTCGTCGGGCGACGCGGCGGCGGTCTCGCGGATTAGCGCGTTGCCGATGTTGCCGCCGACGCGCACCGTCTTGCCGGCGGCTTCGAACAGCGCGCCGAGCAACGCGGTCGTCGTCGACTTGCCTTTGGTACCGGTGACCGCGACGATCGGGGCGCGGCACAACCGGTAGGCGACCTCGACCTCGCTGAACACCGGGATGCGCGCCGCCTGCACGCGCCGCACCAGCGGCGAGGTGAGCGGGATCCCCGGCGAGAGCACGGCGACGGTGATGCGCTCGAGGTAGTCGCCCAGGCGCGCGGGCTCAACGTACTCGACGCCGGCGGCCGCGAGGTCGGCGAACGCGTCGGCGAGCTCGTCGGGCGACGCTTCGTCGGTCGCGTACACGCGCGCGACGCGCGTGCGCAGCACCTCGACGCTGGCGCGTCCGCTGCGCCCCAGGCCGATGATCAGAACGTTTTCGTCGCGGCCCAGCTCGCCGCTCGGTTGGGGATTCATGCAGTTAGCGAGATCAGGGCGAGGCCCAACACGGAGAGGACGAGCGAGGCGAGCCAAAATCCGGAGGTCACCTTCGTCTCCGGCCACCCGGCGAGCTCGAAGTGGTGGTGGAGCGGGCTCATCCGAAAGACGCGGCGGCCCGTCGACTTGTACGACACGACCTGGATGATGACGCTGAGGGTTTCTGCCGCCAACACGCCGCCAATGATTGGAAGGAACAGCTGCGTGTGCGTGAGGATCGCGCCGCCGGCCAGCGCGCCCCCCACGGCGAGCGAGCCGGTGTCGCCCATGAACAACCGCGCCGGATGGCGGTTGTAGAGCAAGAAACCGAGCACCGCGCCGAGCATCGCCGCCGCCACGGCCTGAGCGGCCATTCCGTCGTCCCCCACGCGCACTTCGGCAAGATACCCGGCGATGACGAGCACGAGCAACGGCGGGATCGCGACACCCGACAGGAGGCCATCGAGACCGTCGGTCAGGTTCGCCGCGTGCGTCGTCGAGACGACGACGACGATCGAGAGCCCGTACCAGAGCCAGGGCGGTACCGCGCCGATGCCGACGAACGACGTGTATTGCGGTCCGGCGACGAGCAGAAAGACGACGGCGACGATCGCCGTGAGCGCGAACTTCGTCCGCGCGCGCAGTCCGCGGTTCTGCTGTCCGCGAATCTTGGCGACGTCGTCGATCGCTCCGATCGCCATGCAGCCGTAGATCAACACCGCCAGGGCCGCGGTTTCGCGGAAGGGGGCGACGACGAGCGCGACGAGCGGCGCGAGCCCGAACAGCAGACCGCCCATGGTCGGCGTGCCGGTCTTGCTTTGATGCGTTTGGGGCGCGTCTTCGTAAGCGATCTGCCGTGCCGACGCCCGGCGCAACGCGGTAATCAGCGGACGCCCGAGGATCGCGCTCAGCGCGAAGGCCGCAACGGTGCAGAGCAGCAGCGGGACGACGAACCTGCCGATGTTGCCGGGGAAGAACGACAGCAGCGGAGCCCACCAGGGGAGGTGGATACCGATGTCGCTCACGGCGTCACCAGCGGGTTCGGGCCGGTGCCGCGCCAGGCGAGGACGACGATCGGCGTCTGCTCGTCGCCGTTGCCGTGCGGGTTGCCGACGAGCGCGCGCTCGACGGCGTCGCGATCGACGTGCGGCGAGGCGCCCAGCGTCTTAGCGCGGCGCAGGTCGTTGGCGTCGACGATCGCGACATGCACGCCCAGCGCCAACGCCAGGACGGTCGCGACGGGATCCGGATCGGCCGGTCCGAGCACGATCGCGCGCTCGTAGGGCGGCAGCGTCCCGGTGTAGCCGTCGATCGCGGCGATCGCTTCGCCTAGGATCTCGTAGAACACGCCGCGCCGCCCGCGCAGGCGACCGAACACGTGGGCGATCACGGCCCACACGACCTTGCGCGCGCCGACCTGATCGATCACCAGCTGCAGCGATTCGGGCTGGCTCACCGTCGCGAGCGCACCGGCGTGACGCGACAGCACCAGCGCCAAGCGCGACGGGCGGATCGACTCGGCCGCGATGAAACGCGACTGTGCGATGGCGACGCCGGTCTCGGCGATGACCACCACGTCGCCGGGGCGCGCGATCCCGCGGATCGCGGCGCCGACGAGCGCGGCGAGGTCGTCGCCGGGGGCGATGAGCCGCGTGCGCACCGGGATCGCGACGAGGCCTTCGGGGAGCCCGCTCTCGCGAATCGCGACCGGGATCATGCGAACACCGCCGCGCCGAGCGCTTCGGCGATCTGCTCCATCTTGTAGCGGCGCGAACCTTTGAGCAGGATCGTGTCGCCGCGACGGACGTTCGCGCGCAGCCAGGCGATCGCGTCGTCGTTGGCGGCGTAGCGCACCACCGTACCGCCCTTGGCCTCGACGCCGCGCGCGGTGTCGGGCGCGAACTCGCCGCCGGCGAGCACGACGTCGGCGCGGGTCGCGGCGATCTCGCCGATCTTCTCGTGCATCGCGGGCGCGTCGTCGCCCAACTCCGCCATGCTGCCCAGCACCGCGATGCGGCGCTCCGCCTCTTCGCGCCCGAACGTCGCCAACGTGGCGAGCGTCCCCGAGAGCGACGCGTTGTAGGCGTCGAACACCAGGCGCACGTCGTTGGGCAGGTCGACGATCTCGTAGCGGCCGTGCGGCAGCGCCACGCCGCGCACCGCCTCGGCGAGGTCGGCGAGGCTCGCGCGCCCGGTGCTGCACAGCAGCGCCGCGGCGAACGCGGCGGCCAGGTTGCGGCGGTTGTGGTCGCCCGGGAAACCGATCTCGATTCGCGACCGCTCGACGGCGCCGTCCGCGGCGATCGTGCGGACCGCGTCGGACTCGATGACGACGGCGCGCGCGCCTTGCGGCGGGCGCTCGTCGTCGATGCCGTACCACAGCGGCGCCAGCGCCAGCGTTGCGGCGCGCTCGCGCGACGCGGCGTCGTCGAGGTTGAGCACCGCCTGACGCGAGCCCGCCGGGACCGCCCACTTCGTCTCGGCGATGCGCCCGCGTGAGCCCATGATCTCGAGGTGCGCTTCGCCGGCGTTGGTGAGCACGCCGATGTCGGGGCGCGCCGCCGCGACGAGCACGTCGAGGTCGCGGTACTTGCGCGCGCCCATCTCGACGATCGCGATCCGTTCGTCACCGTCGTCGAGCCCGCAGAGGAACTTGGCGACGCCGACCTCGTTGTTCTCGTTCTCGGGCGTCGCGGCGGCGGGGACGCCGACGCCGCGCAACAGACCCAAGAGGAACTGCTTGGTCGTGGTCTTGCCGGTGCTGCCGGTGACCGCGACGACCGTGCCGCGGACGCGCGTACGCGCCAGCGCTCCGAGTTCGAGGTACGCGCGCAAGGTGTCGGGGACGACCAGCAGCGCACGGCCTTTGGCCGCGGCGATCGACACTTCGTCGCGCGCGTCGACGATCGCGCAGGCGGCGCCGCGCGCGAACGCTTCGTCGACGTAGGCGTGGCCGTCGAAGTTCTCGCCGCGCAAGGCGAGAAACGTCGCCCCGCGTTCGAGCGAGCGCGTGTCGGTCTGCACGAGCAGCGCCGCGGGCAGCGCTTCCGCGCCGACCACCCGAGCGCGCATCGCGTCGATCGCCTCGAGCGTGTCGAGCGTCATCGTCTCACGGCTTGGGCGCGTTTGGCGAAGGCTATTCGGACTTCGTCGCGGTCGTCGAAGGCGCGCGTTTCGTCGCCGACGATTTGGTACGTTTCGTGGCCTTTGCCCGCGACGACGACGGTGTCGCCGGCTTGGGCCTCGTCGATCGCGCGGCGGATCGCGCTACGGCGGTCCAGCTCGATCTGGGTGCGCTCGTAGCCGTTGGCGACCGTCAGCGCGATCGCCAGCGGGTCTTCGCTGCGCGGGTTGTCGGAGGTCACGATCACGCGGTCGGCCAGGCGCGCCGCGATCTCGCCCATCTCGGTGCGCTTGCCGGGATCGCGGTCGCCGCCGCAGCCGAACACGACGATCAGTTCGCGCTTGGTCATCTCGCGCGCCGCGCGCAGCACGTTCTCGAGCGCGTCGGGCGTGTGCGCGTAGTCGACGATCGCGTCGATCCCGAACGCCCCGAAGCGCTCCATCCGGCCGGGCACAGCGCGCGTGGTGGCCAGGCCGCGCGCGATCGCCGCGTCGTCGACTTCCAGCGCGCGCGCCAGCCCGAACGCGGCCAGCGCGTTGCGCACGTTGAAGCGGCCGGGCAGCGCGAGCTCGACCGCCGTCTCGCCGACGCGGAACGTCGAGCCGTCGCCGGCCAGCGCGACATCGTCGGCGCGCAGCGTCGCGGCGGTGTCGAGCGCGTAGGTGATCAGCTGCGCGTTCGGATTCGCCGGCTCGCGCGCGAACGCGGCGCCGGCCGGATCGTCGAGGTTGAGGACCGCGGCCGGCGCGAGCGCGAACAGGTGCCGCTTCGCGGCGACGTAGCGCTCGAGCGTGCCGTGAAAGTCGAGGTGGTCGCGGGTCACGTTCGTCAACGCCGCCGCGCGGAAGCGCACGTGGTCGACGCGGTGCAGCGCGAGCGCGTGCGACGAGACTTCCATCGCGACCGCCCGCGCGCCGGCGCGGAGCTGCGCGGCGAGCAGCGCGTGCAGCTCGAGCGGGAGCGGGGTCGTGTTGGAGAGCGGCCAGCGCTCGCCGCGAAACTCGCCACCCAGCGTGCCGACGACGCCGCACGGGATGCCGGCGCTCTCGAGGACGTCGCGCAGCAAATGCGTGGTCGTGGTCTTGCCGTTGGTGCCGGTCACACCGACCACCATCAACACTTGCGACGGGTGGTCGTAGAACGCGTCGGCCAACGCCGATGCGGCGACGCGCGTGTCGGGGACGGTGATGACCGCTGGGCACGACTGTTCACCCTTCGACGGGCTCAGGGTGACACTGGCGTTCAGGGTGACATTGGGCTCGACCACGACCGCCGAAGCGCCGCGGGCGATTGCGTCGGCGACGTAGTCGTGGCCGTCGACGCGTTCGCCGCGCAGCGCGACGAAGAGCGTTCCGGGGCGCACGGCACGCGAATCGCCGGCGATCGCGTCGATCGACGGCGGGAGCGAGCCGGCTACGCGCGCGCCCGCGAGGGCCGCGACGAGGCGGGCAGTCTCTCGCATCAACGCGTTCCGTTCGGCGCGCGGCCCGA
Source organism: Vulcanimicrobiota bacterium (assembly GCA_003140215.1). Classification (GTDB taxonomy): domain Bacteria; phylum Vulcanimicrobiota; class Vulcanimicrobiia; order Vulcanimicrobiales; family Vulcanimicrobiaceae; genus Vulcanimicrobium; species Vulcanimicrobium beijerinckii. The sequence goes on along the minus strand of PLJL01000004.1, from coordinate 274,722 downwards.
ACTGACCAAGCGCGCCGGGCCGGCGGCCGGCATCACGCCGGCGTGGAACATCGCGGCCCGGGCGAGCTGCGCGAACACCGGCGCGGCGACCTGCGAGCCGTAGATCGAGCCGTGCGGGCGTTCGACCTTGACCAGGATCAGATAGCGCGGGTGGTCGGCCGGGATCATCCCGACGAACGACGCGATGTAGGCGCCGCCCAGATAGACCCCGTTTTCGACGACCTGGGCGGTCCCGGTCTTTCCGGCGGTGGTGTAGCCGGCGACTTGCGCCGTCGGATTGCCGGTGCCGTGCAGGACGGCGGTGCGCAGGTAGCCGCGCAGCGTCGCCGCGGTGCGCTCGGTAATGACGCGGTGCTCGACCTCCGTGCCGTAGCGGTAGATCAGTTTGCCGTTGGCGTCCTCGATCGCCGAGACGATGCGCGGGCGCAGCAGCAGGCCGCCGTTGGCGATCGCGCAGTAGGCGCGCGCCAGGGCGAGCGGCGTTATCGAGATGCCGTGGCCGAACGAGATCGTCGCCAGCGACGAACCGCTCCAGTCGGCGGGCTTGGTGACGATCCCGGGGTTCTCGCCCGAAAGCTCGACCTTGGTCGCATCGCCGAACCCGAACTTGCGGATGGTGCGGTACATCGCCGTCGGTCCGGTGGCGAGCCCGATCTCGGCGGCGCCGACGTTGTGTGAGAGCGCGACGATCTCTTCGATCGACTCGCTGCCCCGGCCGCTCGCCATCAACCCGTCCTCGGCGTTGTGGATCGTGCGCCCGCCGACCTCGATCGCATCGCGCGCCGGGAAGCGCACGCCGGCCGGGAACTTTCCGCTCTCGAGCGCCGCCGCCGCGGTGATGAGCTTGAAGGTCGAACCGGGCTCGTAGGCGTCGCTGATCGCGCGGTCGCGCCACGTATCGCTGCCGAACGCACCGAAGTGGGTCGGATCGAAGTCGGGCAAGTTGGCGACCGCGAGCAGCTCGCCGGTCCACGGATCCATCACCAGCGCGGTCGCGCTGCGCGCGCTCCACTTCTTCATCGCGGTGCGCAGCAGCCGCTCGGCTTCGAATTGCAGGTACGGGTCCAGCGTGGTGACGATCGTGTTGCCGGGGACGGCGCGCTCGACGACCTGCGTCTCGCCGAACGGGATCGCGCGGTTGAACTGATCGGCTTCGATGCGCATGCGCCCCGGTGTGCCGCGCAACAGCTTGTCGAGCGAGTACTCCAGGCCGTCCAAGCCGTTCTCGTCGGTTCCGGTGAAGCCGACCACCGTCGACGCAAGGCGCCCCGACGAGACGAAGCGCAGTCCGGTCTCCTCGCCTTTCGTGACGATTCCCGGGATCGCCAGCGCGTCGACGCGCTTGGCGACGTCGTGCGGGACCTTGCGCGCCAACCAGCGGAACGAGATCTTGTCGCGCAACGCCGCTTCGATGTTGGGCGCAGGCTTGTGCAGCAGCGGCGCGAGCTTCACCGCGACGGCGTGCGGGTCGAGCACGTCGGGCGGTACCGCGTAGATCGATTCCGACGCCAGCGAATGCGCGAGCACGCCGCCGTTGCGGTCGAGAATCGCACCGCGCTTGGCGAAGGTCTCGACCGTGTGACCGTGCTGGCGCAGCGCTTTGTGCGCCAGGCTGGGGCCTTCGCGGATTTGCAGCTCGCCCAGGCGCAGCGCCAGCGCGAGCGCCAAGACGGTCAGGAACACGATCGCGACCTTCGCGCGCAGCGGCGGGACGCGCGCAAAGGCACGTGCCGCCATCAGATTACCGGCTGCTGCCGCTGAACAAGGTCCCGAAGAACGCCAGCCCGGTCGGCCGGGGCTGCGCCTTCGGCTCGGGGATGCGTACGACGGCGTACACGTGCGGGTCGTGCAGCTTGAGGTTCGCGGCGAGCGCGGCGAGGCGCTCGGGCGACTGGAGCTGCGCGATGCGGTCGTCGAGCCGTTGCGTTTCGTCGACGAGCGCCGTGCGATCGTGCTCGGCGCGGACCAGCGCGAAGCTCTGCGAGGTGATCCGCGAGGTCAATGCGACGTAGCCCAGCAGCGGCAGCAGCAAGAGGATCGTCAGGGTGGCGACGGCGTGGACCGGCCGGTGCAAACGGCGGCGGGTGCGGCGCACGCGCCGGTCGGCGGCGTGGCGGACGCGGTCGATGCGCCGCAGCTCGGGCTCGACACGCTGCGCGGCGATCATGCCGCCACCGCGATGCGTTCGGCGGCCCGCAGCTTGGCGCTGCGCGCCCGCGGGTTCGAAGCGATTTCGTCACCCGCGGCGACGATCGGCTTGCGAGTGAGGACGCGCACGCGCGGATCCTCCCGGAAGGTGTGCTTCACGATGCGATCCTCGAGCGAGTGGAAGCTGATGACGGCGATGCGGCCGCCCGGCGCGGTGCGCGCGAGGGCGGCGTCGAGCCCCTCGCGCAGCGCGCCGAGCTCGTCGTTGACCGCGATGCGCAGGGCTTGGAACGTGCGCGTGGCCGGGTGGATCTTGGCGTGCGCGGGGGCGCGCACGGCGCGCGCGACGACCCCGGCGAGATCGAGCGTGTCGCGCACCGGCGTGCCGGCCTCGCGCAGCGCGACGATGGCGCGCGCGATGCGGCGCGACTTGCGCTCCTCGCCGTACTCGTAAATGGTGTCGGCGATAACGCGCTCGTCGCGGAGCGCCAAAAACTCCGCGGCGCTCTCGCCGGCAGCGGGGTTCATGCGCATGTCCAGCGGCGCGGCGACGCGGAACGAGAAGCCGCGCTCGCCCTCATCGAACTGCATCGAGCTCACCCCCAAATCGAAAAGAACCCCATCGACCTGCGCGATCTCCAGCGCGTCGAGACTCGACGCCAAATCGCGGAAGTTCGCGTGCAGCAGCGTGAAGCGCGGGTCGGCGAGCGCGTGCGCGCCCGCCGAGGGGTCCGCATCGAACGCGACCAGCCGGCCCCGCGCATTCAGGGCCGCAAGGATCAGCGCCGAGTGCCCACCGGCACCGAACGTTGCGTCGATGTAGGTTCCATCCGAGCGGATCGCTAGTGCGTCCACCGTTTGTCGCGCCAGGACCGGAACGTGGGGCGGCAATCAAAACAGCCCCAGCTCCGAGGCGATGTCGGGCAGCTCGCCGCGGTCGCGGACGTGCTTCGCGTAGCGGTCCTTGGCCCAGACCTCGACGCGGGTGAGCGAGCCGATCGAGATCACTTCCTTGTCGATCCCGGCGTAGGCGCGCAACGCGGCCGGGATGACCAGCCGGCCTTGGGCGTCGGTGCTGAGCTCTTCGGTATTGGCGAAGAGGTGGCGCACGTAGCTGCGGAAGCGTGCATCTTTGACCGGGGCGGCCTCGATGCGGGCGCAGACGTCACCCCAGGCGGAGGCCGGATAAAGCGCCAGACACGGGTCGGGCTCGGCGATGGTGAGAAAGAAGCCGGCACCCAGCCGCTCGCGGAAGCGTGCGGGCACGACGAGACGGCCCTTATCGTCTAGGCTATGCTCGACCGAACCTGTGAACAGCGGACGGTCCATCAGGACCTCCACTGAGCCCCACTGTGATCCACTGTCGACCACTATAGCCCACATGCAACCCTGCGGCAACCAGGCGGCGGGGTTTTACGTAACTCGCCCGGTGGTTGTCACCCTTGGCCGCGCCGCGGCGACGATGGTGGCCCATGCTTCGACGGGGCTCAGCATGACAAGACGGGGCTCGGCATGACAGTTGGATCGAACGTATGTTCGATTTACCGAAAAGGCCGGTCAACTCTTGGAGAAGCGCCCCGTGCGTTCGGCGATCGCGATGCGGTACGTGACGCCGTCACGTCCGGTGCGGCCGACGTAACTCCGTTCGGCCGAACCCGGCGCCGCATCCGCAAGCGCTACCGTACGCAAGCGTTCGCTGATCAGCCGTAGAGCCTGTGCGGCAGACCCGTCGGCCAACTCGCGGAACGTGCCCCACGCGAGGACGCTGACCCAGTTGGCAGCGTCCTCGACACGGTCGACGACCACGCACACCGAGGGGTTGGCACGCAGCGCATCCAGCTTGTCGCCGTCGGCACTGTACGAGTACAGAGCCTCTCCATCATAGGCATAGGTGATGGGCACGACGTACGGCCGACCGTCGGCTCGGATGCATGCGAGATGCGCGACTGTCTCGGATCTCAACAGCGCGTCCATCGTCACCGGATCGAGCATCCCGGTCATAGCCAACCTCCGGAGTCATGCCGTGTGATCACTCTGTGAAGCCTAGCGCGCCCGCGATCGGCTCTTCGAGCGTGGAAACCGCCGTACTCATACCGTGGCAATGGTATGGAGCGCGCGTGCACGCGCGATGAAGGGGCGTGTGAAGATCCGTTCACACGCCCCGACCCGCCGTTCGCAGCGCGTTCCCACAGCCGCTCTACGATCGAGCGGAGGAGTACCATGCGTGCGATAGTGATTGCCCTTTCCGCGGCCATGTTGGTCGCCGCCACGGGTGCGGCCCCCATCGGCGCTGCCGCGCCTGCGAAGCCGGCCGTGCCCGTCATCAACATCGTGGCGACAGCCGACCAAAAGTTCGCCCCCGACCACATCGTTCTGCGCGCGGGTAAGCGCCAGACGTTGCGTTTCACGTCGGCGGGCGGCGTCCACGGCATCGTTTCGAAGGAACTCGGGATCCCGTCTACGATGATCGCGCCGGACAAGCCCGTGTCGATCAGCGTCACCCCGAAGAAAGCGGGAACGTACAAGATCCCGTGCGCGATCATGTGCGGTCCAGGCCACGCGGATATGGCGTTGACGGTCGTGGTGAGGCCATGACACGCGCGCTTCGATTCGCGTTAGGCGTCGGGTTCGCAGCAGCGCTCGTCGTCGTCAACCGCGCGCCGACCCTCGCGATGCCGACCTTTGGAGAAGCATACGGCGTCGCGTGTTCGCAGTGCCACACCGCGGTGCCGGCCTTGAACGCATACGGGCGATACGTCCAGCGTTCGCAGTACGCGTACATGGACGCGGCCGTCCTCAAGAAGGTCGTCCCGCTCTGGGTCAACTATCAGACGCGCTACGACTCACAAGCACCTGCCCCCGACACGCACAAAGTCGTATGGGGAAGCGTCGCCATCCACGCCGTCGGGCTGGCGGGCGACAACTGGTCGTACCACGTGCAGCAGTGGCTCGTGAACGGCAACCAGGCCGGCGGGCTGGACACCGCCTGGGTCAGCTACAACAACCTCTTCAAGCATAACGGGTACCTCGAAGTCGGCAAGCTGGAAGTTCCCGCGCCATCGCCGTACAGCATGTGGATCGAGATCGCGCCCTTCAACACGCCGGAGGTGACGGTCGGCGAACACACCTACGAGCTTGACGCGAACCGGTGGGGCGCGAAGGCCGGATACCTCCGAGGTTCGGTGAGCGTCGACGCAGCGTACGTCGGCAGCACCGCCGACCTGAACGGTGCGACAGACTGGGTCCCGGGCAACGGGAAAGCGTTGCAGTACCGCGCCGCCTTCATGCGGCCCAAGAGTCCGCTCGAGGTCGGAGTCTACGGCGCAACCGGAACCTTCCCCATCTCCGACGGCCTGACCGACCGGTATACGGCGCTGGCCGGATACGTGCAGCGCGATCCCACGCACGGGGTGCCGGGGGTATTCTTCGTCTACCAAACCACGCACGACAGCTATCCCGCGGCCGGAGCCACCGTGCCCGCAAACAGCCGTGGATACACGCTCAACGTCTACCAGCCGCTCTTCAAGGACAAAGTGCTCGTCGGGTTCCGGCGGGAGATGACCGACGACGGGATGGGGACGATCAACCACTACGGCAACATCGACCTCACGGTGCAGCTCGCGCGATATCTGCGGCTGTACACGGAAGCGGGGCTCTCCGGGACCAACGTCGGGAACGGCGTCGACCGAGTGGGCACGCCGGCATGGCGCGTGTTCGTGTGGTGGACGATGCCGGTCGCGAAGGCCAAACGGTAGCTGCGCGGTGAGCAACATACGTGAATTCACGACCGTAGCGTGTCCGTTCGATGAGGTTCCCGACCGCCTGTACGCGCATTTCGACGGCGGCGACGCCGTCCTTCCGCTGCGCGTTCGCTTCGGTCACCTCACGGTCGAGCGAGACGTCGACTTTCACCTCAAGACCAAGCCTGCATATCCCGGGTACCGACTGCTCGACGTATCGTGGACGCCGAAAGACGGGGGACCCTATCCCAGCTTTTCCGGAACGCTCAGCGTCGCGGAGGACGCGATCGGCTGGTGCCGCATCGAGATCGACGGCAGCTACCGCCCGCCGTTCGGCATCGCCGGCGCGGCGTTCGATGCGGCGTTCGGACAACGCATCGCGCAGGCGACCGCATCCGAGCTGCTCGCGGAGATCAAGCGGCTCCTGCTCAAAATGAACTAGCGCCGACCCAGGGGCCGAATTCGAGCGCTGAGGTTTATGGTATGCTCGATCGTATGACAGAAGTCCGTGAGCGCGTCTATTTGGAAGCGCCCTACGTGCAGGCCGTAGGGGCCCTCGAGCGCAGGCTGGGCCTCGAACCCGGAGCCGGCGAAGGCCGCTGCGTGCTCGCGCTCGTCGTCCCGGTGGCGCCGGGGCGCGAGATTGCGCGCGACGTCACCGCGGTGACGCAGCGCATCGCCGGCACGGAGAACTTCACATCGCGCTATAGCATTGCCTGGACCGCGGGGCAGACCTCGCGCGGTATCCCGACGCCCGGCTTCGAGGGCACGATTACACTCCGCGCGGGTGAGGACTACGCTGAATGCGAGCTCGAGCTCGGCGGTCGATACGAACCGCCCGGCGGTGTCGCCGGAAAGCTCTTCGACGACGTCGTGGGCCGTCGAATCGCGCACGCCACGTTCGTTTCCCTCTTAGACGGCGTCCGGCGCGAGCTTCGCTCGGAGTATGAGAAAACCGAGGCCGCAAAGCACGGCGGCTGATCGTCGACCGAGGCTCGAAATGAAATCTGCGGACACGGGACCGCCGGTACGGACGGCCGAACTTGGGCGATCATGACCGCGATGACCGGGCGGACCGTGCTGGTCGTCGACGACGAGCCGGCCGTGGTGGAAATCCTGCTGCGCTATCTGCGCGAGGACTCGTTCAACGTCGTCTATGCCCCGGACGGTCCGACGGCGATCGACCTGTTCGAGCGCCATCACCCGGATCTGGTGGTGCTCGACGTCAACTTGCCGGGGTTCCCCGGGACCGACGTGCTACGACGGATGCGCTCGGTGCGCAACGTGCCGATCATCATGCTCACCGGTCGAGCCGATGAGATCGACCGCGTGGTCGGGCTCGAGCTCGGCGCCGATGACTACGTCAGCAAGCCGTTCAGTCCGCGAGAGGTGGTCGCTCGCGTCAAGACCGTGCTGCGCCGCAACGAGCGTGCGGAAGTCGGGACGTCGCCGCACGAGCGGCGGATCGGCGCGATAACGTTGGATCCGGTCGCCCACGAGGTGCGGGTGGGCGGCAAGTCCGTCACGCTCACGCCGACGCAGTTCAAGATCCTTAACGTGCTGTGCTCGCACGTGGGCCAAACGCTCACGCGCGACCAGCTGCTGGAGCACGTGACTGCCGACGGCGACGTCTTCGACCGTACGATCGACCGCCATATCGCAAACTTGCGGTTGCGAATCGAACCCGATCCGGCCAACCCGCGCTACATCGTCACGGTGTTGGGCGTCGGCTATAAAATGGTCAACCCTTCGTGAGCAACCGTGTACACGAGATCCGCAATCACCTCACCGTCGTCGTCTCGAACGTGGAGGCGTTCCGCGACGGCATCGTCGACCCGACGCCCGAGCGGCTGACCACGATTCTCGACGAACTGGCGCAGGTCGAGATCTTGCTGCGCGAGATCTCGTCGGGCGAGCGGCAACCCTGAGCAGCGAACCGGCGCGGCTGCGCGTCGTCACCGTCAACGCCGGTTCGACCAGTCTCAAGCTCGAACGCTACGACCTTTTCTCGCCGCTGCCGCCGCTCGCCGCTCCGCCGCCGCCGGCTATCGAATTGCAGACCCCAGCGCTCGAAGAGGGGCTCGCAGCCGTGCTCCGGAGCGAGGCCGACGTCGTCGTGCACCGCTTCGTGCGGCTCCCCGACGGATCGCCGCCGGTGCTGCGGCTCGACGAACGCGCCGCGGAGCGGATCGGCAGAGTCGCCGGCGAGGCCCCGCTCCACGATGCTCGCGCGCTCGAGGCGGTCGTTATCGTGCGCCGGCTGCGCCCCGAGCTGCCACAGCTCGCGGTCGCCGACAGTGCGTTCCATCGCACGATGCCCGCCGCTGCCACGACGTACGCGCTGCCTCGCAGCCTCACCCAGTCGGGTTTGCGCCGGTTGGGCTATCACGGCTTGAGTCATGAGTACGCAGCGCATCGCGCGTGCGCGCTCGCGGGTCTCGACGTCACTAGCGTACGGGTCGTGACCGCGCATCTCGGCGGCGGATCGTCGTTGTGTGCGATCCGCGGCGGTGCGAGCATCGACACGACAATGGGTTACACGCCCCTTGACGGGCTGCCCATGGCGACGCGCAGCGGCTCCGTCGACCCGGGTCTGCTGGTGCACGTTCTGCGTAACGGCGTCACGGTCGGCGAGCTCGAGGAAATGCTCGAGCACCGTTCAGGCTTGCTCGGGATCTCGGGGCGCAGCGGCGACGTGCGTGACCTGCTGGCCGCTGCTGACGACCCCGACGCGCGGCTCGCGCTCGACGTGCTGGCCTGGCGGCTGCGTGCCGGGATCGGAGCGATGATCGGCGTCCTCGGCGGAGTCGATCTCGTCGCCTTCACCGGTGGCGTGGGAGAACACGCGGCCGAGATTCGGGCAGCCGGCGTCCAGGGCGCCGCTGCGGCGGGGGCGCTGATCGATGCGGCGCGCAACGCCTCGCTCGCCGGCGAAGGCCGCATCTCGGACGAACGTTCGCGCGTCGCCGTTTACGTCGTCACTGCGCGCGAGGGCTGGCAACTCGCGCGCGCCGCGTTCGTCGTGCACGCCACCCTTCAGCTCGAACCCTAAAAGGCTGACGTCGCCGCGGACTGGCGGCCTACCCGTATGCGGCTTCGGCCGCGAGACTGTTTGGCAGGACCTTCGCGCGAGCCGGGACGACAACAACCGGAACATTACTTCGCCGTACGACGCTCTCGGCGGTGCTGCCGAGGAACACGCGATCGAGGTGGTGCCGGCCGTGCGTCCCGACGACGATCATGTCGGCACCCTGGCGGCGCGCGGCACCGATCAACCCGCTCGCGGCGTCGTGGGCCTCGGCAATCTCCGTGTCAGGGTAGAGGTCTACAGCGTTCGCGTATTGCAGTCCCACGTCGACCGCTTCGCGCGCCGCGACGCCAAGGTCGTGGAGATACGGCGTCGGATCGTACGAGTACCCGCCGGCCGCCTCGGCGACGCGGTGCGTCTCGACGACGGAACAAAAGACCAGTCGTACGCTGTTTTCCAGCGCCAGCGCGACCCCGAAGGCTGCCGCGCCTTCCGACGGCCGCGAGGCGTCGACTCCTACGAGGACGCGCTGCAGCTCTGGGTGGCGCGATGCCTGTCCGACGCGCACGATGATCACGGGTAGTTCCGCGTTGCGCAAGATCCCGTCCGTGACGCTGCCGGTCAGCATCCGCGCAACGCCGGAGAGATCGCGCATTCCGACCACGATTGCGGTCGCGTTCCAGCGTTGTGCGGCGTCCAGCACGCCCGCGACGATGCCGTTCGTCGAGAAGTCCAGGCTCACCGGCACCGTGCACGACGCAACGCGTTCGCCCGCGTGCTCGAGGAGCTCGCGGCGAAACACGTCGAGACCGCGAACGACCGGACCGACGTCGCGCAGCTCGTGCGGCGACTTTGTCGCGAGCGGAAGCGACGTCGGCGCCCAGACGTCCGAGACGTGCGCGACGACGACATCGCCTGCAAACTGCCCGGCGAGCTCGACGGCGTGCGCGAGCGCGGCATCCGCAGGCGGCGAGCCGTCGTATGCAACGACAATGCGAGCGAGGGGATGCGCGAAGCTCATGTCCTGGAGTCTGGCCGCGCGAGGTGAAGGTCCCGTGAACGCCGCGCTCTTACAGCGTTCGCACGGCGCTCGTACGCTGGGGAGGTGATGATCGCCGAAGCCGGCTCGCCGGCCGGACCGCTCGTCCGCGGGCTCAGCTCCGACGAAGCGGCCCAAGCGCTGCGCCTCTTCGGGCCGAACGTCGCCGCCGCCGACCGGCGGATGCCGGCCGTGTTCACGTGGGCCGCTCGGATCGCGACGGATCCGATGGCGGTCCTGCTCGTCGTCGCCTCGGTGACCTACGCCATCCTCGGCGATCGAACCGACGCCATCATCTCGGGCGTCGCCCTGCTCCCGGTCATCCTTGTCGGCGTCGTCCTCGAAGGGCGCGCCGACGCTGCGCTGGCGCGCCTGCGCGAGCTCACCGCGCCCCGCGCGCGCGTCCTTCGGGACGGCATCGAGCGCGCCATACGCGCAAGCGATGTCGTGCCGGGCGATGCGCTCGTCCTCGCCGAAGGCGACGTCGTCGCAGCGGACGGCGAGCTTATCGATGGACGCCTGGCGGTTGACGAGTCCGCCCTGACCGGCGAGTCGATCCCGGTGGAGCGCGCAGCCGGCGAGGCACCCGTGATCTCGGCCGGAACGACAGTCGTCGGCGGCCGAGCGCTCGCAAGCGTGACGGCGACCGGCGCGGCGACGCGCTACGGTGCGATCGCGACGCTGCTCGGACGGCTCAAGTCACCGCGTACGCCGATCGAGACCGCAATCCGAAGACTGGTTTCACGGCTCAGCGTTGTCGTCGTCGTCGTCTGCATCGCCGTCGTACTGATCGAACGCGGACACGGCGCTCCGTGGACGCTCGCCGTCATCGCGGCCGTCAGCCTCGCGATGGCCGCGGTCCCTGAAGAGCTGCCGATGGTGTACACGCTGTATCTCGCGCTCGGCGCGTGGCGGCTCTCGCGCGATCGCGCGCTCGTGCGCAGGCTCGCAAGCGTCGAGACGCTCGGCTCGACTTCGACGATCTGCGTTGACAAGACGGGAACGCTCACGTACGGACGCGTCGAGCTCGCCGAGATCGTAGCGTTCGGCGGCGCCGAGCGGGAGCAGGTGATCGAAACAGCCCTGCTCGCAAGCGAAGCGCACGGGGCGGACCCGCTCGATGCGGCGTTCGCGCGCGCCGCGGCGCGCGATCCGCGAGCCTCCGCGTCGCTGCTCGAGGACGCCCCGTACGAAGCACGCCGGCGCTACGCCGCGAAACGCTGGCGCATCGCTGAGCGCACCGTTCACGCAGTCAAAGGCGCGCTCGAGAACCTTTTGGCGCTCGCCGGCTCCGATGATGCGCTCACGCGCGAAGCGCTGCACGCGAACGACGACCTCGCCGCCCGCGGGATGCGCGTGCTCGCCGTCGCCCGCGCCGACGGCACTCAGCCGCTGCGTCTGATCGGGCTGGCGGCATTTCGCGATCCCGTCCGCGAAGACGCGCCCGAGGCGCTCGCGGCGTGCCGCGCCGCGTCGGTTCGCGTCGTGATGATCACCGGCGATCACCCGGCCACCGCGAGCGCCGTGGCACGCGCGTGCGGATTCGGCGACGACGCCGAGCGCGTCGTCACGGGCGACGCCTTGGCGGTCGCGCGGCCCGACGAGCTCGCCGCGCTCGTCGACGGTGCGCGGGTCTTCGCGCGCACGCGTCCGGAGCAGAAGTTGACGATCGTGCGCGCGCTCCGTGCGAGCGGACAGGTCGTCGCGATGACCGGCGACGGCACGAACGATGCGCTCGCGCTGCGGGAGGCCGACATCGGGATCGCGATGGGCCAGCGTGGCACCGAGGTGGCACGCGAAGCGGCCGGCTTGGTCCTCCTCGAAGACGACGTTTCGACGATCGTGCGCGCGATCCGCAACGGACGCCGAATTTTCGACAACCTGCGCCGCGCGTTCGGGTATCTGCTCGGTTTCCACGTGCCGCTCATCGTGCCGGCGATCGTGCTGCCGTCGCTCGGATTCCCTCTTCTCCTCGCGCCCGTCCACTTCGTGTGGCTGGAGCTCATCGTCCATCCCGTCTCGTCGCTGGTGTTCGAGAGCGACCGAGCGCAACCGGATACTATGCGGCGTCCGCCGCGTCCGCGCGCCGAAGGCTTGCTGCGGCGGCGAGACTGGCTCCGCGCCGGCGCGCTCGGCGTGACCCTCGCGGTAGCGGTGACGCTCGTTTACGCATTCGCACTGACGCACGGGCTCGCCGAGAACGCGGCGCGCGCGGCCGCTCTGATCGCGATGTTCTGCGGTCAGACCGCGCTCGTTTACGTCGAGCGCTCGCCCGATCGGCCGCTTTGGCACGCTCCCGCGCCGACCCGAACCGCCCTCGTGCTCGGCGCGTTCTCGCTCGCCAGCTTAGCGCTCGCGATCGCGGTTCCGCCGTTCGCGCTGCTGCTTCATCTCGCCGCGCCTCCACTCTCCGTCGCATTCGCCGCCGCCGGGATCGGGACGCTCGCAAGTCTGTGGTGGGAGCCGTTCAAGTGGTGAGAGGCGTATGGCTCGGCACCGGTATTCTCGTCGCGCTCATCGTGATCGTCACGCTGCATGACGTGCTCCTCGTATTCTTTGCCGCTGCGGTCTTCGCGGTGCCGCTGCGCGCGGGCGCGATCGGAATCTCGCGTTCGCTACGCGTCCCCTCAGGTGTCGGACTCGCGGCACTGCTCGGCGCACTCGCGCTCGCCGTCGCGGCGGTACTCTGGGGCTGGCAGGCGATACTCGCCGGACAGGTGACGCAGCTCGCCGTCACGCTGCCTTCCGCGGCCAACGCCGTCGCGCACGCGCTGCGCGAAGAGCCGTGGGCGTCGCGCCTAGCGCAGATGCAACTCGATCCCGGCGTGCTCCTAGCCGGCGCCGGCGGCCTGGCCGGCGCGCTGCGCGGCGTCCTCGGTGGTACGCTCGCCGGTCTCGTCGACGTCGCGATCCTGATCTTCGCCGCCGTCTGCTTCGCGGCCGAGCCGCGGACCTACGTCGGCGGCTTCCTGCACCTGGTTCCGCCGCAACGACGTGCACGCGTCGAGGCCGTGCTCGACGAGGCCGGCACGACGATCGCACTCTGGCTGCGCGCTCGCGCGGTCTCGATGATCGCGGTCGGCATCCTGTGTGGCTTCGGCTTGCGCGCATTAGGCGTCCCCGACGCGACCGCCCTCGGCGTGCTTGCCGGCCTGTTCGCGTTCATCCCCAACGTGGGTCCGATCGCCGCCGGGCTCCCGGCGGTGCTGCTCGCGGCGCCGCTCGGCTGGCAGCACGTCGCCGGTGTCGCGCTGCTGTTCTGGCTGGCCCACGCGCTCGACGACTTCTTCGTCATCCCGTTCGCGGAGCGGCGCATCGTGCGCCTACCGCCGGCGCTTACGATTGCGGCACAGCTCGTCCTCGGGCTGGCCTCGGGCGCGCTCGGGATCATGATGGCCGCGCCGCTCGCCGCAGTCACGATCGTCGTGATGCGCCGCCTCGTCGTTGAGGACATCGTCGAGCACGATCTTGCGCCGGGCGCAGGCTCCCTTTCACTGCTTCGTCACGAGAAAGCTGAAACCTCATGACCCACTTTTCCAACATTTTGCTGGCGCTCGACGGTTCGGCGCCGTCGGACGCCGCGCTCGAAGCGGCGTGCTCGCTCGCACGCGGTCGTGGTGGACGCATCACCGCCGTGTACGTCTGCGAGCCGCGTCCGCATCTGCACGGGCGCCACGTCGACTGGTACAGCGATGACGACGCGGCGCACCGCGAAGGTATCGCCGTTCTCCGCCGCGCGTCCGAAACCGCGAGCCGCGACTACCGACTGACGATCGAAACGAACCGGCTCGACGGCCAGATCGTTCCGGAGATCGTCGCACACGCGCAGCGGATCGGCGCCGACACCATCGTCATCGGCAGCCACGGCCGCGGCGGGTTGGAGCGCGTCCTCCTCGGCAGCGTCGCGGAAGCCCTAATGCGCGCGAGTCGGGTTCCCGTTCTCGTCGTCCATGCCGCGAACGCCTCGCGTGCCGTCGAAAAAGACGGTATAGCCCTGGCCGCGACGCCTCACGGCGACGCGTTGCAACACGGCTGAGCGGCAATGAATACCACGACGCGCGTGCCGGGATCGGAGCGATGATCGGCGTCCTCGGCGGAGTCGATCTCGTCGCCTTCACCGGTGGCGTGGGAGAACACGCGGCCGAGATTCGGGCAGCCGGCGTCCAGGGCGCCGCGGCGGCGGGGGCGCTGATCGACGCGGCGCGCAACGCCTCGCTCGCCGGCGAAGGCCGCATCTCGGACGATCGCTCGCGCGTCGCCGCCTACGTCGTCGCCGCGCGCGAAGGGTGGCAGCTGGCGCGCGCCGCGTTCACCGCGCGCTGACGGCGCTCTCGCGGGGCCGGTCCTCCGCCGGCTCATTCTCGGCCGGATCGCGGAATGCGAGCACCGGGATCGGGCTGGAGCGGAGAACGCCTTCGGCGGTGCTACCCGCGAGCGCGCGCCGGATTCCTCCGCGACCGTGGGTTCCGAGCGCGATGAGGCCGCAGCGCTGCGCGGTCGCGCAGGCGATGATGCGCTCTGCGACGTCGGCTCCGCCGAGCACGTGCGGCTTGATGCGCGCACCGTGCACGATCGCCTCCGCGGCGAGCCGCTTGACGGCCGCCCGCGCCTCCGCATAGATCGCGCTCATCGAGCCGTCCGGGTCGAAGCCGTCGCGCTCGAAGCCGGCTGCGTACAGGTCGGCGATCTGGACCACCGTGAGCAGGTGCAGCTCGGCCCGTCGCTCCACGGCCAGCGCAACGGCCGCCTCGAAGGCCCGCCGTGCCGCCGGCGAGTCGTCCACGGCACACAGGATACGCTCGAACAGCGTCGCTGGAATGGCCGCCGGTGCATGCGCGACGAGGACGGGAACCGGACTCTTGCGCAGCACGCCCTCCGCGCAACTGCCAAGAACGCCCCGGGCAAGTCCGGTGCGGCCATGCGTGCCGATGACGATCGACGAGGCATCCCACGTTCGCGCCACGGCGACGATTTCGTCGATTGCGAGCCCGGTGCGCATGCTGTTGGTCGCGTCGACGCCGGCACCGCGCGCCGCGTCCATCGCAGAATCGAGCGCGCGGCGACACTCGACCTGGGCCGCGTCCAGCACTTCGGCAAGCGCGAATCCCGAGCTCGCATCCGCGAAATAGAACTTGCTGAGCGCATCGCGCTCGAATACGGAGAGAAAGCGGACCGCGGCATCACGCGGCGGAGCCGCCAGCTCGAGCGCGAGCCGGACCGCGGAGTTCGACGGATCCGAGCCGTCGACGGGGACGAGGATTCGCGAAAAGAGGTCCATGCAGAGATCGTGCTACCGCGCTGTTACGAAGGCGTGAAGCCGTCTTCGCGCGGCGTTCACAGGCGTACGGCACACTCGAGGCATGGTCATCGATCCCGCGATTCGCGTTCGCCCCGCCACTGCCGCCGACGCCGAGCGGGTCGACGCGCTGGTGGACTCCCTCTCACCCGCCTCGATCGTGAGGCGTTTCATGGGCGGCGTCTCGCGCGACACCGCGACCCAGGAGCTGCGCCGCGAGATCCGCGGCAGCGGCCCCGAGTTCGCGCTGATCGCGGAAAACGCGCTCGGTGAGATCGTCGGCGAAGCGTACGCGGTGCTGTCGAGTCCCGCGGACGCGGAGACCGCATTCGTCGTGCGCGATCGCGAGCAGCATCACGGCGTCGGCACCGCCCTGTTGCGCGGGATCATCGCGGAACTGCGCGCCCGTAAGGTCCGGACGCTCCACGCCGACACGACGCCCGGAAACGTCGCGATGCTGGCACTTCTGCACGAGGGCGGATTCGCGATGCGCGAACGCTACCTCAACGGTACCGTTCACGTCACCCTCCAACTCGGGCCCTAAAGGGTCGCCGCGTTTCAGTCTTGGCGCGAACGGCGCGATTCAACGGAGGCACCCGCCGCAGGCTCGGATACCGACGTCCCGACGACGGCATTGTACACCAGAGCCGAGACCAAGCCGACGAGCGTCCCCGCGATGGCCGCCCAGAACAGGATGAACAGCGCGCCGCCGCCCGTCATGTGATAGCCGGGATAGCCGCCGAACGGACCGTAGCCGCCCATCATCCAGCGGCTGCCCATCATGGATCCGACGCTCAGCATGCCGAACGCGGCCACAACCACGAGGACGAGGCTGCAGACGCCGCCGGCGACGGCACATGCCGTGGGATTCAAGAGCGAGTACGAAGTGCGCATGCGCTACCTCCATTTCCGACGATACGAGAGGTCCGAGAATTCTCCGTGAAGGCGCCCTTCACGCGACCTTCTCGGCGTTCCGGTATCGGTGATGCAAGCCCCAGAACCGACACAACGCGAGAGGCTCTCTCGCGGCGAGGAGCGACACATCATGGCAAACATCATCGCCGAAGAGCGCGTGCGCTGCGCCCCGGAAACGGCAACATCGCTGATCGAGCCGGCGCTGCAAAGAATTTCGAGCGAGGGGAAGATGACCGTGCGCGTGCCGGCCGAGGTGATCGGGATCCATAGCCCGATCGCCCTCGAGCAGGAGGCGTCCTTCCGTGTTGCTCATGCGCGCGATCAAGCCCGGCTCAACGACATCCTCACGATCAGTTGGGAACCCGTCGGCGACAAGCTCGCCCCGGTCTTTCACGGGACTTTGTCCTGCGATGCTGACTCCGTGCCCACCGAAAGTATGCTCGCGCTCCAGGGCACGTACGACGTCCCCGGAGGGCTCGTCGGGAGAGCGTTCGACGATGCCGTCGGGTTCTGGACCGCCCGCGCGACGATGCACGATCTGCTCGAGCGCCTCGCGAGCACGATCGAGGAGCTCGACGCCGAGCGGGCGACGGCGGCGCCGCACCGGTAGCCGGCGTTCCAAGCCGCGTTCCAGCCGCGTTCCAATCCGTCTGCTACGCTCGCACGGATTACCCATGGGTTAGTCACTCGGATTCCAGGACGTCAGTGCTCCCTTCGCCTCATCCTGCGCGCGTGCGTCATGGCACGGCGAGAACGGTCCCTGAAATGGCGGGCCGGACCGAAGACACCGTGCGCCGGCGCGCCGATGCGTGCGACGAGAGCGGCGACGTCATCGGCCTGGCGGCCCGCATGGGCGCATGCGGCGTGGAGCAGGGCGCGCGCGGGATCGCCGCCTTCGAGCAAGGATCGCGCGACCGTGCGCGCGATCCGCTCGGCCCCGAAGAAGTCGTCGGATCCGGCCGGACGGCTGTCGGCGACGCCGTCGCTCACGATGACGAGGGTCTCGGTCGGGCTCAGGCTCAGCGCGGCGTCGCAGCTGTTGACGGCAAGCGGGATGCCGAGCATCGGCGCGGTCGGCGCGAGGCGGCGGAGCTCGCCACGGTCGCTGAGGGCAAACGCGACATCGTGACCGGCCGAGGCGTAGACGACGGTTCGAAGAACGGGGTGCAGCAGCGCAGCGAAAGCGACCGCGTACGGCGACTGCTCGGCGCACCTCCGGACCAGTTCGTCCGCGCAGCCGAGCGCCGCAGCGGGCGATTCGCCGCGTACGAGTTCCGTCATGATCGTGTCGGCGACGGCGGAGGCGAACGGAGCGCGCGCGGCACCGTGCCCGGCTGCGTCGACCACGACGAGCGCCGTACGGCCCGAGCGCAGCGGCCAGGCAAGCGCTACGTCGCCGCAGGGTCCGGCTTGCGCATAGGCGGCTCGCGTGACGTGCCACGTTTCTACGGCCGTCACGGAAGGGGTCGACGTGAAAGCCGGGCCGCAGGCGAATGCTGACCTGCTCATCGGCTACTTCGGGAACCGGCGCTGTTGGGAACTGGGTGCGAGCGGCGGTGCTTTGCGTTTCTCGGCGTGCACTTTCGGCGCGTGCCGGGTCGTTTCGTGATGCACCGCGTGCTCGAGGGCCGCGATCTCGAGCCGGTGTTTCTCGTGGGACGTCGGCGGTGCCGCTTGGCGTGAGCTCATGGGTCCTCCAGGATCGATTGCCACCCTGCCAGCCTACTCGCGCCGTATGAACGCTCTGCGAGCGCGGCGTTCACGGGGCCTTCACCTCGCGCGAACAGACTCGAGGACATGAGCTTCGCGCATCCCTTCGCCCGCATCGTCGTCGCGTACGACGCCTCGCCTCCCGCGGATGCCGCGCTCACGCGCGCCATCGCGCTCGCGAAGCAGTTTGACGGCGACGTCGTCGTCGCGCACGTGTCCGACGTCGGGGCGCCGACGGAGTGGAGGGCGATCTGCCGGCCGTTCACAGCCCGTTCTTGCCTGAGAGCGATGGGCGCGCGCTACTCGATGCCGCGTCCGGCGCGATATTCGACGTCGGAGCGGTGCGCTACGCCGGCGAGGAGGTCCGCGATCAGCCGATCCACGAGATCCTCCAAACCGTGGGGGGCGATCCCGCGCGCCACAGTAGCATCGATCACCCGCCCCAAGGCTCCGAGCGGGACCTGATACGCTCCAGAGAGCGTGAGGCTGGTCGCGGCAGCGCCAGTCTGGGCGATGTCGATGTGACCGGTAAATCGCGGGTACAGCGCAGGCGTATCTCGCCCCGCGATGGTCAGTCCGAAGTCGCGTTTCCGCGGCGCAGGATAGCTCACGGACAAGCGCACCGGCACGGTGATCCTGCTGTTTCCCGGAAGGCGCGCAGCCATCGCGACCGCTCCGCGTTCGGAGGCTTCCGCCAAGATCTCGAGCTGCGTCCGCAGCAGCGGGGCGAGTGCGTCGCGGTTCAAGGGAACGTTCCGCACGATCGAGACGGGAGAGGTCATAGCCCCATGATCGCCGCTGCGGCGGAAGGCCGTTGGAAGGAACGTTCATACGAGGGGTTGCCGGGCGCGCCGGTTGAAGTGCAAGCGCCGGAGCACGTATGCAAAACCCGGAACAGTTGCAACTCGTCGTCGAGGCGGTACCGATCGCGATCGTCGTCGCCGATGCCGAGGGCCGCATCACCCTGATCAACGCGCGAGGGGAGCGGCTTTTCGGATACGACCGTGACGAGCTGCTCGGGGCGCCGGTAGAGCTGCTCGTCCCCGAGCGCTTCCGGAGCTCACATCCAGGGCTCCGCCACGGGTACCGGGACGCGCCGGCGGCGCGCGCGATGGGCGCCGGCCGCGATCTTTTCGGGCTGCGCAAGGACGGCACCGAGGTTCCGATCGAGATCGGACTCAATCCGCTCAGCACGCCGCAAGGAGAATTCGTGCTGGCTTCCGTCATCGACATCACCGAACGCAAGCGCGCCGAGGAGATGCGGCTGGAGCGCGACCGCGCCGTCGACGCATCGCAGTTCAAGACGCAGTTCGTCGCCACCATGAGCCACGAGCTGCGCACCCCGCTCACCGCAATCATCGGTTCGGCGGAGCTGCTCAGCGCGATGAATCTCGACGACCGTCAGCGCAGCTGCGTCGAAACGATCGACGAGTCGGCGGGGGCGCTGCTGTCGACCGTCAGCAGCATCCTGGACTTCTCGAAGATCGAAGCGGGGAAGATCGATCTCGAGACGCGGGACTTCGAGCTCGACGCGACCGTCGCGAAGGCCGCCGCGGTGCTCGCACCGCAGGCGCGAGACAAGGGTCTGGCGCTGCAGACGTACGTCGACCCGGCGATTCCTCAGACACTGCGCGGGGACCAGTACCGGTTGCGCCAAATCCTGCTGAACCTGATCGGCAACGCAGTAAAGTTCACGAGTCATGGGCATGTCGTCGTGCGTGCGATCTCCGCCGAAACGTCGAGCCGTCACGAACGCGTGCGCTTCGAGGTTCAGGACACCGGAATCGGGATCGACGAGGAGACGCTGCAGAAGCTATTCGAGCCGTTCGTCCAAGCCGACGCCTCGTCGTCGCGCACGTACGGGGGAAGCGGATTGGGGCTCTCGATCTGCAAGCGGCTCGTCGAGCTGATGGACGGTACGATCGGGGTTACCAGCGAGCTCGGAGGCGGATCACTGTTCTGGTTCACCGCGCGCTTTGGCCGCCCCAGCGTGGTCCCGGCGAAGCGCCGTGTTTACGGCGTGCGCGCACTCATCGTGAGTTCCGACGAGCTGTTCTGCGATATCGTTTCGCGCTACGTCGAGTCGTGGGGCATCCCGGCGCGCCGCGTGCGTGATGCCGGGCAGGTGTCCGAGGCGCTTCGCGGCCGCAACGTCGAAGACAATGCGGACGATGCGGTCGACTGGATCGCGGTCCTCGACTCGGACGACGAGGTGACGGCGGCCGCGCTGGACGTGCTGCGCGCGAACCCGCGTTTCGTGCCGCAGCGCATCGTTGCAGTCGGGCGCGGCGAACGGCTCGGCAAGCCGATCAGCCGGCCTGCGCTCTTCGAGCGTATCGCCGAGGCCCTAGACGAGGGCAGCCCGACTCCGCGGCACCCGTCTTCCGGGCCCGTCGAGGTGCAGGGCGGGGCAGGGACGGTGCTCGTTGTCGAGGACAATGCGCGCATCAAGGAGATTCTGGTTCAACAGATCGCCGCGCTCGGGTTTGCGTCGAAGACCGTATCGGACGGTGCCGAGGCCGTCGAGGCGGTCCTGCGCGAACGGTTTTCGCTCGTCTTCATGGACTGCCACATGCCGAAGATGGACGGTCTCGAGGCGACGCGGGCGATCCGCGCTTCGGAAAGCACACGCGGCGGGCACGTGCCGATCGTCGCGATGACCGCGAATGCCTTCAAGGAAGATCGCGAAGCGTGCCTGTCGGCCGGGATGGACGACTACCTTTCGAAGCCGCTGCGCATGAACGACCTGCGCGCGATGATGCAGCGCTGGATCGGCTCATCGTCGGAAGCCGCGCCGGTTCCCGAGTCAGGCTGAGATCGTTCGGCGGACCGTGACGACGGGGAGCTTCGCGTGCTCCACCACGTACGCCGCCACGCTGCCAAGGACCAGCCGCTTGAAAAGCGGCCGTCCGTGCGTGCCCATGACGATCATGCAGCACCCGAGCTCGTCCGCTGCCGCGAGCAGCACGTCGGCCGCGCGGCCTTCGCGGACGATGACCTGTGCGCTCACACCGCGCGCGCGAACCCGCTTTACTGCACCGGTCATCAGGGCGTTCATGCGATCGGGATCAGGAGCCGCCACATCGCACGCGTGGATCAAGGCGATAGGTATTCCGCGTGCGGACGCGATTCCGATCGCCGTTTCGAGGGCGGCGTGCGCGGCGGGCGACTCGTCGAGCGCGACCGCGATGGGCCCCGTTCGCGTGACGTCGTCTTCGTGCACGGCGATCACCGGGACGTCGCTGTGCCGAAGGAGCCCCTCCGCGACGCTGCCGAGCACGCTGCGCGCCAGGCCGGTTCTACCGTGCGTGCCGACGACGATCGCCCCCGACCCGTTCTGCCGGACCAGCGACCCGATTGCCTCCACGCACTGTCCGTGCAGCACCTGAACGTCCGCGAGGATCCCCGCGTCCGCCGCTTCTGCCTGAGCGTGCCGACAAAACTCCGCGGCGTCGTCTTCGAGCACGGTCAGCATCGGGCCGGGGTCCACCGCGACGCCGTAGGCGGACGGAAGACACACTAACGACGGGTCGGCGACGCTGCAGAACGTCACCGCTCCGCCGCCGCGCGCGAGCTCGAGGGCGAACGCGACGCCTCGCTCGGCGGTCGTCGAACCGTCCACCGGAACGGCGATGTGCGCAAAAGCAGCGTTCATGCCCGTATCGTCGCAGGCGCGTGAGAACAGCCTGAGAAGGTGGGCGTCGCGCGCGTTCACACCGTTCACTCTGTCGCCCGGCCGCGTGGCATAGAATACGGGGGTGACGATCATGGAGTCTGCGACGATCCGCCCGCCGGCACGCCTCGCGGCGCTGGACCGCTACTGGCGGACGGCGAACTACCTCGGTGCCGCACAGCTCTATCTCCGCGACAACGTGCTCCTGCGGCGCCCGCTCGAAGCGTCCGACTGCAAGACCCGCGTCCTCGGACACTGGGGGACACAGCCCGGCCTCAACCTCATCTACGCGCACCTGAATCGGCTCGTGAGTGATCGCGATCTCGAGTTGCTGCTAGTCGTAGGCCCAGGGCACGGCGCGCCGGCGGTCTACGCCAACCTCTTCCTCGAGGGGACGCTTGCCGAACTCGACCCCCGTCTCGCTCGCGATGAGTCGGGAGCAGCGACGTTGGCCCGGGAGTTCTCGTGGCCCGGCGGGATGCCCAGCCACCTCACCGCGCGCGCTCCCGGCGCGCTGCACGAAGGCGGAGAACTCGGCTACGCCCTTTCGCACGCATACGGTGTCGCGCTGGACGATCCGGAGCTCGTTGTCGCCTGCGTCATCGGTGATGGTGAAGCTGAGACCGGACCGCTCGCCGCGTCGTGGCTCTCTCACGCGTTGATCGATCCCACAACATCGGGCGACGTGCTGCCCATCCTTCACTTGAACGGTTACAAGCTTTCCGGTCCGACCGTCTTGGCGCGCTTGCCCGACGACGCGCTTGCCGCGTACCTGCGCGGGATGGGTTACGAGCCGATCGTCGTGCGGGTGGACGACCGGCAGGCGGCGGATGCAATGCACGAGAGCCTTTGGCGGGCGTTCGACACTGCACACGATCGCCTGGTGGAGCGCCGTGCTGCCGCGCAGCGGTGCGCCGCGCCGGTCGCGCCGCCGGTGTTGGTCTTGCGCTCGCCGAAGGGTATGACGGGCCCCCGCTCGATCGACGGAAAGGCCGTGGTCGATACACCGCGTTCGCACGGCATCCCGATCAGCGATCCGGTCACGAATGTCGAGCACCGGCTCGCAGTGGAGCGCTGGCTGCGTTCCTATCGGCCGGAGGAGCTGTTCGACGTCGCAGGCCGCCCGCACGCGGATATCCTCGAGACGCTGCCCCCGAATCCGCGGCTGATCGGGCGCAACTCGCGCGCCAACGGCGGCGCTCGCCGGGTGCCGCTGGTGTTGCCGCCGCTGCAGCCGCACGCAGTTGCGTGCGTGTTTCCGGGCGCGGTCTCAGGCTCGGCGACGCACCATCTCGGCGGCTGGCTGGCCGATGTGTTCCGGGCGAATGCGCGCAATGCGAACTTCAGGCTGTTCTCCCCGGACGAGACGTCCTCCAACAAGCTGGACGACGTCTTCTCCGTGACCTCGCGAGCGTGGACCTTACCGCAGGTCGCGACCGACGTCTCACTCGCGCGCGACGGGCGCGTGATGGAGATGCTCAGCGAGCACACCTGCGAGGGCTGGATGGAAGGCTACGTCTTGTCCGGGCGGCACGGCATCTTCGCGTCGTACGAGGGCTTCGTCCCGATCGTGGACTCGATGGTCGCACAATACGCGAAATGGCTCAAGATGGCGCGCGAGACGCCCTGGCGCAAATCGCTTGCCGGACTGAACTTCCTGCTGACGTCCCATGTCTGGCGCCAGGAGCACAACGGGTACTCGCATCAAGGGCCCGGCTTCGTCAACACGGTGCTCAACAAGAAGCCCGAAGCCGTCCGCGTGTACTTTCCGCCCGACGCGAACACGCTGCTGTGCGTCATGGAGCATGCGCTCAACAGCACGGACCGTATCAACGTCGTGGTCGCGCCCAAGCAGGATGCGCCGCAGTGGCTCGACCTGGATCGGGCGCGAATCGAGTGTGCGTCGGGCGCGAGCAGGTGGAGCTGGGCGGCGGACGATCCGGAGCCGCACGTCGTTTTGGCGTGCGCCGGTGACGTCATGGTGCTCGAGACGTTGGCCGCGGTGTCGCTCCTGCGGGCCTATGCGCCCGCGCTGCGCCTGCGAGTCGTCAACGTGCTGGATCTCTTCGCTCTCGCATCGCCGGAGATGCATCCGAGCGGGACGGGCGACGCGCGGTTCATCGAACTGTTCAGCGGCGACCGTCCAGTGGTATTCGCCTACCACGGCTACCCGCGCACGGTACACGAGCTGATCTACCGTCGGCCGTCACCGGCGCGATTCCACGTTCACGGTTACGTGGAAGAAGGGACGACGACGACGCCCTTCGACATGGTCGTGTTGAATCGGGTCAGCCGTTATCATCTCGCTCTGGACGCGCTGCGCCGAGCGGAAGAGGATGCCGGCTTTCGCGTCCCGGCGCAGGCGCGCGCGTCTCTCGTAGACACGCTGGAGCGGCACGCCGCGTACATCCGCGAGCACGGCACGGACATGCCGGAGGTCGTGGATTGGGCTTGGGAGCGGCGCGAAGGGTAAGGCGATCAGTTGGCGGGGGTGAAGAGGGGTTCGATGTTGCGCTCGCCGCGGTGCTCGAAGCTGCCGTTGTGCTTCATCCAGTTGCCGAAGACCCTGCGTGCTGCCGCCCAGCACTAGCGGCCCGCAGCCGCCTACGCAGGCCGGCGTCGGCATTCTGGACGCCTCGCAGGTCGGCACCGTGACGGTGCACTTCGACGGCGCGGCGGGCGCGAGCGCACAACTGACCTTGGGCAGCCAGAGCTTCGACACGCAGCTCCTCACCAGCGGAGCTTACTTCGTGAGCTTCGCGCTCAACTCGTGACGCGTCGACCTCGTTCGGCCCCAGCGGCGTGCGCCGAGCGCTTGGAGGCGACGCGCCCCGGCATGCCGACCAGTACTCGGTATCATGGCCAAATGGATTCCGGACGGGTGGCATAGCGTTACGCCTCGGCTGGTGGTTCACGATCCAGCCAAACTGGTCCGGTTCCTCAGGGAGGCGTTCCGTGCGCGCGGGGAGTTCGCGACGGAGGTGCCATCCCAGATGAAAATCGGCGACTCGATCGTGATGGTGAGCGGCGTCGGCCCTCGCGAGGCGACGGCGTCCTTTTTCTACCTCTATGTCGATGACGTCGAGGCGACGTATCGGCGCGCATTGGACGCCGGCGCCGAGTCGCTCGAGGAGCCGAGCGATATGCCGTATGGAGACCGGCGCGCGATGGTCAAGGATCCGTGCGGCAACGATTGGCAAATTGCCACGCACCAAGGAGCGCTCGAGTTGGAATGAGCGACCTGCTGCAAAAACACCGAGCCCACGTTGACGATGACGCCCTTGCCTTTGGCCAGCATGATGCGGCCCGCGGCTTGCGCGCACAAGAACGGCGCGGTCAGGTTGAGGTCGAGCACGGCGCGCCAGTCCGCGAGGCTGAGGTTCTCGGCCGGCGCGACGCTGGGCATCCCGGCGTTGTTGACCAGCACGTCGACGGTACCATAGGCGCGGGTCTCTCCCCGGCTGGCGACGGCAGTCCTTCGATGGTGGCTCACCCTTCGACGGGCCTCACGCGCACGTGACTCCGTCAGGGTGACAAGGGGGCGGGTGGCGAGGGGGTGGGGGTTTTGGCCGAATACTGGGATGGGGAGGGGCGAGGCCTATGAATCGTACAGTGTTCGTGTCGTGGTACGCCGGGACAAGGCCGGGTGCCCGAGGCGGCGAAACGCGTCTCTGACGTGTCCCTGCGCCGCCTCTGTGTTTGCGTTGCCCTCGCGTTCGGCGGCCTGTCCGGCTGTAGCCGCGGCGGCTTCATGCCCGGCGGCACCCACGCCATGGCTGCGGGGCAGCTCGATTCCATCGTGCGGACCTACGCCCAGGCGAACTCCGTGGACCCCAAGCTCGTTGCTGCGGTCATCGACGCGGAGTCGGCCGGCGATCCCAACGCCGTCTCGCGCGTCGGCGCCCAGGGACTGATGCAACTCATGCCGGGAACCGCCGCGATGTACCACGTCACCAACCCGTTCGACCCCTACCAGAACGTCGACGGCGGGACGCGCTTCCTCCACGACCTCCTGCGACGCTATAAGGGCAACGTTCGGCTCGCCGTCGCCGCGTACAACGCGGGGCCCGGCGCCGTCGATGCGGCACATGGGATTCCGCCGTACGCCGAGACGCGCGCGTACGTCGATCGCGTCGTCTCCGGCATCCGCTAAGGCGGTGGCCACCTACCAGGGCGTGCGAACCCCGACGTTCGCCCGCGCCGCGCGGCCCGGACCGCGGTTGCGCATCCTGGACTCCTACATCCTGCGCGAGCTGGCGGCACCGTTCGCGTTCTCGCTGGCCGCGTTCTTCTTGTTCTGGCTGGCGAACATCTTCGTGCTCGCCGCCGACTACATCGTCAACAAGGGCGCGCCGTTCTTTTTGGTAATGCGCTTCTTGGTGTTCCGGATGCCGCAAGCGACGCCGATGGCGTTTCCGTTCGCGGCGCTGTTCGGAACGCTGCTGGGGATGGGACGCCTCGCGGCGGACAACGAGATCAGCGCGCTGCGCACCTCGGGGATCTCGTTCTTCCGGATCATTCGGCTGCCGCTCATCGCCGGCGTCACCGTGGCGCTCGTCTCGTTTCTGGTCAACGAACACATCGCGCCGGTCGCGACGGAGCTGTCGACGCGCAGCTTCTACCAGATCCTGTACCGCTCGCAGACGCTGCCGATCGAACCGAACATCTACCGCGCCGATCCGACGACGGGCAACCAGTTCTACATCCGATCCGTCGCGCCCGACGGCAAGACGATGCAGGACGTGATGATCTACCAGCCCAACCGCACGGCACCGTACATCCAGATCCTGCACGCCGACAAGGCGCGCGTGGAGGGGACCGAGATCGTCCTCACCCACGCGATCCGCACGCAGATCAAGAGCGACGGACAGATCAGCGCCGTCGACGTGCTGGCCGACGAATTTCGAATTTCGCTGCCGATGGGGGACAACGGCCAGAACTTTCTCAGCAGTTCGATGAACGATACGTGGACGATGGACACCCAGCGCCTCGCTCAGGACATCAAGTTCCGTAAGGCGACCGGTCAGGGCGGGACGGATCTGGCATCGCGCGAGCTGACGCTGGCAACCAAGTACGCCTATCCGTTCGCGGCGTTCATCGCGGTGATCATCGCGTTGCCGCTGGCGGTCAAGTTCGGCAAGCAGGGCCGAACGATCGGGATCGTGCTGTCGATCGTCGTGCTGTTCGGCTACTATGCGATCGTCGCCGTCGCGGGCGCGTTCGGGAAGAACGGCGCGATCGATCCCACCCTCGCGGCCTGGCTGCCGAACATCATCGTGTCGGCGGTGGGCGGCTGGCTCGTCTGGCGCGAGGACCGGTGAGGCAGCTGCTCCGGCGCGTGGGCGTGACCTTCGTCGCGCTCTCGTTCGTGCTGTCCCCGCTTCCCTCGCGGGTCTGGGCGGGCGACGACGACGAAGCGCGCGCGCTGGGGCTGTTGCGCAACGGCTGCGGCACGCCGCTCGCGCAGGCGACGACCGCGCCGGCTGCGACGGCGGCGCCTGCGGTGGTCGCCGTGGTGGCGTCGACCGTAGCGCCC
The DNA here is from genome assembly GCA_003140215.1 of Vulcanimicrobiota bacterium. Taxonomy (GTDB): domain Bacteria; phylum Vulcanimicrobiota; class Vulcanimicrobiia; order Vulcanimicrobiales; family Vulcanimicrobiaceae; genus Vulcanimicrobium; species Vulcanimicrobium beijerinckii. The sequence goes on along the minus strand of PLJL01000004.1, from coordinate 247,637 downwards.
GTGGCTCCGGCGTCGGCGGTGCCGGTTGCGGTTACCGCACCGGGGCGGAAGCTGTCGCTGCGCGGGCTCAAGCTCGTGGGTTCGCTGTACCACCCGCCGACGGCCGACGACGCGCCGGCGGCCGCTCACCGCTCCGCGACCGCGGCTGCCGCGCCCGCCGAGGCCGCCGCAGCCGATACCGGCGCCGCGGCGGATCAAGCCGCTTCGCCCGAGCCGGCCCCCTCGACAGCGCCGGCCGCGTCCGCGGCCCCGGCGGCGACCGACTCGCCCACGCCGACGCCTTCGCCGTCGCCGACACCGCTGGTCGGGCCGCCCTCCGCGCCTGGCGGCCCGCAGATCCTCATCCCGCCCAAGGCGTCGCCGTCGCCGGGGACGATCACGCCGCCGCCGGTGCCCACGAACAGCCCCGCGCCCAGCGGCACGCCGGGTCCGGTCATCATCACGCCCGAGACGATCCCGCCGTCGAGCTCGCCCAAGCCCCTGCCGAACGTGAGCGCCGGTCCGGTCGGGCTGCCGTCGCCCGTCGCGTCGGCGTCGCCGGCACCCGCCGGCGAGGTCCTCGACCCGAACACCTACGCGATCCTGGGCGACCGGCTCAGCGGCGACAACACGGCGGGCGGCCAATTCGATCTCGACGGCCACGTCAACATCTTCTATGCGGACGGCGTGCTGGGCGGCGACCACGCGCACTACGACGGCCAGCGCTACATCGACGTCACCGGCAACACGTTCCTCAAGAACCGCAGCGGCGACAGCGTGCTGTACGCCGACTCGGTACGCTTCGACAGCACCACCCAGAAGGCGACGCTGATCCGCGGGCGCGGCGAGTCGACGCAAGGCGTCGAGAGCGGAAAGCTGCACTTCTCGGGCACGACGATGGTCACCGACCGCAACGGCGTCACGCACGTCGAGCGCGCGAACATCACGACCTGCGAAAACCCGCGCGGCGGATATCACCTCGAGTCCAAGACGCTCGACGTCTATCCCGGCGACAAGGCGGTGGCGCACTCGGTGGTGCTGTTCCTGGGCGCGCTGGCGATCCTGTACCTGCCCATCGCGGTGATCTCGTTGCGCAACGACCAGCTGGGATCGCGCCGCAATCCGGGCTTCTTGCCGATCGTCGGCTACTCCGCGACCGAAGGCTTCTACGTCAAGGCGCGCATCGGGTTTTCCCCGAGCGACTACTACTACGGGTACTACCGCATCGAGGAGTACACGCGCATCGGCCTCGGGATCGGGTACGTCGGTACGCTGCGGCGCAAGGACGGCCGGCGCCAGACCGACGTCAACTTCTACCGCCTCAAGAACAAAGTCGACGGATCGAACAACAACAACCTGACGATCGCGGACCAGGAGAACTTCTCGAAGGCAACCCGCGGTCAGTTCAACTTGACCTACACCGGGAACTACGGACCGCTGGTCTCGCTGCCGCCGCAGTACAATCTCACCGCGGCCCTCGATCACGGCAACGAGCGCGGCGACCGGCAGAACTACAGCTTCAACCGCAGTTCGACGGGGACGACCGCGTCGACCAACAACTTCGGCATCACCGATCACCGCGCGTTCTCGGCCAAGCTCAGCAACGATTTCACCGCCTCGTACACGACGAGCCAGAACATCGGCTACCCCGCGTCGCAGACGCTGCACTACGAGACGCTGACGCACCTCACGGGCAACTGGGCCGACTACGAGCTCAACTTCGACAAGTACGACACGTCGCTGCCCAGCAACGTCCAAAAAGAGCCCGAGCTGGTGATCAGGCCGCACAACCCGCTCTTCCCGCGCCAGCGGCTCATGCCGATCACCGCGCAGTACACGCTGGGCATCTACAGCGATCCGCAGGCCGACCTGTCGACCTCGCGCGGCGAGGCGCGCTTGCAGTTCGGCCCCGCGCTGGCGCACTTCTTGGCCAGCGATCTGTCGGCGACGGTCACCGTGCAGCAGGACGCCTACGGCACCGGCGACCTCAAGGCCCAGATCGGGCAGCAAGCGACGCTGACGACGCCGGTGTGGGGTCACATCGTCAACACGATCTCGTACAACGAGTCGCACGTGAACGGCCCGCTGGCCGAGCCGTTCAAGTCGATCGACGTTCTGGGCAACGGCACGAAGCAAGCCAACGACAACCTGCGCATCTTCAACGGCGACGTCTACACGTTGTCGCTGACCGCGACGACGTTCTTCAACGCCCAGGCGCAGGCGGTCGGATACCAGTTCACGTCGCGCCCGTCGCCGCGTTCGACGCTGACGTTGGGCGGCAGCTTCACGCCCGGGCCGGGCAACGGTTTCGATCGCACGAACATTCAGGTCACGACGCCGTTCGGCTATCAGAGCGACCTGCAGTTCCAGGCGTTCATCGACTGGAAGCAAGCCGGACGACTGCTCAGCAAGAACATCTACTACCGCCACATCGTCGGCAACTGCTACGAGGTCCGGCTGGCCTACAATCAAGATCTGCGGCAGGTCACCGCAAGCATCGACCTCTTGGCGTTCCCCTCGCGCGCGCTCAACTTCGGGCTGGGACAAACCTCGCTGAGCTCGATTATCCCGGGGAGCTTGTCGTCGAGCGCTTTCACCGGCGGCTTCTGAGCGAGTCCCCGCCGTAGCGGGTACGAGGACGGCATGAACACGTACACGCAGCCCTGCGAGTACCAGGAGTGCAATTGCACCGTCACCGGCGGCATCGAGGGCGCAGCGTATTGCAGCGCGATCTGCGAGCGGCGCGACTCGACCGATGAGGAGATGGAGTCGACCTGCGTCTGCGGGCACCCGCCCTGCGACGCCGATTAGCAGCGGCTGCTAGCCTGGGGCGCGGGTGGGAGCTCCGGTCGGGGTGGGGGTCGGCCCGGACGCGCCTGTGCCCGGGGTGCTGAAAATCTGGACGCCGATGATCTGCGCCGACGGGTTGTTGGTGACCGAGTTGCTCGCCGGCTTGAATTTCGTGCCGTTGGGCGGCGCGACGAGCGTATCGGTGTCGATCCCGAACGTGTAGTCCGTCGCGCTGGGCCCGTTGGGGCTGAGCGAGTCGACCGGCGACTGCGTGCGGTCGAGGGTGAACAAGCTGATGTTCCAGACCGGCGAGATGTTGTTGTACGGCCCGCAGATGCGATTGGAGCTGACCGGCGGCGGGGGGTTCGCCGTCGGCGGCGGGTTGTCGAGCAAGCACCGGTTGAAGGTGATCTGGAACCCGAACTGCGCGTTGGCGTTGGGGATCGACGGCTGGAAGTTCACCGTTCCGGTCGGGACGTTGATGTTGAAGGTGCGCGCGGTGCCGGACGATGGGTCTTGGTAGACCTGCAAGAGGCCCGGGAAGTTGGCGAAGTTCGCCCCGCCGCCGACGACGAAGAAGTACGACCAGTTCTTGAAGTCGGTGTTGAAGCCCTGAGCGAAGGGCTGAAGGTTGTTCCCAGTCGTGTTGAACACGATGAGATAGCTCAGGTTCTGGAAGTCGAGCTGGCCGGCAGTCTCGAAGCGGATGAGGGTCTGGCCGGCCGGAACAACGGCATCGCCGGTGAGCGAATTCAATCCGGTGACCTGACGTCCGCACCCTGAGATGACCAACATCGCCGCAACGCCCACGGCCGTAAGAAGCCGACGCACCCTGCTCTCCTCCGCGACCGTCCGCAGCACGGCCGTCGCGCTTGTTTGCGCGTTCGGCCTACATCTCGCCTTCCCGCTGACAACGTTGTGGTGGCTTGCTCCATTCTCGTTTGCGGGGCTGGCGTTCGTCTGGTACGCGCTGCCGCTGCGCACGGCCGTGCTCGTCGGTTACGCGAGCGGGCTGGTCTTCTTCACGCTCGGTTTCTGGTGGTTCGGCGAAACCGCGGGCAAGCTCATCGGCCCCGCCGCGCCGATCATCGCGGTCGGGCCGGCGCTCGCCGAGGCGCTCGCCTTCGCGTTCGCAGCAGGCGCCGCATCCTTGGCTGCCCGGCATTGCGACCCGCGAACCGTGCCGTTCGTCGCGGCGGCCGCGTTCACGCTGGGTGAAGCGATCCGGTCGAGCACCGTGCTGGGCGTTCCCTTCGAGCAGCTCGGGACGACGATGATCGACTCACCGCTGCGGGCGCTCGCGGCGTTCGCCGGCGGCTACGGCCTCACGTTCGCGACCGTGCTGGCGGGCGCGGCGCTGGGCTGGTGGCTGCTCTCCCCGCGGGACTCGCGGCGCAGCGTCACGTTCGGCGTCGTCTGGGCGGGCGTGATCCTGTGCACCGCGGGCGCATGGTATCTGTGGCCGGCCCGCAACTACGCGCCGCCGGCGCAGCGCGTCGCCGCGGTCCAAGGCGGGATTCCGCAGACCGTGAAACGCAGCGACGCCGGGCTGCGCCTGGCGATCGATCGCTACACGTCGATGACCCGCAGGTTGCGCGACGCGCATCCGACGCTGGTGCTGTGGCCCGAGACGGTGATCACGACGGACCTCTTGCGCTACCCCGGACTGCGTTCGGACTTCGCCCGGCTCGCGGCGAGCCTGCACACCACCTTGTACGCCGGCGCTTTTTGGGACGACGGAAAAGCACTGCAAAACGCGTTGCTGATCTTCGATCCGAACGTCAGCCGCACCGAGATAGCCGGGCTCTACATCAAAGAGCAGCTCGTCCCGTTCGCCGAGTACGTTCCGGGCCCGGCGTGGATGCGCTCGCTGCCGTACGCCGATCAGATCGGCGGCTTTCGGCCGGGGCACAACGCGCGCGAGGTCTACCGCGGTGCGACGGTGCTGATCTGTTGGGAATCGGTGTTCGGCGACATCGCGCACGCGCGCTTGCAAGACGACGCGTCGTTGTTCCTCATCGCCACCGACGATGCATGGTTCGGCACCACCGAGGGTCCGTACGAGCACGCGCAGGCTGCGACGTTGCGCGCCGTCGAGACCGGCCGCTGGGTCCTGCGCGCCGCGGCGACCGGGATCAGCGGAATCATCGCGCCCGACGGGACGTGGACGCAGCGCACCGCGCTGGGCGGCGCCGCGACGGTCGTCGGCGACGTCGGGCCGCCGGCACCGGGACCCTACGCGCGGTTGGGGCCCGAACCGATCGTCATCGCCATGGCGCTCGTCGTCATCTTGCCGTTCGTCCGACGCCGGCGGCGCACGTGACGTGGCGGGTCCCGGTCATCATCGCCGGGTTCGCGCTGCTGGCCTGGTTCGGATTCGAGATCGGCTGGGCGGGCAACGACATGTCGATCCCGCGCGTCGCCGGACCCGACACGCTCACGCACGGCAAGGTGCAGGGGAAGCGCATCGACGGCCGCGCCTGGTCGCTGGACTACGACACCGCTACGTTCAGCGCCGACGCCTCGCAGGCGACGATTCAGCACGTGCGTGACGGCCGCATCCATCGCGCCGGAAAATCTGATGTGCTCATGGCCGCCGACAACGTGACGGTGAACACGCTCACCCACGACTTTACCGTCAACGGTCCGGTCACGTTTCGCGAAAAGCAGAGTTCAGGCGAAACGCGCACGTTCACGACGATCGGTGCGCGCTACATCGGCGCGACCCGTCTGCTCAACCTCGATCACAGCGCGACGATCACGCAGGGCGACGCGAAATTCGTCGTCGACAAGGCGACCGTCGACTTTCGCACCGGCGATGTGACCCTCGGGAAGATCGAGGGCACCAAGCCCGGCACGAACACGTGAATCGCCGCAAACGCAAGACCGCGCGATGTCGCTGAGCGTCACCGCGCGGTACGATGGCGTGAACGCCGAGCGGTGTGAACCGCTAGGACCCTTCGGCCTGCGCGTTCTTCTTCGCTTCGGCGATCAGCTTCTTGACTTTCTGTCCGCCCTTGTGGCCGATCTGCTCGTAAAACCCGGCGCCATATTTTTCTTTCACGACCTGGCCGCCTTTTTGGCCGATCGATTCGTAGAACTCGGCGCCGTGGCGTTCGCGCGTCGCCTGACCACCTTTGCGTCCGATCTCTTCGTAGAAACCGGAGCCGTAGCGATCGCGGACGGTGTCGCCGCCCTTTTTCCCGGCTTCGCGCACGGACATTTCGCCATCGACCTTTTCGGTGCGCGGCTTTACCGTGGCCCTCTTCGGATCGGCCATGAATCAGCCAACCGTTTTCGTCGCGCGTTTCAGCTTCTGGCCGCCTTTGGCGCCGATCTCTTCATAAAAAGACGGCCCATACTTGCTCTTCGTCGCCTCGCCGCCTTTGCGGCCGATGGCTTCATAGAACTCGCTTCCGTACTTCGCCTTCACACGATCGCCGCCGCGTTTCCCGGCTTCGCGTACGCTCATCCCGCCGCCCGTGGTCGTCACGTTTTCGTTGATCGCCATGTTGGAAATAGCCCCCCTGAGCTGTCGGCCCACCGTCTGCCTCGTACCCAGCGAAAGCTAGGTTAAACGCTGCTCTGGACGATCTTCGAGCGCCCCCGGGTCTACGACGGCCGCGGCGGAACGCCATACACCACCGACGTCGCCGTCGCGGACGGCAGAGTCGTTGCGATCGGGGACCTTTCCGAACGCGACGCGCACGAACGCGTCCTCTGCGAAGGGCTCGCGCTCGCACCCGGTTTCATCGACGTTCATTCCCATTCCGACGAGCTTTGGCTCGTCGATCCCCGCTGCGAAGGCAAGATTCGCCAAGGTGTGACGACGGAGATCGCCGGGAACTGCGGGATGTCGGTCGCGCCGCTCCTTGGGAGCGCGCTGGCCAAAGCGCAGCGCAACGCGGCAGACTACGCGCTCGACGTGCAGTGGACGACGTTCGATGCGTTCTTCACGCTGGTCGAACAACAGCGCGTCGCGCTCAACGTCGCGTCGCTCGTCGGGCTCGGGACGACACGCTCGTGCATCGCCGGCCCGGCAGCGCGGCGCCTCGAACGTGACGAGCTCGCGGCGCAAGACCGCTTGATTCGCGCAGCCGTCGAGGAAGGCGCGCTCGGCGTGTCGAGCGGTCTGATCTACGAGCCCGGACGCTACGCCGACCTCGCCGAGCTCGTCGCTTGCGCGCGCGCCGCCCGCGACGCCGGCGCGCCGCTGTACGCGTCGCACGTGCGCGACGAGGGCGACGAGCTCGAGGCCGCGATCGACGAGGCCCTTGCGGTCGGCCGCGGCGCGGAGGTCGCGGTGCAGTGCTCGCACCACAAGGCGGCCGGCAAGAAGAACTGGGGCAAGGTACACCGGACACTCGGCGCGCTCGACCGCGCGCGCTCGCAGGGGATGGCCGTCGGCTGCGACGCGTATCCCTACGTCGCGTCGTGGACCGAGCTCGCGACGGTGTTGCCGCGGGCGGTGCGTGACGGCGGCGACGACGCTGCGCTGGCGCGCTTGCGCGACCCCGACGGAGCCGCCGCGGCGGCGCTGGCGATGGAGCTGGCGCGCGATCCCGCCTTCGGGGGCGACGGTTGGGACACGATCCTGATCACCGGGGTCTCGAGCGAGCGCAACGCGGACCTGGCCGGCCGACGGGTCGACGCGATCGCAGCGGACTGGAACACCACGCCGGCGCGCGCCGTGATCCGGCTGCTCGTCGAGGAAGCGATGCGGGTGGAGTCCGCGTTCTTCTCGATGACCGAAGACGACGTCGCGACCGTGCTCAGCGCGCCGTTCTGCAGCGTCGGCAGCGACGCGTCGGCGCGCGCCTTCGCGGGGATCACCGCCCGCGGCGTGCCGCATCCCCGGACCTACGGGACGTTCCCGCGCATCTTCGGGCGCTACGTCCGCCAGCGGCGTGTCTTCGATACCGCCGAGGCCGTGCGCCGGATGACCTCGTTGCCGGCGGCGCACTTCGGCCTGCGCGGCCGCGGGACGATCGCGCTCGGGATGCACGCCGACCTGGTGGTGTTCGACGACGGTCGCATCGTCGACCGCGCGACCTACGACCATCCGTTCGAAGCCCCGGCGGGGATCCGGGACGTGTACGTCAACGGCAGCGCCGTGCTGCGCGAGGGCCGGCTGACCGGGACGCACCCCGGCCGCGTGCTGCGCAACGGCGGGTGAAGGCGGACTTCCGCGCGTCGCGCCCAACACCGTCACCCTCGTGCAACCACCCCACCCGCCCGAGGTCGAGCGGTGACGCGCACTGAGCTCCTCGCCGGGCTCGTCGCGCTCGCGTCCCCGCGACCGTCGCCGTCCCCGCGCGGGGTGTGGGCCGATGTCACGCTGGAGCGCCAGGGAACGGCGCTGCTCGCGCCCTTCACCGTCGCGATCGCGCTGCACAATGCCACCAATCACATCGTGCGGCTGCGGTTCCCGACCGCCGACCTGTTCCGCGTCGACGTGCTGCGCGACGACGCGCCGGTGTGGTCCTCGGTGACCGGACACAAACCGATCCCGATCACCCGCCAGCTCGACGTGCCGCCGGGGCTGCTGCGCCTGGCCCAGGTCATCGTCGACTCGACGACCGACGATCGGCGCGCCTTGGCGCCCGGACGCTACACCGTGCGCGTGGCGATGCTCGGCACGAACTTCGGGGTCGTCGTCGACAAGGCCGTCGCGTTCGATCCGCCGGCCACGATCGCGCAGGCGTTCGCGACCAAACCCGGGACCGTCATGACGATCGCCGGCGAACCGTACATCGACGGCGCGACGCCGCGCCTGCGCGATGCGACCGGAACGATCCGGCTCTCGCGGGCGCTCGCAATTCGTCCCAGCGGAACCTTCGTGGTGCGCGGCTTCCTCGACGCGGTCGGCGACGAGCGGGTCTTTGACGTCGGCCGCAGCGCGCCGGCGTTCGAGAACGGACCCTCACCGGCGCCCTAGGACCAGCGCAAGATCATCCCATTCTCGACCAGGCCGCCGCCGAAGCCGTACAGCAGGACGACGTCGCCCGGCCGCACGCGGCCATCGTGGACCGCCGGCGCGAGCGCGAGCGGGATCGACGCCGACGAGGTGTTGCCGCACCACTCAAGGCTGGTGAGCGCGCGCTCGACCGGAATCCCCGTGCGCTTGCAGATCGACTCGATCATCCGGGCGTTGGCGCTGTGCGGGACGAACCAGTCGACCTCGTCGGCGCGGATCCCGGCACTGTCGAGCAGCGCGGCGATCCCGGAGCTGACGTTGAGCAGCGCCCACTCGTAGACCGCGCGTCCGTTCTGGCGCAGCAGCCGGTCGGGATCGACGATCCCGGCGATCTCGCTGCGCAGACCGGTTTGGAACAAGTCCTTCCCGGCGGCGCCGTCACTGGTGGCGCGGCGGGCCAAGAGCGTCGCCGGCGCACCTTCGGGCGCGTTGACGAGCGCGACCCCGGCGCCGTCGCCGAAGAGGATGCACGTGCCGCGGTCCTGGTAGTCGACGATCTTCGAGAGCGTCTCGCCGGCGGCGACGAGCACGCTGCGCGCGCGGCCCGTGTTGAGCAGCGCGTCGGCCAGGTCGAGGCCGTACATGAAGCCGGCGCAGGCCGCGGTGAGGTCGATCGCGCCGACGTTGAGCAGTCCGAGCCGGTGTTGCAGGTGCGCCGCGACGCTGGGGAAGCCGTAGTCGGGCGTCACCGTGCAGGCGATGACGTAGTCGACCTCGTCGAGGCGCCCGCCGCGCGCCTCCATGTCGCGGACCGCGGCCATGCACAGGTCGCTGGTGTACTCGTCGGCCTGGGCGATCCGGCGCTCGCGGATCCCGGTCCGCTTGACGATCCACGCATCGTCGGTGTCGACCAGGCGCGAGAGGTCGTCGTTGGTCAAGCGCTTCTCGGGGACGTAGGTCCCCAGCGCGGCGATCTTGAGCGACGATCGGACGGTCCGGCCGGGACGAGGAGGGGCGGAAAGCTGCGCCACCCGGGGGGTTTCGGCGTCGCCCCAAGGGACCTTTGCGCTACGCCGGGCGCTCGTTGGCCGCGAGGTCGCGCACCAGCCGGTCGTAGACCAGGCCGGTGCGCTCGCGGAGCTGCTCGAGGTCGCCGTCGTTCTCGATCACGTAGTCGGCACGGCGGCGAGCGATCGCCGGATCGATCTGGGCCGCGATACGGCGCTCGACCGCAGCGCGCTCGGTGGAGTCGCGCCCGATCACCCGCGCGATCCGCACCTCGGCGGGGGCGATCACCAGGACAGTCCGGTCGCACGTGCGCCAGAACTCGCCTTCGAAGAGCAACGGGATGACGTGCACGACGATGCCGTCGGGCGCGTCGCGCTCCATCTCGGCGCCGCGCTCGCGCACGCGCGGGTGGACGATCGCGTTGAGCCGCTCGCGCGCCGTCGCGTCGTCGAACACGATCGCGGCCAGCGCCGCCCGGTCCAGGGCGCCGTCGGCCCGGATCGCCTGCGGCCAATTCGCGCCGATCTCGGCCAAGCCGTCCGACCCGGGCGCCACGACCACCCGCGCAAGCACGTCGGCATCGACGATGGTCGCGCCGCGCTTGGCCAGCTCCGCGGCGACGGCACTCTTCCCCGATCCGATCCCGCCGGTGAGGCCGACACGCAACTTCGCCATCGCGCTCACCTTGGCGACGAGTAGCAACCCAGCCCTGCGTCGTATAGGGTCGGCATGAGTGCCACGCCCGCCGTCACATCCGGCGCCGCTTTGGATGTTACCGACCATCCGCTGGTCCACGACGTCAATGCCGAGCACGCCGACAGCCTTTCGCCCGTCGAGAAGTTCTGCAAGCAGGTCGCCGACTCGACCGGCGCGCCGCTCGCGCTGTTCTTGGCGATCGCGGTGCAAGCGATCTGGATCCCGGTCGGAATCATCACGAAGTGGGACGTGTTTCCGTTCGCGTTCTTGCTGACGTGCTCGAACGTGTTACAGCTGATCCTGATCTTCATCCTGGCGGTCGGTCAGCGCCAGTCCAGCGCGCACGCCGAGCTGCGCGCCGAGCACGACCACGACTCGATCTCGCGGCTGATCTACCACCAGGAGCTGCAAGAGCAGATCCTCATCCAGATCGCGACCAAGATCGAAGCCGACGTCGAGAGCCTCAAGTCGATGGTCGCGAAGCTCGCCAGCCAGGATTCGGACCCGTAAAGAACGCGAGGGAGGCGTTTCCGCCTCCCTCGTGCATCATGATCGCTTCTCGTCCAGGCCGGAGCAAAGCCGGAGCCCTGTCATCCTGAGCCAGTCGAAGGATCAGACGATTGGTTGTGAGAGCTCCGTGCCCAGCGGGCCGAAGCCTTCTTCGAGCGGGACGATCTGCTCGAGCTCTTCGGGCGCGACGTCGGCGACGTGCTGGATCGAGCCGGTGATGCGCCGCGTGCCGTGGTTGATGGTCAACAGCGTGACCTCGACCTCTTGGCCGGGCGAGTACTGGACGCTCGCGTCGAACTCGCCCTTGGGCACCATGGCCAGCACGCCCGGGACGATCTCGACGAGGAGATAGTTCGGCGTCACCTTCACCACTTGCGCGACGAGCTTGTTCTGTTCGAACAGCTTGTCGGCGTGCTCGACCCACGGGTCGGGCAGCGCGTGCTTGAGCGACAGCGAAACCTTCTTCGCTTCGGGATCGAACTTCATCACTTCGACCGAGACGGTGTCGCCGATCTTGACGACCTCGGACGGGTGCTTGATGCGCGCGTACGAGAGCTCGGAGTTGTGGATGAGGCCGTCGATGCCGCCCAGGTCGACGAACGCGCCGAACTCGGCGAGCCGGACGACGACGCCTTCGCGAATCTGACCGACTTGCAGCGTGCCCAGCAGCTCTTGCTTCTTGGCGTTGAGCTCCTCTTCGAGCACCTGGCGCTGCGAGAGGACGACGCGGTGGCGCTTGTGGTCGAGGTCGATGACCTTGAGCCGCAGCTTCTTGCCGACCAGCTCGTCGAGGTTGCCGACGGGCTGACGACGGATCTGCGAAGCGGGGACGAAGCCGCGCATGCCGAGGTCGACGAGCACGCCGCCCTTGACGACCTGGGTGACGGTGGCTTCGATGACTTCGTCGTTGTCGTGCGCTTCGATGACCTTTTCCCAGGTTTTGAGGGCGCGGGCGCGGCGCTCGCTCAGATACAGCTGGCCGTCCTGGTCGTCGATCCGGTGGATCATGACTTCCAGGGTGTCGCCGACCTTGAGCTCCTTGGGCTCGATCGCGAGCGACAGCTCGCGGAACGGCAGGATGCCCTCGGACTTGCCGCCGATGTCGACGAGCAATTCGTCCTGGTACTTGGCGACGATGACGCCGGTGAGGACCTGACCTTCGTCGAGGACCTTGAGGCTTTCTTCGTAGAGGCGCTGCTCGAGCGCGAGCTGGTCTTCTTCGGGGTGGACTTCGGGTGCCGCCGGAGGCGCTGTGGCCCCTTGAGCCTGCGGGTCCTGCGGTTCGAGGTCGAGTGTGCTAGTGATGGTGGAGTAACTTCCTTCGCTTCAAATTTATTTCTGGCAACCGCGGCACCACCAGGTCCCGCGCTGGCCGAGCACCGTGCGGACGATCGGTCTCCCGCATCGCGGACACGGTTCGCCGAGGCGGCCATAAACGGCGAGTTGGTTTTGAAACCCGCCCTTTAGCCCCTCAGCATCGACGTAATCGTCCACGCTCGTTCCCCGCGCCTCGATGGAGCGGGTCAGCACGTTTCGGATCGCGCCATGCAGCCGGCGTCTGGCCGGCTTGCTGATCGTGTGGGCCGGACGGCTCGGCCGGATCCCCGCTTCCCACAAGGCCTCGCACGCGTAGATGTTCCCGACACCCGCAATCCGGCTCTGATCGAGCAGGAAGGCCTTTATCCGCGTTCGACGCCCGTCCAGCATACTCACAAACGCCTCGCTGGTAAACCCCTCGGAAAGCGGCTCGACGCCCCCGTCGGCGTCCCAAGGGTCTCCGGCTGCAAGCAAGCGGATACGGCCGAACTGCCGGACGTCGGCGAAACTGAGCCGCGTGCCGTCGGTGAAGGCGAGCACGACGTGGGTGTACGGATAGGGCTCGGCGTAACCGGCCCCCTGGACGATCAGCCGCCCGGTCATCCGCAGATGGACGACCAACCGCCGGCCCGTGGCCAGGTCGATCGTGACGTACTTGCCGCGCCGTCCGACGAGCGCGACGGTGTCGCCGGCGAGGGCAGCCTCGAACGGCACCCCGTCGGGAGCGACCGCGATCTTGCGCATGCTGACCGTCACCGTTTCGATCGTCTTACCGGTGACGGCGTGGGCGAGACCGCGCGCGATCGTCTCGACTTCGGGGAGCTCGGGCACCTCTTCCTCAAACACGAACGATTGACGGGATGTTGCGCTGGCTCGCGCTCGCCGCCGCGTTCGGGCGATCCGATCCGCCGCCGCGGCCGCATCCAAGCACCCGGGTGCGCGGCGCCTCGTCGCGATCGACTTGGCCGGACCGTACACGCTGCGCGGACGCTGCGGTCTGGGCGCCGCGCTGTCGCAGCCCGAAGGCCTCCGCAACCTGACCCCCAGCGTGCGACTCGCCGCCTACGCGCGCGTGTCATACGTCGCGCGCTGAGCGCGACGCGCGAAATCGGCGGGCTCCGCGCTACCGCGGAGCCCGCCGACCTTGTCCCTCTCGGCTGAGTCCGGCGCCTACGTGTGGCGCTTGCGGCTGAGCTCTCCGCCGCCGCTGGCCGGCGTCGTCAGCACCATGCCGTTCATGTTCACCGTAACGCCGGCGCTGTTATAGGTCGTTCTTTCGTACGTGTCCTGCCAATAGAAAAAGTACGGGCCGAAGTTCCACCAGCATCCGACCGCAGCCGAGTCACAGATGCCGGCCGCACTGTTGTCGTAGACCTGCGTGCCGTTTCTCACGACGGTGACGTGACCGCCGTGGGTGTCGTACTGCGCATCGATGTCGATTTGCCAGTTGTCCACCTGGCCGTCCTGAAGGATATCCGTCGCGACGTACGAGAGGCCGGCATAACTGTCCGGGTCGGAGCACGTATGGAAGGACCACATCGGCTGCCCAGGTTCGTTGACTGGACTCCCGTAGCCGGCGTTATACCTTCGCCGCGTATTGTCGATCACCAACATGTCGCACGGGCCCGTTCCCGGGTTCTCTCCCCAACTGTGCGTCTGCCATACGATCGCCGGAATGTCGACCGCATAGCCGCCGCCCGAATGGCCGCCATAACCGCTATTCCCGTTCAGCGTGACCGCCGTCTGGAAGTGGAACGTATAGTGCGTTCCCATCGTGAACATCAAGTTGCTGCCCGTGTTCGGATCGAGAGGATTCACCTGATTGCGGTAACAAGTGCTCCCGCCGGGGTAGGTCGGATTGTTCGTGTTGCGCAGAATGGTCATGCTGACGTTGTTACCGGTGATGACGGGCGCAGGGCTCGCGCATTGGCCGTCATCCGAGCTTGGCAAAACGTAGCCGCCGGCGTTGGCGTTGCCCGTCTGCCACAGCGTGGTGAAATCGACGGGAGACCCGATGGTGAAGGTCACCGAACCGGTCAGCCCGGGCGTCCCGGGCAGCGACGTTCCCAACGCGGTCCACGTCGCGGTGACCTTTGCGGGGGCGAACGCGTCGATGGTGATCGCGTAGCCGTCTTGCCGGATGAACGGGTAACCGTACTGCGGCGTGCCGAGCGTCACTTTGACGTACTGCGGCGTCGTGAAGTTGCAGTTGGAGAGGACCAGCTGCGGCCCTTGTCCCGCGGAGAACGACAGGTTCTGCGCCGTGAACGCGCTGTTGTTGATCGTTAGCGCGCCGGAATTGCATTGACCGCCCGGCGCGTACGTGTCGGAATACGTCAGTGATGTCGTGCCGGCCCCGCCCAAGCTTCGCGGTGCGCGCGCGCCGCCTTGCGCGGCGGGTCCGGGAGCCGGCACGCTCGACCCGTGGCCTGAACAGCCGGCGAGGAGCACGAGGAACGCGATGATCGCGACCTTTCGCATGTGAAATACACCCTTCTCAGCGCTCGTGCGCCGCCGCGCCGGTCGGTTGTCGACCGGCATCATGTCGTTGATGGAATACCGTGACCGGTAACGACGATATTCGCGGCGTCGTGCACGCGATCGTCGTATGCATTCTCAAGACCGCGCAACGACGCAATTGGATCGAATCGCTTGCGCAGTCGTTCGCCACCTCCCTGACGAAGCCGCCGTGCGCGCAGTGTATCATGCGGAGGGAGTGCCGCGATAGTGCGATCGTCCTAGGACTTGGCGCAAACGACGGAGAGCAACAGAGCGAATGGCCATTATCGCACTCTTGGACGCGCGCCGCGCGCTGAGCGCTACGACGGAGCGTCGGCCTTGTGCGCGCCGTAGCTCGCGGGATCGAAGTACCAGTCGGGCATCGACGCCGGGAAGCTCACGTCGCGAAAGGTGAAGTCGGTCTGGTACTGGTCGAACGGCGTCTGCCCGTGGATCGACGTCAACAGCGGTAGACCGTCGCGCAACGCGAACCGCGCGTCGAACTCGTCGTCGATCGACTGTCCGCTGAACAGAAAATAGAGGTGATCGCGCACCCGCATGCGCCCGATCTCGAACGTCGTGGCGTCGACCCACAGGTCGTCGATGCGATTGCGCTCGGGATCGCGCTTAGGGCGCAGCGCCAGGTGCCACCATGCGCCGTCGCGCGTGAGCGCGGTCACGCGGTAGTCGTAGTCGGTGCTCACGCTGACCGCACCGATCACCGGCAACGGCGACTCGCCGGGCAGCGCTGTCGGCTCGACTGCCGGCTTGGGCCCGTACAGCGCCCGCTCGAAGATGTCGGCGGTCGGCGGACCGGGGTCGATGCGCTCGTCGAAGGCGACCGTGATGTTCTGCAAGCTGCCGTACGCCTTGCCGTTCCAGGCGCGGCGGGCCAGCGCCGAACGGTCCGCGGTCCGGCACCAAATCTTGAGCGTGTAGCTGTTCTCAAAATCGGGCTGGAGATCGTGGTGCTCGCGGCGCACCAACGTGTACGCGACGTACGGCGGGCGCGCGTGAGCGCGAAACACCGCTTTGGCGCGCGCGAGGACCTGCTCGCCGGTGAGCGGCGGCGCGGGCGTTTGCGCGGCACACGCGCACGCGACACCGATCGTCGCGAGCACGCGCGCCGCACTCATTTGGCGTCGACCGGCGTGATGTAGAGCTGCATCCCGGGCTGCAGCCCGATGCGCTCCGATTCGTGCGCGCCCAGCTCGATGACGTACTTCGCGACCGCTTGACGGCGCGCGATCTTGTCGTCGGGCGTCTTGGGGAGCGTGGCCGGAACGTTGACCGCGATCAGCACGATCGCGCCGTCGCTACGGACGAACACCATGTCGAGCGGCGTGATCGTGTCCTTCATCCAGAACCCGCGCAGTTCGTCGCCGCCCGGAAACGCGAACAGCATCCCCGAGCCGGCCGGGACGAACGGCACGTTCATGAGGCCGTGCTCGCGCTGGGCGTTCGTCGCGGCGACCGCCAAGCGCAAGGTCGTGCGGCCGGCGCGCACTTCGAGCGCACGGCATTCCACGGCATGCCCGGTGTGAACGGGATTGCCGTCGACCTTGAGCGGGGCGAGGTCGGCCAGCGGCAGCGGCAGGCGCGTACAGTACGACGGCGCCGCCGGGGTCGCTGCGGGCGCCTGCGCCGTAAACGCGAGCAGCGCGGCGACGGCCAGGCTAGGAAACAGGTTCCGCATCAGGGTCGTAGCTCTCGACGTCGTACCAGTTCTTTCCCGTCTTGAGGGTCGCCTCGACGGGGACGCTCAGCTCGAGGGCGTGCTCCATCTCGTACTTTACAACGCGTCCGACCGCGTCGAGATCGCGCGTCCCGACCTCGAAGATGAGCTCGTCGTGAATCTGCAGCAGCATGACGGCGTCGAGGCCTGCGGCACCCAGGCGGCGGTCCAAGCGCACCATTGCAAGCTTCATCAGGTCGGCGGCCGAGCCTTGGAGCGGCGCGTTGGTGGCCTCGCGCTCCGCGGCGGCGCGCAGCATGTAGTTCTTCGAGCGCAACTCGGGCATGTAGCGGCGCCGGCCCAGCAGCGTCTCCACGTAACCGCACTCGCGCGCCTGTTCGAGGCATCGGTCGATGTAGCCGCGCACGCCGGGGAAGCGTTCGAAGTAGGCTTCGGTCATCGCGTGAGCGGTCGCCCGGTCGATCTCCAGCCGTTGCGCGAGTCCGAAGTCGGACATCCCGTAGAGCAAGCCGAAGTTGACCGACTTGGCCATGCGCCGCTGGTTGGGGTCGACGTCGGCGAACGGCCCGACGTCGAAGATCTTGCGCGCGGTGAAGTCGTGGATGTCCTGCCCTGCGTGGAACGCCGCGCGCATCGCCTCGTCGCCGGAGAGATGCGCCATCAGGCGCAGCTCGATCTGCGAGTAGTCTGCCGCCAGCAGCACGCGGTCGTCCGACGGCGCGACGAAGGCCTTGCGGATCTTGCGGCCCAGCTCGCTGCGCACCGGGATGTTCTGCAAGTTGGGATTGGTCGACGACAGCCGGCCCGTGGCGGTCGCGGTCTGGTTGAAGACGGTGTGGATGCGGCCGAACCGGTCGACCAGCGTCGGCAGCACGTCGACGTAGGTGCTCTTGAGCTTGGAGACCTCGCGCCACTCGAGCACCTTCGCGGCGACCGGAAAGCTGCGCGCGAGGCCCTGCAGCACGTCGGCGCCGGTCGCGTACCCGGTCTTGTTCTGGCGGCCCGCGGGCAGGCCCAGTTTGTCGAAGAGGATGCGCCCGAGCTGTTGCGGGCTGCCCAGGTTGAACTCCTCGCCGGCGAGCGCGAAGATCTCGCGCTGCAAGCGTTCGACATCGGCGTCGACCTGGGCGGAGAGCTCGTGCAGCGCCGCCGGATCGAGCGCGATTCCGGCGCGTTCCATCGCCGCGAGAACCGAGGCCAGTGGCAGCTCGACATCGGTGTAGAGCGCGAGCTGACCGCGCCGTTCGAGCTCGGCGCGGGTCGTGCGCGCCAACAGCCCGGCGGCATCCGCGGCGGCGGCCGGATGGTCGGCGGGTAGCCCGCGGTCGAGAAATTCGCTCGACGCCTGCGCGAGATCGGAGAAGGTCCGCGACGGGTTGAGCAGGTGCGCGGCGATCATCGGATCGTCGCCGAAATTGCGCACCGCCGCTCCGCTGAACGCGAGCACGGCTTTCGCATCGTACACGATGAGCTGCGGCACCCGTTCCCACAGCCGCGCGAACGCCGAGCCGACCTCTGCGCTCGTCTCGCGTGCCGACGCGTTGAACGCGAACGCCGTACCGTCGCCCGCCGATACCGCGTAGACCTCGCCGCGCTGGGCGACCGCGACGCGCTCGCTCTCCGCGGCGCGCTCGATGACGCCGGCGAGCCGCTTGTAGTCGGGCGGGTCGGTGATCGAGGTGTACGACTGGTAGTCGCCCTGCAGCACCTCGTCGGAGGCGACCGGTTGGGGCTCGGCCGGCGGTTCGAGCTTGGCCAGCATCCCCTTGAACTCCAGCTCGCGATAGAGCGCGTAGAGCGCGTCGTTCGAGGGCGGCACGTATCGCGCCGCCTCCCAGTCCAGTTCCAACGGCAGGTCGCGCTTGATCACCGAGACGTCGCGGCAGATGCGCGCCGTTTCGCCGTGCGCGCGAATCAGCGCTTCGAGCTTGGGGCTGCCCGCCAGCGCCGGATCGGCGAGCAACGCGTCGAGCGAGCCGGCCGACTTGACCAGCTTGATCGCGGTCTTTTCGCCGACACCGGGAACGCCGGGCAGGTTGTCGGACGGATCGCCTTTGAGGCCGCGGTAGTCGGGCAGCTGGCGCGGGTCGAGGTCGAATCGTTCGCGCACCTTGGCCGTATCGTATCGGCCCAGATCGGTGATGCCGCGCCGGGTGGTGAGCACGGTCGTGCGTGCATCGACGATTTGCAGCAGATCGAGATCGCCCGTGACGACCAAGACGTCTTGCTGCGCCTCCTCGGCGTGGCGCGCCAACGTCGCGATCACGTCGTCGGCCTCCTCGCCGTCCATCTCGACGATCGGGATCGCGTAGGTCGCGAGGATCTTGCGCACCAGGGCAAACTGCGAGCGCAACTCGTCGGGTGTCTCCTGGCGCTGCGCCTTGTACTCCTTGTAGACCGCGAGGCGCGCCGCGGGAAGACCTTTGTCGAACGCAGCGATGACGTGCGTCGGCTTCTCGTCGGCGATGATCTTGTTCACCATCATGGTGAAGCCGTACGCGGCGTTGATGGGGACGCCGCGCGTCGTGGTGAGCGAGGGCAGCGCGAAGAACGCGCGGTACACCAAGCCGTACGTATCGAGCAGCATCAGCCGCGCCGTACCGGGAGCGGCGGTCATCGCCATCTCGGTCTGCGTCGCCATCATCGAACCTCGATCGCGAGCGTCGCCGCGCCGACGTCGCCGTCGTCGGCGACCTTGAGCACGGAGACGACGTAGCGACCCGGCGTTTGCGGCAGGGCGACGTCGAAGCCTTCCTTGGCGGCGCGGTCGATACGCCATAGCAGTGCGTGCTCCGACGGTGCCCCCAGCGTCTCGGCCGCCGGTGCGCTGCGTTCGGTCGCCGCGAGGTCGACCGCGGTCGAGCGTGTCGGCGCGACCGAACCGTGCCACGCGGGCTCGGAGGAGGCCGGATTTTGGGTCGTCGTACCGGTTCCGGCGAGCACCGCGGCCGCGTCTTCGAACGATGCGCCGCCCGACGCGCGAGCGTCCGTCAAGCGGATCGCCAGCGTCGCCTCCGAGCGCTCGTTGCCGTCGGCGATCGTCAGATGGGCGACGCTGCCCGGCGCGTACGCCGCCTTGTCGGCCGAGAGCGTGGTCGCGCGCGCATGGCCCGGTCCGTCGACCACGATGCGCTGCGTCGCGTACTCCAGCGCGCCGTCGCGGACGAAGGCGACGCCGATCGCGGCATCGCCGACCGTCTCGGGAACCGCGAACCTCGCCGCGGCGTGGCCGCCGCTGGTGCGGATCGTCTGCTCGCCCAGCGCGCGGGTCCCCTCGAGGTCGATGAACGCATCGCCGACCGCTCCGGCGAGCGATGCGTCGACGGTGAGCCGCTCGCCGATGCGATACCGCGGCCGATCGGTCGCGATCTGAGCCTCGGCGCTGCGGCGCGCGCGACTTCCCAGCAGCGCCTGCGGCGCGACGGTTACCGCGTTGACGTCGATGGCCGACTTTCCGTCGACGTCGGCCTGGGCGAACGCGAGGCTCGTCCCCGGCACCACGTTGTGGAAGACCGCGTGCGCGCGCCCGGAAGCGTCGAGCGTTACTTGCTGCTCCTGCACCACCGGACCGTGAACGAGGCGCAGCCGCACCGGCAAACCTGCGACCGCCCGTCCGTCGACGGCGTCGAATCCGAGCACGTCGAGTTGCGCGGGCTCGCCGAGGTCGAGATCGCGGCGACCCGGCGTCACCGTGAGCGCGACGCGCGCACCGGACGCGACGATCCGCGCGGATGCCGTCGACGTGCCCGTCGTCGCCGCGAGCCCGTAGGTCGACGGCAACCCGTCGGTCGGCGCCGGGATGGTGAACCGCCCGATGCCCGCGGCGTCGGTGTGCAGCAGCACGTCGGCCACGGCCGCAGTACCCCACGGCGACACGTCGTCGGGCGAGCCCCCCGAACCCGGCTCGATGACGTGCGGGGCGCGGACGACACGCACCCGCACGTCGCGACCGGCCGCCGGCGTTCCGTCGGCGCGCCACGCGCCCACCGACACCGGAACCGGTGCATCCGGAGCACAGGCCGCAGCGCATGCGGCGGCGACCGTCAGCACGACGTCGCCGACGCCGTCGACGTGGATCGCCGCGCCCGCGCCCGCGCCGGCATGCGCCGCCAGCACCGCCGCATCGCCGGCCGGCGCGTCGGCGGGGATGGCCAGCTCCGTGCTGAAGGCGCCGGCCGCGTCGAGCCGCGCCTCGGCGGCGACTAGCGTGCGGCCGCGCGCGGCGATCGACACCCGCACGTCGCCGGCATCGGGGCGGTACGCCGTGCCCGCGCGCTTGCGGGCGAAGCCGACCACGTGCACGTGCTCGCCGGCCCGCACGTTGGCGCGTTCCGCGCGCACGCCCAACAGCAGCGCCGGCACCGGCGGCTGGGCGAGCAGCGACGCGAAGGTCTTGCTGCGCCCCCATTCGGCGATGGCGAAGCGCGGACGTTGCGGACCGTTCCAGCGCGCGATACCGTGTTCGTCGGTCTTCCCGTATTGGAACGCCGTGCCGACCAGGTAGGTGATCCGCATCCCGGCCAGCGCCGCACCGGTACCCAGGTCGGCGCCGTACAGCACGATCCCGCCGGGGGACTCTTTGGTGAGCAGGCCCACGCGCGTCAGATCGAGCCAGGCCTGTTGGACCGCGTCGCCGCGCCGCGCCTCGATGACGAAGAAGCCTTCGCGGTTTTGCAGCGGCACCTCCACGTCGTTGGGGGTATAGCGCGACCCCGGCGGCGGCGTGAAGCGCCACCGCACGACCGCGTTGCGGTGCGTCGTTTCGATGGCGCGCGCCTGGGCCACCCCGGCGACGAGCACGTCGGTCGGATCGACTTCGTAGGCCGCGAAGTCGACGGCCGCGCCGCTATACGTATCGAGCCGCACCGCGATGCGCTTCCACGGAACCGCGACGTCGCGCGCGTAGAGCGCGAAGGTGCGGTCCCACTTGCCGGAATCAGGGAGCGGGCGCGCCGCCAGTACCGGTCCCGCGCACAGCGGCGCGACCGCCAGGAACGCCGCGACGAAACGCCGGGTCTGCCTAGCGTTCGTAGAAGATCGTCCCCGCGACGTTGGGATCAGTGGTGCGGAAGCCGATCGTATACTCGCGCTTCTCGTCCTTCTTGAGCGGTTGCGTGGAGTTGCTGACCCCAGTGAACACCGACGACCCGCTGTCCTTGGCTTGATAGCGGTTGTTGTTGCGGTCGATCAAAAAGAAGTTGTCGACCGAGGGCGTGAGCTCGTACCCGAGGTTGTTGGTGAACTCGACGCGGGCGACGACGTACTCCAACGTGCCGGCGCCGGTCTGCGCCGAGGAGTCGCCGGTCGGCACGACATGCGCTTCGATGACGCGCACGTTCCCCTGGCCGTGGAAGAGCTGCTGACCGATCGGCGTGTCGTTCTCTTTGCACGCGGCGAGGCTCGCGACGAGGAGCAGCGCGGCGGCGAAACGGGTGATCATGACGGGCCGACCGTTCGGCGGGTTCCGGCGCCCGTCCCGCGGCCGAGGGGCGGGCTACGCCCGGCGGGAACAGGGAAATGGTGGAGGACGAACGCTCGAGGGGGAACTCTACCTCGACCCGCTGCCGTTACTGCGGGAGCCATGAGAAGGACCAGCGTTCGAGCGATCTTCGCGATCGGGGTGCCACATTTCAAGTGATCGTGGCGTGCGCCTCGTGCGGCGCGGCCTTCGCCGCCCTCTCCAGGAACTGATGCGCCTCCCTGCCTTGGTGACCGTCGCCGTGCTCGCGGCAAGCGTCGCCGCGGTCGCTGCGACGCCCGCTCCGCAGCCGAGCGCCCCGGCCCGGGTCAACGTGGAGAAGCTCCAGCCCCGCGCGATCTTCCCGAAGAAGCAGCTCCACGTCGAGGTCACCGTGGAGACCAACCGCATGGGCCAGGTCGCCCGAGTGAGGTCGCTCCTCCCGTCCCACGACAACGGCTTCGATACCCGCTGCTACGGGAATGCGCTGCAAACGTTCATCCGCACGCCGGACGGCAACGCGATCTCCGGCGTCTACCGGCTGACCTACGACTACGACCCCAAAGCCCTGCGCGTGGTGCGCAATGTCGCCCTGATCAAGGCCGGCGGCGTCGACCCCAACGCCAAGGGCGCCGCGAACGACATGATGGAGATCGCGCGCCGCAACCGCGACCGCACGCCGCCGCCCGGACTGTACGTCACGCCGGGACCGGCGCCGACCGTGAACGTCAAGCGCATGCCCGACCTTCCGCAGGTGATGCAGACCCCTCCGCACTAGCGGAAAGAGGCGATGCCGCGCAGGGTTCGTCCGGCCAAGCCAGACCCGCAGGCGGGCGCCGACGCGCTCATGGCGTGGTACGTCAAACAGCGCCTCGAAGACGACCCGCGCATCGACGCGGACGTCGAGCGCTCGTGCACCTCGAAGCAGCAGTACGCCGACGAAATGGACGCGCACGCGCACGCGCTCATGAACGGAATGGGCGACGTCCTGTTCTCGTACGAATGCCGCTACTGCGGCTTCTGGCACCTCACCCGCCGCCCAACCTGATCTCCATGTCGGGCCGGCGCGTGAACGATCGTAGCGGATGCTTCGACGGGGCTCAGCTCGCTGCCGCGGCCGCTACTTTTTCGGTGTTGGCGGGGTCGAAACTCCAGCGGTCGTCGAGGTCGAGGATCTCGAACCAGTTGCGCAAGTGCGGGTAGTCGCGCAACACGGGATAGCGCGGGAGCACCTGCGCGAAGTGCTCGTCGTCGCGGATGCCGCGTTCGCGCAGCCGGTCGTTGATCGAGTCGAAGATGCCTTCGTCGGAGCGCGCGAGCAGCCAGGTCACCACGTCGTCGTCGCTGCGCGCGTTGCGGACGCCTTCGGTGAACTCGTCTTCGTTGAGGCCGAGCCACTCGATCAGATAGCCCGATAGCCCCGGCGAGACTTTGTAGAAGCCCAGCGTACCTTGCAGCTTCGCCCGCGTCTTGTCGATCGTCCGTGCCAGGAAGTACAGGCCGCCGAGCATCTCGCGCGGGCTACGCGGCGGGTGAACGCGCAAGTCCGCCTCGGGATACGGCAGTACGCCGCCGGCGCTCACGATGCGGACGCTTCACGGCGGTACGCGCCGATCGCTTCGAGCACCGGCCGGTCGTCGTAGCGGAACAGGTAGGTGTCCTTCGCGGCTTCGTGACGGTACGGCATCCAGGACGGGATGCAGAACGTGTCGCCCTTCTCCCACTCGAGCCGTGCGTCGCCGGCGACGGTGAAGCCGCGCCCTTTGTACACGTGGTAGACGATCCCGGCGGTCTCGCGCCGCGTCGGCGACGAACCACCGCCGACGATGCGCTCCGCCGCGGCGCCGATCACGCGCGAGACCGGCCCGCCGGTCTGCTTGTGCTCGTACTCGGCGAACGAGTACGGCCCATCCTCGGCTTGCAACCGTGCCTCCATGTCCGCCCAACAATAGCGGAGGTGCGTGTCCGACGCCGCCTCAACCGACGGAAAGCGCTCCTCGCTGTACGGCTGGGCGAAGTTGGCCGGGAAGAATTGGTACACCGGAAGATCGAGCCCGTCGAGCCAGACCATCGGGCCTTCGCCCTCGTGGCCGTGATCGTGATACTCCCACGACGGCGTGAGGACGAGATCGCCGCGTCGCATCGTGACCTTCTCACCGCCAACCGCGGTGTACGCCGCGTCACCCTCGATGATGAAGCGCAGCGCGAAGGCGACGTGCCGGTGCGCGGGCGCGACCTCGCCGGGCAAGATGAGTTGCAAACCGGCGAACAGCGTGTCGGTGGTGTGGGGCGGCGCCAGCGCAGGATTGATCAGCATCAGAACGCGGCGCTCGGCGTCCTGCGTACCGACCAAGGTGCCTGCACGTCCCAGCAGCGGCCGCAAGGCTTCGTAGCGCCACACGTGCGGGACAGCCTTGGGCTGGGGCCGCGGTGGGACCATCGCGTCCATCATCGTCCAGAGCGGCTGCGCGCCCTCAACGGCCGCCTCGGCGAACAGGCGGGCCAGGGAGTCCGTCGCGATCATCCTACGAGTCCTTTTGGCGGATCGGCCCGGTGTGGTCGGGAAGGGCCGCGTGTTCAGCGTTCCCGATTCGGAGGCCCCCTTGCGCTTCGTGCTCTTCAGCACCCCGTCATCCACCCCGCGGCCCGGCATTGTCGACGGCGAGACGATCCGGCCGCTCGAGGGGATCGAGTCGCTCGACGCGCTCGTCGCGCTGGATCCGGCAGCGCGCACCGCCGCGACCGCACGCCTCGGGGACCCCGTCGGGCTCGCCGGCACATGCCTGCACGCGCCGCTGCATCCGCGCAAGAACGTTTTTTGTGTCGGTCGTAACTATTTGGCCCACGCCGAAGAAGGCGCGCGCGTTCGCGGCGAGGAGCTCAAGCTGCCGTCGGTGCCGACGCTGTTCACCAAGGCGCCGACCGCAATCGCCGATCCCGATGCGACCCTGCACCTCAGCGGCGCCGTATCGCAAGCCTACGACTGGGAAGCGGAGCTGGCGGTGGTGATCGGCACGCGCTGCAAGGACGTCCCGGAGGCCTCGGCGCTCGAGGTCGTCTTCGGCTACACCTGCCTCAACGACGTCACCGCGCGCGACGTCCAGCGCGCGACCACGCAGTGGTTCAAGGGCAAGACGCTCGACGACACCTGCCCACTGGGACCGTGGATCGTGAGCGCCGACGAGATCGGGGATCCGCAGCAGCTCGACGTATCGCTGCGCGTCAACGGCGTGACCAAGCAGCACGCGAGCACGGCGGTCATGATCTTCTCGGTCGCGCGCTGCATCGCCGAGCTTTCCAAAGGGATGACCCTCGAACCCGGCGACATCATCGCAACCGGCACGCCCGAGGGCGTCGGGTTCGCGCGCACGCCGCCCGAGTTCCTCAAGGACGGCGACGTCATGGAAGTGGAGATCTCCAAGATCGGCGTGCTCCGCAACCCCGTCGCGATCTCGGCCGCCGCAGCCACGCACTAACGTGACCTCGCTTCCCGAGCCCCGACGCCGCGAGCGCTACGACGTCGTCGTGTGCGGGGGCGGAGCGGCGGGCGTCGCCGCCGCGCTGGGCGCCGCGCGCTGCGGCGCGCGGGTCGCACTCATCGAGCAGGCGCCGTTCCTGGGCGGCGCCGCGACGCGCAGCAGCGTGCTGACCTATTGCGGCTTTTGGACGCAAGCCGACCCGCCGCAGCGCGCCGTCGGCGGCGTGGGCAGTGAGGTGCTCGAGGCCTTGGCGCGGCTGGGCGGGTTGAGCGGACCCACCCGCGTCCACGCCACCCAGGTGGTCATCGCGTTGATCGATCCCGAGGCGGTGAAGCTCGCGCTCGACCGGCTGTGCGCGGCGGCGGGGATCGATGTCATCCTCCACGCGCGGCTGTGCGCCGCCGACGCCGGCGACGGCCTCGTGCGCAGCGCGGTCGCGCTCGATCACGACGGGACTTTCGCCTGCGACGCTGCTGCCTTCGTCGATGCCGGCGGGGAGGCCGACCTCGCGCAGCAGGCCGGAGCCAAAACGCGATACGGTGATGCCGAGGGCCGCGTGCAGGTCGGAACGCTGGCGATGCGGATCGGCGGAATCCCGGCCGATGCCGACGTGTCGCGCGTCGAATGGGCGCGCGCCGTGCGCGATGCCAAGGCACGTGGTGCCGAGCGCATGATCAAGGAACAAGGGCTCGTCGCGCGGCTGCCGTTCAGCGGAGAGATCGTCGCCTTTCTCGCCGACGAAGCGTACGACGCGCGCGACGCGCGCTCGAGCAGCGCGGCCGAACGACGTGCCCGCGAACAAGCGTGGTCGTACGTGGAGGCGATCCGGGCCCTCCCGGGCCACGCTCAAGCATATCTCATCGCGACCGGGCCGGCGATCGGCACCCGCGAGTCGCGCCACGTCGTCGCGCGCTCCCAACTTCTGGGCGAGCAGGTGCTTGCCGCGCACGTGCCTGCCGATACCGTCGCGCTGGGCGCCTGGCCGGTGGAGCTGCATCCGGCTCCCGGCACGAATGTCTGGAAGCGGTTGCGTGACGACGCGGCCTACGGCATCTCGCTCGATACGCTGGCGAGCGCGACGCACCGCAATCTCTTCGCGGCCGGACGCACCATCGACGCCGATGCCGACGCTTTCGGGTCGGCACGCGTTATGGGAACGGCGTTCGCGACCGGGCACGCCGCCGGGATCGCCGCCGCACTCGTCGCTCGCGGCGGTGTGGCTGACGTGGCGGCGGTGCGTGCCGAAATCCTCCGTCAGAACGGTATCCTCGAGCTCGAAAGGACCCCCGCAGCGTCATGACGTCTCGCGCTAGATTCCTCGGTACCGCCGCCGCCGCAGCAGCGACCGCCTTCCCAACCGCGATCTTTGCGCAAACCCGGCGTCCGCTGTCGATCGGTTATGTGCCCTCGACGCTGTTCGCACCGGTTTTTGTCGCCGTTGAGAAGGGCTATCTGCGCGACGCCGGTTTCGACGCCACCCTCAGCCCGATCGTGGCCGGCGCCGACTCGATGAGCCTGGTCGCGCAAGGCCAAGTCGACGTTGCGGCCGCGGCGTTGTCGGCGGCGTTCTACAACGCCGTCAACCGCGGGCTGGAGATCAAGTTCGTCGCGTCGACGGGCTATCAGCCGCGCCGTGGCCGCCCGTCGGCGCTGCTCATACGCCAAGACCTGTACGAGGGCGGCTTGCGCATCCCGGGGCTGCGCGGACGCAAGATCGGCTGGATCGGAAACAGCGGCGCCGCGTCGGCATACTACGTGGCGCGCATCTTGCGCGGGGCGTCGCTGCGGCTCACCGACATCGAGTCGCTCAACATCCCCAACCCCGAGCAGGAAACCGCACTCGATCACAAAGCGATCGACGCGCTGTTCACGTCGGCACCCTTCACCGAGCTGTTCGCGCAGAAGCGGCTCGCCACGATCGTGGCCTCCCCGCCGCCGGGGATCGCCGCCGCGGGAGTCTTCTTCGGGCCGGGGCTGCTCCACAACCCCGACAACGCGCGCGCCGTGATGACGGCGCTGCGGAAGGCCGCGGCGGAGATCGCCGGCGACGGCTTCTTCGCACCGGCGAACATCGACGCGTACGCGAAGTACACGAAGCAGCCCATCGAGTTGATCAAGGCCGCACCGCGCTACGACTTCAAGCCCGACCTGCGCATCGACCAAGCGACGCTCGAAGACATGCAGCGCGAGTTCGTCGCCGACAAGATCCTCACGTACCCGCAACCCCTCAACGAAGTGCGGCTGGTCGCACGCTTCTAGGCTACGGCTTCTCGTCGAAGAACGCGGTCTCTTCGGCGATGTACTCCGTGACGAGCCGGCGGTACAGCCGTTCGATGAGCGCCGGATCGCCGCCGTGGTCGCGCGCGATGCGGCGCACGTTCTCGTACACGACCGCTTGGCGGGCCGGCGCCGCCAGGTCCCCGGGATCCGATTTAAAGTCGGCGGCCCGGCGCACGTAGGCCGCCCGCTCGACGAGCAGCGGGACGATGGTGCGGTCGAGGTCGTCGATTTGCACGCGAACATCCTCGAGCGACGTACAGTCCTCGGGTCTCACCCCCGTCCGGTTCGGCACCGGCCCGCCGCGAACCGCTAGCAGTCTGCTAGAGGGTTCGGCGCGCGCGGCGCGCCAAACGTCCGCGGATGGACCTCGTGCGGGGCGGCCGCATCGCGACGATCGACGGGCTGCGCGGCATCGCCATCGCCTTGGTCGTGTGGTTTCATCTCTGGCAGATCGACTGGAAGAACGCGACGATCCCGTTCGTCAACTTGTCGCTCCAACCGATCGCTGAAACCGGCTTTCTCGGCGTCGCGCTGTTCTTCTTCATCTCCGGGTTCGTCTTAACGCTGCCGTATACGCAGGCGCATCTCGGCGGCACGACACCGCCGTCGCTGCGCCACTTCGCCGGCCGCCGCTTTCTGAAGATCGTCCCGTCGTACGTGCTGTGCGGCGCCGTGATGCTCGCGATCGGCTATCATTCCTATGCGACGTTCGCCGACGCGGCGCGCGACGTCGCATTTCACCTGCTCTTCATCCACAACTGGTTTGCTGCAACGAACACATCCATCGACGGCGTGATGTGGTCGCTCGGCGTCGAGATTCAGTTCTACGTGCTCTTCCCGCTGCTCATCCTCGCCTTCGTGCGCCGCCCGGTCGTCTTGGCGCTGGCCCTGTTCGCCGTCGCGAACGGCTGGCGGATCTGGTGCATGCTCTCGAGCCATTTTTACTACGAGCAGCGGCTCGCGCAGCTGCCGGGATACATCGACTTTTTCGCGGCCGGGATGCTCGCCGCGTTCGCGTACGTCGCGATCGCAACGCGCCGTCCAGGACTGGCCCAACGGCGCTGGGCGTTCACCGCTTTGTCGGCGGCAGGTTTCGTCGCGCTGACGTTGCTCGCGAACGATTGCTACATCCATCGCTACGACCACGAGTGGCCGCAACTGTGGGCGGTCCAGTGGCGCTCCGCCCTCGCTCTGGCATGCTTTGCGGCGGCGCTGGGCTCGCTCTTCGCGGTGCGCGGCTTTCAGCTCGCGCTCGCGAACCCGGCGCTGTTGTTCCTCGCGGCGATCTCCTACAATCTCTACCTCTGGCACCAATCGCTCGCGAACATCCTGGTGCATCTTCGTCTTCCACCCTACGCCGGCGTCGATCCGCACGACGACCCGCATTGGATGTTGACCTACTGGTTCGTCGCAATCCCCGTCGCGCTCGGCGTGTCGGCGCTGATAACCTACGGGTTCGAGCAGCCGATTCTGCGCCTAGGCAAGCGGAGCCGCGGCGCGCGGCCGACGACGGTGCCGGCCGCTCCGGAAACCGTCGTGGAAACGTAGACTGCCGTAGCGAGTGGAAAGGGGTTGCCGCTTCCGGCTCCGATAACTGCGGGCATGAAGATCGCGGTCCCGAAGGAACGCGCGCCCGGTGAACGTCGCGTCGCGCTCGTTCCCGAGATCGTCGCGAAGTTCGTCAAAGCCGGCCATACCGTCGTCGTCGAGCGCGACGCGGGCACGAGCGCCGGCTATACCGATGCCGCGTTCGAGAGCGCGGGCGCAACGATCGCCCCCGACGCGCGCGTCGCGTATGCCGAGGCCGAGGTCATCGTGCGGGTGGCGAAGCCGTCCGACGCCGAGCTGGACGGGATCGCGCGCGGCGTCGCGCTGATCGGATTGCTCTCGCCGCTGGGCGATCCGGCCTCGGTGGAACGCTACGCGCAACGCGGGATCACCGCGCTTTCGATGGATGCCATCCCGCGCACCACCAAAGCGCAAGCGATGGACGCGCTCAGCTCACAGGCGAACATCGGCGGCTACAAAGCCGCGCTGCTCGCGGCGAGCTACCTGCCGAAGTTTTTCCCGATGCTCACCACGGCCGCGGGGACGGTCCCGCCGGCGAAGGCGCTCATCATCGGCGCCGGCGTCGCCGGGCTGCAAGCGATCGCGACGTGCCGCCGGCTCGGCGCGGTGGTGACCGCGTACGACACGCGCTCGGTCGTCGCCGAACAGGTGAAGTCGCTCGGCGCGAAGTTCCTGGAGATCGATGTCGGCGAGAGCGGCGAAGGGCAGGGCGGCTACGCGAAAGAGCTTTCGGCCGAAGCGCTCGCCAAGCAGCGCGCCGGAATGGTCAAGGCGATCGGGGCCAGCGACGTCGTCATCACGACCGCCGCGATCCCCGGCAAGCGGGCGCCGATCCTCGTCACGGCCGAAGCGGTCGCGGCGATGGCGCCGGGCAGCGTGATCGTCGACCTCGCTGCCGAGACCGGCGGCAACGTCGACGGCACGCAACCCGGCGAGGTCGTCACGAGCGCCAACGGCGTGACGATCGTCGGGCTGTTGAACTTACCCTCGACGCTGCCGTACGACGCCAGCCGGCTCTACGCGCGCAACGTGCAGGCGCTGCTCGACTATCTCACTCGCGACGGCGCGCTCGTGCTCGACCCCAGCGACGAGATCGTCGCCGGAACGACGATCACCCGCGACGGTGCGATCGTGCACGAGCCGACGCGCGCCGCGCTCACCGGAGGGGCCGCGTGATCTCCGCACATCTGCTCACCGAGATCACGATCTTCATCTTGGCCGTCTTCGTCGGGTTCGAAGTGATCTCGAAGGTTCCGACGACGCTGCATACGCCGCTGATGTCGGCGACGAACGCGATCCACGGGATCGTGCTCGTCGGCGCGATCCTCATCGCGGGGACGGCGGACGCGCCGCTGGGCTGGGCCGCCGGTTTCATCCTCGTCGTCCTGGCCTCGCTCAACGTCTTCGGCGGCTACACGGTGACCGAGCGGATGCTCGAGATGTTCCGGCCCAAAGTGCGGCCGCCCAAGCCGCCGGCGGACGGCGCGCAATGAACGCCGTCGACACCGCGCTCGCCAACCCGGTCGACATCGCGTACCTGATCACCGGGATCCTATTCATCCTAGGCCTGCGCTACTTGAGCTCGCCCAAGACCGCGGTCCTGGGCAACCGGCTCAGCGCGGTCGGGATGCTGATCGCCGTCGTCGCGACGCTGACCCAGGGGATCGTGAACTGGATCGTCGTCGGCGCCGCATTGCTGGTCGGCGCGGTGGTCGGAATCGTCTCCGCGCAACGCGTGAAGATGACCGCGATGCCGCAGATGGTCGCGATCTTCAACGGCGCCGGCGGCGGCGCGGCGGCGCTCGTTGCGGCCGGCGAGCTACTCAAGTACGTCAACTCCGCAACGCCGATCACCTACGACGTGGCGTTCACCAGCGTGCTCTCGGCGGTCATCGGCGCGCTTTCGTTCGCCGGCTCGATCATCGCGTTCCTCAAGCTGCAAGAGCTCATGACGGGGCGTCCGATCACCTATCCGGCGCAGCAGGTCGTCAACGCGCTGATCCTGCTGATCATTCTGGTCAGCTGGGGGCTGGTCGTCGCCGGCGTCGAGCCGGTGCTGCAATGGTTCTGGATCGCGCTGGTCGCTGCGCTGATCCTGGGCGTCCTGTTCGTGCTGCCGATCGGCGGCGCGGACATGCCCGTCGTGATCTCACTGCTCAACTCGTTCACCGGCCTGGCTGCGGCCTCCACGGGCTTCGTGCTGGGCAACAACGTGCTCATCATCAGCGGCGCGCTGGTGGGCGCGTCGGGGACACTGCTCACCGTGTTGATGGGCAAAGCGATGAACCGCTCCATCACCAACGTGCTCTTCGGCGCGTTCGGCGCGGTGAAGGTGAGCAGCGCGGGCGCGGGTGCGCAGGGCGGGCAGAACGTCCGCTCCGTGAGCGCCGACGACGTCGCCGCGATGCTCGCCTATGCCAACGAAGTGATCGTCGTCCCCGGCTACGGCATGGCGGTGGCGCAGGCGCAGCACTCGATCCGCGAGCTCGCTGACCAGCTCGAGAAAAAGGGCGTCGAGGTCAAGTACGCCATCCATCCGGTCGCCGGGCGCATGCCGGGCCACATGAACGTGCTGCTCGCCGAGGCCAACGTGCCCTACACCTCGCTCTACGACATGGACGACATCAACCCCGAGTTCGAGCGGGCCGACGTCGCGCTCGTCGTCGGCGCCAACGACGTGACCAACCCGGCCGCGCGCGAGGACAAGAACAGCCCGATCTACGGCATGCCGATCCTCAACGTCGACAAGGCCGCCAACGTGGTCGTGCTCAAGCGCTCGATGGCCTCGGGCTTCGCCGGGATTGCCAACCCGCTCTACGACGATCCCAAGACGGTCATGCTCTTCGGCGACGCCAAGAAGTCGATCGACGGCGTGATCGCCGGCCTGAAAGCGTTGTAGTTCGCAGCGCCGCTCCAGCTACGCCGGCGCGGCGGTGAAGAAACCGTCGGGCCCCAAGATCGGGACCGTCGTGCTGACGTCGAGCTCGAACGAACGCTCGACGTCGGCGGCGTAGCCCGCCTCGATGAGCTCGCGTGCCGAGACGCAGTCGCGCAAGCTTTCCGCGAGCGAGTCGCGGGCCGCGCGGTACGCTCGCACGATGTAGCGCGCTTCGGGTGAGGCCGAAGCATCGGCGTCGACGTCGAGCGCGGCGAGGATCGCACCCGCCGCGAGGTCGTCCTCGAGGGCCGGGCGCAGCGTTCCGTCGGCCCAGCGCTCGCCCGCAGCGATGACGGCGATGGCGTTGCCGGCGGCGTGCGAGCGCGCAAACGCCGCGACCGCCGAGGCGTTGCGCAGGCAGCCGGCGAGAATGGTCGCGACCCGGTTCTCGTAGGCCGCCCGCACGCAGCGCGCGCCGTTGACGGTCGGCAGCACCAGGCGCGCTCCGCGCGGCAACGCGTCGAGCGTCTCGGCGGAGAGCGTGTACGGCGACGCGGCGCTGCGCTGCGCGCGCGGCGCCACCACCTGCGCGCCGTAGAGCTTCGCCAGCTCGGTCGACTCCGCAGCGAGCTTGAAGTGGCTGGGCATGACGAAAGCGCCGCGTGACACGGCGACATCGACGACGGTCGAGAACGACAACACGTCGACCACGACGAGCACGCCGACCTGGAAGCGCTGCAGCGTCAATGCGTGCACCCCGCGCTCGCCGCGCTCGAACCGGACGCGGTAGTCGCCTTGCGCGAGATAACCGCCGCCGGTTGTTTTCGGGCCCTGCATGCTGAGCGCTTAGGTGCCTGCACGCCGAAGTCCGCCTGGCGTGCTTGGTCTCCGGGCTACGGTGAGGGGGATTCGCTCGAACCTGGTTCGCGCAGGTAGAAGCCCGGATGCTGGTCCTGAACGGCCGCTTCATCGATAACGCCCACCGGTCCGACACGAGCGAGAACGTGTGCCCGCATCGCATCGGCTTCCGGGTCGTCGAACGGCTGCAATATCGCTAGCGCCTGATTGTAGCGCGCGGCCGCGCCCGACATGTCTTCAAGTGCCGTGAGCGTCTCCCCCAGCAGCATCAATGCGAAGGCAACGCGGCGACCAATAGAGCCGTACGCGGCCTGCGCCGCAGCGAGGGTGCGTCCAGCCAAAATCTCCGCGTCAACGAATCGGCTTTGAACGAGATCGAGCTGCACCAGGCGTTCCAAGGTCTTGACAACTTCGAAATGGTGCGAACCGAGCGTCGCCTCCTGAATCGACAAGGCCGCCTTCAGCCTCCCTTCGGCGGCTCCGTAGTCACGACCCGCGGCGAATATTTCAGCCTGAAGGCGAAGAGTGCCCGCATAAGACGGATGCATCTCTCCGACCAGCTCCCGCTCACGATTAAGTGCTTTCGATGCTTTGTTCATCGCTTCGTCGAGTCTACCAGCTTGAAGTGCTACCAACGCGAGTGTGAAGAGGCTCTCCACGATCGCGGGATCGTCGTCCCGGAGCGTGTTCCGCCGAATCGCCTCGGCCCGGCGCGCGAATCGCTCGGCATCTCGCGGCCGTTCGAGCTGTACATCGATGCGCGCTAGCGCGTCCAGCACATCGGCGGTCTCCGCACTTTCAGGAAGGAGACGCTCGCAGATTTCCCGCGCACGTGTCAGCATAGCCCCAGCTTCCTGATGGGATCCGAATGCCGACTGGTATTCTGCCTCCGCGACGAGACCCGGAATGGCGGCACCGCTCGCGTCCACGACATCCAGTCGACCTAGTTCATCGAGCAGCTTCCGGGCCGCTGGACCATCTCCGCGCAGAATGCAGAGCCGCGCCAGCGTCGCTTCGGCATCGGCCTGGCGCTCAACTGCAAAAGCGAAACGACGGGCCAGCTTGACGTTCTCGCGAAGAATGATCTCTGCTTCCTCGTAGCGCCCGCGGATCGTCAGCAGTTCGCCGAGATGTTGAAGTAAGTCCGCCGCATCATCAGGGTGGTTTGCCCTGCCTTCGGAGATGTATTCCGCGGCGAGGATCGCGTGAGGGAGAAGGCGCTCCCAATCATCAGGCCGATTTCGCAGCGCCGTCGCCAGGGACAACACGACGCGGTTGGCGGTCCCGTTAAACGTCGCCGACGTCATCCGCTGACGCACGAACAGGCGGAGAAGATGATGGATAGTATATGCGTCGTCCCCGCGTCGCTGGAGCACGGAACTACGCAGCAGCTCTTGCAGCAGGTCCGCAAAGTCCACGTCGTCGGCGGGCGCAATCTGGCCCAACGCAAGCGCGCCAGCTTGCAAGACGTGCGCCGGGATCGGCGCGGGGAAGAGGAGTGCACAAAGGTCGACGATATCCGCGGCGGCCGGCCCAATCTCCTCAAGCGCGGCTGCGAAGGTCGCCCCAACGGTCGCGCGGCTGCCCTGCTCGGCCGTGTCCGACAATAGCTCCGAATATTCAGTCTTGAGGCTGCGTGCGTACGCCGCAAAAGAAATCCCATGCGACTCCACCTTGGCGGCAGCGATCTGCAATGCAAGCGGATGACCTTCGAGTGCTTCAGCAACCGCTGCGACCGAGTCGCGCTCACCGGCAGCAAGGTCAGTCCGCCCCGATCGCGCGAGCAATGCTTGTTCGGCCTCAGCGAGCGTCAATAGCCCGACCTTGATCGTCGTCCCACCATAGCTTGCATTAACGTGGACGCGCGAGGTAACGATCACGTGTTCGTTCTTCTCGGGCGAAAGCCACGCGAGACCGGTAGGGAATGTCAGCTCGTCGACAATGATAAGCGATGTTGGGGGCTCCCGCAGCGAGATCGAAGGCTGTGCCTCGCCGCCGCTCGACGGCTCGAACCTTGCCGCTGCGCGAACTTGCTCGAGTCGGACTGCAGGATTGTCCGATTGCGGATCGATCCAACAAACCGCATCATACTCTTCTTTGAATCGATAGGCGTATTCGAGCGCAATCGCAGTCTTTCCAATTCCGCCCATCCCCTGAAGGATGACGATCGCTGGGTATCCGCGCCGACCGCGTTCTGTGAGCTGCGTGCGAAGCTCTGCGAGTTCCGCTTCGCGCCCGACAAAGAACGGGTCGCGAGGGCGCGGGACGAGGAAAGGCTTCTCGCGCGCATCCTCGGCAACGTCCCCTCCGAAGACCCGCTCGGCGTTGCGAAGCTCAAGTTGAAGCAGCGCCGCGATCGAGCGATATGCGAAACCCAACCCTTCCGGATCGTCTTTGCTGCTTTCGAGCACCGGAAGCTTTTCCCCGAAGCTGAAGTACGCGACATACGGCAGCTTCGTCTTCTCGATAAAGGTGCGCGCCAACTCGACGGTGTGCTCCGAACTCCCGGCGCGCGGCAGCCACGGTGAGTAGAAGTCCGCCAGCTCGGCAGCGAAGCGGTCGAGCCAGAATTGGCTCAGCTCGTATTCCGAACGCCCGTCGAACCGCGAGGCGACGGGGAGGACGAGCAGCGGCGCACGGTCGTAGGCCAGCTCCTGCCGGCCTGCCTGCGCGCGAAGCACCACATCCTTCGCCCCGGCGAGGCTTTGTTCGGTGCAGGTGAAGACCGGCACGACGATGTCCGGGAGCTGGATCAGGCAGACCCCACCGGCATCGGAAAACCCGGTTCGGCTGTCGATAAGAACAAAATCGAACGCGGCGCGCCATTCGTCGCGCAGCCATTCTAAAAACGCGCCGCCATTCTGATCCGCGAAGAATAGCGGCCAATCGAAATCCAAGACGCGCCGAGCGTAGGTCACGTCTTGGCGTCCAGATGTCATGAGCCATAGCGACCGATCCTCGACGCTGACCTCGACGACGTAGTCGCGCCATGGCGGGCGTTCCGTCGAGCGGGCAGCCGCATCGAGGAGTTCTATGAGGCCGCCTCTCTTGCTATCGCCGCGCTGATACTGCGTAAAGTAGCGCTCCAAGCCAGGCGCTTCCAAATCCCAGTCGATGACCAGTACACGCTGCTTCTGTTCCGCGAGAAGAACAGCCACGTTCGCGAGGGCCATCGTGCGGCCGACGCCCCCCTTGAATGAGTAGAACGTTACGATCGAGCTCACGCCGCGGGCCGATCGTCGGACATTGGGTCAATTCCCAAGCTCGGTACTTTGCCCTGGAACGCCTCCCGCGTCTCGCTGACCGTTGCGGCAACAGCCTGCTGTGCTTCGGCGTCCCAGGCCGGATCGAACTCGGGCACAGTGCGCAGCAAAGCCATGATCGCAGGAGCTAGGGTGTCGCGAACGACCGCCTCGAGATCTTCGTGACCCGGACTGAGCTTGTTTCGGATGTTGCCATATTTCGACAGGTCCAGCGGCGAGCGTAGATCCAGGTCGGCGCGTAGCGAGCCGAGATTGTTCAGGATGACAGGCACGACAAGGCTTTGGTTCGGAGTCAGCGATCGCCGCTCGCGCTCAAGAATAAAGTCGAGCTCGGTGCGACACCAGTGGCTGCCTTTGTAGTAGTTCGGCGTCCACAGGACTAGCAGCAGCTTCGACCGCGCCATAGCGCCTGCGAGCGCGGGCGGCCAGGGCAAGCCGGGACTCTCGGCCCGGGTATCGAGAAAAATCGCGTTGTCGCCGCTCGGAAGATCAAGCCACTTCACCAAGAGCGGCCGGAAGATCGTCCCAACCCACTCAAGCCAATCGTACGCGCGGCGATAGCTGATAAAGACGTCGTACTGATAGCTCATCCCGGTACCCGGTCGAGCCGCTGGCTGCGCTGCACTTGGGCTGCCTTCCTTGGCCACCGCGCGGCAGGAGCCTTTTAGCGCTGAAGGCCCCGATTGACACCCTACGAAAGCGCGTGCTTAAATAAGCCACCACCTACGCTCTGGAGTACTGCCGCCTGCAAGTCGTTCTAAAAGCGCTCGCCGAACCGCGTCGCGTCGCAATTCTCAAGCTGCTCGCCGGCGGCGAGATGCGCGCCGGCGACATCGCGGAACAGTTCGACACCACGCGTCCCGCGATCTCCGAGCACCTGCGCGTCCTCGTGGAGGCGCGATTGCTGGTGCTGCGGCGCGAAGGGACGCGACGGATCTACGCGGTGCGCAAGGAAACCTTCATCGAACTCCATCATTTTCTCGACGGGTTCTGGGACGACCGGATCGCGCGGCTCAAAGCCGCCGCCGAACGCGAGGCGCGTCGCTCCCCGCGCGGCAAGCGCGCATGATTCGCAAAGACGTCTACATCGATGCGCCTCCGGAGGTGGTCTACGCGTTTCTCACCGAGCCCGCGAAGATGACGACATGGATCGGGACCGAGGTCGATCTCGATCCTCGGCCCGGCGGCGTCTTTCGAATCGTCCCGAACCTCGTCGACGTCATCCGCGGCACGTTTCTCGAAGCGGTCCCGTACTCGAAGGTATCGTTCACCTGGGGCTTCGAGGGCGACGGGCATGCGATGCCCGCGGGTTCGACCGTCGTCGAGATCACGCTGGAGCCCGAAGGCGCCGGGACGCGCTTGCGCCTAACCCACCGCGACCTCAGCGGCGAGATGCGCGACCGGCATGACACCGGTTGGGACCACTATCTCGCGCGCGTCGCGATCGCCGCCGCCGGCGGCGCACCCGGACCCGATCCGTTCGCCGATCCCAATCACCGGCACGGCTGACCAAGAACGCTGCGGCGAAGACCGCTACGAGGGAGGAACCATGTCCGTCGAATCGCCTGCGTACGATCTGCGCAACCATGCGGTGTTGCCCCACGACGCGTGGATCGAAGCGCGCAAGGCGTTGCTCGCGAAAGAAAAGGCGTTCACCCGCCAGCGCGACGAGCTCTCGCAAGCGCGCCGCGATCTGCCCTGGGAGCGCGTAGAAAAAGACTACGTCTTCGACGGCCCCAACGGGAAGGAATCGTTGTCCGATCTGTTCGCCGGGTGCAGCCAGCTCATCGTGTACCACTTCATGTTCGACGAGACCGAGGATGCGGGTTGCAAGCACTGCTCGTTCTGGGCCGACAACTTCAACGGCACCGAGAAACACTTACGAGCGCACGACGACGCCTTCGTGGTGATCTCGCGCGTCCCGCAAGCAAAGATCGATGCCTACAAGAAGCGCATGGGCTGGAACTTCACGTGGGTCTCGTCATACGGAACCGACTTCAACCGCGATCTCGGCGTCACGTTCACCCAAGCCGAGACCGAGAACGGGAGCGCCGTTTACAACTACCGGCCGACCGAGCTGCCCGACACCGAGATGCAGGGCATCAGCGTCTTCTACAAGGACGCCGAAGGCAAGGTGTTCCACACGTACTCGACCTACTCGCGCGGGATCGACATCGTGAACGGCACGTATCACTTCATCGACATGACGCCCAAAGGGCGCGACGAGGGTGACGCGCCGCAGCACTGGGTGCGGCCGCATGACGAGTATCCGGCCTGAACGACTGCTGATCGCCGGCGCCGTTGCGGCGTCGGCGTGGTGGTACCTGCTGCACGGCGCCGGGATGCCGGCGCCGATGTCGGGCATGCCGGAGATGTCGGCTGCGCCGGCGCTACCGGTGCTGATCGGGATGTGGATCGCCATGATGGCGGCGATGATGCTGCCCAGCGCCGTGCCGTGGATCGCCGCGCAAGGGACGCCGTTCGCGGCCGGCTACCTCGGCGTGTGGACGATCTTCGGCGCCGCAGCGGCGCTGCTGCAATGGATTCTCGACGGCGCCGGCGCGCTGTCGGGCACGATGGCGCTGCACGGCACGGCCGTCGCCGCGGTGGTGGTCGCGACGGCCGGCATCTACGAGCTCAGCCCGTTCAAGCACGCCTGCTTACGAAACTGCCGGCCGAACGACCGCGCGCGCGAAGCCGCGCCGCGCGCGTTTTGGCCTACCACCAAGTCGGGGATACGGCAGGGCATCTTCTGCCTCGGTTGTTGCTGGGCGCTGATGGGGCTGCTGTTCGTCGCCGGCGTGATGAACGTGGTCGCGATGGTCGCGCTCTCGGCCTTCATCATCCTCGAGAAATTGGTGCCGCAGGGCGCGCGGGTTGCGCGCATCGCCGGCGTGGCGCTCCTGGTCGGCGCCGCGGTCATCGGGTGGCGCGGTGCGAATGCGGCGCAAGCCGGCGTGACGCCCTGTAGCGTCCCCGAATTCTCGGGCCGGGTGCTGTGCGGCTCGCTCGCCGTTCGCGAGAGCGCCGCGTCGGGGCGGACGATTCGGATCGCGTATCTCGTGATCCCGGCCGGGCGCCGGAACGCCGGCGCGGTGTTCGAGGTCGGCGGCGGCCCCGGTCAGTCGGCGATCGACCTCGCGGACGCGTTCTTAAAGGACCGGGTGCTGGTCGAGCTCCACACCGATCACGATCTCGTCTTCGTCGATCAGCGCGGCACCGGCCGGTCGCGGCCGCTGCAGTGCGCAGGGATGTTCGCTTCACGCGCGCACGCGTTTGCGGAGATCTTTCCGTCCGCCGAGTTGCGCGCGTGCCGGGCACGGTTGGCGAAGGTCGCCGACCTGAACGCCTACGGCACCCAACGCGCCGCCGACGACCTCGACGCGGTTCGCAGCGCGCTCGGTTATCCGGCGATCTCGTTTTCCACCGGCTCGT
This sequence comes from Vulcanimicrobiota bacterium, assembly GCA_003140215.1. GTDB lineage: Bacteria > Vulcanimicrobiota > Vulcanimicrobiia > Vulcanimicrobiales > Vulcanimicrobiaceae > Vulcanimicrobium > Vulcanimicrobium beijerinckii. The sequence continues at coordinate 208,005 of PLJL01000004.1, read as the reverse complement.
ACGGCTCGCAGTTCGCCTTCGTCTACCTGCGAAGCTATCCGTCGCACGTGCGCGCGTTGCTGCTCGAAGCCGTCGCGCCGACGTACATCAAGCTTCCACTGCCGTTCTCCCGCGGCGCCCAGCACGCCCTCGACGAGCTGCGCGCGAGCTGCGCGAAGGACGCCGCCTGTTCGCACGCGTTTCCCGGTTTCCGCCGCGACTGGGACGCCCTCGCGGCGCGCTTCGCGCGCGGACCGCAGCGCGTCACCTTGACCGATCGCAGCGGGGCGACGACGACCGTGTCGATGTCGCGCGAGGTGTTCGCCGACCGCGTGCGTCAGGCGCTCTACTCGCCGTACTACGCGGCCGCATTGCCGGCGATCGTGCACGCGGCCGCACACGGCGACGACGCGCCGCTGGCGCGGCTGGTCGGGCTCCAGATCGACAGCTTCGGCCGCGACCTCGCGCAGGGGATGAACCTGTCGATCGCGTGCGCCGAAGACGTCGCGTTCATCACGCCGGAAGAGCGCGCCCAGGCCGCGCGGACTGGCTTTTTGGGCGACCTGCGCATCCGCGCGCAGCAGCGGGCGTGCGCGATCTGGAACGTCCGGCCGGCGCCGGCGAGCTTCATCGCGCCGGTTCGCTCGGCGGTCCCCGTGCTGATGATCTCCGGCGGCGACGATCCTGCGACGCCGCCTTGGCTGGGCGCGAGCCAGCTTCGGTATCTCCCGAACGCGCGCCAGATCGTCGTCCCCGGCGGCGGCCACAACAACGAGACCGACTGTCTCGACCGGGTGCGGATCGCGTTTCTGAACGACCCGCGCCCGAGCGCCGTGCGCGCATCGTGCGCCGCGCAAGAGCAGCGGCCGCCGTTCGTCACCAACCTGTCGAGTTGGATCCGGGGCATTGGCGCGTAGGCGCCCAGGGTCGGTCGCGCCCGAGCAACGGGAGGACGATCACCCGAACGCGTAGCCCGAATCGATGCTCGTCGCAGCGGTTCTCTCGGCCTGGCTGCAGTACGCCGCCGACGGCAAGCCGCACGCGCGCGCGGTCGTTACCGACGCCGCCTGTCCGGCCATGCTCGAGGACGGGCGCAGCGTACCGATGGCTGTGCGCGTCCCCAAGGCCGCGCAGTTCGACGACGCGGTGTGCGACGCCGCGGTCGATCCAAGTGCGAAGCGCATCCGCGTCGGCGACCACGAGCTCCCCGTGCCGGCGCACGATCCACGCACCGTCGTCGTCCTGGGCGATACCGGCTGCCGCATCAGCACGCTCACCGCGCAGGCGTGCGACGATCCCGCCGGGTGGCCGTTTCCGCAGATCGCGCGCTCGATCGCGGCCGTGAAACCCGACCTCGTCGTCCACGTCGGGGACTATCTCTATCGCGAGAAGCCCTGCCCGCTGCTCGCCCGCTGCGCCGACAGCCCGCACGGCGACGACGCGCCCGCGTGGTACGCCGACTTTCTCACCCCGGCGGCCCCGATCTTTGCCGCCGCGCCGGTGGTTCTGCTGCGCGGCAACCACGAAGAGTGCGGGCGCAACGGCGCCGGCTGGTTCCGCTACCTCGATCCGCATGCACTGCAGACCTGCGTGGACGCGACCGATCCCTACGCGGTCGATCTGGGCAACCTGCTCATCGTCGCCTTCGACTCGTCGGTCGCCGAGGACCGTACCGTCGATCCCACGCGCGCGCCGATCTATCGCCGCCAGTTCGCCGCCGCGAAAGAACTGGAGCGCCGGACGAACGCGCTCCGGGCCGGCGTGCGCTCGAGTCCGCCGCCGCATCTCAGCTGGTTCGTGACGCATCGGCCGCCCTACACCAACGACGACGAGCGAACGGCGATGGGCGACGCGCTCGCGCCGTTCGACGCCGTCCTGGCCGGGCACATCCACTTCTTCGCGGCCATGAACGTGGCAGCGTTGCCGCCGCTGCTCATCAACGGCGAGGGCGGAGCGAACCTCGATCCGAACTACGCCGCGTTCCTCGGGCTCGCGGTCGGCGACCTGCGCGTGCAGGGAGACATCTTCGGGTCGTCGAGTTTCGGGTTCGGGGTGTACACGCGAACCGCCGTGGGGTGGACGATCTCGCTGCGCGCAGCCGACGGGACCGAACGCGCGCGCTGCACCCTCGCGAACCGCACCGTTCGCTGCTGATTTTGAGGCCCGCATGCTCTTCGCCGCCGTGCTCTCCGCCTGGATCCAATACGCCGCCGACGGCAAGCCGCACGCCCGCGCGCTCGTCACCCAGTCGTGCCCGTCGCTATCGTACGACGGCGGCTCGACCCCGATGCGCCAACGCGCCGCGGCGATGACCGGCTTCGACGAAACCGTCTGTGAGGCGATCGTGCCGCCCAACGCGACCAACGTCGCGGTCGAGAACCAGCGCCTTCCGGCGCCGCCGCAGTCGGTCCGCACGGTGGTCGTGTTCGGCGACACCGGCTGCCGCATGAAAGACGACGAGCAGCAGAACTGCGGCGACATCGCCGACTGGCCGTTTCCGAAGATCGCCCAGACGATCGCCGCGGTGCATCCCGATCTCCTGGTGCACGTCGGCGACTACTACTACCGCGAGAACAACTGCCTATCCACGATGAAGGAGTGTGTCAACCGCTGGGGCGACACCAGCATGTCGTGGAACGCCGACTGGTTCGCACCGGGCAAACCGCTCTTTGCTGCCGCGCCGCTGATCTTGGTCCGCGGCAACCATGAGGATTGTCAGCGCGGCGGTCCGGCCTGGTTCCGTTACCTCGACCCCGGCGACGCCACGGCGCAGTGCGAGTCGCGGCTCACCGACGGCGTGAACCCCTGGGCCGTCACGTTCGCCGGCTTGCAGATCGTGGTCACCGACACCGCCGCCGATCCCAGCGACAGCCAGCCCGATCCCAACCGCATCACCTACTACCAGGGATCGTTCAGCAAGGCGCGCGACCTCACGGCGACGACGTCGGGCGAACGCTGGCTGGTGACGCATCGGCCGCCTTACGCGAATACCAACCAGACCCTAGCGCTGCTCGCGACGCCCGGCGCGCTCGCCCCGTTCAGCGTCGTGCTCGCCGGCCACGTCCACGATTTCGAAGCGATCAACCTGACTGGTTACCCGCCGCTGATCGTCAACGGCGAGAGCGGCGACGACCTCGACGACGCCGGATCGACCGCAAAGTACATCGGCTTCCAAAAGACCCCCGGCACCGCGAAGGCCGGCGGCCGCGCGATCTATCCGTTCGCCGCGCCGGCGCCCTACGCGAGCAAGCAATTCGGCTTCGCCGTGTACACCAAGAGCGCCACGGGATGGGCGATCTCACTGCGCGACGCGGACGGCATCGAACGCCGGGCCTGCACGCTCGCGGCGGGAACGGTGTCTTGCTGATGCTGCTCTCGCACGTCGACCTGCGCGTTCGCGACCGCGTGAAAGCGACCGAGTTCTACGACGCGTTGCTCAACGTGTTGGGGGCGGTGCGCGAGGACGGGAAGACGTTCACCACCTGGCAGATACCGCCACCCGACGCACCCGACGACTGGGAGTCGACCGAGTGGTTCGGCATCACCGAGGACCCGAACATGACGCCGGGTTTGACGCGCATCGCATTCGACGCGCCGTCGCGCGGCACGGTCGACGCGATCGGAGTCTATCTCGCAGCGATCGGCGCGCGCAACATCGAACGCGACGACGGCGTCTACGGGCCGAAGTACTACGCGGTGTTCTTCGACGACCCCGACGGCAACCAGCTCGAAGTCTGCCACATCGGCTGATCGCACCATCTGGGGAGTCGAAGTGAGCTTCGATCCGGTCGCATTCGTCGAGCAGCATGGCGTCGTGCTGGCGTCAGCGCGCGGACCCGTGCCGAGCGTCGCCGAAGCCGTCGCCGGCGAACGGATTCGCGGGAGCTGGTGGGGCCATGCGCGCGGCCGCGAGATCTTCGCCGCGCTTGGAGCGATCGCTGATTCAGATGACGTGCGTTGCTTTCGTCTCGTCGACGGAAAGGTCACCTTCGTGCACCGCAGATTGTGGCCGGCGCTGGTGCGGCTTGCCGATGAGCTCGGGCGCAGCCGGCTCATCGCGGTCGTCCAGGTGCATACGCCGTCGGGCGCGCACGAGAACATCTCCACACCGTTCTCGCAGTGGGTCACGCCGCAGCTGACGCAGGCCGCGCTCCGGCTGTCCGTCGACGAAGCGCGCGCACAGCTCGGTGCATGGTATCAGCCTACATGAGGGTCCAGCGGTAGGCGTCCCAGGTCGGATTGAACGCGTTGGGTGAGAAGCCGTGCAGCGCGGTGCGGTACGCGTACGAATACGACGGGTTGAACAAATAGACGATCGGGACTTGCGCGGCGACGCGGCGTTCGATCGCAGCATAGAGGCGCGTGCGCTCCGCGCGGCTGGGAGCGACCACGGCGCGGCGCTCGAGCGCCTCGGTCTGCGGGTCGCACCAGCGCATGTAGTTCGCCGCGCCAGGACAGGTCAGCAAGAACGAGTCGTCGGGGTCGGCACCCATCGGCCACGGAACGTACGCTAAATCGAATGCGCCCGAGGCGAGCGCGCCGCCCTGCGAGCGCGGCAGAAAGAGCTGCGCGTTGGAGAGCGATTTGATCGTGGCGCGCAAGCCGCGTTCCGCGAGCTCGCTCTGCACCAACGTCGCCACGCGCACGCCGGTGGCGGACTCCGGAAACTGCACGTAGGTCAGCACCAGCTGCCGGCCACCCTTCTCGCGCACCCCTGACGCGCCGCGCCTCCAACCCGCGGCGTCGAGCAGACGATCGGCGGCGGCCGGATCGTAGCCCGGCTCGCGCACCGACGCATCGCGCGCCCACGAGCCCAGCGCCTGCGCGGTGTCGACGACGGGATAGCGGCCGAAGGTGATCTTCTTGGAGATCGTCGCGCGGTCGATCGAGGCCGCTATGGCCTGCCGCACCCGCACGTCGTCGAGCGGAGGACGCGTCGTGTTGATCGCGATTCCGGCGACGAGCGCGAGCGGCACGGTGCGAAAGGCGAGCGTGGCGCGCGTTCCGAGCGACGCGCGCTGCGCGGGCGAGAGCAGGTTCCAGTCGAGCCCGCCGCTCAGGAGCAGCGTGAAGTTCGTGCCCGGATCCGGGACGATGCGGATCTGCAGTCGCGCCACCTTCGGCGCGCCGCGCCAGTACGACGGGTTGGCCTCGTACACGAGCCCGTCGCCGCGCGCCCACGACACGAAGCGATACGGCCCGTTGCCGACCGGATGCGAGGAAAAGGCGGCAATGTCGAGCCGCGTCTCCTTTTCGAGCAAATGCGCGGGCAGCACGTACTGCGGCGCGGTCCCGTAGCTGAACAGCGTCGCGACGGCCGGCGCCCAGGGCTGCCGCAAGGTGATCCGCACCGTGCGTGCGTCGACGGCCACGGCGGTGCGAACGCGGTCGTAGCCGGCGCGCGAGCGCACCGGATTGCGATCGTCGAGGATGGCCCCGAGCGTCCACACCACGTCGTGCGCCGTCACCGCGACGCCGTCTTGCCAACGCACGCCGGCGCGCAGCCGGTACGTGATAACCCGCCCGTCGCGCGAGACGCCGCCGTTCTCCACCGTCGGGATTCGGTCGATCAGGACCGGAATCGGGTTCCCGTTCTCGTCGACGTCGATGAACGGCTCGAAGGCGAGCCGGGCGACTTGCTGCTCGACGCTCGCAGCGTCGGCGTGCGCGAAGAGCGGATCGAGCGACTGCGGATCGGCGGCGATCGCGAAACGGACGGTCGGTCCGGACGGGCCGCCGCATCCGCAGGCCATGACCGCCGCCCCGACCATCGGCGCTCGCAACCACCGCATCGAGCGCCCCTTCCCGGGGCGGCGCGGCCGCCCTGTCGCGCTACAGCGACGCGGCGTGGGCCTTTGCCAGGTCGGCGACGGCGCGAAGCGATGGCTTCGGCCCGCCAACCACCAGCTCAAGCGCCCGAGCGTACGCCTCAGCGATTGCCGTATGGTCCGTGAATGCTGGTTCAAAAGCTGGGCTGTCAGCATATCCGCCCACCGGACGTGCGGTCCAACCCCACCCGTTGTCGACCGAGCGTCGCTCGATATCTGCAACGAGGGCCAACAGATCGCCCTCGCGCAACGCACTCATCGTTTTTTCATCCGCGAGCAACATCGCAATGTCGTACGCATGGCGGAGTCTTGTCCCTACCTCGGCGAAGGCAGCTGCCTCAACCGCGGCGGTGGCCGCGAGGTGATGAAGCGCTGCGATCTTCTCGAGTAGCGTCCGCTCGGGTGACAGCGTGTCGATTTCGACGAAGGCAAATTCGCGAAATTCGCCTTCCGCGACGCCAAAGTATTTTGTCGCAACCTCTGCGATTAACGATCGCAATTGCAAGCGCTGGTGTGGTTCGGGACCTCCTCGAGTTCCGAGCTCGAGTAGCACCCGCTCACCAGTCAGCGCGCCGTGGGTGTGCTTCTGGGGATAAGCGAAGTTCTTAGCGCGGTGCACCGATTTTTCCGCGTTTCCGTCGATCGCGGCAACACCAATATCGTCCTCGACTCGTGCGATCAGTAGCTTCAGAACCCTTTCGCGGGCGCCTTTTGTCGTCTCTGGGCCAAACGTGACGAGCGCGTCCACGTCTTCGGACATGCGTTGGATGAGGCCCCAACCCTTTGAAAGGCTCGTTCCGCCTTTGAAGATCACGTTGGCATCATAGTCCGGGATCGGCTTCGCGATGGAACGCAGGATCTCGGTGATCCAGTAGTCGCGTTCGACGAACGCTGCGGGGTATTCTAGGTGTGCGGATGTCCTGTCGACAAGGACCGCGAAATCGTCCGGAGACTCCCGTAGCAGCGCCGTCGGCATCATGCGGACAGCAACGTTTCCAAGCCTAATGCCACCCGGCGTGGCTCGCGCTTCGCGGCTCGCCGCACGCGGCGAGGATCAATATCGCCGGCGGCAATCATCGCGTGCAGTCGAGAGCGGACAGCAGCCTCTGGAATCTCGACCCACTTCAGATCATCGCGCAAGACTTCGAGCAGTGCGACCTCGGCAGGCCGAAGCCGCGCAGCGACCCGCTCGACGTTGGAGCGCTTCACAAAACGGACATTCGGAACGGCCGTCGGCGGGTTCCCGACTACGGCGACGCTCGCGCGCGGTGGGATTTGCGTGGTCAGTCCGAGGGCGGCGGCGGCGCTTGCGCCCGCCGGTCCGGGGGCCTTGCCGCCGGAGGCCAGCAGCGCTACTGATTGGGCGGGCGCTGAGCCACGTCCGAACCGCGAGGCCCGCGGCTTATGGTAGAGCCCACGACGCACCCGGTCCAGCGCGCCGCGCTTGCTGAGTCGCGAGAGGGCGGTCGTGACAGCTGCCGGAGAGGCGCCTCCGAGGAAGTCACTGATCGTGAAGATATGGCCGGCTGGGGCCGCGTTGACCCGGCGCTCGATCTTTGCTGATATTGTCATTCTTTCTATCTGAAATAATAGCAGAATGATCTCGTTACTTCAAGAAGACAGCGCATTCATCGCGCAGGTGTGGTCCGCCCACGAGCATGGGCTTGCCACCCTGCCGCATTGCGACTAGGTGACCCTATCCCCCATGAAAGCATTCAGGGGTATTAGTGAATGGCCGAAGAAATGATGGTGCTATGATCGCAAAGCCCGAATCGATTGAGGGTGGGAACGGGCGCTCGGCGGGCGGGCACCCCGAGCTGGACCGGACCGACCTCACCCTCCTGGCGGCGCTGCAGCGCAACGCCCGCTCGACCTATGCCGAGCTGGGCGTGCTGGTCAACCTCAAGCCGCCCGCCGTCCACGACCGCGTGAAGCGCCTCGAGTCGCGCGGCTTCGTGCGGCGCTACGCGGCCCAGCTCGACGCGCGCCGGGTCGGCTACGAGTTGACCGCCTTCGTGAGCGCGTTCTGCGCCCCCGATCTCGACTACGACGGCTTCACCGCAGCGGTCCAGGCGTTTCCCGAGGTCCTCGAGATCCACAGCGTCGCCGGCGACGAGACGTATCTGCTCAAAGTCTGCACCCGCTCGACCGCGCACCTCGACGACTTCCTGACCCGCATCAAGCGCGTCCCCGGGGTGGCGCGCACGCGCACGACGCTGGTGCTCTCGACCCCGTTCGAACGCGGCGGCCTCCCGGTCGAGGCGCTCGCTTGACGCACGTACTCGACGATGCGCATCTCGTCGCGCCGCTGGGCAGCGGTTGCCGGCTGGGCTCGCACCGCGTGTGCGAGCCCAAGGGTGCGCTGCCGCAGAGCGCGTGGAAGCTCGACAACACGCCGCGCGCGTTCGCCAACGAGATCCTGTGCGACGTCGAGACCCTCAACGTCGACTCGGCCTCGTTCAAGCAGATCGCCGATGCGTGCGCCGGCGATCCCCACGCCGTCGGCGCGCACGTCCTGGCGACCGTGCGCGAGCGCGGCAAGCAGCACAATCCGGTTACCGGCAGCGGCGGGATGTTCGTGGGGCGCGTCCGCGAGATCGGTCCGGCGCTGGCGTCGCGCGAGGACGTCGCGGTCGGCGACCGCATCGCATCGCTCGTCTCGCTCACCCTCACCCCACTGCACCTCGACGAGGTGACCGCGGTCGACGTGACGACCGGTCAGATCGCGGTGCGGGGCACGGCGATCCTGTTCGAGAGCGCGATGTACGCGCGACTGCCCGACGATCTGCCGACCGACGTCGCGCTCGCCGTCCTCGACGTCGCCGGCGCGCCGGCGCAGGTGCGGCGGCTCGCGCACGAAGGCCAGACCGTCTGCGTCATCGGCGCCGACGGCAAGTCGGGGTTGCTGGCCTGCGCGCAAGCGCGCGAGCGCGTCGGCCCGCAGGGACGCGTCGTCGGCATCGTGCCGCGCCTCGGGACGGCGGCCGGTCAACTGCTCGTCGAGCAGGGCTACGTCGACGACCTCGCCGTCGTCGACGCCCGCGACGCGCTGGCGGTACTCGAAGCGCTGCCGGCCGCGCTGCCGCAACTCGCCGACCTCGTGATCAATTGTGTGAACGTGTGCGGCACCGAGCTGACCTCGATCCTCTGCTGCAAGGACGGCGGCACGGTCTACTTCTTCTCCATGTCGACTTCGTTCACGGCCGCGGCGCTGGGCGCTGAGGGCGTCGGGAAAGACGTCAACATGATGGTCGGCAACGGCTACGCCAAAGGACACGCGGCCGTCGCGCTGCAGACGCTGCGCGATCATCCGGCGATCAAAGACTACTTCGTTACGCGCTTCTCAGGGTCTGCGGCGTGAACCACCATCTCAAACCACCCGTCGATCCGGCCGAGCTGGAGCATCGCAACCTGCGCGGCGGCGAATTCTGGCGCGCGGTCCCGGCCTACGAAGACGTCGACGAGGCGACGTTCCTCGATCACATCTGGCAGGGACGCAAGTCGGTCAAGACGACCGAGGAGTTGTTCGAGACGATCGGCGAGATCGTCGACCCGACCTTCCTCGAGGACGCCAAGGAAGGTTTCCGCCGCGCGCCGATGGCGGTGCGCGTATCGCCGTATATGATCGCGTGCATCGACTGGACGCGCCCGTACGAGGATCCGATCCGCCGGCAGTTCATCCCGGTCGCGTCGAAGCTGCTGCCCGATCACCCGCGGCTGACGCTCGACTCGCTGCACGAGCAGGACGACGCGCCCGTACAGGGGCTGACCCACCGCTACGTCGACAAGGCGCTGTTCCTGCCGCTCCAGACGTGCCCCGTGTACTGCCGTTTCTGCACGCGCTCGTACGCCATCGGGCCCGACACCGAATCGGTCGACAAAGCGGCGCTGGCCAAGACGCCCGAACAGTGGAAACAGGCGTTCGCGTACATCGCCTCGCGCCCCGAGCTCGAAGACATCGTCATCTCCGGCGGCGACGTCTACCAGATGGCGGCCAAAAACATCACGCTCATCGGCGAATCGCTGCTGGCGATCCCGCACGTGCGCCGCATGCGTTTCGCGACCAAAGGCCCGGCGGTGATGCCGATGAAGATCCTCACCGATCACGCCTGGACCGACGCGCTTACCGGTGTCGTCGACCACGGCCGCAAGCTCGGCAAGGACGTCGTCGTCCACACGCACTTCAACTCGCCCAACGAGATCACCCAAATCACCAAGCGGGCGATGGACGTGCTGTTTTCGCGCGCGATCACGGTGCGCAACCAGTCCGTGCTGATCCGCGGAGTGAACGACGACCCGGCGACGATGACCTTGCTGGTAAAGCGCATGTCGTGGGTCAACGTGCACCCGTACTACGTCTACATGCACGACCTCGTCAAAGGCGTCGAGGAGATGCGCACCTCGATCCAGACCTCGGTCGACCTGGAGAAGTTCGTGCGCGGCACGACCGCCGGGTTCAACACGCCGCTGTTCATCTGCGACGCGCCCGGCGGCGGCGGCAAACGCGACGTCCACTCGTTCGACTTCTACGACCGGGAGAACGGGATCGCGGTCTACAGCGCGCCCAGCGTCAAACCCGAACAGTCGTTCTTGTACTTCGACCCGATCGACACGCTCTCGGCCGAGGCGCAGGCGCGCTGGGCCATCCCTGCGGTGCAGGACGCGATGATCCGCGAAGCCGTGGCTCGCGCAGGCGGGAAGGTCGCAGCCCCCGCGTAAAAGGCTCTCCGCGATGCTGGTCAATGCGGTGCTGTACTCGTTCCCGGACGACACGGCCGACGAGGCGGAACGCCTGCTCCGGGAGCTCCGTGAGGCCTCGCTGCGCGAGGAAGGCGTTCTGGGCTACGAGGTGTGCCGCGGCGACGACGAGCGCGGCGCGTTCGTGCTGTTCGAGACGTATCGCGATCAGGCCGCGCTCGACGCGCACTACCAGACCGAGCACTTCGTGCGGCTCGGCGCCAACGGCATCCGCCCGCTGGCGACGAATCGCCAAGCCGTGAAAGGCACGCTGGTCGAGTAGGCGTGCGCGTCTGCGTCTACTGCGGGTCGTCCGAAGGCGACGATCCGCGTTTCGCCGCGACCGCGCGCGCCTTCGGCGCCGCGCTGGCACGCGCCGGGATCGGCGTGGTGTTCGGCGGCGGCCGCGTCGGCCTGATGGGCGCGGTCGCGGACGGCGCGCTCGAGGCGGGCGGCGAGGTCATCGGCGTCATCCCGCGTTTCCTCGAAGAACGCGAGGTCGCCCATTCGGGGGTCGATCTGCGCGTCGTGGAGTCAATGCACGAGCGCAAGCAACTCATGTCCGAGCTGTCCGACGCCTTCGTCGCGCTGCCGGGCGGTTTCGGAACACTCGAAGAGTTCTTCGAGATCGTCACCTGGGTGCAACTCGGGCTCATCGACGCGCGCTGCATCCTCGCCAACATCGACGGCTTCTACGATCACTTCTTGGCCCTCATCAACGGCGCCGCGGCGAAGGGCTTCATCACCCCCCGCAATCGTGGGATCGTGGAGTCCTACGACGATCTCGACGCGGTTGTGCGCGAGCTGCGCGCGTAGCGCGCTCAGAGGCCGCCGAACAGGTCGAATACGCGCCGCTCGGCATCCGCCGCGACCTGCGGGTCGTAGCCGGGAACGCCGGGCAGCGAGAAGTTGTGCGTCGAGCCCGGATGGACCGTGATCTCGGCGTCGGGCCGGTGCGCGAGCGCGGCGCGGATCGCGTCGATCTCCTCGGGCGGCGTGATCGGATCGTCGGCGCCGAACTGCAAGCTCAGCGGCGCGTGCACCGTGGGGCCGTCGCCGAGGCTCAAGCCGATCTGGGTGCCGTGGAACGCGCCGGCCGCCTGGACGTCGAGCCGCGCGGCGGCGAGAAACGCGTAGCGGCCGCCGAAGCAAATCCCCAGCACCGCAACCTTGCCGTTGCAGCGCGGCATGGCACGCAGCGCGGCGACGGCGGTGCGCACGTCGCCGACGATCTGGTCGACGTCGACGCGCCGTGCGCGCGCGAACGCGCGTTCGCGACCCGCGTCCGTGCGCGGCATGATTCCGGGTTCCGCGTCGCGCCAGAACTGGTTGGGAGCGAGGGTCACGAACCCGCGCGCCGCGTAGCGGTCGGCCAGCCCTTCGATCACGAGCTCGACCCCGAAGATCGGCGGCAGCAGCAGCAGCGCCGGCGCTGTACCCTCGCCGGGCGGGAGCGCCTGGTAGGCTTCGAACGCCCCGCCGCTCGCGGCCGGGTCGAGATTGAGGTGCGGCGACATCGGCTCTCGGTACGCGGACGGGGTCGGCCGGCCCCTCCGACAGGAGGAAGCCGCCCGGACGTGTATCGCCGGTCATGACGACCGCGACTACCGTTCCGACCGGCTACGCGAAGGAGCTGCGCCTCATCATCGGCGGCGCCTCGATCACCGCCGAGCAGCGCCGCTCGATCGCCGTCCACGATCCGGCCACCGGAGCCGAGATCGGCCGGCTGCCGATCGCCACCGACGACGACCTGCGCGACGCGCTGGCCTCGACGCAGCGCGGCTTCGCCCGCTGGCGCGCGACCTCGGCCTACGATCGCGCGGTCGTGCTGCGCAACGCCGCCCGGCTCATCCGCGAACGCGTCGACGCGATCGGGCGCATCCTCACGCTCGAACAAGGCAAGCCCCTCCTGGAGTCCAAGCTCGAGTTGCAGGCCACCGCCGACATCTTCGAATGGTGCGGCGAAGAGGGGCGCCGCGCGTACGGCCGGGTCGTCCCCGGACGCTCGGAGTCGGTCCGCCAGACGGTGCTGCGCGAGCCCGTCGGCCCGGTCGCGTCGTTCACGCCCTGGAACTTCCCCGCGATCACGCCCGGACGCAAACTCGCCGGTGCGCTCGGCGCGGGCTGCTCGATCATCATCAAGCCGTCGGAGGAGACGCCCGCCACGGCGCTGGCGCTCTTCGACGCGCTACGCGACGCGGGGTTGCCCGAGGACGTCGTCAACGTCGTGTTCGGCGACCCGCCGCACATCTCGCAGACCCTGCTCGCGTCGCCGGTGATTCGCAAGATCTCGTTCACCGGCTCGATCGCGGTGGGCAAGCACCTCGCGCGCTTGGCCGCCGACGGCATGAAGCGCGCCACGCTCGAGCTGGGCGGACACGCGCCGGTGATCGTGAGCGACAAAGCCGATCTCAACCGGGCCGTCAAAATGTCGGTCTCGGCAAAATTCCGCAACGCCGGCCAAGTGTGCGTCTCACCCAGTCGGTTCTTCGTCCACGAACGCATCGAGAAACAATTCACCGAAGCGTTCGCCGCCGCCGCGTCGTCGCTACGCGTCGGACACGGGCTCGAAGAGAAGACGCAGATGGGCTCGCTGGCCAACGAACGGCGCCGCGACGCGATCCACGAGCTGGTTCTGGACGCGTCCAAGCGCGGCGGCACGCTGCACACCGGCGGATCGCCGCTCGACACGCCGGGGTTCTTCTACGCGCCGACCGTGTTCAGCGACGTCCCCGGCGACGCGCGCGTCCTCAACGACGAGCCGTTCGGTCCGATCGCCGTGATCACGCCGTTCCGCGAGCTGTCCGAGGCGATCGCGCGCGCCAACGCGCTGCCGTACGGTTTGGCCGCCTACGCGTTCACGCAGGACGTCGCGGAGTCGATCGAGCTGGGTAACCGGATCGAGGCCGGGATGATCGGCATCAACCAGTTCGGGATCGCCTTCGCCGAGCTGCCCTTCGGCGGCGTAAAAGAATCAGGCTACGGATCCGAAGGCGGGATCGAAGGCCTCGACGGCTACCTGATCACGAAAACCGTCACCGTCGCCTGAAGCCGCGCCGACAAGGCGGCGCGCGAGCAGGCCACTCCAGGAACCCTAGCCGGGCCACTTTCCCGAAGTGGACCAGCGGCGGGCGGCGAACCCGTGCGCATGAGAGAGACGACGCGGCTCGAGCGGCTGGGCGCGCTGAGTTCGCTCGACCTCGACGTCGCCCGTCGTGGCACGCTGCGCGTTCAACTGATCGGGCAGATCCGCGCGGCCATTCTGGACCGGCGCCTGCCGGCCGGCGCGCAGCTCCCGTCGACGCGCGCGCTGGCGCAACGCTGGGCGATCTCGCGCAGCACGGTGACCGACGTGTTCGACCAGCTCCTCGCCGAAGGGTTCCTCGTCGCTCGGCGCGGCTCGGGCACCTACGTCTCGCCGGCGCTGCGACCACCGGTGCGCGTTCGCTCCGCGGCCGCGCCGACATCCTGGGAACGCGTCTCACGCCGCGGCAAGCTGTTCGCCGACATCACCACCCGCTCGCGCTACGTCGACAAAGCGCCGCGCGCGTTTCAACCCGGCGTTCCGGCGATCGACCTGTTTCCATTCGGCGTGTGGTCGCGCATCGCGGCGACGCTGCTGCGCAATCCGCCGCGCGAGCTGGTGTCCTACGGCGATCCGGCCGGCTTTCGCGCGCTGCGCGAGGCGATCGCCGCGCAACTGCGGGATCGCAAGCACGCGACCTGCGACGCCGATCAGGTGATCGTCACCAGCGGGACGCAGCAGGCGCTCGACATCGTCAACCGGCTCATGCTCGATCCCGACGAGCAGGTCTGGATCGAGGAGCCCGGTTCGCTCGCCGCACGCGCGACGTTCGTCGGCGCGGGCGCGCGCCTGGTGCCCGTCCCGGTCGACGCCGAGGGTCTCGACGTCGCGCGCGGCATCGCCGCCGCGCCGCGTGCGCGCTTGGCGTTCGTCACCCCGGCGGTACAGTCGCCGACCACGGTCACGATGTCGCCGGCGCGGCGCGCCGCGCTGCTCGCCTGGGCGAGCGCCGCCGATGCCTGGATCATCGAGGACGACTACGAAGACATCTTCCGCTTCGACGGCGATGAGCCGCCGCCGTTGCACAGCGCCGCGACCGATCGGGTGATCCTCATCGGGTCGTTCAGCATGAGCACGTTCCCGGCGTTACGGATCGGGTACATCATCGCGCCGCGTGCACTCGTCGATGCCTTCGTGGCCGCCAAAGCGGCCATCGATCGCCAGGGCGCGACGCTCGATCAAGCGATCCTCGCCGAGTTCATCTTGGGCGGCCATCACCTGCGGCACCTGCGGCGCATGAGCGGCGAGTACGCCGAGCGGCGCGCGGCGCTGCAACGCTGTTTTGCGCAGTATCTCCCCGAGCTGCCGTTCACGCCGCCGCGCGCGGGGCTGCACGCGCTGCTCGCGCTCGACGGTCGCGACGATGTCGCCCTGGCGCAGGCCGCGGCACGGCGCGGGATCTCGGTCGTGCCGCTGTCGCCGCTCTACCTCGAGCGCTCGCGCGGCAACGGGCTCTTGATCGGCTTCGCCGTCGCCTCGCCGGGCGAGATTCGGCTGGGCGCGCGCAAGCTACGCGACGCGTTCGTCGACGTTCGCGGTCGCAAGCTCGCGGCGCGCTGACGCGCCGTAGACCGCGCGCGCATCGAGACCCGGACGCACGATACGGCCGCGCGTGACATCGTCGTAGAACGCGCGCAGCTGCGTTGCGATGGGCCCGATCCGCCCCGTTCCGATCGTGCGATGATCGAGGCTGCTCGCCCAGGCGATCCCGACGCCGGTCCCGCACAGCAGGATCTCGTCGGCTGAGTACAGCTCGCTGCGGTCGATCGCGCGCGACTCCACCGTGAGGCCGACATCGTCGCGCAAGTAGCCCGCGACGAGCTTACGGGTCACGCCCTCGAGCAGGTTCTGCGACGGATCCGGCGTCGTCGCGATCCCGTCGCGGACGACGAACAAGTTCGCGACCGAGACCTCCGAGACGTGGCCGTCGTCCGACAGAACGATGGCGTCGTCGAAGCCGTTGAGCCGCGCCTCGCTCTTCGCCAGCGCGGTGTTCACGTAGCTCCCGGTGATCTTCGCCCGCGCCGGGGCGGCGTTGTCGTCGACGCGCCGCCAGGAGCTCACGCACAGCCGCAGCCCTTCGTCGGAGTCGAGGTAGCGGCTGTTCGGGAACGCGACGATCGAGAACTCGTGCGCCACGTCGTCGAGGCGGACCCCTAAGAGCTCCTCGCTCTTGAACAGGATCGGCCGGATGTACGCATCGGTGCGAAAGCCGTTGCGCCGGCACAGCTCGAGCGTGATCTCGGCCAGCTTCTCGGCGTCGTGCGGCAAGTCCATGAGCAACACGCGCCCGGAGCGCCGCATACGTTCATAGTGCGCAACCGGTTCGAACACGAAGAGCTGCTCGTCCTCCGCGTTCCAGAACGCGCGCAGGCCTTCGTAGCAACCGGTTCCGTACTGCAGCGCGTGCGTCAACAGTCCGAGCGTTGCCTCGCGGTACAGCCGAAAGCCCCCACGATGATAGACGACGAGCTCTCCCAGATCCACCTGACGATCCTCCCGCCGCCATCATCCGCCGCGGCGCGCCGAAAGCAGAGGACCACTTCGCGTGCGAGTGGCCTAGCGGGAACGGTTACGTCGGACCGGAGTTGGTGTGCGAGGCGTAGCTGCGCGCGTCGAAGTACCATTCCGGTAGCGTCTTGGGGAAGGTGATGTCGGTGAAGCGGAAGTCGACGTCCTTGCCGTCGTCGTTGTAGCCGCCGCCAACCACGCCGTGGATGTCGGTCACCACCGGAACGCCGTCGACCGTGCCCATCGTGATCGTGAAGGTCACCGGATAGATCGGGCCGCCGGTGAACAGCTTGTCGGTCGCGATGAGCTTGTGCAGCTCGAGCGTCTTGCGATCGACATAGACCTCGCGCAAGCGGTTGCGCTCGACGTCTCGGATCGGGAAGATCGACAGGTGCATCTCGCTGCCCTCGATGACGAGCGCGTCGACGCGGTAGTCCGATTCGATGATGGTCCGCACGCCGCCGATGACAGGCAGCGGGGTGTAGTGCGGCTCGGGCGTCGGGACCTCGGAGACCGGATGCGGGCGCGACGGCGCCGGTTCGAACACATCGAAGGTCGGCGGGCCGGGGTCGCGGGCTTCGTTGAACGCCGGGCGATCGAAGGTCAGCGGGCCGCGCGCGTCGTCGCGGTACACGAAACGCGTGAGCGCCGCCCGATCGGCGTTGCGCACCCACACGTGCACGGTGTAGCTGCCGACGGGATCGGGATAGCCGTTCGTCGCCTTCTGCGAGCGCGTAACGGTGTAGGTCTCGAAGGCCGGCGGCGGCCGGTGGGTGCGAAACTGCGCGCGGATCAGCCCCAGATAGCGTTGCGGCGACGGTGTCGGCTCGGCCGAAGCGGCCGGCTCGGGCGCCGCCTGCGGCGCGGCCGGTGCGGCCAGCACCAACGCCGCCGCCAGGATCACGGAAGCGAGCACGAGGCGAAGGGGTATGCGCAGAAGGCCGGCGCTTGCGCGCCGAACCGATTCACCGGAACTCATGGAAGTAGTACGATTTTCCACGCTCGAACGTCACTAGGGCCTGCCTGCTCCGAACAGCGAGGCGAAAGGCGCGGCGTCAGACGGGTGCGTCACCGCCATGCTGTCCGTAGGTCCGAGGCTCGAAATACCAGTCTGGGAGCGCATGGGGGAATGTGATCGCCGTAAACGTGTAGTTGACTTCCTTTCCGCTGTCGTTGTAGTTGCCGCCGACGAGGCCTTGGATGTACGTGACGACGGGATGACCATCGACCGTTCCTACGGTGATGGTAAAGGTAACGGGATAGACCGTGCCGCCACCGATGAACAGCTTGTCCGCCGCGATCAGCTTGCGAAGCTCGTACGTCTGCTTGTCGGCGAAGATCTCGCGCAAGCGGTTGCGCTCGGGGTCGCGCATCGGGACGATTCGCAAATGCACGACGTTGCCCAGCGTTTCCATCGAGTCGACACGGTACTCCGACGGACCGTTCGCGGCGCCGAAGAGGTCGGCCGTGGGAGGCCCCGGATCGCGCGGCTCGTTGAATGCAGGCCGGTCGAACGTCAGCGGACCGGACGTGCCGTTGCCGACGAGCGTGCGCGTGAGCGCGGCGCCGTCCGCGTTGCGCACCCAGACGTGCACAACGTAGCTCCCCTGCCCGTCCGGCTGCCCATCGGGCGTGTCTTGCCTGCGCGTAAGGGTGTAGGTTTCGAACGGCGGCGGCGGCCGGTGTGACCCAAAGCGTGCGCGGATCAACGCGAGTACGCGGTCGGCGTTCGGGGCCGGTTCAACCGAAGCGGTCGGCGTCGGCTCAGCCGTCACCGCGGCGGGAATCGACATTGCAAGCAATGCGGCCAGGATCACCCGAATCACAATGGCGGTTTGATACGCCGCCTGCTCGCGACGCGCCTTGATGCCGGAGTCTTCTCGAACGCGGCTGACGAAT
Source organism: Vulcanimicrobiota bacterium (assembly GCA_003140215.1). Classification (GTDB taxonomy): domain Bacteria; phylum Vulcanimicrobiota; class Vulcanimicrobiia; order Vulcanimicrobiales; family Vulcanimicrobiaceae; genus Vulcanimicrobium; species Vulcanimicrobium beijerinckii. Next base: position 189,966 of record PLJL01000004.1, on the reverse strand, counting down.
GGAGCGCTACGGAATGGAATTAGTACGATTTTCCGCGCTCGAACGTCACTACGGCGCGAACGAGGTCTTCTCGGGGATCGCGGGCGTGATCCGGGACGGCGACAAGATCGGCCTGGTCGGGCCCAACGGCGGCGGAAAGTCCTCGCTCGTGCGGCTGCTCGCGGGCCGCGACGAAGCCGACGGCGGCACGATCGTGCTCGCTCGCGAGCGCCGGTTGGGCTATCTGGCGCAGGACGCGGCCGAGAGCGGACCGCAGACCCTGCGCGCCGCGTTCGACGAGGCGATGGCCGGGGGGAACGCCGCGGAGTGGGAGATGCGCGCGACGCTCAACCGCTTCGACTTCGCGACCGGCGACCTCGACCGCCCGCTACGCGAGTTCTCCGGCGGGCAGCGCACGCGCGCGCTGCTGGCGCGCACGCTGCTGGAGCAGCCGGACTGGCTGGTGCTCGACGAGCCGACGAACCACCTCGACCTCGACACGGTGCGCTGGCTGGAGAGCTTCGTCGCCCGCGATCCGCGGGCGTTTCTCATCGTGTCGCACGACCGCTACTTCCTCGAGACCGTCGCGACGGAGATCTGGGAGCTCGACGGCGGGCAGCTCGCCGTCTACGACGTGAAGCAAGGGCGCGCGTACACCGCGTACGTCGAGCAGCGCGAGGCACGCCGCGATCAACAGCGCCGCGACTACGAAGCCTCGCTGAGCGAACGCAAGCGCCAGCGGGCCGTGATCGACGAGCTGCGCACGCACGGCTCGCACAACTACAGCGCGGTCTGGAGCCGCGAGAAGGCGTTCGCACGCGTCGAGGTTGCCGCCACGCCGAGCGCCGAGCGGCGCAAGATCGGCGTGGCGCTGCGTTCGGCGCGCCGCGCGACGAGCGGGCCGGCCGTCGAGATCAAAGGCATCACCAAAGCCTACGACCGCACGCTGTTCGCCGGCGTCAGCGCGACGTTCACCCGCGGCGAGCGCGTGGCGATCGTCGGCCCCAACGGCTCGGGAAAGACGACGTTCCTGCGCATCCTCTCCGGCGAGCTGGCCCCCGACCGCGGCAGCGTTCGCTACGGTACGGGGCTGCGCACCGCGGGCTACTCGCAGAGCAGCGTCGACGATCTTCCCGCCGGCGCGACCGCGGTCGAAGCCGTGATGCGCATGGGGGTTACCGACCAAGAAGCGCGCGGGCTGCTGGGCCGGCTCAACCTCGGCGGCGACGCCGGCGACAAGCCGGTCGAAGCATTCTCGGGCGGCGAGCGGCGCCGCATCATGCTGGCGCGGCTCATGGCGCAGCGCGCGGATTGCCTGTTCCTCGACGAACCGACCAACGATCTCGACATCCCCAGCCGTGAAGCGCTCGAAGACGTCCTAGCCGACTACGACGGCGCGCTGTTCGTCGTCTCGCACGATCGCTATCTGCTCAAGCGTCTGGGCGAACGCGTCGTCGCGATTCGCGACGGTGCGGCGCACGTGGTTCCGGCCGACTACGAGACCTACGAACGCCGGCTGCACGCGCCCGCGGCGCCGCCCGCACCGGCCAACGGGGCCGCCGAAACGCAGAAACCCGGCCGCCACGTTGCGCACGAGGCGAAGCTCGCGGCCGGGCGGCGCAAACGCGCCGTTACGGAAACCGAAGCGCGCGTCGCGCAGCTCGACGCCGAACGCAAGCTGCTCGAAGATCAGTTCGCCGCGTCGGCCCTGTACGACGATCCCGAGCGCGTCGTCGAGTTAGGGCGCGAGCTGGAGCGCGTGCGCGAAGCGACCGACGCCGCGATGGCCGCCTGGGAAGCAGCCGTCGCAGCGTTCGACGCGGGGTGACTACGGCGCAGGCGTCGGCGTCGCCGGCGGCGCCGCTGGTTCGGGCGGCGGCGCGGTCAAATAGAACCCGAAGCGGTCGCTGAAGCCGATCGCACCGGGACGCCGCCCGTCGTCGATCCCCGCGGTCTGCAGGTGCGCGATCGGTACGGCCGCGACGTGCAAGCACTGGATCACCGCGCCTTGCGCAAGCATGTCGGTGGGCTTGATCTCGAGCCAGCCCTGCGGCGCCGCGCCGTGCGCGACGATCTGGGCAACATCGGCCGGCGGCGGCGGCGACGCGCCCGAACGCTGCGCGTTACGCGCCGCCTTCACCGCCGCGACGATCGCGTCGGCGATCGGCTTCGAAGCGGTCGGACACGCGGGCGCGGGACGCTGCGCGTACGGATCCGCGGGCGCCGCAGCCGGTTCGGGGTCGGTGGAGACTCGAACGCCGACCGCTCCGCGCTCGACGACCTGCGGCGGGACGAGATAGACCCCCAGTCGCGGCGTGTAGGCGATGAAGAAACCGCGCGCCCCCGCCGCGGGGATGTAGGGGTGATATTTCTCGCGGTCGTCCGGGTTGGCGATTCCGAGCCGCGCGCAGTTCATGAACGCGGCCGACAAACGCAGGTCGCCGCCGATCGTCACCACGTACCGTGCGCCGTCGTCGTAGGAAAGGTACTCGAGGGCGACGCCGCTGACCGTTTGGCGCCCCCGCGGAAGCGTCGCCGGATAGCGCCCGCCGGTCTTTGCCGCCTCCGCGGCGGCGGAGATCCGGCCCAGCGCATCCATCACCGGCTGCGCGATGCGCGCCGCGGCCGGCGTGCACGCGTCGTTGTCGGGATCGATCTGCAGCGCGTCGGGATGGTCGCCTTCGCGCAGCGGACTGGCCTGAATGTGAACCTCGATAACGTGCCCTTCACCGCCGGCATTGGACGCGTCGGCGTTTCCGGCGCCGCTGCCGGTCGCACCCACGCGCCCGACTCGCACCGTGTAGGTCAGATTCAGCGCGCGCGGCGCGAGCGGTGTGGCCGGCAGCGCGAGGGGCGGACCGCCGGCGCGCGGCAGCGCCACGGCTTGCGCGCTCGACACGAACGGTCCGGCATGGACGTTGCCCAGGTTCGTCCCGATCAGCGCCAGCGAACCCTCGCGCAGCGGCGTGGCGAAACCGGCGTTCACAACGGTGTACGCGGGCAGGCGGCTGGGATTGTTGGCCGCGGTGTAGCTGACGTTCGCGAGCACGTCGACGACGCGGCCCAGCTTCGCCGTTGCGACCAGTCCCGCACGGTGCAGCGGCGTGCCCGGCACTTGTGCGCCGACCGGAGAGAGCGCCGCCGTGGCCGGCGTCGCCGCGGTCACAAAGCGGGACTGCACGCTGACGAAGCCGGCGAACAGCGCCTTGCCGGCCTCGAGCGTACCGGCCAGCGTCGCGCCGCGATTGAGCTGATCGGCGGGCTGATACGATGTGAACGCGAGAGACCCGATCGTGGGCGAGCCGCAGACGTACGGCGATGACGCGAACGCACCGACCGCGGCGAGGTATGCGGGCGGTAATCCGAGGGTGGTGCCGTCGACCGCGGTGAGCACCGGCGCACCGGTGAGCCGCGCGTTCCATGCGGTCAGCGCGATCCGTCCGCGTCGGCCCGAACGCTCGACCGACGCCCGCAGCGACGACGAACGCTGGCGCGCTGCGTTGTTCGACGGAAGGTTACCGTACGCGAGCCCGTTCGCGCAGTCGAACGTCAGCGACCGCGGGTCGGGAAATGCGGTGCCGCTGACGACGAGGCCGGCGCCGGAATCGCCGGCCGACGCGGTGAGCCCGTAGGCGACGTTGCGGGTGGGCTGCCAGCGCAGATCCAAGCCGCTCGCGAACGCGGTCGAGCCGTCACTGCCGTTGACGCCGGCGCGCCCGATCAGCGTGAGCCGCGCGTTAGGATGATAGCGGTCGATCACCGATGCGCCGTGATACGAGGTCCGCTGCGCGATGGGAAAGGTGCCCAGCGTCGTGGTGGTGCTGCCGTCGAACGCCAGCCCGTAGCTCTGCGCGGCCAGCGAGATGTCGTGACGGTCGCCGCCCGGCAGCTGCACGCCCAGGTTGAACCCGCGCGCGTTCGCGCTGAGCACGTCGCTCTGCGGCGCCGGAACGCCGGCCAGCGCGCGGCCGGGCTCATCTGACGTGTTGCGCGATGCATTCGCGAACGCACCGATCGAAACGGTGGTCGCGCCGATCGTCGCATTTTCCGACAGGGTGACCAGCCCGCTGCGCGAGTGTCCGACAGCTGCGGGGCCGTAGCCGCACGGAAAGAGCGCGACGAGCTGGCCGCACACGAGGCCGTTCTCGCCGGTGGTCCCCGTCGCGGTGAGCGTCAGCGTCTGCGAGATCGAGGGGGCCCAGCGCAGCTTCACCAAATCGCCCGATAGCAAGCGATCCCCGTCGTGACGGTACGTGAGCGCGGTCTGGTCGGTGAAGTCCAGGCCGGTGAACGGGCTGGTGCGGCCGCGCGTCGCGTGTTCGAGGACGTAGCCGAGGTTGCGCATCGAACCCCGCGCGACGACCAGGGCCGACGAGGAGTTGTCGCTGCCGAACTGAAGCGTCGCCTGCTGTTGCGGGAAGCGCGTCGGCTGCAGCGTACGAAAGCCGACGTTCCCGCCGAGCGCGCCGTTCTGCGCGCCCGAGCTCACGCTCGCGCCGCCGAACAAGTCGGCGTTGAGCCCGCGGTCGGCCAGCGAACCGCCGACGCCCGGGATCTGCACCCCGTCCAGACTCGTTCCCGTCTGCGAGGCGTCGTTGCCGTCGACCATCAAACCGTCGCCGCTCGACGTCACGCCCGGAAGGTCGCCTAGGGCGTCGCGCAGCGAGCTGTCGAGGAAGCGCAGCGCGTCGTCTTGCCCGACCTCGCGCGACGCGCGCGCCGGCGAGCTGGTCACTGCCACGCTGCCGATCTTCGTCAACGTTCCCGTCCGCTGCATTCGCACCCGGACGTTCGACGTGCGGTTGAGCGCCACGTCGAAGAGCGACGAGCGAGCCGCGACGAAACCCCGCTTGACCACCATCGCGCGGTACGCGCCCGTCGCTACCGATTCGAAGCGCGCGTGCCCGTCGGCATCGGTGTAACCGATGACGCCGGTCTCGCCCTGCAGCAAGACGCGTGCCAAGGCGACCGGCGCGCCGGTCGCGGCGTCGACGACATCGACAACGACGTCGCTCGCATCGCCGGCGGCCGGCGCCGGGACACCGGTGCACAGCACCAGCATCAGCAGCGTGAGCAAGGCGCAAGCCGCGCGGGGCACATCTCGAACAGACCGCCGTCGCGGCGGGTGCGTGGAACGGGCCATCGGAAACCTCTAGCGGGGCGTTACTTCGAGCGACTTCGTCAAACGATCGAGCTCAGCGCGGTTCACATGTGTGGCAAGCCGGTTGAGGATGGCGGCGGCTTCGCCTGGGGTGCGCCCGGAAAACAGCGTTTGGACGTCATCGCCGGACTTGAGCACGAACACGGCGGCGCCGCGCACGGTCGTGCGTTTACCGTTGGGGCCTAACACGTACATCTCGGTCTTGCGGATCTCGGTGATACGCTGCGAACCAGCGACCGCGATCGTCGGCGCCAGCGGCATCGCGACGCCGACGACACCGAGAGAAATCGCGAGCACCAGCGTCACCGGAACGACCGCAACGCGATGCGGAGTGAGGCGGCCGTGAGCCAGCACCTCTTCGACGCGCAGCGAGAGTTGGCGGCGGGTGACGAAGATCGCCGAAGCCGCGATGCGCCGATGCGGCCAGGCCGTCGATTCCGCCATGCGCGTCAGGCCGACGGCGTACGAACGTACGTCCGCGGTCGCTTCGACGACCCGGGCGTCGCACGCGATCTCGCGCTCGAGATCGAGGCGCCGTGCGATAATGTGTACCGCGGGGTTGAAGAACAATGCTACTTGCGCCAGGCGCTGCACGGCCGTCGTCCAGTCGTCGCGCCGTTCCAAGTGCGCCAACTCGTGGAGCACGAAACGGTCGACATCGGCGGCGTCGAACTCGTCGAGCACGTGTTGCGGCAGCACGATCATGCCGTCGAAGAGGCCGACCGCGACCGGAACCTCGACGCGGTCTGAAACGCACAAACGAATCCGCCGTCCGCGGGCGGATTGGGAATGAGCGCGCCACAGCGGCAACGCGTTGCGGCGGTCTGGGCTCAGTGGAAGCGCATCGCGCTTGAGGCGCGCCAGCACGACCACGCCTGCGGCGAAGCGTGCGGTCCCGGCGAGCACGAACAGCAGCCAGAGCGCCGCCGCCCCGTAGGCGGCCACCGGGGGCACGGCGATGTGCGGACGCTCGTGCCCAAATGACGCCGGCGTAAGCGGGCCGGCACGAGAGCCGCCGGGTTGGCTGACGAACACCTCGAGATGGGCCGCCGCGCGCGACTGCGTCGCAACGGTCGTGACCAGCGGCCCGAGCAGTGCGGCGATGAGCGCGACGTACCACACCGCGTAGCGCGCGCCCGCGTCGAGCGGTCGCACGAGCCGCACGATGAGCGCGGCCAGCACGGTGACGATCGCACCCATCCACAGCGCAGTGATCAGGTACGTGAGCACCCAGCGCGCGACAGATTCGTATGGCGCGAGAGCGGACAGCAGAGCGTTCATCGCCTGTCCTCCTCGTAACGCTCGATCAGCGCGCGCAGCTGTCGCAACTCTTCGGGCAAGGGCCGGTCGCGTTCGACCAGCCGCATCGCCAGATCGAGCGGCTTGCCGGCGAAGAACCGCTTGAGGACGTGGCCGACGTCTTTGTTCGCCGCTTCGTCGCGGGCGATGACCGGCCGGTACACGTACGCCCGGTTGACCTCGTGGTGCGCGGCGTAGCCTTTGCGCTCGAGGATCCGCAGCATCGTGAGCACCGTGCTGTACGAGAGCGGCGGCGTGCCGGTATGCCCGACGACCTCGCTCACGGTCGCATTCGGCCGCTTCCAGAGGATCTCCATGAGCCGAAGCTCCGCGTCCGTGAGGACCGGAGAACCACGTCGCGCCAAGGCCGCCTCCCGAATGTCCGCTAAAGAATTAATAGGACGATAACACGGCCCGCGCGGCGTGTCAATTAATTCTTTAGCGGCGCTGCTTTCAGTGGGGTCGTACGGTCAAGCGGAACTGCGCGGACTTGCTGTTGAGACGATCGACGTACGTATACGACCCGATCCCGTTCTGCATGAGGGTGATGCTGCTGCCTTTGCCCTCGAGCACGTTGGGGGCCAGTTCACCTGAATCGGGACCGCTCGCTTTGGCGATTTGATGCGGCTTGTGATCGCGAACCGTGAAGCGGACGCGGTCGCCGTAGGCGATCGTCGACGCCGCCGGCGAGAAACCCGTGCCGGTGAGGTGGACGACGACCTCGCGCCCGATCGGCGCGGCGAGCGCTACGCTCGTGGTGGCGGCCACGAGGGCCGCGATGACGATGGGTGGGACGCGCATGACGAACCCTCCGGCCACCGGATGACGGGCGCTCCGTACGCACCCGTACAAAGCTGGCGTTCGTCGCGCGTATGAAGGCCCCCCTAACGGAAGCCTGCGCTTGCCGAACTATCGAATTAGTGGCCCAGGACCACCGCGACGCGCGTGGGAACGCACGCGCTCGATGTCGCGTCCGCTCTTCACCATCGCGTCGTGCCTCGCGCTGTGGGGTGTCGGGGGCGCGCTCGCCGGCGCCCAAAGCTCCGATGCGCCGCCGGCCTGTGCGCAACCGAAGGCGCCGGCGCGCGTGCTGCAGGCTGCGCAACCGGTAGTGCTGCCCGAGCAGACGCACTACGGGATCGGCGGCAGCGTTCGCGTCGCGGTTTCGGTCGACGCGGGCGGTGCGGTCCGGGCCGCCGATGCAACGTCGTCTTCGATCCCGCTCTTCGTCGCGCCGGCGCTCACGGTCGCACGCGCGACACGGTTCGCGCCGGAGGTCCGCAACTGCGTCCCGGTCGCCGGCCGGTTCTTGTTCGACGTCGACTACGATCTCCCCAACCAGATCCCGCCGCAGCGGGTCGATCCCGTCGCCTACTTGCCGGGTGCGTGGCGCTGCACCGCGCCCGATGCCGGCGCGCGCACGCTGATTTTCGTGCGGAGCGGTAAGGGACTCATCGAGAGCGACGGCGCCACGACGATGCTGCTCGAGCCGGATCGGTATCGCATCTGGCGTCTGCGCGGCGACGCGTACAGCGGCTGGGCCTTCCCGTGGGTCGACGAAACGTGGGCCTTGAGCACGCACCTCGCCAAGGACAGCGCGGCGCGGCTGCAGCGCATCGACGACGCCACGTTCGCCCTCGCGACCGCCGCGCAGGCCGAGCGGTGCACCCGCGTGGCGGCGGCCCCATGAGGTCGCGCGCAGCGGCGTGCGCGTTGCTCCTGCTCGCGCCGCTGTTGATCGGCGCGTCGCCCGAGCCCGTGGCGTCGCCGCCCGCGGATCACGTGTACGCGCTCGCCGCGCGCTGGACGTGCCGCACGATCCTGCGGTCGCAGACGCGCTTGGTCGGAACGCGCAGCGGCGACGTCATCGACGTGAGCGACGAACTCAGGCCCGTCGGCGACACCCGCCACCTGCTGCGCGACCACTACGAGTTCGACGCCGCAGCCGGTCTGTGGCACGTGCAAACCGCGGTCGGCTCGTCGGTCGCGGTGCGCGCGATCGCGCCGCCGTGGACGGGTCCGACGTGGGACGTCATCGGGCGCGGGCCGTCGGACCGCGCGTTCCGCATCCGGTACGAGTTGCTTCCCGGCGGCGATCTGCGACGTACCTTTGCCGACGACGTTCCGGGGCAGGGCATTTTCCACGTCACCGGAGGCGAGCGCTGCAGCCCGGGCGATACGCCGCCGCCCGCCGACGCCTGCATCGTCGAGAACTTCCCCGCGCACACGCTCGTCGCGGTCGAGCCGCGCGTCGATATGTTCGGCCTGCCCGGCGGCACCGTGCAGGTCGTCGTCGCGCTGGACGCGGCCTCGAACGTCGTGTCGACGGCCATCGCGAGCAGCCCGTCGGCCGCGTTCAACAAGGTCGCGCTCGACACCGCGCGCGATTCGAGTTTTCAAACCGAGGTTCGCGGCTGTAAACCGGTCGCCGCGAAGTACATCTTCTCGGTCAGCTTCTGAGCGGGTCACCGCGCCAAACGGCGAGGACTTGCGGCGCGGCCTCCCGCGCGCGGGCGTCGAGCTGCTCGGCAGTGAGCGTGCTGAGCGGGTGCATGACCACCACGGGCCGCAGCCCGTCCATCCCCAGCGCCGCTCGCTGAACCGCCGCCTCGTGTTCGAAGACCGTCGTCACGATGACGGCGGCGGGCAGACCGGACTCTTCCAACCGGACGGTGTCGTACGTACAGCACGACGTGCAGCTGCCTCAATCACCGATGCCGACGAGCGCGACGTCGTTCTCGGCGACGATGCGCGCGATCAACTCGGGCTCGGCGTTGACCGAGAAGCTCTCTTTCTTGTAGCGGGTGACCGACGCAAACGGCGTCTGCTCGCCCAGGATCGCCGCGGTGCGCTCGAGCACCCGCCAGCCGTTCCACTTGGTGTTGTCGAGCACGCCGAGCCGCAAGCCCGCCGCCGAGCCGACGCGCGGCGCGATTTCGCGGTGCTCGGCGTGGACGACGCCGCGCGGATCGTAGATCACAGCGCGCACGTTCCGTCGGCGCACATCGCGCCGGCGCCGGCGGTGCCGTCGATCTTGCGCAGCACCGGGCTGGTCATGCGGCCCCAGCCGGGGATGAAGGCCGAGAAGCGGCCGGCCGCGCCGCCGGCGACGAAGAGATGGATGTCGTCGGGCGTCGGCACGATCGGGATGCGCGCGCCCGTCTCGCGCTTGTACCAGGCCGGAAGCGCCTTGTTGTACACCTTGCCGCCGCCGGCGTAGCGGTCGTTGAAGCTGACCTCGCCCCAGGTGTTGCCGGCGTTCATCCAGAGATAGCTGCGCACGTCGAGGCGGGTGAAGCCTGACGCGGCGATGGTGTCGGCGTGCTCGGGGCCGATGACGACCGCGCACGACCCGCTCGCAACGGCGTTGTTGTGCGCGATCGTGCTCATCGCCGAGACGATGCTGTCGAGCACGCCCTGCGCGTCGTTCGCGACGTGGTTCACCACGCTGTGCGGGGGCTCGGCGGCGATCACGAAGACGGTGCTGTCCTCGGGTGCCATCCCGTGTTCGACGTGATACGGCGCCCACGGGCTGAGCTCTTCGTTCTCGGCGATGCAGTACGTGTACTTGCCCGGGTGGCCCAGCGTGCTCTTGTCGAGATCGCCCGGCGTCGCGCCGCCGACGGTGAGCAGGATCAGGCGAATCGCGCGCCCGATCGTCGCGTTGGCGCGGTTGCCCGAACCGAACACGTTGTGTCCGGCGTTCATCCCGATCGAGTTGCGAATCGGCCCGTTGACGACCAGCAGCGGCGCCGCCATGTGCGTCGTCGCTTGCACGCCGTTGAGGTTCCATTGTTTCGTGCACAACGCCAGCATCGCAGCACGCACCACCGGCGCGTACTCGGGCTTGCAGCCCGCCATCACCATGTTGATCGCGAGCACCTCGCGCGTGAGCGTCCCGCGCCGCGGCGGGATCACCGCTTCGGGAAACTCGGGCTCCCCGCCGAGCGCCTCGACCATCGCGTCGATCTTGTGCGGCGTCGGCGGCACGACCGGCAGCCCGTCGCTCCATGCTTGCTCGAAGTAGTGCTCGATCGGATCGATCGGTGCGCGCGCCGGCGCATCTGCGCCGTTCATCATCGTCGAGCTCATGCTCGACGGGTACGACGCCCGCCCGAACTTCCCCGCGCTGAGCTAGCGCACGAAGAACAGGCCGGCGATTCCGACGACGTACAGCACGAGGACCAGCAGCGAGTCGAGCCCGGCGCCCAGCAGCATGCGCTTCGAGCGCAGGATGACACCGATGCAGTAGACCGCGGTCAGCAGCGCGCCCAGCGCCGCGAGATAGAGATCGGGACCCTGCGCATCGGGCAGCAGCGGCTTGTTGCTGAGTAGCGTGCCGAGCAGAAACAGCACCGGCAGGAACGCGTTGCCGGCGATGATGTCGCTCATCGCGAGCTCGTAGCGGCCCGCCTTGACCGCGTAGAGGCCGGTAGTGACCTCCGGCAACGCCGTTACTGCGGCGAGGATCGTCGCGCCGAAGATCACGCCTTGCACGTGGAAGCGCGTCGCGATGACGTCGCTGCTCAGCGCGAGGATCACACCGGCGACGAGCGTCGCGAGCGCCGCGATCGCGAAGAGCACAAAGACCTGCGAGATCGGCCGCCGCTTCGGTGCCACCAGGGTCGACACTTCGGCAATCTCCTCACGCGCGCTCTGCCAGCCCTGGTCGTCTTCGTGGTGGCGGATCATGAACAGGCTGCCGATCCAGGCGACGAGGATCGCGAGCTCGGCCGGCGTGGTGCGCGCGTAGATGAGGCTCGGCGGCGAGAGCGCGCCGAGCACGCAGAGCATGAGGATTCCGATCAGCACCAAGCCCTCCAGCGCGATCGTCAGCGATGAGACCAGCGAGGAGAGGGGGACGCGCGAGCGCAGTCCGGGACCGTCGAGCAGCACCAGGACCACGGTCTGGATCGCGATCCCGCCCAGGATGTTGCCGACCGCGAGCCCGAGGCTGTGCGTGTAGGCGGCGCCGGCGATGATCGCGACCTCGGGCAGATTCGTGGCGATCGCCAGGAAGATGGCGCCGCCGAGCCCCTCGCCCCAGCCGAAATGCGCGTCGATCGCATCGGTCGACGCGGCGAGGATCCCCCCTGCCCACCAGATCAGCGCACCGGCCACGACGAACATCGCCAGCACGACCGGAGTCCCGAGAGCATGCACGTCGGCAGTGTTCCCGCTGGGCTGAGGATTTCACGGCGGCGTTCCGGACCCCGAGCGCGAAGAGCCCGGCATGATTCACGTTATCGCGGTGATCACCGCCAAGCCCGGACGGCGCGCCGAAGTGCTCGACGCATTTCGGGCCAACGTTCCGGCCGTGCGAGCCGAGCCGGGCTGCATCGAGTACGGGGCGGCCGTCGACCTCGAGGGGTTCGGCGCGTTCCAGGCGGCGCTGGGCCCCGACGGTATCATCGCGATCGAGAAGTGGGAGAGTGCCGAAGCGTTGCGCGCCCACGCCGCCGCCCCGCACATGGCGGCCTACGTCGCGAAGACGAAAGACGCGGTCGCGAGCCGGGCGATCCACGTCCTCGAACCGGCTTAGGGGCGCAGCACGCGATGACGGTATCGAGCAAGGATCAGGTCGCGGTCGGCGGGATCGTCGCGGATCTCGAAGCGGCGTGGAATACGGCCGACGGCGCGGCGTTCGCCGAGTCGTTCACCGACGATGCCGAGTTCGTGAACATCTACGCGATGCACATGACCGGGCGTGACGAGATCGGCAAAGCGCACCAGATGATCTTCGACTCGGTGTACAGCGGCAGCCGCAATCACTTCTACCTCGTCAAGCTGCGCCGGCTTTCGGACGACGTGATGGTCGCGCACATCTCCGCGGAGCTGCACGTGCCGCAAGGCCCGATGGCGGGCGATCTAAAAGCGCTCGCGACCGCCGTCTTGGTCCACGAGGGTTCGGACTGGAAGATCGTGTCGTTCCACAACACGCGCCAAGGGGAACCCCCGGCGACTACCCCTGAGCCCTGAACGACGGCCACGCGTCGACGAGGTAGAACCCGAACGGGAGCCACCAGATGAAGTCGTTGGTGACGCTCAGCACCAGCGTCGCGGGCGGCCACGCGCCGCGCGCGATGAGGACGACCATGCCGATCGGCCCCAGCACTTTCCCCGTGAGACCGACCGCGGCGATGAGCCAACCGCGCTCGGGGATGCGTGCGACCTCGAGGTAGAGGATGCCGTACAGGGCGATGACCATGCCCAAGCACACGAAGATCGCGGGCTGCGTGGGCAGCGGCATCGCGGCGAAGCGGAACAGCCACTGCGGATCGACCGCGGCGTACAGACCCCAGCAGATGTTGTACGCACCGGCGAGGAGAAACACGATCCGGTAGAGCCGACGCCTCTTCACCATGCAACTGTATCAGCGACTCCTCGGAGCATCCTTCGAGCGCCTCCCGCCGGCGCTGCGGCGCTTTCACGCGCAGCCCGGCGGCACGGCGACGTTCGCGCTCGCGGTAACGCGCGAACCCGGGCTCCTTCACGCCGCCGCGGCGGCGCTGATGGGCTTGCCCGGCGCGAGCGCGCGGGCGCAGGGGACGCTGGTCGTGCGCGCCGAGGGCGACCGCGAGGTGTGGGAGCGTTCCTTCCCCGATACGACGCTGACCACCGTGCAGTGGATCGACCGCGGGCGACTGGTCGAGGCGCGCGGTCCGATGCAGGTCCTGTTCGACGTGACGGCCGACGAACGTGGGATGCGGTTCGAGCCGGTCGCCTGCCGCTGCCTGGGGGCGTGGATCCCGCGCCCGTTCGCGCCGCGGTTCTCCTCGACGGTGCGCGGCGCTGCGACGAGCTGGGACCTGTTGGTGACGATCGCCGTGCCGGTGCTCGGGCCGCTCGCATCCTATCGCGGCGCCGTGACGCCGCTGCCGTGACCTACGCGCTGTACGCGCTCGCGGTGATGGGCGCCATGGGTGCGTACGATACGCTCGTCTACCACGAGCTGGTCGCGCGGCTCCCGCACCGGTCGACCGCGCGGCGCGAGCTGCAACTGCATGCGGCCCGCGACTTCGTCTACCTGACGCTGTTCGCCACGCTGGCCTGGCTCGAGCCGCATGGCGCGCTGGTGCTCGTCCTGGGCGCGTTGCTGCTGACCGAGATCGGGATCACGCTGTCGGACTTCATCGTCGAGGACAAGACGCGCGCGCTCGCGGCGGGGGAGCGGTCGATGCACGCGATCATGGGGATCACCTATGGCATCTTCCTGACGCTGCTAGTTCCGTCGCTGGCCGGCTGGTATCACGAGCCGCTCGGATTCGCCGCCTCCGAACACGGGTGGCTGTCGTGGCTCCTGAGCGCCTTCGCGGCCGGCGTCGCACTCTCAGGGATCCGTGATATCCTCGCGGCTGCCCGGCTCGGACGCCGGCTGACCCGTTCCGCGGAGGGCTGAAGATGTCGAAGCGATTCGCCTTGCCCATAGTCGCCGCTGCGCTGCTGTGCTTTGCGGGGCCGGCTCGCAGTCAAGCCGTGCTGCCCGACGGTGCGGGGCGAGACCTCGTCGCGGCGACGTGCGCGCAGTGTCACGCGCTGAGCCGCGTGACGAGCTCCGGCTACGACCGGGCCGGCTGGCGCAACGACGTCGCGATGATGGTGAACGTGGGCGCGAAGCTGACGCCCGGTCAAGTGGACACCGTCGTCGACTACTTGACCGCGCACTTCCCGCCCAAGGCGGCGCCGGCGGCGGTCGTGGTCCCCGGCAACGTCGAGGTGACGATTCGAGAGTGGCTGGTCCCGACGCCCGGCTCGCGCCCGCACGATCCGCTGGCCGCGCCCGACGGTTCGATCTGGTACACCGGGCAGATGGCGAACGCGTTGGGGCGCCTCGATCCCAAGACGGGCACGTTCAAGGAGTATCATCCCCCGCTTGCGGGCTCGGGCCCGCACGGCTTGGTGATGGACCGCGACGGCAACGTCTGGTTCACCGCGAACTTCAAAGCCTACATCGGCAAGCTCGATCCGCGCACCGGCACGTTCAAGGAGTACGCCCTCGATCCGGCAGCCCGCGATCCGCACACGCCGATCTTCGATCGCAACGGCACGCTGTGGTTCACCGCGCAAAGCGCGAACATGGTCGGCCGGCTCGTTCCGGGCACCGGTGACGTTAAGCTCGTGACGGTGCCGACGCCGCGCGCCAACCCGTACGGCATGGTGGTGGATTCGAAGAACGTGCCGTGGTTCGTCGAGTTCGGGAGCAACAAGATCGCCAGCATCGATCCGCAAACGATGGCGATCCGCGAGTACCCGCTGCCCAACGCCGGCGCACGTCCGCGCCGCATCGCGATCGCCGCGGACGACGTGATGTGGTACTCCGACTACGGGCGCGGGTATCTCGGCCGCTTCGATCCCAAGACCGGCAATGTCACCGAATACGCCTCGCCGGGCGGCCCGAACTCGCGCCCGTACGCCATCGCGATCCTCAAGAACGCCGTGTGGTACAGCGAATCCGGCGTCGAGCCCAACACCCTGGTCCGCTTCGATCCGGCCACGCAGAAGTTCCAGAGTTGGACGATCCCGTCGGGCGGCGGGGTCGTGCGCAACATGATGGTCACGACCGACGGCCAGAGTCTCGTGCTGGCCTGCAGCGGGGTCAACCGGGTCGCCCTGGTGGTGGTGAAGTAAGCGGGCGTAAGGTGTAGTCGCGGGTAACCTCCGCGGCGTTCCGGCGCGTTACCGGCCAGCGGTACGGTCTATCTGCGGCCGGAAGTGGGTGGCCTAGGCCGCCCCTCCCAGTGACGGCGGACTACATCACGCAATGCCCGACTTGACCTCGGCGAGCGCTCGGACACTGCACGGTGAGGAGCCCTTCGCGAATCACCTGGACTCCGTGCTGATCTTCGACGCCCAGAGCGAGTGTTGCATCGCGGTGAACGCGGCGGCGATTCGTAGCTACGGCTACTCGCGCGCCGAATTCGTCGGTCTGACCGCTGAGGCGCTGTGCGCCCCCGGGCGCGTCTCCGCAATCGCGAGCGACGGCGCCGACGGCCGCGGGACGATCACGACTGCACATCGCCGTAAGGACAATTCCGAGGTCGACGTCGACGAGACGGTTCTCGATTTCGTGTGGAACGGCGCACCGGTTGCGGTGCTGTTCGCGACCGACGTTACGCAGCGTGTCCAAGCGGAACGCGAACAGCGCGAATCGCTCAGCGCGCACTCGCGCGTACACCGCCTCATGGATCTGGGGCATTTTCGCGTAGAACTCGCCACCGGCCACACGACCTGGTCGGACGAGCTCTTTGCGTTGACGCGCATGCCGGTTCCGGCCGACTCGTGCCCCGGAAACGGCGCTCAGTCAATCCGCCGCCATGCACACCCCGACGATCAAGAACGGATCTTGACGATGTTCAAAGACGTCGTCGACACCGGCCGTGGGCAGCGCATCGAATATCGAGCCGTGCGCGGCGACGAGGCGATACGCTGGGTGGAGATGGTAACCATACGCGAGGACGATCTCGCGGGGCAGCCGGTACGCCTCGTCGGGACCATCGTCGACATCACGCAGCGCAAGATCGCGCACGAGCAACTCGAGTTCAACGCTCGGCACGACTCTCTGACCGGGCTGCCGAACCGCATGCAGCTCCACGAGGTTCTCCAGGCCATCTGCTCCGGCGGGACCGCGCACTCCCGCGCTGCCGTCCTGTCCCTCGACCTCGACCATTTCAAGCGGATCAACGATACCCTAGGGCATTCGGCGGGCGACTTGTTCCTCCAAAGCGTCGCGGACCGGCTGCGGGCGGCGACGCGCGAGGGAGATCTCGTTGTACGCACCGGCGGCGATGAGTTCGCGGTCGTACTCTTGGACGCCGGCTCGAGTGACGCGGCGGCCGCGGCGCGCGCCATCATCCGCGCGCTGGGCGAACCGCTGCACGTCGCCGGCCGGAGCCTCGTCGTAAGCGCGAGCATCGGCGCCGCGTGCTATCCTGACGACGGTGCAGACGTCGAATCGCTCTATCGAAGCTCCGCCACAGCGATGTATCATGCCAAGCGCGGCGAGCGCGGCTCCTACCGGATGTTCGAAGCGTCGATGCACGAATCAGCGGTGCGCCGCTTCGGCATGGAATCCGGGCTGCGCTACGCCCTCCAGCGCGACGGCCTGCTCGTGCACTACCAACCCATCGTCTCGATCGACGGGCGCCTCATCGGCTCGGAAGCGCTGGTTCGCTGGCCGCATCGCGACCGGCTGATCAGCGCCGCGGAGTTCATCCCCATCGCCGAGGACACCGGCTTGGTCATCCCGCTCGACTCCTACGTCCTCACCGAGGCCTGCCGGCAGAACGCGGCCTGGCAGCAGGACGGGCGGCGACTGCGGGTGGCCGTCAACGTCTCGGCCCACAGCATCGTCCGACCGGATTTCACCGCAAGCGTGCGCGCTGCGCTGCGTGACTCGGGCCTGGATCCGTCGCTGCTGGAGCTCGAGCTGACCGAGAGCGCCATGCAAGGCGACCTCGCCGACACGGCGCGCAAGGTCGCGGAGCTGCGCGCGCTGGGCATTGGGGTCGCCCTCGATGACTTCGGGACGGGCTACAATTCACTCTCGATCTTGCGCTCGTGTCGCTTCGACACCCTGAAGCTGGATCAAACCTTCGTCAGCGACATCGAGACCCACGACGCCGACTCGATCATCGCCGAGGCCGTCATCTCGGCCGCCCATCGCTTGGGCGCGCACGTCGTCGCGGAGGGCGTCGAAACCGAACAGCAGCTCGCGGCGCTGGCGGACCTGAATTGCGATCACGCGCAAGGGTACCTGTTCGGTGCCGCGCTTTCGCCGGCCGACTTCGGCTCGCGTTTCGTGGTCCCCGGGCTCCGCGGCACGATCGGCAAGGTCGCGTGATGGACGCCGTCGCTTCGGCCGCCAACTCGGTCATCGTCTTCGACGCCGCCGAGCACCGCTGCATCTGGGTCAACGACGCCGCGCTGCATACCTACGGTTACAGTCGTGCGGAGTTTGTCGGGCTCGCCGCAGAGACGCTGCGCGGCGCCACTGCGGCGGTGCACCGCCGCAAGGACGGCTCCGAATTCGACGCCGACGAGACCACGTTCGACACCGTCTGGGACGGCCTGCCCGCGACGATCCTGCTGATCAAAGACGCCAGCGAGCGCGCTCGAACGGAGCTCAAGGCGCGCGAGTCGATGGAAGCGCTCGCACGCGTGCACCGGCTCGTCTCCTTCGGTCACTGGTGGACCGACCTGACGACGGGCGTGATCACCTGGTCGGACGAGATGTGGGGCGCCGCGCGCATGGTGAAACCGCCGAATTCGTCGTCGCCGGGCACCGGGTACGAGATCGTCAAGCGTCACATGCACCCTGAGGACCGTGACCGCGTCATCGCGGATTTCAACGACACGATCAGCACGGGCCGCGTGCATCGCATCGAGTACCGGAGCTTCCGGGCAGACGGCACCGTGCACTGGCAAGAAGTGATCGTCGCGCGCGAGGACGACGCCGCAGGGAAGCCGGTCCGGATCGTCGGGACGTGCATCGACATCTCGGAGCGCAAGGAAGCATCGGAGCGGCTCGCGCTCAGCGCCCGGTCCGATGCGCTCACCGGGCTGGCAAATCGGATGCTCCTCAACGAGCGGCTCGGCGCGGCCTGTTCGGCCGCGAAGCGGCGTAACTCCGAGCTGGCGATCCTCTTCATCGACCTCGACGATTTCAAGGGCGTCAACGATTCGCTCGGCCATCTCGTCGGCGACTTGTTGCTCCAGAGCGTCGCCGCGCGGCTGCGCAGCTTGACCCGCGAAGAAGACGTGGTTGCGCGCACGGGCGGCGACGAATTCGTGATCCTGCTCGAGGATCCGGCCTCGGTCGACGCGGCCGCGACCGCGCAACGGATCGTCGACGGCTTTCGCGAGCCGCTGCAGGTCGGCGATCGGACGCTGAACATGAGCTTGAGCATCGGCGTGGCATCGTTCCCGGCCGACGGGACCGACGTCGAGACGCTGCTGCGCAATGCCGACACCGCGATGTACCACGCCAAGCGCTCCGAGCGCGGGTCGTACCGCATGTTCGAGGAGTCGATGCACGAGTCGGTGGTGCATCAATTCCATCTGGAGTCCGAGCTGCGCGGAGCGCTCAGTAGCAACTCGCTTCTCGTCCACTATCAACCGCTGGTCACGATCGACGGACGCCTCATCGGCACCGAAGCGCTCGTGCGCTGGCCGCACCAGGGCACGCTGCTCCCGGCGGCGGACTTCATCCCGATCGCCGAGAAAACCGGCCTCATCGTTCCGCTGGACAACTTCGTGATGCGCGAAGCGTGCCGGCAGAATGCGAGCTGGCTGCGCGGAGGCCATCGCCTCACCGTCGCGGTCAACGTTTCCGCGCACTCGATCGCGAAGCCGGATTTCACCGCGACCGTGCGGGCCGCGATCGAGGATGCTGGCCTCGATCCGACGTTGCTGGAGCTCGAGTTCACCGAGAGCGCTCTGCAAGGCGATTTGGCCGATGTAGCACGCAAGGTCAACGAGGTACGCGCGCTCGGCGTCCGGGTAGCCCTCGACGATTTCGGGACCGGCTACAACTCGCTGGCAATTCTACGGTCGTGTGAGTTCGACACGGTGAAGCTGGACCGCACCTTCGTGAACGGCCTCGCGACGAACACCGCCGACAAGGTCATCGCATCGGCAGTGATCTTCGCCGCGAACGGCCTCGCCGCGCGCGTGGTCGCCGAAGGCGTGGAGACCGAAGAGCAGCGAGCGGCGCTGGCGGTACTTCAGTGCGACGCCGCGCAAGGCTACTATTTCGCCTCCGCAATGTCGCCCACAGCATTCGCCGACCTCCTAAACGCCGGAATGCCCTCCCCCTCACTCGGCAAAGTCGCCTAACGCCTCAGCCGAGGGGGATTTCGGAGCCGGTACCGTACCGGCGCTCCATGATCCGCTTACGAATCGCCGTTCTCTCGGCGTCTCTTGCCGCGGCATCGATCGCCGCCTTCTCGTCGAGCAACGTCCTAGCAGCTCCGAGCCTCTACGCCGTGAACCTTGTCGTCAACGGCGACGCAGAGAGCGACACCGGCGCGCCTAACAGCACCACCATCGTCCCACCGAAAGGCTGGGTGACGACGGGCCAGGTTACCGCCGTGAAATACGGCGCCTCGGGTGGATACCCGGATGCGACGTCGCCGGGACCAAAGGAGCGGGGTCGCAACTTTTTCTCCGGCGGAAACGTCGAAAAGTCGACGGCGACACAGAGCATCGACCTCGCGGCAGCCGCGGCCGACGTTGACGCGGGCACGGTCACGTACGCATTCTCCGCGTGGCTCGGCGGTTATTCTACGCAAGACGACAACACCGTCGCAACAGTCACGTTCGCCGACGCGAACGGTACGTCGCTAGGCGCGGCGAAGCTCGGTCCGGTGATGCCGGCAGACCGCAAGGCGATCACGGGCCTGTTGTCGCGCAAGCAATCGGGTGCTGTCCCAAAGGGCGCTCGCTCCGCAGTTGTCACGCTGGTGATGACGCGGTTGGAAGGAACGGCCAACGACGGTTACGCCGACAACGTGTCGTTGGTGCTCGCGAAGACCACAAAATAACCTAAAGCTGAGATGAAAGCGAAGATTCTCGCCGCCCTGTTTCTGGCCGCGGTCCTGGTGCTTAACGTAACGCCGGGCGCGAGCGCGGCCGACGCTCCTGCGGTGAGCGGAAAAGTCATCAAGGACGTCGCCGAATACAACGCCTACATCGCGGCGCTGAATACTCCCGATCCAACGCAGCGGGCTGCGGCGATGGAGGCTTTCGTCGTAAAATATCCCGCCAGCGTCGTGAAAATCGACGCCCTGGAACAAGCGGTGGCGGCCTATAAGCAAGCCGGCAACGCGGCGAAGGTCGAAAGCACGGCCCGGCGCTTGCTCGCGCTGCAACCGGATAATATCCGCGCCTTGGCGATTGTGACGTTTCTCGAAAGAGCGTCGGCCGGCACCGACGCGGCGGCACTCGTCTCCATGAGGGGCCACGCCGAGCAAGGGCTGCGCGCCCTCGCGTCGTGGACGAAACCCGACGGCACGAGCGATGGCGACTTCGCCAAATTGCAAGGCCAGATCGGCGCGATCTTCAATGGCGCAATGGGCTTCGCGTTGTTGAATTCCAAGGACTACGCGAAAGCGCGAGACGCCTATCTGAAAGCGATCGCTAGCGACGGAACGAACTTCACGGACTTGTACCAGCTGGGCCTGGCAGGGGCCGCCATGACCCCACTCGATGCGAACGCTTTTTGGTATCTGGCGAGGGCGGCGGCCGTCGCAGCGGCACAGAGTAATACTGCCGCGCGCGATGCAATCGGCACCTACGCGAAAGCGCAGTATCGCCGCTATCACGGCGGCAACGACGGCTGGGACGCGATCCTCACCGCGGCCGCCGCGCAAACGGCTCCGCCCCGCGGGTTCGCCGCCGGCATCAAGCCCGCACCGGCGCCCGCCGAGATCGCCGTCAACGCCGTGCGCGACAACGATCCGGCGACGCTATCGTTCAGCGATTGGGAATTCATCCTGAGTTACCGCGATGCTTCGCCCGCCAACAAGGCTGCGGCCGATAAGGTGTGGGCGGCGATTCGTTCAAAAGAACAGAACGGCACCGTCAAACTTCGTATACCGGTCGTGGTGATTGCAACGACGCATGATTCGATCGATGCGGCGATCACCAATGAGAACATCGCGGCGAGAAACGCGGACATCCATATCGTGATGGCCGCGCCGATGTTGCACCCGCCGGCCTCGGGCGCGACGATTAACATCACGGGCGTTATCACGAGCTACACGTCCTCGCCCTTCATGTTCACGATGACGCAAGGGCAACTATAGACGAAATGGTACGACGCATCTCATCGAAGCTCGCTTCGCTGAAGGTGCCCGAGTTCTATGGCTGGCGAATCGTCGTGGCGCTCGGCCTCACGACGATCGTTTCGATTAGCTACTGCGGCGTTACGGCAGCCATTTCGTCGAGGGCGTAGGATGCGCCGTGCAGCAGTTTCACCTGCGCGGCGTCGATTCTTGCTCGAAGCGCAGGATCGTGTCGTGCACGCTCGCGCATCGGCTTCTGCAGGGAAGCGAAGGACTGCATCTGCTTCGTCATCCCTCGCAACATCATCGGAATCGGCGATGGCCCCGCCGCTCGCGTGTAAACCTGTCGTTCCCGATATTCCCGCGGACGCACTGGAAACGCGAGGGCGGCGCTCGTCAGATCTCCACGCTCCGGCGGGAAACACTTCAGCGTCGCGTGGACCTTGCGGAGGATCCCGCGACCCAGCGGATCCGCGACCGCGAGAACGAGGTCGTTGCCCTTGCGGCTCCCGCTCACGGCCGCGGACTGACGGACCGAGGGCGCTCCGACGTCGACATCGAGGTTCCATGCATAGTAACGGAACGCACCGCTGATCTCACCGGCCCGATCATGCAGATCCCAAAAGTAGAACGAGAACACGTTGCCCGCCGAGAAAACGCCACTCGCCGTGCACGGTTTCGCGGCCGCAACACTGGTACACGACAAGACGAATCCGGCGACCAACCGGGTGGTCCAACGCATGGCTGCACAACAGTATAACAGCAGGCAGTCCGTGTCTACAATACAACCAGAAAGCTTTGCTGCGACCCGCCGTGAAATCGTCGACTATCACTAGGAGTTCCACGATGAATCGTCCGTTGACCATCCCGACGCATCGCCGCCCGGTCCCGCCCGGAGAGATCCTTCTGCGTGAGTTTCTCGAGCCGCTAGAGATCGCGCAAGCGACTTTTGCCAAACGCATCGGCGTCACGCCAGCGCGGCTGTCGGAGATCATCCACGGTAAGCGGCCCGTCACGATGGTTACCGCCCTGCGTCTCGAACGAGCGCTCGGGATGAAGGCGGAGTCTTGGTTGCGCATGCAATTGGCCGTCGACATGTACGATGCGCTGCACGGTCCGGCCGCGCGGGCCGTGGCAAGCATCAAACCGCTCGTGACCACGACAAGAAACGGGACCACCGCCCGTCCCCGCGCCGTCAGACGATAGAGGGTACCCTACCAGATCTGGCAGCTATCCTTGCGGACCATCGCCGTGCCGGCCGCGCACATGAACGCCGCCCGGAACTCGGGCATGTTCGAGAGCGTGCCGATCACGCGCAGACGCGGGTTGGGGTGCGGGTCGGTGAGGGCGGCCTGACGGATCGCCGCCTCGGTCTGCGAACCGCGCCAGACTTGCGCGTACGCGAGGAAGAAGCGCTGCTCGGGAGTGTAGCCGTCGATCATCTTGTGCGCCTTAGCTTGCGGGGTGCGCTCGAAGGCTTTGTAGGCGATGGTGAGCCCGCCGAGGTCGGCGATCGCCTCGCCCTGGAGGTTGGTGCCGTTGGCGTGCACGCCGGGGAGCGGCTCGAGCGCGCTGTACTCGTCGACGATGCACTGGGCGCGCTTCTTGAACGCCGCGGTGTCGGCGGCAGTCCACCAATCGCTGAGGTTACCGCTAGCGTCGAACTGGCGGCCCTGATCGTCGAAGCCGTGCGTCATCTCGTGGCCGATCACCGCGCCGATCCCGCCGTAGTTGATCGCGTCGTCAGCCTTGGCGTCGAAGAAGGGCGGCTGCAGGATCCCGGCCGGGAACACGATCTCGTTGTTCGAGGGATTGTAGTAGGCGTTGACCGTCGCGGGAGTCATGCCGAAGATCGAGCGATCCGTCGGCGTGCCGATGCGCTTGATGTTGCGCGCGGTCTGGAAGCGGCGCACGGCCATAACGTTGGCCGCGTATGGACCGTCGACGACGGTGACCGGCGAGAAGTCGACCCACTTGTCGGGATAGCCGATCTTCTTGGTGAACGCGCTGAGCTTCTCGATCGCGCGCGCCTTGGTCGGCGCGCTCATCCAGTCGAGCGTCTCAATGTCGTCGTGCAGGACTGCCTGCAAGTTGTTGACCAGCGCCAGCGCGCGAGTTTTCGCGGCCGGCGGGAAGGCCCGTTCGACGTAAACCTTGCCGAGCACGTCGCGCAGCGACGCGTCGGTGGCGGCCGTGCAGCGCTGGTTGCGCGGCAGCTGTTCCTTCACGCCGGCGAGCGTCGTGCTACGGAAGGCGAAGCTGGCGTCGGCGAAGCGCTTGGGCAGCGTGCCCGCGTACGAGTCGGCGACTTTGTAGCGCAGGTACGCCTTCCAGGTCGGCAGCGGCGTCCCGGCGAGCAGGCCGTCGTAGGCGGTGACGTAGGCCGGGATGGCGATGTCGATGATGCTGAACGACGTGGCGTTGTGCGCGGCGAAGTACGCCGACCACGGCACGTGCGGGGCGAGCGTCGCCAGCTGCGCGACGGGCGTGGGGTGATAGGTCGCGGCCGGATCGCGCAGTTCTTCGCGCGGCGGGGTCGCCTTCGCGAGCACCGTTTCGAGCGCGATGATGGCGTCCGCGTCGGTCTCGGCGGCGGGTTGCGCCTCCCCGAGATTCATGAGTTGCGTCGCGACGTAGGTGTGGTACGCCTTGCGGATCGCTACGAAGCGCTCCGTGTCCTTGATGTAGTAGTCGCGATCGGGGAGGCCGGTGCCGCCCAGCCCGAGCGACGCGATTTGCTTGGACGAGTCCTTGGTGTCGGAGTCCGAAGAAAAGCCGAGACCACCATTGACGCCGACCACGTGCAGCTTGCCGATCTCGGTCACCAGCGCGGGGATCGTGCCCACTCCGTTGATGTCGGCCAGCAGCGAGTCCACCGGCCCGGTGCCGGCCTTTTCGATCCCGGCTTCGTCCATGCACGAGCGGTAGAACGCGCCGATCTTCTGGGTGTCGCTGCCCGCGGGGGCGTTCGTGACCTTAGCCGCGTCCTCGAGGATCGAGGTCAGGACGGCGCGGTTCTCATCGGAGAGCTGGGCGCCCGCCCCCCATCCGGCGTGGCCCGGCGGGATCGGGTTCTTCTTGAGCCACCCGCCGGTCGCGAACTGATAGAAGTCGTCGCAGGGCTTGCAGGTCGGGTCGAGGTTGGCCAGGTCGAGCGGCTTCGCATCGGCGGCCGGGCCACCGGCGGTCGCCCCAACGGCGAGATGCGGGATCGAGGTCGCGACGAGCGCGGAAAAGGCAACGGCACCAAGGAGGCGCACGGCAAAACGAATCGGCTGCACCTCCGTATCTTTGCGGAGAGTGCCGCGAACTACTGCCGGGCGTGCGCCCGGCGGGCGCAGGAGCACTGGTGGGCGGCGAGCATAGACTCGCGGTACACCATCGGGTCGACGACGGAGGAGCCGTGCGAGTCTTCGCAGTCGTGCTGAGCGTTTTGTACGCCCTCGCTTTCGGCGTACCCACGGTGCTCGCGCTCAACGGCTACTACGGTAAGACCGGTGCGGTTAAAGCCGGCGCGACCGGGACGCTTGCGCCGAACGTCGACGTGAACACCGTCGGCGAGGTCCTCGCTGGCTCGCCGGCTGCCCGCGCGAGCATCGTCCCCGGCGACGTCGTCGTTCCGGTCGACGCCGAGCACGCGCTTCCCGTGCAGCAGCTGTTCCACCGCATCCCCGCCGGCCAGCCGATTCCCTACGCGGTGATCCATCAGGGACAACGGCGCATCGTGTCGCTCGCAGCAGTCCCCGACCGCAGGTTTGCGCACGACAGCGCGTTTATTGTCGCGCAACTCGTTCGTGGCTTCCTGATCGTCCTCATGGGCGCGGTGCTGGTGCTCCTCCGACCGAGCATCATGACGGCAGCGTTCTTCGTACTCTGCCTGCAGTTCGGCGAGCTGGCACATCCCACCGCCAACATGGAGCTGGTCGTCGGCGTCCCCTACTTCTGGAAGCCCCTCTTCCTCGTGCTGACGTGCATCGTGACCGGCGCGGGACCGGCCGTCGCAGCGATCTTCTGCATGCGCTTCCCCACCGGTGAACCGCTTCCGTCGTGGCGACGGTGGGAGCGGGTGATGATCGCGCTCGCCTCGTTCACCGTTCTCGACTACTTTTTCGCGCTCGTCACCGGCGCAACGTACACCCAACTCGGCACGACACTCTACCGCATCTTCACCGTTGCGTCGTGGCTGAGCTACGCGATCGCGACGGTAGCCTTCCTGGTGCGCTACCGCAACGCGTCAGGCGAGGACCGCGCACGGTTGCGCTGGGTCGCGATCGGCCTGGGGAGCTTTCTTCTGAGCTACCTGCTGTTCTGGATATCGCAGAACGTGCCGAGCGCACCGGACGAGCTCAGCACCTGGTCGCAGTTCATCAACGTGCTTCCAATGACGGTGCTGTACGCGGTCGTCCGACACCACGTGATCGACGTCCGTCTTGCCGGAGGCCGCGCGATCGCATATGCGACGCTGTCGGCGGTTCCGGTGGGCGCGTTCAGCATCATCGACTGGGCGCTGAGCAACCAACTACAGCAGACACGGTTCGGCGTGCTCGCCGAGGTGTGCGTGGCAATTGCGTTCGGATTCTGGGTGAACTCATTACAGCACCGTATCGACAATATTATCGAGTCGCTTTTCTTTCGGGCCCGACGGATCGCCGAAGAGCGCCTGCGCAGCGTCGGCCGTCGAATCGTGCACATCACCGAGCGCGCGCCGCTCGATGAGACGCTCGTGCGCGAGCCGTTCGAGTCGCTCGGGCTGGCGTCGAGCGCGCTGTTCCGCCGCATCGACGGGACGTATATCCGCGTCGCGCAGCGCAACTGGCCCGACGACGAGCTGAAGGAGATCGACTCCAACGACGATCTCATGCTCGAGCTGGTCGCGACGCGTGCGCCAGTGATTCTCGACAAGATCGGATGGGGCGGCGACGCCGCCGGCACGCAGCGTCCGGTGCTCGCCTACCCCATTCTCGTGAGACAGGAGCTCGTCGGACTGCTCCTGCTCGGCGCGAAGCGCGACGGTGAGCCCTTCGATGCGCTCGAGCAGGCCGCGCTCCAAAATCTGGTCGAGTCGGCTGCGATGACCTACGACCACCTCGAGGCGGTCGAGCAGCGGTGTCTTGCCGACGAGCTGCAGCGCGCGCTAGCGGAATCGCGGCGCGAAAACGAGACGCTTCGCGAACTGCGCGCCCACGAAGCGTCGGACGCGTAGAGTAGTTCGGCACGCGCGTCAGCCCCTCGCGGCCACGCTCCATGCGGTTCGGTGGTGCTGTCGGATACGCCGGGGTCGGCTAACGGTCGCCATAGGTTGGAGGCCTCACGCGCACTCGCTATCTACGCCCCCGAATTTACAACCGAGAACCGCGTTTCCCCTGGCAACACGTCATTCTGCAATGTGAAGCGACTAAAACCCACCGCATTCGCCGACTTCCCACAAACCGCGACAACGTCACGCCACGCAAGAGTCGCGTAACGCGCCGAAAGTCGCCCACCCGAGCCTATCCAGCAGTCACCCTGAGCCCCGTCGAAAGTTGAACGTCGCGTTCGGCGGCCAACTCACGAACCAAGCACTTTCGCGTCGCGCGCTTTGGTCTTTGCGCCCATACGCAGTCGCGCGTCTCGGATGTCATCATGCAGCACCGCCTGTAGGTTGTTGAACAGCGCCGGCGTGCGTTTCGCGGCGGGGTGGAAGCCTTTTCGACGTGGAGCTCTTTGTCGCGGGGCGCGTGGGCTACGACCACCTCGAGGCGGGCGAGCAGCGGTGCCTTGCCGACTAGCTTGCGCGCGCTCGAGGAGATGCTGTGCGAGAACAAGACGCTTCGCGAACTACGGCCGCCCAGCGGCGCGGCGAGTTCCCGACCATTCTCGCTACGAAGGAACGCGAGCCGCCAGCCCCATTTCACCAATGAAGCGCGATTCCGTCGCCGGGTAACCGAAGTAGCGATCAGCAAAGGTCAGCGTCAGTTTCTCTAGCGTCCTCGTGACCGCTACGAAGAAGCTCCGCCGTTCCTCCTCGAAGGCTTCCGACGTTACCCCAGCCTTCCGCGCTTGGAACGCTGGGAACTGGTCCTCGGCAGCTCCTACCAGGAACACGCGATTGAACTCGAGGCCTTTCGCGCCATGCACCGTATAGAATCGCACCGCATCAGCTGGCTCACGAGCTTTCGACTCGAGGTCGAAATGTCGAAGGAACTCGGCGAGCGTGACATTCTCGGCCTTCAATCCCTGATGTCGGCGCTCAAGCTCCTCCCAGGTCTTTCGCTCCTGAAGATAGTCTTCCTCATATGCAATTTTCAAAGACGATGGGGGCAGCGCATCTACCCATGCGAAAAACGCGTGGCTCACACGCCGAAAAGCCTTCCTGGCGATCAGATCTTCAGCAATCACTGCGCCAACCGCCCTAAACTCCGCACTCTGTGAAAGCGGCAACATTCCCGTAAAGAAGGCTGTCAGAATATCTAGGGACTTTTCCTCCGCGTCCGCTGCAAGGACGTCGGGGTCAACGACCCGACCGGTCATTATGTAGAATGCCGTCGTCAGACGCCTGGTGACACTCAGTCTATTCGGCTGGTTTGCCAGGCGGAGCATTGAATGTAGCATCACCAAGGGTGCGCTGATAAAGTCGTACTTGGTGACCGGTGCGGCGCACAACACACCATGCTTGACTGCCGCCTCCATTGCAAGGTCAAGCAGCTTCCTATTTCGCGCCAGGACTCCAACTTGTTCCCATCGCGAACGCTCGACCGAGGCGATCTGATCCGCGACCCAGTTAGCTTCACTCTGGTCGTCAGGAAGTCGGACGACGTCAATATCCGCAGAGACGCCGCTTTCAGATCCATAGTCGGGCGAGACGAATCGCGACGAGTTTCTAGAGATGAGCTGCGTGGCAGCTCTTACGATTTGTTCAGGGCATCGAAAGCTGGTCGGTAAAAGCAATAGTTTTAGGGAAAATCGCTCGCTCGCTTGTTTGAGTCGCGACGGCGATGCACCATTCCACTGATAGATCACTTGATCTTGGTCTGCGAGCAACACCAAACCGCTCGGGTCGGCGCCGGCGATTATCTCAAGAAGTCGATATTGCATCTCATTCGTGTCTTGAAATTCGTCGACGCAGATATACTTATAGACGCGTCTCGTCTGTCTCGCAATCGCGGGAAAGCTCACCAGCAGTCGATTACAAAGGTGAACAAGGAGCGAGAACTCTAACTGGCCCTCGGCAATACTTATTTGCACATAAGGTTCGAACACCGAAAGTGCTAAGCGGTCGTCACCTTGATGAAGGACCTCGCTTGCCTCATCTGCACTAAGGCACCTTTCGTACAGCCGTCCAAGAAGACGCAATAGCGTCTCGCCACGAGACGCGCTGTACTCTTCCGATACGCCGGCGGATTCGGCGGCGCGCTCGAGCAGCAGAAGCCGATCTTCCGCCTCGTTGATAATTGAAAAATCCGGGCGCAGTCCTATGTGGCTACCGTGCTGCTGCAGCAGGCGCGTCGCAAACCCGTGAAAGGTCGTGACTAGCACGCGGTCGACGGCACCACCAACCCCGAGCTCGAGTTTATCACGAAGATTGCGCGCTGCGACATTCGTGTACGTGATGCCCAAAATCTTACGATTGCTCCCGGCTTCATCTCGTAGAAGTCGCGCTATCCGACTCGTCAGGACTGTTGTCTTGCCAGCTCCCGGCCCGGCTACGACCAATAACGGCTCGAGACCAGCGCTAACTACTGCTTCCTGGCTATCGTTTAAGCGCATAATAGTCGACGCCCTATACCGAATTCCGAATGCAGTTGTCGAGAACGTTCCGCAAGAGCGCAGGCAGCAGTCCCGGATCTTCGTTGATTCTCTTGCAGACCCGCAGGACAGCCGGGATCTTCTCGGTCTTATGCATAAGCTCTATGATCTTCTTGTAATACGCATCGCTACCGACCGGGTCGATGATTTCAAGCTTCCGCGCTGCGGGAACCGCTTGAAGGTATTCGGCCGCAAATCCGTTTCTGCAAAGAAACTCCTCGAGTTTGCCGTGATCGAGTAGCGTTATGTGCTCTGCATCCGCTCGACCATTTAACATTGACCGAGCCTCATCAGCATAATCTCGACCGTCGCGGTCGTCGTCGGACAGGCTATGCCAATGAATCCCGAGCTGATCGGCAAGCTTTATGAATGGAACTGGTCGGCCGTGCATGGAGTGTTCTATAACGCGGATGCCATGCGAGAATAAATCCACATTTGCTGCACGCGCAATTCCGGCCAACAGAATTATTTCGCTCTTTCCCTCAACAAGAAGCCAGGAATTGGCAAAGAGCAGCTCACCGCGACTGCTTCGAATGTAAAAGTTGAGATGCTCCAGCTCCTTCGCAGTAAACGCTGACTCATCTGCCCGATACGCGACGACTGCACCGCCCTTGAAGGCGAGCCGCCTCAAGCACCTCAGCGGTGCCTCACCGGCCAGGTCGCCCGAATGAGTTGTGACGATGCTCTGGCCGGGAAGGCGCTCGATGAGCGACCAGAGCGCGCGGACGCCCGCGGGATGTAGATGACTCTCGGGCTCTTCCAAACACAGGATTGGCTCGCTAAGTGGTTCACCCTTCGCAAGTAGCTTAGCTTCGACGTATGCACGAAACAAGGAAAGCACGGAGAGGCTCTGCGTTCCCGAACCGTGCCGTTCAAGGGGTAACATAACGCCCGTACGACTTTGAAAAGATACCTGGGTGTTAGCAAGGAGATCGGAGATCCGAGATGGCACGGCTTCGATTTTTGCGACATCGGTCCCCGTGGACTGAACGACATGCTGCCCCGCGTCGAGGTTCGTCTTCAGAACACCGAAGACGGCATGGGCTGCTAAGACCTGGTCGTTGATCTCTCCGAGCGCCTTGATCAGGGCCTCGCGGACTGTATCGTCGAACTGCGGGTCGCGCGTAAAGGCCCCGAAATATGGTGATCGTTGACTGAATTCCCTTGTGACGTCTCGCAGGGCATCAAGTGTTGACAGCGGTCGCAGTGACTGCAGGCGATTTAAGGTCCCGAGCAGCTTTGGCGTCGTCGGTACGCCGTCCGAATTTAAGAATGCCCAGTCATATCCAGACTCGACGGCATCGGTAGCCGGTGTTGCCTCGACGCGAATCACGATACTTCTGAGGCCGGAGGCCGGGTCAAAATTAACTACTTGCTCTAGGAGACTCACAAGCTCGATATCCCACTCGTCCTCGTGATCCTCACGAAAGGTCAATGTTAATCGAATTGGCCCTTCGTCGCCCGCGATCCCTGTCGCGGAAGCTAGGTGAAAATCGTGGGCGTCGAAAGCCCCCTCGCGCACGGCTCGATTTGCCCGCAGATTGGCGTATAAGGCGGCGAGAACGTTGGACTTGCCGGCATTGTTTTCTCCGATCAAAATCGTGCAATCGGATTCAAGAGCCACTTCGAACGATTTGAAGCTCCGATAGTTCTCGACGACAAGCTTCTTAATCTTCACCGTCACCCCCCACGGATTCGTAACATGCACAGAGCCGCAGAGCTTGCGCAAGTAGCTCGGGCCTGTACCTGCCTCTGAAGCAAGTTACACGGGTTTCGACCATTACCCCTGTCCGCACGACCGGCGTAGAGCGCCCCGGCACAGAAAATCCCCGCATGACGTTCGCCGATGTTCAGGAAGGCCACCGCGTCGTTTGAGTCGAGTTTTGGCGATCGTCAAACTTTCTGACCATGTCTGCTATTTGGCACCGACGCGAGAGCTACAATTGCCGAGTCGAGCATGTCGAAGCTCTTGGCAACGGATTCAAACCAGTGCTTACGCTCGTCTCTCTCCATGCAGCGCGCACCGTATAGAAACGCTCGTCGCTCCCAGGGCGCAAGCGATGCGAAGTCGTTTCGATGTACACGAAACCACGCATCGTTCTTTGAGTTGCCGAGCGCCAGAATGAGCTTTCGACGCGCCACTTGCTGCTGATATTCGTTATACAGCTGCGGTAGCCGATTCTCATGATCAAAAGCAGTTGACGCGGCAAACAGAGATAAGATCCACATTACCGAAAACTCGAAGTCCCCGATTGCCGAGTTACGCAGCAGGCTAATGCATTCGTTACCGATTTCGACTCTCAACTCCCTGCCAAGCCTATTCCGAATGACAAAGAGATACCGAATCGCATCGGGCAAAATTGGCCCGATGTGACGCAAGTTGGCAACAATCGCTTCGCTGGCGCTGTGATCGCGGGTCTGTATAAGCTTCGCGATGAGTACGCGCAGGAGCCCAGGGTCAGGGCGACGCCCGAAGTATGCCGAGGGATTGTATCGCGTCAGGAGTTGCGTCACTACTCTTCCCGCGTCGAAGCGCTCTACGAGGGCGCGCACCTCAACTGGTAAGTATTCAAACGAGGTCGGAGCTAGGGATACCTTTGGTAACTCGTCAAACTGTGCCCAATCGTCGTCCTCGCCCTCATCCTCTTCTTCGGCGCTGCCAAATTCTGGAACGGTGATTTCGCGGGACTTACGATTTATCTCTATCGCTACCGTTTCAGATTGCGTGAGTTCCTGTTCAAAATTGGCGTCCGATAGGAAGACCGTTTTTGACTGTTGCAGGCCCAGACCGTGATTCTCTGAAAGCGCCTTGGTTAAGAATGCTAGAGCGCGGTTTGCTTCACGTTCAGTCGCACAGAAGATGCGGAAATCGTCGATCCAGCGACAATGTCTAAAGCCCTCGCCAATCAATGCCCGATCGATATCATCGAGCACCAATTCGGCAAGAAGCCGCGACGCGGCCTGTCCGATAGGGATGCCGTACGAGACGTTTCCATTCCACTCGTTTAGCAGCCGCAGAAGTGCTTTGATATAGGCGGGCCTGACGTTAGCGGCCCTAAGGCGATTCTCAAGTGGATGGTGGTAGATTCTAAGATAAAAGTCCGCAATGTCGGCCTTCAAAACGACCGAAACGCCTTCCGCCTCAACCAATTCCCGCGACCTCCGTTGGAAGTCGGCCCATGTGCCGCCTTCGGTCCACATATCGCCTTTTGCATTTCGGCGGAATCGATGGGCAATGGCGACGCCGGCGGAAATCGGCAAGCGGGATGCCTCTATTTTTGGCCCGAGCGTGTAGACCAGCGCTGTATAGAAGAGGCTGTCGAGCGGATCGAGCTGCGTACCCATGCGGAAGCCACCATACGCCTTGGGCGTCATTATACGGCGAAATGGCCGCGTCTTCCATGTCCCTACGTCCTGGGCAACTAGCCACGGTAGGAACACGTCTTTCCACTGATTACGTATCGCCTCAAATTCGAACGGCAGCGGGAAGAGATCCGTGTCACCGTATCGCGCAACATGGCGCAGTGCGAA
Organism: Vulcanimicrobiota bacterium; assembly: GCA_003140215.1. Lineage (GTDB taxonomy): Bacteria > Vulcanimicrobiota > Vulcanimicrobiia > Vulcanimicrobiales > Vulcanimicrobiaceae > Vulcanimicrobium > Vulcanimicrobium beijerinckii. The sequence goes on along the minus strand of PLJL01000004.1, from coordinate 157,428 downwards.
CTGGAACGATGCGGGCGACAGGCGCGCATTATGGGGGTTAGTTTCCTGCTTCGCCGCTCGCGGCACGCGTCAGGCCATCACTTTAGAAGCTCCTGCGCTTTATTCCAGCGCTTCCCTTACGATCCGCTCTTGCTCCACTGCATGAGCTCCCGGATACCCCTCAGACGGGCTCGCGCGGTACGGGCGGCCGACGTACTCAATGTCCCTAAGGCCGTTTGGCAACCGTTCAACCAAACGGCGGCGGACGTGGGCTCGGGCGCCCATGTTTTTTGGTTCTTCTTGGACCCAGATGACTTCTTTCGCGTTCGGATAGCTTTCGATCATGCGCAGTATCTCGGCGGTCGGAAGCGGGCTCAGCAACTCTACGCGCGCGATTGCGGTCTTCGCCGCCTGCCCGTAGAGCGGGCTCGACGTCAGGTCGAAGTAGATGTGGCCGCTCGTCAGCAGCAGGCGCTCTATGCCGGACTTGTCGCCCGCAGCGTAGCGCGGGTCGTCGATCACCTCGTGGAACTCGCCGGTTGCGAGCTCGTCGATCGTGCCGTAGGCGCCGCGATTGCGAAGCAGCGACTTCGGCGTCATCACCACCAGCGGGTACGCCTGCGCGGCCTTCGCCTGAGCCCGCAACAGATGGAAGTACTGTGCCGCGGTCGAGCAGTTCGCCACGCGGATGTTGCCTTCGGCCGAGATCTGCAAGAACCGTTCCAGCCTCGCGCTCGAGTGCTCCGGGCCCGCGCCCTCGTAGCCGTGCGGCAGCAGCAGCGTAAGGCGCGTCGTCTGGCCCCACTTGGCTGCGCCGGCGGCGATGAACTGGTCGATGATGATCTGGGCGCCGTTGTTGAAGTCGCCGAACTGCGCTTCCCACAGCACCAGAGCATTGGGGATCTCGAAGCCGTAGCCGTACTCGAACCCCAGACACGCGTACTCGCTCAGCGGCGAGTTGTAGATCTCGAACGACGCCTTCGCATCCTTGAGGTGCTGTAGCGGCACGTGCTTGGCATTGGTGCGCGAGTCGTGCAGCGCGGCGTGGCGGTGCGAGAACGTCCCGCGTTCGGTGTCCTGACCGCTCAGGCGGATCGGAGTCCCTTCGCTGAGCAGCGAGGCGAACGCGAGCGCCTCGGCCATCCCCCAGTCGACCTCGCCGGTCTCTTTGAGCGCCTGCGCGCGCTTTTGGAACTGCGCCGCGAGCTTACGGCTGGGCGTGAAGCCCTGCGGTGCGCGCACGACGTCCTCGCTCCAGCGCAACAGTGCCGCCTTGTCGACCTTCGTGTCGGGCGGCGCCTCGCTGACGTTGGGGTACACCGCGACCTTGATCAGCTTGCTCTTGAACTTGCCGCTCTTGACCTTCTTGTGCGCCTCGGTCATGCGCAGGGTCGCGGTGTCCTGCATCTCCTTGGACTGCTCGTTGGTGAGCACGCCGTGCGCGACGAGCTGCGCGGCGTAGAGCTCGCGCACCGTCGGGTGCTGCTTGATGAGCTCGACTTGGCGTGGCTGGGTGTACGCCGGCTCGTCCTGTTCGTTGTGGCCGAAGCGGCGGTAGCCGATCAGATCGACGACGACGTCGCGGCCGAACTTGCGGCGGTAGTCGATCGCCAAGTGCACCGCGGCGATCGAGGCGTCGACGTCGTCGGCGTTGACGTGCACGATCGGCAGATCGTAGCCCTTCGCGAGATCGCTCGCGTAACGCGTCGAGCGCGCTTCGCTGGGATCGGTGGTGAAGCCGACTTGGTTGTTGGAGATGATGTGGATCGTGCCGCCTGTCGCGTAGCCGGCGAGCCCCTGCAGGTTGAGGACTTCGGCCACCACGCCTTGCGCGGCGAACGCGGCGTCGCCGTGGATGAGGATCGGCGCCGCGACTTCGTGGTTGAGCGTCGCGGGATTGACGCTGTGATCGGTCTGCAGGCAGCGCGTCATCCCTTCGACGACGCTATCGACGGCCTCGAGGTGCGATGGGTTGCTGGCGAGCTCCACCGAGATTTTGGTGCCCGCCGGGGTCACGTACTCGCCGTGCGCACCGTGGTGGTACTTCACGTCGCCGGTCGCGTCGGCGTCGCCGGCGTCCGCCGTCGGCTCTTGCTCGCGCAGCGCGGCCGACTCGAACTCGGCGAGCAGCTCTTCGTAGGGGCGGTTCACCACGTGTGCGATCGTCGAGAGCCGGCCGCGGTGCGCCATCCCAAGCACGACGGTCTTCGTACCGTCCTCGGCCAGCAGCGAAATCGTCTCTTCGAGCATCGGGATCATCACGTCGAGGCCTTCGATCGAGAAGGTCTTCTGCGACATGAACTGCTTGCGGAAGTAGCGCTCCATCGTCTCGACCTTGGTCAGGCGCAGGAGCAGCTGCACGCGGCGCTGCGGCGTGAGCGCGCGGCGATGGCGGCCCGTTTCGATGTACTCGCGCAGCCACTCGCGCTGCTGCGTGTTGGAGATGTGCTCGATCTCGTACGCGATCGTCGAGCTGTAGGTCTCGCGCAGGCGCGGGAGCACGTCGGCGAGCGTCTTGCCCGGTACCTTGACGCTGAGCACCGAGGCCGGGATCGCTTGCATCATCGCCGGCGTGAGGTTGTAGTGCTTGGGATCCAGCGACGGATCGCTGGGCGGTTCGGTGCCCAGCGGGTCGAGCGTCGCGCCGAGGTGGCCGTGACGGCGATACGCCGAGACGACCTGCATCCCCGCGGCGATCGCACGCAGCATCTCTTCCGACGGCAAGCCGGGGATGTCGGCGGTGACGGCTTCGTGCTCCGCGCGCAGCGTCGGTTGCGCGCCGTTCGCGCTGGTCGCAACGCCGCGGATGTTCGCGCTCACCCCGAGCTGCGCGAAGAGCGTCTCGTAGAACTCGTCGGCGCCGCCCAATAGCTCGTCGACGCGGCGCAGGTACTCGCCCGACTGCGCGCCTTGGATGACGCGGTGATCGTAGGTCGAGGTCAGCGTCATGACTTTCTCGACGCCGAGCTGCTCGAGCGTCGCGCGCGAGGCGTGCGCGAAGCCGGGCGGATACGCGATCGCGCCGGCGGCGATGATCGCGCCTTGGCCGATCATGAGGCGCGGCACGGACGCGACGGTGCCGATCCCGCCGGGGTTGGTCAGCGTGAACGTCGCGCCGGTCTGCTCTTCGACCGTCAGCTTGTTGTCGCGGGCTTTGGCGACGAGCTCTTCGTATGCCGTGCGGAACGCGGCGAAGTCGAGGTCGCCCGCGCCTTTGAGCACCGGCACGACGAGAAACCGCGAGCCGTCCTTCTTCTGCGCGTCGACGGCCAAGCCGAGATTGATCCCGGCTTCGATCTTCTGCGGCTTGCCGTCGGTGCGGCGGAACGACGCCGTGATCTCCGGCTGTTCCTTCGCCGCGCGCGCCAGCGCGAAGGCGATGATGTGCGTGAACGAGATCTTCTCGGTGCGGCCGGCCGCTTTGAGCGCGGCGTTGAGCTCGGCGCGGCGTTGCTCCATCGTGCCGACGTGCAGCGTGCGGAACGACGTCGCGACCGGGATCGAGAGCGACTGCTCCATGTACGACGCGAGGTTCGCAACCGAACCCTTGAGGTCGGTGACCTTTGCTTCCGCCGCGACGGGCGGGTAAATGACGGCGCCCTTCGACGGCGCGTCAGCGCCCTTCGACGGGCTCGGTGTGACAGCGGCGACCTTGCCCGACGCGATGGCGGCTTCGACGTCTTCGCGCAGCACGAGCCCGTCGGGGCCGGTGCCGGTGAGTTTCGTGGCGTCGATGTGCAGCCGGTCGACGAGGCGCCGCGCATGGTGCGACAGCGTGCCGCCGGGCCTGCCGTTGGTGCCGTGGCGTTCGGGCGGCGCGGTCGGCGCGCCCGGGGCGCCGTAGCTGGTGGGTGTGACGAGCTCGCCTTCGGGGGCCGAAGACGGGGATCGTGGCTCACCCTTCGACGGGCTCAGGGTGACAACAGGGGTGACATCGGGGGCGGGCTCGCTCGTAACCGCCTGCGCCGTGCCTTCGGGCTTTTGGGCGGTGGTGTCGATTTCGACGAGGACGGTGCCGACGGGGACGGTTGCGCCTTCGTCGCCGTGCAGCGCCGCGACGACGCCGCTCGCGGTGGAGGGCACCTCGACGTCGACCTTGTCGGTCGTCACGTCGACGAGGGTCTCGCCTTCGTCGACCCAGTCGCCGACTTTCTTACGCCACTCGACGATCGAGCCTTCGCTGACCGACTCGCCCATCTCGGGCAGGGTGACGTTCACGAGCGTTTGCAAAGCTACTCCGGGGGCGCCTTTCCGACGGGGATTCGGGGTGGGTTCGGGTTGGCCGCAACGGCGGGCCTCCCGCGCGACCGCCTTCCATGATACCGCTGGGCCACGCAGGGTGGCACCGACCTAAGCCGGGCGGTCGGCTAGGCCCCGACCCGGGCGGCCTCACGGGCCCCTTTCATGGTTTCGTCAGGATGGGGTCGTAGAACCACAGAACCGGAACCGGGCTTTGAGCCGTTAGGAAGATCATGCGCAGACTCGTTCTCTTGCTCGGCATTGTACTGGCGCTCGCCGGCGGCGTCGCCCTGGTCAGCGGACACGGCACGCCGGCCGCCGCCCAAGGCGCACCCGCAACGCCCGCCGCTGCCCCGGCGCCCGAACCGTCGCCGATCTCGGTCATCCACATCAAGAACTTCGCGTTCGTCCCCGACACGGTGACGATTCATCCCGGTCAAACGGTGCGCTGGATCCAAGACGACGAGACCGCGCACACGGTGACCGCCGCCGACAAGTCGTTCGATAGCGGCAACCTCGACCAAAAAGCGACCTACAAGCACACCTTCGCGGCGGCAGGCACGTTCGCGTACACCTGCGCGTACCATTCGATGATGAAGGGCACGGTCATCGTCAAATAGCGTGGCGGGGCCGGTGACACGGCTCGCGAACGCGACCGGATGGCTGCTGCACCAAGCGGGGATCGGGCGAGCCAGGGGCCGACCCAGACGTCCGACGCCGCGGACCCATCGAGTAAGACCGGCCCGACGCCGCCGATCGCGCCGGCGGCCGGGGATGAACCCGCGGACGGCACCAGCGTTCGCAGCCACCCTGAGGGGGACGCTCCGAGCGAGGTCGATCATCTCGGATTCGCGCCGTACGTGAGCGCCGTCGCCGGCTTCGTCAGCTCGACCGAGACGCCGGTGCCGTTGACGATCTCGGTCGAGGGCGACTGGGGTTCGGGCAAGTCGTCGTTCATGCTGCAACTGAAAAATACCGTCGTCGCGGCCGGCGACGGCAAGCACTTCGTCGTCGATTTCAACGCCTGGCGTTACCAGAAAGACGAAGCACTGTGGGCCGCGTTCGCGCTCAACTTCGTCAAGAAGCTCCGACCACAGCTGCCGTGGCAGCGTGTCCTTCGCGCCAATGCCATGCTCATGTGGCGGCGCCTGGACTGGGACCAGGGCCGCTTTCGGATTCTGCGCACGGGCGCGCTCATGCTCGCGATCCTCGCTTTGGGCATTTTCGGCGTCATCACTGCCTACAACGCGAGCAACAACGGCAACATCGTCCCGCTGCCGCCGGCATGGGTCGCCTGGCTAGCGGGCGGGATCGCGACGGTCGTCACCGCCTTCGCGAGCGCCGCGAAACTCGTCGGCAATCCGTTCGAGCACGATCTCAAGCGCTACTTCGACGCGCCGGACTACCGCGGCAAGCGCGCGTTCGCCGAAACGTTCGACGACGATTTCACCAAGATCGTAAAGTCGTACGTCCGCACGGACGAGCGCGTCTTCGTCTTCATCGATGACCTCGACCGCACCGACATTCCCCGCGGAGCGGACTTGCTCCAGGCGCTCAACCTGCTGCTGAGCGGCGCCGGCCTGCCGATCGTCTACGTCATCGGCCTGGACCGCGAGATCGTGTCGGCCGGGATCGCCGCCAAGCTCGAAAAGCAGATTCCGTTTCTGTTTCCCTACGCGAGCGAACCGACGGCGCAAAACCTCGTGGCATTCGAGTTCGCGCTATCGTACGTCGAAAAGTTCGTCCAAGTTCCATTCCGGCTGCCGACCCCCGACGCCGCCGCCGTGAGCCGATACGTGACCACCTTTAGCGGCGTGCCGCCGCAGGAAGGCACCGACGACACGACGCCGCCGAGCACCGGCCCGCTCCCGACCGACGCCGTCGTGATCTCACTGCGCACTGATTCCAAAGAGATCGCGACGCTCTCCGAGCTGGTCGCGCCGCTGTTCGAGAACAACCCCCGCCGCCTCAAACAGTTCCTCAACGTCTTTCGCCTGCAGGCGTACATTGCACACCAAACGGGCTTGTTCGAGGAACAACCGTCGGCGGCGGCGACCTTGACGCTCCAGAAGCTCGCGAAAGTCGTCGCGATCCTGTTGCGCTATCCGCGTCTCGCTACCGCGTTGCGCGACCGCCCGACGCTGCTGGCGACGTTGGAAGATTACGCGACGGCAAAAGCAAACCCGTCACCGGCGGACTGGCAGCAAGACCACTACACGGGAGACGACTTCGAGATGCGGCGGTACACGATCGAAGGACCGCTGATCACCTTGCTCGCCCACGACAGCGCGAGCCCCGACTGTAGTATTCGCGACGTCGATTTGCGGCGCATACTGAGCACGGTTCCGGCGCGGACGCGTACGCCGAACCTCCGCGTACCACAGCCGCAGCCTCAAACGCCGCCCTCCGATGACCCCACCCCGGCTGCGCCGGGCGGCGCTACGCCGCAGACGCCCCAGGCTCCGGATCCGACGCCGTCAAGGGGTCCGATACCACCATTCACCTCTGAGATACCGGGCTCGCCCGAGTGGCAAAGACGCCGCCAGAAATAGCGGTCAGCCGTGTGCGTGTGAGCGAATCATCACCGTCGCGACGACGTTGAAGATGAGCGCGCCGGTGATGCCCAGACCGAAACCGAAGGCGGTCGTCGTCGCAACGACGAGCAGGATGCGGCCCACGGTCGGGTTTTCGATCCGCGCCACGCCGAAGCGCCACGCAATCGCCCAGCCCACCGTCGCCTCGACGAAGCCGGTGGTCGCGCCGATCGCTTGGACCAGCCGTACATCGAGCACGGCCAACATCGCAAAGAACCCGATGATGACGTAGAGCCCGAACTGCAGCGGCCACAGCGTCGCGTGGCGGAACGACGGATGCGCGCGCGCGTACGCGGCGCCGGCGATGTCGTACACGAGGATGAGCACGACGGCGCCCGCCAGCGTGAGCGGGAAAGCGACCGAGAGCGGCCAAGGCGTCACGCTGTAGGATGGTTTTCAGCAGCGAGGTCTTCCTGTTTGCGTTCCTGCCGGCGGCCCTCGCGCTGTACTTTCTCGCGCCCGGGGACCGGCCGCGCAACATGGTCCTCGTCGCGTGCAGTCTGGTGTTCTACGCCTGGGGCGGGGCGCCGTTCGTGCTGCTGGTGGTGGGGTCGGCGCTGGTCAACTACGGTTTCGGCCTGGCGCTTTCGCGACTGCCGGGCGACGGCACGCGCGAGCGCCGGCTCGTGCTGGCGGCCGCGGTCACCTTCGACCTCGCGATCTTGGTGTGGTTCAAGTACGCGGGCTTCCTCGCCGACAACCTGACGTTCATCACCGGCGGGGCGATCGGCCGCAGCGTCGCGCTCTCGCAAGTCTACTTGCCGCTGGGGATCTCGTTTTTCACCTTTCACGCCATCTCGTACGTCGTCGACGTCTACCGGCGCACCTCGGAGGCGCGCAAGAACCCGCTCGAAGTGGTGCTGTACTTCGTCTTCTTCCCGCAGCTCATCGCCGGGCCGATCATCCGCTACAAGGACATCGCCGCGCAGCTCTCCCACCGCGAGGTCACCCTCGAGGGCTTCGCATACGGCGTGCGGCGCTTCGTGGTCGGGCTGGGCAAGAAAGTGCTCGTCGCCAACACCCTCGGCGCGACGGTCGATCACGTCTTCAACACGCCGGCCGCCGACGTCTCGCTGCCGCTGGCGTGGTTCGCGCTGGCCGCGTACACGCTGCAGATCTACTTCGACTTCTCGGGCTACTCCGACATGGCAATCGGGATGGCGCGCATGTTCGGCTTCCGCTTCTTGGAGAACTTCGACTTTCCGTACGTCGCGGGCTCGATTCAAGAGTTCTGGCGGCGCTGGCACATCTCGCTCTCGCGCTGGTTCCGCGACTACCTCTACGTCTCGCTGGGCGGCAACCGCGTCTCGCCGTGGCGCGTGTACCTCAACTTGGTGATCGTGTTCTTTTTGTGCGGGCTGTGGCACGGCGCGAAGTGGACCTTCGTCGTGTGGGGGCTCATCCACGGGACCTTCCTCGTGCTCGAACGGGTCGGGGCGCTGCGGCGCATCACCGCGCTGCCGGTGGTGCGGCACGTCTACGTCCTCGCGGTGGTGATGTTCGCCTGGGTGTTCTTCCGCGCCGACTCGTTCGGTTACGCGCTGGCTTACTTGCGCGCGCTCGTGCAGCAGGCACCCTCGCCGCGGCTGGGCTTCTGGGCGACCGTCGATCACGAGACGCTGCTTGCGTTCGCGATCGGCTGCGTACTGGCGACGCCGTTCATCGCGCGGCGCGTCGAAGCCGCGCTCGACGAGGGCTCGTGGTGGCACCGCATCGCCGTGCGCGCGGCGGCGCTGCCGGCGGGCCTCGCGCTGATCTTCGTCGCGGCGGTGACGAAGCTGGCCGCGGGCACCTACAACCCGTTCATCTACTTCCGCTTCTGATGGCTCGCTCGACGACGCCGCAGTCCCCCGGCGACCTCATCCTGATCGCACTCTTCGCGGTGCTACTGGCGGCGCCGGCGCTACTCGCGCTCACCGGGCACGCCGGGTTCGACACCGCGTTCATCATGACGACCGAGCAGCGCCGCCCCTTCATCGCGCCACCGGTCACCAGCGGCGCGCTCGCGAGCGGCGGGTGGGAGCGCGACTTCGAGCGCCAGATCGCCGACGCGTTCCCGCTGCGCAAATACCTCATCGAAGGCTACGACTACACGAAGTTCAGCGGATTGCGCGACTCCTCGTCGGGGTTCGTGCTCCGCGGCCGCGACGGCTGGCTCTTCCTCGCCTCCGACGAGCGCGAGTACCTCGACGGCGGCCCCGGCGACGCGGTCATCGCGCACCTGGCGGATGTCTACGCCGCGCGAGCGCGGTGGTGCGCGCAGCATGGGATCGCGTACGTCTTTCTGCTCGCGCCCAACAAGAGCACGATCTATCCGCAGTTTCTACCACCCGGGATCACGCTTGTTGCGCCGTCGGGCGCGGACCGCCTCATACCCCGGCTGCGCGAACGCGGGGTCCGCGTCGCCGATCCGCGTCCCGCGCTGCGCGACGCAGCGGGCCGCGGCGACGTCTACACGCGCCGCGACACGCACTGGAACGACGCCGGGGCCTATCTCGCCTATCGCGCCGCGCTCGCCGCGCTGCCGCGCGACCGCATCGGCCCCGCGCTCGAACCCGCCGCGCTGCACCCACGGATCGACCTCGGCGACGCCGATCTGCTGCGGCTCAGCGGCGTCTCGGGTCTGGTTCAAAACAGCTGGCTGCACTACGACTTCGCGCGCCGCTCGCGCGACGTCGACGAACCGCTCGACCCCGCCGACCCCGAGCTGGCGGGCTTCGCGCGTCACGTGACGGTAATCGACCGTTCGCGCTTCCCCAAAGCGGTGATCTTCGGAGACTCGTTCAGCGAGCAGATCCGGCCGTTCTTCGGCGAGAGCTTCCGCCACGTCGTCAACCTGCACCACATCAGGCCGATCGACCCGCAATTCGACACGCGCTTCCTCGAACGCGAGAAGCCGGACGTCGTCATCCAGCAACTCGTCGAGCGCGGCCTCGTGTCGGGAGCAGAGTTCAAGCCCTAGTTAGGCCCCGCCGCAATCGTGTTCGCTATTGGTCCCGTTGTATTGCGCCCGCTGGCGGTAGTCCCAAACCCGGTACAGCCGCCCGCGCGAATCCGTGTCAGGATTGCAGAACTGCGTCGGGGCCGGCGCCGAGAGAAAACAGACCTGCACGCGGTCGCCGCGATGTTCCGCCATCATCGTGGCGTTCCCGGCGCTATCCTGATAGTGAACCACGCCGGCGAACCCGGGCGGTCCCACCGGATCGGCGCCCAGCCGGGTGTTGAACGTCACCGCGACCCCGCTCTGCAGGAAATCGCTCTTCGTAAACGTCGTCTGACCGGCGTTCCCCAGTCGTGGCGTCACGGACTTGACGGTGGTATCGACGCACGCAATCGAGCGATAGTGCCACGGCCCAGACTTGTACTGAGGCGCGTTTTGCGCGCCGGCCGGAACGGCGGTTCCGACGATGCACGCGACGAGCGTATAGGCAGCAGTTTTCAGCACGGCGATCTCCTTTGGCACTCAGTCGTTGTCCGGCTCGACCATCACGTAGACGCGAACGAGCTCGGAACCGTGGTATTCGAAGCTCCGGTGGCGACAGACATATGGCATCTCGTTGAACTCGACGACGTCGCCCGCGGCCGGCAGCGGGATCGCGGGATCGTAAGCGGTCGGCACGCCAAGCGTGTCGTGGGCGCGAAAGTTTCGCAGCTCGACCGTGATCATGTCGCGCTCGGCGAACCCGCGGTCGCGGTCCGGTTTCGTTCGTCGCGCCGGAACAACGGGTAGAAGATGGGCATCACGGCGCTATTGTACAAGAACTTCAACACCGATGCCTTGAGGCCCGGGCGGAGCCGCCCTTCATCCGCTTCGAGCAGCACGAAGTTGAAATTCTTGCGCCGGAAGGCCGCGTTGAACGCCTCGACCTCGGCCGGCGTGTGTCCGCTGCGCTCGACGAGTGTCTGCGCGACGTCGGCATCGGACGGCAGCTCCCGGACGAGCGCCGAGATCGTAGCGTCGTCGGTCCGCAGAAACGCGATGAGCTGCTTGTCGATGAAATCGTTATCGCCGTAGCAGTAGCCGTCGACCAGACGCCCGTTCGGCGAGGCTTCGCAGTGGCGCGCCTTTTCCAACAAGCGCGGCAACCACACCAGCCCGGCGACGGAATCACGACCAGAACACGGCATCCAGCTCATAACGTACCTTACATTCGAGCCCGGCCATCACTTGCGATGAACCGGGCTCTTGACGTTCGACGTTGGTGCCCAGGAGAGGACTCGAACCTCCACGACCTTGCAGTCACTAATACCTGAAACTAGCGCGTCTACCAATTCCGCCACCTGGGCGCGGAACGACCGAGGTTCAGCCCGTGCGGGTGACGGACCTGCCCGGTGCTGCGAGGTGCGTGCGCAGCCAGAGCACGGGGATCACGCCGACCAACGCCAGCGCGGACGTTGCCAACCAGGCGACGCGCAGCGACGTGTGGTCGGCGAGTGCGCCGAACGCGGTCGGTGCGGCCGACGACGCGAAGAAGATCGCCGTCAACGCGATTCCCAGCGCGCTAGCGGCGCGCTCCGGGCCGCCGACCTCGGCGAGCGCCGCCGCCATGAGCCCGTTCCAGCCCGCGCCGCTGAAGCCGAGCACGATCGCGGCGAAGAACAGCGCGAGCACCGCGCCGTGTGCGAGCAACGCCAGCGCCGCGGTCGCTCCGGCGGCCAGCACGCAGATGATCGCAAACGGGATGAGCCGCTCCCCACCCAGCACGCGATCGCTCAGGTAACCCCAGCCCAACCGTCCGCAGACCGCCGCGGCTTGCGCACAAGCGAACGCCAAGGCCGCCACGGCCGGTGACACTCCGACGATCACCACGCCGGTGACGGTCAGAAACGCGTTGAGCGACAGCTGCACGCCGACGAGGATCATGCAGGTCAGCGTAACGCCGATCAAGCGTGGATCGCGTGCCAGCGTGCGCATCCCGCGCGCGACCGAAGCGATCGTCGAGGCCGGTACGGATTCGTCGCGCACCTCGCGATACGGCAGGTAGGCGATCAGCGTCGTCACCGCGACGATCGCCGCCGCGAACACGAACGCGGCGCGGTAGCCGTACGCGTGCGCGACCAGCGGCAGCGTCAGCGCGCCGAACAACCCGCCGACGGGGACGCCGGTCTGCCGGATCCCCATCGCGAAGCCGCGGTCGCGGTCGAACCAGGCCAGCACGGCGCGCCCGCCGGCCGGCGTCGAGGCGGCATAGCTCGCGCCGAACACCGCGATGCAGGCGACGATCCACGGGTAGGTCCCAAACACCGTCGCAGCGAGCAGCGCGACGGTCATCGCCATCCCCGAGAGCAGCACCATGCGCCGCTCGCCCCAGCGGTCGGTCAGCAAGCCCGCCGCGGCGACGAAGCACGCCGAGCCCAGCATCAGCGCCGTGAAGACGATGCCGAGCTGCGCTTTGGAGAGCACGAACGTCGCCACGAGGATCGGCGAGAGCGACCCCAGCGCCTGCTGGACGACCGAAGCGCCGGCCTGCGCGGTCGTCATCAGCGTGAGGACGCGCCAGCGTTCGGTCATCGCGTCCACTCCTACGGGAAGGCGCGCGGCGGTTCCCGCGGTACTACGCCGTCATGCGCACGCCGCCGTCGCGCCGCATGCTTCCGGCGCTGCTCTGGATCGGCGTCGTGCTGCTGCTCGCCGCCGTCGTAGCGGCAGTACCGTACGCGCGCCGCCACGTCTACACTCCGACCTCGTTGGGCGGCTTCGCCGCGTTCGCGTGCGGGGGCCGGGTACTGCGCGAGGGTGCCGACCCGTATCGCACCGAGCCGCTACGCGCCTGCGAGCAGGCGCTGCCGTCGTATCACTACGGCGCGGCGGGCGTGGTCGAGCCCGCGCCGTTCCCACCCGTCGTGCTGCTGGCGTTCGCGCCGTTGAGCCGCTTGCCGTTCGGCGCGGCGTTCGGGCTCTACGCCGCGCTCGCACTCGTCGCGATCGGGGTCGCGACGTGGGCGCTGACGCGCCTGACCGGGTTCTCCGTGACGTTCGTCGGCGCGTCGCTCGTCGTCGCCGCGCTGTACCAGAACCTCAAGTTCGGCCAGCTTCCGCCGCTGGTCATCGGGATTCTGTGCGGCGCGGCGCTGCTGCTCGAGCGCGGACGCGCCGGATGGGCGGTCGCGGTCGCGGCGCTCGCGCTCGTCGAGCCGCACGTCGCGGCGCCGGTGCTCGTCGCGCTCCTGGTCGCCTCCAAACCGGCGCGCCTGCCGGTCGTCGCCGCCGGCGTCGTGCTCGCCGGCTTGTCGCTGGTGTTCGTCGCGCCCGCGACGACGCTCGAGTACTTCCTGAACGCGCTACCGGCGCACGCCGCGTCGGAGGTCGGCGCGGCCGATCAGTACAGCGTCACCTGGCTCGCCCATCAGGCCCACGTCTCGGACGCCGTCGCGCTGCGGCTGGGCGGCCTGTCGTACCTCGTCGCGGCGACGCTGGGCATCATCCTTGCCATGCGGCTGGCGCAGCGTTTCGGCCGGCCGGCATTCTTGGTGCTGGTGCCGGCCGCGTTCGCGATGATCGGCGGGACGTTCATCCACGACATCCAGCTCCCCATCGCGCTCCCGGCGGCGCTGTTGCTGCTCGCGGTCGCGCAGGGCCGTGCGCGCGTCGCGGCACTCGTCGCGGTGATGGGGCTCGCCGTCTCGTGGTTCGACGACTCCACCGCGTTGCTCGGCCTCGCGGCGCTCGCGGTGCTGGCTTGGACCTCGCCGCTCGCGGCCGCGGCGCCGCGACGGCGTGTCGCCGTCACGCTCGCAGTATGCGCGGGGTACGCACTGGTCATCGTCGCGTTTCACCGGCTGCCCGCTGCCGTGGCGATGGCGTTACCGGCGCATCCCGATGTCGGCGGTCCGCCCGGCGAGCTCGCGTCGGAGGTGTGGGGGCGCTTCGTGCGCGCGACGCCGTACGGCTACGCGTCGCTGCGCACCGTCGCCGAGAAGCTGCCGCTCTTCGGCGCCCTGCTCGTGCTCGCGTGCGCGACGTTCACGACCGCCGGCCGCACGGTGCGTCGCGATCAGGGTTGATCGGGGTCGCGTCGCTAGCGGATGAGGCGCGCGAGCGCGAGCACGCAGCCCGCTGCGAACACCGGAAGGAGCGGCAACACGATGGTGCGCTTGGACGACGCAGGATCGGGATCGGCGACGCAACCGGCGAGCCCGCCGAGCAGCGCGCCGATCAGCAGCGGCACCGCGTTGCGATGCGGCCGCGCCAGACCCGGCAGCGCGATGAGCGGCACCACCGCGAAGGCCGCGTACTTGAGCGACGCCGTGATGGTGAGCGCCACGCGCCCCGCATACCAGCGCCCGATCGAATGCGCCGGGTCGTCGTTCAATCCGACCTTCGCAGCGAAGCGCGCCAATCGCGACGAGTCGCCGCCCAAGTCCCCGAGCCTGCGCATGCGCTCGAGATGCTCGCCCATCGAGGGCGCCCCGGCGCGCGCGAGCACCGTCGCGACGGCGATCGCGCAGCCCAGCGCCAGCACCGCGATGCCGGCGCCCGCCCGCACGCGCGCGCCGTCGCCGCGCACGATCCCGCTCAGCGCCAGCGCGAGGCCCGCGGCTAGCGGCAGGTACGGCAACGGCCGCGTGAAGGACAGCGCGCCCACCGTTGCGGCGTAGCGCACCCATCCGGTCCCCTCGTCGGCGATCTCGACCATCGCGTCGAGCGATGCGATCCACAGCAACATCGCGGTGCTGTCGCCGAGCGCGTGCAGCGCGACGTCGCGCACCGCCGATTGGCGCACGTACCATAGGGTGAGCGCGAGGGCGCCGGGACGGCCGGTGAAGCGGCGCAGGAAGCGGTACAGCGCGACGGCGCCGGCGACGTAGGAGACGGCCGGGACGTCGGTGAGCGCGGCGAAGCCGCGCCGCGGGAAGAGCGCGGCGGCGAGCGCCGGGTACACCACGCGCGGCGCGAACAGGGTCCACCACGTCGGCTCGCCCCCGAACGCGTCCTTCGCGTGCTTCTCTTTGCCCGGCCACGGCGGCGCGAAGAACGCGCTCGCGCGCTCGGCCGCCTCCGCACGCGCAAGCCCGCGGCGCATCAGCATGCGGATCGCATAGTCGTACGAGTCGGGCGACCAGCGCTGCGCGCCGGCGCGCACGTCGGCGTGCAGCGTCGCGGCCGCCGCCAGCGCGACGGACGCCGCCGCGCCGAGCTCCTCGATCATGCCGTGAGCGGTGCGCGGTCGGCGAGCGTGCTGCGCGCGCGCTCGGCGTGCTCGCCGACGGTCACGAAATCGTAGCGCGACCCGTAGCGCGCCAGCACGCGCTCGAGCCAGGCCAGCTTCTGGTTCACCGACAGCCGCATCCCGGGGAAGAACGCGAGCGCGGGCGCTTCGGCGCCGCCGAGAAAATCGAGTGGATGCAGCAGCAACGACGGCGCCGTCTTGGTGAGCGCGCACAGCGCGAGCGCGCACTCGACGTACGGCATCACCAGCGCCGGCAGGCGCTCGGCCAGGAACAGCAGGTAGCTGAAGTGGATCGGCAGACGCACCAGCGGCAGCGTCGTCACCGGAATCTCGACCAGCGATCCGGTCGCGCCGCTCCAGCGATAGGGGTGCAGCGGGCGCAAGCCGTCGCGCACGCTGCCGAAGAGCGCGCGGCGCTGTTCGAGCTGCTTACCGCGCAGCCCGCTGGTGGCGAAGTAGTACGCGCGCGCTAGCGGACCGATGAACGTCGGGAGGGTCGAGGCGTCGTAACGGTAGCCGCGGCGAATCAGCGTGTCGACCACCGCGGGCGTCACGCTGTAGCCGGGTCCGCGAAAACCGACCGGGCGCATCCCGGTGGCAGCTTCGATCGCGCTCTCCGCGCGGCCGATCTCGACGTCGAGAGCGGCCTCATCGTAGAGATGCAGCCACGGCTCGTGGTGGAACGAATGGTTGCCGATCTCGTGCCCGCGCGCGGCGATCGAACGCAGCAGGGCCTGGTTCTGTTCGAACTCGGCATCTTGACCGACGATGAACCAGGTGATGCGCAGCCCGCGGCGGTCGAGCAGGTCGAGCGCGCGCGGCACGACCGTCGCGAGGTACGACGGATAGGTCGACCACGACGCGTCGCCGCGCGTCTTGCGGTAGGTCCACTCGTCGTCGAGGTCGAGCGAGAGGCTCGCGTAGGGCCGCGCGCTCACGCCGTCTCGCTCATCGCGCGCGCGACCGGGGCGGCCAGGATCTGCGGCACCGCCGCATCGGCGAGGCCGACGGTTTCGTTCACGTTGAGGGTACCGTCCACGATCTGCGCGGCGTTGACGACGAACAGGCCGTCGATCGAGGTGCGCACCGCCGGGAGGCGGTCGACGTAGTCCAGCGTGGGGAGCGGAAAGACGTACGGGACGCGTGAGACGCCGAAGGCGAGGATCTCCTCGTCGCGCAGGTCGGGGTACATCCCGCGCAACCCGTCGACGAAACGTGCGCGCACGGCGGCGTCGTCGAGCCGCTGGAGCGGGTCGTCGGCGGGACAGTAGCGCGGCAGATACACGACGTGGCGGCCGCCGAACGCCGCCGGATCGACCAACGCCGTCATCTCGATCACCGCGCTGAACGGTACGGGGTCGCAGATGTTGGTGACGTAGTAGGGCGACAGCGCGCGGGTCAGCAGCAGCGACGCGCAGACGATCCCCTGATACTCCACGCCGCGCAAGCGCGCCAGCTCGGGCTCCGACAGCGTCGGGCACAACCGCGCCGCAAGCGGTGCGGGAGCGGTCACGATCACGCGGTCGAAGGCGTAGGACGCGTCGGCGGTCGAGACGCACAGCGCGCCGTTCGCAGCGGTGGCGACGGAACGCACCGGCGTACGCGTTTGCACGCTCACGCCGCGGCCGGCCAGCAGCTCGGCAAAGCGTCCCAGCACGACGGCGTAGCCGCCGCGCACGTACCCGAAGCGTTCGCGGTCGAGCCCGCTGCGCCGCGCGGCGTACAACCGCGCCACGGTCGCACGGATGAACGACGCGGCGACCCGCTCGTGCGCATCGCCGAGCTTGGCCTTGAGCAGCGGCAGCCAGATGCGTTCGTAGGTCTTGCGGCCCGACCACTTGCGCAGCCACGTGCCGACCGGAACGTGCGCGAGCTCGCCGGCCGGGTCGTCGCGTGAGGCCCGCAAGATCGTCGCCGCGAGGCGCAGCTTGTCGAGCGGTCCGAGCGGCGGAAACAGCGCGAACTCCAACGCGTTGGAAAGCGAGAGCAGCCGCCCGTCGACGTAGAACCCGGTGCGCGTCGTCGACCAGACCAGCTCGTCCTCCAGCCCCAGCTCGGCGACGAGCGCGCGGGTCGCGCGGTCGGAGAACAACGTGACGTGGTAGTGGCGGTCCCAGGTGATGTCGCCCAAGCGCCACGGCGCGGCGAGGCCGCCGATCTCGGGCGCCGCCTCGAAGACGGTAACGTCGTCGCCGGCGGCGCGCATGTGCAGCGCCAGCTTGAGCCCCAACAGCCCGCCGCCGACGATCGCGCAACGCACGTTAGACGCGCTCCGTGACCGCGTCGACGAAGCGGCCCTCGCGCACGGCGAAGGGACGCCCGCAGGTGCCGCACGCGCCCTGCGCGTCGTCCGCGCCGCGCGCGACGGGCTCACCGCAGCGGCACACGAAGCCCAGCAGGCGCGCCGGGTTGCCGACCACCAGCGCGTGATCGGGCACGTCGCGCGTGATCACCGCGCCCATCCCGACCATGGCGAAGGCGCCGATGGTGAGGTCGCAGCCGATGGTGCAGTTCGCGCCGATCGTCGCGCCGCGGCGGACCAACGTCGGCCGGGTGTGCTCGTCGATCGCCGATGAGCGCAGCGCGCGCACGTCGGGGTCGGTGGCGCGCGGAAAGCGGTCGTTGGTGAACACCGTATGCGCCGCGATCATGACGCCGTCTTCGATGGTGACCGAGGAGCACACGTACACCGCGGCGTTGAGCTTGCAGAGGTCGCCGATGCGCGCTTGCGGGGCAACGTAGGTCTTCTCACCGATGATGCAGTTCGCGCCGATCACCGCGCCGCGCCGGATGTGCGCGGCGTCCCAGACGGCCGTCCCCGCGCCGACGATCGCGCCGTCCTCCACGATCGCGGTCGGATGGATCATGCCGCCGTGCCGGACCGCACCGCGGCACACCGCGCCTCACGCACCGTGACCCAGCGATCCGCGCGCAGCGCGGCATAGGCGCTCTCGATGACGTGCACCGAGGCCAGCGCGTCGATCGGACCGATCGCCAACTCCTCGTCGCCGCGGATCGCGGCGGCGAAGTTCTCGTGCTGGGCGCGGAACGCGGCGACCTTGTCGTAACCCGTTCCGAACACGTGCCACCTGCCGCCGCCGGTGCGCACGCGCGAGGACGTCCAACCGACCTCGATGGTTCCGCGCGCCCCGTACAGCCGCACGAACGACGGGATCTCCTTGCGCAGGCTCCACGACAGGTCGATGATCCCCGTCGCCAGGCTGCGGGTGCGCACCGCGACGTGCACCGTGTCTTCAACGGTCAGCGGCTGGATGCGCTTGGCGGCGAAGGCACGGACCTCGTCGATGGGTCCGAGCAGGTAGCGAACCAGATCGACGGAGTGGGTGCCGTTATCGATGAGTACGCCGCCACCGCTGATTTCGGGGTCGGCGTTCCAGCGTCCGGCCATGTCGACATACGACGCGAAGGTGTTCTCGAATGCGATGATCTCGCCGATCGCGCCGTCCGCGACCAGGCGGCGCGCGCGGCAGACGTCGGCGACGTAGCGAAACTTCGACGCCATCGTGAGCAGGCGGCCGGCCTTGGAGGCGGCGGTGAGCATGCGCTGCGCGCTGGCGTTGGTGATCGCGAACGGTTTCTCGCACAGCACGTGCAGCCCGCGCGCGAGCAGCGCCAACACCAGCGGCTCGTGAGTGACCGGCGGCGTGCAGACGATCGCGGCCGCGGCGTCGAGCGCGGCCGGCAGCTGGCCGACGTCGCGGTAGGCCGGGACGCCGGCCTCGGCGGCGAGCTCGTGCGCGCGTTCGGGGCACGGGTCGACGACGGCGCGCAGCGCCACGTGCGGCGAGGCGAGGATCGCGTTGACGTGGGTGCGCGCGATCGCTCCCGCGCCGACTAGGACGATGCCGAGCGGGGCGTTCACGCGCGCAGCTCGCTGGTCGCGTCGAGCAGCGCGGCGGCGATGTAGTCGACGTGCTCGGAAGTGTAGCGCTCGTTCCAGGGCAGCACCAGCACCTGCTCGAGCGCCTTGAAGGTGCCCGGGAACCGCGCGGGGTCGTAGTCCAGCGCGCTCGGATCGGCGAGCGTAAAGGGCCAGCCGCTGGTGCCGAAGGTGACCTGGTCGCGGATCACCGCACATTGGAACGCCGGCTTCTGAATGTAGCGCGGCGCGCTGGCGATCCCGCGTTCCTTGAGCTTGGCGCCCAAGGCGACGGCCCCGCCCGCGATCGCGGCGGGATCGACCATCACGATGTACTTCCAGTAGACGTGGGTCGCGTCGTCGGCAACGAGCGGCGGCGTGATCCCCGCGACGTCGCGCAGCCGTTGCGTCAGCACCGCGGCGGTCGCGCGGCGCGCATCGACGCAGCCGCGCAGCTTTGCGAGCTGCGCCAACCCGACCGCGCCTTGCAGCTCGGTGAGCCGATAGTTGAGCGCGAGGAAGTAGTGATCGGGCTGCGCGTCGCCGTAGCCCCAAGCCTTGTTCACGAACAGGAACACCCGCCGCGCGAGCGCGTCGTCGTTGGTCGCGACGAAGCCGCCCTCACCGGTGGTGATGTGCTTTCCTTGCTGCAGGCTGAAGGCCGCGATGTCGCCCCAGGTGCCGACCGTGCGGCCGCCGGCGGTCGCCAAGTAGGCCTGGGCGCAATCCTCGATGAGCATGATCCCGCGCTCGTCGGCGAGCGCGCGCAACCCGGCCACGTCGCAGGGGTTGCCGAACAGGTGCGTGGCGACGATCGCCCGCGTGCGCGGCGTGATCCGCGCGGCGACCGCGGCGGTGGTGACGTTGCACGTCTGCGGGTCGACGTCGGCAAACACCGGGATCGCGCCCTGGTAGAGGATCGGGGCGAGCGCGCCCATGTCGGTGATCGCGGTGGTCACGATCTCGTCGCCCGGCTCGGGATCGAGCGCGGCGATCGCGCAGTGCACCGCGGCCGAGCCCGACGCGCACGCGATCACGTGCTTCACCCCGAGCATCTCCGCGAGCGCGCGCTCGAAGCGCGCGACCTGCGTTCCTTTGGTGCTGTTGAGCGTCCCCGACGCGATGACGTCGGACAGGAGCGCGAGCTCCTCGACGCCCAGCGTCCGTCCGGACGCGTCTTGATCGGATGGTAGTTGGATGCGGCGTGTGCCGGCGGCCATGGTCACGGGGCGGTTCCCTCCTGGAACGAGCGGTACATCGCGGTACCGAGTACGAACAGATCTTCGAAGCTGCGCTTGGCTTGAAGCGCGAGGAATGCGAATCCGGCCAGCAGCAGCGCGCCCAGCGTCGCGACGATCGCCAGCGCGGCGAGCAGCAGCGGGCCGCCCAATCCGGCGGCGATCGCGAACGACCAAGCCGCGACGGCCAACACCGCCAGCACGATCGCCGGCACCATGAAAAACATCACCGGCCGGAACAAGAAGGCCGAGATCGCGACCGCGACNNGCGGGGATCTCGACGATCCGCGCGCGCAAGATCTGCGCCTGGCGGATGATCTCGGAGTTCACGTCCATCCCCATCGCACGCACGTTGAGCGACCGCAAGAAGCGCGTGTCGTAGGCGCGCACCATCCCGGTGAAGGTAGTGAGATGCGCGTTGGACGCAGCGGCGAGCAGCACGTTCGCGACGCGGCTGGGCAGCAGACGCAAGAACGGCACGTCGGTCGTCGCGCCGCCGTGCGCGTACGGCGAGGCGACCACGATCTTCGCGCCGCTCGATTCGAAGGCGCCGAGCAGCAGATCGATGTGGTCCACGCTGTAGGTCAAGTCGGCATCGAGCGTGACGATGACGTCGCCGCGAGCCTGGGCGAAGCCGTAGCGCAGGGCCTGCCCCAGGCCGAAGTTGGTGCGATGGTGCAGCACCCGCACGCGCTCGTCCCCGACTGCGAACGCATCGGCTAGGGCGCCGGTGCCGTCGGTGCTCCCGTCGTCGACGACCAGCAGCTCCCAGGCGTGCTCGGGCGGACGGGTGGCCAAGTGGTCACGCACCGTCGTGAGGGTTCGCTCGATGATCCGGGCCTCGTTATAAGCCGGGATCAAGACTGAAACGAACACATCCCCTTCGCGTCCCCTCCTTGGAATCGTGGATTGTGACAGTGGCCACTACATACCCGGCGCCCGCCGCCTTTATGCCGGGGGCCGAAAAGGCCCCCGAGCGCAAAGAGCGGCTCCGCTCTCTCGAACGCGGAGGACCATCCCACTCGGTACCGGTTTCGCGATGGACGCCGCGTTCACCGCTGGTAGACGCAAGGGGGCCGAGGTTCCGCCCGCTTGGGTCGCCAACGATCTCGCGATGGTGAAGGGCTTTTGCGTCAGCCACGCGCGCGACACCGATTGGGATGCGGGGCTGCGCGCCTTTTTCGCCTACCGCGATCTCGGCGTCGCGACGGCGACCGGCGGCAAGGTCGGCGCGCACGTGATCCGCGCGCACGGCGGCTCCCAGGGCGCCGGCGAGCACCATCATCACGAGCTCGACTTTCAACTCGTCTACGTGCTGCGCGGCTGGATCGAGTTCGACTACGACGGCGTCGGGAAGGTCCGGCTCGAGCCCGGCTCCTGCGTCGTGCAGCCGCCCGGGATTCGCCACGCCGAGTTGGCCCACAGCGACGACCTCGAGATGCTCGAGCTCACGCTCCCCGCCGAGTTTCCCACCCACGGCTGACCCGAGCGCCGGTCCGTCAACCACGTTGAACCAGCAGCGCCCCGGCGAGGCCCAGGGCCCGTTTCGTCACACCGGCCATGCTACGCCGTATTGCAACCGCTCCGGGAGCCGCTTCGGTCTCAGCCACGCGATATCTCGATGACCCGCGAGGAAGCCCCGATGACGACGACGGCCGCCCGACCGATCAAGATCCTGCTGCAGACCACGATCCCGTATGCTCCGGACGACTGGCACATCGGACGCTTCACGCTGCTGCGCGACCATATCGCCGCGCTGCGCGGCGGCGCCGGCGAGCCGCTGGCCGCCGTGACGGCGCGCGACCGCGTGCCCGACGCGAACGGCAACGATCCGGTGCTGGGCGCGATCGCGGGCAGCGACTACGACCAGGTGTGGCTGTTCGGGGTCGACACGGGCGGTGCGACCGGGATCAGCGCAGCCGATTGCGCGGCGCTCTCGCGCTTCCGCGAACACGGCGGCGCGATCTTCGCCACGCGCGACCATCAAGATCTCGGCTCGTCGCTGTGCAACCTCGGCGGGATCGGCAAAGCGCACCATTTCCACTCCGAAAACCCCGAACCCGAACCGGACCGCCGCCGTCGCGACGACCCCGACACGCCGGCGATCGATTGGCCGAACTATCACTCCGGCGCCAACGGCGACGTGCAGCAGATCCACGTCGCGCAGCCGATCCACCCGGTGCTGCAGCGCAAGAGCGGCGGCGAGCTGGGCACGCTGCCCGCGCACCCGCACGAAGGCGCGGTCGCCGCGCCGCCGGACGATCCCGGCGCGCGCGTCGTGGTGACCGGAACCTCGGCGGCGACGCAGCGCCCGTTCAACATCGCCGTCGCCTTCGAGTCGCACGACGGCGCCGGGCGCGGCTGGGCCGAGTCGACGTTCCACCACTTCTGCGACTACAACTGGGACATCAGCGCCGGTTGCCCGTCGTTCGTGAGCGAGAAGCCCTCGGACGCGATCGCCCGCGACCCCGCGCTGCTCGACGACACGAAGCAGTATGTCGCTAACTTGGTCGCATGGCTCGGCCGGCGCGGGCGCTGACACAACGAACCGTTGCGTACATAGTTGCTAGCGAGCGCACGAATCCATCCCTGCCGCGCAGTGATTTCGGTCGCACGTGCGACCTAGGTCGGAGGTAGAGGGGAGGGAGGCGGCTAAAAAAGCGGCCTCCTTTCCTGTCTCGCCCTTTATATTGGGGTGTGGGGGTCTTCTTCTTGATAAAAAGGCTATTTGCCGCTGCCGCCGCGACCGCGCTGCTGACGGCCTGCAACAACGGCGCGGCGACCCCGCCGCCGCTTCCTCCGCGCGTCAGCCAGAGCGCCGACCGCGAGTTGACCGTCACGAGCACGTTCACGGCCGTCGACGACGCCACGGGCACGGTCGTGCGCATCTTCCCGACGCGCGAGGTCCTCACTGATTCGATCGCGCGCAGCCCGCAGCGCGTCCGCCGCAGCGGCAACCTGACGTATCACGGCGGGCCCATTCAAACCGCGCCCAAGCTCTACGTCGTGTTCTGGGGCAGCGCGTGGAACTCGGGCACCGGCGACCCCAACGGTGTCGCCAACCAGCTCAAAAACTTCTACGGTGTGATCGGCGGCGGCCGCTGGCTCAACAGCGTGACGCAGTACACGCAGAGCAACGGCGCACACGTCGGCAACGCCGGCAGCATCTTTGCCGGGTCGTACGTCGACACGGCCAGCTCACCGCCCAGCGCTCCGACCCAGTCGCAGATGGCCGCGGAAGCGGCGAGCGCCGCGGCGCATTTCGGCAACTACACCGCCAGCGCCGCGTACGTCGTCGCGATGCCGCACGGTATCCGCCCGTCCGGATTCGGAACCCAATACTGCGCGTACCATAGCTCGACCGGTACGACGGGCGGCACTATCGCCTGGACCAACCTGCCGTACATCCCCGACGTCGGGTACTCGTGCGGCGCCGGCTCGGTGAACAACCCTGGAACGCTCGACGGCGTATCGATCGTGGGCGGCCACGAGCAGGGCGAGACGGAGACCGATCCGCAGCCCAACAGCGGCTGGCTCGACAGCGGCGGGGCGGAGAACGGCGACAAGTGCGCGTGGACCAACCTCATCAACAACCCCAACGCGGGCGGCTACCCGACCCAGCCGCTCTGGAGCAACGCCAACAACGGCTGCGTTCAGAGCTTCTAGTTCGGACCGCGCGCCGCGCAAGAGCGCGGCGCGCGGTGTCGAACCAGAGCAGGGCTGTGCGCGTGGGTGTCCTCTCGTGACCGCCGAGGCCCGCTTCTACCACCGTTTCGTCGACGACGTGCGGCACTGCGCGGCGGGCCGCGACCCGGCTTCGGTCGCCGAGATCGCGCGCCGCGTCCGGGTGGCGATGATCGCCGCGCCGTCGGTGCGCGAGCGCCGCTGGGCGCGCGTGGTCAGCGCGGTCGACGAGCTCGTTTCGGCGCTACCGTCACGCCAGAGCGGCGCGACCGCACGTCTGCGCGCGTTCGTGCGCGAGAACGCCGACCTCGGCCGGCCGCGCGACCTGGCGATCTCCGACTTCCAGTTCGAAAGCCGCCCCGAGCGCATCCTGACCGCCGCCGATGGGCGCAGCTTCCTGGTGCTCGCGCTGTCGCTGCGCGCGCCGCTCCTGCCGGCACCCGCGCTCGACGAGATTGTTCCGGGCCCGACCCGGCGGGTGGCCGAGTGGGCCGTCTACGCCCTGTGCGGCGGGGCCGCGGCGCTGGGACTCTGGTTGACCTTCATCCTGCCGTAACGAGGCGCGCCGCGGCGTGCGCCGCGGACGCGCCCTGCGTTACCGCTAGGAGTTGACGACGCGCTGCGCGTGCAGCGTGCGCGACACCTCTTCGTGCAGCGCGCTGAGGTGCGCGCGCGTCTGCACGTCGTACCCGCTGCGTGCCAGCGCCCCGACCAGGTCGTGGTCGAGTGCGACTAGCTCGTAGCGCGCCAGCGCCTGCGCGTCGTAGGGAACGCCGGTCGGTGCGAGCGCCAACGTCCGCAGCATCGTCGCATAGCGGCGCTGGAGGTTACGACGCACCTGCGTCGCGCCGGCGACCTTGCCGGTGGCGATGTCTCCGAAGATCGACTTCTGCGACCAGGTGAACAGATCGGAGAGCGTCATCGTCTCGCCGGGCTTCGCCTTGGTCGGCAAGTCGGCCAGACGCGCCAGGGTCAACGGCGCGAACATCGAGACGAGCGCGCGCAGCTGCATGCGCCCCGCCATGTCGGCGACCGAGAGGTCGTGCCGCGGCGCGTAGACCGCACCGAAGCTCGAGAACGTCTCGTGCTCCGAGTAGACGAGCCGGCGCAGCGTGCGCGGATCGTAGTGGAACGCGGCGTTGGAGAACAAGTAGCGGTCGAGCATCGCGAACGCGCGCACCTCTTCGCTACGCGGTACCGGAACGAGCGGCGTCTCGGCGCGCGGGTCGCCGACCCGCGAGCGCGACAGGTACTCGCCGCCGATCCAATGCGATGCGTCGGCCGTGCAGGCCGACACCTTGTTCGCGAGGATGGCGAACGCGAAGCGCTCTTCGTCGTAGGGGTGCTCGCTGGCGGGGTAGCGCCCGTCGAGCTTGGGCAGGAGGTTCTCCACCAGGCCCAGCTGGGTTCCGCACCACGCGAGCGGGTCGTTGGTCAGCATGAACTGGTGCACGCGCGGGTCGATCGCGTGCCCGTTGCCCCATCCGGCGTCCTCGTCGCTGGCGAAGCGGAACTTCGGATCGGTCCAGTTCGAGGCCCAGCGCGACAGCGTCGGAACCTCGTCGAAGGGCGAGTGCGCGTTGGGGATCGGGGCGTAGCCCCACTGGATGACGTGGTAGTCGTACGGTCCGAGCACGGTCTGCTCGATCGTCCCGGTGCTCATCCCCTTGGGCCACACGTTGGCGGGGTTGTACTCCATCACCGAGGACGCGATACCGTTGTGCGCGGTGAAGTTCTTGTCGCGCACTTGCTTCGCCGAGTACGCCATGTGCCCGATGAAGTTGTGCTCGAGCCCGAAGTCGTGGCCGACCTCGTGCAGAACGATGGCGTGGAGAAAGTCCTGCGACGTGCGGCGCACGAAGTCGGCCGACGATCCGCCCTGCATGAGCGCGGAGGTGATCGCCGCGTACATCATCTGGGCCTTCGCGCCCGGTCCGTCGTTGTGCGCGATGCGACTGTGCGTAGCCAGACGTGTGTCGTGGTCGGGGTCTTCCTCACCGTCGGCGGAGATGCCGAGCAGGTGATACTGTATCGCACCGAAGCGCACCAGGTCACTGTCGATGAGCACGCCGGCGCGGAAGATCTGGCCGGTGCGCGGATCCCACGTCAGCTGGGCCTCGGCGAAGCCGCCGCTGTTGGCCTCGGTCAGCCAGCGGATCACGTTGTAGCGGATGTCGTCGGGATCGAAGTCGCCGTCTTTGGGTTGGTCCTGCACGGCCACGGCGCCGGAGATCCCGATCTTCTCGAAGGGCCCGTTCCAGGCCAGCACCGCGGTGCGAATCGCATCGCGGTATTCCATCGGAATGGTGTTGGACAGCGTGTAGACGATCGGCTGAGCCGCGGGTGAAAGCGGCTTCGAGGGATCGCTCGGGTGCATGTTCCAACGCATGATGTAGCGCACCATGTTGTTCATCCGCTCGGGATGATCGAACGCGATGTGCGCGTCGCCGAAGTATCCCAGCCGGTCGTCCTCGAGGCGCGGCATGTACTTGCTCGCGTCGGGCAGCTCGGCGAAGTTGTACGCCATGTGCATCTGGATCGAGCGCGGGTCGACGACCGTGTCGACGACGCTGGGCTTGAGCGAGACGAAGGTCTGGTCCGCCTCGATGATCACGTTTTTCGGAAACGTCTTGGTGATCCCGAAGTACGAGCGTTGCCCGTCGAGCCGGTACCCGCCCAGCGGGTTCATCGGGTCCTTGATGTTGTCGCTGAGCGTGTTGCCGAAGTCGATCACGTCACCGAGCAGCGGTGAGAGCTCGATGACGATCGACTTGTCGTCCTTCTTCTCGGCGACGATCCCGGCCATCCCCATCACGGAGTCGGCGGTCGAGGCCCGCACCGCATCGGCGAGCGGCGTGTTCGGATCGGCGAGAAAGCGCGTGTGCGGCCAGATCATCGCCACGGCCTTGCCGACGCGGGTGAATCGCATGACGCGCGCTTCTTGCTGGAACACGTCGCCCGCGAGGATGCCGTAACCGCCCAAGCCGTTCTTCGGCACGGCGGTCTGGAGGTAATCCTTGTCGAGCTGATCGGCGTTCAGGCGCATGTAGACTTTGCCGTCCTTGCGGATCAGCTGGAACAGCCCGTTCTGCACGATCGTGTCCTTGACGAACGTATCGTACGCGGGAATGTCGCCCGGCGCGGGCGCTTTCGCAGCAGCAGCGGCGGCGGCGCCGGCCGCAGCACCCGCTGCGGCACCCGCAGCGGCTGCGCTGGGCGAACCCGAAGGCGCGGGCTTGGGCGGCGGCGAGGATTGCGCCGATGCCAGCGTGGCAAGGGCGAAGAAACATGAAAAGAACGCGGCGGCGTACCGGACCGACATAGGAACCTCCGACTAGGGTGTCCGTAACAATTCGGAGTCGGGGGGTCCCCGGCCCTGCGACGATTGTGCGAACACGGTCAGAACGTGTCGCGCCGCGCGCCGCAGCTCGGGCGGCCCCAAGGGAGGCTTTGCACGCTTCGCCCGCAATGCGCGCGGCGACGTGATCCTGCGGCTGCTGCCCATCCTGGGCATCACCTTCATCGACATCCTGGGGTTCAGCATCCTCATCCCGCTGCTGCCGTTCTACGTGCAGCACTTCGGGGCGCCCGACATCGTGGTGGGCTGGGTTTTCGCGACCTACTCGCTGTGCCAGCTCGTCGCCGGGCCGCTGTGGGGGAACGTCAGCGATCGCGTCGGCCGCAAGATGGTGCTGATCGTCTCGCAGATCGGGTCGACCATCGCCTGGACGATGCTGGCCTTCGCGCCGTCGATCCCGATCGTGCTGCTGGCGCGCGCGCTCGAAGGCTTCTCGGGCGGCAACATCGGCGTCACGCAGGCCTACGTCGGCGACCTGGTCGAGCCCAAACGGCGGGGCCAGGCATTTGCCTACGTCGGCGCGGCGTTCAGCGCGGGCTTCGTGTTCGGCCCGGCCACCGGCGGCTGGCTCGCCGGTCGCTACGGTTTCGCGGTGCCGTTCCTGCTCGCGGCGGGGCTCCAGGTGCTCACCCTGATCCTCACCGTCACGATGCTGCCGGAGTCGCGCGGACGCCGCACCGACGCCGACCAGACCGCGGTCGGCCTGCGCGACATCGCGCGTTCGCTGGCCGACAAGACCGTCGCCCCGGTGCTGTGGCTGCGGCTGGTCTACACCCTGGGGATGTACGGCTGGTGGTCGGCCCTCACGTTGATCCTGCACGCCCAGCTCGGCTGGAGCGTGGCGCAGGTGTCGTACGTCTTCGCGGCTTTCGGCGTGTTGCAGGTCGGGCTGCAGGTGGCCGTCGTCGGCCGGCTCGTCGCCGCCCTGGGCAACCGCACCGCCACGAACCTCGGCTTGGGGCTGTGCGTGGCGGCCTTCGTGCTGGTGCCGTTCGCGACGTCGTTCGGGCTGGCCGTCGTGCTGCTGACGCTGTTCGGGGTCGGGCTGAGCATCGTGAACTCGGCCTTCCCGGCTTTGGCCTCGGAGGTCTCGCCCGACGATCGCCGGGGGACGGTGCTGGGCGTCGTATCCGGCTTGGACAGCCTGGCCGGCTTCATCATGCCGCCGATCGTCACCGGCGTGCTGGGCGCCTACGGCGTCGCGCCGGCGTCCGCCATCATCACCGCGCTGGCCGCGACGGCCCTGGTGCTGGGGATCCTTCAGGCGCGCGGGGCCCGGACCGCGCCCGGCGCGGCGGCTCGGTAAGCGCGGAGTAAAGGCGCTAAAATGGATTCGTCCTCAACCCGATCTTCGAAGATACCTGATGCCTCGGCCCGCCAGGATGGCGGACTCGAGTTCGGTACGCGCACCGAACCACGGTTGCAAAGGATTTGCTCTGGTGAAACGTCCTCTCGTCATGCTGGTGATCGCTGCGGGCCTCCTGACCCCGGCGACGTCCGCCCGCGCGTCGAACACAACGACCGGCGGCGCCCAGATCCAGTGGACGACCAGCGCGAGCGCGACCCTGGCGATCGTGACGCAGTACAGCGCGGCCTTCGCCCAAGGGGCGGCGGCGCCGACGCTGCTGCCCAGCGCCGCGGGATTCTGCGCCGGCAGCGGCAGCGAGACGGCCTTCACGCTGACCTTCGGCGCGCTCAGCCCCAGCCAGACCGTGCCGACCGGGTGCCTCTACAAGAACGCGCTCGCGGTCTCGGTCTCGACCAACGACGCGACCGGCTTCAGCCTCAACGAGTACCTCGACACCACGACGACGACGGGGATCGGCATCTGCGCCTTCCCCAACGGCGGCGCGGCGTTTCCGCTGGCCCCGGCGATCGCCCCGGTGGCGACCTCGGCCCGGGCCGGCAACCCCGCTGCCGGAACCTTCACCGGGAACGCGCTCACGAGCTGCGCGGCGGGCGGCCGCGTCGTCCCCGCCGGGACCGGCGGGAGCGTCAGCGGCGGAGCGGCCCCGGGCAACCCCGGGACGCCCGGGCTGGCGTTCTACTCGCCCTCGGGCAGCGGCGTCACGTTTCTGAGCAGCGCCGGCCCCACCCAGAACGGCGGCGCGATCGTGACGATGTACGGCGGCGAGGACGTGCAGGTGAACCTCGCGCCCGGCGCGCCCTCGACGCTGGCCGGACAGACCGGCGTGTTCCTGACGGTGCAGCTGATCCCGAACTAACTTTCCGTCTCACCCTGACGTGGTGTCACGTGCGCGTGAGCTTGTCGAAGGGCGGATGATGCGGTTCTTCGGGAAGCGCATCCGCCATTGGCGCGCCGGGGCGGAGTTCCGCGTCGGCGAGGACATCCGTTTCTCGGCCGTGCCGCGCGCGCTCGAGCTGCGCAGCGAAGCCTTCGAAAACGGCGGCCCGCTGCCGGCGACGGCGACGTCGCCGCCGCTGTCGTGGTCGGGCGTTCCGGCGCAAACGCAACGCCTCGTGCTGGTGATAGAAGACGTCGACGTGCCGCTGTTGCGACCGCTGGTACACGCGCTGGCCTACGACATCGCGCCGGCGACGACCGCGCTCGCGGCGGGCGCGCTCGACGGAACGTCGGTGCCGATGGGCTACAACGGCGCGGGGCGCTGCGGCTACGTCACGCCGTCGCCGTTACCGGGTCACGGTGTGCACCGCTACTGCTTCACCTTGCTCGCGGTCGACTTCGTACCGCGCTTCGATCAGGCGCCGACCAAGGGCCGGTTGCTCGACGCGATCGCCGGACACGTCGCCGCGCTAGGCGAGCTGGTCGGTACCGCGGAGCGCTGATTCAGACGCTGACCCAGCCGGCGCCGGTGGCGATCGCGATCGCCTCGCGCCGGCCGCTGCAGTTGAGCTTGCGGCAGATCGAGCGAATGTGCGTGTCGACGGTCTGTGGGCTGCGCCCGGTTTTCGCGGCGACGTCCTTGGTGCTCGCGCCTTTGGCGAGCAGTGCGAGGATCTCGCGTTCCGACGGCGTGAGCTGCGTGTAGCCGGGTTCGTCGCCGCGGGCCACCGGCAGCGCGCCGAGCAGCCGCGCCATCCCGCCGAAGTGCTGCGCGCGCAGCCGTTCGAGCGCGGCGGCGAGCGTCGCCGGATCGGCCTGCTCGAGCTGGACGCGTTCCATCGCGCGTACCGCCTGCGCGAGCGCCCGCAGGCGGCGCATCTGCGGTGTGAGCAGCCGTTCCGCCTCGGCGAGCGAACGGTGCGCGCTCGACGAGCGTCCGCGCAGCAGCTCGGCGACGGCGACCGCGAGGTGCGCGCGCACGATGCGCGGCGACGGACGCGTGCACCGCTCCAGCGCGGCGGCTGCGTCACGCAGCGACTCGTCGCCTTCGGCCTGGAGGCCGGCGGCGAACGCGTACACCGCGGTGTCGGCGGCGCGCAGCGCGCGCCGTTCGGTGCTCGTCTGCTGCTGCGCGGTCCCGGCGAGCAGCTCGTACGCGCCGCGAAAGTCGCCGGCCCACGCGGCCCGCATCGCTTTGGCCGGGTGCAGCGCCTGTACTTGCACCCGCGTCGTCACCGCTGCCGCCAGGCCGCCCTGGAGCTGGCTGTCAAGCCGTTCGAGCGCGGCGTCGTCGCCGCGTTCGACCTCGACGGCATACGATGCCACGACCCCGAAGAAGCGCGCTTGCCGGCTGGCGCCCTTGCGCGCGCACTCCTCGAGCTTGTCGAGCACCGCGAGCGTGGCGATCGGATCGTCGTCCTCGTCGTTGACGACGGTGTAGAGCACGCTGTACGCGCGCGCCGCGACCTCGTACAAGCCGCGCGCCGTCGCCAACTCGACCGCGACCGTCGCGTAGTCGCGCACCAGCTCGTGCGTCGGCGTGAACTGGTGCACGTAGGCGGCTTGCTGGTAGAGGCGCGCCCGCACGTCGTCGCCGAGCGGTTCGGCGAGGTCGAGCGCCCGGCGCACCGTCCGCGAAGCGACGTCGAGCTGCCCCGCGCGAACGTAGGCAGTCGCCAGCGTGCCCAGGATCGGCACGCGCAGCGCCGGCGCCAGCGTTTCGTCGCGCGCGTACGGTTCGAGCAGGTCGACGCAATCTCGATCCTGGCGCACCAGCTCGATGGCGTAGCGATGGACCAGCGCGATGCGTAACTCGCCCGCGCCGGCGCGCTCGATCGCGGCGACGAACCGGCGCTCGGCCCCGTCGATGCGTCCGAGGTTGGCGTCGAGCATCGCGCGCACGCCGATCATCACGGCGTTGTCGACGCGTTGCTCCTCGGGGACGGCCTCGATCGCGGCGGCGACGGTCTCGCCCTCGCCGCGTTCGAGCAGTGCGATGCCCTCGCGCTCGAGCAGCGCCACGATCGATTCGACCGCGCCCACCTTGGTGTAGAGCGCCAACGCGGCGGCGTCGCTGCCGCGCCGGCGTTCGAGCAGCGCACCGGCGCCGACGTGCGCGTCGAACCATTCCTTCGCGCCGCTGCGCCGCAGCTCGTGCTCGAGAAACTCGCGAAAGAGGTCGTGGTAGCGGTGCTCGCCGGCGCCGCTCGTGTTCAAGAACGTCACGCTGCGCCGCAGGTCGGCCAAAAACGCCGGCGTCGCGCCGAGCGCCTCGGCCGTCACGGCGTCGAAGGTGGGCAGCACGCTGCTGAGCAGCAAGAAGCGCTGCTGCGCGCGCGTGAGCCCGCCGAAAACCTGCTCGGCGAGGTAGCGGTACACCATCTCGCGCGTTCCCGTCGTCGCCGCCCGCAGGTCGGCGGCGTGCGTTCGCGTGCGCAGCGCGATCGAGAGCGCGATCGGCCACCCGCCGGTCAGCTCGCGCAACGCTTCGATCTCGCCCGGATCGGCGGTGACCTGCGCATCGTCGGCGCTGGCCAGCGCTTCGTCGGTGGTGAAGCGGAGATCGTCTTCGCCGATCGGCAGGTCCATGCGCCCGTAGCCGATCCACGACGCGATCGGCAGCGCGGCGTCGGACCGCGTCGCGACGATCCAGTGAATGCGTTCGAACGTCCGCTCGATGAGATCGACCAGCAGCGCGATGGCGTTGGGATCGGCGGCGGCGTAGTGCAGATCGTCGATGACGATCGTGCACACCGTGCGCTTGAGGTGTTCCGCGAACCAGTCGCCCAGCTCGCGCACCGGCTCGTCGACGGCCATCACGCGCTGCTGCATCGCCGGAAACGCCGCAAGCGCGCTCGGTGCGACCGGCTCGAGCGCCGCGCTCAGGCCGCGCACGAACGCGAGCAGCGTCCGATCCTCGCGCGCGACGTCGTAGCGCACCACGTCCAGCCGCGCCGTTTCGACGTAGTCGCGCAATGCAACGCTCTTGCCGAACCCCGCGGGCGCGACGATGAGCGTGACGGGAAAGCGGGTGGCGCGAGCGAGGCGGTCGTTGACCCGCGCGCGGAGCAAACGCGTGACGGCGATCACGCGATCTTCGGCGTCCCCGGGCTCGCCCCGTTTGGTGGGTATAGCGGTTTCCGAAGCAACCGTGCCCCTGAAGGAGTATCCTGCAACGTGACCCGCATCTTCGCCCTGCTGGCGCTCGTCACACTCGCAGCGTGCGGCACCGGGACCCTGCCGGCGCGGCAGGCAGCGCTCGCTACCGCTTCGGGGGCGCGCGGCGTCTTGGACAGCGCGACCGGACAGCCCGGCGAAAGCGCGCAGGGGCTGCCGGGTGAGAGCGCCCAGGGTCTGCCGGGCGAGAGCGCTCAGGGTCTGCCGGGTGAGAGCGCCCAGGGTCTGCCGGGCGAGAGCGCGCAGGGGCTGCCCGGCGCGAGTTTCGCCTGCCCCGGCGTCCCGCCGGCCGGCACCGCGGGCTGCACGCTCGCCGTCAACACCAACGCCGTTCCGATCCCCAACCCGAACCTCTCGCCGGCGCTGATCCCGGGCTTCCAGCCGGCCGACTTGCAGAACGCCTACGGTCTGCCGGCCGGCGCTCCGGGCACTGTCGTGGCGATCGTCGACGCCTACGACGACCCGACCGCCGAGTCGGACCTGGCGGTCTACCGCACCGCGTTCGGGCTACCCGCGTGCAGCAGCGCCAACGGCTGCTTCCGCAAGGTCAACCAGCGCGGCTCGAGCGCCTCGTATCCGGCCCCCAACACGGGCTGGTCGGCCGAGATCGCCTTGGATCTCGACATGGTCTCCGCGGCGTGCCCGCAGTGCTCGATCGTCCTGGTCGAAGCCGACTCGGCGCTGCTCGACGACCTGGGCGCATCGGTCGACACCGCCGTCGGGCTGGGCGCTCGGGCGGTGAGCAACAGCTACTACGCGGTCGAGTGGGGCAACCAGAGTGTCGAGGACGCGCACTACCGCCACGACGGCGTCGCGATCACGGCCAGCTCCGGCGACCGCGGCTACCCGTCCTACCCGGCGGCGGCGGCAACGGTCACGTCGGTCGGCGGCACCTCGCTCTCGCGCGGTGGCAGCGGCTGGTCGGAGACGGGCTGGAAGTACACCGGTCATGGCTGCAGCCAGTACGTCCACCGGCCGTGGTTCCAGCAGCGCCTCCGCTGCAACACCCGCTCCAGCGTCGACGTCGCGGTGGTGGCCGACCCGCAAACCGGCGTCGCCACGTTCAGCACGCCGGGCGGCGGCTGGTACGTCGCGGGCGGGACGAGCGTCGGCGCGCCGCTGATCGCGGCGGCCTACGCGCTCTCCGGGCGGCCGTCCGGACCCGCCTTCTCGTACCAGCGCTGGCAGAGCTTCCACGCCGTCGACGGCGCCGGCTACCATGCTCTCACGGGGATCGGATCGCCTAACGGGCTAGCCGGCCTCTAGGAGTTTAACGGCGCTCCGCCCCTGGCTCCGCGCCCCCCACGCCTAGGGCGTGGGGCCCCCAGAAAGCGCGGCCCCGGCACGAGCGTGGTGATTCGACGACTCCCCGAGGTGGGCCGCAACAAGCTGGGTGCCTATGCCCCCGGCCTACCCTGTTTCCGGTATGTTGGGGCCCCTTCTCGGCTCGTACGCTTGAGCCTGAGGAGGATGGAACCCGAATGCAGAGATTGGCAATCGCCGCGCTGGCGCTGAGTGTCGCAACGGCATCGTGCTCGGGAGCACGCAGCATGAGCTCGCTGCTCCCGTCGAGCGCAATGGAGTTCGGCGGTAGCGCGCCGGCATCGAAAGAGGGCGCGCGTTCGACCCGCGCGGTCACCGCGGTGACCGCACCTGCCGGCTGGTCGAACACCGCGACCCAGCCGGTGAGCTTCAAGAGCGCCGCCGATCTCGGCGCGCTCGACCCGTCCAAGACGCTGACGGTCCGGCTGGGCTTGCAGATGCACAACGTCGACCAGCTCAAGTCGGTGGTGAAGTCGCGCGGCCGAATCACGCCCGCGCAGTTCAGCGCGACCTATGGGCCGACGGCCGCCGAGGTCGGCGCGGTGACGAGCTACCTGCAAAGCCAGGGGCTGAGCAACATCGTCGTCGAGCCCAACAATGTGCTGGTGAGCGCGAACGGCAACGCCGCGAGCGTCACCAAGGCGTTCAACACCAGCTTGCACGCGTTCACGCTCAACGGCGCGACGGTGTTTGCGAACACCACCGCGGCGTACGTTCCGACCGCGCTGGGCGGCGTCGTCGTCGCGGTGCTCGGCCTCAACAACGTGCCGCTGAGCACGCCGATACGAACCGGTGGTACGCTGCCGGCGCCGTCGCCCAACACGCAAGTCGGACAACAGCCTGAATCGCCGTGCTCGCTCTCGAGCATCGCGCTGATCGGGCTGAGCTCGCCGCAGCCCGAACCGACGCCGCAGGCGTACACCACGGGCTGTCTGCGCGCCAACACGCCGTCGGACTATTGGCGCGCGTACGACGTGAACACCACGCCTGCGGCGACCGGCGTCAACATCGCGATCATGGCCGAGGGCAACGTCGCATCGGCGATCGCGGACTTCCGCGTGAACGAGCAGGGCGACGGTCTGGCACCAGTACCGGTCGTCGTCAAGCAGGTCGGCATCCCCAGCCCCGACACCGCGGGCGCCGGCGAGTGGACGCTCGACATGACGGCCTCGACCGGTATGGCCGGCGCGGTGAACACGCTCTACGTGTACGCGACGACGTCGTTGACCGACTCCGACATCGCGCTGGAGTACAACCACTGGGTCACCGACGACCTTGCGCCGATCGGCAACTCGTCGTTCGGCGGCTGCGAAGTCTTCTCGTACCTCGACGGCTCCATGCTGATCAACGACATGGCCCTGTTGCAGGGCGCCGCGCAAGGACAGACCATGTTCGCTTCGACCGGCGACAGCGGCGGCAACTGCTCGGTGGGCGTCCCCAACGGCGTCCCGGCCGGCGCGCCGATGGTCGAATACCCCGCCGCTTCGGCGTACGCCGTCGCGGTCGGCGGCACGACGCTGCTCAGTCAAGTCGACGGGACGTATCAGGGCGAAGCCGCGTGGTACTCCGGCGGCGGCGGGATCAGTCAGTTCGAGTACTCGCCGTTTTGGGAGCAGGGCGTCCAGCCGATTAGCTCGACCCCGGCCGGCCTGTCGTTCCGCGGCAGCCCCGACATCGCCATGGACGCCGATCTGCAAACCGGGCTGAAGATCTACGAGGGGGGCCGGTGGACGGAGACCGGTGGCACCAGCCTGTCGTCGCCGCTCGCCGCGGGGGTCTGGGCGCGCATGCTGCAGAGCCATCCCGGTCTGGGCTACGCTCCGCCGCTGCTCTACCACACCTTCGCGGTCAGCAACCCCGGGACGAAGTATCTCGGACCGCCGGTGACGATCGCCGTGGGACCGTTCCACGACATCGTCAACGGCTCCAACGGCCCGTTCCAGGCCACCCCGAACTGGGACTACACGACGGGCCTGGGAAGCGTCGACGTCGACGCGCTCAACGCGACCATCGGGAACTAGGGGTTCCACCCCCGACGGTCGTGACGCAGGCTCCGCGGACGCGCGGGGCCTGCGTCGCATTGTGCCGTACAATGGCCCCATGAGTCGCGCCTTCACCAAGGAGCGCGACGACGCGCCGGAGCCCGAGGTCGTCGCGCCGCCACGCACGGGACCGAACCACATCACCGCCGGGGGGCTCGCCGCGCTGCGCGAGCGCCTGGCCGCAGCCACCGATCCTCGCGAGCGGGAGCGCCTCGAGCACGGCATCGAAACCGCGGTGGTCGTCGACCCGCCGGAGGACCGCGGGGTCGTCGCATTCGGCGCGGCCGTCACGGTCGACGACGGGTCGGGCAAGCCGCAGACCTACACCCTGGTCGGCGAGGACGAAATGGACGTGAGGGCGGGCCGCATCGGCTCGACCTCGCCGCTCGCCGCGGCGCTGATCGGCGCGCGCGCGGGTGACTCGGTGGTGTGGCACCGCCCCGTCGGTGACCGCACCCTCAAGGTGCAGTCGGTCAGCTACAGCTAGCGATAGCGCAGCGCGGTTTCGGTGGTCGGGAGCGGGTCGACCGAGGCGTAGCCGCCGGCGATGAGCACGCTGCCGTCGTCGAGCAGCACCGCGGCGCCGAGAGTTGCGTGCGTTCTCCATGGGCGCGCCGACGGTGCGGAAGCGATCGTGAACGGCGTCGTAGAGCTCGACCTGCTCCGAACTGCCGGCGACGAGCACGTCGCCGTTGCGCAGCCAGCACCCTGTACCGGGCCGGAGAGCGGGCCGCAGGCCCTCAGAGCTCGCCGCTGTCGATCATCGTCAGGCCGCGCTCGGTGATCGCGTTGACGGCGGCGCCCATGTCGCGGAAGCGCTCGTCGTGGGTCTGCCCGCGCGTGAAGCGGATGTAGATCTGCTGCAAGATCACCGCGAAGCGGAACACGTTGAAGACGACGTACCAATGCAAATCGCTGACGTCGGCGCCGGAGGTGCGCGCATAGCGCTCCGCGGCTTCGCGGCGCGTCATGAACCCAGCGTGCCAGGTGGGCATGCGCCCGTGCAGGCTCTCGCCGCCGTCACCCTTCTCTCCCCACAGGCACAACAGCTCGCCGAAGTCCATCAACGGCTCGCCGCGCGTGCTCATGTCCCAATCCAGCACGGCGACGGTCCGGGCCGGATTCGCCGGGTCGAGCAGCGTGTTGTCGAGTTTGTAGTCGTTGTGCAGCAGCGCGGTGCGCCGCGCGGTCGGGACGGTTTGGCGCAGCCAGCCGGTGAACGGCTCGGCGGCGCCGACGTCGGGGGTGAGCGCGTTGTGCCAGCGCTCGATCCAGCCGTACACTTGGCGTTCGATGTAGCCGTCGGGCCGGCCCAGCTCGCCCAAGCCGACGCTGGCCGGATCGACCGCGTGCAGGCGCGCCAAGTTGTCGACGAGCGACTCGCCGACGCCACGCAGCACGTCGGGCCGGTCGCGCCACGGCGCCGGGATGTCGCGCCGGAAAGCGATCCCGTGGCGGCGCTCCATCACGAAGAAGTCCGCGCCGACGACCGAGTGATCGGTGCACAGCAGATAGGCCTGCGGCGCGAGCGGATACCCCGCGTGCAGCGTCGACAGCACGCGGTGCTCGCGGCGCATGTCATGCGCGCCCGGCGCCACCGGTCCGAGCGGAGGCCGGCGCAGCACCCACTCGCGCTCGCCGAAGCGGATCAGGTAGGTGAGGTTGGCGTGTCCGCCGCCGAACTGGCGCACCGTCAGCGGGCCGTGCGCGCCCTCGAGGTGCTCGTGCAGATACGGTTCGAGCCGCGTGGTGTCGATGCGCTCTTCGGGCCGGACCTCGATCGTGTCGGCGTCGCGCTCGCTCATCGGCGCGCCCGCGACGGGATCGCGCCCAGGTGCGCCGTCTCGTTCGCGCTCATCAGCAAGCGCCGGCCCGAGCCGATGCGCAGCACCGAGATCGACGCATTGGCGAGCGGAAACAAGAAGTCGTGGTCGCTCAACACGATCGCGCCCAGCGCGGCGTTGATCGCGCCGGCGTGTGACACGACCGCGACCCGCTCGCCGCCGTGACGCGCGGCGATCGTGTCGAGCGTGCTCAGGATCCGGGCGCGCACGTGCGCCGACGGCTCGGTACCGGGGATCCCCGTCCACGAGCCGTCGCGCAACGCCACCATCGCCAGCCACGCCAGCCGCGCTCCCAGCGGCATCGAGTCGTCGGTCGAGCCGATCGAGATCTCGCGCAGTCCGGTTTCGGTACGCACCTCGACGCCGGCGACCGCCGCGATCGCGTCGGCGGTTTCACGCGCGCGGCGGAGCGCCGAGGCGTAGACCGCCGCAACCCCGAGATCGGCGAAACGCTCCGCAACCGCCAGCGCCTGCGCGCGACCGCGCGCGCTGAGCGGGTGCGCTTCGTAGTCGTCGTAGATCGTGAACGATTCGTCGGCTTCGGGAACGGCGTCGGCGTGGCGCACGACGTGCAGCTCGGCCGCACCGCAGCGTAGGCTCAGGCCGAGGGTGTCGAGTGGATCGGGCCCGCTCACCGCCTGCCCTTCGCGAGCTCGTTCTTGGCGATCGCACGCAGGTGCACTTCGTCGGGACCGTCGACCAAACGCAGCGTGCGCGCGTGCGCGTACATCGACGCGAGTTCCTCGTCGCCGCTGACGCCGCGCGCGCCGAAGGCCTGGATGGCGCGGTCGATGACGCGGCACACCATGTTCGCGGCCGCGACCTTCACCATCGCCAGCTCGTTGCGCGCGACCTTGTTGCCGAACGCGTCCAGCTTCTCGGCCGCATCGTACACCAGCAGGCGCGACTGGTCGATCTCGATACGCGACTCCGCGATCCACTGCATGACGACGCCTTGCTCGGCGAGCGGCTTTCCGAACGCGATGCGCTCGCGCACGCGTTTGACCATCGCCTCGAGCGCGCGTTCCGCCATACCGATCGCGCGCATGCAGTGGTGAATGCGTCCCGGCCCCAGCCGGCCCTGCGCGATCTCGAACCCGCGGCCTTCGCCGACGAGCACGTCGTCGGCCGGGATGCGAACGTTCTCGAACGTGATCTCGGCGTGGCCGTGCGGCGCATGATCGTAGCCGAACACCGAGAGCGCGCGCACCACCGTCACGCCCGGGGCGTCGATCGGGACGACGGCCATGGTGTGCTGCTGATACGCCGGCGCGTTGGGATTCGAACGGCCCATGAAGATGAGCACCTTGCAGCGCGGATCGTTGGCGCCCGAGGTCCACCACTTGCGGCCGTTGATAACGTACTCGTCGCCGTCGCGCACGATCTCGGCGCTGATGTTCGTGGCATCGGACGACGCGACGCCCGGTTCGGTCATCGAGAAGCCGGAACGGATCTTCGCGTCGAGCAACGGCCGCAGCCAGCGTTCCTTGTGCGCGTCGCTGCCGTAACGCGCGAAGACTTCCATGTTCCCGGTGTCGGGAGCGCTGCAGTTGAAGACCTCCGGCGCGATGTGCGAGCGTCCCATGATCTCGCACAGCGGCGCGTACTCGCGGTTGGTGAGCCCCGCACCCCATTCCGGTTCGGGCAGGAACAGGTTCCACAGTCCGAGCGCGCGCGCTTTGGCTTGCAGCGCGTCCATGATCGGCGGTTGCGACCAGCGCGTCGGAGCAGCCCGCAGCTGTTCGTCGTAGACGTGCTCGTTCGGGTAGACGTCGGAGTCCATGAACGCCTGCAGGCGCTCGTGCAGGGCCGAGGGGGGCGCGGCGATGGTCGTCATGTCCCTGGCTTCGGGGGCGCCGCGAGAAAACCGCGTCCTTGCGGGCCACGATCGCTCACGCGCGAGCGTGACAGCACGTCACCCTTCGACGGGGCTCAGGGTGACATTTGGCTGAGGGTCGACAAAAGTCGCTTCTATCTGGTATACAATATACCACATACCAAGTCGACCGGTCTATCAGTCTTACTGCCCTACCGAGCGAAGGAGACCACCCCATGCGATACGCCATCGTTGGTGCCGGCGCGATCGGCGCCTATGTCGGAGCCTCGCTGGCCCGCGCCGGGGCCGAGGTCGTGCTGATCGCCCGCGGCACCCACCTCACCGCGATGCGCCGCTCGGGGCTGCGGATCGTGAGCGCACAGGGCGAGTACACCGTCGCGCCCGGCTGCACCGACGTCTGCGCCGACGTCGGCCCGGTCGACGTGGTGGTGATCGCCCTCAAGGCGCATCAGATCGCGGGGATGCTGAGCGAGATCGCGCACCTCGTCGGCGACGACACCCTGATCGTGTCGATGCAGAACGGCGTTCCGTGGTGGTACTTCCAGCGCCACGGCGGCCCGCTCGAGGGTCACGCGCTCGAAACGGTCGATCCGGGCGGCCGGCTGGCGCGCGCCTTCGATCCCGACCGCGTGGTCGGCTGCGCGGTCTACTCGTCGACCGAGATGATCGCGCCCGGCGTGATCCGCCACATCGAGGGGACGCGCTACACCTTGGGCCACCCGAGCGGCCACGCGTCGCGCCGGCTCGAGAAGATCGCGGCGGACTTTGCGGCGGCGGGCCTCAAGGCGCCGCTCGTCCCCAACATCCGCGTCGACGTGTGGACCAAGCTGCTCGGCAACGTGTGCTTCAACCCCTTGAGCGCGCTGACGCGCTCGACGCTGGGCGAGCTCGCCGGCGACTCGTGCGTTGCGCCCACGGTTCGGGCGATGATGCGGGAGACGCTCGCGGTCGCCCAGCGGCTGGGCGTCACGATCGAAGTCTCGATCGAACGGCGCATCGACGGCGCGCGCCGCGTCGGCGATCACAAGACCTCGACGCTGCAAGACATTGAAGCGGGGCGGCCGCTCGAAGTCGATTGCATCATCGGCGCGGTCGTCGAGCTGGGCGGCTTGCTGGGCGTCGACGTCGCGACGACACGACACGTCTACGGCCTCACCAAGATGCTCGACCGCTCCACGCAGCGGACGCAGGAAAGACGTACCGCCTGACGCGAGCTAGCGCGCATGCGCTCCCTCGCCGCACCGCTCGCCGCGCTGGTACTGCTCGCCGCAGCCCCGTCCGGACCGCCCTCCTTCGAGTACACGGCCGGTAGCACGACCTGCGTGCGGCCGCAGTCCGCCGCGAGCGACGGGGTGACCGTGCTCGTCGGCGGGCCGGGTGAGAAGCCGGCGAACGCGGTGCTCGTCGCGCCGTCGGGGCCGCTGCACGGCGCGCCGGCGATCCTATGGGTGCACTGGCTGGGCCAAGCCGCGACGACCAATCACACCGAATTTCTCGGCGACGCTCAGGCGCTGGCCAAACGCGGCGCCGTCTCGTTGCTCGTCGACATGCCGTGGTCGCAGGCGAAATGGTTCACCGACGTGCGCACGCCGGAGACCGACTACGCCGCCACGATCGCGCAGGTCGTCACGCTGCGCCGCGCGCTGGATTGCCTGGCGGCCGTCGCCGGGGTCGACCCGGCGCGCATCGCGTACGTCGGCCACGACTTCGGCGCGATGGACGGCGCGCTGCTGCTCGCCGTCGACGAACGGCCGGCGTTCGCCGTCTTGATGGCGCCGACGCTGTCGTATTGGGAGTGGTACCTGCTCGGAAAGCAGCCCGCCGATCCGGCCGCGTACGTCGCGCAGATGAGCGCGTTTGACCTGCCGGGCTGGCTCGCGCGGGGCAAGCAGAAGGCGCTATTGCTGCAGTTCGGCCAGGACGACGAGTACGTCGCGCAAGCGACCGGGATCGCGTTGCGCAACGCGGTTCCCGACCGCGACCGCACCTTGAAGGCGTACAAGCTGGATCACGCACTCGACGACCCTGCCGCGCGCGACGACCGCCGCGCCTGGTTAGCGGCGCACCTCGGCGTCTG
Organism: Vulcanimicrobiota bacterium; assembly: GCA_003140215.1. Taxonomy (GTDB): domain Bacteria; phylum Vulcanimicrobiota; class Vulcanimicrobiia; order Vulcanimicrobiales; family Vulcanimicrobiaceae; genus Vulcanimicrobium; species Vulcanimicrobium beijerinckii. The sequence goes on along the minus strand of PLJL01000004.1, from coordinate 115,680 downwards.
ACTACTGCGTCACGTCCAGCCGTAGCCGCAGCACGGAGGTCGCGTTGGGCTGCGCGATGACGGCCGTACCGCTGTGATGGTCCGCCTCGAAGCGCACGCCCAGCGCGACGTGTCGCGTGAGGTGATATGAAACGATCGCCGAGAGCGCTTGGTCGGCGCCCACCGCCGCGGCCGAACTGCTCGCTGTGTTGGTGAGCGAGAATTGCAGCTCGAAGCCGTGCAGCAGCGCGCCGTCGACGATGCGGCCGCCCACGGGAAACCCGTAGGTCAGGCTTTGGCCGGCTTGCGCGTTCGCGTTCGCGCCGCTGACCGCCGTCCCGGTGATGCCGACGCCGAGCGTGTGGGCATTGCTCTGGCGGGTGAACTGCAGCGTCGCGGTCCGCGTCGTCGCACCGTTGGCCGCAACCAGCGCGTCGTTGAGCCCAGTCAGCGATCCGTTGAGCGAGATTTGGCCGCCCAGCAGCGCCGTTGCGAATGTCGCGTTGAACTGCCCGGTCGTCGTGTTCGATGTCGCGGATGCCTGGGTGTCGCGGCGCAGGCCGAGCTGCACTTGCGTCTTGTCGTTCGGCGTCAGGTTCAACGTCGCCGAGGCGTTGGTTTGGCGCGCCGCGACCGAGTGCGTTGCCTCGCTCTCCGCGCCCAGCGTCAGCGCCGCCTTGGGGTTGAGATTGAACGCCACGCTCGAGACCCAACCGGCGCGGTCGGCCGTCGCCCCAGGCCCAGCGCCCATCGGAAACCCGTCACCCGCATTGTGATACTCGAAGCGCGCGCTGGTCGTCCCCAGCGCGTACGCGAGCGCCGCACTCGTCGAAGCATCGGCCACGCTGAGGGGCAGGACCAGCGAAGTCGCGTTCGACTGTGCCCCGGTCGCACGTAACGTCAAGTTCCGCACGATCGGCTCGTCGAGCTGGAGTGCGGTGACGGCTGCACGCAGCGGGCCCGCTGCAGCCGTCGTCACGACGTCCCCAGGACGCACGTCGTCGTCTCGGCCGAACGCTGCGAGGCGGAGACTGCCCGCGCCCAGCGCGTGGGTGAGATCGACGACCGCGGCGCGCTCGGCGGGCGTCGAGGGCGTGGCGAGTTTCGAGTAGCCGGCGGCACCGTGCAGCAACCACGGTCCGACGGCCCGCGACGCGTCGAGTCCGCGCAGCGTCGTGCTGTCGCCGAGCAGCGGCGGCAAAGCCGCCGTGCCCAGGCCCAGGGTGTCCTTGAAGCTCGCCGCTGGGCTCGCCGCCGGGCCCGCAGCAGGCGCTGCACCGTCCGGCGCAGCGCTTGGCGCAGGGGCTGGTGATCCTTGCGCGGCCGCTGGTGCATCGGGGCTCTGCAACGCGGGCGCGCCCGAGGTCAGCGTGAGTACCGGATCGGGCCGATGCGAGACCGGATCGTAGAGCCCGGTCAGCGCGAGCGACGCGGTGGGGAGCTGCAGCCCGGCGCTGAGACCGGGATTGAACGTCGTCGACGCTGCGCTATTGGGGCCGATCTCGATCGAACCCGACGCGCGCAACTCCGCGTGCAGGGCCGGCTGCGGGTCCGGTCCGGCCGCGACGAGCAGCGGGAGCGCTTCGCTCGTCGCGATCGTCCCGCCGCCGGCGGCGCGTAGGATGACGCGCAACTCGTAGGCGCCGCCGGCGTCCACCGGCACGGAATAGGGGATCACCGCCGTTTGCAGGCCGGTTCGCAGGTTGGTGACGATCTCGAGCGGGTCGCTGCGGCGAATCAGCCGGTCTCCGCGCGAGCGCAGCTCGACGATCGCCAAGAGCGGCGCGCCCGAGGTGCCGTAGGTCGGATCGCCGAGCGAGTAGCGCACCACGATTCCCGTCTCGCCGCCGGCCAGCACGGTCGGGATGGTGAGCGTCGTCGTGTAGATCTGACCGATCGGCGTGCGGCCCGGGAGAAACGCCGCGCCGATGCCGCCCTCGGCAGGACCCGCCGCGACGGTCACCGTCGCGACCGCCAGCGTGGTCGCGAAACCGTCGCTCAGGCGCGCCGTGTAGCGGCCACCCAGCGCGTACGCGTGCGTGAGCGAGAACGACGGCGTCACGAACGTGACGGCGGCGCCGTCTCCGAAGTCGAGGCGGAACCCGCCGGCGGAGCGGCTCTGCGCCGTTCCCGAGAACGTCACCGCAGCCCCCGGAGCCGTGACCGACGGCGCCGCGCTCAGAAACGCGGCGGCGGCAACCGGTGCGCGCGCGACCAGCATTGCCATCGCGACGGCTCCCGACAGGAGCACGCAACGGCGAGCCGGTGCGGCCGTTAAACCGCAAACTCGATGCAAGTCCATGCCTTCCCTCGCGAACGGCTGGGTTCGGTGGCGACGGCCCCGAGCATAGCACGCCACGCTTTCGCTCCGCTATCAGCGCGCTCGCGCGGGCGTTTAGTCGCCGACGCTGCCGAGGGTCCCGGCGTAGTCGATCTCGCGCATCGAGGACGGAACCTTGGTGAGCCCGCCGATCGACTGCATGAACTTCGCCATCGCCAAGAAACCGTGCGGGGTCGTGCTGAAGATCACGTCCTTGCGGCGCAGCCAGCCCTCGAAGTCGCGCGGCGGCACCTTTCCGCCGGCGTCCTTGGACAGGATCTCGGAGGCTTCGCGCGGGTGCGCCTTGAGAAACTGCGTGGCGTCGAGCAGATCGCGGTAGAACGCCTTGACGAACTGCGGGTGCTCGTCGGCGAACTTCGAACCGACGTAGACGCTGTTGAACGTGTGCGGCCCGAAGACGTCGAAGCTGCGCACCACGACGTGGCCGCCGGCCTGCACTTCTTGATACTGAAACGGCGGCGCGGACAGGTGCGCGGTGAGCTGCCCGACCTGCAGCGCCTGCAAGCCCGAAGGATGATCGATCGCCACGATCGCGGTATCGAGCGCGTGCGCGTTGCCGAGCTGCTCGGCGGCGGCTTTGCGCAGCGTCAGCGACTGCAGCGAGTCGATCGAGGGCATCCCGATCTTCATGTCGGGCTTGAGGTCCTTCACCGTGCGGATGGCGTTGTCGCGGCTGACGAGCCAGACCGACATCTGGTTGAGTGAGGCCAGGATCTTCCAGCCCACGCCGCGGTCCCAGCCGGTGAGGAACGGCGGGATGCTGCCGGCGCCGATCTGGATCTGGCCGGCGATGAAGCCCTCGCGCACCGCGGCGGTGCTGTTGAGCACGGCCCAGGTGACCTTGGTTTGCGGGAACTGCCGCTCGAGCGAGCGCTGCTCGCGCATCACGATGAGGTTGCTGTAGCTCAGCCCGGGCTGATACGCGACGGTGATCTCCGCCGGCGCATCCGAGGCCGGCGTCGCAGTGCGCGCTACCGGCGGCAGGGCGAAGACCAACGCGGCGAGCGATCCGGCGACCAACGAACGGCGCGAGAACATGCGGCCTCCTCAACAACCTTAGACGGGGACCGCGGCGAGCGCCTCGCACACCGCGGCGGTGACGTCGGAGGTGCGCGCCGTGCCCCCGAGATCGGGAGTCCGCACGCCGGACGCCGTGACGTGCTCGACCGCGGCCATCAGGCGCGCCGCGTTGGCGGGCTCGCCCAGATGCTCGAGCATCATCACCGCGGTCCAGAACGCGCCGACCGGGTTGGCGATCCCTTTGCCGACGATGTCGAATGCCGAGCCGTGGATCGGCTCGAACATCGACGGGAAGCGCCGCGACGGATCGTAGTTGGCGGTCGGTGCGATCCCGATGCTCCCCGCCAACGCGGCGGCGAGATCGCTCAGGATGTCGGCATGCAGGTTGGTGGCGACGATCGTGTCGAGGCTCTTGGGTCGGTTCACCATGCGCACCGTCATCGCGTCGACCAGCTCGCGCTCCCAGGCTACGTCGGGATAGTCGCGCGCGACCTGCACGGCGACCTCGTCCCACAGCACCATCCCGTGGCGCTGCGCATTTGATTTCGTCACCACGGTGAGTTGCTTGCGCGCCCGCGAGCGCGCCAGGTCAAAAGCGAAACGCAGGATGCGCTCGACCCCCGCGCGGGTGAACACGGCGACCTCCGTGCCGACCTCGATCGCGTGGCCCTGGTGCGCGCGGCCGCCCATCCCGGCGTACTCGCCTTCGCTGTTCTCGCGCACGATCACCCAGTCGAGATCGCCGGGCTCGCAGTCGCGCAGCGGGCTCTTCAACCCGGGCAGAATCCGCGTCGGGCGCACGTTGGCGTACTGGTCGAAGGGCTGGCAGATCGCCAGGCGCAGCCCCCACAGCGTGACGTGGTCGGGCACGTCACGGTCGCCGACCGCACCGAAGTAGATGGCGTCGAACCCGCGCAACTCGTCGAGCCCGCCGGCGGGCATCATGACGCCGTGCTTGCGATAGTAGTCCGAGCCCCACGGAAAATGCGTCACCGAGAGATGGAACGATGGGTCGAGCCGCTCGAGCGCGGCGAGCGCCTCGAGTCCGGCGCCGATGACCTCCGGGCCGATCCCGTCCGCCGGGATGGCCGCGATGCGATACGAGCCCACGCCGGGCTGTTCGGGACGCTGCCCGACGAACCTATTTCGCGGTCGTGCTCGGGCCGCACGGGGATTCGCCCGCACGTTCTGACGTCACGATCGTGAGGTCGATGCCCTTGGGGTCGTCGGCTCGCTGGGTGATCACCGCAGTCCGGCGGTCCGGCGCGCACCACTGTTCGATCTGCGGCGGCAACGGGAGTCCACCGAGCACGTAGGGGCGCTGCAAGCGCAGATTTCCCGGAGATTTCCAACCGGCGCTTTGGAGCACGGCCGCGTAGTCGCGCAGCACCGCCTCGCGCTCGTCCGTCGCATCGAAAAAGAGCATCGTCGTCCCATACGGCGATGGGATCGCGAGCGGAGGCGCGCCGGGCGTCGCGGACACGATCCGGTCGCGTTCGACGACGCTCCCGAGCAACGTTGCATGCGGTAACGGCACGCCGGAAGGCAGCGGGCGCGGCGCCACATGGAGCGCAACGGCGGGGAACCCGACCTTGTACGAGGCGATACGCGTCGCGAGCCGGAGCGCGTCGTCAGTGTCGGACGCGGCGGCGGCGATCGGGCTGGCGGCCGCGAGCGCGGCAACGATCCCGATGCACCGCAGTCGCATCAGGCGGCCGACTTTTTCCGCTTGGGCTTGGCGGCGGGGGTGGCCGTCTTCTTGGCTTTCGCGCCGCGCTTGGGCTTGGCGTCGGCTTCGGCTTCGCCGTCGTCGGCGCTCGCCGCACGGCCCTTGGTGCGCCGCGCTTTGGATTGCTCGAGCGAGCGCTGCAAGACGTCCATGAGGTTGACGACGTTGGTCGCGGCCGGTTTGTGGACCGCCGGCGCCTCGAGCTCCTCGCCGTTCGCGCGCGCCTCGATCATCGCGAGCACGTCTTCTTTGTACTTGTCGTGGAACTGCTCGGGGTCGAACTTCTCGACGCTCATCGTGTCGATGAGCAGCTTGGCGATCTTCTTCTCGGCGTCGGCGACCTTCTCGTTGAGCGCCGGAAACTCGAAGCCGGACTGCTCGACCAGCTCGTCGGCGAAGTGCATCAGCTCGAGCACGAGCGCTTCACCGTTGGGTTTGACCGCGGCCAGGTGCTCGCGCGAGCGGATTATCACGTTGGCGATCGCGACCTTGCCGGAGTCGATCAACGCGTCGCGCAGCAGCGCGTAGGCGTGACGCCCCTTCTTCTCGGGCTCCAGGTAGTACGGCGTGTCGAAGTACATCGGGTTGATCTGGTCGAGCTCGACGAACTCGACGATCTGCACCGACTGCGTCGCCTCCGGGCGCACCGCTTTGAGATCGTCGTCGGTGATGGTGACGTAGTGCCCCTTCTCGTACTCGTAGCCGCGCACGAGGTCGGCGTACTCGACCTTCTTCTCGCAGACGCTGCAATGCCGCTCGTTGAAGATCCGCCCCTTGTCCTTCTTGTGCAGGAAGTTGAAGCGCAGGTCGTTCGTTCGAACGGCCGTGTAGAGCTTCACCGGAATCGTGACGAGTCCGAAGTTGATCGCGCCGGACCAGATCGCGTGTGCTGCCATTTCTTCGTTAGACTCCCCAGAGCGAGCGAGCGCGTGATAGGGCGCTTTCGAGCGCCTGTGGCTTCCATCCCTCGCGCCGCCAGGGGTCGCCGGTCTTCGCGACGAGCTTGGGCACGTTCGCGATCGTCCAGCGCCGCATCTCGGCGGTCGTTTCGGGCGCGCGCTTGCGGCGCATCGCCTCGACCTCCCGCCACTCCAGCGGCATCGACACGGGCGCCCCGTCCCGAGCCCGCACGGTGAACGGCGCGACGTAGGTTTTCCCCTTGCCCACTTGCACCCAATCGAGGTAGACGACGTCGTCCGGACGGCGCGCGATCGTTCGCTCCAAGGTGGTGTCCTGCGGCAGTACCGTGTGGATGCGGCGGGCCACCAGCTCGGAGACGCCTTTGGCGACCTCGTAGTCGTAGTGCGGTTTCAACGGCACGATCACGTGCAGCCCCATGCCGCCGGTGGTCTTCACCAGCGGCGCGATCCCGAGGTTGCCGAGCTCCTCACGAAATGCGAGCGCGACCTTGGCGAGCCGCGCCAGGGGGCACCGTTCGCCGGGATCGAGATCGAACAGGATCACGTCGGGGACGTCGATGGTCGGGACGTGCGAGTACCAGATGTGCAGCGTGATCGCCGCCAGGTTGGCGACCCACACCAGCGCCGCTTCGTCGTCGACGACGAGATAGGTCACATCGCGCGGCGCGCCGGTGCTGGGCCTGATCGTCACGCGGCGCACCCAGTCGGGCGTATAGCGCGGCAGCTGCTTCTCCCAGATCCCGCGCGGCACGCCGATCCCGTCGGGGAAGCGTTCCATCGTCAGCGGGTTGTCGCGCAGGTAGGGCAAGATCACCGGCGCGACGGCGCGGTAGTACGCCACCAGGTCGCCCTTGGTATAGCCGTCGGCGGGGAACAGTACCTTCTCTTGGTTGGTGAGCTTGAGCGTGCGCCCACCGATCGTCGCGGCGGTTTCGGTCGACTTGCTCACGTCCCGCGCACGCGCGATGACCGGCTCGGGTCGAGGTGTTGCTCGCGCTCGCGCACCACGCTCGCGGCATCCTTGTCGACGCGCAACCCCAAGAACACCGGCTGGCGCAAGAGCCCTTCGCGCGTCCACTCCGCGAACGTGATCTCCGCGACGAGCTGCGGCTTGACCCAGTGCGCCGGCGTGTTCGTCTTGGGTGTGTCGGCGAACGGCGAGGTCTTGCGCTCGAGCGGCTTCAGCCGCGCCATCAGGTCGCGCAGCAGCTTCTCGTCGAAGCCGGTGCCGACGTGGCCCGCGTACTTCAGAACTCCGCCGTCGTAGTAGCCGACGAGCAGCGCGCCGAAGCCCTTGCGGCTGCCGCGCGGCTCGGTCCAACCGCCGATCACGAACTCCTGGCGGCGCTTGGCCTTGATCTTGACCCACTCGCGCGAACGCGTCGAGCGGTACGGCGAGGTGCGCAGCTTGCCGACGATCCCTTCGAGCCCGCGCTGCTCGGCCAGCGCGTAGAGCGCGTTGCCGCGGCCGACGAAGTGCTTTGAATACAGCACGCCGCGATCGGGGACGACGATCGCCTCGAGCAGCCGCTTGCGCTCCTCGAGCGGGCGCGTCCGCAGATCGCGCCCGTCGGCGTAGAGCAGATCGAACACGACGTAGGTCACGGCCGAGGGCTTGCGCGGCTTGGCGCCGCGCAGTTCCGGCTTGTCGCGTGACTGCAGCGCCTGAAAGCTCGGCCGACCTTCCTCGTCGAGGACGCACAGCTCGCCGTCGACGACGACGGGGATCGAGCGGAACGCACGCGCCAGCTGTTTCATCTCGCCGAACTGGTGCAACAGGTCCTTGCCGTTGCGCGAGGTCAGGGTCAGCGCGTCCTTTTCGATCACCGCGATCGCGCGATAACCGTCCCATTTGAGCTCGAATACCCACTCGTCATCGTCGAAGGGCCCGTCGATGAGGGTGGTCAGCATCGGCTTGACGTCGCGCGGGATCGGGTCGGCGTGCGCCGCTTTCGCGCGCGCCGCGCGCTTGACCGCGGTGCCGTCCGCGGACGCGGCGCGATTGCTCTTCCAGATCGGCGCGTCCTTGCGTTTCTGCTGCAGCTGGGCGAGGGTCAGCCCGCTCTTCACGCTCTGGGCATGATCCTCGACCTTCCATTTCTCGTCGGAGTACTCGTCGTGGTCTTTGAACAACAGCCACGGCTCGCCGTGCTCCCCTTCGCGCGGTTTCATCTTCACCAGCGTGAACAAGCCCTTGAGCTTGTGGCCGGCGAGCACGACCTTGAGCTTGCCCTTGGCGATCTGCGCGACCGGGTCGTCGCCTTCGAACAAACGGTAGAAACCCTCGTCCCACACGATGACCTCGCCGGCACCGTAGTTGCCCTCCGGGATCACCCCTTCGAAGGTGCGGTAGTCCATCGGATGATCTTCGGTTTTCATCGCCAGGCGTTTCTCGCCGGGGACGAGGGTCGGGCCTTTGGTGACGGCCCACGACGGCATCACCCCGCCGGCTTCGAGGCGGAAGTCCCAGTGCAGCCGCGTCGCGCGGTGTTCTTGCACGACGAAGCGGAGCTGCTTTGAAGCGCTCCGCTTGCGGCGTTCCCCTGAGGGTTCCGGCGTCGCCGAGAAGTCGCGTTTGCGAACGTACTCGGCGAGCCGGCCCGTGGCTTTCTTCAGACCGCGGTCCGGTCAGCGCTGCTCGTCGCGCAACTCGCGCTTGGACTTGTCGTACTCGGCCTTGATCTCGTGACCCAGCTCTTTGGCGTGCGAAGCCACGCGCTCGCCCAGCGGCATGCTGTCGCCCTCGACCGCGCGCTTGACCTTCTCACCGCCGGCTGCTAGCCGTTCTTTGCCTTCGTCGAGCGCATCGTGCGTGTCGCCCTTGAGCGTCTCCACGCCGTCGCGCAGTGTGTCGTCGCGTTCCATCAGTAGTTCGTCCCTCCGCCCGTCGTGGTCCCTGAGGAGCCCGACGTGGTCCCGGTGCTTTGCGTGGTCGTCGTGGTCGAATTGGTGCCGTTCGTTTGCACCGTGCTCGTCGAACTCCACGGCTGCCACACGAAGAGCGCGATCAACGCGACGACCACGACGACCGCCACCAAACTGAATGTCGCGAGGGAGCCCCCGCTCTCGCGGTCGACCATGATGTTGCGTTCTTCCATTCGTCGTCTCCCGTGGTGCGCTACAGTCCATCGTACCCAGGAATGCCGCAGCCCCTAACGAGCCAGGTGCTGCTGCGCGTCACACTCAGGTGTTCAGGCGCAGGTACGTATTCCAGTACCAGCAGCCCCACACGCCGGCGACCACGCTCCACACGATCAGCGCCCGCGCGATGAGCCCTACGCGCAGCGGCACGGTACGGGTCGCCAGTCCCATCAACGCTAGGACGAAAGGTGCGAAGTCGAGCGCATGGCGCATCCCGAATTGCGAGCCGCCGTTGGCGTAGTACAGAAGCGAGGGACCGGCCACCAGCAGTGCCGCCAGCCAGAGTGATATCACCAGCCGCTTCGGTTCGCGGGCGAAGAATGCCAGCGCCAGCGCCGGGCTGGTGAACCACAGCGCGGTCCCGTACGCAAGCGGCTCCAAGAACGGCGCGGCGTGATGCCACACCGGGGCCACGACGAAGAACGAGTACAGCTCGACGGGCACGTTGGCCAGGCCGAAGGGCGAGCCGGACGGCGCGCCCATGAACGGGTCCTGGTGATAGAAGATCGTGTGTCCGGCGTCCCAAGGAAGGTGCCAGCGCAACTCGTTGTAGCCCACCCATGCGAGAAAGAACGGCAGCATCGTCAGCCCGAACGCGAGCGCCTCGCGCGGACGGCGCTCGCGCTGCGCAAACCCGTCCCACGTCCACCACAACACCACCGGCAACGCCATGACCAGCGTGAAGCGTGAGCCCAAAGCCAGCGCGATCCACAGCGCGACCAGCCAGCCGCGCCGCGGTCCGGCAAGCTCGCACAGCGCCAAGAGCGTGAACGCGACCGCCGAGGTCTGCGCGACGAACCACACGTCGCCCAGCATCGAACACCACAGCAGGTCGGTCCCGGCGAGCAGAAAGACCACCAGCCAGATCGTCGCGCGCGTGGTGACGCCGAGGCGCTGCAGCAACTCCCAGGCGGCGCCGATGGCGAGCCCGCACAGCAGACACGCCAGCAGCGTCTGATTTGCGGCGGTGCCGACGAGCGCGACCAAGGGCAGCAGCAACAGCGCCGGGACCGGGTCGTTGACGACGTAGCGGTGGCCGTCGTAGAGCACGGCGTCGATCGCCGGCCCGGGCCACAGCGGATCGATCCACACCTGCCCGTGCAAGATCGACTGCGCGAGCAGCACGTAGTTGTCGTACGGCGTCGAGCGCCCGTGCGCGAAAGCCAGCGCGACGATCGCACCGGCCAGCCCCGCCAGGACGGCATTGGAGGCGCGCAGCTTCACGGTGCCAGGACCTCGTAGACTTGCGGGGCGCCGCTACCCGACAATCGACGCGTGCGGTATCCAGGCAGCTCGGGCGGGCCGTCGGACAAGATCGTCACCTGTCGCGTGCGCAGCCAGCGCCGGTAGTCGGCGAGGTGATCCAGCGACAGCGCGCAGACGACGATACGGCGGCCGAGCCCGTGTTCGACGTACGCCTTGTAGGCCAGCGGCGTCGCCCAGTCCCAGGGCGCGACGACGACGGCTCCGTCGCGCGTGCTGGTCGCAACACGTTCGCCGAGCCGGATCGCCGAGTCGTCGGCGCGCCGCGCGAAGAGATCTCCGGCCAGCACGAAGTCGCGCACCACCACGAGCGCTAAGAGCGCTGCGACGATGCCCAGCGCGGTAGCGGGCCGCTCGCGTCCGAACGCGCGCACGGTGCGCTCGGCGGCGACCGCGACCCCGAGCGCCAGCACGGCGTAGAGCGCGAAGACGTAGCGACTCGGATCGGCCTCGGCCTGATACGACGCGCCGAAGAGCGCCGGAACGAGCGCGGCGACGACGAGTCCGAGCACGATCCCCGGCCACTGCGCGGCGAGAAAACCCAGACCGATCAGCGCTGCGAGCAGCAAGACCTGCGTCTCGTCGTCGACGAGAAACGCGCCGAAGTGCTCCCCGGCCGCACGGATCGTGTCGGGGGTGAACAGCGCCAGCAGCGTCTGGCCCGGTCCCCATTCGCTGCCCGCGACCAGCGACCGGAACCCCTCGCGCGTGGCCGGATGATGGTCGTCCCAAAACGGTCGCCCCGGCGCGATGCCCAACGCCAGCGTCGGATCGAGGCGCTGCGCCGTAACGTACGCGCTGCGCAGCGGCAAATACGCGTACGCGACCACCACGATGAGCGCCGCAATCCCGATCGCCCGCGCGGTCAGCCCGGCCGGCAACCGGCGCGTCAGCGCGACGACCACGCCGCCGGCGAGCATCAGCACGGTCGTGTTGTCGATGGCCAGCGCGGCACCGCCCAGCGGCAGGGCGAACGCCAAGGCGCGCGCGTCGCGGCGCAGCGCCCAGCGCAGCGCCAAGGCGATCGCGGCGAAGGCGACGGCAAAGCCCAGCGGATGCACGTCGGCGTAGGTCGCGCGATACCACACGGTGTGCGCGAACGCAAACGTGCACGCCGCCAGAACCGCGATGAGCGGTCGCACGCCGAACCATAGCGCTGCGCCGGCGACGGTCGCTGCGGCCGCAGCGATTGAGGCTGCCGACAACGCGTTGAGCCGCGCGGCCACCGACGCGAACGGCAGCGCATGCGTCCACAGCCAACCTACCATGACGTAGCCAGGAAAGCCGGTCGGGTACGGAATCCCCGCAATCCACGACACGGTCTGAAGGTCGCCCGTGTCCCAGAAGCCGACCGAGGTCCGCACCGAGGCGAGCAGCACGACGAGCGGGACGGCGAACGCGAACGCGACCGCCGGAAGCCCACGGAGGCGGAAGGGCAAGGGCGTGCAACTACGCCCGATGCTTTCTAGCGGCCTGTCGCGCAAGCGGGTCGTCGTCGCGGAGCCGTTCGCCGAAGACGGGCTCGCGGTGCTGCGCGACGCGGGGGTCGAGGTGGAATCGCTCGTCGGCCGTTCGCGGGCCGACCTCATGGCCGCGCTGGCGCAAGCCGACGGGCTCATCGTCCGTTCCGAGACGCGCGTCGACCGCGAGCTGCTCGCCGCGGGACCACGCTTGGCCGTCGTCGCGCGGGCGGGCGCGGGCGTCGACGCGATCGACGTGGCGGCGGCGACCGACGCGGGGATCCTCGTGCTCAACACGCCGGGCGCGAACACCCTGGCCGCGACGGAGCAGACGTTCGCGCTGCTGCTGTCGCTGGCACGCCGCGTCCCCGACGCCGTGGCGCAGCTGCGGGCGGGCGTGTGGGACCGCAGCAGCTTGATCGGCACCGAGCTGCACGGCAAAACGCTGGGGATCGTGGGCTTGGGGCGCATCGGCGCCAACGTCGCGGCGCGCGCGCGGGCGTTCGGGATGACGATTTTGGCGCACGACCCATACGTCTCCGCGGCGCGCGCCGACGCGTTGGACGCGCGACTCGTCGACCTCGAAACGCTGCTGCGTGACAGCGACGTCGTGACGCTGCACGTTCCGCTCACCCCGCAGACGCTGGGGCTCATCGACGCCGCGAAGCTGCGCCTGCTGGGCAGCCACGCGTACCTGATCAACTGCGCGCGCGGCGGCGTCATCGTCGAGCGCGATCTGCTCGCCGCGCTCGACGCGGGGGAGCTGGCCGGCGCAGCGCTCGACGTCGTCGCCGACGAGCCGCCGCCGCCGGGCGGCAGCGGCGCGGCCCTGCACCGCCATCCGCGCGTGGTCGCCACGCCGCATCTGGGCGGCTCGACGTACGAGGCCTTGGCGCGCATCGCCACGGAGCTGGCGCACGACGTCGTGCGCGTGCTCTTGGGCGCGCCGGCGAGCGGCGCGGTCAACGCTCCGGTTCCCGACGGCCCGCTGGCCGAACAGATCGTGCCGTTTCTCGAGGTCGCCTACCGGCTGGGCCGGTTCTATCCGCAATACGCGCGGCCGGCCCGGATGCCGGCGTTCGCGCTCGTGTTGGGCGGCGCGCTGGCCGCGGTCCCCGCGGAGCCGCTGACGCGGGCGTTCATGAGCGGGCTGCTGCAGGCGACCACCGACCGGCGCGTCTCGGTGGCGAACGCGGAGTCGATCGCGCGCGAGCTGAGCATCGTCGTCACCGCGCGCGGCGACGCCGCCGCGTCGTCGTACGCGTCGTCGTTGCGGCTGATCGCGGACGACATCTCGATCACCGGCACCTCGATCGCCGGCTCGCCGCGCATCGTGGAGCTCGACGGGTACGAGATCGACGCCACGCCGCTGGGCGCGATGCTCATCACCCAGCACGCCGACGTACCCGGGATGATCGGCCGCGTCGGAACGATCCTGGGCGACGCGCAGGTGAACATCTCGACGATGCAAGTCTCGCGCAACACCGTCGGCGGGGACGCGATCATGGTCCTCTCCACCGATCGCCCGGCAGGCGAAGCGACGCTCGCCGCATTGCGCGCGGTTCCAGGGATCGGGTCCGTGCGGTCGCTGGCCGTCTGACGATGAACCGGGCGTCAACGCTTTCCTAAGCCGGGACGACAAGATGCTACGACGAAGAGTAACGATGTCGTATGTCCATCCTTGACGAAATGAGCACGAAATACATCTGGTGGAAAGCCGTTGACGATCCCACGTTGACTACTCGACGCGTCCTGGCGCAAGTCATGGACATCGCGGACTTCGACGACGTCCAGCGCGTCCTCGAAGCCCTCGGCGAAGCACCGTTGCGCGACGTCCTAGCCCACGCCGAGCCCGGGTGGCTCAAGCCTCGCTCGTGGTACTACTGGCATTACCGGCTCGGGGTCGTCGAACCGGGCGAACCGGTTCCGGCCCCGCCGCGACGACTGTTCGGATGAAACGCCTCACGCCACGCCGCGATATTCTGCCTGCACCGCAGCTGGCGCTGTGGCCGGAACTCGAACCGATGTCGCGGATGGGCTTCGTCCTCTATGGCGGCACCGCGCTCGCGCTACGCCTCGGTCACCGGCAGTCCGTTGATTTCGACTTTTTCAGCGCCGGGCCGCTAGAAAAACGGCGAGTTCTCGGCACGACACTGCTCGATGAAGGTCAGGTGATCCAGGATGACCCAGACACAGTGACGCTCATCGTTCGCCGCGCTGGAGGCACGGTACGGGTCTCCTTTTTCGGCGACCTCGTGCCGGCCCGCATCGCCGGACGTGTGGGCGAGCCGGAATTCACGGACGACGGCATGCTGTTGCTGGCTTCCATCGACGACCTTTTTGCGACGAAAGTGAAAGTCGTGCTCGACCGCGCCGAAGCCAAAGACTACCGTGATATCGCCGCGTTGCTTCGCTCCGGCGCGTCACTCGAACGCGCTCTCGGCGCCGCACAGGCTATCTACGGGCCCGCATACCAGCGGACCGAGTCCATAAAGGCGCTATCCTACTTCGCGGACGGCGACCTGGCGACCATCAGCAGAGAAGACCAGAAGTTGCTTACGACCGCCGCAGCGGCGGTCCGCACGGTCCCGACGATCTCGCTCGCGTCGGCTGAGCTGGCCCTCGACAGCTGACGCGAGCCGTCACTGCGCGGTGAACTCGACGCTGAAGATGTAGTCCGCCGCGACCGGCTCGCAGTTGTGGATCCCGGTGCGGAACTGCGAGCCGCGCGCCGCCGCCAGTGCGGCGCCGTTGAGCAGCGCGCTGGGTGAGCTCGCGACGCGGGTCGCGACGATCCGGCTCTGCGCGTCGAGCGAGACCACCACGTTCACGGTGCCGGAGACGCCTTGCTGCAGTGCGAGCGCGGGCGTGTCCGGCTCGACCGTGCGCACCGTCGCGGCCGGTACTTCGGGCCGCGCGCACGAGAGCGGCGTGGGCGTCGGTCGCGGCGTCGGCGGCGTCGTCGCAGCCGGTGACGCGGTGGTGTCGCCGGCTGCCGGTGGTGCGATGCCGGCGTCGGCGGGTTTGCCATTGGGGTCTCCGTCGGGGTGTGTGTTCCCCGGTTCGCGCACTCCGCCGTTGCGCGACACCGCCGAGGGCGGGATGATGCGCAGGCGCGGCGCCTGTGACGGCGGCGTGTGCGGCTGCTCGCGTGGCGGCGGCGTCGGCTGCGCGGTCGGCCGTGGCGTCGGCGGCGGCGTCGGAGGCGGTGTCGGGATGTGGTCCACGACCATGTGATCGGGAGCCGGTTCCTCGGCCAGCGTCTTCTCGGCGTGCAGGAACGGCAGCACGAGCGCGTGCAGCGCGATCGAGATGCCGATGCCGTAGACGAGGAAATTGCGCCTCACGAGGTCACGAAGCCGACGTTGTCGAGCCCGGCGATCTTGGCGGCGTCGAGGATGCGAATGATCGTGCCGTAGGGCGCACTCACGTCGGCGCTCAGCGCCACGTGCAGCCGGCCGCGCCGCTTGGCGACGTCGAGCAGGTCGGCGTAGACGCGCGTCTGATCCGAACCGCGCCCGTCGACGAAGATCGCGCCGCGCTCGTTGACGAGGACCTCGATCGTGCGCGCCGGGAGCACGTGATCGGTGCGCTTGTCTCCGGGGTCCGGCAGCTGCTTCTCGAAGCCCGGCGGCGCGACGAGCGCAGCGAGGATCATGAAAATGATCAACAGCACCAGCAACACGTCGGTGAACGGCGTGATGTTGATCTCCGCCATCACCGCGTCGTCGGCTTGCAGCATCGTCGCCATGCCCCTCGGTCGCAGGCGCGGCCCGGAAGGTTCATCGCCGCAGCCGTGAAAAGCGCGCGACGTGCGCGTGTATATCGCGCGGCACGGCGAGACGGACTGGAACCTCTCCGGCCGCTATCAAGGGCGCCGCGAATCGGCGTTGACCGAGCTGGGAACGCGCCAGGCGGCGGCGCTAGCCGGCGCGATGGACGCCGCGCAGATCGGGCACGTCGTCTCCTCGCCGCTGCTGCGCTGCACCGCCACGGCGCAGCCGGCGGCCGAGCGGCGCGGCGTGACGGTCGAAACCGACCCGCGGTTGATCGAGATCGCGCACGGCAGCTGGGAAGGCCGGCTGCGCGACGAGATCGCCGTCAACGATCCGCAGCGCTATCGCGCCTGGCGCGAAGACCCGGCCCACGTGCAGTTCGAAGGCGGCGAGGGCCTCCCGCAGGTGCGCGAGCGCTGGCGGGAGTTCGCCGCCGCCTTTCGCCCGCGCGTCGCGTCCCTGGTGGTCACCCACGATGCCGTGGTGCGCGTCGCGCTCCTCGACGCGACGTCGGGCGAGCTGAGCGACTTCTGGACGCGCAGCGTCGAGAACGGCGCATACGCTGTCTTCGAGGTCGACGCGGCCGGCTGGAAGCTCGTCGACGAGTGCGTCGCCGGGCACCTCGGCGCGCTGCGCGCCCCGATCGGGGGCCAGGCGCTCTGAGCGCCGCCTAGTAGAGCGGCTTCCCGTGCGCGACCACGTGGTCGCCGGCGACGATGTCGATCTCGTCGGAACGGCCGGGCGTGCGCAGGAACAGCGTCGCCGGCGTGGCGCCCTCGAGCGCACCGGCATCGCGCGTCGTCGCGCCGGCGTGCAGCACGACGTGCGCCCCCCGGGGTGCGCCTGAGACGAGCACGTAGCACCACGACCCGTCACGCGCGTAGATCGCTTTGGCGATCGTGCCGGAATCGGACGTCAACGTGGTGTGGCCGAAGTGCGATCCGGCGATCGCCACGAGCGCGCCGTCGGTGCGGGCGAGCTGGGAAGACGCGGCGTTCGCGGCGATGCCTTCGTACGCCGCGGTCGTCGCGAACACGAGCGACGCCGCGGTCGCCAGCGCCGGCCACCACGTGCGGCGCGCCGTTGCGGCCGGCATCGGCGGCAGCGCCGCGGCGAGTGAGGCCGCAGCCGACTCCGCCGCGACGACGCGCCGGCGGCACGGCTCGCACCCGGCGAGGTGTGCCTCGATCTCCGCGTCGCGTTCGCGGCCGGTCAGGCCCAGAGCGTAGAGCTCGGCGTCGTCATCGAGATGGTTCATGGGGTTCCTTCGGAGAGCGAGGTGTGAAGGCTGCGCAAGGCCGCGGAGAGCCGGCTTTTTACCGTGCCCAGCGGTAGGCTGGTGTCGGCCGCCACTTCGGCCAGCGTACGGTGGCCGAAGTATGCGCGCACGATCACGTCACGCTGCGGTTCGGGGAGAGCGTCGAGGGCGCGCCTGACGCGGCGCGCCTCGATGGGGTCGATTGCTGCGATGTCGTCGACGGCCACCGGAGCGTCGGCGCCGGCACGCGCCTCGCGCAACCGCCGCCGCTTGATGCTGCGCAGCGCGTCGAGGGCCTCGCGTCGCACGCAGGCGATCAGGAAGGCCAACAGCGCGCCGCGTTCAGGGTGGTACGCTCCGGTGCTCCACACTCGCACCAGCGCGCCGTGGACCGCGTCCTCGGCGGCGTCGCGGTCACGCAGGATGTCGTACGCGACCGCGCGCAACCGCGCCGCGTGGGCGCGGTACGCGAGGTCGAACGCCGGCTCGTCGAGCGCCATCGGGCGGGCTTCGACGCGGCTCAGCTCTGCGCTAGCGTACGATCGCGCCACGTCGCCGGACCGGTGACCTCCACAGTGCGGTAGCCGAGCACGCCCAGCAGCGAGTCGGGCGCGACCTTCATCGGGCCGGGCTTCGCGCCGGGAGTTCCCGGGGCGGCCTGCGGAAACGCCGTCGCGCGGGCCGTTGCGAAGCGGATCGCGCCGTCGGTGTGCTCCACGACCTGGTGGATGTGGCCGTTGAGCACCGTTGCGGCCTTGAAGCGGCGCAACATCGCGATCGCCTTGGTGCCGTCGGTGGTCGTCCAGCCCCACTCCGGCGCGACCGCGAACAGCGGGACGTGGCCGAACACGACGATCGGCGTGTCGGCTTTGCGCGCCGCGAGATCGTCCTGCAGCCACTTCAATTGCTCGTCGCCGAGAACGCCCATCGTCTCCCCTTCGCCGACGTTGATCAAGGTGACGAAGTGGATGCCGTTCTGGTCCCACGACGACCAGCCGCGCCCTTTGGCGTCGCTGCGCCCGAAGGCGGAGGCGAACCGCTTGGGACCTTCGGCGCCGATCACGTCGTGCTCGCCCGGGATCGTGAGCAGCGGCGCGCGCAGCGTGCTCAGAATGGCGCGTGCATCGTCGAACTCAGCCGCCTTGCTCAAGTGCGTGACGTCGCCGGTGTGAATGACGAATGCCGGTTGGTTCGGCATCGCGTTGATCGCCGTCACGGCTTTCTGGAGCGTGCCGTGCACGTCGTCGTTGGCCGGACCGGTGTAGCCGATGTGGCTGTCGCTGATCTGCACGAACGAGAACGCGCCCGGCGCCGCGTCGGCGCTCGCGCGCACGATCCCCTCGGCGCCCAGGACGTACAGGATGCCCGCGCCGGTCCAGGCCACGTGGCCGACGAAATCGCTGCGTTTCACTTCTTCTCCCCCTGCACGACGAGCGTGCCGTGCATGAACGGATGGACGGTGCAGTGGTACGTCACCTTGCCGCTCTTGGCGAAGGTATGGCTCCACTTCTGGCCCTGATTGAGCCCTTCGGAATCCCACGAGCCGTCGTCGGCCGTCGCCGTGTGCGCGTCGTCGTCGTCGTTGATGAACGAGACGGCGTCGCCGGCCGCTACGGTGACCGACGGCGGCTGGAACTTGTCGTCGCGAATGTGGACCGTGTAGGTCTTGGGTGACGGCGCGGCGGCCGTCAGCGCTAGGAGCGCCGCGGCGCAGAAAAGGGCTGTCCTCATGCCCCCCTACGCCGCCGAGGCCCGGAGCGGTTCTACGGCGGCGAGGTCGCCCGAGAGGGGCGGCGAACCACCAATTGTGGTCAGTGCGCCCAGTGGAACGTCCGGTTATTATCGGCCGACCGAATTTCGCGTAGGCGCGGCACTCGAGCGCGCAATCGTGCTCCTCTTCACCAACTTCGTCCCCTTCATCGCGATCAGCGCGATGGCGACGGTCCCGATCTTCTTCTACCAGTGGCGTGCCGCGGACGGATCGGCGCTCACACCCTGGATCAAGATCGGTCTGAGCTTGGTGCTCTCGGCCGTGTGCCAGGCGATGATCCTCTATGCAACCTTTCAGGCGTTGCGCGGGCGACCGGTCCACATCGGCGAATCGATGGCGCAAGGCCTGCGCCGTGCGGCCCCGGTCTTCGTCGCATCGCTGGTGAGCGGCCTCATCACCGTGCTGGGCTTCATCCTGTTGATCGTTCCGGGTCTCATCGCCCTCACGATGTTCTACGTCACCGAGCCCGCCTGCGTCGTGGAGCGGCTCGGACCGCTCGACAGCATCGGGCGCAGCATCGACCTGACGCGCGGATATCGCTGGCCGATCTTCGGCGCCGTGTTCGTGGTCGGACTCATCGACACGGTCGTGAGCTTTATTTTGGCGATGATGCTCGCTCATCCGGAGACGCTGCTGCTGTACTCGGTGATAATCTACGCGTGGTCGACGCTCTCTCGGTCCTACCAGTCGGTCCTCGTCGCGATCATCTACCACGACCTGCGCGTCGTGAAGGAAGGGATCGACCTCGAGCACATCGCCGCCGTTTTCGACTGAGCCTTTCGTGATCGTCGGGGCAGCTGAGACGACGGCATACTACCACCCGACGGAGTTCCGGGTAGGACGAGCCCTCTCGCGCGCGTTCGGGGTCTTGTTCGGAAACGTCGTCACGTTCGTCTCGATCAGCGCGCTGGCAACGCTTCCCACACTGTTCCTCGCGCTGAACACGACCATCAACGCGACCCAGAACGCCCGGCTACAGATCGCGACGAGCCTGACGCTGACGCCGCTGTGCGAGGCGATGGTCCTGTACGCGACGTTCCAGGCGCTGCGCGGCCGGCCGGTCCGCGCCGCCGAGTCGATCGGGCGCGGCCTGCGGCGTTTTGCGCCCGTTTTCCTGGCAACGCTGCTGACGTCGATCGTGATCGTAGCGGGCTTCTTTCTGGTGATCGTTCCGGGGCTCATCGCCGCGATCGTGTTTTCGCTCACGTTGCCGGCTTGCGTCGTGGAACGGCTCGATGCGGTCAAGAGCATGAAGCGCAGCAGCGCGCTCACGCGCGGGTACCGCTGGCCGATTTTCGGAGCGCTCTTCGCCGTCGGCCTCGTCAGCGGCGTCGGCGAGGCCGCGATCGAGGCAGCGACCATGCATCCCGCGACGGTGCTCGTGTATGCACTACTCACCTTCGGCTGGTCGACTCTGGGCACTGCCTATCAGACGGTGCTCACGGCGATCATCTACCACGACCTGCGCGTCGTGAAAGAGGGGATCGACCTCGACCGTATCGCCGCCGTTTTCGACTAGCGGCTTATCGCTTGGTGCCGGTTTGGTGGAACTTGTCGGCGCGTTCGTCGCCCAGGTGCTTGCGCAGCTCGAGGAATTCGCGCTGCGCTGCGTAGAAATCGCGCAGAAAAGGCGCGGCCTCGCGCCGCTCGAGGGGTCCAGGCCACTCGATCTTGCGACGGATCTTTTCGGCGATCTCGACCAGCAGCGGCTCGCGGCCGAGCGTGTCGGCGCGCCGCAAAACGTCCTCGAGGACCTGCAGCTCGAGGATGCCGTACCGCTGCAGCTGCTCGTCGGTGAAGTGAAACGCGCGGCGGTCCGAAGCCAGCTCGTCGAGCAGCATCCTCTTGGGAACCGCGATGACGATGGTGCCGCCGATCAAGTCGCCGGCGCGCAGCCGGTCGCGGTTGCACAACGGCAGTGCTGATGTCAGGAGCAGCCACACCCCGATCGGGACGATCTCCCAGGGTGCGAACACCCAGCTCTGCGCCTGAAAGATCATGCCGAGCGGAAAAAACGTCTCCACCTCACGAGTGAGGTTGCGCGCGACGACGGCAGCTGCAGTCAGTGCACCGCCGTGCCGGTCGACAACTCGCAGCCCCAGTGCGCGCTTGCCGGGCGTAGCGCCCGCCCAAGCCAGCTCGAAGCACACGAAGTACGCGTTGCGAACGATGAATGCGGCGAACGTCACCGCGGCGAGCGTGGCGCCACCGAACCCGACTCCCAACACGAAATACCCGGCGAGCAGCAACAGGTCGGCCGCGACGAGCGTCACGACGAAGTCGGCGGCGAACGCGGCGGCACGCTCGGC
Organism: Vulcanimicrobiota bacterium; assembly: GCA_003140215.1. Classification (GTDB taxonomy): domain Bacteria; phylum Vulcanimicrobiota; class Vulcanimicrobiia; order Vulcanimicrobiales; family Vulcanimicrobiaceae; genus Vulcanimicrobium; species Vulcanimicrobium beijerinckii. The sequence continues at coordinate 94,713 of PLJL01000004.1, read as the reverse complement.
GAGCTCCGGCACCTCGATCCGCAATGGTACGCCGTCCGGAGTAACGAGCATCCGCATCCGACGCCGGCCACGCCCGAGTAGCTCGTCGGCCTTCGACTCGATGACCGCGCTCACGTGGGCGCTTCCCGTCCGGCGAACCGCAAGTAGACTCCCCAGGCGATCAAGCCGAGCACGGCGACCGCGAGCCGGGCGTCGGTGCTCTGCACGGCCGCTCGGAAGTAGCCTTCCAAGATCGCCGCGAGCGCGAGCATCCCGACGGCGCCGACGGCGACCTTTGCGGCGGCGGGCCCGTGGATCGCGAACGCATCGGTGCGCGACGACTCATTCGGAAACACGAGGATCTCTCCCAACCGCAGCCCGGCAGCGGCCATGAGGACGAGCGCGAGCAGCTCCGTCACGCCGTGGATGCCAACCCAGCCGGCGAACTCGACCGACAGACCGCGATGATAGTGGAGCGCGAAGAATGCGCCCAGGATCGCGCCCTGGTAGACCGTCAAGAGAATCGTCGGCACGCCGGCGAGCAGGCCGAACCCGAAGACGAGCAGTGCAACGAGCGTGTTGTGCGAGAAGAAGCCGTTCGCGATCGCCCCGAAAACGTTCTCCGGCACCGGCGCGGCGATCTCGGTCGAGAGCAGCTCCGCCGCGGTGCTCGCCGGGCCGCGGCCGCCGGCCAAATCGGAGGGAACGAGCGCGCCGAACCACTGCTGCTCGTTTCCGTTCACCAGCACGAACCCTGAGAACAATCCGACGGCCAGCGCGGCGAAAGCGATCGCGACCTGCCAGCGGAGTGCACGCACTGCCTGCGGGAAACCGTACAGGGCGAACCGCCGCGCCGCCGCGAGGACGTCGAGCGGCGGCGCATAGAACGTCAGGTACGCGCGCAGTGCGAGGTTGTCGAGATATTCGAGCAACGCCCGGTCGAGCGCGATCGCGCGCGCGACCGACAGCGACGACAGCGTCGAACGATACAAGAGCGGAAAACGCTCGACCTGTTCGGACGAGAGGGAGCGCAGCCCCTCGAGGCGCACCTGATCGACCAGCGACTCCAGCTCGATCCAGCTCTGCTCGCGCTCGCGCCTGAAGCGTAGGCTGGCGAACGTGCGAACTTCGCGGCCGTCGGCGATCACAGCAGATCTCGCTGCTTGATGTAGAGGTAACGATTGATCAGCGCGATCGACAGCCGCGCCGCCGAAACGTCAAGGCAGTGTACGCCGAGCCGCTGCAAGCGCTCCAGGACGACGCGGCGGTCGCGCAAGAGGTCGTAGGCGAGCACGGCGCCGGCGATGCGCCGAACGTCATCGGGCGGTGCGGCGATCACCTCCTCGAGCAGCGGATCCCGCAGCGCCACGAAGACGACCAAATGGCGGCGTGTCAGGCGCTGCACGTTCTGGACGAGCAGTTCGGCCGTGACCGTGTCGACGAAGTCGGTGAACAGCACGATCAGGCTGCGCCGGTCGAGCCGCGCGTACAACCCCGTCAAGCCGAGCGTGAAGTTCGTCTCGTCGGTTCCATACGCCAAGTCCGCCGAGGCGTGCTGCAGATGCCGGAAGCGCGCGATCCCGCGGGCCGGCTTCATCAGCTGCCCCGGGCGCGCGTCGAAGCTGTAGGATCCGACGAGGTCGCCGCTGCGCAGCGCCAGCCAACCCAACAGCAACCCCGAGCCGATCGAGTGGTCGAGCCGCGAGATGCCCTCGATCGGCTCGCGCATCAGGTGTCCGGTGTCGAAGGCCAGTACCACCGGATGGTTGCGCTCGGCCCGAAACTCTTTGGAGACGAGCTTGCGGTGGCGCGCCGAGTGCTTCCAGTCGATGTGCCGCGTGTCCATACCGGGCGCATAGTCGCGCAGCGCTTCGAATTCGGAACCCTCGCCTTTCTGTTGCTGGATCTTGAGTCCGAGGATCGCGTCGCGCGTGGCCAGGGCGAAGGCCGCCGTGCGCGAGGCGTGAATGCTCGGAACGATCTTTGCTTGGCGCCCCACCGGAAACGTGCGCGTCTGCTCCACGAAGCCGAGCGGGCCTCGCCAGCGCATCCACACCGTATCCACGTGCATGATTCCGCGCCGCCGCGGCACGATCTCAACCGCCGTGCGGCGCGACCGCCCGTCGATCGCGAAGCGCTCGTTCGCCAGAGCCGGCTGAGCCGCGCCGCTCGCGTCAACTGTGACCAGGAACTTGGCCGGCGCGCGGCGCTCGCCGGTCGCCACCTCCAGCATCGTCTGCAACGGCTCGCCGACGAACCCGCCGTCGGGAACGACCAGATCGACGTGCAGCAGCCGGCTCGGGTAGACCAGCAGCGCGTCGGTCGCGAAGACGACCAGCATCGCGAGGCTGAAGTCGAACGCGAACGGCCACCACGCCGGGCGCAGCACCAGCAGCAGCCACGGCAGCGGCAGCAGCGCGGCGAAGAGCAAAACGGCCCGGCGCGTCGGCCGCATCATCGTGGAGCGCTGGTCCGGTCGATCGTCTGACGCAAGATTCGGTCTGCCGTGAGCCCCTCGATCTCAGCGGCGGCATTGGGGACGATGCGGTGCCGGAGCGCCGGCAGCGCGAGCTCCTTAACGTCGTCCGGGATCACGAAATCTCGACCACGCAGCACTGCGAGCGCGCGTGACGACGTCGCGAGCATGTTCGCGGCGCGCGGCGACGCGCCGACCTGCAGGCTCGCGTGATCGCGCGTCGAGCGCACGAGGTCGACGATGTATTCGATGATCTGATCGGTCAGCGTCACGCGCTCGACCGCGCTACGGATCGCCAGCAGCCCGTCGAGATCGGTGCAGGCGCGCAGCCCGAAATCGGCGAGGCGCGGCATCGCCGAGCGCGCGCCGTGGCGGCGCACGACCTCGAGCTCCTCGTCGCGGTCCGGATAGCCGACCTGGATCTTGAACAGGAAGCGGTCGAGTTGCGCTTCGGGCAGCGGGTAGGTCCCCTGCTGCTCGATCGGGTTCTGGGTCGCGATGACCATGAACCCCTCGCCGAGCGGGTAGTCGCGCCCGTCGATCGTGACCGTGCGCTCGTTCATTGCCTGCAGCAACGCGGCTTGCGTCTTGGGCGGGCTGCGGTTGATCTCGTCGGCGAGCAGCAGCTCGGTGAAGATAGCGCCCTTCGTGAGCACGAACTCGTTGGTTTGAAAGTTGAACAAGTTCGTGCCGATCACGTCGCCCGGCATCAGATCGGGCGTAAATTGGATGCGGTTGAATCGCAGCGACAGCGAGGCAGCGAAGGCCTGTGTCAGCAGCGTCTTGGCCGTTCCGGGTACGCCCTCGAGCAGGATGTGGCCGCCGACGAGCAAGCTCGCCAGCATGAGCTCGATCGTGTCGTCTTGACCGACGATCACCTTGCGAACCTCGACTTTGAGCGATTCGACGGTGCCGCGTACGACGTCAAGATTCATCGAGTACCTCTCTCCTCCATTCGTGCATCGCCTTGGCTTCGGCGATCAGGCCGGTCGGGCCGGCCGCACCGGCGGCCGGCGCGGCTCGACCCGTGCGCGCGAACCAAGCGATAAGTTCGGGGCGAGACAGACCGCGTGGTACCTGCAGCCGCCGGGCGGTTTCGCGCAACACCGCGTCGACGTAGCGGTCCGCTAAGTAGTGCGCATCGCCGGCGAGCTCGAACAAACGCGCGCCCGCCGCGATCAGGGACTGTTTGCCCAGCGCGAGCGCCGGCTCGCGCGGCTTCGGAGAGCCGAAACGCCCGCTGCCCGACCAAAGCACCAGCGCAACGGCAACCGCGATTTGCGTCGTCACCAGAACGAACGGGAAGGTGAACAGCAGCCGCAGCCAGCCGAACGGCTCGGCCACGTACCCATGCACGACCTCGTCGAAGACCACGCGCTCGCTGCCCTTCGCGCGCAAGCTTCGGATGAGCGCAACCGCGATGAGCGCGTTGTCACCACGCGTAAGCCCGTGGTTCTCCAGTATTTCGGGATCCGCGACGACGACGAGGCGGCGTCCGGGCGTGCGCACCTCGCCGATGAGGGTACCCGCGGCGCCGTCGAGCACCGGTTCGATCATCCTGGAGCGTACGAACTGCGGAATTCCGACAACCGCTGCATCGGAGAGTCCGTTGCGCGCACGCAGCGTTCCGGTGAGATCGAAGCGCTCGACCGTCGCGCCCTCGTCAACGAGTGCGAGGACGCGCAGCACGTCGTCGGCAGGGAGCAGTCGCGTCTTGGCCAGCCAGTCCGGCCGCACGGGGTCAACCCGGCCTTCCCGCTTGGGAAGAACGAGCAGGATCGCGGGTGCGGTGCGGAGCGTTGCGCGCACGCGCGCCAGCGTGCGCTCGTCCCGGTTCGGCTCGGCGATGACGACGACGGAGTCCGCCGCGGCGAGCGCGGGCGACGTCCCTTCGACGACCGGGATGCCGACACGCTGCAGCGTGTGGTAGAACGCGGCGTACCCGAGCGCCGAGCGCGAGTAGATCGTCGGCGCGGCGTCACCCGGCCGCTGCTCGCCCGACGAGTCGCGCGTAATCAAGTAGAATGAGACCGCGGTCGTCAGCGCCGCGGCGGCAAGCCAGCCCGCGATGAGCCGAATCGAGAACAGCGGCGGCGACGCCGGTCTCACCCGCCGGCCGATCCCGCGACGGTGAAGATCCCGAAGCTTGCCCGCACCGCTGCGTAGTCGTCCACGGCGGCCAGGCGCTGCGCGAACCAGGTCTGCTCGACGCGGGTGACGATGTCGCGCAGCGCGTTGCGCTCAGCCTCCGGGAGCCGCACCGTTCGCACGATCTCGCGGCTGGTCAGCGCGTCCGAGAGTTCCGCGCCGATCCGCCGTCGCAGCAGCGCGACGGCGTCGGCCAGCAATTGGTGGATCGCTTCGGTATACCGGCCGGCCGCGGCAAGCTCGTCGGCGGTCGACAAGCTCGCCCGAGCACGCGCGCGGTGCGTGCTCGTTGCGCCTTCCTCCGCCATGAAGGCGGTGCGGGTACGCCGGCGCCGGTCGGAGAGGCCGTCGAACAACGTCACGCCTAGGAAAATTGCGGCGAAGATCGCTGCGGCCCAGACCAGCACGACCGAAGCGTTACCCGGCCGGATGCTCGGCGCAGGGGCACTTGCGGCCGGGCCGCTCGAACCGTCGGACACGCGCCGCGATGAATCTTCGCTCGGCAGGCGGTCCTGCACGCCGAGCTCGTGTGCGACGCTCGCGGCGACCGCGCGCGGGTCGGGCGCGGTCGTGGCGCCTGACGCCGTCGGCGCCAATGCCACGGCGACGAGCATGCACGCCGCGATCCGGGCGGCGGTCACGGTAGCGCGGCGGGTGGTGGGGTCGCGAGGGGGCGCGGCAGCGCGAAGGTCGAGCGCGGCAGCGACGTGGGGAAGCGCCAGCGGGCAAACCGTAGCCGCTCGCGCGCGATCCCGCCGGGGACGGTCGCCTGCGCGACGGCGCTGCGCGCCACCCAGTAGCGACCGGCCTTGGCGAAGCTGACGCTGCCCTGCCCGTCGTGCGCATTGGTGACAAACGAAACGGACCGCGGCAGAAAGGTCAGCCCGTCGACGGTCACTTCGGTGAAGGTCACCGCTGCGGGCTTGCCTTTGGGCGTCAACGCGAACACGTAGTCGATGTGCTTGCCGTCCTTGCGCGGGCCGATGTACGCGAAGCCGTACGCCGTCGGCTTGGGCGCGAAGGCGGCCACGGTGTAGCGGTAGCGGCGGCCGCGAAAGATCCGTACGACCGGCGTCTTCGAGCGCGCGCCGTTCACCGCGAGCGTCTCGTCGCGCTCGTCGCCGCCGTTGCGGAAGATGCGATGGGTTTGGTCGAGCGTCCGCGTGCCGGTCTGCTCGAGCGTGTACTCGACGGTGAAGACGCGCGGCTCGTCGAGCAGTAAGAGAGCCGCTTCGTACTGCGCGAGAACGGTGTCGGGAGCGAGCGCGACCGCCGTCGCCGCGAGCAGCGCGATCATCGCGCGAGCTGTTCGCGCATCGCCGCCAGCGCGGCCTCGGCCCCGGCGGGATCCTTTCCGCCGCCTTGCGCTTGCGCGGCCGCGCCGCCGCCCTTGCCGGCCACCAGCGGCGCCGCGGCCTTGACGAGCGCTCCCGCGTTGGCGCCGGCTCGCACCGCGTCTTCGCTCGCGCTCGCGAACAACGCCACGTTGTCGCCGTCGGTGCCGATCAGCGCGACGACGCCCGACTTCATGCGGTCACGGATCGCGTTGCCCAACGCGCGCAGCGCCTCGGCGTTCGCTTCGCGCACGACCGCTGCGACGACGCGGCGGCCGCCGATCTCTTCGGCCTTTGCGACGTACGCCGCCGCGTCGCCGGCGGCGAGGCGCGCCTTGACTTCATTCATCACCTTTTGCAGATCGCGCACCTCGCCTTGCAGCTTCGCGACGCGCTCCACGAGCTCGTCGGGGCTTGCCGAAAGCGTCTCGCTCAGCGTCGCGACGGTGTCTTGCTGGCGCTCGACGTACGATTCGGCGGCCTTCGAGACGATCGCTTCGATGCGGCGCGTGCCGCTGCCGATCGAACTCTCGCTGAGCATCACGAACAGGCCCAGCTCACCGGTCGTGTGCGCGTGCGTTCCACCGCAGAACTCGACCGACGGGCCGAACCGCACGACGCGCACCCGGTCGCCGTACTTTTCGCCGGCCATCGTGATCGCGCCGGTCGCCTTCGCCTCCTCGATCGGCAGCTCGTTCATGTCTTGATGGAAGTCGGCGCGGATCAACTCGTTGACGCGTTGGGTCACCGCGCGCCGTTGCGGCGGCGTGAGCGCGCCGCCGGGGTTGCGGAAGTCGAACCGCATGCGGTCGACCCCGACCCAGGAACCGGCCTGCACGACGTCCTCGCCGAGCACGTCGCGCAGCGCGCGCTGCAACAGGTGCGCCGAGGTGTGGTGGCGCCGGATCTCGGCGCGCCACTCCGGATACACGGTGGTGTGCGCAGCCTCGCCGGCGGCGAGCGAGCCGCTGACGAGCCGGCCGTGATGCGCGATCGCCTCGCCCACGTACTGGGTGTCGGTCACCTCGAACACCGCGCCGCTGCCCGTGGTGATGCGGCCGTGGTCGCCGACCTGACCGCCCTTCTCAGCGTAGAACGACGTCCGGTCGAGCAGCAGCTGCGCCTCGGTACCGGCCTCGATCGCGTCGACGGGCTTGCCCCCAACGAGGATCGCGTGCACCACGCCGTCGGCCTCGAGCCCGCCGTAGCCCTCGAAAGCCGACGACAGCGCCGGCAAATCGCTCACGCCGACCGCGCGGCGCTTCTCGGCCGCGTCGCGGCGGGCGCGCTCGCGCTGCGCGTTCATCTGCTGTTCGAACGCGATCGAGTCGACCGCCACGCCGCGCTCGCCGGCGATCTCGCGCGTCAGCTCGACGGGAAAACCGTAGGTATCGTGCAGCTCGAAGGCAGCCTGCCCCGAGATGAGCATCGTGCAGTCCGCCAAGGCGTCGTCGATGAGGTGCTCGAGCATCTCGGTGCCGCGGTCGAGCGTGCGCAGGAAGCCGGCCTCCTCGGTTCGCAGCGCGCTCTGCACGTCGCCCAGCCGCGCCCGCAGCTGGGGGTAGCCGCTTTCCAGCGACGCGACGACCGCGTCGGCGAGGTCGGCCATGAACTCGCGCGGATAGCCGAGCAGCCGTCCGTTGCGAATCGCGCGCCGGATGAGGAACCGCAACACGAAGCCGCGCTCGGTGTTGGACGGATAGACCCCGTCGGAGATCAGAAACGTCGCGGCGCGCGCATGGTCGGCGATGATGCGCCGGCGCGCGAGCTGCTCGGCCGGCGGGAGAGCGGTCTGTCCGACCGCCGGCTGCGCGGCGATGAGGTCGGCGAAGAGATCGGTCTCGTACATCGAAACCTTGCCGTTGGCGATGGCCAGCACGCGCTCGAATCCCGATCCGAAGTCGATCGCCTTACGCGGTAGCTCCGTCAGCTTGCCGTCGATGCCGCGATTGAACTGCTGAAAGACGATGTTGCCGAGCTCGGTGAAGCGGTCGCCCTTGTTCGGACCCGTATCCTCCGGCCCCGCGGCATGCTCGGGTCCGAGGTCGTAGAACACCTCGCTGCATGGACCGCACGGACCGGTCGACCCCATCGTCCAGAAGTTGTCCTCGTCCCAGCGCGAGATGCGCGACGGGTCGAGCCCGATCTCGTTCTCCCACAGGCGCTGCGCTTCGTCGTCGGAGACGTGCACGGTGACGTGCAGCCGCGCCGGGTCGATCCCGAGCTCGCGCGTGTAGAACTCCCAAGCGAACCGAATCGCCTCGGACTTGTAGTAGTCACCGAACGAGAAGAATCCGAGCATCTCCAGAAACGTCCCGTGCCGTCCGGTGCGCCCGACGTTCTCGATGTCCGACTTGGCGCCGGCGACGCGCAGGCACGGCTGCACGGTGACCGCGCGCGGCGCGGGCGCCGGCGCGTCGCCGAGAAAGACCGGGACGAACTGCTCCATCCCGGCGATGGTGAACAGCGTCGTGCTCATCTCGTCGGGGATGAGCGAGGCCGGCGGCAGATGCACGTGCCCGTTGCGAACGAAATAGTCGATGAATGCTTGACGCAGCTCTTGCGAAGTCATGGCCGACGCGTCACGTTCGCCTCGCGCCCCCCAATGTCACCCCGCCCCGCCGGCCGCTGTCATCCTGAGCTTGTCGAAGGACGGCGGCCGGCGCGGGCCTCCTGAGCGTCGTCGAAGGATGGGCGAGGTGACCGAGTTCCAAGATCGGAAGACGGGCCGCGTGACGGCCCCCAAACCGGGCGCATCCCGGACGCCGCTGTGGTACCTCGTCGCCATCCTGCTCTACGCGCCGGTCGTGTTGTTCGTCGACGGGCATTTGAGCGCGCCGTGGCCGTGGGAGTACCTGCTCGGCGCGCTGACGCTCGGCGTGCTGGCGCTGTGGACGTCGCGCCTCTCGGCGGCCGACCGGACGCAGGTTTGGATCTGCGTCGTCGTCGCGACGGGCTGGGAGTATCTGGGCTCGCAGGTATGGGGCGGTTACCGCTACCGCTTCGGCAACATCCCGACGTACGTGCCGTTCGGTCACGGGCTGGTGTACGTGTTCGCGTTCAGCTTGGCGGCGACGCCGTGGGTGCGGCGCTACGAGCGCGGGTTCACGCTGGGCGTGCTCGGCATCGCGGTGGCCTGGGCGCTCGCGGGGATCACGGTGCTCGGACCGCTCACCGGCCGCTCCGACGTCCACGGGCTGTACTGGCTGCCGTTCTTCGCGGCCGCCGTGCTCTTCAGCCCGCGCCGCGCGCTCTTCGCCGCGATCTTCATCGCAGTCACCGATCTGGAGCTGGCCGGAACGGTGTTCGGCGCCTGGACCTGGCTACCGTCGACGCCGTGGTTCCATGTGGCATCGGGCAACCCGCCGTCGGCGATCGCCGGCGGTTACACCATCATCGACGGAACCGTGCTGCTGCTCGTCGGTCTCATCGCCTCGGCCCGCCGGCGCCGCGCCGTTGCGCGCCCGTACGCTGCCGCCGGCGGCGTTACTTCTCTTGGAGGAAGTTCTTGAGTTTCTCGAGCGCTTTTTGCTGGAGGCGCGAGACGTGCATCTGCGAGACGTTGAGCCGTTTGGCGATCTCGGTCTGCGAAACGCTCTCGTAAAACCGCAGGTAGAGAATGACGCGCTCGCGGCCGGTGAGGACCTGAAACGCGCGCTCGAGGTTCGCGCGGTCCTCGAGTAGCTCGAGTCCCGCATCGTTTTGACCGACGTAGTCGGCCAGCGTTTGTGACTTCTTGTCGCCTTCGCCGTTGAGCTCGGTGTCGAGCGAGAGCAGGTTGTAGGCTTGTCCGAGCTCTTGCGCTTCGAGGATGTCCTCTTCGGTCGCGCCGAGGTGCGCGGCGAGCTCCGCGACCGTCGGTGAATGGCCGAGTTTGACGGTCAGCTTCTCGATCGCGCGGTTGACGCTGAGATTGAGCTCTTGCAGCCGGCGCGGAACCTTGACCGCCCAACCCTTGTCGCGGAAATACCGCTTGATCTCGCCGACGATGGTCGGCGTCGCGTAGGTGGTGAACTCCACCCCGCGCTCGAGGTCGAAGCGGTCGATCGCCTTGAGCAGGCCGACCGTTCCGACTTGGATGAGGTCGTCGAGCGCCTCGCCGCGGTTGGCGAACTTCACGGCCAAGTAGCGCACCAGGTTGAGGTGCGCGACGACGAGTTCGTTGCGCAAGCGGTCGAACTCGCTAACGCCCGAGTGATCGAGACCACTATCGAGCGCGCGATTGCCGCGCAACTCGGCGAACCGTGCGAAAGCCTGCCGGGCGCGATTGCGGTCCCAGCGTTCCTCGTCGACGTGAGGAACCGAGGAAGACACTTCTAGGCGGTGACGCGCTTGGACATCACGAGCTCAGTACCGCGACGCGGATCGCTGGTATAGTCGACGCTGTCCATCAAGGCGCGAATCAGGAACACGCCTAGCTCTTCGGTGCGGCCCTCCTCGAGCCCGCTCGTTTTGACGGGTTCGAGGCGCGGGCTGGTGGAGTGATCGCGGACGGTGACGCGGAGCTCGTCTTCCCGTGCGTCGCAAACGATCTCGATGGTTCCGGCGTCCTGCCCGCCGGCGCTCTGGATCGAGTTGGTACAGGCCTCGGCGATGGCGAGCTTGATGTCCTCGATCTCGTCGACCGAGAAACGCAGCCGGCTCGCCACGGCCGCCACGGCGAGGCGCGCGACCGCGACCCACTCGGCCCGGCCGGGGATCTTGAGCTCCACGACGCCGTGCGAGGAGATCTCGAGCGCCCGGGTGGAGGCGTTCACACCAGCGCCTTCATAGCGCTCTGCTCGTCGTCGAAGATCCCGAAAATCTTCACCAGCCCGGTGATATCGAAGATCTTCTTGATCTGCGGGTTCGTGCAGACGAGGTTCACCGAGCCGCCGTGCTCGCGCACGCGCTTGAGCCCGCCGATGAGCACTCCCAAACCGGTCGAGTCGATGTAGCGCACCTTTTCGAGATTGATCACCAGGTTGTAGTGTTCCTGATCGATCAACTCGGTGATCGCGTCCTTGACCTTGGGCGACGTGTAGACGTCGATCTCGCCGGTGAGGTCGACGACGTAAGCGTCGCCCTCGGATTCGCGGACGTTGACTTTGATATCCACCGTATCTCCTAGCTTTCGTCTTCGAGGGTGCTGCGCTGGCGCGATGCGGCGTCCTTGCCTTCCGCGACCGCTCCGTCGATCCGCGCTTTCGCCTCGGCCACGATTTGACGGCCGCGGGCGAGCAGGTCGCCGGCATCGCCGGCGTGGTCGCGTGCGCGTTCGCCTGCCTCGCGCGCTTTGGCTACGAGCAGGTCACGCGTGTCTTCTCCGGATTGCGGAGCAAGGATCATGGCGAGCGTCGCCCCGGCGAGCGCTCCGAGCGCGAGGCCGGTGACAAAGCCCGGAACCCCGCCGCCGTCGCGTTCATCCGCCACCGGCGACGCCTCCGGGGTCGGGGGTCGAACCGCGGCGGCCGTCGACGAAGCGGCGCAGCCCCGCGGTAACCCCGGTGAGCGCGGCGCCGACATTGACCAAGGCCGGGGCCACGGCGTCGGACGCCAATTTCGCGGTGTTTCCGACGCCGCCGGCAACGCCTTCGAGCGTGCCTACCACTGCACCGAGCCGCGCGACGGTCGCGTCGGCGGAATCGGCGATCCCGCCGACGTGCGCGAGCGTCTCGACGACCGGCCCGGAGATCGCAGCGATCTGCCGGTCCACTTCGTCGAGCGTGCTATTGAGACGCGCAAACGTCCGGGCAAGCGCCGAGCACATGAGAAAGACGCCGACTCCCATCAGCAAGACGCCGAGACCTATACCGAGATCTCGAAAGAACGCTCCGTCGACAGCCGAACTCAAAACCGATCCTCCGCGTGCTCGTGAGAGCCACGGTCGGCCCTTTCCCAAATTTACGAGGCGCTACACGGAAACGGGGGTGCGCACGCCTGCTATGAGGGCCGGCAAGCATTGCAACACCGCGTCGACCTCGGCCGCGGTCGTCGCCCGGCCGAGTGAGAGGCGCAAGACACCGAAGCGATGCGCGTCGTCCAAGCCCAAGGCCGCTGCGACATGGCTGGGCTCGAGGGAGCCCGCGGCGCACGCGCTGCCCGCCGACGCCGCGATCCCGGCGAGATCGAGCCGCATCAGCAGCGCGTCGGAGGTGGCGCCGCCGAAGGCCAGCGACAACATCCCCGGTAGCCGCGGCGCACCCTCGCCGTTGACCACGACGTCGGGGATCGCGGCGAGGATGCCGGCCTGCAGCCGGTCCCGCAGCGCCTCGACGCGGGGCGCCGCCTCGGCGCGCTCCGCTTCCGCCAAGGCGAGCGCGCTCGCGAAGCCGGCTATCCCGGCGACGTTCTCGGTCCCGGCCCGCATCGCGTGCTCTTGGCTGCCGCCCACAATCAACGGCTCCAGCGCCGTGCCGCTGCGGACGTACAGGACCCCGACCCCTTTGGGGCCGTGGAACTTGTGCGCCGAGAGCGAGAGCAGGTCGACCCCCAGCTCGTCGACGCGCAACGGGAGCCAGCCCGCCGCCTGGACCGCATCGGTGTGGAAGACCGCGCCGTGCGCGCGCGCAAGCGCGGCGAGCGTGGCGACGGGTTGAATCACGCCGATCTCGTTGTTGGCGAGCATCACGCTGGCAAGGGTCGTTTCGGGGGTCAACGCCGCGGCGAAGGCGGCCGGATCGACGAGGCCGCGCGCATCGACCGGCAGACGCGTTACGCGCCAGCCCGCGCGCTCGAGCGCATCGGTTGCATGCAGCACCGCGTGGTGCTCGATCGCGGTGGTCACGATGTGGCGGCCGCGCTGCGCGAGGGCGCGTGCCGCGCCGGCGATCGCGAGCACGTCGGCCTCCGAGCCGCCGCCGGTGAACACGATCTCGCGCGGCGCCGCCCCGAGAACGGTCGCCACGATCGCGCGCGCGTCGTCGAGTGCCGCGCGCGCGGCGCGGCCTTCGGCGTGCAGCGAGCTGGGATTGTAACCGCCCAGCAGCGGCAGCATCGCGGCGACGACCTCCGGCCGCGCCGGCGTGGTGGCTGCGTGGTCCAGATAGATGCGCGTCATGGCGCCGGACTGCGGCCCTGCGACGCGAGCTCGTCGAGCATCCGGCGCACGTCGTCGCGCAGCGCCGCGAACTCCAGCCGCAGCTCGAGCACCTCGGCGTGGACGCCGCTCGCTCCGGTCGTGAGCGTGTCGAGCGCGGCCGCCACGCTCATCGCGAGCGTCGCCAGCGCGGCGATCTCGTCGGGTGCGTAGGAGTCGCCGGTCCGCTTGAGGCCGCACACGAGCACACCGATGAGCTCGCCGCGCGACACCATCGGGAAAGCGTACTCGCCGTCCAGACTGGTGCGAAACGCGTGCAGATCGACCGGCTCCTTGCGCGCGCGCAACGAGACCAACGCCGGGTCGTTCTCGTCGACGGCCGGCGGGGCGGTGCCTCGCGCGTAAGCGCTCGCGAAGGCGCCGCGATCGGGCATGAGTATCGCGACGCTACCGGCCTCCACGTGCTGCACGATCTCATCGACCGTGCGCTGCAGCAGCGTTCCGAGGTCGGTGATGAAGGCGGCGTCGCGCGCGAAGCGCAGCAGCGCGGCCTCTTGCGCGTGGCGCTTGCGGAAGAACAGGCGGTCGACGACGTGGTCGACGCGGCCGTGCACGAAGCGCACCGAGAACCCGAGCACCAGAGCCACGGCGATGCTCACCGCGGTGCCTGTGACGTGGTTTGCGGTCACGACCCAGCTTCCGAGCGCCCATTCGACGGCCATGAACGAGCCGACCAGGATGAGCGACACGCCGGAGAAGACCGCCGCGCGATTGAGCGCAAAGCCGATGTCGAGCAGCCGCCGGCTCAACACCGAGTACGTGAGCCCGACCGGCGCCACGATCGATACCACGTTGACGGCCCATTGCGTTGCACGTCCCATCTCAACGGTCGGCACGAGCGCGTTGAGCACGTACTCACACACGGTCGCGGCGAGCAGCGTGCCGATCGAGATTGCCGCCCAGGCCACCCGCTGGCGCTCGATCCCGCGCGACGCGGCGATCGCGCAGGTCCCCGAAACGATGACGAACGCCTGCGCGCAACAGATAACGCCGACGGCCCACATGCTCAGGTACAGCACGACCGGATCGAACCACACGGTGCCGAGCGCGAGCGCACCGATGATCCCGTAGCCCGCCAGCAGTGCCGCGGCTGCATACGCGACGCCGTCGACGACTCGGCGCAGCGTCGAGATCGGGCGGCCGAACAGCGCGGAGAACCGCACCAGCGCGGCTAGTGAGATCGCGCCGAGCACGCCGTTGCTGTTGATGGCCGAGAAGACCAGATCGAGGCCCGGCGCCGGCACCGTCAGCCACTGCAACGCGATGCCCGCAACGTAGCACGAGAGCGCGAGCGAGAGCAGCCGCGCCTCGGGCATTGCCGGCGCGCGCCAGGCGATCAGCGCCCCGAAGGCGGCCATCCACAACAGCACGGCGTACCCGACCCAGGGGTCCCACGGCATCGGTTTGTGAATCGGCACAACGTCGAGGCGCAGCATGCGCCCGGCTCGCTCCACGGTAAGAGGCAGAACGTGACCGGCTAGCGGAGCCGGAAGGGCGAGCAAAAACACGCGCTCCTCGAACGCAACGGCCCGCAGGTCGATGGCGTCGCCCGGGTGCACGCCGTCACGCGCCGCCGCTCCGTTGGGTGAGACGGCGGCCACGTTGACGACGAATTGGCGTCCGGCCGGTTCCAGGCTCCAGCCCGCACTCCCGGTCCACGCCAGCGCGTTACGGGAGAACAGGACGAATACGACCAGCCCGGCGGCAACAACCGCGAGACCGGTGAGCAGCGCCCGCCACCTGCGCACGCTGCCGCCGGCGACCGCGCCGTCAGCCGTCAGGACTCTTCTTCAACCTCCGCCTCGTCGGGTGCTTCGAAACCGCCTGGCCCGCCGCCCGGCCCTACTGTGGGATCGTTATGCATGTGCGCCCTCCGCAACGATTGGTAAGCTTACCCGGACGGCGACGGTTCTGCATCGAGCCGCACATCTCTGCCGCCGACAGGCTCAATCGTCGCCGAATGGATCGCTTTCCGACAAAGCGGCGCTGCCGCGGCGCTGTTCGATCCACGCGCGCAGCCGCGCCTCGTCACCCTGTTTGGCCGGACGGAAGTAGGCCCGGTCGCGGAGCCGCTCGGGGAGGTTCGATTGCAGCGCGACCGCCGGCGGCAGCTCGCCTTGCGCATCCATCGCCTCGTAATCGGTGTGCGCGTAGCGATAGCCCTCGCCGTAGCCGAGGTTCTGCATCAACTTGGTCGGGGCGTTGCGCAGGTGCAGCGGGATCGGGTCGTTGCGCGTCGACTCGACGTCCTCGAGCGCCGCTCCGTAGGCGCGTCCGATCGTGTTCGATTTGGGCGCGGTGGCCAGGTACAGCACCGCGTGGGCGAGCGCGTAGTGCCCCTCGGGCATCCCGATGAAGTGCACCGCTTGCTGCGCCGCTACGGCGATCGGCAGCGCGTGCGGATCGGCGAGTCCGACGTCCTCGCTGGCGAGAATCACCAGGCGGCGGGCGATGAACAGCGGGTCCTCGCCGGCGTCGATCATCCGTGCCAACCAGTAAACGGCGGCGTCGGGATCGCTGCCCCGAATCGTCTTGATGAACGCACTGATCGTGTCGTAGTGCGAGTCGCCGGATTTGTCGTAGCCCGTTGCGCGCCGCTGCAGCGCGTCCGCGATCGTCTGCAGCCCGATCTCGCGCACGCCGTCGGCGCGCTTGGGCGCCGCGGCTGCGGCGAACTCGAGCGTGCTCAGCGCGCTGCGCGCGTCGCCGTTGGCCAAGTTGACGAGCGCTTCGAGCGCCTCGGGCTCGAGCTCGACCTTCGCGCCGCCCAGCCCGCGCTCGTCGTCGTGCAACGCGCGCTCGACGAGGGTCCGCACGTCGTCGTCCTCGAGCGCTTTGAGCACGAACACGCGCGAGCGTGAGAGCAATGCGGAGTTCACCTCGAACGACGGGTTCTCGGTCGTCGCGCCGATCAACGTGACCGTGCCGTCCTCGACGTACGGCAGCACCGCATCCTGTTGCGCCTTGTTGAAGCGATGGATCTCGTCGATGAACAGCACCGTGCGGCGTCCGGCGGCGCGCAGCTTGCGCGCGTCGGCGACCACGCGGCGCAAGTCGGCCACCCCGGCGCTGACCGCGGAGAGCGCCGCGAAGTGCGCACCGGTCTGCTGCGCGATGATGCGCGCCAACGTCGTCTTGCCGGTCCCCGGCGGTCCCCACAGGATCATCGAGGGGGCCTGATCGGACTCGATCGCGCGGCGCAGCGCGCGTCCCGGCCCTACGGTCTGCTCTTGTCCGACGAACTCGTCGAGCGTGCGCGGCCGCATCCGCGCCGCCAACGGCTCGCGGATGCTCTCGCCGCCCCCCTCGCCACCGTCGAACAAGCCTAGCAATTTAACGGCGCTCCGCTCTCGCTGCGCGCCCCCCACGCTGCGCGTGGGGCCCCCGGGTCCGACCTCGCAACGCCGTTACACCACGCGGAAGATGCTGCTGCGCTCGGTCCATCACCATTACCTAGAACGGCAATCTGCGTTTTTTGGGTTTGGGTGAGGGGGTTACGCTGCCGGGTTCGGGGGTTGGGACGGGCTGTTTGATGACGATCGGCTTGCCGACGGCGTCGACGTGTTTGGTCTTGGTGTTGTAGTCGATGGTGTCGGCGCGCATCGTGGACGCACCCTCCGACGTCTTCACGTTTCCTTCGAGCCGCAGTTTGCCGGTGCCGCGGTCGAGCAACCCGCGGTCCGCGTCGGCTTTGCGCGCGCCTTGCTCGAAATGCACGTGGCCGATCGCAATGTAGATCTTCGCCTTGGCGTCGATCTCGAGCCGATCGCAGGTCAGCGTCGACGGGCCGCCCTTGGCATATTCGTCGTTCGAATTGGCCTCGGGGGCGTTGCCGTTATCGTGCACGACCACGTTGCCGAGCAGCGTCACGGTACCACGTTTGTCGTTTCCTTCGGCATGGTCGGCCGTGCCGTCGCTGCCCGGGCGCGAGAACGCGACCTTGTTGGGCATGGTGAAATCGCCGTTGGCCTTGTGGTGGATCTCGTCGGTTTCGACGCGATAGTACGGCGTTTCCAGGGCCGGCCTCGACGCCGCACCGCTCGGCGACGCGACAGGTGACGCGGCTGGCGAGGCGGGGGGCGACGTCGCCGGCGGTGCGGCCGTAGGCGCCGCCGTGGGCGCTGCGAACGCGGAGCACAGCGCGACCAGCGCGATCCCGGCCAAGGACGTTCGCGCGCGGCGCATCAGGGCTGGCCGTGTGGCGTCGGCGTCGGCTTCGGCTTCGGCTTCGGCTTCGCCACGGGCGAGCGCGACGGCGCGGGGCGGGGCGAAGCCGCCGGTTGATTCGCCGGCTGCGTCATCACGCTGGGACTGCCGAATACCGACGCCTCTTTGGTGTTGAGGTTGTAGTCGACGGCGTTAGCCGACAGCGTCGAACCGCTGTCGGTCAGCTTCACGCCGCCCTCGAGGTGCAGCATTCCGGTGGCGCGATTGAGCGTCGCGCGGTCGGAGGTGCCGGTACGCGCGCCTTGCAGGAAATGCACGTGCCCGTTGGCGGTGTAGAGCTTGGCCTTGGAATCGATGTCGAGCTGATCGCAGGTCAGCATCGCCGGGCCGCTGCCGCGATAGGCCGCATCGCCGGCCTCGTTCGCGTTGCCGCTGTCGTGCACGACCACGTTGCCCAGCATGGTCACGGTTCCGCGCTTCGAGTTTCCGTTCGCCCGATCGCCGACCGCATCGGTCCCCGGCCGGAAGAACCGCACCCGGTGCGGCATGGTGAAGTCGCCGGTGTTGAAGTTCCAGTGCGTCTCGTCGGTCTCGATCCGGTAGTCGGGCGTCGCGAGCGCGTTGGCGGAGCTCGACGGCCGCGCCGCGGCAAACGCGGCCGAGCCGCAGGCAAGTGCCAGGCTCAGCGGGACGGCCAGGTGCAACAGACGGGAACTCATCACGACGATAGAACGATCTTCGCGCGCGGCAGCGTGTCGCGGCCTCTAGTAACGCATCGACCCGGAGTAGCCGACGCGCTGGCCGGTGCCGATGGCGACGCACGACATCGGGTCGTCGGCTACGATAACCGGGATCCCTGTGACCTCGCCGAGCAAGGTGTCGAGACCGCGCAACAGCGCCCCGCCCCCGGTCAAGATGACGCCGCGATCGATGATGTCGGCGGCCAGCTCGGGCGGGGTCTTTTCGAGCACCGCTTTGACGGCTTCGACGATCGCCTGCACCGGCTCGGACAGCGCCTCGCGGACTTCTTCGGAGGTGATCTTGACGGTCTTGGGCAGACCGTTGATGAGATCGCGGCCGCGAATCTCCATCGCCAGCTCCTGCTCGAGCCGGTACGCCGAGCCGATTTTTATCTTGATCTCCTCGGCGGTGCGCTCGCCGATCATCAGATTGTAGACGCGCCGGATGTGGCGGATGATCGCTTCGTCGAGCTTGTTGCCCGCGACGCGAATCGACTGCGACACGACGATCCCGCCCAGCGAGATCACCGCGACGTCGGTCGTCCCGCCGCCGATGTCGACGACCATGTTGCCCGACGGTCCGTCGATCGGCAAGCCGGCGCCGATCGCGGCGGCCATCGGCTCTTCGATGATGTCGACCGACTTCGCGCCGGCGAGCTTGGCGGCATCGCGGACCGCGCGCTCCTCGACCGACGTGATCTCGGCCGGAACACAGATGACGACCGACGGCTTGGGCCGAAAGAGCGTGGCCCAAAAACCGCGCTGGCGCGTGACCTTCTTGATGAAGTAGCCGAGCATCGCTTCGGTCACCTCGAAGTCGGCGATCACGCCGTCGCGCAGCGGCCGGATCGCTTGGATGTTGCTCGGCGTCTTGCCGAGCATGAGCCGCGCCTCTTCGCCCACGGCGAGGGTCCGGTTGGTGCGCACGTCCTTGGCGACGACGGACGGCTCACGCAACACGATGCCTTTGCCTCTGACGTAGACGAGGACGTTGGCGGTACCGAGATCGATCCCGATGTCGATGGTAGTGACTCCCCGAACCTAGCTCCGCGCGACATGCGACGGAACCGCTTTTGAAAACGACCCCCTTGCGTTCGGGCCCGCCGGGCGAAATCCTCAGACCGTTTCCGTGATCGCTTGCTTGATCGCAGCGATCCGCGCGTCGTCGCGGCGATAGAAGGTCCACTGCTTGATCCGCTTCGAGCGCACGAGCCCGGCGTGCGCGAGCACCTTCATGTGCTCGCTGACCGTGGGTTGGCTCACGCCCAGCTTGCGCGCGATCAGCGCGCCGCAAACGCCGTCCTCGACGAGATCGCCGTCGGTTTGGGGTGGAAAGTGTGACCGCGGATCGCGCAGCCACGCCAAGATCTGACGCCGGCGGTCGTTGGCGAGCGCCCGAAGGGCCGCATCGACTAGCATATTGCCATTTTGCTAAATCCCTATTACCATGTCAATCCTGATGATCCCCATCGAGCGGAGCGAGGTCCTCGCCGCGGCCGAGCTGATCCGGCCCCACGTCCGCGAGACGCCGGTCCTCGCGCTCGACGCGGCAGAGCTCGGGCTGGGCGACTTTCCCCTGTGGGCCAAGCTCGAGCTGCTCCAGCACGCGGGGTCGTTCAAGACGCGCGGTGCCTTCACCAATCTGCTCACGCGGGTCGCCCCGCCGGCCGGCGTCGTCGCGGCCTCGGGCGGCAACCACGGCGCCGCCGTCGCCTACGCGGCGCGCAAGCTAAGCATCCCGGCGACGATCTTCGTGCCCAGCATCGCGTCGCCGGCGAAGCTGGCCCGCATCCGAGCCTACGGCGCCGAGCTCGTGATCGGCGGCGAGCGCTACGCCGACGCCCTGGCGACGTGCGAAGCGAAGATCGCCGCCTCGGGAGCGCTCTCGGTGCACGCCTTCGATCAGCGCGAGACGCTGCTGGGACAGGCGACGCTCGCCGCGGAGCTCGAGCGCCAACTGCCCGAGCTCGACACGCTGCTCGTCGCGGTCGGCGGCGGCGGGCTCATCGGCGGGATCGCCGCCTGGTATGCCGGCCGCGTCCGCATCATCGGGGTCGAACCCGAAGGCGCGCCGACACTCGCCCGCGCGCTGCAAGCGGGACGTCCGGTCGACGCGCCGACCGACAGCATCGCGGCCGACTCGCTCGCGCCGCGGCGGGTCGGCGAGCTGATGTTCCCGTACGCCCAGCGCTATGTCGATCGCGTCGTGTTGGTCACCGACGACGCGATCCGCACCGCGCAAGAACGGCTCTTTCACGCACTCACGATCGTCGCCGAACCCGGCGGCGCCGCCGCGTTCGCGGCGCTGCTCTCGCGCGGCTACGTGCCCGAGCCCGGTGAGCGCGTCTGCGTCGTCGTCAGCGGCGGCAACAGCGCGGCAGTCGACTTCACCCGCTGATTCGAAAGAGCGCACGGTATGATGAACGTCGAGCCGGTGACGCTGAGCGGAGAGACCGTGCGGCTCGAGCCGTTGACGCTCGCCCACGTCGCGCCGCTGTGCACGGTCGGCCTGGAGCCCGCGCTGTGGCGCTGGATCCCGACGCCGGTCACGCATGCTGCGGAGATGCAGGCCTACGTCGAGATCGCGCTCGAGGAGCAGCGCCGCGGCGTTGCGGTTCCGTTCGCGATCGTGGATCAGGCGCGCAATAGCGCCATCGGCAGCACGCGGTATGCCTCCATCGATCGTGCCAATCGCCGCCTCGAGATCGGCTGGACGTGGCTCACGTCGGCCTATCAACGGACAAAGGCCAACACCGAAGCCAAGCTGCTGCTGCTGACCCACGCCTTCGAAACGCTCGGAGCGGTTCGCGTCGAGCTCAAGACCGACGCGCTCAACGAGCAATCGCGTACGGCGATCCTGCGCCTGGGCGCGGTCGAAGAGGGCACGTTCCGCAAGCATCTCATCACGGCATCGGGCCGCTGGCGCGACTCGGTCTACTTCTCGATCCTCGACACGGAGTGGCCGGCGATCAAGGACCGGCTGGCGGCCAAACTCGCGAGGTGAACGGCGTGCGGTGACTTAAGGGGGGAACCGTGCTGCCCGATCTCGTGAACCCGAAGGAAAAGACCTACCTGGCGATAGCGATCATCGCGTCCGCCTTCGTCTATCTCATACTGCTCGTCTCGCTGATCGGAATCTTCTACGTGCTGATCGGGGCGTTCGCGCTCGCGGTCGTGCAGGGGATCGCGATCGGACAGCTGCGTGGAAACTCCGTGCGCGTCTCCGCACAGCAGTTTCCCGGCGTGCTCGCGATGGCCGCCGAGATCTGCCCGCGACTGGGCATTGCGTCCGTGCCGCCGATCTACATCATGCAGTCGGGCGGTGTGCTCAACGCCTTCGCGACGCGCTTCTTCGGGCGCAACTACATCTGCATCTACAGCGAGATTCTCGAGCTCGCGTACGACCAGGGGCAGGAGGCGGTCGCGTTCGTGCTCGCGCACGAACTGACGCACGTCGCGCGCAACCACGTCTGGTGGAAGACCGTCATCTTTCCGGCGCAGTTCGTTCCGTTTCTTGCCGCGGCGTATTCACGCGCGTGCGAATACACCTGCGACGCCTACGGCGCGTACCTGCACTCCGACGGCGCCGAGGCCGGGATTCTCGTGCTGGCGGCGGGCAAGCGGCTCTACCGCGAGATGAACGTGGACGCGTACCTCGCACAGGCGCAAGAGCCCGAAGGGTTTTGGATGTGGTTGGCCGAGCATCTCTCGACGCATCCGAACCTGCCCAAGCGGATGCTCCAAGTACGCCGGCTGCGGGCGACGCGCAACATCCAGCCGGCGGCCGCCGTACGGGCCTTCTAGCACACAGCTAGACGCTGGGATAGATCGCGGTTTCGAAGGTTCCCGTTGGTTCGCTGAAGGGGACGATGCCGCTGGAGCGCTGGACTTGGGCGCCCAGCGACGACAGCGTTTCCTCGAGCCGCTCGTAACCGCGGTCGATGTACTCGAGGCCGATGATCTCGGTCTCACCGGCTGCCGCGAGCCCGGCCAGCACCAGCGCCGCGCCGGCGCGGATGTCGGGCGCTTCGACCGGCGCACCCGACAGGCTCGCGACGCCCTTGACCAGCGCGGTGTTGTTGTCCATCGCGACGCGCACGTCGGCGCCCATGCGCACCAGCTCGTTGACGTACGAGAAGCGCGCGTTGAAGATCGACTCCTCGACCACGCTCACGCCCGGCGCGGTGCACAGGAACGACAGGAGCTGCGGCTGCAGATCGGTCGCGAAGCCCGGGTGCGGTGCGGTCACGACGTCCGTTCCGCCCTTGACCGTGTCGGCTTGCACCCGGATCCAATCGTCGCCGGTGGTGACCTTCACGCCGCACTCGCCCAGCGAAACCTGGAGCGCGATCAGATCGTCGGGCCGCGTCTTGCGCACCGTCACGTCGCCGCGCGTCACCGCGCCGGCCAGCAGCAGCGTCCCGGTCGCGATGCGGTCGGGGATGATCTCGTACTCGACCCCGTGCAGCTCCTTGACGCCCCGGATGCTGATGGTATCGCCGCCATGGCCGGTGATGTCCGCGCCCATCGCGACGAGGAAGTTGGCCAGGTCGACGACCTCGGGCTCCATCGCCGCGTTGTGGATGACGGTGTCGCCCTCGGCGGTAACGGCGGCAAGCATCGCGTTCTTCGTCGCGCCGACCGAGGGCATGCGAAAGGCGATCTCGCCGCCGCGCAGCCGCCCGTTGGCCGAGCTCGCGATCAGGTAGCCGTGGGCGACCGAAACGTCGGCCGAGAGCGCGCGAAAGGCGGCTTCATGCATGTCGGTGGCGCGGGTGCCCAGGATGCAGCCGCCCGGCAACGGGACTTCGGCGCGGCCGAAGCGCCCGAGCAGCGGTCCGCACAGATCGAACGAAGCCGCCAGCTTGCGCACCAGGGTGTACGGCGCGCGGTACTTGTTCACGTTGGCGGCGTCGATGGTGACCGAGTGGCGCCCTTGCTGCGAGAGACGGGCGCCGAGCGCCTCGAGCAGCGACCACATCACCGAGACGTCGGTGATGCGCGGGATGCGATGCAGCGTGACCTTGCCGCGCGCGAGCAACGCCGCGGCCATGATCGGCAGCGCGGCGTTCTTCGCACCCTGCACTTCGACGCTGCCTTCAAGGCGAGCGCCCCCGACGACGCGCAGCGTGGTGTCGAGACGGTCCAAGACGTTCATGCGGCGCTCCATCCGACGAGCGGTTCCAACGCAATGGTTTCAGCATCGTGCGTTCCGCCGGTGAAAGTCGCTTGCAACCGGCCGTCGGCCGCGACGCCGATCTGCACCGTGAAGGCGCGCATGCCGTCGACCTCGCGCATCCTCGCGCGGGCGCTCTCCGCCTTGCCGGCGTACCGGCCGCCGTCGACGTCCACGAGCCGAATGTTCCCGTCGGGATAGAATCCGAAGGCCAGGCTGCCCCCGTTGTGGGCGCCGCGCACGATCTGCGTGGTCGCATCGGCGGCGTCGGCGATGAAGCGCGGAATCGCCTCGGGGTCGGCCGGGGGCGCAGCCGGGCGCTCGGGCGGCGGGCCCAGCAGCGGCCGCGGCGGCGGGGCCGGATGCACGACCTGCGGCGCCGGGTTGACCGCGCGAATCGTCACCTGCCGGGGCGCTGCGTCGGGATCGCGCGAGGGCGGCGGCGCGGGTTCCCGGCGCCGCTCGGCGACAGGCTCGGGCACCGGGTCCGGGCGCCACGGCGGCGGGGGCGGCGGCGGCGGGTCGTGGCGAGCGGGCTGCCGGGGCGGCCGTGGGGACGGCGCCCACGATTCGTCCTCGAGGCCCAGGACGCGTTCCATCGCCCAAGCGCACAGGCAGAGGGCCGCGAGCTGAACTCCAACCGCGGCCACAAAGACCCAAGCCGGCGTGCGCTTCATTCGCGGCACCGTTCGGCGCAGGGCCCGATGTTTCTTAGCGCGCACCGCGCGCAAAGAGGAAAACACCGAACTGCGCCGCCGGAGGGACACAACGTGCAACGCAGCATCATCGCGCCCGCCGAACGGGTCACCAACCTCCGCTGGGGGATCGCGCTGATCCTCGCCTTCGGGGTCCTCATCAACTACATCGACCGGGGCGCGTTATCGGTCGCTAAAGACCCGCTCCACGCCGACCTCGGGTTGGGTGACGCCGAGTTCGGTTTCCTGAGCAGCGCGTTTTTTGCGATCTACGCCGCGTGTCAGGTCCCCGTCGGCTACGTCCTGGACCGTTGGGGCGTCGTGGTCGTGTCGCGGATCGGCGCCTTTTTGTGGGCCGTCGCCTCAGCGCTCACCGCGATCGCGCCGAGTTTCGCGGGGATCGTCGCGGCCCGCGCGTTCCTTGGCGTCGCCGAGGCGCCGACGTTCCCGGCCAACGCGAAGGCCG
Organism: Vulcanimicrobiota bacterium; assembly: GCA_003140215.1. Classification (GTDB taxonomy): domain Bacteria; phylum Vulcanimicrobiota; class Vulcanimicrobiia; order Vulcanimicrobiales; family Vulcanimicrobiaceae; genus Vulcanimicrobium; species Vulcanimicrobium beijerinckii. The sequence continues at coordinate 70,454 of PLJL01000004.1, read as the reverse complement.
TCGGGTACTGGTTCCCGCGCAGCGAACGCAGCTTGGCGACGTCGCTTTTCGACGGCGCGGCGAAATTCTCGAGCGCGATCGCGGTGCCGTTGACCGCCTGGCTGATGCTGAAAGTCGGGTGGCGCGGCATGTTCTGGACCACAGCGCTGTTCAGCCTCATTTTCTTTGGAATCTTCTATCTTTTCTATCGCAATCCGAGTCAGGACAAGCGGCTCACACACGCCGAGGCCGAGTACATCCGCGCCGGCGGCGGCGAGCCCGAGAAGCCGGCCGGCAGCGACGACGCGGGCGCCGGGCTGGGTTACCTGCTGCGCAGCGGCAAGCTGTGGGGCCTCACCATCGGCTTCACCGCGTACGACTATCTTTTCGGCTTCCTGCTTACGTGGCTGCCGGGATATCTGACCGAGACATTTGGGGTGAACATCTTGAAGGCGGCCGGCTATGCGTTCGTGATCTGGATGACCGGGACGATCGCCGACCTCGTCGTCGGCGGCTGGCTCGTCGACAATCTGATCAAGCGCGGTTACGACGCGAACCGCGTGCGTAAGACGCTGCTCATTCTCGGGTTGATGCTGGGATTCGCCGTCGTCGGCGCGGTGTATACCAAGGACATCAACGTCGCGGTGTTCTGGATCGCCGTATCGGCTGCGGGAATCTCGTTCCATGCGCCGGTGGCCTGGTCGATTCCGGGTTTGATCGCGCCGCGCAACTCGACCGGCAAGGTCGGCGGGATCATGAACCTGTTCGGCAACCTGGGCACATTCTTCGCACCGGCGATCACGGGAGTCATTGTCTGGCGAACGCACTCGTTCGCGTTGGCGCTGCTGACCGCCGGGGGCATCCTGCTGGTCGGCATCGCGTCGTACGTATGGCTCCTGGGCAAGATCGAGCCGATTCCGGAACCAGGAACGGCGTAGCGGACGTTGCGCGTCGACGCGAGCGCCCACGCCGTCGTCGGGGTGGATCTGGGGACCTCGGCGGTCAAGGTGTTAGCCGTCACGCCTGCGGGAAAGGAGCTTGCGACCGGTTCGCAGTTCTACGGGCTCGAAACGCCGCAAGCCGATTTCGTCGAGCAGGACGCCGACCTCGTTTACCGCGCCACCATGCACGTGCTCGAGCGCGTGCTCGCCGACGTGCGCTTGCGCGGCAACGAGATCGCCGCGATCGGGTTCTCGAGCGCGATGCACGGCGTCTTGTGCGTCGACGACGCCGGCGAACCGCTCTCGCGCGTGATCACCTGGATGGATCGCCGCGCGCACGCGGTCGCCGACGGCTGGCGCGCCGACGGCAACGGCTCGGCACTGTACGCGCGCACCGGCGCGCCGATGCATCCGATGCTGCCGATCGCAAAGCTGCGCTGGCTCGCCGACAACGAACCCGCGCTGTTCGCCAAGACCAAACGCTTCGTCGGCCTCAAGGAGCTGGTCGTCTTTCGCTGGACCGGTGAATGGCTGGTCGACCACGGGATCGCGTCGGCGACCGGGATGCTCGATCTGCGCACGCGCGACTGGGATCCGCTCGCGCTCCAGCTGGCACAGGTCGATGCAGCGCGGCTCTCGCGCCCGGCGCTCCCATCGACCGCATTGCGCCGTTTTCGTCCGGCGATCGCGCGTCAGCTCGGCCTCGGCGAGGAGACGGCCGTCGTGCTCGCGTCGGCGGACGGACCGCTGGCGAACATCGGCGTGGGCTCGTCTGCGCGCGGCGACGTCGCGCTGACGCTGGGAACGTCGGGCGCGGTACGCATCCTCGCCGGCGAACCGATCCTCGACGCGCAGGGGCGCACCTTTTGCTACTGCGCCGACGACACGCACTACGTGGTGGGCGGCCCGACCAGCGCGGCGGGCGCGTCGCTCGACTGGATCTTCGCGCTACTGCTGCCGGAGACGCCCAAGGAGCAGCGTTTTGCGCGCGGCGTCGAGCTGGCATCGACCGTCGCGCCGGGAGCGGAAGGATTGGTCGTGCTGCCGTTCTTCGGCGGCGAACGCGCGCCGTACTGGAACAGCGCGCTGCGCGGCGCGTTCGACGGCCTCGATCTCGCGCACGATCGCAGCACGATCCTGCGCGCGGCGTTCGAGAGCATCGTGTTCGGCGTGTACGCCGTCTACGACGTCGTGCACGAGCTGGCACCCGACACCGACCGTTTGCTGCTCAGCGGCGGCCTGACACGAGCGCCGCTCGTGCGCCAGCTCCTCGCCGACGTGTTCGGCCTCCCGGCGGTGCAGCCGCACGAACAGGAGGCTTCGGCGTTCGGCGCGGCGCTGCTCGCCGCGCAATCCGTCGGCCTCGTCGAGGACGCGAGCGCCGCCGCGCGGTCCGCAGGATACGACCCGCCGACGGCACCCAACCGCAAGCTGGCGTCCGCGTACGCCGCCGCGTACGAGAAGTACCGGCGCTACGTCGCGGCGCATCTGCCGCTCGCCGACTGAGCGCGCGCGGCGTCAGCCCAGCCGGTCGGCCCGGGGCGGCGGGGTGAGGAACGCGTTGAGCGCGTACCAGAACCGCTCGCGGTTGTAGCCCAGCACGAGCGAGTGGGCGGCGCCGGCGACGACGACGAATTGTTTGTCGCGGTTGGCGAGGCGTTCGAAGAATCCGATGAGGTCTTCCTCGGTGGAGATTCCGTCGTACTCGCCGCTGGCCAGCATGACCGGGACGCGCAACGCCTCCGGATCGACCAGCGGCAGCTTGGTGACCATGTCGAGGTACGTGCCGGTGGGAACCGCGTCGCCGTACTTCGACTCGGCGTCGGCGAGCGCGTCGCCGACTGCAGCGTCGGCCGTGCCGGGCTTGTCGCGCGTGAAGATGCTGCGATAGAGCTCGCGCGTCGCCGGGCGCATGTTGTGGGTCCGGAAAAACTCGACGTCCTTGGCGCGGTTGGCCAGCGTGGGCGATCCCTTTCCCGTCCAAGTGAACGCTGACAGGGCGAGCCGATCGACCGCGTCCGGTGCGGCGACGGCATACGCCGCGGCCCGAATTCCACCCGACGATTCGCCGAAAAAGTGGGCGTTGCGGCGCCCGGTCTCCCGGCGCACGACCTCCATCGCGGCGCGCAGGTCGGCGACGCCGCTGGCGATGTCGGAGTTGCCGGCGGTGCGGTCGGAACGGCCGTAGCCTTCGTGATCCATCGTCCACACGTCGAAACCGTTTCGCGCGAAGTAGTCCATCATCGAATAGTTGGGCTGGTTCGGGACGCTCAAGTCGAAGGTCGAGCGGCCGCTCATCGACGAGCCGTGAACCAGGAACAACACCGGTGCCGCAGCGGCGCCGGCGGCCGGCGCGGCGAGCCGCTTGCGGAACACGTTGAGCTTCACCGCGCCCTTGTGTGCCCAGTACTCGCCGCTCCAGATCTCCGGGGCCGCCGCCGCGGGCGCCGCGGGCGTGGTGCCGAGCACCGCGGCGGCGCCGACCGCCGCACCGAACTGTCCGCGCTTCATCGCGGCTCCTTCGACGTAGGAAAACGAGCGGCATGCAGCCTACGGGTGGTGATGGGTCGAACGTCCGAAGCGTTTGCCGTCGTGGGCGGCGCCGCCGTGCGCTGGGCGCTCGTCGCCGGGATCGGCGCCGCGTGCTTCATGTTCCCGTTGCTCCTCAACGACAGCCTGTATCCCTTCCGCTCACCGCCGGCGCCCGTGTTGCTCGTCGGCCGGACGGTGGTCGAATCGCTCATCTGTGGTTGTTTCGCTGCGGTCGCTGTCGGCGCCGGTGTCGCGTTGCTCGTCCTCGCCGCCGGCATCATTCGAGGCCGACCGGGTTTCCCGGCGGCGCACGCCGGGTGGCGACGGGTCGCGTTCGCGGCGCTCGCGTTCGGGCTCGCCTCGGCGGCGGCCGGCGTCGCGATCGTCATGCGAAGCTGAACGCTTCCGTGATGACGCAGCGGCCCCGACGCGCCGGCGTGTACGTCGCGCTGGTAGTGCTCGCGCTGGTGTGGGGCTACACGTGGGTTGCGATCAAGATCGCCACGCAGGACGCTTCACCGTACGTCGTCGCCGGCGGGCGCCTCGGCGTCGCAGCGATCGTGCTCTTCGCGATTCTCGCGCTGACGGGCCGATCGCTCAAACCGACGCCGTTTGTTCCGACACTCGTGCTGGGACTGCTGCAGACCACGGGTTGGACGCTGCTGCAGACGATCGCCGTCTCGCAAGCCGGCGCCGGAAAGTCGGCGGTGCTGGGATACACGATGCCGTTCTGGACCGCGCTGCTGGCCTGGCCGTTCTTGGGCGAGCGCATCGCCGGGCTGCGTTGGGTCGCCCTGACGCTCGCGGCGCTGGGCCTCGCCTTCGTCGTCGCGCCGCTCGACGCGCGCTCGTTCTTCGCCGACGGCTTGGCGGTGGTGGCCGGCATCTCGTGGGGGGCGAGCGCGGTCTGGGCCAAGCGCTTGCGCGCGCGCTACGACGTCGAGCTGCTCTCGCTCACCGCATGGCAGCTGCTGTGGGGAGCGCTCCCGCTGATCGGACTGATGCTCGTCGTCGGCGGACCGGTTCACTGGACCCAGTCGTTCGTGGTCGCGATGGCGTTCATCTCGATCGGCGGCGCCGCGCTGGGCTGGGTGCTGTGGATGTTCATCCTCTCGCGCCTGCCCGCCGGGGTCGCCGGGATCGCATCCCTCGCGACGCCCGTCGTCGGGGTGCTCGCGGCGGCGATCCAACTGCACGAGATTCCGTCGCTCACCGAGTCGATCGGGATGGCGCTGATCGTGATCGCGCTCGTCGTCAACGCGATTCCGACGTCGTCGGTGCTCGAAGCGGCCTAAGGACCGGTGACGGCGTCGCCGATTTTCGGCGGATTCGGGTTCTGCCATGACGTGCCGTCGGCAAACTCGGCCAGGACCGGGATCGCCAAGATGCGCCCGATCGGCGTCGCATCGGGGCCGTACAGGAAGCTGTCCGCGTCCCAGCGGCCGCGCACGGTGATGCAGTCGCCGCTGGTGTTGTCGTTCGTCGCGCCCGATGAGAACGTCCCGCGCGGATGCATCTCCTCGATGCCGGCGATCGCGCCCTTGCGGTCGACCAGCGCGAGGTCGATCCGGACGTGCTTGGCCACGCGCGCGTCGCGATTGGTGAAGTTCGCGCACGTCGACCGGCTGCGCGCGATGTAGGGGATCCGACCGGCATACTCCTGAGAGGCGTACTCGTAGTTGTATGCGTCCGTCACGTCGATCGGCGAGCCGGCGACGGCGGACGGGGTGACCCGCGGCGGTCCCGCGGGCACGGCCACGACGAACGGCGGCGCGGCCGGCAGCGTGACGTGATCGCCGGTCATCGGAACGAGATCGGTGCGCCACGCCGTCCCGTCGTCGTACACGATCTCGCGCGCCGAAACGAGGATCGCCGCCACTTGCGTCGGCGGCGCGTCGCGCCCCATCTTGTAGAAGAACGTCGATCCATGCTGGTCGCGGGTCGCGTTGAACGGGTGGCAATTTCCGTTGGGTGCTTCGATCGCGCTGCCGCCGCCCGAGTACGCCGAGCGCCCGTCGACGAAGAACTTGCCGCGCGGATAGATCAGGTCGACGCCGAGCACCGTGCCGGTCGCGTCGACCACCGCGAGGTTCAAGCCGACCTTGGTCGCCGTGTGCGCGCCGTGGTTGACGAAAACGACGCAGACCACGCGGTACGGCGATCCGCTCCCGCTGAGCACGTAGGTCGACCCCTCGGTGATCGTGATCGCGCTGGGCCGCGACGGGTCGCCGGCGACGATCGGCGGCGCGGCGGCGGCGGGCCGCGCCGCGCTCAGCGCGACCAGCGTCGCGGCAAGCGCGGCGGTGAGCAGCGCGGAACGCGCGCCGTGGGAACGGGTCATCTCAGCGTACCTCGTCATCGGATGGGCCGGCGAGCGAATAGAGCTTGTGCGCGAGGTGCGCTCGGAGCAGCGCGTGACAGGCCGGGCCGTCGCGTCGCCGCAGCGCAGCCAGGATCTCGTCGTGCTCGTGCATCGCTTGCGCCCAGCGCTCCGGCGAGTGGTTGGCTAGGTAGCGTGCGCGGCGTATGCGGTTGGAGACCAGCGCGTACAGGTCGCTGAGCTGGGCGTTGCCGGCGGCGCGGTTGATCGCTTCGTGGATGGCCTGATTGCAGGCGAAGTACGCGGTCAGATCGCCGCGCCGGTAATGCCCGCCCATCTCGAGGTGCAGCGCCTCGATCGCCGCCAATCCGGCCGCATTGATGCGCCGGCAAGCCAGCTCTCCGGCGAGCCCTTCGAGTGCCGCGACGACCTCGAAGGCGTCGCGCAACTCAGGCGCCGAGAGCAGCGTGACGCGCGCGCCGCGGTGCGGCAGCAGCTCGACCAGACCCTCCGAAGCGAGGACCTTGAGCGCCTCCCGCAGCGGGGTGCGCGAGATGCCGAACCGATCGCACAGCTCGCGCTCCGCGATCCGGGCGCCCGGAAGCAGCTCGCCTTCGGTGATCATCGAGCGCAGCCGGGCCACGGTCTCGTCGTGCAAGGAAAGTCGCGCGATCAGCATGATTTCCGCATTTTGCATTCAATATGCGATTTCCCGAATCCCACCCCGACACACGTTGGAGGGCGGCTCGTGCCCCAGCCCCAGAGCGGCGTCCACTTCCTGCAGATCCCCGGCCCGACCAACGTGCCCGAGCGCGTGCTGCGGGCGATCGACCGGGCCACGATGGATCACCGCGGACCGGCGTTCGCGCCGTTGACGCGCGAGATCCAAGAGCTGATCCGCCCGGTGTTCGCGACCGCGGGCCCGGTGGTGATCTATCCGGCCTCGGGGACCGGCGCCTGGGAAGCCGCGCTGGTGAACACGCTCTCGCCGGGTGACCGCGTCTTGATGGCTGAGACGGGGTGGTTTGCCTCGCTGTGGAGCAAACTCGCCGGCCGGCTGGGACTCGAAGTCGAGATCCTGCCGGGCGACTGGCGCCACGGCGTCGACCCCGAGGCGATCGCCGCGCGTCTCGAAGCCGACGCCGGCCGCACGATCAAAGCCGTCGCGATCGTCCACAACGAGACCTCGACCGGTGTTACCAGCCGGGTCGCGGAGGTTCGCGCAGCGATCGACCGCGCCGGACATCCGGCGCTGTTCCTGGTCGATACGATCAGCTCGCTAGCCTCGATCGACTACCGCCACGACGAGTGGGGGGTCGATGTCACCGTCGGCGGCTCGCAAAAGGGCTTGATGCTGCCGCCGGGGCTCGCCTTCAACGCGGTCTCGAACAAGGCGCTGGCGGCGTCGCGCACGGCCAAGCTGCCGCGCTCGTACTGGGCCTGGGACGAGATGCTCGAGAGCAACCGCGACGGCTACTTCCCCTACACGCCGGCGACCAACATGCTCTACGGGTTGCGCGAGGCGCTGCACATGCTGCACGAAGAGGGTCTGCCGAACGTGTTCGCGCGCCATGCGCGTCACGGCGAGGCAACCCGGCGCGCGGTGCGCGGCTGGGGGCTGGAGATCCTCGCGCTCGACCCGCGCGAGTACTCGAACACCCTCACCGCACTCCTGGTCCCCGAGGGTAGCGACGCGGACGCGCTGCGCGCGACGATCCTCGAACACTTCGACATGTCGCTCGGCACCGGTCTGGGCAAGCTCAAGGGCAAGGTCTTCCGCATCGGCCACCTGGGCTCGTTCAACGACCTCATGCTCGCCGGGACGTTGTGCGGGGTGCAGATGGGGCTCGAGCTCGTCGGGATCCCGCACGGCGACGGCGTCTCGCCGGCGCTCGCATATCTCGCAACCGAGGGCGCACCCGCACTGGCGGGTGTCTGAGTTGAGCGCGATCGCGGCGCCGGCGCACCGTTCGGAACGTGACCTGCGGCGAGAGATGCTACGAGGGTGGCGTCGGGTCCGCGGCGACGATCGTCTGCGCGGCGGACGCGGGGCGCTGAAGGACGAGGGCGGCGGCGGTTGCCATGGCGATTGCCAAAACGACGCGCAGGGTCGGCATGCGTGTGGCTCTTCGGCGTCACGATGCGCTTTCCCGACGACGACGCCGCCGCGGCCGAATGGGGATTGGTTGCCCCACCTTTCCGCGTGAGCACGTCTGTAACGGCGCCGCATTCCGATGCGGAGCGCGAACCCGTGCTTGCTCGGCGAATCGAGGCGAAGCTGCGCGCCGAGATCCACGGCGAGGTCGCGTTCGACCGGCTGACGCGCGGGATGTACGCGACCGATGCGTCGATCTATCAGATCTTTCCGCTGGGCGTCGTCGTGCCGCGCACGGCGGACGACGTCGCGGCGACGATCGCGATCGCGCGCGAGCACGGCATCCCGGTCACGGCGCGCGGCGGCGGCACCTCGCAGTGCGGGCAGACCGTCAACCACGGGCTCATCGTCGACACCAGCAAGTACCTGCGCAACGTGATCTCGCTAGACACCAGCGCGCGCCGCGTGCGGGTCGAGCCCGGCCTCGTGCTCGACGACCTCAACCGCGAACTACGGCCCCACGGCCTGTTCTTCCCAATCGACCCGTCGACCGCGAGCCGCGCCACGCTGGGCGGGATGGCAGCCAACAACAGCTCGGGGGCGCGCTCGATCCGCTACGGGATCATGGCCGACAACGTGGCCGGGATCGACGCGGTGCTCGCCGACGGGACGCGCGCGTATTTCGGTCCGGTCGCTGCGTCGGACGAATACCCCGCACCGCAGCGCTACGGCGAGCTCGTGGCCCGAGTCCGAGCCATCGCGGCGCGCGAAGCGGCCGAGATCGACGCCCGGATCCCCAAGCTCCAGCGCCACGTCGGCGGCTACGCGATTCAGACTGTCGGAACCACCGATTTCAACATGGCCAAGCTGCTGATCGGGTCGGAAGGCACGCTGGCCTTCTTCAACGCGCTCGACCTCGAGCTGCAACCGCTGCCGCGCGCCAAGGTGCTCGGGGTGTGCCATTTCCCGACCTTCGGCGACGCGATGCGCTCGATCCAAGCCTTGGTCGCGCTCGACCCGGTCGCCGTGGAGCTGGTCGACCGCACCATGATCGAGCTGTCGCGCGAGATCGCGGCGTTCGCGCCGATCATGGCGAAATACGTCCGCGGCGAACCGGGGTCGCTGCTGCTCGTCGAGTTCGCCGGCGACGACCCGGCGCCGCTGCTCGAGAAGCTCGACGCGCTCGACGACACGATGGCGGGGCTCGGCTTCGCCGACGGCGTGGTGCAGCTGAGCGAGCCCAAAGCGCAGAGCGAGATGTGGGAAGTCCGCGCCGCCGGGCTCAACATCATGACCTCGATGCGCGGCGATTCCAAGCCGATCTCGATCATCGAGGATTGCGCGATCCCGCTGCAGCACCTCGCCGCGTACACCGAGCGGCTCAACGCGATCTTCGCGAAGTACGGTACGACGGGAACGTTCTACGCGCACGCGGCGGTCGGCTGTCTGCACGTGCGCCCGGTGCTCAACGTGAAGCGCGGCGAAGACGTCGGCAAGCTGCGCGCGATCGCCGAGGAGGCGTTTGCGATCGTGCGCGAGTACGGCGGCGCCCATTCGGGCGAACACGGCGACGGGATCGTGCGCTCGGAGTTCCACGCGGCGATGTTCGGGCCGCGCATCGTGGAGGCGTTCCGCGACGTCAAGCGCGCGTTCGATCCCGACGGCACGCTCAACCCGGGCAAGATCGTCGACGCTCCGAAGATGGACGACCGCAGCCTGTTCCGCTACGGGCCGAGCTATGCTCCGCTGCCGCTAAAGACGGAGCTGGACTGGTCCGAGTTCGGCTCCTTTAGCGGTGCCGTCGAGATGTGCAACAACAACGGCGCCTGCCGTAAGAGCGAGCCGGGCGCGATGTGTCCGTCGTACCGCGTCACCGGCGACGAGCATCACGTCACGCGCGGCCGCGCCAACGCGCTGCGCCTCGCGTTGACCGGTCAGCTCGGACCGGCCGGCCTGACCTCGCGCGAGCTCTACGACGCGCTCGACCTGTGCGTGTCGTGCAAGGCGTGTCGCCGCGAGTGCCCGACCGGCGTCGACATGGCCCGGATGAAGATCGAATTTCTCGCGCGCTACCGCAAGGAGCACGGCACGCCGCTGGGCGACCGGATCGTGGCCGCGCTCCCGCGCGCCGCGCACCGCGCCGGCCCGTTGCGGCGACTGGCCAACCTGCGCGACCGCATCCCCGGCGCGGCGCGGCTGCTCGAGCGCGCCACCGGCTTCACCGCGAAGCGCCCGCTGCCGCGTTGGCACGCGCGGCCGTTTCGCGAGCGCCCGCCCGCCCCGGCGCCGGCGGCGACCAACGGCGAGGTCGTCTTGTTCGTCGACACCTTCAACCGCTATTTCGAAGCCGATGTCGCGCGGGCGGCGGAACGCGTGCTGCGCGCGGCGGGCTACGCCGTGACGTTCGCCGGCGCGGGCGCACGGCCGTTGTGCTGCGGACGTACCTACCTGGGCGCAGGGCTGCTCGACGAAGCGCGCGCGGAGGCGCGGCGCACCCTCGCGGCGCTGGCGCCGTACGCCGCACGCGGGGTGCCGATCGTCGGATTGGAACCGTCGTGCCTGTTGACGCTGCGCGACGAGTTCCTCGCGCTCGTCCCCGGCGAGGCAGCTCGGACGCTCGCGTCGCAGGCCGTGCTGTTCGAGGAGTTCGTCGCTCGGGAGCTCGAGGCGGGACGCTGGTCGCCACCGTTGCGCCCGTTCGAGCGGCGCGCCGTCGTGCACGGGCACTGCCACCAAAAAGCCTTCGGTCTGATGCCCTCGGTCGTGCGCGCGCTCGGCGCGATCCCCAGACTCCAGGCGACGTTGATCGAATCGTCGTGCTGTGGAATGGCCGGAATGTTCGGCTACGAAACGGAGCACTACGAGGTTTCGATGCGCATGGCGGAGCACGCTCTGCTCCCCGCCGTGCGGTCCGCCGGCGCCGACACGCTCGTCGTCGCCGACGGGATGAGCTGCAAACATCAAATCGCTCACGGCGCCGGGCGCCGCGCGCTGCACGTCGCCGAGGTCTATGCCGCGGCCCTTGACCCTGACCGGAGCTCGGGATAAACCCGATGAGAGGAGCATGACATGACAACCAGAGGGACCTTCGTGCGCAGCGCTGCCGCCCTGGGAGCAGGCCTCGCCGGCGGGACGCCGGTGACGGCATTGGCGGCGACGCCGCGGCGCAAGAACCAAGTGACCGATGCCGACGTCTCCAAGCTCTACGACGCAGCGAAGCGCGAAGGCAAGCTCGTGTGGTGGACCGGCCACTACACGCAAGGCGCCGCCGAGAAGTGCGCCGGCGCGTTCAAAGCCAAATACCCCGGGATCGAGATCGAGCTGCTGCGCCAAACCGGTCAGGTGTTGTTTCAGCGCCTCACGCAAGATCTCAAGTCGAACGTCCACCAAGTCGACGTGTTCGCGTCGACCGACGAAGCGCACATGACGATCCTCAAAAAGCAGAACGCGTTGGCGCAGTTCGTCCCCGGCGACATCGACAAGATCCCCAAAGAGTTCCAGCACCTCGACCCCGACGATACCTATCAGCTCGGCGACATCGCGCTGATGTGCATCAACTACAACCCCAAGAAGATCCCGGCGCCGCGCAAATGGGGCGACCTGCTCGATCCGCGGATGAAGGATCTGCTCTCGACGGGGCACCCCGGCTTCAGCGGCTATGTCGGCAACTGGGTCGTGGCGATGACCGACAAGTACGGCTGGGACAACTACTTCAAGCCGTTCGCGAAGAACAACCCCAAGATCGGCCGCTCAGTGTTCGACTGCACGACCGACATCGTCTCGGGCGAGCGCGTCGTCGGGCCGGGCGCCGACAGCCTCGCGCTCGAGCGCAAGGCGGGCGGCAACGCGATCGCGGTCGCGTTCCCCGAGGACGACACGATCCTCGTCACCGCGCCGGTCACCGTGTTGAAAGAGGCGCCACACCCGAACGCCGCGCGCTTGTTCATGAACTTCTACTACTCGCACGAGTACTCGATGACGGCGGCATCAACGTTCAACCTGCCGTTGCGTCTCGACGTTCCTTCGACGACCGGGATCCGCATCGACCGGATGAAGACCTATCACGTCAAGATCGAGCGGCTGCTCAACGGGATCCCCGAAGTCATCGCCAAGTGGCGCGAGACCTTCAACGTCTAGTGCGCCGCTAGGATGGTAGCCGAGGCCGCGCCGCGCCGCGCGGAACGCCGGGGGTTCGACGTCGGCCCGATCTTTTTCATCGGAGCGGTCGCGGTGCTGGCGATTCTGGTCATCGTGCCGCTGGGCTGGCTGCTGCTCATCAGCGTGCAACGGGCCGACGCCGGCGGCCTCACGCTGGGCAACTACGTCACCGCGTTCACGACCTCGATCTACTTGCGACCGATTTTCAATTCGTTCGTGCTGGCGGCGTGCGTGGCGAGCATCGCCGCGCTCATCGGGACGCCGCTGGCCTGGCTGATCGCGCGCACCGACATGCCGGGGCGCAAGGGGTTTCGCGCGCTCATCACCGCGGCGTTCGTCACGCCATCGTTCATCGGCGCCGAGGCCTGGATTCTGCTCGCCGCTCCCAACAGCGGTTGGATCAACCGCGCCATCGCGTCGTTCACCCACGCCGACCACGGCCCGCTCAACATCTTCTCGCTCGGCGGCGCGATCTTCGTGATGGCGCTCTACAACGTTCCGTACACGTTCACGTTCGTTGCCGGCGGCCTCGAGCTGCTCGCCGTGGAGCTCGAAGATGCGTCGTCGACGTTGGGCGCCTCGGCCTGGCGTACGATGCGCTCGATCACGCTGCCGCTGGTCATGCCGGCGATCGTCGCCGGCTTCATCATGTCGTTCCTCGAAGCGCTCGCCGAGTTCGGCACGCCGGCATTCCTGCTCATCCCGGCGCGCACGCAGGTCGTCACGACGCAGCTCTACTTGTTCTTTCAGTTCCCGGTGCGCACCGAGCTGGCCGCCGCGTACGCGATGCCGCTGATCGCCGTGACGCTGGGGCTGCTGCTGCTGCAGCGGCGCATCTTGGGGCGCCGCAAGTTCACCACCGTGGGCGGGAAAGGCGGCCGCCGCCGGCTCATCGCGTTGGGCGCCTGGCGCTGGCCGCTGCTGGGGATCGCGCTGATCGTGCCGTTGTGCTCGGTGTTCTTGCCGTATCTGGCACTGCTGGCCACCTCGCTTTCGCGCATCTGGAGCACCGGTCCCGTCCCCGGCAACCTGACGCTGTACTGGTACCACTGGGCGCTCTTCGAAAACGGCGAGACGCGCCTGGCGATCGTTCACAGCCTCTCGTACGGCGCCGCGGCGGCGACCATCGCGACGATCATCGCCTTTCTGATCGCCTACACCGCGAACCGCCGGCTCTTTCCCGGCGCGAGCGCGCTGGGGATCGTCTGCATGGCGCCCTTCGTCGTGCCGGGGATCGTGCTGGCGATCGGGATCTACGCGGCCTATTCGCACCCGCCGCTGATCCTGTACGGCACCGCCGCGATCTTGATCATCGCGTTCACGACGCGGTTTCTGCCCATCGCCTACTCCAACCTCAACACGATGATCGGCGCGGTCAACGTCGACCTCGAAAATGCGGCGCGAACGCTGGGCGCGACCCGCCTGCGCGCGCTGCGCACGATCACCGCGCCGCTGCTGCGCCGTGGCTTGCTCGCCAGCTGGCTGCTCGTCTTCATCCCGGCGATCCGCGAGCTGAGCTCGGCGATCTTTCTGTTCACTCCGCGCACGGCGACGATGACGACGCAAATCTTCGACTTCACCGACGCCGGCAACTACGAGGGCGTCTCGACGCTCGCGATCATCATCTTGGCGATCACGCTGGTTATCGTCTCGGTGGCGTACCGTTTCCTGGGACGCGACTTCATGGAGAAAACGAGTTCCTGATGGCACGCATCGATATCGCCGGACTCTCCAAGTCGTACGCCGGCAAGCAAGGGGCGCGCGCCGTCGACGCCATCGACCTGGCGATCGCCGACGGTGAAGTGATGGCGCTGGTCGGGCCCTCGGGCTGCGGCAAGACGACGACGCTGCAGCTGCTGGCCGGCTTCCTCAAGCCAGATGCCGGGACGATCGCGGTGGGCGACCGCGTCGTCTCGTCGCCCCGGCACGTCGTGCCTCCCGAGCACCGGCGCATGTCGCTGATCTTCCAGAGCTACGCGGTCTGGCCGCACAAGACGGTCTTCGAGAACGTCGCCTACGGCTTGCGGGTGATGAAGCTCTCGCGCTCGGAGATCGAGGACCGCACGCGCGAGGTGTTGCGCAGCGTTCGCATGACCGACCTGGCCGCCCGCTATCCGTCGGAGTTGTCGGGCGGCCAGCAGCAGCGGGTCGCGCTCGCGCGCGCCGTCGTGGTCAAACCCGAGACATTACTCCTCGACGAGCCGCTTTCCAACCTCGACGCGAACCTGCGCGAGGAGATGCGCTTCGAGATCCGGCGCATCCACGACGCCACCGGGATCACCATGGTCTACGTGACGCACGATCAGACCGAGGCGATGGTCACCGCCGACCGCATCGCGCTCATGCGCGGCGGCAAGATCGCTCAGGTCGGCACCGCGCACGAGATCTACGAGCAACCGGCAACCGCGTTCGTCGCGACGTTCGTCGGCGGCACCAACACGCTCCCCGCGACGCTGATCGAGCCGCACGTCGTCGAGTGCTGCGGCGCACGGCTGCGCGTGCGCGACGACTTCGACGCGGCGCAGCGCGGCCCGGTCACGCTGTGCATTCGCCCGCACTCGATGGGCTTCGCCGCCGCCGGCGACGACGCCGTCGGATACCAGGAGAACGGGCACAATCGCCTGGCGGGAGTCGTGCTGCGGCAGACGTACCTCGGCGACGCCCGCGACTACCTCATTGACTTGGGGACCACGCAGGTGCGCGTGTCGACGCCGCCGTCCGAAGACCGCAGCGTCGGCAGCACGGTGCACCTCGACCTCCCGGTCGAAGCCTGCCGGGTCGTCCCCGGCGACTGACGGTAACGGACCCGACTGCGGAGACTGAGGATAGCCGAATGTATCAGCGCAGAGACCGCGAAGGTCGCCGCTAGAACAGCTTGTCAATGACAATTCCAGCGCGGGCGCGACCCTCCGGCGTGTCCAGCAAGTCCCGCATTTCAGCGATATTTAGGCGCGTAGCTTCGAGCTCCCACGATACTGTTTCCTTAAGACTACGAATGCGGTCGACTAGGTCGTCAACGAAGGTCCAGTTTTCCAACATAACGTTTAGCTGTAGGAGCGTCGCTTGATACCAATAGTCTTGATTCCAGGCGACAGCCGTCTCAATGCGCTCCAACCTTAACAGGGCATACAGCGTTGCTCCGGCGACAGCTTTACCTTCGCGATACGCTTCTGCGGTTCCATGCTTTAAGAGCCTTTCGGCCAGATTCAGACCAGTGTAGTAATCGTGCGGGTCCAGCTCGAAGGCGCGCCGCCCCCAGCGAATGGCTCGGTCCGATAACCGGCGAATATCCAGCTTCGCCATCCCGTCCGCGTATGAGGAGCGAACGGGATGGTCGAGCAGCCGCTGGTATGCGCTGAACACTCGCGCACATTCTTCCGCGGTCGCTATCGACCGATCGACCGTGCTTTCCATTTCGGACAGTGCAAGTTCTGCAAGCTCCGCCGACTCGGATCTGCATACGGCAAGAACGTATCGCCCTTGCACGCTGGGGCGAACACGAAGCTCGGAAGGCAACCGTTCGACAAGCATGATGATCCTGCTAAATCCCTGCTGCCTTTGATACGCGTCAAGCAGCGCCATTAACACATCGAGACTTTCGGGCGAGGCCGTGTCGAGCTCCGACGCTACCGCATCGAGCTCGTCGAGTGCGCTGGGATCGATCAGTCGATCTGCGATCCCTGCAATTCTTGCGCGAATGTTCTCGCCGGACCTTAAACGCTCGTGCATCGAGTCGTCGAGTCTAGTCGCAGTATTCACGCCGGAAAAACCGTCCATGAGCTGAAACAGCGGACTATCCTTTCCGTCGAGCTGCTCCATCTCGCCAAAGCAATAGTTGATACGCCGGGCGAGTTCATCTCGGAGTCGAGTTGCCTCTTCATCCGTTAATACGCCACGTGTGAGTTTATACGGTACGATACGCGTCATTGCAATATCGAACGGTATCTGACCGCCTTCCGCTCGGATAATTATCGTCGCGCGTCGGCGTGCGCAGTGTCGAATGCCAAGCTCATAGAATACGTTCGCGTTATCGAGTGTGACGTCCACAATTGCGAGATCCGCAAAGAGCAAACGTTCAAACATCTTCGCATGAATAATACCGCCCGCTGGCTCTTCATCGGCGCGTACGTAATCGACGTCGAAAGCGGCGAGCGCCGGCTTAAGCGCAAGTTCGTAGATTCGATCGAAGTCGACCTTGTCGGCGACGTCACTGGCAAACTTTACGCCGAAGGGCATGGCAATAAAGACCAGCGGTCGACGCTTCACTTTATGGCCTGCAGAGAAAGGTCGGCGACAATGTTCCTGCTCCCACGGCCGAGGCATTGTGCATACCCAATAGTTTTCTAATCCGGGGGCTTGGCCTCTCTGTGTGCCGGGTAGGGGGCATAGCACAACTGCAGTCACTTCGCCGAGGGTCGAGGGCGTGCGGCACCTTTTGAGAACGACTTCGTGCGCCGTGTCGTGGTATGATGAAGGCACGGTGAAGTTTCGGGATGTGCGCCGCCACCTTAGAGACGCTGGATGGGTGATCGTGCGTCAGGATGGAAGCCACGAGCAGTGGAAGCACCCTTCCGGTGGGGGACGCGTCACCGTCGCGGGGCACGATAATCGAGAAGTTCCGCCGAAAACGCTGCGGAGCATATTTCTTCAGGCGGGCTGGGAGCGCTGATGCGATACTACGTAGTCTACGAGCGAGCTAGTGATGGCGGGTGGGGCGCATATCCCCCGGACTTGCCGGGTGTCGCGGTCGTCGGTGAAACGCGCGACCAGGCACGCGAACTCATTCGGCGCGCAATCGAGTTACATTTGGAAGGGCTCCGCGAGGACCAGCTTCCAATCCCGGAGCCATCGGGCGAGTACGTCGACGTCGCCTAGCGGATTCTTCGGCGCCTTTGCGCACGGTGCGGCGTTCGCCGACGGCGCCGCTGCTTCGGCGCCGCGCTATGCGGCCGCCGCGCCGTTCCCGCACATCGTGCTCGACGGCATGTTTCGGCCCGAGTTGCTGCGAGCCGTGAGCGCCGAGATCCCGTCGCCCTTCACCGAGCGCGATCGGTTAGGCTCCCGCGACGTCCCCGGCTTCCAGGAGCGCAAGTTCTTTTTCCGCGACGCCGCGGCGCTGGGGCCGCAATCGACATTCCTGATCGCCAGCCTGAGCTCGACGCCGTTCCTGACGTATCTGACGGCGCTGACCGGAATCGCGGGGCTGATCCCGGATCCGTATCTCGACGGCGCCGGCTTCCACCAAATCATCCGGGGCGGCAAGCTGATCGTCCACGCCGATTTCAACGTGCATCCGATCATGCACGCGTACCGGCGGCTCAACCTGCTGCTCTATCTCAATCCGAATTGGCGCGCGGAATGGGGCGGCGATCTCGAGCTTTGGCCGCCGGAGATGCGCGCCCCGGGCGCGGTCATCGCGCCGCTGTTCAACCGCACGGTCATCTTCAACACGACGGACACGTCGTACCACGGTCATCCGCACCCGCTCGACTGCCCGCCGGACGTCGTGCGACGCTCCCTCGCGCTCTACTACTACACGGTCGAACGGCTACGGCCCGACGAGCACTCGACCCTCTGGCAAGAGTTGCCCGAACCCTAGATCGAGGGCGTCGCGCCGCGCGGTTCGCGACAGACGAAGACGTCCTCGCGGACGACCGGGGCGATCGACAGCCGGCGCTCGCGCAGCGCGTCGCGCTCGGGGGTCGCCGCGTCACCCTTGAGCGGGGTCGGCGCCGAGAGCAGCTGCCCAGTCGCGCGCTCGACGATCTCCTGTGCATACGCCGGTTCGTTCGCCGCCTCCGCGACGAGGATGCAGTGGCCGTCGTCGACCGAGTCATCCAAGTGCAGCGCGACGTCATCGGACACACCGTGGTCGCGGAGCGCATCGTAGAGCGATCGCGGCGCGTCCTTGCGGATCCAGCGCCGCTGCACGCCGTCGCCGAAATCGGCGAACGTCTGGCCCGCGCCGGCCGAGCGGTCGATCACCGCCAGCCAGGTGCGGCGAAAGCCCTGCTCGTGCAGCGCAGCGATCGCCGCGTCGGCACGGCTGCGCTGGGTGAACGTCGCGACGACGGCAGTGCCCGCATCGGTGTGTTGCATCTATTTCCTCCGGCTATCCACGTTCCCCGAAACAGCCCGGCCGCAACGCCGAAACACCGGGAAAAAGGGGGCGCTCGCCCGCTGACGCGGGAACTCGACGGTCGGCACGCAAACCCGCCGGGTGGCTCGGAGCGACTCCGTCATCGATCACATGCTGTACGAGGCGCGACTGCACTCCGCGCGCTTCGGCGGCCCGCGGCCGGTCACGCCGGCGAAGCATCTGGCGATCGTCGCCTGCATGGACTCGCGCATCGACGTCTTCGACCTGTTCGGCCTGGCGATCGGCGACGCGCACGTGATCCGCAACGCCGGCGGGCTCATCACCGACGACGCGCTGCGCTCGCTGGTGCTTTCGCAACGCGTCTTGGGGACACGCGACGTGATCCTCGTTCACCACACCGACTGTGGGCTGCAGAAGATCAGCGAGGACGCGCTCCAGGCGGAGCTCCAGGCCGAGACGGGCGCCCGCCCGCCGTACGAGTTCGGCGCGTTCGACGACGTCGACGCCGCGGTACGACGTGCGGTCAAGCGGGTGCGCAGCCACGAGTTCTTACCGCAGCGCGACCACGTGCGCGGCTTCGTCTACGAGGTCGAAACGGGGATCCTGCGCGAGGTCAGGTGACGCCGGCGACGGCGAGCTTGGCGTTGGCGAAGTCGACCTGCGCCATCGCGGCACGCACCGCGGCGAGTTCTCCGCCCGCGGCGCGCAACGCCTCTTGCGCGGCTTCGAGATCGGCGCGCGCCTGCGCGATATCGATCTCGTCGGGCTCCAGCGCCATGTCGGCGAGGACCGTGACCTTGCCCGGCAGCGCCTGCATGAAGCCTTCGCTGCACGCCAACTCGAGCCGCTTGGGGGCGCCGCCGGCGTCGCGCACGTTGGCGCGCAATACGCCGGGCCGCAGCGCGGTGAGAAACGGTGCATGCGACGGCAGGATCCCGACTTCGCCCTCGGTGCCGACGACAATGACGAGCTCCGCCTCGCCGTCGAACTTCACCGACAGCGGCGTGATGAGCTGGAACGGAATGGTGTTAGCCATTCCAACCCATGCCGCGGGCGGCTTCTTTGACTTCCTCGATGCCGCCGACGTAGAGGAAGGCTTGTTCCGGAACGTCGTCGACCTTGCCGTCGAGGATCTCGCGGAACGATGCGACCGTCTCTTCGATCTTGACGTACTTGCCGGAGCGACCCGTGAACTGCTCGGCGACGAAGAACGGCTGCGAGAACAGGCGCTGCATGCGCCGCGCGCGTCCGACCGCGACCTTGTCGTCGTCGGAGAGCTCTTCGACGCCCAGGATCGCGATGATGTCCTGGAGATCGCGGTAGCGCTGGAGCGTCTCTTGGACGCCGCGCGCGACGTCGTAGTGCTCCTGGCCGACGATCGCCGGGTCGAGGATGCGCGACGACGACGCCAGCGGATCGACCGCGGGATAGATCCCCAGCTCGGAGATCGGGCGCGACAGCGCCGTGGTCGCATCGAGATGCGCGAACGTCGTGGCGACCGCGGGATCGGTGTAGTCGTCGGCGGGGACGTAGACCGCTTGGACCGAGGTGATCGAGCCCTTCTGCGTCGTGGTGATGCGCT
Source organism: Vulcanimicrobiota bacterium (assembly GCA_003140215.1). Lineage (GTDB taxonomy): Bacteria > Vulcanimicrobiota > Vulcanimicrobiia > Vulcanimicrobiales > Vulcanimicrobiaceae > Vulcanimicrobium > Vulcanimicrobium beijerinckii. The sequence continues at coordinate 50,747 of PLJL01000004.1, read as the reverse complement.
CTTCGATCGCGCCCATCTCCGTCGCCAGCGAAGGCTGGTAGCCGACGGCCGACGGCATGCGGCCCAGCAACGCCGAGACCTCCGAGCCGGCCTGCATGAACCGGAAGATGTTGTCCATGAAGAGCAACACGTCGGCGCCGAGATCGTCGCGGAAGTACTCGGCCATCGTCACGCCGGTCTGCGCGATGCGGAAGCGCACGCCCGGCGCCTCGTCCATCTGGCCGAAGACCAGCGTCGTCTGCGCGAGCACGCCCGACTCTTTCATCTCGACCCACAGGTCGTTGCCTTCGCGCGTACGTTCGCCGACGCCGGTGAAGACCGAGAAGCCCTTGTGCACGGCGGCGATGTTGCGAATGAGCTCTTGGATGAGCACGGTCTTGCCGACGCCGGCACCGCCGAAGAGACCGACCTTACCGCCGCGCGTGTAGGGCGCCATCAAGTCGACGACCTTGATCCCGGTCTCGAAGATCTTCTGCGTCGGGTCTTGCTCGTCGAACTTCGGCGGGTCGCGGTGGATCGGCCGGTACGCGGCCGCCTTGACCGGTTCGTCGGAATCGATTGTCTTGCCCAAGACGTTGAAGATGCGCCCCAGCGTCCCCTCACCGACCGGCACGGTGATCGAGGCGCCGCTGTTCGAGACCACCGCACCGCGCACGAGCCCGTCGGTCGATCCCATCCCCAGGCAGCGCACTTGGTTGTTGCCCAGCTCGCCCTGCACTTCGAGAACGAGGTCGCGCTCGGACATCGCCGTCCCCGAAAGCTTGATCCCCGCGTCGAGGTGCGCGCCCGAACCGTTCGAGCCGCTGTTGGCGCCGCCGATATGCACGGAGAGCGCGACGTTGATGTTGGGCAGCCCATCGGTGGGGAACTCGACGTCGACGACGTTGCCGAGGACCTGAACGACCTTGCCGTTCGCGAGTGAAGTCGGGGTCGGGGTGGCGCTCACGATGTATCCTTTAACCAGCTAAAGCTTCGGCGCCGCCGACGATCTCCAAGATTTCCTTGGTGATCGCGGCTTGACGCGCTTTGTTCATCTCGACGGTGTTCTCGTCGATGAGTTTCTTGGCGTTGTCGGTGGCGTTGTTCATCGCGACGAGCTGCGCGGCGTAGAACGACGCGTTGGTCTCGAGCATCGCCGAGTACAGGGTAAACTCGAGGTACTTGGGCAGCAGCCGCCCGAGGACGAACTCCGGCGACGGCTCGAATTCGACCGAGCCGCTGCGGGGATCCGCTGCGGCGTCGCCGGACGGCGCGATCGGCAGGATCGGGCGCACTTCGGGACGCTGCGTCATCATGTTCACCAACTTCGGCGAGACGAGCGTCAACGAAGCGATGCGGCCTTGGGTGAAATCGTCGGAGACCCGGCGCGCCAGCTCCTGGGCGTTGTCGAACATAACGCCCTGCGCGAGGGGCCAGAACTGCAGCGTCTCGCCGCGCTGGCGGCGCAGCGCGTTACGGCTCTTGATGCCGACCGCGTACCAGGCGAGGTTGGCGTTGCTGCGCCCGTGCAGCTCGGCCGCGCGGATCAAGTTGGCGTTGAACGACCCGGCCAGCCCCTTGTCGGCGGTCATGAGGATCACGCCGCCCGGCGCATCTTCGCGGCCCGGCTTCATGAACGGGTGGTCGACCGAGCCGACGTTCGCGATGAGGTCGCGCAGCATCGCACCGATCGCGTCCGCGTAGGGGCGCGACCGCTTCTGCAGCGCGTCGGCGCGGCGGATCTTGGCTGCGGCGACCTGTTTCATCGCCTTGGTGATCTGCTGCGTGTTCTTGAGCGACCGTATCCGGTCGCGAAGATCCCGAACGCTCGGCATAGTGTTGCTTAGAAGCCCTTGTTGAAATCGTCGATCGCCGCGATCAGCTGCTTCTCGGTGTCGTCCGAGAGCGCGTTGGTCGTGCGGATCGTGTCGGTGACCGCGGGGTGTTTCTCGTGCACGTACTCGACGAAGCGCTGCACCCAGTCGCCCAGCCGGGCGGTCGGGATGGCGTCGAGGTAGCCGCGCGTCGCGGCGAAGATCACCGCGACCTCGTCTTCCATCGGCTGCGGCGCGAGCTGCGGCTGCACCAGCACCTGGGTCATCTTGTCGCCACGGTTGAGCTGCTGCTGCGTCGCTTTGTCGAGATCGGATGCCAGCTTGGAGAACGCCGCCAGCTCGCGATACTGCGCCAGGTCGAGCTTGAGACGGCCGGCGACCGACTTCATCGCCTTGGTCTGCGCCGACGAGCCGACGCGCGAGACCGAGATGCCGACGTCGACGGCGGGCCGGATCCCTTGGAAGAACAGGCCGTTCTGCAGGTAGATCTGACCGTCGGTGATCGAGATGACGTTGGTCGGGATGTACGCCGACACATCGCCGGCCTGCGTCTCGATGATCGGCAGCGCGGTGATCGACCCGCCGCCCTTCTCGTCGGAGAGCTTCGCGGCGCGCTCCAACAGGCGCGAGTGCAGGAAGAAGATGTCGCCCGGATAGGCCTCACGTCCCGGCGGGCGGCGCAGCAGCAGCGAGACTTCGCGGTAGGCCTGCGCGTGGCGGGTGAGATCGTCGTAGACGATGAGGACGTCTTTGCCTTCGTACATGAAGTACTCGGCCATCGCGCAGCCGGCGAACGGGGCGATCCACTTCAGCGAGGCCGGCTCGGCGGCCGAAACCGTGACGATGGTGGTGTACTCCATCGCGCCGTGCCGTTCGAACGTCTGCAGCAGCGCCGCGACCGTCGAGCTCTTCTGCCCGATCGCGACGTAGATGCAGATGACGTTCTTGCCGCGCTGGTTGATGATCGTGTCGACGGCGATCGCCGTCTTGCCGGTGCCGCGGTCGCCGATGATGAGCTCGCGCTGGCCCTTGCCGATCGGGATGAGCGCGTCGATGGCGCGGATCCCGGTTTGCAGCGGCTGCTTGACGCCCTGGCGCTCGACCACCGTCGGCGCGGTGTTCTCGATCGTGCGGTACTGGCTCGAGGCGATCGCGCCTTTGCCGTCGACCGGATCGCCCAACGGGTTGACCACGCGGCCGAGCACCGCGTCGCCGACCGGCACCGAGGCGATGCGCCCGGTCCGGCGCACCTTGTCGCCCTCTTTGATGCCGGTGTCCGGACCCATGATCGCCACGCCGACGCTGTCCTCTTCGAGGTTCAGCACGATCCCGCTGACGCCGTTGGGGAACTCGACGAGCTCCGACGACTGCGCGTTGTCGAGGCCGTAGATGCGCGCGATGTTGTCGCCGACCGCAATGACGGTGCCGATCTCGGCTTCGCTGGTTCCCGTCGCGTAGGTCGCGATGCGCTGTTTGATGATTCCGGCGATCTCGTCGGCGTTGATCATGGCGTGCTTTCTGGCTAGAGGTTAGGCTTAGTTCGTGCTCAATAGGCGGGCGATTTCGTCGAGGCGGCCGGCGATCGTGCCGTCGGCGCGCTTGTCGCCCATGGTGATGCGGACGCCGCCGATCAGGCTCGGATCGACCGACTGCGTTACGTCGAACGTGGTACGGTACGCGGCGGCCAAACGCGCGACGATCGCGTCGAGCTCGGCCGTTGAAAGCGGCCGCGCGCTGGTGACGCGCAACGGCCGCGCGCCGCGTGCGTCGCGTTCGAGGACGTCGTATTGCTCGACGATCTCCTCGGCCATGTTCTCGCGGCGCTTGCGAATCAGCAGCAGGATCGTGTGCAGCGCGATGGGGTCGAGCTGGGAGAAGGCGTGGGCGACGATCGTCTCCTTCTCCTTGCGGTCGACCACCGGCGAGCGGAAGAACTTGCGCACGCCGGCGTCGGCGCCGAGCACGTCGACAAACGCGTGCAAGTCGCCCTGCACGGCCGTCGTCTTACCGGCTTCCTGCGCCAGCTGGAATACCGCGGTGGCGTAGCGGCGCGCCAGCGTCTGGTTGGGCATCAGCCTTTCCCTCGCGCCAAATCGTCGACCGTGGCGTTGACCAGCGCGGTGTTGGTGGCGTCGCTCACCCGGCCCGGCGCCTGGGCGCGTGCCTTCGCGAGCGCCTTCTCGATGAACTCGATGCGCAGCCGGCTACGCGCCGCCAAGCGGGCGCGCTCGAGCTCGCCCGCGGCGTTGCGGATGATGCGGTCGGCTTCGGCTTGCGCCTCTTCGAGCGTCTTGGCGCGGTCGCGCGCCGTCGCCGCGTCGATTCGCTCGCGGATCGTGCGCGCATCGGCGTCGGCATGTTCGACCTCGGCGCGCGCAACGGCGACGTCGGCGCGCATGCGCTCGCGGCGCGCTTCGGCGTCGGCGAGCTCGGCGTTCTTGGACTCTTGGTACGCTTTCACTCCGGGCGCGATGAAGCGGTTCCAGATCAGCACGATCGCGATCAGAAAAACGACCGCGCCGACGATCTGCGAGGCTTGCGCCAGGACGTGGAGGTTCATGCGAGGCTCCCCAGCGCGCGGCCGAGCATCTCGTCGGCGAGCGCGTTGACGATGCGGGGCTCCTCGCGGCGTGCCGACTCGATCTCGCGCCCGACCTCGGCCTGCGCCTCCGCGACCAGCTCCGCGGCCCGAGTCTGCGCGACGCTTATGGCCGCGTCGGCTTGCGCTCCGGCCTCGACGCGAGCGCGCCCCATCGCCTCGTCGGCGGCGCGGCGCGCCGCAGCTCGGCGTTCCTCGGCTTGGCCGCGTAACGTCTTGGCGTCGAGCTGGAGCTGCTCGATGTCGTGCTTCAACCCGTCGATGTACGCCCGGCGCTTCGCGATCGCCGCCCCGACGGGCTTGAAGAAGATCACGTTGAGGATCGCCAGGAAGACGACGAAGTTGACGAGCTGGACGACGAGCGTCCCGTTGATATCCAGCATCAGCGGATCGGTGCCGTACCGCTACGGATGAGTGCCGCCGGCGAGGATTTTCGTGACCAGCGGCAGCACGCCGCCGCCGACCGCGAAGAACAGGAAGAATCCGAGCACCAACCCGATGATCGGGAACGCTTCCAAGATGCCGACGCCCAGGAAGAAGAACACGAAGATGTTGCCGCGCGCTTCGGGCTGGCGCGCGATCGACTCGACGGCCTTCGATGCGACGATACCGTCGCCGACCGCGGAACCCAGGGCGACTGCCGCGACGATGATCGCAAAACCGGTGATCAGGACTGCGGCGACGATGACTTCAGGAGTCACGATTAACCTTTCAGGGGATTCGGATCGGCCGAAGGCCGTCCGAGGGTTCGCGCGTTCGCGAACCCATTTAGTGGTCCTCGGCCGTGGCCAAGGACAGATAGACGATGCTCAGCAGGGTGAAGACGAACGCCTGGATCGTTCCGATGAGGAAGTTGAAGAATTCGATCCCGATCGGTGCTACCGCGGACAGCAATGAAATGTTCAACGGCCCGACGACGACGTTCGATTTGATGATCGTCGCGATGACGAACAGCAGCAGTTCGCCGGCGAGGATGTTGAACGCGAGACGCATCGCCAGGACCACCGGGCGCGCGAGCTCTTCGGGGAGATTGATGATGACCAGCGGCCAGAACGGCTTGAAGAGGTGGACGTAGGCCTTGATGCCGCTCTTGCGGATCGCGAGGAACTGGATCGAAAAGAAGACGCACAGCGCGAAGGCGGCGGTGGTGTTGAGATCGGCGGTCGGCGACCCGCCGAACGGGAGCCCGAGCGCCTTGATAAAGAAGACGCCGAACTCGTTGAGGATCCAGATGAACAAGAAGATCCCGACGAAGATCGGGACGAAGCGCTCGCCCGCCGCCCCGAGGGTGCCGACGGCCAGGTCTGACAAGAACTGGATGATCCCTTCGAACGTCGCCTGGGTCTTGCGCACGCGGTTGCTCTTGTACGAATTGCCCAGCCACCAGAAAAATGCGAGCGCGAGCAGCATCGCGACCCATGTCGTGAGGATCGTGTCGGAGTGGACGGGCCCGAGGACTGGCCAATTCCAGCTCGGATGCTCGCCGATTTTCTCTTCCACTAGACTCCCTGTTGGACGTGGCGGCGGTATTCGAGGGCGTACAGCGCGAGCGGCGCGAAAAACCCCGCGAAATACAGCCCGACCGTCCAGAACTCGCCGAAGCGGAACGCGACAGCCACCGGAACGATGCCGACTGCGAAGATGCGGACCTGAGCGTTGAGGGCATAGATGGCACGATTGGTGCGGCCTTCCAGGAGCCGTTCGTTCGCGCGCATCGTTGCCAGCATGTTCAGGACTCCGAGTACCCCACCCAGCGCCAGCTCAAGGCCGGCCACCGGATTCCGCCACGCCGCGATGACGATGAGCGGTGTGAGGAACAGCGCCGTCCGCACGGAGATCAGCCGCTTGCGGGTCTGGTATGCCTGCAGCTCGGCCGTCGGGTCGGCGCCGCCCTTATTGTGCCCGTTATTGGGCCCGCCCTCCTCGACGTTTCTCGCATCACGCGTCAATTCGGCCTCAAGAATGGCCGTAGGGCAACGATGATGACCACGACGCCGAGGCCCAGCCCGCCGAAAAGTCCCACCGGAATCCACCAGCCGGCACCCGTCGCGCGCGATACCACGACGCCGACAAAAAAACCGCCGATCACCGTTCCGGTGAACCCTCCGCCCGCCGCGATCAGCCGAATCACGCCGCGGCCGAGGGGGGCCTGAACTCGTCGGGCGCCGGGCCGCTGCGCAACGCGTGCAAGAGCCAGCCGACGATTCGCTCGGCTGCGTGGCCGTCGCCGTAGGGGTTCGAGGCCCGGGCCATACGGTGATAGAGCGCGTGGTCGGTGAGCAACCGGCGCGTCTCGTCGACGATGTCGCCGTACTCGGCGCCGATGAGCCGCAGCGTTCCGGCCTCGAGCCCCTCGGGCCGTTCGGTCTCGCGGCGCATCACGAGCACCGGTTTGCCCAGCGTCGGCGCCTCCTCTTGGAGTCCGCCCGAATCGGTGAGCACGAAGTACGACGCAGCGACCGCGGCGACGGTCTCGGCGTAGTTGATCGGCTCGGTCAGCCGTACGCCCGCGACGCCGTCGAGGATCCCGTGGACGACCGGGTACACCGCCGGTGACGGGTGAACCGGCCACACGATCTGCGGCCGCTCGGGGAAACCGGCGATCGTCGCGACGGCGCGGGCGATGTCGGCCATCTGGCCGTGGTTCTCGCGGCGGTGCGCGGTCACGAAGATCATCGGCCGCGACGGGTCCAGACCGTCGAGCGACGGCGTCGCGATTCCGCCCGCGCGCACGCGGCGTTCGGTTTCGACGAAACCGTCGATCACCGTGTTCCCGGTGACGACGACGTGCGCGTGATCGGTTCGTTCCGAGAGCAAGTTGGACTTCGCGCGCGAGGTCGGCGCGAAGTGGAACGAGGTCAGCACGCTGGTAAGGCGCCGGTTGGCCTCTTCGGGGAAGGGCTCGGCGATCGTCGACGTGCGCAGCCCAGCCTCGACGTGGCCGACGGGGATCTGGGCGTAGAACGCCGCCAGCGCGGCGGCGGTCGACGTCGTGGTGTCGCCGTGGACGAGCACGACATCGGGGCGCGCCTGCTCGAGCGCGCGCTCCATCCCCTGCAGCACCCGGGTCGTGATGTCGGTGAGCGACTGCGTCCGGGTCATGATGTCGAGGTCGATGTCGGGGACGATCCCGAACAGCTCGAGCACGTCGTCGAGCATCTCGCGGTGCTGCGCGGTGACGCAGACGATCGGTTCGATCCCCGGCCGCGCGGCGCGCAACGCGTGCACCACCGGCGCCATCTTGATCGTGTCCGGCCGCGTACCCATCACGGCCATGACCCGCAACGGCGGCGCTACGCTCACGCGAACTTCAGCGGAACGAAGCCGGTGGTGAGCAAGTACGCGACGACGCCCAACACCAGGCAGACGGCGTAGATCAGCAGCACGGCTTGGCGCACGTTGAGACCGAAGCGAAAGATCAGCTGGTGATGGAAATGCCCGCGATCGGCCTCGTAGAACTTCTTACCGGCGCGCGTCCGGCGCACGATCGCAACCGCGGTGTCGAGCACCGGGAGCGCCAGCACCAACAGCGGCACGAGCAGCGAGATCGCGAACGCGGTCTTGCTCGTCCCGATGATCGAGACCGTCGCGAAGACGTACCCGATGAACAGCGCGCCCGAGTCGCCCAAGATGATCTTGGCCGGGTTCCAGTTGTAGCGCAGAAACCCCAGAGCGGCACCGGCCAGAACCGCCAGCACGAGCGCGATCTCGGCGTGGCCGCGGTTGAGGTCGATCACCAGCAGCGACGCCGCCGAGATGACCGTGACGCCCGAGAGCAGCCCGTCGAGGCCGTCGATGAAGTTGATCGCGTTCATCATCCCGACGTACCACAGCATGGTGAGCGGATAGACCAGCCATTCGAAACCGTGCGGGTAGAACAGCGTCTGACCGTGGTGCAGCGGGTTGGTCACCCAGGGCGGGATGACGAAACCGTAGAGCATCGAGATCGCCGCGACGACGACTTGCGCGAGCAGCTTGGAACGCGGCGTCATCGTCATCACGTCGTCCCAAATACCGACCATCAGGATCAGCGTGCCGCCGAAGATCAGACCCACCACGTCGTGAACGTTGTCGAGCTGCTGCGGTGCGGTTCGGATGAGATAGCCCAACGCGGAGAAGAGCCCGAAGGCGAAGCCCAGGTAAACGGCGATCCCGCCGATGCGTGGTTTGGGCTGGTCGTGCATCCGCCGCTCGCCCGAAGCGTCGAGCATCCCGACGTTGAGCGCGAGCCGGCGCACGTAGGGCGTGGTGAACAGCGCGGTGGCGAAGGCGATCAGCCCGGCGGCCAAGACGACGAACGGGTTCATGCGGGCGCCCGTTCGGAGGCGAATTGCACGGCCTCGACGCCGGCTTCGGCGAGCAGCATTTCGGCGACCGGGTCGGGGTAGGGGTCGCGGTACACGATCCGCACCACGCCGGCGCTGATGAGCAGCTTCGAGCAGCCCGCGCAGGGCTGGTGGGTGCAGTACGCCGTCGCCCCTTCGAGGCTGACCCCGTGGAGGGCGCCCTGCACGATGGCATTGGCCTCGGCGTGGGTGGCGCGCAGGCAGTGCCCGTCGACGAGCGTGCACCCGACGTCCAGGCAATGCGCGACCCCGCGCGGCGCACCGTTGTACCCCGTCGTGAGGATGCGCTTTTTGCGGGTCAAGACCGCCCCGACCATCGCCCGCGGGCACGTCGCCCGGGTCGCGACGGTCCGCGCGATCTCCATGAAATACTCGTCCCACCCGGGGCGCGTCCCAGCGGGTCCGACCCTGAGTCTTGGCTCGTCGACGTGCACCGAGGTCCGCTCATTCGGCACAGCGGCGTTTTCAGCCCGCCCGTGCCTGGCTTCGGGAGGGCGGACTTCCAGCGGGGGCGCGGCGCACCGGCGGACCGAACGGCACGGCAGAAATGGTGCTTGCGACCGGCGCAGCGACCGCGTGGGGGACGATTGCCGCGCTGCTTTTCGTCGCCTGCATCGGCATCGGGCTTGCGCTGATCGGCCGCGGATATTGGCTCAACTCGCGGGCCACCCGGGACGGCGTCGCGGCGACTGCGACGATCGAGCGGCTCGACTACACCGGGCCGTATCTTGTGGGCCGGTTCTTCGCGCTCGTCTCATTTCATGACGACACCGGGGCGAGCCACGCGGCGCAGATCGTCCTGCCCAACCTCGTTTGGAACCGCTTGCGGGTGGGTCGCCCGATCCCCATCCTCTACTCCGCGACGGATCCGCACAGCGTTACGCTGGGTGGGCGCCGGATTCGCGCGCTGTGGGAGGCGGCCGGCGCGATCTTCGTCGCGATCGGCGTGCTGCTCGTGTTGATCGCTGCGGCGTTGCTCGTGGGCGGATTGACGGGGTAGCGGCCGGGCCACTGCGCCGGGCTAAGGCGTTCGGGCGCTGACCGGGACCGAGCTGGTCGAGCCGAACATCCGGTCACCCGCGTCGCCGAGGCCCGGGACGATGTAGCCGTGATCGTTGAGGCGCTCGTCGACCGCGGCGGTGACGATGCGGACGCCGGGATGCTCGGCCGCCAGGGTCGCGATCCCCTCGGGCGCGGCGATGATGCACACGAAGACCGGCGCCTTGGCGCCGCGCCCGGCGAGCACGGACAGCGCCGCCGAGCCGGAGTGACCCGTGGCGAGCATGGGATCGAGGACGAAGACGTCGCGGGACGCCAGATCGTCGGGCAGGTTGGCGTAGTAGGGGATCGCCGCGAGCGTCTTGGGGTCGCGGTAGAAGCCCAGGTGCGCGACGACGGCATCGTCGACGACGGCCAGAAAGCCGGGGAGCAGGCCGAGGCCGGCGCGCAAGATCGGCGCGACCACGGGGCGCGTCGCGATGCGCAGCACCTTCGCCAGCGCGACGGGGGTCTGGAGCTCGATCTCGGTCTGGGGCAGCGACCGGGTCGCCTCGTACGCGAGAAGCTGCCCGAGCTCCTCGACCAGCCGCCGGAACACCGGCGTCGGCGTGCTGGCGTCGCGCAGGCGCGCCAACCGGTCGTGGACGGCGGGGTGATCGACGATCAGCGGCGTGGGGTCGGGCACGTTGGAATCATCGCGGCGGCGGTTCGGCCGCCCTCCTCAGCACCGCGAGGACCTGTGCGCGCATCCGTCCCTCCATCCCCGGGATGACCCCGGTGCGCGCGACCTCCGCGAAGCCGAGCCGCTGCAGCAACCCGCCGCTGCGCGCGTTGGACGGATCGTACGTCGCGCTCAGTTCGCGCAGGTCCAGCGTCTCGAAGGCGTACGCGATCGTCGCCTGGACCGCTTCGCGCGCATAGCCCAGGCCTTCGTAGGCGCCGTCGACGGAGTAGCTCAGCATCGCGGTCGAGTCCGCCGCACGCGTGATCGCATCGAGGTTGACCTGCGCGACGAGCGCACCGGCCCCGTCGCGGTCGAACGCGAGGAACGATGCCGCCCGGCCGGCCTCGCACTCCGCTTGCCGCCACTCGATCCACGCCCGATGCTCGGCAACGTCGGTGCCGCGCCGCGGATCCCAACGCGCGAAGCGCGCGTCGTTGCGGACGTGATAGGCGCACAACGCGGGAGCATCGTCGTGGGCCGGCGCGCGCAGGAGCAGCCGCGGCGTCGCGAGGTCCGGCTGCGTCAACGCAGCGCGACGTCCACTACGGCACGTCGTGGTGCGCGGTCAGCTCGACGACGCGCGCGCGCAATGCGTCCTTCTTCGTTCCGGTCTCGATGTCGGTGAGCGCCTCACCGATGATCTTGCCCACCTCGCGCGCGGCCGTCTCGTCGAAACCGCGCGAGGTGATCGCCGGCGACCCGAGGCGAATTCCGCTGGTGACCGCAGGCTTTTGCGGGTCGAACGGGATCGCGTTCTTGTTGACCGTGATCCGGATCTCGTCGAGGTACTGCTCCACGGCTTTGCCGGTCAGCCCCTTGGGCGTGAGGTCGACGAGCAGCAAATGCGTGTCGGTGCCGCCGCCGACGAGCCGCACGCCCCCGCGCTGCAGCTCCTCGCCCATCGCTCGCGCGTTGGTGATGACTTGCTGTTGATAGGTCTTGAACGCCGGCTGCAACGCTTCGCCGAAGGCGACCGCCTTGGCCGCGATCGCGTGCATGAACGGCCCGCCTTGGATCCCCGGGAAGACGCTCTTGTCGATCGCCTGCGCGTACTGCGCGGTCGAGAGGATGAGCCCGCCGCGCGGACCGCGCAGCGTCTTGTGCGTCGTCGACGTGACGAAGTCCGCAATCGGGACCGGCGTCGGGTGCAGCCCGACCGCAACCAGGCCGGCGATGTGCGCCATGTCGACCATGAACGTGGCGCCGACCTCGTCGGCGATCTCGCGGAACGGGGCGTACTCCATCGTGCGCGGGTACGCGCTGGCGCCGGCGATGATCAGCTTGGGCTTGTGCTCGCGCGCGAGCGCGCGCACGGCGTCGAAGTCGATCAGCTCGGTGTCCCGGCGCACGCCGTAGGCGACCGCGTTGTAGAGCTTGCCGCTGAACGAGACCTTGGTGCCGTGCGTGAGGTGACCGCCGTGCGCCAGCGACATCCCCAGGATCGTGTCGCCCGGCGCCAGGACCGCCATGAGCACCGCCATGTTGGCCTGCGCGCCGGCATGCGGCTGCACGTTGGCGTGTTGCGCGTCAAAGAGCTTTTTGAGCCGCTCGATCGCCAACGTCTCGGCGACGTCGACGAACTCGCAGCCGCCGTAGTAGCGCCGGCCGGGATACCCTTCAGCGTACTTGTTCGTCATCACCGATGCGGTCGCTTCGCGGACGGCTCGGCTGGCATAATTCTCCGACGCGATCAACTCGAGGTTCTCGCGCTGCCGGCGTTCCTCGTTCTCGATCGCGCCGTAGATCTCGGGGTCCAACGTGGCGAGCGTCTGGGGTTCGAGCAGTTGCATTCGGTGCGGTCAACCTCGGTCGTCGGTGTCGATGCGGCGCCGCATGAGGGTCGTCGCCGAATAGTCGGGTTTCGCCACCGGCGTCGGGCGCGCCCCGGTGAAGCGCAAGACTTGCACGAGAACGAGCAGCCCGACGGTTGCGACCAGCGCGATCCAAAACCAGGGGCTCGAGTAGCGCGGAACGCTGTGGTCGAACAGGTACTCGCCCAGCGCGATCACGACCGCAGCGAGCGGAACCAGATTACCCAGCAGCTGCCGGTCGATCACGAGCGCGGGCCGGAGCGGACGATGGTCAACGTGTTCTCCCGGTGAAAGGCGGCGCGGTGCGCATCGCTGTTTCGAGTTCGACGTTCCGACGACCGCTCGCCGCCGCCGAGCTCACGCAGCTGGAATGGCTGGAAGCCTGTGCCTCGCGCTTGGGCGTCGACGGCGTCCTGGCCGACGTCACGGACTTTCCCCGCCGGGACGCCGAGTACGTCGCGCAGCTGCGCAAGGTGGCGATCGACCTGGCGCTCGTGCCCTTCGGTATCGACGCGGCCGGACTGCTCGACCCCGACGCCGGCGGCGCGGGTGACGCTGCGCTGGCGCTCGCCGGCGGGTTCGGGGCCGCGATCGTGCGCACGCTTCTGCCGGTACCCGGGGACGTGCCGCCGGCGGCCTTCGCCGCGGCGGTCGCGGCCGGCAAGGCGCTGGGCCGCGCGGCCAAGACCGCCAACGTCACCGTGATCGTCGCCGCCGCGGCCGGCACGCTGGGCGACGATCTGGGCAGCGTCAAGCGCCTGCTCAAGGACGTCGACAGCGCCTGGCTGCGGCCGTGTCCGCGCGCGCTCGATCCGGGGCCCGGGCCGCGAGACCGCGTCCCGGCCTTCGCCGCGAGTTCCACCGACGATCCGCGTGCAGTCGCCGAGCGCGCCGCCGGCGGCTGGGTGATCCTCGACGCACCGGCGCCCGAGGCACTCGGCCCGGCGATCGCGGCGCTGCGCGACGCCGCAGCGCGGCTGCAGCTGGGCGCGACCAGCTAGAACTGAGGGAAGGGTACGCGACCGCAGCGGCCGTCTGGAACCTGGTTGAAGACCTGCCTGTGGCAGGTGGGTGCGGCCCGGGCGCCCAGTGTCCAGTCCGGTGAAGGATCGGACAACCGGTCGTATCCGGAGCTGATGCTCCCTTGGTTTCGACGTTGGCCAACCACCATGGCGCCTACGCGCGCCGCCGCAGTCGTCGCTGCTGTATCGTATACCCGGCGTCAACCCCTTCGACAGAGCCCAGCGTGGACGGTGAAGGCGGCGTCGGGTGGCCGCGGAACGCCCGGGCGTGACGCCGATCCAGCTCGAGCTCGACCCGCTCGAGCTTCCGCTCAAGCACACCTTCACGATCGCGCGATCGTCGGAATCGGTCGCCCATACCGTGGTGGTGCGCTTGCGTTGGAACGGTCTGGAAGGGCTGGGGGAGAGCGCGCCGATCGCGCGCTACGACGAGAGCGTCGACAGCGTGGGCGCCGGATTGCGCGCGCGCGATCTCGGCGACGATCCGTACGCGCTCGAGCGGTTGCTCGACGGGCTGGCGCCGGCGCAGAAGTGCGGGCTCGACATCGCGTTGCACGACCTCATCGGCAAGGACGTCGCGCGGCCGCTGTGGCGTTTGTTGGGGCTCGATCCCGCGCGTACGCCGCACACCTCGTTCACCATCGGCATCGCCGGCATCGACGAGACGCTCGAAAAGGTGCGCGAGGTCGGGACGCACCCGATCATCAAGGTGAAGCTCGGCAAGGGTGCGGAGCTCGAGACGCTCGAGGCGATCCGGTCGATCTACACCGGCACGATCCGCGTCGACGCCAACGAAGGCTGGACGGCGCATCAAGCGGTGCAGCTGCTCGGGGAGATGGCGCGCTTCGAGATCGAGTTCTGCGAGCAGCCGATCCCGGCGGGTGCGCCGGAACAGCTGCGCTGGATCCGCGAACGCTCGCCGATTCCGCTCGTCACCGACGAAGACTCCAAGGACGCGTCCGATCTCCCCGCGTTGCGCGGCTGCGTCGACGGGATCAACGTCAAGCTGGTGAAGTGCGGCGGGATCCGCGGCGCGCTCGAGATGATCCACACCGCGCGCGCGCTGGGGCTGCGGATCATGCTGGGCTGCATGGTCGAGTCGCAGATCCTCACCACCGCGGCGGCGCACCTCAGCCCGCTCGTCGATTGGGCCGATCTCGACGGTCCGTTTCTCACCGCCCGCGATCCGTTCGCCGGGATCACCTACGACCGCGGAAAGATCGTGTTACCCGACGGCTCCGGGCTCGGCGTGCGTGAAGCCGGCGCTGTGAGTCTGTCCTGAGCCCCGCGACCGTCGCCGCGCGGCGGCGCTACGTCGTGCTGGCCCCGCACGCGTTCACCTCGCGCGCGGCGAAGATGGCGCATGGGGTGATCGCGTACTCCGCCGACACCGTCGTCGCGGTGGTCGACCCCGACCTCGCCGGCCGCTGCGTACGCGACGTGCTGCCATATCTGCGCAGCGACGCGCCGATCGTGAGCTCGCTCGAGGCGGCGCTGCACCTCGCGCCGACCTCGGTGCTGGTGGGAATCGCACCGGCCGGCGGATCGCTGCCCGACGATTTTCGCGCGGCGATCCGGGCCGCGCTGCTGGCGCGGCTCGAGATCGTGAGCGGGCTGCACACGATGCTCAACGACGACGCTGAGTTCGCAGCGCTGGCGCGCGAGCACGATACGCGCATCTGGGATCTGCGCCTGCCGCCGGCGGCGCCGCTGTTCTCCGGCGCGGCCTGGGACGTCAAGGCGAAGATCGTGCTGACCGTCGGTAGCGACGCCGCCGTCGGCAAGATGACCGCCGCGCTGGAGCTGGTACGCGCCGCGCGCGAGCGCGGCGCCGACGCCGCATTCGTTCCGACCGGGCAGATCGGGATCGCGATCGCGGGCTGGGGAACCGCGATCGACCGGGTCGTCGCGGACTTTGCGCCCGGCGCCGCCGAACAACTCGTGCTCGAGGGCGAACGCCGGGCGCGCGAGCTGCTATTCCTCGAAGGTCAGGGCGGGATCAACAACCCGGCCTTCGCGCCGGTCACGCTGGCGCTGCTCTACGGCGGCGCGCCCGACGCGCTCGTTCTCGTACACAACGTTGCGCGCACCGCCATCGAGGACTACGACGTGCCGATCCTGTCGTACCGGGCGCTCATTCGCACCTACGAAGGGCTGTGTGCGACGGTGAAGCCGGCGCCGGTCGTGGGGATCGCGCTCAATACCCGCGACTGCGACGACGGGGAGGCGCAAGCGCAGATCGCGCGCGCGCGCGCCGAAACCGGCCTGCCCTGCGACGACGTCGTGCGCAACGGCCCGCACGCGCTCTACGACGCGATCGCGCCGGCGCTGGTGAAGACCGCGGTTCTGCACGTATGAAGCGGCTGCGGCTGGTGGTGCTCGTGGTGCTCGCGGCGTGTCTACCGGTGTTCGGGTCGGTGCCAAGTCCGCCGGCGGCGCCTGGCGATTCGGCCGTCGCGCCGGCGATCCGGCGCGCGCTCGCGTTCTTGTACCGGTCAGCGTCGGATCGAGCGAATTTCCGCGCGCACGGCGACGACTATCTGTGGGCCTTCTTCTCGATCGCCCGCACGTCGCGCGATCCGCAACTGGCGGCTGCGGCGTCGGCGATGGCGCGCGAGCGCGCGCAGGCATGGCGGCGCGAGCATCGCAACGTTCCGCCCGGCGCCGACGCCGAGCAGATCGCGAACCTGGTGGCGGGGGCGTTCGTCGCCGATCTGCTGGGCGCGCCGGACGACGGTTTCAAGCAGCAGCTGCGCCGGGCCGCGCGGCGGTTCAGCGCCGACGACTTTCTCGACTTCGATCCGCGCACCGGGCCGCCCACCGCCGTCTGGGAATGCGACCCATGCCCGAAACCCGCAACGCGGCGCAGCCGCTACGACGTCTACACGACCGCGTTGATCGTGACGTATTTCGGCGACGCGTACGGCATCCAATTGGGTGCGTCATACCGTGACGTGATCCGCTGGCTCCCGCAGCTGCGCCCGTATCCAACCTCACCGCCTGATTTCGAAGACGCGTTCTTTGCCGTCAGCCACGTCGTGTACACGTTGAACGGTTACGGCGCGAAACGGATCGCGCCGCAGGTGCTGCCCGCCGAGTTCGCGCTGCTCGAGCGCGGCCTGGCTGCCGGGCTCGCGCACCGAGACCCCGAGATCGTCGCGGAAGCGCTCGATACGCTCGCGGCGTTCGGGCTCGAGCGCAGCGACCCGCGCATGGCGCGCGGCATCGCGTATCTGGTCGCCAGTCAGCGCGCCGACGGCACCTGGCGGGGCGGGCCGGCCGACGTCTACACGCGCTACCACTCGGCCTGGGCGGGGATCGACGGGCTACGTAGCTACCGGTTCGGGACGGAGATCCGCCGTCTCTCGGAGGTTTGGGCACGATGAAGACGGCGTTACTCGCCTGGTTCGCGGTGTGCGCGCTCGCGCTGGGCGCCTGCACGAAAGTCGATCGAGCCCAGACGCCGGACGGCGGGCGGCATGCTTGGACGCATCCGGGCCACCTCACGATCGGAACGGCGGGCGAGGAGCCCGACAGCCTCAACGAGATGTACGCGCACTCAGATGCGACCGACCAGCTCGCGAACCTCATCTACGAGCCGCTGTTCCGGTACGATCCGCACGGCGACTTCGTGCCGGCGGCGGCTACCGAGGTTCCGACCACGCAGAACGGCGGGATCAGCCCAGACGGCAAGACGGTGGTCATCCATTTCCGCATGGGGATGAAGTGGTCGGACGGCGAGCCGTACGACGCCCGCGATTTCGTTTTCACCTGGCACGCCGCGATGAACCCGGCGAACAACGTGAAGCTTCGCACCGGCTGGGACGACATCACGCGCATCGACCTCTCGCCCGACAACCGCACGGCCACGATCCACCTCAAGCAAGTCTACGCCGGACTGCTGGGCATCTTCGCCTTCGGCGGCGCGGCGTATCCGCCGCTGCCGGCGCACCTGCTGGCGAAGCTGCCCGACCTCAACCGCGCGCCGTTCAACGCGCACCCGCTCTCATCGGGACCGTTCGTCGTCACGCGGTGGAATCACGGCGCCTCGATCGAGCTCGCGGCGAACCCGTACTACTGGCGCGGCAAGCCCGGCCTGCAAGCGATCACCTACAAGATCGTTCCGAACGCCGACACGCTGTTCAACGAGCTCGCAACGCACGAAGTCGACGTCTACGAGTCGATCCCGGAGTCGCAGATCCCGCGGCTGAGCACGCTGCGCGGGTACCACGTCGACAAGCAGCTCGTCGCAAACTATCGCCGGCTCGAGTTCAACGTCTCCAAGCCGAATCTGTCCGACGTGCGGGTGCGCCGGGCGGTGGCGGAGGGGATCGACTGGGACCGCATCAACCAGACGATCTACCACGGCTACAACGTGCGTGCGGTCAGCGACATCTTGCCCAGCAGCTGGGCGGCGCCGAGCGGGATCGCAGCGTATCCGCACGATCTCTCCGCTTCCAAGCAGCTGCTCGACGCGGCCGGCTGGCGAGCCGGAGCCGACGGTATGCGCACGAAAAACGGCGTGCCGCTCACCTTCTCGGTTTCGACGACGCCGTCGAAGCCGGCCAACGTACAAGCCGAAGTGCAGATGCAGCAGGAGCTCAAGGGTCTCGGGATCACGCTCGAGATCAAGAACTATCCGCCCAGCTTGCTGTTCTCGCGCGAGGGCCCGATCTACACCGGCAAGTTCGATACCGAGTTCACCATCGCGACCAACGCGCCCGATCCGGACAACGAGGGACTGTGGAGCGGGAAGTTCATCCCTCCCCACGGAGCCAACACGACCTGGTTGAACGACCCGCTCCTGACCCAAGCAAGCCATGACGCCCTCTTGACGTTCGACCGCGCCAAGCGCAAAGCACTCTACCAGCGCATGGCGGTACGCATTCACGAGACGGTTCCGGTCGTCTATCTGTACTGGCAGAACTCGTTCAACGCGGTGAACAGCGACCTCAAAGGCTGGCAGCCCGCGTCGTACATCTCGAACTACTGGAACTGTTGGGAGTGGACGATCTGATCGTGACGCGCTCGTGCTGCGCCTGATCGACCGCCCCGGGCACCAAGCGCTGTTGCGGGTGCCGCCCTCGACGCGCGCCGTCGTTTCGTGGAACACCGCCGCGCCCTCGGGCGGGATCGCGCTGGTCGCGCACCACGGCGACGCGACGGTCACCGAACCGCTGCTCTACGTACGCTGGTCGCCGCGCGAACGGCGCTCGCTCGACGGCGCCGGCGGATCGGCGCGGATCGAGGTGGACGTGCTGCGCAGCGAGGTCGCGCTCTCGGCGGTCGGCGTCGCCAGCACCGTCGAGCTCGACGCGGTCGCGGTGGCAGTCCCGCCGCCGCCGGATGCGCGCGTCGCGGCTCGCGAGCGCACGCACACCCTCGACGTCCCGCAGTTGTCGCAATATCTGAGCGCCTATCCCGAGGAGCGCGGCTGGTGCTCGGCGGCGGCGCTGGCGATGCTGCTGCGCTATCACGACGTCGCAGCCGACGTCCCCGCCGTCGCGCGCGGCGTCTACGACTCGGCCTATCGGGGCACCGGAAACTGGGCCTTCAACGCGGCCTATGCCGGCGCGCGCGGGTTGCGCGGCGTCGTCGCGTACCTGCGCGGCATCGACCACGTCGCCGCCTTCATCGAAGCCGGGTTGCCCGTCGCGATCTCGATCGGTTGGCAGGCCGGGCAGCTGCCCGGCGCGCCGCTCGAGCACAGCGACGGACATCTGCTGGTCGTTCGCGGCGTCGAACCCGGACACGTCGTCGTCAACGACCCGGCGCATCCCGCGGTCGCGACGCGCTATCCGCGCGCCGCATTGGATCTGGTGTTCCGCACGCACGGCGGCGTGGCGTATCTGGTCGCGCCGCGCGAGCGCACACCCGAGCTCGTCGCATTGGCGAACAACGCGGAGCCCGGCGCGCTGCGGCGACCCGCCCCGCGATGACGGCCCAGCCGGGCCAGCGCGTGGTCGCGCTCGACACGGTGCGCGACGCGCCGCTCCACGTGGTCCTCGTCGAGCCCGAGATTCCGCCCAACACCGGCAACGTCGCGCGGTTGTGCGCGGCGACCGGTTGCGCGCTCCATCTCGTCGAGCCGCTCGGCTTTCGAATCGACGACCGGGAGCTCAAGCGCGCCGGGCTCGACTATTGGGACGCGCTCGCGGTCGTGGTGCATCCGTCGCTCGAGGCGTTCTTGGCGACCTTCGAACCGCAACGCTTGTGGTTGCTGTCGACCCGGGCTGCGCGCGGTTACGACAAGGCCGAGTTCGCGCGCGGCGACGCGCTCGTGTTCGGAAAAGAGACGGCCGGTCTGCCGCAAGCACTCCTCGACGCGCACCCCACGCGCGCGCTGCGCATTCCGATGCGCGCAGGAGCGGTGCGCAGCATCAACCTGTCGACCGCAGTCGGGATCGTTACCTACGCGGCGCTGGCACGTTTGGGCTTCCCCGGCCTGGGCTGAGGCAGCGCGCTACGGCGCGCTCGCCGCGAGCTTGCGCCGTTCGGCGGGCAGCGTGAGCGCGATGAGCGCGCCGACGACCGAGAGCGCGCCCGCCGCGAGGATCGTCGCCGAGATTCCGTGCGCGTCGGCGATCGCGCCCATGACCGGTGAGAACGCGCCGCCGATCGATACCGCGAGCCCCAGCGTCACGCCCGATGCGAGACCCATGCGGTTGGGCAGATACTCCTGACCCAGCACGACGAACGCCGACTGCGAGGCCACGAACACGAAGCCCGTCACCAGCAGGAGCGGGATCGCCAAGAGCAAGTTCCCGCCGTGGGTGAGCGCGACGAGCGTCCCGGTCATCAGGGCCGCCAGCGCCGTCGACCAGACGAGCACCGTGCGCCGCCCGAAGCGGTCGGCGACCGGACCGCCGGAGAGCGTTCCCAACACGCCGGCGACCAGGAAACCGGTGAGCATCAAGTCGCCGGTCGCGGGCGAGCCGTGCAGCGCCTCGACGACGTAGATCGGGACGAAGGCGACGAAACCGAAGTACGCCATCGCGCGCACGGTCACGAACGCCGACAGCTTGGCGAACGAGGTCCAGTCGTCGGTGCCTTGTCCGCTGCGCGAGGTCGCGTGCGCGGGGATGAACGTGCGCAGGCGCCGCAGCTCGAACAGCACGACGGCGCCGACGACGGTGACCGGGATGCACGCGGCGAGCGTTCCAGGCAGACCCCACGCGGCGATGACGGCGGTCGCGAAGATCGGGCCGATCGCGAAGCCGACGTTGCCGCCGGCCGCGAACCAGCGCATCCCGGTCGCTTTCTTCGCGCCGGCGACGTAGTTTGCGAACCGCGCCGCTTCGGGGTGAAACGAGGCAACGCCGATCCCGCTGATCAGCGCGCCGATCCACATCAGCGGCAGCGTCGGCATGAAACCGACCAGCGCGACGCCGCTGCCCGCGAGGATCAAGCCGACCGCGATCAGCCACGGCATCGAGCGGCGGTCGGCGATGATGCCGATCACCGGCTGCAACACCGACGACGAGATGGCCTGAGCGAGCACCAGCGTCCCGGCCTCGGTGTGGTTGATCCCGCGCCACACGATCAGGTACGGCAGCAGCGCGGGGACGAAGCTTTGGTTGAGATCGTCGGCGACGTGGGCGGTGGCGAGCAGGGCCATGGAGCGGACGTCGAGCCGGGACACCCCCTCGCGAGTACGACGGGCGGCGGGAGATTCCGTCGTGGGATGGCGACCGGACAGGTTCGCGCGACCGGCGAAACAGTTCCGCATGCCGAGCCTCGAGGCGATCGAAAAACGTGTCGTCGCCTGCCGGCGGTGCCCCGAGCTGCGCGCGTACTGCGCCCAAGTCGGCCGGGTGAAGAAACGGGCGTTTCGGGACCATGAGTATTGGGCCAAACCCGTCCCCGGCTGGGGCGACCCGAACGCACGCGTCGTGCTGGTCGGACTCGCGCCCGGCGCGCACGGCTCCAACCGGACCGGCCGCGTCTTCACTGGCGACGGCAGCGGTGAGTGGCTCTATCGCGCGCTCTACCGCGCGGGATTCGCCAGCGCCGCGGTCGCGACACATCGCGACGACGGGTTGCGCCTGAGCGACGCCTTCATCACGGCCGCCGTCCGGTGCGCTCCGCCGGCCAACAAACCGACGCCGGAGCAGCGCGCGCGCTGCTTTCCGTACCTGCGCGAGGAGTTCGCGGCGCTGCCCGGCGTTCGCGTCGTGGTGACGTTGGGGAAGCTCGCCGACGACACCGTCGCCACGCTGGTCAAGGAGATCGGCGGGTACCGCGGAGCGAGGGCGCCCTTTGCCCATCTCGCCGAGAGCGTAGTCGACTTGCCGCAGGCCGGCGGCGTCACGGTGCTGGCCTCGTATCACCCCAGCCGGCAGAACACGAACACCGGGGTGCTGACGGAGCCGATGCTCGACGCGGTGTTCGCTCGCGCGCGCGAGCTGGCCGACATGGGAGCGCTCGCTCGCTCAGGGTGATGCGCGGCCCCGCCGGGGGCGGTCAAAATGGAGCGGCAGCGCCAAAGGGATGGCCGCCGATTAGGTCTTTTCGCTCACGAATAGGCCCTCAGACACCTGGGCATATTCCGCGTACGATGAATTTCCGGATCGACGAACGCGACCTCAGCGCCTTCCTCGTCTACGCCGCCCGCGAGCGGAGTTTGGACGCGTCGCTCCGGGCTGCCAATAAGTACGGCCGTTCCGACGAGCACAAGAAGTCGATCGATGCGCTGCGCGAGCTCAACAAGAAAATGCTCTTCCGCGAGACCCGCCGCGACTTCCACCCCTTCTAAGCGCGTCGCCGCCTCAGAGGGGCGAGCAACGTAACCCCACTACGCCGCGCCGGTATCATCCGGCGTGGCGTTTTTGACACCCGGGCCGACCGGGCAGGCTCAGGACCCGCGCGACCAACTCAAGGAAATCGAGGCAGACAGCGAGCGATTTCTGCGCTCGAACCGCGGCGGCGACGACCTGGCGACGCGCATCGTCTTCGTCGTGATCGCGCTTGCCATCGCAGCGTGGATCGGCGCCCTGTACATCAACGGACACCGCGCAACCGACCCGCTTGTGACACCCCGGGAGCAACGCGCCGCCGGACACCAGCGATGACGCCGCGGGCAACGACGCGCTAAGCGGGCGGAGGCTCGACGATTCGCAGGCCCAAATCGTTGAGGGCCTGGTCCGGGACCGATGACGGCGCGTCCATCATGACGTCGCGGGCCGTCTGGTTCTTGGGGAAGGCGATGACGTCGCGGAGGCTGTTCTCGCCGCAGGCAATCATCACGATCCGGTCGATGCCCAGCGCCATCCCGCCGTGCGGCGGCGCACCGTAGCGCAGCGCCTCCATGAAGAACCCGAAACGGTCCTCGATCTGCTCGTCTGAAAGACCGAGACGCTTGAAGACACGGTTCTGGAACTCGGCCGTGTGATTGCGGATCGAGCCGCTGCCCAGCTCGTAGCCGTTGAGCACGAGGTCGTAGTGCTGCGCGGTGAGCGCGAGCGGGTCGCTGTCGAACAGCGCCTCTTGTCCGGGCGCGGGTGCGGTGAACGGATGGTGCGAGAACGTGATCTCGCCGGTTTCCTCGTCGCGCTCGAAGAGCGGAAAGCCGAGCACCCAGCAGAACGCGAACGCGTCGGGCTTGCGCAGCCCCAGGCGTTCGCCGATCTCGAGTCGCAGCTTCCCGGCGACCTCGGAGGCGCCGTGCTTGGCGTCGCCGACGAAGAGGATCGCATCGCCGTCCTGCGCACCGCAACGTTCGCGCAACTGGGCCGCCAGCGGTTCGTCGACGAAGCGCGCGATCGAGCCCTTGATGCCGTCGGGTGCGAACGAGACGTAGGCGAGGCCCTTCGCACCGAACGTCTTCGCCAGCTCAGTGACAGCGTCGAAGTCGCGGCGTGACAGCGCCGCTCCGCCCGGCCAGCGCAGCGCGATCACGCGGTTCGCCTCGCTCTCTGCAAGTCCGGCGAACAGTCCGAACGCGCCGCCCCGGAATGCGTCGGCGACGTCGACCAGCTCGAGCTCAAAGCGCAGGTCCGGTTTGTCGGAACCAAAGCGCCGCATCGCCTCCGCATAGGTCAGGCGCGGCAACGGGTCGGGGATCGTCTGACCCAGCGCGTGCTCCCACACGTAGCGCACCGACCCTTCCATCATCGCCAGCACCTCGTCTTGCGAGACGAAGGTCATCTCGACGTCGACCTGGGTGAACTCGGGCTGGCGGTCGGAGCGCGAATCCTCGTCGCGGAAACAGCGCGCGATCTGCATGTAGCGGCCCAGGCCGCCGATCATGAGGATCTGCTTGAGGATCTGCGGCGATTGCGGGAGCGCGTAAAATGTGCCGCGGTGAAGGCGCGACGGGACGAGGTAGTCGCGCGCGCCCTCCGGGGTCGATTTTATGAGGTTCGGCGTCTCGACCTCGAGAAAACCGTGGTCGTCGAAGTAGTCGCGAAACGCCTTGAGGATGCGATGGCGGACGGTCAGGTTGCGCTGCATGCGCGGGCGGCGCAAGTCGAGGTAGCGGTAGCGCAGGCGCACCTCCTCGGCCGGCTCCTCCTCGGCTGCGATGACGAACGGCGGCGTCTCGGAACGATTGAGAATCTCGAGCTCGGCGGCCGGAACCTCGACTTGACCCGTCGCGAGCTTCGCGTTCTCGGTCCCGGCCGGCCGGCTGCGCACGACCCCGCACACGCGAATGACGTCCTCACTGCGCAGCGTCTCGGCTTGCCCGAACACCTCACCCAGCGATGGGTCGAAGATGACCTGCGTAATCCCGCTGCGGTCCCGCACGTCGATGAAGATCAACCCGCCGTGATCGCGCCGGCGGTGTACCCAGCCGTCGAGCTCGACTCGGCGGCCGGCGTCGGAGGCGGTCAGCGCTCCGCATGAAACGCGCGCAGTGTTCGGATCATTCACGCAGGGCCGCCTTGACTCCGGTTAGGTAGTGATATTGGTACGAGAGCGTGCGCGCGAAACCAGGTTTTCCCGCGCCGTCCTCGATCCATGACCGCAGCGCGGGAACCTTGTCGACGAGACCGTGCAATCCCAGCGACAGCGGTGTCATGCCGAGCCGCAGCTTCACATCCCAGGCCGGATGCTTGCGATAGAAACGTACCGTCGACTTCCCGGCTAGCTCGTACTTGCGCTGCTGCTCGTCCCACGGCACCGGATGCCAATGGTAGTTCACGGCTTGCGGCTCGTACTCGATCGGGATGCCGGCGTGCTGCAGCCGATACCCCAACTCAAGGTCCTCGTGCCCGTATCCGGTGAAGTTTTCGTCGAAGCGCCCGACGCTGTCGAGCTGCACGCGCGGCGCCGAGGCGTTGCCGGTGAGGAAATACAACCACGACAGGCGCTTGGGCTTCTCGCCGTGGAGCGGCGTGCGCTTCGCGCGGTCCGCGCGCTTGGCCAGATAGTCGTCGTAGGAGACGACTTGCACTTCCATGCCGACGACCGCGCGGATGCCGGCGCCCTGGTGATGTGCGAGATGGCGTGAGAGCAAGTCGGGTGACGCGATGATGTCGGCGTCGGTGAAGAGCACGACCGGTGCCTGTGAAGCCCCGATCCCGGCGTTGCGCGCCGCGGCGCGTCCGCTGTACGGACCGGGAAGATGCCGCACGAACGGCGCTTCGGCGGCCACGCCGGCGAGGTACTCGGCCGTGCCGTCGGTGGAGTTCGAGTCGGCGACGACGACCTCGAACTCGCCGCGCGGCAGATCCTGCGCGAGCAACGAGGGGATCACGTGGCTGAGCGTGTCGAGACGGTTGTACGTCGGCACGACGACGGAGATTCGCGGTGTTGTCATCTTGATCATAAGAGCGATGCGACGGCGGCGACGATCTCGGCGCGCGAGGCGCGCAGCGAGGCCTCCGATTCATCCGGCGGTTTGCGCAGGATCGCGTTCGGCACGCGATACGGCGACCATTCCTGCGACGCCAGCCGAAACCACTTGTATTCGAACAGGACGACGGTGGGCACCCGCACCGCGCTTGCGACATGAGTCGCACCGGTATCGATCGTGACCACGCACGCGGCGCGCTCGAAAACCGCGGACCAGACGTGGAAGGGCAAGCGGCCCAGCACGACGTCGGCCACCCCGGCTCGCGCCACCTCGTCCCCCAGCTCGCGCGCGTCGTCGCCGTAGGTGGCGACGAGCGGCTGTCCGAGCGCGCGCAGTTCGCGGAACAACTGCAGGCAGCTGGCGGTCGTCGACCCCTGCTCCGTCCAGCGCCGGCCCAGTTGAACGACGACCGGGGCGGGCGGCAGATCGCTCACCGCGGCACGATCTTCGTCAAGCACGGGCAGCACGAGATCGCGCACGATCGTGCCGGCCCCCGCGGCCGCAGCGACGGCCAGCACCTGATCGACCTCGTGAGCGATCGTGCGCTCGGGGTGGCGCTCGGCGGTGCGCGGATCCGCCTCGCTCAACACGACGTCGGTGAGGATGGTGCCCAATACCGCCCGCGCCACGTAGCGCGTCACGTAGGTGTATCCGACGCGCTTGGGCGCATTCGTCGCGGCGACGATCCGATGGTCGAGATCCCGCGGCGCGAGTGCGATTGCGAGATCCACGCCGCGAAACCGGGCGCCGAAAGCGGCGGGCTTGACCCCCGCCGGCAACAGCGCGATCTCGTCCACGTCCGGCGAGCGGTCGACGACGACCGAGTTGTAACGGCTGCACGACAGGATAACGTGCGCGTCGGGGAACGAGCGCCGCACGGACGCGATCGCCGGCGTCGAAAGGATCAGATCACCGACCCGGTCGGTGCGCGAAAGCAGAATTCGCACCTAGCCGCTCAGCACACTAGGCTCGCTTCGCGCGCTCAAGCTCGTCATAGTAGGCGGCGCTCGCGAGCAGGTGCGCAGCCGCAAGCTTGACCGGCGAGAGCTTAGCCCCCGGAGAGCTTCGGCCGACGAGCTTTTCGAGCCGCCCGACGAGCCCGCTGCGGCGCAGCGTCGCACCGAGCAGGCGCTGGGGGACCGTATCGCCGATCGCCAGCGTGACCCGCCAGCTGGGATGCAGCCGCTCCAACCGGACTGCCGTGCGTGCCTGCGCGCGCACTTGGCGCAGCATCGCCTCGACGTTCGTGCCGGTCGGCCGCGGCTTGTAGTGGAACGCGACCGCGAAGCGGTTGAACACCGCCTTCGTCCCGATCGCGCGCAGCCGCAAGCCCAGCTCGATGTCTTCCCAGCCGTACTCGCTGAACGATTCGTCGAATCGGCCGCCGACCGCGTCCAGCCGCGTGCGCCGCACCGAGACGTTGGTCGTCCAGAACCAGTTCGCGCTGTAGTTTCGGGGCGTCCAGACGGGGACGGGCAGAGCATCGAACGAGGCCGTGTTGATCGCGGCACCGCGCACGACGACGTCCCCGTGGCGCGCGTCGGACTTGAGGTGCTCGGCGGCAAACACCGGGGTCGGAAGAACGTCGTCGTCGATGAACGCGATACGTTCACCGGTGCAGCGTTCGATCCCGGCGTTACGGGCTTTGGCCAGGCCGCCGTTGGGTTGCGTCACGACCGTGAAGGCGCAGGTGGCGATCCGCCGGGCACGCTCGATCACCGCCGGAGTGTCGTCCTGCGAGCCGTCGTTCACCAGGACGACCTCGTACGACTCAGCCGGAATGGCTTGATCGAAGCAGGCTTCGAGCACGCGCTCGAGCAGTTGCGCCCGGTTATACGTGCAGAGCTGGATCGAGAGCCGGGTCGAGCCTGCCACTAGAAGCGCGTCGTGCAGACCGGCGGCTGTTCGGCACGGAACGCGGCGTCGATGAGCGCGAGCGTATCGGCCGGTTCGACCTTCGCGAGCCGATGCGCGACCACGTCGCGCAGCCGCAGCGAGCCGAGCGCCACCGAGCTCAGGTCGGCGATCCCGATCGTCAGCGTCGCGTCGGGTCGCGCGCCGTCGTCACGCCGCGGCCGCGCCTGCGGATCGAAGCAGAACGTCCACGTCCCCGCGGTCTGCGCAAGGAACGCGTCGGCGACGTCGATCCGCAGCGTAAACCGCGCGCCGGATGCCGGGAGCGTCGCGAGCGCCGCCGGCACGTCGAGGATGCGGTACATCACGCCGAGCCCGCTCTCGGCGACGCGGTGCGTCGCGGGCGGCGCGACGGCGAGATCCGAACCGTCGCGCGGGTCGGTCGAGGCAAGGTAGAAGGCGTCGTCCTGCGTCTCGACGACGACCCGCGCGAACTGATCGCGCTGCGAGCGCAGATACCCGAGCAGGGCGGCCAGCGACGCATCGTCTTCATACGTCAGGTCACGCACGGTCAACTCGTCGGCGTTGCGAATCCGCTCCCCGCCCAGTACGACGCTCGTCTGCATGAAGCCGTTCAGCTCCCCGCCGTCCTCGACGCCGACATAGCGTAGCGCGGCGTCACCGAGCAGGCGTTCCGCGTGCCAGCGACGTTTCGCGATGAGCCCGTGCGTCCGCGCGCGAACGCGCTCGTGGCAAGCGATCAGCGCGTCGGCATCGTTCTCGTCGAGCAAGCGGATTGTCCCGCGAGCGCCCTCGTCACGTAGCGTCGCCGGGGCGAAGCGAAAGCGACGCGAGGGCGTGCCGTAGCCGAAACCGATCGCGCGATAGAAGTCGGGGCGGTACGGGTGCAGGATCGCGAACGGTGCGTTGCGCGCCCGGTAGTGGTCGAGATACCACGCCAGCAGCGTGCGCGCGATCCCTTGCCGCTTGTGCGCGAGCGAGACCGCGACGCTGCCGACGCCGCCGGTGAGCGCGTCGGCGCCGCGCACGTTCATCACGAAGTCGTAGAGCCGCATGGCAGCAACCAACGTCCCATTGCGCTCGGCGATCACGTCAGCGGTCCCGGGAGCACCCGCGTTCTTCTGAATCCGCTCGGCGAACCGCGCGAGCTCGTCCGCCGTCTTCAGCTCCATGATCGGGTACGCGTCGGCGAACAGCTGCGCGAGCGCCGCGAACATTCTCGGATCCTCGCGGTCCGGCACGAGCGTGCGGATCTCGAGCTCGGCGGTTGCGAGCGCCATCAGTAAAGCCGTCGGCCGTCGGGGACGCGCAAGCCGGGCTGCACGAGCACGACGTTCCCGTCGTCGTCGTCCATCCCCAGCACCAGCACCTCGCTGTCGAAACCGGCGATACGCTTGGGCGGGAAGTTCACAACCGCGCAAACTTGCTTGCCGATCAGGTCCGCGGGCGTATAGCGAGCGGTGATCTGCACCGAGGAGCGTCGCTGGCCCAGTTCCGGGCCGAAATCGATCCTTAGCACGTACGCGGGCTTGCGCGCGCCGGCCAGCGGCTCGGCGGCGAGAATCGTCCCCGACCGCACGTCCACGCGCCGGAAATCGTCGTAGGCGATCACCTCTCAGCGTTCGGCGGCGGCGCCGAGCAATCCGTCGAGCGCCGCCAGCACCGCGGGCACGTCGAGCGCGCGGACGCACGCGAAGTCGGGACACGTCTCCTTGCGGTGGCCCGGCGGGCACGGATAGGTCGCTCCGACGGTCGCCGTGCGCCGTCCGAGCGGCGCCCAGCGGGCCGGTTCGTCGGATTGGAGCGCGAAGATTCCGACGGTCGCCGCGCCGACGGCTGCGGCGACGTGCATCGGTCCGGAATCCATCGCGATGACCGCGCGCGCGCCTTCGGCCAGCGCTCCGAAAACTCCGATCGAGGTCGCGTCCGCCAGCGAATGCACGCCCCGACCGGCGCCGTCCGCGATCGCTTCGGCCAGCTGCGCATCGTCGGCCGAGCCGGTGACCACGACCGCGACGCCGTCGCGCTCGACCAGCCGGCGGGCCAGCGCGACGAACCCCTCGATCGGCCAACGCGTGCGCTGCGCCGACAACCCGCGCGTCGGGTGCAACACGTAGTATCGCCTTTCGAGGTCGTGCACGTGCAGCAACGTCCGCGCGTCGGCGCGCTCGGCGTCGC
Organism: Vulcanimicrobiota bacterium; assembly: GCA_003140215.1. Taxonomy (GTDB): domain Bacteria; phylum Vulcanimicrobiota; class Vulcanimicrobiia; order Vulcanimicrobiales; family Vulcanimicrobiaceae; genus Vulcanimicrobium; species Vulcanimicrobium beijerinckii. Next base: position 21,582 of record PLJL01000004.1, on the reverse strand, counting down.
GCAGCGCGAACTGCGGCGTCGCGCCGGCGTCGTCGACACCGAGCGCGCGAGCGTAGTCGAGCAGGATCTGCGTCCAGTGCGTGGTGCGATCGCCCAGCTCGCTGCGCACCGTCACACGCTGCGTGAACAACGGCGAGTAGATCCGGCGCGCCTGTCCGACGCGCACCGGGATGCGCAGCGTCCACGGGAGCAGCGCGGTCCGCAGCGTCGCCCAAGTGACCACCGCGGCGTCGTAGCGGGCGTCCGGCCGGGTGCCCAGCGGGATGACCCGCTCGACCGAGGGGATGTGCGCCGCCAGCTCGACGTGCGCCGGCAGCACGACCGCGTCGACGGCCGCGTAGCGCGTGCGCAGCGACCGGGCGACCACGCCTGCGAACAGCGTGTCACCGATCCCTCCTCCGGCTGCGACGAGCAGCGCGCGATCAGAAGCCATCGAGAATCGTTTCGATGAACGCGCTGTCCGGACCGCCGTCGACTTCGCCGGCGCGAAATGCACGGTAGGTTGCCGCCCACGGCCGCCAGCGGCGCACCTGCGCCCCGAAATCGTGCTCGGGAAAGACGTCGACGACGCGCGGACAGAGCATCCCGGCGACGTGCGCCGCACCGGTGTCGACCGAAACGACGAGATCCGCCAGGCTGAGCGCTTCGACCCACGCGCGCACCGACGCAAACGTCTCGGGCTGGATCCCGGTCAGCTCGCGAACCGCCTGCGCCTCGCTCGGCGCGGCGATCACGCGCGCGTACGGCGCCAGCCGCGCGTGCACCGCGCGCAACGCCTCGGCCGAGACACCTGCCGCGAGCCACTTCGCTCCGGCCTGCACGACGATGTTCGTACCGTCGCGCGCGCGCGTCGCGGGGTGCGCGAGCAGCGCTTCGCGCAGCGGCCGGGGCGCCGTCGGCGGCGCCGGGTCGCGCACCAAGCCCACACCGAGCCGGTACATGATCTCGACCTCATGCGCGTCCTCGCCGCCGACCCGCTGCGAGCGAATGACCGTGCGCGTCGCTCGAGAACGCACCCACAGCGACTTGAGCGGACGGGTCATGCCGGTCGTAAAGCCGATGCGCTCGGGGACCGGGGCGGCGAGCTCGAACGCTTCGGGCTCTTCGCTCGCGATCAACGCGACGTCGTAGTTCATCGCGGCGATCTCGGCCTGCGCGCGCGCGGTGCTCTCCTGCGTGGAGCCGTGGGCGGGCCAGGGTATACGCTCGAGCACGTGCTCGGCGAGGGTCGCCTGCGGCGCGAAGAGGCCCGCGTTGCGCGTCGTCAGCGCGACGCCGACCGTGTGACCGGACTCGCGTAGCGCCGCGACCAACGGTACGCAAACGGCGGCGTCGCCGATTCCGTCGAGCCGCACCAACAGAACCCGCATCGCTTCAGTCGCCTCGGCGCAGCCGGCGCTCGAGCTCCGCGGTGTAGACACTGTCAAGCAGCGCGTGCCGCGCGAGCTGCGCGAGCGCGGACGGGAGCCGCGACGAGGTCGCCAGCCCCGCGAAAAGCGGCTGCGCGAACGGCGGCGCGAACAGTCGCGCGCGGACCAAGTTGAATCGGTATGCACCGGTCGCCAGCTTCACGCGCGTGGTCGGCGTCTTGCGAACGAAACGCGCTGCCATGCGCGCCTTTTCTATCGCCTTGTCTAGCGCGTCCTCGAGCGACTCCGCCGTCGGCGGCTTGATGTGCCAGAGGTACGCACCCCAGGTGAAGGCGCGGCGCACGCCGTGCTCGCGCAGGCGCAGGCCCAGCTCGGTATCCTCCCAACCGTAGAGGTCGAACGCCTCGTCGAAGCCGCCGACCGCGCGCAGCGACGCCGTGGGCACCGAAACGTTGCACGTCACGAAAAAGGCGCGGGAAAAGTTTGCACCCGTCGGCGCCGGCCGCTCCGTGGCCACGGGGACGTTCACGATCGGACCCGAGACCGCCAGCGGAAAGGGCGCGTCGGCGTGCGCTTTGGCGTGCGCCGCGAGGAAGTGCGGCGGCGTGACCACGTCGTCGTCGATGAAGACGATTGCGTCGCCGGTCGCACGGGCGATCCCGGCGTTGCGCGCCTTGCCCCGGTTGGGCTCGCCGACGAAGGCGTAGGCCGCGCCGTGCCGGCGCGCGACGGCGGGCGTCGCATCGGACGAACCGTTGTCGACGACGACGATCTCGAACTCCGGGGCGCCGGCCTGCGCGCGCAGCGACGCCAGCGCGCCGTCGAGCAACGCCGCGCGATCCTTGGTCGCGACCACGACCGAGAAGGTCACGCCGGCACCGGTTCGAGCAGCGCGGCGGCCATCCGCTCGGCGGCGCCGGTGTGCTGGGTGTAGAGCGCGCGCAGCTCGGCACCCGTGGCCGCGCACCAGGCTGCGTCGTTCCATCGCTCCGCCGCGACGTGCGCGACCTGCGAGGGCAACAGCGTGCCGGCGATCTCGACGTCGAGGTCTTTGCCGGCATCGATGTTGGGCTGCGCGAAGTGCTTGAAGCGGCGTGCGACGGCCAACGCCGCGGCGCGCTTGATCGGCAACCCCACCACCGGTAACTTCCCGATGTACTGCAGCGGTCCGCCGATGACGACCAGCTCCGGCGCGTTGAAGGGCGTGCAGACGACCGCGGGGATCCCCAGCGCGGCCAGCTCGATCACCTTGGTCCCGGGGATCGTCACCGCCAGGCGCGCGGTAGCGGCGGCGCGCATCGCGGCTCGCACCAAGGGGAAGCGCTGCCCTTCGGCGACGATCTCACCGTCGACGAGTTCGGCCGGCGCGCCGTAGGAGAGCGGATGCTCGCCGCCGCGCGCGAGCGCGGCTCGCAACTGGTCGTCCGGGACGAAGGGTGAGCCCGCGAAGGCAATCGCCACGTTCGGGAGCATCCGGCGCAGGTTGAGCGCGACGCGCACGAACAGCGCGACGACGTTTGCCACCTCGTGCTTGCGCGAGCCGGGGAAGAGGATGATGCCGTCGCGGGCCGCGTCGCTGGGCGGATCGCCGTATGCGCCTGCCGCTTCGCCGAGCGCACCGTCGATCGCCAAGTTGCCGACGACGCGGATGCGCTCGTCCGGCGTTCCCCAGCCCAGCAGCTGCTGGCGGTTCGCGGCGTCGACCGCGAACACGCAGGCGAAGGTTTGCGCGTACTTCTTGCGCGAGAACTTGTACGAGGTCGCGACGCCGCCCAGCCGGGTGTGCACGCGCGCAGCGTGCGAAAGGTCGCCGCCCAGATACTGCACCCGGTCGACGCGCGCCGGCAATCCGTCGACCGGCCGGCCCAGCGCGAGCCGAACGTACGCCGACGGCGGATAGCCCTGCACGCCGGGATACAGCTGCGCCAGGTATTCCGTCTCGCGGCCGCTCGCGAAATCGTCCGGTACGGCCAAGACGTGAACCTCGACCCCGGGATCGTGCGACCGCAGCGCCCCGACGAGCGGCCGCACCCACCCGGCGAACTCGCCCGGCCCATTCGCCGTGATAGCTATGCGCAAGGTTAGGCTTTCGAGCGGATCGCGGCGATCAGGTCCGTCGTGCTGCGGCCCGGGTGGTGCGGGGCGAGCACGATGCGGCCGCCGTGAGATTCGACGACGTAGCGCTCGGGCAGATCGTCGATCCGGTACTGCGCGCTCTTCACGTGGACGTCGGGCCGGATGCGCTCGAGAAGCGTCTCGGGGGTGCGCTGGCGGAAGCCCACGATGGCGTCGACGCTGCGCAGCGCGGACAGGACGCGCGCGCGGTCGGCGAACGGCACGAGCGGACGATCCGGCCCCTTGCCGAGCAGCCGCACGGAGTCGTCGTCGTTGAGCAGCACGATCAACGCGTCGCCTTGAGCGCGCGCCCACGCCAAGTACGCGACGTGACCGGCGTGCAGCAGATCGAACACGCCGTTGGTGCTCACGACGCTGCGCCCCGCGGCGCGCTGCTCGTCGCGCCAATCGGCGGCGGCAGCAGCGTCGAGGACGAGCGCCCAGCGCGGGTCAGGCTTCACGGTCATGTTCCATCAGGGCGACGATCTCGGCCGGCGCGGCGGTCGCCGTGCCCAGCTTCTCGACCACCGCACCGGCGGCGAAGTTCGCCAGCTGCGTCGCGATCTCGGCCGGGATCTTCGCGGCGAGCGCGAGCGTGAGCACGGCAACGACGGTGTCGCCGGCACCCGAGACGTCGTAGACCGTCCGCGCGACGGCGGCGACGTCGACGCGCTCGCCTTGGGCACCGAAGAGCGCCATCCCGTGCTCGCCCCGGGTGATGAGCACGTAGCGGCAACCCAGCATCGCTAGCAGCGCCGCGCCGCAACGCTGCAGCGAATCATCGTCCACGACCGCGATCCCGGTCGCTCGCGCCGCCTCGGCCGCATTGGGCGCGATGCACGTGACGCCGTTGAACATCGTCAGGTTGGCCGGCTTGGGGTCGGCGACGACGACCGGCGCGGTCAACGCCGCATCGACGATCTGGCGGTGCAAAAAACCCTTGGCGTAGTCGCTGAGCACGACCGCGTCGGCGTCGCGCACGGCCTCGCGCACGTGACCGACGACGCGCGCGCGATCGTCGTCGCGCAGCGGCGCGGCCGACTCCCAATCGGCACGCACCACCTGTTGGTTGTGCGCCACGATCCGGGTCTTGCGCGTGGTCGGGCGGTCGGACAAGGTGACGACGCCGCGCGCATCGACGCCCAAGTCGTCGAACAGCGCGCGCAGCCGCGCGCCTTCCGCGTCGTCGCCGACGCCGCCGACGAAGGCGACGCGCGCGCCCAGCGCGCGGAGATTGTTGGCGACGTTGCCGGCCCCGCCCAGGGTGAACGAGTGATCGCGCACGGCCACGACCGGCACCGGCGCCTCGGGCGAGATCCGCGAGACGTCGCCCCAGATCCACTCGTCGATCATCACGTCGCCGATGACGACCACGCGCCGACCGGCCATGCGTCCCAGCAGCTCGGCAGCCCGCGGCGCGGCGATGACCTCAGCCATCTTTTGTCACCCTGAGCCTAGCCTGCCCTGACGTGGTGTCACGTGCGCGTGAGCTCGTCGAAGGGTCGAAGGGCACGGCGGACCGCGCGACGATCCACTCGGCGGCCTCGAGCAGCGTGCGCGCGCGCAAGTCCGGCTCCGGTCCGTCGTACGGATATGGTCCGGGCAGCAAGATCCCCGGAATCCCGACCGCGTGGGCGAGCGCGACGTCGCTTCCACGATCGCCGACGACCGCGCTGCCTGCGAGGGTGAGCCCGTGCTCCTTGACGGCGCGCTTTACCAAACCCGGCGCCGGCTTGCGGCAGTCGCAGTCCTCGTCGTAGTGCGGACACCAATACCAAGCATCGATCGCGACGCCGTCGCCGGCGAGGCGCTGGACGATCTCAGCGTTGACCGCCCGCACCGCATCGTCGTCGAAATACCCGCGCGCTACGCCCGACTGATTCGAAACCACCACGCTGGCGTAACCTCGCGCTCGCAGCAACCGCAACGCATCGGCCACCGTCGGCAGCACTTCGACACCATCCTCGTCGCCGAGAAAGCCCTTGTCTTCGATGATCGTCCCGTCGCGGTCCAGGAAGACGACTGGCCGGCTCACGGCAATATCATGCAAAGAGCAGTTCTTGTTCGACCAGGTCGCAGATGATGTGGCCCATGGTGATGTGAACCTCCTGAACGATCGCGCTGTAGCCGTCGGGGCCCAGCAAGATCAAGTCGGCCGCGCCGGCCACCGGACCGCCGCCGTTGCCGGTGAACGCCACGGTCGTCGCGCCGAGTCGCCGCGCGACCTCGAGCCCACGCAGGACGTTGATCGAGGTCCCGCTGGTGGTGATGCCGACGACGACGTCGCCCGGCTTCGCCAGCGCCTCGACCATCCGCGCGAACAGTTGCTCGTAACCGAAATCGTTCGCGATGGCGGTAACCGCCGAGGAGTTCACGGTAAGCGCTTCGGACGGCAAGCCGCCGCGCTCGCGCAAAAATCGTCCGCTGAACTCCGCCGCGAGGTGCTGCGCATCGGCCGCGCTCCCGCCGTTGCCGAACCACAACACCTTGTTGCCGCTGCGGAACGCCAGGACCAGCGCGGCGACGATCGCGGCGACCTGGCCGGCGTAGTGCGGTTTGTCGAGTTGGCCTTTGCGGTCGGCGAGCAGCTCGGCGAACGCGCGCCGGCCTTCGATCACGGCTCGATCCAAAACAGCTCCTGACCCTGGGGGACGAGATCCGAGTTCTCGGCCAGGATGCGCGTCACCACGCCGGCATAGTCGCTGGTGATCTCGTTCATCAACTTCATCGCTTCGAGGATGCACAGCGTGTCCCCGACGGCGACCCGGCTGCCGACCTCGACGTAGGAGTCGGCGTCGGGGTTGGGCGAGCGGTAGAAAACCCCGACGATCGGCGCGGTCACTTTGCGCACGTCCGCGCTGGGCACCGGCCCGGAGCGGTCCCCCGGCGCCGGGCTAGCGGCCGCGGCGGCGCCGGCGGGCGCCTCGGGCGCGGTGTACACCAGCGGCGGCGCATGGACGGACGGATCGCGGCGCACGATCTCGATCTCGGTCTCGCCGGTCCGCACGCGGATCGCATCGAGGTCGAACTCGGCGGCGATCTCGCCCAGCGCGCGGATCCGCGCGGCTTGGTCCTGGTCCATCACGCGGTGGCTTCGACAAGCGTCTGCGCGACTTCCGCCGCCGTGGCGCCCAGCGGCAGCCGGCGGTCCTCGCGAGCGATCAGATCGCGCAGCACGATCTCGCCCTTGGCCAGCTCGTCGTCGCCGAGGATCACCGCCCAGCGAGCGCCGTTGCGATCGGCGGTCTTGAAATGGGCGGTGAGCTTGCGGCTCTCCCAGTCGGCGAAGGTCGGCGCGGCCGACGCCTCGCGCAGCGCCCCGGCGACCGCGACCAAGCGCTCGCGGGCAGCTTCACCCAGCGCGATGGCCTGAAAGCCGCGGCGCGGCGGGGCCCCGTCGCCGGCCAGCTTCTCCACCACCATGAGGAACCGCTCGATCCCCAGCCCGAAGCCGACGCCTGGGGTCGGCGGTCCGCCGAGTTCCTCGACGAGCCCATCGTAGCGCCCGCCGCCGCAGACCGTGCTCTGCGAGCCGATCACCGACGAGACGAACTCGAACACGGTACGCGTGTAGTAGTCGAGCCCGCGCACGATGCGCGGGTTGAGGACGTAGGCGACGTTGAGCGCATCGAGGTAGGCGCGCAGCGCAGCGAAGTGCGCGCGGCATTCCGGACAGAGATGGTCGAGCATGGTCGGAGCGGACTCGACGAACGGACGATCGAGTGGGTCTTTCGAGTCGAGGATGCGCAACGGATTGCGTTCGAGGCGCCGCTGCGAGTCGCCGCTCAGCGCTGCGGCGTGCGGCCGAAAGTGCGCCAGGAGCGCCTCCCGGTAGCGCGGGCGGCAAACCTTGTCGCCGACGCTGTTGATGTTGAGCACGGCGTCGGTGATCCCGTAGCGCGCCAGCAGCAGCGCCGCGATCTGAATCACCTCGAGGTCGGCTTCGGCGCCCGCGGCGCCGAAGCACTCGACCCCGAATTGGTTCGCCTGTCGGTAGCGACCGGCTTGCGGCCGCTCGTACCGAAAGAACGGTCCGATGTAAAACAGCCGCTGCGAACCTTGCGCGAGTAGCTTGTGTTCGAGCAGCGCGCGCACGACACCGGCCGTCAGCTCCGGTCGCAGCGTCATGCTGCGGCCGCCCTTGTCGAGAAAGGTGTACATCTCTTTCTCGACGATGTCGGTCGTCTCGCCGACGCCGCGCGCGAACAGCTCGGTCGCCTCGAACATCGGCGTGCGAATCTCGCCGTAGCCGAAGCGCTGCGCGACCTCGCGGCAATCGGCTTCGAGGCGATTCCACTGCGCCGATTCGGGCGGATAGACGTCGCGCGTGCCGCGCGGAGCGCTAATCGGGGTCACGTCGACCCGTCGGCTTCGGGGCTCTGCCGGGCGCGCCCCCCAGAGCTGCGACGCGCGTGCGCTCAGGCTATCGGGCCTGGGCGCGGCTCGAGCAACTCCACCGGGATGCCGTTGGGATCCTCGACGAACGCGATCGCGCGCGTTCCGCCGGGCGACTTCTTGGGCTCTTTGACGATCTTGACGCCCTGCCCGCGCAGCTTCTCGATCACGGCGGGCAAATCGCCGTCGACCTCCAGCGCGAGGTGCTCGTAACGATTGCCGATCTGGTACGGCGGGTGCTCTTCCAAGTCGTAGACGAGCTCGACGTACGCGTCCCAGCTCGCACCCACGAACGCCATGTCGGCGTTTCCCGGATAGTGATGCGGTCCGTCGAGCAGCTTGAGACCCAGCTTGTTGGTGTAGAAGTCGATCGACTCGGCCATGTCGCTGACGAAGATCGACGTATGCAGGTAGCGCGGCATGCCGAACGCCTTCAGCTACAGCGGTAGCGGGACCAGATTGCGGCGGCTCGATTGAGCCGCGGGTCGCTGTCTTGCGCGCCCGGCGCGAAGGTGAGCGTGTTGACGTCGGCATTGCCGGATTGCGGGGTCACCAGCGACACCGAGACGACGTTGGTCACGTATGCCGGCGGGGGCGCCCCCCGGCGCGGCTCACCCAGGGCAGCGGCCGCGGCTTGCATCGTGCGCAGGTCGTCGGCGTTCAGCTGCGCGACCCCGCCGCACTGATGGGGCAGCCCGTGCGCGACGATCCCCGTCTCGGTATCGATTTGCTGCCAGTCAACCGACCCGTCGGCGCGCGCCGTCACGAAATAGGTGCGAATCACGCTCATCGCACGTGACGACGCGGTGTAGTGCAGGCTCCAGCGCGGCGCCGGCGTCTGCGCCGGCGCCGGCACCTGCGCGACGGCGGGCGAGGCGCCCAGCGCCGAACCGAGCCAGGCGACCGAGAACAGTGCGAGCCACAGCCTCATCTTCGTATCCTCACAGACCGGCGATGCGAGCGCAGACCAACGGCGCGGTCAACGCGGCGCCGACGAGATAGAACGCCAGGAACACGGCGACCTGCCGTAGCGAGCCGACGCCGCCCAGCGCCAGGACCAGCGGCGCGACGCGCAACGCCAGCGTCGCCTTGTCGTGGAACGAGCGCAGCGCGCCGACCGCGTCGAGCCCGTTGCTCGACCACAGGGCCCCAAACTCCCATGCCGTCAGCCCCAGCAGCAGCGCGTAAACGACCAGCCTGATAATGAAGTTTGCGATTTTAACGGCGCTCCGCTCTCGCTGCGCGCCCCCCACGCTTTGCGTGGGGCCCCCGGGTTCGACCTCGCAAGAACCCGGCGGTACGCGAAAGATCCATCTGCGCTCGGTCCATCACCATCTCAGTGGAGAAAGTAGCGGTAGGTGGAGAAAACGAGCGCCAGATCGCGTTCGTCGGCGGCGGCGATCACCTCGGCATCGCGGATCGAGCCCCGCGGCGCGATGACGGCCGTGCACCCGGCGTCCGCCGCCGCGATCAACCCGTCGGCGAACGGGAAGAAGCCGTCGCTGGCGCAGGCGGCGCCGGCGGCGTACCGGTGCGCGCGGTGCGCGGCGATCTCCACCGCGCTGACGCGATTCGTCTGTCCCGCGCAGATGCCGCGCGAAACGCTGTCACGCGCGATCACCACGCCGTTGGACTTCACGTGCCGCACGACGTCCCACGCGAAGCCCAGATCGCGCCACTCGGCCGCGCTGGGCTGCCGCTTCGAGACGACCGCCCAGCGTTCGGGCGCGGCCTGCGGGTCGTCGTCCTCCGCGAGCACGCCGCCCAGCGCGCTGCGCACGCGCAGCTCGGCCGCGATGCGCTCGGGCATCCCGGCGCGGTAGCGCATGATGCGCAGGCTCTTCTTCTTGCGCAGGCGCACCAGCGCGGCGTCCTCGAACGCGGGCGCGGCGACGATCTCCAAGAAAAACCCGGCCAAATGTTCGGCCGCGGCGGCGTCGATCGGACCGTCGGCCGCGATGATCCCGCCGTAGGCGGAGACCCGATCCGCGTCGAGCGCTTCGCGCACCGCGTCGGCGACCGACGCGCGCTCGGCGACGCCGCACGGCACCGTATGCTTCACGATCGCCGCGCGATACCGGTGCTCGCGCGCGGTTGCAGCGTCGGCGTCCTCGCGCAGGGCCTGCGGCGCGCCGACGAGCAGGCGCAGCGTGGCGTCGAGGTCGAGCAAGTTGTTGTACGAGAGCGCCTTACCGCCCAGCTGTTCGGGCAGCTGCGCTTCGCGCGCCAAGTAGAACGCCGCGCGGTCCTGGGGATTCTCGCCGTAGCGCAACGGCTGCTCGATCGGAATCGTGAGCGCTAGCGAGCCGGGCAGCTCGTTGGCCAACAGCCCCGACTCGAGGTACCGCGCGATCGCGCTGTCGTACTCGGCGGTGCGCTCGAAGGCGCGCGTCGCGCAGCCGCGGCGCGCCGCGGCGTCGAGTCCACCCGCCGGCAGCGCGGCGACGAAGGCGTCGTACTGCGCGGGGTCGCTCAGGACGGTGACGTGATCGTAGTTCTTCGCCGCCGCGCGCAGCAGCGAGACGCCGCCGATGTCGATCTGCTCGATCGCCTCCTGCAGCGTTGCGCCTTCCTGGGCGACCGTGGCCTCGAACGGATAGAGGTTGACCACGACGGTTGCGATGGTCGGGATGCCGTGGCGCTCAGCTTGCGCGCGATGCGTCGCGTCGTCGCGGTCCTGGAGGATCGCGCCGAAGATGCTGGGATGCAGAGTCTTCACGCGCCCGTCGAACAGCGCGGGATACCCGGTCAGCTCTTCGACGTCGTGCGCGTCGATGTGGTGCTCGGCCAAGTGCGCGCGAGTGCCGCCGGTCGCGAACAGCGCGACGCCCTGCGCGGCGAGCGCGCTAGCGAGCGCGACGACACCCGTGCGGTCGTAGACCGAGAGTAGCGCCGCGCCGTCAGACCGCTGCGGGCTCACGTTGCTGCTCGACCGGCGGCGCTGCGACCGGACCGTCGTCGAGCGTAGTGCTGATGATCGAGCTGACGCCGGGCTCCTGCATGGTGACACCGTACAGCCGCTGCGCGAGCTCCATCGTCTTCTTGTTGTGGGTCACGATGAGCATCTGCGCGTCGACCGAGACGTCGCGAATCTTGCGTGCGAGCCGCTCGATGTTGGCGTCGTCGAGCGCTGCATCGACCTCGTCGAGCAGGTAGAACGGCGACGGCTTGACGGCGATGAGCGCAAAGATCAGCGCCGACGCGGTCATCGCGCGCTCGCCCCCCGAGAGGGCGGCCAAGGCGGTCATCTTCTTCCCCGGCGGCATCACTGAGATCTCGATCCCGGTCTCGCTCAAGTTTTCCGGGTTGGTCTGCCACATCTCGGCTTTTCCGCCCGGGAACAGCTCCTCGAAAACCCCGGCGAACTTGGCGCGCACCGCGTCGAACGTTTCGTTGAACTGCACCTGGCACGAGGCTTCGATCTCGGCGATGGTGGCCAGCAGCGTCTCGCGGGCGCGGTAGAGATCGTCCATCTGTTCGCGCAGGAACCGCTCGCGCTCGGTCAGCTCGTCGCGATCGGCCTCAGCGTTTAAGTTCACGTTGGCCTGCAGCCGCGTCAGCTCTTCGCGCAACCGCGGCAGGTCGTCGACGATCTCGGTCGGCTCGCCGTCGTAGCGCGTCAAGACGTCGTGCTGCTCCGCCTCGGTGGCCGGATTTTGGGCGAAGGTTTGGCGCAGCATCCCTAGCTCGGCGTCGATCTCGGCCAGCCTGCGGCGCCCCAGCTCGCCGGCCCCGCTAGCTTCACGGTCCTCGCTTTGCGCGACGCGTTCGTCGGCCTCGCGCTGCGCGGCCTCGTCGGCGGTCGACTCGCGGCGCCGCCGCGAGCCTTCGACCGCGGCATCGGCGAGCGTCACCTTCTCGCGCGCGGCGACCAGCGCCGCGTCGAGCTCGACGGTACGGGCGCGCAGCGACTGCAACTCGAGCCGCATCGCCTCGCGCGCGGCGCCGGCGCGCTCGGCGTCCGCATCGAGCAAACCCAGGCGCGTCAGCGCACCGTCGCGCTCGGCGCTCAGCCCGGCGATCTGTTCGCGCAGCGCGCCCGCGGCGCCGGCAACCTCGCCCTGCTCGGCTTCGACCGCGGCGATGCGTGTGCGCGCCGCGGCCAGCGCGGCTTCGAGCGCGATGCGCTGGTCCGACAGATCGACGTGGTCGTCGGCGACGCGTTCGAGCGCGTGCAGGCGCGAGGTGACGTCCTCGCGCGCCGCGGCGAGCGCCTCGATGCGTGCCGTCGCCGCCGCCAGCGCGGCGTCGAGACGCTCGATCTCGGCGACGAGACCCTGGAGCTGCGTGCGCACGTCCTGCAACGCAACGTCCGCGTCACCGGCTAAACGGGTCGCTTCGTCACGCTGCGCCGACGCCGCGTCGAGCTGCGCCTTCGCCGCGGTGCCCTCGCGTTGGACCCCTTCGAGCTGCGCGCGCAGCTGCGGGAGGCGTTCCTTGAGCGTCTCAGCCTGCGCGCGGCGCGCCAGGATCGACCGCTCCTTGCGGAAGCGCCCCCCGCTGATGGCGCCGCCGCCGACGATTTGATCGCCTTCGAGCGTCACGATCGAGTCGCGGAAGCCCTCACCGCGGGTCAGCGCGATGCCGGTACGCAGCTCGTCGACGACCAGTATCCGTCCGACCAGGAAGGCGACGATCCCGCGGTAGCGTGCTTCGGCGCGCACGAGAGTGTGCGCGTAGCCGATCACGCCGGCCCGCCCGCGCAAGCGGCCCAACTCGCGGCCCTCGCGTTGCGCCAGCGTGTCGAGCGGCAAGAACGTCGCGCGTCCGAGCTCGCGCTCGCGCAGGAACGCGACCGCCGCTTCGGCGTCTTCCGAGGTCGCCGCGATGATGTTGGAGAGGCCGGGCCCGAACGCGACGTCGAGGGCGCGGGCGTAACGCTCGTCGGTGGAGATCAAGTTCGAGACGACGCCGTGCAATCCGTGCAACTGGCCGCGCTGTGCCGCGTCGACGACCGAGCGCGTCCCGTGCGCGTGGCCCTCGAGCGCGGCTTCGAGCTCCTCGATCGTATGCAGCCGCGACTCGGCGGCGGCGATCTCCGACGCGATCTCGCGATGGCGCTCCTGCAGCTCGGCGACGCGATGCTCGGCGGCTTCGCCGTGCTCGCGCGCCACGCGCGCCCGCTCGCGTTGGGCCGCGGCTTCGGCATCGTACCGCGCGCTCGAGCGCTCGCGCTCCTCGAAGCCGGCCCGCGCCGCTTCGGCCTGCTTCGCGTGCACCGCGCGTTCTCCCAGCGCCGCGGCGTGCTCGCCCCCGAGCCGCTCAATCTCGGAGCGTGCGGCGGCGATCTGCGCGCGCCGCTCGGCCTCGTTCGCAGCGTGCTCGGCGGCCAACGCCTCGACGGCGCGCAGCTCCTGATAGATTCCGTCGAGCGCGCCGCGGGCGTCCGCGACCGCCGCCGAAGCGGCCAGCTCGCGTTCGCGCGAGCCTTCTACTTGGGCGCCCAACGGCGTGAGCCGCTCGTCGAGCGATTCGATCTGCTCGCGCAGCGCCACGCGTTCGCCTTCGACGCGTTCGCGGTCGGCGACGACCGCATTGGACTGTCGCTCGAGTCCGTCGCGCCGCGCGACCGCGGCGGCGAGGTCGGCCTCGATGCGCGCCAGCTCCGCCCGCGCGGTCTGCGCGTCGGCGCGATGCCCGTCGAGCTCGAGCTCGAGCGTGTAGAGCGCCTCGCGCAGCGTTGCGAGCTGCGCTCCCAGCTGGGCCGCGCGCGCCGCCGCGCCCGCACGCCGGTCCTCGTGCTGCTGCAGCTCCGCGGCGACGCGCTCGCGCTCGGCACGGCGCGACGTCGAGGCGCGCAAGAACGACAGGATCTCGAGGTCGCGCACCCGCGCGGTCACGCGCCGATAGCGCTTGGCGCGACGGACTTGCGTGTCGAGCTCGGGCGCGCGGCGTTCCAGCTCGGCGATGAGGTCGTTGACCCGGATCGCGTTCTGCTCGGTCGCCTCGAGCCGCCGCAGCGCCTCGTGCTTGCGTGCCAGAAACTTCCCGATCCCGGCGGTCTCCTCGAACAGCGCGCGGCGCTCGGTCGGCTTCGACGACAGGATCGCATCGATCTGGCCCTGCGATACGATCGCGTACGAGCCCGGACCGAGCCCGGTGCCCATCAGCAGCTCGTGCACGTCCCGCAAGCGCACCGGCTCGCGGTTGATGTAGAACTCCGATTCGCCGACGCGGTAGGCGCGACGGGTGATCTGGACCTCCTCGAAGTCCAGCTTGAGCTGATGATCGTGGTTGTCGAAGGTGAGCGAAACCTCGGCCATCCCCAGCGGCTTGCGCGTGTTGTTGCCGGCGAAGATGACGTCTTCCATGCGCTGCGAGCGCAGCGTGCGCGTCGAGTGTTCGCCCAGCACCCAGCGGATCGCATCGACCAGGTTCGACTTGCCCGAGCCGTTGGGGCCGACGACCGCCGTCGTGCCGTCCACGAAGTCGAGCGAAGTCGCTTCGGCAAACGTCTTGAAGCCGAAGACTTTCAGCGATTTGAGGCGCATGTGGTTAGATCGGGGCTCCGCTGTCGGGCGAACGGGGAGCGGGTGGACGACGGCGCTTGTCCAGCGCGATCACCCGCCCGTCGTCCTTCGACGCCGGTGCGCCCGGCGCTTGCGGATGGCGGTACCGCAGCGTTGAGAGCGCCATCGCGGCGGCGCTGAGCTGCGCGACCTTTTTCGACGGGCCGATCCCCTCGCCGAGGATCTCGTCGCCGACCCGCACCTGCGAGGTGTAGCGACGGTCGTGCGGGGGGCCTTCGGCACGCTCGAAGTACATCGGCGTGAGCCGCAGCGCGGCCTGCGCGATCTCTTGCAGCGCGGTCTTGGCATCGGGCTCGCCGGTCGCGCCCTTGTCGGCCGGGGCGAGGTGCTCGCTCTCGATGAAGCGCGCCGCGCGGTCGAGGTCGCAGACGCGGGCGAGAATCGCGACGAAGGCCTCGAAGGCGTCGGCGAGGACGGTCGCGTTCTCGGCGCCGCCGGTCTGGGTCATCCCCTGGCCGAGCACGACGATATCCCCGAGCCCCAGGCGGCGGGCCGTCCGCGCGCACGCCTCGCCGCTGATGAGCGTGGCGCGCCGTCGATGCAGCTCGCCTTCGCTCGCGTCGGGATACTTCTGCACGAGCCAACGCGCCGCGATGTAGCCCAGCAGCGCATCGCCTAAGAACTCGAGCCGCTCGTTCGAGGGCCCGGCACCCTCGCGCGACGCGCTCTCGTGCACGAACGCCTGCTCGACGAGCCCTACATCGATCTCGCCGGCGCCGGCGGTCTTGAGCAACGCGCGCAGCCGCGCGCGCCGTTTCTCACCCGGCATGGTGGCCGAACACGACCGACGTATTGTGGCCGCCGAAACCGAACCCGTTGCTCATCGCGACCTGCACCTGAGCTTTGCGCGCGACGTTGGGGACGTAGTCGAGCGTGCACCCGGGATCGGGCACCTCGTAGTTGGTCGTCGGCGGGATGATCCCGCGCGCCAGGGCGAGCGCGGTTGCGATCCCCTCGACCGCGCCGGCGGCACCGAGCAGGTGGCCGTGCATCGATTTCGTCGACGACACCGCGAGCGCGCCGCTCGTCGCATGCTCGCCGAACACGCGCTCGATCGCCTGCGACTCGGCTAGGTCTCCCAGCGGCGTCGAGGTGCCGTGGGCGTTGATGTAGCCGACCTGCTGCGGCGTTATCCCGCTGCGCGCCAAGGCGCGCTCCATCGCGAGAATCACGCCCTTGGACTCCGGGTCGGGCTGCGCGATGTGAAACGCGTCAGCTGCTTGTCCGTAACCGAGCACCTCGGCGTAGATGCGCGCGCCCCGTCCCAGCGCGTACTCGCGCTCCTCGAAGACCATGATCCCGGCGCCTTCGCCGAGGACAAAACCGTCGCGTTCCTTGTCGAACGGTCGCGACGCGTGCGTGGGATCGTCGTTGCGCGTCGACATCGCCTTCATCGAGCAGAAACCGCCCATCGCGGTCGGGATGACCGTCGCTTCACTGCCCCCGGTTACCACCGCGATCGCATCGCCCAGCACGATCTTGTCGTAGGCGACGGTGAAGGCATCGTTGGCGCTCGCACAGGCGCTGGCGACCGCGAACACCGGACCGCGCAGGCCGTAGTGCATCGAGATGTGCGCCGACGCCGCGTTCGACATCAGCATCGGGACGAAGAACGGGGAGATGCGGTCCCACTTCTCCTGCGGGCCGACCTCGAAGGTCGTGTTCTCGACGGTGATGATGCCGCCGATCCCGCTGGCGACGATCGCCCCGGTGCGCTCGCGCACCTCGCGGTCCTCGGGAAGCTTGGCATCCTCCATCGCTTCGCGCGCCGCAACGAGCGCGAACTGCGCGAAGCGATCCATGCGCCGGGCGTCGCGCCGGCCGATGAGCACGTCGGCGTCGAAGTCCTTCACTTCGGCGGCGATGCGCGTGGTGAGCTTCGCCGGGTCAAACGCCGCGGTCGGTCCGACGCCGCTGCGGCCCGCGACGAGGCTTTCCCAGAACGCCTCGCGTGAGTTTCCGAGGGGCGTGACGGCTCCCATCCCCGTGATGACAACGCGGCGTTTCTCCAAAACGCAATGCGGTTCTAAGGCCGTGGGAGTGCCCCTTCCCCTTCCCCGCCTCGACCCCGGGGGCCGGCACTCCGGCGACGCCGACCGACCGGGCTGGTGGTGGTCTCGCGCAATCGGCCGTTCGCCTGTCGGGCCTCCTACGGCACTACGGCGCCGGTGGCTCCATACAAGTCGAACAGTGCGGTGTTCGTCGCGGTATGCCCGCCCGGCGGGATCACGGCGATCATCGGCGGCGTTGGAGTGAGGCCGGGCAATTGAACGATCCCGGAGAGCAGGTTGCCGCCCGGATCCATCGCGAGGCGGCGGACTTGGCCGGTTCCCGGGAGCGTGTCATACGGCGTGGCCGTAGGATCTTGGCCCGGCACGAAGAGGCTCGCCGCGTAACGCTCGATGTCTTGGTAGTAGTTGTCGTTGCTGAGGCCGAGCACGTCACGTTCCCGGCCCCGTCGGACACCGGGTCGCCGATCCCGCGCTCGTCCTTGATGGTGATCGCGGCTTCGAAGGTCAGCGATCCGTCGCCGTTGCGAACGTACCGGAAAACGTTTGAGAAGAACGGTCCGACCCGCGGGTTCGTACGGCGGTTGATCGTCACGTACAGGCGGCCGGCCCGGTACGACAGCCCGCTGAAGTCGTGGACGAACGGCTGCCCCTGACACCCATCACCGACCGCCGTCGGGGTCGCCGCGCCGCCGGTCAGCGGAATGCGGTAGATCGTGCATGCGCCGATGACGTACGCGGCCCCCGCGCCGTCGAGCGCGAGCGCTGGCGCGCCGACCTGCTCGCCGTTCGGGAGCGCGAATGTCGTGGTGGAGACCGGTGGGACGTTGCCACCCGTAGTGCCGCCGTACGCCGAGATCTGATTCGTGTTGCCGCTCGTCGCCTGGATCAGCACGTCGATGTTGCCGTTCGTTTCGGCGGCGAGTCCCAACTTAGGCCCGATATTGTTGACGAGGTTCACGTTCGAGCCGCTGAACGTGATCGTCGCGTGCAGCGTAGTGGCGTCGATGCGCTCGAGCGCGAGCGGCGCGTTGTTCGGGGGCTGGCCGGCGATCCAGAAGCCGGTGACGATGCCCTGCGGCTGCGACGGCGTGAACGTCGTGCCGGCGCTGGGCCCGCCGGCGATGGTCGCGCTGATGGTCGTGCTCGCGAGCGAGGCGCCGCTGTAGCGCAAGCAGACCGGCTGATACTGCGTTCCCGATTGCGCGGTGATGACCGACGTCGCCGGCGGCGCCGCCTGCGTGGCGCAGGTGCCGTCGGATCCTGCCAGATACAAGCCCGTCGCGCCCGAGTTGTCGCTATCCGTCACAGTGATGGACGGCAGTTTCCCGGGGAAACCGACGATCGGGTAGCCGGCGGCATCGGCCGGCAGCAGCGTGACGGCGACCACCGTCGCGGTTCCCGCCGGAGGTGAAGGGTTCGACAGCGCCACGTGCAGCGATGCGACGATGCCGTCGACCGTAATGATGATGTTGTTCACCGTGTTGGTGACAACTGTGAACTGCACCGTGCCCTGCGAGAGCACGTTGTGCGACGCGTCGAACAGCGTCACCGCGAACATATCGCTGCCGAGCGGCGCGCTGACGTTATACACGGTGCACGTGCCGGGCGTCTGTTGCGGCGGAGCGCACGGCGTCCCGCTTCCTACGGAGAAGTCTTGCGGCGTGCCGCCGTTCACGGCGACGCGGATGGAAGCGGTAGCCGGCGAGACGAAGCGCGGGCCGCGACGGCTCGCCGACGAACTCGGCTTGGGGGGAATCACGATCGCTAGCGCCACCGACGCGGTGCGCCCCGCGGGCGTCGCGGTCGGAATCGGCGCCGGCGTCGCCGTCGGCACGGGCGCGTTCGGCGCGGCCAACCCGCCGCCGCCACCGCACGAGACGAGAACGCCGGCGGCGAGCGCGGCAGCGACGCGAAAGAGCACGCTCAGAGAAGCGACCTGACCACCTCGTGCAATGAAAGGATAGTCAGAATTCGTCGTGCGCCGCGGCGTGCCTAGAAGCAAAGCGCTTGCCGTATACGGCCGCCGGGCGCGCTATTTCCAGGTCGCCGGACCGACCGCGAAGCGGTGGTAGAGCGCTTCGAGCAGTTGGGCGTTGCCGGTGGCCAAGTAGTCGAAGGCTTGGTCCCACTCGGGGCCCTGCTGCCAGCCCGTCTGCGCGAGCTGGACCGTCGTCGCATTCGGGCCTGCGGCGGTGAAAAGGAAGACCGCCGTCGTCCGCTCGCGCCGCACCGTCGGGAACTGCGTCGGGGCCATCGCCGAGAGCGCCAAGAGCGACTTGGGCTGGAACAGGAGCACGTTGCCGCCCGCCGCAGCACCGTCGGCCGTGAAGCTCACCTGCCACGGTCCACCCGCCGCCAGCTCGACCTTGGCGAACGGCGCCAACCAGGTCGTCAGCCCGGCCGAGGTCGTGAAGGCGTCCCACACCTGATCGACCGTCGCCGGGACGGTGACCGCCAGGTCGAAGCGCTTCGGCGCGTCCGACGTCACGACGTGGACGTGGCCCAGATCGAACGCGCGCCCAGCAGCGAATGCGGCGCTGGGCAGCAGCGTCGCGCCGAGCGCGAGCGCCGCGATTCGTGCGGCTCGCACGCTACGCTGCCGTTCGGCCGCGACGCCGAAAGAAGGTCACGACCGCCGCTCCGATGACGCCGGCCACGACCGACGAGAGCGTCCCCAGCGCGAGCAGCAATGCCGCAACGTCGCCCAGCAGCAGCGCGATGAGGATGCCGACGAACGCACCCACCCCGCCCGCCAGCGCGCCGGCGACGAGCGCCTCCGACCAGCGGGCTTGCGCCGCCAAAGCGCCCACAACGAGCGAGATCAGCATCCCGCCCGGGCCCCACCAATCTCGCAGCGGCGGGATGAAATGCCCCGCGACCACCATCGCGATCTGCAGGACCGTACCGGCCGCGATCCAGGTCATCATCGATCGATCCTTTCTAGCGTGTCGAAATACGCGCGCAAATGGCGCACCGAGTCGTCGTAGCGAGCGATGTCGCGCTCGGCGGCTGCCTGCATGACGCCGCCTTCCATGACCGTCAGGACGAACGTCGCGAGCGACTCCGGATCGGCGTTCTCGCGCAGCGCCGGTGCCGCGTCGCGCACGCACTGCGCGATCGCCGCGCGCCACCCGGCGAAGTTCTCGCGCACCAGTTCGCGCGCACGTTCGGAGGCGTTTTGCATCTCGAGCGCGAGGCTTCCGACCGGGCATCGATAGCGAAACTCCGTCGCCAGGATCCGGGCGCGATAGCCGGCCAGTACGGCGAAGATCCGTTCGAGCGGATCCTCGGCCGCGGCGAACGCCGGACCCATCACCTGCGGGGTGAGCCCTTGGAGGTAGGCCTCGAGGACCGCCGTGAGCACGTCTTCCTTGGTCGCGAAGAAGTGGTAGAGGCTGCCGCTGCGCACGCCGGCGGCCGCCGTGATGTCGGCGATCGCGGTGCGTTCGTAGCCGTGCTCCCAAAAGAGCGCCATCGCTGCCTCGACGATCCGTGCCTTCGTTCCGGTGGAACCTTGCACAGCCGCGGGATTTGGTTGATCGACCAACCAATTCCTGCCGCAGCGTTTTGACCGGCGATGCGGTAGTCTGGTCGCATGACGGCCGCCGCCCAGACACGTCGCTATCCGCCCGGGCCCTCCATGCTCGGCGCGCTGGCCGGGATGCGCGCCGGCGGCGACCTGGCCCGGCTCCCCGGCTACCTCGAAAGCGTGGCGCGCACGTACGGACCGATCGCCTCGTGGCGCATGCCGCGCGGCCGGTTCTGGATGCTCGACGAGCCGGCGCTCATCGAAACGGTGCTGCTCGCCGGCGGCTACGACGTGGTCAAGGGCCGCGGGCTGCGGCGCATGCGCCGGCTGCTCGGCGAGGGTCTGCTCACCAGCGACGAGCCGCTGCACCTGCGCCAGCGCCGGCTCGTCCAGCCCGCCTTTCACCGCGAGCGCATCGCGCACTACGCCGCGAGCATGATCGATGCGACGCGGGCGGCCGCCGACCGCCTGCGCGACGGCGACACCGTGGCGGTCGACGCGCTGATGAATCGGCTCGCACTGCGGATCGCCGCCGCAACGCTGTTTTCAGCCGACATCGACGACGACGCCGACGCGATCGGCGCCGCGGTGACCGAGGCCATGGCGGTCTTTCCGGCGTCGATCGGACCCTTCGGCGAAGTACTCGACCACTTGCCGTTCCACCCGACGACGCGGCGTTTCGCCGCCGCGCGCGGCGCGCTCGACGCGGTGATCTACCGGCTCATCGCGCAACGCCGCAGCGACGACGCGGACCATGGCGACCTGCTCTCGATGCTGTTGCGCGCCCGCGATGAAGACGACCGGCCGATGCCCGACGCGCTCATCCGTGACGAAGCGCTCACGCTGCTGCTCGCCGGTCACGAAACGACCGCGAACGCCCTCACCTGGACCTTCGACGCGCTGGCCCGCACGCCGGCGGCCGAGGCGCGCCTGCACGCCGAGCTCGACGCCGTGCTGGGCGAGCGCGATCCGGTTCCCGACGACTATCCGCGGCTGACGTTCACCCGCGACGTCGTCGCCGAATCGCTGCGGCTGCGCCCCCCGGCTTGGATCCTGGGCCGGCGCGTCGTCCGGCCGCTCCGCCTCGGCGACTGGGACGTGCCGGCCGGCTCGATCATCCTGATGGCCCAGATCGTGACCCACCGCAATCCGCGCTTCTGGCGCCAGCCCGAGGACTTCCGGCCCGAACGCTGGTCCAACGGCGAGACCGAAAGCTTGCCGCGCGGCGCCTATTTTCCGTTCGGCGGCGGCAACCGCGTCTGCATCGGCGAGAGCTTCGCCTGGACCGAAGCGGTGCTCGTCTTGGCGACGCTGGCACGCCGGGTCCGCTTTTGCGCGCTCGACTTGTCCCCCGTGCCGCTCGACCCCTTGGTCACGCTGCGTCCGGGCCGGCGCGTCGAGATGCGCGTCCAGACCCGCCGGGCGGGGGTTTGCGTGTAGGCCCCGAGTCGACGTGTCCGGTCCGCCCCAAGTGAAAATGTCCGGTAGTCAGGTCGGGGGCGGGGATCCGGGAAGGCGAAACGATCGCCAGGGGTGATTCGCCGGGACAGTGCGCGCCATCTGCGGCATGGCCCCGCGCTGCCGCCGATCGAGGTGCTCGTTGAGTGATTTCGCATCGCGGATTTGGCCTT
>PLJL01000002.1 GCA_003140215.1 Vulcanimicrobiota bacterium | reverse complement strand
CGGCTAACCTATCAGCATGACATGGAGAGAGCGAACGTCCTGACTTCGTTGTCACCCTGACAATGGGGAGGGGACAAAGCTAAAACGCACCCTCCCGTCCGTGGGAGAGTGCGTTCGGGACTTCCATGCCGCTCACCCATACTACATCCGCTACTGCCGAGCCGCCATTCCCAGAACTAGGTACTTTTCACCGTCACGCCGAGCCCCCTCATTGTCACCCTGACGGAGTCACGTGCGCGTGAGCCCCGTCGAAGGGTGGGCCACCATCCTTCGACGATTTACGCGGCGAGCAGGCCCAGGACGGTGGCGACGATGGCGTTGCGTTTGGTGACGCCGACTTTGGCGCCCAGGTTCTTGACGTGCTGGTGGACGGTCGTCTCCACGATGTGCAGGCGCGCCGCGATCTCGCTGGTCGGCGTGCCGCGCAGTACGAGGTCGAGCACGACGCCTTCGCGCGAGGTCAAGTCGTAGCGCTTCACGGCGGCTTGGACGAAGTCGCGCGCCCGGTACGGTTCGATGAACAGCCCGAAGCGCGGCTCCGGACCTCCGTACAAGCGCTGCACGCGCACCGCGAGGTCGCGCCGCACCGCGGCGACCGACGACTCGCCGTGCTCGGTCTCGAAGACGCGTTTCACGGCCGCGGCGATGTCCTGCGGCAGCTGACGCTCGTCGGTCGAGACGTTCCCGTCCCAGCGCCGCAAGTGTACGTTGAGCTGGCGGTCGATGATGTAGAAGTCGGGCGCGGTACGCGCCAGCACGACCTCGAGCAGGCGCGCTTCGCCGCTTCCGGCGGCGCGACGTTCGAACCGCTGCCCCGTGGGCTCGCGCAGGTCTGACGGCATTGAGGGTTCCTCTCGGCTCAGGGCACGACCGCGTCACAGCGACGAAATCACGCCGAGCGTGCCACGCCCCGGTAACCGGGCGGTGTCGCCCGCCGCCCGCGCCCGCCGCAAGGGAGGACGAGGGCCGCTGATGTAGCGGCGTCCCGAGGGGTTCTCAGGGAACCTCCGGATACTGGAGGGGAGTTTTCCGGCCGGTATCCTTTTTTCGCCCCTCGACCCCAATCACGGAGCCCCTCCATGCAATCATTCCTTCGACGCTCTCTCGCCGCCCTAACCGCCCTTGCCGCCGCCGCGCTGCTGTGGAGCGGCGCCGCGGTCACCAACACCGCGCTCGGCTGGACACCCGCCGCCGCCGCGCAAGGCACGACCGGCAGCTCCGGTCGCCAGCGCTTCGCGAAGATGCTGGCGGGTCTGCGCCCGCCGCTGAGCGACGGGCAGAAGGCGGAGATCCGCAAATTGCGCACGCAGATGCGCGCCCAGTACAAGGGCCAACCCTCGCCCGATCCCGAGACGCGCCGGGCCCGCTTCAACGCCTTCATGGACAAGATCCGCGGCGTGCTGACGCCGGCGCAGCGCGCCGACTTCGACGCCAAGCGGGCGGCGATGCGCAACCGGTCCGGGCAGCGCTGATCGCGTGAGCCGCGCGGCGACGCTGGCGTTCGTCGTCGTCGCACTAGCCGTCGCGGGATGCGGTCCCCGCGGCGGCGGCGGTCGCGCACGCTCCGCATCCTCACCCAACCCGGTGCCGACCACGGCGGCGCGGGCGACCACCGTGCACGCGTCGTCGTCGATCTCGGGCGTCATCGCGCCGCTGCAGAACGTCGCGATCACCAGCCAGCTCGTCGAGGCCGCCGATTCGGTGCGAGTGAATGAAGGCGACCGCGTCGCCGCGGGCGAGGTGATCGCGCAGCTCGACACCGCCGACCTGCGCGCGCAGCTCGCCCAAGCCGAAGCAACCGTCGAGACCGACATTCGCAGCGCTGCCTCGGCCGACGCCAAGGTCACCCAGTCGCGCTACACCCAGCGGCTCACCATCGGCCAGGGCAACGATCAGGTGCGCGCCGCGAGCGCGGCGCTCGCCCAGGCGCAGCAGACGCTGGCCAACGACCAGGCCAACCTCACGCGCGACCGCGAGCTGCTCGCCAGCGGGTACGTCGCGCAGAGCCAGTACGACCAGCAGGCGACGCAAGTCGCCAACGATCGCTCGGCGGTCCGCACCGCGCAGGCCAACCTGGAGTCGGCGCGCACCAACGCGCAGGTCAACGGGACGCAGAACGTCGGCCTGCAAGCCGCCAACGTGCAGTCGGTGCTCGCCGAGGCCAACGCGGCGCACGCGACGATCGGGCAGGCCCGCGCGCAGGTGCGGCAGTTGCAGACCCAGATCGCGAAGGCGACGATCCGTTCGCCGGTGGCCGGCGTCGTCGTCAACCGCAACCTCAACCCCGGGGAGTATCCGGCGGGACGCACGATCTTCACGGTGCAGCAGCTCGACCACGTCTACGCCGAGCTCAACGCCTCGAGCTCGGACACCTTCGCGATCCCGGTCGGCGCGCCGGTGACGCTCACCGTCTCGGGCCGCGGCACGCGCACGTATAGCGGTTCGGTCGTCGCGGTGCTCGGTCAGGTGACGCCCGGTTCGACCAACTTCACCGTGAAGGTGCTCGTCGCCAACGCGGACGGGAAGCTGCAGTCGGGGCTGCCGGTCACGGCGATCGCGACGCTGCCGGCGGTGAGCGGCATCGGCATCCCGACCGCCGCGTTTCTCGACGAGACGCACACGACCGTGATGCTCGCCGACGACCAACTCGTCGACGTCGTCGCCAAGACCGCGCACGTGCGCGAGCTCGCCTCGGACGGGACGACTTCGATCGTCAGCGGCCTGCGGGCCGGCCAGGTCGTCATCTCCAACGGGCAGCTCGGCATCAGCGACGGACAATCGATCGCCCAGAACTGATGCGCCTGACGCAGCTCTTCGTCAACCGGCCTCCGCTGGTGTTCGTGGCGATCGCGCTGGTGACGCTGATCGGCATCTTCTCGCTCTCGACGCTGGTTCAGCAGAATTTCCCCAACATCGATTTCCCGACCATCAACGTGAGCGTCGCCTATCCCGGCGCGCCGCCGTCGGAGTTGCGCGACGCCGTGGTGCGGCCGATCGAAGACGCGATCGCGGGCGCGCCCAACCTCGACCACATCAACACCTCGATCCAGCAGAACCAAGCCAATATCTCCGCAACGTTCAGCCTGGACTCCGATCAGACCACCGATCTCGTGCAGGTGCAGGACCGCGTGCAGACGGCGCGGGCGGCGTTGCCGGCCGACCTACCGGCGCCCTCGATTCGCACCTTCGATCCGGCCCAGGCGACGGTCGTCACGCTGTCGCTCACCTCGAACACGCTCAGCAGCGCCGGGCTCTCGGCGATCGTCACCGACAAGATCATCCCGGCGCTCGAACAGGCCAGCGGCATCTCCAACGTCGGCGCGAGCGGGACGGTGACGCCGGCGCTCGAGGTCACGATCGATCCCAACGCGCTGGCGGCATTCGGCTTCACCGCCAACGACGTCGTCAGCGCGATCCAGTCCAACAACGTGCGCGCGCCGGGCGGGATCGCGTATCTGGGGAACCGCGAGACCTCGATCGACGTGCGCGGCGACGTGCAAACCCCGGCGTCCGTCGCGGGGCTGCTGATCTCCGGCTCGACCTCGGTGCTGCGCGGCGTGACCTCGCCGTCGGGCACCGTAACCCAGAAGTACACCGGCACCAACGGCACGACCAATCAGGCGCTGGCGCTGTCGGGGGCCATGGTCTCGGGGGCCGGCGGCACGGCGACCAACCCGTTCTCGAGCGCCGCGCGGCTGCCGACGGTCGGCAACGTCGCGGCGGTGACCGACTCGTTCGAGCCCAAGCGCGTTGCCTCGTACGTCGATGCGCGCCCGGCGATCACGCTGAACGTGCAAAAGGCCAGCGGCGCGAGCGAGGTGACGGCGTCGCGCAACGTGCTCGCCGCGCTGCCGGCGATCGAAGCGCAATTCCCCGACGTCGCCTTCCGGGTGCTCAACGTCCAGGCCGACTTCACCGAGCAGCAGCTGTGGGGCGTTCTGCAGACGCTGATCTTGGGGATCGTCACCACCGGCATCGCGATGCTCTTCTTCTTGCGCTCGTGGCGCAACGCGCTCGTGGTGATGATCGCGATCCCGACCTCGCTGTTCGTGACGTTCTTCGTCATGAAGCTGTTCAACTACACGATCGATACCGTCTCGCTGTTGGCGATGACGCTGATCATCGGGATCCTCGTCGACGACTCGATCGTGGTGCTCGAGAACGTCGGACGCCACTTCGAAGACGGTGAGGCCCCGCGCACCGCGGCGATCCTGGGACGCAGCGAGATCGGTGCTGCCGCCATCGTCATCACGCTCGTCGACGTGGTCGTGTTCTTGCCGATCGCGTTCTTGCCCGGGCAGACCGGCCGGTTCCTGAGCGAGTTCGGCGTGGTCGTCGTGATCGCGACGCTGACGTCGCTAGCCGTATCGTTCACCATCACGCCGGCGCTGGCCGGAAACTGGTCGCTGCTCTCGCGCTGGCGCGCGCCGCGCCTCATCAACGCGTTCAGCCGCGGCTTCGCGTGGCTGCGCACGTTTTACGCCGAGCGGGTGCTGGCCGCAGCGCTGCGCCATCGGGTGATCGTGCTCGTCGCAGCGGGCTTGCTCACGATCGGCGCGATTGCGTTGATCCCGCTGGGCTACATCGGCTTCGAGTTCATTCCGGCGGTCGACCGCGGCGAGATTTTCGCGACGGTGCAGTTCCCGACCGGGACGCCGCTCACGACCACCGACGCGGCGATCCGAACGGTCTCGAGCCGGTTCCTCGAACTGCCCGACGTCCAGCGCATCACCTCGACCTCGGGGACGAGCCAGGCCGGCTTCGGCGGCGGCATCGCGCTGGGCTCGACGGGGCAACTGCGCGTCTTCCTTAATCAGGACCGCAAGCACTCGACCATCGAGATCGCGCGGATGATGACTGGGCTGGGGCACAAGCTCGTCCCCGACGCGCGGGTCGTCGCCGTCCCCGCCACCGGCGTGCGCGGCGGAAACGCGCAGCCGATCGACGTGACGGTCACCTCGACCCGCGGCGAGCCCGACGCCTACGGCCCCGCGATACTGCAAGCGCTCGAGGACACGCCCGGCACCGCCAACGTCAACAGCTCGGCGCTGCAGTACTCGCCGCAGATCGACATCCAATTCGACCGCGACCGCGCCCGCGCGCTCAACGTCGACATCGGCACGGCCTCACAAGCCGTGCGCGCGGCCTTCGGCGGGACGCTCGCGACGCAGTTCGACACGAACAACGGGGTCAAGTACGTCCAGGTCCTCTATCCGCGGGCCGACCAGACCAGCCTCGCCGCGCTGCGCGCGATCGCGCTGCGCACGCGCCGCGGTTCGATCGTCCACCTGGGCGACATCGCCGTGCTACAGAACGCGCCCGCGCAGGCGCTCATCACGCGGGTCAACCGCCAAACGGTCATCCACATCGGCGCGAACGTGCAGCCCGGCGTCGCGCAGACCAACGTCCAACGCGACTTCATGGAACGCATCAAGGGGCTCAAGCTGCCCAACACGGTGGTCGTCGGCGCGGCGGCCGGCGGCAACCAGCAGAATATCGCGCAGACCGTGAACGGGTTGGGGACGGCGCTCATCCTGTCGTTCTTCCTGGTCTATCTGCTGATGGTCGCGCTCTACAACGCCTACCGTGCGCCGCTGGTCATCATGTTCGCGATCCCGGTCGCGGCGATCGGGGCGTTCGGGGCGCTGGCGCTGACCGGCCAGACGCTCAACTTGTTCTCGCTCATCGGCGTCATCATGCTCGTCGGCCTGGTCAGCAAGAACGGGATCCTGCTGGTCGACTTCGCGATCCTCAAGGTCGAGGCCGGGTTGGACAAGCTCAGCGCGATCCAGCAATCGGCGCGCGAACGCTTCCGGCCGATCGTCATGACGACCACCGCGATGATCGCCGGGATGACGCCGCTGGCGCTGGCGCTCGATCCGGGATCGGCGGCGAAACGTTCGCTGGGCACCGTGGTGATCGGCGGGCTCACCAGCTCGCTGCTGCTCACGCTGGTCGTCATCCCGATCATGTACCTGTGGATCGCGCCGGGGCCGCCGAAGAAGCCCGCAGAGCCTGCGCTCGCCGCCGACGGTGCCGCGGTGCCCGTCCCGATCGAGTCGCGCTGATGTCGCTCACGCGGTTGTTCGTCGAGCGGCCGACGCTGGTGACGGTCTTCCTCGCGCTGGTGCTGCTGGCGGGAGCCATCGCCGGCTCGACGCTGGTGCAGCAGCAGTTCCCCAACGCCGACGTTCCGTCGATCCAAGTGCTGGTCAGCTATCCCGGCGCGTCGACGACGGAGATGCGCGACGCGATCGTGCGTCCGCTCGAGGACCAGCTCTCCGGATCGCCCGACCTCGACCACCTCGAGACGTCGATCCAACCCGGCCAAGCCTCGATCGTGGCGGTGTTCGCGCTGACGTCGAACCAGAACAACGACCTCGTGCAGGTGCAGGGCCGGGTGCAGAACGCGCAGCGCTCGCTGCCCAACGACGTCACGACGCCGCAGATCGCGATCTACAATCCCAGCCAAGCCGTGGTCGTGTCGCTGGTGCTGCGCTCGCGCGCGCTCTCGGTCGGCGACCTCTCGTCGCTCACGATCAACAAGATCGTGCCGCAGCTCGATCAGGTCTCGGGGGTGTCGTTCGTTCAGGAGAACGGGACGGTGACGCCGTCGATCCAGGTCAACGTCGACCCGCGCCGGCTCACCGCGTCGGGGTTTACCCTGACCGACGTCATCAGCACCATCACCGCCAACAACGTGCGCTCGCCGGGCGGGATCCTCTACTCGCCCAACCGCGAAACCAACCTCGACGTGCGCGGCGACATCCAAAACGTCGCGACCGTCGCCGGCCTGCTGCTCAGCAGCGGCGCCGCGCCGGCCGCGACGACCAACCCCTGGACGACCCAGCCGCGGCTGCTGCGGATCGGCGACGTCGCGAACGTCCGCGACACCTTCGAGACGCAGCGGGTCTACGCGTACTCCAACGGCGAGCCGTGCGTCACGCTCGACATCCAGAAATCGGCCGGGACCAGCGAAGTCGACACGTCGCGCAACGTGCTCGCCGCGCTCCCGGCCTTGCGCCGCACCTATCCCGACGTGCAGTTCGGCGTGCTCAACGTCCAGTCGACCTACACCGAGCAGCAGCTCACCGGCGTCGTGCGGACGCTCGTCGAGGCGATCGTCTTCACCGGGATCGTGATGCTGCTGTTCTTGCGCTCGTGGCGCAACGCGCTCGTGGTGATGATCGCGATCCCGGCCTCGCTGCTGGTGACCCTAGGCGCGATGAAGCTGGCGCACTTCACCCTCGACACGGTGTCGCTCTTGGCGATGACGCTGATCATCGGGATCCTCGTCGACGACTCGATCGTCGTGCTCGAAAACGTCGAGCGCCATTTCGAGGGCGGCGAGGAGCCCAAGACCGCGGCGATCACCGGGCGCAGCGAGATCGGGGTCGCGGCGATCGTCATCACGCTCGTCGACGTGGTCGTGTTCCTGCCGATCTCGTTTTTGCCGGGCTCGGTCGGGCTGTTCATGCGCGAGTTCGGGCTGGTCGTGACCGTCGCGACGCTGACCTCGCTGTTCGTCTCGTTCACGGTGACGCCGGCGCTGGCCGGCCGCTGGGCGCTGCTCTCGCGCTGGCGGCCCTGGAAGATCATCGACGCGTTTACCGCGCGCTTCGAGGCGCTACGCGAAACGTACGTGACGCGGCTATTGACCTGGGGGCTCGAACACGACCGCACGGTCGCCGTGGTCTCCGCGCTCTCGCTGGTGCTGGCGCTGGCGCTGATCCCGCTCGGACTGGTCGGCTTCGAGTACATCCCGCCCGTCGACCGCGGCGAGCTGTACCTGACCGTCACGTATCCAAGCGGCACGCCGCTCGAGACGACGCGCCGCGGCATCCTCGCGATCGAAGGGATCGTCGACGGGATCGACGACCTGCGCTCGGAGTCGTCGACGGCCGGCGCGTATCTGGGCCAGCTCTCCGGCTACATCAACAACCCCGCGATCGGGCAGATCGACGTGTACCTCAAAGACGGGCGCGGGCATTCGACCGCGTACTGGGTCGCGCAGCTGCAGGCGCAGGCGCAGCGCGTCGTGCCGCGCGGCGCGAAGGTGGTCGCGGTGCCGGCGACCGACATCGCGGGCGGCAACGCGCAGCCGATCGACGAGGTGATCTCCAGCGTCGACGGCCACCCCGAACCCTACGCCGCCAAAGTCGCCGCCGCGCTCGCCGCGACGCCGGGCGCGATCGACGTCACGACCTCGGGGGTGGCCGACGCGCCGCAGGTCGCCGTGGAATTCAACCGCGAGCGGGCGCGTGCGCTCGACGCCAGCATCGGCACCGCGTCGACCGCGATCCGGGCCGCGTTCGCCGGCGATCTGGCAACGCAGTTCACCGGCCAAGACGGGCTCAAGAACGTCTTAGTGACCTATCCGCAAACCGCGCAGACGTCGCTGGGCGCGATCGAAGCGATCCCGATTCGCGCCGCTAACGGTTCGATCGTGCGCGTCGGCGACATCGCGCACCTCGTCGCGTCGCCGGCGCCGCCGATGATCGTGCGCATCAACCGCCAGAGCGTGGTCTACGCCGGCGCCGACCTCGCGCCGGGAGCGACCCTCTCGAACGTCCAGCGCGATTTCGCACACCGTCTCGCGGCGCTACAGCTCCCGTCGAGCGTCACGGTTGCGGCCGCGGCCGGCGGCAACGAGCAGCAGGTCGACGCCACGGTGCGCGGGATGACCGTCGCGCTGCTGCTCTCGATCGTGCTGGTGTACCTGCTGATGGTCGCGCTCTACAACAGCTACCGCACGCCCTTCATCATCATGTTCGCGGTCCCGGTCGCGGTGGTCGGTGCGCTGGGCTCGCTCGCGCTCACCGGCCAGACGCTCAACCTCTTCTCGCTCATCGGCTCCGTGCTGCTGATCGGCCTCGTCACCAAGAACGGGATCCTGCTCGTCGACTTCGCAAACCGCCGCCGCGCCGCCGGCCTCGACCGCTTCGCCGCAATCCACGAAGCCGCACGCGAACGCTTCCGCCCGATCATCATGACGACCGCCGCAATGGTCGCCGGCATGCTCCCGCTCGCACTCGCCCTCGACCCCGGCGCCCAAGCCGAACGCTCCCTCGGAACCGTAGTAATCGGCGGCCTAGCCAGCTCCCTACTCCTCACCCTCGTCCTAGTCCCAATAGTCTACGTAGCCCTAACGCCGCGCAACGAACCCGTACACAATGTCCCCTTGAACCCCGACCCCACTGTCACCCTGAGCCCCACCCCCATGTCATCCTAAGCCCCGTCGAAGGATGAGCCACGATCAACCCGTCGTGACGTCAAACAACGTCGGCTCGCCAGAACGCCAACCCTCGATCGTCAACAGCCGCAACTTCGTAGCAACACCACCCGGTGCAGAGAACCCATGCATCGTCCCGTCGCCGGCGAGCACCCGATGGCACGGCACGATCGGCGCAAACGGATTGTTCCCCAACGCCTGCCCGACTTCGCGCGCCGCCCGGGGCTCTCCCAACCGCTTCGCAACATCACCGTACGAAAGCGTCGAACCCGGCGGAATCGTACGCGCAATCTCATAGACGCGCCGGTTGAACGGCTGCACCCCATCCATATCGAGCACGATCTCGCAGAGATCGCGCGCCTCCCCACGCATCAGCGCCACGATCGAATCAATCGCAACCTGAACCTCATCCGGCGCCACCGCCTCCGCAGCCCCCGCAAACCGCCGCCGCATACGAGCCCGAGTCGCGCGCTCATCCCCGTCCGGCAACTGCGCCCCAACAATCCCGCCCTCACCCCAAGCGATCCCACAAACCCCAACCGCCGTCTCAAACAACGAAAAACCAACCGCCAACGCCATACACCACTACAACACCTGCCAGGCCCAATCCGCCGCAGCGACAAACCCGTTAGTCCAACCAAACACTCGCGTGGAGGATGCCCATGGCTGTCGGACTCGTACTCCAATTCACGAACACGTCGATCGACGACTACTACAAGGTGAACAAGCTCCTGGGGATCGACCAGGCCGCCGGAACCGGCTGGCCCGCCGGGCTCCAGAGCCACGCCGCCGGAACCAGCGCCGACGGCAGCCTCGTCGTGATGGAAGTCTGGGAGTCCCGCGAAGCGCAGGGCAAGTTCATGGCGGGCCAACTCGGCGCCGCGATCCAGCAAGCCGGCCTCACCGCCGTCCCCCAAATGACCTGGTTCGACGTCGCCTCGTACTACACGCCCGGCGGCTAAACGCGGACTCTTCCCCAGGTTAATCCGCACGCACGGATCATCCGTTCCATGTAAGCAGCAAGGCGCGGCGGGTTCTCCGGCGCGTGCTCCTGGTGTGGAGGGGTTGTTATGCCGGTCGGGCTTCTGCTCAAATTCGAAAACGCGCCTCGCGAGAGCTATGACGAGGTCATGGAGCTGCTGGGCATCGACCCGAAGCGCAGCAAGAGCAACTGGCCCCCCGGACTCCTCAGCCACACCGCCGGAACCACCGCCGACGGCACCCTCGTCGTCATGGACGTCTGGGAGTCACAAGCAGCACTCGATCACTTCATCCACGACCGCCTCGGAGCCGCCCTCCAAAAAGCCGCCATCAACGCCAGCCCCCAACTAACCCGAATCGAAATCGCCTCCTACCACACAACCCCCACGTCACCCTGACGTAATGTCACCCTGAGCCCCGTCGAAGGGTGAACGATCGCTCCCGGCGTCCCAAGCCGCAGGTAGCGGAAAGCGGTTCCGTGGGAACAAGATGCTTGCCGGGCATCTGCGGGTGCGCTTCTTGTTGGAGGATCGCAATGGCTGTCGGGCTTGTGTTTCAATTCGCGAAGGCGCGTCGCGATAGCTACGACAGGGTCAACAGGCTGCTGGGCATCGACATGAAGCGCGGAACCGGCAACTGGCCCTCCGGGCTCCTCAGTCACGCGGCCGGAACGACCGCGGACGGTGGCCTCGTCGTGATGGAAGTCTGGGAATCTCGCGCAGCACAAGGCCAGTTCATGTCGGACCGGCTGGGGCCTGCGATTCAGAAAGCCGGCGTCGACAACATCCCCCAGATGACGTGGGTCGACATCGTCTCCTATCACACCCCGGACAGTAAGCCACGACGTAGCCCCGTCACCCTCCAGATGTCGCCCTCCTTGTCCCCCTGAGCTCCGTCGAAGGCAGTAGCGACGAACCCGCCGGAGTCGGCGACTGGCCCTCCGGGCTCAGCCGAAAAGCGGGACGAACGACTCTGCGCTTCGTCTTGAGGTGATATCATGCGCTTTTCAGCATCGGCAGCTTCGCTCGCGCTCGCGATTGCCGCAATCGTACCGCTCGCACCGGCCGCCGCCGCCGGCCCGACCGTCACGGTCCAGAACGTCGAGTCACGCAACTCGATCAACGGCTGCGGCCTGTTCCGCTTCGACGCCAACATCGTCACGAGCAATTGGCCGCCCGGCATGCCGCACGTCGTCAAGTATCACTGGGCGCGCTCGGGCAACCATGCCTGGCGCATGCGCACGATCACGATGGATGCGAGCGGCAGAAGGCACGTCCGCGCGGAGCTCAACCCGCTGGAAGCGACGAGGGGCTTCGCTTGGGTGCACGTCTACTCGCCGGTGAACTTCCGGTCGCCGCGAGTCGGATTCTCGAACAGCGAGTGCTAAGTGGAGGCGGAAGCTGCTAGGGCGAATCTGATTTATTCGGTCTTAGGTGTCGCCGTCGACTTTTCGACGCTTAGTAGTCGAGAGCTGAAGACTCTTCGGAGCTGGTACAGCGGTCGCACGCTACTGAGGAGAAATCCGCCCGATCTTGTTTCCTGCAGTTTCCGTAAACCAGAGCGCCCCATCCGGACCCGCAGTGATGTTCTGAGGGCTGCTGCTCGCGGGATAATCGGTGAGCGCCCCAGTGGGCGTGAGCTTTCCGATATTGGTACTCGTCTGCCATACGGTGAACCAGAGGTTGCCGTCCGAACCAGTCGCGATGCCCCAAGGTCCGCCACCCACGGTCGGAGCCGCATACTCGGTGAAGGTTCCGGCGGTCGTCACCCGGCCGATCTTGCCGACGTATTCCGCAAACCATAGAGCTCCGTCCGGTCCCACCGTGATGTGTTGGGTTGCGCTCGCCGCCGTCGGAATCGTGTATTCGGTAAGCGTCCCTGAAGTTGTCATCCGCCCGATGCTGTTGTTTTCCGTAAACCACAGGGCGCCGTCCGGGCCGACCGTGATGCCGCCGGGAAAGCTGCCCGCGCTCGACGTCGAGTATTCCGTAAACGCACCTGCGGTGCTCACTCGGCCGATCTTGCCGGTGTATTGCTCGGTGAACCAGAGCGCGCCGTCAGGACCCGCGGCTATGCCGTCAGGGCTGCTGTTGGCGCTTGGGATCGCATACTCGGTGAATGCGCCCGAAGTGGTCATACGTCCGATTTTGTTACCGCCGTTCTCCGTAAACCAAAGGGCGCTATCCGAACCCGAGATGATGCCGTAAGGAAGGCTGTTCGCAGTTGGGATCGCGTATTCGGTAAACGCTCCCAAAATGGTCACTCGACCGATCTTGTTTGCTTCAGTAAACCAAAGTGCTCCGTCGGGACCCGCCGTGATCGCAACGGGAAGGCTATTCGCAGTCGGAATCGTGTATTCAGTAAGGTGGGGCGCGATCGTCGGCGTTGAGTTTGTCACAACGGTTCCAGCGCCGCCCCCGCTGCAGGCACACAGCAGGAAGAAAGTGACTACCAAAATCGCGGTTGCGCTGAATTCAGAGGTCGCCGAGCTCTTTCTAGAGTCACAATTTCGCGTCGTCATTCCATGAACTCCGCCTTGACGGTCGGGAAGCGCATCTGCCCGCCCATCGCGTTTGTTCCTTCCATCGGATCCTCAACCGTCCCGATCGCACGGATACTCTGCCCCTTTTCGAGTCCTCGTGCGTCGGTGCGGATGACGACGTTCGGCCCTAATCCGTACTCGTCCGGTGGGCGCGTCGCGTTGACAAAGTCTTCTTGAGGGATGTCCGAGATCACGCAGTGCAGATCGACGCGCGTGCCGACGAATTTGTAGGGATTGCCCGCGATGCGCTCGCCGGAAACCGATTCGTCGACCGTCGCAAGGAAGGCCCGCTTCTGCTCGAGGAAACGGCTGCCGCCTTGTCTGCGGCAAGCGGCGCACCGCACGTCGAGCAAAAACGTGCGCCCGCGCCGTTGACCGCGCCGCACTGAGTGCACTTAGGAGCTTGCTCCACGCGTCCCCCGTATCGGCAGACAGGGCGTGTGCCCGTTCGCCATGGAATGTTGCGCCAGCCGCACGCGGCGCGCACGCTCCACTACTTTATCCCGGCGGTGGCGAAGACCCGCGCGGCGCGCTCTGCCGCGCGCTCCTGATCGACGATCAACCCAGCCGCGTCCGCAAGCTCGAGCACGCGCGCGAGGTGCACGATCGAGCGCGCACTCTCCGCCCCGCCGAGCATCCGGAAGTGGTCCTGGAAGCCGTTGAGGTACGCCAGGAACACGATCCCGGTCTTGGACGCATGCATCGGCGTCGCAAACAGATGCCGCGAGAGCGCGACGGTCGGCGCGAGAATCGCGCCGTAGCTCGCAAGGTTGCCGACGTCGAGCGCACCAAGCGCCGCGCGCGCCGCGGGAGCGATCGCATCGAAGATCCCCAGCAACGCGTCGCTGTGCCCGCCAGAGTCCCCAGCGATCAGCTCGGGGTAGTTGAACTCGTCGCCCGTGTAGACGCGGACCCCGGCCGGCAAGCGGTGCCGCAGGTCGATCTCGCGTCGCACGTCGAGCAACGAGACCATGACGCCGTCGACCTTCGCCGCGTTGGCTGTAACGATCTCGATGAACGTCTCGGTCGCGCGATCCAGATCGGCACTGCCCCAATACCCGGCCAGCTGCGGATCGAGCATCGGCCCCAGCCAGTGCACGATCGCCGGCCGCGTCAGCGAGCCGAGCACCTTGTCGTAGACGCGCGCGTAGTCATCCGCATTACGCGCAGTACGCGCCAGCGCGCGCGAGCCCATCACGATCGCGGAACAGCCCTGCGCCTCGATGAACTCGCACTGCGCGAGGTACGCCTGCTCGATCGCGACGAGTTTGTGCTTTGCCAGCGAGTCGAGCTGATCGGTCATCGCGCCGCAACCGATCGTCCCGCCCACGGCGCGCGCCTGGGCTCCCGAGCGCCGGATCAGCTCGCGGGCGCCGTCGTAGGTCAGCCCCACCCCGCGCTGCGCAGTATCCATCGCCTCGGCGACCGCGAACCCCAGCGACCACAGGTGCCGTCGAAACGCAAGCGTCGCATCCCAGTCGATCGCACCGCCCAGAATCGGATCGATTGGCGAGCGCGGATCGGCAACGACGTGCGCCGCGGCGTACGCCACGCGCGTACGCGCCGGATCCTGCGGCGTGACGGGATACCGCGCCGCGCCGTTGGGCACGTATGGCACCAGCGTCCCGTCGGCTTGTGGCAGCCGCAAACGCGTGGCAAGCATCAGACCTGAGCCGCGCGGCGCACGAACCGCTCCCACTGCACGACGAATCCGTTTCCGACCCGCTCGTCCGGCACCTCGCACCGAAGCCGAAGTCCAACCCTCCACGTAGCCCTGAGCCCACCCTAATGTCACCCTGAGTCCCGTCGAAATGTGAGCGATCCCGCCCTTACGAGATGCGCGCGGTGGGCGACCACCCGCGCCCCGCGCTCCCGATCCACAATCAACCGGCGGCGGCGAGCCTCGACTCGCACCTTTTTTCTCGTTCCTTGTGGCTATGGCGTGCTCCACACCCAAATCGCGCGATCCGGTGGGGCTTTGAAAATCCGGGCGACTTCGACGCCGTCATCTTCGAGGACGGCGCAGCCCGCATGAATAGCACCTGATGGCGGATCAAATGCCGGGACGAATTGTGCAGCTCTCCACGTCGCCTTCACGAGCTCCGGCTGCTGCGGCTTGAGTTTTGCCCACTCATCAAACACCGCGTCGATCTCAACCTTCTTTCGACCATAGTGCGCCGGGCGCGAGCGCTCGTAGTATCCGATCAGCTCATAGCCGCCGACCGGCAAATAGCGTTCAACACGGATGTTCCAGCCGTCATAGAGGATTCGCCCTGCGACAATCCCATCGCGCTTGAGCGGAGCCTCATCCGAATCGACCAGAGCGGGAGCACTCAGGGTTTGGCCTTTAGACCGGCGTTTTCCACGAAAGGGCGGTGGATGTGGGCACGGCGGTGTCGACCCATTCGGCCCACTCGCGACTGCCGCCCGCAACCACATCCCGAGCGAAACCCAGAATTCGCCGCCCGGCGCGTATCGGTACGCGGGATGCACAACAAGCACGCACAGCGTTTCAGCACGCCATGCCCAGTCGTCACGGCCGAAGTCGCCGATGATCTTCTCGTACTCCGACTTGTACGAGCGCCCATAGAATAGCACAAACTGGGGCTTACGGTAGTCGAGCTGCTTATGAATAACTTCGATGCGCTCTGAGCGATGAAGCGTTCTCTCGACGTCGACTCCGATGCTACGAGCATGCAATGCGGACAATTCGATGACTGCCGTCTTTCCCGTCGACCGCCCCCATTCGTCGCGCTGGTAGGAAGCGACATCGTTGTCGTCGCGCGGCCGATCTTCGAATGCCAGTACGGTACGAATCAACGGGCCCCAGGTAGATTGTATCGGCGGAACTCCGTCAGCGTGCCACCGCGTCGTGCCCTTCACTGACCGGCGATTTGAGTCGTCGTGGTGGTCTTTGCAGTCGATGAGCCCATCGCGACTAGGACCGGCGAGCGCAAGCCACGATTCATAAGAAGCGAGATCGTCATCGCCTCCCGGTTCCATGCCGACGAACCAGTACGACGCCTCCCACCGGCCGTAGCCGAACCATTTTCTGGCGGCAAGCGCCTTCGGATCGGTCTTCTCCACTATCATCCCCTCAACACAGCCGTCGCGCGAGCCCCATGACATCCTGCCGTCGCCATGGCCAGGACCGCACTAACAGAGGAGAGGGCGCGGCATCCAGTGGAAAGTCGGCCGGATGGACTGGGTGTTTCAGTATAACCCAAGCCGGTGGGATCAGCTTGGCGCCAAGTCGGGTGAGCCCAATGACTGGTGGGCGATGAACTCTCACCGTGACATTGTAGCGGCCGGAGACCGCGTTTTCTTCTGGAGATCGGGCCACGATGCTGCGCTAACCGCAGTTGGCCGGGTCACCTCGCCCGCGTATGAGCGCGGGTCGCAGTTCGGGCGCTTTGCCGTCGACGTGCGATTTGAGTCTCGGATCGAGCCGCCGCTCACGCGCGACGAAATCCGCGGTGCCCCCAGTTTATCGACCATTGCGATTTTTCAAGGATGGCAAGGGACAAACTTTCGGCTTCGCAATGACCAGGCCATCAGCATAGAGGGCCTATTAGTCGGGCGTCTTCAAGCAATAGCGCAGGGCGCCCAGACAAAGGCCGACGCTTACGGTACGCTGCAAGAATTGGGCGACGCTATTGCCCAAACTAACAAACGTGTGAAAGCCGAGCTTCGCAAGGCAGTTCAGGAGATGGATCCGCGCGCTTTCGAATTTCTCGTTCGGCGCGTCCTCGTCGCTCTTGGTTACCGTGACGTTAAGGTCACGAAGTATAGCGGCGATAAGGGCGTCGACGCTACGGCGATATTTGACGTTGGTGGTGTAACGCCAGTTCGCGTCGCGATCCAGGCAAAGCGGACAGCCTCGGTTGATGGGCCAACAGTCCAGAAGTTTCGCGGCGCGCTGACAAATCACGAAATCGGCCTCATCGTAACGTCCGGCAGCTTTACTGCCGGTGCGGCCGTGGAGGCTAAGGAGCCCGGGAAGGCACCAATCAGCTTGATCGACGGATCGA
Source organism: Vulcanimicrobiota bacterium (assembly GCA_003140215.1). Lineage (GTDB taxonomy): Bacteria > Vulcanimicrobiota > Vulcanimicrobiia > Vulcanimicrobiales > Vulcanimicrobiaceae > Vulcanimicrobium > Vulcanimicrobium beijerinckii. The sequence continues at coordinate 43,254 of PLJL01000002.1, read as the reverse complement.
AGCTCCTGGAGATCATGGTTGAGAACGAAATCGGGGTCACCGAAGTGCCATTCCCGGCGCTAAAACTTACGGCCGACGCGCTTTCCCTAGAGCGTCTTTCTGCGGATGTACTCGCTGCGGACGTGTGACCAGTCAGCGCGACAGCTTGTATTTGGTCATTTCTTATGCGCGGTTCTTACGTGGAATATCCAGTCGGGATGATCCGAACCTCCTCGCCTCGGGGATCGCCCCCGCGCCGATGGGGAGCCCCTCCGGACCGTGATCCGGTCGGCCCTCGATGGGTGGCTCCAGGGTCAGGTCCGACCGGCCAATTTCTTTGGCCTGTGAAGGCAGCTTCGCCGAATTCGCGCAACTCAACGATTGAGCCAGATCGCTCGCGGAAGCCAGCCCGCCCGCGGCGAATCCTGCCCGCCGGGTGCCGTTTGTCCGCAGACGTCGCCAGCTTTGCAAGGATGATCGCGATCGAGTAGGATCGCAATCGCACCATGCGTCGGAGGCCTATGGCGATCACCGTTACCGCGGTTCCAAACGGGGCTAAGCCCGCACGAGTCACTTCGCTAATCTGGGCTATCGCAGAGTTGCTGCGCGGCGATGTCAAGCCAGCCGACTACGGCTCCTATGTCCTGCCGTTCACGGTGCTGCGCCGTATCGATTGCGTGCTCGAAAAAACGAAGCCCGCTGTGGTCTCCGCCGCGAAAGGCATCAAGGATCTGGACAACCTTCGGGTCGATCAGAGGCTCGCACTCGAGAAAGCCGCTAGGTACAAGTTCTATAACGCCTCAGCACTGACGCTGTCCTCGGTTCTCGACGACCCCAGCCATGTTCGTGCCAACCTGGAAAACTACATCGGCGGCTTTAGCCCGAACACGCGCGACATCTTCGAGCGCTACAAGTTCGACGTGCGGATCGCGGACCTCGACGAGAAGAACCTGCTCTACAAGGTCCTCAAGGAGTTCGTTGCGGTCGACCTGCACCCGAACGTCGTCTCGAACTCCGAGATGGGTGACGCGTTCGAGAACCTCATCCGCCGTTTCGCGGAACTCTCCAACGAGACGGCCGGCGAGCACTATACGCCGCGCGATGCGATCCGACTGGCGGTCGACCTGCTGCTCGCTGGTGACACGAATCTCCTCACGAACAAAGCGCCCCTCCGAAGCATCTACGATCCGACCGCGGGAACCGGCGGCATGCTGTCGGTGGCCGAGGACCACATCAAGGCCAGCAACGCGAATGCAAAGGTTACTGCCTACGCGCAAGAGCTGAACGACGAGTCGTACGCCGTTTGCAAGGCGGACATGCTCATCAAGGGCCAAGATGTGAACAATGTCGTCCAGGGAAACACGCTTTCAGACGACAAGTTCCCGGACAAGAAGTTCGACTGGATGCTCTCCAATCCGCCGTATGGCATCGACTGGAAAAAGGTTCAGGAAGCGGTCGAGGACGAGCACGAGAAGCGCGGCCCCAAGGGCCGGTTTGGGCCCGGGCTGCCACGCATCAGCGACGGCCAGATGCTGTTCTTGCTGCACCTGGTCTCCAAGATGCAGCCAACGGACAAGAACCCGAACGGCAGCCGCGTCGCCATCGTCATGAACGGCTCGCCCCTCTTCACAGGCGGCGCTGGCTCGGGCGAGTCGGAGATCCGTAGGTACCTCTTCGAGAACGATCTCGTCGAGGCCATCGTCGGCCTGCCGACCGAGATGTTCTACAACACGGGGATCGCGACGTACGTCTGGGTGCTGACCAACCACAAGGCCGAGGAGCGCAAAGGCAAAGTCCAGCTCCTTGACGCGACGTCCTTCTGGCAGAAGATGCAACGCGGGCTAGGCAGCAAGCGTCGGGAGATGAAGGAGGATGACATCGCCAAAGTCGTCCGCATCTATGGTGATTTCGAGGAAGGCGATTCTTCAAAGATTCTTTCAAATGACGAACTTGGCTACCGAACCATCGTCGTCGAGCGGCCACTCCGACTCAATTTCCAAGTCTCCCCTAACCGTCTCGCTCGGCTCGAAAAGGAGAAGTCTCTCGCGAAGAGCAGCCTCGACCTCGAGGCCCTCAAGGACGCCCTGATTGGGATCGGTGCGGAACTCTTCAAGAACCGATCCGCATTCCTCAAAGCCCTCGACGCCGCGCTCAAGAAGATCGGCATGTCTCTCAAATTACCGCAGTACAAAGCGGTTTGGCAGGCGCTCTCCGAACGGGATAAGGCCGCTGACGTCTGTACTGACTCGAAGGGCCGGCCTGAGCCGGACAGTGAGTTGCGCGACAGCGAGAACGTCCCGCTCAACGACGACATCGACGCCTACTTCGAGCGCGAAGTCAAGCCGTACGTTCCAGACTCTTGGGTCGACCATGACAAGACGCGCACCGGGTATGAGGTGCCGTTCACTCGGCGATTCTATAAGTACAGCGCCCCACGAGAACTGTCTAAGATAGATGATGACTTAGCAGGCGTCACGCGCGACATTCTGGCCACGCTGACAGAGGCGAGAATCGCATGACCGCGCCTCAGTTCCAAGGCGAAGCCCCATTCAAGGCGTTCATCAAAGGCGCACCATGGAGTGCTGTGCCCTTCGGTACGCTATTTAGTCGGCAGCGCATTGTCGGGCGAGAAGATCTCCCGCTCCTTTCGGTGTCCTACGAGCATGGCATCTTGCTACGGTCAGAGAGTGGCGACGCCGCTAAGAGACCCAGCGATGACCTCTCGAAGTATCTCGTTGTTTGTACAGGCGACATGGTATTTAACAAGCTGAGCACCTGGCAGGGTTCATTCGGTGTATCGCGCCACGACGGTATCGTCAGCCCAGCGTACTTTGTTTGCCGACCTTCAGGCGATGTCGATCCTGCCTTCGTTGACTATCTACTTCATTCGCACATCTACCGAGCTGAGCTGACCAGGTTGTCCAAGTGGATGCCGCCTTCACAATTTGATATCGCTTGGGAGGATCTGCGGCTGCTTCGTATCGTCAGGCCGTCCCTTCCAGAGCAACGAGCCATAACGAGATTTCTCGATTGCGAGACTGCCGAAGCTGATGAGCTAGTCGCAAAATACAAACGGCTCATTAATCTGTTCGAAGAAAAGCGGTCGGCACTCGTTACACACGCAGTCACAAAAGGCGTAAGGTCAGCGCCTGTCAGGGATTCAGGTGTGGCTTCAATTGGCGCGATATCGGGCCACTGGCCTGTGTTGTCGCTGCGACGCGTCGTCTCGAAATTTGTTGACTACCGAGGCTCTACACCGACGAAGACGTTGACCGGTATTCGCTTGGTAACTGCCGCTAACGTGAAGGCCGGCTATATTGACTACGACGCCGATTATGCCTTCATTTCCGAAGAGGAATACCGCGAACGCATGGTTCGAGGGTTCCCCGAGTTGGGCGATGTTTTGTTGACTATGGAGGCGCCACTTGGTCAGTGCGCCCAAGTAAATGATGCAGAGATCACCCTTGGCCAGCGCGTGATGCTGCTTAAGGCCGATCCGAAAGTCATAGATTCCGCGTATCTGAAATGGTACTTTTTGTCCCGAGCCGGTCAGGACGAGCTAATGTCTCAGGGTACCGGGTCCACTGCTGTCGGTATAAAAGCGTCTAAGCTAAAAGGGCTACCAATCGCGGTGCCGCCGCTCGACGAACAAGTGGAAATCGCTGGAAGACTAGAGACATTGACGTTCAAGATCGATCCGCTAATAACAGCGGTTCGTGAGGCCATTGCACTCGTCCGAGAGCGCAAGTTTAGTCTGATCACCGCCGCCGTAACTGGCCGGATCGACGTCCGAGACTATTCTGCGGAGTCTGGCAACGTTGAGGTACCAGCATGACCGCCGTACATAGCGAGAAGACCTTCGAAGACGAGATCGTTGGACATCTGACGGCAGAAGGTGGCTGGCTGGCGGGCGACCCGAAGAACTGCGACCGCAAGCTGGCGCTCTATCCGGAAGACGTCATCGGCTGGATCAAAGACACGCAGCCGGCGGAATACGGCAAAGTCAAGAGCGTTAACAACGGCTCCGCGGATAGGCTTATTCTGGAGCGCCTCGCCAAGGTGCTCGAAGAAGAGGGGCCGCTCGCGGTCCTCAGGCGAGGCGTCAAGCGGCTCAACGCACGATTCGAGATGTGCGCGTTCAAGCCAGGCCACGGGCTTAATCCGCAGACGCTGGAGAAGTACAGCAAAGTTCGCTGTCGCGTCGTGCGCCAGGTGCACTACTCGGAGTACAACGAGAAGAGCATCGACCTTGTTCTCTTCGTGAACGGCATCCCGGTCGCGACGATCGAACTTAAGACGGACTTCACGCAGAGCATCAAGGACGCGACTAAGCAGTACCAGTTTGATCGCCTGCCGACGGACCCGGTTTCCGGCAAGCCCGAGCCGCTGCTCACGTTCAAGCGGGGTGCGCTCGTCCATCTTGCCGCAAGCACCGACGAGGTGCGGATGACGACCCGGCTCGCCGGTTCGAAGACGGTCTACCTGCCGTTCAACCTCGGCAACGACGGTGCGGCCGGCAACCCGCCGAATCCGCACGGCCACCGTACCGCCTACCTCTGGGAACGCGTCCTGCAGCGTGATGCGTGGCTGGAGATTCTCGAGAAGTTCATCCATCTCGAAAAAACCAAGAAGGCCCTCGACGGCAAGACGCAATACAGCGAAGCCCTGATTTTCCCGCGCTACCACCAGTGGGATGCCGTGCGTAACCTGATTGGTGCGGCGAAGGGGGAGGGTCCGGGCAACAAGTACCTCGTCCAGCACTCCGCCGGCTCGGGCAAGTCGAACACCATCATGTGGCTGGCGCATCAGCTCTCGAGCGCTCACGATGCGGCCGACAAGAAGGTCTTCGACTCGATCATCGTCGTCACGGACCGTCAGGTGCTCGACGACCAGCTCCAGGCCACGATCTCGCAGTTCGAACACAAGGCCGGCGTCGTCCAGCGCATCACCAAGGAGGGCTCGAAGTCGGCGCAGCTCGGGGTCGCCCTCGCCAACAAGACGCCTATTATCATCGTGACGATCCAGACGTTTCCGTACGCACTGGATGCCATTGGCGAACTGCCCGACGTCGCGAAGCGTTCGTTTGCCGTCATCGCTGATGAGGCGCATTCCTCGCAGACCGGCGAAGCCGCCAGGAAACTGCGCGAGGCGCTCGGGGTTACCGACACGCCTGCCGAGGAGCAAGGCGAAGCGGTCTCCGCTGAGGACGCACTGCTCGCGCAGATGGCGAAGCGCGCCGGAGCGAAGAACATCAGCTACTTCGCCTTCACCGCAACGCCGAAGGCGAAGACAATGGAACTCTTCGGGCGCCCAGATCCGGACGGCAAGCCGGTCCCATTCCACCTGTACAGTATGCAGCAGGCGATCGAGGAGGGATTCATCCTCGATGTGCTCCAGAACTACACGACCTACGACGTCGCGTATCGGCTCGCCACGATCACGGGAAAAGCGGGCGAGACCATCGTCCCGAAGAGCGACGCCGCGAAGGTCATCAAGAACTACGCACGCCTGCACCCCTATAACATCGAGCAAAAGGTCGAGGTTATCGTCGAGCATTTCCGGGAGACCGTGGAGCCGCTTCTGAACGGACGCGCCAAGGCGATGGTCGTGTGTTCGAGCCGCAAGGCGGCGGTGCGCTACAAGCTCGCGATCGACAAGTACATCAAGAGAAAAAAGTACGACCTAGCCACGCTGGTAGCGTTCTCGGGCGAGGTCACCGACGAACTCGACGGCGTGACGGAGACCTACACCGAGAACGGGATGAATATGCTCAAGGGCGAGAGCATCCCTGAGGCCTTTGGCGGCGACGCCTACCAAGTGCTGCTCGTCGCGGAGAAGTTCCAGACCGGCTTCGACCAACCACTCCTGGTGGCGATGTACGTTGACAAGAAGCTCGCGAACATCTCGGCTGTCCAGACGCTCTCGCGACTCAATCGAACCTACGAGAAAGACGGCTTCCGCAAGGACAAGACGTACGTCCTGGACTTCGTCAACAAGGCCGACGACATTCTTGCGGCTTTCAAACCGTACTACAAAGTCGCGGCGCTCAGCGGTCAGACGGATCCGGACATTATCCACGACCTTCAGGCAAAGTTGGACAAGGCCGGCGTCTACACGCCGGATGACGTCGAGGCGTACTTTGTCGCCCGCGTCAAAGCCGAAGCAGCCAAGAGCGGCCAGAAGAGCCAAGGGCTGCTCAAGGCCGTGCTCGACCCAATCGTCGATCGGTATCGCGCTTGGGCGACCAAGGCGGCTGAGCAAAACGATTCCGAGGAGATCCAGCGGGCGGAAATCTTCAAGAAGAACGTCGCGGAATTCGTGCGCGCCTATGGGTTCCTCTCGCAGATATACAACTACGGCGATACAGACCTCGAGAAGCGGTCGCTCCTCTTCGCCGGTCTCACGCGGCTACTCAAAGACGACCAGGATAAGACTGACATCGACCTGAGCGATGTGCGGATGACGCACTATAACCAAAAGGTCAGTTTCCTGGGTTCGATCGATTTAGGCTCCGGCGCGGTTGTTGAACTCGACCCCATGAAGTCCGTTGGCACCGCGACGGCGCATCAGAAGCAATACGGCCCGCTGGCCGAGATTCTGAAAGTCATGAACGAGTTGCTTGGTGCTGGCATCGACGATGAGCATCAGCTCGTGTTCGCGTCGGAAACCGCGCAGAAGATGCTCCAGGATCCCACGCTGCGCGATCAGGCCTTGCACAATTCGCGTGAGCAGTTCAAGAATGCCGGGGACGTCGTTTCGATTGGGCACCGAATGCTCGTGGAAGCGAAAGAGGAGATCACAAGGAGGAACGACGTGCAGAACGTGGCCGTAGATGAGGCATTGACGCGCCTGTTCGGGAATCCGCTGGGTCTCGGCCGCCTAATGGACGCGATGGCGAACTATATCTACGACCATCATAATCAGTCACAGGCGTAGCTCGCCGGTCGTAGCCAAAACTCAGGGCTTACTCCGTCAGGGCTACGCGTCTCTCTATAGCGGGAAATCGTGTGGCTGCGATCATTGTTGCGTCTGCCTCGCAAGGCGATGGACTCGCTTCGTAGTGGTGTGGCCCTGACTAAGGGGCTTTCTGAATTCGTTAGGGCCGCTGCGGAAGCGGCCGCGCGCGACGTACTCCGCCAGAGGTAGTTTAGTTTTGAGCCGAGGAGGAGTGGCTCGGCGTCTCGGTTGGTTCGCAAGCAATGAGCGCGTCGCGGGCGGCGCCCCGCAGGGCGGGATCGCGCTCTTCTTCGTAGGCTTGCTGCAGAATCGGGACGCACCAAGACGCGTGCACCACTGCGAGATCCTCGATGAGGCGCAGGCGCGCGGCGTTATCGAGAGTTGTTGATCGCGGATCGAGCAGCGTCGGCCACGTTATTGCCGGCTCGCGGGGAATCACGCGGGTTTCAGTCTCGTCGTCCCATTCGGATGACGCTTCCGGCCGGTCCTCGGGAGCATTCGCGCCGCGCCCCGGCTGCGACCCGGGTGATACCGCTTTGCGCCGTCCCAGCGGGATCGCCATGAGGGCGAGCGCCAGCGTTATGACGATGATTGCCGCGACGACGACCGTCAGCGTCATCGCCTAGGCCGGGATCGGGCGTTCTGCGGTTAGGGCGCGCACGATCGTGTCGCGTTCCGCTTCGAGGTCTGGGTCGCCCGGCTCTCGGAGGGCGCCTTCGAACTCGGTCGGCGAGAGATCCGTCATCTCGCCGAGCGAGCGCAGCAGTGCGTCGCGATAGCCGCCGAAATCGGCGAGCACGACCCCGTCGCGTTGGAGCGACGTGCCCAACAGTGCCGCGAGAGCGCCCCACGGCGCGGCAGTCACGAGCTTCGCATGCGCCAGGGTCTCGGCGGACGCCGCGAGCTGCGCGCGATACGCCGTCCCCACGAGGCGCAGCCCTGCTTGCTCGGAGCTGTCGCCTGCGTGCGCGTGCCGCAACGCATCAACCAGTCCAATGAGCGACGCGCGGTACTCCGACGTCTCCAAATCACCCGGAACGAGCGTCGCGTGAGGCAGTCGCAGCTTGATGAACAGTCGATCCACCAACTCGTTCAGCACCTCCCCATGCTGCCGCAGCGCCGCCGTGGCCTCGCGCCCGGCCGCATGGTCCGGGAACAGCGCGCGCATCACCATGAGATGCCCGATCAACCCCTCAAACTTCGCGCGCTGCAGATACTCCAACGTCCAGCGCAGCCGCTCGTCCGTGAACTCCAGCCACACCGTCGTCGCGGCATCCTGCGGATCCTCGGGCGCCGGCGGGAGCTGCGCCTGCTCCGTGCCCGGCAGCGACCTCTTCCCACGCCGCCCGTTCCCGCGAACCGGCGTCGCCGCCGGCAACTCCAGGTACGTCCCCGTATCCCCCGGCCCCAACTGACGCTGCGGCGCATAGATCGGCCCAGCCGCCGCGTCCAGCACCGAGAACGGCAGATCCGGGTCGACGATCGGCAGCGCCGGCGCCGAGCGCACGCGCAGCGGTTCGCCGCGCACGATGATCTCCGGCTGATCGTCCCACGTCACGTGCGCGCTGGTCTCGATCACGCTGCCCGCCGGCAGCGGCGTATTCGCGATCACCCACAACCGCAGGATCACCTCAACACCCGCCCCGACGTCGCCCAGGCTCAACCCGCTCGACGCCAGCAACGGCGACGTCCCGGCGAAGTCCAGCAGCGGCACCTCGTTGATCGTCGTGCTCCCAGGCGCATAAACGCTATTGCTCGGCTGCACGAACCGCACGTTGATCCGCTTCGCGCTGCCATCGCCGCTGTTGCGCAGCGCGAGCGTGAACTCGATCTTCTCTCCCGAATCGACCGCGTCGCTGGGCAGCGACGTCAACGCCGCGTTATCGCTGAACGCCGGCTCCGCGTGCGTGGTCAGCTGCATCGCGCCCAGCGCGAACGGCACAACGTTGATCCCGCTCAGCCGCGAGCCGACCTCGAGCGTGTCGCCCAGACCGATGATCCCGACCAGCCGCAGGTGCACCGTGGCCTCGCGCGTCGCTTGCGCCGCGACGTCGCCGAAGGCGATGCTTTCACCGTCGCGCGCCGCCCCGTCGACGCTCTCGAGCCGCAACTCCTCGGGCAGCTGCAACCGAATCCGCACGTCACGCCCGCGATCGGTCCCCTCATTGTGCACGGTCAGCTTACAAGCCGTCGTACGCCCCGGCCGCAACACTTCGCTCGTTTCGAGCACGAGGTGCGACGTCTTCGCCGAGAACCGCGCCCGCGACGCCACCACGTGCACCGCCGAGCCCAGATCGATCTCGCCCAGTTGCGCTGTCCGCAGCGTGGCGCGCAAGCGCAGCTGCGCCTCGTCCTCCATCGTAGCGGCGACGCGCGCCTCGACGTTGAGCTTGCGCTGCACGTTGGGGTCGAGCCGGTCCAAATGCACCGCCCGATCATCGGCGATCGCGACATCACCGTCGGCGTCGGTTACCCGCAGCTGCTCCAACCCCGGGTCCGCTTCGAGATACAGCCGCGAATCGGTCGCCGCGTCGCCGCCCATGTTCTCCAGATGCACGGTGAACCGCGCCGGATTGCCCGGGCTCAGCCGCCGCGCCGACTCGCGCTCGAGCCGGTTGAACGCGGCCGGAAACGCAGCATTCGACCGCACGATCATGGTGCGCGCAAAGACGCGCTCGCCCTTGGACCACTCGATGCGCGCCTCGACCGGCAACTCCAGCCCGTTCTTGATCGGCGGCCGTACGACGCCCGCAAGCGACACTTCCACCGAGCGCCCCGGCTCGACGTCGCCGAGATCGAAGCCGCCGGCCTCGCGATCGCGATCGGTCCCCGCCGAGCCGTCGATCACGCGCGACGCACCCGTATAGCTCACGCCCTTGGGCAGCTTGATCTTCACCTTCACGCCGCGGGCGCGCGCGGTGCCGACGTTGCGCAGCTTCACGCTGGTCATCAACCGCTGCCCCGGCACGACGTCGTCCTCACAGTCGACCCGGAAGCTCGTGTCGTCGTCGGCGAACGATGGCGACGACGGAATCTTGAGCGTCACCGGCGTGAGCGCGAACTCCGGCAATTCCTGCGTGCACACGGAGCCCGTCGCGGTGATCGGCGTCTGATCTTCGAGCGTCGGATCGATGCGCACGCGGTAGCCGATGTCGAGCATCGCCCCGGGGCCCAGCGTCTTCGCGACGATCGAAGGTCGCGTCAGCCCGAACGGTTCGGTCTCCGACAACCCTTCGGGCGCGCGGCCGTCGACGCGCGCGCTGCCCGGCACGTACGACGTGTTCGCCGGCACCGGCAGCAGCACGATCACGTCGTGCGCGCTGCTCTGACCGGAGTTGTGGATCTGCGCCTTGAGCTGCAGCTCGGCACCCGGTACGGTCTCGCGCATCGCGGTGACCGACATGCGCGTCGCCGAGTTCTGCAGCGTCGGGCGGCTGCGCACCACCAGGCGCACGACGTTTGAGCCGATCGCCGGAACTTCGAACGACGAGATCGCCGCCTGCAGCGCGATCTGCGTGCCGTTCTCGATCGTCGGCGCGACGCTGTACGCCAGCGAGATGCGGCGCTCGCCGCCGGCCGGGACGTCGCCGATCTGCGAGCCCGACGGCTGCAAGAGCGACGTGAGCCCACCCTGTTCGTCGACGGGCTGTTCGTCGATGCGCGCGGTGCCGACGAGGTACGTCAGTCCCTCGGGCAACCGGAAGCGCACGCGGAACCCCGTCGCGGTGCCGCCGCCCAGGTTGCGGAACGTGAAGTTCGCGTGGACGGTCTGGCCGGGCTCGACGATGCGCCCGGGCGAAACCAGCAGCGTGCGCAGCCCCTCGGGGAGCGGCGCGGTGCCAAGCGCGAAGACGTCCGTAAGCGAGCGCATATTGTCGGTACCGTGCGAAGCCGCACGGCTCGGAACCTTCCGACGGGCGGCTAACTCGGAAGCCCAGTCAGCGGCGCAGCCCGCAGACCTCCATCTCCCCGACGCGCTGGGGGCCACCGAACAACGAAATCGTGGGCGGCGGGTCGTTCGCCGGGGGGCGTGGGACGGTGCGATAGTGCCCGCGCCATCCCGCCAGCGCCCCGCCGCTGAACGTTATGGTGCCGTTAAGGATGCGGTACGTGCCCGTGTCGCCGCCGGCGTCTTCGTAGCGCCCGCCGGCGCGGATGTCGAACGCCCGCGCCCACTCGACCGGCATCGGCCGCCCGTACAACGTCCGGCAGACGTAGTGACCCGGCACGACGCCGCTCGACACAGGCGTCGCCGCGGCGCCGGCCGGCGTCGCGATAGCGATGACGATCACAAACGCGATTCCCTTCACGGCTACGTTCGAAAGCGATCCGCGCAAAGGTTCAGTACGTCAGCGGGACCGTTTTTTGTTCGTTCGGCGCGAAGAAGTACGTCGTGCCGGCGATGATGGTGAAGCGAATTCCTACGCTGCCGCTCGACGCGCGCGCCGCGGGTGCCGTCGCGGGCGTGCCGGCCGCGTTCGTCGCGGCAATGGAGCGGGAGCCTGCTACGAGGACCGGCATAAGGTGCAGCCACACGGCGGTCTGCGCGGGGACGCTGAGCGCGTAGCGGCACACACCCTGCTCGTCGAGCGCCGGCTGGGTCTCGGAGATGAGGTGGTTGTCGAGCGCGTCGCGCGCTTCGACCACGAACTCGCTGCACTTGGGGTTGCGCAGCCCCGCCGCCGGATCGCGAACCGTGATGATCCCTTGGGCCATGGCCAGCTCGCGCGCGAGGGCAGGCTGAGGAACCGCGGCAATCGCGATAGCCGCCGTCGCGGCGGCGGTGAGCAGAAATTTGGTGAGCGAGAACGACATCCGTGCAAGAACCTCCGTTCTCCGGGCCCTACCCACCCGAACGACGCCCCTGACCTCTGCCAGGCCCTTTCTATCGCCCTGGGGAGGCCGTAGGTCCTATGTGATTACTCCGCGTTGGGCCTAGCGGTGATAGCGGAGCAAGAACGATGAGAAAGCCGCGGTCTCGTTAGGCCCCTTGAGGTCGTTGTAGTTATTTCCATCCGATGCGTTGGAGTCGGGGCTCACGACCCCACCGGACCAAGCGTGATTCATGCCGTGGACGATCGTCCAGTCCAGCATCCCGTTGTCGGCGCTGTAGTGGTCGTAGCTGTAGCCGCCCGGAACGGTCCCGGAGTCTTGTGCCGTCGGCGCCGTGTTCCACACGCCGGGGAACCGGCCGTACGACGCGATGCCGTCGTTCATCACCGCGGTCGACGTGAGCGCTTGCGGCAAGTTGAACGGCGCGACGACCGTGTCGACGTCGCCTTGGAAGAAGATCACCGGGATCGTCTTGCCGCCGCTGCCGGCCGACGCGCGGAACGCGGCCTGTCCGGACGCCGTGGGATCCTGGTTCGGCTGCTGCACCGTAAGAGCGGCGTAGCACTGCATCACGTTGTCGGTGACGCACGGCTGGTACTCGGTTCCCGACCCGACCGCCGCAGCTGCGAAGAAATCGGGATACGTCGCGGCGAGCGCCATGCTCATCGCCGCGCCCGACGACATCCCGGCGACGTACATGCGCGTACGGTCCATCGGGACGCGCGTGCCGAGATCCTTGAGCAGCCCGACGAGCACCTCGGGTTCGCCGACCGTGCGATAGTGGTTGTTCCAGTACTCGAAGCACCCCTTAGGATTCACGTCCGCGCCGGTGCCGACGAGATGCTGCGGCATCACGACGACGTAGCCGTTGGCCTCGCCGTCCTCGAAGAAGCGCGTGCCGGACTCGAAGCTCGTCGGGTTCTCGAGGCACCCGTGCAGCGCCAGCACCACCGGGTACGCCGCCTTTGGGGTCGACGGCACGTAGTAGACATACGAGAACGAGCCTTGCTTGTCGGTATAGGTGCCGCTGCCGGTCGGTGCCAGGGCTGTGGCGCCCAGCGAGCGGGGCGCGCGCACGACGCCGGCCGGTCCGGCCGCACCCAAGGCGGGGAGCGACCGCGCGCTCGGCGGCCCGGAACAGCCTGCCGCGAACGTCGCGGCCAGCAGCAGGGTGGGGATCAGGCGCAGAGTTCGGGCCATGGTACGAGCCTAGCGATCCGGCGCCGCAGGCCCCATACCGTAAACCGGGTAGTCCCTGCCCATGAGCGTCAAACTGACCGTCGTCTACGACAATCCGACCGATCCCGCGACCTTCGAGCGCGAATACAAGGCCGTGCACCTCCCGCTGGCCATGAAAATCCCCAACGTCACTCGCGCCGAGCTGGCCAAAGTGTACCCGAAGGAAGACGGCAGCCCGACGCCTGCGTACCGCACCGCCGACTTGTATTTCGACTCCTACGACATCGCTTGCGCCGCGTTCGCCACCCCCGAGGGCCAAGCCGCAATCAAGGACGCGGTCCGCATCGGCACCGGCGGCGTGAAGTTCTTGCTCTCCGACATCGAGACCGGCTAGCAGACGCGCCCTTTCCCGGCGTGGAGATGTTCTTCTTCGCTCGCTTCCATACTCGGGCGGGGTGCGAGGGCGAGTTCGAGAAGGCGTTCCGCGATGTGGTCGAGCCGTCGCGGGCCGAGCCCGGCTGCCTGAGCGTCGACGCGTTTCGATCGCTGCGGGACCCGCGACTCTTCTACGTCCACTCGCGCTGGGTCGACGAAGCCGCCTTCGATCTCCACGCCGCGTTGCCGCACACGAAGCGCTTCACCGAACGAGCTGAGAAGCTGATCGATCATCCCCTCGACGTAACCCGCACGACGCTCCTCAGCTGAAAGCGCCGTGTAGGGCCACCTCTGGATCCGGCGGTTCGGCATAGAGCCGCGCGACGACGTCGGCCCGCAACGTCAAGGCACGGCGTTGGTTGACCGTCCCCTTGTCGGTCAGCTCGCCTTCATCGCGGTTCGGCGCGTCGGTGAGGATGATGCTTCGAGCGATGCGCAATGACGTGCCTCCGGCGCGTGCGTTGTGCTGCGCGATTCCGCGCGCGATGTGGTCTCGAACCGCCGGGTGTCGTGCGAGCGCTGCACGGTCGGGATCGCCCACCGCGGCCACGCGTTGCGCGTGCGCCACGTTGACGAACACCATGAGCGCGATCACGTCGCAGTCGTGGCCGGCGACGACCACCTCGTCGACCAACGGCGCACAGGCCTCGAGGAGCGCGCCGCGTAGCGCGCCGACGTTGACCCAGGTGCCGCTGGAGAGTTTGAAGTTCTCCGCCAAGCGCCCCTGAAACACGATGCCGCGCGATGGGTCGTCCGGGTCGAGCAGATCGCCGGCGTCGCCGGTCCGGTAGTAGCCGTCGCCGTCGAACGCCGCCGTGGTCGCCTCGGGGTCGCGCCAGTAGCCGGGCGTGATGTTCTCGCCACGCACACGAATCTCGAAACGGTCCTCCACGGACGCGAGCTTGATCGCGTTGCCGGGGACGGGCGTGCCGATCGTGTCGAGGTTCGCGGGATGCTCGCCCCAGCACGTCGTCGACAACGGTGCGGTCTCCGTCGTGCCCCAGCACGACTGCGTGGTGACCTCGCGCCCGACCGCGTCCTGCCCGAGCCGAACGTATGCCGCCCGCAGCGCCGGCGGCCACCCTGCACCGGCGTTTACGATGAGCCGCAGGCGTGAGAAAAAGTGCCGCGCAAGCTCGGGGTCGTTCTGGAGCGCGTCGACGACGAGCGCGTGCCCGCGCGGAACGTTGAAATAGGCCGTCGGCGCGATCTCGCGCAGGTTCGCGACCGTCTGCGTGAACAGCGAAGGAAACGGTTTGCCGTGATCGATCCACAGCGTCCCGCCGCTGCGCAGCGCGATCCCGAAGCAGAAGCTGCCCCCGAACGTGTGGCTCCAGGGCAGCCAGTCGACCAGCGTCGCCGGCTCGCGCAGCTGCGGAAACGCTTGTGCGATCATCGTCTGGTTCGCACACAGCATGCGGTGCGTCGTGATGACGCCTTTCGGCAGCCCGGTCGATCCCGACGTGAACAGGATCTTCGCGATGCTGTCCGGCCCGACGCACGCGAACGCCGCATCGGCCGCCGCCGGATCGCCGTCGAGCTCGGCAACATCGCTGACGACACGCAAGCCCGGCACGGTCTCGCCGACACGTTGCGCCACGCTCGGATCGGGCGCATACACGAACGCCGGCGTGAGCACGTCCACGATCGCGCGCAGCCGGGCACGATTCGCGTCCGCGCTCGCCGAGGCGACCGAGATGGGAGCGTACGGTACGCCGGCGTACGTGCACCCGAGCGCAAGCAGCGCGTTGTCCACGCCGTTCTCGGCGACGATCGTCACCGGAGCTTCGGCATGTGCCCCGGAGCTCAGCACCCCGGCAGCGATTCGGCGCACCCGCTCGAGCGCATCGTTATAGCTGACGCCGTACCAGCTCCCCGCGCGCCGCTCGGCCACCAACGCCGCCTCGGGCGTTTCCCGCGCCCAGTGGACGAGATCATCAGCAAACCGCGCCGGTACCGGCCCGAGATCGACTTCGGGCACCAGAAGGCGCGCCCCCGATTCACGAATCATCGCGTCGCGCTACTTCCTCATCGTCACGCCGAGCCCCGTCCTAGCACGCACCACGATCGTGGCTCACCCTTCGACAAGCTCAGGGTGACAGTGGCCTTCTCGTCATGCTGAGCCCCGTCGAAGCATGGGCCACGATCGACGGTAGCGCGTTTGCACGTTTTAGATCGGATGTGGTATACGAGGAAGCCATGCCACGAACGAAGGGTGAATCCGTAACCCGTGGTAGCGGGAACGTCTTTGCCGACCTCGAGCTTGACCGATCGACCGAGGTTCTTGCAAAGGCGCGGATTGTTGAGACCATTGCGGACCTGCTCGCGCGGCGAAACGTGAGCCAGCAGGAAGCCGGAAAGTTGGTCGGACTGACTCAGCCCCAAATATCCCGCTTGATGCGTGGCGACACACGAGAATTTTCCTACGAGCGGCTTATGCGCGTCCTGACGACGTTAGGCCAGGACGTCGAGATCATCATTCGCCGGAAACGCGACCCAAGAAGGCTCGGCCGCGTGCTCGTTCGATAACAAAAAAGGCCCGCTCGTCAGAGCGGGCCTTCTCCTTTTCCCGTCGACCGGGTCTACAGGTCTTCCGGATTTATCCCCTTCGGCTTGTACTGGGTGCGAACGCCGGGGGCGCCGACGACGGCGTCGGGTTCGTAGTCACCTTCGTACTGGACCGCGTTCTCGGCCATCCGCTGGCGCTCGTACGGGCCGAGCACCTTGGGATTCATCTCCTGACCGTTGGGCGCGATCACGTCGCTGTACGTCGACAAACCGTCGTCCGGGTTGGGATTGAAGTCGAGGAACACGTTGCGCGGCCGGCCTTCCTCGTCGAGATCCTGACCCTCAGGCTCGATCGTGAGATTGCGGTAGCGCGACATCCCCGTACCCGCCGGGATGAGCTTGCCGATGATGACGTTTTCCTTGAGGCCGAGCAGCGGATCGTGCTTGCCCTTGATCGCGGCGTCAGTGAGGACGCGCGTGGTCTCCTGGAACGACGCCGCCGACAAGAACGATTCGGTCGCCAGCGACGCCTTGGTCACGCCGAGCAGCACCGGGCTGCCCTCCGCGATCTTGCCGCCGTCGGCTTTGATCTTTTCGTTCTCTTCGCCGAACACCGAGGCTTCGATGAGCTGGCCCGGGAGCATCCGCGTGTCGCCGCCGTCGACGATCTTGACCTTGCGCAGCATCGAGCGAACGATCACTTCGATGTGTTTGTCGTTGATGTCGACGCCCTGCGAACGGTAGACCTTCTGCACTTCCTGCACGAGGTAGTTCTGCAGCGCGGTCTCGCCGCTGATCCGCAGGATGTCGTGCGGGTTGAGCGAGCCGTCGGCGACCGGCTGACCGGCACGGACCTCTTGCCCTTCGACCACGTTGAGGTGGGTGCTGGCCGGAACGTCGACCTCTTGATCGTTGCCGTCGGCATCGGTCACGAAGACGACGCGTTTGCCCTTCTCCTCGCCGAACTTGATCGTACCGGCGACCTCGACCACCGGCGCTTCGCCCTTGGGCTTGCGCGCCTCGAAGATCTCCTCGACGCGCGGGAGACCGGTGATGATGTCTTCCTGTGCCACGCCGCCGGTGTGGAACGTGCGCAGCGTGAGCTGCGTGCCCGGTTCACCGATCGACTGTGCCGCGATGATCCCGACCGCCTCGCCGATGTCGACTTTGAGGCCGGTCGCGAGGTTGCGGCCGTAGCACATCGCGCACACGCCGTACTTCGCCTGACAGGCGAGCACGGAGCGAATCTTCACCGACTTGACGCCGGCGGCGATGATCGCCTTGGCCTTCTCCTCGTCGATCTCTTCGTCGCGCTTGACGAGCTTCTCGGCGCGCGGGTGCTCCGGCTGCTTGATGTCCTCGGCAGCGCGGCGTCCGATGATGCGGTCGTAGATCGGCTCGATCGTCTCTTTGCCAACGGTGATGTCGGAGACGGTGATGCTGTTCGACGATCCGCAGTCTTCCTCGCGGATGATCACGTCCTGCGCCACGTCGACCAGACGGCGCGTCAGGTAGCCCGAGTCCGCCGTGCGCAGCGCGGTGTCGGCCAGACCCTTACGCGCGCCGTGCGTCGAGATGAAGTACTCCAGGACCGTGAGGCCCTCTTTGAGCGACGCCTTGACCGGGATCTCCAGGATGCGGCCCGACGGGTCGGACATGAGTCCGCGCATACCGCCGAGCTGCTTGACCTGCGCGATCGAACCACGCGCGCCCGAGGTGGCCATCATGAACACCGGGTTGAGCGGGTTCTGCGCGGCCTGCATCGCGACCGTGACGTTTTCACCGACCAGCTGCCAGATGTCGATCGTCTTGGTGTAGCGCTCTTCTTCGGAGATGAAGCCCTGGTCGAACAGACTGTGCAGTTCGTCGACCTCGCCTTGCGCCTTGTCGAGCAGATCGTGCTTGGCATCGGGCACGATGATGTCGCTGATCGAGACCGTCGTCCCGGACTGCGTCGCGTAGTGGAAGCCCAGCGCCTTGATCGCGTCGAGGAACTCCGCCGTGGCGGCGTTGCCGTACTTGCGATAGCACTCGGTGATGAGCTTCTTGAGCGCGGCCTTGTCGAGGATCTGGTTGAGGAACGGGTAGTTCCACTCGACCGGGAACGCTTCGTTGAGGATGATGCGCCCGGGCGTCGTCTTGACGCGCTTGTTGCCCATGCGCACTTCGATCCACTCGTGCAGACCGATCAGACGGTGGTCGAGCGCGATGACCGCCTCGGTGCCGTCCTTGAACGCCGGCAGCATCGCCGAGCCGTCCGCGTTGCGGCGCGTCGCGCCGTTGCGGTTGACCGGCGAGCTGTAGAGCGCGTCGGAATCGAGCACGGCCTTGGCCGGACCCTTGTACTCGTCGGGGTTGAACGTGAGCCAGTACAGACCCAACACCATGTCCTGGGTCGGGATCGACACCGGGTTACCGAACGAGGGCTGCAGGATGTTGTTCGACGAGAGCATCAGGATGCGCGCCTCCGCTTGCGCACCGGCGCTCAGCGGGAGGTGGACGGCCATCTGGTCGCCGTCGAAGTCGGCGTTGTACGGGGTGCAGACCAGCGGATGCAGATGGATGGCCTTGCCTTCCACCAGCACCGGCTCGAAGGCCTGAATGCCCAGACGGTGCAGCGTCGGTGCGCGGTTGAGCAGCACCGGATGCTCGCGGATGACCTCGTCGAGGACGTCCCAGACTTCCGGACGCACGCGCTCCACCATGCGCTTCGCGCTCTTGATGTTGTGCGCCTGACCGCGGTCGACGAGCTTCTTCATCACGAACGGCTTGAAGAGCTCGAGCGCCATCTCTTTGGGCAGCCCGCACTGGTGCAGCTTGAGGTTCGGGCCGACGACGATGACCGACCGGCCCGAGTAGTCGACGCGCTTGCCGAGCAGGTTCTGCCGGAAGCGGCCCTGCTTACCTTTGAGGATGTCCGAGAGCGACTTGAGGGGACGGTTGTTGGGACCCGTCACCGGACGGCCGCGGCGGCCGTTGTCGATGAGCGCATCGACTGCTTCTTGCAGCATGCGCTTCTCGTTCTTGATGATGATCTCGGGCGCGCTCAGCTCCAGCAGCCGCTTGAGGCGGTTGTTGCGGTTGATGACGCGGCGGTAGAGATCGTTCAAGTCGGACGTGGCGAAGCGGCCGCCGTCGAGCTGCACCATCGGGCGCAACTCGGGCGCGATCACCGGCACGGCGGACAGGATCATCCATTCGGGCTTGTTGCCCGACGCCAGGAACGCTTCGACGACTTCGAGCCGCTTGATCGCCTTGATGCGCTTTTGACCCGACGTCTCTTTGAACTCGCGGCGCAGATCTTCTTGGAGCTTGCGCAAGTTCAGGTCGCGCAGCAGCTCGCGGATCGCTTCGGCGCCCATCCCGGCCTTGAAGCGCGTCGCGTACTTCTCGCGGCTCTCGCGGTACTTCTGCTCGGTGAGGATCTCGCGTTTGGTCAGCGTCGTATCACCGGGATCGGTGACGACATAGGCCGCGAAGTAGATCACTTTCTCGAGCTGGCGCGGCGACATGTCGAGCAAGATGCCGATGCGCGAGGGCACGCCCTTGAAATACCAAATGTGCGTGACCGGGGTGGCGAGTTCGATGTGACCCATGCGCTCGCGCCGCACTTTGGCGCGCGTGATCTCGACGCCGCAGCGGTCGCAGATCATCCCCTTGAAGCGGATGCGCTTGTACTTGCCGCAGTGGCATTCCCAGTCTTTGGTCGGGCCGAAGATCTTCTCGCAGAAGAGCCCGTCGCGTTCCGGTTTGAGCGTCCGGTAGTTGATCGTCTCCGGCTTTTTGACTTCACCGAAAGACCACGCGCGAATTTGTTCCGGCGACGCGAGGCCAATGCGCATCGCGTCGAAGTTGTTGACGTCTAGGAGGTTCATCGAATCCTTTGCTCAGCGCGTCGGCGAGACAGAGGCGGCCGAGGTGACGCACGGGTTACGGAGTGGCTGGGATCTGCTGTCGCCCGGGGGCGTGACACACAGAAAAGACCCCAGGGACGCCGGTCCGACGTTCCTTGGGTCGCGTTATCGGCCGAAGGGCATAGGCAGGTATTGTACCATGCCGGCGGCCTAAGCTCAATGGCACATGATTGGCCGCTGGCTGCGACGCATCGCTCTCTTGCTGGGCGGCATTGTCCTCGTGATTTTGGTCGTCGGGCTCGCTTATGTCGGCCGGGTAGCCTGGTCGGGCAAGACCGCCGTCGCGACGGTCGCCGGGACGCGATCCGGGATGCCCGTCGACGGGCCGGTCACGATCGCGCGCGACGAGCGCGGCGTCCCGCACATCCGCGCCGGCTCGCTGCACGATCTCTTCGTGGCCGAAGGCTACACGATGGCCAGCGACCGGCTCTTCCAGATGGACCTCACCCGGCGCTACGTCGACGGGCGGCTGGCCGAGCTGCTCGGCGCACCGCTGGCACGGGTCGACCGGCGCATGCGGCGCTACGCCATCCGCCCGCTGGCGGCTCAGGTGTACGCCCACTCCAGCCGCGACGAGCAAGCCGCGTTGAGCGCCTTCGCCGACGGCATCAACGCCGCGGCCACTCACGAGCCGTCCCCGCCCGAGTACGCGGCGCTGTTGGCCGGGTTCGAGCCCTGGCGTCCCGAGGATGCGCTGGTGGTCGGCTTCTCGACCCTGCTCGATCTCGACGACAAGCCCGACGACGTGGTGATCCGCGACGAGGTGCGCAACGCGCTGGGCCCGGCCGGACCCGAAGCGCTCTACCCGCTCACCGACCCCAAGTACGACGTCCCGACCAACGGCCGCCCGCCCGGACCGATCGCGGCGCTGCCCGCGCTGCACGGCGCGTCCAACGCCGTCGCCCTGGCGCCGGCCGACGACCGCGCGCCGATCGGCAGCAACGGTTGGGCCGTCGGTGCCGACCGCACGACCGTCGGCAAAGCGATTCTTGCCAACGACCCGCACCTGAGCATCTCGATCCCCGGGATCTGGTATCTGCTCGAAGCGCGCGCGCCCGGCGTGCACGTTGCCGGCGGCGCGCTGGCCGGAACGCCCGGCGTGACGCTGGGCCACAACGAGCATCTCGCGTGGGGCGTCACCGCGGCCGAGACCGCGTCGCCGATTCGCGTCGTGCGCGAGCGCATGCGCGGCACCGACGAGCTGTACGAGCAGGGCCGCTGGGTACACGCGCGTCATCGTCACGACAGCATCGCGGTGCGCTTCGGCAGCGCGCTCGACAGCGATACGCTCGTCTCCGATCGCGGCGTGGTGATCGCGCGCAGCCACGACGGAGCCTACGCCTACCTCATGGACTGGCGCATGCAGCACGCGCCGGTCTCGCCGCTGGCACCGTTCTTCGCGCTGCTGCGCGCGCGCAACGCCGCCGAAGGCGTCGCCGCGATGCGCGCCAACCCCGAGCCGGCGCTCAACGTGCTCTTCGCCGACGACGGCGGACGCGCGGCGTACCATTTCTCCGGCGGCGTTCCGTTGGACCCGTCCTTCGGGCGCTGGGCCAACGACGCGAGCGCGCCCGAGCCGCCGTATCTCACCTACGACCGCTCGCCGCACATCGACCCGTCGCGCAGCGCGGTCATCGTAACGAGCAACAATCGCTCCGACGGCGCGGGCTCGCCGCGGTTGGCACCGTACTGGCCGCCGCCGTACCGCGCTTTCGAGGTCGGACGCGCGCTGCGCGTTCACGGCCGAACGTTGTCGCCCGAAGACATCGCGGCAGTCCAAAGCGACGTGGCTTCACCGGCCGAAGGCGAGTTCGCGCACCTCGTGCTCGCGGCGGCGTACCGCGCGCGCGCAACTGAGGACCGGGCGCTCGGGCCGCTGCTTGCCAGCGTCGTCGCGTTCGACGGACGAATGAGTTCCGAATCGCGCGGCGCGAGCGCCGTCGTCGCGCTGCGCCGTGACATGCTCGCGGCGATCTCGGCGGCCCAGCTGCCGCCCTGGCTGGCGCCGTACTACCCCTCGAGCGGTCCCGGATTCGAAGTCGTGTTGCGCGCCTTGCGCGAGCGCCCGCGCGGCTGGGTGCCGCACGACGACTACGACGCCTTCGTCGTCGCCTCGCTGCGGCGCGTCAAGGCGACGTTCGGCGCGACCGTTCCGACCTTCGGCGAGTACGCCGCGCAGCCGCTGGCCCATCCGCTCGCACCGTTCGGCTTTGGGTTCTGGAACGGCCCGACGATGCCGGGACGCGGCGGCAGCTTCGCGCCCGACGTGCAGTGGAACGGTCACGCGCAGTCGTTTCGCGCGGTTTGGATCGCCGGGGACTGGGATCGCGGCACGATCGACATTGCGGCCGGCGAATCCGGCGAGCCCGGCTCACCGCACTACGCCGATCAGAACGCGCGCTGGACGCACTTCGTGCGCACGCCGATGCCCTTCTCCGACGCCGCCGTGAGCGCCGCGACGAAATCGACCCTGACGCTGACCCGGTGAGGCTTCGGTTCGCCGTTTCGCTGCTCGGAGCGCTGCTCGTGCTCGGGGCGAGCGGTTCCGCCGCGACCTTCCCGGGGCCGCCGCGCGTAACGCAGACGGTGCTGGCGAACGGGCTTCGTGTCGTCGTGGTCGAGAATCATGCCGTCCCCCTGGCGCGCGTCGACGTGTGGTATCGCTTCGGCAGCGTGAACGATCCGCCCGGCCATCACGGCCTCGCCCACGCGCTCGAACACATGATGTTTCGGGGGACGCGGGCAATGCCCGGGCCGAATACGATCGACTTCGTCGACGCGCGGCTTGGCATCGAGCGCAATGCGGAGACCGACTACGACTCCACGCACTACTATGCGACCGTGCCGGTCGACGAACTGCCCGTCGCGCTGCGTATCGATGCCGATCGCATGCGTGGGCTCCTGCTGCGGCCGCGCGATTGGGCGCTCGAACGGCGCGCGGTGCTCGCGGAGCTGAGCGGCGACAAATTGCGGGCGGAGGAAACGCTCGAGAGTGCGGTTCGCCTAGCGGCATACGGCGCCTCGTCGTTCGGGGACGATCCGGGCGGGCACAGCGACGAGCTGCTGCAAACCGGCGTCGACGATCTGCGCCGCGCATACGACGCCGCGTATCGGCCGGACAACGCAACGCTCGTGGTTTCCGGCGACGTTGACCCGCGGCGGGTCTTTGCGCTGGCGCGGACCATCTTCGGCCCGGTTCGCGGACATGCTAGCGTCGCCGCGGTGCCGTCCGAGCACGTGCGATCGCGCGGTTTTGTCGTGCGCCTTAACTCGGTCGCCGAGCGCATCGTCGACGTCGCGCTCGAATCCCACGGTCAGCTCGCCGCCGACGGATCTGCCGAAGGCGTCGCGGCCGAGTTGCTCGACTCAACCCACGCCGTGGCGCGCGCCGCACTGATCGATTCGGGCCCGTGCGCGTCATACGATGTCGACGACGACACGCAGCTATACGGCGGCCTCTACCACGTCCTTTGCCACCTCGATAGTGCCGTTGGGCCGACGGCCGCGATCCGCTCGATTCGTCGCACGCTGCGGCAACTCGCTGTGCATCCTCCGCGGGCCGCCATCGAGTATGCTCGCCGCGCCGACATCGCCGCGAGCGCCTTCGCCCGCGACTCGCTGGCCTCCGAAGCGACCTTCTTCGGGTCGAGCTTCGCACTGCAGCACACCGACCCGCGGCAGTTCGACGTGGACACCGCACACGTCTCCGACGCGGAAGTCGCCGCCGTATTTCGGCGCTGGAGCGACCCGGTTGGGGTCGGGATCGCGACCGGATCGTTTCGCATTAGCATTCGCGACGAGCCAGCGCGTAAGACGCGTGCGGAGCACGTGTCACCGCCTGCGCACGACGACAGCGATGTCGAGCCGGCATGGACGCGAGCCGCAGCCGTCCCGCTGCGCTCGACAACGTCGACGCCGGTCGAAACCTTCGCTCTGCCCAATGGCCTGCGGGTCTTTGTGGAGCCTCGGCGCGGAAACGGCACCGTCTACATCGAGGCCGGTTTCGACCAGGCGCCGAACTCAGGCCGCCTTGCACTGCAACAGGTCGAACGCAGCAACCGCATTGCGGAACGGAACGCGATCGTGCTCGAAAGCGGGTTGGAACCGGCCATGCACGGTTTCGCACGCGAGTTCCCGACGATGCTGGGCCTCGTCGCCGGAATCTGGAAGGCGGCACCGCGGGCCGGCCTACGCCCGGACCGCGCGTGGATCGTGGTGGTCGGCGACATCGATCCACTCACGGTGCGCGTGCGCGTCGCACAATTCTTCGGGGGATGGCACGTCGCGGCCGTATCGTCGCCGCAACCCTCGCCTTCGCCACGGCCGTGGCTAGCGCGGAGGGGACGCAACCGGATCCTGACCATTCACCTCTCGGCGCCCAGCATCCGTGCCGCCTTTTTGCAGGCGGCACCGGGCCGCGACGATCCGGATTTCGCCGCGATGACGATTCTCAACGAGGCGTTGGGCGGCGACGCGGACTTCGACAGCCGGCTGGTGCGCGATTTGCGAACGCGCCGGGCCTTAGTGTATTCCGTCGCTAGCGCGTACGACGCCGGCGACAAGATGCTCATGGTGACCTTCGAGGCCCCGCGGCGCGATTTTCCAGCGGCCCGCGCCGCGGTACGCGGCGTCCTCGAGCGGATGCGCTCGAACGGTGTCACCGTGGCCGAGGCCCAGCGCGCGCGGCACAAGCTCCTCGCCAAGGCGCTGCGCGCGGAGGCCGGCCCCAACGGCGTTCTCCGGCGTCTGGTCAGGGCCGCACGCCGGCATGAGCCGCCCGAAGACCTCGCGACGCTCGCCGCACGCTACGACGCCGTCACGCTCGACGATCTCAATCGCGTCGCCCGCACCCGCCTGACCCCCGACACGGTGACCGAACTCGTGGAAGGGCAGATCCCCTAGTCCTTTCGCGCGGTTTGGATCGCCGGCGACTGGGATCGCGCACGATCGACATCGCCGCGGACGAATCCGGCGAGCCCGGCTCACCGCACTACAAAGTCGACCCTGACGCTCACGAGCTGATCATTCTTCTGCGGCCGGATCGCCCTCGACCGGAAACGCGATCCGCTTGAGCGAGATCCCGAGTTGCCGAGTATCCGCGCTGAGGCCCAGGTCGCGCGGCGACGACGGTGAGTGAATCGCAAACTCCAGCACCACGATGCCGGACAGCGGGGGCTCAACGCGCAGCTTCCGCCAGCCCACGTGGTGCGGATGCTCGAACGACCACGTCGCGGTCGCCGCACCGTTCACGGAGACTTCGACCTCGAGCGTCGGATGTTCGCGTCGTACGTACGCTTCGACGAGCAGCGTCAGATCGACGGGCTGCCCGAACGCCTCGACGCGCATCACGAGCATCGCGTCCTCGCCCTCGGTCCAGATTCCGTCCTCGATCGGACCGAAACCGCGCACGAACTCCACCGAACGCGGCAGGTTTTCGTCGAGCGCAAGGTCGTCGCCGGGCAGTAGCCGCGGCGGACGCCCCAGCGCCACGTCGAGCTCGCTCAACAGGTGCGCGCGCTCGGTCATCCACGGCCAGCCCGGTCCGACGCGCGGCCCCCAGGTTTGCAGATGGTAGGCCAGCGCGAGATCGTCGCCGCCGCGGTCCCGGCCGGCGGCGGCTTCGGCGATACATTCGCGGTAGAGCGCGACATAGCGCAGGACGAGCCCGTCCAAGCCGGCGCTGCGGCGGACGATCGTCGTCACCGCTGCGGCGTCGGCCGGATCGTAGGCGTCGATCTCTGCGGTAAGCGCGCGTTCCGTCACCCGGCGTGTCAGCGTCCGCACCCCGAAATTGAAGGGGCGCCAGCGTTCGAACGCGGCGGGGGTGACGAATCCGGCCAACCCGCGCGCGTCGCAGACGATCACCGCGCAGCCCGAAGCCATCGCTTCGAGCGCGCCGAGCCCCGAGGCAAACACGAGATCGTAAAACGGCAAGATGTCTTCGGGCGCATCGAGTTGCTTGCCGGCCGCCGTTCCAGCGACGACCAAACGAATGCCCCGGGCAGCGCAGGCCGCCGCGATCGCCTCGACGTGGCTGGTGTGCTTCACGTAGGCCAGCGCCCGAATCGGCCGCTCGGGCATGGCGCGAAGGCGCCGCGGGTACCGTTCTAGGTCGACCGCATCGAGCATCGTCGTGACGCGATTTGCCGCGATCCCCGATTCGGCGCTGAACCGCTCGACGACGCCACGATCGACCGCGACGTAGCGGCGGATCGACGGAAGGTGCGGCGGCGAGTCGTGCCACGCGTTGAAGTCGTGACACACGAAGAGCGCGGGCACGTCCGGGAACCGCGCGACGGCTACGGCGAGCGGCGCGTTATGATGGCCGTGAATCACGTCGGGCACCTCGACGATCGCGCCGATTTCGTCAACGACCGGAACCCCCGCCGACCGAAGCTCATCGGCCAAGGGGCCCAATGCGCGCGTATACACGATCGGGAAATGACCGCCTCGCAGCAGTCGCAACGCGATATCGCGCGTCACGATCTCGGGCCCCGTCCGGCCCGACAGGGTCATGTTCGTGAGCAGGACTCGCAGCCCAGCCATCAATACACCAACGCGGAGCGCGAAGCTATGGTGCGGCTCCTCTACAGAGTCTTGCGTTTGTGCAGGACTACGCTGTTGCCTTCGGTGTCGTTGATCATTGCCATGAAGCAGACGGGCGTCTCGTGTTCCATGAGAACGGGGATGCCGCGGGTCTTGACGGTCGCAACCGCGGCGTCGAGATCGTCGACGGCAAATAAGTTGCCGTTGCTGGGTTGGAACGGGATCAGGCCGCCGCCTCCGGCCCAGAGGCCGAACGTGGTTCCGTCCGGGAACTCGTATTCGGCGCCCATGTTGTTCGGATACACCACCGTTGGTTCGAGGCCGAGCACGTCGCGATAGAACCCGATTGCGCGGGCTGCATCCTTGACCATGTAACCGCTCAGGTCCAAGCCCGTAATCGCGAAGGCGCGTTCAGTCACAGTCGTTCAGTCCTCGGCATCCAGGGGTGCATCGTTCTCCGCGCGATTGGCGCTGCGGCGCAGCCTTCCTACCAAGCTCCGGCGCGGGCTTGGTGTTGGCGGAAGGTGACGTTGAGGCGTTCGCCCGTGATGTGCGGGTCGCGGGGAACGCGGTGGTCCCAATAGAGCTGCGTGTCGCCGCGCATCACGATGAGATCGCCGTGCGCGACGTCGACCGAGATCGGGTCGTGGCGCAACCCGCTGTCTTTTTTGGGGCGGAGTTGGAACGTGCGCGTGGCGCCTAGTGACAGCGACGCAACGACGAGCCGCGCGTCGCGCGTTCCGTCGCGGTCGCCGTGCCACGCAACGGCGTCGTTGCCGTTGCGGTAGCGGTTGAGGAAGCAGTAGTCGAACGCGGTCCCGGTGTGGCGCTCGACGAGCTCGCGCACGAGCCCGAGCGCCGGCGTCCAGGGTTGCGGCATCCGGTCGCCGCGGCCGGCCGTTTCGCGCGGGACCAGCACGCGCTTGCCGTACATCATCCGGGAGTCCGCGCGCCAGCGCGTGTCGGCGTTCAACTCCGCGACGACGGCATCGGCCAACGCGCGGTCGAGGAACTCCGGGACGTAGGTGACGTCCCCACGATCGCCGACGAGACGCGTCGGGCTGACGGCGGAGGCGAAAAGGGCGGTCTGGCGAGGCATGGCAGGATACGAACGTATGTTCGACCGCGACTCCCCTTCGCCTTCCTCCAAGCTCAGGGCCGCAACTACCCGCGCCGGCCGAACAACGCCTCGTTCACCTCGGGGCACCGAAAGTAGTACAAATGCGACTGTGTGAACAGTCTGTCGCTCCACGAGGCGCGCGGTATGGGGATCGAGCGGGGGCGAAATCGCTCGCTGGCCACGCGAAAAACCTGCACGCGCGTTAGGTAGTCCTGCGGAGACGAGAAGTCTGTCCACGGGATCTTCGCCGCCACCACGTCCGAGACGATCTTGTCGGCCCCGGTGCGGTTCACGACGGAGAGGTAGTTGAAAAACGCTCCGACCGTAATCAACTCGATCGGCGGCCCATGGCGCGCCGCCGCCTCAGATGCGAAGATGGCCCCAAAGCTATGACCGAGCACGACGACTCGATCGTACCTCGCGTTCGCGGTGAGAGCGCCGATCGCGTCGAATACCTGCTGGACCAGCACGGTCCTGAATTCGAGCAACGATCCGTACGCCGTCCCACCGTTGAAATAGCGCTCGAACGCATCGGCGATGTCAGCAAAGGTGTCTCCGTCGATCCCGCGTGCACCGAGGATCCCGACGAAAGCAAGGATCGCTATGTAGACGAGCCCGCGTGGTTCGAAGAAGACGTGGAGCCCGTATACGACGTTCCGGACCGCGCCGGGCACGTTCTTCAGAGTTGCGATCGCACCAGAGTCGAGGCTCTTCTCGGCCAGACCCTCCAAGACGCTCGCCGTCAGATAGAGCCACGCCAGGATCACTGCAAAGCCCACCAGCGACATCAAGACGAGGCCCAGGGACGACTTCCACACAAGGGGCGCGCGTGAGAGGCCTTTGCAAACGAGGATTAGCCCCAACAGCATGCGCGAGATGATCGGCTGCGTGCTCAGCTTCCCCACCCGCGGCTCCCAATCGACCTCGGCGATGTCGACCGTGGCACCATCAACGAGCCCGAATCGCGTCGCCGCGTAGCCGGCCAACGAAAGGTCTTGGGGCGGCTGCTCCACACGCGTGCCCAGATACGCGAGCGCCTCCGGCTTCACCGTATCGCGTAACCCCGCACTGCCCCTCGGCCGCCGGAAGCCGCGCACGAAGACGATCAACGTCTTCCTTTCGCGATCGCTTGTCTCGCGGGCCGGCTGTGCCGTGTCCTCGTATTGCGCCATTCCGAATGCTAGGGTGACAATGTGCGGGCTTCGGCGCGCAGGCGGTCTCGGATGGCGGCGTCGGTGCGGGCGCGCGTCATCCCCTTGGCGATGTAGGTCGCGGCGTTGGCCGGGAGGTTGGCCTTGAGCCAGGCCTCGATCTGATCGGGCGTCGTCGCGTCCCAGAAGACCCCCGGGACGGTATTGGAGAGGGTCAGGATCTTCTCGAACAGCGAGAAGCGGCGCGTCAGCTCGGGCGTGTGCGCCTGGAAGACGCTCCAGGCGAGCTTGGGATTCCAATCCGCAGCGGCGGCGACGTAACGGAACCGCGCCGAGGCTTGCTGCGGCGGGACCTCGCTCGACAACGCGATTTGCAGTGCGCGTTCGGCGAGCTGCGGGTCGCGCACGCGCATGAGCGATGCGCGGTAGGCTGCGGCCAGCGTCGGATCCTTGGTCGACTGTGCCAGCGCGTGCAGGCGATCGAAGGTCGCCGCGTCGGCGTTGGTCGCGACGATCCCGCGCAACACCGCGCGCATATCGGCCGGCGTCGAAGCCGGGTCGGTCACTGCGCGATCGAAGCGGGTGCGCGCCTGCGCGATCGTGGGCGCATCGCCGAATGTTCCCAGCGCACCGATCACGCGGCGGCGGAGCTCGCCGGTGGCGACGGATTCTCCGGACTGCGCGTCCCAACCCAAGACGCCGAGCAGCGGCGCGATGAGCGTGCGCGCGTACGCCGCGACCGCATCGTGCTGCGGCGTGCCGCGCGTGCCGCGCTCGAGATCCCCGAGCGAGCCGACGATCTGCTCCCACGCCCGCGCATTGCGCTCGGCGCCCATCGCGTTGGCCAGGGCCAGAAACGAGCTCAGCGGGGCTTGTCCGACGGTCACGAGCGTCCACTGGTCGTCGAGCATCGCGATCTTGTCGTCCGCGGCGAGCGCGGCGAACGCTCTGCGATTCGCCTCAAAGGTCGGTGCATCGTAGGCCACGCGATAGTACCCGACGTTCCCGGCGTTGGCGCGCAGCGGCTCGCTGCAGCGCCCGGCCGGGATGCCGCTTTGTTGGGCCTGCGAGAGCAGCACCGTTGAAGGCGCGGCGACGCCGCTGGCGAGCGCGACGGGCACGTTCCAGCGCAGGTTGGCCGCGTCGGTCGTGCCGTCGATGAGGAACCGCTTCTGCGCCAGCGCGACGGTCCGGTTCCCCGCCGCATCGCACGTTGATGTGACCGAGACCAGCGGGAAGCCCGGTTGTTCGGTCCAGCCTTTGGCGAACGACGCGATGTCCTTCTTGCTCGCGGCTCCCAGCGCGTTCCACAGATCCGCGGTCGTCGCGTTGGAATACTTGTGCGCTTGCATGTAGGTGCGCACGCCGGCCCGGAAGGTGTCCTCGCCCAGATACGTCTCGAGCATCCGCAGGAACGCTTCGCCTTTGGAGTAGGTGATCTCCGGATCGAAGGCAGCGTCGGCTTGCAATTCGTCGGCGACGTGCTGCTGAATCGGGTGCGAGGTCGAGCGTGCGTCGGCGTTCATCGCCCCCTCTTTGGAAAATGCCTCGCCCTGCCACCAGTTCCACTCCGGGTTGAACTTGTCGGTTGCCTTCGCGGCCATCCAGGACGCAAAGCTCTCGTTGAGCCAGATGTCGTCCCACCAGCCCATCGTCACCAGATCGCCGTTCCACTGGTGCGCCATCTCGTGCGCGACGATGCTGTAGCCGGTCTGCTTGGCCGCGAGCGTCGCGTCCGCGCGGTGGATGATGATGTCCTCGTTGTAGGTGATCCCGCCCCAGTTTTCCATCGCGCCGCCGAACCCGCCGGGGATCGCGATGTGGTCGAGCTTGGGCAGCGGGAACTTCACGCCGAAGTAGTCGTCGTAGTACGCCAGGATCTGTTTCGCGCTCTCGAGCGTGTAGCTTCCGTTGGTCTCGTCGCCGCGCACGGCCCACACGTTCTGCTTGACCCCATCCGCTCCGACGCCCGAGATCGAGCCCAGATCGCCCGCCACGAACACCACCAGATACGACGGCATCTTGGGCGTGCGTCCGAAGGCCGTCGTGGCGACGTCGCCGTGGACGCGCCGCGACTGCACCGGCATGTTCGATATCGCACTCCACGCCGCCGGCAGCGTCACGGTGAGCTGGTAGGTCGCACGAAACGCCGGCTCGTCCCAGCCCGGAAACACACGGCGCGCGTCGGTCGACTCGAACTGCGTCGCCAGCATGCGCGCCGTCGTGCCGTCGGGCTTGCGGTAGTCCTGCGCGAAGAGCCCATCCGACGAATCCTCGATCTTGCCGGCGTAGGTGAGCGCGAGGGTGTGGCGCCCGACCGCGGCCGGACGCGCGAGCGTGATCGTGGTGAGCTGCTTGGCGTTGTCGGTGGCAACGTTGGCGACGCGCGCGCCGTCGAAGCGCGCCTCGCCGATCGTGATGTCGTGCGTGTTGAAGACGATCCGGCTGGTCGTGCGGCGGACGGTCAGCGCGATGCTCTCACTGCCGCGCAGCGTCTTCGCGGTCGCGTTCGGGACGAGCACGATGGTGTAGTCGGTCGGCACGACGGTCTTAGGCAGGCGCCCGAAGGTGGTGTCGAAGTTGAACGGCGCGACCGCTCCGGCGGGCGCGGCGACGCCCGCCAGCAGGGCGGCCGCGAGCAGAACCTTGGTTAGATGCATCATGACACTCACTATGGGCGGTGCGCGGCGACGTAGGCGTCGGCGGCGGGGATGAGGCGTTGTTTGAGCGCGAGCGACATCCGCGCGCGTTCCATGCCGCGCGCCACGAACGCCGCGGCGATCGTCGGGACGTGCGCGTTGGTGTACGCTTCCAGCTCGTCCAGCGGTGCCGCGTTCCAAAACGTCGCGGGGACGTTCGACAACGACATCGCCCGCACGAACGTCGATTGCGATCCCAGCAGCACGTCGGCGTGAGCCTGGTAGAAACGCCACGTCAGCTCCGGGTTCCAGCCGGCCATGGCTACGACGAAGCGGCCCCGCACGCCCGCTGCCTGAGGCGGCAGCTCGGACGACATGAAGATGTCGAGCGCTTGCTGGGCGAGCTGAGGATCGCGTACCGCCGCCAGCGCCCCGTAGGTCCGGCGTACTTGCGCTTCATCGGTTGAAGCCTTAGCGACGGCGTGTAGCTGGTCGAAGGTCGCCTGATCGGCGTTCGCGGCGACGATCGGGAGCACTACGCCCTGGTCCTCCGCTCCCAGCACCACTTCGCCGGCGGCGAAGCCCTTGAGCGCGACTTCGTTTGCAAAGCGCCCGAAGCGTCGGCGTGCATCGGCAACGACCGCCGGATCACCCCAAGAGCCGAGGCTCTCGAGCACCGTTTGGCGCAGGGTCTGCGTCGAGGGGTCTTCGTCCGATTTGGCGTCCCAGCCCAGCGTGGCGTAGACCGGGTGGATCACCGAACGCGCGTACGCCGCGAAGGCGTCGTGGCCCGGCGCCCCACGCTCGTCGCGTTCGAGCGCGCCCAACGCGGTGACGATCTCCTCCCACGCGCGAACGTCGAGGTTGCCGCGCATCGACGACGCCAGCGACAGAAACGACGCCAACGGCGCTTGATTCGCTTGCGCCAGCGCCCACTGATCGTCGAGCATCGCGATCTTGTCGGCGTCGGGCAGCGTGCCGAAATTCTTGAGATTCGCTGCGGCCGTCGCGTCGTCATAAGCGACGCGATAGAATCCAATGTCACCGGCGTTCGCGCTGAGCGCCTCGGCGCACCGACCCGCGGCGACGGTCTGTCCATCGGTAGTGAACATCACGCGCTGGGCTGTGCCCGCCCCCGAACGGATGTCCATCGGGACGTTCCAGCGCGGATTCTTCGGATCGCTGCCGTCGAGCAGAAACCGTTTCTGTGACAACGCGATGGTGCGGTTCCCGGCCGCGTCGCAGATCGCGCGCACGCCGACGACGGGGAAGCCGGGTTGGGTCGTCCAGCCCGATGCGATCTTTTCGACATCCTGACCGCTCGCCGCGCTCAGCGCCTTCCACAAATCGCCGCTGGTCGCGTTGGAGTACGCGCGGTCCTTGATATAGAAGCGAATGCCGGCGCGAAAGGTGTCTTCGCCCAGATACGCTTCGAGCATGCGCAAGAACGCCTGCCCCTTGTTGTAGGTGATCGCGCTGTCGAACGACGCTTGCGCTTCGAGCTCGTTGACGACGTGCTGCTCGATGGCGTGCGAGCTGGGCTGCGCGTCGGCGTTCATCGCCCGCTCCTTGCTGACGTCCTGACGCTCCCACCAATTCCAAGACGGGTTGCGCAGCGCCGTCTGCTTGGCGGCCATCCACGACGCGAAGCTCTCGTTGAGCCAGATGTCGTCCCACCAACCCATCGTCACCAAGTCGCCGTTCCACTGGTGCGCCATCTCGTGCGCCATGATGCTGTAGATGCGCTGGCGACGGGCCAACGTCGAGTTGGGCGGCAACAGCAGCGCCTGATCGTTGTAGGTGATCGCGCCCCAGTTTTCCATCGCGCCCTGGAAGCCGCCGGGGACCGCGATCGAGTCGAGCTTGGGCAGCGGGTACGGGACGCCGAAGTAGGCGTCGTAGTCGGCCAAGATTTCCTGGGCGTTGGCCAGCGCAAACGCGCCGTCTTGTTCCTGGCCACGCACGGCCCACACGCCGAAGGTCTTGCCGCGCGCGGTCGCGTCGATGTGTGCGAGATCGCCCGCGGAGTACTCGACCAAATACGTCGGCATCTTGGGCGAACGCACGAAGGTCGTGGTGGCCAGCGCGCCGTGCACGCTGCGCGACTGCACCGGCATGTTCGAGACGTTGCTCCAGCTCGCCGGCACCGTCGACGTCAACACAAAGGTGGCGCGGAATGCCGGCTCGTCCCAGCACGGGAACATGCGCCGCGCGTCGGTGGCCTCGAACTGCGTCGAGATCATCGTACCGCTGGTTGTTCCGGACCGGTAGGGCTGAACGAACAGGCCCTGCGGCGCGCTCTCGAGCTTGCCGGTGTACGCGAACGCAAGCGTGTGGCGGCCCACCGCGGCGTCACGCGCCAGCGTCACCGTCGTGATCTGCTTGGCGTCATCGCTCGCAACGCCCGCCGCCGGCACCCCGTCGAGCGTGACGCGCGTCAGCCGCTCGTTGAGCGAGTTGAACACGATCGTGCGGACGGGCGCACGGACCTCGACCAGGATCGTCTCGGTGCCGGTGAGCGTTCGGGTCTGCGCGTCGGGAACGATGGCGATTCGATAGTCGATCGGGACCACGGTCTTGGGCAACTGCCCCGGCGCGGACTCGAAGGTGAAGGGCGCGCTGGCGGCAGCGGGCGAGGCGCAGAAAACAACTGCGGCAGCAAGCGCAAGCCGCTCGAGACGAATGGGCATCTCCGAAACTTTCCGGACTGATGCGCCGCGGCCCCTGCACGAGGCCTCGACCGCTCGTTAGCCGGGTAGACGCCCGGTATGAACGACGACCTCGTTACCACCGAGCCCACCGACGGCGACGACGACACTCCGGCCGACGGCGGCATGCTCGACCAGTTCGACGACGCGGTCATGGCCGCAGACGACACCGGGATGCTCTCGGGTGAGCGCTCGATCACCGCCACCGAGATCGACGCCGGCCTCGTGGGCCCCGATGAAGGTTGAACCCCCACAAGGTGACGTGTAACCCGTGACGTAACCGGGTTGCTTGTGAATGGCACTCGGAGTGCGCGCGCCAATCTCTGGGAGAAGGCGATGAGCCTACCCTTGGCGCGCGACGATGACTTCTTTGGACCCAACCGCCGGCCCGTCGGCATCGAGCCGCAGCATCTGCGGGTCATCAACGATACGGCACTCCGGTCGCGGCTCATCATGGCCGGCATCGCCGAGGGGTTGCAGTCACCCAAAGGGCCGCAGCGGATCAAGTCGATCATCCGGGTGTATCCCGCGTTCGACGCACCGCGCCCGGGCAACAAGCCACGTCCGATGCGGGCCGCGGCCGCGCCCTCGCACGAGCCCGCGCGGGCGGCCTTCGGGCTGCCCTCCGTCGAGGAGCTCAACGCACTGCTCAGCCGCATCCTGCAGACCGAGCGCGAGGTGAGCCACGAGCTCCAGGGCCGGCTCAGCGGCGACATCGACCGCCTCAAGAAGCAGATCGGGTCGGTCGAGGGCGACGACTTCGAGCGCGCCTTTCGCGAGCTGGAAGCCGCGATGCGCCAGCGCCGCGAGCTAGCCGGGCAGATCCGCGAGGAGGCCTTCCGGCGCATCGACGCCGACGGGTCCTTCGAGCCGCGGCGGTACCTGCGCCTGATCTCGCGCGAACGCAGCTAGCCCCGGGGGCCTCGCGCTGGGCGAGCGAGCGGACGATATTCGTAGTCGGGGCGCTCGGCGCGAATCGTTAAGAATGGTCGTGCCTACCCGTTTCGTGGCCGGAAGGGACCAGGGGCGCTTCCCAGACGGGGAGTAGGGTGCGGTCGAGTTGATCCGTAGCGTTGCGTCTGACGGTCGTCCAGATCTCGGCGGAGTCTTCCGTCCGATCGATCGGCCACGCGTGCTCGACCGCTTGGCCACCGCGGCGCAATACCGTATCGCGATGATCATCGCCCCCGCGGGCTTCGGCAAGTCGGTCGCGCTGCGCCAATTCCTGGTGACCGTACCGGCATCGATCGTGTACGACGTCCCGACCGACGCGACGACGCTGTTGCCGTTCGTGCGCGGGTTCGCCGACGCGCTCGAAACCGTCGTCCCGGCGCTGCGGCGCTCGCTCGCGACGGCGCTCGACGGCGCACGCAAGTCCGACGCTCCGGGCCGGGAGCTCGCAGCCTGGGTGGCAACGCACGTCCGCACGCTGGACACCCTCATCGTCATCGACGACCTGCACAACGGCGAGGGCGATCCGGAAGTGTCGCGCTTCCTCACCACCCTGGTCGATCGCACCAAGGACGGGCCGCGCTGGTTCTTCTCCTCGCGCAGCCCCTTGCAGCTGCCCGTCGCATCCTGGCTCGCCTATGGTGAGTCGGACCTCGTCGTCGACGCGGTCGACCTGCGCTTTACCGTCGACGAAGCCAAGCAGAGCGCGCGCGCGACGCGCGTCTCGGTGCGCGACGAGGAGTTGGAACAGATCCTGGGGCTGGTCGACGGCTGGCCTGCGGCGCTGACCTTCGCCCTGCGGACCTCGACGCGCGCCAGCGACCTGCGCGCCGTCTCGGCCGGGACGCGCGAGATGGTCTACCGGTATCTCGCCGAGCAGGTGTGGCACTCGCTCGACGAGCGCATCCGCCGCTTCTTGCGCACGGCCGCGTTCTTACCGCGGCTCGAAACGCGCCTCGCGGTCGCCGCCGGATTCGACGACGCCGCCGCGATCATCGAATCACTGCGCGAGCGCGTAGCCTTCATCAGCGTCCTCGACGCGGGGGTCTATAAGCTCCACGACCTGTTCCGCGATTTCGTGCAGCGCCAAGTCCAGCTCGAAGGCGACGAAGCCTTGCGCGACGCCCAGGTCACCGCCGGCCGGCTGCTCGAGAAAATGGAGATGTTCGGCGAAGCGCTCGAGCGGTTCGTCGACGCACGCGCAGCTACCGAGATCGAACGCGTCTTGGCGGCATACAACTTCGGGCTGCTGGAAAAGGGCTGCTTCGACATCGTCGAGCGCGCGCTACGCGCGCTTCCCGCCACGGTCGCGAAGTCGAACCCACGCGTGCTCGCCGTCCGCGCGGCGATCGAAGACGCGCACGGCCGGGTCGACCAAGCCGAACGCTGGTACGCCGCCGTGCTGGACCGCCTCAGCGACGACGTCACGTTCCGCGTGGCCGTCGCGACGCGCTATGCGCTGTTGCTCTACCAGCAGGGCCGTTTCGACGGCGTCCCGGTGCTCGAATCGCTGCGCGATCGCAACGACCTCGAACCCACGGAGCGGGCGGCGGTCCTGGGGATGCTCGCGATGACCTACGCGCTGGCGGGCCGCCACGACGAGGCGCACGTCGCGATCACCGAAGCGCTGTCATTGGCCGAATTCGGCGACGACGAGCTGCGCGCGCGCACGTTCGGCCGCGCCGGAACGGTCGCGTTCTACGCCTCCGACGAGTCGGCCGCCGAATACTACACCCGCGAAGCAACGCGATTGGCGATCGATGTCGGCGCCTTCGGCGCCGCAGCACGCTTCTTCAGCACCCTGTCTGCGCTCCACGCCTTCGCCGGCCGGATACCGGTCGCGGCCTGGTTCGCGGCGCAAATCGCCGCCAACGCCGAGAAGGCCGGTGACCCGCAGACCCGCGCCTACGGGCTGCGCACCCTCATTCAGTTCGAAGCGGAGCGCGGTAACGCCGAACGCGTGGCCGAGGTTGAACGCGAACTGGCGGTGCTCGCATACCGCGGACCGGTCGGGCTCATCGGCTATGCGTACGGACGCGCGCTCACGCTGGGCTGGACCGGGCAGTTCAAAGAGGTCCAGATCCTGCTCTCGAGCATGGCCGAGCGCGACCTGACGCCATACCAGAACCGCCTGCGGCAGGCTCTCTTGGCGTGCGTCTTCGCGGCGCTGGCGTCTCGTTCCGAGGCACTCGAGGCGCTGGTCCGATACGACGCGGCGGTGACGGCCGACTCCGACAGCCGCGCGATGTTCGACCGCGTGCGCGGGGTTGCCGACAGATTTGCGATCCTCGCAAACGCCATCCTAGAGCGAAACGCGTTGGCTTACAAGGGCTTGCGGGCGCTCCGCGCACCGACGCCCGATCTCAAGCCCTTCGCGGGCTTTCTCACCGCGCTGCTCAATCGGGTGCCGGAGCAGATGGAGGCTTCGCTGCGCGAAATGCGGCTCGCCGGAGTGGCGGGAATTGCGCGCTTCGTTGAGTCGGTCGTCCAGCACAGAGCGCAGGCGGAAACCGCCGCAGCGCCTGAGGTGCTCACGCCAGTCGAACTGCTCGTTCTCCAAGCGATGGGTCGCGGCCTGAGTAACCAGGCGATCGCAGACGACCAGCGCCGCACGGTCAATACCGTCCGAACCCACGTCTCGGCGATCCTGCGCAAGCTGGTCTGTGCGAGCCGCGGCGAGGCTGTCGCGGCCGCGAGGCGCCGCAACCTGATCTGAGGGCGAGAACGGCCTCGTCCTTTCGGACGAGTGTGCTCATCTGCACACCTTGATAGGGTGAAGGCGTCCCCCGCCTGTCAAGGAGAGTCCTTATGATCGACGCGCTGCTGATTATCGCAACGGTCGCGTGCCTCGTCCCGCCGATGGGCGGCTGACAACTCTGTTTCGGAAAGGGTGTAGCACCATGGAAGGTCGATCGGCGCTTGCGCGTCGTCTGGTTGAGACTCGGGCCGTCGTCGCAGACGCGGTCCTGGACCGTCTCGCGCCCCGCTCCGCGGGACAGGCGTCGCTCCTCATCGTTCGCTCGCTGGTCTCGGCACTCGGCTCCGCACTCGAAGCGGCGAGTCCCGATGCGGTCGTGGCGTGGGCTCGGATGGCCCGGGGCGCCTACGCGCTACCGGTCCTCCTCGACCTCGTGAGCAGCAGCTGCGACGTGATCGCTGAAGCGGGAGATTCCGTAGAGTACGACTTCTCGGCGCTGCTGGTATTCCTCGAGATCGTCAAGGCGAACGTCGCCGAAGCGTTCCCGCAGACTGCAGCTCCGCGGCTGCCCGACCCGCAGCGAGCGGCCAGCTCGGTCATCGAAGGCGTGCTCGCGATGCTCAAGGCGCGCGACGAGGCGACCTGCGCCCATTCGTATGCGACCGGCGCCTGGTGCCGCCGGCTCTCGGAACAGATGAAGCTCTCCCCGGCGACTACCGACGTCATCTTCAAGGCCGGCGTGCTGCACGACATCGGCAAGATCGCCACGCCGGATGCGATCCTCTTCAAGCCCGGACCGCTGAACGAAGCGGAATGGGTCGAGATGCAAAAGCACGCCGAGTACGGGGCCGAGATCTTGGCCGCGCTGCCGACGCTGGCCGCGTACGCCCCGATCGTGCGCGCGCACCACGAACGTTGGGACGGCCAAGGCTATCCGTACGGACTCAGCGGCGAGCAGATCCCGTTCGAGGCGCGCGTCGTCGCGGTCGCCGATGCGTTCCACGCGATGATCAGCGCAAGACCGTATCGCCCCGCGATCGGTCAGCGCGAGGCGATGGAGATTCTCCGCGCTGGTCGCGGAACGCAATGGGACGCGAGCGTCGTCGACGCGATGATCGCGATGCTGGAAGCACCACGTAAGCACGGAAGGCAGGAAGTCGCCCACGGGTGAGGCCCCTACTCGGGTGTGGGCCAAAAAGGGTTCGTGCGCAACGGGTGAGCGCACGAACCTTTTTTCATCAAGGTGAACGATCGTGGCCCATGCTTCGTCCTTCGACGTGGCTCAGGACGGCTCAGCATGACATGAAGCCGGGAGGCGGGGGCGCGACGTTGGTGCGCAGGGGCGTCGCGGAAGCGCGGAGCGCAGGATGCGCGCAGGGAGCGTCCCCGGTGCACCAACGTCGCGCCCCCGCCGAGCCCCGCCACGATAACAAAAGGCCCGAGCCACAACAGCTCGGGCCTTTGATGTTTGGCGCTACTGAGGACTAGTAGTCGTCGTCGGTTGAGTGCGCGAGGGGACCCTCGTCCTCTTCCTCTTCTTCCTTGTACTCTTCGTCTTCGTCCTCGAGGACGTAGCCGTCTTCTTCCTCTTCCTCTTCAACCACCACGCTGACCGGGACTTCTTCGTCGACGACTTCGTCCACGACGATCTCGCCGTCGTCGGTCATCGTCGCGCGCAGTCCGCCCAGCGGGCTCGTGGGAAGGAGGTCGTCGTCGGCGGCACCGCGCCCGCGTGCCGGTGAAGCCACCAGCGGCGCGGCGTCGTCGAGCTCTTCCTCTTCCTCTTCAGGCTCCTCTTCGACGACGCTTTCCGGCTCGACGTCCTCTTCCTCGAGCTCTTCGGCCGGCAGACCGATCGACGTCGCCGATGCGACCTGCGAGAGCCGATCGCGTTCCGCTTCGCGTTCGGCCAAAGCCGTCTGCGAGATCCGCGGATCTTCGTCGCCCATGAGCAGCCCGATCTCTTGGGCGCGCTCCGCCATGTCGTCGTCCTGGATGCGGATCTCGACCTCTTCGCGTTGCTCCGTCAGCACCTTGACGTCGAGCGCGAGCGATTGGAGTTCCTTGATGAGCACCTTGAACGACTCGGGAACGCCGGGCTCCATCACGTTCTCGCCCTTGACGATGGCCTCGTACGTCTTGACACGACCGACGACGTCGTCGGACTTGACGGTGAGCAGCTCTTGCAGCGTGTAGGCGGCGCCGTAGGCTTCGAGCGCCCAGACTTCCATCTCGCCGAAGCGCTGGCCGCCGAACTGCGCCTTACCGCCCAGCGGCTGCTGGGTGATCATCGAGTACGGACCGGTCGAGCGCGCGTGGATCTTGTCGTCGACGAGATGCGCGAGCTTGAGCATGTAGATGAACCCGACGGTGATCGGCCGGCCGAAGCGGTCGCCCGAACGTCCGTCGCGCAGCCAGGTCTTGCCGTCGGCGGGGAGACCCGCGTCCTGCAGCCACTCGCTGATGTCTTCGGAGTGCGCGCCGTCGAATACCGGCGTGGCGATGTGGAAGCCCAGCATCGCCGCGGCCCAGCCGAGATGCGTCTCCATGATCTGCCCGAGGTTCATGCGCGACGGCACGCCCAGCGGGTTGAGCACGATGTCGACCGGCGTGCCGTCTTCGGTGTACGGCATGTCCTCTTCGGGCAGCACTTTGGCGATGACGCCCTTGTTGCCGTGGCGCCCGGCCATCTTGTCGCCCTGCAGAATCTTGCGCTTCTGCGCGACGTAGACGCGCACGAGGTGGTTCACGCCGGGGCTGAGCTCGTCGCCGTTCTCGCGCGAGAAGCGCTTGACGTCGATGATCTTGCCCTTCTCACCGTGCGGGACTTTCAGCGAGGTGTCGCGCACTTCGCGCGACTTCTCGCCGAAGATCGCGCGCAGCAGGCGCTCCTCGGCCGTCAGCTCGGTCTCGCCCTTGGGCGTCACCTTGCCGACGAGGATGTCTTCAGGACGAACCTCGGCGCCGATGCGCACGATCCCGTTCTCGTCGAGATCCTTGAGCGAGTCTTCGCCCACGTTGGGGATGTCGCGGGTGATCTCTTCGGGCCCGAGCTTGGTGTCGCGCGCTTCGCACTCGTACTCCTCGATGTGGATCGAGGTGAAGCGGTCGTCCTTGACCATGCGCTCGGAGATGAGGATCGCGTCCTCGTAGTTGTAGCCTTCCCAAGGCATGAACGCGACGAGCACGTTCTGGCCCAGGGCGAGCTCGCCCTGATCCGATGACGGTCCGTCGGCCATGATCTGGCCGCGCACGACCTGTTCGCCGACCGAGACGATCGGACGCTGGTTGATGCACGTCCCGGCATTGGAGCGGGTGAACTTGAGCAGGTCGTAGCTGTGCTCGAGCCCGTCGTCGTCGTGCTTGACGACGATGACGTGCGCATCGGACTGCGTGACCTCGCCGGCGCTGCGCGCGAGCACGCAGCCGCCCGAGTCCTTGGCGGCCCGATACTCCATGCCCGTGCCGACGATCGGCGCCTGCGGGCGCAGCAGCGGCACGGCCTGACGCTGCATGTTCGCGCCCATCAGCGCGCGGTTCGCGTCGTCGTGCTCGAGGAACGGAATGAGCGCCGTCGCGACCGAGACGATCTGCTTGGGCGACACGTCCATGAGCTGCACCTTGTCGGGTGGCTCTTCGACGTACTCCTCG
Organism: Vulcanimicrobiota bacterium; assembly: GCA_003140215.1. Classification (GTDB taxonomy): domain Bacteria; phylum Vulcanimicrobiota; class Vulcanimicrobiia; order Vulcanimicrobiales; family Vulcanimicrobiaceae; genus Vulcanimicrobium; species Vulcanimicrobium beijerinckii. The sequence continues at coordinate 1,985 of PLJL01000002.1, read as the reverse complement.
GCGTAGCGCGCGACGACCGACGACGCGGTGATCTTGCCGGCCGTGTCGATCTCGGTGTTGGCCTGCGCGACGATGAACTCGTCCTCGCGGTCGGCGGTGAAGTAGCGGATCTCGTTGCTGACGATGCCGTTCTTGACCACCCGGTACGGCGTCTCGATGAAGCCGTAGCGGTTGACGCGCGCGAACGTCGCCAGTGAGCCGATCAGGCCGATGTTCGGGCCTTCGGGCGTCTCGATGGGGCAGATGCGGCCGTAGTGCGAGTGATGGACGTCGCGCACTTCGAACCCGGCGCGCTCACGTGACAGACCGCCCGGCCCCAGGGCCGATAGCCGGCGCTTGTGCGTGAGCTCGGCCAGCGAGTTGGTCTGGTCCATGAACTGCGAGAGCTGCGAGGACCCGAAGAACTCTTTGATCGCCGCGACGACGGGGCGGATGTTGATGAGCGCCTGCGGCGTGACGGTCTCGATGTCCTGAACGGTCATGCGCTCGCGCACGACGCGCTCGAGCCGCAGCAAGCCGACCCGGAACTGGTTCTGCAGCAGCTCGCCGACGGAGCGGATGCGGCGGTTGCCGAGGTGGTCGATATCGTCTTTGTGGATCTGCTTCGTGGCGACCTTGACCAAGCGCCGCATGACCGCGATCATGTCTTCGCGGGTCAGGGCCTTCTTGGTGATCTCCGGGATGCGCAGCTTCGCGGCGACGTACTCTTTTTCGAGCTTGCCGCTGAGCTTGTAGCGGCCGACGCCCGCGAGATCGTAGCGCTTCTCGTCGAAGAACAGCGACTCGAGCAGCTTCTCGGCGTTCTCGGCGTTCTCGGGTTCGCCGGGCCGGAGCTTCTTGTAGATCTCCTTGAGCGCGTCTTCCTTGGTCTTGATGTCCTTGTCTTTTTCGAGGCAGTTGGCGATGATCGCCTTGCCCTTGTTCTCGGGGTCGAGGTTGTCGAACAGCGCCAGGATCGCTTCATCGCTCTCCCAGGCATGGCCGAGGTCCGGCCGCGAGAGCGCGCGCACGAAAGTCGTCGCGTAGATCTTGCGGTTCTTGTCGATGCGGACGCCGATCGTCCCCTCGGTCTCGTCGTTCTTGGTCCCGTTGTCGGTTTCGAACTCGATCCAAGCCCCGCGGTTGGGGATGATCGTGGCGTTGAACGTCGGGCGGTTGTTGGTGTCCGAGTCCTGCAAGAAGTAGACGCCGGGGGAACGCACGAGCTGACTCACGATCACGCGCTCCGCGCCGTTGATCATGAACGTGCCCTTGTCGGTCATGAGCGGGAAGTCGCCCATGAAGATCTCTTGGTCGGGGATGCCCTTGATCTCGCCCGACTCGGCCGTGATGAGGCGCACGCGCACGCGCAGCGGCGCGCTGTAGGTCATGTCGCGCTCGCGGCATTCCTCGACGGAATACTTGGGCTCGCCCAAACTGTGCTCGCCGAACTCCAACACGAGGTTGCCCGTGAAGTCCTTGATCGGGGAGATCGAGTCGAACGCTTCCTTCAAGCCGGCGCTGATGAACCACTTAAAGGATGCTTTTTGCAGCTCGATGAGATCGGGGAGCCGCAGGACGTCGATGATCTTCGCGAACGAGTGGCGCTGCCGCTTGGGGCCAGGATCGTCGGGGAGTTCAACGGTGAATGCTTCCTCGGGGACATGGAAGCTCGCGCTCGCAATGTTCTCTTGCTTGACCGCGGTGCTCGACCCGTTCGGCGCTGCGGGAGCCGCTTCGGTCTTCTTGCGGCTGCGCGTCGTCTTGGGTTTGTCCGCCGTCGTCTTCGTCGCCATTCTGTTCTGGGGGTCTTCCTGCGTGGGCTCACGCGCGCTCGGAGGGGCCGCAAACGCGAAAAGGCAAGGACCGACCCACCGGAGTGAGGTGTCCTCGCTCGCTTCTATATGCCGCTATCCGCCGAGGGGCATAGGGACGTATCCTAGCACCGTGCCCTCGGGAACGTCAAGCGCCTTTGGCTCTTGTTATCGGCCCCAAGTAGAAATGTC
>PLJL01000005.1 GCA_003140215.1 Vulcanimicrobiota bacterium | reverse complement strand
ATAATTCTCAGTTATCGGTCGTGGCCGGCGCGACTGGGCAGCGCCATGGTGATGCACCCGTCATGCCCGCTAGATTTGGCTACGGCCGGGCGGCTACCTTGGGGGACGTTTTGGTCACCTGCTCAGACGTGCAAGTACCGGCGCCTCAAGTCCTCGTCGGTGCGGACTTGGTCGGGGGTGCCTTCGAACTTGATCTCGCCTTGGTCGATGATGTAGCATCGGTCGGCGACCGCCAGCGCGGAGTACAAATTCTGCTCGACCAAGAGCGTCGTGATCCCGGACGACTTGATCTCGCGGATCACGTTCTCGACCTCGCGCACGATCAGCGGCGCGAGTCCTTCGGTGGGCTCGTCGAGCAGCAGCACTTTCACGTCCTGCACCAGGGCGCGCGCGATCGCCAGCATTTGCTTCTCGCCGCCGCTGATCTCGTCACCCTTGTGGGTGAGCCGCTCGCGTAGCCGCGGAAACTTCTCGTAGACGTGGTCGAGCGTCCAACCCGGCTTGCGCGCGGTCACCTGCGCGATCTTGAGATTCTCGGCCACGGTGAGGTTGGTGAAGATCCGGCGCTCTTCGGGGACTAGCGAGACGCCCTTGCGGGCGATCGACATCATGTCGCGGCCGACCAGCTCCTCGCCGTCGAGGGTTACGCTGCCGGTGCGCGGCTTGAGCCAGCCGACGATGCTCTTGAGCGTGGTCGTCTTGCCGACCCCGTTGCGGCCCAGCAGCGCGACCGTCTCGCCGGCGCCGATGTGCAGCGAGACGTCGCGTAGCACGTGGCTGTCGCCGTAGTAGGTGTTGATCGCGTCGACCCGCAGGCGCGTCTGCGTCGCGGCCGGCGTTACGGCAGGTGTGCTCATCCCGTCGTGAGCTCCGCTTCGGAATGGCCGCCCAAATACGCTTCCTGCACGCGCGGGTTATCGCGGATCTCGGCCGGCGTCCCGGTCGCCAGGACCGTCCCTTGGTGCAGCACGGTGATCGAGTCGGAGATCCCCATGACCATCTCCATATCGTGTTCGATCACGAGGACCGTCATCTCGGTTGAGAGCTTGCGGATGAGCGCCTCGGTCTTGCGCGCTTCGTCCTTCGACATCCCGGCCACCGGCTCGTCGAGGAGCAGGATCTGGGGCTGCGTCGCGAGCGCGATCGCGATGTCGAGCCGTTTCTTGTCGCCGTGCGAGAGGTCGCCGGCGCGGACGTCGGCGACCTCGAGCAGCTCGAGCCGCCCCATCGCGCGCTCGGCGAGCGCGTCGACGTCGTCCAGCCGGGTCGAGCGGCGGAAGACCTGTAAGGCGAAGCGCCCCTGCACCCGCGCGAGCGCAGCGAGCCGGCAGTTCTGCCGCACCGTCTGATCCGTATAGAGGCTCGCGGTTTGGAACGCCTTCGCGATCCCGAGGTGGACGCGTGAGGTGCCGCTCATGCGGCTCACGTCCCGACCCTTGTAGTTGAACGTGCCCGACGTCGGCGCGATCGTTCCGGCCAAGACGTTGAAGAACGTGGTCTTGCCGGCGCCGTTCGGCCCGATCACCGCCCGCAACTCGCCCGGGTTGACGCGGAAATCGATGTCGCGGATGGCCGCGAAGCGGCCGAACAGCTTGCCCAGCTTGAACGTCTCGATGATGCTCATCGGTCCGCCGCGCTGACCCTCGGCGGCGGGCTTGAGCAGCGGGTCCGGCTCCTCGGTCGGCAGCCGCAACGAGCGGACGAACAGTCCGCGAGGGTTCTTCCCGCGCTGCTGCCGCAGAACCGTCGACAGACCGCGCGGCAAAAAGACGATGACGCCGACGAAGATCAATCCTTCGATCAGGCGCCAGGCGGGCGTTCGCGCCGAGAGGACGTTCTCGAGAAACATGATGACGGCGGTGCCGGCGACCGGCCCGAACAGCGTTTGGACGCCGCCGATCACCGTGTAGATCACGAACGAGCCGCTGCGATCGATACTGAGCGAGTCGACCGGAACGCTGCCGTCGAAGAGGCCGCGTAGAGCGCCGGCGAATCCCGTCAGCGCGCCGGAGATGGCGAATGCCGCCAGCCGGTATGCGGGCGCGTTGAAGCCGATCAGCGTGCTGCGCTGCTCGTTCTCGCGAATGGCACCCAGCACTTCACCGAACTGCGAACGCGTGAGCACCCGCGCCAGCATGAGCACGAGGAGCAGGCAGATCCCCGCGAAGATGTACCAGTACCGCAACTCGCCCAGATCGCCGAAGGGGCCGAGGTTGACCTTGGGCAGATGGGTCGTGAGGTCGAGGCTCCACGGGCCGAGCGGGAGGAGCGCGTTCGGCAACGCCTGCAGCCCGTCGTCGCCGTTGGTCCAGTCCTTCGCCTGCTCGACGATGAAGTAGACCATCTGCGCGAACGCCAGCGTGAGCAGCGCGAAGTAGATACCGTACAGGCGCACGGTGACGGCGCCGACGAGCACCGCCAGCAGCGCGGTTCCAACCGTCGCGCCGATGACGCACAGCCACAGATTTGGGTGCTGCGGCGAGACGCGCAGCAGCAGGATCGCGGCGATATACCCGCCGCCGCCGTAGAACATCGCGTGGCCGTACGATAGCGACCCCGCGTATCCGAGCAACAGGTTGAACCCGATCGACGCGATGCTGACGATGGCGATCTGGGTCGCGAGCGTCGAATATCCGCCCAGCGGATGGAGGAGGAACGGGAAGAGCGCGATGCCGAGCGCGCACAGTACGGCGAACCGAACGTCTGCCGCGAGCAGGCCGGGTCGCGCGTCGGGAGCCGGAGCGGTCTCGCTCGCCGTGCTCACTGGCGGATGACCTCGCTCTCGCCGAGCAGCCCCTGCGGACGGAGTAGCAGCACCAGCGCCATCGCTAAGTAGATGACGACGTTCGACGCGGGCGCGTACGCAAGGTTGGTGAGGCTCTGGAGCTCGCCGATCAGCAACCCGCCCAGCACCGCACCCCAGAAGCTGCCAAGACCGCCGACCACCACGACCACGAACGAAGGGACGAGGAACGCGAAGCCGGTCGCCGGATCGATGCTGTAGATCGGCGTCGCGGCCGCCCCGACGAGCCCGGCGATCGCCGCGCCCAGCGCGAACACGATCGTCGAGGCCTGACGGATGTTGCCGCCCAGCAGCTGCACCATGATCCGATCGCGGATGCCGGCACGCACGATCAAGCCGTAGGTCGTGCGCTCGATGAAGAGCCATACCAGCGCGAGCATGACGATCACGCCCGCCGCGAACAGCAAGCGGTACGCCGGATACGTGATTGGGCCGAACGTGACCGATCCCGACAGGGCGTCGGGCATCTTGTACTGCTGTGTGGTCGCACCGAACATCAGGCGCAGCGTTTCTTCGACCACGAGTGCGATGCCGAACGTGACGAGCAGCTGCGCCGTCGGCTCCTTGTCGTAGAACATCCGCAACACGACGCGATCGAGCAGGATCGCGAAGAGTGCGACGGCGATCGGCGCCGCCACGAACGCCCAGCCCACGCCGATGTGCTGGGCGATCACCAGACCGACGTACGCGCCGATAGCGTAGAACGCGCCGTGCGCGAAGTTCACCAGGCGCAGCGTCCCGAAAATGATCGTCAGCCCGACGGCGATCGCGACGTAGATGAGACCGAGGATGAGGCCGCCGAGCAATGCTTCGAAGAACGCTTCCACGGTTACTCCTCGAACGCGAGATATGGAAACGGGCCAGGCGCCCGAAGGCGCCGGCCCGTGTCGGGTATGACCGGGTTTCTGCTTATGCCGGCTCCATCTTGCAAGCGAGGCTTGAGAGCGGAGCGACGACCGACGGTCCAGCGTGCACTTCGAGCACCTTGGCGTAACCGAATCCGCCCGGCCCGCGTTGGCTCTCCGGGATCCCCTCGACCACTAGGCACGAGTTCACGCCCTGGTGGTCCTCCTTGCGGTACCACTCCTCTTCCTTGGTGAACTGGAACTTCGTCCCTTCGAGGACCGCGATCACCTTCGCGGCATCGGTCGAGCCCGCTTTCTCGACGGCCATCTTGTAGATGTAGATGTCAGCGTACGCGACCTCCGCGCCGTTGGACGGGGGGAAGCCGTAGCGCTTCTGGAAGGCGTCGACGAACTTCTTGGCGCCGGGATACTTCTCGGCGTGATACTTCCAGTAGAACGGCGCCGTCGAGACGACGTTGTCGAAGTTGTCCTTCGTGCCTTTGGCCATGTACTCGTCGACCAGTGGTACGAGGATCTTCGTCGACTTGGTCAAGCCGAACTGGGCCGCCTGGTTGAGGCAGAGCACCATGTCCGCGCCGAACTCGGTGAGCACGAGCACATCCGGCTTCGCCGCTTGCGCCTGCTGAAGCATCGGCGAGAAGTCCTTCGTGCCCGGGAACGGCGTCAGCACGTTCTTGATCGTCTTCGCGCCCTTGGGCTCGACGACCGCGGTGATGTTGTCGTAGACCGAGTGGCCCCACGCGTAGTCGGCGGTGATGTGGAACCACTTGCCGGTGCCGTATTTCGTCACCAGCGTCTTCGCCAGCGCCTGCGCGCTCATGTACGCGTCGTTGTAGCGCCGGAACGTGTGCTTGTGGCAGTTCTGGTTCGTGGTCTCGTCGCCGTGCGTGAGCGTCGCCATGAAGATGACGCCCTTCTGTTGGCACAGCCCCGACACCGCGACCGCGGTCCCCGTCGAGGATCCGCCGGTGATCATGATCGCGCCGTCGCGTTCGATCATGCGCTGGGCGTTTTCCGTCGCCACGCCGGGCTTGGTTTGATCGTCGCCCTCACTGGACTTGATCTTCATGCCCATGATGCCGCCCTTGGCATTGATCTCCTCGATCGCCAAGTGGTAGGCGCGCAACTGATCCTGGCCTTGTTCCGCGTAGGGTCCGGACTGCGGGACGTCGAGCCCGATCGTGAGCTCTTTCGTCGGCGCAGCGATGACGTACGGCCCTCCGCCGAAGGTGAGCGCGGCCGCGCCTGCAGTACCGGCGACGAAGCGGCCACGCGAAAGAGAAGACTTCACAGGCAAGACTCCCTGGGGGAAAGCGGCAGAGTTTTGGACGGTGCGACTTAGGTCCGTCCCGGGCAAGTTCCCTCCGGTTGCCAGGAGTTTGTATGCAAACTCTTGACACCAGTCCGCCGCCGCAGTACGGTCGCGGAGCCGATGTTCGATCATATCGAATTGCGTTTCAAATACTGAAATGGCGGAGCTGCTCGGAACCGTCCGACGGGCCTTGCGGGTGCTCGATTACCTCGCCGAGAGCGAGGAGCCGGTGGCGATCAAGCGGCTCGCGACGGAGCTCGGGATCAACATCTCGAGCGCGTACCACGTGCTGAACACGCTGGCCGCCGACGGCTACGTCAGCCGCGACGAGCGCACCGGAGCGTTCGGGCTGGGGGTCAAGACGGCGCGGCTGGGTGATGCGTACGCGCGGTCGTGGCCGGTCGAACCCGAGCTGCACGCGATCGTCACCGAGCTGGGAACGCGCACCGGCGAGAACGCTTACCTCGCCCTGGTCCACGGCAAGGACGTCGTGATCACCGACATCGTCGAGTCGCGCCAGCGGGTGCGCGTCCACGCGCTGCACCGCGGCTATTCGGCCGATCTCCACGCCCGGGCGCTGGGGAAGGCCGTGCTGGCCCACATCGGCGCCGCCGCCGTGCGCGAGCACTTCGCGGCCCACCCGCCGCGCCGTCTCACCCCGCGCACCTCGACCAGCCTGGGGGCGATCGAAGCCGAGCTCGAGCGGGCTCGCCGGCGCGGCTACAGCGAGGATCTCGAAGAGTTTTGTGAAGGCGTCTGCTGCCTCGCGGCGCCCTTCTTCGGCGGCGACCGCGCCGCGGCGGGCTCGCTCTCGATCTCCGTCCCGTCGTTTCGCTATCGCGCGGTGCGGATGGCGGTCCGCGACGCGGTGCTCGACGCCGCCCGCGCCGCGACCGTCGCGCTCGACAGCGCGCGCCTGCGAGTCTCGCTTGGCTAACACGCTCTCGGCCCCGGTCGAGGGATCGCGCCGCGAACTCGGGATCGCGATGCTGCGCACGATGATCCGCATCCGCGTGCTCGAGGAAGGGATCGAGAAGCACTTCCTCGCCGGCGACATCCCGGGCTTTGCGCACCTGTCGATCGGTCAGGAGGCCGTCGCCGCCGGAACTTGCACCAACCTGCGCACCGGCGACGCGATCGCGTCGACGCATCGCGGTCACGGGCACACGCTCGCCAAGGGAACCTCGATGCGCGCGATGGTCGCGGAGCTGTTCGCGCGCGCGACGGGCGTCTGCAAGGGCAAGGGCGGGTCGATGCACATCGCCGACTTCTCGGTCGGGATGCTCGGGGCCAACGGCGTCGTCGCGGGCGGTTTCGGGCTCGTCGCCGGCGCGGCGCTCAGCGCGGTGCAGCGCAAGACCGATCAGGTCGCGGTGTGCTTTTTCGGCGACGGCGCGACGAACCGCGGGCCGTTCCACGAGAACCTCAACCTCTGCGCGATCTGGAACTTGCCGGCGATCTTCGTGTTGGAGAACAACCGCTACGCCTCGACCACCTCGACCGCCGAGACGATGAAGATCGTCGACGTCGCGCGGCGGGCGGACGGCTACGGGATGGCGTCGGTGATCGTCGACGGGTTCGACGCGTTCGCCGTGTACGATGCAGTCGGCGTGGCGGTGCAGCGCGCGCGTTCGGGCGGCGGGCCGACCTTCGTTGAGTGCAAGACCTTCCGCGCGCGGGGCCACTACATCGGCGATCCGGAACGCTATCGTGCCAAGACCGAGGTCGAAGACGTGATGAACGCCTCCGACCCCATCGTGCGGATGCAGGCGCTGCTCGGCGATGCCCTTGCGGCCGCGGCGTTCGAAGCGCTGTGGAACGAGGCGCGGGCCGAGTTCGCCGACGCGGTCGCGTTCGCGCGCAGCTCGCCACCGCCCGAACGCACGGAAGCGTTTTTCGGCGCGTACAGCGGCGACCGCGATCCCGGCGATCCGGTGCACGCGCTCGAAAGCCGCGAGCGCGACCGGTTCATGCCGTTCGCCCCCGACGTCGGCTCGGGCTCGCAAGGCTCGGGGCATTAACGCATGCGCACCATATCGTTTACGGAGGCGACGCTCGAGGCGATGCGCGAGGAGATGCGGCGCGACCCGACGGTGTTCTTGATGGGCGAGGATATTGCCAAACAGGGCGGGATCTTCGGTCAGTTCAAAGGCTTGCCGCAGGAGTTCGGACTCGAGCGCGTGCGTGACACGCCGATCTCCGAAGCTGCCCTGGTCGGAGCGGGGGTCGGCGCGGCGCTGACCGGTTGCCGCCCGGTCGTCGACATGCACTTCGCAGATTTCATCACGTGCGCGATGGACGAGCTGGTGAACCAGGCGGCGAAGCTGCGCTACATGTTCGGCGAGCAATGCATCGTACCCATGACGCTGCGCGCTCCCGACGGGATCACCAAGTCGGCCGGCTCACAGCACTCGCAGGCGCTCGAGAGCTGGTTCGTTCACACCCCCGGGCTCGAGGTCGTCGTCCCGGCCGATGCCGAGGATGCCAAAGGATTGCTCAAGGCGGCGATCCGCAGCGACAACCCGACCCTGTACTTCGAGCACAAGTCGCTCTTCCCGCAGAAGGGTCCCGTCCCGGAGGACGACGACTTCGTCGTGCCGCTGGGCAAAGCCAAGACCATGCGCGACGGCCGCGATGTCGCCATCGTTACCTACGGCATCACGGTGGGCCGCGCGATCGAGGCGGCGAAGGTGCTCGAAGCCGACGGCATCGATGCGACGGTGATCAACCTGCGCAGCCTGTGGCCGCTCGACTACGACGCCATCGCGGACGCCGTCGCGCGGACCCATCGGGTTGTCGTCGCGCACGAGGCGGTTCGCGTCGGCGGGGTCGGCGCGGAGATCGCGTCGTTCATCGGCGAGCACTGCTTCGACGATCTCGATGCGCCGGTGCTGCGGCTCGGCGCGGCGCACGTTCCGGTCCCGTTCGCGCCGGGGCTGCAGGAGGCGATGTATCCCAAGGCGCCGATGATCGCCGACGCCGCGCGCCGCCTGGTCCGGCGGGAAGCCTAACGCCATGCCCGCCAATATCGTGATGCCGAAACTCGGGCTGACGATGACGAGCGGGACGATCGCGCGCTGGATCAAGCGTCCGGGCGACGCGGTCCGCGCGGGCGAGCCGCTGGTGGAAGTGTCGACCGACAAGATCACCTACGAGGTCGAAGCGCCGGCCGGCGGAACGCTGGCGCAGGCGCTGGGCAACGATGGCGACGAGTTCGCCTGCGGCGACGTGATCGGCACGATCCGCCTCGCCGGCGAATCCGATGCGATGGTCGCGGTCCCGGTCGAGGCCCCGCCGCCGGGTGCGAGCAACGGCACGCGCGTCATTGCGTCGCCGGCTGCGCGCCGGCTCGCGCGCGAACACGGCGTCCCGCTCGGCGAGGTGCGCGGCACCGGCCCGCGCGGGCGGATCACGCTCGCAGACGTGCCCGTAATCCCGTCGAGCTCGCCGCCGGATCGGTTTCCCGCGCGGTTGCCCGCCGCGCGCCGCCCGATCTACCGCAAGATGACCGAGGTGGCGCTGCTCCCGCTCGCGCAAGTCGAGACCGTCGCGCGGGTCGACGCGGTGAAAGCGCTGATCCAACGGCGCGGCGATTTTGGCTGGACCGCGTTCACGGTGTATGCGGTGGCGCGGCTGCTGCAGGAACACGCGGACCTGCGCACCGACGCATCGACGGGTGCGCCGTTCGAGCGCGTCGATATCGGCGTCGCCGCCGACACGCCGCACGGCCTGATCGTCCCCGTGGTGCGCGACGCCGGCGCGCGTACCTTGGCCGAGATCCAGCGCGAGATCGTCCGCCTCGCGTCGGCGGCGCGCGACGCCGCGCTCGGTCCCGGCGACGTCGGGGGCGCATGCTTCTCGATCTCCAACGTCGGACCACAGGGCGTGGAACGCGTGGTCCCGCTCCCCGACCCGCCGCAAACCGCAATCCTCGGCATCGGCGCGGTCACCCAGCGCCCCGCGGTCGTGGAAGGTGCCGTCGCGCCGGCCTGGATGCTCACGTGCGTGGTCTCGTTCGACCATCGCTTCATCGACGGCGCCCCCGCCGCGCGCTTTCTAGCCGCGCTCGCGCACGCATTCACCGACCCCGGAGTCTTGCTCTAGTGATTCAAGAAGGCACAATGGTCATGGACCGAGCGCAGCAGCATCCTCCGCGTAGCAGGGCGTCGTTGCGAGGTCAAACCCGGGGGCCCCACGCAGAGCGTGGGGGGCGCGCAGCGAGAGCGGAGCGCCGTTAAAATGGAATGGTTTGGGGAGAATCCGCCTACGGCGATTGTTACGGGTGGTGCGAGCGGGATCGGGCGCGCTGTTTGCGAGTTGTTGTCGCAGAACGGGTATCGCGTCGCGGTTGCGGATCGCGATAAGAAAGGTGCCGACGAGGTCGCGCACCATATCGACGGCTACGCGTTTGAGGTCGACGTCGCCGACGAAGCCTCGGTGATCGCGCTGTTCGACGGCGCGCTGCAGGCGTTCGGCGGAACGCTCGATGCGCTGGCGACGCCGGCCGGGATCGCCGACACGACGCCCTTCATGGAGTTGACCGTCGAGACGTTCCGCCGCGTGCACGACGTAAACGTGGTCGGCACGTTCTTGTGCATCCTCGAGGCGGCCAAGCGCATGCGTTCGGGCGGGCGCATCTGCACGGTCGCCAGCGTGGCGGGGAAGCGCGGCGGCGGGCTGTCCGGGACGGCCGCCTATGCCGCCAGCAAAGGTGCCGTGCTTGCGCTGTCGCGCAGCGCGGCGCGGGCGCTGGCGCCACAGGGGATCGCCGTGAACTGCGTCGCGCCGGGGCCGACGCTCACGCCGATGTTGGACGAACCATTCAAGAATGCCGAGCAGCGTACGCGCGTCGAAGCGATGACGCTGCTCGGACGATCCGGGGAGCCGCGCGAGATCGCCGAGGCGATCGCGTGGCTGCTCTCGCCGCGCTCGTCGTACGTCGCCGGGGAGACGTTGACGATCGACGGCGGCCTCATGCTCGACTGAAACTTGAACACGGAGAGGATGACCAACCCTATGACCGACCATATCTCGCGCGGCCGTTTCGTCGCCGCCGGCTCGGCGGTGCTCGCGTCGATTGCCGTGATCAAGGCCCCCGCGCGCGCGGCGGAGTGGACGTACAAGTACGCCAACAACGTTTCTGTCGACCACCCCCTAAACGTGCGCACGAAGATGTGCTTCAACGACGTGAACCGCGAGACGAAGGGGCGGCTCGACGTTCAGATCTTCCCCAACAACCAGCTCGGCGGCGACACCCAGATGCTGCAGCAGCTGCGCTCGGGCGCGGTGCAGTTCTTCACCCTCGACGGCGGCATCTTGCAGTCGGTCGTCCCGTTAGCCGGCATCCAAGGCGTCGGTTTCGCCTTCAAGGATTCCGCCGAGGCGTTTCGTGCGATGGACGGCACGCTGGGCGACAACGTACGCGACGCGATTCGTGCAGCCGGACTGTACGCGCATCCCAAGATGTTCGAGAATGGGATGCGGCAGATCACCTCGTCGACCAAGCCGATTCGGAGCGTGGCCGACCTCGCGGGCTTCAAGATTCGCACTCCGCCGGGCGAGTTGTGGGTCGATCTCTTCAAGTCGCTGGGCGCCTCGCCGGCCCCGCTGAACTTCGCCGAGCTCTATACGGCGCTGCAGACGCGCATCTTCGACGGTCAGGAAAACCCGTACGCGATCATCGACGTCGGGCGCCTGTTCGAGGTCCAGAAATACCTCAGCGTCACCAACCACATGTGGTCGGCGTACCACTTCTTGGGCAACATGGATGCCTGGAAAGCACTGCCGCCCGACGTGCAGGCCGTCGTGGAGCGCAACCTCGCCAAGTACGCGCTGCTGCAGCGCCGCGACACGCAGCAGCGCAACGACTCGCTCTCCGACAAGCTCGCCCGCCTGGGGATGGTCATCAACAAGGCCGACACGAGCGGTTTCCGCTCCAAGCTGTCGAGCGCGGGGTTCTACACGAAGTGGCGCGACAAGTTCGGCGCGCAGGCGTGGGGACTGCTCGAGAAGACGTCCGGAAAACTCGCGTAGCGCAGAAGAGCCCACCCCGTGCCGTGCCGAACGGGTCGAGTTGTGAACGTTTCGCGTCTTCGGCTCGCTTGGGCGCAGGGTGGGCTGCTCGCGCTCCTCGTCATGACGGCGTGCGCGCCGTCCGCGCCGCGCATCCATCTCCCCAGCCGCACCGACGCCAACTGCGAGAGCCGGTCCGTCAAGAAGACCGCCATCGACGCGATCGTCGCGTCGACCGACGATACCGTGCGCGACACGCACTATCCGGGTGATGCGGCGCTGCGCGCCCGCGTGAAGCGCAGCGGCGGCGTCTTCGCGTATTGGACCGACCAGCCGTTCCGAGCGCCCGACACGGCCAAGGCGCTCGGCGTGAACGGCGACCTGTCGCTCGCGCGGGCGGTGATCACCAACGAGCTCGGGCCCAAGCAGCAGTACCGGCCGGTCTGGCTGACCTTCGCGACGCCGAAGGGCGACGTGACCGTCCTAGAACGCGCCTACGACGTGCAGAACGTCTGCATCGAAGGCCGCCGCGAGCTCTAGGCGTTGGGGCGAATGCGCCGGCGCAGGTCGGGTCCGACGAGTTGCTCGACCAGCAGCGCCACGACCAGCATCCCGGTTTCGATGAGGGTGAACGCCCGCGCGGTCGGCATCCCCGGTCGCGCGATCAGCGCTGCGAGGATCAGCAACCCGAAGCCGATGAGAAACCGCACCACGCCGCGGGCGAGCACCAGCGGCATGCGCACGGAGCCGGCGACGTCGCGCGCCAGGCGCAACGGCGGACGGGTCCCGATGTCCCAGACTGTGAAGGCGAGCGCGTCGAACACGATCGCCAACGCGAACCGGACCACGACGAGCGTGCTCACGTCGTAACGCGGTGCCTTAGTGCGGTTCGTCGGGCCAGGAGGCGATCTCGCCGAGCGCGGCGCTCTTGAGCACCTTGAGCCCGAGCATCGCGCACTTCATGCGCGTCGGGCTGATACCGATCCCGACGTTCTCGAGCACCGCCTCTTGCGGCAGCCGAGCCACGTCTTCGAGCTTCATCCCCTTGATCGACTCGGTCAGCATCGAAGCCGAGGCTTGCGAGATCGCGCAGCCCCTGCCGCTGAACTTGACATCCTCGACCTGCCCCTTGTCGTCGAGCGCGAGTTCCATTCGAATCGTATCGCCGCACAGTGGGTTCAGATCCTCGGCGCTCGCATCGACCCGCGCGAGATGCCCGAAATTCCGCGGATTACGATAGTGATCGAGGATGTATTCTTTGTAGAAATCGTCCACGTCAGGTGAGGCGGAAGACTTGGGCGGCTTTTTCGAGGGCGTGGATGAGGGCGTCGACGTCTTCTTCGGTGTTGTAGAGGTAGAACGACGCACGGGCGGTCGCGGGCCAGCCCATCTTTTCCATCAGCGGCATCGTGCAGTGGTGGCCAGCGCGCACGCAGACACCTTCGGTGTCGAGGATCGAGGCCAAGTCGTGCGCGTGGATGTCGCCGAGGTTGAACGAGATCACGCCGGCGCGGTCTTCGGCGCGCGGCGGCCCGTAGACCGCGAGGCCACGCGACTCGAACGCACGCAGCTGGGCGAGCGCATACGCGGTGATGCGGATCTCGTGCGCGCGCACCCAGTCCATCCCGATGTCGCTGAGGTAGTCGACCGCCGCGCCGAGCGCGATCGCGTCGGCGATGTTGCTGGTGCCGGCCTCGAACTTCCAGGGCAGTTCGTTGTAGGTCGTCGTCTCGTAGGAGACGCGCTTGATCATGTCGCCGCCGGTCAAGAACGGCGGCATCGCCTCGAGCAGTGCGCGCTTGCCGTACAGGAACCCGATCCCGGTCGGGCCGCACATCTTGTGGCCGCTGGCGGCGAGGAAGTCGACGTCGAGCGCCTGCACGTCGACGGGCATGTGCGGGACCGACTGCGCGGCGTCGACGAGCACGACGGCGCCGGCGGCGTGCGCGCGCGCGACGATGACGTCGAGCGGCGCGATCGACCCGATCGTGTTCGAGATGTGGGCGAGCGCGACGAGCTTCACGCCGGCGAGCAGATCGTCGAGATGCTCGAGCGCCAACACGCCGTCGCGGTCGGCCGGGATGAAGCGCAGCTCGGCGCCGGTCTTGGCGGCGAGAAGCTGCCACGGCACGAGGTTGGAGTGGTGCTCGAGTTGGGTGGTGAGGATCGCATCGCCGGGCCCGAGGTTGGCCAGGCCCCACGAGAAGGAGACGAGGTTGATCGCCTCGGTCGTGTTGCGCGTCCAGATGATCTCGGCGGTGTCGGCGGCGTTGACGAAGCGGGCGACCTTCGCACGCGCAGACTCGAAGGCGTCGGTCGCGCGTGCGGCGAGCTCGTACACGCCGCGATGGATGTTGGCGTTGTCGTTCTCGTAGTAGTCGACCAGCGCTTGGATCACCGCGCGCGGCTTCTGCGAGGAGGCGGCCGAGTCGAGGTACACGAGTCGTTTGCCGCGCGACGTGAGCTTGGCCAGGATCGGGAAGTCGGCGACGATCGCTTCCTGCTTGCGGTCCGTAGCTTCGATCATACGTCGAGCTCCGTGGCGTCGTCGAGCTTGCGGTCCAGCGCGGTGCGGATCTCGTCGCGCAGCGACTCCCCCGGGAAGCGCGCGATGACGGGCTCGAAGAAGCCCAGCGTGATGAGCCGCAGCGCTTCGCCGCGCGCGATTCCGCGGCTGCCTGCATAGAACAGCGCGTCTTCGTCCAGCGATCCGACGGTCGCTCCGTGGAAGGCCTTGACGTCGTTCGCGGCGATCTCCAGCGCGGGGATGGAGTCGATGTGCGCCCGCTTCGAGAGCAACAGGGCATCGTCGCGCAGCGAGGCGTCGCTACCGTGCGCCTTCGGCCGGATGACGATGTTGCCTACGTAGCGGCCCTGGCCGCGATCGGTCGCCGCGCTGCGCACGACGGTGTCCGACGTCGTCGGACCGACGGTGTGGTCGACGCCGGACAGCAGGTCGACGTGCTGCGCCCCGGTGTTAAAGAAGAGTGCCGACGTTTCGGCGCGCCCGCCGGGCGCGTCGAGCCGTACGCCCAGGACGGTTCGCGTGAGCGCCCCGCCGAGCTCGGCGAGGTGCCAGCGCACCTGCGCGTCGTGCTCGCAGCGCGCGTTGCGCGAGAACATCACGCGCGCCGCTTCGCCGGCTTGCTGCACGATCGCGTAGTCGAGCTCCGCGCCGGCGCCGGCCTGCACTTCCACGATGCCGCAGACGAACGGGTCGCCCGCGCCGAGGTGCCGCTCGATGACGGTCGCGCGCGCATTCTTGCCGAGGACGACGACGACGTGCGGGAAGACCGCTTCGTCGTCGGGCGCGCTTGCGAAGATCAGCTGGATCGGATCATCGAGCTGCACGTTGTCCGGAACGTGGACGTACGCACCGCAATTCTGGAAGGCCGTTGTGAGCGCGGCGAGCTTATCCGCGCGCCAATCGACGATCTCGTGCAGCACCCCGTCGAGACTCGCCTCGAAATCGCGAACGGTCTGCCCATCGAGCGCCAGCAGCGTCACCTTCGCATCGACGTTGCTCGGCGCATCGACGTGGGTTGCGCCCAGGAAATACAAGCCGCCGGCATTCTCGGTCGCGAGCGCCGGACGATCGAGGTCGACGTCTCCCGCCGTGGCCGGGCGTGCCGTCGGACGCGCCGGCAAGGCCGGCATCTCGACTCGGCCCGAGGTCCAGCGCAGATCGTCGAAGGGCAGGTTCGCGTAGTCGTACTTCCAGCCGCGACTGGGGCGCCCGCCCGGCGCGGGCAACGCGTCATAGCGCGCCAGGGCCTCGCGGCGCAGCGCAGCGTCGACGGCGCCGCCGCGCTCGTCGTGCTCGCTTACGAACGCGATCGCCGCTTCGAGAGCGGCGGCGGTGGGCGTAAATGCCAGCCCCGAAACGGCTGCAGTGGTGCCGCTAGGCACGGGCCGCGGCAACCTCGTCGCGGACCGCGTCGTAGCCGTCGCGTTCGATCTCATCGGCGAGCTCGGGGCCGCCGCTCTTGACGATGCGGCCGTCGATCATGATGTGCACGACGTCCGCGGGGACGTGCTTGAGGATGCGTGGATAGTGCGTGATGACGAGGAAGCCGATGTCCTTGCCCTCGTCGCTGTTGCGCAGCGCGTTGACGCTGTTGCCGACCGATTGCAGCGCGTCGATGTCGAGGCCGGAATCGGTCTCGTCGAGCACGGCGTACTTGGGTGCCAAGATCGCCAGTTGCAACATCTCGAGGCGCTTTTTCTCGCCGCCCGAGAAGCCGTCGTTGACGTAGCGGCCCAGGAACGCCGGATCCATGTCGAGCGTGTCGAGCTTCTCGAAAACCAGTTTGCGGAACTTGGCCGGGTTGAGGTCTTCGGGCCGAACGGCCATGCGGGCCGTGCGCAGGAAGTTCGCGACCGAGACGCCCGGGATCGCGGCGGGGTACTGGAACGACAGGAACAAGCCGGCCTTCGCGCGCTTGTCGGGCGGCAGCTCGAGCAGCTCCTCGCCGTCGAGGCTCGCCGAGCCGCTCAGAACGGTATATCCCGGGTGCCCGGCCAGGGTGAATGCGAGCGTCGATTTTCCGCTTCCGTTGGGACCCATCAGCGCGTGCACGCGCCCCGGTTCCACGGTGAGGTCGATCCCCTTGAGAATCTCTTTGTTGTCGACTGCGACGCGAAGGTCGCGCGCGATGAGCCCGAGCGTAGACATGCTAGGGTATCGTAGGTCCGAGAGGAGAGAAAGTCAAGGAAAGCCTGGACTATCTCCGACTTCCGTGGTACCGTGACCGTGGCAATGCACGACCGGTTTTTCGACTCCACGCGCGGGAAAATCGTCGGCGCCCTTCGCGAGCGCCCGTCGGCATCGGCATTCGATCTCGCGACCTTGTTCGGACTGTCTCCCAACGCGATCCGCCAGCAGCTGGTCGTCCTCGAACGCGATGGGCTCATCGCCGGGCGCAGCGTCCGGCGCGGGAAGACCAAGCCGACGGTCGAGTACTCGCTCACCGCCGAGGCGGCGCGCTACTTTCCGCAGCGCTACGACAAGATGCTCAACGCCGTGTTGCGCGAGATCCGCGTCGCCGGCGGCGACGGGGCGGTCAAGGCCGTCTTCGAGCGGATCGGCAAGCGCACCGCGGACCGGCTGGGCGCCGTAACCGAGGAGCACCCGGCCGAGGAACACCTGACCAAGGTCGTCACGGCACTCAAGGCAGCCGGGGTAAACGCCGAGCTGCAGAAGACCGCGGACGGGACGTTGCTGCTGCACGAGCACGCCTGCCCGTACGCGACGGTGGTCGCCGAGAACCCCGAAGCTTGCGGCGCCATCCACACGATCCTCGACAGCGTCGCGCCCGGGCGAGCGCGCCAAGTCGAGAGCCTCGCAACCGGCGGCGCCGAATGCCGATTCGAGATAGACGTAGACACCGTGCCGAGAAAGACCACCGCAACCGCATGAATTTCGCTAAATTTCAAGAGCTCGTCGAGCATCGGACCGGATTTCGGACGATGGAGAAGCCGACCGCGAGCGGTGAGTACTTCAGCGACTCGTGCGGCGATCTGTACACGTTCTTCTTGAAAGTCGGGCCGGGTGACGTGATCGAGGACGTCTCGTACTTCACGACCGGGTGCGGTTTTGGGACCGCGACGTGTTCGCTGCTGGTCGAGTTGGCCAAGGGCAAGACGGTCGACGAAGCGCTGGCGATCACCGACGCCGACATCGAAGCCGCCCTCGACGGGTATCCCGAAAAGAAGAAGGACTACCCCGAGCGGTCGCGCTTCGCGCTGCAGGCCGCGATCGAAGACTATCGGGCCAAGCGCGCGGCTGGCGAGATCACCGACGCGATGCTCGAAGAAGCGCGCGCGACCGTCGCGGCGGCTTCGGCTGCCGCGAACCAGCGCGGGAACGGCACGACCCAAGAGGATGCCAAGGCCGACCCGCGCGTCCTCGAAGACGCCGGCGTCCTCACCATCAAGCTCCATTAGAGGGCACTCCCTTGGCGCTCGAACGACGGTTGTTCGCCCCGCTGGCCGCGCTCGCACTGCTCGCCGCCGCGCCGCCACCCAGTCCGGCGCCCGCCCCGGCCATGCTCACCGTCATCTGCGGGCGCACGCCGCTCTACGTGTTCCTGAGCGGCACCGATCGCCCCATGCGAGCACGCACGCCCGACGCGACGCAGGGGCAGCGATTTGCGAAGGTGAGCGGACCTCGCACGACGCTCGAAAGCTTTCAATTCTACGAGACCGACGTTGCCGTGGTCGAACCGGGCTATCCGGCCAACGCGCACTATTGGATCAACAGCGTCTGCGCGATCCCCTCAACGTAGTCCGATCGGCCGCGCTCCCGGCGCCTACTTGGAGACGACTTCGACGTTTATGTCGAGGGTAACGTCGTTGCCGGCGATCAGCGCGCCGCCGGGCGTCGTGTGCCCCCAATTCAAGCCCCACTCACGGCGGTCGAGCGTTCCCGTCGCAGTGTAGCCGACGTGCGTGCGTCCCCGCGCGTCCGTCATCTTCCCGATCGTTTTTGCGCTGAGCGTCACCGGTTTGGTTACGCCGTGCATCGTCAGGTCGCCGACCATGGTAAAGGCTTGCGGCGTTCCGGTGATGGCCTTGGAGACGAACGTCATCGTCGGAAACTTGTCGACCTCGAACCAGTCGGGCGAGCGCAAGTCCTTGTCGCGATCGGCGCTCTGCGTGTCGATGTCCTTCGCGCTGAACGTGACGCTCACGGCGGTCGGGAGATCGGTAGCGCCCAGCACGACCGTGCCGGCGGTGACCGGCACCTTCCCGCTGACCCGCGAGATCGCAAGATGCGTCACGGTGAACGTGGCTTGCGTGTGGTTGGGGTCGATGGCGTAGTCCGCGGCGAAGGCCGGGGCGGCGAGCGCCGCGACGAACGCAGCGGCGAGGAGCGGACGAAACAACCTGGCCTCCTAAGGTACGTAGGCGCGACGAGCGACCACCGTACGCCCGGATCATGAGAGAAGTCTGATCCGGCAACGGCGAGGACCGCGAAACGTCTCGCGGAAGGCGCTCGAATGCTCATGACCCGTCTACCCGCCGTCGTTGCGCTGGCCCTCATTCTCGGCGCGTCGCCGGCCCCCGCTCCGAGCGGTTCGTCGGGAGTCGTGGATGCACGCTACGCTGCCCTGGCCAAGGCCTACTTCGACGAGTCGTTCCGGGCCAATCCCGTCACCGCGACGGCGACTGGGATCCACCGCTACGATACGCTGCTCGGGTCGTACTCGGCCGCCGACTATGCCGCGCAGCTGGCACGCGACCGCGGCTACCTCGAGGGATTGGCGGGGATCGATCCGGCGGCGATGTCCCCCCGCGGGGCGCTCGACCGGCGCATGCTCGAGAACGCGCTGCGCGACGATCTGCTGCTCAACGACACCATGCAGCTCTGGAAGCACCAGCCCGACGGCTACATCCAGACCGCCAGCGGCGCCGTCTTCGTGCTGATCTCGCGCCGGTTCGCCGCGGCCGAGGTACGGCTGCATGACGCGATCGTGCGCGAGGAGCAGATCCCGAAATTGTACGCGCAGGCTCGCGAGAACCTCACGGCCGTCGACGCCGACACGGCCTCGATCGCGATCGACGACGCGAACGGCAGCATCCAGCTGTTCGAGAAGACCGTCCCGCGGGCGTTCGCGGGGTTCGGGGAAGCCGCGACGCGCGCCCGCTTTCGCCGCTCGACCGCAACAGCCGTCGCGGCAACGAAAGATTTCGCGAGCTATCTCACGCGGCGCTGGAAGGCGCACCCGTCGGGAACGTTCGCGATCGGAGCTGCGAACTACAGCGCGCGGCTGAAATTCGAAGAGGGGATCGACATGCCCCTCGACCGGTATCTCGCCGTCGGGGAAAAGGCGCTGGCGCAAACGCATGCCGAGATGGTTGCCACCGCAAGGCGGATCGATCCGAATGCCGGCACCGAGCAAGTCCTCGCGCGCCTCTACAAGATCCACCCGACGTCGGGGCAGCTGCTCGCCGCCGCGCAGAGCGACCTGGTGAAGCTGCGCAGGTTCGTCGTAACGCACCACATCATCGACCTACCGCCGGACGCCGACATCTCGGTGACCGAGACGCCGGAGTTCCTGCGTGCCACCACCGAGGCCTCGATGGACGCTCCCGGACCGCTCGAGCGCGTCGCGACGCACGCGTACTACAACGTGACGCCGGTCGATCCGCGCGATCCGCCCAAGGTGCAAGAGCAGTATTTGGAGGCGTTCAACGACTTCGAACGTCCGATCATCTCCGCGCACGAAGTCTATCCCGGACACTTCGTCAACTTCACCATCGACAAGCACCTGCCGCTGACGCTGAGCGAGAGGCTGCTGACCGCGACGTCGTTCGTCGAGGGCTGGGCACACTACGACGAGCAGATGATGGTCGAGCAAGGCTGGGGCAACGGCGACCCGCGGGTCAAGCTGATGCAGCTGCGCGAAGCGATCTGGCGCAACGCGCGCTACGTCGCCGGCGTGAAGATGCACACTCAGGGGATGACGGTCGCGCAGGCGGAGCGGCTATTCCGCACGCAGGCCTTCCTCGACCCGGCCAGCGCTCGCGCGGAAGCGCGGCGCGGGACGCAGGACGCCACCTACGGCTACTACACCTTCGGCAAGCTTGCGATCTTCAAGCTCCGCGCCGACTACAAGAAGAAGCTGGGAAGCGCGTACACCCTGGCGCGCTTCCACCGCGACTTATTGCAGTACGGCGATCCGGCGATCCCCTTGCTACGGCCGCTCCTGCTCGGCGCGGACGACGACGGAAAGATTCTGCCGGACTAGTTGGTCGTCACAGTCAACGTCGCGCCGGTGCCGAACTGCGGGTTGATGAAGATGTGACAGGTCGCGATTTTGTTGCCGTACGAGTTCACGGTGAAGTTCGTCGGCAGCGAGACCGGGTTGGGCGGCGAGCCCGGGATGGTCATGAACGCCATGGTGTTCGGTCCGCCGATCGGCGGAGCGCCGAGGCATTCGTGCTCGTCGATCGACACCTGTCCGACGCTTCCGGTGAACGAAATCGTGCCGGGCAGCGCCGGGCCGTCGGCGCACGTCGAGCCGGGGTTGGGGCACGTGAAGGGATCGATGTGCGGTGAGGCGATCGTCATCGCCGTCGGCGAGACGAATACCCCCGCCGACGTGGCCGTCGAGCTGACCCCGATCGGCACGCTCACGGAGCTAGCGCCGTCGACGATCGAGAAGACGCAGCTGCCGGCCGAAGCGGGCGCGATCGTATACGTCTGCGCGGTTGCGCTGTTGCCGGCGTTGGCGGTGATCGAGGCGATCCCCGCGCAGGCATTGGTATCGGGGACCAGCGTTCCGCTCGAGGCGTTGACGCTCACCGAGCCCGACGTTCCGCCGACGAAGAGGCTGACCGTGCCGCCCCCCGTGATGATGGGGTTCGCCCCGCCGCCGACCGTGATCCCGAGGGTGGCCGACTGGTGGCCGAAGTTCACCACGAACGTGCAGGTGCCGTTGCCTTGCGGGGTCACGGTGTAGACTGCGGGCAGCGTCGTCGAGGTGGTTGACAACGTCGCGACCGAGCCGCAGCCGAACGGGTCGATCGCCGGCGTGGCGACGCCCGGGACCGAACTGTTGAGCGTAAACGTCTGCGACGGTGAGGCGCCGCTTGCGAACGACAGCGCGTTGGGCGCAATCGAGACCGACCCGGGACTGGGGCCCTGGCCGCCGCCGGGGGCAACGCTGTTGCCGCCGCTGCTGCCGCCGCCGCAAGCGGCGAGGGACAGCGTCAAGGCGACGGCGGCTAAGGACGATAGCGAACGACAAACCATCGAGACGGGTTCCTCCTGATCCACGTTCTGGATGAGCATTGGCTACCCGGAAATCCTGGCAGCCCAGTGAAACGAACGTCGCGACGCGGCTGGGCCGAACGTCCCGGAGGCGGTCACGCGCCGACGACGCCGGCAAAGACGACGTCCGTCGAACCATCGGCGTACGTTATGCTACCGTTGCCTGCGAGGTCGATCGCCGCGGTTGCGATGGGATCGGAGCCCCGCACGATCGTCACCGACAAGCCGGTAGCCGACAGGGTCGCGGTTTCGGTGTAGGTGTAGACGCTGTCGGCGAGCGCCATGGTGCCGCTGCCGGACGCGCCGGTCGTCGTGTAGCTGTACGTCCCGGTCACGCTGTTGAACGAGCTCCCCGAGCTCGTAATTCCCCACGCCCCCGTCGTCTGCGTGATGGACAGGCCGTTTCCGTCGAAGTACGTGCCCGCGATCTGGACGGTGCTCTTGGCGCCGCCGCTTCCGGCGGTGCCGGTGAGAGTGAGCGCCTGCCCGAAGCCTTGGCCCGAAGCGACGCCGGCCTGCGCGCTCGAGCACGCCATCGTGGGCGAGTTGGGAGATCCGATGCAGGTCGAGCCCACGGCGCCCAGCGCGGTCCCGCCCTTGGACGTGAAGTAGGCGTCCTGGACGGTGATCGTCTCGGTCGCGGTGCCTTCGGTCGGGACGAGGTTGAGCGTGAGATTGTGGTAGCTCGTGACGGCGCCGGTCGGGTCGTAGGTCGTGATCGTTCCGCTACCGGTGTCATTGGGTTGCCCGGGGGTCAGATCGGTGACGACCTCTTCGCTTTCGAGCGTCGTGCACGTCGGCTGGTAGTACACGTCGGTCGTGGTGACGGTCGACGTGTCCGCATTCGTCACCGTGCTCGACTTCGTTCCGTTGATGCACGCGCCGTTCGAGGTTCCCGTCACCGAGGGTCGCCGGCCTGCGCGCAGCGCGAGGAAGTGTCGCGCGATCGACGCGGGCGTCGGCCCGCCGCGAACGGCGAGTCCGCTCGACACTTGGGTGGTCAGGATCGCGGTCTGGACGCCGCTGCGCGCGGTGCTCTTTCCGCCGAAGGTCGACAGCGCCGGGTTGAGTGTGACCACGCCGTTGCTGCCGCTGCTGCAGCCGGCGAGGCCTAGCGATGCGAGCGTAATGGCGGCGGAGGCGGCGACGGCGACGTGCCGGGTCGAGTTGGGCATCGTCGCGGCGTACGGGCGCTGGTCGTCGGTTCCCTGCGTTTTGGCTAGATCAGGTAGGGGTTGGTACGGCGCTCCGCGCCGATCGTCGTGGCCGGGCCGTGGCCCGGTACGACCAAGCTTGCGTCGTCGTGCACGAGCAATTTGGTGCGGATCGAGCGCACGATGTCGGCGAGGGACGTCCCGCCCAGATCCCAGCGACCGACCGCACCCTGGAACAGCGTATCGCCCGTGAAGAGCAGCGTCGTTTCGGCATCGGCGAGGGCAAAAGACGTCGAGCCCGGCGTGTGGCCGGGCGTGTGGATGCAGCGCAGCGCCACGGACCCGGCCTGCAAGACGTCCCCCTCGGCGAGGTCGCCGTCGAGCGTGACGACCTCGGGCGCGGCCAGCATGCCGATCCACACCGCCTGCTCGGCAAGCGTGGCGTACAAGGGAAGGTCGGCATGATGGAGCAGGCCCTGGCCGCCCACGCGCTCGCGCAACGGCCCCACTGCGCCGATATGGTCGATGTGCGCGTGCGTGTGAACCAAGTACTTCGCGCGCACCCCGTGATGTTCGAGTCGCTGCGCGATCCGCGCGACCTCATCACCGCCGTCGATGACGATCGCCTCACCGGCGGCCGAGTCGGCCAGAATCGTGCAGTTGCAGCCCAATATACCGACGGCAAAGGTTTCGACGATGATGCCGCTCACGTCGCCGAACCTGCCGGTATCCCGAAGTCGCGATAGCCGCGGTTGAAATACCCCAAGGGCGCGCCGTCGCGCCAACCGGCGTCGAGGACCGTGCCCAAGAAGATCGTGTGCGTCCCCGCGGTGAGCTCCTCGGTCACCTCGCAATCCACGTGCGCGACGGTGCCTTCCAGGATCGGCGAGCCGCTGGGACCGATGCGGTACCCGACGCCCTCGAAACGCGATCGCGGCTCGCCGCCGGCGAAGCGTTTCGCCAGCTCGCGCTGCTCGAGCGCCAACACGTTCACACAAAATCGCTGCGACGTCGAGATGAGCGGATGCGCCGTCACGATGCGGTTGACGCAGATGAGCACCGTCGGCGGGTCGGCCGAGACGCTGGCAAATGCGTTGACCGTGAAGCCGTGCACGCGGCCCTCGTGCGCGGTCGTGACGATCGCAACCCCGGTCGCGAACCGCCGCATCGCGGCGAGGAAGTCTTCAGTCGACGCGGGCACCGATGCCGATCCCGTCCCCGATCGGCACGATCGTCGCGTCAAGTTCCGGATGGTTCAGAAATACCTTGTTGAAGCTGCGGATCGCTTTGGTCTGCGCATCGTCGGCGGCTTTGGCGGTCGCTGCGGCGCGCCCCGACCACAACAGGTTGTCGACGACCACGATGCCGGAGCGCTTGAGCATCGGCACGACGGCCGCGAGATACTCCTGGTACTCGCTCTTGATCGCATCGATGAAAACGATGTCGAGGTTACGCTGCGGAAACGATCCCAGCACGTCGAGCGCGGGCTGATTGATGATCTCGATCCGCTCCTCGACCCCGGCTCGCCGAAAGTACGACGCCGCGATCTCGGTGCGCTCCATGTCGGGATCGATCGTCCAAATGCGTCCGGCGGGCGGCAGCGCGAGCGCCATCCACAAGGTCGAGTAACCGTACGCCGTGCCGAGCTCGAGGATGCGGTTCGCTTGCATGCAGTGCACCAGCACCGACAAGAAGCGGCCGGCGGCGCGGTCGACGATGGGGATCCCGTCACGCAAACCGTGCTGCTCGAGCTCCAGGAGCAGCGCCGGCGGCTCCCGATGGAGTCGCGTGAGGTAGGCCAGGTCGCGCACGATCCTGGATTGTGCCGCCCCCCGCGAACGGTAACCTGCCGGGGGGCGGCGCTACCTGTCGGCCCGCTAGAGCCCGACGATGAATTTGTGGCTGAATCCGAATGCCATGAAGAACAGCATCGGAATCGAGAGCATCGTGTTCGTCCGCGAGGCCAGGAACGCGATCCGGCGGGCCTTGGCTTTCTCCTCGTCGGTGGCCGGGACTTTGCCCAGGATCTTCATTTGGTTCGGATAGATCAGCACCCACACGTTGAACAGCATGATCGTACCAAGCCACGCTCCGACGCCGATCGCCGCAAGCGGCGGATGCAGTGTGAACGCGCCTATGAATCCGCCCGGAAACGCCCCAGTCGACAGAAGTGCCGCGCCCATGAACCACGTCGCGAGGGCCGACCAGCGAAAGAACTGCAGCGCACGCGGGGCGACGAACTTCGTGATGCCCGCCGCTTCATTCGTCTTGTTGGCTTCGGCAAGCGCCTGGACTTGCACGAAGTTGAAGTAGTACAGGAGCCCGATCCACATGACGCCGGCGAGGTAATGGAACCAGCGTGCCAGACCACCAATCCAATCCATGTCAGGCGGCTCCCACCGGCTGCAGCGCCTTGACGACGAAGTAGAGGATGATCGTCAGGACGGCGCCGGAAATCACGGTGCCGTAGATAGAGTCCAGCGGATTCTTCAAGAGTCTCCCTTTCTGCCGGCGGACGATGGGAGAACGGTCCGCTGTCCCGCTGCGGAACTCCTTGGCGCCATACGGTTTGGCGCACCGGAGGGAGCGCGGCCTTGGAGTCCGGGTAGCGAGCAGGGGTTAGCCCCGCCGGCGCTACTGGGGGCCGGACAGCCGCCGCAGGCCGGAGACTCCGATACGGGGGCATCCCGCGCGTCGTCGAAGCCCCCGTTCCACCCTCGAAACAAGTCATCGTAGGAGGCTTCCGTTGGCAACGCTCGCCGAACAATCGTACGCGCCGAAGAAGTTCGATCTCTCGGCATTGCAAGGCATCTCGGACAACACGCTTGCGGTGCATTTCGGGCTCTACGAGGGGTATGTCAAGAACACGAACCTGCTCAACGAGGAGCTGGCCGGGCTGCTCAAAAGCGGCCAGGCTGCCGGGACGAACCCCCACTACGCCGAGCTCACGCGGCGCCTGGGCTTCGAGTACAACGGCATGGTCCTGCACGAGTACTACTTCGGCAACCTGACCAAGACCGCGGGCAGTCAGCCTGCGGCGACGCTTAACGAGGCGCTCGGTGCCATCCACGGCGACTTCGAGTCATGGAAGAAGGACTTCAGCGCGATCGGTGGGATGCGCGGCGTCGGCTGGGCGATCGCGTACTACAACCCGCAAGCGCACCGCGTCTCCAACCATTGGATCACGCTGCACGAAGAGGGCCACGTCGCCGGCTTCGTCCCGCTGCTCGTCATGGACATGTGGGAGCATGCATACCTGCTCGACTACAAGCCGGTGGAGCACTTGAAATACATCGACGCGTTCTTCGCCAACGTCGATTGGAATGTCGTGCAGCAGCGGCTCGACGCTGCGCGAGCCGGCGCCTGAACCGATGCCGAAGACGGGACGGCTGCGCCTGTTCCCGCTCAACACCGTGCTCTTTCCGGGAGCGGTGCTGAACCTCCACGTCTTCGAGGAGCGCTATCGCAGGCTGATCGCGGAGTGCCTCGACGCGGGCGAGGCATTCGGCGTCGTGTTGATCAGAGACGGGCGCGAAGCCGGCGACCCCGACGTGATGCCCCACGAGGTCGGCACGACGGCGGAGATCTCGCAGGTGACGCCGCTCCCGGCGGGACGCTACCACATCAGCACCACCGGCCGGCGCCGCTTTCGGATCGATCGCATCGTCGACCGCGAGCC
The DNA here is from genome assembly GCA_003140215.1 of Vulcanimicrobiota bacterium. Taxonomy (GTDB): domain Bacteria; phylum Vulcanimicrobiota; class Vulcanimicrobiia; order Vulcanimicrobiales; family Vulcanimicrobiaceae; genus Vulcanimicrobium; species Vulcanimicrobium beijerinckii. The sequence continues at coordinate 247,386 of PLJL01000005.1, read as the reverse complement.
GTACCTCACCGCCGAAGTCGAGTTCATCGACGACGACGCGGACGACGCCGACGCGCGCGCGGCGGACCTCGCGCACCGCGTGCTCAACGAGTTCCGCGAGTACTCGCAGTTGCTCGTCGCATTCTCCGGCAAAGCCAACGACGTCGAGGTCCCGCACGATCCCGTCGATGCCAGCTACGCGGTCGGTGACGCCTTGCAAGTCGCCGACGCATTGAAACAGCGCCTGCTCGAGCTGCGCACCACCGAGGCGCGGCTGGCCGCGGAACTCGGCTTCCTGCGGCGGCTCCTACCGCAGCTGCGCTCGCTGCTCGAACGCAAGCAGACGCAGGACGACGTCGTGCGCGGTCACGCCCCCGGCGGCGAGTTTCGCACCCACCAAGAAGCGTTTTTCGGCAAACACTTTTCACTCAACTAGCGCGGTCGTCATGCGCTGTCGGCCCGTGGCGTTCCGCCGCGGTGACGACGTTGCCCATCAGCATCACGTTGGTGACCGGCCCGACCCCGCCCGGCACGGGGGTGATCTCGGCTGCGACGCGCGCGACCTCGTCGTACGCGACGTCGCCGCGCAGCGCGCCGTCGACGTAGGTGGTGCCCACGTCGATCACGGTAGCGCGGGGCGCGACCATGTCGGCACGAACGAGCCCGGGCACTCCCGCCGCGCTGACGAGCACGTCCGCTTCGCGCGTGCGGCTGCCCAAGTCGCGCGTCCCGCGGTGCACGACCGTGACCGTCGCGTCGCGCGCGAGCAGGAGTAGCGCGACCGGGAGGCCGACGACGCTCGAACGTCCGACGACGCACACGCGCACGCCGCGCAGTGCGCTGCGCTCGCTGCGCTCGAGCAATGCCATCACCGCCAGCGGGGTCGCGGCGACCAGCTCGGTCCCGCTCCCGAAGGCGAGGCGTCCGAAGTTGAGCGGGTTCGCGCCGTCGACGTCCTTGGCGGGCGGCATCGCCTCGGCGACGCGCCGAATCCCCAGGTGGGCCGGCAGCGGCTGTTGGAGGATGACGCCGTGAACCACCGGATCGTCGCCGAGCACGCGCAGCAAGGTGCGCACCTGGCCCTCGTCACCGTCGGCGGGGAGCCTGGCGACGCGGACTTCGACGCCGGTCTTCGCGCCCGCGCTTTCGAGGCCGCGCACGTACGCCAGCGAGGCCGCGTCCGCACCGACGACCACGACCTCGAGCCGCGGCACGATCCCGCGGGTGCGCAGCACGGTGCTCCGCTCGGCGATCGCTCCGCGCAGTTCCGCGGCGAGCGCGCGTCCATCCAGAATTCGGGCCGCCATCGCACGCGCGGTTCGGTCGAGTAGGCGGCGCGCCCTGGAACGCGTGCGCTGGACGGTCGCCCTGGGGACGGAGTTCGACGAGTCGGCCTTCGAAGCGGCGCTGGCGGGATTTCGCCGGCTCTACAACGTCGCGCCCGAGCGGGTACTGTGCGCCCCCGACGTGCTGGGCCGGTTCTCCGCGCTCATGGGACGTTCGGCCGACGACGCGATGCGGCGTGAGATGCGCTACGACGGCGTGCCGGTGGTCTCGGCGATTCTTTCCCCCGGCACCATCGTCTTCGAAGGCGAAGTAGATGAAGAGAGAATGGGAGATTGGTGACCTCGCCGATCGGCTACGAAGCCAGAAACGCTCGTAGTGCTGCGCCGAGGATGTCGGGCTCTTCGATCATGGGGAGGTGGGCGCTGTGCTCGAGGACGAGCGTCGTCAGGTGAGGGTAGACGCGCTGCACGTTGCGCAACGCTCCGATGCCGATATAGCGATCCTGCGCGCCCCAAGCGCAGAACACCGGGCCGGTATAGCGGGCGAAGCCGCCGTGCAGCGCGCGCCGGTTCACGATCGTCCGCAGCGCACCGCCGTAGACGCCCGCGTACGCCCTGCGCAGAGCCGGTTCTTGCGTCAGCTCGTAGGCGCGTTCGACGTGCGCCGGATCGAGCACGGTCGCATCGACGACGCCGCGCTCGAGGACGCGCGCCACGAAACGGCGCGATGGGCGCGGCACGAACAGCCGCTGCGCGAGCGCGCCGGCTAGCGCGAAGAGCAGAAAACGCGGCGTTCTCGAGAACCCCGCCGGCGCGATGAGCGCCAGGTGGGTGACGCGCGACGGATGCGCGCTCGCGTAGTCGGCGGCGATCATCCCGCCGAGCGAGTGTCCGACGAGCGCGACGCGATCCAAGCCGTAGGCGGCGACCGCATCTTCCGTCACGCGGCGGAAGAACAACAAGTCGTATGCGGCGGCGGGCTTCTCGCTCGCGCCGAAACCCGGGAGATCGAACGCGACGTAGCGCAGCGCCGGATCGAGCCGCGGCACGAGCCGTCCCCAGGCCGCATCGGTCCAGTGACCCAGGCCGTGCAACAGCAGCACGGTGCCGGCTGCGCTCGCGCGGTTGCCGGTTTCGTACGTCGCCAGCGTCACGCCGCCGGCGCGCAGCTTTCCGGCGCGCCAGCCGGACGGAACGTCGGCGTTCATCCCGAAGGTGCCAGCGTGCGCCTGGTTCTTGTCATCGTCTCGACGCTGTTCCTGAGCGCATGCTACAACGCCCCTGACGCCGCCGCCTCAGGCGGCGGAGGGCCGAGTGCGCTAGCGGGTTCTCCGGCGCAATCCTTCGAGGTCCGGCGGACCGACGGCCGCATGGATTCGCTGGCGCGCCATCGCGGCCAGATCGTGCTCGTGAACCTGTGGGCGACCTGGTGTACGCCCTGCCGCGAGGAGATGCCGGCCCTCCAACGGTTCGCGCGCGAGCAGGCGGGGAAGGTGGTCGTGCTGGGCATCGATCAAGGCGAGTCCGCATCGGCCGCCGCCGCGTACGCCAAGGAGCGCGGCGTGACGTTCCCGATCCTCGTCGACGATCAACAGCAGTACGGACGCACGTACGCCGCGATCGGTTTGCCGACCAGCGTGATCGTCGACCGCAGCGGGCACGTCGTGCAAGGGATCGACGGGCAGATGACGATCGAGCAGATGCGCGCCGCGGTCGCACGCGCGCTCGCAGCCCGAAAGTGACGGCACGCGTCGCCGCGCTGGGCGTCGCCGCGATCGCGATCGCGCTCGTGCTCGCGCAAGATCTCTATCCGGCGACGCCGTTGTACCACACGTGGCAGTATGCGCTCGCGCTGACGCTTGCGCTCGCCGTGCTCGGCGCGTACGCGAACGGGGCGCGGCGCGGGGACGACGGCGTGCGCGGACGACGGTTGCTGCCGGCGATGGCCGGCGCCGCGACGGTGGCCGTTGCCGGCCTCGCGTCCGGGCTGCTCGGGCCGGACACCACGGTGATCGCCGGTACGCCTGGGACGGTCGCGCCGATCCCGGCACTCGGCGCCGCGGCGTTCTTTAGCGCGGCCGACGCGGACGCGATCGCGCGCGGTGCTGGGACGGTGACGCTGCGCCGCCGCAACGCCGCCGAGATCGCGCTGCAGCCGGCTGCGCGACGCCTCCTGGGCGAGTCGCTCGTGTACCTCGAATTGCGCCCGGCGGCGTACGTCGACGTTAGCGACGCTCGCGGCGCACATCTTACGGTCACGCAGCCGACCAACGCGTCGTTCCTGTCGCCGGTGCTGCTGTTTGGGGCCCGGCAGCGCATCGGCGCGCTCGAGGTTCCGCTCGACACCTTCGCGACGCCGGCGCGGCATCTGACCGTGCGCGCGCTGTACTTCACGCCCCAGGCGCTCGCGCAGTTCAATCGTGCCGGCGCGCCGGCCGACCAGGGGCGGCCGGCGTTAGTGCTCAGCGCCGCGGATGACCGCGGTAACCCCAAGGGGCTCACGCTGGCACCCTCCGGCGCCGAGGTCGCGGTGGGCGGATTGCGCGTGCACGTCACGTTGGGGACGTATCCGGTGCTCGCGATCGCCGCGGCGCCGCCGGCGTGGGTGCTGATCGCCGGCATCGCGCTGTTCCTCGCCGGGTTGGCGTGGAGCGCGTTGCCTCACTGAGCTCCGGGCGGCGCCTTCGGGGCCGAGCCAGCGACATCGGCCGAGCAGTCGTGTATGGCGATGCTCCCCGCGGTCGTGAGCGCCGGGTTCGCCAGCGTGCCCAGGACGTAGATGTTGCGCAGCGCGATCGGCGGAGCGAGTGCTGCGGGGACCGTCACGCGCACGCGCCGGGTCGCGCTGAAATCGATCGTACGAACCAGCGTCGCCGTGGCGCGGTCGCCGTAGCGGTCGACGAACGTGACGCGCAACGCGGCACCCCCGGCATCGCCGTCGACGGCGCAGCTCAGGTCGAGGACGGAGCCCAGCGCGATCTCGTTCACCGCGTACGCGGCGCGCTCTCCTGTCGTGAAGTCGTAATCGATGCGCAGGCGGCCGGCGTCGACCGTCGCCGCGCCGGGCCCGCCGCCGGGTGCCGTCACGAGCTTCCAGCCGGTGCGGTGGTTGTCGTCGAACAGCGCGAGCGCGACGCTGTGGTGCCCGACCGGAATCGTCAGGGTCACGGTGGCGCCGGGAACGGTCGCCGTGACGAGCGCGTCACGTTCGCCGACCGTCAGGCGTCCGCGCGGATCGATCGCCGCGTCCGTGGCGCTCCAACGGACGACGCCGTCGACCGCGAGCGGCCGGTCGTGCGCATCGAAGGCTTCGGCGCGCAGCGCGACGCTGCCGTGCGGCGGCGGGTTGGCGCGTCCGGGCCCGACCACGATCCGCGCGGCGCGATCGATCACTTCGAGCGGAACGTCGGTCGCGACCCCGCCGCGCGCGAGGCGCAGCGCACTCGCACCGGCCCGCTCGCCCGTGACGAGCACGTCGTCGTCGCCCAGCGCCGCCACCAGCGCAGACGGCGCGAAGCGCCACGGGCCCCGCGCGTCACCGAGTCCGTGATCGTTCGCATCGATGATGCGCGCGCGCAAGGCGATGCGCGCGCCGGGCAAGGCGACGATCCGCCCCGGACGCACGACCAGCCGCGCAGGCGGGCCCAGCGGGGCGTCACTGTACGCGAACAGCCCGTCGGCGACCGGGCGTTCGACGCCGTCCGATGGGTCGTTCACCACGCTGGCGCCCGCGTCGCCCAACACGCGCGCGACCAGCGTCGCCGAACCGCCGCTGTCGAAGAGCATCGCGTCGACGGCGCCGAGCGCGCGCAACAGTGCGATCAGCTCGGCGCGGTTCACGCCGATCGACGTCGCCGGATGGCGGCCGTCGACGACGACGAGCCCGAGCGTGCCGTCGGCGAAGCGGGCCGCCGCCGAGGCCGGGATGCGGCGGTCGCGCTCGGCATAGTTCGGCGAGGCCGGGTCGTCGATGGGCGTGCCGTTGCGCAACAGTTCCGGGCCGCCGCCGATCGCCGCGCTCAGCCCGGCCAGCGGCGGGTCGAGCGCGTAGTTGAGCGCGATCACGTCGCCGACGTCGGGGATGCGTCCGAGCGCCTGCGCCGCGGGCCCGTACGCCAACCGCAGCCCCGCCGAGGCCGGCCACGGCGGTCCGCTCGTCACGGCCGCGACGCGGACGCGCTGCCCGCCGTCGGGCGCGTCGCGAAACGGTTGCAGATCGAGCAGCGTGACGCCGTCGGGGCCGGCCGGGAGCGCGCCGAAGGCCGGCGTCACGAGCGCGGCCCCGCCTTCCGGCGGCCACACGTTCACGCTCGTGATCGGGACGCTGACGTCGCCCGTCGTCGCGGTGCCGTTGAAACGGTACGTCTCGAAGCGCACAGTGCGCCGGCGCGTCACGGTGAGCGCGATGCGCGAGGTCGGCGTGCGCTCGAGCTTGCCGTCGCGCACCACGATCCCCAACGGCGCGCCGTTGCCGTTGATGTCGAAGTAGTCGCCGTTGATCCCGGCCACGGCGCCGGTCCGATGTGCCATCGACGAGAGCGGCTCGTCTTTGGAGACCACGCTGTCGCGCGCCAGCACGGTGCCCAGCCGCACCGTCGGTTCGCTCGGATCGATCGTCACCACCGATACGACCAGCGGTCCGGCTGAGGTGAGCAGCCGGTACGTCGCGCGCGCGATCCCCGGCGCCACGGGCTCGCGTTCGACGCTGGCGGCGGCGACGAGCGGGAACGGTGCCGCTGGGGCAAGCGTCGCGGGCAGGGGCGCGGCGCGCGCTTCGGACTGCATCGCGCCGAGTAGCGAGGCGAGCGCGCCGACGACGCTCGACGTGAAAAGCGTGAGGCGTCCGGCGGGCGATGTGCTAGAGTTCACCGGTGCGTTCGTTCGTCGCTCTCTTGGTGTGTCTGGTAGCGCTGCTCGGCCTTGCCGCGCCGCTGCGCGCACAGGACGAGACCGGCGCGCTGCTCGCGTTGCTCGCCGACGCCAATCCCGATCTGCGAACGTATCGGGCCGATGTTGCCTTCGACGTCGGGCTGCACAGCTTCCCGTACCTGCATCGAACCCTGCACGGCAACGCGTTCTTCAAACGGCCGGCGCGGATGGAGATCGTCTTTAGCGATCTGCCCGCGATCGCGCGCACCTGGTCGAATCTTTACGTCGGGCTGGGCACGCCCGGCGACTGGGCGCGCAAGTTCAGCATTACCTCGGCCCAGGACGCCGGCGCCGCGCACGAACGGTATCTCGTGCTCACCCCGCACCTCGCGGGCCAACGCTTGCGCGAGGTCGACGTGTACGTCGACCGCAGCGTGGCGCTGCCGGAACGGATCGTGTGGCGCTACCGCGACGGGCGCATCGAGATGCACCAGCGCTTCGGACGTGTCGACGGCCACGACCTCGTCGTCGCTCAGGACGCCGACATCCATCTTCCCGCGCTGCACGCGTACGTGAACGCACGCATCACGAACTACGCGCTCAACGTCGACGTCTTGGACGCCGTCTTCACGAAAAAGGAAAGCCCCGGGCGCGAGTAGCGCTCAACGCGTCAGGCCCAGGGCGAAGAAGACGGCGCCCAGCCCGGCAGCGGCGCCCCCAACGACCGGCAGCAGCCGCGAGCCGACGAGCACGGTGATCGAGACCAACACGATCGCAACCTCGAACAGCGTCGTCCCGACCTCGATGGTCTCGTGTTGCTTGATCAGCCGCTCCGAATGCTCGTTGTGGCGCAACGCCTCTTCCTCGAACGCTTTGGCCTTCTCCATGAGCGGCGCGCCCTTGGCTTTCTCGTCGGCCGCGTTCTTGCGCAGCCGCGCGAGGTTGGCGCCCGGCCCCGTGCCGGCGTCGATAGCCGACTGCGAGATGTAGTATTTGATGCGGCCGGCCTGATACTGCGACCACGTGTCGGAGGCGTGCGTCGTCGCGACGATCGCGTCGTTCTTCTCGACGAGGGCCTCGGTCGAACGCAGGTTGCCGAAGTAGCCGCTGACTGCCGCCAGCACCGCGAGCACCGCCGCGGCGAGCGGAACCCAACTCGGGCCCTCACGCCCGTGCTGATGACGCTCGTGAGCTTCGGTGAAGGATTTAGCCGGATCGCTCACGTCGCCGCGACTGTGGTCAGGTTGCCGATGCGCACGAGGGCCTCTCGTACGTCGGTCGCCGGGGCAACCCTCCAAGCGTCGGTGCGCGCTCGTTCGAAGCCGAACGCCGCGATCTCGAAAGCGCCGAACGTCCCGCACACGATGTTCCCGTCGGGATCCACGGCGAACGTGCGCCGTCGCGGCGAGTCGAACGCGACGAGATAGGCGCGCAGCTCGGCGGCCCGCGTGCGCGCGAACGGCACGACCCAGCGGGCGTCGATCGACGCGCGCCACACGAACAAGCGCACGCCGTCGAGCCGGGGCGCGACCAGCGCGCGCGGGTCGACGACGGCTTCGTCGTCGACCGCCGCGACGTCGGCGCTGGCGGGCAGGGTATGCGGGTCGATCACGATGTCGGCGTCGGCCGTCGTCGCCAGCTCGTGCAGGCGCGGGTCGTGATCGGCGGCGATCGCGATGCGGAGCGTCGCCGGCAGCGGTGGGCCGTCGCCGCGGGTGACCCGCGGCGGCGGGAGCACCGGATCGTGCGCGAGCAGCGAGCCGCCGACCGCGACGGTGCCGCGCAAGATCGTCTCCGCGTCCTGCGGCGCCAGCGCGATCACGCTTCCATCGGCCGCGACGATCTGACTCTTGCCGCAATAGGCGACGCTTCGGGCCTCGACGCCGACCTTGTTGGCGGCCACCAGCGGCACGCCGTTTTCGCGCGCACGCACCGGGATCATCAGGTCGGCCTGCAGGTTCTCGAGCGCGTGCGGATCGCGTCCGCTCGTCACCCACGCCGTGGGAACGACGAGGATCTCGGCACCGCGCGCCACCAGCGCCGCGGCGATCGTCGGGATGCGCCCGTCGGCGCAGATGAAAACCCCCAAGCGCCCGGCCGGTGTGTCGACCGGGGCGAGCGCATCGCCGGCGGTGAACCAGCGCCGGTCGAAGTGCCACAGGAAGCACTTGTCGGCGTAGCCCGCGATCCCGTCGGGTGTCACGACATACGCGCTGTTGGCCAGGCCGTGCTCGCCGGCGCGCGCCCCGCCGTAGACGATGGTGGCGCCGGTGCTTGATGCGACGGCGATCACGTCTTGCGCCGCGGCCTCGAGCTCGAGCGGATCGACGGGGGCCGAGCCGATAACGTAGGCGGGGACCGTCCCTTCGGGGACGACCACCAACCGCGCGCCCGACTCGGCGGCGGCGGCGATCCGCGCCAGCAGCGCGGGCCAGCGCTCCGCAAAGTCGGCGCGATCGTGCGCACGCGTTTGCACCGCAGCGACGGGTGTCGGACGAGCACTCACCTAACTATGTCTCCAACCACGCGGGCGACGCCGATTCGCCGCTCGCTTTATCCGCATATCAGGACCACAGAGGATACCTGAGTGAAACGACTGATCGCGTGTGTTTCGCTCGTCGCCGTCGCGACAACTGCGGCTGCGTCGACCGCTCCCGGCAAATCGCCGCCCAAACCCGCCGGCGCCGCCAAGCACGTCGCCAAGGCCGCGAAGTGCAAGATCGCGCCGGCCGACGAGTACTTCGGAAAGCTCAAGCTGAGCATCCTCGGGATTCGCAACACGATCAAGGACCAAGGGCTCAAAGTCGACGTCGACCCCGCCAAGGCGTCCTCGACGGCCAACTCGATCGCGCTGACCGAGGACGCGATCCACGACTGGCAGCACAAGTACCCCTGCGACACGTGGCTCCCCGGGACGCTCTACGCGCTCCAGCATTTCTATACGAAGATCCACACCCAAGACGGGGTCAAGCACGTCCACGCGACCTTCGGCTGGCTGCGGCACGACTTCCCCAAGAGCAAGCTCGTCGCGGTGGCCCGCCAAGAGGATGGTGCGGCTTCGGCGGCGCCGGCGGTCACCGGGAACACCTCCGGCGACGGGACCCCCGCCGGCGCGGCGAACTCCGCCCCGACGGCCGCCCCGTATCCGCCGCCGCAGGGCGCACCGTTCCCCGGAACGGCGCCCGCGAGCGTCATCAACGCCCAAAATGCGATGGGGTCGCCGAGCCCGCGCCCGCACTGATCGCCGCTCCCGGGTCGACAATGGAAACGGCCCCCCGCGTGAGCGGGAGGCCGTTCTCGTTGTCACCAGGTGGGTCTCAAGCTTAGAACTTGATACCCAGACCGATGTAGCCGCCCGCGTGCGACGCGTCCGACGGCGAGATGTTCTTGCCGCGGATGGTGTCGCCCAGGAAGCCGGCGTCGAGGAACAGCCCGGAGCTACCCAGGTTGAGCGTTCCGCCGATTTGGTACTTGAGGAAGCGCTGCTGGAACTTGTCGGTCGTGAGAGCAAGTGCCGGCGGCGCGCCATTGGCCACGGACGGATAGGTGAAGTCCCCGGAGATGCTCGGGTAGTACCAGACACTTCCGTAGACGGAGAGCGGCTGATCGAGGTCGGGGAGCTTCTCGGCGCCGAAGCCGAAGCCGTTTTGCCTCGGATAGCCGTAGTTCTCTTCACGGTGCAGGTAGCCGACGCCGAGGTAGATGCGCGGCTCGGCGATCTTGAGGCCGAGACGCCCGTCGAAGTCGGTATCGCGCGCCGTGAACGAGGGGACGGCCGTTTGGCCGTACGCACCGATCACGGTGACGCAGCCTTGGTCACCCGTGGCGGGGACGAAGACCAGCGGCAAACCTGAATGCGGGCACGGGTTGCCGTCGAGCGTCGGCGGGCTCCCGAACAGCCCAGCGGCGATTCCGCTGTTGTGCGGGTAGGCGTACGAACGATAGTCGCCTTCGAGCATCCAGGGGAGGCCGAACGCCGGGAACTCTACCGCGCCACGGACCGCATACGAGCCGCCCTTCCCGGTGTTGCCGGGCGAGAACTCGTTGTAGACCTTGGGTTGGAAGACGTAGTCACCGACGATGAAGTGCTCGTACGGGTTGCGCGCCACCGGGGTCGGGGTCGGGCTCGGGGTCACGACCGGCGGCGGGGGTGTGGGCTTCGGCGTCACGACGGGTGGCGCCGGGGTCGGCGTTGCGACGACCTGCGGCACGACGTAGCGGACTACGACGATGCGGCGGTCAGGCACCCACTGAACGTAGGCACCCATCCCCTCGGAGATCACGCGAACGGGCACGACGACCGCGCCCTTGTAGATCTCCGGAGGAACGTCGAGCGGACGGCTCTCGCCGTTGATGACGACTTCCGGGCGGCCGACGGTCACTTTGACGTCGGATCCGGGCTTCGAGACGTCGACCGTCTTCGAAGCGGGATCGTATGAGACCGTTGCGCCCATCTGCTCGAACATCGAGCGGAGCGGGATCAAAATGGTATTGCCACGCACCAGCGCAGCGAGGACGCGGTTCGCCTTCAGACGATCCGGCTTCGTGTAGACATGCCGGTCGTTGAAGAGGATCGGGACCTCGCCGGAAGGCGGCGTGCCGAAGTCAGCGGGCGGTGCGCCGGCGGGGGCCTGAGCGATCTGTGTCGGCGCGTTGGGTCCGATGTTGCCATGCGCTTGTACAGAGTTCTGGGCCGAGACCGACGTCGTACCGATTCCGGCGGCGACCAGCGCAGCCAAGAGCCCGGTGCTCAGTCGTTTCACGTAATACTCCCTAGCTAAGGTGTTGTGTCGAGAAGGGCGTTTTTGGTGCCGGCCGGGCCGGCCCGGAAGGCCTGAACGTACGAGAGTACTCGCTTGCTCAGCCATGTCGGACCTACCCACGTGACGGGCGCCTCAATCATGGATACGGAGCCACCGCCCCGTTCCTTGGCCTCACAACGCTGCTCGGTCGCCCTGGGTTCCCCTTCGGGTGCCGGGTGAGCGCTGCGAGGTGTTCCCGTAACGCCCCCTTTACACACGTGGGTTCCCGCCTCCGCCTTCGGCCCGGGCAGGTGTGCGCGGCCTCAGCCCAGCTTCTCGGCGAGGCGCTCCCGGAACTTTTCGATCGAGCTCACGTAGCGCTCGTGGGTGCCTTCGGCGATCTTCTCGCGCTCGTCGAACGCGGTGAACGCGAACTCGATGCGCCGCCCGTCGACCTTGAGGACCTCGACCTCGACCCGCACGATGAGCCCGACCGGCGTGGCCGCGAGATGCGCCAGGTCGACGTGCGTGCCGAGCGTGATCTCATCGGCTTCGAGCACCCCGGCCAGACATTGCATCGACGCTTCCTCGACCGCCTGAAGCAACATCGGGGTCGAGAGGACAGCCGCACCCTTGTTACCGGCTTTCTCAGCCGTCATCCACTCCTCGACCCGGGTCTGGCTCTGATAGGTCCTCCCCTCGATCTTGCCGCGCATCCCCCGGCCACTTACGACCGGCAACCGGGCGAATCATTTTCACGTTCCACGCGGTAGTAGCGGCGATTGCGCCGTATAAGACCGCGTTCCGAGCCGGTTCGCAGAAAACACAAGTAGAAGGAGCAGCATGAGTCGGAGTCAGCGCGCGATGTTGGCTGCGGTGGTCGTCGCCATGGCGGTCAGCGCGTGCGGTAAGGGTGGGGGCGGCAGCGGGCGCGGCGGATCGCCGCCGCTGGCGGTCGACGTTGCCAAGGCGCAGCGCCAAGACATCGCCACCTTCGTCACCCTCGACGGCCAGATCGCTCCGGTGCAAGAGGCGACGCTGAGCTCGCCGCAATCGGGCAACGTCGCCGCGGTGTACGTCAACGAGGGCCAGCACGTCTCGAGCGGCCAGGTCTTGGCCAAGCTCGACGATTCGACGCTGCGCGCTTCGCTGGCGCAACAGGTGGCGGTGGTGCAACAACAGTCCGCGCAGCTCGGATCGGCCAACCTGCAAGCGCCTGTCACCGCCGCGCAAGCGTCGAATACGGTCGTCACCGCGCAGCAACAGTTGGCGCAGGCTCGCAACGCCGTGCAGACGGCGCAGGCCGCGTACGAGAGCGCGCTTTCGACCTACAACGCCGACAAGCAGCTCCTCACGGAAGGCTACGTCGCTCAGACGCAGTACGAACAGGCGCGCTCGCAGTACGTGCAAGCGCAACAGGCGCTCAACAGCGCGCGCGAGTTGCAGCGCCAAGCGATAACGGCGCTCCAATACGCGCAGACGCAAGGCCGCAACATGATGCCGATCCAAGGGCAGCAGATCGCGGTCAACCGCGGTCAGCTCGCTGCGGCGCAGGCGCAAGTACGGCTGCTCGAGACCGAGATCGCGCAAACCAGCATCACCGCCCCGTTCAACGGCGTGGTGACGCAGCGGCTGCTCGACCCCGGTGCGTTCGCCGGCCCCAACCAGCCCGTCGTGCGCGTATCGCAGATCGACACCGTGTACGTGAACGTCAACGTCCCCGACGACGATCTTCCGTACGTGCACACCGGCACGCCGGTCACCTTCAGCACGTCGAGCATCGGGAACGCGGCGTACAAAGCCGCGGTCATGGACGTCAACGCGACGCCGACGCAAGGCACGCTGTCGTACCGCGCCCGCGTTCGCGTCCCCAACCCCAACGATCGGTTGCGCGGCGGCATGCTGGTGAGCGTCACCGTGCGCAAGGAGCTGCATCGCGGCGCGGTCGTCGTGCCGCGCACGGCCGTGTTCCAGTCCGACACCGGCGCGAACGTCTATACCGTCGCCGAGCTGCCGCCGGCGGCTCCGGGCGCGCCCGGAGCACCGGGTGGTGCCGCAGCGGGGGGCGCCGCACCGGGTGGTGCCGCTTCGGGCGGCGCGCGCGGTGCGGCCGGCGGCGGCCCGCCGGGTCCGCCACCTCCCCGCTTGATGAAGGCCAAGCAGATCCCGGTGCAGATCGGTCTGCAAACCGATACGCTCACCGAGATCGTCAGCGCGCAGGTGCATCCCGGAACGACCGTGATCACGACGCGTCCCGACGCCTTGACGGATAACAGCACCGTCGCGATCACGCCGCCCGCCGGCGGACGTCGGCGCGGGGCGCAGTGATGCGCTCGTTCGTCGTGTCGCGCGCGCTTGCCGGCGTCGCGCTAACCGCGCTCGCCCTCGCGTCGGCGCCCGCGTTCGCGCAGTCACCGCCCGCGCCGGGCCCGGTCGCGACGCCGCTGGCGACGCCCGCCGCGACGCCGCGGCCCGCCGCGACGACTCCTCCGCGCCCCGGGTCGACCGCGACCCCGGCTCCGACCGGCGGCTCCGCCGCGATCAACGCGACCGCGATCCCGGAGCTGCTGCCGGCCGATCAGTCTTCGCCGCTGCCGTATCCGGCGTACGGGACCCCGGCGCCGGTATCCGAGGTGCGCGTCGCCCCGGGCGTACCGCAGGTCATCACGCTGCCGCAAGCCGTGCTCATCGCCTATGCTCGCTCACCGGTACTCGCCTCGGCGCGCGCCGACGTCGCGATCGCCAGCGCCCCGGTCGGGTTGGCGCAGAGCGCCCTGTTCCCCGCGCTGAGCGGGAGCGCGGGGGTTACCCGTGCGCATCGCCAGCCCTCGGCGACCGCGACCACCAGCCCGTCGGGCACCACGCCAACCGCCGGGAGTCCGAACACCACCACGAACAGCCTGTCGCTCACGCTGCAACAACTGATCTTTGACGGGGGCCGCGTCGCCGCGCAGATTCGCGGCGCGCGCGCGTCGCAGTCCGCATCGATCGCTACGTATCAGCGTCAGCTGCAGACCGTCGCGTTCAACGTCGCGACGGCGTACTACAACACGCTGTCGGCGCAGCGGCAAACGCGCGTCGCGCTCACGACCGTGCAGCTCGACCAAGTTCAGGAGAACCTCGTGTCCGCGCAGATCCGCGCGGGGACCGCGGCGCGAACCGATCTCTCAACCGCGCAGTTGCCGACGGCGCAGGCGCGGGTTGCGGTGATTCGTTTGCAGGCGGCCGAGCAAGTCGAGCTTGCGACCTTCGCCAACACGCTGGGGCTCGATGCCGACATCGCCGTTCAACCCAAGGACGATGTTCCGGCCGTCAGCGCTACGGCCGGGACGCTCGCCCTCATGCCGGCGTTTCCCACGCCGTCGTATCAGCAAGCCGTCACCCGCGCGTTGGCGCTGCGGCCCGATCTCACGGCCCAGCAGCAAGACGTCATCGCGAACCGGGAGAACGTACGGGCCGCGCGCCTGGGCCTGTTCCCCAACCTCAACGGAAACGCGTCGTACGGTACCTCCTCGACCGATCCGTCCGGGGGAACCTTCCGCAACGCCGGCCAGGTCGGCGTCGTGCTGGCCGTCCCGATCTTCGACCGCGGGGTGACGCGGGCGCAGACGGCCCAGGCGCAAGGGCAGCTCGACCGTTCGCTCGCGCAGTTGCAGATCGCGCAGCAGGGCGTTCAGCTCAACGTCCGGACGGCGCTGGTCAACCTCGTCTCCGCATACGCCGCGCTCGACCAGACCAACGCCGAGTTGGCCAAGGCGCAAGAGGTGCTGCGTGCGACGCAGGCTCAGTATCGGGCCGGTGTCACCACGCTGCCGCTGCTGCTCAACGCGCAGGTCGGGATCACGCAGGCGCTCACCGACGAGGTCACTGCGGTCTACACCGTGCGCCAGGCGGAGCAAGCGCTGCTCTTCGCGGAGGGCACGAACGGCGCCGGGTGAACTCCCGGCGGGATGACTCCGACGCTCCCGGTCTGGATCGACGATCCGACCAACGCGGCGATCCTGGCGGTGGCCGAGGATCGCCTGACGGGCTTTCAACTCGACCCGTTCGGTGAGATCGCCGCACGCAGCGGGCTCGACATCGCGACGGTCCTCGACAGGGTCGCCGCGATGATGCGTTCCGGGACGATTCGGCGCGTGCGCCAGACGTTGATGGCGACCAACCTCGCCGACGGCGCGCTGTGCGCCTGGCAAGTCCCACCCGAGCGCCTCGACGACGCGTTCGCCTGGCTCTTCCGCGAGGACCCGTTCTCGGGTCACGTCGTGATCCGTACCACCGACAACGCGACCGCGGGTTCCAACTATCGCCTGTGGACGACGCTCAAGGTTCCGCAAGGCTTCGCACTCGAGAAGCACGCGCGGTTTCTCGCCGCGACGATCGGCGCCCAAGCCCATCGGCTCATGCCGGCGAAGGCGCTCTTCGCGCTGGGCGTCGGTCACGTCCGGCGGCGCGGGCTGGAGCCCGGTGCGCGTGCCGCCGAACCGGCCGAAGTGAAGGACACGAAGATCGTCGAGCTCGATGCGCTGGAATGGCGGGTGCTGACCGCGATCAAACGCGAGTTCGCGCTCGATGAGATCGTGCGCGACGTCTGGGCCGGGCGGGCGCGCGAAGCCGGCGTTTCGCTCGAGGAGTTCGAGCGCGTGGGCACGGCGCTCGGCGCGAAGGGCGTCATCGGGCGGTTCTCGACCTTTCTCGAGCACGTGAAGCCGCAGCAGCAAGCCGGCGGACGCAGCGTGACGCGCTACAACGCGCTCTTCCACTGGAAGGTGCCGCGCGGCCGCGAGCTCGACGCCGGGCGCGAAGTCGGCCGCCACTACATCATGACCCACGCCTACTGGCGTGAAGGCGGCCCGGAATTCAAGGGCGTCAACATCATGGGCGTCGCGCACGGGATGGAGAAGGACGCGGTCTTGGCGCACAAGGCCGCGATCGACGAGCATTTGCGCGAGGCTGGGATCGAGTTCGACTACACCAACGTATTCTGGGGCGGGCGCAGCGAGATCAAGCCGTCGGAGATCGCGCCCGCCGCATACCTCGAGTTCTGCGCGCGGCACAAACTCGATCCGGAGGCGATGCGTTCATGATCCGCCGTCTGCTCGCAACCGTCGCCGTCGCGACGCTGGCGCTGTGCGCGTGCACGAAGGTCGGCGATACCGGCGCTTCCTCCCAAGCCGGCGGCGCGAACGCGCCGGGCGGGGTGCATGCCGATCGCTTGGTCATCGCGACGGCTTCCGACCCGCGCAATCTCAACCCGGCGCTCGCGTCGGCGCAGCCGGTGCTCGAACTGTCGGCGTTCCTGTTCTCGTACACGGTCCGCTACGACGACCACGCGAACCCCGTCCCCGACGCGCTCAGCGAGATCCCGACGCTCGAGAACGGCGGAGTGAGCCGCGACGGCCTCACGCTCACCTACAAGCTGCGCCACAACATCAAGTGGCACGACGGTCAGCCGTTGACGTGCCGGGACTTGGCCTTCACCTGGAAAGTGATGATCAATCCCAAGAACAACGTGGTCACCACCGACGGCTGGAAGGACATCAAGAACGTCGACTGCAGCGACCCCTACGTCGCCGTCGTACACATGAAGAAAGTCTACGCGCCGTTTTTGCAGCAGCTCTGGAGCGTCAACGGCAACGGGCCGATCCTGCCCGAACACATCCTCGCCCAGTACAACGATGACAAGGGCAGCTTCAACACCGCACCCTACAACTCGGCGCCGATCGGCAGTGGGCCCTACAAGTTCGTGGCCTGGGAACGTGCCAGCCAAGTGCGCTTCGAGGCCAATCCGGACTACTTCTTGGGCAAGCCGAAGATCCGCGAGTTGATCTACAAGATCATCCCGGACGGCAACACGCTGGCGACCCAAGTGCAGACGCACGAAGTGGACGTGGCCTGGAACATCCCCGCCGTCGCCTACGACCGCGTGAAGAGCGTCCCCGGCGTCGCGGTCATCACGCCCGTCGTCTACATCTACGATCACATCGACTTCAACCTCAAGCGCCCGCTGTTCGCCGACGTGCGCGTGCGGCGGGCGCTGGCGTTTGCGATCGACCGCAAGGCGCTGCTCGAGAAGGTTCAGCATGGGCTGGGCGAGCTCACCGATACCTTTGAGTGCAAGGCGCTGTACCCGCAGTCATACGCCGACGATGTCATGAAGTATCCCTACGATCCCGACAAAGCCAAGGCGCTCCTCGACGAGGCGGGCTGGACGGCCGGTCCGGGCGGCGTGCGCGTGAAGGACGGCCAGCGGCTGTCGTTCACGATCTCGACGCAGAGCGAGTCGACGACGGGCAAGAACAACCAGGCTCAGGTGCAGACCTATTGGCGCGCAGTCGGCGCCGAAGCGATCGTGAAGAACTACCCGACCTCGCTGTTCTTCGACAACACCGCCAACGGCATTCTCCAAGGCGGCAAGTACGACGTCGCGCTCTTCGCGTGGGGCGGGGCCGCCGACATCGATCAAGGGGCGATCTACTCCGCGCACTATCTGGCACCCAAGGGGCAGAACGCGCTCTTCTGGTCCAACGCGCGAGCGACGCAGGCGATGGACGATGCCAACCTCACCGTCGATCAGAAGCGCCGCATCGCCGATTACCACGTCGTGCAGGCGGAGTTCGCCCAGGACGTGCCGTCGATCATCCTGTGGTTCCGTCGTGAGGTCATCACGCGCGACGAACGCCTCAAGGGATTCACCGCGACCCCGGTGATCACCGTACCGTTCTGGAACACCTGGGAGTACAGCTTCTGAGCGTCAGGGCCGCCGCGCTGGCGCTCGCGCTGTGCGCGGCCGTGCTTCCCGGCGCATCCGGCGCGCAGGGAGCGCGGCATCCATATACCGTGCCGCACGTGCTGCGCTATGCGACCGGTGAGGACGTGGTGGGGCTCAACCCGCACCTCGCACAGCAGTTCACCTTGTCGTTCATGAGCTCGCTGACGATGGCGTGGCTGGTGCGCTACGATCGGCGCAACAACCCGGTGCCGGAGCTGGCGACCGCGGTGCCGACGCGCGTGAACGGCGGCGTCTCGGCCGACGGCAAGACGATCACCTATCACCTGCGGCACGACGCGAAATGGTCCGACGGCGTGCCGTTCACCGCCGACGACGTGCGCTTCTCGGTCGACGTCGTGCGCAACCCCAAGAACAACGAGGGGACGCACCTGGGGTTCGACCTCGTCGAAAGCGTCGCCACTCCCGATCTGTATACCGTCGTCTTCCACCTCAGCCGAGCGTACAGCGGTTTCTACGTCAACTTCTTCAGCTCGGGCGGCGGGAACCCGTGCATTCTACCTAAGCACCTGCTGGGCGACCTACAGACGATCAACGAGGCTCCCTACAACGCGCTGCCGGTCGGCATCGGGCCGTTCAAGTACGTCTCGTGGAAGCGTGCCGAGAGCGTTGAGATGATCCCCGATCCGCTGTACTTCGGACGCAAGCCCAAGCTGACGCGCATCCTATTCAAGATCATCCCCGACCGCAACACGGTGCTCACCCAGCTCACGACCCACGAGCTCGATCTGTGGCTTCCGGTGCCGGCCGCATTCGGCGACCGTGCGCGATCCGTTGCTGGAGTAGCGCTCATTCGCCAAGGATCGTACGGTTACAACCACATCGACCTCGAGCTCGAGCATGGTGCGCTGCGTGACGTGGTGGTGCGGCGCGCGCTGCGCCTGGCGACCGATCGGGTGACCATCCTGGCCAAGATTCGGCACGGGTACGGCATCCTCCAAGAGACGCCGTTCGCGCCCGAGCACCCGTTTCACGTCGACGTGCCGCGCGTGCCGTTCGACGTCGCAGCGGCGAACCGGCTGCTCGACGCGGCAGGCTGGCGGCGCGGTGCCGACGGGATTCGTGCCAAGGGGGGCCAGCGGCTGGACTTCACGCTCACGACCGGGGTGGGATTGCCCGACAACGACGCGCTCATCGAGCTGATCCGGCCGGCGTGGGCTGAGATCGGGGCGCGGTTCGAGGTGCGGCACTACCCCTCACCGCTGTACTTCGCGTCGTTCGGCACCGGCGGCATCCTCTACACCGGCAAGTTCGACGTCGCGCTGTATGCATGGATTACGCCGCCCAACGGGGACCTGACGAACCTGTTCGCGTGCGACCGCGTTCCGCCCAAAGGCCAGAACGTGCCGCGCTACTGCGACCACCAGGTCGACTCGGCGCTGCGGCGATTCCTGGAGACCTACGATCCGCGCGAGCAGCGCGCCGCGTCGCGCTTCGTTCAAGAGCGCATGGCGCGCGACGTGCCGACGATCGTGACCGACGCGCGCGAGGACCTGTTCGTCTACAACGAGGACCTGCACGGCTTTCACCCCAACCAAGTCACTCCGTTCGACGACCTCGTCGACGCCGACATCTGAGGTACGCGCATCGTGAAGAGAGCTCTCGGAATCGCCCTTGCCGTCGTGGCCCTCGCGGCGTGCACGAAGACCGGACAGGTCGGACCGTCCGGCGGCAGCGGGCCGGGCGCCGGGAAGGAGGGACGCGCGAACGCGTACACGATCCCGCACGAGCTGCGGATCGGCGACACCCAAGACTTCGACAACCTCAACCCGCACCTCTCGACCGCGCTCATCCTGGGCAATCTCAACCAGCTCACGATGGCGTATCTGGTGCGCTACGATCATCACAACCAACCGATGCCGGAGTTGGCGACGGAGGTTCCGACCGAAGAGAACGGCGGGGTGAGCAAAGACGGGCTCACGATCACCTGGCATCTGCGCAAAGGCGTCAAGTGGTCCGACGGGCAGCCGTTCGACGGCGACGACGTCGTGTTCTCGACCAACGCGGTGAACAACCTCGCCAATAACGAGGTGGGCCGCGACGGCTGGGATCTGATCACCAAGATCGACGAACCCGACAAGTACACGGTCGTGTTCCATCTCAAGAAGCCGTACTCGGGCTACCTGCCGTCGTTCTTCGCGTCGGCCGGCGCCAACCCGTGCGTCCTGCCCAAGCACATCCTCGGCAGTCTTGCGAACATCAACACGGCGCCGTACAACAGCAAGCCGATCGGCATCGGACCGTTCCGCTACGTCGATTGGATTCGCGGCGATCACATCACGCTCGAAGCGAACCCGTACTACTGGCGCGGCCAACCCAAGATCAAGAAGGTCGTCTACAAGATCATCCCCGACCGCAACACGCTGCTGACGCAGCTGCAGACCGGCGAACTCGACCTTTGGGCTTACATGCCGCCGGCCTACGTGCCGCGCATGTTGGCCTTGACGAATATGGCGAGCTTCCGGGGCCCGAGCTTTCTCTACTCGCACGTTTCGTTCAACACCAGCCATCCCGCCCTCAAGGAAAAGGTGGTCCGCCAGGCGTTGCGATTGGCCACCGACCGCAAGCTGCTGCGCGACAAGATCAACCACGGAATCGGGATCCTGCAAGAGGGCTCGGTGACGCCGGCCAGCCCGTTCTACAGTCCGGTCGCCACGATCCCGTACGACGTCGCGAAGGCCAACGCCATGCTCGACGCGGCGGGATGGGTGCGCGGAGCCGACGGCACCCGCGCCAAGGGCGGCGTGAAGCTCAGCTTCGACTACGCGGCCCCGACCGGAAATCAGGACAACGACGCGCGCATCGAACAGCTGCGCACGATGTGGCAGCAGATCGGCGTCAACTTCACGGCCAAGCACTACAATACCGGTCTGTTCTTTCAGGTCACGGGCGGGATCGTGTACGGCGGGAAGTTCGACGTAACCAATTTTTCGTGGCAGCTCACCCCCGACGCGGATCTCAACCCGGAGAGCTCCTGCGCGCTGTTCCCGCCCAAGGGGCAGAACATTTCCCGCTACTGCGATCCGGCGCTCGAGCCGCTGCTGCAACAGGAGAAGGCGGCCTACAGCATCGCCAAGCGCAAGGACATCATCGCCAAGGCGATGCCGCTCATCGTCGACGACGCCGCGTTCGAGGTGCTCTACATCCTCGAGGACGTGCACGGATTCAACAAAGACCTCAAAAACTGGCAGCCCAACAACACCACCCCGTTCGACGATTTTCTCAACGTCGACATTTAGGCCGATCCGCCGCTAATCCGAGGATCGTCTCCGGCGGCCGGCCACGAGCGCGACGCCCAGCACGATGCAGCCCGCTAGCGGCAGCGCGCGCAGCACGCCCCAGGCGGGCTGTCGCGCGGTCAAGCCGCCGGCGCGCAGTTCGTCGGCCCACACCGCCGCCGCGTCGGCGTCCGCGGGCGCGCGGTATGCGACCGGCAGAGCGTCGGGCCAGACCGGCGCGGGATAGGCGCGCCCCAGCGGGAGCGCCAGGCACGCCAATGCCACGATCGCCACGAGCGCGCTCGCGTCGGCGCGCGTGACGCGCGCGCCGCGGCCCAGCGCGATGAAGGCGCAGCCGACGGCGACTCCCATCGCGACGATCTGCGCGCCGGCCGTCGGACGCTGAGCCAGGCCGAACCAGTCGACGCAGATCAGCGCGGTCGCCAGCCCGCTCCACACGCGCGCGCGTCCTCGTGCGCCCAGCGCCAGCACCACCAGCGGGATCAGCTCGACGACGAAGTCGTGCTCGTGCACGAACCCAACCACGAGCGGGAGCGCGGCGAGCGCGACCAACGCACCCGCAGTCGCGTCGAGCCGCGCCCGCACGCTCACCGCGATTGCGGCGGCGATCGCCGCCGCCGAGCAGGCGACTCCGAGCGCCGCCGCCACCGGCTCGGCGGCTCCGAACGACCAGGCCAGCGCCGCCGGGGTGTACTGGATCGCGGCGAAGCGCTCCGCGGCGCCGTGCCGCCCCAACAGTTGCACGTAGCGTGCGGCGCCGGCGAGCCCGTCGCCCGCGAGCAGGGTGACCGCTGCGAATGCGAGCGCGGCCGACGCGGCGCAGAGGACCGCGAAACGGTCGCGCATTCGGCCGGCAAGCCCGAGGGCGAGATTGGGTTGGAGCGCGGCGACGAACGTCGCCACGACGGCGGCGGCACGCGCGCGACGCTCGTAGGCGAGCAACGCGCACGCGATGCCGGCGGCGGAGATCAGCGCTACTTGGCCCAACGCGAGCGCGCTCGTCCCGGGCCCCGACGCGATCCCCAACACCAGCGCGGCAACGAGCGCGGTCGCACGGCGGGTGCCGCCCAACAGCAGCGCAGCGACGACCAGCGCGCCCAACGCCGCGGCGAGCAACCCGCTCCAGACGCGGACGGCGAGCGCGTGCGGCAGGCGCGCGAGCGCGCCGAAGAGCGGCAGTGCGGTCGCCGGGCCGACGTACGGCAACAACTCGTCGCGCGACGGGTCGACGCCGGCGATGGTGCGCTCGGTGCTCCAGACCGCGCGCGACCACGGATCGCCGCCGGCGTTCCAGGTGGCGCCTGCGGCGTAGTACGCCTCGAAGTCGCGCCCGAAGGGGCCTTGCGTCGCCGCCGGCCGGAACGCGGCGTACGCCAGGGCGAGCGCGATCAGCGCGCCCGCGAGCGCGGCGTTACGTGGCAGCGTACAGCCCGAGGCGTTCGATGCGTCCGGCGTTTCCCATCACGTAGGCGACGCCGCCATCCCAACGCGCTTCGAAGGCCTCGCCGTACACGACCGGAGCGGGGCCGCCGACGGCGGTGACGTAGCGTTCGTCGAGCGACGCGGTCGGCGCGCCCAGCGCGACGTCGCCCGGCGAGAGCCGGAACGTCCCGTAGTCGCGCGCCGCCAAACCTGGGGCGCGATCGATCTTCGGGACGTAGTACTCGAGCGCTACGAGGGCAGCCTTGGAGTAGAACAAGCTCAGAAAGTTGCGCTGCCCGTCTTCGCGCGCCGCGTAGGTGTGCCAACCGCGCATCGGATACGAGAACGCGACGCCGAACGCGCGCTCGACCTCGCCGCGCGTCGTCGTGGCGAGCGCGAGAACGAGCCGCTCGTTGGCGAGCACCACCGGGCGGTCCAGCGGCGCCGGCGGGACGTTGCGGCGTGCCCGCGCCGCTTCGTACGCGCGCGCGAGAATCTCGACCGCGCGCTGCATGGCGAAATCGGGAGCGTCGTCCTTGCTCATACCGCGCGTTCGAGGTGTGTCGCCGCGGCGCCGGCGACCGCGACCGCGACCAGAACGACGTAGGCCCCCAGCGTCACCGCGCGCTGGATCGGCACCAGTCCGCTGCCGTGCGGGTCGATCTGGCCGCGCACCAGCGCGAGAACGCGCGGAACCGCAGTGAACGCCAACACCAGCACCAGGATGATCCCGAAGCCGCCGCGGGCGAAGAAAACCACCCACAATCCGATCAGCACGACGCCCAGGATCCACAGTCGCGCATCGATGGCGCCGGCGATCGCGCCGCCGTCGAACGGCGGCGTCGGGATCAGGTTGAAGAGGTTGAGAAAGAAACCGATGTAGGCGCAACCCAGCCAGAAGCGGTCGCCGGTGGCGATGCCGTAGCCCCAGCACAGGGCGGCCGCGACGATCCCGAACAGCGGCCCGGCCATCGCGGCCGCAGTGTTCTGCGCCGGCGTCCCCGTGTTCGGCGCGCTGACGAATGCGCCGAACCCCGGGATGAACATCGGCAGCGATGCCTTCACCCCGTAGTTCCGCCAGGTGAAGTAGTGCCCGAGCTCGTGGACGAGGATCATCAGGACGAACACGATGCCGATCTTCCAGCCGCCGAAGAGTTGCGCGTACAGCCACACCGACAGGAACATCGAGCCCAGGCTGAGGAGCTTTGGCCCGATCAGCAGCCATTTGAAGTTCGCCGCCACCAAGAGCAACGTCTTGTACTTCGCCGCCGCCAGCCCGAGCGCGACCACGATCCCGCCGATCGCGCCCTTCCCCCGGCGCCCGCCGGTGGGCGGCGGCTCGGGCCGCTGTTCGTCATGCATCAGCCGGTAGTTCTCGCTCGGCCCGTCCCGCTCCGTGAGTGGGCGCCGGCGCTGCCGCAAGGAGACTTGCGCTCGATCTCGTTGCACTGGACGGCGCACGGCTACGCGGCCGTCTTTCCCGCTTACCACTATTGCCTCACCGGACCGCACGCCGTGGTCGTCCACCACACGCACGACCTGCGCGCGAACATGCGCGACGTGCGCGGTGCTGCGGACTCGCCCTATGCCGCCCATACCGCGGACCGCAATTCGTGGTCGATCGGGCTCGCGATCGCAGCGATGGACGCGGCGACGCCGGCAGATTTCGGCGCCTCGCCGCTGACCGAGCCGCAGCTCGCGGCGCTGTGCCACGTGGCGGCTCGGCTGGCGGCGTTTTACGGTATCGGCGTCGCGGCGATCCGCACCCACGCCGAAGCCGCGCTCGCCGACGGTTACTTCGGCGCCGGCGAGGAACGCTTGCGTTGGGACATCGCGCGGCTGCGGGCGTCGGCGGCGGCGCTGCTGCCGGCGGAGGCGACCACGACCGGTGATTGGTTTCGCAACCGCATCGCCGAGTCGATCGCGCGGCCGCGCTGACGCCGGCAGCCGCGCTCGCCGTCGCGGCAGCGTTCGGGATCGACGTCGACGGCGCGCAAGCGGTCGCGCTGGCGGGCGGCTACTCCAACGAGACGATTCGCATCGATGCTCGCGCGGGCCGTTTCGTGGTGCGGCGTTACGGACGCCTGCACGTCGCGCGCAGCGCCATCGCGTTCGAGCACGCCGTCATGCTGCACGCGGCGGCGCGAATGTCCGAGATCGCCGCGCCGCTGCGTGCCGGCGCCGGCACGATCGTGCTCGCGCCCGCGGGCGGGTTGTGCGCGGTGCTGCCCTATGTCGACGGGACCGCGGGGCGCCGCGATCTCGACACGGGATGCGCCGTTGCGCGGGTGCTGGCGCGCTTCCACCGAGCGCTGCACGACCTGCACGTGACCGACGGGATGCGCAGCTCGCGCTTCTTGGGGGCGCTGCCGTGGCTGCGCGAGCGCTTCACGCGCTTCGCCGCTGATCCGCTCGTCGCGCGCAAGCTCGACTGGAGCGGGCTGGTCGCCGCGGTGACGGCCGCGACCGCGCACGTCGCGCCGCGGGCGGCCAACCTGCCGCAGGTCATCGTCCACGGCGATCCCAACCCCGGCAACGCGATCGCCGGCGACCCAGGTGAGGTGCGGGCGCTCATCGATTTCGATTTCGCTCACCAGACCGAGCGCGTCTACGACGTCGGAACCTTGCTCGATGAGTTCGGCCGAGCCGGCGACGACGAGCCGCTGGATCTGGATCGGATCGCACCGCTGGTGGCGGCCTATGCCGAGGAGGCGCCGATGACGCATGCCGAACGCGAGGTTGTGCCCGAAGCGATGTTGCGCCGCGCTGCGACGCTCGTCTGGTACGTGGCGACGCGTCACGGCGAGCGTGTCCCGGGCGACTTGGGCGGCGCGCCGCGATACGCCGCGCGGGCCGCGGAGATCGTCGCGCACGCCGCCGAGATTCGCGCCGCGGCGGCTGGCTAAATGACGCGCATCGTCGTGCTCGGGGGCGGGTTCGCGGGCGTTGCGGTGGCGCGGCGCCTCGAGCGCAAGTTGCGCCGTGACGAGGCCGAGATCGCGCTGGTCAGCCGCGACAACTTCACGCTGTTCACCCCGATGCTCCCCGAGGTGAGCTCGGGCGGACTCGAACCGCGTCATGTCGTCACGCCGGTGCGGGCGCAATTGCGCCGCACGCGGTTCGTCCTGGGCGAGATCACCGAAGTGGATCTGGACGCGCGCCGGATCCGGGCGCGGCATCCGCTCACCGGCGACGCGATCAGCTTGGAGTACGACCACCTCGTGCTCGCGCTGGGATCGGTCACCTCGACGTTCGGCATCCCCGGCGTGGCCGAACACGCGTTGGGGCTCAAGACGCTCGAGGACGCCGAGACGCTGCGCAACCGCATCATCGCCGCGCTCGAACAAGCCGTCGTCACGCCACCCGGGCCGCAACGCGACCGGCTGCTCACTTTTGCGGTCGTCGGCGGCGGATACACCGGCTGCGAATGCGCCGGCGAGCTGGTCGACTTTTTCCGGTCGATCCTCCGCTTCTACCGGCCGCTGGGGCTGCACGACGTCCGCCTGGTCCTCATCGAAGCGGGTCAGGCGCTGCTGTCCGACCTGCCGCCCGCGATGGGGCGTTACACGACGCGTAACCTCGCGCGCCGCAAGGTCGAGCTCATCATCAGCGACGGCGTCGCCGCCCTCGACGGGCGCGGGATCGTGCTCCAATCGGGCATCGTGATCCCGTGCGCGACGGTCGTCTGGAGCGCGGGCGTCCGGCCGGCGCCCGTGCTGCGCGAGCTGCCCGGTTGCGCGCACGCGCGCAACGGCGGCATCATCGCGAACCGTGACATGTCGGTGACCGGGTTGCCGGGCGTCTGGGCGCTCGGAGATTGCGCCTGGATACCGACCACGACCGGCGCCGACGCGGCCGACAAGAGCGCTTGGTATCCGCCGACCGCGCAGCACGCGATCCGCGAGGGCCCCGCGCTTGCCGACAACCTCATCCTGACGCTGCGCGGCCGGCCGACCAAAGGGTTCGACTACGACGCCCTGGGCATGATGGCGTCGCTGGGTGCCCGGCGCGGCGTTGCCACGCTGCCGGGTGGCTTCGTGCTCACCGGCTTGCTGGCGTGGCTCATGTGGCGGACCTACTACCTGCTGCGACTGCCGGGACTCGACCGCAAGGTCCGCGTCGCGTTCGACTGGACCGTGGGGCTGGTCTTTCCGCGCGACATCGCCGAGCTGCGCCTGTACACCAAGCGTGGCCAGCGCCAGGCCGAGCGCGACGCCGGCTTCTCCCCGCCGCCGGATTGACACTCGCTGCCGCGAAGGCGTAGAGTATAACTATGTTTTTAGTTGTGGCGCTGGCCTCGGTCCCGTTCGCCTACGACGGCCAACTCCGGCCGGGGCAGACCCTCACGGTCCGCGACATCAACGGCAGCGTGCGGGTTCGCACCGGGGACCGCCTATCGGTCCGGGCTACCAAGCACGCCGATCACGGCGATCCCAACGGCGTCGCGATTCACGTCGAAAACCGTTCCGATGGGATCGTCGTCTGCGTGCGCTATCCGCCTGAGGCGAGCCGCGGCTGCGACGAGCGCAAGTTCTCACAGAGCCACAGCGATCGCGACAACGACACGTTGGTCGACTTCGAGATCACCGTACCGCACGGGATCACCCTCGACGCCGCCACGGTGAACGGCTCGGTGGATGCGATGAACGACGGTCCCACCGAAGCGGCGACCGTCAACGGCAGCGTGCAAGTCGAAGGACGCGACGTACGGCGCGCGGCGTCGGTGAACGGTTCGGTGCGCGTGAAGGTTCTGGACCGCGGTCACGGTACGCTGACCGCGCGGTCGGTGAACGGCTCGATCGAGGTCACGCTCGCGCCGGGCAGCGGGGTCGTGCTCAACGCGCACACGCTCACCGGCGGCATCAGCGCGGAAGGCATCACCGTCGATCGTCCGCGCTGGGGTCCCGGCGCCCATGCGAACGGAACGCTCGGCGACGGTGCGATGCACGTCAGCGCCGAGACCGTAAACGGCTCGATCACGCTACGACGGTAGTGCTAGGGCGCGTGGCGGCGGCGACGAGGGGGCTTAGCCGTGGCCATCGAGGCTGTGCGCTTCGTGGTACGTTCGGATTCGACCATGTTGGTGGTGCGGTGACGAAAGTGGGGACTCGCAAAGTCTTATAACGATGCTCATCGCGCTTCCAGTAGATTCCGCATAGAGTCTAGAAATCGAGCTCCGCGCGCAGCAGACTGGCTAGGTGGCAATGATGGGTCGGTTCGACCGAGAACAGCAGACGTACGAACGAGAGAAGCAGAACCTTCTGCAATATGAAGGGGAATACGTCGTTATCTTCGGTGACCACGTACTCGGCCACTGGGCGTCCAGAGACCAAGCATACCGTGAAGGTCGTGAAACGTACGGCCGCCGTCCGTTCATGATGGCACGCATCTCGCGCCATGAACCCAGCTACTTTCAGCCGTACGTGGGTATCGCCGTCGGCGACTCGGAGTAGCGCCTGATATACGATGGCCCTTCCGGAGCGGCCCATCGGACTCGCGAGTCACTCGTCGAGCGTGGCCCTCGCATTTGGGTTCAGCTCTATGCGCGTGACGAGGACGTACGTTCTCTCGGCGCATTACCGCTTCGATTCGAAGGGCACTGCGACGGGGACGCTTTGATCGATACCGGGGCGTTAATCGGCGCAGTTGATTCGGTGATCGTCGAACGGTTGCAGCTTCTTCCGGTTCGTGATATCAGCATTCACACCACGGGCGGCAAACACGATGCCAGCACCTACATCGTCGGTCTGCGCGTTTCCGGGATAGACGTCGGTGCGATCGAGCTCGCTGCCGCGCCTGGGCTTGCCCGCAACGGCTTCATCGCATTGCTCGGTAGGGAGTTCCTCGCGGACCGCTCGTTCTTGTACGACGGTCGTGCCGGAACGTTCGCGGTAGAGATTTAGGCCTCCCCGACCCAGGGGTCGTCGGGGCCGGCGTAGGTGTTGCCGTAGAGTGTGTGGGCCTCGGGGTATGGTTCGGCTTCGACCTCGTCGGTGGTGCGGTTGACCAGCTCTGCGATCTCGCGCTTGAGCGCCTTGACGTCGTCGTCGGTGAGCACGCCGCTGTCGACGAGGTGCCGCTCGAACTTCGGAACGGGGTCGCTGGGGCGATGTTCGGCGACCTCGTCGCGGGTGCGGTAGGTGCGATCGTCGTCGTCGGTGGTGTGCGAAAGGAAGCGATAGCAGACCGACTCGACGAGGACCGGCCCCGCACCGGCCGCCACGTGTGCGCGTGCCTCGTGCACCGCGTTGTAGACCGCGACCGGGTCGAAGCCGTCGCACGACACGCCGCGCATGCCATAGCCGGCGGCGCGCGTCGCGATCGTCGGAACGCGCATTTGCTTGCTGATGTGCGTCGAGATCGCCCACTGGTTGTTCTCGCACAAGAACAGGATCGGCAGCGCGTGGACCGCGGCGAAGTTGAGCGCCTCGTGCCATTCGCCTTGCGACGTCGCGCCGTCGCCGAACTGGCAGAACACGACGCGATCGCCGTCGCCGCTGCGCTTGAGCGCCCAGGCCGCGCCGACCGCGTGCGAGCAGTGGGCCGCGATGATCGACGAGATCGTGGCGATGCCCAGCGCCTTGGCCGTGACGTGGTTGATGATCGAACGTCCGCCGCTGGTGTCCTTGGCACGGGCCAACTGCGAGCGAAAGAGGTCGACGAGCGGGAAGCCGCAGCTCAGGATGATCCCGGTGTTGCGGTAGTACGGGTAGAGAACGTCCTTACCGCGCTGGAACGCGAGACCGGTACCGGCCTGCACGGCTTCGTGGCCCTCCGAGCCCATCGCGATCCCGATCTTCCCTTGCCGATTAAGTTGGAAGCCGCGCGTGTCGACCGCTCGCTGGGTGAGCATGTCGCGGTACAGCTTGAGCAGCTGATCGCGGGACAGCGCCGGAACGCTGGCGGTCGTCGACATCGCCACGATCCTTCCCCGGATGCAGCCGCGACCCTACCGAGCGTTCGGGCGGGGAACCGCGCCGCGCGCTCGGAACATCCGAAGCAATGCGTATTCGTGTGGCCCATCTCGCCGTCGCCATGGCGGCGGCGTTCTCGTTCTCGTCGTCGCCGCTGAGCGCCGCACCGCGCGGGAGCACCACACCCGCGGGGCCGCGCAAACCCGCCGCCAAACCGGCCGTCAGCCCGTCGCCCGGTCCCGACACCGACGGCGTGAAGTTTCGCGCGATCGGTCCGGCGACGTCGGGCGGCCGCGTCCCCGCTCTCGCCGGCAGCGATCGCGACCCGGCGCTGTACTACGTCGGCGGCGCCGGCGGCGGCGTCTTCAAGTCAACCGATGGCGGAGCGTCCTTCCAATCCGTGTGGACCGACGCGTCGAAGTTCGGCGCGATCGGCGCCGTCACGATCGCGCCCAGCAACGACAACACGGTCTGGGTCGGCACCGGCGAGGCGAACCCGCGCAACGACGTCTCCTACGGCGACGGCGTGTGGTTGACGCGCGACGGCGGCAAGCACTGGAAGCACGCTGGCCTCGAGGACACGCGACACATCGCGAAGATATTGGTCGATCCGAAAAATCCCCGACGCGCGATCGTCGCCGCGCTGGGCGACATCTACGCCGACAGCCCCGCGCGCGGCGTCTACGTGACCTCCGACGGCGGCCGCACCTGGGCCAAAACGCTGTACGTCGGTCCGTCGAGCGGCGCCGCCGATTTGGCCTGGAATCCGAAGCAGCCGCAAACGATCTTCGCGGCGATCTGGCAGTTCCGGCGCGAGCCCTGGATCGCGACGAGCGGCGGCCCGGCCGACGGGCTGTATCGCTCGCGCGACGGCGGGCGCACCTGGTCGAAGATCCGCGGCCGCGGTTTTCCCACCGATACGCTGGGCCGGATCGGCATCGCGATCGCGCCGAGCGATCCCCAGCGCGTGTACGCTGTGGTGCAGTCGAAGCAGGGCACGATCTGGCGCTCCGACGACGGCGGCGACAGCTGGCGCCGCATGTCGAGCGATACGACGCCCGAGCAGCGCCCGTTCTATTTCAGCCACCTCGCGGTCGATCCGCGCAACGCCAATCGCATCATCGCGGTGTCGATGTATCTCACGCTCTCCAAAGACGGCGGGCGCACCTGGAAGCACCTCACCGGCTCGGTCCACGTCGACAATCACGCGCTGTGGTGGTCGGCGGACGGAACGCGGATCCTCGAGGGGAACGACGGGGGCGCGATCCTGAGCCGCAACGGCGGCGACTCGTGGGCATTCCTGGACCGCATGCCGCTCGCGGCGATCTATCACGTCGGATTCTCCGACGAGAAGCCGTACCTCATCTGCGGCGGATTGCAAGACAACAGCTCGTGGTGCGCGCCGACGACCGCGCGCAACGGGATCGGCCTCATGAACCGCGACTGGTTCGCGATCGCCGGAGGCGACGGGATGTACGCCATCCCCGATCCCGTCGACCCGAATTTCATCTGGACCAACACCCAAGACGGCGTACTCGGAATCTACGACCAAAAAGCGCGCCAGGCCATCGACGTGTCGCCGTACCCGCGCGACGTGTTCACCTCGCTGACGTCGTACGCGCAGTCGCCGTACCGTTTCAACTGGAACGCACCGCTGGCGTTCTCGCCGCAGGACGGGCACGTCGCGTACTTCGGCGGCAACGTCGTGTTCAAGACGACCGATCGCGGCCGCCATTGGACGCCGATCAGCCCCGATCTCACCCGCAATGAGAAGCAGCACCAGCGCGCCTCGGGCGGCCCGATCAATCTCGACGTCTCGGGCGCGGAGTACTACGACACCACGTTGGCGATCGCGCCGTCGCCCAAAGACGCGGGCGTTATCTGGGCCGGCACCGACGACGGGCTGGTACAGCTCACGCGCGACGGGGGCGCGCACTGGAGCAACGTCACGCCGCAAGGGTGGCCCAAGTACGGGCGCGTCGAGGTGATCGAACCCAGCCCGCACGCAGCCGGCACGGCGTTCACGCTGCTCGACCGCCACGACCTCGGCGACCGGCGGCCCTACGCGTTCGTCACCGACGACTACGGCGCCACCTGGCGTTCGATCGCAGCAAACTTGCCGGCCGACGCGCCGGTGCGCGTCGTGCGCCAGGATCTGCACGAGCCCGACTTGCTTTTCGCCGGAACCGAGAACGCGCTGTGGATCTCGTACAATCGCGGCGGGCGCTGGGAGCGGCTGCGCGCCGGCTTCCCGGTCGTTGCGGTGTACGACATCCACGTACATCCCTCGGCCAACGATCTGCTCGTCGCCACGCACGGCCGCGGCTTCTACGTCCTCGATGATCTGTCGGGTCTGCAGCAGCTCGCTGCGGCGCGGCGCGCCGGGTTCCAGTTCTTCCCGGTCCGCGAGGCGACGCTGTGGGCGGGCTGGCCGTCGGTCGAGACCGGCGACGGAAACGCGCTGCCGGCCAACAACTTCTCGGGCCCGAACGCGCCGGCCGGCGCGGTGCTGACGTTCTACCAGCGTACCAAGGCGAAGGCGCGCCCGTGGTTCGAGATCCTCGACGCGAACGGCAAGGCCGTGCGCACGCTGCGCGGCCAGGTTCCGTTCGACCCGCGCGATCCGCCCAAGGACCCGCGCGCCCGGTACTTCGTGACCAACGATCGCGGGCTGAACCGCATCACCTGGGACGGGAACGAGGACGGTCCGACGCGTTGGCTCGGCACGAGTTTCCAGAACGCGGGCCCGGCGACCGGCCCTGAGGCGCTGACCGGACCGTACACCGCGCGGCTGCACGTCGCCGGGAAGACGTACGATCAGGCGTTCACGCTCAGCGACGATCCGCTCAGCCCGTGGACCGCGGAGCAGCGCGCGGCGCGGCACGCGTATCTCGTGACGGCGTTCGGCTGGATCGATGGGATCGACAAGGCGCTCAACGAGATCGACGTGCGGCTGAAGAAGGCGCGCTCGCCGGCCGAGCGCGCGCGGCTCGTGGCGCTGCGCGCCGAGCTCAGTTCGAACGCGCTGCACGACGAAGACGGGATCGGAAAGCCCGACCGCATCCGCGAACGCGTCTTCGGGGCGGCGTTCCAACTCGGCGGCGCGCTGCAGCCGCCCTTCGAGCAGCACCAGGCCGCGCTCGATGCGCTCAGGCCCGATGTCGCGGGGGCCTACTCGCACATCTCGGCTACGCTCGGCACGGAGTTCGCGAAGCGCTTGGGGATGCGAAGGTTCGTCGCGCCGGCCAACGCGATCATCGTCGCGCCGACGCCCGCACCGTCGCCGACGCCGTGAGCGCGCTGGTGGAACCGCGCAAGCCCTACGACATCGACTCGCTCACGGACGTCGCGCTGCGCGTCTTCGCCGAGCGCGGCTACGACGGAGCGTCGATGGACGACGTGGCGCGCGCGGCCGGGATCACCAAGGCGTCGATCTACCACCACGTCAGTGGCAAGGAGGCGCTGCTCGAGCGCGGACTCGGACGCGCGCTCGACGCGCTGTTCGCGATCCTCGACGAGCCGGCGTCGCGCGACGGTCGCGCGATCGATAGGCTGCGCCACATCGTCGGCCAGGTCGCCGAGACGACGCTGCGCCTGTTGCCGGAACTGACCGTCCTGTTCCGCATCCACGGCGCGTCCAAGAGCGAGCGCAACGCGGTGGAGCGGCGGCGCGCCTTCGACCGGGTGGTCACGGAGATTATCGGCCAGGCGCAGCGCGACGGTGAGGCGCGCGCGGACCTCGACCCGCGCCTCGGCGCGCGGCTGATCTTCGGCATGTCGAACTCGGTCGTCGAATGGTACCGCAGCGGCTCGCTGACGCGCGATGCGATCGCGCGCGCCGTCGTAGCGATCGCTTTCGACGGGATCACGCCTCGGGCGTGACCCCGTCACGCCTCGCTGACGCGCGGCGCGACGAACCCGGTCGCGCGATAGCCGCGGACGTCGTAGCGCGCCAGGATCCACGGTCGGAGCATCGCGCGATCGGCCCGGTCGAGCCGTTCGATCGCCCGCTGGACCTCGTGCAGGCTGGGCGGTTTGGCGTCCCTGACGCCGGCCGGGACATCGTCGCGCGGTTCCATCGGACGCCGGCTCTTCGGCCGCCGTGATCGAACACCTGTTCGATTCGTAATGTCACCCTGAGCTCCGTCGAAGGGTGAGCGGTCGTGCCCCGTTGGGCTGTTGCTCTCCCCAGCCGAGCAGGGTATACTCTCGGCCTGACCGACCATTTGGTAGGGAGAGGGAAACCGCTCGCATGGCTTTGATCGCGCCCCAGTCCAACCAGCTCGTCGTCCCGGCCGACGGCTTCGCGCCGTATCCGGAGGTGCCGCAGCCCAACATCTTCCCGATGGAGTGGCGGGTGGAGACGCCCAAGCTGGCCGAGCTCTACGAGCGCGCCAAACGCCACGTCTGGAACCCGTCGGACTTTGCGTGGGAGGCGTTGCACGCCGAGGACTTCACCGAAGAGCAGCGGCTGGGGATCATGTACTGGTACGCGGTGCTCGCCAACTTCGACGGCTCGGGGCCGGCGGTGTTCGCCAAAGCGACGATCCACGCGTTCGAGACGCATCAAGAAGACCCGATCCGCAAATGTTTTTTCTCGATCACCCACGACGAGATGAACCACGAGGAAGTCTGCCAGCGCGCGATCCAAGCGCTCGTCCCCGGCGGGCCGATGGACTTCGAGGCCACGAGCGATCTCGCCAAAGCCGCGCAAAACAACATCGGTTGGCTCTATCACAACGGCGGCCGCTACTGGTCCGGCTACTCGGCGTCGCTCGCGAAGTATCCGCTCAGCGTGCTGTTCACGTCGTTCATGATGGGTGAGGTCGCGTCGTCGACGTTGTTCTTCGGGATGTCGAAGAAGGCCACGCACCCGCTCTTCAAGGAGATCTTCAAGAAGGTCGGTCAGGACGAGGCGCGCCACCTCGCAATCTGCCTCACGGTGCTCGAGCGCGACTGGCCCGGCCTCTCCGACGAGTACAAGACGATGATCACCAAGCAGCTGCGCGCAGGCTTCGTGTTCCTGAGCATGATCTTGTGGGAGCCGCCCAATCAGTTTTGGGACATCCCGGACTACTTTCTGCCGAACCATCGCGTGCTGGTGCAGCACGCGCGCGACGCCGGCCTGGGCGTGCTGACTTACGACGAGCAGGCGGAGAACTGGAAGGTCGCGCTGGCGCGCGTGCGCGCGATCGTCGGCGAGTGGGGAATCGAGTTCCCCGCGATCCCCGAGCTCGACCTCGACGGCGTCGACGTCGGCCACATCGGTCCGGAGGACATCATCCCGGTCTTCTAGCCCGCCCACGAAGGCGGTCGCGAAGAGCGGACAGACCGGTTGCGGTAGCTTCACGATGCGAGGCGAGAACGAAACTGGCCGTTAAGGGCTCTCCCGCGCGAGAGTTCCGACGGCTGTCCGTGTATCATCGGGGTATGGCACGGCAGTTTCAGGTGTTCGTGGCGTACGACCCGGCCGACAAGGCATGGGTCACCGTTGTGCCGGCTCTCGACCACCTCTCGACCTTCGGCTCTACCCACGATGAGGCGCTCGCGCAAACGCGCGAAGCGATTCTCGGGTACCTCGAAGCCGCTGAGATCGAAGGGATCGAACTGAGGATCGACTCGACGCCAGCCGAACTCGTCCAAATCGCAGTTTAACGGCCCTGAAAACACCGCCGGCGGCGGCTTGTAAGGGCGCGTGACGCGGCGCGAGTGCCCCGGTAAGGTGGGAACTTACGGGTGGATGGCCATGACGATCACGATGACGGTCGTGGCCAGGATCGGGAAGAGTGCGCGGAAGAGGCGGCCCGGCGCGATGCGGTACGTGATCTTGCGCGCCAGCTCGATCTGACGATCCGTCATCCACGCCACGAGCCACGCGGCTTCGGCCATGATGACGAACACCGTCGCGACGAGCGCGCGCTGGTCACTGCGCGGCGGCTCGACGGCCGTGACGACGACGACGAGGAGCGCGACGACCGCGACGACGATCGCCGGCGCGAGCCAGAGCAGCGCCTTGGGGGCGAAGCGGCCGGGCCGGCCATCGTAACCGATGTGCAGCGGCACGCGCTTGGGAGCCACGGCGTAGCGCCGCGCGACGTGCCAGACCAACAAGACCGTTGCCGCGACGGCGAATCCACAGGCGACCGGCAGCATGACGGGTGCGACTACCTCTTCGATCGTCATCGTGTTACGCCGACGGCGCTTCGCGGAAGCCGGTTGCGCCGCGCGGTTCGGCGGTGCCGCGCTCGACGCCGTCAATGCGTGCGAAGCGCGGCGGATGCGCGAGCACGTCGGCGAGAAATGCCCGCACGGCGTCTTCCTCACCCTCAGCGTCGATCTCCAGACGACCGTCCCGGCGCCGATTGCGCACCGTTCCGGCGACCGCGTGGCGCGCGGCAATCTCCAAGACGGTCTGGCGAAAGCCGACGGCTTGGACGCGACCGCTGAGCGTCATGACGGTCCGCGTCACGGTTGGGGGTATGGTTGGCGCATGGACCCGGCACGCTTTCCGCCGGTCTCGGGCGCGGCCCTCGACGGAACCCCGTTCGTCGCGCCGCGCGATCTCAGCGCCGGGCGCATGGTCGTGCTGCTCGGGTTCGCCCTCGAGCACCGCGCCGATCTCGAAAGCTGGGTCCCGTTTCTCGACGCCTTGGCACGTTCGCGCCCGGACGTCCGCGTACGGTTGTTCATCCCGCTCAGCGTGCCGAAGATCGGGCGCGGCGCGATCGTGGCGGCTCTCAAGGCGGCCGTTACTGCGCCGGAACAGCGCATGTCGACGATCCCGCTCTTCGTTGACGTCGACGCCTTCACGCGCTCGCTGGGAATCACCGACCGCTCGCACCTCGTCATCTTGGTCGTCGAGCCCGACGGGTCAATCGTCTGGCGGGGTGGCGGCCGCTACTCCGAGGAGGCGGCGGCCGCGCTGAGCGCTGCGCTTGGCTAGGGCGCGCCGACGCGTCGCCGAAGCGGACCGTATGACGACCACGCTGGCCCACGGCGCCGACCTCTTGGCGCGCCACCGCGAAACGCTCGATCGTGCCCGCGACGCGATCCGCACCCGCGCGTACTTCAGCGCCTATCCGGAGAGCGCGAGCGGGAAGATCTACGGCGAGACGGCGGCCGCTGAAGGCAAAGCCGCCTTCGACGCGCGCTTGGGACGCCCGTTCGCGCTGGAACAACCGACGTCCGGCGACGGCGTCGCGACGGAACGCTCGCCGTATGGGATCGACCTCGGCGTCACGTACCCCGTCGCCGACGTCGATGCACTGCTCGCCGCCGCGGTGCGCGCGGGCGAAGCCTGGGGCGCCGCCCCGATCGACGCGCGCACGGGCGTGGCGCTCGAAGCGCTCGCGCGGCTGAACCGGATGTCCTTCGAGATGGCGCACGCCGTGCAGCATACGACCGGTCAGGGCTTCATGATGGCGTTCCAAGCCGGCGGTCCGCACGCGCAGGACCGCGCGCTCGAAGCGATCGCCTATGCGTACGAAGAGATGTCGCGCATCCCCGAGCGCGTGGTGTGGGAGAAGCCCGCCAAGCCCGAGCCGATTCGCATCGAGAAGACCTACCGTGTCGTCCCGCGCGGCGTCGACGTGACGATCGGCTGCTCGACGTTCCCGACCTGGAACGCGTATCCGGCGATGTTCGCGAGCCTGGTGACCGGCAACGCGGTGGTCGTCAAGCCGCATCCGCAAGCGATTCTGCCGCTGGCGATCACGGTCGAAGTGCTGCAGGGCGTGCTGCGCGAGGCCGGCTTCGACCCGCAGGTCGTGACCCTGGCCGTCGATACTCCCGATCGTCCGCTGGCGAAGCTGCTCGCGCAGCGCCCGGAGGTCGCGCTGATCGACTACACCGGCTCGACCGAGTTCGGCGACTGGCTCGAGCAGAATTCGCGCGCGCTCGTCTACACCGAGAAGGCCGGCGTGAACAGCGTCGTCATCGACTCGACCGACGATCTCAAGGGGATGACGCGCAATCTCGCGATGTCGCTCGCGCTGTACTCCGGGCAGATGTGCACCACGCCGCAGAACCTCTTCGTGCCGCGCGACGGCATCCTGTCGAGCGGTGAGAAGGTCTCGTTCGACGACGTCGTTGCCGCGTTGGTGAGCGCGATCGACGGGTTGCTCGCAGACCCGCGCGCCGCCGGAACGCTCGGCGCGATCGCGACCGACGGGACGCTGCGCCGTATCGAGGATGAGAATGCGAAGCCCGGCGTGGTGCGCAAGAGCGCGCCGGTCGCCAACCCGGAGTTTCCCAACGCGCGGGTGCACTCGCCGCTCGTCGCGGTCGTCGACGCGGCCGATCGCGACCGGTACGATCGCGAGGCCTTCGGGCCGATCGCCTTCGTCGTGCGCACCGCCGACACCGCCGAGTCGTTGCGGCTGGCGACGTCCGCGGCGCAGCGCCGCGGCGCGATCACCGCGATCGTCTACACCACCGACGACGCGGTGTTGCAGCAAGCCCAGCGCTGGGCGCAGGACGGCAAGGTCAACCTCGCGGTCAACCTGACCGGTGGGCTGCTGGTCAACCAGTCGGCGGCCTTCAGCGACTACCACGTCACCGGCGGCAACCCGGCCGGCAACGCCTCGCTCACCGACGCCGCGTTCGTCGCGAACCGTTTCCGGATCATCGAGACCCGCACGCCGGTCTCGTGACCGTTAGCGAGCTGACCGGCGATGCCCTCGCGCGGGCCTGTGCCGAGGCGATGCTGTCGCGCGACCGCGCCTCGCAGGCGCTCGGCATGGCGCTCGACGACGCGCGGCCGGGCTGGGCGCGCGTGTCGCTGACCATCGGCGAGGCGATGGTGAACGGCCATGCGATCGCGCACGGCGGCGTGACCTTCACGCTGGCAGACTCCGCGTTTGCGTTCGCCTGCAACTCCCGCAACGAGCCCAACGTCGCGCTGCAGGCCTCGATCTCGTACGTCGCCGCCGCGCGCCTGGGGGACGTCCTCGTCGCGGAAGCGCAGGAGCGCTCGTCGAAGGGACGCACCGGTGTCTACGACGTCACCGTAACCTGCGGCGACGAACTCGTCGCGCTGTTCCGCGGCGTCTGCTACCGCGTCAAGGGTACGGTATTGGAGGGCGCGACGACGTGATCGGGATCAGGCAGAACATCGGCTCGACGGCGGCGTTGTGCGTTATGCTCGTGCTTTTGACGGCGCCGGTTGCGGCGGCCGAGCCAGCACCGCCTGCGCCGGCTGCGTCGCCGATGCCGGCCACAATCGAGCCGCCGGGAAACGGCCTTCCGATTACGGTCACCAAATGCGGCGGGTCGGCGCGCGTCGAGGGCCGGCGCGGCAGCGCACGCATCGACGTGAACTACGAGGTGACCGGCGCGAAGACGGCCGACGCGGTCGAGTTCCTCATGCGCAACGAGTTCGGTCCGCGCTATGCGATCGGGGTGCGCGACAACGGCACCTTCTCACCCGGCGTCCCGATCCATCACCTTCTGGCCGCCGATGCGCCGAATGAGATCGGGCCGTTCACCAGCTATCCCAATCACTGCTCCCTCACCTACGTGCACTTCACCGACGGCACCGAGTGGCGCTCGGCGGGGAGCTTCCTGGTCGCCGAGCGGCCCGAGGTGATCGGTGAGTTCGGTTTGCCGGAGAACAGCCGGCCGCGCGGGATCGCGATCGGCGCCGACGGCTCCCTCTGGGTCGTCGAGGAGAGAGCCAACGCGATCGCACACGTCGACGCGGGGAACGGCAAGCTGCTGGGCGAGTACCCGATCCCGACCGCGCAGGCGGACCCGCGGTATATCGCGCGCGGCGCCGGCGACACGATGTGGTTCACCGAGTTTCGCGGCGCGAAGATCGGCACGATCTCCCCGGACGGAACGATCCGCGAATTCTCGGTCGGGTGTACCGGATGTCATCCCGGGCCGATCGCGGTCGATGCGAGTGGCAATGCCTGGTTCGCTGAGATGAACATCGAAACGGACCGTTCGCGCCCGACCGCTTCTCCCACGTACGGGGCGAACGTGATCGGCAGGATCACGCCGCAAGGTATGGTCAGCGAGTTTGCGATTCCGACGCAGAACAGCTATCCGACCGCACTCTTCGTGGCGCGTGACGGCACGATCTGGTTCACCGAGAGCGGCGGCAAGATCGGTCACATGGCCTCCGACGGCAAGGTCCTCGTCGAGCTCGCGTCGACCGGAGAACGTCCCTGGTGGATCGGCGAGGACGCGAACGGCGTGCTGCACGCGCTCTCGACCGATGCGCGTGCGACGCGCGTCGGGTACTCGATCCTCTCGCGCACACCCGAGGGCGGCTACCAGAAGATCTCCACGTTCTCGCCACTGAGCGGCCTGATCGCAATCACCGGCGGCGCGCTCGATCTCCAGGGCAACATCTGGTTCACCGACATGCTGGGGAATCGCATTGCACGCGCGGGGCAAGACGGACGTTCGGCGGAGCTGAACCTGGGCCGCGGCGGAACCTCGGTCGGAACCGGCCCGATCACCGTCAACCTCGGAACCGCCCCGATGTCGATCGCCGTCGCCGACGACGGCACGTTGTGGCTGGTCGAGCTGATGACCAGCCGCATCATCCATATTCGGCCGCACTGAGGTCGCGTACGCACGCGCTGCTCGCCGGCGTGAACGTCGGCGGAACGACAACGAGCGTCGTACTCGGCACGCCCGACGGAGCAATGCTCGAACGCCGTGCGTGGCCCACCCAAACGCGGGACGGCGCCGCGCTCTACGCCGCCATCGTCGCTGCGCTGCACGAGATCGGCGCCGCCGCGGAGACGATCGGGGTGGCGATCGGCGGTCCGATGGACGCCCGCAACGGCATCGTCATCTCACCGCCGCACCTGCCTGGGATGCACGGATTTCGGCTCGGCGAGCGGCTGCTCGCGGATTTGGGACGGCCGGTGCGCGTGCACCACGACGCCGCTGCATGCGCGCTCGCCGAGGTGCGCTGGGGCGCCGACCGCGGCGCCGCCGGTCTCGCGTACCTCACCTGTGGGACGGGCTTCGGGGCAGGCATCGTGATCGACGGACGTGCGCGTTACGGTTCGGCGGGCTTTTCTCCGGAGCTCGGGCACGTTCGTTATCGTGACGACGGCCCCGACGTCTTCGGTAAGCCGGGTTCGTTCGAATCGTACGGCGCGGCCAGCGCGTTGCCCAAGCTCGCGCGGCGCTACGATCCGGCGTACGACGCGGCCGACGGAGCCGAGGTCGCCCGCCGCGCCGCGCAAGGCGACAGCGTCGCGTGCGCCGCGATCGGCGACAACGCCGACGCGGTCGGGGCCGCGTGCGCGCTGCTGGCGGATCTGCTGGTGCTCGACGTCATCGTGCTCGGCAGCCTCGCGGCCTATCTCGGCGACCCGTGGCTCGCACGCGTGCGGGCGACGTTTGCGCGTGAGGCGCTCCCGCACCACGTCGCGGCCTGCACGCTGCGCGCGCCGTCGCTCGACAACCTACAGGATCTCAGCGGCCTTGCCGCCGCACTCGACGGAACGCACGACCACGCCAGGAATCCGGGTTGAATCGATGTAAGCGCTGGAGTCCCTCAGGTGAGTGCTGAAAGGCCGGACGCGTGTACATTTCCGTACTGACACTCTTCGTCGAAGACGTCGATCGGGCGGTCGACTTCTATACCAAGAAGCTGGGCTGGGACAAGACGATGGACGTGCCGATGGGCGAAGATCGCTGGGTGACGGTAGCCCCTCCCGGTGAACGGACCTCGTTCACCCTGACGAAGGGTCCGCCGAGCTGGGCGCCCGACAAGGCCGTCGGCGGCTTCAGCGGCGTCATCATCGAGGTCGACGACGTCCATCAGGCCCACGCGAAGCTCGAACAGCAGAACGTCGAGTTCACCGACGAACCGCGCATCGAACCGTGGGGCGGCTGGGCCATGTTCAAGGACTCGGAAGGCAACATCCACGGGTTGCACTCGCCGGTATCCGCAGCCGTCAGCAACAACTAGGCGTAGCTCGGATCAGCCGCCTAGTAACGCCCTAGGATGCGTTGTTCGCCGCCGATCGCGGTGAGGGCGGCGCGCAGGCGCGCGTCGTCGACCCTCGTCAGCTCGACGAAGAAGCGGTAGCGAAACGGCACCTTGCGGTCGGGGCGCGCGATGAGAAAGCGCAGGTCGATGCCGCGGTCGGCGAACGCGCTCAGCGCGTCACGCAGCGAACCGGGCTGGTCCTGCACCGCAATCCCCACGCACGCCCGGTCGCCCAGTTCCTTCGACACGCTCGGGTCGGGAAGCGCTCGTTCGATGAGGAAGAAGCGGGTGTAGTTCTCGGCTTCGTCTTGCACGCCGCGCGCCAGGATCGTTCCGCCGTGGATCTCCGCGGCGAGCGCCGGTCCGATCGCCGCGACGCTCGGATCGCCGAGTGCGACGACCTCGCGTACCGCGCCCGCCGTATCACTCGCGGTGGTGTGACGCCACCCGTGCGCGTCGGCGTAACGCCGAACTTGCTCCAGCGCGACGGGGTGCGAGCGGATCTCGCGCACGTGCGCTTCGCTCGCACCGGCAGCGCCGACCAGGCACAGCTCGATGGCCAGGGTCGTCTCGGCGCTGATGCGCAGCGCCGGATGCTCCCACAGGAGCTCGTAGTTGCGCGGAACGGGCCCGGCGATAGCGTTTTCGACCGGCAGGACGCCGTACTCGACCTCGCCGGCGTCGACCGCTTCGGCGACCGCGTCGAACGAGCCGTACCCGCGCGTCAGCGCCTCAGGCAGCAGCGTTCGCGCGGCGACGTCGCTGAACGCGCCGGCATGGCCCTGATAGGCGACGCTCGCCATCAGCGCGACGGCGGACGCGTCGGCGTGCCGCCGCCGGTCTGCGCGCCGGGGAGGGCGGTCGATCCGCCGCGTGCCGGGCCCGTGCCGGACTGCGGTACGGTGAAGGTTCCCGGCGGCTCGGTCGCGATCGGCGCCGGCGTCGCTACGACCCCGGCGTTCCTTTGCGTTCCTCCGCTCGGCCCGAATGCTGCGCCCGTCGTGCTAAAGCCGATTCGCAGCAGATAGGCCAGTACGCCGAGCAAGACGACGGCGAAGACGACAAAGATCGGAACCGCGATGCGCATTGGCAAGCCCACGCCGCGCACTTGGCGAAAGAGACGCCATGCTCCCCGGTCTCCCCGACGTCGCCGAGCTGCAATTGCTCTTTGCGCAGTACAACTGGATGTATTTCCGCGGCGAGATCCCGGCCTATCGGATCGCATACAACGCGCGGTTTTCCAACCACGCCGGGCGTGTGAGCTACAAGCCGCCGCTGATCGAACTCTCGTCCAAGCACCTCGCCGGGAAACAGGCCGAGCTGCGCGAGACGCTGCTGCACGAGATGATCCATGCCTGGCTGCACGCGCGCGGCGAGAACCCCGGCCACACCCCGGCGTTCAAGAAGAAGATGCGCGAGCTCGGCTTGACCTCGATCTATCACGACCTTGGGACGGCCAAGCCGCTCAACGAGTCCCCCAAGCGCTACATCCTGCGGTGCGAGAAGTGCACGATGGAGCTGCTGCGCAAACGGAAGCCCGCACCGAACCTGGTCTGCGCGCGCTGCCGCAAGCCGCTTACCGTCTTCGAGGTCGTCGAAATCCGCCCGATCGAGCTCGGCCGCGCGGCGTCGAGGACCCCGCCCGCCCGGTGAACCGCGAGCGGCCTGACCGGCCCCAAACGCTACGAGTGACCGACGCATAGCGATCGGATCGTCAGCTCGGCTGCGGGGTTCGCGCGCTTGCCGTATGGACGTGCATACATCGCCATTACGCGCGCGCCATTCCAGCTCGTGTCGACACCGTCCATCTGTACGTCCTCGCCGTTGAATTCGCCGCGCCGTTGCATCAGCGTTGCCGGGTGATCGCCGCAGATGCGGATCGGGGTCCGGCGCTCCGTCACGGGATGGGTTGTCGGAAGCGGCTCACCCGGGTGTGCGATCAGGATGAACTCGCCGGCATCGGCCGGATTCCCGATCTTTTGCGTTCCGAAGACTTGCGGCGACGGTCCAGCCCGGCGGTGCCACGATGTTTTCGTTGAAGCCGCACGCAGCCGTCGCCGTGACCAGGAGGATGCACGCGAAACGCGCCCCCGCTTTGTGCCTATTCGTGCGACGCGATCGATGCACTAGGCGCCGCGTGGCAGCATGCGTTGGACTCGAACCGCCTCCGCAAGAGCGAACAGCGACCGCGCCCGCCGCGCCGGTTCGGAATCTGAGCCGGCGCCGCCGTGGGGTTCGAACGTCCCGGGTGCGACGTTCCAGTCCCGGACCAACCGTGCGTTGGAGGCGGCGAAGCGTTGCGCGATGCGCGCGCGCTCGGACGGCCCCAGCGGCGCGAACGGCTGACTCGCGGCGTCCTCATCGCGCGCGACGAGTTCACGACCGAGGGCGGACAGCATGGAACCCACCTCCAAGGCCTCCGTGTTCATGAACAAACTGGTGATGACCCGGCCCGTCGTCAAGCGCCGGTTGTCATACGTGGCACCTTCCGCCACCAGGCCCGAGGGTAGGCGTCCCGCCATTTCGACGGCGTCCAGAAAGTCGTGCACGAGAGAATCGGCGCGCCCCGCATCGCGGTATCCGCGCACGGCCACCGCGTCGCTGCCGAAGGCTTGCGCGAACGGTTCGACTAGGTCTACGTAGTCGAACCTCGACACCCGCCTCGCCCGCAACTCGGAGCGGGGCCGGATTATCGCACCCTCCCGAATGACGTCGTCGAGGTAGCGGCTGAACGGGAGCGTTTCGTCGTGCTTGACGGATTCGGCATACAAGGATTCCGCGTACTCGTCCTGGGCGCGGACGTACACGATGATTCGCGGACGGTACCCGATCGCCGCGATCGCGTCGCGCAGCGCGACCAGCGCGCCCTGGCTCTCGTGCAGGTATCCGAATTGCTCGGAGCTCAGGCACGCCCGCATCGGGGCGACCGTTGCGATCTCGGCGATCACGTCGTGGAGCGTCCCGGCCGCGGCGTCGAAGCGCGGATCGTCGGTGAGCTCGAAGGCGACGTTGTGATGGCCCGGAGTGGAGTGAGTCCAGCGGCCCCGGCGCGGATAGTAGATCCCCGCGCCGGTGAGCCACTCGTCGTTGGCGGCGAAAAAGCGTTGGATCGCGGTGGTGCCGGTCTTGTGGGTACCCACGTGCACGAAGCACGTGCGCTCACCCGTACGGTCGTTAGAGTGCCGCGCTGTAATAGGCGTAGCCATTTTCCTGGAGCACGACGAGCGCGCTGATCCCGGCCGGAACGATCTTGGTGCCCGCGAGCGCATGCGTGCGCAGGCGTGCCTGCATCGCGAAGACGTCGGCACCTTCGCCGAATCCCGCCGCGACGATGCGGTTGGCGACCTCGCCCAGCGCCGTGTTGCAGAGTACGAGATGGACGCCGCGCGCGGCCAGCGCGGGCATCGAGCGGTCCGCGCTGGGCGGCAGCGTCGTCGACGCGTGCGCCCACGGATTCCCCTGTGACCCGTCGGCGCTGGTGAACTCGCTGGTGAAGCGCTTGAGCAGCTCGCTGAAGTGATAGCTCTTCCACGCCGCGTCGTCGAGCCCGATCATGACCGCCGACCCGGCCAAGACGACGGCGAGTTGCACGTTGGAGGCCGGTTCCTTCCAGCCGGTGGTGAAACCGTTGAGCGAGTTGACCGCGAACTGCAGGCAGGCTGCGTCGTTCACCCGCACCGATCCGATCGCTTGGCGATGCTTGGCGTTCGTCTTGATCGAGGCGGCGAAGGCTGCCTCGTCGAGGAGCGTACCCTCAGCGGCTGCCGCAACCGCCGGCGCCGC
Source organism: Vulcanimicrobiota bacterium (assembly GCA_003140215.1). Classification (GTDB taxonomy): domain Bacteria; phylum Vulcanimicrobiota; class Vulcanimicrobiia; order Vulcanimicrobiales; family Vulcanimicrobiaceae; genus Vulcanimicrobium; species Vulcanimicrobium beijerinckii. The sequence continues at coordinate 202,406 of PLJL01000005.1, read as the reverse complement.
GCCCGCGGCAAGCGCGGTCAGCGCGCTCGCGGCCAGAAAATCGCTCCGAGTGCTCATCCCAGCACCATACTAGAGGAAATGCCGCAGTGCAAGCGCGCACGCGGCAGCGATGAATGCGACCGCGAGCAGCGTGATCAGCCGCGGCGACGAGATCCGGCGCGCGATGCGTGGGCCGATGCTGCCGCCGACGACGCCGCCGAGGATGAGCGGAACCGTCGCCGGCCAGTCGACGTCGCCGCCCAGTGCGTGGGTGAGCACGCCGATCGGAGCCGTCGCGGTGACGACGAAGGCCGTGGTCGCCGTCACGACGTGCGGCGGCATGCGCGCCGCCACGAGCAGCAGCGGGATCGTGACGACGCCGCCGCCGATCCCGAACAGCGATGAGAAGAACCCGATCGCCACGCCGCAGACGACCCCGTACAGCGGTACATGCGCGAACGTGCGCTCGTGCAGCTCGCGCGACTCGGTCGACCGGCGCAGGATCACCAGCACGGCGAGCCCGACGAGCACGCAGCCGTACGCAATGTCGAATGCCTGCGGGCTGAACCGCCGCACCGCGAGCGCGCCGGCGATGCTGCCCGGCACGGCACCGAGCGCGAACGGAAAGGCCAAGCGCAAGTCGACGCGGCCGTCGCGCATATAGCCGACGGTCGCGGTCGCGGTATTCGCCAACACCATGACCAGCGAGGTCCCGGCGGCGACCGCCGGCGAGACGCCGAACGCGATGCGCAGCACCGGGATGATCACGAACCCGCCGCCCATCCCGACCAGCGACCCGAACATACTCGCGCCGACGCCGACGACGAAGAGCGCCAGGGCGCTGAGCGGCGTCACCGCCCGCTATCGGAGCCGGTCGGATCGCTGCCCTCGGACGCCGCTCGCCCGAACGGGCTGAAGCCGTGCAAGAACTGATCGATCGCGGGATTGTTCACGCTCGCGTTCGCGACGATCGCGGAGTCGAACGCCCGCCCGCCGATGCGGCGGACGTTGAGCGTCTGCCCGCTCTCGACGCGAACCGTGTCGGGGCCGGCGTTCGCCGTGACGTCGCCGGGCGCACAGTCGACGCAGTACAGTTGATCGCCGTTGGGGCCGCTCACCAGGTAGGCCAGCGTGCCGCGTACCGCGATCTGCGTCGTCGGCGTCTTGAACACGTAGTTCGACGCGGCGCCGGCGGGATGGTGGATCGTGAAGCGCAGGGCGCCGTGCTGCAATGCGATGCCGTGCGCCGCGGCCGCGCCGCGGAACGCGTCGAGCCGGACGTCGGTCTTGTCGCCGATCTCGACGGTCGACGAATCCGGCAGCGTCAGACGCGCCGCGGCGCGAAATCCGGTGACGGCGCGGGCGTCCTCGGAGAGATCGATGCGTCCTGCCAACGGCCGCGTCGTGGCCGCCGAAGCCGGCACCGCATACCCAACCTCACCGCGCACGCGCGCGAGCTCGTTGGTCTGGTCGGCGGCGGATGCGCGCGCGCCGGCAAGGGCGGCCGCGCAGCCCAGGGCCAACCAGAGCCCGCTGCGCCGCATCAGTGCGCGTCCGCGACGGTGGGCGTCGGGAGGTTCGCGGGATCGAGCAGGCGCGAGGTGTTGACCTCACCCGGCTTCAGCAGCCCGACGACCTCGAAGTTACGCAGCGCGAGCACCTTGCCTTTGACGAATACCGGCGTCAGCTCGTTGACGATGAAGGCGTCTTTAACTTCCTCGTAGGTCGATTCGCTGATGATGATCTGCCCGCCCTTGGCGACGTTGTAGAGGCGCGAGGCGGTGTTCACGCTGTCGCCGATGACGGTGTAGTTGAGGCGGTCGCTCGAACCCAGGTTTCCCATCACGACTTCGCCCGTGTTCAGCCCCATTCCGACGGTGAAGACCTGCCGGTCCATGGCCGCCCACTCGGTCATCATCGCGAGGATCCGCTGTTGCTGGTCCCACGCGGAGCGGACGGCGCGGTCGGCGTCCCCAGGCAGGGGGTTGGGCGCCGAGAAGACCGCCATCACGCAGTCGCCGATGAACTTGTCGACGTAGCCGCCATAGGCGAACACGAGCTTGCACATCTCCTCGAAATACTCGTTGAGCCGGCCATAGATCTCCTCAGCCGTCATCTTCTCCGACATCGCCGTGAACCCGCGAATGTCGGAGTAGAAGATCGTGACCTTCACGCGTTTGCCGGAGAGGTCGAGCGCCTTGAGGGGATCGTCGTGCGCGAGCATCTGGTCGACGACCGCAGGGGACACGTGCTTGCCGAACATCTCTCGGATGACGCGCTTGTCCGAGCCTTCGGTGATGGTGCGGTAGAGCGCGACGAACAGCGCCGCCAGAATCATCGCCGCGTCAACGTGCAGCAGGTTCATCCAGTGCAGGGTGTAGCCGTACAGCGCGATGGCGGCGAGAGAGTAGAGCCCGACCGCCGCGGCCGCGATCGCGATCCCGGCGCTGGGCCGCAGCTGCGTCCCCGCGAAACCGACGAGCAACGGTAGCAGCACGATGAGCGCCAGATCGAGCCAGGGCGGTACGCGCGCGATGAAGTGATCGCGCAACAGCTGGTCTACGAACCGCAGGTTGGCGAACACGCCGGGATAGCGCCCGTTGGGGGTGAGGAAGTAGTCACCCAGCGCTTGCGCGGTGGGGCCGACGACGACGACCTTGCCCGCGGCGAACGTGCGCATCGAGGCGGCGTCGAGCTTGAGCACGTCAACGAAAGAGATGCGCTGAAAAAAACTGGCCGAGTCGATCGCGGTTCCGGCGCGCGCGCTCGGGCCCCCGCTCGAGCCAGTGTTGCCGATGTCGAGATGCTCGTGAACTCTGAACGGCAGGAGCAGCAGCACGCCCTCGCCGTCGAGCGGAATCGTGCGATCCCCGAACCGCGCATGCCAACGGTCGGTTCCCAAGAGCGGCCGGTGCAGAAATATCACGGCCGTCTCGGCGGCGAGCGACGGATACACGCTGAAGCGCCCTCGCCCGCCCGCTGCGATCATCGCGGTCACCCCGGGAGTGCAAGGCAGCGTGATGCCCGAGCAGTCATGGCCGATCACGGCGAGTGGCTGACCGGTGAGCCAACCGCCGGGATTGTCGACGGTCGTCGAGCCCAAGCCGGCTGCGACCGACGCCAACTGTTGCGGCGGTCGTTGCACCCCCAGCACCCCGCCGCTCGACGTGGTGAGCTGCATGCCGAGGATCGTCCGTTGCAGCTTCATCCCGGCGCGGAATGCGGCGTCGTCGGCCGCGTCCGCCGACGGTTCGACGAAATCGATGTCGAACGTGACCAGCTTCGCGCCCGCGGCGTGCAAGCGCTCCAGCAGCTGGCCGTACACCGCGCGGTGCCAGGGAAACTGTCCGAGCCCCGGGTTACGCGGATCGTTGGGCGGGTTCAGCGACGCCTCGTCGATCGCGACCAGGCGCAGTTGATCGTTCTCGTCGTCGCGGTCCGGAAAGCGAAACGCGCTCGCTACGGCGGCGTGGTCGTCGATCCAGCCTTTGGCCTCGTTGAGCAGCACGAAGTCCGCGATGCGATTCGCCGACGATGCGACGTTGACCGGAAGCAGGTACAGCGCGATCCCCGCCAGCGCTGCGGCGGTCGACAGGGCCATCGCCACGCCCAGGATCCGCAGGCGCCTGATGCGCACGAGATCAGCTTTGGACGCGCCCGATGTAGCGCCGGTCGCGCGTGTCGATGCGAATCACGTCGCCCGGGTTCACGAACAGCGGAACGTTGACCGTCGCGCCGGTTTCGAGCTTGGCCGGTTTCGTCGCACCGGTCGCGGTGTCGCCTTTGAAGCCCGGATCGGTTTCTTCGACCTTGAGCTCGACGTGGGCCGGCAGGTCGGCGCCGATCGGCGTGCTTTCGTGGAACTGCACCGCGATCTTCATCCCGTCTTTGAGAAAGTCGGCGGGATCGCCGATGACGTCGCGCTGCAGCGTGAAGTTCTCGTACGTCTCGCTGTCCATGAAGTGGTAGCCGTCGGCGTCGTTGTAGAGCATCTGCATGTCGCGGTTGTCGACGGTCGCGCGCTCGAGCTTCTCGCCGGCGCGGAACGTGCGTTCGACCGTCGAGCCGGTCTTCACGTTCTTGAGCCGCGTCCGCACGAAGGCCGCGCCCTTACCGGGTTTGACGTGCAGGAACTCGATGACGGTCCAGAGCTGCCCGTCGATGACGATGGTGACGCCGTTTCGGAAATCGTTGGAGCTAATCATGACTCGCCCGGGCCTTCAGCAATGAGAGACGGTTTTCCGTCCCGTGCCGCAGTCGGTCGATGTTGTCGCGGTGGCGGTAGACGATGAACAGCGCCGACACGGCGCCGCAGACCAGGCCGATCCTGCCCAGGCCGAACCACAGCACGGGCGCCATCGCGGCACTGCCCAGCATCGAACCGACCGACGCGTAACCGCACGCCACCACGGCCGCTAACCAGACGAGCGCGAACGCGATTCCGGCGGGCCACCACAACGCGGTCACCGCGCCGAGAAAGGTCGCAACCCCTTTCCCGCCCCGCAACCCCAAGAAGGGCGACATGCAGTGTCCCGCCACCGAGGCGAAGGCGGCCAGCGTTGCCGGCGCCGTACCGCCGAGCGCTCCCGCGGCGAGCGTCGGGGCAAACCCTTTGAGCGCGTCGAGCGCGAGCACCGCGAGCGCACCGCGTTTGCCCAGTGTGCGCAAGGCATTGGCGGCGCCGATGTTCCCGCTGCCTGAGCGGCGGATGTCGGTTCCGTAGAACGCTCGCGACACGAGGACGCCGAACGGGATGGCGCCGGCGAAGAACGCGACGATCACGGTCACGATCGAGAACCACGGCTCGCTCATCCTTGTCGCGCTCCGTGCGGGTCGCCGCGGTCGCCTTCATCGCGGCGCGAGCGAAACTCGAAGGTGAGCGGGATCCCCTCGAAATCGAACTCGCTGCGCAGCGTGTTTTCGATGAAGCGCCGGTACGACGGCGGGACGAGGTCGGGGTCGTTGACGTGGAACACGAACAGCGGCGGGTGCGTCTGCGGCTGCGAGCAGTAGAGCAGCTTGAGCGGCTTCCCGGAGTGGATCGGCGGCGGGTGCGCCAACACCGCATCGCGCACGACGGCGTTGAGCTTCGCGGTCGGCACGCGCCGGTCGAGGTTCTCGGCGACCTTCTCGACGATCGGCATGAGGCTTTGCAGGCGCCGCTTGGTCAGTGCCGAGAGGAACGTTACGGGCGCGAAATCGGCGAAGGTGAGCTGCGCGTGGATCTCTTCGGTGAGGTCGCTCTGATTGTACTCGCCCAGCTCGCGCACGAGATCGTACTTGTTCCCGACGATGACGAGCCCTTTGCGTTCCTCGAGCGCGATCCCCGCGAGCCGGCGGTCCTGGTTGGTTGGGCCCTTGAGCGCGTCGATGAGCAGCACCGCGATGTCGCAGCGCGCGATCGCTTTGAGCGAGCGCAGCGACGAGTAGTACTCGATCTTGCCGTGTTGATTGGCTTTCTTGTAGACGCCGGCGGTGTCGATGAGCCGGAAGGTGCGGCCCTTCCAGGTGAAGAGCGTATCGATCGCATCGCGCGTGGTGCCCGGAACGTCGGAGACGATCGTGCGCTCCTCGTTCAACAACGCGTTGAGGAGCGACGACTTGCCGACGTTGGGCTGCCCGATCAGCGCGATCGCCAGTTCGGGGTCTTCGAGCCGGGTCGGGTCTTCGGGCGGCAGTCGATCGACGATCGCGTCGAGCAGATCGCCGGTGCCCTCACCGTGCAGTGCGGAGACGCCGCACGGCTCGCCGAAGCCCAACCCGCCGAACTCGGCGTGCACCGACGCCGCGTGCTTGGGCGATTCGATCTTGTTCGCGACGAGGATAACCGGCCGCCGCGTGCGGCGCAGAATCTGCGCGACGTCTTGGTCGACCGGCGTCAGCCCGTCCTGGGCGTCGACGACGAGCACGATGACGTCGGCGTCGCGGGCCGCCGATTCGGCCTGTGCTTGAGTGCCCGCGGCGATCGCATCCTCGGGATCGACGTCGGTGTCGATCCCGCCGGTGTCGACGAGGGTGAAGGATCGGTTGCGCCATTCGGCCAGCGCGTAGAGGCGGTCGCGCGTGACGCCGGGCGTGTCCTCGACGATCGCGAGCCGCTGGCCGAGCAGGCGGTTGAACAGCGCGCTTTTCCCCACGTTGGGGCGACCGACGACCGCGACGGTCGCCGGGCGCACGCGCAGGGAGGGTGCGAGGGCTTCGGACATGACCGACCAAGGTTCCCTTGATATGCTCGGGCGCCTCGCGGCGGTCGCGGCGTGCGTGCTCCTCCTGGCCGCCGTACCGACCGGTTCCCTGTACGTGACGACGTTGCCCAGCGCAGCGGATGTCTGGGTCGACGGCACCTACGTCGGGCGCACCCCGCTCGTGGTCGGTGGGCTGGCCCCCGGCCGCCACACCGTCGGACTGACCAAGAGCGGCTGGACCCCGCTGCAGCTCGACGTCAGCATCGAGGCCGACCAGGCGACGTTGAGCTCCACCCGGCTCGAGGCGACCAAGGTGCACCTCCGCGCGGCGCCGGGTTCGATTGCGATCCACGGAACGCCGGGCGCTCGGGCGTATCTCGACGGGGTCCCGGCGGTGCCTGCGAAGGACGGGACGATCCCCGCTTCGGCCGGGACGCACGAGCTTGCGTTCCGCACGGCGCGCGGCCGCATCGCGCGCTCGGTGACGGTCTGGCCGCAAACCCGAACCGACGTCGTGTTCCAGCCCGAGGTGGAAGTGCCGCGCCCCAGCGTCGTCGCCCCGGCCGAAGACTACGTGCCGCGCAGCGCGATCAATCTCCAGGGCGACAAGGTCGTACTGCGCTACGGCGGGCATCTGGTGGTCGGACGCATCGGGATCACGACCTATCGCGTCGACGGCAAGGCCGTCGACTACGGCGAAGCGCCCACGCTGATCGGCCGGCGCCTCTACCTCCCGCTCGACCTCCTCACCACGCTCTTTTCGGAAGCCCACTGATCGATGGCCCAGATCTACATTGAGACGCACGGTTGTCAGATGAACGAGGCGGACTCGCAGGACATCCAGCGGCGCGCGCTCTCGGCAGGCTTCACGTTGGCGGAACGCCCCGAAGACGCGGCGGTGCTGGTCCTCAACACGTGCACGGTACGCGACAATGCCGAGCAACGTGCCTACGGCCGTATCGGCCATTGGAAGGCCGTCAAGAATGCCGACCCCACGGTGAAGGTGATCGTAACGGGGTGCTTGGCGGAACAGGACAAGGGCCGTATGCGCGCGCTGGCGCCGCATGTCGACGGCATCTTCGGAACGCGCGAGCTCGGTGCGCTCGGCGATGCGCTCGCAGCATGGCGGGCTGAGTATCCCGACGACGACTTTACGGTGGACCGCGAGATCGAGACCGTCATGGGCGGTGCCGGCGAGGGGATCGCCGGACCCTACGACGGGCTGCGCGCGTTCGTGACCGTGCAGCGCGGCTGTTCCTACTACTGCACGTTCTGCATCGTGCCGCACGTGCGCGGCCGCTTCGACCATCGCCCGATGCGCGAGATTCTCGACGAGGTGCGGCTCAAGACCGCCGGCGGGGCGCGCGAGATCACGCTGGTCGGTCAGACGGTCAATGCCTACAAAGAGCCGGCTACCGGCGCCGATTTTGCCGACCTCATTGCGGAGGTTTGCGCGATCGAGGCCGTCGAGCGTGTCGCTTTCGTGAGCTCGCATCCCAAGGACCTCAACGAGAAGCTGGCGCGGGTCTGCGCGACGCTCCCCAAGATGAACCCGCGCTTCCACCTCGCGCTGCAGTCGGGCTCCAACCCCATGCTGCGCAAGATGAACCGCAAGTACACGCTCGAGGAATTCCTCGACCGCGTCGGGACCTTCAAAGCGCACAACCCGGCGTGGGCGATCACGACCGACCTCATCGTGGGATTCCCCGGCGAGACCGAAGCGGACTTCCAGCGGACCGTCGACGTCTGCGCGACCGGGATCTTCGCGCAAGCGTACATGTTCGTCTACTCGCCGCGGCGCGGTACGCCGGCGGCGGTCTGGCATGCGGCGGGGGCGGTTCCGCGCGCGATCGCGCAGGAGCGTTTCGTGCGGCTCAAGGCGGTGCAGGACCAAGCGGTGCGCGCGTATCACGACCGCAAGCTCGGCACCACGGTGCGCGCGCTCATCCACGGCGCGTCGCGCAAAGATCGCACCAAGCTCAGCGCCAAAACGATCGACAACGTCACGGTCAACTTCCCGGCCGCCGAGCCGGCTCCCGATCTCGCCCGGCCGTGGGCCGAGGTGCGGGTCGAGGCGGCCTCGGTATGGGGCGTGCGCGGAACCTGCATCGGCCGTGCCCCGACCTTCGAGGGCGTCGCCGACCGCGTCGATGCGCCGGTAATCGACCTGCTCGCGGTCTAAAGGCATGGCCCCCACGAAACAGTCCGACCCGGACTGGCGTGAACGACAGCAGGGCTTGCGCGCCTGGCTTGCGAGCTGCGCGACGGAGCGCGCGCTCTTGGAGCAAGGGATGCGTGAGCGCCAGCAGCACGCAGCGCGCTCGCTGTGGGGTTGGCTCCCGCTCGCGATCTTGATTTTTTGGGCGACCTACATTTTGACCAAGTACATCTCGTTCTCCGGCGACGGGCTGGTGATGCCGGAGTACGATGTCGCGGTCGTGGGGTCGGCGAGCGATCCGGTCGTGGCGGATATCGGCGGCAAGGCGAACGCCATGACGATACGGCTGCTCATCCCGCAAGGGGTCCGCTCGTTGAGCATCGGGAGCGTGGCGCCGGGGGACGCCTGCACGCAGTCCGACGGCGACGCCGCGGTGCCGCTCCAAGGCGGCATCTGGTACGACGACACACCGTTCACCGACCCGGCCGACGGACAAACCGTGACCGGCCGCCGGGTGCAGATCGATCCGGCGAAGCAGCTTCGGTACCAGCCGGTACCGCTCTACGGGCGGACGGTGCAAGTCGCCGAGCTCACCTGCCGGACCGTGTGGCAACCGCAACGGACGTCGTTTGCGACCTACCGGATGCGTGTCAACAACGAGGATCCCGGTCCGGTTCGCGGCGCGCCGCACCACGCCGAGCCGCGGCTTGCGTTTAGCGCGGCCGCGCCGTACCTCGACGACGTTCGACTCATGACGCTCGCGGGGAAGCCGAGCAGCAGCAACGACGAGCGCAACGTCGTCCCGAGCGATTTCGTCACGGTGAGCTGGAAACCGCTGGACGAGGCGCAGTTTCGCGACGTCATGCTGATCGTCATCGGTGCGCTGATCGGGTTCGGCGCCGCGATCGTGATCGAAGCCGTGCGCGCCCAGATTCAAATCGCGATCGACGGCAGCCGCCGGTCCGCGCAAACGAAGGATGCGCAGTGAGATGGCGATAGCGCTTCGGATGGGCCGCTCGATGCGCATCGCGCGGCGGATCTACGTTCGCGCGTTCTGGGTCATGCTCGCCGTCTACGTCGCGGCGATGGCGTTGCCCAGCGCGCTCGACTACTTCGGATTCGTCAACGCGTTGAGCACGTTCTCCGACGAGCGCGACTACGGAGCATCCTTGTCCGGCGCGCTGTCGAGCGCGTTGAACCGGGTGGATCCCAGCGGCCCCGACTACCTGATCTGGGCGTTCGGCGGGATGCTCAGCGCGTTGATCTACCCGTTCGCGGTCGCAGCTACGATTTTGTTCTTGAAAAGCGTGATCGTGAACGATAGGGCCCGGTTCCGCGACTGCTTGGTCCCGGTCTTGCGCAACTGGCTGACGTACGCGCAGTTCGGGCTGGTCTGGTTCATGGGGTTCACGCTGGGCCGCAACGCCCTGTTCGCGATTCTGGACCACCTGCCGCAGGGCTCAGCGGTCGACGGCGTCCTGATGGTGCTGTTCCTCATCGCCGCGGCGTTTCTCTACGGACTGCAATACGTCGGCTACGTCGCAGCGCTCGTCGCGATCACGATCGACGACTTGGATCCCGTTCGAGCGACCGTCGCCGGCATCTGGCTGGCTTTCCGTTACGCTGCGGGGGTGTTTTCGATCGCCTGGCGCAGCGCGGTCTTCTTCGTCGCCGTCGTGCTGGCGGTCGGCGTGCTCGACGGCCTGACCAGAGCGACGAGCTTGGCGGTGGCGCTGGGCATCCTTGGCACGCTGCTGTTCTCGTCGTATCTCACGCTCGGCATCGCGCTGTTCTTTTTCGACAAGCTCCAGCGCGAAGGATACACCCACGCCCCCGCCTGGCTGCGCATATCGGGAACCTAGCGCTGGGCTTTCAGTCGATGCCGGTGACCGATTGCACGTGGCCGCGGTAGATGCTGATCGTATGGTTTTCGGCGACGGTGTGCTCGAACTTGTCCGGAACGGCCGGCATCCAGCCCCGGAACGTGTCGGGTGGTGGGCTCGTCACTGGTTTGTAAGCGGTGGCAAGGGAGTCTTTGTAGAGCGCGAGCAACCCCGCGATCCCGACGCCGAATTGCGCGACCGACTGGGCCGGCGGCGGATACTGGTGCTGGATGCCGTCGAGGTTTGCCCACGCCATCGGCACGATGTCGAGCGTGTTCACGAGCGCATAGTTGTCCGGGAACGCTGCTTCGAACAGCGTTGCGAACTGCTGGTTGCCCGTCGTCGGCGCCGCAAACGTCAGCGGCGTGATGGTGACGTGCTTGTGGCCGCCGATTTGCACCAGCTGGTAGTAGAGCCATTGCGAGGCGAGCTGCGCGAGCGCGCCTCCCAGGCTGTGGCCGGCTACGAGGAGCGGCAGCGGTCCTCCGGTGGCGGCGATCCGGGCGCGCAGAAAGTCGAGCAGGTGTAGGTTCGTCGTCGGATCGGTGAGCATCATGACGTATGCGAGCGCCTGATTCATCCCGGCCGATACCTTCACGTCATTGGCCTGCGGATAGAGCCACGGGACCTGGCGGAAGGTGTCGCCGTCGAGAGCCCAGTTGTCGAGGAACTCGTGCGCCGCCAGCTCGCCGAGGCTTCCGCGGAAGGCCAGCGCGTACGTGGTCGCATCGCTCGCGAGCGCTACATAGGCTAGGATGCCTTCGACTTCACCAGGCCCCCAGACGAGTTTCCACGGGCCGTTCGCCGCAGCCGGGATATTCGTCAGCCCAGCCTCGATGTCGCGCACGCGATTTGCAGTCTGAACCTCGTCAGTATACGTAATCGCCGCGAGTTCGACCGCGGCACGTTTTTGACCGGAAGTCACAGCCATCGTCCACACTCCTTGACCGATAGGGGTGGGACGGGTTCGGCCGTTCGAGTCGATAACCTGCACGAACGAGCAGCAGCGCATGCCCCGCCCTCAGCCGCAGCGTTTGCTCACACGTCGTTGCGAATCAGCAGCGTGCCGACCGCGAAGTACCAGATCGACTGCAGGAGGACGATCGCGCCGAGGTTGTGCGGGTTGAGGTTCCCTGAGAAGACGAGTAGAACCAGCGACAGGGGCCCCGACGCGAAGCCGATCGCGCCGGCCACGCGTAGCGTGCCGCGCGAACGAACGAGATCGACCGCCCACAGCGTCAGGGCGAGCGACGTGGCTCCGAGACCGAGTTTCGTCAGGATCTGGATCGCGGCGCTGCAGGCCGCGAGAACGTGCAGCGTCATGTCGACGCTTTGCGGAGTCGCGCCGACATACCGTGCGGCAAGCGTGGGGACCAGAAAACCGTCGATGAGCGCCGCGCCGATCAGCGCAGCGGCCGCCACGGCATAGACGATCAGGCCCGCGAGAACGGTTTCGCGACCGAGGCCGCGCCGCAGTGAGAAGGCCGTGAGCCCAAACAGCAGCGCAGCGACCATGGCGATGAGCAACCCGTGGACGGTCTCGTCGGCGACGCTCAGCGCCGCGACTTGCGACAACACGTCGGCCGGACCTCGTGCCGTCGTAATCGTCGGGTGGTGCGCGACGGCAGCGATCGTCAGCGCGGCCGAGACCACGATCGCGATCCCGGCGACCCTGCCGCGCTGCGGGCGGTCGGCGACGGCGGACGAACTCTGCTCGAGCACGCGGAACCTCCTCGCTTTCAAAAAGCATCTCAACGATACCAGGTCGAATCACCGATTCGATGGCTCTTCGTACTGCGATGTCAGTTTCCGGACATCGGTCGCCGGATGTCCGGATTGGAAAATCGGTCGTGAAGAGCTCGGTGAAATCCGACCGTCGGGTCGACCGGACCCGGCAGCAGCTCATGTCGGCGTTTCGCGAGCTGCTGCTCGAGCGTGGTTACGCGCGGCTCTCGGTGCGCGGGATCATCGAGCGTGCGAATATCGGCCGCTCGACGTTCTACGAGCACTTTCCGAACAAGGAGCAGCTCCTCTACGAGTCGCTCGCGTTCGTGTTGTCGCCGCTCGGTGATGCGGTACTCGCTGACCAATCCGAAGACCGCCTCAGGCTCGTCACGGCGCACATCTGGGACACCCGCAAGCTGACCGGCATCATCCTGCTCGGCTCATCGCGCGCCGTCGTGCTCCGGTTCTTGGCCGACCTGATCGAAGAGCGGATGCTTGCGCTCTGTGCCGCCACGCGGACGGCGCAGCCGGTGATCCCGACGCCGCTCATCGCCGCGTATCTCGCCGAAGCGCAACTCAGCCTCATCGGGGCTTGGCTCAGCGGACCCGCGGAGTGCACGCCGGACGCGCTCGCGCACGCGCTCGCGGTCGGCACGAGCTCGGCCGCGAAGGCGCTGCTTTCGGCGCCGGCCGGTTTCAGTGCGGCGCGTTGATCGTGACGGGGACGTTGAAGCGGCTGTAGTTGATGACGGTCGGGCCTTGCGAGCCCGTGACGGTCATGCGGTGCGGGAGGCCGTCGGCCTGGCCGACGTCGAGGACGTCGTGCGTGGTGATGCCGTGCGACGTATCGTCGAACCCGTACGCGTGCACCGCCACGCCGTCGACCGATGATGGGCCGAGGTCCTTGATCTGATGCGTCGCGGCAAACTTCGACGCTTGCGCAGGCGTGCGCAGGTAACCCATCATGGCGGTGAGCCCAGGCATCCGCAGGCTCATGTAATGGCCGCCGGCATTCACGTACATCATGGTGCCGATGATGTAGCTCGTTCCCATCGCGGCGGGCGTCGTCACTTTGTAGCGATCGGGTGCGGCGCAATCGACCTGGCTGACGACGCCCCGCGACGTCATCGTTGCGTGGAAGTACTTGAGCTGGGCAAACTTCTCGCCCGCACGCCGCACGTCGCCGGCCGGATCGGCGCGCGCCACCAGCGGTGCAACCGCGAGCACGAGCGTCGCGGCGAGGGTAAACAGCCGGTTCATCTGGTGACGGTCGGTCACGCGGCGGCCGATTCCTTCACGCCATTCCGGGGCGAGCGGCGTCCGGTTCGTCGTCCGCGACGCGCAGGACGAGCTCGCGCCAACGAACGGTTGCGCCCCGCAGTCCGAGTGCCCAGACGGCCACGCCGAGGATGTCGCGCAACGGAATGAGCCATCGCGCGGGGCGGCTCGGCGAGCCCAGCGCAGTGTGTGCGACCTCGTGGACTGCGAGCCGGAGCAAGCCGGCCAGTGCGGCGACGGCCAGCGCGAGGCGTTTGTTGCGCGCCAGCACGAGGTGGCCGAGCGCTAACGGGAGCGGATAGGTCAGCACGATCCCGAGATAGTTCAGCGGCCGAATGCCGCGAATCGTGCGCGCCCAACGAACCTCGTGCTCGACGAGCGCGCGCAGATCGCGCTCCGCGACGACGTTCACAACGACGCACGGTGCCACGACGACCAGATACCCGGCTTCCGTAACCAGCCGGCCCAGTGCGTAGTCGTCGGCCAGGTGGCGCCCGAGCGCCTCGATCCCTCCGATCGCCGCCAGAACGTCGCGCCGAACCGCCATCGTCGCGCCGAAGGTGTATCGCACCGGTTCGATGGCGTTTGCGACGAGCGCCGACGGGGTGAACTGTTCGGTGAGACACATCGAACCGAGCGCCGACGCGAGCCCTTCGTCAGCAGGCTCGCCGCGATACAGCGCCGTGACGGCGCCGACGCGCGGATCGCTGAACGGCGCGCTGATCGCGTCGAGATAGTCGGGCGTGACCCGCATGTCGCCGTCGGAGATCGCCAGGATCTCGCCGCGCGCGTGCGCGAGCATCGGCGCGACGTTGGCCATCTTCGGGTTGCGGAGTCGAGCGACGCCGTCGCCGACGACCACGGTGGTGCGTTCCGGCGCCGCCGCTGCGACACTCCGGATCGCGTCCAGGCCGGGATCGTCCTTGCCCAGCACGCCGAACACGACGTCGTATTCCGGGTAGTCCTGGGCACAGAACGAGGCCAGGTTTTCTTCGAGGTCCGGTTCGCGGCCGCAGACGGGTTTGAGCACGGTGACGTGAGGCCGCCGCGCGTGTGCGGGACGCGCTTCGCGCAGCCGGCGTCCGAACGCACGCACGCGTGCGATCGCGAAGACGGCGTAGGCGATACCGACGAGCGTCGCGCCGAGCGCGGCGGTCGCGGCGACACCGCGCAGGTCAGCGCGCATCGACGAGATCGTGGAAGGCGACGCACTCCGCGCCGCTGGCGCGCACCGCGTCGGCGACCCGCGGGCTGACCAGCGCGGCGAACTCGTCTTCCAGACGGTAGGCGCCGAGATCGGCTGCGATCCCGGGCCAGCGACCGGTCGCGGCGTGGAAGTACATCTCGGTCGTACCGGGCGGCAGCTGCGCGAGAAAACCGAGCACGCGCTCTTGCGTCATGCGTCCGGTGTCGTTGAAGCCGAAGACGTAATCGTTGTGCGCGACGCCGCCGGCACGCATCCGCGCCTTCATCAGCTGCAGAAACGGCGCCAGAAACACGGCGTGAGCCAGGCGGCCGCGATAATTCTCGCGCGTCGCGCGCCAGGACGGACCGAACGGTTCGTCGGGTATGCGCATCGGCGGCCGGCCGTAGTCGCGCGCGACCTTCAAGATCAGTCCGAGCACCGTCGGATGGAGATGGTAGTGGCACTGGGCGTTGACGTGGTCGAACGGCAGCCCCGTCGCGCGGAACGCCTCGAACTGCGCGCGAATCTCCGCTTCGAGCTGTGCCCGCACGCGGCGGCGGAAGAAGTAGCTCACGCCGGCGCGCGCCAGCGCGCTCGAGAGCAGACCGTCGGGTCCGACGAGGTCGGGGATGCGTTCGGGCGGCAGCAACGGTCGTCCGGCGACGACGACGACGTGCAGGCCGACCGCCAGCGTCGGGTTGGCGTGCGCTCGCGCCAGCGCGTCGCCGGCGGCCGCTTCGGCGACCATGAGGCTCGCCGCGGTGACGATGCCCTCGCGATGGCCGCGCTCGATCGCCTCATTGATCGGGATCGAGAGTCCGAAGTCGTCGACCGTGACGATCAGGCGGCGTCGCACGCGCGTTGCCTCCTCGGCGACCGACCGAAAGCCCTTCTTCGCGATGAGCGGTAGCTCAAGGCGCCAGGATGGCGGCGATTCGTCGATTACGGGCGACGTGCGATTTGACATGAGGCCCGGGCCGGAGCAGTCGCGGAGCACAGCGCAGCGCGGCGCGTGGCTCGTTGGAACCGCCCGTGAAGTCTAGTGAGCGTCGGTGTCCGGAGATGCCATGACGCTGGCACAGCGACGTGGGACGATGCGGACGTGGCATCACGCTTCGATGGCCAGCTCCGGTGGTTGCACAAAGTCCGCCTCTATCCGACCTGCGCGCAAGAACGCGCGCTGGTCGCGATGCTCCGCGCCACCCGCGAGCTCTATAACGCGCTGCTTATGCAGCGCCGCGACGCATGGACGACGCGCCGCGTTTCGGTGCCTAGCCGGGACCAGTACGCGCAGCTGACCGAGTTGCGCGAAGCGGAGCCGCGTTTCGCGTGCGTCTATCGCGAGTGCGAGGATGCGGTGCTGCATCGTTTGGACCTGGGGTTTGCAGCGTTCTTCCGGCGGCTTAAGCGTGGTGAGACACCGGGCTATCCGCGCTTCAAACGCGCGGCTCGCTGGAATCAGCTGGAATTCTCGCACGGTAACCGCGCGCTCAAGTTCGATACGCTGCAAGGGCGTGTGCGGATACCGGGCGCCGGAGCGGTGCGCTTGCGCAAGGGCCGAACGGTACCGGAGTTCGGGCGGGCCTTTCTGGTGACCAAGAACGGCCGCTGGTACGCAGTCTTCGAGGCGCATCGCGCGCCTTCACCTTTGCCGACGACCGGTTGCAGAGTCGGGATCGACCGCGGTATCCGGGTGCTTGCCGCACTCTCCGACGGCACGACCATTGAGAACCTGCGGTCCGGTTCGCGCCGCCGCGCCGTGGTCGAACGTCACCAGCGCTCGCTCGACACAGCGACGCGCAAAGACGCCGCGGGCCACGTGCTCAACCGGCGCGATCCTGTGCGAGTGGCGGCGAGCCGGAGGCTGTCGCGTGCCAAAGAGCGCGAGGCTAATGCCAGGCGCGACTGGCTGCACAAGGCCAGCGGTGAGATCGTAGGGCGCTACGATCGAATCGCGCTTGAGGCGCTGAACCTGCGCGGGATGGCCCGTAGTACTAGAGGTACGACCGAGAAACCCGGGACGAACGTCGCGCAAAAGGCGGGGTTGAACCGCTCGATCCTTGACGCGGGGTTTGGGATGCTGGCGAGCTTGATCCGCGAGAAAGCAGCGTACGCTGCTCGCATGGTGATCGAGGTCAATGCCAGGTATACTTCGCAGACCTGTGCCGCGTGCGGGCGCGTTTGCAAGGAAAGTCGGAAGGGACCTCGCTTTGTGTGCGTGCGCTGCGGCCATGCGGCCGACGCGGATGTGAATGCGGCTCAGGTCATCCTCCTGCGGGCGGAGTCGCCGCCCAAGAGAGCACCGGGCACCGCTCGGGGCAGGCAGCACGGAGCGGCCTGACCATGCTCACGACGATTCTCCACAGCGCTATGCACGGTCTCTCCACAGGGAGCCCGTCGTGCGTGCCGGGAAGTCGGCGGAGATGCGGTCACGGCTCGGATGACGACGACCCTGACATGGTCGCCGATGCTCGAGCAGTACTTCGGGATGAAACATCGGTATCCCGAAGCGATCCTGCTGTCGCGCGTCGGCGACTTCTACGAGGCGTACGGTGAAGACGCCGAAACGATCGCTCGGGCGCTGTCGATCGCGCTGACCTCCAAAGAAGCCGGCGGCGGGCGGCGCGTCGCGATGGCGGGGGTGCCGCATCACGCGCTCGACGGCTACCTCGCGAAGCTGGTGGCACAACGGCGCGTGGTGGCGCTGGCGGAACAGCTCGAAGCGCCCATCCCCAACAAGCTGGTGCGCCGCGACGTGGTGCGCGTGGTGACCCCGGGGACGCTGCTCGAGGAGCACATCCTCGAGCGCTCCGCGCACAATTACCTCGCCGCGATCACCGCCTACGACGACGTGATCGCGCTCGCCCACGCCGACATCTCCACCGGGCACGTCTCGGCGACCGCGTTCGACGGTGAATCGGCGCTCGAGGACGTGCTGGCCGAGATCGCGCGCCTCGATCCGGCCGAGCTCGTCGCCGACGTCCCAGCCGACGTTTGTGCCGCGTTGCGCGCGTCCCTGGAGAACGCGCAGACGCGCATCGCCGCACCGGTGCTCGCCGCGGTCGCGGAGCGCGTGCGCGAACCACTCGACGGCTTTTCGTTCGATGCCTCGCTGGCGATGCACCGCGCGCTCGACGCGCTGGGCGCCTTCGTCCGCCGGGTCAGCGTGCAGAGCGGCGGCGGCGCGCCGCTGCGCGAGCCGCAGTTCTACCGCCAGGCGACGTTCTTGGCGCTCGATCCCAACACGCGCAAACACCTCGAGCTCACCAAGGCGCTCGGCGCCAACCTGCGCGCGACGCTGTTGGCGACGATCGACCGCACCCGCACGGCGATGGGGTCGCGCCTGCTCGGGCGCTGGGTCCTGGCGCCGCTCGTCGACGCCGGCGCGATCGGTGCCCGCGCCGACGCGGTCGAAGCGCTGCTGCGCGACGCGGCGCGACGGTTGGCGCTCCAAGACATCTTGCACGGTTGCTTCGATCTTGAGCGCATCGCGCAGAAGATTCGCTTCCGGCGCGTGCTGCCGCGCGACCTGGCGTCGCTGCGCCGCACGCTGGCGCTGCTCGACCCGATCGGCGACGCGCTGCGCGAACCGTCCCTGCCGCCGGCGGTGCAGGCGATCGCGGCGCGCGTCTGCGACTTCGACGACGCCCGGAACGAGCTCGCGGCAACGCTGGTCGACGAACCGCCCGCGACGCTGGCCGACGGCGGCGTGATTCGCGCCGAGGCCAGCCCGGAGCTGGCCGACTGCGTCGCGCTGCGCGGCGACGCGCGTTCTCGGATGGCCGCGCTCGAAGAGCGCGAGCGTGAGCGGACCGGCATCAAGTCGCTCAAGGTCAAGTATGCCTCCGCGTTCGGCTACGCGATCGAAGTCCCCAAAGCGCAGATCGCGAACGTGCCGCCGGACTACACGCGCAAGCAAACCTTGGCCAACGGCGAGCGGTACATCACCGCCGAGCTGCGCGAGCTCGACGTCGCCATCTCCTCGGCGGAGTCACGCCAGCTACGCCTCGAGCAGGCGCTGTACGAACGCCTGGTGGAGCGCATCGCCGAGCGGGTCGAGGACCTGCTCGCCACCGCCGACGGCCTGGCCGAGCTCGATGCCTACTGCTCGCTCGCGCAGGTCGCCGGCGAGCGCGGCTACGTGCGGCCGGCGTTCGGTGCGGACAGCACGATCGAGATCGTCGACGGCCGCCACCCGGTGATGGAAGCGCTGCTGGGCTCGTCGTTCGTCCCCAACGATCTGCGGTTGGGGGTCGACGCGACGCGCTTCATCCTGTTGACCGGGCCGAACATGGGCGGGAAATCGACCTATCTGCGGCAGACCGCCCTACTGGTGATCTTGGCGCAGATCGGCTCGTTCGTGCCGGCGCGTTCCGCGAAGCTCGGCATCGTCGACCGCATCTTCACGCGCATCGGTGCCGGGGACGACCTGGCGTCGGGCCAGTCGACGTTCTATATCGAGATGGCCGAGGCGGCGAACATCTTGCGCCGGGCGACCGACCGCAGCTTGCTGCTCATCGACGAGATCGGCCGCGGCACCGGGACCATCGACGGCCTGGCGATCGCGCAGGCCATCTGCGAGTACTTGCTCGAGCGCGAGACGCGTGCGCCGATGGCGCTGTTCGCGACCCACTTCCACGAGCTCGTCGCATTGGCCGACCGCTGGCCGCTGGTGGCGAACTACCACATCACCGCGGTCGAGACGACCAAGGGCGGGGCGCCCGTGTTCTCGCATCGCGTATTGCCGGGTTCGTCGTCGCGCTCGTTCGGCATCGAGGTCGCGCGCATGGCCGGGCTGCCGCCGGCGGTGGTGTCGCGAGCGCGCGAGATCGCCGGCGCGCTCGAAGACCGCGACAGCCTCGAAGTGACCGTTCCGCTGCGCGGGAAACTCTCTAAGCCCGGCGTGATCGAACAACCGCTGCTTTTCGAGATGTAAGTGCGTTATCGTGTATGCGGTTGCGCATACACGTTCACGCGCTTCAACTGCCAGGGCGACAACGCGCAGCCACGAAGCGGACACCATGCGGCAACCCGACGAGCAGCACACTGCGGTGAGTGCGCTGTCAAGCAGCTCGACGCGCTCGTCGGGGCCGATGATCCCGACCTCGCCCATGCGATAATACGCTGCCACGGTGATCGGACGAATCTGAACCACGTCCTCTTCTGCTGCTGCCGAAACCGCCGGTGCCGCTGGCTTTCCCCGACGACGCCGTGCCCGTCGACCAGATCCTGCCGCCGCCTGCCCGGTAGCCGGACGGTTCGCGGCGAAGGGGACGCCGTGCCCGTTCCATTCCTGGCTTACGACCACGTGCAGCTCGCGATGCCTCCGGGACGCGAGGACGACGCGCGCGCCTTTTACGTCGGGACGTGCGGGATGACCGAGCTGCCCAAGCCGCCCGAGCTCGCCAAACGCGGCGGGGCGTGGTTCGCCAGCGGCGAGCTGCAGTTGCACCTCGGAATCGAATCGGACTTTCGACCCTCGGCAAAGGCGCATCCCGCGCTGCGCTGCGGCGATCTCGAAGCGCTCGTCGAGCGGCTGCGCGCGGCCGGGTGCGACGTGCGCGACGACATCAGCGTCCCGGGGATCCGCCGCGCGTTCGTCAACGACCCGTTCGGAAACCGACTCGAGCTAATCGCGGCGTGATCCGGCTCCTAGACCCACAGACGATCGGTCAGATCGCGGCCGGCGAGGTCATCGAGCGGCCGCTCTCGGTCGTCAAGGAGCTCGTCGAGAACGCGCTCGACGCCGACGCGACCCGAATCGCGGTGCGCGTGCGCGGCGGCGGCCTGATCGAGATCGAAGTCGCGGACGACGGCGTGGGCATCGCGCCGGCCGATCTCCCGCTGGCCGTGACGCGGCACGCCACCTCGAAGATCGCCGGCGCGGCGGAGTTGGCGCACGTCGACACGTTGGGTTTTCGGGGCGAAGGTCTCGCCTCGATCGCGGCGGTCGCCAAGGTGACCGTCGTGTCGCGTACTACCGGTGCCGACCTCGCGACGGCGCTGGATGCGCACGCCGACGCGATCGGGGAACCGCGGCCGCTGGCGGGGCCGCTCGGGACGCGCGTCGTGGTGCGCGAGCTGTTCGGCAACGTCCCGGTGCGGCGCGAGTACCTGCGATCACCGGCCGCGGAGTTCGCGCGCATCGCGTCGTGGCTGGCGACGCTCGCGCTGGCGTATCCGCAGGTTGGGTTCACGCTCGAGCACGACGGCAAGACCGCGTTCGCGTTCGCGCCCGGTGAGGATCTCGCGCCGCGTTTGCGGCACGTCTTCGGCGCGGCGGCGGCGATGGTTCCGCTGCGTTCGGAGGACCGTCACGCCGCCGTCAGCGGTTGGGTCAGCTCGCCGGGTGACGACCGCCCCGATCGCCGCAACCAGATCCTGTTCGTGAACGGGCGGCTGCTGCGCAGCACGCTGGTGAGCGGCGCCTGGGCCGCGGCGTACCGCACCTTCGCGATGGTCGGACGGCATCCGTACGGGGTGCTGTACCTGCAGATCCCCGCCGCTGAAGTCGATCCCAACGTCCACCCGACCAAGAGCGACGTACGCCTGCGCCACGGCGACCGCGTCGTCGCCGCGGTCAAGGATGCGATCGGGTCGGCGTTGCGCCGCGGTGCCGTCGAGCGGCTCGAACGCTCGATCTCGTTTGCGCCGCCGTCACGCGAGTCCGGAAGCGTGCCGGTGGACTGGGCCGACACGTTGCTGGCGCCGAGCGCGCCCGTCGCCGGCACCGAACGCAAAACGCTGCGCGTGCTGGCTCAGATCGACCGCACCTTCATCCTCGCCAGCGACGGCGACGCCGTGGTGCTCATCGACCAGCACGCCGCACACGAACGCATCGTCTTCGAGCAACTCGCGGCAAACGCGTCCGCGCACGCCGCCGCCGAGCGGCTGCTCATCCCCTACACGTTCGAAGTCCGGCCCGAAGACGCCGACCGGCTCGATGCGACGCTCGAGTCGCTGGCCGCGGGCGGTTTACACGTCGAGCCATTCGGCGAGCGCGCCTACCGCGTGACGGCGACGCCGGCGCGACTCGTGCACGCGGGCCGTACGCGGCCGTTCGACGTCGCCGAGTTCATCGCGTGCCTTGCCGACGACGCTCGCGGGCTCGACGCCGATCAGCGCGTGTGGGCGTCGCTGGCGTGCCATTCGGTGGTAACCGCCGGCGAGAAGCTCGAGTATCCGGAGATGACGGCGCTCGTCGAGCGCTTGCAGCGCTGCGAGAACCCGATGCACTGCCCGCACGGCCGCCCCACGATCGTGCGCCTCGAACCCGACCACATCGCCCGGCTCTTCAAACGGATGTGACGCCGGGCGTCCTGATCCTCGCCGGCCAGACGGCGTCGGGCAAGAGCGCGCTCGCGCTCGAGCTGGCCGAGCGGTTCGGCGCTGAGATCGTCGGTGCGGACTCACGGCAGGTCTACCGCGGGATGCCGATCGGCACGGCCGCGCCCAGCGATGCCGAGCGCGCTCGCGTGCCGCATCATCTCGTCGGCTTCGTCGACCCGCAGGACCGCTATTCGGCCGCGCGTTTCGTCGCCGACGCGCTGCGTGCGATCGAGGAGATTCGCGCGCGCGGAAAGCGCGCGCTCGTCGTCGGCGGGACCGGGTTCTACGTGCGCGCGCTCACGGGTGACGTCACGCTGTCGTCGATCTACGATCCGGTCCTGCGCGAACGCCTCGCCCACGAAGCCCGCGTGCATCCGCCTGCCGTGCTAGCGGACTGGCTGCGGGCGCTCGCGCCCGGGCGTGCGCTCACGATCGCGCCAAACGACCCGTATCGCGTGGCGCGCGCGCTCGAGATCGCGCTCGCCCAACGCAGCCCAGCCGCCCCGCGACACGCCGCGGTCCTTGGAGAGGCGCAGCACGACGGTTCGAATCTTCGGACGCGCGGCATTCCGTTCCGCAAACTCTATCTCACGATCGAACCCGATGAGCTCGAACGGCGCATCGCGCGTCGCGTCGAGTCGATGCTCGCGAACGGGCTGCTGGAAGAAGCCGAGCGTGTCGGTGCCGGCGCCGTTGCGGCCGACGCCGTCGGCTATCGCGAGGCCTTGGCGTACTTGGCGGGCTTATCCACCGACGCCGAGCTGCGTGCGCAACTCATCCGAAACACGCGGCGCTACGCAAAGCGCCAGGCGACGTGGTTTCGGACCGAACCGGAGATCGTTGCGCTCACCGGCCCGGAGCTGCTCGAGCGGATCGGCGCCTATTGGTAGACGGGAGTCCAGCGGGCTGGGGATAAGGCTCTCGTATGACCCCGCCGACAAACTCAGGACCGCGCCCGCCGCAGCTCCAAGACGCCTACTTGTCCGAAGTGAAGCGCCAAGCCGTGCCCGTCACCATTTACCTCGTCAACGGGTTTCAGATGCGGGGCGTGGTGAAGGGCTTCGATTCCTTCACGATCGTCATCGAATCCGAGAAGAAGGCGCATCTGATCTACAAGCACGCGGTCTCGACGATCTCGCCGAACGGCGCGGTCGCCGCTCCCCTCGTCCGGGAAGACGCGGAGGCGGTCGCGCCGTGACGACCGGCGTTCCGATCGTCAAGACGAACGGAACCGGGAACGACTTCGTGCTTGTCGACGAGCGTCTAGCGGCGGTCGACGATCCGGCCGCGTTCGCCCGGCGCATCTGTGACCGCTCCGACGGCGTCGGAGCCGACGGGGTTCTGTTCCTGCAAGCCTCGGAGCACTACGATGCGCGGATGCGCATCGTGAACGCCGACGGCAGCGATGCGGAGATGTGCGGCAACGGGATGCGCTGCGTGGCCCGCTACCTCGACGAGCACGACGGCATCGACGCGGCGACGGTCGAGACGACCGCCGGCCCCATCGCGACGCGGATCCTTTCGCGTCAGCCCTACCGCGTCGCGGTCGAGATGGGCGAGCCGCGCATCGGCGAGCCGCACGAGGTCGCGGGCTTGCTCGCGACGGCGGTGGACGTGGGCAACCCGCACGTCGTGGTGCGCGTCGACGACGTCGATGACGTCGACGTGGACCGGGTCGGCCCGCGGATCGAGCGCGACGCGCGCTATCCGGGCGGCACCAACGTGCATTTCGTCGCCCGCCGCGGCGATCGTTGGCGCGTGCGGCATTGGGAACGCGGCGCGGGCGCGACGCAGGCGTGCGGAACGGGCGCGGTCGCGGTCGCGGCGGTGCTGATTGCGGCCGGCGAGGCGGCCGCACCGGTCGTGCTGGACGTTCCGGGCGGGGTGCTCGAGGTGCAGTGGAAGCCGGGCGAACGCGCAACGCTCATCGGCGACGCCGTGCGGGAGTTCGAGCAGGTCGTCTGATGACCGGGCTGGCCTACACCGATGCCCGCGGACGGATCTTCTTCGACGAGACGCGTTCGCCGCTCGCCGACGGCGGGATCGAACGCTCGCCCCGGAGCGAGGAACTCATCCCGGCGCCCCCCGGCACGGTGAGCACGATGTTGCCCGGACGTGCCCCGCTGCTGCGCGGCGGCGGCGTCGCGTCACGCCGCACCGCGCTGGCGGCGCTGCTCCCCGCCGGCTTCACGCGACTGCTGCTGCCGGCGTATCGACGACTGCCCGAGGCACCCGCCTTGCCGCTGTTCGGATACACCTTCGCCTGCGTCGTCGACGATGCGCTCCACGTCGCGGCGATGCGCACCGACGAAAGTGAGGACTGGACGCCGCGCTACTTCGCCGAGGGCGAGCTCGACGCGCTGTTGCGCCGCCGCCAAGCCGACGATCCGGGCAACCGTACCCTCGCCCAGCTGGCGATCTGCTCGCACGACTACGGCTGTTTCACCGCGCAGAACGTTTTTCTGGAACGCGGCGAAGCCGCGCTGCCGGTCTCGCCGCGCTGCAACGCCGCCTGCGTCGGCTGCATCTCGGAACTCGCCCCCGACGCCGGCTTGCCGTCGCCGCAGCAACGCGTGGCCTTCGAAGCCGACGCCGGCGACGTGGCGCGCATCGCGATCCGGCACCTCGAACGCGTGCCGGACGGCATCGTGTCGTTCGGCCAAGGCTGCGAGGGCGAGCCGCTGCTGCGGGCGACGACGCTGGAACGTACGATCGCGGCGGTGCGTGCCCGGCGCCCTAACGGAACGATCAACCTCAACACCAACGGCTCGCTGCCCGGCAGCCTCGCGCGCCTGATCGACGCGGGGCTGCAAGCGGTGCGGATCAGCTTGAACTCGTTCCGGCCCGACGTATGCGCGGCGTACTATCGTCCGATCGGATACGCGCTCGACGACGTGCTGGAATCGATCGCGCTCGCGGCACGGCGCGGCCTGCGCGTCTCGCTGAATTTGCTCACCCATCCCGGCGTCACCGACGAGCGCGCCGAGGTCGAGGCGCTCGAGCGCTTCCTGGCCGAGCATCGCGTGACGATGGTGCAGACTCGCACGCTGAACATCGATCCCGAGCTGTACTTCGCGCAAGTCGGCCGGCCGCAGGAACCGCTCGGGATGCGCGAGGCGCTGCGCCGCATCGTTTCCGCCGGCGTCGCGCTAGGCAACTTCACCCACACGCACTGAGGCCGGCTCACAACGCTAGCGGTGCTTCGGTACCGACCGGCGTGGCGGCGCCCGCTGACGAGTTCGGGGCGGCAGCTTTGCGGTGATGGTGCGCGGGTCGAGCGTGCGGCGCGTGGACGGCGCGTCCTTTGGGCGCGCCGTGGGTGATCGCGTCGCCGCCGAGCGCGAGTCCCTGGGCGTGCGTCGTCACGTCGACCCCGGCGCTGGTGCTGCGCAGCGTCGTCGCGATGGAACCTGCGCCGCCGTTGTTCGCACCGACCGTCAGCGAACCGTCCTGGTTCGCGGTGACGGTTTCACCGCCCGAGAGCGTCGCCGACTCACCTTTGCCGAGCGCGACCTCATTCAAGTTGTCGAAGATCGAGTACGACCCGTCGCGGTTCATCGTGACCGCGGCTTGATCGAAGTTGGTGTGCACGGTTGCGGACTGGTTGTAGGTGACGCCGTTGGCGTCGGGCGTCGTGACCGCCGTCGAGACCCGATATCCACCTTCGATCTGGTTGCTGTGGACGAGATCGTCATGGCCGGTCATGCTGTCCCAGCGCACGTCGACCGGGCCGCCGCCGCCCGGCCCGACGCTCGTCCCGACTTCGGCGATGTGGGGATCGCCGGTCGAGCTCACGTCGACGTTGCTGAACGGCTGTTCGTAGCCGGTCGCGCCCGTACTCGGCGCCGGCCCCTGGTTCGGCGGCGTCCCGGCCGGCGACGCGCCGTTGAGCAACGCGCCGACGAGCTGTTGCAAGACGGAGAGGAGGCCCGAGAGGAGCCCGGAGACACCGTTGCCGCCAGAGCCGTCGCCGCCGAACGCGCCGCCGAACGCGCCGCCGGGTTGCGTCGCTGCGGTGGTTCCGCAGGTCCACCATGGGCGCGCGATCGCGTCGGGTTGTGCGGCGCCGAACGGACCCGCGCCGCTCCCCGGCTGGTTCACCGAGTTCCAGCCGGCGCTCGCGTCGAGCGACGAGAAGTCGATGGTCGGCCCCAAGGCGGGCCATTGTGTCTGCATGCTGGTCGTCTCCGGAGCAAAGTGGTCGCTTCCCCGATCACCCCGCCAGGATCAACGGCTAGGGTCGAGCCTCGCGCGGCGCGGCGTCGCAGCCCGGCCGATGCGGATCCCCCTCGCGCTCGAGCAGCGCCCCACACGACTCGCAGACCAGGTGCAGCCAGCACACCGCATCGCCCTGGGGCTGGACCGGCTCGGCCGCGGCCCCGGGTTCGCCCTGCGTCATCGCGGCGGACTCAGCCGAAAGCGAGCGTGGCGAGACAGAGCGCGGCAGGCACGGCTTGGATGACCAGGATTCGGCGCGTGACCGTGAGCCCGCCGTAGATGCCCGCGACGAGCACGCACGCCGCGAAGAAGAGGATCAGCGGCCGTTGCAGCACCGCCGGCGCGAGGAGCGCCCACACCAGGCCGGCGGCAAGAAAGCCGTTGTAGAGGCCTTGATTCGCGGCTAAGGTCTTCGACTCGGCCGCGAATGCGGCCGTGAGGCCGAACGCCGTGAGCGTCGACGGGCTGGTCCACCTGAACATCTCGAGGTAGAGAAAATACAGGTGCTCGAGCGCCACGATCGCGACCAGAACGAGCGTGACGGTGTGCACGAGCCCTCAGCCGACCAGCGCGGCGCAGACGCCCAAGCGCATGTCGGGCTTGATCATCGCGATCACGTCGTCGCCGCGCTGCAACGTCGTGTCGCCGTTGGGAACGACGACGTCGCCGGCGCCGTGATCCACCGCAACGATCACGCTGCCGCGCGGCAGCGACAGGTCGGCGATGCGCGCCACAAGGCGCGGCCGTGTTGAACTTCGGAGTTGAGATGCGGCGCAAGCTGCGAGAGCTTTCATGTCAGTCCGATCAGGCGCTTCGCGCGATCAAGCGTCACGTCTGCGACGGCGGCGGCCCGTCTGGCACCGTCGGCGAGGACGCCGTCGATATAGGCCGGATCGGCCGTAATCTCCTTGAACCGTCCTTGGATCGATCCGATGACTTCGCTCGCGACGTCCGCTAACTCGCGCTTGAGGACACCATAGCCCTTTCCGTGGAACCTCTCGAGCGTCTGGTCGCGGGTCGAGTCCGAAAGTACTTGATAAAGCGTGAGAAGATTGTTTACCGCCGGTGAAAGGTCTTCACGGTCGACCGCCGTTCGGGAATCCGTAACTGCGCGCAGGATGCTCTTACGGATCGTCTCCAGAGGATCGAGAAGGCCGATAGCGTGACCGGACCGCACCTCGGCGGTACTCTTGCTCATCTTCTCCGTGGGATCGTCGAGGCCCATGATGCGCGCGCCATCGGTAGGGATCCACGGATCCGGTATCGTGAAGAGCTCTCCGAACATGGCGTTGAAGCGTTCCGCGATGTCGCGTGTGATTTCAATGTGTTGCCGCTGGTCCTCGCCGACTGGAACGAATCGGGGCTGGTATAGTAGTATGTCCGATGCCTGGAGACATGGGTACGTGAAGAGACCGGCGCTCGGCGAACTCGACTGTGACTTCGACTTGTACTGCGTCATTCTGGCGAGCCAGCCAACGGGTGTTAGACAATCGAAGATCCATGCAAGAACGGCATGTGCCGGCACGTGGGACTGCAAGAAAATCGTCGAACGTGCGGGATCGATGCCCGAGGCGATGTACAGGGCGGGGATTTCACGCGTCCGTTGCCGCAGCGCGTCCGGACGCACCGCTTCGGGTATCGTCAGCGCGTGCAAGTCCGCTATGAAGAAATAGTTGTCGTAACTGTCCTGGAGGGTCGCCCACGTGCGCATGGCGCCGACATAGTTTCCGACGTGAAGCTTGCCTGTTGCCGCGATTCCGGATAGCACGCGCGGTTTTGGTTGGTTTGACGTCGACACTTCAAGCGTCGGGATTCGTTATGCCGCTTCCACCCCCCGCAGGCCATTTTCGACGCCAGCCAGGCTACTGAGTGAGCCGGCTCGACCCTTGCGCTATCCGGCGAGAGAATGGAGGCTCCGCCAAGTAGGCGGACAGACCTCCGGAAAGCTCACTTGATGGCATTTTCCCCAGGCGGCTGCCAGCCAATGGCAGGAGAGCAACCGAGCATCCGAGCATCCGAGCATCCGGTATATGCCTTGGTAGCAACAGCCGGTCGACAGAACAGGCGGGGACAGAGCCTATGAGCCATGCGTTTCTCACTCCGAAGAGCCTGACAATAGCGAACGAGATCATAGCGTGGGCAAATTCCTATCTGGTGGCTCCTAATGAATACGTACACCGCCCCGGCAAAAATCAAGTCGTGTGCCCATACGTTGAGAAATCGCTGAGCACAAATCGGTTTTATATGGCCTTTCATCCCGAGGTGAATGGCCAGAGTGAGCCCGCAATCGAAACCATTCTTTTAGGTTACATAGAGGAATTTCTGAGGACTCCACCCTTTCCATTGGAGCTGCTTCAAACGAAGGCACTGCTTGTGGTGTTTCCAGAGCTGCCGGAGCGTGACACTGGAGTCCTCGATTTGGTTTTTGACCGAATCAAACCGGCATTTGTAGGGCGCGGTCTAATGGTCGGCCAGTTTCACACGAACTGCCGGCAGGCGGGTGTCCACAATGGGGCATTCTTGGCCAGCAAGAGTCCGCATCCATTGATCGCGATCCGCCACATGGCGCTCCACGACATCCTGTTTCTTGAAAATGACGGGAACGCGTTCAAAGAATACGATATTCGCTTCAACTTCTATTTCCGAGAACCCGACAAGATCGAAGACTTCAACAAGCATTTGATCGAGGTGTATCGGAGGGCCAAAACCCGATGGGCTCGTTGACATACAGCGTTGATCCGGACATTTTCGCAGCCTATCCAAGTTTCTGCAGGGGTGTCGCGTTCGTATCGGACGTCGACAATTCGGCGACTAGAAATATCGTCCTACAAGACTTGCTGGCGCAGAAGATTGGGGCGATTCGGAACGACAATGCCATCTCTCTCGATCATCCAAGGATTCGCGCATGGGCCGATGTCTATCGCTCGTTCAACCTGCCGGATGCTAAGAAGATTCAACCGTCGGTGGCGAACCTAGTTCGCCGAATCAAGAAAGATATGGTGAGCCTGCCTTTTATCTCACCGCTGGTTTGCATCTCAAATCTTGCGTCGCTAACTTCCTTGGTGCCGAGTGGGCTAGTCGACCGGGACAAGATTCAAGGCGACCTGCGACTCGGTTACGCTGAGGGCAACGAACGGTTTCAGCCTTTCGGCGACGACCGCGTGGTCTCGCCCACGAAGGGTGAAATCATTTATTATGATACGGCCTCTCGCATGGTTCTCTGCCGCGCCTGGAACAGTAAAGGCGGCAAGGCGACGCGTATCGATCCCGAGACGCGATCTGCGGTCATCGATATAGACGGTCTCACCGACGTGATTGGCACGACCGAAATATCGTCCGCGACCACAGAGATCGCGCGGTTTGTGACGGAGCAATGCGGGGGTAAGGCGAGAACATTTCTGTTGCACAAAGACAATCCATCAATATCCCTTGCGTAAGGCTCGCGGCAAGAGCGCCAGAGGCGATAAAGAAAAAACACCACGGCTTCGACGTGGTGCTTTAGTCTATGTTCCGGAGTCAGATTGCTTTCGAGTGTCACATCTTCGTGTTGGTGTTCGTCTTCAGTTCGGCTAGGACTCGCCCTAACTCTTCCCGCGTATTCCGTAGCTGAGCGACTTCGAGAACCTTGCTGCGGATCTTGCGCTCAACACTCTCCAACGTGAGGTGCATGTCTCGAATAAAGCCTTCAGGCGCCCGTCCGTTTGCGAGCGGCGACAACATCGACCGAGCTCGTGACATGACGTGCCTCCTCGAGATTTGCGAGTACACGCAATAGCAAGGCCTGCCATGAGCGGCAAGCGATTCAAGCGCGATGCGTTGTCGTTACCGTACGTCAGAATACCCCGGTATGTCAATACCGAAACCGGCTGCCGGGGTCACTCTTGAGAGCGTCATAGCGGCACGACGCTCGCCAAGCCCAGCCCGGCTCATAGGGAGCCGTTGACGGTCGTCGGTCTGCCGCCAGCGGTCCTCGACGGTGTGCAGGGCAGCCTTCAGCCGACCAGCGCGGCGCAGACGCCCAAGCGCATGTCGGGCTTGATCATCGCGATCACGTCGTCGCCGCGCTGCAAGGTCGTGTCGCCGTTGGGAACGACGACGTCGCCGGCGCCGTGATCCACCGCAACGATCACGCTGCCGCGCGGGAGCTCCAGGTCGGCGATGCGCTTGCCTTTGGCCGGCGAGTCGTCGGCGATCCGCAACTGCACCAGCTCGAGCTCACCGTGCCCGACCTTCGCCAGCGGTTCGAGGCTGCGCGCGTTTACGCGCTCGTCGATGATGTCCAGGATCAGCTCGGTCGACGAGATCACGCTGACCGGCCGGTCGCTGTCGAGCGACTCGAAGATCAGCTTGTTCTTGGGATTGTTGACCCGCGCGATGCAGCGCGCGCTCGAGTGTTTCTTGGTGATGATGCACACGACGAGGTTGTCCTCGTCATCGCCCGTATCGGCGACGACGACGTCGGCGCGAGCGAGGCCCGCCTGCATGAGCACGTTCGGGTCGCAACCGTCGCCGACCACCGCGATGTCGCTCTCGAGCAGGTTGGTCATCAGCTGCGCCTTGCGCGCGTCCTTCTCGATGACGACGACCTCGTGCTGCTGCTTGATGAGCCCGCGCGCAAGATAGGTCCCGACCTTGCCGCCCCCGACAATCAAGATGAACACGGTGCTACGCCACCATCACGCCGACAGGCGCGTTTCGGGGCGTGCGGCGGCGAAGTCGGCGGCGAATTGGGACAGCGCTTCGGGGGCGACGATCGCGTTGATCTCGTCACCCTCGGTGAGCAGGTCCGAGGGTGCGGGGATACCGACGCTGCCGAGGCGGCGAATCGCGGCGATGCGGATCTTTCCATCGACCTCGACCTCGGAGACGCGCTTGCCGGCCTGCGTGCGCGACACCGTGGCGACCAACGACGACAGCTTGCCGAAGTCGAACGACGGTACCGACGCGTAGGCGACGTCTTGAAGGCGGTCGCGAATGAGCTGCGCACCGATCGTCGTCGGACAGAACGTCTCGATGCCGAGTTCGCGATAGAGCTGCCCGCGCGGCGGATCGTAGATGCGCGCGACGATCTTGGGGATGCGGAACATGCGCTGCGCGATGAGCGCCGCCATCACGTTGCGGTTGTCGCCGTCGGTCACCGCGACGAAGCCGTCGGCGCGCTCGGCGCCGGCGCGCTTGAGCACGTCGTAGTCGATCCCCGTACCGACCTCGACCTGACCGGCGAAGCGGTTGCCCAGCCGTCGAAACGCGGCGGGGTTCTCGTCCACGACGACAACGTCGTGCTTGTCGGCGACGAGCAATTTGGCGAGGGTCGAGCCCACGCGCCCGCAGCCGACGATCAGGTATCTCATGGAGCGGTCTGAGGATTTCGGTACCGCTTGCGCCGTTCCCGCGTCGGCGGGAGGAGAGGGGTACCGGTCTGCGAATCCCGGGGGTTCGGTGCACGCCTACGGGGCGTAGCTCAGCTTGGTAGAGCGCTGCGTTCGGGACGCAGAGGTCACAGGTTCAAATCCTGCCGCCCCGACCAGTCCGGAAAGCCGGCCCATTTGCGGGCCGGCTTTCTTTTCCGATCGAGGTCAGTAGTCGATGTAGAACGGCCGGTGGAACTGCACGAGCAGATCCACGACGCGATGCGTCCAGTAACCGCCGGGGCTGGGCACGGTGTACCCCGGCGCCGGATACGGGGAGCACGCTCCGGAATCCCATTGCGAGTGGAAGACGGTTCCCGCGGGGACGACTCGCGAGGGGAGTGCGTCGGTAACAAAAAGCCATGCGTGCGTGGCGGGCTGCTGATTGCCCGTGAGCACCATCGCGTAGCGCTTCGCGAGCGGCGGCGAGTAGATCATCGCGAACATGGTGCTGCCGCTGCAATCCGGGGTGGTGAAAAGCGACGTGCTCCCGCCGGGATTCTGAAGCGGATAAAATCCTTCGGGATAGACCAGGATCGGGACGCCGTCGCCGCCTTTGAGGTGGTACGCGACGTAGCCGCCGAGCTGCTGCGACTGAAACCGTTCGTCGTAGGATATCAGGTCGCCGATCTCTTTTCCGGCGGAATCCCAGACCTTCTCATGGCAGCAGCGGGTAAATTGCGGGTGCGGTGGGACCCGCGCTTTGACGGAATCCGGCACCGCCGCCTGAGCCAGCGCGCCGGCCCCGATCGCGAGGGCGAGGGCCGAGAGTAACGTGTATCGCATGCGGTTCCTCCTAGCGGCGGTACTACCGCGCGCGTCGCTTGGCTTCCCCGGCACGGAAGTGGGCGCTCCCAGGACGGGAGGTACCACGCTGCCGCGGGGCCAACGGGCCGCCGTTGTTCTCACGTTTCAGTCCCGCCGCCCGGCGCGTGCTCCGCGCCGCGGAGCAAGAGTGCCGCAACCACAACCACTACTACGTGGGTGCCGAGCACATGCTGTACGCCTTGCTCGAAGAGCACGACGGGACGATCGATGCGCTGCTCGCGGCCGACCGGGTCGAGCCGGAGCACGTCCATGCTGAGGTCAAGCGCGCGCTCGGAACCGGCGACGGACGGACGTGGGAGGGCATCCTGGTGACACCTCGGGTGAGAAAGATCGTCGAGATAGCCGAGCGGCTCGCCGGCGACCGGGACGTCGAACCGCTCGACCTCTTCGAAGCGATCCGCGCCGAAGGCGGCGGGCTCGCGGCCGACATCTTGAGGCGCGCATGGAACACCTGAGCCAGAGTTTTCACGATCTGGTCGTCCACGCCGGCTACCTGGGCCTGTTCGTGGTCATGTTCTTGGGGAACATGGGCGCGCCGGCCGGGACCGAGTTCGTGATGCCGGCCGCCGGCGCGCTCGCGTCGCAGGGGCACCTGCCGACGATCGGCGCGCTGCCGGCCTGGATCCTGGTCGGGATCGTCGGAACCGTCGCCGAGGTCTGCGGCGCGACGGCGCTCTACGCGGTCGGCTACTACGGCGGCGTCCCGGTCCTGGAGCGCTACGGAAAGTACATCGGCTTCAAGCACAGCGCGATGGAGAAGGTCCACGGCTTCTATGCGAGGTTCGGGACGATCACCGTGTTTTGGTGCCGCTTCATCCCCTTCGTCCGCGGCGTCGCGTCGTTCCCCGCCGGGATCTCGCGCATGCAGAAGCGCTACTTCATCAGCTACACCGCGCTGGGATCGGCGATCTTTTGCTTCGGGCTGGCGTACCTGGGCAACATGGCCGGCAACAATATCGATGCGATCTTAGGGGCGTTGCACAAGGCCACGCTGGCCATCGTCATCGGCGTGGCCGTGCTCGCGGTCGCCGCGGTCGTCGTGATGCGCCTGCGCAAGGTCAAGGCGCCCGCCGATCGCAGCTGACGTGCTCTGGCGCCGCGCCAAGCGGCGCGGCCCGCTCGTGGTGCTGCTCCACGGCAACGGCGCAGACGAACACGACATCTTTCCGCTCGAGCAGGCGTTCCCGCCCGGCGCGAGCGTGGCTGCGCTGCGCGCGCCGATCGCCGCCGAGGGCGGCTACCGGTGGTATGCGCACCATGACGTCGGCCGGCCGATCGCTGCCTCGCTGGCCGCGGGGATGGCCTACGTCGAGGCTTGGCTGGAACGGCAAACCGCAAGCAGCGTCTGGCTGGCGGGTTTCTCGGGCGGCGCGGTGATGGCAAGCGCCTTGCTGCTCGCAGCGCCGCTCCGGTTCGCGGGCGTGGCGATGCTGCACGGCACGCTGCCGTTCGACGCCGGGATCGCGCTCGAGCCCCAGCGCTTGCGCGGGTGCGAGCTGTTCTTCGGCTACGGCGAGCTCGACGCCGTCATCCCGCCCGCGCTCACGGCGCGCTCGCAGGCGTACCTGCGTCACGAGAGCGGCGCGCACGCCGAGATCCGCGGCTACCGAGCCGCGCACGAGATGCCCTCGCCCGAGGTGCACGACCTCGCGCGCTGGTATGCTTCGTTGACGTAGGAGAATGGCCGTCGAACCGACGCGTCTGGAACGCACGCTCTCGCAACTGCCCGACCAGCCCGGCGTCTATCAGATGGTCGGGGCGGACGGCCGCATCCTCTACATCGGCAAGGCCGTTTCCCTGCGCAACCGCGTGCGCTCGTACTTCCAGGACTCCGCCGCGCACCCGTATCGCACCGTCAAAATGGTCGAGCGCGTCACCGACGTGCGCACGATCGTGGTGACCAACGAGGTCGAGGCGCTCATCCTCGAGGCCAACCTCATCAAGCGGCATCAACCGCCGTTCAACGTCCGGCTGCGCGACGACAAGCGTTTCCCGTACCTCAAAGTCACCAACGAGCCGTTCCCCCGCGTAACCTTCACGCGGGTCGTGAAGGACGACGGGGCACGCTACTTCGGGCCCTACACGAACGCGCACGGCCTGCGTGAGCTCATCGACCTGGTGCGCATCGTGTTCCCGCTGCGAACCTGCCGCGAGCCGATCGACGGCAAGCGCAAACGGCCCTGCCTGCAGTACCACATCAAGCGCTGTCTGGCGCCGTGCGTCGGCTACCAGTCCGAAGACGACTACGATCGGCTCGTCGATGAGGTGGTGCTCTTTTTAGAGGGGCACTACGCGCCGCTCATCGGGCGCCTACAGCACGAGATGAGCGACGCGGCGGCCCACTTCAACTTCGAGGCGGCGGCGCGTTTGCGCGACCGCATCATCGCGGTGCGGCGCACGATCGAAGGCCAGAAGGTCGTCGGGCGCTCGCGCATCGACGTCGACCTCATGGCGCTGGCGCGGGCGCAGGGTCAGGCCTGCATGCAAGTGTTTCTGGTTCGCGACGGCAAGCTGCTGGGCCAGGAGTATTTCATCCTCGAAGGCACGAGCGAGCGCGGCGACTCCGAGATCTTCTCGGAGTTCATCAAGCAGTTCTACACGTCGCGTACCGGAAACTTCGGCATGGACGCATCCTACGACGCGGAACGCACCGGCTCGCCGCTGGCCTTGCGTGCGGCGCGCGATCAACAGGCGCCCGTGGCGGAGAAGTCGCGCGGGCGCCGCCGGGCCGGTTACGAGGCTGCGGTTCCCAAAGAGATCCTCGTCGAAGCACGGCCCGACGACGCCAGCGTGATCGAGGCCTGGCTCACGGAGATCAAGGGCGTGCGCGTGCGCGTCCTCGAGCCGCGGCGCGGCGAGCGCGTCGACTACCTCGAGCTGGTCAAGAAGAACGCGGAGCAGAACCTGCGGGCGTTTCTGGTGCATCAGGAAGCGACCGAAACCGCGTCGGCGAGCGCGCTTACCGAGTTGGCGGCGGCGCTCGATCTGCCCGAGCCGCCGCACCGCATCGAGTGCTACGACATCTCGAACATCGGGGGCACGCACTCGGTCGCGTCCATGGTCGTCTTCGTCGAAGGCCGGCCCAAGAAGAGCGACTATCGCCACTTCAACATCCAGGCGGTGCAGGGACCGGACGATTTCGCTTCGATGCAGGAGACGTTGCGCCGGCGGCTGCGCTATCTGCGCCACGACGCCGACCGTCCGCCGCTCGCCGACAGCGACGTCGCGACCGCCGCGATCGAAGCCCAGGGGCGCCGGCGCGAGCGCTTCCACGAGAAACCCGATCTGCTGCTCATCGACGGCGGCAAAGGGCAGCTCAACGCGGTGGTCGAGGTGCTGCACGAGACCGACATGTGGGGCATCCCCGTCGCCGGTCTGGCCAAAGAGCACGAGTGGCTGTTCGTTCCGGGCAACGGCGAGCCGATCGTGCTGCCGCCCAACTCCGCAGGGCTGCACCTGGTCATGCGCATCCGCGACGAGGCGCACCGCTTCGCCATCACGCACCACCGCAACCGGCGCGGCAAAGCGATGACCAAGTCCGTGCTCGACACGCTCGCCGGTGTCGGGCCGGTGCGCAAGAAACGGTTGATGACGGCGTTCGGCACGGTGCGCGCGATCAAGAGCGCCTCGGTCGACGAGATCGCCGCGGTGAAGGGGATGACCCCGGCGCTGGCGTCGCAGGTGAAGGCCGCGCTCGACGGCTAGTTCGTCGCCGGCGCGCCTTTGAGGAACGCGCGGATCGCCGCATAGAAGGGCGCCGGGTTTTCGACCCACGGGAAGTGTCCGGCGTCGGCGACCATCACCTTCGTCGCGTGCGGGAACAACGCGTCGAGCTGAGCCTCGGCTGCGCGCGCCGGATCGCCGGTGCCGTATACGAGCAGCGTCGGAATCGGCGTGTCGCGCAGAGTGTCCTTGACGTCGTAGTGCGTGCGGAGATCGCCGAACATGGCGAGCGTGACGTCGGGGTTCACGTAGTGCTCCGGCATCGCCGCGGCGTAGGCGACGCCCTTCGCGTGATCCTGGAAGTAGCCGGGCAGGACCGCGAGCATCGTTCCTTTCCCGCTCTTCTGGGCGGCGTCGATCGCGGCTCTGTCCGCGTCGGTCAAGCGCGCACCGATGATGTCTCCGAAGGTCTTGTTGAAGCTCGGATCGGGGCCGCCCGGATCGAGGAGCGCGAGCGCTGCGACGCGATCGCCGTGTGCCCCAGCGTACGCCATCGACAACATCGCACCCCAGGAGTGCCCGATCAGCGAGAGCTTGTTGAACCCCAAAGCCAGGCGCAACGCGTCGAGGTCGGCGACCGCGCCCGCCACGGTGAGTTGGGAGCCGTCGCCGACCGCGTCGCGCGACAGCCCGGTGCCGCGCTGGTCGAGCAGCAGGATGGTCCGGTCGCGCGACAGTTCGACCGCGACCGGCTCGAGGTAGACCGGCTCCAGTCCGGGGCCGCCGCTGAGCAGCACGTGCAGCGGCCCGCCCGAGCCGAAACGGCGGTACGCGAGCGAGCCGCCCGCGACGGGGAAGCGGAAGACGGCCGGGTCGGCCGCGGCGCCGGGCCGCGCGATGGTGACGACGGCAAACGCCGCCGCCGTGCCGGCGACGAAGCGGCTACGATTCATGCGTTCCTCCAGGTGCCCAACATCGGCGATGACCGGCCGGAGGTCCTTCTTCGACGTTGAAGGGGCCGCCATGGGATTTTTGATCCGGGTCGTCGTGAACGCGGTCGCGCTGATCGCGGTCGCATACATCGTTCCGGGGATCCACGTCTCGGGGATCGCCGGCGCCCTCATCGCCGCGCTGATCCTCGGCGTCGTCAACGCGATCTTGCGGCCGATCCTCATCATCATCAGCTTGCCGCTCGAGATCGTGACGCTGGGGTTGTTCACGTTCGTGATCAACGGGCTGCTGTTCTGGTTGGTCGGGGCGTTCCACGTCGGCCTCATCGTCGACGGGTTCTGGCCGGCGTTCTGGGGCGCGATCGTCATGGGCATCATCTCGTGGGCCCTGTCGTTGCTTACCCGCGGAATGGAGAAACCCGCCTGACGTGGAGAAGACGCAGCGGCTGCTGAGCATCGCGCTGGCGGTGCTCGCGCTCGACGGTTGTGCCGGCGCGCCGCTGTTGGCGGAACGTCCGGAAGCCACGCCGACCCCGCGCACCTCGACGGGCAACTCGTCTTCGCACAGCTCGTCGCACCACTCGTCGATTCATTTCTGGCACTCCGGCGCGATCGGGGCCGGAGCCGCTGCCGCCGCGGCGGCCCGCAACCGCGCCAAGGGCGGGAAGAACGGAAACGCCAAGGGTAGCGGCGGCGGCTTCGGCAAGGCGGGAGCGCACGGCGCCGGCGGCTGACCCCGTCGCGTTCTGGGAGAGCTACGAAGGGCATCCCTACGCGCTCCCCGACGTCGTCGTTCTCGACGCGGCGGAGGTCGATGCGATCCGCGCCGCGGCGCGCGACGCGTGGTCGGTGTACGCGCGGGTCGCTCCGCTGCTGCGCGCGTTGCCCGACGCCGGCTTGCAGGCGCTGGGGATTCCGGCCGCGGCCTTCGAGGTCGTGCGCCTGCGCGACGAACGGGCCGGTGAGACGCTCGTCGCGCGGTTCGATTTCGTGCGCGAAGGTGAACGCTACCGGGTCCTGGAGCTCAACGCCGAGACGCCTTTCTTCCTGGTGGAGTCGTTCGTCGAGAGCGGCCGGCGGGCACGTCGCGCCGGACTGCGCGACCCCAACGCGGGCGAGTACGAGCGGCTCGGCGACGCGTTCGTCACGGCGCTTGCGCCGCTCGCCGCCGAAGCGCGCATCGGCGTCGTCGCCACCAACGTCTACCGCGAGGACGTGGGAACGGCGTACGCGCTGCGCGATCTGATCGCGGCCCGCGTCGACGCCGAGGTGGTCTTCGTTCCGATCCACGAGCTCGCGGTCGCCGGCGGCGCGGTGCTCGACGCGCACGGACCGCTCGACGTGCTGTATCGCTGCTATCCGCTCGAGCATCTGGCCGCCGATCCGGACGGTCCGGCGCTCTTCACCGCCGTCGCGGACGGCGCGTGCCGGCTGCTCAATCCGCCGTCGGCGCTGCTGTTGCAGTCGAAAGCGACGCAGGCGCTCATCTGGGGCCTCTACGAGCGCGGCGAGCTGTTCGACGCGCGCGAACGTGATGCGATCGCGCGGCTATTCCTGCCCACTTACCTCGATCGTCCCGACGACGGTCATACCTACGTGCGCAAGCCGGTGCTCGGGCGTGAGGGGCTCGGCGTCGCGATCCTCGATCCCGCGGGCACCGAGATCGCGCACGGCGAGCTGGGCGCACCGGCGTACGACTCGCAGCCGATGGTGTTCCAGCGCTACGCGCGCGCGCCGCGGCGCCGCGTGCGGCGCGCGGACGGCGCGGTGTTCGACGGGCTGGAATTGACGACGTGCTTCGTCTTGGGCGGGCAGCCCAGCGCGATCGGGATGCGCGTCGGCGGGCCGGTCACCGACACGCGGAGCCATTTCGCGGCGCTCGGTGTTCGGTGAGGTAGTGTTCGACCCGTTCTGGTTGGCCAAGCCCTTTCTGCACGCGCTTGATCCCGAGGGCGCGCACGAGCTGACCTTGTGCGCGCTCGAGGCGAACCTCGTTCCGTGGCAGCCGCGTGAGGACGATCCCATCCTCGCGACCACGTTGTTCGGGCGTCCGTTGACCAATCCGATCGGTTTGGCAGCCGGTTTCGACAAGGATGCGCGCGTCTACGAGCGGATGGGCGCGCAGGGGTTCGGCTTCGTCGAAGTCGGCGGCGTGACGCCGCGCGCCCAGACCGGCAACCCGCGCCCGCGCGTCTTTCGCCTGCCCGAAGACGGCGCTGTCATCAACCGCTTAGGGTTTCCCAACGCCGGCGCGGCGGCGATGGAGGCGCGGCTGACCCGCAAGGGGCGGCCCACGATCGGTTTCGGGATCAACCTCGCCTCGAATGCCGACAGCGCCGACCCGGCGGACGATTTCGTACACCTCGCGCGCCGCTTCGCGCCCTATGCCGACTACCTCACCCTCGACGTATCGTGTCCCAACACCGCCAACGGTCAAGTCTTCCTCGACCCGGCGCGGCTAGCCGATCTGCTCGCGCGCTTGGGCGCGATCGACTGGGGTCCGCAACGTCCCGCCCTGGTGGCCAAGCTCTCGCCCGACGTGGCCGACGAGTTGGTGCAACGCTTGATCGCGACGTTGCTTGCGGCGCGCATCGACGGGATCATCGTCGCCAACACCACGCGCGAGCGCCCCGCCGGGCTGCGCAGCGCGCACGCGCGCGAAGCCGGCGGACTCTCGGGAACGCCGCTGGCGACACCGTCGACCGCGCTGTTGGCGCGCGTGCGCGACCTGACCGCGGGCGCGGTGCTGCTCATCGGCGTCGGCGGGGTCGCCGGCGGCGCCGAGGCGTACGCGAAGATCCGGGCCGGCGCAAGCGTCGTGCAGCTCTACACCGGGCTGATCTATGAGGGTACGGCGCTGGTGACGCGCATCAAGCGTGAGCTGGCGGCGTTGCTGCGGCGCGACGGCTTCACCTCGGTCGCCGAGGCTGCCCGCGCCGCGGCTACTTGACCGCGCGGAACAGGAACGAGCCCGAGATCTTGTGCGCCATCGTGTGAATGTCGCCGCGCATCGAGGCGAGGTCGCGATCGAGCGTCTTCATCTCGGTGGTCATGAGCGCGAGTTTGGCATCCATGCTCCCGAGGTGCTGCTGCGTGGAAGCGAGCCGAGCATTCGTCGCGCTCAGCTTGCCGTCCATGCTCTGCATCGTGGCGTTCATGTCGCGCAGATGGCGGTCCAGCGTGGTGAGCTGCGCCTGCATCCCCGCCAGGCGATCGAGCTTGCGGCTCATCGGATCGAGCGCGGTCATGCGCGCCGCAACCGCGCCCAGCGTCTGATTCATCATGTGGAGGTTCGTCAAGAGGTCGACCGTGACGAAGATCACCGCGATCAGCGCGAGCGCGGCGGCGCCCGCGATCGCGATCCGAACGGTCCCGTGCTCGCGCCTTGCCTGGCGCCCGGCGGCTGCTACCATAGTCTTCGGCGTTTCCCACCAAACCTGAGGAAACGATGAACCCGCGGCGTGGCAACCGAGCCGTTGGACCCCGTGTTATAGTGGGTGCAGTCCGCTTCGGACTCGCTCGAGGGGCTGAGTAGTCTCGACGGGGAGATCCGTGGCCGACGTAAGCAGGCGGAGTTGTGAGCCCTCCTAAAACGATCACAGCGTTTTACACGCGAACAACGAATACGCTCTGGCTGCCTAACCTTCTAGGTTAACAGTCACCGTCCGGGGGAGGTCGCCGATGCCGTCCTCCAGGCGGTCAACAAGTTCGGCTAGGACGCGGAGACCGTTCCGAGAGGCGTCCGAAACTCAACCGGAACTGCGGCGCGTCTGATTC
The DNA here is from genome assembly GCA_003140215.1 of Vulcanimicrobiota bacterium. Classification (GTDB taxonomy): domain Bacteria; phylum Vulcanimicrobiota; class Vulcanimicrobiia; order Vulcanimicrobiales; family Vulcanimicrobiaceae; genus Vulcanimicrobium; species Vulcanimicrobium beijerinckii. Next base: position 161,839 of record PLJL01000005.1, on the reverse strand, counting down.
CTGTACCGAGAAGCTGACGCGCTCAAGACAAAATCGGTGCTGAGCCTGGAGAAAGCGGCGGTCCGGCTTTTCGGACCCGGGGGGCGGCTCCCCGGCAGCTCCACCAACGTTGCAACATCCCAGCGACAATCGACCGTCGCTGGGATGTTGCGTTTTTCGACGGCGGCCGTTCGATGCCGACCTGGCGAGCATGGAGGCGATTGGGTGATCGAACGCGGAAATTCTCGGACGCATCCCGATCGCTCTAAGGGGGTTCGCGTGGCCGAGGTGAAGATTCAGGGCGACAGCGTGAGCATCGACATTGCGTTGATCGATCGGCTCCTGGGCTTTCATGGGTCGTTTCACATTCCGCTTGAGCACGTGACCAACGCCTATGTAAGCGGCTTCGAGGACCTGGAGCTGCAGTACAAGCTCGAAGGTACGAACCTCGGCTTCTACAAGTCCGTCGGTGTGTTCGCGAATCCCCAGGGCCTGATCTTCGTCGATGCAAGCGGTGCTCGCGACTGCCTCGTCATCGAGATGCGGGGAGAGCGCTTCCCGCGTATCGCGGTTCAGCTTCCGGAGGGCGAGGATCCGAATGCGATCGCGCACACGATCATGCAGCGCATTCCGGACAGCGGCCCAGTCGAGTAAGGTCCGCCTCAGAGGATGGTGCCGTTGAGCTTCCTTGCCGCGCCGCCGCGCGGTCCGCGAACGCAGGTTGCCGGAATCGTTTTCACGGCCCGCGTCATCGACAAGCTGCGCGCCGCGCTGCCCGGCGGTGAATTGAACGGGTATTTTCCGTTCACCGGCTTCAGCGAGCTCTGGGCACACTACACGAAGGTCGACTTGACCGCACTTCAGCGGCGCATCGAAACCGCCGAATCCGAGGATGATGTCGAAGCGTGGCTGCTCGAACGCACCGCTGAGCTCGACAAGCCCAAGATCAACGCCAAGATGGAGGGGTTCGAAAGCGCTCGAACTCCCGAGTCCATGCGCGAGACGTTCGAGCAAGCCTATCCGGCCGCGTTGCGTGAACGTCACACCGTCGTGTTCGACCTCCTCGAAGCCGACGATGCACTACGCTATCCCGGCGGGTAGCGTGCAACATCCCAACGACGCCTTCGCCGCTGGGATGTTGCGTGTTTCCGTGTTGTTCGGGACTATCCGGCGTTAGCCGTCAGCGGCAGGCGAGTCGGCCGTTGACGTTCGCGATGTCGGCGCCGCGGCATTGCGACGCGTTGATCGACGAGGTGATCCGGTTGCCGTTGGGCGCCGTGCACGAGGCCGTCAGGGTCGAGCCGTTCATCTGAACGTTCGTGCAGCTCCCCTGATACGAGCCGCCCGGGGCGTAGCCGTTGCGGCCGTAGTTGCCGTTGCCGTTGTAGTTGCCATTGCCGTTGTAGTTGCCGTTGCCGTTGCCGTTACCGTTACCGTTGCCGCGGTCGCGGTCGTCCCGATGTCCGCGGCCGTACCCGTTGCCGTTGCCGTAGCCGTTGCTGTTGCACGTCAGCTGGCCGTTGACGTTCGCGATGTCCCCGCGGCGGCAGCTACTCACGCTGATGGTGCTGCGGACGGTTCCGCCCTGCGCAGCGTTGCACCGCGCGGTGAGCTGGTCGCCGCGAACGCGGATGTTGGTACATGATTGCTGATAGGATCCGGCCGGTATGCTCTGCGCCGAGGCGGGCGACAGGGCCGTGCCGGCGAGCGAGGCAGCTGCGACGAGACCGAGGACGATTCGTTTCATGGGGATACCTTTATGATGGCGGTGGGTGGTGATTCCGAGGCTCTTTCGCTGCACGTACCCACTAAAGTTGGTAAAAGGCTGAGCCACGGGGTCATCGCATCACGATGCGCGCTCGACGCCGACCGACCGCTTCACTTGCTCCGGCAGTGATAGCGGCGCGCAACGGGGAAGGGCTTGCTCTCCGCACTCAAGGGATGACGCATGCGACCTGAGGATCAACCTGCGAGCGAACTGGCGGCCCGTACGGGCGCGGTTACGCCTGCTAACGGTGAGCTCTTGGACGACACTCGCGCGATGCAGCGCATATCGGCGCAAGCCGCGGTCGTGACGGTGGCTGCGCCGGCGGAGCTGGCCGGGATGCTGCTGCCGACGGAGGCCGTAACGTTTGCCAGCTCGCCGCATCCGGTGATCTTCGTGCGGCCGCTGATCCACGTCGTCGTGATCCTGATCGTGCTGATAACGCTGCTGGGCTGGGACGTCCACCCGATCGTGCGCGGCCATCACATCACCGTGCCCTTGCTGACCGGCATCGCGCGGACCGCGACGCTCGTCATCGCCGCGCTGCTCGTGCTGCGTGAGGGCTTCGCGTTGGCCGGCCGCATCATCCGCTACTTCGGCTTTCGCGTCGTGACGACGAACCGCCGCGTTTTCGTAGTCGAGGGGCTCTTCGGGCGTCGCGTCACGCCGCTGGGCAACACCGCGCTGGCGGGGACGACGATGTGGCAGGGCGTCTTCGGGCGGATGTTCGGTTACGGTAACCTCGTGCTGCCGCCGTCGGCGAGCTGGACCGGAACGATCCGTGAAATGCGCGATCCCGTTCGGCTCTATCGCGAGTTCGAAGCGGTAGCCCAAGGCGTCGACGGCGACAAGTGGGCGCAAGCGATCCGCCAGACGCAGATGCCGTAGCGGCGGCTACAGCGTGACCCAGGGCTCGCACTCGGCGTAGGCCTGCTCCGCGGCGGGCCCCCCGGGTGCTTCGGGGGCGGTGACGGTTATCGACGCGCGCCCGTCCTCGGCCGGGTGATTCCGCCGAAACACGTGGATCCACGCGGATAAATACTTGTACCGTTCGAGGAGCGGCGTATACCCCGGGGCGTGCCGCGCCGCACTCACGCCGCCGACGAGATAGGCGCGGTGTCCGGCGACCCGTACGACGCGCGCGTGGATCGGGTTGAGGCCATAATATTCGAGCGGGTTCGTGTCGAGCTCGCGCTGGAGATCGGCGCGGTCCCGTTCGGCGGCGATCCGCTGCGCGGCGCTGGGCGGATCCGGCTCGCCGCACGCGATGCGGTCCCGTTCGCTTGCGGCATGCCATGCGTACGCGACCGCGATGACGGCGATCGCCAGGGTCCCCAAACAGCCGATCGCGAGGTGTCGTCCGATGCGTTTCCGCGGCGTCTCGTCCATGCCGTCAACCTAGCACAGGGCTCCCGCCCCGGCGTCAGTATTTCTACCGGGATGAGTGCGCCGGCTGGGGACGATCCTGCGGAGACGACGATCCTCGAGGTCGCGGACGCCGATTTCGCGGCGATGCTCCGCGGCGTTTCGCTCGCGGGTGGCTACGCGCTGCCGCCGGGCGGCGTCGATGACCCGATCGTGCTCGAGCACGTGCGCGCCATCGCCGCGCGGCTGCGCGGCTCGGGTTGCCGCGGTGCCTGGATGGTGGTAGCGAGCGGTGAGGTCGTCGGTCTGTGCGGCTACAAACACCCCCCGACGGGCAGCGGCATCGTCGAAATCGGCTACGGGATCGCGGCGACGCGGCGTCGTCGCGGCCACGCCGGGCGCGCCGTTGCGGCGATGCTCGCGGCTGCTCGGCGGGACGGCGTGCGCGTCGTGCTGGCCGAGACCGTCACCGACAACGTCGCTTCGCAGCGGGTGTTGGAGCGCAACGGTTTCGCGCGCGCCGGGACGCGCAGCGATCCCGAAGACGGCGACTTGATCTTGTGGCAGATCGCGCTGTGAGCGAGGCGCTGGAACGCTACTTCGGCATCGCGCGTTCGGGCTCGACGATCCCACGCGAGCTGCGCGCCGGTCTCACCACGTTTCTGACGATGTCCTACGTGCTGTTCGTCAACCCGCAGGTGCTGGGCAGCGCGATCGTCGTCCCCAACGGTTTCGCGAAGCTGCTGATCGTCACCGCGCTGGCGGCCGCGATCGGCAGCCTGCTCATGGCGCTCGTCGCGCGCTATCCCTTCGCGCAGGCGCCCGGGATGGGACTCAACGCGTACTTCGCCTACACCGTCGTGCTCGGGCAGAAGATCCCGTGGCAGACGGCGCTGGGCGCGGTGTTCATCTCGGGCCTGCTCTTCGTGCTGCTTTCGGTGGTCGGCGTACGCCAAGCGGTCGTGCGCGCGATCCCCAACGCGCTCAAGTTCGCCGTCACCGCGGGGATCGGCATGTTCCTGGCCTTCATCGGCCTCAAGAACGCCGGAGCGATCGTCGCCAACCCGGCGACGCTGGTCACGCTGGGATCGCTCCTGTCACCGCCGGTGCTCGTCGCGCTGTTCGGACTGCTGGTGACGGCGACGCTGCTGGTGCGCCGCGTGCCGGGCGCGATCGTGTACGGAATCGTCGCGTCGACCGTCCTGGGCATCCTCACCCACGCGCCGCTCTATCCCGGACCCCACGGAACGCTGGTCGCGTTCGGCGGGTTTCCCGACGGCATCGTCGCGCCGCCCGTGTGGCCGAGCGGCCTGATCGGCGCGCTCGATATCCGCGGCGCGCTGGCCCTGGGCGCCGCCGCGGTTGTCTTTACGTTTTTCTTCGTCGACTTCTTCGACGCCACAGGGACGCTGGTTGGACTCGCGAGCCGCGCCGGCTACCTCGACGCGAACGGCGACTTGCCGCGTGCACGCCGCACCTTCGCCTCCGACGGCTTAGCGGCGATGTGCGGCGCGGTCCTGGGGACCAGCACGACGACCGCCTACATCGAGAGCGCCAGCGGGATCGCCGAGGGCGGCCGAACCGGCCTCACCGCGCTGGCGGTCGCGCTGCTGTTCTTGCTCTCCACGTTGTTGTGGCCGCTGGCAAGCGTGATCCCGACAGCGGCGACCGCGCCGGCGCTCATCGTCGTCGGCGCGCTCATGCTCGAAGGGCTGCGCAACGTCGATTGGGACGACTACGCGGTGTCGATCCCGGTCTTCCTCACGATCGTCACGATGCCGCTGACGTTCTCGATCGCCAACGGCGTGAGCTTCGGCGTGATCTCGTATGCCGCGATCAAGCTGCTCAGCGGCCGCGGGAAAGAAGTCGACCCGCTCTTGTACGCCGTCGCCGCGCTGCTCGTCGCGCGCTACGTGTGGCTGGGCGGCTAGCTCGATCGTGCGCGGCGGCGCGCGCGCAGGACGGTGTCATGCACGGTGACGGTCCGGTTCGCGGGGTCGGTGGCGCTGCGCCCGCGGGAGGCTTCGACGATGATGTCCCAGTCGTTCGGCTCGAGTAAGGCCGCGATGTCGGCGGCGGTGTAGAAGAGCTCGGGCAGCGGAGGGCGCTTCACCGTTGTCTGAAGGTCCGACGGATGGTGGCCGACGACGAGCAGCGAGCCTCCTTGTTTGACGGAAGCGGCGAGGCGGCGGAACAGCGATTCGCGTTGCGCCGGCGGCAGCTGCATGAAGTGCGCGGACACCAGGTCGTAGGGTTCCCCTGGCGCCGCCGCGGCGACGAGGTCGATGTGCAGCCACTCGATGCGCGACGCAATTTCGGGGCTGATTGCAACTGCCCGCGCGCGCTCCAGCGCAACGGAAGAAATGTCGGCTGCTGTGACGTGCCAGCCGCGCGCGGCCAGCCAAATCGCGTCCGCGCCTTCCCCGCAACCGACGTCGAGCGCGGTACCCGGGGTGAGCCCGGAGACCTCAGCGACCAACTGCGGGTTGGGCTCATCCGACCAGACCGTGCGGCGCGAGCGGTAGAGCTCGTCCCAAAACGCTCCGCCGAACACGGCCTTCACGCGCCTCGTCTCACAGCGTCACGGTCGTGCCGCGTTCGGCTACGCTCGCGTCGAAGCCGAGCTTCATCTGGACCATTGTCGCGAACACCTCGGCCGCGGCCGGCTCGCCGTGTACGGCGTAGAGGCGCGGCTTGGTGGTGAGCGTGCCCAGCCAGCGCAGCAGCTCCGCCTGATCGGCGTGCGCGCTGTAACCGCTGGGATTGACGATCGTCGCGCGCACCTCGAGCGTGTCGCCGAAGATGCGCACCGTGGACGCGCCGTGCACGAGGATGTTGCCGAGCGTGCCGGGTCCCTGAAAGCCGGCGAAGACGATCGTCGCCGTGGGGTCGGGGATGTGATTGTGCAGGTGGTGCAGGATGCGCCCGCCGCTGGCCATCCCGCTTGCCGCGATGATGATCGCCGGGCCGGCCAGATCGTTGAGTTGCTTGGACTCCTCGGTCGTCACGTGCACGGTCACGTCGCTGCAGCCGAACGGCTGTGCCGGCGTGTCGATGAACGGTTTGTGCGCATCGGGATAGCGTGCGAACAGCGCGTCGACCTTGATCGCCATCGGGCTGTCGACGTGGACCGGCGTGCGGGCCAGCTCGGCGTGACGTCCTTGCAGGACCCCGATCGAGTACAGGATGTCTTGCGTCCGTTCGACCGCGAACGCCGGAATCACGATCGCCCCGCCGCGTGCGATTCCGTCGAGCAGGATCTTCTCGAAGTCGCCCAGGGCGTCGGGCGGATGGAGGCGGTCGCCGTAGGTCGTCTCGCACACGACGACGTCGGCGGTCTCGAGCGGGGTGGGATCGTACAGCAGCGGGCGCCCGTAGCGGCCCAGGTCGCCCGAGAAGATCACGCGCCGGCCCTCGACGTGCGCGTCGACGAAGGCCGAGCCCAGGATGTGCGCGGCGTTGCGATAGCGCATCGCCGTGCCACAGACGTCGAAGTCGGTTTCGAGCGCGATCGTGTGCAGCAGCTTGAGCGTCGCCTGCACGTCCGCATCGTCGTAGAACGGCGGTGGCGCGTGCAGCTCGTGCTGGTAGCCGCGGCGTGAAAGGTACTGCTGCAAGTGCGCGGCATCCTCGAGCACGATCTCGATCAGCCCGGCCGTCGCCGGCGTGCAGTAGATCGGCCCGCCGTAGCCGTCGTGCACGATCTTGGGCAGGTAGCCGACGTGATCGATGTGACCGTGCGTGATGACGATCGCGTCGGTTTGCGCCGGCGCGATCGGCAGCGGCGCGTCGTTGAGCGCCTGCGTCTGGCGCGTGCCTTGGAACATCCCGCAGTCGATGTACAGATGCTTTCCGCCGACGGTCAGCAGATGTTTGCTCCCGGTGACCGTGCCGGCGGCGCCGACGAAGGTGAGCTCAGCCACCGGTCTCCTCCGTGACGACTTTCGTGTGCGCCACCTGCGTGGCCATCGCGACGCTGCTGGGGCGATCTTCGCGCAGGTAGCGCTCCAGGCAGAGATCGACGAGGCGTTGGGGATCGTCGTCCTCGACGATCGCGGCGCCCGTCGCCTTCTGCACCAGCTTCGCGATCGCGGCGAAGTCGTTGGAGATGCCGCCCGAGTCGCGCAGCACGCCGATGAGCTTGCCCTCGTCGTAGGCGATGCAGAACTCGCCCAGCGTCCCGCTGCGCCCGCCGACGAACAGCACAAAGTCCGAGCTATGGATGTTGTGCACCTCGCGCCCCATGAGCCCCGAGCCCGTGAAGACGATCGCTGAGTAGGGCTCCAGCGGCGACTGGAAAACCGCGACCTGCTCCTCGCGCGAGCGCGCCGGTGAGACGCCCAGGCTCTCGCCGCCCACCTCGTGCGCGCCCAGCACGGCAGCGTGCGGCAGCCCCGGGCACGCGCCGGTCACGATCACGCAATCGCGCTCAGCGATCCGGCGCCCGACCCGCTGCGCGAGTCCCAGCTGGTCTGTGGTGATGATGCCGCCGGCCGAGCCCATCACGCCGATTTGAATCCGCACCGCCGCTACGTACGAGGAGACGGCATCCGGCCCCCGTATGCCGTTGCATCGAACGGGACACCGCCGCACCGCTTCGCGCGCGCGTCGCGCTCCTAGGCCGGCTCGTCGGCGACGTGCTGCGCTCGCACGCGCGTGCAGGCACCTTCGAGCGGGTCGAACGGCTACGCACGCTGACCCGTAGCCGGCGCAAAGAGCTCGGCGCCTCGGCTGATGCGGCGATCGACGCGCTGCTCGACGAGCTCGGCACAGACGACGCGGTCGAGGTCATCCGCGCGTTCAACCTGTACTTCCAGATGGTCAACCTGGCCGAGCAGCTGCACCGCGAGCGGCGCCGGCGCGAGCGCGCGCTGCAGGGTGAAGAGCCGCTGCGCGGCTCGCTCGAGACGCTGGCACCCGATGCGGCGGCACGGATCGACGGCCTGGAGATCGAGCTGGTCTTCACGGCCCATCCGACCGAGGTGCTGCGGCGCACGACGAGCGAGAAGCTCGCCGCCACGGCGGAGTTGTTGCGCGCGCTCGACGAGCGGGTGCTCACCGGCGAGGAGTCCGCGGCGATCGAGGCCGAGCTGCGCGCGCAGATCGTGCTGTTTTGGCAGACCAACGAGCTGTACGGCACGCCGCCCAGCGTCCGAGACGAGGTTCGTAACCTGGTGGCGCGCTTTCGCGAGTCGATCTTCGACGAGACGACGCTGCTCTTCGAACGCTTGGAGCGCCGGCTGGGCCGGGACATCGCGACGTTTCTGCACTTCGGCAGCTGGATCGGCGGCGACCGTGACGGCAACGCCAACGTCGGGCCCGAGGCGATCGCCGGTGCGCACGAACAGGCGCGCCGGTTCGTCTTGGCGCGCTACCTCGAAGCGGTCGAGGCGCTGCAGACGCGCCTGTCGCAAGACGCGATCCGGGGTCACGCTTCGCCCGAGCTGATCGCGTCGGTCGAACGCGACGCGACCAAGTTGCCCGACGTCCGCTACGCCATCGGCGCACGCCAAGAGGCGGAGCCGTATCGCCGCAAGCTGGCCTTCGTGCACCGTCGCCTGCGGCTCACCGCGAGCGACTCAGCGGGCGGCTACGCCGGTCCGGCGGAGCTGCGTGCCGATCTGGCGCTGATCGAGGCGAGCGTGCGCGCCGGCAGCGGCGACGACGTCGCCCGTCCGGTGCGGCGCCTCGTGCGCGCCGTCGACGTCTTCGGGTTCCGGCTGTGCGCGCTGGAGTGGCGCCAGCATCGCGATCGCGTCGTCGCCGCGCTCGACGAGGTCGTGGCCGCGGTCGAGCCCGGCTTGCCGCCGCTCGCGCGGCGCGATGATGCGGCCCGGCTGGCTTGGTTCGACCGCGAGCTGACGTCGCTGCGACCGTTGCTGCCGCGGGCGACCGCGCTGTCCGCTCCCAGCGAAGACGTGCTCGCATCACTGCGTGCCGTCGCCGAGCTGCGTCTGCGCCGGGGCGCCGACAGCGTCACGTCGTTGATCCTGGCCGGAACCGAATCACGCTTCGACGTGCTCGCGCTGCACGTGCTGGCGCGCGCGACCGGCGCGCTCGACGCGGGTCCGGCGCAGATCGTGCCGCTGCTCGAAAGCCCGTCGGCGCTGGCGCAGGGCGCGCAGCTGTGCGACGAGCTGCTCGCGGTCGCGCCGTTTCGCGCACACGTCGCGAGCTGCGGCGCGGTGTGGGAGATCATGCTTGGCTATTCCGACACCACCAAGGTCGCCGGAATCGTCTCGAGCTCGTGGTCGCTCTACCGCGCGCAGCTCGCCGTCGACGCGGTCGCGGCGCGCCACGGCGTCGCCGTGCGGTTCTTTCACGGCCGCGGCGGGTCGGTCGGCCGCGGCGCCGCCGACGCGCGCGAGGCGATCGCCGCGCAGCCGCCGCAGACGCGCACCGGCCGCTTCAAGGTGACCGAGCAAGGCGAGGTGATCGGCGCGCGCTACGGGTTGCCGTCGCTAGCGCGCCGCAACCTCGAGCTCGCCGTCACGGCGGTGCTCGCGGCGCCGCCGGAGCCGCCGCCGGCAACCGAGCCGGCCTGGTACGCGGTGCTCGACCGGCTCGGGGCGTCGGCGTACGCGGCGTACGCCGCGCTGGTGGACGAGCCGCAATTCCTGACCTTCTTCGCCACCTGCACGCCGGTCGACGAGATCGGCGAGCTGCAGATCAGTTCGCGCCCCGGCCGGCGCGGCGGACCCCGTTCGATCGAAGACTTGCGCGCGATCCCCTGGTCGTTCGGCTGGGCGCAGACGCGCGGGATGCTCCCGGGGTGGTACGGCTTCGGTTCGGCCGTCGAAGCGGCCGGCCCCGATGTGGCGACGCTCCAGGCGATGGCGCGCGACGTGCCGTTCTTCGCGATCCTGCTGCGCAGCGTCGAGCGCGCGCTCGCGGTCGCCGACCTGACCATCTTCGAGCGGTATGCCCGCGAGCTGGTCGCCGATGACGCCTTGCGGGCCCGCTTCGTGCCGCGCATCCTGGCCGAGCACGCGCGGACCGTCGCCGCGCTGCTGCGCGTCGTGCAGCGTGACCGACTGCTTGCCGGCGATCCCACGCTGGCACGCAGCATCGAGCTGCGCAACCCGTACGTCGACCCGATTTCGTTCCTGCAGCTGCGGCTGCTGCGTGCCTATCGCGCGCCCGGTGAGCGCGATCCACGGCTGCGCGACGCGATCCGCCTATCGATCAACGGCATCGCCGCGGGCTTGCGCGTCACGGGCTAGGAGGTCACCACAAAGCCGACGGCCGCGGCGGCCATCAGCACGATGGTCACGACGATCCACACGTTCGAGCTGCGACCGTTGCGCCAGCGGCCCATGATCCCGCGATGGTTGCCGGTGAGCGCGATGCCGATCAGCAGCGGGACGGCCACGAACCCGTTCACCACGGCCGACCAGAACAGCATCCCGATCGCGTCGACGCGCAGCAGATCGGCGGCCACGCCGAACGCGATGCCCAGCGCGATGACCGAGTAGAACGCCCGCGCCGACGACGGCTTGGCGTCGAGTCCCGACTTCCAGCGAAACGACTCCGCGAGCGCGTAAGCCGAGGACCCGGCCAATACCGGGACGGCCAGGAGTCCAGCGCCCACGACGCCCAGCGCGAAGAGCAGCTCGGCGCCGCGTCCGGCCAGCGGCTGCAGCGCGGCAGCCGCGTCGCGAACCGTAACGATCGTCACGTGGTGTGCGTGCAGCGTCGCCGCGGTCGTCAGCACGATGAACCAGGTGACCGCGTTGGAGAAGAGCATCCCCGAGGTCACGTCGGCGCGCGACGCGCGGATCTCCGCCTCGGTCGCGCCGCGGCGCTGGGTCACCGTCGAGCGGCCTATCGCGCGCTCTTCCTCGACTTCGAGCGCCGCTTGCCAGAAGAAGAGGTACGGCGTGATCGTCGTGCCGAGAAAGCCGACGAAGGTCGCCATCCAGGCGCGATTGAGCTGCACTTCCGGCAACAGCGTGTGACGCAGCGCCGACAGCCAGTCCACGCCCACGACGAACGCACCCGCGACGTAGGCGAACAGCGACAGGCACAGCCACTTCACGATCGACGCGAAGAGCCGGTACGAAGAATAGATCTCGACGACGATCAGCAACCCGCCCAGTCCGACCGCCCAGGCGCTCGAGGGGACGTGGGTCACCAGCTCCGCCGCCGACGACATCCCCGCGATGTCGGCGGCGATGTTGAGCGTGTTGGCGCCGACCACCAGGAACACCAGCGTGCGCAAGAGCCACAGCGGCATCACGCGGCGCATCGCGTTGGTCAGGCCGGTACCGCCGACCATCGCGATCCGCGCACACATCTCCTGAACGACGATCATCATCGGCGCGGTGATGAGCGCGACCCACAGTAGCCCGTAGCCGAGCGAGGCGCCGGCGATGGCATACGTCGCGATCCCTGAGGGATCGTCGTCGGCCGCGCCGGTGACGACGCCGGGACCAACCTTTTTCGAGCACCATGCGGCGCCCGACCGGCAGCGGCCGACGAACACCGCGGTCGCGTTGCGAGGGATCACGCAGGCGTTCCTGGCATCGCCAGGTGTCTACCCCGCAGGCAACCGGATCGAACGCCTGCAATACTAGGCGTACCAACCAGAGAAAGGGTGTACATCATGAACAGCGGCCCGACACTTCAACTCGGCTCGACCGGTGCCGACGTCAAGCGGATCCAGCGCATCTTCGTGCAGAACAAGTCGCTCGGTCTTCCCATCGACGGCAACTTCGGCCCACAGACGGAACAGGCCGTGAAACAGTACCAGAGCGGTAACGGCCTCGTCGCGGACGGGATCGTCGGACCGCTGACCTGGAACGCCCTCCCGCCTGACACCGACACGCCCGAGCTTTCTCGTGGCTCGACGGGCCCCACGGTCACCCGGCTGCAGAAGGGCCTGACCGTCATGCACCTCTACTCGGCCGCGATCGACGGCGACTTCGGACCGCTGACCGAAGCCGCCGTGCGCACCTATCAAACCCAGCACGGCATCACGGTCGACGGCATCGTCGGCGACGAGACGTGGTTCATCCCCGCCGGCGCGGCGGGCGCGACCCTCGACTCGCTCTCCCACTAGCGCACGGGGAACGGACCGGCGCCCGCCGCAACATCCCTCGATGCGGCTGGCGCTGGCCCCGGGACTCGCCGTCAAGCCCTCGCGCATTCACGGCATGGGGTGCTTTGCGACCGCGCGTTTCGCGCGGCGCAAGAAGATCGCCGAGTACACCGGCGAGAAGATCACCAACGCCGAGGCGGACCGGCGCGGTCACCGGCGGGTCTTGCGCATCTCGGGGCTGGACGGCCGCTGGAGCATCGACGGTAGCCGGGGCGGCAACGGCACGCACTACATCAACCACTCCTGCCGCCCCAACAGCTTCATGCAAACCGTGCACGGTCGTCTCTTGGTGCTCGCCCTGCGCGACATTCGCGCCGGCGAAGAGCTCACGATCGACTACGTTTCGTCGCTCCATTCGGATCGGAAGCGATGCTCCTGCTCGGCCCCGAACTGTCGCGGCACCATCAACAAGCAGTAGGGGAGCACATGCGCGACGACTCAGGCGTGCGGCCGACGCTCGATCCGGACCATCCGCTCTTCGGCCTAGGCTACGCAAAGCCGATCGAGCGGCGGTCTTTCGAGACGGTCACCGATGACGCGGTCACGCCGGCGTCGGCTACGGTGGCCGAGGAGACGCCGGTCGCGCTGACCTACAACGGCTGGCCGCACGTGGTCATGATGTGCACGCCGGCCGACGTCGACGACTTCGCCTACGGCTTCACCGTCACCGAGGAGATCGTCGCGGGCGTGGGCGAGATCGAGCGCGTCAACGCCGTCCCCTACAGCCAGGGGATCGAGGTCGAGATCGTGGTGCCGCCGGCGGCGGCCGAGGCGCTGCGCGACCGCGGCCGCTCGCTGGTCGGCCGCACCGGCTGCGGGCTGTGCGGCGTGACGACGATCGACGATGCGCTGCGCCCGGGCCGCTCGGTCGCTGCGCGGGCCGCGATCTCACCCGCGGCAATATTTCGCGCCGGCGACGAGCTGCCGGCGTGGCAGCGCTACAATGAAAGCACCGGCGCGATCCATGCCGCGGGTTGGGCGACGAGCGAGGGCCGCATCGTCCTGGCGCGTGAAGACGTCGGCCGCCACAACGCGCTCGACAAGCTCATCGGTGCGATGCTGCGCTCGGGAGTCGATCCCGCCGCCGGCTTCGCGGTCGTAACGAGCCGCGCCAGCTACGAGCTGGTCCAGAAGTGCGCCGTCGTCGGGATCTCGCTGCTGGCGACGATCTCGCGGCCGACCGGGCTCGCCATCCGCATGGCCGAGGCCGCCGGGATCACGCTGGCGGCGTTACTGCGCGGCCACAGCGTCAACGTCTACAGCCACGCCGACCGGCTGCGCCGCTAGACGAAGGAGGCCGAGGGTCAGCCCGGAAGCTTCGCCGCGGACTTCGAACGCTCCAGGAACACACGGTTCTCCTCAGAGAGGGGAGTACTCGATGGCGACGGTCACCCGTGGCGGTTTTCTCACCTTGGCGGGCATCGGTACCGCTGCGGTGCTGGTCGGTTCGGAGCTCGGCTTCGATCTGGCCCAGGCGACCGAGATCAAGCAGAAGCTCCGCATCGCCGGAGCGACGGAGGCCCACTCCCTGTGTCCCTACTGCGCGGTCGGCTGCTCCCTGATCGCGTACACGCGCAAGGAAGCCGACGGGTCCGTCAAGCTCTTGCAGATCGAAGGCGACCCGGATAGCCCGGTCAACGAAGGCCGGCTCTGCCCGAAGGGCGCGACCTCGATGCAGCTTGCGACCTCGGAGCGTCGCGTCGGCCAGCCGCTCTACCGGGCTCCGGGTGCGACCGAGTGGCAGAAGATGTCGTGGGACGACATGCTCGGCAAGATCGCGCAGCGGATCAAAGATTCGCGCGATCAGACGTTCGTCGCGACGGACAAGAAGGGCAACCTCGTCAACCGCACCGACGGGATAGCGTTCGCCGGCGGCGCCGCTTTCAGCAGCGAGGAGGGCTATTTCGCCACCAAGGTGATGCGCGGGCTCGGCCTTACCCATTTGGAGCAGCAGGCCAGGGTTTGACACGGTCCAACGGTGGTCAGTTTGGCCGCCACATTCGGACGCGGGGCGATGACGAACCACTGGCGCGACATCAAGAACACTGACCTCATCCTCATCAACGGAGCCAATCCGGCCGAAGCTCATCCGGTCGGCTTTCAATGGTTCATGCGTGCCAAGCTCGATCCGGCCAGGGGGCCGGGAAAGGGCGGGGGCGCCAAGATGATCCACGCCGATCCGCGCTTCTCGCGTACCTCGGCGGTGTCGGACATGTATCTGCGCATCCGTACGGGGACCGACGTCGCGTACTTCGGCGGCTTGAGCAACTACGTGCTCCAGAAAAACCTGCACCACGCCGACTACGTGAAGAATTATACCAACGCGTCCTTCATCGTGAAGGACAGCTACAACTTCAAGGAGGGGCTCTTCTCCGGCTACGACCGCAAGAAGCGCACGTACGACGCGGACGCGTGGGGCTACGAAACCGGCCCGGACGGCTTCGCGCATCGCGACAAGACGTTGCAGCATCCGCGGTGCGTCTTCCAGCTCCTGAAGAAGCACTATTCGCGCTATACGCCCGAGATGGTTTCGACGATCACGGGCATCCCAAAGGATGCCTTCCTGAAAGTCGCTGAGCTCGTCGGCGAGATGGGTCGCCCGGACAAGGTGATGACGATCGTCTACGCGGTCGGGCTCACGCAGCACACGACCGGCGGCCAACTCATTCGGTCCGGCGCTGTCTTGCAGTTGTTGCTCGGAAACATGGGACGTCCGGGTGGCGGGATGAACGCGGAACGCGGACACGCCAACATCCAGGGCAACACGGACCACGCGATATCGTGGGAGATCCTGCCGGGTTACCTCAAGATCCCCCAGCCCGGTCAGAAGAACATCGACGACTACGTTACCAAGAGCGCGCCGAAGAAGTCCGATCCGAACTCCTGGAACTTCTTTGGAACGAACTACAAGAAGTTCTTGGTCAGCCTGCTCAAGACGTGGTACGGGAGCGCCGCGACCAAGGACAACGACTTCGCGTTCAGCTACATCCCGAAGCCGTTGGGCAATTCGTCGTGGATGACGATCTTCGACCGAGCGCTGCAAGGGAAAATGCAAGGGCTCATGCTCTCGGGCATGACGGCGACCAGCATCGGGCCTGATTCCAACCAGGTTCTGCAGGCGCTTGCGAAGCTCAAATGGCTCGTCGTCATGGACCCGTTCCCGACGACGAGTTCCGAATTCTGGCACGGGCCCGGAATGACGCCGGCCTCGGTCCAAACGGAAGTCTTCATGCTTCCAACGACGCACTGGATCGAGAAAGACGGTTCCTTCGTCAACAGCGGCCGCTGGATGCAATGGAAGGATCAAGTTATCCCGCCACAAGGCGGAGCGCGTCACGATCATTGGATTACCGCCGAGCTCTTCCAGCGAGTCAAAGCGCTGTATCAGAAGAACGGTGGAAAGTTCGCCGATCCGATCATGCATCTGACGATGGACTACAAGGATCCGCACAAGCCGCTGCTCGACGAGATCGCAAGAGAGATCAACGGAAAAGACTTGAAGAGCGGGAAGCAGATGGCGACGTTTGCGAAGCTCGCCGACGACGGGACCACGACTGCCGGGGACTGGATCTACACCGGCAGTTACACGGAAAAGGGGAACCTCTCCAAACGCCGTGACGGCGTCCAAGATCCGGCCAAGAACGACCCGACCGGGATGGGCTTCTACCCCAATTGGGCCTGGAGCTGGCCGCTGAACCGGCGCGTGATGTACAACCGGGCGTCGGCCGACCTCGACGGCAAGCCCTGGGACCCGAAGCGGCCCGGGATCGCGTGGAACGGCTCCAAGTGGGTCGGCGACGTGCCGGACTATCCGCCCAAGATGAACCCGAAGGATGCGAAAGCGTGGATGCCGTTCATCATGAACGGCGAGGGCGGCGGGCGTCTGTTCTCGAGTACAATGGCGGACGGCCCGTTTCCGGAGCACTACGAACCGATGGAGTCTCCGGTCAAGAATGCGTTGCATCCGGACAACTCCGCTTCGCCGGTGGCGTTTCTGTACGACAAAGCCGCCGGCCGCGAGAATCGCTTCGGGACGCCCGACGAATATCCGATCATTGCGACGACGTACCGGCTCACCGAGCACGAGCACTTCCTCACCCAGCAAGTGCCGCATCTCGTGCAGCTCGCACCGGAGCCGTTCGTCGAGATGCCGACGGGCTTGGCGAAAGAGAAGAACATCAAGACCGGCGACATGGTGCGCGTCAGCTCCAAACGCGGCAAGATGGAGGTTCGTGCCGTCGTTACGAATCGCGTCGGGCAGCTCGATCTCGGTGACAAGAAGGCGTGGCAAGTCGGCATTCCGATCCACTGGGGGTTCGTCGGCGTCGCCGCCGACTTGCACCCGGAACGATCGATGCTTTGGCTCGTCAACGCGTTGACGCCGTTCGTCGGGGACGCGAGCGCGCGGACGCCGGAAACCAAAGCCTTCTTGGTCGCCATCGAGAAGATGTGATGGCGCAGGTCCTCCTCGAGACGGACCGGTGGTCCAAGCGCCGGCAACGCGCCGAACAGCTGAAGGAGCGTTGGCCGTTCGCGGCCGAGGTTCTGACGTTCTACGGCCGGTTGCTCGACGTGCAGGAGCGCGCGTACGCCGCAGCCTGCGAGGACGCGCCGCCGCCCGAGGAAGTGAGCGCCTACATCGCCGAGCGCGTGGCGCCACGCGTCATCGAGGTGAGCGTCGGGAGCGGACCGCCCGCGCTGGCCGCGGCCGTGCTCGAGCGCTTTCACGAAATCGACGTCTCGAAGTTCGTCCGAGAATGGCTGCGCGGCGGCGAGCTCGACGGCGTCGCGCGCTACCTGGCCCGCTCCGCGGCTGGTCCGGTATTGGAGGCCCTAGGGGCCGCGGCGGGAGCTGCGTGCGCGGGCCCGCGCGACGAACGGCATTGTCCGACGTGCGCGGGGCTTCCGCAACTCAGCTTCTTCGCGTCCTCGCCGGAGGACTTGGTTACGGCCCATCGATATTTGGAATGTTCGCGTTGTGCGACGGCTTGGGCGTATCCGCGAATGACGTGCGCGGTCTGCGGCGAGAACGACACGGCGAAGCTCGTCGTGCACGGCGAAGTCGGAACGACGCAAGCCGAACTTACCGGCGCGGTCATCAAGCCCGGAGCGGGCCGGTCCGCGCCGGCCACGACCGCGCAATTTCCGCACCTACGCATCGATGGTTGCAAGACCTGTTCGCACTACGTGTTGACCGTCGACCTCGATCGCGACCCGCGGGCGGTTCCGCTCGTCGACGAGATCGCCGCGATCCCGCTCGACCTGTACGCCAGAGAACGCGGCCTCACCAAGCTCGTGCCCAACCTCATGGGGATTTAAGAGATGGCGGAACCCGTCGGATTCTTTACCGATTCGAGCATCTGCATCGGCTGCAAAGCGTGCGAGGTGGCCTGCAAGGAGTGGAATCAGCTCCCCGGCAACCCGCCGAAGTTCGGCGACGGCTTCGACAACACGGGGCAGCTCGACGCCGAGAACTGGCGCCACGTCAAGTTCGTCGATCTGGTCCCCGACGCGCCCACGGTCGTCGGCAACGGCAATGCCTGGCTCATGCTGTCGGAC
This sequence comes from Vulcanimicrobiota bacterium, assembly GCA_003140215.1. GTDB lineage: Bacteria > Vulcanimicrobiota > Vulcanimicrobiia > Vulcanimicrobiales > Vulcanimicrobiaceae > Vulcanimicrobium > Vulcanimicrobium beijerinckii. The sequence goes on along the minus strand of PLJL01000005.1, from coordinate 144,071 downwards.
GTCTGCAAGCACTGCAAGAACGCGAGCTGCATGGAGGTGTGCCCGACCGACGCGATCGTGCGCACCGAGTTCGACACCGTCGTCATCCAGCAAGATGTCTGCAACGGCTGTCGCGACTGCATCTCGGCCTGCCCCTTCGGCGCGATCGGCTTCAGCGCGATCACCGGCGCCGCGCACAAGTGCACGCTGTGCTATGACCGCCTGCAGGGCGGCATGCAGCCGGCTTGCGCCAAGGCCTGCCCGACGCAGTCGATCCAGTACGGCACGCTCACCGAGCTGCACAAAAAGGCCGACGCGCGTCTGGCGGCGCTCAAGTCGCAGGGCTACGACAATGCCAACCTCTACGGCCGCGACGACTCGATCTACGGCGGCCTGGGCGCGTTCTTTCTGCTGATGAACAAGCCCGAAGTCTACGGTTTGCCGAACAAGGAGAACGCGGTCTTGCCGCGGCGCAACAACCGGCCCGGATACCTGGGCTCGCTCGTCACCGCCGCCGTCGGAGTGTTCGCCGGATTGATCGCTTTCCGGCGCCGTGCTCCGGGTGAACCGGCCGCGGGCGATGCGGCAGTACCGCCGGCGGGTGCGCCGTGATGGCCGAGCACTTCGTGCAGCCCCCGAACTGGGGCTGGTACATCGTCGGGTATTTCTTCTGTGCCGGGCTTGCCGGCGGTCTGTACGTGTTGGCCACGATGCTGCGCCTGTGGGGCGGCGCGCGCGACGAAGGCGCGGCGCGGGCGGCGTTCCTGATCGCGTTTCCGTTGGTCGTCGTGTGCGGGATCCTGCTCACGATCGACCTCGGCCAGCCGCTGCGCTTCTGGCACATGATGATCAACACGACGCCCGGTAATACGGGACTCAACTTCAAGCCCTGGTCGCCGATCTCGCTGGGCACCTGGGGGCTGCTGATCTTCGGCTTGTTCTCGTTCCTGGCGTTTCTGCAGTCGCTGGGCAAGTTGGGCCGCGGCAACAGCGTCGTGGAGATCCTCGGCTCGCTCGTGGCGCTGTTCCTGTGCTCGTACACCGGCGTCGTGTTGAGCGTCTCCAATCAGCCGATCTGGAGCGACAGCTGGGCGATCGGCGGGCTATTCGTCGCCTCAGCACTGAGCGGTTCCGCCGCGCTGCTGACGCTACTCGCGCGGTCTCGAGCCGGCGCCGAGTGGACCGAACCTCGGTTGCAAGTCGCCGACGGATACTTCGCGGTGCTCGAGCTGCTGATGATCGTCATCTTCTTCCTGACGCTCTCGCAAGCTGGAGCAGCCGGCAAGATGTTCTCGGGGCTGTGGCTGGTACTGTGGATCCTGGTGATGATCAGCCTGCTGCCGGCGTTCCGCGGCTTCGTCGGCGGGCGGCGCTTGCAGCTCGCCGGCGCGGGCAGCGTCGTCACCACCGGCACGGCCACCGGGATGGGCTCGCTGTCGGCGATCGTGGTGCTGGCGGGCGTGTTGATCATGCGGTACATCGTCATCTTCAGCGCCCAGACCTAGTTTCGGGGACCGGCGCCGCCGTGCGGATCGTCGTCGTCGGCGGAAGCGCTTCCAACGTTGGGAAAACGACCCTGGCGGAGCATCTCTTGCGCGCCGAGCCGGCGATTGCGAAGGTCGCGATGAAGGTCAGCGTGCGTGAGAAGCCGTGCGACTTGCGCGTGCTGGTTCTCACCCCGGATACGGCCGCCGAGCACCGTCACGACACCGACCGTTTGCTGGCCGCCGGCGCGACCCACGTCGTGTGGGTGACGGTACATCGCCCCGACGTCCGCGGCGGTCTCGCCGCGGGTCTGCGCGCCGTGCGCGGGCTACGGCCCCAGACGGTGCTGATCGAGTCGACCTCGGCCGGAATCGAGATGCGCGGCGCGTTCGACTCGTGGTTCGTCGCCGGTGAAGGCGCCTGGAAGCCGTGGGCCGACCGCCATCGCGTGCGCGCGCAGCACGTGCTGTCGACCCGCGACGTCGAACGCCTCACCGCAACGCGCATCGAGCAGAAGCCGAAAGCGAGCTGACCCGCCCCACGTAGCTCGGGGAGGCGATTGTGGGCCTCGCGCCGGAACGAGAGCGTGAGTGGGCCGGATCTTTTTAACGGTCGTCGTTTTTGTCGTCTCGACCATTGTCGCCGGGTGTTCTCGACCGCCGCAACGCGGCGTGCCCGTCAGCACGCCTTCCAGCGCCGTTCACCGCCCGGCGGCTCGTGCGACCCCGCACGTCGTGACCGTGCCGGGGATGCCGCGGGTCGTCGATCCACGCAACATCTTCAGCGAGACGTCGGCTGGGCATCTCGCGCCGCGGGTCGCGCGGGACCTGCGGCGGGTCTACGTCCCCAACCTCGGTGGCTCGGTCTACGTGATCGATCCGGCCACGTTTCGGGTCGTTCAACGCTTCGCCGCGGGGCGCAGCCCGCAACACGTCGTGCCCTCATGGGACCTGCGCACGCTGTGGGTGACGAACACGGCCGAGGGGCGCCCAGACGGCAGCGTGACGCCGATCGACCCGCGCACCGGCCGTCCGGGCCGGCCGTTCGACGTCGACGACCCGTACAACATGTACTTCACGCCGGACGGCAAGTCCGCGGTCGTCGTGGCCGAACGGCGCATGCGGCTGGACTTCCGCGATCCGCACACGATGGTGCTGCGCGCGTCGCTGGTCACACCGGGTTGCGCGGGGATCAACCACGCCGACTACTCCGCCGACGGCCGCTACGCGCTGTTCACGTGCGAGTTCAACGACCGGTTGGCGAAGATCGACATGGTCCATCGCACCGTGCTCGGCTATCTTCAACTGCCGTCGGGCAGCATGCCGCAAGACGTGCGCGCCGGGCCCGACGGCCGGACGTTCTTCGTCGCCGGGATGCGCGCCGACGGCGTCTTCGTCGTCGACGGCGATCGTTTCCGCAGGACCGGCTTCATCGCGACGGGCGTCGCGCCGCACGGGCTGTATCCGAGCCGTGACGGCAAGCGGCTCTACGTCGCCAATCGCGGCTCGCATTCCCTCCACGGCATGCGCCACAGTCTCGCCGGCGGGATCAGCGTGATCGACTTCAAGACGCATCGCATCGTGGCGCGCTGGCCGATCCCCGGGGGCGGCAGCCCCGACATGGGCAACGTCAGCGCGGACGGGCGCACGCTGTGGCTATCGGGCCGCTACGACGACGTGGTGTACGCCATCGACACCGTGCACGGCAAGGTGCGGCAGATCCCGGTCGGGACCCAACCGCACGGGCTCGCCGTCTGGCCGCTCCCCGGCCGCTACTCCCTCGGCCACACCGGCATCTTGCGCTGAGCGTCGAACGCCCTGCGTGTTCGTTACGGCCCAGGGTGACGGATTACGTCGAACGGAGATTTCTTGGCAAAGCCGGGGGGCACTTCGAACAGTGCCGGCTCGGGGTCCGTGCGCTTGATGTTGCCGTCCTCGTTGACCGTCGTAACCGAGTTTGAGCCGGAACGCACGAACACCGTCTGGTACAGCGCGACACGGTCGATGGGCATTGCAGGTCCGGTATGGGTCGGCGCGCCCGGACAATCGAACGGTATCAGGTTCCCCGCTGCGTCGCGCTTCGGAGGCTCGGTGAAGGGGGATTCGTATCGCGTAATCACCGCCGATGTACCGTTCGCATCGAACGTCGTCTCGAAAATATCCGTCGGAACGCCGTCCAGCACCTGGGCTCCTCGATTGACGGTTGTGGACGGTGAGCAGAGCATTGCACGCGACGAGGCGCTGCTTCCCGGCGCATTTGCGGTCGCCGTGTAATAGGTCTGCAGCGCCAGATCGAGATAGATTCGCGTATCTTGATCGGGTTTGACAATGAGGACCGTTTGGTTGGACACGTCCTCGCGACGAGTCCAGCCGTTTAGGTACGTGACGTGGTACCACTTCCCGAGTTGTTGTTCGAGGCGAAGGGCCGCCACCTGGGCCTCCACCGGACCGCGCAGCTCGCTTCTCAGCTTTACCTGCTGTGCGTTTGACGCGATGAGAACAGCAAGCACTCCAACACCGGGAATCCGGCCAAGTGCACTCATTTCCAATCGCCTGGCCGGATCCGACGCTTCTTTGAAGATTTCCGCCACCCGCTTACGCGAGTCGGCGGAGCCCAATTCTCCGTTCAACAGAGCAACCTTGATCGCGGCCAGATCGCCTTGGAAGCTGCCGGGCAGATGTGAGGCCGGATCGGCGGAGACCCACGTTATCTCATCGTATTCCAGTCCCGCCGGCTCTGCGCTTACGCGAGCGGCGGAAAGCGCGAGCAACGCCAGTGCCGTCGCAGCGGCCAAACCTGCTTGGCTAAAGCCGGTCCTCACGGTGTAAGCACGCTACGGCTCATCGTCCGAGCAGTTCACCATCCATTCGATCCCGAACTTGTCGGTGAGCTGGCCGAACGTCGCGCCCCAGAACATCTTCTGGTACGGCACCACGACGGTACCGCCTTCCGCGAGCGCGTCGAAGGCATGCTGTCCGTCATCGACCGAGCCGCCGAGTGCAAGGGAGACGCGACCGCCGCCCGCGTGCGCACTGCCGGGCCTCCCATCCGCGGCCATGAACTTCAGGCTCGGCGACGAGAAGTTCGCGTGCATGATCTTGTTGCCGTAGTCGGGCGGAAACTCCGCGGTCAGCGGCGAGCCTTCGAAGCGGTTCACCGTGAACTCCCCACCGAAGACGCCCTTGTAGAAGTTCAGCGCCTCTTCGCAGTCGCCGCCGAAATGGAGATAGGGTTCGAGTTCCATCGCTCGGGCCTTTCTGCTAGAGCAGTTTTGACAGGTTCACGGCGAACTGCGTGACGGTTTTCTGCGCGACGCCTTCGATCAGTCGTCCACCGATCGAGGCGACGATCCCGCTGATCTGCGCGTCGGTGCGCAGGTCGACGTGGGTCTTGCCGCCGCGTTCGGTCGCGGTCGACACCACCGTCGCGGTCACGCCGCCGCGGCCGCGCAGCTCGTCGCCCTTGACCTTGAAAGTCGCGGTGTGCGTCGCGTCGTCGAGCGAGACGACGTCGATCACGGCGCGATAGCTGACCTCGACGGGCCCCACCTTCACCGAGACCTTGGCGCGGTAGGTGTGGTCGTCGATCACCTCGGTCACCTCGGCGCGCGGGATGCAGGCGGCGACCTTGGGGATGTCCTTGAGCAGCGGCCACACGCGTTCGAGCGGTGCCGGCACGTCGAAGGCGTCGCTGATGATCACGCCGGCGTCGCCGGAGCGCGCGCGTTGTGCACCGGCTCCGAGCCGTCGCTCAGCCGTCCGCCGGCGCGTTGCTCGCGCGTCGCGATGATCTCGGCGGCGATCGAGATGGCGGTTTCCTCGGGCGTGCGGGCACCGATGTCGAGCCCGATCGGCGCGCTGATACGCGCCAGATCCTGCTCCGAGATCCCAACCCGGCGTAGCTCTTCGACGCGGTTGGCGTGCGTGCGGCGGCTGCCCATGGCTCCGATGTAGCCCGCCGGCGTGCGCAGCGCGACCTGCAGCAGCGGGATGTCGAACTTGACGTCGTGGGTGAGCACGATGAGCGCAGTGCGCGCGTTGACGGGCGCCCGCGACAAGAACTCGTCGGGCCACGCCACGACCACCTCGTCGGCGTCGGGGAGGCGCTGCTTGGTCGCGAAGACCGGCCGCGCGTCGACTACCGTAACGTGGTAGCCGAGGTACTTTCCGATCCGCGCCATCGCGCGCGAGAAGTCGATCGCCCCGAAGACGTACATCACCGGTTTGGGCGCGAACGCCTCGATGAAGAGCCGCACCTCGACGCCGACCGGTTCGCCGTGCTCGCCGAACGACCGCAACGCGTTTTCGCCGACCGCCAGCAGCGCGCGCGCCTCGCCGACCGCCGCTGCGTTGAGCAGGTGCGTTCCCAGATCGCCGTGCGCGTCGTCCTCGGACACGAGCAGCTTCGCGCCGGCGTGCGCGCCGTCGAGCCGGGTCACCAGCGCGACGGGACGGTCGGCGCGCAGCGCCGCCGCGAGGCGCTCGAAGATCACCAGTCGAGCCGCTCGACGAAGACGTGGATCGTCCCGCCGCAGGTCAGGCCGACCGAGATCGCGTCGGCATCGCTGATCCCGTAGGTCACCAGGCGCGGCCGGCCGCCGGCGATCGCGTCCTGCGCCTCCTCGTAGACCGCCGACTCGACGCAGCCGCCGCTGACCGAGCCGGCGACGTCGCCGCGCTCGTTGACGGCCAGCACGGCACCGGGGTCGCGCGGCGCGGACTTCTCGACGCCGACGACGGTCGCGATCGCGACGCGTTGCCCTTCGGCGCGCCACCGTTCGATCGCATCGAGCACGTCGATCATCTCGCTCTCCCTTCGATCGCGTCCGCGACTTCTTCCAGCGTGTGCAAGCTATGACCCGACACGAACGCGTCGAGATACGGTAGGGCCGCGGCCATCCCTCGTGCCAGCGGCTCGTAGGCAGGGTGACGCTTGTGGGGGTTCACCCAGACGATGCGCCGGCACAGCTTGCGCAGCCGCGCCATCTCGCTGCCGACGAGCTGCGGATCGTCGCGCTCCCAGCCGTCCGAGAGCAGCACGACCGTTCCGCCGCGAGCCGCGCCGCGCCGGCCCAACCCGTCGTTGAAGGCGCGCAGCGCCGCCCCGATGCGGGTGCCGCCGCCGTAGTCACGCACCGCCGCGCCCAAGGCCGCCATCAGCCGGTCGTCCCCGGCGTGGCGCAGCAGCGGCGTGAGGTCGGTCAGCTGCGTCGCAAACGCGAGCGCCCGCACCCGCGGCCGCGCGACCGCGGTCACCCGCGCGTACTGCAACAAGGCGCGCGCGAAGGGCGCCATCGAGCCGGACACGTCGACGAGGAAGATGAGCGGACGCAGCCGCTCGCGCCGCCGGGTGGCGCTCCGGCGGACGAGCTCGCCGGCCGTCCGGGCCGCGGCGCGCAGGGTGCCGCGAAAGTCGAACCGGTCGCCGCGCGCGTGCCGCCGCCGCCGCCGCGAGGTCCGGTACTCGCCGGCGACCCGGACGCGGGCGATCAGCGCGAGCATCGCCGCGCGCTCGCGTTCGTCGAGCTCCTCGAAGGGTTTGTCGCTGAGGCGCTGCTCGCTCGACGCGACGATCCAGCGCGTCGGCGCACGCTCGGCGAGCCGGTCTCCGGCCGGCTGCTCCCCGGGTGCCGGCGGCGTCTCGCGTTTGGGGGCGTCGGGGCTGCGCGCAGGGGCCGGCGCGTCGACGCTGCGTACCAACCGCCTCAGGGCGCCGGCGTCGCCGAGCGAGCCGAAGAAGTCCAGAAACGCCGCCTGGAACGCCGCGAGATCGTCGATCGACGGCAGCATCGCGGTGCGCGCCCGCCAGTACGCCGCCGGCGCCGACTCCGGCGGCAGCACGCGCAGCACCTCCGCGAAGGTCTGGGCCCGGCGCGGACCGGCCGCCACGCCGCGGTTGCGCAGCGCGCGGTCGAAGCCGGCCGCGAGCGCGGCTTCGTCGAGCCCGTTCACCCCGTGGCGCCGCGCGCCGCCGCCAGGATCGCCGGCGCCGATGCGCGCGCCTGCTGCAGATCCTCGGGGTACTTGAGCACGCTGCCCAGCGACGGCTCGAAGACCGCCGCGTCGAGCCGGGCAGCCCCCAGCAGCGCGAGCGTCTGGGCCCAATCCAGCGACTCGGCGATCCCCGGCGCCTTGCGCAACCCGTGCTCGCGCAGCGCGGCGGAGGCCCGCGCAACGTCCGCGGCCAGGGCCGGCGCAAGCTGCGGCAGGTGCAGGCGCAAGATCTCGATCTCCCGCTCGACCGACGGGTGCCCGATCCAGTGGTAGAAGCAGCGCCGCTTGAGCGCATCGTGCAGATCGCGGGTGCGGTTCGACGTCAGCACCACGATCGGCCGGTGGAGGGCGGCGACGGTGCCCCGCTCGGGGATCGACATGGCAAAGTCGGCCAGAAACTCGAGCAGGAACGCCTCGAACTCGTCGTCCGCACGATCGATCTCGTCGACGAGCAGGACCACGCCGCGCGGGCGCACGGCGCCCAGCGCGGCGAGGAGCGGACGCCGGATGAGGAACTCGTCGGCGTAGAGGTCGGGAATGTGATCCTGCGCAGATTCCGAGCCGCTCGAGCGCGACTCGGCGGTCCGAATCGCCAACAGCTGCTTGCCGTAGTTCCAGTCGTAGGCCGCCGCCGCGAGGTCGAGCCCTTCGTAGCACTGCAGCCGCAGCAGCTCCGCGCCGAACACCGTCGCCAGGGCGCGCGCCGCGTCGGTCTTTCCGACCCCCGCGTCCCCTTCGAGCAGCACAGCTCGTTCCAAGCTTACGGCACATGCGAGCGCCGTCGCCAGCCCGGCATCGGCGACGTATCCCGCTCGCATGAGGCGTTGGCGGAGATCGTCGACGTCGACGGGTTCCGGCATGGCCGAGGCGGTTCGGGAAGACGCAAGGATATTCCGGCGTGGCATCGGTAGCTCCCCGGTCCCACCGCTTTTCCACGGAGATGCGCCGCATGCAGATCGATCTGACCGTCAACGGGAAGCGAACGGCGTTAAACGTCGAACCGCGCTTGCTCCTCGCGCACGCGTTGCGCGACTACTTGAACTTGACGGGGACGCATATCGGTTGCGACACGTCGAGTTGCGGCGCGTGTACCGTGCTGCTCGACGGCGTTTCGGTGAAGAGCTGCACGGTGTTCGCGGTGCAGGCCGCCGGACACGACGTCACGACGATCGAAGGGATCGGAAACGCCGATTCGCTGCACGCGATGCAAGAAGCGTTCTGGTCCGCGCACGGGCTGCAATGCGGATACTGCACGCCGGGGATGATCGTGAGCGCGGTCGATCTGCTGCGCCGCAACGCGGACCCCAGCGACGACGAGATCCGGGCCGGGCTCGAAGGCAACTTGTGCCGCTGCACCGGTTACGAGAACATCGTCAAGGCCGTGCGCGCCGCCGGTGCCGCGATGCGCGCCGGGACGCCGCAGCACAGCGTGCGCGACCTCATGCCGATCCACCCGCCGGCGGAGGAACCGCCCCCCAGCGGTGAGGGCATCATCCCGCCGGCGCTCCAGGGAGCGCACGTGTAATGGCGTTCACGACGATGGTCGGCGCGCGCATTCGGCGCCGCGAAGATCCCCGCCTCATCACCGGCCGAGCGACCTACGTCGACGATGTGCGGCAGGTCGGTACCGTGTACGCCGCGTTCGTGCGCAGCCCGTACGGGCACGCCAAGATCACCGCCATCGACGTCGCGGCGGCCAAGGCTGATCCGCGCGTGCGTGCCGTCTATACCGGCGACGATCTCCACCACGCGCACGGCTTGAAGTCGTCGCTGCCGGTCGCTCACAAGATGCCCGACCTCAAGACGCCGCCGCACTACATGCTCGCGCTCGACGAAGTGCGTTTCGTCGGCGAGGCGGTTGCAGTGGTCGTCGCCGACTCGCCGTATTCGGCCCGCGACGCCGCCGAGCTCGTCGCCGTCGAGTACGCGGAGCTGCCGGTAGTCGTCGATCCCGAGAAAGCCGCAGCCGGTCCGCCCTACGTGCACGAGACCCTCGGGACCAACGTCGCCTTCACCATGCCGTTCGCCGCCGGTGACACCGACAAGGCTTTCGCCGAGGCCGACGTCACCATCAAGCAGCGCATCGTCAACCAGCGCGTGGCGCCGGTCCCGATCGAGACGCGCTCGATCGTCGCGAACTACGATGCCGGGATGCAGCAGCTCACCATCTACTCGGCGACGCAGATCCCGCATCTGCTGCGCACGCAGCTCGCGGTGGTGCTCGGGCTGCCGGAGAACAAGATTCGGGCGATCGCCCCGGAAGTCGGCGGCGGTTTCGGCGCCAAGCTCAACGTCTATCCCGAAGAGGCCGTCCTGAGCTGGGTTGCGATGCAGCTCGAATGCCCGGTCAAGTACATCGAGACGCGCTCGGAGTGCTTCCAGGCGATGATCCACGGCCGCGATCAGATCGACGACATCGAGGTCGCCGCGAAGAGCGACGGCACGATCACGGCGCTGCGCCTCAAGATCACCGCGAACTTGGGCGCGTATCACCAGCTGCTCACGCCGGTCATCCCGACGCTGACGATGCTCATGGCACACGGGTGTTATCGCTTCGAGAACATCAGCGCCGAAGTCGTGGGCGTCTTCACCAACACGATGTCGACCGACGCCTACCGCGGCGCCGGGCGGCCCGAGGCAACGTTCTTCATCGAGCGTGCGATCGATCTGGTCGCGCTCAAGCTCGGCCTCGATCCAGTCGACGTGCGGCGCAAGAACTTCATCGCGGCCGACGCGTTCCCGCACACGACCGCGACCGGGCTCACCTACGACTCGGGCGACTACGAGACGACGATGGACAAGGCGCTCGCGCTGGCGGACTACGCGGGCCTGCGCAAGCGTCAGCAAGAGCTGCGCCGCGAGGGGCGCTTCCTGGGGATCGGCTTGTCGACGTACGTCGAGGTCTGCGGGATGGGTCCGTCCGCGGCGATGCCGGCAGCAGGCTGGGACTCCGCGACGATCCGCGTCGAGCCGACCGGCAGCATCACGGTGCTCACCGGCGTCTCGCCGCACGGCCAAGGCGAAGAGACGACGTTTGCCCAGCTCGTCGCCGACGAGCTGGGCGTTCCGATCGACCACGTCAGCGTCATCCACGGCGACACCGACAAGGTGCAGTACGGCGTCGGGACGTTCGGCTCGCGCGGTACGGCGGTCGGCGGCGCCGCGCTCAAGCTCGCGATCGAGACGATCCAAGCCAAGGCCGTCAAGATCGCCGCGCACCAGTGGGAAGCGAACCCCGACGACCTCGAGTACCGCGACGGGAAGATCGGCGTCAAAGGCGATCCGTCCAAGTCGATGACCACGCCGGAGGCCGGCTTCTTGGCCTTCATGGGCGACAATCTGCCGCCCGGACTGGAGCCGGGGCTCGACGCGACGCGGCGTTTCGAACCGCCGAACTTCGTTTTTCCCTTCGGCACCCACATTTGCGTCGTCGAGGTCGACGCCCAGACCGGCCAAGTGCAGATCGTCAAGTACCTCGCCGTGGACGACTGCGGGCGGCTGCTCAACCCGATGATCGTCGAAGGGCAGGTGCACGGCGGGATCGCGCAAGGCTTGGCCCAGGCGCTCTTCGAGGAGGTCGTCTACGACGACAACGGCCAGCTGCTCACCGGGACGCTCATGGACTACGCGATCCCGCACGCCGAGCAGGTGCCGCACTACGAGCTCGATCACACCGTCACGCCGACGACCGTCAACCCGNNGCGCCGTTCGGCGTCGAGCACATCGACATGCCGCTCAAGCCCGAGAAGCTCTGGGCCGCCATGCACGCCACGAACGGGAGCGCGAGATGATTCCTGCAGCGTTCGACTACATCCGAGCGACCAGCGTCGAGGATGCCTTGCGTCTGCTCGAGGAGCACGGCGGCGCCGCGAAACTGCTCGCCGGCGGTCACAGCCTCATCCCGATGATGAAGCTGCGTTTGGCCGCGCCGGCGGTGCTCATCGACATCGGCGCGATCCCGAAGCTCGACGCGATCGAGGTCAGTGGCGACCGCATCACCATCGGCGCGCTGACCAAGCACGCGACGCTGGCCGCCAGCGACGCGCTCAAGAAGCACGCGCCCGCGCTGTGGGATGCCGCCAACGATCTGGGCGATCCGCAAGTGCGCAACCGCGGGACGATCGGCGGCGCCTCGGCGCACGGCGACCCGTCGGCGGACTACCCCGCGGTGCTCAAAGCGCTCGATGCGACCTTCACGCTTACCGGAAAAAAGGGCGTGCGCCGTTTGCAGGCCGACGCGTTCTTCGTCGGCATGTTCGAGACGGCGCTAGGCGAGCAGGAGTTGCTCACGCAGATCGCCTTCGACGCGGCGCCGAAGTCGGCGTATGTGAAGTTCCACCACCCGGCCTCACACTACGCGGTCGTCGGCGCCGCCGTCGCGCTCACGATGAACGGCGCGACGATCGGCTCGGCGCGCGTCGCGATCACCGGCGTGGGCGATGCCGCGTTTCGTTCGGGCGGGGTCGAGCGTGCGCTCGCGGGCGTCGACCCGGGCGACGCCGACGCCGTGCGTGCCGCCTGCGCGGGTGCCGCCGGGGGCGCCACAGCGCGTTCGGACACGTTCGCTTCGGGCGCGTATCGCGCGGCGATGGCCGACGTCTTCGCCGCCCGTGCCGTCGCCAAGGCCGCGTCGGGGGAGCGCTGATCGGCGGCCCTGGGACCGAGGACCCGGGCCGCTAGGGAGTTTTGGGAAGCCCTCCGGGGCGAGCAGGGGCGCGGCCTCGAATCGGTTCGGCCCGAGAGCCGGTGCTCGGCCGCGTACGAAAGGCTCGCTCATGCAGAGACCTCGCATTTTGTGCACGCTCGCGCTGGCCGCCACGGGTTTCATCCTCTCAGCCTGCGGCGGCGGCGGAGGAGGGACGTCTGGCACACCGCCCGTCGTCGGCCAGGGTTCGGTTCCAATGGCGTCGGCGCGCGCGCTCGACGTGAGCACCCGCTCGGCACCCGTCACGTGCACGCCGATCCTCACCGCAAATCCGAATACGAAGTTGAATCCGACGCGGACGATACGTTTCGTCGGCGTTCCGAACGACGGAAACGATGAAGAGGAGGGTCAGCACGAGGACCGCGTGCGCAACATCGATGGCGGAGGCTGCGACTACGGGATCTATCTCGGACCGAACTCGAAGCACGCACGGCTGCGGCATGCGCGTGTCCACGGCGCGGGCCACATCCAGGTCGTCGCCGATGGAGCCGAGGACTTTCAGATCAGCGACACGGTCGTCGACGGCCACGGTTCGGACCCGACGGGCGACGGCATCTGGTTCGCCTACGGCACGACCGGTTCGGTCGAGCGCTCCATCATCACCGACGCGTTCGACGGCATCGTTATCATCAATAATGCGCGCGGTTTGGTCGGCGAGACGCTGATCAAGAACATGTCGTTCTTGGGCATCAACGTTCAGGGCTCGAACGTGGTCGTCGAGGACGTACGCGTCGACAACTCGATGAACGTCGGCGGCGGCGTGGCGATCCAGCATGGCTCGACCGGTAACCTCCGCAACATCACCGCGATCGGCTCGGGCCAGCCGACGGTCCTCCCCGGGCCGGAGGACGGGTTCTTCTTCGGGAACGGTGCGCCGTCGACGGTCACCACGCACAACCTTACGGCGATCCACATGCAGCGGGGCTTCGCAAGCTACTGTGCGATCGGCGTCAACAGCATCGCCGACCTGACGAACGCAGGTGACCGCGCCATCAACAGCACGATCGCGCCGTTCACGGTCCTGACCACCGGCTGCTAGACCTTCCGGATAGCGCGCGGCGGCGGCAACCGCCGCGCGTTCGGAACTCAAACGATCGGACCGCGGTACTAAGGAGTGTCATGCCGGCCCGAGTGACCCCGGTCGAGCGCGCCGTCGACGCGTTGCGCCTCCTCCCGCTGGGGGATCTCGCGGCGCGCGACCACGTCCGCACGGTCCGGTCGACCGTCGCCGGCGAAGACGAGCTCGTTCGGTTCTTCCGGCTGCTCGACCGGCTCGACGTCGACCGCACGCGCGTCGAGAGCGACCTGGCCTGGGTGCACGGCGCGACCTCGGGCGGCGAACGCCGGGCCGCGCTCGCGCAACTGCGCCGTGGCCTCGAACCGGCGCGCGACGGCGTGCTGCGCCACCTCGCGGCACCGCCCGGTGACCTGCGCTTCATCGTGGACTTGCGCGCGGCGCTCATGAGCTTCCTGGCCAAGCGCGCCGACGTCGTCGATCTCGCGCCGCTCGACGAAGACCTGCGCGCGTTCTTAGGCGCGCGCCTCGACCTCGGGCTGCTCGAGCTGCGCCGGCTGACCTGGGCCGACTCGGCCGCCCTGCTCGAGCGGCTCGCGCGCTCCGAAGCCGTGCATGCCGTGCGGGGATGGTTCGATCTGAAGGACCGGCTCGACGAGGACCGGCGCGTGTACGCGTTCTTTCACCCCGCGCTGCCCGGTATGCCGTTGGCGTTCACCGAGGTCGCCCTGACCGACGAGACGCCGGCCTCGATTCGCGCGATCCTCAACCCCGACGCGCCCCGGGTCGACGCCGCGGTCGCGCGCAGCGCGACCTTCTACTCGATCTCGAACTGCGAGCCCGGGCTCACCGGCATCCCGTTCGGAAACGCGCTGATCAAGCATGCCGTCGAGCTGCTGCGCACCGAGCTGCCGAAGCTGCGCACGTTTGCGACGCTCTCGCCGCTGCCGGGGTTCGCGGCGTGGGTGCGAGCGCTGGGCGAGCGTGTCCCTACCGAGGTCCGCGAGCTGCTCGGCTCGCCGGCCTGGCATCGCAACGCCGCCGCGGCGTCCTCGCTGCGCGAACCGCTGTTGCGGCTCGCAGCGCGGTATCTCACGGCGGTCAAGCGCGCCGACGGCGCGCCGCGCGATGCCGTGGCGCGCTTCCACGTCGCCAACGGCGCGATCGTCGAGCGCCTCGACTGGCGCGCCGATCCGACCCCGCGCGGGCTCGAGCAGTCCTTCGGGGTCATGGTCAACTACCGCTACGCGCTCGACCGCATCGCCGCCAACCAGCTCGCCTACGCGACGGCCCACGGCGTCGAAGCCTCACCGGCGGTGAAGGCGCTCGCCGCCGCCGATCCCACGATCCTCGACGACCTGCCGCCGACGATCTCGCGCCGCGGTGCACTCCTGGCGGCGATTCGCGGCATCGCGGCGCGCGCGAAGCGCATCGTCGTGCGCGCGCCCGCGCAGGCCTAGCTGTCCGCAAACGGACCCGTCGCCCCGGGGTTGAAGACCTCATCGTGCTACGCGATTTTCATGCGCTCGTCGGCGAGTGGTTTACCTCTCGCTACGGCGAGCCGACCGAGCCGCAGGTCCAAGGCTGGCCGCTCATCCGCGCCGGTCGCGACGTGCTCATCTCGGCTCCGACCGGTTCGGGGAAGACGCTGGCCGCCTTCACGCTGTGCCTCGACGACCTGATCCGCCGCGCTGAGGCCGGCGATCTGCCCGACGAGACGCTGGTCGTCTACGTCTCGCCGCTCAAGGCGCTCACCAACGACGTCCGCAAGAACCTCGAAATCCCGCTGGGGGAGCTGCTGACCGCGGCGATCGAGCACGGCATCCCGCTCGCGCCGATCCGCACCGCGACGCGCACCGGCGACACCACCCAGGCCGAGCGCGCGCGGATGCTGCGCAAGCCGCCGCACGTGCTGGTCACGACGCCCGAGTCGCTCTTCATCCTGCTCACCGCCGAGAAGTCGCGCCGGCTCTTCGCGCGCGTGCAGACCGTGATCGTCGACGAGATCCACGCCGTCGCCGCCGACAAGCGCGGCTCGCACCTGGCGCTCACGCTGGCCCGGCTCGACGAGTACGTGTTGCGCGAGACCGGGCGCCGCCCGCAGCGCATCGGGCTCTCGGCGACGGTGCGCCCGATCGCGACCGTCGCGCGGTTCCTCAGCCCTGACGCCGACGTGATCGACGTCGGGCACCGGCGCGCGATGACGCTGGCGGTTGAGGTTCCGGCCGACGAGCTGAGCTGCGTCGCGAGCAACGAGATGTCGGGCGAGATCTACGACCGGCTGGCCGAACTCATCCGTGCGCACCGCACCACGCTGGTGTTCGTCAGCACCCGGCGGATGAGCGAGCGCGTGACCTTTGCCCTGACGCAGCGGCTTGGCGACGGGATGGTGATGGCGCACCACGGCAGCCTGGCGCGCGAGCTGCGCTTCGAGGCCGAGAACCGGCTCAAGAACGGCGAGCTGCGGGCCGTCGTGGCGACCGCGTCCCTGGAGCTGGGGATAGACATCGGCTCGATCGACCTCGTCGTCCAGCTCGGGTCGCCGCGCGCGATCGGCGTTGCGCTGCAGCGCATTGGCCGCTCCGGCCACTGGGTCGGCGCGCTGCCCGAAGGCCGGCTCTTCGCCACGACCCGTGACGAGCTGCTCGAATGCGCCGCGCTCGTGCGCGGGATGCGCAGCGGCGCGATGGACGCGCTGCGCATCCCCACGGCGCCGCTCGACATCCTGGCCCAACAGCTGGTCGCCGCGTGCGCCGCCGACGATTGGGACGTCGAGGCGCTCTACGCCCTCGTGCGCGCAGCGTATCCCTACCGCGAGCTGTCGCGCAAAGACTTCGACGACGTGGTGACGATGCTCGCCGACGGCGTGGCGACCTCGCGCGGTCGCAGCGGCGCGTACTTGCATCACGACCGCGTCAACGGCCGGCTGCGGGCGCGGCGCGGCGCGCGAATGGCCGCGATCACCTCAGGCGGCGCGATCCCGGAGACGGCCAACTACAACGTCGTCGTCGAACCGGACGGCCACGTTATCGGTACCGTCGACGAAGACTTCGCGGTCGAAAGCATGGCCGGCGACATCTTCTTGCTGGGGACGACCTCGTGGCAGATCCGCCGCGTCGAGCCGGGCGTCGTCCGCGTCGCCGACGCGCACGGCGCGCCGCCGTCGATCCCGTTCTGGAACGGCGAAGGCCCGGGGCGCACCATCGAGCTCTCGCACGAAGTCTCGCTGCTGCGCACGGCGATCGACGAGCGTGACGACGCCTCCGCCGTCGCGTGGCTGATCGCCGAGTGCGGCGTCGACCGCGGCGGCGCCGAGCAGGCCGTCGCGTACGTCCGCGCCGGCAAGGCGGTGCTCGGCACGGTGCCGACCGGCACGACGATCGTGGCCGAGCGGTTCTTCGACGAGGCCGGCGGGATGCAGCTGATCCTGCACACGCCGTTCGGCGCGCGGATCAACCGCGCGTGGGGTTTGGCGCTGCGCAAGAAGTTCTGCCGCAGCTTCAACATCGAGCTCCAAGCCGCCGCGACCGACAACGGGATCTGCCTATCGCTGAGCGATCAGCATGCGTTCCCGCTGGAGATCGTGTTCGAATACGTCAAATCGGCGAGCGTCGAGCAGACCCTCACGCAAGCGCTGCTGGCCGCGCCGGTCTTCGGCGCGCGCTGGCGCTGGAACGCGACCCGCGCGCTGGCGATCCTGCGCATGTACGGCGGGAAGAAGGTCGCGCCGCAACTGCAGCGGATGCGCGCCGAGGACTTGCTCGCCTCGTGCTTCCCCGACGCTGCGGCGTGCGCCGAGAACCTGACCGGCCCGATCCGCATCCCCGACCACGTGCTGGTGCGCGAGACGATCGACAACTGTCTGCGCGAGGCGATGGACGTCGACGGGCTCATCGAAGTGCTGTGCGCGATCGAGAGCGGCGCGATCGCGACGGTCGCCGTGGACACGCCCGAACCCTCGCCGTTCTGCCACGAGATCCTCAACGCCAATCCCTACGCGTACCTCGACGACGCGCCGCTGGAAGAGCGTCGCGCCCGCGCGGTGACGCTGCGCCGCACGATCCGCAGCGACGCCGAAGGTGCGGGCATCCTCGATCCGGCGGCGATCGCCGAGGTGAGCGAGTCGGTGCGACCGGTCGTGCGCGACGCCGACGAGCTGCACGACGCGCTCTACACGCTCGTCGTCCTGCCGCCGGTCGCCGAGTGGACCACGTGGTACGACGAGTTGGTCGCGCAGCGCCGCGCCACGACGTTGACCGGTGTTGCGGCGGGCTTGTGGGTCTGTGCCGAGCGGCTCGATCTAGCGCGTGTTGCCTATCCCGACGCGACGATCGCGCCGGAGATCGCGTCGGTCCCGCCTGCGCAGCCGCAGCCCGGCACGCGCGAAGAAGCGTTCGCGGAGATTCTGCGCGGCTGGCTTGAATCGAGCGGCCCGGTGACCATTGCGGAGCTTGCGGAACGGTTCGCGGTCGATCCGGCGGCGGTCGAGATGGCGCTGCTCCGCCTGGAGACGGACGGGCAGCTGCTGCGCGGCCGCTTCCGGGGCGACGACGAGGAGTGGTGCAATCGCCGCGTGTTGGCCCGCATCCATCGCCTCACCTTGGGTCAGCTGCGGCGCGAGATCGAGCCGGTCACCACCGCCGAGTACGTGCGCTTTCTGTTTCGCTGGCAGCACGTTGCGCCGTCGTCGCGGTTGTACGGGATCGAGGGCACGCTGCACGTCATCAAGCAGCTCGAAGGCTACGAGATTCCGGCCGCCGCGTGGGAAGCCTCGATCCTGCCGGCACGCGTCGCGCGCTACAAGCGCGAGTATCTCGACCAGCTGTGCTACTCCGGTGAGATCATGTGGGGCCGCCTCTCGCCCCACCCCGCGCTCGCGCCCAAGGACGAAGACGAGCGGCAGCGCCGCATTCGCCCGACCAAGCTCGCGCCGATCTCACTGTTGCGGCGCGAGGACGCCGACGCGCTCGTCGTGACCCGCGACGGCGAGGAGAACGCCGCACTCTCGCACGCCGCGCGCGAAGTGCTCGAGGAGATCAGCCGCCGCGGGGCACCGTTCTTCGGCGACATCGTACGCGGCACCAAACGTTTGCCCAGCGAGGTCGAAGAAGCGCTCTGGCAGCTCGTCGCCGCGGGGCTGGTGACGGCCGACGGCTTCGACGCGCTGCGCTCGCTCATCGACTCCAAGCGGCGGCTCGGTGAAAAGGGGCTGCGGGCGCGCCCGCGCGCCTCGAGCGGCCGCTGGACGCGGCTGGCGTCGGAGACGGAACGTATCGCGGCCGAAGGCTTTGCGCGCCGCCTGCTGGAGCGCTGGGGCGTCGTCTTTCGCGACGTCGTCGCGCGCGAAACCCTCGCGCCGCCTTGGCGCGAGCTGCTCGGCGCGCTGCGGCGCTTGGAGGCGCGCGGCGAGATTCGGGGCGGGCGCTTCGTTGCGGGGTACGTCGGCGAGCAGTTCGCGCTGCCCGAAGCGATCGAGGCGCTGCGCGCGGCGCGCCGCAGCGGCAGCGACGCCGACGTCGTCGAGGTCTCCGACTACGACCCGCTGCGCATTGCGAAGACGCTCGCCGGCGGAATGCAGCCGAAACCGCTTCACGTCGCCGTTTCGTGACGGCGGTCCCCGCCGGCGCCGATGATTGGGCCGCGCAGCGCTCGATCACGGTGGACGAAGCGCGCGCGCTGATCGCC
Organism: Vulcanimicrobiota bacterium; assembly: GCA_003140215.1. Classification (GTDB taxonomy): domain Bacteria; phylum Vulcanimicrobiota; class Vulcanimicrobiia; order Vulcanimicrobiales; family Vulcanimicrobiaceae; genus Vulcanimicrobium; species Vulcanimicrobium beijerinckii. The sequence goes on along the minus strand of PLJL01000005.1, from coordinate 125,209 downwards.
GCGCAGTTCCCCGAGCTCGCCGCGTCGTCCGTCGAACCGTTCGGTAACGGCTGGGACAACACGGCATATTTGGTCGGTGGGGAGTTCGTGTTCCGCTTTCCGCGCCGCGCGATCGCAGCGCCGCTGATACTGCGTGAGATCGCGATCCTCCCGCTGCTCGCGCCGGCACTGCCCGTCCCGATCCCGCTCCCGCGCTTCGCCGGCACGCCGGGCGACGACTATCCGTGGCCCTTCGCGGGTTACGCGCGTCTGGCCGGAACGACGCTCTGCGCGCGCGCCGGCGCCGGGGACTCCGCAGCACTTGCGCGCGGCTTGGGAACGTTCGTGCGAGCGCTGCACCACATCGATCCGCGCGCGGCCGTCGAGCGCGGTCTGCCTCGCGACGAGATCGGCCGCTTGAACCACGAGAGCCGCTTCAGGCCCGTCGCCGAACGCTTTGCCGCCCTGCACGAGGCCGGAGTTATCGCCGACCCATCTCGGCTGCTCGCGTTTCTGCGCGCTGTCGCGCCCCGGCCGGACGAGACCGCGTCACACATCGTGCACGGCGATCTCTACGCGCGTCACTTGCTGATCGACGAGGCCGGCGAGCTGAGCGGGGTGATCGACTGGGGGGACCTCCATCTCGGCCATCCCGCGCTCGACATCGCGATCGCCGATCTCGTGCTCGAGCCGGCCGGCCAAACGGTGTTTTTCGAAGCCTACGGTCCGGTCGATGCGCGGACGCGTGCGCTTGCGCGATACCGCGCGATCTACCATGCCGCACTCGAGGCGCACTACGCTTGGAAGACCTCGGACGCCCCACTCTTCCGGGCGGGCGCGTCGGCGCTGGAACGCATCGGTGCGTCGCTTGTTTGAGCGCCCGGACGACGGGCTAGACGGCTCGTAGTGCCGGCGATACACTCAGACCGACAACCCCTTAGGTGTCAAGGAGTGCCGATGCGCGCGTTTGTCATGGTCGCCGCCTTGCTCGCTGTGCCGCTCGCAGCGAGCGCCTCGAATGCCCCGCAGTCAGCGATCTTCAGCGATCCCGGCACGGCGCAAACCTGCGGTCCGGGGGGTCAGCCCGGCGCCGCCGATCCGGTCGAGAACATGCTCAAGAACCGGGTGGGCATGCCCGCGACGACGACGGCGACGACGGTTGCCGAATTCCGCAACTTGCCGACGCATGACAAGGCGGCGCGGTCGACCTGGACCCCCGAGGATCTCGCGACGTTCAAAGCCCTCGAGGACGAGCCGGTGCGCATTGTGGGCTATCTCAAGGGCGTCAAATCCGAAGGGGCCGAAGCGACGAACTGCAAGTTCACCGATCGCAACGGGGTGGACTTCCACAGCTGGCTCGTCGACACGGCCGACGTGGACCAGGACCGCTCGTGGTCGGCGGTGGCCGAGATCACGCCGCGCTGGCGTCAAGCCAATCCGGCCTGGACGCTTGCCGCGCTGCAGCAACTCGTCGCCGACGGCGCGCAGGTGCGGATCAGCGGCTGGCGATTGTTCGACTACGAACATCCCGAGCAGCTCCCCGAAAACAACAACAAGAACCCGACGCGCTCGACGCTGTGGGAGATCCACCCGATCACGATGATCGAGGTCGCGACGCAAGCCGGCTGGGTCGAACTGGGCGCGACGACGGCGCCCGCGGCAAAAAAATTGCTTCGCGCTCGCCCCAGCAAAGCGCCCTTGCCGGTCACGGAAACCAACACCGGCGAGTAGGCCCGATCTCCGCGCGACCGTTTAGCGCGGAGGAGCGTTGGGCCGCAGCACCTCGTCGGGCGCCGGGGCGGGCCGCGTCGGGATCGGAACCGTGAACGGGCTCGCGCCGATGTCGATGCCGCCACCGCCAAAGCTCGCGGCGCGCGCTGCGACAGCGTTGCACGGGGTGGCGTTTCGGATGGCGCGCGGCGTGCGGAGCCAGGCGATCCCCGAACGCGCGGCCACGTAGATGTACGCGGCGTTCATGTACGGATTGGCGCCGCACGACCCGTCGACGTACGTGACGGCATGAAGGCGGTTGTCATAGATGTCGGGGACCAGATCCCACGTAAGAATCTGTTCGTCGCTCTGGGGCACCCTGCTGCGCCACGCATGCGTACCGTCCGCGGCGCGCTTGAGGAGCGCAGGATCGTGCTCGAGCAGACCTCGCGAGAGCTCGACGGCGGCGAGCGCGAGCGCGGCCGCCGAGTTCTTCCACTGCAGCTCGAAGAGCCGGGTCGCGGTCGCGCACCGCATCAGGATCGGCGTGGCGGCGGTCGCCTGGGCCAGCGTGATCCCGTCGACCAGCGCGCGGGCATACGGAGCGGCGTCGGGGCAGGCCGCGGCCGCGTTGCCGGCGACGGCGGGGGTCAGCGTCGGCGGTGCCTGCAGTTCGTCCGCGCGCGCGGCGCCACCGGAAACGACGGCGATGACGAAAGCAGCCAACGCTGCCACGACACCCTTCATGACCCCGAGGCTACGCCGTCAGCCTGGGAATCCGCTCGGCCTGCCTTGCGGCAGGGTGTGCCGGGTCCTCGGGCTGCGGAGCGAGAAGCCGCAGCGCGATGCGCACCGTCCGTTTAGGCCGCACCGGCCTCAAGGTCTCGGAGATCTGCCTGGGGACGATGACGTTCGGGCTGCAGACCGATCGCAACGAGTCGTTCGCCATCATGGGCGCGGCGGAAGACGCCGGAATCGATTTCATCGACGTGGCCGACGTCTATCCCGTCGGCGGGACGCTCGAGACGGTCGGACGCACCGAGGAGATCGTCGGTGATTGGCTGACCGGCAAACGCGAGCGTTTCGTCGTCGCGACGAAGGTCTACATGCCGATGGGCCCAGGGCCCAACGACAAGGGAAACTCGCGCCGGCACGTCATCGAGGCGTGCGACGCGTCGCTGCGGCGGCTCAAGACCGACTGGATCGACCTGTACTACATCCATCGCTGGGACCCCGAGTCGCCGATCGAAGAGACGCTGTCGGCGTTCGACGATCTGCGCCGCGCCGGAAAGATCCGCTATGCGGGGTGCAGCAACATCGCGGCGTGGCAGATGATGTCGTCGCTGTGGGCCGCCGAACGCGGCGCGACGATCCGCTTCGACGCGGTCCAGCCGCGCTACAACCTCTTGTTCCGGCAGATCGAGTCCGAGCTGCTGCCGGCCGCAGCGGCGCACGGCGTCGGCGCGGTGGTGTTCAACCCGCTTGCCGCCGGGATGCTGACGGGTAAGTACAAGCGCGGCGAGCAGCCGCGCGAAGGGACGCGCTTCACCCTGGGCAACGCGGCCTCGCTGTATCAGCAGCGGTACTGGCAGGACGAGCAGCTCGACGTCGTCGCGCGCCTCGCCGCCGACGTCGCCACGCGCGGCAAGAGCATCACCCACGTCGCGCTGCGCTGGGTGCTCGACCAGCCCGGCGTGACCGCGGCGATCGTCGGCGCAAGCCGGGCCGAGCAGCTGCGCGACTCGCTCCAAGCGCTGCAGATCACGCTCGACGACGACGACCGCCGGGCCTGCGACGCGGCGTGGTACGCCCTGCCGCGGCGCAAGCCCGAGGAGGAGCGCTGATGACGACGTTTGCGAGCTTCCTGCGCCACGGCAGCAACACGCTGCTGCTGGTGCTCGCGGCGGCGCTGATCGCGCTGTTCGCCGCGCACGGGCTGAGCTTCGCCGCCGCAAACCTGGTCGCCGTCGCCGGCGGGGCGCTGGTGTTCTTCGTTTCCGAGTACACGACGCACCGGTTCATGTTCCACGCGCCGCCGCAGCGGAACGCGTTCGTCTTGCGCCTGCAGCACCGGCTGCACTACGATCACCACATCACGCCCGCCGAGCTGAGCCTGCTGTTCCTGCCGGTCTGGTTCGTGATTCCGGTCGCTGCGCTGACGTTCGGTATCTACTACGGCATCACGCGCGATCTCGCGCTGAGCGCTGCGCTGCTGCTGGGCAGCGTGCTGGGCTTGTTGTGGTACGAGTGGGTGCACTACGTGGCCCACATCGACTTCGTTCCGCGGACGCCGTTCGGCCGCTGGATCAAGAAGTACCATCTCTGGCACCACTTCAAGAACGAGCGTATGTGGTTCGGCGTGACGAACCCCAGCATGGATGTGCTCGGGCGGACCTACGCTCGCGTCGCCGAGATCGACCGCTCGTCGACGACGCGCGTCCTGTATCCCAAGTGATCTAGCGAGAACCGGCGGCGTGGAGGGCCTGTAACGTGCGTTCGTGGCTGCTGGTGTTGGCCGCAGTCGCCGGCTCGGCGCCGTTGGGCGTCGAGGCCGCGCGCGGCATGTTCCCGGGTCGTGACGTCGCGGTCGCGGCGACCCTGTCGGATCCGTGCCCCCGTACGGCGCGCGCGGAGGTCCCGGCGGCGTTACGATTGCCGGCCGTCGTCCCGCCCGGCGAGCCGGTCGCGATCGAGCGCAGGATGGTCGCGTACCTGCGGACGTACGGATACCGCCGCATCGGCTGGTGCGTCGACAAATACGTGCGCGACACCGGCCCGTACGTGCACGGCGTGTACTACGGCACCCACCCGGCGGTGCGCGTCTACTACTCGCCCGAGGTCGTGGCTTGGCTGCGCAACGGCCGCACCGGCGCCCCGCCCGACGGCGCGGTCATCATCAAGGAGCAGTATCCGCCGCCGGCCGCAGCCTACGACGGCCGCACCGGCGACGCGCTCCAGCCGACCGATTGGACGGTGATGATTCGTCGCGCGTCGGCGTCGCGCGATGGCTGGTTCTGGGCCGAGGTCTACACGGCGCCGCCGATGACGTTCTCCCGCACGCAATATCCCAACGCGGGCTTCGGGCTGTACTGCCTGCGCTGCCACGCGTCGGCCAACGTTGCCGCCACGTTCGCGGCGCTCGACAACGTCGCGGGCTTTCCGGGCGAGCCGCTGACCTTCAAGGTCGACGATTCGTGGCGCACGCCGCCGCCGTCGGCCCGCGCCACCCCGCCGATTGATGCCGAGCACGAGAAGAACGCCGTCCACCCGCCGATCGTGTCGCACGCGCGCCCCGTCGCGATGCAGACGTTCCCGGCCGAGCCGCTCGATTCGCTGCCGGCGAAGTTGCACGCGAAGCTGCCGCCGCAGTTCTTGACCTCGGACCAATGCATGGGCTGTCACAGCGCGGCGTCGGGGCCGCCGTCGGGGCCGCTGATGTGGCTCACGCCGTCGCCGGCATACTCGGCGCCGCCGGCGGCGCCGCCGGGCCCCGCCGGCGTCAACGTCTCGGAGTACGGCGAATGGCGCTGGTCGCCGATGGGACTGGCGGGACGCGACCCGGTGTTCTTCGCGCAGCTCGAGAGCGAGCTCGCATACATCGACCGGATCCCCGCGCGGCGGATCGCCGGCAACCACCCGCAGCGTACGCGCGCGACGCTCGCACAACAAGTCGTCGATACCTGCATGCGCTGCCACGGCGTGATGGGCAAACGCACCAACGAAATCGAACACGGCGCGTCCGCACACTTCGATGCGCGGTGGGTCTTCCAAGCCGACCCGGCGACGCCGCAGTTCCACCTCGGCGGGCTCGCGCGCGACGGCATCAGCTGTACGGTCTGCCACCACATCACGCAGACCAAAGCGGAGACCTCGCTGGCGTTCGTGCTGGCGCACCGCAACACCGGCCTCTTTTCGACCGGGCGCGCGGACGAGTTGCAGGGACCGTTCGAGACCAAACTCATCGCGGCGCATCCGATGAACGAGTCGCTCGGGGCGAAGCCCGTCTTCAGCGCGCTCACGAAGTCGGCGCGGCTTTGCACGAGCTGTCACTCGATCGACCTTCCGGTCGTCGACCGGCCGGCGAAGATTCACCCGATCGTCGCGTCGATGGCGCACGACGTCGAGCAGAACACCTACGTCGAGTGGACGAACAGCCGCTTCCAAACCGAGTACAAGCCCTTGGCCGGGGCGCGCTCGTGCCAAGACTGTCACATGCCCGCGGGCGTCGACAACGACCGCCTCGACGTCCACCAGGCCGCGATCCAAACGCAAATCGCGCTGGTTCAGGACCAGACCTACCCGCAAGCCGAGCATCGTGCACCGCTGTACGGGATCGACGTGCGCTTTCGCAAGACGGGCTTCCGCCGCCACGAGCTGCTCGGGCTCAACGCATTCCTGTTGCGCACCTTTGCGCGCAACTCCGACGCGCTGGGCGTTCGGCTGAACGACTACATGTCGGGCTCGTCGACCGATCTCGACGACGCGATCGGTAACGTCGTGCACCAGGCGCGGCACAAGACGGCGACGGTCGACCTCGCGGCGCGCATCCAGAACGGGACGCTCGTCGCCGACGTCGGCGTCACCAACCTTACCGGCCACCGCTTCCCCAGCGGAGTGGGATTTCGCCGCGCCTGGCTCGAGCTCAAGGTCGTCGCTCCCGACGGCAGCGTCGTCTGGGCGTCCGGGTCGACCAACGCGAACGGCGAGATCGTCGCAGGCGCGGCGCCCGGCGACGTGCTGCCGACGGAGTACTTCACGCGCGGCCCGGACGGGAAGCAGCGCTACCAGCAGCATTTCGACGAGCGCCGGCCGATCACGCGCAGCGACGACGTGCAGATCTTCGAAGAGCTCGTGCAAGATCGCGAAGGCGACCTCACCACCAGCTTCATTCGGCGCGACCACCACCTCAAAGACAATCGGCTCCTGCCGCAGGGCTGGCGCAAAGACGGTCCGCGCGGGATCGCGTTGCCGGCGAACTGGCTCGTCGCGACGCGGCCCGAAGGCGCGTTCGTCGAGACCGATCCGCGCTACGCCGACGGCAAGGGCCGCGCGGTCGTCGCGTATCGCGTACCGCTGCACACGCCGCTCGACCCGGCCCGGCTACGCGTCGAAGCGCGGCTGTGGTATCAAGCCTGGGAACCCGCATTCAGGCGCGAGCGCACCAGCGGCAGCGGGCCTGCGGCGCGGCGCCTGCGCGCGCTGCTCGACAACCTGCAACTCGAAACGACGCCGCTGAAAGACTGGAAGCTCGAGATCGCCTCGGCGACGTCCCCCTAACCCTTCGGCAAGCTCAGGACAAAAAGGAAGCGTCGAAAAAGAAGAAGCCCGGGGACGGATCCCCGGGCCTCGTTCCGTGTGTGTCGCTAGGTGTTAGCGATACGATTGGCGCTGCGAGAAGCAGTCGCGGCAGTAGACCGGCTTGTCGCCGCGGGGCTGGAACGGGACTTCCGCGACTTTGCCGCATCCGCTGCAGGTCGCTTGGAACATCTCGCGTGCCGGACGGCTTGCGCCGCCGCCGCCGCCGTAGCCGCCGCCGGCGTACGAGCCGCCGCCGCCGCCGCCGCTGCCGCCACGCTGGCTCTTACGAGCAGCACGGCAATCCGGGCAACGGTTGGGCTTGTTGGTGAATCCCTTTGCGGCGAAGAACTCTTGCTCTCCGGCTGAGAACGTGAAGGGGGCATTGCAGTCGGTGCAATTCAGGGTTTCGTCAGTGTACATCGATATGAACTCCGGCGTCGGGGGGTTTGAAGACGTGCGATGTACCTGAACCGGGAGAACGCCTGAGCGCCAGACCACGTGGGACATGACTCGTACTATCAGCCGAACGTAAGACGCCTACGTCGGTTCGGCTCGCTCACTCTAACACAGGATTGTCCCAAATGGTGCCCATCGCGAACGTAAGGTCCGCGTCAAGAGGCCGCGCGGCGCGGCCGGGGCCTCGTGCGCTTACTTGCCTCGGCTAGCGAAGTAGTCCCAAGTAAACCCGGCTGCGACGCCGACCATTCCGAACACGATAGCACCTGTGAGCATGACGCCACCCATAACCCGGAGCGCCTCGGGGAAGTTCCCGGCGCCGCCCCGGGACCCGCCGTCGCGGGCGAATCGGATTACGGCCGCGAACCCCCGGACCAATCGCACCCCGCCCCGATCATCGAAGGAGTAACCATTCCCCCTCCCCGCAGACGCAAGGGCGGCGGTGGCAAGAAGCGCCGCGAGCCGCTCAGCCCCGTCGTCAAAGAAGACACGCTGAGCCTGGTCGGCCGCGTCGTCGAGACCTTCCCCAGCTCGACGTTCAAGGTGGAACTCGAGAACGGGCACACGATCCTGGCCAGCCTGGCCGGCCGGCTGCGCCGCTTCCGCATCCGCATCACGCCCGGCGACGACGTCGACGTGGAGCTCTCGCCCTACGATCTCACCCGCGGACGGATCACCTATCGCCGTCAGGGGCGTAACGCCTAGCACGCAGAATAGCGACCATCCAAGATGCGATTCTCGCGCACCTTGGTGCTGGTCGGGCTGTTCGCGGCTGCGGTCGTTGCGGCATGGTGGTTCACCACACACCGTCAGAACGCTGTCGGCGATGCGGTCACGGTCTACTACGCAAAGGCCGACGGAACGACGCTGGTGCCGTGGCGGGTGAGCCTCGGGAACGCGCGCGACCGGCTCAGCGTGGCCTTTTACGCCGCCACGCAGTGCGTCGCCGGCCCGCCCCCGGGGACCGACGCGATTCGGTTTCCGGCGGGAACGCGCGTGCGTGCCGTCGACGTTCAGGGATCAATAGCAGACGTCGATATCTCTAAGGACGTCGCGTCCTCGGCGCAAGGCGGGTTCGCGGAGTCGGCGGAGTTCAAGGCGCTCGTATGGACACTTACGCAACCGAACCTCGGCATCACCTCGGTGAAGGTGCGGATCGACGGCGCCCGCGTCGCCACGCTACCCGGAGGACACCTGGAGCTCGATGAACCGCTTTCGCGTTCGAGTTTCTAGCTTACTGATCGCGGCCGTCGCCGGCGCCGGCTTCGCGCCCGCGGCGCGCGCGCAGGATCGTCCGCCGTCGCTGTGGTTTCAGGGCACGCGGCTCATCCTCGAACACGCCGTCGAAATGCAGGGCGACCTCGCGGTCAGCACGCGCGACGCAGGGATGCGGCGCTTCCTCGACCGGCTCGGTGCGGTGGTGTCCTTCCAGCCCCAACAGCGCTACGTGGTGATCACCGCGCAAGACCGGCGCACCATCGTCTTCACCCTCGGCGACCCGGGGTACACCGTCGCCGGCGTTCGCGCCCAGGCGCCGTTCGCGGCGCTGCCCGACGGGAACGACGTCGTGCTGCCGTTCTACACGCTGGCGCGGGCGCTCTATGTCGAACCGGTACCGGGCCCGGGCGAGATCGTGCTTCAGCCGCGCATCGGCGCGCTCGACGTACGCACCGAGGCGGGCCGAACGCTGGTCACGGTGCGCGGCGCGATGCCGCTGCTGACCAACACGACCGCCGAGGCGCCCGATCGCATCCAACTCGCGTTCGTCGGTCTGGGATCGTCGCTGGCGCCGTCCCGGCGTATCCCGGGCGCGGCCGTCGACTCCATCGACGTCGCGGTCGGCGGTTCGTCGCGCGTGCCGACCACGACGATCACGATCGGCGGCGTGCGCGGCGCAACGCATCGCGTGCTGCCGTCCGGCTCGCCCGATGCCTACACCGTGGTCTTCGAATCGCGCGGCGTGGCGGCCGCAGGCGCGGCGCCGCCGCCGCCGCCGGGCGGCTTCGCGACGCCGCCGCCCGACAATCCGGCCGGATCCGGCATCCCGCTTGCCGCGCCGACCGCCGCGCCGCCTAACGTCGCGGGCCGTGCGACCGTCACCGACGTCGCCATCGAGCCCGCGCCCAACGACGCGGTCGTCGTGCGAGTCGCGCTGAGCGCCGCGGCCGCATACGACTGGCACCGTCTCAACGACAACCGCTGGTACGTCGACTTCCACGAGACGACGCTCAACGGCCCGGGCCGCGACGAGCATCCGTCGTTCGGCGCCGTCTCGTCGGTGCGAGTGCGCCAGCAAGGGTCCAGCGACTCGCCCAGCGTGCGGGTCGCGTTCACGCTCTCCGGCGAGCAGCGCATCGATCTCACGCCCAGCGAATCGGGGCTGCTCATCACGGTGGCGCAGGAGTCCGCGACCGATCTCGCGCGCACCGGCAGCGGACGGACCGGCGGTGCTCCGGTCGTGGCCAGCGCCGCCAGCCCGGATCCTTCCGACGCGACGGCTTGGAAGTTCGGCGCCGCCACCAACCCCAAGTTGATCGTCATCGATCCGGGCCACGGCGGCGGCGATTCCGGTACGGCGCACAACGGTCTGGTGGAAAAAACGCTCACCCTCGACATCGCGCAACGACTCAAGGCGTTGCTCGTCGCGCAAGGCTGGACGGTGCGCATGACGCGCGAGACCGACATCGATCCGCTCAGCGCCGACCTCCTGGCGAAGATGCACACCGACGGGAAGCCCAACGCCGACGATCGAGCGTACCTCCAGACGCGGTGCGACGTGGCCAACAACGCGGGCGCGCGCCTGTTCATCAGCATCCACATCAACAGCGCGCCGAACGACACGGCGCGCGGCACCACGGTGTACTGGTACAAACCCCAGGACGCATCCCTGGCGCAGGCGATCGAGAAGAACCTCGTCGCGCTCGCCGGTACGCAAGACGACGGAACGCGCCACGAGAACTTCTACGTCGTGCGCCACACGTCGATGCCGGCGGTGCTGGTCGAGACCGCGTTCGTGACCAATCTCGGCGACGTCGCGCTGCTGCGCCAGCCGTCCTTCTTGCAGAGCGTCGCGCAGGGGATCGCCAACGGCGTCAAAGCGTACGCCGGTTCGCCGGCCGCCAACACGCTGAGCATTCAGCAGTAACGTGCTGGGCGTCTACGATTCGGGCCTGGGCGGGCTCACGGTGCTCGCTGCGATGCGCGCCGCCGGCATCAATGCGGACATCGTCTACTTCGCCGACCAAGCGCATAACCCGTACGGCGACCGGACGGACGCCGAGATCGCCGGTTTTCTGCGCGACAACCTGGCGGTGCTCGCGGAGCAACGCGTCGATGCCGTGATCACCGCCTGCAACACGACCTGTGCCGTCGCGGAGCGGCTGGGCTGGCCGGCCACGCCGTTCCCGATCCTCGATTTGATCGCCACGGCGGGACGGTCGTTCGTCGCAACGCCGTACCGCCGCATCGCCGTCGTCGCGACGGCCGCCACGGTGCGCAGCGGCGCGTATGGGCGAGCGATCCGCGCCACGGCGCCGGCCGCCGAGGTGTACGAGATCGCCGCGCCGCAACTCGTTCCGATCGTCGAGCAGGGCCTGGCCGAGAGCGAGACGGCGCGCCAAGCCGTGATCGATGCCGTCGCCGGCCTTGCACCCGGCGTCGACGCGATCGTCTACGGCTGCAGCCACTATCCGCTGCTCGATCGCTGGTTCGCCGCCGCGCTGGGCGGCGGCGTCGCGCGAATCGACCCGGCCGTCGCGCAAGCCGCCGCGAGCGCCAAGCTCATCGCCGGCTTGGGCCTGGCGCGCGGCGCGTCGACGACCGCGTACTACACCAACGGCGACCCGCACGCGTTCGAAGCCGCGATCCGCCGCTGGACCGGCGACACGACCGGCCGCGTCGCCGCCCTCGTCGCGCCTTAGACGACGCGGAAGATGCGGAAGAAGAGCAGCGTCGTTCCGAGTGCCAAGCCGACGCCCGCCACGACTTGCAGCAGCGTGTGCGCGCGCAGGTAGACGCGCGACCACCCGACGAGCAGGATCAGCACGTAGAACGGAACCGGCTCGTCGCCAAACAGGACCGTGAGCACGACGAGCGGAGCGGTGACGCCCAGCGCGTGGGTCGAGATCTTCCAGTAGCGCGTGATCCATTGCACGATCAACAGGCTGGCGGCATAGCCGGCCATCGTCGCGGTCATGATCGTGGGCGCGTGGATCAGCCACAGGTCCAGACCACCCAACGCGTAGAGAACCACGAAGGCTAGGAAGACGCGCTCGCGCTCGCTGCGGATCGACATGTCGAGGTCGGAGATCCGGTCCGTCGCGTACAGATAGAAGATGAACAGCATCGGCGCGATCGAGGTGAAGAACGCGCTGTTGAAGAGCAGCACCCAGAACTCGTGGGAGCTCCGCGAGCGGGCGCCGGCGAGGATCACGAACAAGGCGAGCGAGGCCAAAAACGGGTTGCAGACCGTCGAAACGACCTTCGCTACATCGGTCCAGACCCGCTTGCGGACGCGCAGCTGAGTCGCCGGCTGTCGGGAGGAATCGCTTGCGCCGAATCCGTCGGGTGCCTGCACGGAACGGGCCTTCGGCCCGTCTCGTAGAACATCCCGGAATGATCCTGGAGCGGATTTCGACCCCGGCCGACGTCAAGCGGCTCACCCGTCCCGAGCTCGATCGGCTCGCCGCCGAGATCCGCGAGCTGCTCATTCGCGTCTGCGCCGCCAACGGCGGACACCTCGCGCCCAACCTCGGCGTCGTCGAACTCACGATCGCGTTGCACCGGGTGCTCGACCTCCCCAACGACGTCGTCGTGTGGGACGTCAGCCACCAGAGTTACGTCCACAAGCTCTTGACCGGGCGCGCCGACCGCTTTCACACCTTGCGCCAAGGCGGCGGCGTCAGCGGCTTCGCGATGCGCAGCGAGTCGGAGTACGACGCCTTCGGAGCGGGCCACGCTTCGACGTCGATCTCGGCCGCGCTCGGCATGGCGACGGCGCGCGATCTCGCCGGGCGGACCGACACCATCGTGGGGATCATCGGCGACGGCGCCCTCACCGGCGGGCTGGCGTACGAGGCGATCAACAACGCCGGCCTGCTCAAGACGAACTTCATCGTGATCCTCAACGACAACGAGATGTCGATCGCGCCCAACGTCGGCTCGATCGCCTCGTATCTGGGGATGCTGCGCTCGAAGCCGTTCTTCACCAAGGGTCGCGAGGTCCTCAAGGGGATGCTCGATCACGTCCCGCTGGGCGACACCGCACGCAAAGCGCTCTCGACCGCGGAGATTGCCGGGATGCGCTTCACCCTACCCGATCACAAGGCACCGGTGATCTTCGAGGAGATGGGCTTCCGCTACGTCGGCCCGATCGACGGACACGACCTCGACACGCTCATGGACGTGATCTCGAACGCGCGCAAGATCCCGGGACCGGTGTTGCTGCACGTCAAGACCGTCAAGGGCAAGGGCTATGACATCGCCGAGGGCGACAGCCGCACGTTCCACGGCGTCGGCCCGGGCGTGTATCATCCCGACGAAGGGAAGCTCGAAAAAAAGCCGGCGCGTCCGACCTTCGCCCAGGCCTTCGCCGACGCGCTGATCGCCGCCGCCGAGCGCGACGAGCACGTGGTCGGAATCACCGCCGCGATGCCCGACGGCACCGGGTTGGCGAAGTTCGCCAAGATGTTCCCGCAACGATACTTCGACGTCGGAATCGCCGAGGCGCACGCGGTCTGCTTCGCCGCCGGCGCGTCGACGCAGGGCCTCAAGCCGGTCTGCGCGATCTATTCCACGTTCTTGCAGCGCGCCTACGATCAGGTCGTGCACGACGTCGTCGTCCAGAGCCTCCCAGTCGTCTTCGCGATCGACCGTGCCGGTTTCGTGGGTGACGACGGTCCAACGCACATGGGCCTCTACGACGTCGCCTACCTGCGTACGCTCCCCGGCATCACCGTCATGGCGCCCCGCAACGAAAGCGAGGTCGCGCCGATGCTCGATCTCGCGCTCTCGCTGGGCGCGCCGGCGGCGATCCGTTACCCGCGCGGCTCGACCAGCGGCAAGCACGTCGATCCCCCCGCGCCGCTCGTGCTCGGGCGGGCCGAGGTCCTGCGCGCGGGCAGCGAGGTCGCGATCCTCGCGCTGGGCAACACCGTCGATGCCGCGCTCGACGCCTACGATCTGTTGGAGGCCGACGGATTGCGTCCGACGGTGGTCAACGCGCGCTTCGTCGTGCCGCTCGACGAGACGCTGCTGCTCGAGCTGGGCGAGACGCACCGGCGCTTCATCACGCTCGAGGAACACAGCTTGGCGGGCGGATTCGGGTCGGCCGTGGTCGAGTTCGTCAGCGACCGCGGAATGGACGTGACGGTTGAGCGGATCGGCGTCCCCAACGTGCTGGTCCAGCACGCCAAGCCGGAAGCGCAGCGCGCGCAGTTCGGTCTCTCGGGCGAGAACATCGCCGCGCGAATCCGCGCGCTGGCCCCGTCGCCGGCCGGCTAAGACAGGACCTTTTCACGCTTGGGGCCAAGCCCCGGCGGTTCTTTTCCCCCCAGTTCCCCGTAGGAACCGTACAGGAGTCTCCCCATCGTGCTTCCCGTGCTGCTCGCGGCAGCTTCGGCCGCGCCGGTCCCTGAGAAGGTGCCCGCTGCCCAGGCGTCCATCGCCCCGTTCACGCTGCCGCCGAACGTCACGTTCGATACCACCCCGCACTCGTGGCTGGCGCAGCACTGGCCCTGGCTGACGCATACGCTGGCCGGAGGTTTCGTCGTGCTGGGCGTCTTGTTGGTCTTCTTTCTGGCGATCCAGACCACCAAACAGGAAGGGCTCAGCGGAACGCTGGGCGGCCGCGTCGAGTCGTCGACGCGCCGGCTGGGGCTCGATGCGCAGATCGCGCGCGTCACGCAGACCGTCGCGGTCCTGTTCGTCTTCTTCGCGTTACTCGTGAGTCTGAGCGGAATCTAGGACTTGGCGCTGCTCGAGGTCCACGACCTCAAGACGACATTCAAGACCGAAGACGGCACCGTCGCCGCCGTCAACGGGCTGTCGTTCTCGGTCGAACCCGGCTCGACGCTGGGGATCGTCGGCGAATCCGGCTCGGGCAAGTCCGTCACCTCACTCTCGATCATGCGGCTGATCGCGCAGAACGGTCGTATCGAGCGCGGCAAGATCCTGTTCAAGGGTGAGAACCTGCTCGACAAGAGCGAAGCGGAGATGCGCAAGATCCGCGGCCGCGACATCGCGATGATCTTCCAGGACCCGATGACCTCGCTCAACCCGGTGCTCACCATCGGCGAGCAGATCGCCGAAGCCACGCGGCTGCACCTGGGACTGAGCCACAAGGACGCGCTCGACAAGGCGGTCGAGATGCTCGAGCTCGTCCGCATCCCCTTGGCCCGCCAGCGCCTCAAGGACTATCCGCACCAATTTTCCGGCGGGATGCGCCAGCGGGTGATGATCGCCATGGCGCTGTCATGCGATCCCGCCGTGCTCATCGCCGACGAGCCGACGACCGCGCTCGACGTGACGATCCAGGCGCAGATCATCGAGCTCATGAACGAGATGCAGCAGCGCCTCGGCTCGGCGATCATCCTGATCACCCACGATCTGGGCGTCGTCGCGGAGACGTGCGAGAACGTGCTCGTCATGTACGGCGGCAACATGGTCGAGTACGCGACCGCGCAAGAGATCTTCGAGCAGCCGAAGATGCCCTATACGATGGGGCTGCTCGAGTCGTTGCCGCGGCTCGATCAAGCCGGGTCGCGGCTGGTCCCAATCGAGGGACAGCCGCCGAACCTGCTGCGCATGCCGCCGGGTTGCGCGTTCGCTCCGCGCTGCCGCTACCGGATGCCGATCTGCGACGAACCGGTCGCGCTGTACGACTTCGGCGCCGGGCATGTCGCGCGGTGCTTCCTCTACGAAGCGCGGGCCGAGGGTCAGAAACCGATCGAGGCCGAGAACCGTCCGGCGATCGCCGACTCCGCGGTCGCGCAGGCGCCCCAAAGGTTGACCAAGTGACGGCCCCCAGCGTGAGCGGGCACGGCGCCGTGGCGACGGCTTCGGACGAGCTCGTCGTCGTCCGCGATCTGCACAAGTACTTCCCGATCACCGCCGGGGTTTTCTCGCGCCATGTCGCCGACGTGCGGGCCGTCGACGGCGTCGACTTCGACATCCGGCGCGGTGAGACGCTGGGCCTCGTCGGCGAGTCGGGTTCGGGCAAGACGACCGCCGGACGCGTCATCCTGCGCCTGACCGAGGCGACGAAGGGCAGCATTCGTTTCGAAGGCCGCGAGCTGGTCGGCCTCTCGCGCGGCGAGCTGCGCCCGCTGCGCAAAGAGATGCAGATCATCTTCCAAGACCCGTACGCGTCGCTCAACCCGCGTATGACGGTCGGATCGATCATCCGCGAACCGCTCGAGATCCACAAGATCGCGCAGGGCAAGGACGCCGACACGCGCGTCCAGGAGCTGCTGCGGCTCGTGGGGCTGCAGCCCTATCATGCCAACCGCTATCCGCACGAGTTCTCCGGCGGCCAGCGCCAGCGCGTCGGCGTGGCGCGCGCGCTGGCGGTGAACCCGAAGTTCATCGTCGCCGACGAGCCGGTCTCGGCGCTCGACGTGTCGATCCAGGCGCAGGTCATCAACTTGCTCCAGGAGCTGCAGCAAAAGCTCGGGCTGACCTACCTGTTCATCGCCCACGACCTGTCGGTGGTGCGCCACATCTCCAACCGCGTGGCCGTGATGTACGTCGGCAAGATCGTCGAGATCGCCGACCGCGACCAGCTCTACGAAAACCCGCTGCACCCCTACACCCAGGCGCTGCTCTCGGCGATCCCCATCCCCGATCCCGGCGTCGAGCGCCGCAAGAAACGCATCATCCTCAGCGGCGACATCCCCTCGCCGGTGAACCCGCCGTCCGGTTGCCGTTTCCACACGCGCTGCCCCGTCGCGTTCGGCCGCTGCAAGGTCGAAGTCCCGGCGTTCAACGAGTACGAGCCGGGACATCGCGCCGCATGTCACTGGGTCGAAGAGCACGGCGGCAAAGCACCCGATCTGACCGCCGGCCCCAGCGTTCTGTAGCAAAAGAAAAAACGAGGAGCGGCCCGTAGGACCGCTCCTCTGTGATGTTCCGGGCCCTTATACGGGCTCAGAAGTGGGCGCTACTTTTTCTTCTTGCGCCCGCCGGCTTTCTTCTTGCGCCCGCCGGCCTTTTTCGCGGCCTTCTTGCGCCCGCCGGCCTTCTTACGTCCTCCGGCTTTCTTCTTGCGCCCACCGGCCTTCTTCGCGGCCTTCTTGCGCCCGCCGGCCTTCTTACGGCCTCCGGCTTTCTTCTTGCGCCCGCCGGCCTTCTTCGCGGCCTTCTTGCGCCCGCCGGCCTTCTTACGTCCTCCGGCTTTCTTCGCGGCTTTCTTGCGTCCGCCGGTCTTCTTGCGAGCGGCCTTCTTGCGGCCACCGGCCTTCTTTGCGGCTTTCTTGCGGGGAGCCGCGGCCTTCTTGCCGGCGGCTTTCTTACGGCCGGCGCCCTTGCGCTTGCCGCCGCGTTTCTTCTTCGGTGCTGCTGCCGGAGCGGCAGCGGGTGTCGTTTCCGGGGTCATTCAACCTCCTCGTCCGCGCGGACGGAGTTGTCGTTTCGCTAATGCGTCGAAGCGTCGAAGCATCGACGCAGTTATACGCAGAATACAATTTTTTTGCGAATCGTGCAACTCTGTGCCCCAGACGGCTGTTCCGCGCGCGCGCCGCGCGACCGGAATTGGTGTGGCTTGACGTCCGGGTTTATACTGTGGCCCGAAGCTCGTGCCGTCCGAGCCGACCCTTTGGAGACCGTTGTGGCGAAGCCGCTGATCATCGTCGAGTCCCCGACGAAAGCCAAAACCATCAAGAAATTCTTGCCCGCGCGCTACGTTGTGAAGGCCTCCGTCGGCCACGTCCGCGACCTCCCCAAGTCGACGTTGGGGGTCGACGTCCTCAACGGGTTTGCGCCCCGCTACCTGACCATCAAAGGGAAGGGCGACGTCATCAAGGAGCTCAAGGCGGCGGCCAAAGCGGCGTCCGAGGTGTACCTCGCGACCGACCCCGACCGCGAGGGCGAGGCGATTGCGTGGCACCTCGCGGAGCTGCTCAAGCTCGAGAATCCCAAGCGCATCGAGCTCCACGAGATCACGAAAGACGCGGCTTTGGCGGCGTTGCGCGACGCGCATCCGATCGACATGCCGCGCGTCAACGCGCAGCAGGCGCGGCGGATCCTCGACCGTCTGGTAGGCTACAAGATCTCGCCGCTGCTGTGGGCCAAGGTGCGCGGCGGACTCTCAGCCGGGCGGGTCCAGTCCGTCGCGGTGCGGCTCATCGTCGACCGCGAGCGCGAGATCCGCGCCTTCGTCGCACGCGAGTACTGGACGATCACGGCACTGCTGGCCGCGCACGGCTCGCCCATCGTCTTCCCAGCCGACCTCTTTCAAATCGACGGCGAGAAAGCGGAGCTGGCCAACGCCGAGCAAGCCGAGGCCGTGATGGCGGCGCTCACCGGGGCGCAGTTTCGTATTGCTTCGGTCAAGACGCGCGAGACGCGCCGCAACGCTGCCGCGCCGTTCACCACCTCGACCCTCCAGCAAGAGGCGTCCCGCAAGCTCAAGTTCCGCGTCCGCAAGACGATGCAGATCGCGCAGTCGCTCTACGAAGGCGTCGATCTGGGTCGCAGCGAGGGGACGCAGGGGCTCATCACCTACATGCGGACCGACTCGACGCGCATCGCCGACTCCGCGCGGGACGCCGCGCGCGACTACGTCGTCGGCCGGTTCGGTCCCGAATACCACGGCGGCGGGCGTCAGTTCAAGCTCAAGGAAGGCGCGCAGGACGCGCACGAGGCGATCCGCCCGACCTCGGTCCAGCGGACGCCCGAGTCGCTCTCGGGAGTGCTCAAGCGCGACGAACTGCGGCTCTACCAGCTTATCTGGGAGCGCTTCGTGGCCTCGCAGATGGCGCCGGCCGTGTTCGATCAGACGACCGTCGACATCTCCGCCGCGGAGCGCTTCACGTTCCGCGCGACCGGTAGCGTGCTGAAGTTCGCCGGCTACACCGCGGTGTACGAAGAAGGCGTCGACGACCCCGCGACCGGCTCGGGCGCGGCCGGCGCGGATGCTGCGACAAGCTCAGCACAGGCTGCCGCGGCTCAGAACGGAAAGTCCGCGAAGGCGCGTCCGATCCTGCCGAAGATGGCCGAAGGCGAAGAGCTCGACGCCGACTCCATCGAGCCCAAACAGCATTTCACCGAACCGCCGCCGCGGTTCACCGAAGCGACGCTGGTGCGCGCACTCGAGGAGAACGGGATCGGCCGCCCGTCGACCTATAGCGCGATCGTCGAGACGATCCAGGCCCGCGGTTACGTCGAGCAGCTCGAACGGCGTTTCCACCCCACCGAGATCGGTGAAGCGGTCAACGATCTGCTCGCCGAGCACTTCCCCGACATCGTCGACCTGCGCTTCACCGCGTTGATGGAAGGCAAGCTCGACGAGCTGGCCGAGACCGGCGGCGACAGCTGGGACGCCACCGCCAAAGTGCTCGGGGACTTTTACGGCGACTTCTCGCGCGAGCTCGAAGAGGCGGAACGCAAGCTGCCCAAGTTCGAGCAACGCGACGAACCGACCGATGAGGTCTGCGTCAACTGCGGCAAGCCGATGGTCATCAAGACCGGGCGCTTCGGGCGCTTCATGTCGTGCACGGGGTATCCCGAGTGCAAGACCACCAAGCCGATTCTCAAGGACACCGGCGTGAAGTGTCCCAAGGACGGCGGGATGATCGCCGAGCGCAAGTCGCGCAAAGGCCGCACGTTTTACGGCTGCGCGAACTATCCGGCCTGCGACTTCGTCTCGTGGGACAAGGTCGCGCCGCACCCCTGCGCGGTCTGCGGCGACTACGTCGTCGAGAAGCATAAGCGCGGCGGCAACGTCGCCTACCTCTGCCACACCGATCGGCAGCACGTCACCGGCCTGGGCGCGCACCCCGACTCCGACGAATCGGAACTCGAAACCGTGTAATGCCGCCGGACGTGACGGTGATCGGCGGCGGTCTGGCCGGCTGCGAGGCGGCCTGGCAAGCCGCGCGCCGCGGAGCCTCCGTCGTGCTCTACGAGATGCGCCCGCACAAGCGCGGCCCCGCGCATCACACCGGCACGCTGGCCGAGTTAGTGTGCTCGAACTCGCTGCGCGGCGCCGCGCTCGAAAACGCCGTCGGCTTGCTCAAGGAAGAGCTGGCGCGGCTCGATTCGCTCATCGTCTCCTCGGCGCGCGAAGCCGCGGTCCCGGCCGGCGGCGCGCTGGCGGTCGACCGCGAGCGCTTCGGCGCGCTGGTCGAGTCGCGGCTCGCCGCGCTCCCCAACGTCGAGATCCGGCGCGAGGAGATCGCGGCGATCCCGTCCGCGGGTCTCGTCATCGTAGCCTGCGGACCCTTGCCGTCCGAACCGCTGGCCGCCGCCGTCGACGCGTTACTGGGTGGCAGGCTGCACTACTACGATGCGGCGGCTCCCATCGTCGCCGCCGACTCCATCGACGTCAGCGTGATGTACCGCAAGTCGCGCTACGATAAGGGCGCGGGCGAAGACTACCTCAACATCCCGCTCGACCGCGAGACCTACGCTCGTTTCATCGCCGATCTGCGCAGCCTGCCCAAGCACGACCCGCACGGGTTCGAAGCCGACGTCGCGGGCGGCGACGTGCCGTACTTCGAGGGCTGTCTGCCGATCGAGGAGATGGCGGCGCGCGGCGAAGACGCGCTGCGTTTCGGCCCGCTCAAACCGGTCGGACTGCGCGATCCGCGCACCGGCAAAACGCCCCATGCGGTGGTCCAACTGCGCAACGAGAACGCCGCCGGAACGGCGCTCAACCTGGTCGGGTTTCAGACGCGCTTGACCTGGCCGGCACAAAAAGAAGCCTTCGGAAAGCTGCCCGGCCTCGCCGCCGCCGAGTGGTTGCGTCTGGGCGTGATGCACCGCAACACCTTCATCGACTCACCGCGTCTGTTGGGCCCGGATCTGCGGCTGCGCGCCGACCCGCGGATCTTTTTCGCCGGTCAGATCACCGGTGCGGAAGGCTACGTCGAAGCCGCGGCGTGCGGCGCGATCGCCGGGATCACCGCGGCGCGCGAGCGGCTCGGGCTGCCGGCCGTGGAGGTTCCCAGCGACACCGCGCTGGGCGCCGTCGTTGCGCACCTGCAGAATACCGCCACCGCCGACTTCCAGCCGGCCAACGTGACCTGGACGTTCTTCACCCCGCTCGACGAGAACGTTCGCGACAAACGCCTGCGCCGCACCAAGCTGGCGGAACGCGGGCTGGCCAAGCTCGACGCCTTCGCCGCGGCCGTCGCGGCCCACGCGGGGCAACCGGTGCATGCATAGCCGCAACAAGCAGAAGGGCCCCGCGGTACGCACCGAGGTGAGCGAACGAGACGACCACGCGCGCGACGACGACGATCGTCCGCTCGACGTCACGGTCGACGGCGATCTGCCGGGGTCGCAGCGCCGCATCGTCGTGTCGATGCCGGCTCGCTTCGTCCGTTCCGAGGAACGAACCGTGCAGGCGGTCGTCGCCGATGCCGCCGATGCGGCGCTGATCCCTCCGCCGGCCGGCCCGGCCGACGGCGGGGGCAGCCACTAGCGCCCCGGGTGCAACCACGCCGTCACGCGGCGAGTAGCTAGTCCAGATGCGAATACGATCGACCACGATCTGTGCCGTCCGCCGGGACGGGAAGATCGCGATGGCCGGGGATGGGCAAGTGACCGTCGACAAGACGGTCATGAAACACGGCGCGCGCAAGGTGCGAGCCATCGCCGGCGGCAAGGTGCTGGCCGGATTCGCCGGCAGCGCCGCCGACGGGATCACGCTGCTCGAAAAGTTCGAGGGCAAGATGAGCTCCTACAAGGACAACGTCGTGCGCGCCGCGGTGGAGTTGGCCAAGGACTGGCGTCAGGACCGCGCGCTGCGCCGGCTCGAGGCGTTGCTCATCGTCGGGACGCCCGACCATCTGTTCGTGCTCAGCGGGACGGGCGACGTGATCGAGCCCGACGAGGGCGTTGCCGCGATCGGCAGC
Source organism: Vulcanimicrobiota bacterium (assembly GCA_003140215.1). Taxonomy (GTDB): domain Bacteria; phylum Vulcanimicrobiota; class Vulcanimicrobiia; order Vulcanimicrobiales; family Vulcanimicrobiaceae; genus Vulcanimicrobium; species Vulcanimicrobium beijerinckii. The sequence continues at coordinate 103,691 of PLJL01000005.1, read as the reverse complement.
GGCGGGCCGTACGCGCAGGCCGCCGCGATGGCGCTCCTGGGCCATTCCACCCTCGACGTCGCCGAGATCGCGCGCGAGGCGTTGCGCATCGCCGGCCGCATCGACATCTACACCAACGACGACGTCCAAGTGCTCAGCCTCCCATGATGATGGACCGAGCGCAGATCTATCATGCTCGTACGACGACGTTGTTGCGAGGTCGGACCCGGGGGCCCCACGCGCAGCGTGGGGGGCGCGCAGCCCGGGGCGGAGCGCCGTCAAAATGAAAAACCCGCAAGAATTGACGCCGCGTGAGATCGTGGCGGAGTTGGACCGCTACATCGTCGGACAGGGCGATGCCAAGCGGGCCGTCGCCGTGGCGATGCGCAACCGTTACCGCCGCGAGCGGCTCCCGGAGGCCGTCCGCAAAGAGGTCACGCCCAAGAACATCCTCATGATCGGCCCGACCGGGGTCGGCAAAACCGAGATCGCGCGGCGGCTCGCGGCGCTCGCCGGCGCGCCGTTCATCAAGGTCGAGGCGACGAAGTACACCGAGGTCGGCTACGTCGGGCGCGACGTCGAGTCGATGGTGCGCGACCTCGCCGAGGCCGCGGTGCGGATGGTCTCCGAAGAGCGTCGCAGCGACGTTCGCGACGCCGCTGATGCCGCCGCCGTGGAACGCATCGTCGACGCCTTGCACCCCGAGACGAGTGCCCAGCCGCAGCAACAGCCCAACCCGTTCGCGGCGTCGCTGGGATCGATCTTCGGCAACGCGTTTGCGAACCAGCAGCCGCAAGCGGCGATGCAGACCACGACGCGGACGCTGCCCGACGACGAAGCCGGCCGTATCCGCGCGACCGCCAAGGCCGACGTCGAGCGCGGTTTCTACGACGTGCGCATCATCGAGATCGAGGTCGAGGAAGCAGCGCAGCTGCCCATCGGCGTGTTGGGCGGCGGCGACGGGGGCGGCATGGGCGGCAACGACATGGGCGAGATGCTGGGTGGCCTGCTGCCCAAGCGCCGGGTGCGCAAGAAGGTCACCGTCGCCGATGCGCGGCGGATCTTCGCCCAACAGGAAGCCGAGAAGCTCATCGACCAGGATGCGGTCAAGCGCGAGGCGCTGCGCCGCGCCGGCGACCACGGTATCGTCTTCATCGACGAGATCGACAAGGTCGCAGGCCGCGAGGGATCGCGCGGCCCCGACGTCTCGCGCGAAGGCGTGCAACGCGACATCCTCCCGATCGTCGAAGGCAGCACCGTACAGACCAAGCACGGGCCGCTCTCGACCGACCACGTGCTGTTCATCGCGGCCGGCGCTTTCCACGTCGCGAAGCCCTCGGATCTGATCCCCGAGTTGCAGGGGCGGTTTCCGGTACGGGTCGAGCTGGACTCGCTCACCGCGGCCGATTTCGAGATCATCCTGACCCAGCCCGAGAACGCGCTGATCGGCCAGTACAAGGCGTTGCTCGGCGCCGACGGCGTCGACCTCGAGGTCACCACCGATGCCATCGCCGAGATCGCCCAGATCGCGATGCGCGTCAACGAGCAGACCGAGAACATCGGGGCGCGGCGCTTGCATACGGTGCTCGAGCGCGTCCTCGACGAGATCGCCTTCCGGGCGCCGGAAGAGGGCGGCAAGGTGACGATCGACGCCGTCTACGTGCGCGAACGGCTGGAATCGATCGCCGGGAACTCGGACCTCAGCAGCTACATCCTCTAGCGCCGGCTCGCGCCTAGTAACCGGCCAGAGAGCGGGCGACGAGCGCTCCGACCAGGACGATGTTGGTGGTGGCGTGGAGGGCGATCGGGACGAGGAGGTTGCTGGTGAGGGCGTAGCTCGCCGTGGCGACGAGGGCGTATGCGAACAGGAGTGGGAAGCCGATTGGGTCGAGGTGGACGGCTCCGAAGACGATCGCGCTGACGATCGCCGCGCCGAACGGCGCGCAGCGTGGGATCAGTGCGCCGAAGAGCAGCGCGCGTGATGTCGCTTCTTCGAACAGCGGCGCGCCGATCGAACCGGCGGCGAGCGTCGTGACGGCGCCGATGATGGTCACGATCGGATCGCGGTCGAGAACCGAGAATCCGCGCAAGAGCCGCGGGACATAGTGGATGTGCGTAGCACTCAGGATGAGTATGTGGGCGGCGTTGAGCGCGATGACGGCCGCGACCGCGGCGACGTAGATTGCGGCGTCGCGAAGGGTGGGGACGCGAATGGCGCGCCAGCCCAGCCGGCGCAATCGCGCGAACGCGAACCAGGCGGCGGCGCCGGCGCCGGCGAACGCGGCGATCCCCAGAACCGGATGACCGAATGCCTTGGATGGGTAGACGCCGTAGATCATTTTTCCGCCGACGAGCAAGGCCTCGGCGACGACGAACGCCGTGACATAGTAGATCGCGAACGTGACGGCGGCGCTGATGAGCCCCGCGCGCAACGGGAGCTCCAGGGGCGTCCGTTCGGCGAGCGGCGTCATGCGTGGTGGCGTAGTGACATGCCGACGAGCGCGGCGGCGCCGACGCTGTTGTTGATCGCGTGCAGCGCGATTGCGACGGTGAGGTTGCCGGTAGCTGCGTAGGCCAGCGCGGCGACGAAACCGAGGGCCGCGAGCGTCGGGAATAGGATCAGATCGCCGTGTGCGGCGCCGAACAACAGTGCCGTTATGAAGGCCCCGCCGAGAACGCCGAGGCGCGGCGCGAGCGCGCCGAAGAGCAAGCCGCGGAAGATGATCTCCTCGACGATCGGCGCGACGACGACCATGGTGAGAATGCCGAGGCTGACCCCGATCGCGGTCATGGTCGGATTCTTGGTGACGACGTCGAAGTGCTCGAAGCCGCTTTGCACGTGCTTGGTTTGGTGCGTTACGATCAACTGCACGACCAGGCCGATGCGCACGAGGATCAAGGCGCCGACGCCGATGAGGACGACCCGCATATCATACGCGGTCGGCCGGTGCAGCGGGCTCCAGCTCGGCGTGCGCAAGCGCCACCATGCGAAGGCGCCTGCGGCCGCGTAGAAGACCAGCCCGATCACCGCGGCGAGCGGATGGCCCGGATTGGTGGACGGCGCGTGGCCGGTGATCCGGTGGACGGCGAGCACGAGCGCGATCGCCGCGATCACGGCCGCGACGAAGCCGATCGCGAGCGCGGCCAGCGTTGTGAGGACGCCCTTCCAGAACCCGATCCCGATGCGCTCGCGGCCGTCGTCGCGCGTGAAGACGCGCGGCGGCGAGGCGGTCACGGACACGCCGTGCGGGCTAGCGCGTCGCGGCGACGATGCGGCGCGGGCAGCGCGGCGCGGCGGCGGCGCGGTGCGAGCGCAGGCGTTCCGGGGCGGTGATCTCGAGGACGACCCATGGGGATGCTCCGTGCGGCGTCCACTCGTCGCGGACAGACTGCGCGAGGGCGCCTTCGCCGGCGAATGTCAGCCGGCCGCTTGGGGACACCGTTCCGTCGCTGTGGACGAACCGATAGGCGACGGTGTGCGGGGCGGTCGCGTCGTAGGCGACGATCGTGGCCGTGCTGACGACCGCACAGGAGCGCGGGACGGGGCGCGTCTCGAGGGACACGGCGAGGCTGCCGGGCCCCAGCAGGTCGGGGCCGGTAACCAGTATCGCGGCCAGGGCGCCCGCGAGAACGGACATCGTCCAAATCATGCGCCCGGCCGATTACGGGACGCTTACGGCCCGCCGGGGCCCGGCCGGGGTGGGAACCGGGGGCTTTGCCTGCCGGTTATACTAGTGAGCACCCCATGGCGTACATCCGCGAGATCATCACCGACGGCCATCCCACGCTGCGCAAGGTTGCCAAGAAGGTCGATCCGGCCGAGATTGGCGACCCGCTGTTCCAGCAATTGCTCGACGACATGTTCGAGACGATGTACGACGCCCCGGGGATCGGTTTGGCCGCGCCGCAGATCGGCGTGTCGAAGCGGGTCTTCACCGTCGACCTGCAGGACGACGAGGATGCGCACGGGCCGCTGGTCGTGATCAACCCGAAGTTCACGCTGACCGAAGGCGAGGTCGAGTCGATCGAGGGCTGCCTTTCGGTGCCGGGGATGGTCGGCGACATGACGCGCTCCGAGCGGGTCGTCTGCAACGGCCTCGATCGGCACGGCAAGAAGATCACCCTCGAAGGGACGGGGCTGTTCGGACGCTGCTTGCAGCACGAGATGGACCACCTCGACGGCATCCTCTACATCGACAAGGCCAAGAACGTTCGGCCCGCCACCACCGACGAGGAAGTCGGGGAGGCCGAAGCGGTCGCTGCGGGAGCTCGCTGAAGCTCGTCGTCTTCGGGACGAGCGAGTTCGCCGTCCCGACCCTCACCGCAGTCGCCGCGCGTCATGACGTCGTGGGCGTCGTCACGCAACCGGATCGCCCGGCGGGTCGCGGCCACAAGCTCGCGCCGACGCCGGTCAAACGCGCCGCTGAGTCGCTCGGGCTGCCGGTGTTCACGCCAGAGAAATTGAAGCCGTTCGTCGACGAAGCTCGCGCGCTGGGAGCCGCTGCGTTCGTCGTCGCGTCGTACGGGAGGATCGTCCCGCAGGCGCTGCTCGACGTCGTGCCGACCGCGTTCAACGTTCATCCGTCGCTGCTGCCGCTCTACCGCGGCGCGACCCCGCTGCAATCCGCGATTCGCGACGGGCGCACGCAGACCGGCGTGACGATCATCGCCATGGATGCGGGGATGGACACCGGCGACGTGCTGCTCCAGGAACCTACGCCCATCGGCGCGACTGAGACCTACGGCGAGCTGCACGACCGCCTCGCGCGACGCGGCGCCGAGCTCGTCGTGACCGCGCTACAGCAGCATGCGGACCGGACGCTGACGCGTACGCCGCAGAGCGAGATTGCGCGCAAGCTCGGCGTCACCGACGAGGAGATCGCGCGTACGCTGACGCGGCCGTTGCGCAAAGACGACCTTGTGATTGATTGGTCTCAGCCCGGACGGTGCATCGTCGATTTGGTGCGTTCGCTCGCGCCGCAGCCGCTCGCGCGAACCGAGTACCTAGACGAAAAGCTGAAAATCTTGGAAGCCCACCTGATAACTATGGATGAACTCTTCGGGCCCGATATCCGTCGCTCGATCACTGTCGGGAGCCAAACGGTCAGCATCAAGACGAGTCGGGTCGCCGTGGGTTTCGAGCCGCCAGGGCTGGCTGTCGGTATGGATCCACCGTACGTTTACGTCATCACCTCAGATGGCGCGGTCATCATCGACCGGCTGATCGCACCCAATCGCGGGCCGATGTCAGCGGAAGCGTTTATGCGCAGGACTTTCGCTCGGGAGTTCGGGGATGGGTCTATGCGCGATATCGCTCGGGAGTTCGGGCGGTGAGCGAACCGCGGGCGACGACGGCGCGGGAAGTTGCGCTGCAGGTGTGCCGGGATGTCTTTGGGCCGACGCCGCGCGGTGCTCGGGAAGCGCTCGACTATCGGCTGCGCAAGACGGCGCTGGCGCCGCGCGATCGGGCGTTCGCGACCGAGCTGGCATACGGGGCGATCAAGATGCGGCGCTACCTCGATTTCGAGCTGCAGCCGTATGTCGGCGAGCGCGCCAAGGCGCTGCCGCAGCCGATCGCCGAGATCTTGCGGCTGGGGACCTATCAGCTGCGCTCGATGAACGGCGTCGAAGCGTACGCTGCCGTGTCGGAGAGCGTCGGGCTGGCGCGCAAGTACGGGCACAAGGGCACTGCGGGGCTGGTCAACGCGGTGCTGCGGCGCGTCGCGACCGAACCGCCGCGTGAGGCCGACCTGGCCACGCGTGCGTCGTTGCCGAACTGGGTGGTGAGCCATTGGCGCGAGCGCTTCGGCGAGGACCGGCTCGACGCGATCCTCGCCGGCGTGAACGGCCCTGCCGCGTCCGGCGTCTGCGTCGATCTGCGTAACGCAACGACCGCCGAGGCGCAAGCGGTGCTGTCCGCGGCCGGCATCGCGACGACCCCGAGCGCGTTCGCCGGCGACGCGCTCGTGCTCGACGCAACCGCGCCGAGCGGCGAGCTCGAGCGGCTGGCCGAGCACCGCTGGCACCTGCACGCCGAGGCCGCCGCGTTCCCGGTCGATATCCTCGATCCGCAGCCCGGTGGGCGCGTGGTCGAGCTGTGCTGCGGCCGCGGGAACAAGACGTTGCAGATCGCGAGCCGCATGCGCGACGAGGGCTCGATCCTGGCGGTCGACGACGATCCACGCAAGATCGCCCAGACGTCGGCGCGCCTCGATGCGGCGCAGATCGCGATGGTCGCGCTGGTCACGGCCGACGTCAGCGCGATGCAGGCGACGCCCGACGCCGACCTCGTGCTGCTCGACGCCCCGTGCTCGGGGTTGGGCATTCTGGGTCGTCAGCCCGAAGCGCGCTGGCGCAAGCGGTCGGACGATCCCGAACGGATGTCGGTCGTGCAGCGCAAGCTCCTCGACGCCGCCGCGGGCAGCGTCAAGCCCGGCGGCGCGCTGGTCTACGCGGTGTGCTCGACCGACCGGCGCGAAGGCGAAGACGTCGTCGACGCGTTCCTCGCCGCGCACGACGGGTTCTCGCGCGACGTGCTGCCGCCACGCTACGCGCCGTTCATCACGGCGAACGGCGACGTGCTGGTGCCGCCGGGGATCGACGGCCGGGACGGGTTTTACATCGCGCGGTTGCGGCGATGAACGTCTTCGCGCGGATCGAAAACGCGTGCGCGCGCGTCGTGGAGGACGCGTTCGCGCGCGTGTTCCCCAGCGCGCTCGACCCCGCGCAGATCGGGCGGCGTCTCGTGGCGACCGCGCAAGGCTCGCCCAGCGACCTCTATGTGGTCCGAGTCCATCCCAACGACTACGCGCGCCTGGAAAGCGATCGCGATTTCCTCGAAGGACGTTGGAGCGCGATGCTGCGCGAAGCGCTGCCGGCAAGCCGATCCGGCAACGCCCGCGTCGTCCTCGACGAAGACCCCGACGTGGTTTCGGGATCACTGGCCATCGAGGCCGTCGTCGACGAACGCGCGCAAACCCTCGCGCTCGAGCGGCCCGACGGCACGCGCGTGACGCTGGCGGACGGGCAAACCATCGGCCGGGCCGGCGACAACGCGATCGCCGTGCGCGATGCGCGGGTGTCGCGTTACCACGCGCGCATCGTCGCCGACGGAACCGGCTGGAGCGTCGAGGACACCGGTTCGTCCAACGGTACCTTCGTGGACGGGGCGCAGGTGCGCCGCTCGCGTCTGGACCGTGGCCAGACGGTCACCGTCGGCGACACCCCGCTCAACGTGGTCGACGCGACGTGACCGACCCGCGCCTGGTCACGCTCGGCCTGGCCTGCGCGTACGTTGCGTACGTGCTGATCGTGCGCGACCGCCGGGGTGCGCCGCCGGCGCGGGCCATCGACGCCTCCATCCCGACCGGGATCGAGCTGACCGTCGCCCATGCCGGCACGATCAAGACGCGCCGCTTCGGGCGCCGGATCCTGGTGGGCCGGGCGCCCAGCGCCGACCTGCGTCTGGACGACCCGCGGGTGAGTCGGCTGCATGCGCGAATCGAAATGCGGGACGACGGCGTATATGTCGAAGACCTGGGCAGTCGCAACGGGACGGCGGTCGACGGTGAACCCGTCGCCGAGCCGCGGCAGCTGACGGTCGACGACGAGATCACCGTCGGTGGAGCAGCCCTGGTCTTTCGTGGAGTCGGTGCATGGAGATAGCGGTCGGTTCACGACCCGGTGCCCCGCAGCGCGGCGGCGATGAGGCCTACGTGGCCGAAATCGTCGCGCCGGGGATCGTCCTGCTGGCGGTGGCGCACGGTTTCGGTCGCATTCGCGAACGCCCGGCGCCGCTGGTCGCCACCCAGGCGGTCCGCGACAGCCTCAGACGCCGCGTGCGCGGCGAGCGGCGCGATCCGCGCGGCGCGCTCTCGGCCGCCTTCGCGGCGGCCAATGCGCGGGTCTACGCCCACTCGGGCAGCACCGACGACTACGTCGCCTCGGGGACCTCGCTGACCGCCGCGCTGATCCTGGGAGACCATGCCTTCGTCGGCCACGTCGGCGCGACGCGCGCCTACCTGGGCCGGGACGGGGCGCTCACCACGCTCACCGCCGACGATACCGTCGGCGACGGTCCGCTGCGACTGCTGACGCGCACCCTGGGAACGCAGCCAACGCTCGAGCCCACGCTCGTGCACGTGCGCCTGATGCACGGCGACGCGCTGGTGCTTTCGAGCGGCGCGCTGCACGAGCTGCTCGACGAAACGGAGATCGCCGACGCGCTACGCGCCTCCGCGTCGTCGGAGGACGTCACGGCGCGCCTGCTCGCGATCGCCGGGATTCGCGGCGACGGCGCCGCCACGGTGATCGTGGGCCGCGCCTTCAACGAGATCGGACCCGATGCGTCGCAGCGCCGGCCGCGCCCGCGCGATGCGGTGGTTGCGCTCGTCGCCATGATTGCCGCGGTGATCGTCGCGACGTTCGTCCTGCACGCGGTGTTCTCCACGCCGTGATCTTTGCCTGACGCCGTGGTCGTGCGCGTTCGCGCGTGCGCGCCGATGGTCGTTGCTCTGGCCATAGGAGCCTTCACCCTGGGGCTGGCGCCGCGCAGCGCGATGCTGCCCGAGTGGTTGCCGCTGGCCATCGGCCTCGTCGCGCTCGCGTGGCCGGCGCTGCGACCCGCCGACGTCACCCGCGACGACACGTTGCCGGCGCTCGCGGTGCTCTTGTCGTCGATCGGGCTGGCCGTGGTGGCACGCTTGAATCCCGAGCTGGCGCAGAAGCAGATCGTCTGGCTGGCGTTCTCGCTGATCCTGGCGATCGCGGCGGGGCCGGCGTTCACGCGCTTTCGCGTGCTGGCAGCGTACAAGTACGTTTGGATTTTGTGCACGATCGCGTTGTTCATCGCGCTGGCGCTGTTCGGCCACGAAGTCAACGGGGCGCGGCTGTGGATCAGCGTCGGCCCGATCCAATTCGAGCCCGTCGAAGTCATCAAGCTGCTCGTGGTGCTCTTCATGGCATCGTATCTGGCCGACACCGCCGACGTCATCGCGCGCACGCGGCCGTGGTCGCTGCGCGCCAACGCGAAGTACCTGGGACCGCTGTTCTTGGGCTGGGGCGTCTCGATGGGAATTCTGGTGCTCCAGCGCGACATCGGGATGGCCTCGCTGCTGCTGGCGACCTTCGTGGCGATGCTCTACGTCGCGACCCGGCGCGTGGACTTGATCGTCGGGGCCACGACGGTTTTCGGCCTCGCCGCATGGTGGGCGGCGACGCACTACGCCTACGTGGAGCGGCGAATCGCGGTCTGGAAGGACCCCTTCCACGACCCGCTGGGGGCCGGCTACCAAGCGCTGCAGTCGCTCTTTGCGTTGGCCAACGGCGGCCTGTTCGGGGCCGGCTACGGCCTCGGACGGCCCGATTACATCCCCAGCGTCGCGACCGACTACATCTACGCCGCCTTCGGCGAGGAATGGGGCGCGCTGGGGTCGCTGGCGCTGCTGGGCGTGTACCTCGCGGTAGTGCTGCGCGCGCTGCGGGTCGCGGCGCGGCAACCCGACCTCTACGCCAAGCTGCTCGCGACCGGGCTGGCGGCGGTGCTGGGCTTCCAGATCCTGATCATCGTGGGCGGCGTGCTGCACATGTTTCCGCTGACCGGGATCACGCTGCCGTTCATCTCTTACGGCGGCAGCTCGCTGGTCACCAACTTCTTGCTCGTCGCGCTGGTGTGGGCGATATCGAGCGAACGCAAGGCCCCGCCCGGCGCCGGCTGAGGGGCAAGCGGGCGCCGTGTGCCTAAAGAACCGTCGGCGGGTTTGCGATTCGATTAGCAGAGCAAGCGGCTAAAGGCCGCCGAATTTCGCGCCGATACTACTATCTTGGTCGCCGCGTGCCGATACGGAAAGGGCAAGATGTCGGATCAAGACCTGCCGTCGACCCCAGCCGAGGACCGAACGAACCTAGCCCATGACCGGCGCCGCGGGCCGCGGCGCGCCGACGAGCCGCTCGACGTGCCGTTCGAACGCCGCCAGACCGATCGCCGCAAGCGCAAGCCCGGCCTGGCCGGCCTCTTCGGCGCGATCTTCGGCCGCACGGACGAACCGACCGAGAACTGACCCCGGGCGCGGCCCCTTCAGCGGGTTGCGCGCCGTGCCGATTATCCAGGTATGCCGGAGCAGTCGTTTCTCGTAGGGATGTTCGGCGCGATGTGCGTCGGCGGGATCATCACGTCGGGAGTGCTCTACTATCACCGCATCCGTCACGCCGCGCGCGACGCCGCAGCCTGGGTGCACGTGGGCAACATGAACACGCTGCTGCGCCTGGACCTCGACCACCTGACCGGAAACGACGAGAACCACGGCCTGCGCGAACTGCGCGGGGCGTTCAAAGAGCTCGCCGCGCAGCGGCCCGCCGGCGAACGCAAGCTGTTCGAACACTACAACGCGCTCGTCGGGGTCGCCATCGCGTTCGGCGAGAAGGTGCGCGACGACGACGGCGTGGTCCACATGCAGGCCGTGGCAAACCGGCGCGCACACGTGCAGAACGCGCTCGCCGTCGGCGATCAGATCGAAGCGGCGCTGGGCGGCATCGATGAGCTGGCGCGGTGCGGCCAGCCCGACCGCCGCGAGCGGATGCGCCAAATCTACCAGCGCGCCTAGGGCGCTGCGGGAAAATCCCGCGGGCGGCGTATATTGGACGTATGGTGATCCGTACGCCCGTCATCCTCGCCGTCGCGTTCGCCGCAACGCTCGCGGCCGCCGTCGCCGCTGCGCCGCCGAACGCCAACGGCAAAGCGATCTTTCAAACCGGCCGCGACCTCGCCGGCACGAACGTCGGCATGGCCCAGAAACCGCCGGTGCCGGCCTGCGCCGCCTGCCACCGCGCCAACGGCGCCGGCGGCATGAGGGTTAGCCGCAGCGCGACCAGCGCCGACCTGCGCCACGCCAACCTGGTGACGCACCAGAAGCACCCCTACACGCAGGCGCTGCTCGAACGCGCGATCTCCACCGGCATCGACAACGACGGCAAGAAGCTCGATAGCGCCATGCCGCGCTGGAAGATGTCCAAGCGCGACCTCCACGACGTCGCCGCGTACGTCCTAAGCCTCTAGCCCGCCATTGTCACCCTGAGCCCCGTCGAAGGGTGAGCCACGATCGCGCCGAGGGCGTTAGCCCTCGGTGTGCGTTTCGATCGTGACGGTCTCGCCGTGGCGCGGCTCGGGCTTCGGTACGTCCTCGTGCACGACGTGCTTCTCGACCGTGGTCTCTTTGGTCTCGACGACCTTCGTCTGGTGTTCCATGCCGTTGTCATCCCCCAGAAGCCGGATCGTGCTTGCTCGCTAAAGCGCCGGCGAAGAGGGCCTTCGCCTGCCGGGGCGCAGCGTTTCCCGCGAGGCTGCGCGAAAGGCTGCCGCGATGGAACCTCTCGACCTAACCGCCGCCGCGCCCCGCAGCCCGCACGTGTCGATCGGCGGCCTCGTGATGCTGGCGCGCACCATCGACAAGTTGCGGGCGGAACTCCCCGGCGGCAACCGCGGCGAGTACCAGAGCGTGCGCGGGTTGACGATCCTCCAACTCGAAATGCTCAGCATTGCGCGAGATGAGCTGCTCGAGGTCGTCGCAGGTGCCGCGTGCGAGGACGACGTCGTGCAGTGGGTGCACGGGCACTCCGACGGCTCGCGCTACCCCGCGATCAACGAGCGGCTCTCGCAGTACACCCTCGCCGACAATCCACCGGAACGCTGGGAGTTCGTCGACACGCTCTACCCCAACCGCCCAAAGCTGCCGCGCGAACAAGTCAACGTGTTCGACATGCTAGACCAAGACGACCGCGAAGCCTTCCCGTCCCCCTGAGCGCGTCGGCCTCATTGTCACCCTGAGCCCCGTCGAAGGGTGAGCCACCATCGTCCGGGTGGTCACGTGACGAGGTCGTTCGCGAAGATGCTCTCGAGGATCTCCGCCATCGCCGGGTCGAGCTCGCGTAACCGTGCGCGGGTCGCCCGCGGCCAGGGTGAACGCGGATCGTTGGCCTCGACCCAAGCCCGCAACGACTCGGCGAAATACTCGTCCAGCCCCGATGCCGCGTAGGGCGTGATGAAGGCGCGGGCGCTGCGGAATGCGCGCCGTACGCGCGGGTCGACGCCGCTGAGGTAGGCTCCACCGCCGAGCGCGCAGTCCAGCGCGTGCGCGAACTCGTGCGCCACGGTCATCGGCGAGGTCGAGCGCAAGTATACCGCGCGCTCCTCGACGACGAACAGGCCGGCCGGCGGTACCGGCCAGTCGTCGACGCCGCTGGCGAGCCGCCGCAAGGCGCGCGAACGGTCGCGGTACCGTTCGGTAGCGCGCAGGTGGACGAAGCGCACGCCGGCGCTCGCGGCGACGCGGAGCGCGCCGGTGCCGAAGCGATCCAGAACGGCGTCGATCGCCGCGGCCGCTTCGGGGCTCGCATCGACGACGGGACGATTGCGCATCGCGCGCAGCGTAGCGGCGCGACGTGGCCGTCATGATGCCGCGATGTGAGCAAAACTCCGCAAAGCGTACAGCCGCCCCGTGCTGTCGTGCTGCTTATGAAGGTAAGCGTCAACAACGAAAACTGAAGGTAGCTTAGGTTTCCATGGTTGCGTTATCGCTGCCAGAGGCGTATGGTTGGATCCATGTCTACCAAGACCGCGGATGAGCACAAGGGCGAGCGTGTAGCCGACTTCGTGCGGTCGATTTACGATCAGCTGTGCATGCTGTCTGCGGGCGACCTGGCTCTCGTACGGCGATACATTGAGCAACTGACCGGCAAGCCTTCGGCTCGTCCGTTCTTCTTGCCACTTCTTCGGCTCCAGGAGTGCGAAGTGCTAGGCTCGGTCGACGCAGGCCAGTCGATCAGCCTGGACATCGAACAACCGCACGCGTGGTCCAATGCCGTAACCACGATGCGTGAACTCGCCGGACTGGTTTTGGCAGACACCAGTCCGTGTGTCGTTTTTGCCGATCCTTCACTCGAACCTAACATAGCAACGCATCCACATGTTTCCTCGGGAGAGAGATGGCTCGATCGGCTACGGAGCTGTGAGACCTGGATGCGCTGCGCGGCGCATGTTCGAAAGGCACCTACGAGCGAACGGCACGACTACGGCACCACGCATGAGTTCAATGCGCGTCGCCTCCTCGTATTGATTCTCAGCAGCGAATACGGCATGCACGTTCGGCAAGACGACCGGTTGCTGGCCGCTGGCATGAACCACCTTTACGAAGCGAAGAATCTCGTGTCGCAACGCGCCTTGGGCAATCCACAGCGCGCCCTCCCTGCGTCGGCCGACCATCTCGATGCACTTTGGGCTGGCGCGGTCGAGCCAGATGCGGCTCAAAACGTTGAGCAAGAAGTCGCGGAAGCTGACGCCGCCAACCTCGAGCGTTATTTCGAGTGGCGCGTGAGCGTCATGCGTGACGCTTGGACCACGGCTGATGTAAGCAAGTGCCTCGGCATCACGCCGCAGGCAATTCGCAAACGCCTCAAACAAAAGCAGTTGCTCGGGATCAAGCACGCGGGCGACTACCGCTTTCCGGTCTGGCAGTTCGACCCTAATACTGAACTCGGTATCGTTCGCGGTCTCACTGACATCCTCGCGTCGACGCTCATGGAGCCCCTGTCGCTCGCAGCTTGGATGACGCGGCCGCAGCCGACTTTGAACGATCGCCGGCCGATCGACGTCTTGAAGGCTGGCGACATAGAGGTTGTCCTGACCGAAGCTCGCGGGTTTGGGTTCACCTAATGGCGATCGTGGCACCGCCGCCTCCGGATCGCGCGGTTGACCCGCTAATATATTTGCTCCCGCCCTGCGCGTTGCAGCGCCTATATGACCCGGCGAAGCACGGCGCGACAGCAACCGGCTTCAGGAACATCGGCCCGTTCGCTCGCTTCGATCATCATATCGATCGAGGCGATGCCTTGAGGCTCACGCCGCAGGCTCGGGGAATCTTGTACGCCGCGCGCGAGCTCACGTGCGCGATCGCCGAAGTCTTCGGAAGTGCGGGTGGTGGCGACGCCGGGACCTACCGCTACTGTGCCTTTGCCCTCCAGCGCGACTTACGCCTGTTGGACTTACGCGGCAATGGAGCGCTGCTTGCCGGAACCATTGGTGCCGTTTCATCCCAATCGTATGCGGACGGCCAATCGTGGTCGAGATGGTTTTACGAAACCACCAGCGTGTATGGCCGGCTGGACGGGATCGTTTATCCGGGAGCTCACAACTACGGAGACGCGTTTGCTCTTTATGAACGGGCCGGCACATCGATCGCGCCGGTGCCGATTTGGGACTACGAGTTGCGCGAGCCTGTCCGCCGCGCGACGGTTCTACCCGCCCTTCACGCGGTAGGCCTGAGCATCCGTCTCCGATGACGATTCTGGCGCCGCATGCCTCTCCGGTAGCCAGCTACATGGCTGTGATACAAGAGTGCAGCTCCCAACCGATATTGCGTTGCCGTTAGTTGTAGCGAGAGTTACTTGAACCACACAGATGCACTAGGTCCACACAGCCGCGTCAGTCCATTCTCTACGGGTGATTATGGCGGGCGATATCAAGATCGCGTCGACGGCTATATTTTAGCGCACCTGTTGATGTATCAGCCAATCCCTGGGGAAGTTCAGCCAGTCACGCGAGTTGGATTTCAACGCACTACGCACGGAGCACTACTCGACGACGTTGTTATTGAACTCAGCGACGGATCCATGATTGAGCTCTCGATCAAAGCTGGCGTCAAGGTTAACGAGCACGACCCAGAACTGCGAGAGACCATTGAGCGGGCTTGGCGCATCTATGGGTCGTCACCGTTGGATAGTCGCCGCTACGGTTTGGTCGCTCCGAATATGTCGGTCGGCTTAGACTCACTTAAGCGCCTCGCGTTCTTAGCCATGGAGCACGAAGACACAAGCGACTTCATGAGGTCTGCCTTTTCGAGCGGGGTGATGGCAGAGAGGCATCGCAAGCGCTTCTTAGCCGTCAGAGCCCTGCTCGGGGCCGTAAACGGCGCGGCCGTCGATGATCGGGTCTATCACTCTTTCCTGCGGCGTTTCGTTCTCGTTCCCCTAGACCTTGAGTTACCGCCGGCTACTGACCTCAACACTCTGCTGATCGCGCTGCAAGGCTATCAGGGAATATCGCGCGACCAAGCATCGATTCTCGTCCGTCATCTAATAAGCCTTACCGAAGACGCGGCGATAGCTTCGTCGGCCTTTGATCGTGCAGGGCTTAGCCGGCGGCTTCGGGCCGACAACGTCGCCTTCGGGATGTCGAGTGACCTTCGAGCGACGTTTGATGCCTTGGAGGACTATGCGAATCGCGCGCGCGAGGCGACCCGAGACGACATTGCGGGGCTCGTGCTTGATCGTTCTGCCATCGTAGATTCCGTCATCGAGAAGCTAGAACAACGCAACGTTGCGTTCGTTATCGGACCGTCTGGTGCCGGCAAGTCTGTGATTTTACAGCGGGTATTCAGGCAGTTGAGCGCCCGCGGCCCGGTCCTCTATTTGTCGGGCTGGCGCGTACAAGCGTCGGGCTCGTGGGCAGCCCTTTGCGACGACATAGGAATACCGCGCAACCGTCGGGAGTTGATCAGCGCGCTGGCAGGCCACGAAACCGGTGTCACAATTGTTATCGATGCGATCGAGCATGTAGAGAGCGTCGTCGCTCGCGCCGCGGTTAATGACCTCCTGGCAGCTTGTGTACAGGCGCTCGACGCTGGCGTCTCGGACCGCGTCAAGGTGGTTATCGGAACGAGGGACCATCTACTTCACGAAGTGACGTCGTGGCTAAAGCTCGACGGCTTGCCGTCAGTTGCGCGAATTTCCGTCGGCTCGGTTAGCGAAGACGAGGCCCTCGAAATTCAAAAGCAGAGCTTGCGGCTGGGGCAGCTCTTGGCACGCGTGAAGGGTAACCATATAACGCGCAATCTTCTTATCCTTCGGCTACTCGGCGACGAACGCATACCTGAGTCGGCGCTGCCTCGCGACAATGCATCAGAAGTGGATATGCTCCAGGCGTGGTGGGAACACGTCTTGGTTGCAGATGGCGAAGGCTTGGGACGGCTTGAGGCCATCTATTCGGCGGCTGCCGCGTCCGCACAATCGCCGTCGGGACTCGTCGTTCTCGGCGGCTTGGATTGGGCCGCTGTAAAATCGCTTGTCCGTGACAATGTGCTGGTGCGCGACCCTAGCAGCGACAAGTACCGTTTCGGTCATGACATCTTACAGGAATGGGCCATGTTTCGGTGGCTTAACCGCGAGCCCGAGATGCTAGACGCGCGCCTGCGTGAGTTCTCCCATTCAATCGGCTTTTACCGTCCCGTCTCTCTCGTGGCGCAAGAGATGCTTGAGCGCGGTGACCAGCGTTTTGAGCGACTTTTAGACGACTTCGCGAAGCACGAAGATCTGAAGCGCTGGCATCAGGTGTTCATTGGAGCGATGGTGATCTCCACAAAGTCGCGCACAATTCTTGCCGCCCGCGCGCAAAGCTTGATGACACAGGAGTCAAGGCTCCTGCGAGATCTCATTGTTGCCACAAGAACCGAAGAGGTGAATATTGAGGAGGCCAAGCTAAATTTTGCGATTGAGCAGCACCTGGATGCCGCTGCGGCGACGGCGTTCGCGCTGCGGGATCCCGAGCCGCGATTCGTCGTCTGGGCACCACTGATCCAGTTCTGCCTTGCTCATCTCGATGCCATGGGTGGCTCCGCCCTAGCACAGCTTGTTGGTTTGTTGGAGACGTGGCAGCGGCGCGGCGTGCCCGGGTTCCCGTTTCGTAGGCGGATCTTGGAGATTGGACAAGCGCTCCTTGAGCAGCTCGAGTCTTGGCGGCCGAGGACAATCGGCGACGCTGCTGTCTTTCCAATTTTGTACGATGAATCTCTATCGGTGGAAAAGCTGGCGCGCTCGATAGTGGCATATTCCGGGGACGTTGACCCAGAACTCGTTTGCTCGTATATGCGGGACCTCGCGGCTAGCGGATACTGGCGCGATCAGGAAGACTTGCTCACACACGCCGCCGGGCTTGCGGCGACGGTTCCCGAAGAACTTGCAAACTTCGCGATCTCCGTGCTGCTGGATCGCGACGTACGGCGACCGGGCGAGGCTGACATGACTGATATGGGCCTGCGGTCGCACACATACTATCCGCCGAGCGATGTTAAAGGCCCATTTCTGGCTCTGCTTCTGATCAATGAGGATGCAGGGATACGCCTTGTTCGTGAGCTCGTGAATCACGCGACCGAGTACTATGGGGCAGAAATGGCTAGAGGCGGTAAGTACAGCCGAAACGCTGCGCATTTTCGCGTACTCAGCCTTCGCGTTGGCTCATCGACCGTTGCCGTTTCTGGCGATGAACGTGTTTATTCATGGTTTCGTTATGGATCTCACGACTCGAGCGTGCTCACATCAGCGTTAATGGCTCTTGAAACCTGGGCATACAGGGCGCTTGACCAGGGTCGCGACGCGGCTGAGACAATTAGCAAGCTGCTCTACGGAGCAAGAAGTGTTGCTCACCTGGGCATTGCGATCGGGCTAGCTTATGACTTCAGAGAGGTCATCGAGCTGCTGGTCGATGCCATAGCGCTGCCGGCGATTTGGCGCCTCGAAGTGCATCGCGAAAGTTTGGACCGCGCCACGGAGGCGGATTCCCTTGGATTTCTGCCGGCAGAATGGCGGTTTCCGGAGCTAGAGCCTGAAATAAAGGTCCACAATCGCGACCGCGATGCTCGTCGCGCGCGTCACCGTATCATGCTTGTTCTGGTCGCTGAGCTGTTGTATAGACGCGACGACTTGCGGGCAGACTTCTTGAAACAATGTCAAGCAAAGGGGGTGCCGGCTGCGTGCCTCTTTGTAGAAGAGGCTGAGCAATGGAAAGAAGCTGACTACGCGCAAGAGATTTATTCGGAGTTCGTGGCAAAGACGAATCCTGATAACTTCACGATTGAGGGCGGTAGCGTTCGCTGGGTTCCACCTCTCGCGATGCGGCCCAGTGCTGCGCTGGTAGAGATTCAGGCCCTGAGGCAGGCGATCATTTCGTCGGATTTGGTCAGTGCAACCGCGCTTCAGGACTATAGGCCTCCGTCCGGCGAGCCGTCGATATTCCTAGAAGTGGGTCGTCGTGCGCAGGCCGCGCTGGTTTCGGGGCAATTGCAGGGCGATGACGTCGTCTACGCCCGGCACGCTATGGTAAGAAATGCCGCGCTGGTCCTCGCGTTCGACCGAGATATCTCCGAACGCGAGTCAGATTTCGTTTGGTGCATCGAGGTCGTGCGCAGTGCGGCCGAAGAACTCCAGTTGCGAAATTGGGATCGAACCCAGGAGGATCACCAAGTCGGCGACATTCGCGTAAGCATTGCGACCGGTCTAGGAGCTGCATATGCTCTATGTCCCTCCGATGCTGTAGTTCGCGAGCTGCTATTCTCGTCAGTGGCTTCCGGACTAGTTGCGGTCGCAGCGGGTGCGATGCGTGGTGTCATTCCGCTGTGGCGCCGACGACCGGCAACGCCTCTGAATCTGCTCGGGGTCATCGGCCGGCTTTCGTTGTCGGGCGAGAGGAAGGCTCGCCTAAGGACAACGGACTATGCCAAGATCGTCGCGGCTGAGTCCAACGGTAAACGGCTGCCGCTACCTCGCATCAAGCGGGGAGCGAAGTTCGCGGCTTACCGCGTGAGCGCCGGCATGTCGGCCCTTCCCCGGCGGATTGACAACGCTGCGGCCAGAGACGCGTTACTACCATTTGTTAGCGATCTGGTTCGACATCTGCGTGCGCAGAGCATCGACGAGCAGCGGCGTGAGCTTGAACTTGAAATGAACGTTGCGGCGACTGCGGTAAACTTGTTGTCGTCGCTCACGGGTGCGCGGGCGGCTGAATTTCTAAAGCTCCTATCCGATTGGCGCGGGTCACCAGACTTGTATGCGGAGCTGATTTCCGGCTTTGCGCGAAACCTGCTTATCGACGAAGATCTCGACGACGAGACTATCCTACAGTTTGAGAGGCTGTGCGCACCGTTCTTGCAGTCCGACCATTCGGGCGCACTAGCCAAACAATACCTGCCCGAATCGGTGAAAGCCATCGCCTGGCACATGGTCTTTATCCAGGGAATCATACCCCACGTGATGCCGGACGATTGGCGCCACGCCGCGCGGCTTCGTAACCACGTCACGACGTGGGTCAAGGCGATAGGCGCTCATCCGGAATCGTTTGGTGCGCTTACCTTGTTCCTGGGACAGTTTGCCGATGCGTTCGACGCGACCGACATTGTTGATTGGACCTTCGAGTCGTGGCGAAACACTTCCGAGAGCCTCCGAGGCGCATTTTGGGAGCAGAGCGGCGGTCGGACGGCGCAGTTACTAATGCGCGCATATCTTCGTGATCCGGGGAGCGTTCTTGGTAGCGTTCCTACACGTACGCGGCTCATAGATATGACCGAAGAACTGGTAAGACGCGGATTTTCGGTTGCCAACGAGCTTCGGAAATCGATTGAAGGCGCTAACAAGCGATGAGCGCGCGCGAGCGTCGAAGCTAGCAGATGTTACCCGGCCGCCTTTGTCACATGCCGAGGATAAGTCTCGCAGCCTGGCAGGCGCCGGTCTTCGACGAGCGGCCTCGAGACACGATGCCCGATCCAATGCCGGCCGCCCTCAGTATGAGACTCGCCGCACATCCCGCTTTCGCGGCACACGCTGCCGCGCCACACATCGTCAGCGACCGCGACTATCGATAAGGATGGAGCATCCTGACCTTCGCCTTCACACGCTCGGCTGGCGCAGCTTTCAGGACTTGTGCTCCACGATTATACGTGACGTGTTTTCGCAAGACGCGCGCTTCTATGGCGACGGCCCAGACGGTGGGCGCGACGGATCGTGGCGTGGGTCGTGGGTTAGTGCTGACAGCACCGCCTACCGTGGAGCGTCTACATTTCAGTGCAAGTTTAGCAGTCAGCCTAATGCGCGGTTAACCGCGAGCCAACTCGCGAACGAGTTGCCGAAAATTAGCTCTCTGGTAGCTCGGTCCCTTTGCGAAAACTACTTCTTGATAACGAACTGCACGGTATCGGCGCAGCAGCAGGACCTTATTGAAAGTTCGATTCGGGCTCAAGGTGTCCGAGAGGCTGTCGTTTTCGATCGGCATTGGATTACGTCGACTATTCGCGAACGAAAGCGTCTTCGGCTTCTCATTCCTCGAGTATACGGCCTTGGTGATATCTCCGAGTTTCTGGATGGCGAAGCGCTCCGACAGTCGCAGTCCATTCTAAGCTACCTTAGTCACGACTTGGAGAAGCTCGTCGTAACCGCGGCTCACAAGAAGGCCTCGGAAGCTCTTCTGAATCAAGGCTTCGTGATGCTGTTAGGCGCGCCGCGCGTCGGGAAGAGCACAATCGCGGCTACGCTAGCCCTCGCGGCTCTCGATAACTGGGGCGCGGAAACGTTCCTAGTACGCTCTGTTGACGAGATCGTTTCCCACTGGCGACCTGAACAGCAGCGCCAGTTCTTTTGGCTGGACGACGCGTTCGGCACAAATCAGTTACAAGCAGACAAGATTGATGACTGGAACCGATCCGCGAGACACTTGATGACAGCCATTAAGGGAGGCGCGATGGTCGTCTGCACCTCTCGCCTACATCTGTTCCGGAACGCCGTTCCTGCGATTAAGACTGTGGACTTCCCGTTGCTCAAAAGCTCGCAAGTGCTAGTAGAGGTCGACAATCTCTCGGGCCGAGAGCGTGAGAGCATCCTATATAACCACATCAAACTAGGCTCGAGCGATCGAGATTTCAAGCGCAAGATCCGGCCGTTTCTCAAGGAACTGGCGCATCATCCGTCCTTCTCACCGGAACTAGCACGTTGGCTCGGGGACGCGACGCTAAGGCAGCGTATTACGCTCGATAGGAGCAGTCTTCTAAAGTTCGTTGCTGAGCCTGTCGAACACCTCATGTCGTTGATGCGAGGGCTGGACAACGACAGTTTTGCTGCACTTGGCCTAGTCTTCGCACAGAGTGGCGAGCTTACTCTCCCAATCCCTGATACGGTCGAGATCAAGGCGTTTTTGGAAGCTCTAGGCTCCTCGCGGCACGCCGTGGTTGCGGCGCTGCTATCGATGGACGAGAGTTTTGTGCGGCAAGGCAACTCGAAAGCTGGCCGGACTTGGGGTTTTCGGCATCCGACAATGCGAGACGCATACGCGAAGCTGATCGCGGAGAACCCTGATCTGATCAGTCTCTATCTTGTGGGCACAACGACGGCCCAGTTAATGCGCGAGGTAGTCTGCTGGGGAGTCGAGCTGGAGGGGGCAAGTATCGCACTTGAACCGCGGTATAATTCCGTACTGCTCAGCCGGCTGGAGAAGCTACCTATTCTTGAGCAGATTGAGTTTGTGCGACGGCGGGCGAATGCGGAGTTCGCGGGATGTTTCCTAAGAAATAACCCGGACCTATTTGACGCAGCGTTGGCGCTAACGTCGCCATGGTACGGACCTTATAAGCAGTACCTAGCGCTCGCGATAGCATGTGCTGAGCTGGGAGTGCTCTCCGACGATTTGCGTGCACAATGGAGCAGCAGCGCAACGAAATTTCTGATCGATCCGGACATGGAAGATCTTGATCTCCTGGAAACGCCGCGCCTGGACTCGCTCTTGATGCCGGAGGATGCGGTTGCAATTGACCATTTTCTTCGCGAGGAGTTCCTTGGCCGATTTGATCGAATCCTGGAGATTCGGGCACAGGCGTACGACGGTGACTCGGATCCGGAGACGTATCTGCAGGATCTACGGGAGAACGTGGAGCGGCTCGAAGCGGTAATGACACTCGATAAGTACGAAGAGAGGGTGGTTCGCGGGGCCCTAAATGACATCGCCGACAGCGCCCTGCTATTGAAAGATCGTTACCGTGGAGGCGATCAGGCAGATGAAGATTACTACGATCGGTATGGTGACGACGACGTGGAGCGCGTTCGATTCGGCAATTCGGTGAGAGCCTCTGCGTCGCCGGCACACGAAGAGCGCGACGTGTTCGAGGACGTCGATGAGGACTGAGGGTGCCTCGGGCGCGATCGAGGTATCGCCTGGGGGTAGAGTTCTACTTAAACAGGTCTGCCACTTCGTTCTCGAATGCGTCAGCCACACGAACCAGCGTGCGTAGGGTCACGTTCAGTTCTCCGGCCTCGAGCTTCTGATAGTGCCTCGTCGCGAGGCGCGTCGCATGCGCAGCCTCTTCCTGGGTCAAGCCGAGCTCAATGCGCCGCCGTCGGACGGCCTGAGCAAGCCTCCGCCTCTCCCGATCGAATCGCGGGGTCGCCACGGACCGAGGGTACCGAGACAGGAGTTTTGGCGCCACGCCTCATATGGCGTGCGTGGCGCTAACTCACCGGCCTGGGGTCTCCCAGCGGCAGGCACGCTCCGGCGCCGTCCTCGGGGCTACCATGTCCGATACTAAACCGCCGGCATCCGAACCCGACAGCGTCGTAGTTGAAAATCTGAAGCTCGCGGCCTGGTTGCGGCTGAATGGAGCAAAACTGCTATACGTACGAATGCACGTGTATCCCTAGCCAGTGAAGACGATCGAGGTGGCCGCCGGCAACGATAACGAGGCGAAGGCGCTGGCTCAACAGGAGTGCGACGACTACTGTGATGCAACATAGGTTCGCATCGAGTTCGGACCCACGGCGCGCTGGCGAGGGCGTGCGCGAGCGGTCGCGGTAGCGCTCGCTGCAACGAACCTGGATCGCCCGCATGCTGGCGGTCGACGCGAGACGAAGCGCGCCGGGGGCGAAGTCGTCGAAGGCGGTGTCGATCGCGGCGCGCACTTCGCAGCTCGGGCCGGTCAGGTCACTGCCGCGGCTCGATCAACATCCTCAGCATAGCGTCGATCGTATTCGTCATATCGCTTTTTTATGATCCATAGGTACTTAAATGACTCGATATTCGGTAAGACAGAGACGGTATGTCGCGACGCCGGGGTCTTGCGAGTGGCGTCATACTGCCTAACATGCTCCAGATATCCGAGGACGCTTTTGTTCTTTAGCGTCATGTCTATCGCGTAGCCTAAAGTGCAACCGCGTAAGTGTTTATCAGTCAAAAGCTTTTCAACGACTGCGATGGAAACCGCGTTTAAGAAGTCCAACCAGTAGATGAGGTCGAGCTCTTCCGCAGAATCGAGTTGTCCTACCGGCGCTTCACTACTGTTAAAGCTATAGCGGTTGTACTGCATCGCATCAAAAATCTTGGAGAGTCGGCATTCCTGATGAAGTCGCAAAGATGCACTCATCAGCCATTCTGCCCGCTTTAATTGATTATTTTGCCGTAGCGTTCTGACATTAATAATGAATGCTACGATGACGCCAAGTCCTGCGACGATCGCGGGCAAGGATGGAGCGACTTCCTGAAATAAATTAGTGACGCTGGAAATCACCGCGATTTTGCCCACAATTACAGCCTGACACGACGCGGCCCATATGTCTTCGGTACGGGGGGCTGCGAGATAATCCTCTCGGATCCCGGGCCGAGGACATTACGGCATGCGAGAGTGACAACTCAAAACGACATTCACTCTCAACTTATTCCCGGCGCCATAAACGGGATGCCGCCAGTTCTCCCGGCCCCTTCCGCTGATGAGCAGCAAAAATGAGCCATTTCACCCGGACCGCCGTCCGATGAAACCTCACGCGAAGCCGAGGGCGTGCGCGAACTCGTGCGCGACCGTCATCGGCGACCTCGAGCGCAGATAAACGGCGCGCTCCTCGACGACGAACAGCGCGGGCGGCGTCACCGGCCAGTCGTCGACGCCCGACGCGAGCCGGCGCAGCGCACGAGCGCTCGCGCTACGCCTCGCCAGCGTGTAACTGGATGACGCGTACGCCCGCCGCTGCCGCGACGCGCAACGCGCCGATGCCGAAGCGGTCGAGGACTGCGTCGATCGCACCTGCGGCAATGGCGCTCGCATCGACCCTGCGACGGTTCTGCATGAGCGGAAGGGTAGCCGAGGGTGATCGCCGGGCTGTTGCCTCGATATTGCCGTTCAGCTCCGCACTCGCGAATCTCTCGTTCGTCACGCCGAATTGATCTCGACACGAAGCTCGCATCAGCGTCGCCGGCCGAAGAGGAGTTGCGCGCGCTTGCGCTTCAAACCCTGCGTCGTATGATTTCGTTTCATAGACCGGGGTGACTACGTGGATAACGAACGTAGGTATAGGTCGATTGCCGACGCCGTGGCCGGAATGTCGAGGTATCAGCTTTCAGCAAACGCCATGCCTAGTCGGATGGACGACTCCAATCGCGCGGCGATCGCCGCCCTATCGGATTTTGTCGACTCGGGTAACGCTCCATTGCTCGAAGTCATCGTAGCTTTGCCACAGTCGGGCCGTTGGGATAGGCGCGCCAGTGCTATCGAGCTTTTTTGCTTCGGACGTTATCGGTCACGCTTCGCCGCTTTGAATGCGCTAGCAGAAGTCCTCGCGCCGTATTACTCGGAACTCCTGGTGTTTCCGATAGTGACACCGGTCATCGTGCCGCGGGCTCAATTGCACGCGGTTGTGCATTCTGAATGGTTTCGGCACGTCGTGAATACGGGCATACTGGCATATTCGCGGGCACAACAATGAATGCTCCGGACGCGTTCATGGAGGTTGCGGAGAGGTCTGCAGATGCTGCGGTGGTGGCGAATACGAACAGTTTCCCGGAGGTAGGCGCCTTTCTTGCGTACCACTGCTTTGAATCGATCGGCGGCGCCTGGTGCACGCACCTTGGGCGAACGACGGTGCAATTTGGCAAGCTCAAGCATGTTGACAAGCTCACCGCATTTGTGAAGGAGGCAAAGGGGTATGCGTTCGAGCGTCAGGCGTCGGCGCTGGCGATCAAGGTGGGGTCGCAGCGCAACGACTTTTTATATCCGAAATCTGATGGTGCTGGGGGGCACGTGACTCCAAAGGCGGTCCGCAAGTCGAGTGAGGTAGTGAAGATAATCGCTGAAGTGCGGGGTCTTTTTCGAAAGGTGAAGACGCAACTCTAGGTCTTGGAGTGGACGGTGGCGGCAATCGCCGTCTTCCGCGTTGCTTCGCTGACAATAAATTGGCGCGAGCCAGAAGTTCGTCAAACGTTACGGCTTCAGGAATCGAGATTTGAACGGAATAGCTCGAAGGCGGTTCTACAGCGCGACCATTGGCAGGCAGAGATTGTAGACGCTGTCGAACACGCGTTCGGCCGTGTCGTCTATTCCACATAACGGCAAAATACTCGTCCAGCCCCGACGCGGCGTACGGCGTGATGAACGCCCGCGCGCTGCGAAACGCGCGCCGCACACGCGGATCGACCCCGCTGAGGTACACGCCGCCGCCCAGCGCGCAATCCAGCGCGTGCGCGAACTCGTGCGCGACGGTCATCGGCGAGGTCGAACGCAGGTACACCGCGCGCTCCTCGACGACGAATAGTCCGGCCGGCGGAACCGGCCAGTCGCCGACGCCGCTGGCCAGCCGGCGCAGCGCCCGCGAGCGGTCGCGGTACCGTTCGCTGGGACGCAGGTGGACGAACCGCACGCCGGCGCTCGCCGCGACCCGTAACGCGCCGGGACCGAAGCGATCCAGAACGGCATCGATCGCCGCGACCGCGTCGGGCCTCGCATCGACGGCCGGACGGTTGCGCATCGACCGCAGCGTAGCGAGACGGCGCTGCGGTCAGATTTCGGATGTGTTACCGTCCTGCTAAGGAGCCTTGTTGGAACCGTGCGGCCGCAGACGACCGCATCGTTCGGCCGACCGCATCCCTGGTTCGCACCGCCGGTGTTGTGGCCAGAAGACGCGGCGCGTCTGATTGGAGCCTGCCACCGTGGCCGTACCACGCCCGCCCGGATTCCTCATCCCGCTCTACCACGCAGACGTGTGGGGCGGCGAGGCGTCGCGGGACGCGCTGGAAGCCGCCGTCCAGAACATGGATTGGCGCGGCGTCGTGGAGGTGGTCTGGGGGTTCCTGGGCGCGTCGTGGCCCGATGGCGTCGAGGACAGTAGACATCAGGTGCCCATCCTCAAGAACTTCGCTAAGCTGGTCCCGCTTTACGGTGACGCCCTACTGCGACGGTACTCGCTGGAACCGCATCGCCCGGTGTTGACGCGCGAAGGCATGTTGGCCGTGCTGCGTGTTGCGGTCGTCTCGCAGTCGCAGGTCGATGCGTCGCCAGCCGAGTTCGCAGACGCGTTCGTGCGCGCGAACCTCATCGCGAACGAACTGCTCGGAAGCGAGATCCTGCCGGCCGACCCGCAGAACTCCGCCGCCGACCTACTGCGCTCCGAGCTTCGGTCCGCGGTGCTGCATCTCGACAACCCGCACGACCTGCTCGCGCGCGCCGAGGCCTTCATCGACTGGTCGAAGACGCCGAACGCCACGGCGTCGGAGAACGCGCTCCCGATCGAGGCCGATTTCCGCCGTTTCACGGGCCTGGGCTGGCGCGAGTACGCGGCGGCGACGTACGCGGCGTTCTCGCGCTGCACGTCGGTCCGCGACGCGCGGTACGCCGGCCGAATGAGCGCGCTGTTCGACCTCGGCGAATGGCTCGTCGGCCTGACCGACAAAAGGGTGATGGAGCAGTGGTTTGCGGTGAGCAGCATTCCGCTTGCGGAACTGCGCGCCGAATGGGCCGACGCGACATCGCTCTCGTTCGCGGCGTCCGGCTCGCTATGGCGCCGTCCCGTCGTCCGGCACGACACCGGCAAGTTCTTCGTGCCCTACCCACTGCTGGTCCAGAACGCGCTGGGCGACGGCGCATTTTTCCTGCTGCTTGACGGATACGTCGGTGCCGATCGTTCGAGGTTCACGCGCTTCTACGGCGAGTTCTTCGAGGACTACGTCGCGTGCTGCTTCTCGCGCGGCTACGAGGACCGCGTCGACGCCATCGTGCGCCCGGAGGCCGAGTATGTGAAAGGGAAGCAGAAGATCAAGAGCACCGACGTGGTGGTGGCCGAGAACGGCGACGTTCTGTTCATCGAGGTCATGGCGAAGCGTCCGAAGCTGCTCGAATCGGTGCTCGCTCTCAAGGACGACGGCATACAGGCCGACGTCGCGGCGTTCATCGCGAAGGCGCGCGAACTCGACAAGCGTATCCGCGACTACCGCTCGGGCGCGCTGTTCCCCGACCTTCCGCGGCCTGACGGGCAACGCATCTTTCCGGTGATCGTGACCCCGACCGAGTGGCCGCGCGTGTATCTGCTGCACTCCGTCCTCCCCGCGGCCATCGCGAAGGAAGGCCTGCTGCCGGGTTGCGAGCCGATCGAGCTTCTCGACGCGGGGGATGTCGAGTTGCTGGAGGGCCTTCTCCAGCGCGGTATGCGTCTGCCAGCGCTCCTCGACCGCAAGAACGGCGCGGGTGGACCGACGGACGCGCGCTTCAAGTCGCTCAACGACTACTTGGTCTATTACGAGCCCAGCCTGCTCTCGGAAAATCGCAGGCCGGGCCGCGAGCGGGGTGGCGAAATCGCGCGCTCGCTGCTCGCGCTGGGCGAGGGCTGGTTCGCCGCATGACGCCCTGGCCGCGAAGCACGCCGTCTATGTTGGCGGTCGACGAATAGGCGGAGGTAGCAGCTCGGCCTGACGAAAAGCGTAACACACACCCGGCCGAGTCGAAACCTAGGTGTGCGGATTCAATGATCGAGCTGCCACCGGCCGACGGTGACGGTAAGGTAGGAAACACTGATGTCCGCGATTCTGCCTGCCCGGGCGTTCGCTCCCATGCTCATCTTCGCTGCGGCGCTTGCGGTCTCGTTCGTGCCGCCTGACTGGCCCGCCACGACCGCAGCCGCGCCCGACGGGCTCTCGCTCAAGAGTGCGGAGCGCGCGATCGACAAGGGTGAAGCGCTGGCTCAACGCGCCGGACTCCACGTCGCGTTCGTCGTGCTGACTGAGCACGGGGAGCCGATCATCACGACCGAGATGGTGGGCACCTTGCCCGAGGCCCGCGTTACCGCCTCGCGGCGCGCTACCTGCGTTACGGCGTCGCTGCGTCCGAAAGTCGGTCAAAGCGCGAGCAAGCCCCGAGTGGGAGGCTGCGCGCACATCCGCGGCGCCGACGTCGTCCGGCATGGGAAGATGCCGATTGCGGTCATGGCGGTCGCTGGTGGGGGAGACGTGCAGGACGAACGAATCCTCGGGGCAGCCCTGGGAAGCTTTCGACCGTGATGCAGACTCTGGCGATCGGGCCGGTTGGGAATGCCACACGCCTGGCACGAGCGCCGGGCATCATGTGGTCCTCGCCCGCCGGTTCGGCGTTCGCCGGCGGGCTCGTACCGACACCAAGCCGGCACCGGAAGCGCTCGTGGGTGCGCCGCGTCTCCGAAGGTGTTTGAGGACGGCCACGCGTCGGAAGGCGCAGAAAACGTACGGACCATGAGTTCTAGAAGAGTCACCCGAGAGGCTGCGATCATGGATTGGTCGCTGTTCCTGAGCGCCTACGCGCCGATGTTCGTCATCGCCGCGGTGAAGTGGGAAGGTACGCCGCTCAAGATTGCGCTTGCGGTGGCCTTTGTCGTGGCCGCGGCGCCAATGACGGCGATCCTGTTCTTGGGATCACGCCAAACGGCCGGTGACTTCGCGGTCAAGACAATCGATGCCGGCGCGGATCTCAATGCGGGATTCCTTGCGACGTATCTCCTGCCGTTCCTGACGACCGACACCCCCTCGCGGAATTCGCTCATCGCCTACGGTATCTTTGTGTGGATCGTCGGCGTGATCTTCACGCGCGGAAGTCTGGGGCGGGTTAACCCGCTGCTCTACATCCTCGGGTTTGACATCGCCGATGTCACGACGTCCGAGGGCGCATTTAGTCTCGTGACTCGGCACCTTCCCGCGCCCGGCGAGACCATCAAGGCGACGCGACTGCTGCGCGGCAACATCCTCTTACACCTCACGGCCTAGAAGGACGACGACGATTCCCGCTAAGCCAAGCCCCCTTGAGAAACTCAAGGCCGCCGTCGCGGCCATCGACCTCTCGAACCTCGGGGTCGAATTCATCCTCGTGTCGGCACCCTCGCCGGCGAGCAAGAAGCGTATCGCACAGGTGCTCCCAATCGATGCGGAATTGGGCGCGGCACTCAAGCGCGCGTGCTCGCGCGCCCTCGGGGACGTCCGTGGTCGGACAGCCCGCAAGTTCGATCCGCGCGCGAACCCGACGCGCGAGGAGGCGCTCTATGCGACCGACGACGCCATAGACGACAGCGCGCGGCTTTTGGAACTTCTGAAGGCGCCCAATCGTGAGCCCGTCGGTGCCCACGACATTCAAGGGGCGAACGTCAAGCTATACGCCGTCGCATTCGGAACCGGGGACGCGCGGATGTTCTTCATCCAACGCCGGGTCGAGACCATCACCGGTGACGGCAAACTCGTCACGCGGTACTTTGGGGACCAGATGGCGCTCGTCACGGAGCCGACCCTGGTCCTGCCGACCGGCTTCGAGGCGCTCCTGCATCCGCTCGGCGTGGTCGTCCTGCACGGGGGCGACATCTTCGAACGGCTCTTCCGCGACGATGAGGACATCGCCGCAGAGGTCAAGAGCTACGCGTCGGAATTCAGTGCGCAAATACCGCTCGATGCGGCGTCGTTGATCGCGTTGACGACCGCGATCAAACCGCTGTACATGCGTAGGCGCGTGAAGGGACTCCTTGCCGACACCCGGTTCAAGACCTTGGATGTCCCGCGCATCGAGCTCGGCTGCAAACACCAGAAGATCGACCCCTCCGTCTTCTTCGAGAAGAAGAAGATCCGGCTCACCAGCGAGAACGTCGTGCGGTTCGTGAAGTTTCTCAACAATGAGGTCTACCGCGGCGAATTCAACGACGAACTGCTCGCGGCCGACGGGACCGGTCCGTTCTGAACCGTCGCGAGGCGGGATGGCGGGAGACGGGGCGCGGGCCCGTAGAGGGTGGGGTGGCGGAGACGGCAGCAGCGTCGGCTCTTTGGAGCGGCCGTGGGAAAGGGCGGGGACGGAAACGAGGGCGCGTCTTGGCCGGCGAAAAAGCACGTGCTCGCGCACATCGCATGCTCCATGGCGAACGCGGACCGCCTCGAGGTTGTCTTGCGTAAATCAAGCGGCCGTGAGATATTTGTTTACGAGATGCGATCTACGAAGGCTGAACTAGAAGATCGAATCGACCTGTTGGAGCGCCAATTCGCGATATTAGAGAAGCGCGTGCGCAACTTGCCGCGCTCCGTTGAGTCCGGCGAAATAGATGACGACGAGCGTGACCGCGTTCGACTTCAGCACATCCTGCGCATTCTTCGTCGCTTCAACGGATCCGCATCGCTCGACGAGATAGCTCGCGAGAACGACTCGTTGACGAAAGCCGGGACGCGCGCGCAACTGGTCCGTCTCATTGGAATCGGTGCCGTGGAGCAGCCGTCGCGGGGGCGCTACGCCCTCGTTCGCGGCCGCTGACGCCTTCGCGTTCGCTAGTGGAGCGTGATCGTGAGTGATCGACTAATGTTCTGCAAGGTGACATGGTTGCCGCGCTGTTGCGGTGAGCCGCATGATGGACGTCACACGTCGGCCGGGCTTTGCGATATAGGCCATGATTAGGGTCTTTGTCAGCTCGACCTCGCGCGATCTCATGCTCTATCGCAAGGCCGTGACGGATGCCTTGCATAGATTGGACGGTCTGCAGCCCACCGTAATGGAATATTTTGGCGCTCGAGATTCTTCGGTCGTCGATCTTTGCAGCGCGTATATAGCAGATTGTGATGTATTTCTGCTGATTCTCGGCCATCTATACGGATCGATACCGCGCGGTGAGACCAAGTCCTACACGGAGCTGGAATTCGAAGCAGCGAAGAAACATAGCAAGCCGATACTGGCTTTCGTCGCTCGGCCGTCGTTTGCGGTTTCTGCGGATCTGATCGAGGACGATCGGGCGCGGGCGAGTCAACAGCGACTACGCAAGGACGTTCAGGATTTGACAACGGCCGCGTACTTTTCCGACTTGCGGGACCTTGAGTCCCAGACACTGGCGGCCATGTCAAATTGGCGGCAGTCGCGAGCGGAGCCCGTGATTGCAGATATCGAGTCGTCTGAAGTTCGGAAGGAGTTGCACGCCTCCAAGTCTCAACGCGCTTCGGCCGGGCTAGGGTTCGAACGGCCTCCAAGGGACAACCGGCGGTCACAGAGCTTTTCCGTATTCCAATTCACTAAGCGCGCATTCTTCGAAGGCCTCAGCTCGCCAGGAGTGTCGTTCGAGGCGGCAGCGGCACACCGAACCTGTTCATACTTAGCCGACTATCTTGCCGCGAATGAGGCGAAAACTCTTCTGGTTGAGCACGAATACGTAGACGATGCGTTCTTGCGAGACTACGCGCAGCTGTCCTCGAGCGTTGCTGGCAACGTGGGCCGCATTTGCCGGCGTCTGCACCTTTTTTCGTCGACGTTCACGGTCGAGCGATTCAAGAGTTGGCTTTTGACCGGGAATGGAGGGGCTGAGCTCAGCACTTCTTACCTTGGGTTCGTAACTGCGCGTCCGCTTCCAGGAGCGATAATTGGGAAGACAGTCCTGGTGCCGCGCCCGGGAATCGAGCAGGTTGTTGTCACGCGATCCACGCGAGTCAGCTTGTTCGGTATCGATCTCTATGTTAACAGTGTCCCATTCGAGGAAGAGGTGTTTTCGGCGACAAGCAGTGCTTTGAGCGCCGCATGGACCCTTCTTCAATATTATCTACCGGTCGGAGTTAGACGGCCCACTATGCGTGAGATCTTGGCTGTAGTCGCCAAAGGTGCTGGTGGGGAACACGCCATCACTGGGTTGGACGTGCAGCAAATGATGGCGCTATTCAATCACTATGGATTTCCTGCGCACGTGTTTGACCTTGATGACAGCGTGGTGCCAACGGCCGGACTAATGGGTGCGTACCTTCAAAGCGACAGCCCATTCTTGCTTGCGACCTCACGCGGCGGTGACACGGGAGCCCTCGCCGTGCTGGGATTTTCCATGGGAAACGCTGAGGAGAACTCCGAGGCGCTAGTCCGCATGTCTGGCGATAGGATCGATATGATATACGCGCACGATGTCCGACTGGGTCCTTTTGTTCGATATAGATTGCGCAGGGACGGAGCATCGAAGAGCGGCAAGGTGTCGATAACAGCTCTTGGATCGGAACTGCAAGAGAAGCCGCAGTTCCTCATTGTGCCCCAGCCGGAAGACGTCCATGTATCGGCAGTCGACATGCTGAAGTGGATTCTGCCGATCGAGCTTATCATGCGAGCAATCTTATCGGCGTCGCCACAAGTGATTGAATGGGATGTGCGATTGCTGCTGCGCCAGAACTACCTCCAGAGGCTACGAAATCGCGGAGGTGTGGGGCAAGGCGTTTTGCAAAGTCTCCTGATGTGTCCTCATCCGCGCTATATTTGGAGCAGTGTCGCGTACGCCGATAATGTGGCGATGCTGGAAATCCTAGCGGATGCCACGGCGCCAAGCGGGCTCATGTCAGTATATCAGGTCGTGCTTCACCATGTCGGACTTTCGAATGCGCTTGTAAAGGTTATAGCAAATGCTCCGGACGCTTTGCGCGAGACTCTACCCGATCATTACTACCAAATGCTTGCTACTGCGGCGAGGGATGTAGCGTCGCTGACCGCGGACCAACGTGGCTGAGATTGTCGAGTTAGAAGGTTGCGCCGAACACCACGGTGTCGGAGAACGCACTTTCGATCGAGACCGATTGCTGTCTCTTCACGGGCCTGGTGCTTAGAACGATCAAGGTCAACTTCCGATGACCCGGAGCCCTGGTTCCCGTTAGAGTCTGCCATCTTGTGACGTGCATTGCGCGATACGCGCCGGCGCTCCATAACGATGGAGGTCAACTGCACCCCACGGCTCACATGCTCGCCTTACTCGAATATTTTGGCGATAGGGAGGATGTACTAAACAACGTCAGGGCTCAAATGAGCAGCTTCATGAGTGTAGGGCCACGCGCGGGCTACTCTCAGGCCCGACTTGACGCAGTGGATCGGATCCCGACCTACGGCCGGGCGACCATTGCCGAATGGAAGGATAGTCTTCGCGCGGACCTCGCCGCTGAGGACAAAGGCGCTCGCGTCCGTTACGACGAGCATGAAGGCGGAATCTTCGGTCCGTATTAGCTGTGTTCGTCCGCTACATCCTCGGGTGCGGCCGATGCGTAGGAGCGCGCAAAATCAGGCCGCATCGATGAGGCCTCAGCCGCCGTGCCGGCGGTCCCGACGCCGCGATGGCAGGACCCGTATCAGGGGTGGCGACAACTATCATTCAGGTTAGCGTCTGCGGGGATGTTCGATGCTTAAGGTTCTAGCGACAGGTCTAGCTGCAACCTTCCTCATGCTCTGGACAACCGGCATCCCCAGCAGCTCGATCGCGCATGCGAAGTCAGATCCCTCCATTGCAAGACCGGGAAGCGCCGCGACGGATGCGCCCATCGTCGCGCAGCGACCTTGCCCGGGAATTGCGATGAATGACCCCCGCCCGGCCGCGGTTATCGTAGCATTCGACCGTTTGTCGCGAGTCGACATTGATGGCTCGACGGGATATGAGCTCGATTTTTCATATTGTGCTACAAGTGTTGAGCTATACATCGATGGCATCGGTGTAGTTCCGCGGAGAGGCTCAATCGACACAGTTACGACGGGGCAGAATCTCACGTTTAGGAGCGCGGCGAATTCGGAAGCAATATCAGTTATTGATTTAGAACATTCCCGGCAGGAC
This sequence comes from Vulcanimicrobiota bacterium, assembly GCA_003140215.1. Lineage (GTDB taxonomy): Bacteria > Vulcanimicrobiota > Vulcanimicrobiia > Vulcanimicrobiales > Vulcanimicrobiaceae > Vulcanimicrobium > Vulcanimicrobium beijerinckii. Next base: position 70,061 of record PLJL01000005.1, on the reverse strand, counting down.
TTTTTGAAAGCGGCAGCGTCGAATGGTGCAGCCGGCGAGGCGAACCGGGCGCGTGCCCTGCATATCATCGGGAACGATGTCGATGCCGTTCGTCTCGCGAAAGACGTAGTCGCGCGTAAGTTGCCGGATGCCCAGGCCACCTTGACTTCCCTGACGATCGTGAACGCAACGACTAGGTTGGGCGACACGACTGGCGGAGCCAAAGGCTTTTACAAAGAGGTTGGCGCACCGCGGACGGTGATTGGCCCCTGCGGTGGAAGCGAGGAGTCCGTGGGCGCGCTCGAGTTTCGTGAGCCGACGAGTGTTGGGACTGGTGGGCTGCGACGTCGCTTCTTGCTCGCGACCAAGCCGATGCCGGTGATATTTCCCTGTACCGACGCTCAGGCAATGGAATTCGACGCGCTTTCACGGTCCGCGCTCGGCCTCGCGGACGCCTTCGCTCGAAAAGGCGAGTGGAACCTTGCCACGGCAGTGCTTGTTCGCGCATCGACGTCGCTCGGTGTATACGCGCCGAACAACTTGGCGACCGCCGCCGGGGCCGCGAAGTCTCTGGGCTCGTCGTCTGTAGCGAAGTTCCCCATCAACCAATATATCGCCGGCCCCGCTGCGGGTCCACCGGCGGTTTCCGAGCGCGATTTTGAAACCTTAGCCTTCGTGGAATGGCGCGAGCCGTCGCGATTCCGCGACACCGTCCGGACGCTGTTGAGCGCATATTTTCGTAGTGCGGCACGGCAAGAACCCTGTAAGCGCCCGTCGACACTAAACTGCGTTGTCTCCGTACCGCAGTTGCTGAGCAAGAACTATCACGGTTACTACGGGCGCATCACGATGCGGCTGATGTCCTTCGTGCCCCAGGGTAGCAAGCAAACGGTTCAGGTTCAATATTCAATGTATCAGCGAGCTGCGAACGCTGCCCCATCCGATCCATGGAAACCGGCAGACAATGCATCGGGAACACCGGACGCAACAGGGGAGATCAAGGCGGATGGCGGTGCGCTTGTAGCTGCGCTCCGCGACGATCTGGCTCTGCTCGGCCAATGAAAGTCATCGCTGCACTTTCGCAAGGACAAATAGCGCGCGCTGCAGTTCTTGGAATCTACCTTGTTTGTTGCACGTGTGCGTTGTTACTGATAGGCATTGCACCGCACCTGAAGGAAGGATTCAATAGCTCGCATTATCTCGACCTTGTCGTTGATCTATATGCAATACCACTTACTGTGGTCATAGCGGGCGTCGCCTCGACAGTACGGAGAGAGGTTGACAGGCTCGACCTCGCGCAATGCATCTTGCTCTACGGATCAACGGTGATCTGGAACGGTTTGATCTTAGCAGCATTGATCGTATTCGACTACGGCCTTACGGTGCCCCCGAAGTTGCAGCTCATTGCGATCGACGATTCGAGCCTCACCTCGCTGCTCCAGTTTATCAAGAATAAGCTAGCATTCCTAATTACGGGCATACTCGTGCTGGTGTACGGGAGCGGATCGACTTCTCCGAAGACGACGGGGTCGAGTACTTAAGGCCTTCCCGTGACAGAAATGGTAACGCCGACCGAGGCCTTGAGACGCGCGACCATAGGGCGAAGCTGGACGGCATGCCCTTATTTGTGTAGCCCTCGGCTTCGGGGGCGGTCCCTTGCCTGCCCGGTAATTCCACATAACGGCGAAATATTCGTCCAGGCCTGAGGGCCGCATACGGTGTGATGAACGCCCGCGCGCTGCGAAACGCGCGCCGCACACGTGGATCGACCCCGCTGAGGTAGACGCCGCCGCCGAGCGCGCAGTCCAGCGCGTGGGCAAACTCGTGCGCCACGGTCATCGGCGAGGTCGAGCGCAGGTACACCGCGCGCTCCTCGACGACGAACAACCCGGCCGGCGGAACGGGCCAGTCGTCGACCCCGCTAGCGAGCCGCCGCAAGGCGCGCGAACGATCGCGGTACCGTTCGTTGCCGCGCAGGTGAACGAAGCGCACGCCGGCGCTCGCGGCGACGCGGAGCGCGCCCGTGCCGAAGCGATCCAGAACGGCGTCGATCGCCGCGACCGCTTCGGGGCTCGCATCGACGGCGGGACGATTGCGCATCCCGCGTAGCGTAGCGGCGCGACGTGGCCGTCATGATGCGAAAATATTGCCCTGCAAGTTACTCGCCGTACGTCGCGAATGCGTCGACGCAGATGGAGGTTCACATACGCGCGTTCGCCGCCGTCGCCGCGTTCGGCTTGCTCTCGAGCGTTCCGGCAGGCGCTGCGGCGGCGCCGGCGCCGTCCATCGTGCCGCAGCCGCGCAGCGTGCGCACGACATCGGGCGCGTTCGTGTGGCCCACCGGGGCGCGTGTTGCCGTGGGCGCCGGGGTCGAACGCAACGTCGCCGAGCGGCTGAGCGCGTATCTCGCGCGAAACGGTCTCGTGACGATTTGGACTGCGCACGGCAAACCGGCCGACATCCTCTTGGAGCGCCTGCCCCGACGCAGCGCGCAGCTAGGCGATGAAGGCTACGAGCTACGCGTGGAGCGCCACGGGGTCACGATCCGCGCCAATGCGGCGCGGGGGTTGTTCTACGGCATTCAGACGCTCGACCAGGTGTCGGGGCGTTCGAGGGGTCACCTCGTCTCGCGTTTCGTGAGCGTGCTCGATCGGCCCGAATATCGCTGGCGCGGCATCCACCTCGACGTCGCGCGGCATTTCTTTTCGGTTGCGGTAGTCAAGCGGTACATCGACGTTGCGGCGCACTACAAGCTCAACGTGTTCCACTGGCATCTCACCGACGATCAAGCGTGGCGCCTGCAGAGCACGCGTTACCCGGCCTTGACAGCCGGCCGGGATGCCTACGCACCGTCCGACGTTCGCGAGATCGTCGCCTATGCGGCACGCCGGTACGTCACCGTCGTTCCGGAGATCGAGATGCCGGCGCACGCGAGCGCGGCACTGCGCGCGTATCCGCAGTTCGCCTGCGGCTCGACACTTTGCCAGACCGGCAGCGGTCTGGAGTTCGCGCGCAACGTGCTGGCCGATGTGATGGCGCAGTTCCCGTCACCTTACCTGCACGCCGGTGGTGACGAGGTGGCGTGGCCGGCGTCGCTGAGCCAATCGTCCTTCACCCGCGCGATCGAGCGCTACGCCGAGTCGCATGGGCGGCGCTTCATCGCGTGGGACGACGTCTACTCGGCGTCCCTGTCGCGGCGCGCAACGGTGATGGTGTGGACGGGCCGTCAACGTGCGGCGTCGATCGCGCGGCATGGAAACGACGTCGTCATCACGTCGCCGCCGCTGTACTTCGACGCGGCGCAAGGAGACCCGGCGCAAGAACCGCCGGCGACGCGGCACATGTCGACGCTGGAAGAAGTCTACTCCGACAGCGTGATGCCGGCCGGCCTGCGGGCTCACGACTCCGCCCACGTCCTCGGAGCACAAGCGAACGTCTGGACCGAACACATCGCCACGGCCGGCCACCTCTTTTGGATGACGCTCCCGCGCGAGCTCGCGCTCGCGGAGATTGCCTGGACGCCGCGCTCGAGGAAGAGTTGGAGCTCGTTCCTGGCGCGCTTGCCGGCTCAGTTCACCTGGCTCGAAGCACACGGCTACCCGTTCCGCATCCCCAACGTGTCGTTCGCCTTCTCGGGCGGCCCGGCGGTCTTCGAAGCGGTACCGGGGCACGTTCAGTCCGTCGACGTGCTGACCACGGCATCTCAGCTCACGGTGACGTTGCGGGTGCCGGTCGCCCGGGCGGTCATTCGCTACACGACCGACGGCAGTGCGCCGTCGGCGACGTCGCATGTCTATCGCGGGCCGTTTACCGTACGGCCCGGGCGAGCGCGGGTCAGCCTGCGGGCTGCCGCTTTCTTGCTCGGGCGTTCAGGCGCCGTGACCGAATCGAGAATCGCGCAACGGCTCACGCCCGCGGGATTTCACCGGCATGCGCACGCCTCACGATCGTGGGCGTCGCTTGTGTCGCCGTGAGGCGCTCTCACGGCAGCCTCATGTGAATCCAAGCGCGATGTAAGGACTGGGCGCGATCCTTAGGTCATGGGCTTGGCAAGCATCGTTGTGGTCCGCGAACTCGTCGGACTTACGGCACCCTGGCGGTCACTCTTCAGTCACTCGGCTCCCCTCGAGATGTCCGTCGTGGGGACGCACGTGCTTTCCATGCTGGTCGCCGGCGGGCTCGCGATCGCTCACGACCGCGGCACCCTGCGTTCGGGCCGCTGGGCTCCTCCCATCCGCGCACACCATTTTGCGGAATTGCATGCGGTACACCGCACCATCGTGGTCGCACTTGCGATCTGCATGCTCAGCGGCCTCGCCCTCTTTGCGGCCGATGTCAAAACGTTCGTCGTGTCGGCGCCGTTCTGGATAAAGATGGCACTCATCGCGATGTTGCTCGGCAACGCCTTGCTCATGACGGCGGCCGAAGGGACCTTGCGCCTCGACTCGGGAGGGGCGGCGACACTTGCGTGGGCACGCGTCCGGGCAACCTCGATCGTGAGCGCGTGCTTGTGGGGATCGATCGTGCTGGTCAGCATCGTGCTGTCGCTGTCGAAATGAATCGTACGCCTTGTGCAGCGAGCTGTCCGATCGGCCGCGCGCGATTCCTGCGTTCGTCGGCCCTTGGTGCGCTGGCCGGAATCGTCGGTTCAGGGCTCTTCGCCGACCCGGCCTTCGCACAATCGGTCGGTTCCATCGTGCCGACGCGATCGCACGGAAGCGTGCTTACGTACGCGCTTCCCGCAAAGGAAGGCGCACTGATCGATGCCGGCAACGGTGTGATCCTCGCGCGGGTGCGAAACGCGGTCTACGCGCTGTCGACCATCTGTCCGCACCGCGCGGTGACGCGGCTGGAGTGGCTACCCGACGCAAGAGAATTCCATTGTCCCAAGCACGACGCGCATTTTCAGCCCGACGGCGAACTCATCGACGGCCGCCCGGATCGCGCGATGGACCGGTACGCCGTGCACCGAGCCGGGCAAAGCCTCGTCGTCGATACCGCCGCAGTGTTCCAACAAGACGCGGCGCAGGATGCGTGGAGCCGCGCGGTTGTGACGGTCGCCTAGCTCGTCGGACGCCACGGCTTCGGGCAAGGCGCTCAACCGCCGCGTCGAGCTCCTCCGGCTCTGAGAAAACGTTAGCGGGCGCACAAAGGCCGGGGTCGCGGCGCCCCGGCGCCCAAACGGCCGATATTCCTGGGAGATGGAGACCGTCACCGCGCTGCTTCGGATCGCGGCCCGCATCGCGGGCGCGTCCGCCGCGCTCGTCGCCGTTCCCGGCAACGACGCGCCGGTCGCGGCGTGGGGGGTGGATGCGGCCGCCGCGGACGCGCTGCTGCGCGCGGTGCGCCGCGCCTGGCCCAGCGGCGCCTGGTCCTTCCGCGGCTATCCGGTCGTGCTGGCCGACGGGAGCCCGGCCGACCTGTTGCTGATCGCTCCCTCGACCGACGGCGATGAGGCTGCCCTTACGGCGCTCGCCGCCGAGATCGGGGCTGCGTGCAGCCCGGCCGATCGTGCAGCCGACAGCCCCAGCGCGATCGAGCACCTTACGGAGAGCCTCGAGCAGCTCGGCGAGGCCGTCGCCATCCTCAGCGCGCCGCCCGACTTGGACACCGCGCCGCACGTCCTGCACGTGAACGCCGGCTTTACACAACTGTTCGGATTTGCCGCCGCGGAGATCGTCGGGAAGACCGCCGACTGCATGTGGGGCCCGCTGACCGATCGCGACCGGATGCGCTGGCTGCGTTCGCGGATCACCGAGCGTGAAGCGGCCCGCGCGGTCGTCATTCTCTACAACCAATCCGGCTTGCCGTTCTGGACGGAGCTGGCGTCGACGCCGGTCCTTCACGAACGCGGTACAGTGCGGCACGTGGTCAGCTTCCGCGACGTGACCTCACGCAAGCAGTTCGAAAGCGCCCTCGCAGCGGAGAAACGGAAGCTGCAAACGACGCTGGCCGCCATCGCCGACGCGGTCGTCACCGTGCTGGCCGACGGCCGGGTCGAGTTCGTCAACGCGGCCGCACAGCGGCTGCTCGGCATCGATCTTGCCGATGCGTACGGCAGCGCCGTCGACGACGTGATCTGCATGGTCGACGATGAGGCGCGGCCGATCGCCGTCGTGCCCCAAAGCGGCGCTGAGGGGGTGCGGCGCGGCAACGGACATCTGCGCACGCGCAGCGGAATCGTCGACGTCGCCTACGTCGCGTCGCGTATCGACCCCGACGAGCAAGGAACGGTCGTCGTCTTGCGCGACGTCACCTTGGAGTATCGGCTCAAGCTGCGGCTCTCGTTCGAGGCGGCACACGACCCGCTTACCGGTCTGCAGAACCGCCGCGCCTTCGCCGAACGGCTCGACGAGGCGATTCGCGGCGCGCGCGAACGCGGCGAACACCACGTGCTCGCGTTCCTGGATCTCGACCGTTTCAAGATCGTGAACGACCGCTTCGGGCACGCGACCGGGGATCGGCTGCTGCGCGAGATCGGGCACGTGATGGGGCGCGTCGTTCGCGGCGGCGACGTGCTGGCGCGGATCGGCGGCGACGAGTTCGGCTTGCTGCTCGCCAACTGCCGCATCGACGACGCCCGGCGGATCGCCGAGAAGCTGCGCGCCGCCGTGGAAACCTACCGCATCGAGCACGACGGCGACGAGCTCGACGTCGGCGTTTCGGTCGGCCTGGCTCCGCTCGAGGCTGACACCGCCTCGGCCGCCGAAGCATTGGACGAGGCCGACGCCGCCTGCTACCAGGCAAAAGCCGCCGGCCGAAACGCCATCGCCGGCTAACCGCCCGGGGTATACTCCAGGCAATGAACGACGCTGATGCCTTGCGCGTCCATCTTGCCGTTCCGGAGGCGGAGCGTGGTGCGAAGTGGCGCCATCGGTTCTACGACCTCGTCGAGACTGCGCGGCTGCGGCGGTGCGATCCGCAGATCTTCCTCGGGCCCGACGGCTTCCCGTATTTCGCGCTCGAGCTGCCTGGCGAGGGCGACGAGGGCGACATCGCGGTGGGCGACCTGGTCGACCTCGCGACCGACCGCGGCTTCGGGATCGCGATCGAGCCCGTGGGCGAGCTGGCGGCGTGGGTGTTCACCTGCGGCGATCTGGTCACGCGGCGCGCCTTCGGCGGCTGGGAGTTTCCGCGCATCGGTGTCGCACCGGGCGAATCGGCGACGTTTCGCGAGGTCCTCAAGGCGACGGAGCGGATGCAGGTCGAAGCGCCGGACGAGTCGATGCTGCCGCGCTACGTTCGCCCCCTGCTATACCTGTACTTCACGCGCACGCTGGGGATCGAGGAACCCGCCGTGTTGACGCTGGTCTCACCCGATCAGGAGCCGCGCGAACAGCTGGTCTTCCGCATCGCGCGCGACGATTTCGACGACCAGGACGAGTTCGAGACGGCGATCGCCGGGGTGACGTGGTTCCTGCCGCGCCATCTCGTCGTGTCGGTCCTTCCCACCAGCGTCCTGGCCGCGCTCGACGAGGCGTTCATCCCGCTCGCGGCTTAGCTGCCGTCACTCAAACGCTGAGATAGCGGTCGTGTAGGGCGGGGTCGGTGGCGAGGGTTGATGGGGCGCCTTGCCAGACGGTGCGCCCCTTTTCCAATACCACCGCGCGGTCGGCGACCGTCGCTAGCGCATCGAGCTGCTTGTCGACGACGAGCGTAGACTGACCGCGTGCGCGCAGCGTGCGCAAACAGGTCCAGATCTCCTCGCGCAAGAGCGGGGCGAGCCCTTCGGTCGCTTCATCGAGGATCAGCAAGCGCGGACCCAGCATCAGGGCCCTGCCGATCGCGAGCATCTGCTGCTCGCCGCCGGAGAGCTGGCTGCCCAGCGCGTGCGCGCGTTCGGCCAGCCGCGGAAAGATCGCGAACACGTCCGGCAGCGTCCACGGCTGCGCAACGCGGCCGTAGTTCGCCGCGGTCGCGATCAGGTTCTCGCGCACGGTCAGCGTCGGAAACACCTGGCGTCCTTCGGGGACGAGCCCGATTCCGCGGCGCGCCACACGATGCGGCGCGGCGTTGGTGATGTCGGCACCGGCGAAGGCTACCGTGCCGGCGGTGACCCGGCACAGCCCCATGATGGTACGAATCGTCGTCGTCTTGCCCATCCCGTTGCGGCCGACGAGCGCCACGGTCTCGCCGTCGTCGACGTGCAGCGTCATCCCGAACAGCACGCGACTGCGGCCGTAGCCGCTCTCGATAGCCTCGACGGCGAGCAGGCGGCTCATGCGTCGCCGCCGAGGTACGCGCTGCGAACCACCGGGTCGGCCCGGACGGCGTCGTAGCTGCCGCTGGCCACCGCGCGTCCCGCGACGAGCACCGTGACGCGATCGGCTAGGTGCGCGACGGCTTCCATGTCGTGCTCGACCAACAGTATGGTTAGGGTGCCTTTGATGCTCGACAGCAGCGCGATCATCGCGCGGCTCTCGTCGTGCCCCAGACCCGCCATCGGCTCGTCGAGCAACAACAGCGTGGGCTCACGCGCGAGCGCCAGCGCGACCTCGAGCAGGCGCTGCTCGCCGTGCGCGAGATCGCCGGCGGCGACGCTTCCACGAGCGGCAAGGCCGACGCGCGCCAGCGCGGCTCGGGCTGGGAGGCGTAGCGTGCTGTCGCGGTATGCGCTGCGCCAGAAGCGCATCGCCGTCGCCGTGCGCGCCTGGACGGCGAGCGCGACGTTGTCTTCCGCGGTCAAATCGGCGATGAGGGTCGGGATTTGAAACGAGCGCGCCATTCCGAGCCGCGCGCGCGCGTCGGGGCCGAGCCGCGTTACGTCGCGCGCTGCGAACACGATCCGGCCGCCGTCGGGGACCAGCTCGCCCGCGAGCTGGTCGAGCAGTGTGGTCTTGCCGGCACCGTTGGGGCCGATCACCGCGTGACACTCGCCCGTAGCGACGTCGAGATCCAGATCGGCGGTGACGACGAGCGCGCCGAACGACTTGCGCAAGCGGCGGACCGCGAGCGCCGGCTCAGCCATCGTCGCGCCCCGCGATCCAGCCGTACACGCCGCGTTTGGCGAACAGGACGATCGCGAGCAGGATCAGGCCCAGCGGCAGCATCCAGTGCTCGGTGAGGCCCGACAGCACCGACTCGAGCCCGAGCAGCAGCGCCGCGCCGTATACCGCACCCGCGAGTGTCCCGATTCCACCCAGGATCACCATCACGAGGAATTCGCCCGAGCGCGACCACGAAGCCATGTCGGGGCTGACGAACCGCGCGTAGTCCGCCCACAGCGCACCGGCTAGGCCCGCGCCGGCGCCGGCGATGACGAAGGCGACGAGCTTGTAGCGAAACGTCGGGAAGCCCAGCGCGAGCACGCGGCGTTCGCTGCCGCGAATGCCGCGCAGGACGATCCCGAAGCGCGACTCCACCAGCTGCGCGGCACACGCGACGAACGCGACGAGCAGTGTGAGGCACACGAAGTACAGGACGGTGGGGTCACGCAGATCCAGCCCCAACAGCGTGGCGCGCGCGCCGAGCGGCAGGCCATCGTTACCGCCCCATGCCTTGATCGCGATGAGCGCGAAGAACACCATCTGGGCGAACGCCAGGGTGATCATGATGAAGAAGATCCCCGAGGTGCGCAGCGAGAGCGCGCCCACGACCACGGCCAGCAAGGCGGATAGCGCGACGGCGACGACCCATGCGACGGGCGCCGCGTCGATGCCGTGCTGCGCGAGCACCGCGACCGTGTAGCCGCCGACGGCAAAGTAGGCGGCGTGGCCGAAGCTCACCAGACCGCCGTAGCCGACGATGAGGTCGAGGCTCGCGGCGACCAGCGCGAAGATCACGATGCGCGTGCACGCGTTGATCCAGAACGGCTGGTGCAGCACGCCCGCCGCCGCCGGGAGCGCCAGCAAGACAATGAGCGTTGCGATGAGCAGCGCCGCGCGCCGGCGCGTGTTAGCGAGGGCCGACAGGGAACAGGCCTCGCGGCTTCCACACCAGCACGATGGCCATGAGCACGTAGATCGCCACGGCGGACAGGCCGCCGCCCAGCGAGTCCGCGATCTCAGGCTTGGCGATCGGCTTGAGGATCACCGGGATGTAGGCGCGGCCCAGCGTGTCGACGACGCCGACGAGCAGCGCGCCCGCGAAGGCGCCGCGGATCGATCCCAGGCCGCCGACGATGATCGCGACGAAGGTCAGGATGAGGATCTGCTCTCCCATGCCGACTTGGACGGCGAGGATCGGCGCGAGCAGCGCGCCCGCCGTGCCGGCAAGGACGGCGCCGAGCGCGAACACCACGGTGTTGAGGCGGCTGATGTCGACGCCCAGTGCGGCGACGGTTTCGCGATGCGTCGCGCCGGCACGGATCAACATCCCCAAGCGCGTGCGCGAGATCAGGACGTACAGCGCCGCCGCGATCAGGATCCCCGCCGCGATGAGCACGAGCCGGTAGGCCGGATAGATGAACCCACCCAGCGTTACCGCCGGGCTCAGCGCCGCAGGAACTGCCATGTTGAGCGGCGTCTTGCCCCAGATCATCGAGACGCCGTCGTTCGCGATGAGGATCAGCGCGAACGTTGCGAGCACTTGATCGAGGTGGTGGCGCGCGTACAAACGGCGGATCACCACGAGCTCGATCGCGATCCCCGCCAGCCCCGCGGCCGCTGCGCCGGCCAGGACCGCAACGACGAACGGCGCGCCGGTGCCGGCGACCGACGCGGCGACGAACGCTCCCAGCATATAGATCGAGCCGTGCGCCAGATTGATCACGCCCATGATGCCGAATACGAGCGTGAGCCCGGCGGCGAGCAAGAAGATCATCACCCCGAACTGCAGTCCGTTGAGGAGCTGCTCGAGCGCCAGGCTCACGACAGGGGGTCAGGGGCTCAGAGCTTGCACGCGTTGGAGTAGACGTCGCCGGCCTGCGCCATGATCTTGCCCACGCCGCGAATCACCAGCTTCCCGGTCTTCGCGTCGCGCACGACCCTGGCGCTGTACCAGTCCTGGATCGGGAACTGGTTCGGGCCGAACTTGAACGCGCCGCGCGTCGACTGAAAATCGGCTTTCCGCAGCGCAGCACGAAACGCGTCGGCCTTCGATACGTCTCCGTTGACCGCGCGCAGGCCGCTGGCCAGCAGCTTCGCGGTGTCGTATCCCTGACTGGCATAGGGCGTCGGTTCGCGGTGATACTTCTTGATGAACTCGGAGACGAACTTCTTGTTGGCGGCGTAGGGCAGATCTTTGAGCCAGTGCGCGGTGCCGTAGAGACCTTCGGCAGCGTTACCGACCGCCGCGACCACGTGGCTCTCGAGCGAGAACTCCGGCAATACGACCTTCATCGTCTTTTTCAGTCCGGCTTGGGTGAACTGCTTGAGAAAGTTGATCCCCAAGCCGCCGGGGAGGAAGTAGAAGATGCCGTCGGCGTTCGCGGCGCGGATGCGGGCGAGCTCCGCCGAGTAGTCGGTCTGGTCCAGCGCGGTGTAGATCTCTTCGGCGATCTCGCCGTGGAAGGTTCGTTTGAATCCCGCGACGGCGTCCTTCCCGGTGGTGTAGTTGGGCGCGACGACGACCATTTTCTTGAGGCCGAGGTATTGCGCGTACTGCCCGGTGGCTTCGTGCGGGGTGTCGTTCTGCCACGACACGACGAAGAAGTTCTTGTTGCATCCCTTGCCGGCGAGCTGCGACGGCCCCGCGTTCGGGCTGAGGTAGAACGCGCCGCTCTCCACCAAGCCCGGTACGACCGCCAGCGCCACGTTGGAGTAGATAATCCCGGTGAAGACGTCGATTTTGTCCTGGATGCGGAACTTGTCGGCGATCAGCTTGCCGTTGGCCGGCTTGAGACCGTCATCTTCGACCACGACCTGCACCGGCACGCCGCCCAGCTTGCCGTGCTCCTCGTCGATCGCGAGTTGAAAACCGTCCCGCATGTCCTCGCCCAAATAGCCGCCGGCGGTGGAGAGCGTGGTGATCATCCCGATCTTGAGCGGCGCAGGGTCGGCCGCAAACGCGCTCGAGCCTGCCATCGACAGCGTCAGCAGCGCGGCGAGTGAGGCGCGGGCGACAATACGCATCTGATCCCCTCGTGAACGGCAAAGAACCGGCGGGTCGAACCGCCCACGGACCCCTTCACCGGAGGGGGCCGCGGACCTCGCGCAGCAGGATTGACAGGGCATTTAGTTTAGATATAAACTATCGATGCCGCAAGTTTCCGGCTTCGGAGGCATCGTGCGAATCGTCTGCATCGGCGGCGGACCGGCCGGCCTGTTTTTCTCGATCGTGATGAAGTCGGCACGGCCCGACGCCGAGATCGTCGTCGTGGAGCGCAATCGCGCTGAGGACACCTTCGGCTGGGGCGTGGTCTTCTCCGATCAGACGCTGGGCAACATCGCCGCGGCCGATCCCCCGACATACGCGCGGATCGTCGAGAGCTTCGTGCACTGGGAAGACATCGACGTCCACTATCGCGGCCGCACCATTCGCGCCGGCGGTCAGGGGTTTGCCGGCATCGCGCGCAAGCGGCTGCTGCGCATCCTGCAAGAGCGGGCCGCCGAGCAGGGCGTGGAGCTGCGCTTCGAGGTCGAGGCCGACGACGCGGACCATGCCGGTGCGGACGTCATCGTTGTCGGCGACGGCGCGAACTCGCCGACGCGGCGCAAGCACGCCGCCGCCTTCGGAACGACGCTCGAGAACCGCCGCAACCGCTACATCTGGCTCGGGACGCACCAGCGCTTCGAGGCCTTCACGTTCGCCTTCGAGGAGACGCCGCACGGCTGGTTCCAGGTACACGCGTATCAGTTCGACGCCCAGACCGGCACGGTGATCGTAGAGTGCCGCGAGGAGACCTGGCGTGCCGCTGGGCTCGACACGGCGACCTCCGACGAGTCGATTGCGTTTTGCGAGCGGCTCTTCGCGCGGTACCTCGGGGGCCACCCGCTGCTGAGCAACGGGAAGCACCTCGCCAACCCGTGGATAACCTTCGTGCAGGTCAACAATGCGCGCTGGCACGACGGCAACCGGGTGCTGATCGGCGATGCCGCGCACACGGCCCACTTCTCGATCGGGTCGGGGACGAAGCTTGCGCTCGAGGACGCCGTGGCCTTGGCTGCGGCGTTGCAGCGTAACGTAGAGCGTACGCGCGCCTTCGAGGAGTACGAGGCGGAGCGCCGGATCGAGGTCTTGCGCCTGCAAAACGCGGCGCGCAACAGCACCGAATGGTTCGAGAACGTCGCGCGCTACGCCAACCTGGAGCCCGAACAGTTCGCCTACAGCCTGCTGACGCGCAGCCAGCGCCTCAGTCACGACAACCTGCGCCTGCGCGACCGCCGCTACGTCGAAGACATCGAGGCCTGGCTGTCCCAACGTGCCGGAACGGCCAAGCCCGTCCCGCCGATGTTCGCGCCGTTTCGGCTGCGCGAGCTCGAGTTGCGCAACCGCGTCGTCGTCTCGCCGATGGCGATGTACAGCTGCGTCGACGGCACGCCCAACGACTTCTACCTCGTCCACCTCGGCGCGCGCGCGCAGGGCGGCGCGGGCCTGGTGTTCACCGAGATGACCTGCGTCTCGCCCGAGGGCCGCATCTCGCCCGGCTGCGCGGGGATGTACCGCCCCGAGCACGTCGCCGCCTGGACGCGCATCGTCGGCTTCGTTCACGACAACACGCCCGCGAAGATTGCCCTCCAGCTGGGGCACTCGGGACCCAAGGGTTCGACGCAATTGGGCTGGGAGGAAGCCGACGAGCCGCTGCTGCGCGACAATTGGCCGGTGATGGCGCCCTCGCCGATCGCCTACGGCGAGCGCAATCAGGTTCCGCGCACGATGACGCTCGACGACATGGACCGGGTGAAGGGCGAGTTCGCGCGCGCCGCGGCGATGGGGCTGCAGTGCGGTTTCGACATGCTCGAGCTGCACTGCGCGCACGGCTACCTGCTCTCGAGCTTCATCACGCCGCTGACTAACCGGCGCACCGACGCGTACGGCGGGTCGCTGGAAAACCGCTTGCGCTATCCCCTCGAAGTGTTCGCGGCGATCCGCGCGGTCTGGCCGGAGCACAAACCGATCTCGGTCCGCATCTCGGCGACCGACTGGGTCGAGGGCGGGATCACGCCCAACGATGCGGTCGCGGTGGCGCGCGCGTTCGACGCGGCCGGCGCCGACCTCATCGACGTGTCGGCTGGCCAGACGTCGCGCCTGGCCCAGCCGGTCTACGGCCGGATGTTCCAGACGCCGTTCTCGGACAAGATCCGCAACGAGCTGCGCATCGCCACGATGGCTGTCGGCAACATCACCGACGCCGATCAGGTCAACAGCATCATCGCCGCCGGCCGAGCCGACCTCGTCGCGCTGGCGCGGCCGCACCTCGCCGATCCCTATTTCACCCTGCACGCCGCGGCGCAGCTGGGCTACGACGAGCAGCCCTGGCCCGCGCAGTACCTTCCCGGGCGCGAGCAGTATGTGCGCACGCTGCGGCGCGCGGCGCAGATCGCAGCCGACGCGGCCAGCGAGGTGACGCGATGAGCACGCTCGCCGGCCGGCACGCGCTCGTCACCGGCGGCGGACGCGGGATCGGCGCCGCGGTTGCCGGTGCCTTGGCCGCCGAGGGGATACGCGTGACGCTGTTGGGTCGCGAACGGGGCGTGCTCGAGCGGCATGCGGCGTCGCTGCCGCAAAGCGCGGCGGCGCACGTCGTCGTTGCCGATGTGGCCGACGAGGCCGCCGTCGCGGCGGCGTTCGCCGACGCGCGCGCTCGGCACGGCGAGGTCGACATCCTGGTGAACAACGCGGGGATCGCGCTGAGCCGCCCCTTCGCCAAGCTCGACGCCGCAACGTGGGCGTCGGTGATCGGGGTCAACCTCACCGGCACGTATCACTGCACGCGCGAGGTGGTGCCCGCGATGATCGCCGCCGGGCGCGGGCGGATCGTCAACATCGCGAGTACGGCCGGACTCGTCGGCGGGAAGTACATCGCCGCGTACTGCGCGTCCAAACACGGCGTCGTCGGGCTGACGCGTGCGCTGGCGACCGAGCTCGCGGCAAAAGGGATCACGGTGAACGCCGTATGCCCGGGCTTCACCGAGACGGCGATGCTCGATCGTGCGGTCTCGTCCATCGTCGCCAACACCGGGCGGACCGAGGAAGCCGCCGCGGCGGCGATCCTGACCCACAACCCGCTGGGCCGCTTCGTACGGCCCGACGAGGTTGCCGCGGCGGTGGTGTGGCTGTGCCGCCCCGAGGCCGACGCGATCACCGGGCAAACGATCGTGATCGACGGCGGTGAGGTGCAACACTGATGTACGAACGCATCGACACCGAATCACGCGCCACCCACGACGATCATCTCTCGGTGCGCGTCTGGCTGCGGCTGCTGGCGTGCACGAACCTCATCGAAGGCCGCGTCTCCGGCAGGCTGCGCGACGATTTCGATACGACGCTGCCGCGCTTCGACTTCCTGTCGCAGCTCGAGCGCAACCCCGGCGGTTTGCGGATGACCGCGATCTCCAAGCGCATGATGGTCACCGGCGGGAACATCACGCGCATCGCGGACCAGCTGCTCGCCGAAGGGCTGATCACCCGCAGCGTCGCGCCGGGCGACCGGCGTGCGTCGATCGTCAAGCTGAGCGCAGCCGGACGCCGGTCCTTCGCCGACATGGCTCGACGCCACGAGCGCTGGATCGTCGAGATGTTCGCCGGGTTGGGCGAACACGACCGCACCCAGCTCTACGCGTTACTCGCCAAGCTCAAGCGCCACCTCAATGCCCGTGAAAGCGACTCCGCGCGATGAACCGAGACCAGAACTTCGCGGCCTACGAACCGCAGCATTTCCGCTGGGCCGTCGACGGTGGCGTCGGTACCGTCACGCTCGACCGGCCCGAGCGCAAGAACCCACTGACGTTCGAGTCGTACGCCGAGCTGCGCGACCTGTTCCGCGGGCTCGTCTACGCGCGCGACGTGCAGGCCGTGGTCGTCACCGGAGCCGGCGGCAACTTCAGTTCGGGCGGCGACGTGCACGAGATCATCGGACCGCTCACCGCGATGGCGATGCCGGAGCTCTTGGCGTTCACCCGGATGACCGGCGACGTGTTCAAGGCGATGCGCGCCTGCCCGCAACCGATCGTTGCCGCGGTCGACGGCGTCTGCGCGGGCGCGGGCGCGATGCTTGCACTGGCCTCGGACCTGCGCTACGGGACGCCCGGCGCACGCGTCGCGTTCTTGTTCACGCGGGTCGGCCTGGCCGGCGCCGACATGGGCGCGTGCGCGTTGTTACCACGCGTCATCGGGCACGGCCGCGCGGCGGAGCTGCTCTACAGCGGTCGCTCGATGTCCGCCGACGAGGCGTTAGCGTGGGGGTTCTTCAACCGGCTCTGCGCGCCCGAAGCGGTGCTGGCCGAAGCGGCTACCTTCGCGTCCGCGCTCGCGAGCGGGCCGGCCTTCGGGCACGCGATGACCAAGAAGATGCTGCACCAGGAGTGGTCGATGGGGCTGGACGAGGCGATCGAGGCCGAGGCCGAAGCGCAGGCGATCTGCATGGCGACGCGCGATTTCCGGCGCGCGTACGAGGCCTTCGCCGCCAAACGCACCCCCGTGTTCGAAGGCGACTGACGCCATGACGACCAGCGCGCACGTCGACACGTTCGCTCACGATCACTTGCCGCCGCGCGATCAGTGGCCGGAGTTCCTGTTCACGCTGCCGGAGCTGCAGTATCCGGAGCGGCTGAACTGCGCCGCGGAGCTGCTCGACGCTGCCGTCGCGCGCGGGCTGGGCGATCGGACCGCGATCGTGACGCCGGAGCGGCGCGTCACCTACGCTCGGCTGCTCGACGACGCTGCCCGCATCGCGAACGTGCTGCGCGCCGAGCTGGGGGTCGTTCCGGGCAACCGCGTGCTGCTGCGCGGCTTCAACAACGACGTAACGGCCGCGTGCTGGCTGGGCGTGGTCAAGGCCGGGGCGGTCGTGGTCACCACGATGCCGTTGCTGCGCGCGAAAGAGTTGATCGACGTCATCACCGCGGCCGAGGTCTCGCACGCGATCTGCGACGTGCGGCTGCGGGACGAGCTCGACGCGGCCATGGGGTCGTGCCCCACGCTGCGCACGGTCGTCTTTTCGCACGACGAACGCGACAGCGGCCTCGCGGCGCTGACGCAGCGCCAGCCGCCGGCGTTCGCGAACGCCGACACGGCCCGCGACGACGTCTGCATGATCGCGTTCACGTCGGGCACGACCGGTCGACCGAAAGGCACGATGCACTTCCACCGCGACGTGCTCGCCATCTGCGACACCTTCCCGCCCGCCACGTTCGCACCCGGACCTGACGACGTGTTCGTCGGCACGCCGCCGCTGGCGTTCACCTACGGGCTCGGCGGCGCACTGCTGTTCCCGCTGCGTGCCGGCGCCTCGACCGCGCTGATCGAGAAGACGGCGCCGGAAGCGCTGCTCGCGGCGATCCAGCGCTTCGGCGCGACCGTGTGCTTCACCGCGCCGACGTCGTACCGTGCGATGGCACCGCTCGCGAAGGGCTACGATCTGCACACGCTGCGCGCGTGCGTCTCGGCCGGCGAGACGCTGCCCGTCGCGACGCGCACGCTGTGGGAAGATGCGACGGGGGTGCGGATCATCGACGGGATCGGCTCGACCGAGATGCTGCACATCTTCATCGCCGCGTCGGGCGATGCGATTCGCCCCGGCGCGACCGGGACGCCCGTCCCGGGCTATGCGGCGTGCATCCTCGATGACGACGGCCGGCCGCTCCCGCCGGGCAGCGTCGGCCGGCTGGCGGTGAAGGGCCCGACCGGCTGCCGGTACCTCTCCGATCCGCGTCAGCGCGACTACGTGCAAAATGGCTGGAACCTCACCGGCGACGCCTACCGGCTCGATGCGGACGGTTACTTCTGGTATCAGGCGCGCACGGACGACATGATCATCTCCTCAGGCTACAACATCGCCGGCCCCGAGGTGGAGGGCGCCTTGCTCGAACACCCGCAGGTGCTCGAGTGCGCCGTCGTCGGCGCGCCCGACGAAGCTCGCGGGTCGATCGTCAAAGCGTTCGTCGTGCTTCGGGATGGAGACGGCGACCCCGCGCTGGTGCGCGAGCTGCAGGAGTTCGTCAAGGCACGGATCGCGCCGTACAAGTATCCGCGGGCGATCGACTTCGTGCGCGAGCTGCCGCGCACCGAGACCGGCAAGCTGCAGCGCTTCAAATTGCGCACCGCGGCGGAGGCACGCACGTGACGATCCTGCAACCCGCCGGCTGGCCGCGCCCCAAGGGCTATTCGTGCGGCGTGAGCGCGCAAGGAACGATGGTGTTCGTCAGCGGCCAGATCGGCTGGGACGAACAGGGCCGCTTCGCCGCCGGCGACATCGCCGGTCAAACGCGCCAGGCGCTGCGCAACGTCGTCACGGTCCTCGCCGAGGCCGGCGGGCGCCCCGAGCACGTCGTCCGCCTGACCTGGTACGTCACCGACAAACGCGGGTACCTCGCCGCACAGCGCGAGATCGGGGACGCCTACCGCGAGGTGATGGGCAAGCACTTTCCGGCCATGTCGGTCGTTGAAGTCACCGCCCTGGTCGAAGACGAAGCGATGGTCGAGATCGAAGCGACAGCCGCCATCCCTGCAGATCGATGAGCAAAAGAGAAGCGGTACGTCAGGGCGACGTGTTCGAGCTTTCGGTCGATCACGGCTTCGCGTACGTGCAAGCCATTGCAAAGCATCGTGAGTATGGTTGGGCGATGCGCGTCCTGTCGCCCGTTGCCGAATCGGTCGGTACGGACGCGGCGTGCGCGACTCGGAACGCGTCCGAGTTGTTCGTGACGTTGATGGGCAACGTTGCGCTCGAAGCAAAGGAACGCAGACTCCGATTCGTCGGGCACGCCGAGCTGCCAGCCGGCTATAATCCTGCTCTGCCGGTGTTTCGTGCCGCGACATTTCCTGGACCCGATGGCCGTCACCGGGTCGGCTCGTGGTGGCTGGATGATGGAACCAACGTATGGCGCGTCGGCCGTCTGACCAAAGAGCAACAGGAATTCCCGTACCGCCAATTCGTGCCCGCGTTGGCGCTGCGGGTTCTGATCGACGCAGGCTGGGATCCGGAATGGGAATTCAAGGGTCCCGAAGCTCGTGAGTATCAAAGACCGCCGCGATGGAACGGAGACCGGGAGCGCGGATCTTCGTTCTTTCTCTTGTTTCCGACGGCGGATAACGCGCGTGATGCGGCTGATGCCGTTGTCGCGGAAATGCGTGTAGACTCAGTATCGGTGTTCGAACCGTTGCCCGAAGAAGACGAGGCGCAATTCGGTGTGGTGGCGCAAGGTGCTGTTCCCCGCAGCAGCGACGAGCTGCTTGCCCTCGACGAGTACTTTGAAGGTATTGCGACGCGCTTTTCCGGCACGTACGACGGCAATGAGATGCCGGCGCATCTCCCGTGATCGTCATGGCGATGCGCGGCCCGCGGAAACGATGCGAGCATGGATGACAAGCATTCAAACGAGCGCACAGAGCGCCAGGTGTTTCGCCCTGAGCGGCGCTTCGAGGTGCGGTCAGGTTCGCTGCAGATCGCCGATCCGTTGTATCTCGGCGAGCGAGTCGAGTGCGCCGTGTACGACCTTCGCGCGCGAAAAGGGACCTGGGGCGTCGAGGTCGTGACCGGGGAATACGGCGAATGGGGGACGCGGATCGCAGAGCTGCGCTGCCGACACTCCACAGTCTCTGACGAAGCATTCATCGAGGACTTGATCTCAGAAGACATTGGCGTCGACGCCGCAACGGTCTGCGTCTACGAAGACGCCGAGGGAATCGACGAGGCTCATATTTCCGAGGAGTCTATCGTCATCGGCGCGCACGGCGCGTGTTCGACATCCGGCATCGGCGACGGTGAGTACACCGCATACGGTCGGTACGTGGTCGATGAACTCGTCGCTGTCCGCGTCGTCTTCATTCCGGATGCCGGCGGCAGGTGGCCCCAGGATTGGAGCAGCCTGTTGAAGGGCGGCCGGGACGGGAACGCTGCGACTATGAATGACGACCGTTCGACCGAGCGCACCGAGACCGACGAGCGGGTAGCGGAGAACCGGACGCCCTCGCCGCGCCGCGCCATCGGCGACGCCGCCGACGCCGACCCGGCTACGGGTCTGCCCAAAGGGTCGCACCCCGACGACCGCAGCCCACTCGACCCCGGCGCCCCGCTCGATCCGCTGGGTGCTCCCGATCCGCGTTTGGGGGACTAGCCCGGCGGCACGATGGAGTTCGCGGCGGCGTTCCTGCGCGAAGTGTGGTTCGTCGCTTGGGAGCTGTCGACACGTCTCTATTTCCTCCCGGCGATCGTTGCACTCGCTCGTCCCTCGCTGGGGCGCCCGCAGCGCGTCGCGATTGTTGTGCTGAACCTCGGGCTCGGATGGTTCGTGTTAGCGTGGTTCGCCGTTCTCGGGTGGGCGATCTTCGGGTCGACGCGCGACGTGATCGCCCCGGAAAGCTCGGGGCTACGCTGATCGCTGCGGCTGTGGCGTCTGGGCGACGTACCAGTCGAGCAGCTCGCCGGCGGTCATGATGCAAGCGCCGTACTGTGTGCGGGCCAGCTCGAGGATGCGGTCGAGCACGCCGATGCGGTGTGCGGTGCCGGTCAGATACGGATGCAGCGCGATCGCCAACACGCGCGATGACGTCGCGCTCTCCGCGTGCAGCGTCTGGAGCGCGGCTGCGCAGCGATGGTAGAGCTCCTCGGCCGAGTGGTGTTCGACGGCGAAGACGACGATGTCGTTCGTGTCGACCGGATAGGGGATCGCCACCATCCGCCGGCCTTCGACGGCGAGGTCGTAGGGCACGTCATCGGCCGGCCCCCAGTCGCAGCAGTACTCCAAGCCCGCCGCGCCGAGCAGGTCCAAGGTTCGCGGCGTCTCGACCAGGGCCGGGCCGAGCCAGCCGCGCGGCCGCGTACCGGTGGCGGCTTCGAGTTCGGCGAGCGCCGCGTCGATGACGGCGCGTTCGTCGTCGACGGTCGCCATCGTGCGCTGCACGACGCCGTGCGGCATCATCTCCCACCCGGCTGCGACGGTGCGCTCGATGATCGCGGGATACTCCCGGCACACGGCGGAGTTGACGCTCAGCGTCGCGCGCGCGTCGTGGCGCCCCAGCGTGTCGAGCAACCGCCAGATGCCGACGCGCTGACCGTACTGATACCACGCGAAGTTGGGCACGTCGGGCACGGTTCCGCCGCCGAGCGGTGGCGGTAGCGCCGTGCGCGGCAGGGGCGCGTTGTAATCCCACACCTCGACGTTGACGATGAGGTGCAGCGCGAGCCGCGCGCCGCCGGGGAACGGCCCCAGCGCCGGCCGCGCGTAGGCCGGCGTGTAGATCGTGCGGCCGTGAGACTGCATCACCGCACGGCTTCCACGTGCGGAGGCCGCCGCCCCCGCGCCGCGTAACTGCGGGGACCATGGCGGCGACCATGCGCGCCGCGGTCTGCCACGGTCCGCGCGACATCCGCATCGAAGAGGTTCCGCGCCCGCGCCCCGCGCCGGGTGAAGTGCTCGTGCGCGTCCACGCCAACGGCATCTGCGGCACCGACGCCGCTGAGTTCGCCGGACCGCAGATGTACCCGCTGCACGCGCGCCACGGCCTCACGGGTCACGAGGGTCCGTTGATTCCGGGCCACGAGTTCGCCGGAACGATCGCCGAGATCGGCGCGGGGGTCGACGGGTTCGCCGAGGGCGACGCGATCGTGACCGGCGCCGCGCTGTGGTGCGGGGAGTGCGCGCAGTGCCGCGCCGGCCGGACCAGCATCTGCGCCGGGTATGCGACGGTCGGGCTGCACCGCGACGGCGGCTTGGCGCAGTTCGTGCGCGTCCCCGCCCACATCGTGTTCCGCGCCGCCCCTTTCGGGCTCAGCCCCGACGCCGCCGTGCTGACCCAGCCGATGGCAATCGCGGTCCACGCGCTGCGCCGTGGCGCGCCCACGGCCGGCGCGGACGTGCTCGTGATCGGCGCCGGCGGGATCGGCGCGTTTCTGACCTTCGCGCTTGCCCGTCACGGCGCGAACGTGGTCGCCGCCGACGTCTCGCCCGAACGGCTCGCCGTCGCGCGGCGGCTCGGGGCGGTCGCGACGATGCTCTCACCCGCGGCCGTCGATGCCGGCTTCGCACCGGCGCTGGTGTTCGAGGTCACCGGAACGGACGAGGGGGTCGCCGCCGCGGTCGCGGCGGTCGAACCCGGCGGCCGCGTCGTCGAGGTCGGGATCGCGAAACATGCGATCGCGCTCGACCTGCGCCGGGTGACGACCAAAGAGCTCGAGATTGTCGGGACCAACGCGCTCATCGGCCGCGACGACGTTCCCGAGGCCGCCCGGCTGCTCGCATCGGAGCCCGACCTCTGGCAAGACGTCGCACCGCAAGCGATCCCGCTCGAGCGCCTCGTCGAGGACGGGATCGTGCCGCTGCTCGAAGGCCGCGCCGCGCACATCAAGCTGCTGGTCGACCCCTGGGCAGCAGCCGCACGCGCCACCGTGATGTCGTGACCCGCGAAGGGCTGGAAACGAGGCGAAGGGCTCCTTCGTTGGGCGAACGAACCGTCGCGGCCCCAGCACTTGGAGCTACAGATGATTCGAATCGTTCCGATTCGTACGGTTTCCGTACTCGTCGGTACTTTGGCGATGGTGGTCGGCCTCGCCGGCACCGGATCGTTGCGCGCGTCGGCTCAGGTCGAAAAATCGCCGCCGCCGTTGATCACCTTCAATCATCCGGTCGTTTTCACGATGGCGCTCGGCGACCCCGCGATCAACGGAAAGATCGCCGTGCTCATGGCCAAGCGATTGCACGACAACGGGCAGCAGAATATCGGCCCCGTGCGCTCCAATGCGTGGATCGTTCCCGAGGGTCAGTGGACGCTCGGCGATTATCTCGAACAATGCCGAATGGATCCCACGCATACGCTGGGGGCATTCATCGTGTTGCCGACGTCGAGCGCGAATTCGACGGAGAACTGGATCGCGCTGCTTCGTAACTCGACCGATGTGACGCTCAGCATCCTCGTTGCGGAATGTCATCCCAAGTTGGCGCCGTCGCCGGCGCCCGACGCGTCGTCCCCCAGTCCAGGCCCAGCCGCGACCAGCGGTGAGGCATCCGTGGTGTGGGCATCATATGTCGCGTCCGGGAAGTACGGGCGCTCGCAGATCGAGTTCTTCCCGCTCGCCGTGCTGACGACGATCTATCTCGCGTTTTCACCGCAACGGACGTATCAGACGACGTCGACGACGGTGTTTCCGACGCCCGCCCCGCTCCCGGCGACCGGTGCGCGAGCATCGGTGCAGACGCAGCAATCGAGCGTGCTCAATCCCGGGGGCACGGCGGGCCTGCAAGGCAACGTGCTCAACGCGTTTGCCGGGAATGGCCTTGGCTCGACCATCGGCGGCCAAACCACCGCCGAGTCACAAGCCCTGCGCGCAGCGGACGACGCGATCGGCCACTTGATGAAGGAGCAGCTCGATTCGGTCTGCGGCAATACGCCGAAGACGAGCTCCGCGCCACCGTCGGTCCCGCCGGCAGCGACGCCCGCACCGAAAGGGATCCCGGCGCCGCCCACTCCGCCATTCTGCAATTGGTGACCGTCACTTCGGTCTGGACGACACCGCCCTTGGCGGTCAGCCGGTGGTTTGCGCGAGCATCGTTTGGAGCCGGCCGAGATGGTCCCGATCGTGATCGAGCATCCCGGCCACGACGTCGCCAAGGGTGATGGGGGCGCTGCCCTCATAGTGACCGACGCGTAAGAATCCTGCCTCGGGCAGGGCGCGCAAGGTGTCGACGTTGGCTTTGCGCGCTTCGAGAAAATCGTTGAGCGCGGTGATGGTATTTTCGGAGCGGTAGTCCGCCGCCGCGGCGACGCCCGCTCCGTCGAAACCGAACAGCACCGGATCGTCGTCGGTGATGACGCTGCGTATGCGCGGCGTGAATCCGTCGCGCTCGAGGTCGCGCAGATGACAGGTGTGCTCGACCGCCGAGAACTCGTCGCCGAGCGGCGCCGAGCGCGACTGGGCGGGAAACGACGCAATGAGCTCGGCCAACTCCGCAGCATTGGATTCCAACCGCTCGGCCAGCTCTGCGACGTCGACTCGAATCATGGACGGCTCTTCACGCGCGCCCGCGCGTTTCCTCGCGGGCGGCAAGCCGGGAGCGGCGCCGGTACGCTGCCCCCATCTTAGCTGAGCCGCACGATGTCGTCGGTCGCGTACCAGTCGACCGGCTCGTCCAGGTTGACGATCACACTCTTGGTCGTCGTGTACTCGCGGTAACCGTCGAGGCCGGCTTCGCGGCCCATCCCGCTGTCTTTCATCCCGCCCCACGGGAGCGCGGGATCGATGCGGTGGTGGTCGTTGATCCAGATGACCCCGCACTCCAAGCGTTCGGCGAGCTTCATCCCGCGCGCGGCGTCGCCGGTCCAGATCGATGCCGCCAGGCCGAACGGAATGTCGTTGGCGATCCGCACGGCCTCGTCGTCGTCGCGGTACGTCAGCACGCAGGTGACCGGCCCGAAGATCTCGTCCTGCGCGATCCGCATCGACGGTTGGACGCCGGCGAAGATGGTCGGCTCGTAGAAGAAGCCCGACCCGAGCGCGCCGCCCGGGCGGCGCCCGCCGCAGGCCACGGTCGCACCCGCGGCGCGGCCGATCTCGACGTAGCGCTCGGTGCGCTCGAGCTGCGCCGCCGAAACCAGCGGGCCGAGCTGCGTCGCCAGGTCGAGCGGGTCGCCGAGGCGGATCGCGCGGGCCCGCCGCACCATGCGCTCGACCAGCGCGGCGGCTTGACTTTCATGAACCAGAACTCGTGTTCCGGCGACGCAGGTCTGCCCCGACGCGATGAACGCGGCGAAGGTCGCCCCGGCGGCGGCGCGGTCGAGGTCGGCGCCGGGGAGCACGATCACCGGCGCTTTGCCGCCCAGCTCGCAGGTGACCCGGATGAGGTTTTCACCGGCGAGCTTGGCCACCACGCGGCCGGTCTCGGTCCCGCCGGTCAGATCGAGCTTACGCAGCCGCCGATCGGTGCACAGCGCGGCGCCCGCTTCGGCGCCGAATCCGGTGACGACGTTGAAGACGCCGTCGGGCAACCCCGCGTCGCGCGCGAGCGCCGCCAGCGCGAGCGTGGTGAGGGGCGTGAGCTCGGACGGCTTGACGACCACGCAGTTTCCGGCCGCGAGCGCCGGCGCGAGCTTCTTGGTCAAAATGAGCAGCGGATGGTTCCACGGCGTGAGCTGGCCGACGACGCCCAGCGGTACCCGCCGCACGTAGTTCAGATAGGCGCCCTCGAACGGCGTCACGGCGTCTTCGGCGGTCCGCGCGACCGCCGCGAAGTAGCGGTAGAACTCCGGGAGGCGCCCGAGCTGGGCCCGCATCTCGCGCAGCGGGCGCCCGACGCAGGTCGACTCGAGCGTGGCCAACTCCGGCAGCGCGGCTTCAAGCCGGTCGGCGAGCCGGTTGAGGATGCGATGTCGCTCCCGCACCGGCACCCGCGACCAACAGCCCGCGTCGAAGGCCGCGCTCGCGGCATCGATCGCGAGGCCGATCTCCGCCGCGCCGCCTTCGGCGACGCGCGCGACGAGCTCACCGTTGGCGGGATTGCGGACTTCGAACGTACGGCCGTCGGCGCTCGCGCGCTCGTGCCCGTCGATGAAGTGTCCGTGTACTGCGGTTCCGTCCAACGTCGTCATGCTGCGTGAGCCTCGAGTTCGCGGGTGGGAGAACAGTCCGCGTCCGCGTAGATGAACATATGGAGCGCGAGCGCGACGACCCTGCCATGCAGATCGACTGGGACGTGCCGATCGGGATGGACGACGGTATCATGCTGCGCGCCGACGTCTTCCGCCCGGTCGGGCTCGGCCCGCACCCCGTCATCCTGAGCTACGGACCGTACGCCAAAGGGCTCGCATTTCAGGACGGCTACCCGAGCGCGTGGGAACGGATGGCCGCGCAGCATCCCGACGTGACTGCCGGCTCGACGAATCGGTACCAGAACTGGGAGGTCGTCGATCCCGAGAAGTGGGTTCCGGACGGATACGCGTGCGTGCGCGTCGACTCGCGCGGGGCCGGGCGTTCGCCGGGCTTTCTCGATCCGTGGTCGCCGCGCGAGACGCGCGATCTGGCGCTGTGCATCGAGTGGGCCGGTTCGCAGCCGTGGAGCAGCGGCAAGGTCGGCCTCAACGGCATCTCCTACTATGCGATGAACCAGTGGTACGTCGCGGCGCTGCAGCCGCCGCACCTCGCCGCGATGTGCGTGTGGGAAGGCGCAGCCGACTTCTATCGCGATCTCACCCACCACGGCGGCATCCTGTGCACCTTCGCGCAGAACTGGTACGACCTGCAGGTCAAGAGCGTACAGTACGGTCGGGGCGAGCACGGTCCGCGCAGCCGCGTCACCGGCGAGTTCGTCTGTGGCCCCGAGACCCTTCCCGATGAGGACCTGGCGCGCAACCGGGCCGATTTCGGCGCCGACATCCTCGCGCATCCGCTCGACGACGACTATCACCGCAGCCGCTCGCCGGACTGGGAGCGCGTCGTCGTCCCGTTCTTGTCCGCGGCGAACTGGGGCGGCCAAGGGTTGCATCCGCGCGGGAACTTCGAAGGCTTCGTGCGCGCGGCGTCGCGCGACAAATGGCTCGAGGTGCACGGGATCGAGCACTGGACCGAGTTCTACACCGACTACGGCGTCGCGCTGCAGAAGCAGTTCTTCGCGCACTACCTCAAGGACGAGGACAGCCTGCGCGACTGGCCGCGCGTGCGCTTGCAGGTGCGCCGGCTCGACGAGTTCGTCGAACGTCACGCGGATGCGTGGCCGCTCGAGGGTACGCGGTGGACGAAGTTGTACCTCGATCTCGACGGGCGCGCACTTCGCACCGAGCCGCCGACGGAGCCGGCGCGCGTCGAGTACAACGCGCTGGGCGAGGGCGTCACGTTCGTCGCCGCAGCGCTGGAGCGCGAGACCGAGATCACCGGTCCCCTCGCGGCGCGCCTGTTTCTGTCCTCCACAACCCCGGATGCCGACGTCTTCGCCATCCTGCGCGCCTTTGCACCCGACGGCGAGGAGGTCGTCTTCCAAGGCGCGATCGATCCGCACACCCCGCTCGCCCAGGGCTGGCTGCGGGCGTCGCACCGCGCGCTCGATCCGGTGCTGACGACCGAGTACCGGCCCTATCACACCCACGCCGCCGCCGAGCCGCTCGTGCCCGACGGGCCGGTGCAGCTCGACGTCGAGCTGTGGCCGACCTCGATCGTGCTGCCCGCGGGATACCGTCTAGCGCTGAGCGTGCGCGGCAACGACTACGTCTATTCCGGTGCGAGCGGCGGGCGGCTCTCGAACTTCAAGAACGAGATGACGGGCAGCGGCCCGTTCTTGCATGACGACCCCCGCGACCGGCCCGCGCAGGTGTTCGGCGGCACGAACGCGCTCCATGCGGGAGCCGATCGCACGGCGTACCTGCTGCTGCCGATCGTCCCCGCGGACAGGTGATCACTCCGGACACGCCGATCAGTCCGTATCGGAGGTAGCTGCCATGCGCTTGCGGCTGATTCTCGGCCTCGCCGTTCTGTGGTGCGCGCTGCTCGTGCCGGTCGGGTTGCGCAGCGGCGCCGGCGCCGATACGGAGCCGCATGTTGCCGCCGGCGACGCGATCGCGGCGGGACGGTACTTGGTAAATTACGGCGGCTGCAACGAGTGTCATACGCCGGGGTTCGCGCAGGCGAAGGGTCAGATCCCCGAGGCGCAGCGCCTGGCCGGAAATCCCGTCGGCTTTCAAGGTCCGTGGGGCACGTCGTACGCGATCAACCTGCGCCTGTTCTTCACCCGCGTCCCGGAAGCGCGCTGGATGGCCGTGGTGCGCAAGCCGCCGTTCGAAGTGCATCCGCCGATGCCGTGGTCGAACCTCCAAGCGCTCAGCGACGCCGACTTGCACGCCATCTACGCGTACGTGAACAGTCTGGGGACCGTCGGCGGCCCGATCCACGACTTCATTCCGCCCGGCGGAACGGTGACGTCACCGGTGATACGCATGTTCCCCGCGACGCCGGAGCCGTCGCCGGCGCCGCGCTAAGCATCCTCGTCGAGCGGGTGGGCGCGATGATAGGCGCCGTGGCAGAACAGAAGCGTCGGCTTGCGCTCGTAGGCGTAGCGTTCGACGTGGCCGAGGAAGATCTCGTGATCGCCGCCGTAGTAGCGGTCGACGATGCGGCACTCGAAGTGCGCGGCGGCACCCTCGATCAGCGGGACGCCGTACTCACCGAGCACGTAGCCGACGCCGTCGAACTTGTTGGCCTGTCCGCGCGCGAAGCGCACCGAGAGCTCGCGGTGCTCCATGCCCAGCACGTTGACGCCGAAGTGCGTGGCGGCTCGGAATGCCGGCAGGCTTGGCGCGTTTCGGGAGAGTCCCCACAGCACCAGCGGCGGGTCGAGCGACACCGAGCTGAACGAGTTCGCGGTCAGCCCGTAGAGCCGTCCTTCGGGATCGCGCGTCGTGACGATCGCGACGCCGGTCGCAAAGGTGCCCAACGCGCTGCGCAGGTCGCGCGCGTCGAAGGTCGCGTTCGTAGGGTCGTCGCTCGTCGTAGGTCCCCTTGAAGGGTTATTTATCTATCGATAAAACACGGTGGCACGGCGCGTGTCAAGGCCCGCCGCAGGACGAGGAGGCACATGCCGCTCTGCATCGATTGCCACGCTCACTTTCTCCCCGACGCCTTCGTCGCTGCGCTGCGCCGGCGTGGGCTGATCGATGCCCGCAAGGACGCCCGCGTTCTCGACCTCGACCGCTCGGTCTGCGGCTACGCGGCCGAGCGATCCCGCTTGCCGTATTTCCCGCTGCTCTACGATCTCGACGCGCGTGCCGCGCTCGCCGCCGAGCAGGGGATCGACCGCCAGATCCTGTGCTTGCCGCCGTTCTACTTTGCCTACGGAGCGGAGCCTGAGCTGGGCGCCGCGATCTGCCGGGCCGGGAACGACGCGCTGGCCGCCGCGGCCGCGCGCGCCCCGCAGCGCTTTGCGACGTTTGCAACCGTGCCGCTGCAGTCGCCGCGCGCCGCGGTCGTCGAGCTGCGCCGTGCGGTCGAACAGCTAGGGTGCTGGGGTGTCGAGATCGGCTCGAGCGTCGCGGGTGCGCCGCTCGACGACCCTGCGCTCGACCCATTCTGGAGCGCCTGCTGCACGCTCGGCGTTCCGGTGTTCATGCACCCGCACCACGAGCTCGGCGGCACGCGTGCCGGGGCCTACTACCTGGGCAATCTGTTCGGGAATCCGTCGGAGACAGCGTTGATCGCCGCGCGGCTGATCTTCGCGGGGGTGTTCGAGCGCTTTCCACAGCTCACCATGATCCTGGCCCACGGCGGCGGTACGCTGGCGGCGATCGCCGGCCGGCTCGACCACGGGTACCGGGTACGGCCCGAAACCAAGACGATCCCCAAGCCGCCCAGCGCGTACCTCGCGCAACTCTACTTCGACATCGTCACGCACGACGACGCGCTGCTCGCGTACCTCGTCGAGCGCGTCGGTCCGGGCCGGGTCGTCGTCGGTACCGACCGTCCGTTCGACATGGGGATCGACGACCCGCGCGGGACCGTCGCGAACATCCCAGGGCTCGACGCGGCCGCGCGCGCCGCGATCCTGGGCGGGAACGCGCGCAGCTTTCTTACGCGCGCTCGCGACCTCGACGAGGTCGCGCAGCGCGGGTCTTCGGCGCCCCTTCCAGCGCACGCGCCATGACGGCCGGGACGCCGTCGAGGAACGACGTGGCGAGCTTCTCGACCACCTCATCGACGTTCTCGGGGATCTCGAGGCCGTAGATCCACTTGCGGATCCCGATATAGAAGATGCTGGCGTGCAGGGCCCACACCAGCTCGAACTCCAGCTCGCCGATCGGAACCTCGGCCGGTGACGGCATACCGTACTCGCGCCGAACCTCGCGGATCACCCGCGTGTAGATCCGGTCGCGTACCAGCGTGAGATACCGGCTGTTGAGGTTCATCCCGCGCAAACCCGAGAACATGAAGATGCGGATCCACTCGTAGCTCAGCACGGCCTTGGCGTAGTCGCGGTAGAAGGCGATGATCCGTTCGCGCGCCGGGCGCGAGTCGTCGTCGAGCAGTTCTTCCCAGCGCGGGTCCCAGCGGTTGAGGTAGACCTCGCGGTAGACGCGATCGATCAGCGCTTCTTTGTTGGGGAAGTAGCGGTAGAGCAGGGGCTGCGTGACCCCCAGCCGCTTCGCCAGCTCGCGCGTCTGCCCGCCGAAGCCGACCTCGCAGAAGAACGCCACCGCACCGCGGGCGATGAGACGCTCGCGCTCGTCGGCCGAGAGCCGCCTCTTCGAGGCCATCCGTGCTGATATGGCGATAATCAGCGCGCGTCCTGTCGCCGTCCGGAGCGCAGCTGCGGCGGCGCAAGGAAAAGCGTCGGGCCGCGTGAACACGTCCCGACCCCGAGGCCGCGCCGGCGCTCGATTTGGGTGATCGGTCGATAGATAGCGGGTTTGGGGCGGAGGATCGCGGATGCGGCTCGGCTACTTCACGATGCCCCTTCACCCCCCGTCGCGCAACTACACCGAGGTGCTCAAGGAAGACCGCGAAGCGATCGTCCTGGCCGAGGAGCTCGGCTTCGTCGAGGCATTCGTCGGCGAGCACGTCACGGATCTCGCCGAGCCCGTGACGTCGTGCCTGAGCTTCATCGCGTCGCTGCTGGACCGCACCAGCAAAATCGTCCTGGGCAGCGGCACCGTCAATCTCCCCAACAACCATCCGGCGCAAGTCGCCGCGCAGGTTGCAATGATCGATCACTTGCTCGAAGGACGGTTTCTTTTCGGCATCAGTCCGGGCGGTTTGCTCTCCGACGCGGAGGCCTTCGGCAACCTCGACCGCGATCGCACGGCCATGTTCGTCGAAGCGATCGACCAAGTGTTGGCGATCTGGGCCGGCGAGGCGCCCTACGACCTTGCGGGCGAGTACTGGTCGCTCTCGACGCGGCGCACGATGAACCGCGAGACCGGCCAGGGCAGCATCGTCAAGCCCTATCAGCAGCCGCACCCGCCCATCGTCGTCACCGCCGTCGCCCCGTTTTCGAAGGGCGTCGTCGCGGCGGCCGAACGCGGCTGGACGCCGATCTCGGCGAACTTCCTGCAGCCCAATTGGGTCGCCTCGCATTGGCCCAAGTATCAGGAGGGTTGCGCGAACGGCAAGCGCACCGCCGATCCGGTCGACTGGCGCGTCGCCAAGAGCGTCTTCGTCGCCGACGACGATGCGACGGCGCGGCGCTACGCCAAGGGGCACGACGGACCCTATGCCTACTACTTCAAGTCGCTGATGACGAAGCTGATCGGCAACGGCCGGCCCGAGCTGTTCAAGGCCAACCGCGAGATGCCCGACTCCGCGATCACCCTGGACTACGTCCTCGACTCGCTGGTGATCTGCGGGACGGTCGACTCCGTCGTGGAGCAACTGTTGGCATTCCGCGCCGCGATCGGTGATTTCGGCACGCTCCTCTATGCCGGTCACGACTGGGCCGACGCGGCGCTGGCGCGGCGCTCGATGGAGCTGATGGCGACTGAGGTCATGCCGCGCGTCAACGCCGCGCTCGCCGCCGCGCGCCGCACGTCGGTCGCGTAGCCGGTGTCGAACCGCGTCGGGGTGATCGGCCTGGGGATCATGGGCTCCGCCTACGCCGGTCATCTCATCGACGCGGGGTTCGTTACGACCGGGTTCGACGTCGCGGCCGGCGCGACGCAGCGCTTCGGACAGCGCGGCGGCAGCGCCGCCGGGACGCCGCGCGCGCTCGCGCAAGATGCGGACTTCGTGATCACCGCGCTGCCCAGCGCAGCGGCGCTCCAGGCGGCATTGTTCGACCCGGACGGGCTGGCCGCGGGCGCCCGCGCCGGGCTCGTCGTGGTGGAAGCCAGCACGCTCCCGCTGGCGGTGAAGGAACGCGCCCGCGCGCGCCTGGCCGAGCGCGGCGTGACGCTGCTCGACGCGCCGGTCAGCGGCACCGGCTCGCAAGCGGTCGTCAAGGACATCGTCTTCTACGTCAGCGGCGACCGCGCGGCGTCTGACGCCGCCGCGCACGTCCTGGCGGCGACGGCGCGTTCGGTCCGGTACGTCGGTGAGTTCGGCGCCGGCTCGAAGCTCAAGTACATCGCCAACCTGCTGGTCACGATTCACAACCTTTCGACGGCGGAAGCCGTGGTGCTCGCGCTCAAGTCCGGGGTCGACCCGGCACTCATGCTCGAGGTGGTCGGCGACGGCGCGGGCGCCTCGCGCATGCTCGGCGTGCGCGGCCCGATGATGGTCGCCGGGCACTACGACGAGCCCACGATGAAGCTCGACGTGTATCAGAAAGACATCGACATCATCACGGCGTTCGCCCAGGAGGTCGGAGCGCCGACGCCGCTATTCACGCAGAGCGCCGCGTTCTACGCCGCGGCGTTGGCGCAGGGCCGCGGAAAACAGGACACCGCCGCCATCGCCTCGGTCTTGAAAACCATGGCCGGACTTCCGGCCGACCCGTAACGGTGTAGCGCGAGGATCGATGGGCATCCAGTTCTACGTCCAAAACGCTCTCGGCGGGCTCGCCTACGGAAGTCTGCTGTTTCTGATCGCCTCGGGTCTCACGCTGATCTTCGGGCTGATGCGCATCATCAATCTCGCGCAGACGGCGTTCTATCTGCTGGGCGCCTACATCGGGCTCTCCTTGGTCGGGCAAGGGTGGAACTTCTGGCTCGCCGGACTGGCCGGCGGCGTGTTGACGATGGCGCTGGGGCTGGCGGTGTACAGCGCCTTCCTGCACCGCTATCACGCCGACCCGCTCACGTCGCTGCTGCTCACCTTAGGCTTCGCGCTCATCCTCGACGACGGAATCCTGGCGCGTTGGGGCGGAGACCCGCACGCCATCGCGCCGCCGGCGATGCTGGGCGGCTCGATCACCGTCGGTTCGCTGGTCTTCCCCCAGTACTGGCTCGCGCTCATCGGGATCAGCTTTCTCATCGCGGCGATCATGTTTCTGTCGCTGCAGCGCACGATGCTGGGCGTGATCATTCGCGCCAGCGTCGACGACGAGGAGATGGCGCGCGGGCTGGGCGTCGACGTCAATCGCGCCTTCTACATCGTTTTCGCGGCGGGCGCGCTCATCGCGGGGCTGGGCGGGATGCTGGGCGGCCCCATCACCAGTGCCTACCCCGGGCTCGACGGCGAGCTCCTGCCGCTGGCCTTCGCCGTCGTCATCGTGGGCGGAATGGGCAGCCTGACGGGGGCCTTCGTGGGCAGCCTGCTGATCGGTCTGGTCAATGCGTTCGGCAAGGCGATGTTCCCCGAGCTGTCCTACTTCACGATCTTCGTCCCGGTCGCGCTCATCATGGCGTTCCGCCCGCAAGGGTTGTTCGGGAGAAAACTATGAGCGTGCGCACGCGCTGGGCGATCGCCGCGGCGACGGGCCTGATCGTCGCGCTGCTGCTGCCGCGTTTGGGCGTCCCGACGTTCTACATCTCGCTGCTGACGCAGACGTGGATCTTTGCGATCGTCGCGATGAGCCTCGACCTGCTCGTCGGCTTCACCGGCCTCGTGAACTTCAGTCAAGCGGCACTGTTCGGTGTGGGCGCCTATACCGTGGCGATCGGGGCGACGCGCTTCCACATCACCGGCTTCGCCGAGGTGATCGTGCTGGGGATCGTCGCAGCGGTGCTGACGGCGGCGCTCTTCGGCCTGGTCGCGTTGCGCAGCGAAGGCGTGGGGTTCATCATCATGACGATCGCGCTCAACGAGATCGTCTGGGGCCTGGCCTACCAGTGGGTCTCGGTGAGCGGCGGCGACAACGGGATCACCGGGATCGTGCGCCCGCACGTCGGGCCGTTCGACGTCTCCGCGAACACCGGCTACTACTACGTCTGCTTGGCATTTTTCGTGCTCGCGCTCGCGCTGTTGTTGATCGTCGTGCGGTCGCCCTTCGGCTTGGTGCTCAAGGGCGTCCGGGAGACGCCGCGCCGCATGCTCGCGCTGGGCTACAACGTGTGGCTCTACCGGTATCTCGCGCTGATGCTGTCGGCGGGGTTTGCGGGAATGGCGGGCGTCTTGTTCGCCTGGTACAACCAGTTCGTCGGACCGGTCACGCTCTCGCTCGACCAGACGACCCAAATCCTTATCATGGTGATCTTGGGCGGCATCGGGACGCTCTACGGTCAGCTCTTCGGCGCCTTCGTCGTCGTCTTTCTCAGCAACGAGCTCAGCGCGGTGACGCAGCGCTGGGAGATGATCTTGGGTCTGGTCTACTTCGCCGTGGTGATGTACGCGCCGGGCGGCCTGGTCGCGCTCGTA
Source organism: Vulcanimicrobiota bacterium (assembly GCA_003140215.1). GTDB lineage: Bacteria > Vulcanimicrobiota > Vulcanimicrobiia > Vulcanimicrobiales > Vulcanimicrobiaceae > Vulcanimicrobium > Vulcanimicrobium beijerinckii. Next base: position 35,842 of record PLJL01000005.1, on the reverse strand, counting down.
CCGCGGCTGTGGGCGCGCCTGCGCGGGCGCCGCGCCGCGCTCGCGACCGAGGAACCGTGATCCTTCCCGTGAGCCCGTCGAACGGTCAGGATGACATGGCCGCGCCCGCCGGCGTCTGCCTCGCGCTCGACGGAGTCTCGAAACGCTTCGGCAACGTGCGCGTGCTCGAAGACGTCTCGCTGTCGATCCGCACCGGCGAGCGCTGCGGGATCATCGGTCCCAACGGCGCGGGCAAGTCGACGCTCTTCAACATCATCGCCGGCGAACTGCCGCCCACCCGCGGCTCGGTGCAGTTTCTGGGCAGGGACGTCACGCGCCTGAGCACCTATGCCCGGGCGCGCCGCGGGATGGCGCGAACGTTTCAGACCACGACGCTGTTTCCGCGGCTCACCGTCGTCGAGAACCTGGTCTTAGCGCTGCAGGCACACAGCGCCGAGCGCTTCCAGCTGCTCGCGCCGCGCAGCCGTTTTCGGGCCCGTGACGCCGAGGCGTGCGCGCTGCTCGAGCGCGTCGGCTTGGTGGGGCGCGCGAACGCCGTCGTCGACACGCTGGGGTACGGCGAGAAGCGGCAGATCGAGATCCTGCTCGCGCTCGCGCAGCGCCCCAAACTCCTGCTGCTCGACGAGCCGACGGCCGGGCTCGCCCCCGGCGACGCAACGCTCGTCACCGAGATGCTCAAGACGGAGCGCGAGGGAGTGACGATGGTGCTCATCGAGCACGACATGGGCGTCGTGTTCGACGTCGTCGAGCGGCTCACGGTTCTGCACAATGGCCGCGTCGTCGCCGACGGGCCGCTCGACACGATTCGCGGCGACGCGAACGTGCAAGAGATCTATCTTGGTGGGAAGTTGTGAGCCTGCTCGACGTCGTCGACATCCACACCTACTACGAGCACAGCCACGTGCTCCAGGGCGTCTCGATGCAGGCCGAGAGCGGCACCGTCACCGCGCTGCTGGGGCGCAACGGCGTCGGCAAGACGACGCTCATCCGGTCGGTGATCGGGTTCACGCCGCCGCGAACCGGCCGCGTCGCGTTCGCCGGCGAGGCGATCGAGAAGCTTCCGTCGCACGAGATCGCGCGCCGCGGCGTCGGCCTCGTGCCGCAGGGCCGGCGCATTTTCCCGTCGCTCACGGTACGGGAAAACCTCGCCGTGGGCGGCGTCCCGGGCCGCCCGGGCCGCTGGACCGCCGAGACCGTCTACGAGCTGTTTCCACGCTTGCGCGAGCGCAGCGGGAACTACGGCGGGCAGCTCAGCGGCGGCGAGCAACAGATGCTCGCAATCGGCCGGGCACTCATGGCCAACCCGGTTTTGCTGCTCATGGACGAGCCGTCGGAAGGGTTGGCGCCGCTTATCGTGCGAGAACTCGAAGCGACGATGAGCCGGCTCAAAGAGACCGGTCTGGCGATCGTCCTGGTCGAGCAGAATCTTCCGCTCGCGTTGGCCGTCGCGGATACGGCGTACATCATCAGCAAAGGCCGGGTCGTGTTTCACGGCGATCCGGAGATCCTTCGCACCGACCACGCGGTCCGAACCACGTTCCTGGGCATCTAGCGCAGCTCGCACCGATACCGGAGGGATCGAATCGATGAGGACATCCACCACCGCGAAGACCGCCGCCCTCGCCGTCGCGCTCGCGACGCTCGCTCTCGTCACGCCGGCGCCGTCGCGCTCGGCCGACCCGGGTCCGATCAAGGTGGCGCTGCTCGCGCCGACGTCGGGCTCCGCCGCCGCCGCGGGTCACGACATGGTGGCCGGTTGGGAGCTGTTCTGGAAAGAGCACGGCGGCAAGGCCGGCGGCCGCACGATTCAGACTACCGTCTACGATACCGCCTCGAATGCGGCCCATGCGCTCGACCAAGCCCGGCACGCCGTCGAGCAGGACGGCGCGCAGGTGGTCGTCGGGCCGTACCTCGCCAACGAAGGGCTGGCGGTCGCGCCGTACACGGTCGCGCACCGTATCCCGCTGTTTCTCCCGACCGTCTCGGCCGACGACCTCTCGCAGCGCCAGGCCAGCGCGTTCATAATCAAGGTCGCGGGTTGGAGCTCGAGCCTGCCGACGCACGTCGCCGGCGTGTGGGCCTACGAGCAAGGGTATCGCAAGGTCGCAACGCTGGCAAACAGCTACGCCTTCGGCTACGAGAACGCCGGCGGTTTCGCGCAGACGTTCAGCGAGAAGGGCGGCAAGATCATCGATCAGGTCTGGGCGCCGCTCGGCACCGCCGACTACTCGCCGTACATCTCCAAGATTCAAGCCGACAAACCCGACGCGCTGTTCGTCGAGATGGTCGGCGCCGACGCAGTGCACTTCTTGCAGCAGTGGAGCTCGCTCGGGCTCAAGAGCAAGATCCCGTTGATCGCCAACGAGACGACCACCGACCAGTCCAACATTCGGTCGATCGCACCGGAGATCGTGGAGGGGATCACGAGCTTCGGCCACTTCGCCGAAGGGCGTGACGCGGCGCCGACGCGCGCATTCATCGACAAGTACGGAAAGGCCGAGGGCGTGCTGCCGTCCTACATGGCGACCTCCTTCTACACGGCCGCGCAATGGATCGGGCAAGCGATCGACAAGATCCACGGCAATACCGGCGACGCCGGGATGTTCCTGGGCGCGGTGCGCCAAATCAAGCTCGCGGAGTCGGCGTTCGGTCCGATGGTGCTCGACCAGTACGGTGCGCCGGTCGAGAACGTCTACGTGCGCAAAGTCGTCGCGACCAGCGGCGACGCGGCGAAGTACGCCAAGACTTGGAACGTCGTCATCAAGACCTATCCGCACGTCTCGCAGTTCTGGACGTACAAGGTCGCCGATTATCTCAAACAGCCTGTCTACTCGCCGAGCTTCCAGGGGTACACCAAATGACCAACGTCAAGCGTTTGGCCGCGATCGCCGCGGCCGCTTTCGCGCTGGGAAGCGTGGGCGCCCAGACCCACGATGCACGCGCGCAGGCCAAGACCTTCAAGATCGGGTTTTTGTATCCGGTGACCGGCGTCTTCGCGGCCCCCGGCAAGTACATGCAAGAAGGGCTCGAGCTCTACCTCAAGGAGCACAACAACACGCTGGGCGGGATGAAGGTCGAGGTGGACGTCGCCGACGACCAAGGCAATCCGTCGGTCGGCCTCACGCAGATCCGCAAGCTCGTCGAGCAAGATCACGTCGATGTCGTGTTCGGCCCGCTCTCCGCCGCCGTCGGCTCGGCGATCGTGCCCTACATCGAACAACACAAGGTCGCTGCGGTCTACCCGATCGTATCGTCGGACGACATCACGCAGCGCACGCCCAGCGACTATATCGTGCGCACCGAGTGGACCAGCAGCCAGCCGACGCACGTGCTCGGCGACTACGCCTACAAGACGCTCAAGTATCGCAAGGTCGCAACGATCGCCTACGACTTCAGCTTCGGCTGGGAGAGCCTGGGCGGCTTCGTCGACACGTTCCAACGCGACGGCGGCAAGGTCACCAAACAAGTCTGGACGCCGCTGGTGACGTCGGACTACTCGCCGTTCCTGTCCGCCCTTCCCCGTGACGTTGACGCGGTGATGTGCAGCTACTCCGGTGCGGCCGCGGTCAACTTCGTCAAGCAGTACAAAGCGTTCGGTCTGAAGATGCCGCTGATCTGTCAGGGCAACACTACTGACGAGAGTACGCTCCAAGACACGCCCGACGCGGCCGGGATGGTCACGGCGCTGCAATACACCGCCGCGCTCAAGTCGCCCGCCAACGACAAGTTCGTCGCCGCGTATACGAAAGCGTACGGTCACGAACCGTCGTACTACGCCGAAGGCACGTACGTCGGCGCCCAGTACCTTGACCGCGGCCTCGCCGCCGTGAAGGGTAATTCCGGCGATGCCGTGGCGTTCGTCAAGGCGATGCGCGCCGTGCGCATCACCGACGCACCACGCGGTCCGGTCCACCTCGACGACCGTGGCAACCCCGTACAGAACATCTACATCCGCCGCGTCGAGAAGCAAGGCTCACAGCTGCAAAACGTCGTCGTCCAAACCTACCCGAACGTCTCGCAGTTCTGGACCTACAACCCCGCGGAGTACCTCAAGCAACCTGTCTACGACCGCACCCACCCCGCCTGCAACGCCTGCGGAGGCTAACTCCGCACTTCGACGCGGCTCAGGTGATTTTTGTCATGCTGAGCCCCGTCGAAGCATGAGCCACAATTCGCTCACGCTTCGACGAGCTCGTCCGCGCTCAGCGCGTTAGTTGACCCACATCCGCATCTTGTAGCATTGGTGGTAACTGGCGGAGTTCATCAGGCTGCCGTAGATATCGGTGCACTGTGGTTGATAGTTCGAGAGATCGATCCCGTTGTGCACCGGATTGAGGGGCGTCCCGGAAGAATCCCAACCAGGATTCATCGAGCATACCTGCATCGAGCCGTCCATCGTCTTCTTGGGATTCATCGGATCGCACGCCATGCCGAACTGGTCGATGAATTGCGGGTTGAAGTTCGGCGTCGGCGGCGACGCCCCCGGGCCAAAACAGCTGGACGAGGGGCTGAGCCCGTTGCATGCCGGATCCGGAGGCGACGTCGGCACCGGCGTGGTCACGGGATCGGTCGGCTTCGGATCGTTCGCGTCTTGCACGTGTCGAACGCTGCCTTGCTGCTGACGGCCCGGTGTCACCGAGTTCACGCTGGACCCGCAGGCATTGAATGCGACGCTGACGGTCGCGATGAAAAAAACGGTAGCAGCCGCGCTAAAGAGCCGGCGGGAACGGAACGCTGACATACACCCTCACCTCGATAGTAAAGCAAATCGGGCACGTTGTTGCGCGCGCCGTTAGATACATGGAGTATCCCGCGCGACGAGCGCCGGCGGCAATAGCCGGCCGCTTGCTATCCTGCTGTCGGCGCCGGGGCCGTGTCGTAGTGCGACGGCATGACCTTCGTCGTCCCGTCCTCGTCGAAAACCGTGCACGCGTCGATCGGCTTGGCGTAGACGTGCAACGTGACGGCGCGGCCGTCGCACGAGCCGACGCGATGGACCGAGAGGTGGCCGCTCCGCATGTCGATCTCGCCTTCGCGTAGCGTGCGCGTGGTGGTCTGGCGCAGATCGCACGGCCCCTTTTCGAACCCGTCGGGATACGCGACCCGGTAATTCTCACAGGTGATCGCGCCGGTTTGCAGCACGAACGCGCAGTCGGAGTCGGCGTGGTCGTGGATCATCGAGCGCGCGTCTTTCTCCCAGCAGATCGCGATGAGCTCGAAGGCGGAGTCGCGCGCGACGAGGTTGCGCGTGTAACGCCCGGGCGACCAGGTCATGAACGGCTCGAGCGTGCGCGGATCGATCCGGACACCGCGCAGCGTCGCAGCGACGCGCACCGGCTGCAGCACCTCGCCGAGCTCCCGTAGCGCGACGACCAGATCGTCGATGCCGTGGAGCGTGGTCATGCGCGGTCCCTCCTGGGAGTCAAGGATGCGGCCCCGTCCGGGGGCGCTCCTCCGCCAAGCAAGCGGCGAGAGGTGCCGCGCCGCTGCGGCCGGGAGTAGCTGGGCGGAGGGTCCCGGATTGCTCGAAGAACTCGCCCGCACGATCCGCGCCCCGCGCGGGAGCACGCTGCGCGCGCGCAGCTGGCAGACCGAAGCCGCGCTGCGGATGCTGATGAACAATCTCGACCCCGACGTCGCCGAACGCCCGGGCGACCTGGTGGTCTACGGCGGGATCGGCAAGGCCGCGCGCGACTGGCCCTCGTTCGACCGCATCGTCGCCGAACTGGAGCGGCTGGGCGACGACCAGACGCTGGCGATCCAATCCGGGAAACCGGTCGGAGTTTTCCGCTCGCACCCTGATGCGCCGCGCGTCGTTATTGCGAACTCGAACCTGGTCGGGCACTGGGCGACCTGGGAGCACTTTCACGAGCTGGACCGCAAGGGCCTCATGATGTTCGGCCAGATGACCGCCGGCTCGTGGATCTACATCGGCTCGCAAGGGATCGTGCAAGGAACGTACGAGACGTTTGCGGAGCTGGGCCGGCAACACTACGACGGCGACCTCGCGGGCAAGTGGATTCTCACTGCCGGGCTCGGCGGAATGGGCGGGGCGCAGCCGCTGGCCGCGACGATGGCCGGCGCGTCATTGCTCGCGATCGAGTGCGATCCCGCGCGCATCGAGAAGCGGCTGCAGACGCGGTACCTCGACCGGCGTGCCGGCTCGCTCGACGAAGCGCTGGCGATCCTCGACGAATCCAAGCGCTCCAAGATCCCCGTCTCCGTGGCGGTGCTCGGCAACGCCGCCGAGATGGTACCCGAACTGTTGCGCCGCGGCGTTCGCCCCGACGCCGTAACCGATCAGACCTCGGCGCACGATCCGGTCAACGGCTACCTTCCCGCCGGCTGGACCCTCGCGCAGTGGCGCGAAGCGCGTGAGCGCGATCCGCAGTCCGTGAGCGCGGCGGCGAAGCGCTCGATGGTCGCTCACGTCGAGGCGATGGTGGCGTACCACCGGTTGGGGATACCGACCTTCGACTACGGTAACAACATCCGGCAGATGGCGTTCGACACCGGGCTCGCCGACGCGTTCGCCTTCCCGGGCTTCGTGCCGGCCTACATCCGGCCGCTGTTCTGCCGCGGCGTCGGACCGTTTCGGTGGGTCGCGCTCTCGGGCGACCCCGACGACATCGCCAAGACCGACGCGAAGGTCAAAGAGCTGCTCCCCAACGACACCCACCTGCACCGCTGGCTCGACCTCGCGCGCGAGCGCATCGCGTTTCAGGGTCTGCCGGCGCGCATCTGCTGGATCGGCCTGGGCGATCGCGACCGCGTCGGGCTGGCCTTCAACGCGATGGTGGCGAGCGGCGAGCTCAAGGCGCCGATCGTGATTGGACGCGACCATCTCGACAGCGGCAGCGTCGCCTCGCCGAACCGCGAGACCGAGGGGATGCGCGACGGCTCCGACGCCGTCGCCGACTGGCCGCTCCTCAACGCGATGCTCAACGTCGCGGGCGGCGCGACGTGGGTCTCGATCCATCACGGCGGTGGCGTCGGCATCGGGTTCGCGGAGCACGCCGGGATGGTGATCGTCGCCGACGGCACCGCCGCGGCGGCGAAGCGGATCGCGCGCGTGCTCTGGAACGATCCGGCCAGCGGGGTCGCGCGCCACGCCGACGCCGGATACGAAGAGTCGGTGGCGTGCGCGCGCGAGCACGGCCTGCACCTGCCGATGCTCAGCCCTGAGCTCGATCACGGGTGACGGTGAACCTGCGAGCCGGCGAGCTACGACCCGCCGACGTACGGGCACTGCTCTGCGACAATGCCGCGCTCACGCTCGACCCCGCGGCCAAGACCGGCGTCGACCGCGCCGCCGCGACGGTGGCAGCGATCGCGGCCCAAGATGCGAGCGTCTACGGCGTCAACACCGGCTTCGGGAAGCTGGCGCAGACGCGCATCCCGCAGGACAAGCTCGCCGAACTGCAGCGCAACCTCGTCGTGTCGCACGCCTGCGGCGTCGGTGCGCCGCTCTCGCGTGAGGTCGTGCGGCTGGTCATCGCGCTCAAGCTCAACTCGCTGGCGCGCGGCTATTCGGGTGTGCGCTGGAGCATCGTCGAAACGCTGCTGGCCTGCCTCGAGCGCGACGTGCTGCCGGTCATCCCGGGCCAGGGATCGGTCGGCGCATCGGGCGACCTCGCGCCGCTGGCGCATCTCGCTGCGGCGCTGATCGGGGTCGGCGACGCGGTCGTTGGAGGCCGCGCTCTTCCCGCCGCCGCCGCGTTCGCGGCCGCCGGCGTCGCGCTCTCGGAGTTGCGCGCGAAGGAAGGGCTGGCGCTGCTCAACGGCACGCAGGTATCGACCGCGCTCGCGCTGCGCGGCCTGATCGGGGCCGAAGACCTGCTGGCGGCTTCGCTCGTCGCGGGAGCGCTCACGATCGAAGCTGCGCTGGGCAGCGTAAAGCCGTTCGACGCGCGCATTCACGCGGTCCGCGGTCACGCGTCGCAGAGCGACGTCGCCGCGGCGGTGCGCGCGCTCATCGAGGGCAGCGAGATCAACGAGTCGCACCGCGACTGCGGACGCGTGCAAGATCCCTACAGCCTGCGCTGCATCCCGCAGGTCCTGGGGGCTTGTCTGCGCACGCTGCGCGACGCTGCCGGGATCCTCGTCGACGAGGCCAATGCGGTCTCGGACAATCCGCTGGTCTTCCCCGAGACCGGCGAGGTGATCTCGGGCGGCAACTTCCATGCCGAGCCGGTCGCGCTGGCCGCCGACGCGCTCGCGCTGGCGATAGCCGAGATCGGCAACATCAGCGAACGCCGCTGCGCGCTGCTGGTCGATCCGACCTTCAGCCAGCTGCCGGCGTTTCTGGCGACCGAACCGGGACTCGAGTCGGGCTACATGATCGCGCAGGTCACCGCCGCGGCGCTGGCGTCGGAGAACAAGGGCCTCGCGCATCCGGCCAGCGTCGACAGCATCCCCACCAGCGCCGGACAAGAAGACCACGTGAGCATGGCGACGCACGGTGCTCGGCGGCTGGGCGACATGGTGCGCAATGCGGCGCACATCGTTGCGATCGAGCTACTCGCCGCGGCTCGTGGGATCGCGTTCCGCCGCCCGCTGCGAACCTCGAACACGCTCGAGGCGGTGCTGGCCGAGATCGCGCCCGACGGCGGGGGGAGCGGAGACCGCTATCTAGCGCCCGAGATCGCGCGCGTCGCCGAGCTGGTGCTGGCGGGCCGCTTCACGCCCCTCGTCGCCGATCTGCTGCCCACCATGGCCCGATGAGCGACGTCTTCGAACTGCGCCCCGGCAAAGGACCGCTGCTCATCAGCGCGCCGCACGTCGGCACGTCGCTGCCCGACGAGATCGCGGCGCGCCTCACGGTGCCGGGGCACGCGCTGGTCGATACCGACTGGCACGCCGATCGCCTCTATCCGTTCGCGACCTCGCTGGGGGCGAGCGTGCTGCGCGCGCGGCAGTCGCGCTACGTGGTCGACCTCAACCGCGACCCCTCGGGCGCGACGCTCTATCCGGGCGCCCGTACCACGGGATTGTGCGCGACCGAAACCTTCGAGGGGGACGCGCTGTACGAGCCCGGTACGGAGCCCGGCGTGCAAGAGATCGCGGCCCGGCGCGAGCGCTACTTCGACCCCTACCACGCCGCGTTGCGCGAGGAGCTGGCGCGGCTGCGCGCCGAGCACGGTTTCGCGTTGCTGCTCGACGCGCACTCGATCTGGAGCCCGCTGCCGCTGCTGTTCGAAGGCGAGCTGCCACAGGTGAACGTTGGGACGAACTCCGGCGCCTCCTGCGATCGCCGGCTGGTCGACGCGATCCTCGGCATCGTCAAACCCTCGCAATACTCCGTCGTCGTCGACGGCCGCTTCAAGGGCGGCTACATCACGCGCCACTACGGTGACCCGGCCGATCGCGTGCATGCGATCCAGATCGAGATCAACCAGACGACCTATCTCGCCGACGGCTCGCGTTCGCTGTGGGACGACGCCAAGGCCGCGCGCCTCTCGCACGTGTTGCGCACCGCGTGCGAAGCGCTCTTGGTTGCGGCGCTGCCCGCGCAGCCGTAGGCAGGCGCGAGCGTTAGCCGGCCAGCTCGCCTTCGTCCATGATCCGGAACCCGACCTTGAGCGTGACCTGGAACTGGCTCACATCGCCGTCCGTGACGTGACCGCGGATCTGCGTGACCTCGAACCACGAAATCCCCTTCAGGCTCTTGGAGGCGCGCTTGATCGCGTTCCGCACCGCCTGCTGGATCGATTGATCGGAGCTCCCGACGAGCTCGACCAGCTTGAATGTTCTATCTGCCATATCTCCTCCAGTTTGTTCTCGTAGCGTCCGCCCGCTCAGGGCGTGACCGATTTGACGACGTTGCCGTCGGCGTCGAGGAACTCGACGCGTGCGTCGCCGTCGGCGGTCACGCGTAGCCGCAGCCGGGGGTGTCCCTTCGCGTCGTTCAGCGCGAGCTGCGAGATCCCGGCGCTGTTGCCGACAATCCAGCGCTGATACCCGAGGCGTCCTTCGCGCCGCCAGCGACGTCGCAGAGCGACTCGATCCTCGCCGGTTTTAGCCGCCGCGTACGCTCGGTTGAGCTCCACCATGTCGTCGTACAGCGACGTATGAGGCAACTCGTTGCCGGCGATGTACGAATCGCTCCCGCTCGGACCGTCGCTGTGCTGGATCTCCAGCGCTTGATCCTGTTGCCAGGCGTCGAAGGTCAGCGCTTCACCTTGTTCGCCGTCGCGACCCGAGTAGGTGAGGGCGCCCTGCTCGTCGCCGCGATCGTTGTAGAAGATGATCCCCGCATCCATCCGCGCATCCGTTATGCGCGGCACCTGCTTGCCCGCGATTTTGTTGTGGGGGACCGGCTTGCCGGTGAGAAGCAGCCGCGTTGCGCCCGAGGCGTCGACGACGCGCAAGCGGCGAACCGTGAGCTCGTCGTAGCGCTCTATGCGCGCGGCCGCCCCGACCCGAGCCGCGACCGAACTCGCCGCGATGACCACCAGCGCGCTCGCACAGATGGCGAGCGCAACTCGTTCGTAACCACGTAGCATAGCTGCAGCGTACCCGATTGCGCTCGGGTCAACCCGGGTCGGGCGCGCGCGGTTCGCCGGCGATGACGACGCCTGCGCAGCGGCTCCCGCCTAGCCAGTAGCAGAGCTCCGCCGGCGAATCGACGTCCCAGAGCGACAGGTCGCAGCGCGCTCCGGTGCGCAGCTCGCCGCGGTCGTCGAGAGCGAGCGCGCGGGCGGCGTTGCGGGTCGCGCCCGCGAGGCTCTGTTCCGGCGTGAGGCCGAACAGGACGCACGCCATATTCAAGATCGTCGGCAGCGTGAGGATCGGTGAGGTCCCCGGATTGCAATCGGTAGCCAGCGCGATCCGCACACCGTGCGCGCGCAACTCGTCAACGGGAGGCTTCACCGTCTCGCGCAGATAGTAGTACGCGCCCGGAAGCAGGATCGCGACCGTTCCGGCGCGGCCCAGCGCTGCGATGCCTTCGTCGCTCGTGTGCTCCAGGTGGTCCGCAGAGAGCGCGCGGTGCTGCGCGGCCAGCGCGGCCGCGCCGGTGTCGGCGATTTGGTCGGCATGCAGCTTCACCGCGAGCCCCAGCCGCTGCGCCGCGACGAGCACGCGCTCGGTCTCGGACGGCGAAAACGCGATCGTGTCGCAGAAGACGTCAACGGCGTCGGCCAGCTGCTCAGCGGCGACGCGAGGCAACATTTGGTCGCAGACGAGGTCGAGGTAGGCGTCGCGGCGGCCGGAGTACTCGGACGGGACGACGTGGGCGCCCAGATACGTGGCCAGCACGGTGATGCCGAGCTCGCGGCCGAGCCGGCGCGCGACGCGCAGCAGCCGCAGCTCCGTCTCGACGTCGAGCCCGTAGCCCGACTTGATCTCGACGGTCGTGGTGCCGTTCGCGATCATCGTACGCAGCCGCCGCGCGGCCGCGGCGAACAGCGTCTCCTCGTCGGCCGCCCGCGTCAGCGCGACGGTGTGTGCGATCCCGCTGCCGCTGCCCGCGGCGGCAACGTAACTCTCCCCGGCGACGCGGCGCTCGAAGTCGGCCACCCGCTCGCCCCCGAAGATCAGGTGCGTGTGCGGGTCGATCAACCCCGGGGTGATCCAACGCCCGCCGGCGTCGATCGTGCGCGACGTCGAACCGGAGGGCAAGTCCGCGCGCGCACCGACGAACGCGATCGCGCCGTCGCGCGCCGCCAGCGCGCCGTCCTCGATTGCACCGTACGGCACACCGCCCGGCGTCATCGTGGCCAGCCGAGCATTGACCCACACCGTGTCGTACGCGACGGTCGTCATTCGCGCGCGCCTACGACGGCGTGTCGTCCTGGCTGCGGCGGACGGTGCGGATGGCGAGGGCGCCGAGGAGGACGGCGACGGCGATGAGCGCGCCGCTGATGAGCCAGGGGAAGCGCTCGCCGACGGGGCGTTCGTCGCGAAATCCGGCGTTGGCAACGGTACCGCCCGCGCGCGCGACGTCCGCATGCCAGGTCTCGTGCGCGAGGCGTGCGCCCAGGTCGTAACGCGGCGCGCTCGCGGCGGGATTTCCCGACAGCAACCGGTACGGCGCCGCGCCCGGCTCGAACACGAGGTCGTGAACGCGGCCGAGCAGCCGCGGCGCGAGGCCGGGAACCGGCGCGTCGTTGCCGTTCTCGACGATTACGCGCACGAACCGAGCCGTGGTCTCGGTGAGCGCGACCGTGAGTTGCGCGCCGCCCTCGGCGTAGCGCGAGATCGTGCCGTCGCCGACGGGCGTCCACTGCTTTGCGTCGTCGCTGGTCTCGACCCGCACGTTGCGCTCGTAGTACGCCTCGCCCGGGGCGAACACGACCGCCGTGGCGAGCATCGGCGTCGCTGCGGCGAAGGTCCAGGTCTGCGTGTGCGCCGCACGGTCGGCGGCTGCGCGGGGTGCGACCGGTAACCGCGCGAGTGGCGGCTCACGCGGGGGCACCGTCGCGCTGTGTGCGCCTGCGATCGGGAACGCGGCGTGCGGATCGAGGATGCGCACGCGCAGCCAGCGCGAGCGCGTCGGCGGGAACGTGAGCGTCGTGCTACCGCGGCCGTCGTCCTGGGCGACGCGATAGATGATCGCGTCGGTGCGCACGATGCGCCAGGTCGCGCGGTCGTCGCTCGCGTCGACGGCCACCTGCTCGAAGAACGTCGCGTTCGACCGCTCGCCGGCGTCGAGCGTCACCGCGTCGACGAGGCTCCCGCTCGGACCGAGGTCGAGCACGGCCTGCGTCCAGCGGTGCGGAACGAACCCGCGATCGATCACGTCGAGCGTTCGCTCCGACGGCGCCTCGCGCGCGGGATCGAGCGCGTAGGGCAGCTCGTTGCCATGCGCATCCACGATGCGCACGTCGGGATAGCTCCCGTCCGCGGCCGGAGATATCGCAAAGGGCAGTCGCACGCGCACGTAACGCTGGTGCGCGGCCGGCGCGGCGGCGACCGGCGTGACCCGCGTCCAAGCGCTCCACGCCGGCCCGGCGTCGATCGCGCTCATGCTTCGGCTTCGTTGGGCGGCGCCTGCGTGCGCATGTACCAGGCCGACACCGCGACGCACACGACGCCCAGTCCGACGAAGGACGCGATGCGCCAAGCGATGTCGACGTTGCTGAGATCGACCGTGAACACTTTGAGGATCGTCACCCCGAAGAGCAGCAGTCCTTGACGCAGCAGCAAGTGCCGGCCGCTCCGCAATCCCACGCCGAACAGCACGGTCGCATAGAGGGTCCAGGCCAGCGATATCGCGACCTGCGCGTGGCTCGGCACCGCCACGTTCCAGGCCGGTCCGCCCAGCGCGTCGAGCAGCACGCGGGCGATCCCGACGACGGCGATCAGGTTTGCCGTCATCATCCCGGCGCCGTACCAGGTGAGGCTGCCGGGTACCCCTTGCGCCGGGCGCGGAAGCTGCGTGAGCGCGAACGCGATCGATCCGATCGTTACGGCGAAGGCCAGCGCGAGCGCGCTGAACGCGCTTCCGGCCGGCGGGAGTAGGGAGGACTCCACGAACAGCAAGCAGCCGGCGATCGCAAACAGCGCGGCTCCGGCTAGCTGCACGTTGCGGTCGGTTCGCCGCGCGCCCAGCGCGACGAGCAGCGCGGCTTCGAGTGCCAGCGCGTCGATGAGCGAGGTGCGATGGAGCAGCGCGGGGAGCGCGAGCGTCGCCACGGCGAGTCCGAGATACCCATACGCCAGCGTAAGACGCTGCGGCAGCGCGACGGCACCGGCGACGCCGATGAACGCGGCGGCCAGGAGGAGCAGCGCGATGCCGAGCTGGGTCTGGTTACCGGCGAAGACGCCTTCGAGCGCGCCGGCATACAGCAACGTGTCGACGGCCAGCAACGTGAGTCGCGCGTTGGAGGCGGCGTCGTCGCGGCGCGCGCCGATCGAGAACGCGACCGCGAACAAGGCGAAGAACGCGGTGTAGACGCTGCACGACGCGGCCGTGCTCCACTGCTGCGTGGTGTCGGGCGCGAAGGTTCCGGCATAGGCCGCGGTCGCGACGAACGCGCCGAGCTCGACGATGCGGAAACGAGCGCGCACGCCGATCGCCGCGAACGCCGCGGCGAGCACGAACAGATACGCGGCGAGCACCGGCCGGTCCACGGGCCCGCCGGCGAGCAGCGCCGGCGTGAGAAAGCCGCCGACGAGGCCGAGCAAGGCGATTCGTTCCGAGCGTCGGGTGACGGCCAGGACCGCGAGCACCGACGTCACCGCGATCATCGCGAGGAACGCGGAACCGCGCGAGACGTGCAGCTGCGGGTACAGCGCGACCGTGGCCCACAGCGACAAGTAGAGGATCCCCGCGCCCAGCCCGATCAGCCCTTCGGCGATCGGCAGGAACCGCGCGTCGCGGCGCCATGCGCCGCCGACGATCAACGCCGTACCGGCGACGAGGCCGAGCGCGATCCGCTCGGCCGGCCCGATCCAGCCGTGCGTGAAGGCCAGGTTCAGGAAAAACGCCGTGCCCAGCAGCACCAGCAACACGCCTGTCAATTGCAGGCCCCGACCCGCAACGAAATCCTCGAGCGAGCGCGGTTTGCGCGGCGGTGCGGCCGCGGTTGCCGCGACCAGGCCCGCCGTGACCGCGGCTGTGGGGCGCGTGACCGCGGGCGATGCGGCATCGGCCGTCGCGGCCCGCCGGCGGAGTGCTGCGTCGCCCACGAGTTCGAGATCGGTCCGTAGCGCTTGGGCTTCGAGCTCGAGCCGCCGCAACCGCGCGTCCAGTGAGGTATAGATCCCGGGGTCCATGGTTCTCCCTCCGGCGTTCCGTGGCGTGTAGTCTCGCCGAGCGTAGCGCCGCCGCGCGCGTGCGTCGTCCGTACTTCTACTGAGGGAGCGGAACCGCTTCAATTCGGGCGAACGGCGGCGCATGCGGCTCTTCGCGCGCGCAGCGTTCCTCGCCGGCGGCTGGGCGCCCGACGTCGCGTTCGAGATCGCCCCCGACGGCACGATCCTCGACGTGCGGGCCGGCGCCGCGCCGGGCGCCGCCGAGCGCGTGGACGGACCCGTCATGGCCGGAATGCCCAACGCGCACTCACACGCCTTCCAGCGCGCGATGGCGGGGACCGCGGAGCGGCGGGCCTCCGGCGGCGACGACTTTTGGTCGTGGCGCGAGGCGATGTACGCGCTCGCAGCGACGCTCGATCCGGACGTGCTGCGCGACGTCGCGCGCGAAACCTACCGCGCCATGCTGTTGGCGGGCTATACGTCGGTCGCGGAGTTCCACTACCTGCACCGCGATCCGCAGGGTGCGTGGTACGCCGATGCGGCAGCCATGTCGCGCGCGCTCATCGCCGCAGCCCGCGACGCGGGGATCGCGATCTGCTTGCTTCCGGCGATGTATGCGCAGGCCGACGCGTCGGGTGCGCCGCTCGGGTCGCGGCAGCGGCGGTTCGCCGGCGACCCCGGCGACGTGCTGGCGATCGCCGCCGGGCTGCGTGCCGACTACGCGCACGACGCCTCCGTGGTGATCGGCGTCTGCGCGCACTCCCTGCGCGCGGTCGCACCGCACCAGCTGCGCGAGCTCGTCGACGCGTCGCCGCGGGACGTCCCGGTCCACATGCACGTCGCCGAGCAGCTGCGCGAAGTCGCAGCTGTCGAAGCCGCGCTGGGCGCACGCCCCGTCGCTTGGCTGTTGGCGCATCACGACGTGGACGCGCGCTGGTGCCTCGTGCACGCGACGCACCTCGACGCGTCCGAGCGCGACGGGCTCGCGCGCAGCGGCGCCGCGGCCGGTCTGTGTCCGACGACCGAGGCGAACCTGGGCGACGGCCTCTTTCCGCTCGCGCCGTATCTCGCGGCGCGCGGCACGCTGGCGATCGGCTCCGACAGCAACGTTTCGATCTCGCCACCCGAGGAGCTGCGCTGGCTCGAGTACGGTCAGCGGCTGGTCACGCGACGCCGCGTGGTCGCGGCGACGGAGGCAGGTGCGTCCTGTGGCGAGGTGCTCTACGCCCGCGCGGCGCTGGGCGGCGCGCAGGCCTGCGGCTTGCGTGCCGGTGTTCTCGAGGCGGGACGACGCGCCGACTTGATCGTGCTCGACGACCGTGCGGCGCCGCTCGCGGGCGCGCCGCCTTCGGAGATCGTGGACCGCTACGTCTTCGCCGCCGACCGGGCTGCGCCGCGCCACGTGATGGTCGGCGGACGCTGGCGCGTTCGCGACGGGAACTTGACGGCGTAGCTCGGTCGGCGGCGAAGATGCTGAGCTGGCGTTCGCGGCGGGCGCGGCGATTAGCCTCGCGGTTGACGCGTCGGCCGCGGCGCAAGGTTGCCGCCGCAGTTCGGGCAGACGCCGTGCAACCGCTGCTCGCCGCACTCGGCGCAGAAGGTGCACTCGTACGAGCAGATCAGCGCGCCCGGCTCGGCCGGCGGCAGCGGGCGTTCGCAAGACTCGCACTGCGGGCGCATCTCCAGCACGGGAGCTCTTTTTTGCGTCCAATCGCGCGAATCCGCTCGCTCGCCGCAGCCCGCGTTCCAGGACTGTGCCTTGAACGAAGGAATGCGCGTGGGATGCTCGCTCGTCGATGTCTTGCCGCCCTGACCGTGCTTATGCTGGTTGGCATGCCCCTGGGCGCCCGCGCGCTCGAGATCCCGCTGCAGCCGTTTTCCACGTTCGGTTTCCAAGGGTCCGGCTATTCGATCGCGGTCGACCCGGCGACGACCCGCGCCGGGCAACCGACGCTGCTGCTGGCCGCGAACGGGCCCGCCAACGACGCGTTCGCCGCGAACGACTGGAGCTTCGACGCGGCGCCCTATCTCGGCAAGCGCGTGCGGCTCAGCGGCGAGGTCAAGACGGCCGGGGTCGAGACGAACGCGAGCTTGTGGATGCGCATCGATGCGCCCACCGCGGTCGCGTTCGACAACATGATGACCGGCGGCCGCGGCTTGACCGGCGATCACGACTGGACGAAGGTCAGCGTGGTGTTGGACGTGCCGGATGGCGCGACGCGGATTCACACCGGCGGCCTCTTGATCGCACAGCACGGCAAGCTGTGGATCACCGCCCCCCGGCTCGACGTCGTGGAGACTACCGTCCCGGTCACGGGAACGACGCAGCCGCGACCCTCGCAGTCACAGGTGATTCCGGTACCGGTCCCTCCGCACGTGCTCGACGCGGCGCAACGTGCGGCGGCGATCGCGGCGTTGCGTTCGGCCGCCGCTCCGCTTACCACGACCGATCCCGGCGGCGCGTCGGCGGACCTGGGGCCGGTGGAGCGTGCGATCGGCGACGCACGCATCGTCGGGCTCGGAGAAGCGACGCACGGGACGAGCGAGTTCTTCAGCATGAAGGACCGTGTACTGCGCGACCTCGTGGAGAAGAAGGGCTTCACCGTGTTCGCCATCGAGGCGTATCAGCCCGAAACGCGCGCGATGGAAAACTACGTCACGACGGGAGTCGGAGAAGCCAGAGTCGCGCTGGCAGGCTTGAAGTTCGGAGTGTGGCAGACCACCGAGGTCCTCGCGCTGGCGCAGTGGATTCGCGACTACGACGCGGCGCCCGGCAAGCACCCGATCGTGCACTTTGCCGGGTTCGACGTGCAATCGGCCCAAGTCGCGCGGCTCGCAGTGGTCGATTTCGCGAAGGCGCACGACCCGCAGATCGCGAGCGCGATCGAGCACGCGTATGCGTGCTTGCCTGCTGCGCTCGGCCTCGACGCGAGCGTGCTCCCGGCGGGCTGTACCGAAGCGGTCGCGAGCGTCTCAGGGCTGCTCGCCAAATTAGGGCCGGACCTCGACACCGCACACGACGCCCGCGTCGTCGAGCAATACGCCACCCTCTTCGGCGCCGGCTCGAACCTGGGCACGCGGCGCGATCTCGCGATGGCGGAAAACGTCGGCTGGCTGGCCGAGACGAAGTACCCTGGCGCGAAGATCGTCGTGTGGGCGCACAACTTCCACGTCTCTTCGACGACGCTGGGTGCGGATCGGTCGATGGGCTCGTTCCTGGACGAGCGCTACGGTCACGCCTACTACCGGCTGGGGTTCGCGATGGATCACGGTACGGTGCGTGCGTCGCCCGCGGTCAATTCGCGGATCATGGCGCAGGATCTCGCGGCCGCGCTTCCCGACTCGCTCGAAGCGGTGCTGCGCTCCGGCGGCGCGCGGTACTTTCTCAACCTCGATACGTTGCCGCCCAGCCCGTTGCGCACTTGGCTCGACGGTGGGACCCTTGAACGCGAGATCGGCTGGATGTACAGTCCGGCGATGGACAATGCGTTTTACGTCTCGACCGACGTGCGCAAGCGCTTCGACGGCTTGATCTTCATCGAGGAAACCCACGCCGCGCACGCCCTCCAATGAACGGTTGGACGCTCGCGGGGACCAGTTTCCTTGCCTCCGGGGTCGAGGCGGTCGAAGCGCTGACGATCGTGCTGGCGATCGGGGTGGCGCGTTCGTGGCCGGTCGCCCTGCGCGGCGCCGCCTACGCCTTGGTGGTCCTCGCTGTGATCGTCGCGCTCTTCGGACCGCTCCTGCACCTCATTCCGATCGACCAGCTCAAGCTCGTCGTCGGCATCGTGCTGATCCTGTTCGGTCTGGCCTGGCTGCGCAAGGCGATCTTGCGGTACGCCGGCCGCAAGGCTCTGCGCGATGAGAACGCCGCGTTCGCGCGCGAGGTTTCGGCGATGCGCGACGTCGAGGACCTGCAGGCCGACCGCATCGGCATGGTGACGACGTTCAAGTCCGTGCTCCTCGAGGGTCTCGAGGTGGCGATCATCGTCGTCACCTTCGGCGCCGGTTCCGCAGCGGCGCTGCAATGGTCGGCCGCCGGCGCGGGGGCAGCGGTGCTGCTCGTCGTCCTCGCCGGAGCGGCGCTGCAACGCCCCGCGTCGCGGGTCCCCGAGAACACCATGAAGTTCGTCGTGGGCGTGATGCTGACGTCGTTCGGGACGTTCTGGACCGGCGAAGGCTTGGGCATCGCGTGGTGGGGCGCCGATCTCTCGTTGCTGCTCCTGGCGGCGTTCTATCTGGCGACCGCGGTGCTGCTGGTCGTTGCGGCGCGCGTGCGCGGCGAGGCGCCTGCATGAGGCTCGCGGCAATCTGGGAGTTCATCGCCGGCGATTCGCGGCGTGCGCCCGCGGCGGTGGTGCTCGCGGTCGTGGTCGCGGTCGTGCTGTTGCGGAGTTCGGCCCCGAGCCCGGTGGTCGCGGTCAGCTTCGCGGGCATCATCGCGCTCGGTCTTGCGGCTGCGGTCTTCGAGCAGCGTCCCTGAACGGCGGCGGAGGAGCGCGTTGGAACGGGCACAAACGCAGGACCGTACATCGCCTGCAGGAGTCTCTATGATCGAGCGTTCGTCGTTTCTTTCCGCGGTCGCGGCATTCGGTACTGCGGCCACGCTCGCCCCGCGCCGGGCGCTGGCGGCGGATACGTTCACCGTCGCGTTCATCCCCGAGGTCGCGACGACACCCAGCTCGTACGCCGCGAAACAGCCGTTGGTCGACATGCTTTCACGCGCCGTGAAGCGCAGCGTGAAGCTGGTCATCCCGACCAACTACGCGGCCACCGTCGAGGCCATCGGGAACGACAGCGTCGATCTGGCGTATTTCGGCGGGCTGACCTACCTCAAGGCGCGCAAGCTCTACGGGGTCATCCCACTGGTGCAGCGCGAGGCCGACCGGCAGTTCCACTCGCTGTTCATCACCAGCCGCCCGCAGATCGTCAAGCTCGCCGACTTGCGCGGCAAGCAGTTCGCGTTCGGCGACGTGAACTCGACCTCGGGCCATCTGCAACCGGTCAAGGAGATGCTCGACGCCGGGATCGATCCCGACAAAGACCTGCAGACACGGTACACCGGCAACCATACCGCTACCGCGATCGCCGTCAACGGCGGGTCGGTCGACGCGGGCGCCATCGACGAGACCGTGTACCGCAAGCTGGTCGAGGAGAAGACGATCGACCCTGCCAAGGCGCGGGTGTTCTTCACCAGCCGCCCGTTCGTCGACTACGTGTGGGTCGTGCGCAAAGGGGTCGATGCGGCGACCGCCGAGGCGATCAAGAAGGCCTTCCTGGGCACGACCGACCCGGCGGTACTCGACGTGCTGCGCGCCACGAAATACGTCGTGGCCGATGACGCCGAGTACGAGCCGCTGCGAAAAGTGGCCGAGCGACTCAAGCTGCTCTGATCGCGTGCTCGTCTTCGAACGCGTCACGCACCGCTACGGGATGCGGCTCGCGCTCGACGACGTGACCCTCGAGGTGGCGCGCGGCGAGCGCGTCGCCATCGTCGGGCCGAGCGGTTCGGGCAAGACGACGCTGTTTCGCCTCGCCTACGCCGCCTTCGACCCCACCGCCGGACGGGTGCTCGTCGGCGGCGACGACATGCATACGCTCAACGGTGCCGCGTTGCGCCGGCGGCGGGCAACGATCGCGATGATCTTTCAGGCGCACGGCTTGGTCGATCGTTTGCGCGTGTGGCAGAACGTGATCGCCGGAACGTTCGGCGCACGCTCCACGCTCGGGGCGCTGCGAGCGGTCACCTTCCCGACGCCGGGGGAGCGCGGGGACGTGCGAGCGGCGCTCGAGCGCGTCGGGCTTGCCGATCGCTATGCGGATCGTGCCTACGGGCTCTCGGGTGGCCAGCGCCAGCGGGTGGCGATCGCGCGTGCCGTCATCCAGGAAGCCGCGCTGGTGCTCGCCGATGAGCCGGCAGCATCGCTGGATGCCGAGCTCGCGCACGAAACGGTCCGCATGCTGCTCAACGACGCGCGGGCGCGCGGCGCGACGCTGTTGTGCTCGCTGCACCAGCCCGAACTGGCCGCGCGCTTCGACCGCATCGTGCGGCTCGAGCACGGGCGCATCGTGAACGAGTAACGATGACGCCCGGCCAACTGATCGAGTTCTTCCGCGAACCCGTCCTCGAAACGATCGGCATCACGGCCGGCGCGCTGTTCATCGCCGTCGTCCTGGGTGCGCCGCTCGGCGTGGCGATCGCCGCCGGCGGCCCGTTGGGCCGCGTGGTCAACGCGATCGCGCTGCTGGTGCGCGCGATCCCCGATCTCGTGCTGGCCGTGGTCTTCGTCGCGGCACTCGGTTTCGGGCCCGCTGCGGGGACGCTCGCGCTCGGGTTGCAGAACGCGGCCGTCGCGGCGAAGCTCTTCGCCGAGCTGCTCCTCGCCGTGCGGCGCGAGCCGGCCGAGGCGTTGCGGGCCAGCGGCGCGACCCCCGTCGCCGCGTTCCTCGTCGGCCTGCTGCCGACGGCGTACCCCGCCATCGTCGGCTTCGGTGCGTACATCGTCGACTGCGTGATCCGCAACTCGGTCATCGTGGGTGTCGTCGGTGCGGGGGGTCTCGGCACCGCGATCCTGCAGGCGCTCAACCTCGCCGATTTCCGCGCGTTCGGACTGTTCTTCGCGGCGATCGCGCTGTTCATCATCATCTTCGACGCGTTCGCCGAATGGTTGCGATCGCGCGCACCCGCGTGGGTCGCGGGGGTAACGCTGTTGGCGACGGGAGCGGTGGGCGTGGCGGCCTTCGCCGCGCTTTCGTCGACGCCGTTCGCGCGCTTCGCGCAAGCGCCGGGCCGCATCGCGCATTTCGTCGCGCGGGCGTTCCCGCCGCAGTTCGACGGCACGGTCGTGCATGCCGCGCTCGTCGGCGCGCAAGAGACGTTGGTGGTCGCTGCGGTCGGCACCCTCGGCGGCGCGCTGCTCGCGCTGCCCGTCGCGTGGCTCATCGCGCGCCCCCTCGCGTCGGGCTGGATGCGCGGGACCGGTTGGCGCCCCTGGTCGCTGGTGCCCGAACTGATCGCGCGCGTCGGGCTGAGCGGTTTGCGCTCGATCCCGTACGTTGCGATGGGGCTGTTGGCGACGCTCGTCGTCGGCCTGGGACCGCGTGCCGGCGCCGTCGCGCTCGTGCTCATCACCGCGGCCGTGCTCGGGCGATTGCTCGCCGAGAGCCTCGAACTGGGGCCGTTCGCGGCCGCCGAGGCGTTGGTGGCCGGCGGTGCGACGGCGACGGCGGGAGCGCTGGTCGGACTCGTCCCCGACGCGGTGCCGCTTTTCGCCACCCACGTGCTGTATCGCTGGGAGTACAACATTCGCGCGTCGACGATTCTCGGGATGGTCGGCGCCGGCGGCCTGGGACAGCAGATCTTCAACGCGCAAGAGCTGCTGTTCTATCACCAGCTGTTGGCCTATGTGCTCGTCGCGATCGTCCTGGTCGCGGTTAGCGACATGCTCGGCGCGCTGGTGCGGCGCCGGCTCGTGATCGACACCGTTCTGCGCACCTGAACCGGGTTATCGCGCTGCGAGCTGCTCGTGGATCCAGTCGGTCCAGGCTGCGCCCAGCTCGGGAGCCCCCAGCAGTTCGTGCAAGCGCGGCCGTTCGAACAGGTAGATGGTGAAGACATCGATGATGCGGATGCCGTGTGCGGGTCGCGCGACGACGGCGATCGCGTCGCCCGCCGCTATGGTTCCCGCGCGTGCGATGCGCAAGTACGGTCCGGGTCGTCGCGCCTGCGCGAACCGCTTGACGAATGCCGGATCGCCCATCCGGGCGCCCAACTTGAAACACGGCACCCGCGGAATCGACACCTCGAGCTCGGCCTCGCCGATCGACCAGCGCTCACCGACGAGCGCCTGGTTCACGTCGAGACCGCTCGTGGTGAGGTTCTCACCGAACGTTCCGGGCTCGAGCGCATGCCCCAGTTCGCCGCCCCACCAGGCGTAGTCTTCGGCGGCGTAGGCGTACACCGAGCGGTCCACGCCGCCGTGCACGCTGCGGTCGGCTTGATCGTCGCCGTCGGCATTGACCCCGTGGAAGCCGATGCGGCCGGCGACCGGCCGCTTCACGATCGAGCTTTCGACCGCGCCGCGCGGCGTTTGGAGCGGTGCGGGCTGACCGACGTTGACCGACGTCACGCGCGCTTGCGATGGGGACACGTTTTGAACTCCTGGACCGGGGCGACGTACGGTCCCGACCGCCGTTCGGCGTGCAAGGTTTCACCCGCCGGGGCGGAAGCTGAGGAAGGCAATGCGAGTGAAGCTTGGAGCGGTCGGGCACTTCGGCCTCGCCGTGAACGATCCCGATGCGAGTGCCCGGTGGTGGACGTCGAACTTCGATCTCGAAGAGATCTTCCGTTTCGACGACGGGGTCGCGGTCAGCAACGACGCGATCACGATCGCGTTGTCGAAGGGCAAACCCGACCCGGCCGCGTTCGGCCACATGTCGTTCCACGTGAAGAACATGAAACGGCTCCGAGCTGCGCGCGACGGTCTGCTCAAGAATGGTGTCGAGCTGGAAGACCCCGGCGACGAGATCGGTCCCGAAGCCCCGGAGTCGCCGCACCTGGGTCTGTGGTTCCACGATCCGGACGGATATCGTTGGGAGCTCTCCGTTCAAAACGGTGCCAAGAAGAAGTAACAGCGGAGGGTGTTCCATGCGTGTTCCACCGTCGTTTTCGCACGTCGCGGCCGTAGCCGTGGCCCTGGCCGCGGTCGTAGCAGGCTGCGCCGGCAGCGGGTCCGCGGTGCCGCCCGCGGAGGTGAGCACGGCGGCGAATGCGAGCGTGCGCGCGCCGCGCAGCGTGGTGAGTCTGGGCAGCTACAACGTCGACAAGACCAAGACGGCAGTGGCCGGGATCTCGTCGGGCGGCTTCATGGCGGTGCAGTTGCACGTCGCGTTCTCGGGCACGTTCCACTTCGCGGCGATCTACGCCGGCGGCCCGTACTACTGCGCGCAAGACAGCTTGACCACCGCGCAGACGACGTGCCAATACGCGACGTCCAGCTCGCTCGCGGCCTCGGAGAGCTACCTCGACAGTCAATCGACCGCCGGAACGATCGATCCGAAAGCCAATCTCAACGGGCAGAAGGCGTACCTGTGGTCGGGGACGATGGACTTCACCGTCGAGCAGAAGACGATGAACGACCTCAACAGCGAGTACCAGCACTACGGCGTCTCGACCAAGTACGACAACTCGTTCGCCTCGGGCCACGGCTGGGAGTCGCTCGACGGTGAGGTGGCGTGCGGGACGACGGCCAGCCCGTACATGATCGACTGCAGCAACTACGACTCCCAGAAAACGTGGCTGACCTACTTCTACGGTTCGGTCAACGCTCGCAACACCGGCACGCTCGGCGGAACGCTGATCAATTTCGACCAAACGCCGTACGGCGGCGGTGCCAACGACCTCGACACGAACGGCTACCTGTACGTCCCGGCGAACTGCGCGGGCGGCCAACAGTGCCGCCTCATCGTCGCGCTCGACGGATGCGTGCAAACCCAGGCGTCGATCGGAACGAAGTTCATCACCGAAGCCGGGCTGAACAAGTACGCGGATACCAACAATATCCTGGTGCTCTACCCGTATCAGGTCTCGAGCAGTAGCCCCAACAACCCCAACGGGTGCTGGGACTGGTGGGGCTACGAAACGAGCACCTACGCGCTCAAGACCGGGCCGCAAATGGCGGCGATCAAGAAGATGGTCGACCGCATCGGGTCCGGGAGCGGACCCACCCCCACGCCGAGCCCAACCCCGACCGCGACGCCGACCGGTGGCGGCACGCCGACGCCGACGCCGCGGCCGACCCCGACCGCGACGCCGACGCCCGCGCCGACCGCGACGCCGACACCGGCCTGTTTCTCGGGCTCGAATTATTCGCACGTGGTGGCGGGGCGCGCGCACGACAGCTTCGGCTACGCGCTCGCGAACGGTTCCAACCAAAACATGGGCCTCGACAACGTCTTCTATCAGACCACGCTCAAACGGACCGGGCCGAACTACTACGTGATCGGCTGCCCGTGAAACAGTTGGCAACCGACCTGCAGATCACGCCTTCATCGGGTTCGACAAGGCGCGTCAGACCGGCGTGGTCCTGCTCGCGAACTACGCCGACATGACCCTGGATGCGATCGGCATCCATGCGCTCGTTCCGGCCTTCCCCGTCTCGGCGCCGCGCCTGACCGTCGCCGTTCCGGAAGCGCGGCTCGATGCGCTGACCGGAGCGTACGCGCTTGCGCCGGGCGCCACCCTGAACGTCACCCGCGAGGCCGATCGGCTCTACGTGCAGTTCACCGGACAGCAGCGCGCGCGCCTGTTCGCAGCCTCGCCGACCGAGTTTTTCCTGCGCGTCGTCGACGCGCAGCTCACCTTCGAGCTCGGTGCCGACGGGAAAGCGACGAGCGTGACCTTGCACCAGAACGGCCAAAACCTCTCGGCAAAGCGGATCCCCTAGGGTTCCGTTACCGTCGCGGTTACCACCGCGTCGGCGCCGTTACCGGGCGCCGGTAGGATTGCGTCATGGCGGATCTCGGAACCATACGGGATGCGGCGACGCACTTGCCCGCCGCGGCATGGCTCGAGCAGGACGGCTTTCGAGCCTTCGATTCGGGGCAGGTCGCCGCGGTTCGGCTCGCGCTTGCGGCCGTCCCCAACCACGTCCTCGCAGTGCATTCGACCGCGCTCGCGCTCAAGGCCATGGTGGCATCGCTCGACGGCCGCTTCGACCTCGCCGACGTCTGGTTCGATTTGGCGCTCCGCGATGCGCCCGACGGCATCCGAACCGAGATCGTCCTACGCTATGGGCTCGACTTGGTGCGCCGAGCGCGATCGGACGTCATCACCTTCCTCACCGGTGAGATCGGCCGCGGTGCGCTGAGCGAAGCCGGTTCGGTCCAGCTCTCGGCGCTGCTCGCAACGGCCTACGTCGGCTCGCACCGCCTCGACGAGGCGCGGCGCCTGGCGCGAAGAGTGCTGCAAGGCATGCACGCCGTCGCGGGCGACTCCGCGCGCGCTCGGATCTTTCATCAAGCCGCCTACGTGGCCTTGAACGACGGCGACATGGCGTCCGCCAAAGATCTCGCGAGTTTGGCTCTCGAGCACGCGGAGCGGGCCGAGCACTACGATGTCGCGGCGCGGGCGCTGAGCGTGCTGCACAATCTTTCGGCCGGCGTCGACGACGATCCGGCGGCGGCACGGGCCTACCTCGTTCGAATGGCCGACTGCGCGCGCAGAGCGACCAATCCGGTGCTGACCTTGTACTCGATCATGAACTTGTACGAGCTCGACGTCGATGCGGGCAACCTCGCCGGGATCGAGTCGCTCGACGGCGAGCTGGCCGAGCTCCGGATCTTCTTGACGCCGATGGCGAGCGAGTCGCTGCTCCCTGCGCAGGCGCTCCGAGCCGCCTGGGAGGGCCGTTTCGAACACGCCCATTCGCTGCTGGCGCCGAGCGCCGAGAAGCAATTCGACGAGGACCGCCGCGCCGTTCGCTGGGCGGAAGTCGCGGCCTATGCGGCCGCCGCCGGGATGCGCGCCGAAAGCGTCCGGGCGATCGGGAAATGCCGCGCGGCCCTGCGCAAGACAGGCCCCACCGACCGCTCCGCCTTGCGCGCGCAAGCGTTCCTCGCCATCGCCGAGATTCTCCTCGCCCACGAGGGCCGGGCACGCAGCGCGATCGCCGGCATGCGGACGTCGGCACGCCGGGCCGGCCCGCGGCTCGGCGCCCTCGTCGAGGCGGTTCGGGCGCTCTACGCTCGCTGGAGCGGCGGCTCGGACGAGCCGTTCTCGCTGCCCGACGCGCTCGAAAAGCTGCAGCGCGTCGAGTTCGGCGGCATCGCGCGCTTCATCGAAGCCCTGTCGCTGCCAACCTCGCCGCAAGCGCGCGTGGCCTTGCTGAGCGAACTTGAAAAGGCGATTCTCGGGCGCGTCGCCGCCGGGGAGACGAGTAAAGAGATCGGAGCAGAGCTCGGTCGCAGCTCGCAGACGATCGACGTGCACGTTCGCACGATCTGCCGAAAGCTGGGCTGCAGCGGGCGCCGCCGCGCCGTCGGCTTTGCGGTCAATTCCGGCCTGATCGACGAGCGGCGCAAGCTTGCGCGACGCCCAGGAGGAGACCCTCTTACACGTCACTACCCCATTGCGGGTAGTGCGCGGATCGCGGCGATCTCATACGCTCCGTAGGTGATGCACGTTGCGATGCGCCGGTGCAGCTCAGAAAGGCCCCTGTGTACCAGACGCTTCGCAGCGTTCCGGATGCCGACATTCGATTGGGGGCGGCGCTGAACGCGCGTATCCACGATGTCGCTGCCAGCGCTCTGGGCGCAATGGCGCCGCGTCACCGAACCGTCGCGGCGGAGATCGTCGCGATGCGCTTCATCGAGCGCTTCGCGGCCTCGACCTGGTCCGAGGACTGGGCGCCGCTGCTGGTATTCGTCGACACGTCGTGCCGCCGCTACGCCGGAATTCTGCCGATGTCAGAACTGATCTCCGTCACGCTCGACGCCGTTTGCGACCTCGTCGGAAGCGTGTCGAACACCGGGCTCGCGGACGCGCGACTGGCCCGTCTGCGCGGCGAAGTCGAACGGCTTACCGCGTTGCCGCGCCTGGTCCGCGCCATCCATCGCGAAGCGATCGACGAGGTCGACGTGGCGCTCGACGACTTGATAACCCGGCTCGATCAGAGTGACGAGCTGACCGCGGAGCATTCGCGGGCGGTTGCAGCCTGGTGCGCCCGCCTGGCCGAACGGCTGTCGTTGAGCAAGCAGGACACGATCGAGATCGCGCGCAGCGGTTTGATCCACGACATCGGGAAGATCTCGACGCCGCTGGAGATCTTGAACGCCCCGCGCCGGCTGACCCCCGACGAGTTCGTCGTCATGCGGCAGCATGCCGCCGACGGAGCGGAGATCGTCGCGGCGCTGCCGTTGGTGGCGCACCTCTTGCCGGCCGTTCGCAACCACCACGAACGAATGGACGGAAACGGCTACCCCGACGGCTTGGCCGCGCGGCACATCCCGTCGTCGGCGCGGATCGTCTGCGTCGCCGACGCTTTCAACGCGATGATCGGACGGCGCCCGTATCGCTCCGGAATCGCTCCGTCGGAGGCGCTCGAGCGCCTCGTCTCAGGACGCGGCACACAATTCGACCCCATCGTCGTCGATGCGATGATCGACGTCGTCACAACCACCCCTCTCCAACGAAACGAGCACACGACACCGTGAACCGCACACTATCTATCGCCGTCGCCGGCGCACTCTTGACCGGGTGCGGCGGCGGCAGCGCCGTCAGCCCATCACTGCCGGCGCAAGGCGCTGCCGGGGCCCAAGCAACGCAACGAACCCCGCTGTATTCGCGGGCTCTGCCCGGTGCGTGCACGGTCGTGCTGGGCGAGCTCGGCTGCTACGTCCAAGTGAACGTGGCGATTCTGCCGATCGCCGACCCGAACGCCGCGACCATCTCCGGCTTCACGCCGGCCGACTTACGCTCTGCGTACGGCCTGCCTCCGGTGGACGGCACGCCGGCGACCGGGCCGCTGATCGCGATCGTCGCCGCGTACGACGACCCCAGCGCCGAAGCCGACCTCGTAATCTATCGTCATCGCTTCGGGCTTCCCCCGTGCACGTCGGCCAGCGGCTGCTTCACGAAAGTCACAGCCCCCGGCAACGTCTTGCAGCTCCCGCATCAGCGTTGGGTCGAGGAGATCTCGCTCGACCTCGCCATGGCGTCTGCGGCCTGTCCGACTTGCCGCTTAGCGCTGATCGAGGCGCAAAACGGCAACCCCAACGTCCTGGCGGCAGCCGTCGACGCCGCCGCCGCGCTCAATCCGGCCGCGATCAGCAACAGCTACGGCATCCCCGAGGGAAGCAGTTCGGCGAACCAAGACGGCCACTACGATCATCCGGGGATCGCGATCGTCGCGAGCACCGGTGACGACGGCACGGTCCAGTATCCCGCCTCATCCGCGCACGTGACCGCGGTCGGCGGAACCACGCTGACACATGACACGAGTTCGCGCGGCTGGCACGAAGCGGTATGGGACAAGTCCGGCGCCGGCTGCAGCGCAACGACGCCGACACCGGCCTGGCAAACGGGCAGCGGTTGCAGCACCCGTTCGGTACCCGACGTCTCGTTCGTCGCGGCGCTGAGCCCCGGAATCGCCGTCTACGACAGCAACGACGGCGGCTGGATCGTGCTCGGTGGAACCAGCGCCGGCGCGCCGTTCGTGGCCGGGCTCTACGCCCAGGCTCATGACTTCGGCGCGAACGCCGGCGGTGCGCCGTCGATCTATGCGAATCTCGGGTCGCTCAACGCCGTCGACGCGGCGGGGCGCTATCCGACGCCCGGAACCCCCCACGGTCTGGGCGCCTTCTAAATCGCAGAACCCACCCGAATGACCCGTCGCGTGGACAACCACGCGGCGGGTTTTTCATTTCCAATAGGCGGCGCAGGACTGACGGGGCGGCCCGTGGAGAGATTCGTATGCGCGAACTCGCGGGCCGTGTTGCGATCGTTACCGGCTCGTCGGATGGGATCGGCTTGGCGACGGCGCGCCGGTTGGCCGAACTGGGCGCAGCGGTGGTCATCAACTCGCGCTCGGCCGAACGCGCCGGCAGCGTCGCGCGCTCGCTGTGCGACGACGGCCTCGAAGCGACTGCGGTCGGCGCCGATCTCCGGTCGGCCGCCGGGGTCGAGGCGCTCGTAGCGGGCGCCATTGCGGCGTACGGTACGATCGACGTGCTGGTCAACAACGCCGGAATGCCGAGCGTCACCCCGGCCGAGAGCCTGAGCGTCGAGGACTGGCGCGCGGTCCTCGAGTTGAACCTCACCGCGCCGTTCTTGTGCGCGCAAGCGGCCGGCCGGGTCATGCTCGCCAAAGGCAAGGGCGTCATCGTGAACGTCGGGTCGGTGTACTCACGTCTGGGCATGTCCGGACGTCTCGCGTACAGCGTCAGCAAGCACGGCTTGGACGGCCTCACCGCGACGCTGGGCGTCGAGTGGGGACGGCGGGGCGTGCGCGTCGTGTCGGTCAATGCGGGATACACCGCGACGGCGCTCGTGGAGCACGCCATGTCGGTCGGCAGCTTCAGCGATGCGGACATCGCACGGCGCACGCCGCTCGGACGACTCGCCTCGCCGGCTGAGATCGCGAACACGATCGCGTTCGTCGTTTCCGACGCGGCGTCGTACGTCAACGCCACGCATATCTACGTCGACGGCGGCTGGACGGGTTACGGCGGCTGGTGAAAGAAGGAGCGCATCTAGCATGACCCAGGTTCTCATCATCGTGGCCGTATGGGTTGTCATGACGCTCCCGGCGATTCACGTCGGGTAAGGAGGTTGACCGTGGTCCGTATCTCTGCGCTGGCCTTCGCGGCCGCGCTCGCTGCCGCCGGAATTGCGTTCGCGGCTTCGCCGCCGCCGAACGTCGTAGTGAAGCTCGAGCCGCAACCAGGCTCGAAGATCGCGGGGACCGCGACGATCTCACACGTCGCGCTGGACCCGCCGGTCGTCGACGTGACGATCGTCCTCGACGGCGTGTTCATCCCCGAAAACCAGTACCCCGCCGGCGTCTACCACGCGACCTGCGCGAATCCGGGGCCGACGCCCGAATACCGGCTGACGCCGGTGATGGGCGGCCGCTCGAAGACGCGGGTGAAGCCCACCACGATGAAGCCGGGGCCGTACGTCATCGCCGTCTTCAACACCGCCGGTACACGTGCCATGTCGTGCGGCGCACTGCCGATGATGCACCACGAACACGCCCACTAGCGGAGCGCTCGACGTGCTGTACATGGTGGTTGAAAGATTCCGAAACGGTGATGCGACGCCGATCGGCGAGCGCTATCGGCGGCGCGGCCGGATGCTTCCGGAAGGTCTCCATTATCATGCGAGCTGGATGGATCTGATGGGCTCTCGCTGCTTCCAGCTGATAGAGACAGCCGAGCCGGAACTGCTGAACACGTGGGTTAGCCGTTGGGACGACCTCGCAGACTTTGAGATCGTCCCCGTCAAAACGTCGGCGGAATTCTGGGCCAAGACCTAGCTCGAATCAGAGCGATTCGTTAGCCGATCAGCCGCAGGCTCGAAGCGCGAAAGTTAGCAGCACCAGCGTCACCACGATTTGCATGGTCCGGATCGCGGTGCGCCGAACCTTGATCGCGCCGGCTTGGTCAAGCGGCTGTTCGCGCCAAGATGAGGAGGCTTCACCGTAGAGGCCGGGCGCCTTCGTCCAAACCGTACCGGCGTCGGTCACCGCGACGCCGGCGCCGGCCGCGATGGCGCCGGCGATCTCGTCGAGAGGGAGTTGTACCGTCGGACCAAGGGTGTTGCTGAAGAGTCCGATCCGTTCACCATCGCTGGTAACGATAGACAGCGATTGTCTGAGGTTGACCAAGCCGAAGGACCGGAACGCCTCCTGCCGCGTCTCGACGGCCCGAATCTGCGCGATCGGAAGCGCGATCACGCGGAACTTCGGCACGAGCAGCCGGCTATGGTGTTGAGGCACCGTCGCTTCGAGGTTCGGCCCCTTGATACCGATCCGAGTGCGGACGACGCCGATCAGCCCGAACGTCATGAACAGACCGAATCCGGCCATGATGATGGCGGTGATCGCGATGATGGCGTTGGCGGCTGGATCGCTTCCACCAACGAGGAGCGGCAAGCTGAGCAGTAAGGCGGCGACGGCGAACATGAATACGGCGGCGAATCCGAGCATGATGCGCATGCCGGTCCCGTATCCCCATGTCCGGTCCACTGGAGGCACGATCACGCGTGACCCCTACAACCGCGGCAGGAGCGTCTTGGCGGTTTTGATTTCGAGCGCTTGGCCGTGGGCTGTTTGGGCGTCGGCGGCTGCGCCCATGTAGGTGCCGGCCGGGCCGGTCGCGGTGATCTCCATGCCGTGGCTGCCCTTGCGCACGCGCAAAGTGACGGAGTTGATGTGAGCCTCGTCGCCGAGTCCGGCCAGCGGCTTCTCCCCCGGAACGTGTTCCTGGCCCACGTTGACGAAGTCCCATCGATCGCCGACGAGGACGTCGAGCGAGCCCGTTCCGCTTGAATAGTGGCAGTGCGTCATGTGCGGATTGGGCTGCGCCCGCATC
The DNA here is from genome assembly GCA_003140215.1 of Vulcanimicrobiota bacterium. Classification (GTDB taxonomy): domain Bacteria; phylum Vulcanimicrobiota; class Vulcanimicrobiia; order Vulcanimicrobiales; family Vulcanimicrobiaceae; genus Vulcanimicrobium; species Vulcanimicrobium beijerinckii. The sequence goes on along the minus strand of PLJL01000005.1, from coordinate 4,051 downwards.
GTTTGGTGCGCGGTCGCACCAATCAAACTCTTCGCGATCGCGGGAGTAAGCAGATCACACGCGTGTAGCAATGCCGGTGACGCCGGTGTGCTTGTATCCGACGAGGCCGACGTTATTGCGGACGCCCGGTAGCTCTCCGGTCTTATTTGCGATATCGCGCCTGTTCTCTTCATCGAACTCGATTCAACGAGACTTCATCGAGCTTGGTAGTGCCGTTCTCATGGACCGCCTTCCAGGTTCCGCGGTAATCGCTATATTCCGTGCCGCTCGGGGTACGATCCACCGATTGGATCGCGACGGCGACGGTCATCGGCTCGCCCACGTCCCCGGTTTGGACGCTGATGTGCACGACCGAATCGTGTGACGACGCCCACGTACTGTAAGGGTGCTCCGCCCGATAGCGGTTCGAGAGGAGTAGATACGCCTCCGGTAAGCGGTGAGCATCCCAAAGGCTGTAGTACTGGCGAACGACAAAGTCGGCGCTCGGACTCCACCCCCTGTCCGGCGTGAGAGGAACGGTTCGTCCAGATCGCAGGCTAACGTAGCGCTCAACGACTGCCGTCGCCGTCGGCCGCGCTGCATGCGTTGCGGGCGTTCGTGCCGACCACATTCGTTGGGCGCCGAACCCGAGCGCGACGAGAACGGCAGTGGCAGCCAAAGCGATGATCACTCCCGTCGTTCGGCCACCGCGCGCCGGCGCCGCCGTGGGTGGCTGCGGGTGAAATGGGCTCTGCACCATGGTGAACGCCGCCTGCCTCGCCGAAAGCGGCTCCGCGAAACCCCTCGGGCCGCCCGCGTCGAACGGGGCATTCGTGCCCAGCGCTGCCGCGCTGAGCTCGTCACCGAGTTGTTTGGCCGATTGCTGGCGGTCTTCGCGCCGCTTGGATAGCGCCCGAAACACTACCGCCTCCATCGCGGGAGAGATGCTCACGTTGAGCACTCGCAGCGGGGGCGGAGCTTGCTGGACGTGCTGCATCACGACGGCGGTCGCCGTGGGAGAATTGAACGGTACGATTCCGCACAGCATCTCGAAGAGCACCACGCCCAGACTATAGATGTCGGAGCGGCCATCGAGTTCTTCGCCTAAGCACTGCTCGGGCGACATGTAGGCCGGCGTCCCCAATACTGCGCCCGTTTGCGTAAAAGTCATCATTGTGCCGCCGCGCAGGCTGGCGATGCCGAAATCCAGCACCCTTACGCGCAGCCCGTCAGAGGACTCTTCGACGGCGATATTCGCCGGCTTGATGTCGCGATGGATGACGTTCTGACGGTGCGCTTCTGCCAGCGCGGCGCACACCTGGCGACCGATCTCCGCTGCCCTGGTCGCCGGCATCGGCCCTTCATCCTTGATGACCGTGCGCAGGTTACGCCCCTCGACCAGCTCCATGACGAGGTAGATGACGCCGTCGTCGCACACGCCGAAATCGTAAATCGACACAACGTTCGGGTGCTTCAGCCGGGCAGCAGCCTGGGCTTCGCGCTGAAAGCGCTCGACGAACTTGGGCTCGCGCAAAAACTCCGAGTGGAGAATCTTGATCGCTACGATGTCGCCGATCTGCAACCGGGTGGCGCGATAGATCGTGGCCATGCCGCCTGCACCGATCTCGGCGTCGATCCGATACCGGTTGTCGAGAACACGTCCGAGAAGTCGATCGCTAAGCATGCGCATCTCCTGGACCACGCAAAGCCCATCTCTGGTGCTACGAAAGCCCATAGTGTACTGGAAGAAATACCAAGCCAACGGTCATATTCTGATCGGGAGACCGGCCCCCTCGCAAGCCCTGGCTGAAGCGACCCCGACGCCGATGGCCGGAAGGCCGAATCGGCTGCGCCCCACGAACGGTCGAGCATGAAACGCCGACTGTTCGTGAGGGCGCTTGCGACCGTTGGGACCGGCTTCGTTGCGGTCGGACCATCGCACGAGGGTGCGCTCGTCACGCCGCGTGTTGCGCCCTCGACGCCGACGCCTTCCCGCTCGTCTCGAGCGGTGCACAAGCCGCCGCATCTGCGAAAGGGCGACACGGTCGGCCTCGTAGCTCCGGCCGGCCCACTTCGCCACCCCGAGGAGCTGCAGCACGCGCGGAGCCTAGCCGAAATGCTCGGTGTCCGGCTGAAGCTGGGGGCCAACATCCATTCGCAATATGGCTACCTTGCCGGAAGTGACGAGGCACGAGCGGCGGACTTCAACGGCTTCGCCCGCGATCCGCGGATTCGCGCCATCTTCGCTCTGCGTGGCGGCTACGGGACCATGCGGATCCTCGACAAGATCGACTACGGCGCGCTTGCCGCGGATCCGAAAATCATCCTCGGTTTCTCTGATTTGACCGCGCTGCTCAACGCCATCACCGCGCAAACGGGGCTGATCACGTTCCATGGCCCTGTCGCCGGGCATCCCATGACCGGCGCGGCGGTCATGGGAATCAGGCGAGCAGTGATGTCGACCGAACCCCTGGGCGAATTGCGCGTTCCCGAGATTGGAGCACTCGCCCGCGGCACGGCCCGCGGCCAGCTCGCGGGCGGTAACCTATCGATGGTCGCCGCCCTGTCCGGTACGCCGTACGCTGTGCCGTGCGCGGGCAAGATCCTGTTGCTCGAGGACGTGAAAGAAGCGCCGTACAGAGTTGACCGGATGCTGACGCAGCTTTCGCTCAACGGTAACCTAGCCGCAGTCGCCGGGATCGCATTGGGGCGCTTTCAAGACTGCGTCGCAAAGGAGGGCGACGATCGACCCTCGCTCAGCATCGATGAAACGTTGCGCGACCGGCTTTCTGGGTTGAAGAAGCCCATGATCACGCACGTCAGCATCGGGCACATGGAAGGCCAGTGGACGTTGCCGCTCGGGATGGTCGCGAGCTTCGACGGTCCGGCCGGAAAACTCGTCGTCGAGGAGTCGGCGGTCAGCTGAAGGCGCGGCGGAACACTAGTTCACTTCGTGGAGCTTCTGCGCGTCGAGCTTGAGGGCGCCGTTCTGCATGGTCAGATACCATTGGCCCTCGTTGATGGATCGGGTGATGGAGCCGTCTTTCTCGCGGTCGTACGAGATGATCCGAACACCCACAACCGACGGCGAGTACGTAGGAGTCGCGTCGACGTCGATGCGGACGACGAGCGAGTGGTACTTCACGTAGTTGTTGTACGGGTGCGTCCGTTGCATGTCGACCGACAGCATCCCGTACATGGTTCCGTACTCGCGAGCGTTCCAAAGCCGGTAATATTCTTGAACGAAGTTGACAGACGTCGCGGAGGTCAAATCCGGCGCAATCGGCGCGACGAAGACCGTGGTGGGCTTGACCTCGTGAGCATCTTGCGCGTTGAGCTTGAGCTCGCCGTTCTCGATGGTGAGGAGCCACCGGCCCTCGTTGACGTTTTCGGTGATCGACCCATCTTTCTCGCGGTCGTGGGAGACGATGTGGACGTTGACGATTTCCGGTGCGTAACCCGGGGTCGACTGGACGTCGATTCGGGTGACGAGCGAGTGGTATTTGACGTATTGGGCGTACGGGTTCTTGACTTGCATGCGGGCGGAGAGCATGCCGTACATTACGGGATACTGGCCGGCATTCCAGAGCCGGTAGTATTCGTTCACGAAACCGACCGCATTTCGGTAAGCGTCGGGCGCGAACGTTGGCTGCGGGGGCATCGCGGCCGGGCGCACGGGCACTGCGACCGAGCGAACAGTGGGGGGTGAGTAACTGACCCTAGCTCGTGGAACTGTAGTTGCCGTTGGTCGGGCGACTCGCGTCGCCGGCGCTCGTTCCGACCACATCCGTTGGACGCCGAACCCCATCGCGACGACGACGGCAGCCGCAGCCAAGCCGATCAGCACGCCTCGGCCCTGACCACGATGCGCCGGAACGGGCGTGGGCGCCTGAGGGTGAAACGGGCTCTGCACCATGGTGAACGCCGCTTGAGTCGCCGAGAGCGGTTCGCCCGCGAGGCCCCTTCCGCCGTCGCCTGCTAGCGGCACGCTGGCCCCTGATACCGCTGCGCTGAGCTCGTCGGCGAGCTGTTTTGGCGATTGCTGGCGGTCTTCACGCCGTTTGGCCAGCGC
>PLJL01000006.1 GCA_003140215.1 Vulcanimicrobiota bacterium | reverse complement strand
ATCAACGAGATCGGCGAGGGCACGAGCGAGATCCAGCGCCTGATTATCGCGCGGCTTCTAGGGCTGTGAGGATGGAACGGAATTAGGGGCGAACAGGCAAGCCGTGACTTTGGAGGATCGTATGTTCAAACTGATCGGCCGCGCGGCGGCCATGCTCGTCGTTGCGGCGCTGACCGCGAGCCCGGCGCTCGCCGAACTCAAGCCCGGCGCGCCGGCGCCCACCTTCGACACGCAGGCCTCGATGGACGGGAAGGTCTTTGACTTCGACCTCAAGGCGGCGCTGGCCAAGGGTCCGGTCGTGCTGTACTTCTATCCGGCGGCGTTCACCAAGGGCTGCACGCTCGAGGCGCACGATTTCGCCGAGCACATCGATGAGTATCATAAACTCGGCGCTACGGTCATCGGCGTTTCCGGCGACGACATCGAGAAGCTCAACAAGTTTTCAGTGTCTGAATGTCGCAGCAAGTTCGCCGTTGCGTCAGACGCCGATCACGCGATCTCCAAGGAGTACGATGCCGTCATCAGTTTCTCGGGCAACGTCTACTCCGACCGTACCTCGTACGTCATCGCGCAGAATGGAACGGTCGTCTACGCGTATCGCTCGCTCGACCCGGGCGAGCACGTGGCCAACACGCTTGCGGCGCTGCACAAACTCCTGAACAAGTAAAGGAGGTTCGGAGCCTCTAGTTCGCCGACGGAACGATGCGCGGAGCGACGGCCTCGCCGTTGCCGCGCGGCGTGCCATTGGCCTGCACCGGGGGTGGAGGCGTTTGGATCAGATCGTGGCGCCGCGCGCCGGCCTTGGCGGCGGCGGCGGCGAGATTCTCGCTCAAGGTCAACAGAATGACCTGACCGTCGCGCGTCGCGGCTTTGAGAATCGGCAGGACGCGCGCGATGCGTTCGTCGTCCCAGTGCACGAAGGGATCGTCGAGAATGATCGGCGTCGTTTCGAGGCCTTCGGCGAACATGCGGATCATCGCCAGGCGCACGACGAAGTAGGCCTGTTCGTAGGTTCCGCCTGAAAGCCGGTCGACGTCGACGATCGCGCCGGTTTCCGGAGCGCGCACGCGTACGGCGAGCGTGGTCGGATCGACCCGAACGTCGAGATACCGACCACCTGTGATTCCGTCGAAGGTCCGCGACGCGTAATCGGCCAGCCGCCGCGCGAATTTCTGGTGCGTCTCGCGCGTGCGGTCTTCGATGTGTGCCCGCGCGAGCAGCACGGCCGATTCGAAGGCTTCGAGGGTCGAGACGCGCTTGCGTAACATCTGCGTGCGCTCGTCGAGCGCCGCTAGGTCTTCGAAGTGTCCCTCGGCCGCGCGGAGTTCGGCTTCGAACGCCGCGGCCGCCGTGCGGCTGTCGCCACACTTGCGGTCGATCGCGGCGCGCTCGGCTTCGAAGACGCGCTGCGACCCGGTGATGGCGTTGGGTTGCACGCCCGAAGCGAGCAACTCGTCGAGTTCGGTTTGAACGGCGAACTCGTCGTCGTTGCCGAGAACGTCGGTGCGACGGACTTCCAGCATCGAGAGCCGCAATTCGATTCCGTCGCGCGCGCTGCGGCGCGCGTCGCGAACGCGCACCGCTTCCAGGTCCCCATCGCGCGTGCCGGTCGACGGGATGAGCGTCTGCACCAAGGCGTCGAACGCGCGAGCCGCCGCTTGAGCCGCAGCGCGAGCCGTCGAGGCCCGCTCGGCGTTCCGCCGGGCCGTCGCCTTGCGTTCGGCGAGTTCGCGGAAGCGTTCGCGCCGGCGCGTGAACTCGTCCAGCGAGTTGACGCCTCTGGGTTCCAGCACGGCCGCGACGCGGGCGGCGGCCGCCTTTTCGATCCCGATGGCGCCGTCGGCGGCGCGTTGCATCTTTCCGATGGCGCGCAACGCTTCGTGCCGCCGGTTCCATTTGCGCCAGGCCAGGAAGAACGCCAGGGTCGAGATCGCCGCANNAGATGCCGCCGGCGGCGAAGGCCGCGCCGAACAGTTCGTTGCCGCCTTCGATCGAGCGGCGCGCACCTTGGACCTGCGCGGCGGCGAAGGTCGCTTTGATCCGCGCATCGGTCGCTTCCGCGGCTGCCGCCGCGAGTGCCGCGAAGCCGGCGTCGTCGAGCGAGCCGCCGTCGCGCGAACGCTCCGCCAGCTCGCCTTCGAGGGCCAAGGTCATGCGCGTTTCGTCGGCGGTCTCGGCTGCCGAAACGGCGAGCGCTTCGGCGGTCTGCCAGGTGCGGTAACGCGCGTCGAGGTCGACCATCTTGCCCGGTGGGAAGTTGGCGACGTCGTCGTAGACCTTGTGCTGCGCGTGGAGCGCCGCGACGTCGTCGCGGATCTCGCGTAAGGCTTCGATGCGCGAGCGAAGTGTCGAAGCCCGAAAGGAGCGCGCCCTGCGATCGTGCTCGGCGAGGGCTGCCTCTAATTCGGCCGAGCGACGCCGCTCGGCTTCCATGCGATTGCGCAGATCGTCGAGGTTGCGCAGTTGCTCGCGCACGTTTTCGGCGCGCGCCTCGGCGGCGGCGATCTCTTCTTGCAGGTGGCGTAGCGGCGCGTTGACGGTCGCGCGCTTGGTGCCGACGTGGCTGGCCAGCGCCTCGTCGAGCCGGCGCATCGCGCCGAGCGCCGCATCTTCACGGGGGCCGCCGTCGAGCGCGTGCGCCAGGGCGGTCGAGATCCGTTCGGCGCGCGCGCTGTCGATGTAGGCGGCGCCCTGCGCGACGCAGGCGGCGTTGGTGAAGACTTCGACTGGGAAGCCCAAGTGCGCTTGACCGGGGTTGACGGTCTTGTCGATCGCGAGGTCGGCCGAAACGTCGGTTCCGTTCTCGTCGTAAACCGTGACGCCCTTAGGATCGCGTTCGAAGTCGCGTTGGATTTCGAAACCGCGCCCGTCGTCGAGCGAATAGCGCAGCATGGTCGCGTAGCGCGCGCCGATCCAGGGGCGGTTCGCTTCGCGCTGCTCCTTGCGGCCGACGCCGAACAGCGTCGCGACGATGGCGCGCGTCAGCGTCGATTTGCCGGCTTCGTTGGGCCCGTAGATGACGTTGAGTTTCGGATCGAAGTCGAACGTGCGGTCGACCAACTTTCCGAAACCATCGATGCGCAGTTGCTGGAGCTTTACGGTGCGATCTCCGCCGCTTCGAAGGCGGCAACCGCGTGACGCAAAGCGGCCTGCGCGAGCGCGGCCTTCTCGAGGTCGGCGTCGCGCGTGAGGGCCAGCAGATCGCGTACGACGTGACCGCGCACCGTCGGCTCGCGCGCGATCGCCCCGTAATCGTGCGAGCGCGTCTCGTCGCGAACCTCGAGCGAACCGAGCGTGCCGCCCAAACGATCTTCGACTAAGGAGCGCTCGAGGCGCGTGCCCTCGGCCACTTCGCCGGTCAAGCGCAGGCGCACGTAGTCATCGGCGCCGCAGCCGGCGAGCGCGGGCCAAATGCGTTCGAAGGCGCCATTCTCGTGCGCGACGCCGGTCAGGTCGCAGGTCACCTCGACTAGGCGCGTCCGCGCGGTCGGGACCGGCCGAACGTCGACCGAGCTGCCATCGATCGTAATCGCCAGGGCGCCGTGGCCACTGCCTTCGCCGAATTTGATCGGTTCGGGCGAGCCGGGATAGGCGAAGACCGGGCGTTCGTTTTGACTCACGACGTAGCCGCCGTGATAGTGACCCGTCAGCAGCAGCGTGGCGCCCGACGCAATGACTTCGGCGGTCGAGAACGGCGCGGTGACGCGCTTGTTCGGCGGACAGCGGGCTTCGTCGCTGCCGTGGACGAGTGCGATCTGCACGCCGCTACGATCGAAGTGGGCGTTCGCAAACGGCCGAGGCGGTTCGGCCGGCGTGTGACCGAAGCCCCACAGCGTGACGTCGCTCGCCAACGGATACGCCTTCCAGGTCGCTTCGTTGAAGACGCGCACGTTGGGCGGAAGGTCGCTGCGGCTCAAGAGGCTTTTCGCACCGTAGGGATCGTGGTTGCCGGGTGCGATGTACACCGGCTTACCGAAGCGCGCGAACTGTTCGGCCAAGAAGCGGAACGTTTGCGGGCCGGCGCGTTCGCTCTCGTAGAGATCGCCGCCGATGGTTAGGACGTCGGCTTCGCGGCGCAACGCTTCGTCCACAATGCGCACGAAGGCATCGGCCAGCGCCTTGCGGCGGCCCGAGCCGCCGCGCGTTTCGGGGAAGGTCGTGTCCAAGTGCACGTCGGCACAATGGAGGATTGTCAGCGGCATGCTTTACCGCGCCGTGCCGATCAGTGAAGGTACCGCGCGAACCATGCCAGCGTGCGGGTCCAGCCGTCGGTCGCCGCCGACGCGACGTACGAGTCGCGCGTGTCGTCGAAGAACCCGTGGCCGGCTTCGGCATAGACCTTCAGGTCGTGCGGCTTGTGCAGTTCGCCGAGCCGGTGGTCGAGCGCGCGAACGTCGTCGCCGAGGATGCCGGTGTCGCGTTCGCCCCACGAGCCGAGCAGCGGCGTGCGAAGTTCGTCGGCATACGACAATGCGATCGGCGTAATGGCGCCGTTGTTTCCGGTCGTGCCGTAACGAACTTTGCCGTACCAAATGGCGGCAGCGTTGTACGATTGCGGAAACTCGACGGCCTGGCGCAGCGTGATAGCGCCGCCCATACAAAAGCCGGTGATCCCGATCTTGCGCGAACCGAGTTTCTGCAGGTACGCGACGCCGTGCTGCAGGTCGTCGTCGACGACGTCGTCCGCGAGCTTGCCATAAGGCCCTCGGAACGGATCGATGTTACTCGTGTTGTCGCCGCTGGGCGCGCCGAGCCCGCTATAAAGATTTGGTGCGATCGTGCGATAGCCGGCCTTGGCAAGGCGCCGTACCGTGTCGCGTACCTGCGCGTCGACGCCCCAGATGTGCATGACGACGACGATTCCGGGCGTGGATGCGCCGGCGTTTTTCGGCGCGGCGTAATACGCGTCGAGCTTGCGCAACGTTCCGGCCGCCGGCGTGTAATCGAGTTGCGGCGTTCCGACTTCGATTGCGGGATCGTCTTCGGCGACGAGCGGCGGGTGCGGTTTTCCTAAGCCTTCATCGGCGGCGAGGGCCGCCGCAGGCCCGATGAGTGCCGCCGCGGAGGCGGAGATGCCGACAAAAACGCTGCGCTTGAAGGCGGGATTGGTGGAGCGGGTCGGATCGGTCAATTCGGGCATCGGCGAGAACCTCAGATGGCCCTCGGTGCGACCGACGGCTCAAAGGAACGATAAAGCGGTGTGGCTCGGTAGACACTCATTTTCGACGAGCCACTCGCGATTCCATAGCCGCGAACGGTACCGTTCGCCCCCATCGCATAGGACCGTCACGACCGTACTGCCCTCGGGCAAAGTCCGTGCATAGCGTGCGGCCCCCGTGACGTTGAGCGCGGCCGACCCTCCGACGAACAGACCCTCCTCGCGCAGCAGCCAGTAGGCCATCTCGATCGCGCTGCGGTCGTCGACGCGCAGCGCGTCGTCGACGGGGGCATCGCGAAAGTTGTCGGTGATGCGCTTGATGCCGATTCCCTCGAGGTTTGAGTCACCGCAGGTCTCGAGCGTCCCCAACTTCACGTGCGCGTAGAGCGCCGAACCTTCCGGATCGCACAGAACGATGCGCACGCTCGGCTTGCGCTCTTTGAGATAGGCTGCGGTTCCGGCCAGGGTCCCACCCGTGCCGCAGGCGGCGACGAACGCGTCGAGCGACGAACCGAAGGCATCCCAGATTTCCGGGCCGGTCGTCGCGTAGTGCGCGGCGCGGTTGGCGAGGTTGTTGAACTGATCGGCCCAAATCGCGTTGGGCAACGATTCGGCGATGCCTCGCGCGACGTGATAGTAGTTTTCCGGATTCGTGAACGGTACCGCCGGCACGACGCGCACGTCGGCGCCAAAGATGCGCAGCAACGCGATCTTTTCTTCGGACTGATCGTCGGGGATGCAGATGATCGAATGGTAACCGCGCGCCGCGCCGATCAGCGCCAGCGCGATTCCCGTGTTGCCGGCCGTGCCTTCGACGATCGTTCCGCCCGGTCGCAGGCGACCGTTGCGTTCGGCGTCCTCGACAATACCTTTAGCGGCCCGGTCTTTGACCGAGCCGCCGGGATTGAGAAACTCGGCCTTGCCCACGATCGTGCGACCGACGGCCGCCGAAAGTTTCGGCAACACGATGTGAGGCGTGTTGCCGATTGTTTGGGTTAAGCCGTCGGTTACTCGCGTAGCCGTGCGGAATCTACCTTAGTGGTATAAATGCCCACAAGAGACGTAGTGTGCGAGGTTGCTCGCCGAGATGTGAACGTTGACCGTGTAGTTGCCGGAGAGCAGGCTGGCTTCGGAATACTTCACAAGCGTGCGCGAGTGCCCGTTGACGACGTCGGCGAGGCCGAAGGCCGGCTTGGGGTTGATGTCTTCACAGGTCACGGAGTGACCGCGATGGACGTGCGCCGGTTCGCGATGTCCGGCCGGCTCGCCCTTGATGTCGATGACGACCAGCGTGCTGTTGCCGCGCTTGAAAAGCGTGACGTCGCCGACCTGCCCGGAGTTGCTCTGCTCCAGCATACCGACGCGAATGCCGGCCCCCGAATCATCGGGAGCAATTTGGGCTTGGACGCTGCCGCCTGCGAAGCAAAGCGCGCCGGCCAGGAAAGAGCCGATGGCAATCGACCGAAACGTCATGAGCAGTCTCCTTGAAATCAGGTGCCGGCCCGCCGAGGGAGGGCCGTGCTCGATGGGTGCGACCAGGCTGGGGGCGTTTCCCGCTTTGGGGACCTCACTGGAAGTTTCGAGCGTGGACGCCGTCGATGGCGTCGGCCGTTTCGAGCGCCCAGAAGCGCTTGGCCAACACGTCGATACAGCCTTGCTCGAGCTGCAGGGTGCCCTCGACGATCAACGCCTTTGCCGATCGGACCAGCCGGCGGTTGCGCTCGTAGACGGCGGGGTTGACGATGACATTGATCAAGCCGGTCTCGTCCTCGAGCGTGAGAAAAACGAAACCCTTGGCCGTGCCCGGACGCTGCCGGGTGATGACCATTCCGCCGACCTTACAGACCAGATGATTGGGCATCAGGCCGAGGCGTTCGGCGGCGATTGCGCCGTGCGCGTTCAAGATCTCGCGGAAGTGCGCGATCGGCTGCACCCCGGTGGTCAAGCCCGTTCCCCACAGATCGAACGCGGTCGTTTCGATCGGACGCAGCGGCGCGAAAGCCGCCGCCGGTTCTTCCACGTCCATCACGCGTCCCAACTCGCCGCGCATCTCGCGTTCGTCGAGACCGCGTAAGGCCCACATCGCTTCACGTCGCGAACCGAACCAGACGGCGAACGCTCCGGCGATCGCAAGATTCTCGAGCGCGTCCTTCGTCAGTTCGGTGCGTTCGGCGAATTCGTCGAGATGTGCGAAGGTGCCGCGCGCCAGCGCCGCTTCCAGCCGAGCGCGTTGTCCTTCGCCGAGACCGCGCACGATGTGGAAGCCGAGTCGCACCGCGCCGTCGCCGTCGACGAAACTCCAGAACTCGCTCGAGTTGACCTCGACGGGATGGACGACGACGCCGTGCCGGCGCGCGTCGTTGACCAACACTTCGGTGGAATAAAAGCCCATCGGCTGCACGTTGAGGATCGCAGCCAGAAAGACTGCCGGCTCGTGGCATTTCACGTACGCCGAAGCGTAGGCCAGCAGCGCGAAGCTGGCGGCGTGCGATTCGGGGAAACCGTAATCGGCGAACCCTTCGAGCATGTGGAACAACTGCTCGGCCGCGCCGCGCTCGATGCCGTTGGCCATCATGCCTTCGACGAGCTTCGGATAGATCTCGGACATCTGCGCGCGCGAACGCTTGTGACCCATCGCGCGGCGCAACCGATCGGCTTGGCCCGGCGAAAAGCCCGCAGCTTCGATTGCCATGCGCATGCCCTGTTCTTGGAAGAGCGGGACGCCCAAGGTTCGTTCCAGGATCGGTTTCAATTTGGGATGCGGATAGGTCACCGGCTCGAGCCCGTTGCGCCGCCGCAAGAACGGATGCACCATATCGCCTTGGATCGGCCCGGGGCGGATGATCGCAACCTGCATCACTAGATCGTAAAAACATTTCGGGCGCAAGCGCGGCAGCATCGACTGTTGCGCGCGCGATTCGACTTGGAAGACGCCGACCGAATCGGCTCGCTGCAGCATCGCGTACGTCGGTTTGTCGTCGACCGGAATAGCGGCCAGCGAAAGCGACGCCTTGGCGTCGCCGTAGCGGCGCCGGTGCAGCGAGAACGCCTCGCGCAAGAGCGAGAGCATGCCCAGTCCGAGCAGATCGATCTTGATTAGCCCGAGATCGGCCAAGTCGTCTTTGTCCCACTGCACGATCGTGCGCTCGGCCATCGTGGCCCACTCGACCGGCGCGACTTGGACGAGCGGATCGCGGGTGATCACCATGCCGCCTGAATGAATGCCCATATGGCGGGGAAATCCGTCGATGCGCCGGCACATCTCGATCAGCGTCTGGCATCGCTGCACTTCGCTTCCCAGGCTCTCGAAGGATTCGGTTGCGTCGTATTCGGTGGCGATGGCGTCGACTTGCGCGAGCGAGAGTCCGAGCGCTTTGCCGACGTCGCGGATGGCGGAGGGCGTATGGTAGGTGATGACTTCGGCGGTCATCGCGGCGTGCTCGCGATCGTACCGTTGATAGACGTACTGGATGACCTTCTCACGGTCTTGGTGCGCGAAATCGATGTCGATGTCGGGCACCTCGTTGCGTTCTTCGGAGAGGAAGCGCTCGAAGAGCAAGTTCATGCCGACCGGATCGACGGCGGTGATTCCGAGCGCGTAGCAGACCGCCGAGTTCGCCGCCGAACCGCGTCCTTGCGCGAGGACGCCCAGCCGCTTCGCGGCGTTCGCGATGTCCCACACCACCAGGAAGTAGCCGGCGAGATCCATCCGCGCGATGATCCCGAGCTCGTACTCCAGTTGGCGCTCGACCTTGGGATCGAGCGGCTGCGCGTACCGCTCTCGCGTGCCCTGGTACACGAGCGTGCGCAGATACGACTGCGCCGACGTTTCGCCGGGCGGGATCGGGTAGAGCGGAAACTCGCCGCGCAGCGTGTCGAGCCGAAACGTGCAGCGCTCGGCGATCGCCACCGAGTTCGCGAGCGCGAGCGGAAACTCGGCGAAGAGCCGTGCCATCTGCGCCGGGGACTTGAGATGGTGCTCGTGGTTGGGCCGCAGCAGCGTGCCGGCGGTCTGCAGCGCGGTGGTGTACTTCACGCAGGTGAGCACGTCGGCCAGCGGCGCGTCGTCGCGCAGCGCGTACGCGACGCCGTTGGTCGCGACGTACGGCACGTCGAGCTTCATCGCCAGTCGCACCAGCGCGCGAATCAGCGCCGGATCTTCGGGGCGCACGTGGTGCTGCAGCTCGAGGAAGAAGCGCCCGGGGAAGAGGTCGCGCAACCGCGCTCCGAGCGCGACGGCGGCATCCGGATCGCGCCGCAGCAGCGCCTTCTCGACGGGGCCGTTGCGGCCGCCCGACAGCGCGATCAGGCCGCTCGTGCGGCCTTCGAGATCCTCGAGACGCAGCCGGGCGTCGCGTTTGCGCCCGCGCAGCTGGGCCGCCGAGATCAGCCGCGCGAGGTTGCCGTAGCCCGTCTTGTCGGCGGCGATGAGCACCAGCCGCGGCGTGTCGGTCGGAACCTCCTTGGCCGGCCGCGCCGGGCGGCTGGGACGCCCTTCGACAAGCTCAGGGTGACGCTCCGCGGCCACGGTCTCCAGCGTCAGCTCCGCGCCGCACAGGGTCGCGAACGAGGGCGTCGCCAGGGCCGCTTTGGCGAAGCGCACCGCCCCGTAGAGGCCGTCCCGGTCGGTCAAGGCGATCCCGCGCAGCCCCAGGTGCCGGCCGTGCTCGACCAGCTCCTCGNNTACCCGAACATACGTTCGATATCCCGCCTTACTCCATCTACCAACTCGAGGCAGTCACGCGACAAAGTCTAGGTAGTCACATGACCGTATTTACGCTATCATATGATGGTGACTTCACGGTTAAAAGGGCTCTTCGGCTCGCGGACGCGAGAGCGCGTCCTCAAAGCGCTCGGCCTGCTGGAGCGGTCGTATCCGCGCGAGCTCGCGGCCATCCTCGACGAGGACTTGAGCGTCGTTCAGCGTTCCCTCGACGACCTCGAGCGGGACGGCATCCTCGGCTCGCGGCTGATGGGGCGCACGCGCCTCTTCGAGCTCAACCGCACCTATCAACACTACGCGCAGTTGCGCGACCTCCTTGCGCGTATGGGTCAGGCCGACCCGGAGACCGTCCAGGCCGTCCAGCACTTGCGACAGCGCCCGCGCCGCGCAGGTAAGACAGTGTGACACCTTTACCGAGAGGCGCGAGCCTCACCGACGTCGCGTTCGCCGTCTGCACCGCGCTCGAACGAGCCGGCGAACGCGCGGTCCTCTGCGGCGGAAGCGCCGCTACCTACTACGCGCCCGAAGCCTACCAGTCGCGCGACCTCGATTTCGTCCTTCGATTCGGAGCGCGTGCGACCACGGTCGACGGCGCATTGCGTCCGCTCGGGTACCTCCGTGCACCCGAGGGACTCTACGCGCATCCTGACGTGCTGTACACTGTCGAGTTTCCCGCCGGTCCGCTAGCGATCGGTTCCGAGACGATCACCGAATATGCGACCGAGCATCGCGATGATCTGGTCCTCTTCGTCTACACACCCAATGATGTCGTACGCGATCGTTTCATGCACTACTGGGCGTGGGGAGATCAGCTCGCCCTACGGGTCGCGCTCGATTTGGCGGCCCTGCGATCAGCGGACATCGACGTCGGCGCGATTCACGCGTGGACGGAACGCGAGCTCCGCGATGCTCCGGTCTACGACCGCCTTCGCCGCGATCACTTCATCGAGCAACTGCGCCGCGTGGTTCGCTGAACCTACTCGGCGACGAGCGGTTTGATCTCGCCGAAGCGGCCGGCTCGGAAGTCTTCGAACGCGCGCTGGATTTCGTCGGCGGTGTTCATCACGAAGGGGCCGTAGCGCACCTTATCCGGAGTACCCTGGCCTCTCAATACCTTGCTTCGCGAACAGTCCGGTAGACCCTCGCTCGGGGCCCACGGCAACCGCACCGGCGACCGATACGGCCTAGTCCGGCAACATCGCCACCCAGCGGTCGATGTGCGCGATCCCGACGTCGAACCGCATCTGCAGCGCGTCGAGCGCGCTAATGTTGCCCAGCTCTTCCACCGGCATCTTCAGCCACGCGATCGCGTGCCGGAGCCCAGCGAATGCGTGCGCCAGCGCGTTGACGCGGTCGACCAGCTGCAGCGCGCGCAGCTGCACGCTTGGCGCCGTCGGGTACTTCTGCAGAAACTGCGGCGACTTGCCCAGCACGCGCGCCATCGTCGCAAGCTCAACCTCGAGATCCCGCGCGAGCGCGGTCACATCGACGGAACCGTTTTCGGTGAGCACCGCATTCAACGGCGCCAGCATCGTGATCGCCGTGAATGTCTCTTCCCCGTTCAGCGTGAAAACTCGTTCATTTTCAAGCCAAATCTTATCCACGCCGTATGGGTGGCACTGTGCATCTGGACGGAATCAAAAGCTCGCCGCCCGCCAGTCCCTTCACCCTAATGCGCACTTTCGATGCGATCCAGGTAAAAGACCAGCAATGCAACCAACTGACTTCAAACCCGGCGACGGCGTCCTGCTTAAGCTGACCGGACCTGTCGAGGTCTCGGTCACCCGCATCGAAGGGCAGTACGTGGTCGTCGAGGTCCAAGCGACTCCGGACCAGCTCACCAAACTCGCCGATGGGATGACGCTCGACACCGGCGGCGGGCTCGGCTAAACGACGCGTCCGAAACGGTTCCGTTTCGGCCAGGAGCGTCCGCGTCGCGCCGGCAACGCTGCGATACGGGTTCGCGCGTCTCAAAAGGGCCGTCCGAAACGGCCACCATGCTGACACACCGATCGGCGATGATCGGGGTGATGAAGACCATCGGGCGTGCTCGACGGGGTAAGGACGAATCCGACGCCGTTTGCTACGACGCGCGGTGAGTCGTATGAAACGATCCTGGCCCGGGTGTGCGCCCTCACGGCCGGACCTGTCTCGGCCGAAGTCGTCGCGGACGACGTGGACGGCATGCTCGCGCAGGGCCGCGCGTTCGCGAAGATCGCTCCGAACGTCGTCGTAAAGATACCGATGAGCGAGCCGGGGCTCGAAGCGATCGCGAGGCTGCGTTCTGAGAACATTCCGACGAACTGCACGTTAGTGTTCAGCACGAATCAAGGGCTCCTGGCCGCAAAGGCTGGAGCCGTGCTGATAAGTCCGTTCGTGGGCAGGCTGGAAGACATCAATGAGGACGGGATGACGATCGTGCGCCGGCTTGCGGAAATCTTCGCGATCCACGACATCGCGTCGGATTTGCTCGCCGCATCGATGCGCGGTCCCTTGCACGTCACGCAGGGGGCACTCGCCGGCGCGCACATCGCGACGGTTCCGTTCAAAGTGCTTCAGCAGATGGTCCACCATCCGCTGACGGACAGCGGGATCGTGCGGTTCCAGGCCGATTGGAGAAGGCGCAGAGTGCATGCGACGTTGCGGAAGCAGGCTCCTAACCGCGGATAGAGAGGTTCTACCGGTCACCGCGCGCGACGACGAACCTGCGCGACGAGTTGGCCCGGTTCTTCTGAGTGGTCGTGGTCGTTTTCGGGGGCCTATCGTGCGACGTCCGACCTTGCCGGGTCGCGATAATCTTGCGACGCGCATCCGCTCGGACGACAATCACCGTCCGCGCTAGGTGCCAGCATGGCTGCCAATTCGGCGTCTTGAGAGGCTCGGCTCATATCCAGCGTCCGCCGTCGAAGCCGGTTGAACGAACGTCATCATCGAGGGCGGTTGCGGTATGCGTCAATTCAAATGACGACGTAAAAACGCCTCAACGTGATCCCAGCGATCGGAGATAACACGAGCAGGAAACGATTCCATCGTTACGTTGGTTTGCGACTCCGGGGCATCATAACGTTGGGTTTCGACGGTCTTCCCGGCCTTTTCGAGATCGTCACGGATCCGTTGGATCACGCCGTCGACGTCGAGACGCGATGTCGCGAAGATGAGCAGCACCGGACACTGGACGTCGTGCGGATCAAACGGGGCCGCCGGATGCCAATCCCCGGTCGGCCCCGTACCGGCGTCTAGATGCAGAATGATTGCGGCGGCGATCCCAGGGACGGTAGACACGATCGCGCCGCAGCCTGCGCCCAGCGACCACACCGCGATGCTGCCATGGCGTACGTCGGGTCTATCGTTGAGGAGCGTGACGGCTGCTGCGATACTGTGCTTGAGGTTTGCAGCGTCAAACTGTTGCGGGACCAATGGGAAAGCGAGCGTGATGTGTCCTAGGGTTGAAAGCAGGTCTGCCACGTGGATCAATTCAGATGCCGCGGTCGGTTCTTCCCCGATGACTATGACCGCCTGGTGCTTTCCGGCGGCGGACGGGATGGCGAGATGGACCGGTACATCTCCAAGGAGAACCTCTTCGGTTTTCATATCAGAACTCGCCCCGTGGTCGTCCAAACCGCGTGTTTGAACCAATTAAGAGGCGGCGCGTGACGTCGCCGCGGTGGATGTCGCACGGCGATATCGGCGGCTGGAAGCCCGTTACCGATGCCCTCCACACATACGAGCGTTTTGTCGTAGAGTTCCGCACGAAGACAGGCGCTGGCGCGCAAAGCGATGTCTCGGTTATCAAGTGGGACGCTAATGTCGCAGCCGGCGCTGGAGACGCCCTGGATCATAACGGCTTCATTGTGCTCCGTATCCTTGGCGCCGTAGACGAGAGTGATTACACGCTTCTTCCCGGCGGCGGCGATGGTCTCGTCGATTGCGCACCGGGTGGCCGCATGCCGTAGCTCCGCATGGTACCGCTTGCGGAATTCGCTCCACTTCGCGGGATCGTGATCGAACCATTTGCGCAACTCCGTGCTGGGAGCAACCGCTTTCTCCCAGAGGTCGAGTTGCAGCTTGACTTTGCTTATCCCTCGGGGCCAGAGCCGGTCCACCAGCACACGGAAACCGTCGCTCTTCGCCAGCTCGGTCGTACGCTCGTTTGAGGAGAACTCGCTGGCTCATGAGGCGCCCGTTTCGCCTGACGTTGTCCGTCGGACGGTCGCGCGGAACATGTCTTTGTCAGCGACGGAGTAGTACAGGTAGATTGCGTCGTGTTCTTCGATCGATGAAGCAGCAAACGCGATATCCGTATCGCCCGTGCTACGGGAGGTGGGCGGCGTGATCATCGGTTCTTCACAGCGAGCAACGATGCGGGTATAGTTTTCGTCGAACATGACCCAGCCAATGCGCCAATGAGCCTGACTCGTCGCGCCGTTATAGAACATTACCGGACGCTGCGGATCTGTAGTAAGCACGGGTCCCGTGCTCATGTGCCACGAGTCCCATCGTTTCGGACGAGTCTCCAAAAATGAGTGTAGAACCGTCCACGGACCGTCAACCGCGGGAGCTGATGCGATACCGATTTTCGACGCGCCGGCAACCGCGTGCTCGAAGAACAATCGCCACGTTCCATCCGCGACCGACACGATTGTGGCTTCTTTCGGGTTCTCGCATTGTGGCTTCCAGGGCAGAGCGATTCCGCGCTTTTCTAAGTGTTCGACATCGGGGCCCGCGGCGAGCAAAAGCTGCCCATGCTTGAGGCTCTGGTTCCAACCGGTGTAATAGACGTAATATCTGCCGCCCACGATTGCGAGCGTCGGATCTTCGCATCCGTCTTTGTCGTCTTCGCCGGGGCCCGGGCGAATCACCGGATGGTCGCCCATGGTAAAGCGTAAACCATCGCCTGCGTGACCGTAGTAGACTCGGGCGATCTTCTCGGCCGCAACCTCGGAGCGGTTGACGGCCCGCACCAAGAGACCGTACTTCGCGTCCTCCCGCCAGGCGAACGGACTGAGCGTGTACATCTCTGCGAGCGGGCTCGTCCGTTCTAGTTCTAGCGCGTCAATATCGCCGACCGTGAAGCCGCTCACGCTGATGGCCCCCAAGGCATGTACCAAATGGCGGAACGCGGTAAAAACGGCACCGTCACGACGCCCTCGCCAACGGCTCCATCGAAATGCTTCCTTGCTTCCTCGATCCGCGGGAAGAAATCGTTCGATCGCCGCGCCAACCGCACGCTTTCACGAGGGAGAGGCGTGCCCGAACACGGGCCACACTTGAGCACACCGTTAGGATGATCAACTTGCGCGCCACGTTCCTTCCGTATCCCTCCGGCGGCGGCGGCCACTCATAGCCTACTCGCTGCTACGCGTATTTCGGTGCGGGCAGTCAGAGACGGCGTTCTCGGTGCGCTGAGCATCGACGACCGGGAGCGCGACGCCGCGGCGAGCTCCGTCGTAGCGAACGTGAGGTCAGGCCTCATGGCCGTGTGAGGAAGTTACGTCGACGCCGACGGTCCGGCCGTCTGCTTCGGTGCCGATGCTTCGACGTGCGGCCAGAGCGCCAACATCAGGAAGACGTAAGGCATTCTACTGCACGGTAACCGCCGCGCGTCGCCCGCGAGCGCGCAACGGTGAGCAGGCGAGGCAGCGTCACTGTCAGCCCAACGCCATAGTGTCCGCTTCCCGCGAAGCTGAAGCGTCCGGTCCACCGGCGGCCGGAGCGGGTCGAGTATGTTTCCGCCAGGGATGGTCGGGTGCCGGCGGGTGTCCCTTCTTCGGGTTGGGCTGGCGGTAGTCATAGTGCGATTCGAGGGCCTTGCGGCCCAGGACGAGGGCACGTGATACGGCGCGCACGTGTGTAAACTCGACACGAACGCCGCGGCGGTAGACGCGAATTCAGTCGACGAAGTCGATATCGATGGTGGTGCCGCGGAGTCGCGCCGGCAAAACGGCATTGATAACTTGATAGATGGTGGCGCCCACTTGGCACGTCAAGTCTTTAGTAAGCGTACGGCGTAGCCTCGGGGTAAGGATGCGCTCGAGGTCGAGTTCGTCGTGTGACCGGAACGCATCGATGTCACAGCGTGGAGCAACGGCAAAGCGCTCGTTGTATTCGGCGATGAAGTGCAGTAGAAAGGCGTGGCGTTCTCGATGTCGCTGATGTTCCTGAGCCGCATTTCGCGCAAGAGTCGATGTTGCAGTGTTTGATGAGCACGCTCCACGCGGCCTTTAGCTTGTGGCGTTGCTGCGCAGATGAGTTCGATGTCGAGTTCCTCGAGGGCGCGTGCCACTTGGGGTTGGCCCGTTTCCCCCGAGGGGTCTTGAGCGCCGTGTGCCGATCGGTATAGACGGCAATCGGTCGGCAATAGCGAACGATCAAAGCCTGCAGCAGTGCAAAATACGCTTGTGTGGACTCGACGGTGTCGAAGCGTGCGGCGAGGATCGCGCTTGTCGCGTCGTCGCCAGCGGTCATCAACACGCATTCGGTGCGCGGTCTTCGAACCAGCGATGGTGTGAGCCGTCAAGCTGAACGAGTTCACCTCGACAAGGGCGCCCCTGGCGCGGCGGATGCACGCGGCGTCGCCGTTGCCGTCGGGGTTGCCACAGCCCTGCGACGGTCATCGCCTTGCGCAACGACTCGATGGAGAGGCGCAGTCCGTGAACTGCGCGCAGCTTCTCAGCGGCGAAGGTCGGCCCGGAATCGGGATAGCGATCGCGCACCAAAGCCAGAGCAGCCTCGAGCGTGGCGGCCGGCAGCCGATTATTGCTCGTGCGACCCCGCCGCTGCGAGCCCAGCCCGGCTGGCCCAACCGATTCGAGCCGTCGGAGCAATCGCCGGATCTGCCGCTTGGATAGCCCCAGCTGGCGAGCCACCTCGACTTGGGTCACTTCACCCCTCTGGTAGTGCTGGAGGGCGGCCAAGCGGTCGAGTTCGGGTCGGCTCAAGGTTACGAGCTCCATTCAGCAGACTCTACTTAGGCGAAAACCGGACATCTCTACTGGGGCCGACAGGCGAGGCAGCGTCACTGATTGTCGTCGTAAAAATGTGGTATACTCGCAAATCGCTTGCGGTTAAACGCGACGTTCGCGTCGTTCTCGGAGCCGAAAGATCGACGTCTTACGGTCACCGCGAAGGCCATTGAACGCCAGGGAGGTCGACTACATGGATTTTGTCCGTATCATCGCCCCCGCCGATTTATTCGGCATCAAGTTGGTCGCGGAATCGAACCAGTTCGCGATCTATGCCATCGGGCTCGAGACCTACCTGCTCGTTCAACGCCACGACAGCTTGCCATGGACTGGAATCGAGTTCTCCGGCGACGGTCTTTTTCGCATCAGCGGGCTGCTGGGCGAAGCGACGCGCGATCTCTATCGGGAGGTCGCCGGGAAACTCTCGCCGTCGAACCGCGAGCAGCCGCCTTTCGAGTCCGGGCCGATCACATGGGCGCAGACCAAGTCGGCGAGCGCTACGGAACGCCGAGATCTGTACGAGGACGACCTGACGGACGAGCGGCAGATTTCGCCCGTGCTCCGGGATGGAGTAGCGGCGACGTTGGTCCTTGACCCGGTCGACGGAGACGAGCATACAGGAGAGCCGTTGACGAGCGGGTCGTCAGTCAAGGCTTGAAGATTGACGGCCCCGTTACGGCCCCGCGGCGTCCGCATCGACGCAGCGCGAGGCGACCGGAATCGACGTTTCTTACCGTCACTCAGATGGGGCCACAAACGGGCCAACACACGCGAGTTCCTCACCGAATACGTTTATCTTGGCGAGGCGGGCGCCCGCGCGTTG